>NZ_QVAI01000001.1 GCF_003427025.1 Jiangella endophytica
CCCGCCCCCGCCGCCGGAGACGCCCGGCAACCCGCCGAGCGACCCGCCCAGCGACGACGACGACAACGGCGGCGGTAACGGTGGCGGTGGCGACGACCTCGCCGACACCGGCAACGGCACCTCCGCACTGCTCCTGCTCGCCGGCGCACTCCTCATCATCACCGGCGGCACCGCCCTCGCGGTCACCCGCCGCCGCACCGGAACAGGAGGCCTGACCGGCTGACGGGGGAACCGCGGGGCCGGCTCCGGCCGGTCCCGCGGGCCGACGTTGCGAAGGGCCCGGCCGCCGACGACCTCGGCGGCCGGGTCTTTCGCGCGCTTGGCGAAGGCCGGCTCTGTCGAGCGCCCGCCGGCGACGACACTGGGGCGCGTGCGGCATTGGCTCTTGTGCGCTTGCGGGCGTTCGCGCGGGTGTCGGCGGAGTCCGGGCCTTTCGCGCGCTCGCGTGCGGGCGAACCCGCCCGGCTGGGTGGGTCACCCACCCCTATGGGCGGGCACCGACAAGCGCCGAACCGCCGAACGCCGAACCGCCGAGACGCTCAGGCGTCGACCGTCGTGGCGGCCTCGAGGTAGGCGGCGCGCAGCGCTTTCCGGGCCCGCGCCGCCAGGCTGGAGACCGCGTTCGGCGTCATCGCGAGCCGGGTGCCCAGCTCAGAGGGCGAATACCGCTCGACGTCGACCAGCCAGAGCACGTGCCGCCAGCGGGCCGGCAGGCTGGCCAGCGCGGCCGCCACTCGGCTCGCGTCGCCGGGTTCGCCGGGGCGGCCGAGCAGCGCGTCCCAGGCGGCCGGGTCCTGGACGGCGACGGTGCGGCCGCGGGCGGTCGAGTGCCGGTAGGCCAGCCGCTTCACCGTCGACAACACGTAGCCGGGGAACGACGAGCGCGGCCCACGTCCGGCCCGGACCGCGTTCAGCACGAGGCAGAACGTCTCCTGGACCAGGTCGTCGGCGGTGTGCCGGTCGCGCACGATGTGCTGGGCCGCTCGGTGGGCCATCGGCGCGGTCTTCTCGTAGAGGATCCCGAAGGCGTCGTCGTCGCCGTCGTGGGCCCGGTCCAGCAGGATCGCGAACTCCTGGTGATCCCACTCTTCGGTCATGACAAAGAACCTGGAGGCAGCGGGGGTTCCCGCGCGTCGGCACTCCCCGCAGATCTTGCTACGGGGAAACACGATGATGCGACGAATCACCGCAAAAACCACGCCATCTTCTGCTTCCGTGGGTCTGGTCGCGAGGGGGCTCACGCACGGGCCGGGATGGTTGAGGGACAAGTGCTGCCAGGGCAACCCGGATCCCTCGACCATCCATCGCCATCGACAGTCGCGCCCTCGCCCACCCACAGATGTGTCAGGAAGCCCGCAACCAGCTCAGGGGGCGGGCGGCAGGATCGCCAGCGCCCGGGCCACCGTGACGGCCTCGTAGCGGTCGGCAGCGCCGAGCTTGCGGTAGAGCGAGCGCGCCGTCGTCTTCAGCGTGTTGCCGGAGATGTACATCGACTTGGCGATCTCGCTGAGGGTGTCCGGGCCGTCCAGCGACAGCAGCACCTCGGTCTCGCGTTCGGACAGCGTGGGCGCGCCGCCGGTGTTGGCCCGGTGCAGCGCGGCCAGCTCGACCGCCAGCGTGCTCAGCGGCCCCGACGGAGGCAGCGGCAGGTCGCCGGTGGTCAGCGCCGTCCGCAGCGCCGGCGGCAGCAGCAGCGGCCGCCGGGAGCCGGTGCGCTCGACCAGAGCGAGCAGCTGGTGGAGGTCGCCGTCGGCGGTGACGCCGCGTTGCAGGGCGCTCTCGACGTGCAGGGCGTAGACGTCGGCGCGGACGGTCAGCGGGACGGCACCGAGGTCGCCCAGCGCCGCCAGCTCACGGCCGGCCGTCAGCGGGTCGTCGGCGGCCAGCAGCGCCCGGGCCCGCGCGACGGTGAGCAGCGCGACGTGCCGGGGCGGAGCGACCGCGGTCTCGAGCACGTCCGTCGCGGCCTTCGGGTCGTCGCGGGCCAGCAGGGCGTACGCGCGGGCGATCGTCGCGAGCAGGCGGTTGAACGGGAGCCGGTTGGTGTCGTAGTCGTCGCCGGTGAGCAGTTCGGCGTGTCCGGCGGCGGTGCGGTCGCCGGCCAGCAGGGCGAGCACCGCCCACGCGACCGCCAGCCGGCCGGCCGGCGGCACGGCGTCGCGGTCGACTCGGCGCTGCGCCCGGTGCAGCCGTTCGGCCACCCCGGCGGTGCGCCCGTGCTCGAGGTCGAGCGCACCGCGGGTGAGATGCACGTGGTCGGTGAACTGGTTGTCGGCCCAGCCGTGCCGCCGCGCGATCTCCGCCGCCGACCGCGACTGCCGGGCCGCGCCGGCGAGGTCGCCGCGCAGCAGCGAGGTGTACGAGCGCAGCGCCTCGCTGTTGGCCTCGTGCCAGGCGATGCCGTGGTGCCGGGCCTGCGTGGCGGTGTGGCCGAGGATGGTCTCGGCGGCGTCGAGGTCGCCGGCGGCCAGCCGGTTGGCGCCGGTCTGCCAGTCGAAGTAGACGACGCGGTCGAGGTGCTCGCGCAGCTCGCCGTCGGTGGCGGCGTCGATCAGCGCGCGGCCGCGCCGCTCGACGGCGAACGCGGCGGCGGAGTCGCCGCGCGCCCGGGCCAGCACCATCTGGAAGCACCGGATGGTCAGCAGCGTGCCGCTCAGCGTGTGCTGGTCGACCAGCCGGTCGGCCTGGGCCACCCGGCGGGCGAACGTGTCGAGGTCGGGCGGCGGCGCGACCGCGGAGATGGCCGCCAGCAGCAGGAGCACCGGGTCGGCGTCGATGACGTCGTCGGGCAGCGTGTTCACCGCCGGTAGCAGGTCGTCGAACTGGCCGCGGGCGACAGCCGGCTCCCAGCTGGCCCGCACCACGCTGCCGGCGGTCGCCTTGTCCAGCGAGGAGTCGACCACCAGCGGCAGCGCGTCGGTCGTGCGGCCGCGGGAGACCAGCAGGCGGACGGCCCGGGTCACCAGGTCGGTGCGCCGGCCCGGTTGCTCGAGGTCGAGCTGCGCGAGCAGGCAGCGGCGCACCGGCAGCGGCAGCCGCCAGTGGCCGTCGTCGGAGGCGGGCACCAGCCGGCCGGCCGTGACCCATCGGTCGATCAGCGTGGCCGCGTAGGCCGGCAGCGCCTGGTCCTCCAGCAGCAGCGCCAGCACGGTCGCGTCGAACCGAGGAGCGGCGGCGGCGTCGGTGAGCAGGGCACGGTCGGCGGGGCCGAGGTCGCCGAGCACCTCGATGCGGACGAAGCGGTCGATCAGGTCGTGCAGCTTGCGCTCGGACAGCGTGGCGTCGGGCCGCCGGGTGCGCAGCCACGCGACCACCAGGGCCGGCCAGCCGTCCGCGGCCTGGTCCAGGTCGGCGAGGTCGTCGGCGGACAGCGCGACCCGGAACCGGGTGGCCAGCTGCTGGACCTCGGAGGCGTCGAACAGCAGATCCGCCAGCCCGACGAGCTGAATGGTGCCGTCGAGCATCCGGTCGGCCGTCACCCAGCCGGGGAGTGTCCGGGTGCTCAGCAGCAGCCGGGTGTCGTGGTCGCGTACGGATCGCAGTGCCGCACGCACGCCCTCGCCGTCGGGTCTGACGACGTCGTCGAGCAGGATCGTCGGCGGGTCGGCGGCGTCGTCGGTGATCGCGTGAGCCAGGATGTCGTCGACGACCGCGCCGAGGTCGTCGACGCCGTCCGAATCGACCCGCGCCACGCGGCCCGGACCGAGCCGGCGGGCGACGTCGTCGAGCAACAATGACTTGCCCAGCCCGGGCGGGCCCTGGACGACGACGATGGGTGCGGCATCGCGCCTGGTCAGTGGCTCGCTCAGGCGTGGCCGGGACAGGATGGGGCGTGGCCCCGCCCGCCGGCGGTCGCGCTCGGCACCCTGCATCGCACAGCCTCCCCCTGTCTCCCACCCGAAGACGATCTTAGACTCACCCCCTCCCTCACCCCACGATCCACCCCGGCTCACCCGTCAGCAGTGTCGGCTTCTGCCGTCATGAGGGGGTGCCGGACCGCGATGCTTGGGAGTGAAGATCGCGATGGGGGGCCCGGCGATGGGGTTGGTCGCAGGGTGAGGGGAACGGGTGGAGAAGGAAGTACGCGACGCGTTGATCGGTCGCGACAGTGAACAGACCAGGATCCGGGAAGTCCTGCTGAGGTTGGCGGCCGACGAGGGGGGCGCGGTCGTCGTGGAGGGCGCCGACGGCGTCGGCAAGAGCGCGCTCGTGCGCGCCGTGTCCGACGACGCTCGCGCCGGACGCCTGACCGGACTCGACGAGGTGACGGTGTCGGCGGTGGTGGCCGCCGACTCCGAGCGCGGCTGGCCGTTCTCGGGGCTGCACCTCGTGCTGTCCGCTGTCGTCGGCTCGTTGGAGCCTGAGCAACAGCGCCAGGCGGCGCGGCTCGTCGACGAGCTCACCACGCAGCTGGACCAGACGGCGTCGGCCTACGAGATCGCCGTCCAGGTGCAGCCGCTGGTGAGCCGCGTCCGGCGGCCGCTGGTGATCGTCATCGACGACGCACACCGCCTCGACCCCCAGTCGCTGGAGGTGGTCGGCTTCGTGGCCCGCCGGGTCGGGACGTCGCCGCTGGTGTTCCTGGTGGTCGTCGACACCGCCGAGCGGGTGCCGCCGCTGCTGGGGCTGCCGTTGATCCGCCTCGGCGAGCTGCCGGCCACCGAGTCGACCGAACTGGTCCGTCGCGCGGCCGGGTCGCATACCCTGCACAGCGTCGCCGCCCGCATCGCCACCCGGGTGGGCGGCAACCCGCGCGCTCTGCTCGACGTCGTCGGCCGCATCCCGGACGTGCAGCTGCTCGGGCAGGTCGAGCTGGACCGGCACCTGCCGCACTCGCCGGTGCTGGAGGCGCTGCAGCTGCCCGAGCTGGGCTCGCTCGACGACGACCAGCGGTTCGCGCTGCTGGTCGCGACCGGCAGCGAGGACCACCGGCTGGCTCCCGTCCTGAACGCGCTCGGCTCGCCGGACGCGCCGCACGTCGCCTGGCTCTTCGCCGAACACATGAATCGTTCTGACGGGACGTTCACGCTGAAGCGCCCGGCCGTCCGCTCGATCATCTGGCAGGCCGCCACCATGGCCGAGCGCGACGCGGCCCACCAGGCGCTGGCCGCGGCGTACGCCGACTCCGACTCGGGCCGGCAGCTCTGGCACCTGGCGCAGACCCGGCACGATCACGACGACGAGCTGGCGACGCGGCTGGAGCGGGTCGCCGCCGAGTCGCTGGTTCGCGGCGAGGTGGAGCGGTCGCTGGCGTTCGCCCGCGAGGCGGTCCGGCTCACGTCCAAGCCCGGCGAGCGGATCGGGCGGCTGCTGCAGGCCGGTCGGTTCGCCGTCCTCGCCGGCCGGCTGGACGAGGCGGTGCACATCGCTCGCGAGCGGTTCCGGCTCGACACCACGCCCGAGCAGCGGGCCGACTTCGCGCTGCTCGAGGTGCGCGCCCGCAACCTGCTCGACGGCGAGGTCGCGACCGGTCTGGTCAGCCGGCACGTCGAGGAGGTCGCGCCGATCGATCCCGCCCGGGCCGCCGCGCTCGACCTCGCGGCCGCGCACGGGCTGGCCGGCCGCATGGAGCAGGCCGAGGCGGCGCGTTTCCTGGCCCTGGCGGAGCGGTTCATCGACGACTTCGACGCCGCCACCCACGCCGCACACCGGCGCACGGCCGCGTTGCTCGCCTCCGTCAGCGGCGAGCTGGACCGGGCGGTGGAGCTGGCCGAGGCCGGTGCCGCCGGCGCCGGTGACCTGTTCGGCGAGGCCGAGTCCAACCTGCTGCACGCGACCGTGCTGGTCCGCGCCGAGCGTTACGGCGAGGCGCGGCGGCTGCTGCGGGCCGTCACCAGCGGTCAGTTCGGCGACTCGCCGCTGCTGCTGCGGGCCGCCTTGGCCGGGCTGGTCCAACTGGAGCTGCGGGCCGGCCGGCTGCGCGAGGCCGCCGCGGCCGCGGCCGCCTGGGACCGCGTCGACGCCGACAGCGCCCACCGCGCGCTGGTACCGGCCTACATGATCCGGGCCAACGCCTACCTGGGCGAGGACGAGGCCGCCTGGGACCGCCGCCGTCAGTCCATCGAGGGGTCGCGGCGGCACGGCGACTCGTGGGCGACCGCCGTCATGCAGTCCGAGACTGGCGCGTTCCTCCTGCTGCTCGGACGGTTCGACGAGGCGATGTCGGTGCTCGACCACGCCCGGCGGCACGCTTTGGAGCACGCCGACCCGTCCATCCTCGCCGTCGAGCCCGACTACGTCGAGGCCTGCGCGCGCAGCGGCGAGCTGGGCCGGGCCCGGGCCGCGCTGGCCGAGTTCGAACTGCGCGCCGGCCGGGTGCCCACGGCGTGGGCGCGGCACACCGTCGCCCGCTGCCGCGCACTGGTCAGCGAGGGCGAGGAGGCGCTGACGCTGTTCAGCGTGGCGGTCGAGACCGCCACCGACACGGTGTCGCCGGTCGAACAGGCCCGCACGCTGCTCTGTTACGGCGAGCGGTTGCGGCGGCTGGGCCGCCGCACCGACGCCCGGTCGTGGCTGCAGCGCACCGTCGTGCTGGCGCAGGAGAGCGGCGCCATCGCATTGGCCGGCCGGGCCGGTCAGGAACTCGGCGCGTCGGGCGGGCCGGTGACGCCGACCACCCGGCTGGCCGACCTCACCGACGCGGAGCAGCGCATCGCCACGCTGGTCGCCAGCGGCCGGCGCAATCGCGAGATCGCCGCCGAACTGTTCGTCTCGGTCCGCACCGTCGAGGCACACCTGGGCCGCATCTTCCGCAAGCTCGGCATCCGCTCGCGCACCGAGCTGACCGGCATCGTCGTCACCGGCATCGACGACGACGGCAGCGGGCCGGGCTGAGCCGCGAAAAAAATCCGGGATCGCCGCGTGCGGATCCGGTGCCCTGACGCCTCCTACATAGTGACGGGTGGGAGGTGCAGGGCAGGCCGGCACATCCGTTCACGGGGGAATCGGCACTCCGCTCCCCGCGAAGCCCCCCTTTTCGGGGGCGGAGTGGCCGTTCCCGATCAGAGCTTCGGCGGGCTGACGTCGGCGGCGAGGTCGACGGCGCGGTCCAGGACCTGCCGGGCGATCTCGCCCAGCGCGATGTCTGCCACGTAGGCCCGCGCGCGCAGCAGCGCGAGCGCGTCGTCAGGCGACAGGCCGAGCCGCGCCACGAGGAAGCCGGTGGCCTGGTGCACCTCGGCGCGACCGGCCCAGACGCCGGTCGGCTCGGCGGCCACCTCGGCGTGGTCGAGGTCGAGCTCGTGCAGCAGCGTCATGCCGACGGCGGTCGCCAGGTGCGTGGTCAGCCCGCTCGCCGGGGCGGGATGACCGGTCCCGGTGCGGTACGCGGAGAGGACGCCGAGCACGTCACCGCAGACCGGGACCGGGACCGCGGCCACCGTCAGCGGCCCGGTCGCGCGCAGAGCCGCCTCGGCGAACAGCGGCCAGGTCCGCGCGGCGTCGCCGGCGCCGATGCCGGCGACCACCGTCCGGCCGGACCGGTACGCGTCGGCGCACGGGCCTTCGCCGAGCACGTCCTGCAGGTTCTCGACCCGCGCGATGACGTCGTCGGTGAAGCAGATGGTGAGCCGCTGCGGCTGCGTGTAGGCGAGCACGATGGCGACACCGTCAGCGCCGAGGACGGAGCGGCAGGTCTCGCCGAGCCGGTCGGCCAGCGGCGCGTCGGGACCGGCGCCGGCGACCGCCTGAGCCAGTCGCGACGTCACCTCGGCTGGTGTGGTCAAGCTGCGGCTCCCGCGGCGGCCGGCGCGCGAGGCCGGTCGCCGGAGCACCACCCTACTGGACTCACTCGCCGACTCCGTGGGCGTCGGGCAGCGCCCGGGTACGTACGACATCGGCCGCGACCTGGCTGAGCTTGATGTTGTTGTCGCGGGAGTGGCGGCGCAGCACCTCGAAGGACTGCGCGGCGTCGAGACCGTACCGCTCCATGAGAATGCCCTGCGCGAAACCGATCTGAGACCGGGCGTCGATGGCTTCGCGCAGGGTCGACGCCCGATGAGCGCTGGCGATCGCGACGGCCGCATGCCGCAGCAGCAGCCGTGCCACCGCGACGTGCCGGTCGGCCGGCTGCTCGGGCAGCTCCCAGAACACGACGACCGCTCCGGCGTAGTGCGGCCCCAGGTCCAGCGGGAGCGCCAGCAGGCTGCGGTAGCCGAGGCCGGCGACGGCCGCGCGCCACCGCTCCCACCGCGGCTCGGTGGCGGTGTCGTCGATGCGGACCGGCGCCTGCGCGGCCAGCGCGGTGAGCGACGGTCCCTCGTCGAGCTCGACCTGGGCGCGGTCGGCCTCGTCCGCGCGGGCGGTGGTGCCGGTGGTCAGCTCGCGCCCGCCGCGAGGACGCAGCAGGGTGGCGCTCGCGGCGTCGCCGCCGACGATCTCCACGCCCTGGTGGACCATGGTGGTCACCGTCGCGTGCAGATCGGGCTGCAGGTAGAGCTGCGACGCCGCGGCGGCGAGCTGCCGGGCGAGGGCGTTGGACGTGGGCTCAGGCTCGGGGAGCGCCTCGAAGGGCATGACCATGAAGACCTCGGTGCGTCGGCCAGGTGCGGCAAAGCAGCCGCCGGCTGACGTCTTAACCAGAGACCGCCAACGTACAGAGCGGCCTCCGGAAAAGACAACTCCTGCCCGCCTGACTAGGCGTTGTCGCCGCGCTCGTCGCCGTCGTCGAGGGCCGGTGTCGGCTCGGCCGCGGCACCGGGGACGCCGGGTCGCCGCCGGAACGTCGCCGTCTGCGGCGCGGGCCGGCCGGACACCCTCGAGACCATTCGCTCGGCGACGGTGCGCAGCTTGAGGTTGTTGTTCTGCGAGTGCTTGCGCAGCAGTGCGAACGCCTCGTCGGCGGTGCACCGCTGCTGCGCCATGAGGATGCCGACGGCCTGGTCGATGACACTGCGGGTGGCGAGCGCCTGCTCGAGCTGTTCCGTCAGCTCGGTGTCGTGCGCCTGGCGCAGGGCGAGCGTCAGCGCCGTCGACGCCTGGGCGGCGAACGTCTCGGCCCGGCGCCGGTTCTGGTCGTCGAACGCCTCGGGCTGGTCGAAGTCGTAGAGGTTCATCGCGCCGATGACGTCGCCGTTCACGACCAGCGGCAGGCTCAGCGACGACCGCACGCCCAGCGTGACGGCGTGGACGCGATACTCCGGCCAGCGCGGGTCGGACCTCTGGTCGGCGATCTCGACCACGTCGCCGGACACGAGCGTGTGCACGCACGGGCCCCAGCCGCCGGTGTACTGGCCCTCGTCGACCTGCGCGGCGCGGGGATCGCTGCTGACGACGGTGCGGGGCCGGCCGTCGTAGGTGGTGGTGATGCCGCACGACGCCGGTGGCTCGACGAGGTCGGCGGCCAGCTTCGCGAGGTCGGTGAGGAACTCCTCGACCCTGGGCGCGTTGAGCAGCAGGTTGTGCACGGCACCGAGGAGCTCGGAGAGGTCGCGGCCCGGCTGTGGCTCGTCGGTCATCGGTTCAGCCCCCGTGACGGGTGATCAGCGATAGCGCTCGATGAGGTCGGCGGCCATGGCCCTGGCCCGCCGCGCGGCGTCGACATCGCCCTCGAGCGCGGCGATGATCGAGCCCTTCATGAGGATCTGCCACGACCGGGCGAACCCCTCGGGGTCGCGCAGACCGGCTTCGGCGGCGCGGCCGGCGACGATCGCGCGCAGGTTGGCCAGGTGCTGGATGCTGGCCTGGCCCAGCGGGTGCGACCGGCCCATCTCGAGCAGCACCGTGATGAAGGCGATGCCGTCGAAGTCGTCGCTGCGGAACCACTCGTCGAACACGTCGAAGATCGCGAGCAGCTGTTCTTCCGGGGTCTCGCCGCGTTTCTGCGACTCGGCCTCGACCAGTCCGATCGTCCACTCGCGTTCCCGGCGGTCCAGGAAGGCCAGGACCAGGTCGTTCTTGGACGGGAAGTGCTTGTAGAAGGTGGCCTTCGCGACGTGGGAGCGTTCGATGACCTCGTCGACGCCGACGCCGAGCACTCCCCGGCGGGCGAACAGCCGGTAGCTGGTCGCCAGGATGCGCTCTCTCGCGGTTGGCGTGGCGCCGGTCGTGTCCGGAGCCTGCATGACCATCGACCATACCCGTTGCACCACGCGGTGTCGCGGGTAGACAGAACCGTCTGTGCAGCAGCGGCTCAGCCGGGTGCGGGCCGGTCCCATCGCAACAGCGCGGCGACGCCGTCGTCGGGCAGCAGCGACGCTGCGGTGAACACCGCCCCCGCACCGGTGGCCGCGGCGGCCGCGAGCACCAGCAGGTCGGACCGCACCGCCGGCGCGGCGTGCACGCCGTCGGGGAGCGGCAGGTACGGGTGGTCGGCCGGGCAGACGGTGTGCCCGGCCGCTCGCTCCTCGTCGAGGACGACGGTGTCGACGCCGGCCTGGACGGTCATGTCCAGCACGTCGGCCAGCCCGACGGCGACGGCGTACTGCCGGCCCAGGTGCTCCTCCAGCCGGGCCGCCGTGCGCCGCTGTCGCTCGTCCACCGTCCGCTCCACGGCGGCGTCGACCTCCGCGACGAACGCCTCGTTCGCGGCGCCCTCGGCGCGGCTGCCGCGCTCGACCTCGACCACCTGCTCGGCGACGTGCTGAGGCAGGCCCGTGCGGATGTCGTGCCGGGCCCGCGGGTCTCCGGCCAGCACGATCAGCGGCGGTTCGGTCCCGGCCAGGCGTTCCAGGTCGGCCACCACCACGCGGGCGTTGAACCGCCACAGTTCGTCGGTGCGGCCGCGCAGGTCGGCCCGCGCCGGGCCGCCGTCAGCCGCATGCTCGATGCCGCCGTCGACGGTGTGGACGACGGCGGGCTCGCGCCCCCAGGAGGCGCAGTGGATCAGGTCGGCCCCGGCCTGGTCGGCCAGGACGACGAGCACCGGCACGGCCAGGTCCCGATAGGCCAGCCACGCCGTCGCGTCGGGCAGCGGGCCCCACGTCAGCGCCTCGTGCCCGGACCAGTGCGGCAGCAGGTCGTCGACCAGCACGCCGTCGCGTCCCGCCACCACGAACCGGGCCGTCTCGCCCGGTGTGCCGGTCGGCTCCAGCAGCCGCTCCACCACCTCCTCCGCGACGGCGTCCGGTGCGCCGGACGCCGCCAGTTCCGTCCGGGCCGCCCTGCCGCGCAGCACCAGTCGTTGCCGTGCGTCCTCCGTCGTCCGGCTGACGTCGAGCAGCGCGCTGGCGAACGGTCCCTGGTGGTCGAGGACGTGGGTGAGAGTGTCCAGTCGCATCGTTTCTCCCTGGTGCGGTGATCGTCCTTCCACTCGCCGTGCTACCCGGTCCGTCCGGCGGCAAACGACCGCGGATGCTTTCGGCGGGGACGGGGTACGGGCCGAGGGACGGAGGTGATCCGTATGCCGAGACAGTGGAGTGACACACGCGAACGGCAGTACGAGCACATCAAGGAAGGCTTGGAGGACCGCGACTACGGCGAGGACCGCGCCGAGGAGATCGCCGCACGCACCGTCAACAAGGAACGCGCGAGGTCCGGCGAGTCCCGCCGGAAGAGCCGTTCGTCCAGCGACGACCTCTCGTCCGGCCGGCGCGGGGGACTGCGCTCGGGCAAGGGTTCGGGTGGGCGGACGAAGGAGCAGCTCTACAACGAGGCCAGGCGGAAGGGCGTCAAGGGCCGCTCCACGATGACGAAGAAACAGCTGGAGAAGGCGGTCGGCCGCTGACGCGGGACCGCACCATGCTCGCCGGGCCGGTGCCGAGGGTCACACCGGCCCGGCGTCCTGTTGACGACGCGTCCGGGCGGGGATAACCTCGCGGCTTCCCATTGACGTGCAGGGGGGCCGGGGGGCCATGGGTATCGGTGCAACACGCCTGCGTACGGGCGTTCTCGTTCTTGTTCCGCTCGCGTTGACGGTGGTCGCGTGCGGGCCCGGTGACGACGGGCAGCGGGCCGCGCCGTCCGCGGCGGCAGCGCCGTCGGCGACCGCGACGCCGTCGCCGAGTCCGACGCCGGTGGTGACGGTCGAGACGGTGACGCAGACGGAGGCGATCCCGTTCGAGCGGGTCAGCGTCGAGGACGACACGATGGACCTCGGCACCTCCGCCGTCACGACCGCCGGGGTGGCCGGCGTGCGAACGCTCACCTACGAGGTCACGTTCACCGACGGAGTCGAGACGGCCCGGGAGCTGTCCGCCGATGAGGTCACGACGGCGCCGGTCGACGAGGTGACGTCGGTGGGGACGTACGAGCCGCCGCCTCCTCCTCCGGAACCCGAGCCTGAGCCGGAACCCGAGCCGGAACCCGAGCCGGAGGACGAGGAGCCGGTGGGTCTCGTCGAGGCGCCGCCGCAGGACGCGGGCTGCGACCCGAACTACAGCGGCTGCGTGCCGATCGACACCGACGTCGACTGCGCCGGTGGCAGCGGCAACGGGCCGTCCTACGTCGACGGGCCGGTCGACGTCATCGGCGAGGACATCTACGGTCTCGACGCGGACGACGACGGGGTCGGCTGCGAGCCGTAGCCGACCCCGTCCGCGTCGCCGCGACGATCAGCGCATCCGGCCGGTCCGCGTCCGGTCGCTGTGCTGCCGCGGATGCGCCGCCCGGCCCGGCACCGCGTGGGGCTGCCGCCGTCGCCGTCGCTCCGCCGGGTGCGTCGGCCGCGCCCGGCCCCGCAGCCCTCGGCTGAGCAGGCCCGGCGTCAGCGACACGGCCGCCGCCGGCACGGCGTCACGCGGCACGACGTACAGCACACCGCGCCCGGGCCGGTCGCGCAGGATGAGCCGGGTGGTCAGCCGGCCCTTCCGCGCCAGCGCCGCGCCCACGATGACGGCGCCCAGCAGCGGCCCGGCGCCGCAGACCACCATGGCGAGGTTCGCGCCGAACTCGTGCGCGATCCACCCGATCATCACACCGGATCCGGCCTGCGCGCCGAACAGCACGAGGATGTACAGCGCCATGACCCGGCCGCGCATGGTGCCCGCGACCGCCGTCTGGACCATCGTGTTGCCGCCGGTCAGGTACAGCAGCGACGCCGCGCCGACGGCGACCAGGACGACGCAGAACAGCGGCAGCGACGCGATGGTGCCGGCCACCATCTGCAGGACGCCGAGCACGCCGGCGGTGTAGACGAGCGTGCGCAGCCGCAGGCTCCGGCGCCGCGTCGAGGCGAGCGCACCGGCGACGGCGCCGGCCGCGAGGCACGAGTTGAGCAGGCCGTAGCCGGCCGACCCGATGTCGAAGACGTCGTCGGCGTACGCGGCGAGCACGGTGGCGAGGTTGATGCCGGTGATCGCGACGAAGCCGACCAGCACGACCGACCACAGGATCACCGGTTTGTCGCCGACGTAGCGCAGTCCCTCGCGCAGCTGCCCGCGGGTGCGGGCGATCGCCGGCGCGGCCGACAGCTCCGACGCGCGCATCGCGACCAGCAGCGCGACGGCGACGACGCCGGCCAGCGCGTTGACGACGAACGACCAGCCCTGGCCGACCAGCGCGATACCGGCGGCCGCCAGCGCGGGGCCGACGAGCGCGCCGAGCTGGAACACGGTCGAGTTGATGCTGATGGCGTTGCGCAGGTGCTGGTGCCCGGCGACCTCCGGGACGAACGCCTGCCGGGCCGGGTTGTCGACGACCGTGGCCACGCCGAGGAAGGCGGCGCTGGTCAGGATGTGCCACGGCTGGATCGCGCCGGTCAGCGTCAGCGTCCCGAGCACGAGCGCGGACAGCGCGAACAGCGACTGGGTGATCATCAGCAGCTTCCGCTTGTCGAACCGGTCGGCGACGACGCCGCCGAACAGGCCGAACACGAGCATCGGCGCGAGCTGCAGGGTGACGGTGAGCCCGACCCAGGCGACATTGCCGGTCAGGCTGAGGATGAGCCAGTCCTGAGCGACGCGCTGCATCCAGCCGCACGTGTTGGTCAGGACCTGGGAGATGACGTAGAGGCGGTAGTTGCGGACCCGCAGCGAGGCGAAGGTGTCGCGCCAGTGCGGGCGGCGGGGATCTGAGTGGGCTGGTGAGGACGGGTGAAGGGCGGCAGGCGCCGGTCTCACGGTGCGGTTCCTTGGGATGGTACGGATGGTTGGGCGTGCGGCGGTCCCGCCACGATGGCAGGACCGTGTTCAACGTTAGGTGCTGAACGCCAATTCGCTAAGCCGATAAGGGCTATAAATGTCATCAGGAAACTCAATGACGAGGGGAAGCCCGTGTTCGATCCGGTGCATCTGCGGACATTCCTGGCGGTGGCGTCGACGCTGAACTTCACCCAGGCGGCGCAGCAGCTGGGCATCAGCCAGCCCAGCGTCAGCCAGCACGTCCGGCGGCTCGAGGAGGCGGCCGGCCGCCAGCTGCTGCTGCGCGACACCCGTGCCGTCACGCTCACCGACAACGGCGAGGCGATGGCCGGCTTCGCCCGCTCGATCCTCGCCGCCCACGACGAGGCGGCCAGCTACTTCACCGGGACGGCCATGCGCGGCCGGCTCCGCTTCGGCGCGGCCGACGACCTCGCGCTGGCCCAGCTGCCCGCCGCCCTGCGCGCGTTCCGGCAGCTGCACCCGCGGATCAACCTGGAGCTGACGGTCACCCAGACCCGCACGCTGATGCGCCGGCTGGAGGCCAACCAGCTCGACCTCGTCTTCATCAAGGAGTTCCCCGACGAGACCGTCGGCCGCGTCGTGCGCCGCGACCGTCTCGTCTGGATCGGGCTGCCCGGCACCCAGGTGCGTCCCGATGAGCCGATTCCGCTGATCACCTACACCGCGCCGTCGGTCAGCCGGGTGACGGCGCTGCGGGTGCTCGCGGAGTCCGGGCGCAGCTGGAAGATCACCTGCAAGACACTGGAGGTCAACGGCGTCCTGGCCGCGGCCCGCGCCGGCATCGGCGTCGCGGTCTTCCCCAGCAGCCTGGTCCCCGCCGACCTCCAGGCCCTGCCCGCCTCGGTCGGCCTGCCCGAACTCGGCGACATCGACTTCACGCTGCTGTCGAACCCGCGTTCCCCGGTCGAGCCCGTCGAGGCGCTCACCTCGGCCATCCTCGGCCAGCCGTTCGCCGCCCGCTCCTCCGCACCGGCACCCGCGCCCACGCCCGCGTCGAGCTGATCGGCGGGCGGCCCCCGCCGGGCGCCGACCCCGTCGGAGTGTGATCGGAGGTGTCGACCCCGGCGCCGCTTGTTGGCGCCGGTGTCTACAGCGCGACGAAGAACTCCTGGCCGAGTGCCGGACTCGCCGCCCGGAGCCTCGGCAGCGCGCTCACCAGGTGATGGCGGCCTTGACGAAGCCCGGCTCCTTGCCGACGAGGGCGGCGAAGGCGGTGTCGACCTCGTCCAATCCGTACCGGTGGGTGATCAGGGTGCCGATGTCGATGCGGCCGGCGGCGACCAGGTCGATGCCGCGCCGGACGCTGTCGCGCAGGCGGGCGCGATCGCGCACGTGGGCGTTGACGACGTCGATGGCCTTCCAGTTCCAGGCGTGCAGATCGACGGTGCGGGGGCCCTGGTGGTAGCCCATGATCGACAGCACGCCGTGCGGCCGCACCAGCGTCGTCGCGAGATCGAGGCCCGGCGCGGTCCCGGACGCCTCGACGGCGACGTCGAAGGCGTCGTCGTAGGGCGGGCCGGACGTCTCGCCCGGCGCCAGGGCGGCGTCGGCACCGTGCACCAGCGCCTGCTCGCGCGCGTCCGGCCGCGGGTCGATCGCCACCACCTGACGCGTCCCCGCGTGCCGCAGCAGCTGCAGGAGCACCAGGCCCATGAACCCGGTCCCGACGACGGCGACGCGGTCGCCGGTGTCGAGCCGGGTGCGGCGCAGCGCCTCGACGACGCAGCCGAGCGGCTCGCCGAGGGCCTCGGCCGGTTCCACGCCGGGCGGCACGACGACGAGGTCGCGGACGTCGGCGATGCAGTGGTCGGCGAACGACGCGTCGACCCGGCCGGTGACGACGTCGCCGACGTGCACCGCCGCGACCTCGGGGCCGACGGCGACGACCTCACCCACCGGCTCGTGCCCCAGCGCCAGCGGCACGTCGGCCACGGCGGGGCCCGCCGACCACTCCGCCACCTCGCTGGCGCACACGCCGCTGACCAGCACCCGAAGCAGCACCTCGCCGTACCCCGGCTCCGGCAGTTCCACGGACCGCACGGCCGAGGTCCGCGCGCCGGCCAGCTCACTGCGCCGCGTCGTCACCATCGCCCTCACCGCGCCGGGTATGCGATGGTCGACATCAGCGCGTTGGCCGCCTGCCGCGAATCCAGCCGGGTGTGCTGCACCACGACCGGCACGTCGCTGTGCAGCACGATGCTGTAGTCGACGCCGGCTGGGACGCCGAGCTCGCCGAGCTGCTGGTGGAACGCCCGGCGCGCCGGGACGGGCAGGACGTGCGGCCCGTCGGGCTCGCGGTCGGTGAAGTACACCCACAGCTCGACGGCCGCGTCGGCCGGCCCGGTGTTGAGGATGCAGACGCTCTCGTGACTGGCCAGCGCCGGGTCGTCGCCGCTGCTGCCCGGCGGGATGTACCCGTCGGCGACCACCCACACCGTCGAACCGATCGACGACACCACGGAAGCCTCCTTGTGAGTCAGAAGTCGTTGGCGCTCTTGGCCATCAGCCCGCCGTCGCAGACCAGGTGTGATCCGGTCACGTACGACGACTCGTCCGACAGCAGCCACAGCACCGCCGCGGCCACCTCGTCGGGGCGGCCGAGCCGCCCGAGCGGGACCTGGGTCGCGGCCGCCGCCCGCAGCCGCGCGACGGCATCGGCCCGCTCGGCGGCGGGCACCCCGGTCGTCAGCATCGCGGTGTCGGTCGCACCGGGCACGACGGCGTTGACGCGGATGCCGTGCGGCGCGTAGTCCAGCGCCGCCGACCGGACGAACGCCGACACCCCGCCCTTCGAGGCCGCGTAGGCGCTGTTGCCGCCGCCGGCATGCCCGACGAACGCGGCGGGCGACGACGTGCAGACGAGGGAGCCGCCGCGTCCGGCCGCGACGAGCCGGCGCAGCGCCTCGCGGCAGGTCAGGAACACGCCGACCAGGTTGACGGCGACGACGCGCTCCCAGTCGGGCACGGCGAACGAATGCACCGGCGCGTTGACCTCGACGCCGGCGTTGGCGAACACCGCGCCGGGGTCGCCGACCGCGGCCGACACCGCGTCGAACGCCGCCGTCACGGACGTCTCCGAGGACACGTCGCAGGCCACGGCCACCGCACCGCCCGCGCCCGCCTCGAGGGCTGACGCCGCGGCTGCGGACGCCGCCGACGAGTCCACGTCGAGCGCCGCCACCCGCGCACCCCGTGCGGCCGCCGCCAGCAGCACCGCCCGGCCGATGCCGGACCCGGCCCCGGTGACGGCGACCGTCTCAGCCCACATCGTGGCCGCCCGGCCCGTCCGGCCCGTCCGGCGCGAGGTGGATGTGGATGTGCTGCTCGACGGCGTCCAGCACGGTCTCGCGATCGCCGGCGCGCAGCACGTCGAGCAGCTCCTGGTGCTGCCTGGCGACGTCGCCGGGGTCGGCGTGCGCCGGGGCGTCGCGGCGGAAGTACGCGCGCACCCGCGGCTGGATCGTCTTCCACATCTGCAGGCAGTGCCGCTGCTCGGAACGGGTGATGACCAGCTCGTGGAAGCGGATGTCGAGGTCGGCCAGCCGCTCGGCCTCGCCGTCGGCGGCCGCGACCAGCATGTCGTCGACCAGCCGCTGCAGGGCGTCGAGGTCGTCGTCGGTCAGCTTGCCCAGCGCCTTGCCGAAGGCGAAGCGCTCCAGCGTGATGCGGATCGGCACCAGCACCTGCTCGACCTCGTCCTGCGAGACGCCGAGCACCTCGCTGCCGCGGTACGGATAGGACGCGATCAGCCCCTCCTGCTCGAGCTGGCGCAGGGCCTCGCGGATGGGGGCGCGGCTGGTGCCCAGCTCGGCGGCGAGGTCGAGTTCGACCAGCCGGTCGCCCGGCTTGAGCCGGCCGCTGGTGATCGCCTCGCGCAGGATCTCGGCGACGTGCTCGCGCCGCGACAGGCTCGGGACCCGTCGCAACCCCAGCCCGCTCACGGGTACCTCCGACCTCTGATGGCGTCCATGGCCATGATCCTAGAGCATATGAGCGACTGTCGACAATCGGCCGTCGACCCTGCTACGGTCCCGCTCTACGAAATCCACCGGTCATCCCGACGAACCGAGGAGCCGACCATGAACCTGCGTCACCGTGGGGCCGCGCTGGTCGCGGCGGGTGCCGTCGTCACCGCGCTGGCCGCGTGCAGCAGCAGCGAGTCCGCCCGCCCGGAGGAACCGGCGGCCGACGACGCCGCGGTTGCTGCCGCCGAGGAGGCCGCGCTCGCGGCCGCCGGCGGTGAGGAGCTCGGCGGCAGCGTGACGATGCTCGGCGTGCTGGGCGGCGAGGAGCTCGACGCGTTCCTCAGCGTGGTCGCGCCGTTCGAGGACGCCACCGGCATCGAGGTGCGCTACGAGGGCACCCGCGACTTCGCCGCCGTCCTGCAGACCCGCGTCGACGGCGGCAACCCGCCCGACCTCGTCGCCACGCCGGCCATCGGCGAGATGGCGGCGCTGGCGGAGCAGGATGCGCTCGTCGACCTCCGGACGGTGGTCGACGACGCCGTGCTCACCGCGAACTACCCGGCCAGCATGCTCGAGACCGGGACCGCCGGCGGCGAGCTGTTCGGCCTGTACAACACCGTCAACCTGGGCGGGCTGATCTGGTACGACCCGAAGCGCTACGACGGGCCGACCGACCCGGCCAGCTGGGACGAGCTGCAGACGTGGGCCCGCGAGAAAGCGGGCGCCGGTGAGACGCCGTGGTGTGTCGGGCTGGAGAGCGGCGCCGCCAGCGGCTGGCCGGCCGCGGACTTCATCGACGAGATCCTGCTCCGCCAGGCCGGCCCGGAGTTCCACCGGGCCTGGCGCGAGGGAGCCGAGCCGTGGACGTCGCCGCAGGTCGAGCAGGCCTACGAGACATACGGCGAGATGATCGCCGACGGCATGGTCTACGGCGGCACGACGACGGTGCTCAGTACGGACTTCTCCCAGGCCGCCAACCCGATGTTCGCGCCGGAGCCTGGCTGCTACCTGCTCCAGCAGGCGACGTTCATGGGCGGCATCATCGCCGACGCGTTCCCCGACCTGGCGCCGGGCGAGGACCTCGACTTCTTCCCCGCGCCGGACTTCAGCCCGGAGCATCCGGGCATCCGATCGATCTCCGGCGAGATCCTCGGCCTGATCACCGAGACGCCGCAGGCGGCCGCGCTGACCCGGTACCTCGCGTCCACCGAGGCGGGGACGCTGATCGCCGCGACGGGCCGTTGGCTGTCGCCGAACGTGACGGTGCCGGCCGACGCCTACGAGGACCCGTTCCTGCGCCGCGCCAACGAGGTGCTGACCTCGGCGGAGGCGACCTATCCGCTGGGCAACTCGCTGATGCCGCAGACCGAGGTGGACGCGTTCTGGCAGTCCGGGCTGGCGTTCGCCCAGGACCCGGGTGATCTCACCGCGATCCTGCAGGGCATCGAGGACGCCCGGGGATGATCGCCGACCGCATCGTTCTCACCCTGGCGGCGACGGCCGTGATCGTCGTCGCCGGCTGGGCCTACCTGCGCCTCGGCGACCGGGCCCTGGCGGCGCTGCCGCGCGGTGCGTACCGGCGGCTGGTGCCGTGGCTGTTCGCCGGCCCGGCCGTCGCCATGGTGCTGCTGGCGCTCGCCTTCCCCGCCGCCGTCACGGTCGGGTGGAGCTTCGTCGACGCCGACGGCGGGTTCGCGGGGTTCGCCAACTACGTGCAGACGCTGTCCGACGAGGTCACCCGCATCGCGCTGCGCAACACCGTCCTCTGGGTGGTGCTGCTGCCGTCGCTCGCGGTGCTGGTCGGGCTGGCCATCGCCGTGCTGGCCGAGCGGGTCCGCTACGGCGCGCTGGTCAAGGCCGCGCTCTTCCTGCCCATCGCGATCTCGGCCGTCGCGGCCGGGGTGATCTGGAGCTTCATGTACGACTACCAGCCGCCCGGCGCCGCGCAGACCGCGACCCTGAACGCCGTCGTGACGGCGCTGGGCGGCGAGCCGGTCGCGTGGATCGTCGACACCGCGACGAACAACTACGCGCTGATCGGCGCCACGCTGTGGACGCAGGCCGGGTTCGCGATGGTGATCTTCGACGCGGCGCTGCGCTCGGTGCCGGGTGAGCTGCTGGAGGCCGCCCGGCTGGACGGAGCGTCGGAGTGGAAGGCGTTCCGGCACGTCACACTGCCGTTCCTGGTGCCGACGGTCGTGGTCGTGGCGACGACGATGACGGTGACCGCGCTCAAGGCGTTCGACATCGTCTACGTGATGACCAACGGCAACTACGGCACCGACGTGCTGTCGACGGTCATGTACCGGGCGCTGTTCACGGCCAAGGACAACGGGCTGGCCGGCGCCGTCGCGACGATCCTCATGCTCACCGTCGTGCCGATCATGGTCTTCAACGTGCGGCAGTTCCGCCGCGAGACCGGGGTCGCGTGATGGGGGCGGCACGGCTGCGGGCGGTGTGGTGGCGGCGGATCCCGGTGCACGTGGTCGTCGTGGGCGTCGCCGTGATCTGGGCGGTCCCGCTGCTCGGCCTGGTGGTCAGCGCGTTCCGGCCGTCGTGGGCGGTGCTGTCGTCGGGCTGGTGGGAGTCGTTCGCGCTGCCCGGCGACTACACGCTGGAGAACTACCGCCGGGTGCTCGACCGCGACGGCATGGCGTTGAGCCTGTTCAACAGTCTCGCGGTGGTGGTGCCGGCGACGGTGCTGACGGTGGCGCTCGGCGCGGCCGCGGCATACGCGCTGGCCGGGATGCGGTTCCGGCTGCGCAGCGCGGTGCTGCTGACGATCGTCGCGCTGATCATCGTGCCGATCCAGATCACGCTGGTGCCGTTGCTGCGGGTGTTCAACCTGCTGGACCTCACCGGCAGCTTCCTCGGCATCTGGCTGGTGCACCTCGGCTTCGGGCTGCCGTTCGCGGTCTACCTGCTGCACAACTTCTTCGCCGCGATCCCGCGCGAACTGTTCGAGGCGGCCGAGATGGACGGCGCGAGCCGTGGCCAGATCTTCTTCTCGATCGTGCTGCCGGTGGCCCGTCCCGCGCTGGCCGCGCTGGCCATCTTCGACTTCGTGTGGACGTGGAACGACCTGCTGGTCGCGCTGATCTTCCTCGGCGGGTTCCGCGACGTCGCGCCGATGACCGTCGCGGTGTCGCAGCTGGTCGCGTCGCGCGGCGACGGCTGGGAGATCCTCACGTCCGCCGCCGTGCTCTCCGTGCTGGTGCCGATGGCCGTGTTCGTCGCGCTGCAACGGCACTTCGTCCGCGGCCTGCTGGCCGGCGTCTCGAAAGGATGACCTGACCCATGACCTTGCGGATCGGCTTCGGCCGGACGGACCTCACCCCGCCGCTGGGCGTCGAGCTGGCCGGCTTCGGCCCGTTCCTGCGCCGCCGGGCCACGTCGGTGCACGCGCCGCTGTACGCGCGCGCCGTCGCGGTGACGGGCCCTGGAGCCGGCTCAGGCGGCGGCCGGTGGGTGCTGGTGAGCTGCGACCTGCTGGGGATCGCGGCCGACGTGGTCGACGACGTGGTCGCGCGGGTGGCCGACGCGACCGGCTGGCGGCCGGACGAGGTCGTCGTCCACGCCACTCACAACCACTCCGGTCCGGGGACCGTCGAGAACGTCGGCTGGGGCGCGCCGGACGAGCTGTACGTCGCCCGGCTGCCCGAGCTGATCGCGACGGCCGGCATCGCCGCGGTCGCCGCGCTGGCGCCGGCGACGGTGCGGGAGGCCGTCGTCCCGCTGGACGGGTTCGCGCACAACCGGATGCTGCCGCGGCGCGGGCTGACGAACGCGCGAGCGCTGGAGGGCAGCTGGACCGAGCCGGACCCGTCCCTGGTCGACCAGGGTGTGCACGTGCTGCGGGTCGACCACGACGGCGCGCTGGCCGGGTTCGTCGCGTCGTACTCCTGCCATCCGGTGATCTGCTGCGAGGAGACGTCGGCCGTGCACGGCGACTTCCCTGGCGAGGCGCTGCGGATCGTCGAAGCTGCGCATCCGGGCGCGACCGGCGTGTTCCTGCAGGGCGCGCTCGGCGACCTCAACCCGCTGTACGCGCACGGCCCGGCCGACGAGTCGCTGGTCGCGCTGGAGCTGTTCGCCGGCCGGTTCGCCGACGCCGTCTCGGCCGGGCTCGCGTCGGCCGCGCCGCTCGGCGCGGACTCCGTGGCGGTCGTCAAGCAGGAGATCCCGTACGAGCTGGCCCCGTACGACATCGACGAGCTGCGCCGACGCCGCGACAAGGCGTACGACGCGCTGGCCGCCGACCCGCAGGCCGGCGTCGCGTACGTGTCGCTGCGCCGCACCGTCGCCGCGCTCGAGGCCGGCCGGGACGTGCGGCGGCCGCTCTGGGTGCACGCGCTGCGGCTCGGCCCGCTGACCCTGCTCGGCTACAACGTCGAGGTCTTCCACGGCATCAAACGCCGGTTGGCCGACGCGCTGGGTGAGCACTGCCTGGTGTTGTCGACCACGAACGGCTGGCTGGGCTACGCGCCGACGCACGACGCGTACGAGGCCCCGGCCGATCCGTACCCCGCGTACGAGGTGCCGATCATCGCCTGTCACCTGCCGTTCCGTCCGGACATCGAGGACGACCTCGTGGCGGCGGGTGTGCGGGCGGCCGGTCTCGTCGCCGGCGCCGGCGACCCGGACTGGTGGCGCGGCGCCGTCGTCTACGAGTGCCACCTGCCCAGCTTCCGCGACGGGTCCGGCGACGGCATCGGCGACCTGGAAGGGCTGATCGAGGGCCTGGACTACCTGCGCGACCTGGGCGTCGACGCCGTCTGGACCGGGCCGTTCTACCGCTCGCCGCTGCTCGACCAGGGCTTCGACGTGTCCGACTACCTGGACGTCGAGCCGGTGTTCGGGACGCTGGAGACGTTCGACCGGCTGGTGGCCGCGGCGCACGAGCGGGGCATCAGGGTGATCGTCGACTACATCCCGAACCACACGTCCGACCAGCACCCGTGGTTCGTCGCGTCGCGCTCGTCGCGCGACGACCCGAAGCGGGACTGGTACGTCTGGCGCGACGTGCCGAACAACTGGACCAGCGAGGCCGGCGGGTCGGTGTGGGAGTACGACGCGCCGACCGGGCAGTACTACCTGCACTCGCACCTGGTCGAGCAGCCGGACCTGAACTGGCGGAACCCGCAGGTGCGGGCGGCGTTGCTGGACGTGCTGCGGTTCTGGCTGGACCGGGGCGCGGACGGCGTGCGGATCGACGTCGCGCACATGCTGCTGAAGGACCCGGAGTTCCGCGACAATCCCGAGGCGCCCGGCGGGCACCACAACGAGTTCGACCTGCAGCATCCCGACTTCGGCACCCAGCTGCACGTCCATGATCGGCGGCACCCGGACACCTTCGCCGCGCTGGCCGAGATCCGGGCGGTCGCCGACGAATACGCGGGCGGCCGCGTGACGATCGCCGAGATCGAGGCGATGCCGTGGCCGGACTGGGCCGAGTACTACGCCGCCGGCATGCACCTGCCGTTCCCGTTCCGGCTGCTGGAGACGCACTGGCGGGCCGACCTGCTGCGCGCGGAGCTGGAGGGGCTGTACGCGGCGCTGCCCGACGGCGCCTGGCCGATCGTCGCGTTGGGCAACCACGACCGCGTCCGGCTGGCCACCCGGCTCGGCCGTCCGCAGGCGCGGGTCGCGGCTGTGCTGCTGCTCACCCTGGCCGCGACGCCGTGCCTGCTCTACGCCGACGAACTGGGCATGACCGACCAGCCGGTGCCGTTGCAGCGCCAGCGCGACTACTTCGCCCGCACCCACGGCGGCGTGAGCCGCGACCCGTCGCGGACCCCGCTGCCCTGGACCGACGGCGTCAACGGCGGGTTCTCCTCCGCTGCCGAGTCGTCGCTGTGGTTGCCGGTGTCGCACGACGTCGCGACGCTCAACGCGGCCGCTCAGCTGGCCGATCCGGCGTCGATGCTGCGGCTGTACCGGGCGCTGACCCGGCTTCGGCATGCGTCGCCGGCACTGCGGCGCGGGTCGATCGCCTTCGCCGACGCGACGGCGTCGGTGCTCGCCTACACCCGCACCGCGGGGAGCGACCGGAAGCTCGTTCTGCTCAACCTGGCCGACCGGCCGGCGACGGTGCCGGTCGCGGTGACCGGCCGGGTGCTGGTGTCGACGGCTTCGCCCGGTGGCGCCCCGGCGCGCCGGGTGTCCGGGACGGAGTTCGTGCTGGCCGCCGACGAGGCGGTCGTCATCGACGTGGAGAGGGACCATGCGGATCACTGACATCAAGGCGGCCGGGCTGCGCGGCGCGACCCCGAAGGGCGGCTGGGCGCGCGAGCTGGACCCGGACGACAACGTCCACACGCTGGTCGCCGTGCACACCGACGAGGGGGTCGTCGGCGTCGGCAGCGTGTTCTCCAGCGAGTCGCTGGTCCGCGCGGCGCTGGACCAACTGCGCCCGCTCGCCGTCGGCGCCGATCCTCGGGAGCCGGACCGGGTCAGCCAGATCCTGCACGAGAACACCTTCTGGCTGGGCCGCGGTGGCGCGATCACGCACGCCGTCAGCGGCGTCGACATCGCGCTGTGGGACATCCTCGGCCAGGTCACCGGGCTGCCCGTGAGCACGCTCCTGGGCGGGCGGTACCGCGAGCGGGTCCGGCCGTACGCGTCGGTCCTGATGGACGACCCGCCGGTGCTGAAGGACGACCTCGCCCGGCTGGTGGCGCTCGGGTTCACCGCGTTCAAGATCGGCTGGGGCTCGTTCGGCCGGGCGAGCGACGCGGTCGACGAGGAGATCGTGCGGGCCGCGCGCGAGACCGTCGGGCCGGACGCGCTGCTGGCCGTCGACGCCGGCGGGTCCGACGCGTTCTGGGCGCGCGGGCTGTCGTGGGCGGTGCGGACGGCGGACATGCTGGCCGGCTACGACGTCGCCTGGTTCGAGGAGGCGCTGCGCCCGGACGACGTCGACGGCTTCGCCGAGCTGCGGCGGCGCTCGCCGGTGCCGATCTCCGGCGGCGAGGTGCTGACCCGGCGGCAGGACTTCCACCGGTTCCTCACCGCGGGCGCGTTCGACATCGTGCAGCCCGACACCACCAAGGGCGGCGGGCTCTCGGAGTCGCGCCGGGTGGCCTGGCTGGCCGCCGAGTTCGGCGTCGGGTTCGTCCCGCACGGCTGGAACACCGCCGTCGGGCTGGCCGCTGATCTGCAGCTGGCGGCGGCGCTGCCCGGCACCGAGCTGGTCGAGTACAAGACCGGGTCGGCCTACATCGACGAACTGGCCGCGGGCGGCTTCGCGCTGGACGCCGACGGCCTGCTGCCGGTGCCGTCGACGCCGGGGCTGGGCCTGCGGCTCGACGACGACGCGTTGGAGCGGTACGCGCCGGGCCACGACCTGTTCGCGCCGGGGGCTGGTCGATGAGCGCCGTCGCGCTGCCCGCCGTGCTGGGCGGCGACCCCGTCCTCACCCCGGCGAACGAGCCGGTGTGGCCGGAGGTCGGCGGTGTCGAGAGCGCGTTTCTCGCCGAGGTCACCGACAGCGGGCAGTGGGTCGGGTACGCGAACCACCCGGCGAAGTGGCGAGCGGTGCTCGAGCAGGTCGTCGCGGACACCACCGGGTATCGCTACGGCGTCGGCCAGCCCAACGGCACGCTCGCCATCGCGAGCGGGCTGCGGGCGCAGCTGCACGCCCGGGGCGGCTCGTGGGCGCGGGAACGCGACGAGGTGCTGGTGGCGGACCTCACGCACGCGTCCGCGCACCACGGCGTCACGCTGGGGGTGGCCGCTCAGCTGGGCCGGGCGCCGCGGCTGGTGCCGATCCCGGCCAAGCTGGACGCGACGATGGACGAGGAGGTCGCGGCGGCCTACCTGGCCCAGCACGCCGACCGGGTGCTGGCCGTCGTCCCCGCGACGATGTACGGCAACTTCGGCGCGATCGGCCGGTTCGCGTCGCTGGGCCGGGAGCACGACGTCGCCGTCCACCACGACAACGCGCTCGGCGGCGCGGCCCGGTACGACGGCCCCGGCGCCCCGACGGCGTCGCTGTCGGGCCAGGGCGGCGGCAAGGCGGCGCCGTCCTGCGAGGGTGGCCTGACGCTGACCGACGACCCGGAGCTGGCCGCGCTGCTGCGCGCCGACACCGACTGCGGCACCGGGCCCGGCCGGCTCGACCCGATCCCGTACGCCGAGGTCGGGCCGATGATGGCCGGCAACCAGCGGATGGGGGAGCAGCCGGCGGCGCTGCTGCTCGTGCAGTGGCTTCGTGCGCTGCACGCCCGGCTGCTGATGCGGGAGAACCGCCGGCTGATCCGTGCGCTGATCGCCGACCCCGGTCTGTTCCCCGTCCCTGTGCTCTGGAACCCGCCGCCGGACGCCGAGTACCCGCCGTTCTTCGCGCTCTACCTGTCCTGCACCGACGCCCTGGAGCAGGAGCTCGGGCTGACGCCGAAGGACCTGCGGGTGACGCTGGCCGCGGAAGGGATCTGGGCCGAGGCCGGCTTCACGCCGACGCACCTTGACCCGGCGTGGCGGCACTGGGCCGACGGCGTGCCGCTGTCCTATGACGTGTCGGCGCGAGTGGTCGAGCGGGCGGTGTTCGTGCACACGAAGTTCCTGCGCGACCCGCGGTTCCCGGAGGTGCTGGGCGAGATCCTCCGGCGGGTGGTCGCGCACCGGGACCGGCTGCGCGGCATCGGCGACGGGCGGCCGGAACCGGTGTGGTGAGCTCACTTCGGCGGGAGGCCGCCGGCGAAGCCGAGTCCGCGGCCGACCCAGCGGCGCAGATCGTCCTCCTCGGCGAGCGCGGCGGCGTCGACCACCAGCCAGCCCTTCATCGGGCGGCCGGTCATGTCGAACAGCTTCGCGCCCGGCTCGCCGAGGGCCGCCTCGTGCTCGTCGGCAGGTAGCCGGACCAGCAGGTCGTCGTGGTGGACCCCACAGGCCATGTTGCCGTTGACCAGGAACGCGATGCCGCCGAACATCCGCTTCTCGGTGACGTCCAGGCGTTCGGCGACGATCTCGCGGATGCGGGCGGCCAGTCCTTCGTCGTAGGCCATGGGATCAGCCTGCCAGCCGCGCGGCGTCGCCGGCGTCGCGGCTGGTGGTGACGTGGCTGGTGGTGGCGCCGCCGGGCGCGCGTTCGTCGCCGGTGCCGCCGAGGACGACCACGGCGTCGTGGGCGTAGGCCTGCCGCATACCGTCAATGGTGCCCGATAGGTTCTGCGCATGGGCAGGGTGCTGTGGCACGTGACGATGTCGGTCGACGGTTTCATCGCCGGGCCGGAGCACGACATGGACTGGGTGTTCGAGCAGCCGGCCCCGCCGGAGGCCTCGGCCGACGTGGTGCCGCGCGTGGGCGCGATCCTCTGCGGCCGGCACACCTACGACGTCGGGCAGCGCGACGTGGGCAAGGGCAGCGGCGAGGCGTTCGAGGGGGCGTGGTCCGGCCCGGAGTTCGTGCTGACGACCCACCGGCCCGAGCCGCCGTCGGCCGGGACGCGCACGTTCCTGTCCGGTGACATCCGCGCCGCGGTGGCGACGGCGCTGGCCGCGGCCGGCGAGGGCGACCTGCTGGTGCTGGGCGCCGACGTCGCGCTGCAGTGCGTCGAGGCGGGGCTGGTCGACGACCTGCTCGTGCACATCGCCCCGCTGCTGCTCGGCGACGGCGTCCGGCTCTACGGCGGGCCCGGCCGCGAGCGTGTCGACCTCGAACTCGTCGAGGCGACCGGCACCGTGCTGCGCTACCGAGTGCTCAGGCCGTAGGAGGATCCCTGGCGTGGACCTTCTGGTGGCAGTGTCGGGTTCGGTGTTCGCGTTGGTGGGCGTGCTCCTCGGCGGGTTGATCGCCGCGCGGTCGCAGCGCCGGTCCCAGGAGGCGCAGAACGCGTTCCTGCTGCGGAGCGAACGCCGTGACGCGCTCGTGGGCCTTCTCGCGTCCGTGCGCGGCTACCGCCGCTTCCTCATGTACGCCGACGTGCGGTTCGAGACGGTCCCGCCGAGCGACGTCAGCAAGGGAACCGTCCTGGTCGAGGGACGTCAGCCCTACGACGCGGCGATGGACGAGGCCGTGAGCCGGCTGCTCATCGTGACCGGCTCCGCGACGGTCATCGAGGAGGCCGACCGGCTGCGCAGGAGGATCAACGAGTTCATGGTGATCCGTGCCGAGTACGGCCGCGGCGCGATCCCGAACGAGGTGATCCGCGAGTTCCGCGACGCCGAGCATCGCTTCGCCGAGCTGGCCCGCGCCGAGCTGGAGCGGCCGGCGTGAGCGGGGCCGTGCTCAGGCCGTGGCCGCCCGCGGAGGCGAGACCGAACCCTCCAGTGTCTGCGTGCAGGGCAGCAGGATCTGCCGCTCGTAGTCGCCGTGCGGGTCGGTGATCAGCGACGTCAGCAGCCGGACCGCGCGCCGCCCCATGGCGTTGCGCGGCACCCGCAGCGTCGCCCACTCGCGCCCGCCGGACTCGGCTCCCGGGTCGTCGACCAGCACGACCACTGACAGATCGTCGGGAATCGACAGCCCGCGCAGGCTCGCCATCGCGGTCAGCACGCGCAGCAGCGCCGCCGACTCGATCATCACGACGGTGGTGCCGGCGGCCAGGCAGGCGTCCAGCCACTGTGCCGTCAGCTCCTCGGGCCGTTCGAACGCCGGCGTCGGTATCGGCAGCCCGAACCGGCCGAGCGCGCTGCTGAACCCCTCCCACCGGTCGATCTGCGGCTCGTCGCGCAGCGTCTCTCCGAGGTAGGCGAAGGTGCGGTGGCCCATGGCGACCAGCTCGTCGACGATCTGGACGGTGGCCGAGCGGTAGTCGCCGCCGACGTAGGCGATATCGGCGCCCGGCACCTCGCGGTGCCCGATGTACACGAACGGGTGGCCGTCGGCGGCCAGCCGGGCGAGGTCGTCGCGGTGGGTGTGGTGGCCGAGCAGCAGGCTGCCGGTGGCCTGGCGCAGGCTGTTGACGCGGCCCTGGTAGATGCGCCGGACGCCGTCTTCGTCCTGCGCCGCGGTGAACAGCACCAGGTTGTGCCCCTCGGCGCCGGCCTGCTCCTCGATGCCGCGCAGGAACTCGAAGTAGTAGTCGCGGGCGCTGGTCGGGAAGATCGGCTCGAACGTGTGGACGCCGAGCAGCAGCGGCAGCGTCTCGGGGCCCGGCATCTGCCAGGCGACCGTCCGCGGCTGGACGCTCGCGACGTAGTTCAGCCGGCGGGCCGCCTCGACCACCCGGCGCTGCGTCTCGGGCGAGATGCGGGCATGCTCGCCGGCGCCGGTGAGCACCACGGACACCGTCGACTGCGAGACGCCGGCCTCGCGGGCGACGTCGGCCTGTCGCGAACGGCGGCTCGCCGCAGTGTCTTCCGAGTTCGTCACCGCTGTGTCACCCCCGTGTTCAGTGTGCGGCCGGCTGGGTCAGGATGGCGCCGCCGAGTTCGAGGTCGCGCCGGAGCGCGGTGTACTCGACGTCCTGGCACGCGACCTTATCGGTGATCGACAGTGCCGCGGCGACACCGGCGGCCTCGCCGAGCATCATGAACACCGGCTCCATGCGGGCCGACGCGAAGGCGATGTGCGAGGCGGAGATGGCCGAGGCGACGAGCAGGTTGGAGCACTCGCCGGCCCGCGGCACCAGAGCCTGGTAGGAGACGCCGAACGGGGCGGCCAGCGGCTGCTGCACGTTGCCCTCGTTGCGCGGCTGCCCGTCGACGAGCACCCGCTTGGCGTTGTGGGAGTCCATGACGTACGAGGCCAGCGCCACCGGGTCGGCCGCCCGGGCCGCGCCGGTGGCGTCGTGCTGGGTGATGACGTAGCCGGACACCATGCGCCGCGCCTCGCGGATGTACAGCTGCGCCGGCCAGTGCGAGCTGTCGGTGAACTCGCCCGGCGCCAGCCCGAACCGGTTGGTCGAGTGGCGGACCGCCGCCGGCAGCCGCGGGTCGGTGGCCAGGAAGTGCAGCAGACCGGCCTGGTAGCGGACGTGGTCCTGGAAGATCTCCTCGCGCCGGGCGTAGTCGCCCTCGGGCCAGTCGTGGTTCGCGCCGATGTGGTCCGACGAGAACGCGCCGTGGTTGTTCATGTCGTGGACGTCGCCGTGCACGAGTGTGGTGCGGCCGAACAGTTCGTAGCCGCCGGCCTCGACGTAGCGGCGCAGCAGCTCGTAGCGGTCAGGGTCGTAGCCGGCCGGCCGCGGGAACGGCAGGCGGTCCGGCCCGGTGCTGACGTGCAGCCGGAAGTTGTAGGCCTGGATACGCTGATCGCCGTCGCCGACCTCGCCGTACGCGTCGGGCGTGATGCCCGGGAGCAGTCCGGACGCCGGATCGCCCGGCACGAGGTAGGGGTCGACCGGCAGCTGGAACTGGTGGTTGACGCTGTGCTGGACGCCCGCCGCCGGTTCGTCGTAGACCGCCGACGACTCGCGCCCCAGCGCGTAGGTGACGCCGGCCGCGGCCAGCAGGTCGCCCTCGTAGGAGGCGTCGACGTAGACCTTCGCGCGGTACCCGCTGCCGTCGTCGGTGCGCAGTTCGGTGATGCGCTCGCCGTCGCGCTCGACCGACGCCAGGTGCCGCCGCCGGTGCACCGTGACCCCTGCCTCGGCCAGCCAGCGCTCGAAGATCTGCTCGCCGACGTGCGCCTCGACGTCCCAGTGCGGCGCGGGCGCCCCGTAGGCCGTCGCGACGTCGTCGTAGAACGCCCGGGCCAGGCCGCCGACGGTGCGTGCGTCGCCGACGTCGGTGGTGCCGAGCCCGCCCGTCGTCATGCCGCCGACGTGGTCGCCGAAGGCCAGCAGCACCACCGACAGCCCGCCGCGGGCTGCCCGGACCGCCGCGGTGACGCCGCCCGACGTGGCGCCGTACACGACGACGTCGGCCTCGGCGTCCTCGGGCGGGCCGGCGGGCGGATGGTGGTAGCGCAGACCGGGCAACGCGGGTTCGGACGTCATGGATGAGGTTCTAGCATCAGCAGGTGATGGTTGTCTATCGCTGATATTGGCAAACCGATCTTCGGCCCGCACGGTGGAGAGTTTCCTCTTGACATCGGCTGGGGACGTGGCTGTAGCGTGACCGAAACATTGTGGCGGGTGCCACATCGGCAAATATTAGCAGCGTTCGGAGTGAGGTCTGCTGTGACGGAACTGAAGACTGATCTGCTGGTCGTCGGCGGTGGCCTCGGCGGCGTGGCCGCGGCGCTCACCGCGGCGTCGCTGGGCCTGCGCGTCGTCCTCACCGAAGAGACCGACTGGCTCGGCGGGCAGCTCACCGCGCAGTCGGTGCCGTCCGACGAGCACCCGTGGATCGAGACCCCGCACATCTCCGCCGGCTACGCCGACCTGCGCACCCGCATCCGCGACTACTACCGCCGCAACTACCCGCTGACGCCCGAGGCGGTCGCCGACCCCACGCTCAACCCGGGCCTGGGCAACGTCAGCAGGCTCTGCCACGAGCCGCGGGTCGGTGTCGCGGTCATCGACGAGCTGCTGGCCGGCTGGATCTCCGCCGGGCGCATCAGCGTCCGTCACCATCTCGTGCCGGTGGCGGCCGACGTCGACGGCGACCACGTCACCGCCGTCACGTTGCGCGACACCCGCACCGGCGAGACCCTCACCGCCACCGCGCCGCTGATCGTCGACGCCACCGAGCTGGGCGAGCTCCTCGAGCTGGCCGGCGTCGAGCATGTCATCGGGGCCGAGTCGCACCACCAGACCGGCGAGCCGTACGCCGCGCCCGTCGCCGAACCCGCCGACCAGCAGGCCATCACCTGGTGCTTCCCGCTGGAGTACCGGCCGGGCGAAGACCACACCATCGCGGCGCCGGCGTCCTACGATCACTGGAAGACCCACGTCGACCCGTTCTGGCCGGGACCGCAGCTGTCCTGGGAGAAGATCGACATCCACACCATGTCGGGCAAGGTCAACCGCATCTTCGAGGGCGACCTCGACGCCGTCCGGCTGCCCGACCTCTGGCACTTCCGCCGCATCCGGGCCCGCACCCAGTTCCGCCGCGACATCGTCGACACCGACATCTCGCTGGTCAACTGGCCGAACATCGACTACTGGGAGGCGCCGCTGATCGGCCCGGGCATCGACGACGCCGCCCGCGCGACGGCGCTGCGGCGGTGCAAGGAGCTGTCGCTGTCGTACCTGCGCTGGATGCAGACCGAGGCGCCGCGGCCCGACGGCGGCACCGGCTACCCGGGCCTCAGGCTGCGGCCCGACCTCACCGGCACCGACGACGGCCTGGCCAAGTACGCCTACATCCGCGAGGCGCGCCGCATCCAGGCCCGGTTCACCGTGCTCGAGCAGCACGTCGCCGTCGTCGACCGGCCCGACGGCGAGGGTGCGGAGCAGTTCGCCGACGCCGTCGGGGTCGGGCACTACAACATCGACCTCCACCCGAGTGCCGCCGGCGTCAACTACGTCAACCTCGAGACCTACCCGTTCCAGATCCCGCTCGGCGCGCTGCTGCCGGTCCGGGTCCGCAACCTGCTGCCGGCCAACAAGAACATCGGCACCACCCACATCACCAACGGCTGCTACCGGCTGCACCCGGTCGAATGGAGCATCGGCGAGGCGGTCGGCGCACTGGCCGCGCTCTGCCACCGCGAGGGCACCGAGCCGCACGCCGTCGGCGACACGGCGTCGCGCACCGAAGACCTCCAGCGGCTGCTCACCGGCACCGTCGGCGCGCCGGTGCGCTGGCCCGACGACATCCGGCGCACCCGGCCGTCGCAGACGGTGAAGAACGCCACCCCCGTGCTCGCGCTGCCGGAGAAGCGGGTGCCGCATGCCTGAGCCCACCCGTCACGACGTCGTCATCTACGGCGCCACGCTGGCCGGCATCATGGCCGCGCTGCGCCTGAAACTGCGCGGCTACACCAGCCTGGTGCTCGAGCCGACCGGCCACGTCGGCGGCATCGTCGCCGGCGGGCTGGTGAAGTCCGACACCCCGGGCGTCGCGGCGGCGCTGACGGGGCTCACCCAGGAGCGCTTCTTCGCCGGCATCGGCGCCGAGTACGTGGCGGGCGGGCTCGACGACCCGAAGGCGCAGTACCTGTTCGAGCCCAAGGTGGCCGAGCGGGTGGCCTGGCGGCTGCTCCAGGAGGCCGGCGCCACGGTCGTGCTGAACACCCGGCTGCACGACGCCGGCGACGTCGAGGTGCGCGGCGGCCGCATCGCCGCCGTCCGCACCGCCGACGGCTGGCACCGCGCGTCGTTCTTCGTCGACGCGTCCTACGAGGGCGACCTCATGGCGGCGGCGGGCGTGCCCTACGCCGTCGGCCGCGAGCCGGCGTCGCAGTACGGCGAGGCCTACGCGGGGTTCCAGCCGGCCCGGGCGCATCGCATCCAGTCGTTCCGGCCCAACACCGGCTTCCCGGTCGGCCCGGTGCCCGACACCGCGCCCGGCGACGGCGATGCCAAGGTGCAGGCCTACAACTTCCGCGGCGTGCTGACCCGCGAGTCCGATCGCCTGCCGTTCCCGAAGCCCGACGGCTACGACCCCGCGCTGTACACCCATCTGCGCAGCCTGCTCGAGCACCGCGGCATCCCGGGGCTGTCGTCCATCGTCACGCACACCGCCGCGCTGCCGTACGGCAAGTTCCAGACCAACCAGGCGCTGTTCGTCGGTTTCGACCTGCCCGGCGCCAACTGGGACTACCCCGACGGCAGCTGGAAGCGGCGCGACGAGATCATCGCCGAGCAGGTCCGCTGGCACCAGGGCATGCTGTACTTCTTCGCCAACGACCCCGCGCTGCCCGAGACCTTCCGGGCCGACGCCCAGACGTTCGGCCTGCCGCCCGACGAGTTCACCGACAGCCCCTACGGCACCGGCTTCCCGCACGCGCTCTACGTGCGCGAGGCCCGCCGGATGATCGGCGAGCACGTGTTCACCGAGCACGACACCCAGCGGCCGCACCACACCAAGGCCACGGCGGTGTGCTGCTGGCAGTACGGCCTCGACTGCCACGTCGTGCAGTACTACCCCGACGGCGACGACACCATCGTCGGCGAGGGCAGCACTACGGGCAGCTTCCTCAACGCGCCGGCCGACCTCTACCAGCTGCCGGCCGAGAGCCTGTTGCCCGCGCGGGGGAGCATCGAGAACCTCGCCGTGCCCGTCTGCTTCTCCGCCAGCCACGTCGGCATCCTGTCGCCGCGCATGGAGCCGGCCTACGGCATGCTCGGCGAGGCCGCCGGCGAGCTGGCCGCGCAGGCGCTGCGCAGCGGGCGGCCGGCGCAGGAGTACGACTACCAGGCGCTGGCCGCCGCGCTGACCGAGCACGGCACCGTGCTGGAACTGCCCGAGCTCGAGGCGGCGCCATGACCGTCACCGTGGCCACCCCCGGGGTGGAGCTTCCGGCGTTCCAACCGGGACCGCTCGACGCCACGGCCGGGTGGCGCGAGCACCGGGCCGAGGTCCGGTTCACCGTCGACGCCGCGGCCGACCGGGTGCTGCGGCTGGAGTTCGACGCCGGGCACGGCCCCTGCCCCGACCTCCTGGTCGAGCTCGACGGCGTCCACCGCGGCCTGTTCCACCCGGAGGTCGTCCGGGAGGACCGCAGCGAGGTCTACCGCCACGGCCCCATCGCCGGATCCTGTGTGGTGGCGGTCGCCCTGCCGGCGTCCTGGCTGGCGGCGGGCGAGCACGTCCTGGCGCTCACCACGACGCTCGACGCCGATGCCGCCACCGGTCCCGTCGACGTGCCGGCCGATGCGGTGGGCGGCCGGCATCGCGAGCAGTTCGGGCACCACTTCGGCAGCGGCATCACCTGGCGGAGCCTGACCCTCGCGCCCGCGTCGCCGACTCCGCCCGCGTCGCCGCCTCCGCTCGCGACGGCGCGGCTGCGCAGCACCCCGCTCTACCCGCTGACGGGTGGGCAACTGGCCGAGCTGACCGTCGACGTGCCGGCGGGCACGCCGTGGCCGGCGAGCGCGACCGTCACCGTCGGCGGCGAGCCGCAGACGTTCCGGCTGGCGCGCGAGGGCCGCCACTTCGGGCAGGTCCGGGTCCGGTTCCCGGTCGCCGAGCTGACCTCCCCCGCCAGCGCCACTGTCACCGTCGACGACGGCCCGCCCGCCACGTTCACCCTCACGCCGCAGCGCAGGTGGACCGTCCACCTCATCCCGCACGTGCACCTCGACGTCGGCTACACCGACGTCCAGGGCAAGGTGCTCGAGCTGCACAGCCGCAACCTCGACCGCGCCCTCGACGCACTCGACCGCGACGACGCCTTCGCGTTCTCCGTCGACGGCTCGCTGGTGGTCGGGCAGTACCTGGCGACGCGGTCGGAGAAGCGGTCGCAGCGGGTGCTCGAGGCGCTGCGGTCGGGCCGGCTGTCGGTCAACGCCTTCCACAACCTGTTCCTGTCCGGCGTCGCCAGCCTCGAGGAGGTCTACCGCGCGGCCTACCTCGCCGCCCGGCTCCGCGACGACTACGGCGTCCCGATCAGCTACGCGAACCTCACCGACGTCCCGTCGTACAGCGCGGCGGTGCCGTCGATGCTGACGGCTCTGGGCATCGACGCCTTCGTGGGCATCGAGAACCACCACCGCGGCGGCAACGCCGACAGCGACCTCCAGCACCTCGCGAGCCCGGTCCAGTGGGAGGGTGTCGACGGCTCGCGGGTGCTGACGCACTTCTCCGACACCTACTCCCAGCTGCGCTTCATGGCCGGCGACCCGCAGACGGTGGCCGGGGGTGCGCACGCGCTGGTCCGCCTGCTCGACCGGTACGAACGCCCCGACTACCTGCCGCACGACCTCGCCGTCATCGGCACCCACGCCGACAACGAGGACCTCGCCGACGGCGACGCCGCGTTCGCCGCCCGCTGGAACGCCGTCTACGCCTGGCCGCGGGTCGCGGTGTCGACCATGGCCGGCTACCTCGACGCCGTCCGGCCGCTGGCCGACCGCCTGCCGGTCTGGCGCGGCGACGGCGGCAGCTACTGGGAGGACGGCGTCGGCACCGGCGCCGTCGTCATCGCCGAGCATCGGCGGGCGCAGGTCGCGTTGCCGACGGCCGAGGCGCTGGCCGCGCTCGTCGCCCGGGCCGACGACACCTACCGGCCCAACCGCGCGGCGCTCGACACCGCCTGGGACGGCGTGCTCTACGGCAGCGAGCACACGTGGACCTGGTCGCACGCCAACGCGCATCCGCATGGTGAGCAGGTCGGCGACCAACTCGACTGGAAGCGGCACCAGGTGCACACCGGCCTGCGCACCGCGGTCGACGAGACGCGGCGGGCACTGAGCCAGCTCGGCGAACTGGTCACGACCACCGGCCCGACACTGCTCGCGTACAACCCGCTGGGCTGGGCCCGCGACGTCGAGATCGAGGTCGAGGCGCCGGCCGGCACGCTCGACGGCGAGGTGCTCGCCGACTGCAACGGGCTGCTGCGCCACCGCGTCACCGTGCCCGACGTGCCGTCGTTCGGCTACCGGACCGTACCGCTGCGGTCGGCCCGGACCCTGGCACCGGGCGAGGAGGACGGCGCGGCCGCCGGCGGGCCGGACGCCGACGACGCCGGTGGCTGGGCGCCGGTGCCACCGAGCCTGGAGACGTCGCGGTGGCAGGTGGCGTTCGACCCTGCCACCGGCGCGGTGACGACGCTGACCCACCGGCCGACCGGGCGGTCACTGCTCGACGACACCGGGCCCTGGCGGCTCGGCCAGGTGCTCTACGTCCTGAACGGTCCCGACACGCTGACCAGAGGCGACCACGCGCACGAGCCGGCACACTCGGGCACGCCGCACGTGCACCCGCCGGCGCCGCGCAGCACGCTGTCCGGCCGCCGTCCGGTCGCCGATCCGCCCGAGCTGACGATCACCGCCGCGGCCATGCGCCCGGTCGGGCTGCGGCGCACCGCCGACGGCTGGCGGCTGCGCACCGTCGGGTCGGCGCCGAGCCTGCCGAGCATCGAGGCCGACGTCCTGCTGCGCGACCACAGCGACCGCGTCGACGTCACCGTGCGGCTGACCAAGGAACGCGAGCTGGCCAAAGAGTCGGTGTACGTCGCATTCCCGTTCGCCGCCGACGCGCCCCGGTTCCGCTACGACCGCCAGCAGGGCTGGATCGACCCCGCCACCGACCACGCGCCCGGCGCCTGCCACGAGTGGTTCACCACCCAGTACGGCGTCGTGGTCGAGTCCGCGCCCGGCGGGCCGGCCGTCGCCTGGACCAGCGCCGACGCACCGTTGTTCACCGCCGGCGACATCGTCCGCGGCGCCTGGCCGGAACGGTTCGAACCGGCGAGCGGCAGCGTCCTGTCCTGGGTCATGAACAACTACTGGCCCACCAACACGCCGCCCGAGCAGGACGGCGACCTGACCCTGCGGTACGCGTTCACGCCGCTGCCGGCGTTCGACCCCGTCGCGGCCGGGCGGTTCGGCCGCGAGGTCCGTGTGCCGGCCGCGGTCTCCGAGGTCGGGCGGCTCGATAAGTTCGACACCGACCCGCGGCCACTCCCGGCGAGCGGAGCGTCGCTGCTCGATCTCGGGTTGCCCGGCTGGGTGCACGCGACGGTGGCCGAGTCCCGCGACCGTGCCGGGTTGCTGCTGCGGCTGCAGGACCTCTCCGGCGACGGCGGCACGCTCCGGCTTCCGGTCGCGGGTCCCGTCGTACGGTGTCACGCCGACGAACGCGAGGACGCCGCGCTGCCGCTCGACGCCTCCGGCGCGGCGGTCGTCGAACTGCGGCCGTGGCAGGTCGTGTCGGTACTGGTGCGTGGTGGGGAGGGCGGGCGATGAGACGGCGCAGTTTCCTCGGGGCCACGTCGCTGGCGGCCGGAGCTGCCCTGGCCGGCGGCGCGACCACGGCGAACGCGGCCGGTGTCGCGGCCACCACGAGGCCGCCGGCGACCCGCCCTCGCGGCGGCGCGGCCCGGGTCCGGGCCGGCACCTGGGGCGCCGGTGCCTACGGCCTCGACGGCGTCACGTTCGGCGGGCGCACGGGCCGGTTCATCGTCCGCACCAGCGTCGGCGGCACCCATCCGCGGGTCCGGCTGTCCAACGTCGCCGGCACCGAGCCGATCACCGTCGGCCCGGTCCACCTCGGCCTGCACGCCGGCGACGGTGCGGTCGCCGCGGGCACCAACCGGCCGGTGACGTTCGGCGGCGCCACCACCGTCACCATCGCCGCCGGCGCCGTCGTGCTGGGCGACCCCGTCACCCTCACGCTGCCCGACGAAGCCGACCTCGCCGTCAGTGTGTACCTCGCCACCCCGGTCGCCGGCATCACCGGGCACAGCATCGCCGCCCAGCGCTCCTACCTGAGCACCGACGGCGACCACGGGGCCGACGAGCCGGCCGCGGCGTTCGTCACGCCGATCTCGCAGTGGTACCTGATCGACGAGGTGACGGTCGAGACCGGCGCGACCGGCGGCACCGTCGTCTGCCTCGGCGACTCCATCACCGACGGCGTCGGCTCGGTGTCCGGTACCAACCAGCGCTGGCCCGACGTCCTCGCCCGGCGGCTGCTGGCCGCCGGTGGCACGCTCGCCTCCGTCGGCGTCGTCAACGCCGGCATCTCCGGCAACCGCGTGCTCTGGGACGGCGCGTCGCCCAACAGCCAGGCCCGGCTCGAGCGCGACGTCCTGTCGCACCCCGGCGTCCACGCCGTGGTGCTGGTCGAGGGCATCAACGACATCGCCAGCGGCAAGGCCGGCAGCGCCGGCGACCTGCTCGCCGCATACCGCCAGATCGGCGAGCGGCTGGGCCTGCACGGCATCCGGCTCCTCTGCGGCACCGTCACGCCGTGGCTGGGCTCGGCCAGTTACACCGAGGAGAAGGAAGCGATCCGCGAGGCGGTCAACGCCTCGGTCCGGGCCGCCGGCGGCGTCGACTTCGACCTCGCCGTCCGCGACCCGGCGAACCCCAAGCGGCTGCGCGCCGAGTACGACTCCGGCGGCGGCGTGCACCTCACCCCGGCGGGCTACCGGGCCATGGCCGACGCCGTCGACCTCGCCCTGCTCGACCCAGCCCGGACCCCCACGTCAAGCCTGATCGGAGTACGCCCATGAGCGACATGCGTTTCACCAGGAGGCGGTTCCTCGAGGTCACCGGAGGCCTCGCGGCCGTCGTGGCCGCGCCCAGTCTCCTCTCCGCGTGCGGCGGCGACGGCGGCACCACGCCCACCGACGCCGCGTCGGCCAACCGCGCCGTCCGGCTGCCCACCTACACGCCATGGGACCAGGTCGCCCCCGACCTTGCGCCGACGCCCGAGGGTGTCATGGCCGGCTACTACAGCTACCCGACGCCGGTCGACGCGTTCAGCTCGCCGCCGCTGGCGGGCGCCGACCCGGTCGAGATCCTCACCAACATGCTGAACCCGCTGCCACCGGCGCAGGGCGACAACGCGTACTGGCAGGAGCTCAACACCCGGGTCGGCACCGAGCTCAACCTCACCATGACGCCGCAGGCGGAGTACCCGAACAAGCTGGCCACGGTGTTCGCCGGCGGCGAACACCCCGACATCATGCTGATCACGACGACGCTGGCCAACCGCGCCGACGTGCTGACCCGGCTGTGCGCCGACCTCACGGAGTACCTGTCCGGCGACGCCGTGAACGAGTACCCGTTCCTGGCCAACATCCCGGCCGACTCCTGGCCGTCGATGGTCTACAACGGCGGCATCTACGCGCTGCCGATCCCGCGCGCGGCCGTCGGCACCATCTTCTTCTCCCGCGCCGACCTCATCGCCGAGCGCAGCCTCAACGCGGCGCCGGCCAGCTACCAGGAGTTCCGTGAGCTGGCCGAGGGCCTGACCGACCCCGCGAACAACCGGTGGGCGTTCGGTGGCGGCGACGGCAACGGCAAGAACGTCATCACGTTCGTCGGCAACATGCTCGGCGTGCCGAACGCCTGGCGCGAGGAGGGCGGGAAGTTCACCTCCGAGAACGAGACCGAGGAACGCAAGGAGGCCATCGCCCGCACCGCCGAGCTGGTGCAGGCCGGCGTCTTCCACCCCGACGCTCTCGGCGGCAAGCTGCAGGAACGCGAGCTGTTCGGCAACGGCACGCTGGCGTTCCGGTCCGACGGCTACGCCGCCTGGGACATCCTGGCCGACACCTATCCGGTCGAGGTCGGCGCCGTCGCCGCGCCGCTGTTCGACGGCGGCGGGCCGGGTGTCGTCCGGGCCGGCGCCACCAGCTTCGGCTACGCGGCGTTCAAGAAGAACGACCCCGAGCGCATCCAGCAGTTGCTGACACTGTGCAACTGGCTGGCCGCGCCGCTGGGCACCAGCGAGTTCATGTTCCGCAAGTTCGGCATCGAGGGCACCCACTACACCATGGAGGACGGCGCCCCGGTCCGCACCGACCAGGGCAACGTCGAGGTCAAGCTGCCGCTCGAGTACGTCGCCGACTCCCCGCACGTGCTCGGCCCGCGCGACCGCGCCCGGGTCGACGCCCAGCGCGCCTACCAGGAGCAGGCCGTCCCGAACATCGTCCGCAGCGCGGCCGAAGGGGTGTACTCCGAGACGTCGATCAACAAGGGGGGCCAGCTGACGAAGCTCGTCGACGACGGCGCGCTGGAGATCCTCGCCGGTCGCCAGCCGATCGAGTACTGGGACACCGTCGTGGACAACTGGCGCCAGCAGGGCGGCGACCAGATCCGCGGCGAGCTCGAGGCATCGTTCGCCGAGACGCGCTGAGCGGGCGCGGCGACCGGCATGGAGGCAGCATGGCCACAGAGGTAGAGACGACACCGGCGCCGGCCGGCCGGGGCCACCGGCCGCGCCGGCCCCGGTCGCCGGGGGCGGGCCGGCGCCCACGGGCGTCGCGGCGGACGCGGTTCCGCCGCGATCGTTTCCTGCTGCTGCTCGGCCTGCCCGGGCTGCTGGTCGTGCTGCTGTTCAACTACGTGCCGTTGTTCGGCAACGTCATCGCGTTCAAGGACTACCAGCCCTACATCGGCATCTGGGACTCCCCGTGGGTCGGGTTCTCGAACTTCGACGTGATCTTCAACGGCGACCCAGCGTTCGTCAACGCGCTCACGAACACGCTGGTCATCTCGTTCGTGCAGATCGTGTTCGTGTTCCCGGTGCCCATCGCGCTGGCGCTGCTGCTGAACTCGATGCTCAGCGAGCGGCTCAAGCGGGTGGCGCAGTCGATCCTGTACCTGCCGCACTTCATGTCGTGGGTCGTCGTCGTCGCGATCTTCCAGCACATGCTGGGCAACGCCGGCCTGCTGAACAACTTCCTCCGCTCGCACGACTGGGCGACGCTGCCGATCTTCGGCAACCCCGACATGTTCCTCACGCTCATCACGTCTCAGGTGATCTGGAAGGACGCCGGCTGGGGGACGATCATCTTCCTGGCCGCGCTGTCGCGGGTCGACATGGAGCTGTACGAGGCCAGCGCGGTCGACGGCGCGTCGCGCATGCGGCAGCTGTGGCACGTCACGCTGCCCAGCATCCGCGGGGTCATCGTGCTGCTGCTGATCCTCAAACTCGGCGACGTCCTGACCGTCGGCTTCGAGCAGATCATCCTGCAGCGCCAGCAGGTCGGCGCCGACGCGTCCGAGGTCCTCGACACCTACGTCTACTTCAACGGCGTCATCGGCGGTAACTGGGGCGTGTCGGCGGCCGTCGGCCTGATCAAGGGCCTGGTCGGCGTCGTCCTGGTGCTGGGCGCCAACAAGGTCGCGCACCTGCTCGGCGAGAGAGGGGTGTACTCCAAATGACCGACACCATCATCCGCGACGACCGCCGCGGCGGCCGGGCCGGAAGGCCGCGCATGGTCGGCGGCACGCCACGGCCCGGGTTGCCGATCCGCGGGCTCAAGGGCATCGCGCTGCTCATCGCGTGCGCCCTGGTCATCCTGCCGTTCCTCGCCGTCGTGTCGACCAGCCTGGCCGACCAGCAGCAGGTCACCGAGGCCGGCGGCTACGTGCTGTGGCCCGACCGGCCGAACCTCGACGCCTACCGGGCGATCCTGTCCGGTGGCGTGGTCACGCGCGCGCTCCTGGTGTCCGTCGGCATCACGCTGGCCGGCACGGCGCTGTCGCTGACCTGCGTCACGCTGCTCGCATACTCGCTGAGCCGGCCCGGCAGCTACCTGCAGAAGCCGGTGCTGCTGACGGTGCTGTTCACGCTGTTCTTCACCCCGGGCATGATCCCGATGTACCTGACGGTGCGGCAGCTCGGGCTGATCGACTCCTACTGGGCGCTGATCCTGCCGACCATGGTGGGCGCGTTCCAGGTCATCATCATGCGGGCGTTCTTCCAGGAGATCCCCGGCGAGCTGATCGACGCCGCGCGCATCGACGGCGCCAACGAGCTGCAGATCCTCACCCGCATCGTGCTGCCGCTGTCGAAGGCGGTCATGGCGGTGATCGGGCTGTTCAACGCCGTCGCCTACTGGAACGCGTTCTTCAACGCCGTCCTCTACATCAACGACACCGAGAAATGGCCGCTGCAGCTGGTGCTGCGCACCTACGTGGTCGACAACGCCGCGCTCGGCGTCGACACCGCGGACATCGCCGGCACCGTCATGCCGCCGTCGCAGTCGCTGCAGATGGCGATCCTCGTCATCAGCCTGGTCCCCATCGCGCTCGTCTACCCGTTCCTGCAACGCCACTTCGCCAAGGGGATGCTCATCGGCGCCGTCAAGGGCTGACCCTGCCACCACCGTCGCCGTCGTCCCACCGCTCGGACCTGGTCACACCCGCCGTACATCTCCGTCCTCGGCTGGACACGTACCTCGGCCGGCGCGTACCCCCGCGCGCCCGGTCGTCGCCGCACGCCCTCACGAAGGAGTGATCGCCATGAGCACAGGTGACCGCACGATCAGCCGCCGCGGGCTGTCCGCGCTCGGTGTCGCCGGGCTGGCCGCCGCCGGAGGTGCCGCGCTGGCGCCGTCGGCCGCCGCCGCTCCGTCCGCACCGCTGCGCCCGGCGCTGCCCGGCCGGCTGGCGGGCATCGAGACCATCGCCAGCGTCGACGACCTGCGCACGGTGCCGGGCGGGGCCGACGGTACGCAGGTCTACCTGCTCGGCTACTGGGCCGACCTGCCGGGTGTCGGCGGTGGCGCCCTGTTCTGGGACGCCGACGCCACCGAGGCGGACAACGGCGGCACCGTCTTCGCCGTCACCGGCACCGCCACCGGCCGCTGGAGGCGCGAGACGTCGGCGACCCTCGACCTCGCCGACTTCGGCTGGCGCGGCGTCGGCGACGTCGACGACTCCGGTCGCCTCCAGGCCGCCGTCGACGCCCTCCCGCTCGGCGGCGTCATCGAGCACGGGCCCGGCAAGGTGCGCATCGAGTCGACGATCCGCATCGAGCGCTCGCCCATCACCTTCCGCGGCGTCGGCCCCACCGACAGCCTCGACACCGCGACGCAGTTCGTCATCGCCACCGGCGACGCCGACGGCTTCGTGCTGTCCGGCTGCCACGGTGGCGGCTTCCGCGACCTGCAGTTCCAGGGCGAGAACCTCACGGGCGGGTACATGATCCGCACCGAGCGCATCGGCATGGAACAGAACGACGGCAACTACATGGTGACCGTCCAGAACGTCCGGTTCCGGCTCGGCTACAACGGCATCCTGCTGCGCTCGGCCAACACCGTCCGGTTCCTCAACTGCGTCTGGAACGAGTTCCACGGCGAGCAGGTCATCCTGCTCAACGGCGAGTCCGACACCTCGCGCGCCGACCCGGTCGAGTTCGTCGAGTGCGCCATCGCCGCCGGCACCGCGAACCGCGCCACCGACAACGTCGTCATCGACGGCCAGGGCGGGTCGATCAAGTTCATCGGCACCGCCGTGCTCTTCGGCCACCACGGCATCTGGATGCGCAACACCACGGGCACGGGGCTGCCGAAGTTCGTCTACTTCGAGGGCGGCGGGTTCGAGAACGGCCACGGTGTGCCGGTGCTGCTGGAGCAGGGCGCCCAGGCGGTGTTCGCCAACGCCTACATCTCCTCCGACGGCGCCGACGACAACGTCCGCATCCTCGACACCTTCACCGGCATGGCGACGTTCACCGGCTGTGTCGTCCGCGGCGCCGGGCGACACGGCATGGACATCGCGTCGAGCCACGTGACCATCACGGGCAACGTCATCGGCAACAACGCTCGCATGGCGCACGAGAACTTCGCCCGGGCCGTCACCGGGGTGGCCGACAACGGCGCCGGCGGTGTGCGCGTCACCGTCGACGCCGCACACGGCTGGGAGACCGGCGACCGCATCCGGGTCGAGCAGGTCGGCGGAGCCGTGGGGGCGAACGGCACCTGGCCCGTCACGGTGGTCGACGACACCCGCTTCGACCTCGTCGGCGCTGCCCTCGGCGGCTCGTACAGCGGCGGCGGACGGACCATTCGCACCGCCACCGGCATCCACCTGCGCGACACGGCCGAGAAGATCATCGTGACCGGCAACCTGCTCGGGCGGCTCCCCGAGGGCCTGCACCGTCAGGACTACGGTCTGGTCAGTGCCGCCGCCGACGTCGTCATCACCGGGAACGACCTGGTCGGCAACCTCGCCGGGCCGTACCTGCTGACGGGCACGCAGACCACGCAGACGCGCATCATCGGCAACAAGGGCATCGAGCAGCTCGACGGCCGGCTCATCGCCCGGATCGACGGTGCCGTCGCCGACGGCCTCCACGACTTCGCCAACCTGCTCTACCTCGACGGCCAGCGCATCCGCGTCACCCGCGTCACCCGCGTCGTCGGCGCCGGCAGCTGCACGGTCCAGCTGGAAGCCGGCGGTGCCCTGGTCGGGACGGCGCAGGGCGCCACGACGTCGCTGCAGACCATCCAGCTCACCGTCCCGCCCGCCGTCGACGCGGTCAGCGCGCCGAAGCGGGTGCAGGTGCGCGTCGCGGGCGCGAGCGGTGCCCAGGACCTCGAGGTCCAGTTCGGCTACCAGCTGGTCAGCTGACGTTCCCGGCCCGGCTGAGGGGCGATGCCGCCTCAGCCGGGCCGGAGCGCGTCGGCCGCCGCGCCGCGTTTGACGGCGCCGGGCGGGAGACCGACGACGCGTTTGAAGGCGCGGGCGAAGGCCGCCTCGGAGCGGTAGCCGAGTCGCCGGGCGAGTTGAGCGGCCGTCGCCTGCTCGGAGCGCAGCGCGTCCAGCGCGAGGTTCATCCGCCACGTCGTCAGGTACTGCATGACCGGCTCGCCGACGACCTTGGTGAAGCGGTCGGCGAACGCCGAGCGCGACATCGACAGCTCGGCCGCGAGGGCGGCCACCGACCAGTCGCGCTCGGGCTGCTTGTGGATCAGCGAGATCGCCCGGCCGATCTGCTCGTCGTGCAGGGCACCCAGCCAGCCGGTGCGGGCGGCGGGGTCGGTCTCGAGCCATGCCCGGATCGCCTGGATCACCAGGATGTCGCCGAGCCGGGTGATCACCTCCTCGCCGCCGGGGCGCAGGAGCTGCGCCTCGGCCGCCATGAGCCGCAGTGTGCTGTGCATCCACTCCTGCTGCGGCGAGCCGCCGACCTCGACGTGGATGGTCTCGGGGAGGGCCTCGACGAGCTTGCGCGCGGCCGGGTGGTCGAGCCGGACGGCGCCGCAGATCAACGTGGTCGGCTCGCCGCCACCGCCGTGGCGGATCAGCTCGTACCGGTCGCCCACGGCGTCGCGTTCGAGGTCCATGACGTTCGGCGCGGGAGCCCCGGGGGCGCCGAGGATGAGGTGCCCGCGGCCGTGCGGGACCAGCGCCAGCTCGCCGGGGAGCAGCCGCCGCGGCTCGCTGTCCTCGGGCTGCAGCCAGGCCGGGCCCGACGTGACGATGTGGAACCAGATGTGGCCCGGCATCACCGGCATCGTCATGCCCCAGGGCGCGGTCAGCTCGGAACGGCTGTAGAACGCGCCGTTCATGCGCATCTGGTGCAGCGCCTCGCCCAGCGGGTCGGTGGGCGCCCAGTAGTCCGGCGTCGTCGTCATGCCACGAGTATCCGCCTTGCCATGCCCGTAGATCCAGACCGACTGGACGATCGAGCATGAACGTCGGTCGGATAGTCATAGATCCGCCGGATCGGCGCTGCTTGACTGGACGCCAAGTCAAGAACAAGCGCAAAGGGAGACCGAGATGCACACGACCACCACCACCCTCGTCCTCGGCGGCACCGGCAAGACCGGCCGCCGGGTCATCGAGCGCCTGACGGCTCGCGGCGCCGACTTCCGCGTCGGGTCGCGGTCGGCCGAGATCCCGTTCGACTGGACCGACCGCACGACGTGGCCGGCCGCGCTGGCCGGAATCGACCGCGTCTACATCGCGTACTACCCCGACATCGCCATCCCGGGCTCCGCCGACCTGGTCAAGGTGCTGGCCGAGGCCGCCCGCGACGCCGGCGTCCAGCGGCTGGTGCTGCTGTCCGGGCGCGGTGAGGAGGAGGCGGAGGCCACCGAGCGGGTCGTGCAGGCGTCCGGGCTGGAGTGGACGATCGTCCGCTGCTCGTGGTTCAACCAGAACTTCGACGAGGGCTACCTGCTCGACCCGATCCTCGCCGGCGAGGTCGCGCTGCCCGCCGGCGACGTGCCGGAGCCGTTCGTCGACGCCGACGACATCGCGGACGTCGCGGTGGCGGCGCTGACGGAGGACGGCCACGTCGGCGAGGTGTACGAGCTGACCGGCCCGCGGATGCTGACCTTCGCCGAAGCGGTCACCGAGATCGCCAAGGCGACCGGCCGCGAGATCGCCTTCGTCCCCCTCGCGCACGAGGACTACATCGCAGCGCTGGCGGACGCCGACCTGCCGGCCGAGGTCGCATGGCTGGTCGGCTACCTGTTCGGCGAGGTCCTCGACGGCCGCAACGCGCACCTGAGCGACGGCGTCCAGCGCGCACTGGGCCGCGCGCCGAAGGACTTCAGCGACTACGCCCGCGAGGCCGCCGCCCGCGGTGCGTGGAACGCCTGACCAGTCCCGAGACCCCATCCACATCGAGAATGCGAAGGAGACCGGCCATGTCGGACCGACTCGAGACCACGGCCACCGTCATCGCGATCACCGGCAGCGCCCTCATGGCCGGTCTCTGGTTCTTCTGCTCGACCGCTCTGATACCCGCTCTGTCGAACCGGCCGGTGCCCGAGGCGATCGCCGCGATGCAGGAGATCAACGTCGTCATCCTCAACCCGGTCTTCGGGCTGGCGTTCGGCGGGACGGCGCTGCTCTCGCTCGGGCTGGCGATCGCCACGTTCCTCCGCCTGGACCGGCCGGCGTCCGGGCTGCTGCTGGCCGCCGCGATCGTCATCCTCGTCGGCACGTTCGTCGTGACGATGGCGTTCAACGTCCCGCTCAACGACCAGCTCGCCGCCGTCGACCCGGGCAGCACCGCCGGTGCCGAGGTCTGGGACCGCTACCTGTCCCGGTGGACCGCCTGGAACAACGTCCGGCTGGTCAGCTCGACGGCGTCGGTGGTGCTGTTCGCGTCCTACCTGATCCGCCGCTGACCGAACCGCCGCGTCAACCGGGGAGCTCGATGTCGAGCTCCCCGTTGCGCGTGAGCCACTCGACCGCCTCGCGGACCGCCGCCTCCGGCGCGTACCGCGGGGCGTAGCCGAGCAGCCGGCGCGCCTTGTCGACGGACGCGAACTGGCTGCGCGACAGGTGCTCCCAGCTCTGCTCGGCGTACTCCGGCGTGGTGCGGTCGCGGAACTCGTCCCAGCCGACGAACTCCAGCACCGGTTCGCGGCCGAACCAGGACGCCGCGTACCCGGCGAACCCGCGCACCGTCAGCGCCGACGGCGCCGTGACGTGGAACGCCTGGCCGGCCGCGGCGTCGCGCTGCTCGATCGCCAGCTGGAAGCCCTGCGCGACGTCGTCGGCGTGGACGTGGTGCAGCAGCTCCGCCCCGATGCCCGGGACGGCCAGCGGCGCACCCGTCGCGAGCGCCGTCCACACGGTCGGGTCGAGGTTGCCCAGCGGGTTGATCGGGTGCCAGCCCGGCCCGCTGATGTGCCCCGGGTGCAGCGACGTCGTCACCAGCCCGCCACGTGCGGTCTCGTCCAGGAGCAGCCGCGCGATCGCCGCCTTCTGGGTGCCGTACTCGCCGAACGGCACGGTCTCGCTGCCCTCGTACAGCGGGACGGACCGGCTCGGTCCGTGCATCCAGATCGACCCGCAGTGCACCAGATGCGCCACCCGTCCGCGCAGGCCGTCGACCAGCTGGCGGGCGGACTCCTCGGTGAAACAGACGAGGTCGACGACGACGTCCGGCGCGAGGCCGGCGACCCGGCCGGCGAAGGTCCCGGCGCGGTCCTCCGCCTCGCGGTCGACGGTCAGCTGCTCGACCCGCGCCCAGGCCGGATGTTCGGTGTACGGCCGCCGGGTGCCGCGGCTGAGGTTGACGACCTGGTGGCCGGCGGCGACCAGCCGGGGGATCAGGTACGTGCCGACATGCCCGGTTCCACCGATGACGACGATGCGCATGCGGACATCATGGCCGTTTAGGCTCGCGCTCATGAAGGCGCTGCGGGCGGTCGATGTCAGGGGCGTGTGGGGGACGGTGCTGCTGCCGCTGGGCGGCGACGGCGCGATCGACTGGGACCGGCTCGCCGCGCAGGTCGACACGCTGGTCGCCAGCGGCGTCGACGGCGTCTACGCGCACGGCACCGCGGGCGAGTTCCACGCTATCGACGAGGCCGAGTTCGACCACGTCAACGACGTGCTGGCGACGCGGTGCGAGGCGGCCGGGCTGCCGTTCCAGCTGGGCGGATCGCACCCGGCGACGCCGGTGATGCTGAGCCGCATCCGACGCGCGGCGGCGCTGGAGCCGGGCGCGATCCAGGTGATCCTGCCCGACTGGGTGCCGTTGAACGACGACGAGGTCGTCCGCTTCCTCGCCGGCGCGGCCGAGGCCGCCGGGCCGGTGCCGCTCGTGCTCTACAACCCGCCGCACGCGAAGACGCAGGTCGGGCCGGCGCTGCTGGCGCGGGCCGCCGCGGCGACGCCGTCCCTGATCGGCGTGAAGGTGGCCGGCGGCGACGAGGACTGGTACACCGCGATGACCGAGCTGACCAGCGATCTGTCGGTCTTCGTGCCGGGCCACCTGCTGGCGACGGGGATCGCCCGCGGCGCGCACGGCAGCTACTCCAACGTCGCCGCGATGTCGCCGCGCGGCGCCGTCGCCTGGTACCGGATGATGACGACGGACCCGGAGGACGCGCTCGACCTGGAGGCGCGCATCGCCACGTTCTTCCGCCGGCACATCGCCCCGCTGCAGGCCGCCCGGCTGTCCAACCCGGCGCTGGACAAGTTCCTCGCCACGGTCGGCGGCTGGGCCGACATCGGGACGACGCTGCGCTGGCCCGCGTCGTCGGCCCCGGACGACGCCGTCGCGCCGGCCCGCGCCGACGCTCGCGGCCTGCTGCCGGAGCTGTTCCCGGCCTGATCGCAGCCGCTACCGTGGCCGGGTGCTGGAAGCCGCGGGCGTCACCGCCGTCGAGGAGCAGGTGTACGGCGCCCTCGTCGACTGGCCCGCCGACACCGCGGCGGCCATCGCGACCCTGCTCGGGCTGTCCTTCGACGAGACCACGGCGGTGCTGGCGTCGCTCGAGGCCAAGGGGCTGATGAGCCGCACCGCCGACCGCACGCCGCGGTTCCTCGCCACGCCGCCGGACATCGCCATCGAGCCGCTGATCCTGCAGCGGCAGGCCGAGCTGCAGGAGACCCGGCGGGCCGTCGACGAGCTGCTGCGCCGCTACCGCGCCAGCCGTCGCCCGCGTGAGGCGGCCGAGCTGGTCGAGGTCGTCGTCGGCCGGCCGGCGGTGGCGCAGCGGTTCCAGCAGCTGCAACGGCGAGCCGAGCGCGAGGTGCTGGTGCTGGTCAAACCGCCGTTCGCGATCCCGCACGAGGCCAACGACACCGAGCTGGACCTGCTCGCCCGCGGCGTCACCGCCCGGGCCGTGTATGAGCGGTCGGTCCTCGAGTCCGACGGCGGCAGCGCGGCCGTCGCGCGCTACGTCGCCGCCGGCGAGCAGGCCCGCGTCGTCGACGAGCTGCCGGTGAAGTTCGCGCTGATCGACGGGTCGGAGGCGTTCGTGCCGCTGACGCCGGACGACCCCGAGACCGAGCCGACGTTCATGGTCGTGCACCGCAGCGGGCTGCTGGCCGCGTTGATCGCGCTGTTCGAGTCGCTGTGGGAGCGGGCGTTCGAGCTGTCCGCCCTGACGGCGCACCCGCCGGGCCGCCCGTCGCGACTGACACCGGCCGACGCGCAGCTCATGTCGCTGCTCCTGGCCGGGCTGACGGACAAGGCGATCGCCGGGCAGCTGGGGCTGAGCATCCGGACCGTCCACCGGCGCATCAGCGCGCTGCTCGACCGCGCCCAGGTCTCGACCCGGCTGCAGCTGGGCTGGTACGCCGCTCAGCACGGCTGGCTGGACGGCTATGGCCCGGCGGCCGGCCCGCCCGGCGCCCGTGGCGGCGCGGAGTAGCGGGGCGTCAGCGCAGGCCGTAGGCGCGCAGCACCGTCTGCTCGATCCGGTTGCCGCCGCCGTCCCAGGCCTCGACCCGGAGGCCGACGGCGCCGGCGCCGCGCCGCGGGTCGAGCAGTGCCGTGTAGGTCGAACCGCGGCGGGTGACTCGGGCGGGTTCCCAGCTGACACCGTCGTCGTAGGAGGCCCAGAGCCGCAGCCCGCCGCCGTCGACCGGCTCGGCCGCCGCCTGCCGGTGGACCGTCAGCTCGATCCGGGTGCGGGCCCGGTCGCTCACGGTCCCCGAGGCGTCGGCCGGCACCGCGTAGTCGACCTGCAGCAGCGGCAGCATTGCCCGCTCACCTGCCGACGGCCGCGACGACGTGAACGTCCACGCCGTGCGAGTCGACGTCGACCGCTCCCACCAGGGCGCGTCACGGTCGACGTCGAGCTCGAGCCGGTAGGTCGCCGCACCCGCCACTGCCGGCCACGTCCCGTACACGCCGTCGCGCTGCGCGACCAGCGCGCCGTCGCGGTAGAGCCGGGCGGCGGTGGTGTCGTAGGCCGTCTCGTCGCCGTTGCGGTCGCTGCCGTCGAGGAACGAGCGCATCAAGATCGTGAACTCGTCGTCCGAACGGAAGCCGGGCATGCCGTACTGGCCGTAGTGGTCGGTGTCGAGCGGCACGCCGGGCCGGACCACGGGCCCGAACCACGACCGCGGGTCCGACTCGCCCGCCGCGTAGGTGCGCTCGCCCTCGATCATGCCGGCCACCAGCAGCCGCTCGGCCCAGACGAACTGCTGCCAGCGGGTGTCGCCGGGCGAGACCCACTCGTCGCGGTGCGACGGCAGCAGCACCTCGCGCGGGCTGCGGATCGAGAAGCTGTCGTACGGCCGGAACGCGTGCCGCGCCTCGTTGCCCAGGTGCTCGGGACCGGTCGCGACGTAGGTCGAGTCCAGCTCGGCGAGGTCGCGCGGGCGCACCCGCTCTGCCAGGGCCGACGGGATCGCGCCGGGCCAGGCCTGCATGAGGTCGTACAGGTACGGGCTGACGGCGACCCCGTCGAATTGGACGACGGGACGCTGGTCCAGCAGCGCCGCGCCGTCGGCCTGCGAGATCGTCAGCACCGGGACCGTCGTGCCCTCGGCGACCCGCGCCAGCAGCCAGCCGGGCCGGTCGTGGTGCACGATCACGGCCGAAGCGCCCGCCGCGGTCACCGCGGCCACCTGATCATCGATGGCGACGTCGTCGGACCGGCGGACCAGGGCGGCGGCTCCCGTGAGATCACGTCCGGCCAGCTCGGCGGGCGTGCCGGTACCGGCATCGACGACGCGGTGGCGGTGCCGGCCGTCGACCCGCGGTGAGCCGGCCGCGTACTCGTGCTCCAGCTCGCGGCCGCCGGCCCGCAGCGTCAGCTCCGGCGCGAACAGCTCCCACAAGCCGGAGAACTCGAACGTCCCCCGCCGCACCGGCTCGGTCGGCGCGGCGTAGGCGACGTCGATGTACTGGTCGAGCAGGTACTTGAGGTTGAACATGTGCTCCTCGGAGCTGCGGTACCAGCCGAGCGTGAGGCCCTGGTGCTCCGTCGGCTCCGGGGTGTCGACGGCGACCCGGGTGGCGGTGCGCCCGTCCAGCACGAGATGGGTGTCCTCGCTCAGCTCCAGCTCGGTGTCGCCGACGATCGCCACTTCGCGCGCCTGCTCACCGGCCTCGTCCGGGGTGAAGACGACGCCGAGCAGGCTGTAGGTGCCCGGCTGCACCCGGAACACCGCCGGCCCGCTGCCGCCGCCCTTGCGGCCGAAGAAGCCGGTGCCCCACCAGTCGGTGTCGAGGCTCCACAGCTCGGCCGAGCTGGTGCCGGTCGCCGGCGCGCCCTCGTGGTCGATGCCCTCGACGGTCACCTCGATGGTCCGCGGTTCCTTCGTCAGACCCACGAGCGTGTGCACGACAACGGCGCCGTCGGCCGACCGGGCGGTGACGCGGCCGCCATAGACGTCCGGGTCGCCGAGGTTCGGGTCGAGCGTCAGGTCGACGCTCGCCGTACCGCCGGCCGGGACGGTCAGCTCGGGCCGGCTCAGCGTCAGCATGCCCGGCGGCGCGGGCGTGCCGGTCGCGCCGGTCAGCGTCGCCTCCAGGCCCAGGACCACCGGCACGGCGCCCTCGTTGGTGTACGTGATCGCGTGCGTGACCAGCGGGTCGGTGCCGTCGTGCGGCCAGTCGTAGACCCCGAGGTCCAGCGTCGCGGTGTCGGCGAACGTGGTCTGGGCGACGGCGCGGGCGGCGTCGAGGCGGCCGGCGCCCTGCTCGTAGACGGTGTAGTCGTCCAGCTCGTGCGCCGACTGGACCAAGGCCTGCTTGAGCTGGCCGGCCGCCCAGTCCGGATGCCGCTGCAGCAGCAGCGCCGCCGCTCCGGACACGTGCGGTGTCGCCATCGAGGTGCCGTCGAGGCTGGTGTAGAGGTCGTCGACGGGATCGCCGAGCGACGTCCCGGCCGCCCGGGCCGCCACGATCGCCACCCCTGGCGCGGTGATCTCCGGCTTGATCGCGTGGTCGCCCAGCCGCGGGCCGCGGCTGGAGAACCCGGCGAGCACATCGGACTTGTCGACGGCGCCGACGCTCAGCGCCGCGTCGGCCACTCCCGGCGCCCGGACGCTGGTCGCGCCCGGTCCCTCGTTGCCGGCCGCCGCGACGAACAGCGTCCCGCTGGCCGCCGTCAGCTCGTTCACCGCCTGGCTGAGCGGGTCGGTGCCGTCGGTGACCTCGCTGGACAGGCTCATGCTGACGACGTCGGCACCCTGTGCGACCGCCCACTCCATGCCCTCGATCAGCCATGAGTTCTGGCCGCTGCCGTCGTCGCCGATGACTTTGCCGATGAGCAGGTCGGCGCCGGGCGCCACGCCGCGGCGGGTGCCGTCCGACCCGGCGCCCGTCCCGGCGCCCGTCCCGGCGACGGTGGCGGCGACGTGCGTGCCATGGCCGTTGGCGTCCTGGACGCTGGTGCCGGAGAAGTCGGCGGCCTGCGTGACCTGCCCGGCGAGGTCCGGGTGGGCGGGGTCGTACCCGGTGTCGAGGACGGCGACCGTGACACCGGTGCCGTCGTAACCGGCCGCCCACGCCGCGGGCGCGCCGATCTGCGGCACGCTCTCGGACAGCGTGGGCCGGACCTTGGCGTCCAGCCAGATCTTCTCGATCACGGGCAGGGCCCGGCGCGCGCTCCCGGCACTCGGGAGATCCGCGGAGACGCCGGTCCAGAACGCCGCCAGCTCAGTGGCCGGCGCCTGCACCGCGACGGCGCCGACGCTCTCCAGCGTGGCGGTGACGACGGCGTGCTCGGGCGCGGCTGCCGCGGCGGAGCGGCCGAGGCCGTCGGCATACGTCACGATCAGCGGCAGCGCGTCGCCGGTGTAGCCCTGCTCGATCAGGCCGGTGACGTTGAACAGTTCGGGGTCCAGCGATCCGGCGGCGAGGTAGGGCTCGGCCTCGGCCGGGATCGCGTAGAGCCCGTCCGGCCGCTCGACCACCTTGAGGTTCGCCCGGACGGCGCCCGGTGCGGGCAGCGCGGTGACCGCGTGCCGGCCGTCGGCCGACGTGTCGACCCGCAGGCGGTGCCCGGTCACCAGGGTGACCGTGACGCCGTCGGCTTCCGGCTGGGGGAGCGGGGCGGACGGCGCCGGGTCCGCGGAGCCCGGCGCGGCAGCCGCGACCAGCAGCCCGGCGGCGCAGACGGCGAGCAGGGTACGAGACCGGCGCATGGGACCTCCCGGGCAGAGGCGCCGAAAGCGGCGCGGATTCCCGGAGCCTAGGGCCGAGGACCGACCCCGGCCGAGAGTCCGGCGGTGTCCGATGAACGCCATGGCAGGAACCCGCCAGGCCGGTGCGGTGGAGTGTGCGTGGCAAAATCGGCGCGTGCAGGTCGCTACGCTCGGATCGTTCGAGGTACGCACGGACGACGGCCGCGTGGCCGACGTCGCGGGCGCCCGGTTGCGCGGGCTGCTGGTCGCCCTCGCGCTCGAGCCGAGTCACGTGGTCCCGAAGGCGACGCTGGTCGACTGGATCTGGGGCGCCGACCCGCCCTCCGACGCGACGAACGCCCTGCACCGGCTGGTCTCTCGACTGCGCAAGGTGCTGCCGGACGGCGTGATCGAGGGCCATCCGGACGGCTACCGGCTGGCGGCGGACTCCGACGCCGTCGACGCCGTGCGGTTCGAACGTCTGGTCGGCCGGGCTCGCACTGCCGACGACGTCCTGCGGGTGCGGCTGCTGCGTGAGGCTCTCGCGTTGTGGCGCGGTGCGGCCCTGCAGGACGTCGGTCTGCACGAGAGCGCGGCGTTCGACGCGGCGGCCACCCGGCTCGAGGGTCTGCGCCTGTCCGCCATGGAGGAGCTGTTCGACGCCGAGATCGGCCTCGGCCACGGCGCGGGTCTGGTCACCGAGTTGACCGACGTGGTGGCCGCGCATCCGCTGCGCGAACGGCTGGTCGGCGCGCTGATGCGGGCGCTGGTCGCGGCCGGCCGCAACTCCGAGGCGCTGCTGGCGTACGAGCGCACGCGCGAGGCGCTGGCCGACGCCCTCGGCGTCGATCCCGCGCCCGAGCTGTCCGCCCTGCACCTCGCCGTGCTGCGTGGCGAGGTGGGTCGCCGCGACGACGACCGCAAGACCAACCTGCGGGCCGAGCTGACCAGCTACATCGGCAAGGACGCCGACGTCGCCGCGGTCCGTGGCCTCGTCACCGAGCACCGGCTCACCACCCTGATCGGGCCGGGCGGCTCGGGGAAGACCAGGCTGGCCACCGAGACCGGGCGCACGCTGCTCGACGACCTGCCCGACGGCGTCTGGCTGGTCGAGCTGGCGGCCATCGGTGCTGACGGCGACGTCGCTCAGGCGACGTTGGGCGCACTCCGGCTGCGCGACTCGCTGCTCGGCGACGCGCCGGACCTGGAGCCGATCGATCGGGTCGTCGCCGCGCTCCGCGAGCGGGCGATGGTGCTGATCCTGGACAACTGTGAGCACGTCATCGAGTCCGCGGCGACGTTCGCCGACCGCGTGCTCGGCGAGTGCCGGCGGGTGCGGATCCTCGCCACCAGCCGCGAACCGCTCGGCATCACCGGCGAGGTGCTCTGGCCGGTCGCGCCGCTGGTCCTGCCGGCAGACGACGCCGATCCCGGCGCCATCGAGTCGTCGCCGGCCGTCCGGCTGCTGCTGGAGCGCGCCAGCGCGGTGCGCACCGACCTCATGGCCGACACCCGCACGCTGGCGACGCTGGCGCGCGTCTGCCGGGCGTTGGACGGCATGCCGCTGGCGATCGAACTGGCCGCGGCCCGGTTGCGCAGCATGTCCCTCGACCAGCTGGCGAACCGGCTCGACGATCGGTTCCGGCTGCTCACCGGCGGCAGCCGGACCGCGCTGCCTCGGCACCGGACGCTGCGGGCGATGGTCGACTGGAGCTGGGAGCTGCTCACCGACCCCGAACGCGCGGTGCTGCGCCGCCTCTCGGTGTTCTCCGGCGGCGCGAGCCTGGACGCGGCCGAGCGGGTCTGCGCCGACGCCGAGGTAGCGCCGGGGCAGGTGCTCGACCTGCTCACTGCGTTGACGGAGAAGTCGCTGGTGGTCGCCGAGGGCGAGCGCTACCGCATGCTCGGCACCATCAAGGAGTACGCCGAGCAGCGGCTCGACGAGGCGGGCGAGACGGTCCGCACCCGGCGGGCGCACCTCGACCACTTCACCGAGCTGGCCGAGACCGCCGAGCCGTGGCTGCGCCGTGCCGAGCAGGTCGAGTGGCTGGCCACGCTCGAGGCCGAGCACGACAACCTCGGTGCGGCGATGCGCGACGCGCTCGCGGCCGGCGACGCGCAGGCGGCCATGCGGCTGGCGGCCGGCGCCGGCTGGTACTGGTGGCTGGCCGGTCACAAGACCGAGGGCCTGGAGCTGATCACGGCGGCGACGGAGCTGCCCGGCGAGGTGACCGACGCCGTCCGGGCCACGGTGTACGCCATCATCGTGCTGTTCGTGTCCACGGGGCCGGGTGACGAGCACCAGGCCGCGGAGTGGGTCCACCAGGCGTACGAGATCAGCCGGCGGGTCGAGGGCGGCCATCCGGCGATGGGACTCGTCGTCGCGATGGAACGACTGCTGCAGGGGCCGGAGGCGGCGCTGACCGCGTTCGAGCCGGTGCTCGACGACGACGATCCCTGGGTTCGGGCGCTGGGCCGGCTGCAGCTGGGCAAGATGCGGGTCGTCAGCGGCCAGGGTGGGCAGGACGCCGAGGTGTACCTCGAGACCGCGCTCGCCGAGTTCCGCGCCATCGGCGAGCGCTTCGGGATCTCCTTCGCGCTCACCGAACTGGCCGACCTCATCGCCGCGCGCGGCGAGCTGGTTCGCGCGTGTGCGTACTACGACGAGGCCATCGCGGCCGTCGCCGAGGTGGGCGCCGTCGACGACGTCATCCGCATGCGGGCGCGGCAAGCCGAGCTGTACTGGCAGCTGGGCGACAAGGACGCCAGCGCGGCGGCCATCGCCGAGGCGCAGCGTCGGGCGGAGGGGGTGACGTGGCCGGGCACGCTGGCCGTGCTGGCCCTCTCGAAGGCGGAGCTGGCCCGCTGGGGCGACGCCGCCGAGGAGGCGTACCAGCAGGTCGAGATCCTGCGGGCCGTGCTGGGCGACGAGGCGGAGCTGCCGTACATCCGCGCGCCGATCCAGAATCTGCTGGGCTACCTCGCCGACGATCTCCGCTCCGCCTGCGAACATCGCGCCTCGGCCTGCGCGGCGGCGGCCGAGGCGGGGCACGCGCTCGTCGTCGCGGACGTCCTGGTCGGCGTCGCGGACCTCGCCCTGCGCCGCGAGCAGTACGAGCAGGCCGCGCGGCTGCTGGCGGCGAGCGCCGTCGCCCGCGGGCTGCCCAACGGCCCGCACCCGGACGTCGTCCGCATCGAGCAGGACGTGCGGAGCCGCCTCGGCGAGGATGGGTACGCCGAGGCGGCTCGGGAAGGGACGCGGGCGGACTGGCGGGAGCTGGCCGAGGTCACGCTCGCTTGCTGAACGTCGAGCGGGCCCACACGTAGCCGACGAGGCCGATGCCGACGCACCAGGCGACGGCGGCGATCGCGTCGCCGGACGACGGCGCGCCGTTCAGCAGTCCGCGCAGGGTCTCGATGATCGGCGTGAACGGCTGGTACTCGGCGAACTCGCGCAGCCCCGGGCCCATCTTGTCCGCGGGCACGATCGCGCTGCTGAAGAACGGCAGCAGTACGAGCGGCACGGCGGCCATGCCGGCCGTCTCCGGCGACTTCGCCGACAGCCCGAGGGCGACGGTGAACCAGCCGGCCGCGGTGGCCAGCAGCACGACCATTCCGGCCACGCCGAGCCAGTCCAGCGCGCTCGCCGACGCGTCGAAGCCGAGCAGGAACGCGACCCCGACGAGGGCGGCGATCGCGATCAGGTTCGTCAGCACACTGGTGACGACGTGGCCGGTCAGCACCGCGCCACGGGAGACGTCCATGACCTTGAACCGGTTGATGACGCCCTTCGTCATGTCGGCGTTCACCGCGGTCGCGGTGCCGCCGAGGCCGTAGCAGACGGCCATCAGCATCAGGCCCGGTGTCGCGTAGTCGACGTAGTCGACACCGACGCTGAACGCGTCGCCGAGCATGTACACGAACATCAGCATGAGCACGATCGGCATCAGGACGGCGTTGAACACCGAGGTCGGGTTCCTGGTGAGGTGCTTGAAATCGCGGCGCAGCATCACCATCGAGTGGGAGTTCATTTCGCGGCCACCTCCGTGGCGTGACCCGTCAGGGCCAGGAAGACGTCGTCGAGGTCAGGGGTGTGGACGGAGAACTCCTCGGCGCTGAGCGAGTACTCGTCGAGCCGGTCCAGGAGCGCCCGCAGCGAGGTCGTGCCGCCGTCGCTGGGCACCCGCAGGGCCAACGACTCGTCGTCGCGGGTGGCGTCGGGGAGCACCCGAGCGGCCGCGTCGAGCTCGCCGGCGGAGTCGAACCGCAGGCGGACGTGGGTGCCGGGGAGCCGGCGCTTGAGCTCGCCCGGGGTGCCCTGCGCGACGATGCGGCCCTGGTCGAGCACCGCGACCCGATCGGCGAGCTTGTCGGCCTCGTCGAGGTACTGGGTGGTGAGGAAGATCGTGACGCCGTCGGCCACCAGGTCGCGGACGATCGACCACATCGTGCGGCGGCTGCGCGGGTCCAGGCCCGTCGTCGGCTCGTCGAGGAAGATGATCCGCGGGCTGCCGACCAGCGTCATCGCCAGGTCGAGCTTGCGCCGCATGCCGCCGGAGTAGGTCGAGGCGGCCTGCTGCGCCGACTCCACCAGATCGAACCGCTCCAGCAGCTCCGCCACGATCCGCTTGCCGTCCTTGGCCGGCACCGGGCTCAGGTCGACCATCAGCTGGAGGTTCTCCTGCCCGGTCAGCAGCTCGTCGACCGCGGCGAACTGGCCGGTGACGCCGATGGCGCGGCGCACCGCCTTGGGCTCGGCGGCGACGTCGTGCCCGGCGACCCGGACCGTCCCGCCGTCGGCTCGCAGCAGTGTGGTCAGGACGTTGACCGTCGTCGTCTTGCCGGCCCCGTTCGGGCCGAGCAGGGAGAAGACCGTGCCTGCCTGGACATCCAGATCGATGCCGTCGAGCACGACCTTGTCCCCGAAGGCCTTGCGCAGCCCCGAAACCTCAATCGCGTGTGTCATGCCTCCACGGTCGGCGCCTCGTCTGACACCGGCCTGACACGGGTCTGTCACGGCCCCTGACGCCGTGGCGGCCGGGGTCAGACGCGACGGCGCAGGGCCCAGACGGAGAGCGGGGCGAACACCGCGGCGATGGCGGCCGCCCAGATCAGCGACTGCACGACCGGCGTGGTCGCGGACGCCACGTGCCACTCGGTGCCGAGGGTGTCGTCGCCGACCATGAGCGCCCGGCAGGCGTTGGACAGGATGGTGACGGGGTTGTTCTCGACGATCGGCTGCAGCCAGCCCGGCATGGTGCTCGTCGGGGCGAACACGTTGCTGACGAAGGTCACCGGGAACAGCGCGGTGAAGCCGAACAGCTGTACCTTCTCGGGGTCTTTCGCCACCACGCCGACCAGCACCGACACCCAGGAGAACGCGAGCGCGAACACCAGCAGCAGCCCGACCGCCGCCAGCAGCGACCAGACGTCGGTGCCGATGCGGAAGCCGAGGGCCATGCCGATGGCCAGCAGCAGGAAGATCGACCATGCCTGCTTGACCTGGTCGGCGAGGATGCGCCCGGCCATGGGCGCCCATCGCGCGATGGGCAGCGACCGCAACCGGTCGAAGACGCCCTTGGTGAGGTCGGTGTTGAGCCCCGTGCCGACGTACATGGTGATGAACAGCATGTTCATGACGATGATGCCCGGCAGCGCGAACGTGAGGTACTCGCTGGTCGACCCGGCGATGGCGCCGCCGAACACGTAGGTGAACAGCAGCACGAACATGATCGGCTGGATGCTGTAGTCGCCCAGCTCCCACGGGTTGTGCCGGACCTGGACGATGGTGCGCCAGGCCAGGGTCATGGTCTGCTTGATGCCTTCGCCCACGCCGACGCTCGGGCTCAGCTCGGCCGGTGTCGGCCGGGCCGCGGTGACGGTGGTCATGCCGGCCTCCCTTCGGGCTCGGCCTCGTCCTCGACCGGCCGCCCGGTGAGGGAGAGGAACACCTCGTTGAGACTGGCACCGCGCAGCGTGAGCTCGGTGACCAGCACTCCGGCGTCGTCGAGCCGCCGGACCACGGCGGGCAGGACGGCGGGGTCGCCGACCGGCGCGGTGACCCGCGGACCGTCGATCTCGGGGACGGCCTTGGTCAGCTCGGCGACGACGGACGTGACGACCGGCAGCTTGGCGTCGTCCTCGGGACGGACGACGAGGGTCTGCGAGCCGGTCTTCGCCTTCAGCTCGTCGGGAGTGCCGGCGGCGATGACCCGGCCGTGGTCGATGACCGTGATCTCGTCGGCCAGGGCGTCGGCTTCGTCGAGATACTGCGTGGTCAGCAGCACGGTGACCCCGGTGGCGACCAGGCCGCGGATCAGCGACCACAGTTCGGCGCGGGCCCGTGGGTCGAGCCCGGTGGTGGGCTCGTCGAGGAACAGGATGGACGGCCGGCCGACCAGGCTGGCGGCGAGGTCGAGCCGGCGCCGCATGCCACCGGAGTACGTCTTGGCGGCGCGGTCGGCGGCGTCGGTGAGGTCGAACTCGGCCAGCAACTCGTGCGCGCGCTGTTTCGCGGCCGGCCGCGGCACCCCCAGCAGCCGGCCGATGAGCAGCAGGTTCTCGGTGCCGGTGAGCATCTCGTCGACCGCCGCGTACTGCCCGGTGAGCCCGATGAGCTGACGGGCCTGGTGCGCCTGCCGGACGACGTCGTGGCCGCCGACCGAGGCATGGCCGTCGTCGGGCTGGAGCAGGGTGGCGAAGATGCGAACCGCCGTGGTCTTGCCGGCGCCGTTGGGCCCGAGCAGGCCGAGCACGGTCCCCGCGCGAACGGCGAGGCTGACGCCGTCGAGGGCCGTCGTCTCGCCGAAGCGCTTCACGAGCCCTTCGGCCTGGATGGCGTGGTCCATGGGGAACCTCCTTGTTCCACCTGGCAGGAGACCAGCATGCCGTGCACCTCCGACAATGTCGGTGGCCGATGCCATGCTGAATCGGTGCCGCCTCCCGAGCCGCCGCCCGTCGACGTGCTCGCCGGCCTGCTGCTGGCCCGCGACGAGACGGTGTTCGCGCAGGTCGTCGACGCGTGGTCGCCCGGCACGGTCCGGCTGGCCCGCGTCTGCGTCTCCACGGAGGAATCGGCGCCCGATGACGTCCGAAACCTTCAAGCCGCGCGCGGGCGGACGCGGGAGCATGGCGGGATGGACCTCACCGCCGCGACCGCGTTCCTCGCCGGCCATGCCCGTCAGCTCGACCGGCTCCGGTTCGGGCTGCTGACCGGGACCGGCGACCGTACGGCGACGCTGGCCGCGCTGGCCGGCTACCGCAACCCCGACGGCGGGTTCGGCTGGGGCCTCGAACCGGACCTGCGCTCGCCGGAGAGTCAGCCCGGCGCCGCGCTGCACGCGTTCGAGGTACTGGCCGAGACCGGGCCCGGCGCCGCCGGCCTCGCCGGTCCGCTGTGCGACTGGCTGGCGTCGGTCACGCTGCCCGACGGCGGGCTGCCGTTCGCGCTGCCGGTGACTGTGCCGGCCGGGACGTCGCACTGGTGGACCGACGCCGACCCCACGGCGTCGTCGCTGCAGATCAGCACGGCCGTGGCCGCCCAGGCGCACCGCGCCGCCCGGCTGGACCCCGTCGTCGCCGGGCAGCCATGGCTCGAGCGCGTCACCGACTTCGTGCTGGCGACCATCGCCGCGACCGAGCGCCCGCAGGCGCTCGAGCTGAGGTTCTCGCTGGGCCTTCTCGACGCCGTCCACGACACCCGGCCCGAGGCGGCCGTCCAGCTGGAGCGCCTGGGCGCACTGGTGCCGCCCGACGGTGGCATCCCGGTCGAGGGCGGCATCGAGGGCGAGGCGATGCACCTGCTCGACCTGTCGCCCGAGCCGGACCGGCCACTGCGCGCGCTGCTCGATCCGGACGCCGTCGAGACGGACCTCGACCGGCTGGAGTCGCTCCAGCAGGGCGACGGCGGCTGGGTCGTCGACTTCGCGTCGTCGTCGCCGGCCGGCGCCCTGGAGTGGCGTGGCTACCAGACGGTGTGGGCGGTGCGGACGCTGCTCGCCCATGGCCGCCGCCAGGGCGCGTCGCTCTAGTCCCGCATCCGCGCTCGCAGCACGTCGATCTCGCAGCCCGGCGCCGACGGGTCGAACCCGTGCTCGACCAGCCAGCGGATGGCCTGCAGGCTTCGCAGGGACCACCACGCGCGGATCACGTCGAGGTCGACGTCGGCCCCATAGCCGGCGACGACGTCGCCGAGGCGTTCCTCGTGCCCGAGCGTCAGGATCGCGAGATCGAACAGGGCGTCGCCCCGGCCGGCCTCGGACCAGTCGATGACGCCGGTGACGTCGTCGCCGTCGACGAACACGTGGGAGAGCTGCAGGTCGCCATGCGTGAACACCGGCGTCCACGACCGGAGCGCGGCCTCGGCGATGCGGCGGTTGCGCGCGACCAGGTCGGCAGGGAGGACGCCGGTGGAGACGAGCCATTCGCATTCACGGTCGAGCTCGGCCGCGAACTCGTCGAGGCTCTTCCCGGGCCACGGCGGCAGTGGCGCGTCGTGCAGTCTCCGCACGGCGGCGCCGGCCGCGGCCCAGGCCGCCGCCGACGCGACGGACGGCTCCCCGAGGCGGCCGAGGGCCGACCCAGGCAGGGCGGCGAGCGCGAGCACGGGCGGATTCCGCCACAGGACCTCGGGAGTCGGGATCGGCGCGACGGCCATCGCCCGAACCTCGACCTCGGTACGCGCCTGATCGGCGTCGATCTTCAGGAAGACATCGCCGACCCGTAGGGTCGCCCGCTCGGAATGGGCGACGACGACCTCGATCTCCTCCATGCCACGGCCGTCGCTAGCGCTTGACGCAGGTGTAGGCGCCGAACAGTCCGGCGTCGTCGTACTCGACGTCGGCGATGTCGAAGCCGGCGTGGTGGAGCATGGGCTCGAGCAGCCAGCGGAACGTGCTGTGCTCGGTGCGGACGTGCTCCGCATAGTCGGCGCCGGTGTAGCCCACCGAGGGGTCGTCGACGCCGCCGGACACCCAGCCGTCCATGACCTGCTCGGTCGTGGCCGACGGGAAGTCGTAGACGAGGTCGCGAAGCCGCAGGACGCCGCCCGGGCGCAGGACGCCGGCGATGCGGTGCAGTGCGACGACCTTCCAGAAGTCGGGCAGCTGGTGCAGCGCGTGCCGTGTGTACACGGCGTCGGCCGGCTCGCCCGAGTGCTCGTAGCTGAGGAAGCCGGCCCGCACCGGCTCGACCTCGACGCCGGCCGCGGCCGCCCGCTCGCCGAGGTGGGCCAGCATCGCCGGCGACACGTCGACGGCCACGACGCGGTCGAACCGGGAGGCCGCCGGGACGGCGAACTGGCCCGTGCCGGCACCGAGGTCGACCACGGAACGGACCCCGCGCTCGGCCAGCAGTGCGATGTCCGAGGCGGGGTCCGGGTAGCCCTGTTTGCGGTCGAACCCGGCGACGAAGCCGGGATCGAGGTGTTCCGGGCCGGCGTAGGCGGTCTCGTCGAGCATCCAGGTCGGGCGCATGCGCCCGATCGTCACATGCGAGCGCGGTCCTCCGCAGCCGGATTTTCCGCGGCTGTCGGCGTGACTGCGCTGCTGAGCAGCGCGATGGCCTCCTCGGACGGACTGCCCGGCTCGGCGTGGTAGGCGACGATCACCTGGCCGGGCGCGCCATTCACCGCCAGCGACTCGAATCGCAGCGTCAGCTCTCCGACCAGGGGATGCCGGAACCGTTTGCTGCCCGACGTCTTCGGCCGGACGTCGTGCCGCGCCCACAGCCGGCGGAACTCGTCGCTCTTCAGCGACAGCTCGCCGACGAGGTCGGTGAGCGCGGGGTCGTCGAGGTCGGAGCCGGCGGCGGCCCGCAGGCTGGCCACCGTCTCGGCCGCCACGGTGTCCCAGTCGGGGTACAGGTCGCGCGCGTCGGGATTCAGGAACACCGCGCGCACCTGGTTGACGCCGGGCGCAGAGCATGAGGCGATGCTGCCGCCCAGCGCGTTGACCGCCAGCACGTCGAGGTGCCGGCCGAGCACCAGCGCCGGTGTGCGGGTCCAGCCGTCCAGCAGCAGCTGGACGCCGTCGCTCACCCGCTCCGCCCGGCTGGGCGGACGGCGCCGGCGGCGGGCCGGGCGGGCCAGCTCGCGCACGTGCGCGACTGCGGCGTCGTCGAGGCCGAGAACGCCGGCCAGGGCCTCGATGACCTGCTCGGACGGATGTCTGTCGCGACCCTGCTCGAGCCGCACGTAGTAGTCGGCGCTGACGCCGGCCAACATCGCGACCTCTTCGCGGCGCAGCCCGGGCACCCGCCGGCGGCCGAACCCGTCGGGCAGCCCGACGTCGGCCGGGCGGGCCAGCTCTCGCCGCGCGCGCAGGTACTCGCCGAGCCGGTTGTCGCTCACCCTTCGAGGGTAGGTGGCGCGGCGCCGGCCTGGGTGGCCGTGCGACCCCCAGGGTCCGGGACTCCTGGTCGTCGCGCGGTCTGGCCGGGCTCCGGCGGTGGCCGCAGCCTGGTCGCATGACCACTTCTTCCGAAGCATCCCTGACCGGCCGCGTCGCGGTCGTCACCGGCGCCACCAGTGGGCTCGGCGAGGCCACGGCCCGCGCGTTCGCCGCGGCCGGCGCCACCGTCGCCGTTCTCGGCCGCCGCAAGGACCGCCTCGACGCGGTCGCGGCCGAGCTCGGCGGGCTCGCCGTGCCGGTCGACGTCACCGACCGGGCCGCGGTCGACGCCGCCGCCGGCGCGGTACGGGCCGAGCTCGGCCCGGCCGACCTGGTCGTCGCGAACGCCGGCGTCATGCTCGCCGCGCCGTTCGAGTCCGCCGATCCCGCCGAGTGGGAACGGATGATCGCCACCAACCTCAACGGACTGCTGCACACCGGCCGGGCGTTCGCCGCCGACCTGCTCGCCGCCGCGGCCGCCGGGAACCGGGCCGACCTCGTGCACGTCGGGTCGATCGGCGGGCACCAGGTGTTCCCGCACTATGCCGTCTACGTCGCGACCAAGGCCGCCGTCGCGCACCTCACCCGCAACCTGCGGGCCGAGCTGGGCCCGCGCGGCGTCCGGGTCAAGACGATCGAGCCCGGCGTCGTCCCGACCGAGCTGGGCGACGGCATGCTCGACCAGACGAGAAAGGAGGCGTTGTCGCAATGGCGGGCATCGATGCGCACGCCCACGCCGGCCGACATCGCCGACGCGATCGCCTATGCCGTCGCCGTCCCGCCGCGGCTCAACGTGGCCGAGTTGATCCTCGTCCCCACCCAGCAGGGCTGACGATCACGCGGTTGATCGGGCGCGGCCGCACTCGCTCGTCCAGCCCTGCTCAGTCCATGCCTTCACAGAGCCGGCACGGCCGGTTGCCGGTCCCCGCGCCGGAGACCTTGTTGCGCCCCGGGATCTGCGCTCCGGCCGGGCAGTCGCTGTGCCAGTGGTAGACGTCCGGGTCGGTCGGCTTCCGGGAGTGATACGGCCGCACCGTCGTCATGATGGTGCCCCCTTGCCGAGTTCGAAGCCGGTGGTGTGGCGGAGGCTACGCCGGTGCACGGACAGAACGCCGGCCGGGCGCTCGCGGTCAGGGCACCAGGCCGTCCCAGGTCAGCGGGTGGACCGGCCTCTTCGCGCGTTCGCCAGCGCTGCCGCCACCGGCTGTGTCATGATCAGCCGCGATGAACATGAGTCTCACTAGCAACATATTCGGTCAAACCGACCTGACCGATCGCCGGCCGCTCACGGCGCAGGACATTACTGCGTCGGTGGGTGACGTGTACCGCGATCTGGCGGCGCGCGACGATCTCCGGCCGGGGCCGGAGGTCGACGGGTTGTTCGGCCGGCTCGTCCGGCTCGTCCTCACCGCTCCCGCCGAGACGGTGCCGGCCGTGCTGAACGACGTCGGTGTCCAGCAGCTCGCGCCCCGCCTGCGGGCCCTCTGCGCGCAAGGGGAGGGCGAGCTGGAGCACGCCTGGGCGAAGCGGATCGTGGCCGGGTGCCCGCCGCGCGAGGAGCTGGCCCGGTTCCCGTACTTCGGCAACTACCGCCAGCTCAGTCGCATGGAGATCGGCATCCTCGCGTCCGCGCTGCCGCGCCGCGTGCGGTCGGTGGCGTTCGTCGGCTCGGGGCCGCTGCCGTTGAGCTCGCTGTACCTGGCCGGTGAGCTGGACGCGTCGCTGGACAACTACGACCGGGACCCGGTGGCGCTGACGGCCGGCGCGCGGGTGGCGGGCGCCCTCGGGTACGGCGAGCTCGGCTTCCACGAGGCCGACGTGCTGGACGCGGACCTCTCCGGCTACGACGTGGTCGTGCTGGCCGCGCTGGTCGGCGACACCCTCGAGGCCAAGCGGCGGATCCTGGGCCACCTGGCCGGCACGATGCGCCCGGGCGCCGTCCTGCTCGCCCGCAGCGCCCGCGGCCTGCGCACGCTGCTCTACCCGCCGATCGACCGGACCGCGCTCGACGGGTTCGAGCCGCTGACGGAGGTGCACCCGGTGAACGACGTCATCAACTCCGCCATCCTGGCCCGGGCGGGAGGCTGACCGTGGCGACGCTGCTCATGGTGGAGAGCTGGGTGCAGTCGACGGGGCTCGCGCTGCCGCCGCTGCTGCGCGAACTGGGCCACGACTACATCCTGTTCACCAAGGATCCCGCGCTGTACCCGGACGTCGACGGCGAGCGGCACCCGGTGGTGCGCGGCGCCGACGAGGTGATCGTCGTCGACACCAACGACCGGGCCGCGATGACCGGTGCCGTCATCGGCATCGTCTGCCGGCGCCGCATCGACGGCGTGCTGACGACGTGCGACTACTACCTCGACGCGGTCGCCGAGCTGGGGCGGATGCTCGGGCTCGCCGGCGCGTCGCCGGACATCATGCGGCGGGCGGTGCGCAAGGACGCGGTACGGACGGTGCTGAAGCGGGCCGGGCTGCCCGGCCCTCGGTTCGCCGTCGCCGCGACGTGGGACGACGCCCTGGCCGGCGCCGCGGACCTCGGGTTCCCGCTGGTCGCGAAGCCGGTCGACCTCAACTCCGGCACCTCCGTGCACCTCGTCGACGGCGAGGCCGCACTGAAGGACGCGTTCTACGAGGTCACGGGCGTCGAGCGGAACACCCGCGACCAGCCGCTGGCCCGCCGGCTGCTGCTGGAGGAGGTTCTGCGGGGTCCCGAGGTCAGCGTCGAGGCGGTCACCATCGCCGGGCGCACGACGGTCCTCGGCATCACCGGCAAGAGCGTGACGCCGTCGTTCGTCGAGGCCGGGCACGTGTTCCCCGCGCCGCTGCCGGCGGCCGTCGCCGCCGACGTGACCGAGCACGTCCGGGCGGCGCTGTCGGCGATCGGCTACACGCACGGGCTGAGCCACACCGAGCTGCGCCTGACGCCGGCGGGCCCGCGGATCGTCGAGATCAACCCGCGGCAGGGAGGCGGCTACGTGTTCGACCTGGTCCGCACCGTCACCGGGGTCGACCCGCTGGCGCTGCTGGTCGACCTCGCGCTCGGCCGTGCCCCTGAGCTCGACCTGCGGCCGGCCGGGACCGCGGCGGTCGCGTTCGTACTGGCGCCGGTCGACGGCATCGTCACCGGCGTCGACGGCCGCGACGAGCTGGACTCGAACCCGGCGGTCGCCCGCTGGCAGCTCGACGTGCCGGGGCCGGTGCGCCGGCCGCGCGACAACAACGACCGCGTCGGCCACGTGCTCGCGGTCGACCCGGACGGCGACCGCGCCGGCGAGTTGGCCGCCACCGCCGTCGGCTCGCTGACGTTGCGCCTCGCCGGCGGCGACGTCGTCACCCCGCTCCCGATCGGCGTCTAGATCACGTCGCGCCAGGGTGGGCATGGCGCTGAATGTGCTGCTCTGACAACACCAAGAGCGCCATGGCCCGCACCACCACCGGCGCCCCGGCATCGGACGCACCCAGCTAGAGGAACAGCTCCACGACCGGCACCTCGACGTCCGGCCGCACCGTCGGCAGCCGTAGCGTCAGCGTGCCCGGCGGTTGCCCGCCCGGCGTCGTGTTCCATGCCTGCTGGCCGGACGCCAGTCGAATGGTCGCCAGCTCCGACCCGTCGTTCAGCAACTGGGCGTAGCGCACCCGGCCGGCCATGCCCCGCAGGTGGACGTGCTCGAACGGCCACGCGAACAGGTGGACGTAGAGGCGGTCGCCGCGCTGGGTGAGGACGGCGCCGGGCGGCAGCCCGGGCGTCACCGCGGCCGCGATGTCCGGGTCGGCCGGCCCGGCGCCCACGACGCAGCGCTGGTGCGGCCGCATCCACCGGGCCAGCGCGGCCAGCGTCGTGGCGTCGCGCGCCGGGATCGCGCCGCGCCCGTCCGGCCCGATGTTGAGCAGCAGGTTGCCGCCCTTCGCGACGGTGTCGGCGAGCATGCGCACCAGCAGGTCCGGCGTCTTGACCCGGGTGTTGTCGCGGTCGTAGCCCCAGCTCCCGTTGAGCGTCTGGCAGGCCTCCCACACGATCGGCGCGCCGTCGGGCCCGCGCATCGGTTCGGCCGGTTGGTACTGCTCCGGCGTGACGAGGTCGCCCGGGACGCCCAGCCGGTCGTTGACGACGATGTCCGGCTGCAGCTCGCGGACCAACGCCAGCAGCTCGTCGGCGCCCCAGTCGTCGGGGTACTTGCCGCGCCATCCGTCGCGGTCCTCGGCGTAGGTGTAGTCGAAGAACAGGTAGTCGATGCGGCCGTAGCCGGTGAGCAGCTCGCGCACCTGGTCGCGCAGGTAGGCGCGGTACCGCCCCATGTCCTTGGTCTCGTTCGACGACCGTGCTCCGGGGTCGTCGCGGCGCGGGTGCAGGTAGTCGACGGTGAAGTCGGGGTGGTGCCAGTCGATCAGCGAGTGGTACAGCCCGACCCGCAGCCCTTCGGCGCGCACGGCGTCGGCGAACTCGGCGACGAGGTCGCGCCCGCACGCGGCGGCCGACGTGTAGTCGCTGACGGCGGAGTCCCACAGCGCGAAGCCCTCGTGGTGCTTGCTGGTCAGCACGACGTAGCCCATGCCGGCCTCCTTGGCGGCGCGGGCGATCGCGCGGGCGTCGAACAGATCGGGATCGAACACCTCCGCGTAGCGCTCGTACTGCTCGACCGGCGTGCGTTCGCGGCTCATGACCCACTCGTGCCGGGCGGCCAGCGAATACAGCCCGAAGTGCACGAACATCCCGAACCGGGCCTGGGTGAACCAGTCCTGGCCGGGGATCGCGGGTGCCGTCGTCGCCATGCGTTCCTCACTTCCATCCAGCTGCCGGCCGTCCATCGTCGCGCATCCAGGTGTTGACAGGTCGGCGGTGACTTCGCTTTCCTATCCCAATCGATAGACGATAAGTGATCCGCGATCATACTCCGAGAGGACGCCGGATGAACCCCACGCAGGACGGTTATCCGACCGGCCACACCCCCCTGTTGGCCGACCTGCCAGGGCGGCCGCCGCACGAGCTGGTCGAGACGCTGTCCGGGGTGAGCGCGGCCACCGCCTGCGCGAAGCTGCACCACCAGGGCATCACCCGCACGTTCATCGACGGGCCGGCGCCGCTGCATCGCGACGCCGAGATCCGCGTCACCGGCGCCGCCGTCACACTGCAGTTCATGCCGCAGCGTGAGGACGTGTTCTCCGGCCAGGGGCAGGAGGACGCGGAACGGCGCTCGGCGCTGTGGGCGGTGCTGGAGTCGATCCGGCCCGGCGACGTGCTGGTCGTGTCGGCGCAGGCGGCCCAGCGCACCGGCTGCCTCGGTGACATGCTCGTGCGCTACTTCAAGCTGCGCGGCGGCGCCGGCATCGTCGTCGACGGGCGGATCCGCGACGCCGGCCGGATCCGCGCGCTGGGGGTGCCGGTCTGGTGCACGGGCGTCACCCCGCATTATGCGTCGCAGACCGAGTTGTTCCCGTACGCCTACAACGTGCCGGTCGCGGTCGGCGGGGCCCTGGTGCGGCCCGGCGACCTGGTGATCGCCGACGACGACGGCGCCGTCGTGGTGCCGCCGTCGCACGCCCAGGCCATCGCCGACGACGCGCTGGCGCACCAGGACAAGGAGGAGTTCGCCCGCCGGCGGCTCGACGCGGGCGGCCGGCTGTCCGACTACTACCCGCTGTCGGGACGCGGCCTGGAGGAGTACGTCGCCCACCACGGCAGCAACGGCCGGTAGCCCAGCACGACTCTTTTCATCCATCGGACCAACGCAACGGAGCGAGCGGAGAGATGACCATGAACAGCAGGCGGCGATTCCTGACGGCCGGGGTGCTGGCCTCGGCGGTGCTGACGGCGTCGGCGTGCGGTGGCGGTGACGACGACGTCGCGGGCGGCGAGGGTGGCGACACCACGCTGCGCATGATCGTCAACATCACCCCCAACCTCACCGAGCAGTTCTGGAACGAGCTGTTCGACCTCTACGAGGCCGAGAACCCCGGCATCACGGTCGAGCTGGAGCTCACCGGCACCATCGAGGCGGAGGCCAAGCTGCAGCAGGACCTCGCCGCGGGCGACCCGCCCGACATCGCGCAGCACGTCATCCCGAATCCGGAGACGGCGGAGCTGTTCGTCGACCTGTCCGGCGAGGACTGGGCCGCCGACACCCCGCTCTTCGAGGACTACGCGATCGACGGCGGTCACTACGTCGTCGGTGTCGGCGAGCAGATCCAGTCGCTGGTGTTCTACAACAAGGCCGCCTTCGACGAGGCCGGCGTCGACGCCACCCAGTTGCAGACCATCGCGCAGTTCGAGGACGCGATGCGCAAGCTCCAGGCGGCCGGCTACCAGCCGCTGCAGTCGGCCGGCCAGTGGGTCACCGGCGCGCAGTTCACCATGCTGGCCGATGCCGGTGTCCTCACCGACGAGCCGGACTGGGTGATCGAGCGCAAGAACGGCGAGACGTCCTTCGCCGACAGCGGCTACCTGCGCTACTTCGAGCTGTACGAGTCGTGGTTGAGGGAGGGCTTCCTCACCCAGAGCGCGCTCGGCCTGGAGTACCCGGCCGGCCAGGCCGCGTTCCTCGCGGGCGACTCGGCCATGTACATCATGGGCTCGTACTTCGTGCCCGCCGCCGACGAGGCCGGGCTGAGCGACCAGATCGGCGTCTTCCCCGTCCCGGCCGACGGCACCTACCCGCCTGGCCAGTTCGGCAACATGGCCCAGCCGTACACCGTCGTCGAGGCCTCCGACGCGAAGGAGGAGGCGATCGACCTCGTCGAGTGGCTGGTCACCGACGACGAGGCGATCGAGATCCAGCTCGCCGCCGACGGCAACCTGCGCAAGGGCTTCAGCTACGACGTCTCCAGCCTCGGCGAGGGCGTCCAGTCCGTCCTCGACGCGAGCCCGATGGTGATCGTCAAGCAGGGCGAGCGGCAGCCGGTGCACGGCTACGCCGAGGAACTGAACACGCAGGTCCAGTCCCTGTTCACCGGCTCCTCCGCCGGCGACGTCGCGGCGAACCTGGACGCGTGGTGGGACTCGCAGCGCTGAAGGTGAGCCCGGCGCGGGCGGACGGCGACCCGCCCGCGCCGGCTCCCGGCCACATCGGCACGGCCGCCGCCGGCCGCCGTCGCCGGATGCGCGACGGCGTCGTGAGCCTGGGCATGCTGGCCCCGGCCGTGCTCGTGTACACCGTGATGACGGTCGTCCCGGTCGTCGTGGCGCTGTACCTGAGCCTGACGGATTGGAACGGCTTCTCCGACGCCACCTTCATCGGCATCGAGAACTACACGCGGCTGTTCGAGGACCCGGGCATCAGCCGGGCCTGGGTCGTCACGTTCGTCGTGGCGGCGTTCGGGTCGGTGGGCATGCTCGGCCTCGGCCTGGCGTACGCGCTGCAACTGAAGGACCGGTCGCGGACGAACTCGTTCTTCCGTGCGCTGGCCTACTACCCGCACGTCATCAGCGCGCTGATCCTCGGCTTCCTGTGGAGCGCGATCCTCGGCACCAACGGTGCGATCAACACCACGCTGGAGCGCTTCGGCGTCGGGCCGGTCGGGTTCCTGTTCGACGAGACGCTGGCGGTCGTCACGCTGGTCGGCGTCATCGTCTGGGCCGGGTTCGGGTTCAACGTCGTGCTGTTCGTCGCGGCGCTGCAGACGGTGCCGTACGACCTCATCGAGGCCGCGCAGATCGACGGCGCGTCGCGGCGGCAGATCAACCGCCGCATCGTCATCCCGATGATCTCGCCGGTCGTGACGGTCGCGATGGTGCTCAACCTGGTCGGCCTGATCAAGGTCTACGACATCGTCGTCAGCCTCACCGACGGCGGGCCGGCCGGGTCCACCGAGACCATCGCGTACGTGATCCTCAGCCGGTCGTTCGCCAGTACCGACGTCGGCTTCGCGACCGCGCAGGCGGTGGCCCTGATGGTGGTGTCCGCGGTTCTGTCCGTGCTGGTGGCCGCACTGCGCAACCGGCAGGACCAGGCAGCGGCGAACTAGGAGCAGCATCCATGGCACTCGACGTCTCCTCGAACCTCGCGCCTGAGGCGCGCCGGCGGCCGCCGGTCACCCGGGTGGTGCTGCTGGCGGTGCTGTTCGTCGTCATGACGATCCCGGCGTACCTGCTGCTGGTGAACAGCTTCAAGTCGCAGCACGACATCCAGAGCAACCCGTTCGCGATCCCGTTCGGCGGGCTGACGCTGGAGTATCTGGAAGCGGCGATCACCAGCCCGCAGTACAACGTGCTGCGCAGCTACGGGTTCACCTTCTTCCTGGTCGTCTCCGTCGACATCCTGTGCATCCTGTTCGCCGGACCGGCCGCCTACGTCATCGCCCGCAGCCTGAAGCGGCGGACGCAGATGTTGCTGCTGTACTTCCTGGCCGGGACGTTCATCCCGTCGGCGGCGCTGATCGTGCCGCTGATCTACGTGTTGCGCTCCATCGGCCTCGGCAACACCGTGACCGGCCTGATCCTGCACGACGTGGCGATGACGCTGCCGGTGAGCATCTTCCTGTTCGTCGGCTTCATCCGCACGATCCCGCGCGACATCGACCACGCCGCCGCCATCGACGGCGCGGGCCGGATGCGCACGTACTGGCAGATCATCTTCCCGCTCACCCGTCCCGCGGTCGTCACCGTGCTGATCCTCAACTCGATCGGCATCTGGAACGACTTCATCAGCCCGCAGGTGCTGCTCACCCCCGGCTCCGGCAACTACACGGTCACCACCGCGATCTACGCCGGCGTCAGCCAGTACTCGACCGACCTCACCAAGGTCTTCCCGAACCTGCTGCTGGCCATCGCGCCGGTGATCATCTTCTTCGTCTACATGCAACGGCACATCATCAGCGGCCTCACGGTCGGCGCGCTCAAGGGGTGACCCCGGTCGCCCGTTCCCTGCACCGAACCCAGAAAGGAACCGCACCATGAAACGCCTCATGCCCATCGTCGTGCTGGCGTGCCTGCTGGTCGCCGGTCTCCATCCGGCGGCCCAGGCAGAACCCGCGGCGGCCGAGCCGGGCGCCGTCCTCCATGTCGCGCCAGGCGGCGACGACGCCCAGGACGGCTCCGAGACCGCGCCGCTGGCCACTCTCGAAGGTGCCCGCGACGCGATCCGCGCGCTCAAGGCCGACGGCGGCCTGCCAGCCGGCGGCGTCACCGTCTACCTGCGCGAAGGGACCTACGAGCGGACCTCGTCGTTCCGCCTGGAGGAGCAGGACTCCGGCACCGCCGAGGCGCCGATCGTCTACCGCTCGTTCCCCGGCGAGACGGTCCGGCTCAGCGGTGGCCGGCAGCTCGACCACGACGGCTTCACTGCGGTCACCGACGACGCCGTGCTCGGCCGCATCATCGACGAGTCCGCCCGCGACGACGTCCTCCAGGTCGACCTCGCCGCGCTCGGCATCACCGACTACGGCGAGACCAGCCGGCACGGGTACTGGAAGGCGAACGACGTCTCCGAGGTGCCGCCGATGGAGCTGTACGTCGGCGGCCAGGGCATGACGCTGGCCCGCTGGCCCAACGAGGGCACCGTCCAGATGAACGAGATCGTCGACCCGGGCCCGACCGTCGACGACCCCGACCTGCAGGAGCGCGGCGGCACGTTCAGCTACAGCTACGACCGGCCGCAGTACTGGACGCAGGCCGAGGACGTCTGGCTGGACGGCATCTTCGGCTACAGCTGGGAGTGGTCGTACAACAAGATCGCCGCGATCGACACCGAGGCGAAGACCATCACGCTGCGCTACGGCGAGATGTCCGGGCTGATGAAGACGTGGTACCCGGACTTCCACTTCGCCGAGAACCTGCTGGAGGAGCTGGACGCGCCGGGCGAGTACTACATCGACCGCGCGACCGGCGTGCTGTACCTGATGCCGAACGCCGCGTTCCGCACCCGCAGCGGCGACGTGACGGTGACGATGCTGGACGAGCCGATGGTCCGGACCGAGAACGCGTCCTACATCACCTTCGACGAGCTGGTCATGGAGTACGGCCGGGCCACGGCGGCCACCGTGCTCGGCGGCAGCAACGTCACGTTCGCCCGCAGCGACATCCAGAACTTCACCGACGGCGGCGTCTACATCAACTCGCCCGGCCGCTACGTCTACGACGGCATCCCGAGCGGCTGGGACGGCCGCGACCACGCCGTCGTCTCGTCGGAGCTGCGCCACGTCGGCGGCGTCGGCGTGGTGCTCAACGGCGGCGACGAGGACACGCTGGAGCCCGGCAACAACCGGGTGGAGAACTCACACATCCACGACTTCGCCTACTACCACAAGGCGTACAACCCGGGCGTCATGTTCGACGGCGTCGGGAACGTGGCCCGCAACAACGAGATCAACGACGCCCCGCATCCGGGCATCATCGTGCACGGCAACGACCACCTGATCGAGTACAACGACATCTACGACATCTGCAAGGAGTTCCAGGACCTCGGCGCCATCTACATGAACGCCGGCGCGACGCCGCACGAGCGCGGCACCGTCATCCGGCGCAACTACTTCCACGACACCGGCATCGGCCGGCACGGCGTGGAGGGCGTCTATCCGGACAACCTCACCATGGGCCTCACCATCAGTGAGAACGTCTTCTACCGGATGGGCAACGACGCCATCAAGAGCGGGTCCGGCGACCACATCACCGCCGAGAACAACATCTTCGTCGACACCTTCGTCCCGTACGACAACTACGAGATGTGGATGGGCGACCAGCCGGGCAACAAGGTCGACACCGACTACCGTCCGGCGTGGGAGAAGCTGTTCGCCGAGAACGGCGACTTCGTCGGCACGCCGTACGGCGAGAAGTACCCCGAACTGCTGAGCTTCTGGGACGAGAACCACTACTACCCGGAGCACAACTTCTTCGCGAAGAACCTGGTCTGGAACCCGACGATGGAGCGCTCGCCGGACGTCAACCAGCACGGGGCCCGCGACGTCGAGAACCTGATGAACTACGCCGACAACTGGGTCGCCGACCAGAACCCCGGCTTCGTCGACTGGGAGAGCGAGGACTTCCGGCTGACCGAGGACGCCGTCGCGTACGACCGCATCCCGGGCTTCGCGCCGGTGGCGTTCGAGGACATCGGCCCGCAGGGCGTCGTCGGCCTTCCGCACGGCCCGCAGACGATCCCGCTGACCGGGCTGTTCCTGCCGGGCGACACCTTCACCGTCGAGCTGGGCGCTACCGTGCCGTTCCGGGCCGAGCCGGTGCCGTGGAACGCGACCGAGCAGGAGGTGGCGTACGCGAGCAGTGACCCGGCGGTCGCGACGGTCTCCGCTGCCGGCGAGATCACGGCGCTGGCACCGGGCGAGACCGTGGTGTCCGTGGCGTCGGTGGCCGACCCGGCGATCCGCGACGAGGCGGTCGTCACCGTGGCCGACGGCGACGGCGTGCTGCACGCGACCGATTTCGAGTCCGGCGGCAACGGCTGGCCGGTCGACGGCAACCGCCCCATCGTCGCCGACGACACCGGCAACCACTGGTACCGGATCCTGAACGGCGCGAACGGCCAGCTGGACCGCGCGTTCTCCGACTACGTGCTCGACTACCGGCTCAGGACGCCGGCCGAGCTGCCGGAGGGCACCGAGCTGATCACGTACGAGCGCAACGGCGCGAACGGCAGCGGCTTCATCCGCTACCGGCACGCCGCCGCCGGCGCGACCTGGACGCTGTACAACGCGCAGTGGCAGACGCTGGCCGAAACCGTCCTGCCGGCGGGCGGCGGCCTCCAGCCGGGCACCGTCTACGCCGTGCGGGTGGTGGCCCGCGGGCCGTCCGTCGCCGTCCTCGTCGACGGTCAGCAGGTCGTCGCAGGCGAGAACCCGGGGCACAGCCCGTCGGGCACGCTCGGGTTCTACGTCGCGGGCGCGTCACACATCGACGTCGACGACGTCACCGTCTCGCTGGTGCCGACCGACGTCACCGGCATCGACGTGAACCCGGCGCAGCTGACGCTGGAGCCCGGCGAGAGCCGGACCGTCACCGCGTCCGTCAGCCCGCCCGACGCCACCAACCGGCGGGTCGACTGGACGTCGTCCGCGCCGGAGGTGGCGACCGTGGACGCCGACGGCACCGTGCGCGGCGTGGCGGCCGGCACGGCGACGATCACCGCGACCTCGCGCGCCAACCCGGAGCTGACCGCGACGGTCGCCGTCACGGTCGGCGCGGCCGAGCACCCGGTCATCGGCCTCGGCGGGCAGCTGTCCGACGCCGCGAACTGGACGCCGTCCGATGCCGTCGACTTCGACGAGGGCACCGTCCGGGTCTCGGCGAACGGCGTGTACGGCTACCAGGGCGAGCGGTTCGGCAGCGGCCTGCTCCGCTTCACCGCGTCGATCGGCGAGTTCGCCGGCGGCTGGTACGGCTTCGCCGTCCGCTCCGACCGGCCCGGCGACCCGACCTGGGTCAACGCCAACAAGGGCTACCTGGTCGTCGTCAAGGAGGACCAGATCGAGTTCCAGAGCTGGAAGCCCGGCCAGACGATGATCGACGTCATCCCCAACACCGCGATCGAAGCGGGTCAGGAACACGACATCGAGTTCGGCGCGGTGAGCGTCGACGGCGGCACCCGGCTGGTCCTGCGGGTCGACGGCGCGACGGTGTGGAGCGGCCTCGACCGCGACGCGGCCAACCCGATCGCCGCCGACGGGTACCTCAACGTGTACCACTACGCGGGCGGCGACAACGCGATCCGGCTGCGGCCGTCGGAGGGGTCCGCCGTCGTCACCGGCATCGCGCCGATCGAGGGGACCGGCTACCAGACCCAGTACCGGGTCGGCGAGGCCCTGAACGTCGACGGCCTGGCGATCGAGGCGACGTGGAGCGACGGCGGCACGACGGTCGTGCCGGTGACGGCGGACATGGTGAGCGGGTTCGACAGCGGCGCCGTGGCACCTGCGCTGCCGCTGACCATCGCCTACGCGGGCGCGACCACGACCGTCGAGGTGTCCGTCCAACACCGGACCGACCCGGTGCACCAGGTGACGTTCGACCCGGCGGGCGGCAGCCCGGTCGGCGTGCGCACCGTCAAGGCCGGGACGGCGCTGCGGGTCCTGCCGTTGCCGAAACGCGACGGGTACCGGTTCGACGGCTGGTTCACCGCGGCCGGGGTCCTGGTGACCGTGGAGACCCGGGTGTACGGCCCGCTCGCGGCCGTCGCGCACTGGACGCCCCTGAAGTGAGGCTCCGCAGCCGGGGCCGGGCGTTCGCGCCCGGCCCCGGTAGCTTGTGCGCCGTGGACATGGGGATCACGACCTTCGCCGGCTCCTACGGCCTGGAGCCGCCCGAGCTCGGCCGGGCCGTCGAGGAGCGCGGCTTCGAGTCGTTGTTCTTCCCCGAGCACACGCACATCCCGGTGCACAGCCGTCGGGCGGACGGACGCTCGACGCGCGCCTATGCCGAGACCTACGACCCGTTCGTGGCGCTGTCCGCCGTCGCGGCGGTCACCCGGACGCTCATGCTCGGCACCGGCGTCTGCCTGGTGACCCAGCGTGACCCGATCGTCACGGCCAAGGAGGTCGCGTCGCTCGACCGCCTCTCGGGCGGCCGGTTCCTCTTCGGGGTGGGTGCCGGCTGGAACCGCATGGAACTGGCCAACCACGGCACCGACGCGCGCACCCGCATGGCGCTGCTGTCTGAGCGGGTGCGGGCGATGCGCCGCATCTGGACCGACGACGAGGCGGAGTTCCATGGCGAGTACGTCGACTTCGATCCCGTGTGGTCGTGGCCGAAACCGTCGCAGCGGCCGCACCCGCCCGTCCTCGTCGGCGGCAACGGCCCGGGCGTCGAAGACCGCGTGCTCGCCTACGGCGACGGCTGGTTCCCGCAGTGCGGTCCGTTGGCCGACGTCGACGAGCTGCGCGAGCGCGCCGCAGCACTGCGCCGTCGGGCCGCCGACTCCGGGCGTGGACCCGTCCCCATCACGGTGTTCGGCACGCCATCTGACAAGTCGCTGCTCGACGCGCTCGCCGAGGCGGGTGCCGACCGGTGCCTCCTGCTGCTACCGCCCGGTCCCGAGTCGCAGCTCCTGGCGACACTCGACGAGTGGGCGCGGCACGCATGACGGCCGCGAAGCGGTTCGAGCGGGCGATGCGGCTGATGCGCCGGCACGACCCTCAGGCTCGGGAGGACGGCTACCAGGTGCTACGGGGCCGTGCGGCCGACCACGTCGGCCAGCTCATGGAGGACACCCAGCCGGCCCGGGAACACCTCTGGCGAGCGCGCGCCGACGGCCTGATCGGCTAGCCGGCGCGCTCGTCACGGGTCGCGTCCTGCTGGTCGGCTTGGCAGGGCTGGCCGCCCCGGACACCTGGACGAACCGGACGGCCGAACGACAACGAGCCTGGCCGAGCACGTCGCCGGCCTTGCCGAAGCGGCCTGTCGGCGGCGTGCGCCCGTCAGTCGGCGGCGGGGGTGCGCTTCGCGCGGGTGGCGCGGCGGTCGGGGACCGGGCCGCGGCCGGCGGCGTGCTCGGCGAATGCCTGGCCGGCGGCCGTCGGGTCGCCCTCGCGCAGCAGCGCGACCAGCCGGCCGTGCTCGTCGGCCATGGCCTGCCAGTCGCCGTCGAACAGCGGGTCGGCGATGGCGCGCAGCGTCCGCAGGCTGGGCTCGAGCACGCCCCACATGCGGGCGAGGAACGGGTTGCCGGCCGCCTCGCCGACGGTGGCGTGGAAGGTGATGTCGGCGTCGCGGAACCGGCTGAGGTCGCCGCGTGCGACGGCGTCGTGCATCTCGCCCACGAGAACGTCGAGCCGCGACAGCTGGGCGGCGGTGATGGTGGTGGCCGCCAGCTCGCCGGCCAGCCGCTCCAGTGGCTCGCGCACCTGGCGCGCGTGCTCGACGTCGCGCTCGGACACCTCGGCGACGAAGTTGCCGCGTCGCGGGATGTGCTCGAGGACGCCCTCGCGGGCCAGCCGTTTGACCGCCTCGCGCACCGGCGCCTGGCTCACGCCGAGCCGGCGGGCGATCTCGGACTCGACGACGCGTTCGCCCGGCTGGAGGTCGCCGTCGATGAGCGCGGTGCGCAGCAGGTCGTACACCTGGTCGGACAGCAGCGCCGGACGCAGGCGGTCCTTGCCGGCGAGGGACGACGCGAATCCGCCCTCGGGCTGGGTGGTGCCACGCACTGCCATGCCATCCCCATCAATCATCACGAGTGAGCTCCGTCCATCGTGCCACTTCAGCGGTCGGTAGTCCGTACACCCGCAGCGCCGTGCCGCGCCGCACCATCGCCCTGTCCTCGGCGCAGAGGTCGTCGAGCGTCCGCGCCGACGCGGTGAGCGACGACGCGCGGGAGCCGGCCGGCAGGCAGATCGGCCAGTCCGAACCGATCATGCACCGTTGCGCGCCGACGGCGGTCAGCGCCGCGGCGACCAGCCGGTCGACGTCGGCCGGCGCCGCGCCGCGCTGCTGCGTCAGCAGCCCCGACACCTTGATGACGACGTTCGGCCGGCCGGCGGCCGCGTCGAGGTCGTTCAGCCAGTCACCCGGGTCCGCGTGCGCGACGTTCGGCGGGTTGCCCAGGTGGTCGAGGACGACGACCAGCCCGGGGTGCCGCTCGGTCAGTTCGGCGCCGACGCGGACGGCGCCGGCACCCATGTTCAGCTCCAGCACGACGCCGTGGTCGGCGAGGACCGGCAGCAGCGCGGCGACGCCGGGCGGCACGTCCGCCCACGTGCCGCCGCCGGCCCGCATGCCGACGGGGCGGGCGTCGCCCCAGCGACGCAGCAGAGCGGCGAACTGGCGTGGTGTGCGGCCGGCGTAGCAGTGCAGGTTGCCGACGTAGCCGCCGATCAGGTCGGGACGGCGGCGGGCGGCCGCGCGCAGGGCGGCGGTCTCACCGGCGTCGCCGCGCGACGCCTCGACCAGCACGGACGTGACGACGCCGGTGCCGCCGGCCGACGCCGCGAGGTCGTCGAGGGCGAACGGGCGGTGGTGCGGGGAGCCGGGGCGGATCCAGCCGAAGCCCAGCGCCGGGTCCCAGAGGTGCACGTGGCAGTCGACGACGGGCTCACCGCCTGCCGCGGCGGTCTCGTCGGCCGGTCGCCGCGTCTTGACAGTGGTGCGCACCGGACCACACTATGACGCAATCGGTTATCGATCAAAGATAATCGCCACGAATCGGTTGTGAGGTGTGCAGTGCTCGTGTCGTCCCGGCGGCCGGCCGAGGTCCCGGAGTGGGCCCGGCTCCAGCGGCAGCTGTTCACCCAGCAGGACCACGCCTGGCGGGTGTTCGCCGACCGCTACACCGCGGACGACGGACGGCTGGTCTTCCACGACAAGCTCGGGCAGGGGTCCGACGACCGCGACGGTGTCGACGACTTCTACGAGGCGTTCTTCAACTGGCCGATGCTGTACCTGCTCGGCGGCAGCGACGACCTGCTCGCGGCCACCGAGCGGCACTGGGCCGGCGTCACCGCGCAGCTGACCGAGATGGGCATGCTGGTCGACGGGTACGAGCGCGGCTACGACTGGTTCCACCAGGGCGAGAGCCTGCTGTTCTTCTATGCCCGCTGCATGGCGGGGCCCGGCGGCCCGCGGGTGGAACAGGCCCGCCGATTCGCCGATCTCTACCTGCCGGGCGGGCCGAACTACGACCCCGAGCACCGGATCATCCGCGCGCCGCACAACGGCGCGGCCGGACCACGCTGGGGGTTCGGCGACCACGAGGTCGCGTTCCCGTGGAGCCTGCCGCTGCGGCCGTACGGGCTGCCCCTGGACTGGCTCGGCTACGACTCGTTCGACGAGCTGGTGGCCGACCCGGCGAAGGCGCGCGCCTACGGCCGCGAGATGTGGGACCGCATGGGTCGCGGCGACACCTTCGCCAACGTGCTCTCGACCAGCCTCGCCGTGCACGCCTGGCTGCTCACCGGCGAGCAGCGCTACGCCGACTGGGTGGTCGAGTACGTCGGCGCGTGGCGGGACCGCTGGGCCGGCGGGCCGGTCGTCCCGGACAACGCGGGGCTGAGCGGCCAGGTGGGCGAGTACCTCGGCGGACGGTGGTACGGCGGCCACTACGGCTGGTCCTGGCCGCACGGACTGCAGTCGATGGCCTGCGCCGCCGTCGTCGCCGGCACCAACGCGGCATTCGTCACCGGCGACGACGCCTTCCTCGACCTCGCCCGCAACCCGTTCGACGTCGCGCTCGAGCAGGCCGAGCGGCGCCGCCCGGACGACGTCGGCTCCGTCACTTCGCGCTGGACGCGCCACCTCGACGGGCTGGGCGACCGGCCGACGCTGATGGTGCCGCACCGCCGCGGCGACGCCGGCTGGTTCGACTGGAACGTCCCGCCGACGCAGTACCTGATCTGGCTGTGGCATTTCGGCCGCGCCGACGAGGACCTGCGCCGCGTCGACGCGTTGCGGGCCGGCGCCTCGTGGGACTGGCGCGCCGTCCACGACCAGCGGACGAAGGAGGAGAACGGCCACGAGGAGCCGTGGTTCGAGTACCTCGCCGGCCGCAACCCGGACTATCCCGAGCGGGCCTTGCGCAGCGCGCTCGCCACCAGCGCGCAACGCCTCGACGAGATCGCCCGCGACGACACCGACCCGGTCGCCGGGCCGTCGGCGCTCGACATCCACCTCTGGCAGAACCGCAACCCCGTCGTCACCGAGATCCTGCTGCAGCTGACCACGGGCACGCCGCAGGTGCTCTACAACGGCTCTCCGGCGCACCTGCAGCTGCGCTGGTTCCACGGCGACGGCGTGCGACCCGGCCTGCCCGACGACGTCGCCGCGCTGGTGACGTCGATCGACCCGGAACGGACCGTCGTCGAGCTGGTCAACACCGGTGACCGGCCGCGGACGCTGGTCGTGCAGGGCGGCTCGTTCGCCGAGCACCGCATCCGCACCGTCGCCCTCGACGACGCGCCGCCGGAGCCCGTCGGCGGGCCGCGGGTCACGGTCCGGCTGGAGCCGCGGGCGCAGGCCCGGCTCACGCTCGAGCTGGCGCTGCGCGCCGTCACGCCGACGCTGGTCGCGGGCGCATGACGGTCGTGCTGCCGCGCCTGGGCATCGGGACCGCGGCGTTCGGCGGGCTGTTCACGCCGGTCGCGGACTCGGACGCGCTCGACGCGGTGCGCGTCGCGGCCGAGCTGGGCGTCGGCTACTTCGACACCGCGCCGCGCTACGGGCACGGACTGGCCGAGGAACGGCTGGCCCGCGGGCTGCGCGAGACCGGCGCCGACGCGGTCGTGTCGACGAAGGTGGGCTGGCTGCTGGGCGCCGGCGACGCCGTGGCGCCCGACTGGACCGAGCGCGGCATCCGCGCGTCGCTGGAGTCCAGCCTGGACCGGCTCGGCCGCGACCACGTCGACATCGCGTTCCTGCACGATCCGGACGACGCGGCCGACGCGGTTCGGCGCTCGGCCTACCCGGCGCTGCGCCGGCTGCGCGACGAGGGCGTGGTGCGGGCCATCGGCTTCGGGATGAACCACGCCGACCCGCTGGCCGCGCTGGTCCGCGAGTTCGACGTCGACGTCGTCCTGATCGCCGGGCGATTCACGCTGCTCGACCACCGTGCGCTCACCACGCTGCTGCCGACCTGCGCGGCCACCGCGACACGGGTGGTCGTCGGCGGGGTCTTCAACACCGGGCTGCTGGCCGAGCCGTCGGCCGCGGCGAGGTACGACTACCGGCCGGTCGACGCCGCGGTCCTGGACCGGGCGCTGCGCTGCCAGGAGATCTGCGCCGCCTACGACGTCCCGCTGGCCGCGGCGGCCGTGCAGTTCCCGCTGCTGCACCCGGCGGTCGGCACCGTGCTCGTGGGCTGCCGGTCCGGCGCCGAGGTCGCCGCGAACGTCGAGGCGGCCGGTCGGGAGATCCCGGCGCCGCTGTGGGCGGAGCTGGCCGCGGCCGGCTACGTCCCGGCCGGGCTGCTGACCGCCGTGTAGGCGTCGGGCGTCGCGACGAATCGCACGGCGACGTCCGGGACCAGCGCGGCCAGCCACTCGGCGAAGAACCGCATGCCGGCCTGCTCGGACGGCACGTGCCCGGCGACGACCAGTCCTGCGGGCGACCCGCCGCGGCCGGCCAGCCAGGCCGCGTCGGTGGCGTACGAGCCGGTCTCCCACTCGTGCGCCTCGCCGATGACGACGGCGTCGACGTCGTCGCGGCGCAGCAGGGTGCGGTTGCGCGCGAAACCGCGGTTGCCGAGGTCGAGCCCGACCCGGGTCACCGGCAGCGCGGGATCGCCGACGAACCGTGGCGCCCGCGCCCCCAGCGCCGTCGCGACGTGGGCCGCGAGCAGGCCGAGCGTGGTGGGTGCGACGGTGCACAGCGCGACGCCCGCGGCGGCCGGCTCCGGGTCGAGCGTCCAGCCCAAGGCCCGCGCGACGCCCTCGTCGACGCCGTCGGGGCGGCGCCGGTGCCAGCCGTCGTGGTAGTGGCACACCACCAGCCCGCGCTCGGCGATGAACGCTTGTTTGGCGAGGTAGACGGGGTCCTGTTCGGCCTCGAGGTCGGGGCCCGCGGCGCCCAGGTGGTCGTAGAACGGCGCCTCGTGGGTGATGACGACGTTGGCGCCGGCGGCCGCCGCCCGGTCGAGCACGTCGAGCGTGGCGAGGGTCGTGACGGCGACCCCCGCGGCGACGGTGTCCGGGTCGCCCGCCACGACGCCGTCGACGGTGGTCGGACGGGGCGGCGCGCCGTCGGCCGCGGCGATGCGGGCCATCAGGGCGGCTGCGGTCAGCGTCGTCACGGCACTCAACCTAGGCCGCCGCGAACAGCACCGCCAGCCACGTCCATCCGACGACGATGGTCAGCCGCTGCCAGAGCCCGGTTCGCGCGTCGTCGGCCTCCCAGCCGATCCCGAACCGGGCGAACAGCAGCCCGCTGGCCAGCGCCGTCGCGACGGAGCACCAGCGCAGCCAGCCGTCCGGCCCGGTGACCGCGGTCAGCACGGCGGTCACCGGCAGCCCGAGGAACAGCAGCGCGCCGACGTTGTCGTGCCAGCGGTGCGCCCGGGTGAACTGCTCCGGCGTCGACGACGGGGTGCCGGGCGGGTAGCCGCGCATCGGGTCCATCCGCCAGACGCCGGACGCGGCGAGCGCCAGCCCGAGCACGGCCACCGCGGCAGCGACCCATGGCAGGCCGGCGTCGACCCACAGCCCGGCGGCGCCGACGAGCAACCCGGCGCCGCCCACCAGGAAGTTCGTCGTCTGGATCCAGCCGCGCCGGCCCAGCGCCAGCGCGCTGACCGGGTGGTAGAGCGGCCGGTAGCCCGGGCGCAGCCACCCGTCGACGGTGAACACGACGACGAACAGGGCCGCCGCGGCCGACCCGGTCAGTCCCACCGGAACGCCACCGCGGCCACGACGGCGCCGACCACCGTCGCGACGGCCAGCGCGATGAGGTGCGCCCCGTCCACCGGCGTGCCCGCCCAGGCGTCGGAGAGCGCCTCGACGGACGCACCGAACGGCAGCCACTCGCCGACCCGGGCCACCGCGGACGGCAGCGCGTCGGTGCCGCCGAACAGCCCGCCGAGTGCGCCGAGCGCGAAGAAGCCGACCAGGCCGATCGCGACCGCCGAGTTCGGCGTCGGCGCCACCGCCGCGACGATCATCCCGGCGGCGTACATCGCCGCGATCGCCAGCGCCACCACGCCGAGCGCGGCCCAGCCGTTCACCGGCGGCCGCGCCCCGAACGCGAGCAGCGCCACCCCGAACGCGATGCCGATGCCGATCACCGCCTGCACGAGGCTCACCACCAGCTGCGCGACCAGCACCATCGCCGGCGACGCCGGGGTGACGGCGAGCCGGCGCAGGATGCCGGAGCGGCGGTAGTAGGCGAGGAAACTGGGCATGTTCACGATGCCGATGGTGGCCAGCACGATCGTGAACACCAGCGGCAGCACGTACACGTCGAGCGCGGACCGGCCGTGCGCGATCTCCTCGTCCGACGCCGCCGACGCGTTCATGACCATGATCAGCAGCGGCAGCCCGATGGGCACCACCAGCCCGGCGGTGTCGCGGATCACCATCTTGGCCTCGCACACCATCAGGGCGACCCAGGCCGCCGGTCCCGGCCGGTGGGCGGTGATCGTCGCGGTGCTCATGCCGCCTCCTCCTCGTACTCCGGCTCCCGGCCGGTCAGGGCGACGAAGGCGTCCTCGAGAGTCGTGGTGCCGGCCCGATCGACGATCCCGGCCGGGGTGTCCAGCGCGATCACCCGACCGGCGTCCAGCAGCGCGACCCGGTCGCAGAGCCGCTCGACCTCGTCCATCGCGTGGCTGACCAGCACGACGGTCTCGTCGCGCAGGCTCTCGACGGCCGACCACATGCGCCGCCGTGCGCGGGGGTCCAACCCGGTCGTCAGCTCGTCCAGGATCACCACGCGCGGCCGGCCGGTCAGCGCCAGCGCGATCGACAGCCGCTGCTGCTGGCCGCCGGAGAGCGACTCGAACCGGGTCCGGCGCTGCCCGTGCAGGTCGACGAGGTCCAGCAGCTCGTCCGCGGGCCGCGGATCGGGGTAGAAGGTGCGGTACAGGCCGATCAGCTCGGCGACGGTGAGCGCGCCGTGCAGGTACGACTGCTGCAGCTGCACGCCGAGCACCTGGCTCAGGGCGGCGCGGTCACGGCGCGGGTTGAGGCCCAGCACGCTGACGCTGCCGCGGTCCGGCGCCCGCAGCCCGGCGATCATCTCGACGGTCGTGGTCTTGCCGGCGCCGTTGACGCCGAGGACACCCAGCACCTCGCCGGGTGCCACCCGCAGGCTGATGTCGTCGACCGCGACGGTGTCGCCGTACCGCTTGTGCACGTGGTCGACGACGATGGTGGATTCGCTCATGCCTCGACGCTAGGGACCGGCCGTAGGCGCCCGCGCGTGCCGGAAGTCAGGAATCGCCGGCATGACTTCCGGCACCCCCGGCGCGGTGGCGCGGCCCCTATGGTGGATGACATGCGTCGACTCGGTCCGGAGGAGTGGTCGGGTCTGGCGATGCTCGTGGTCTGCGCCGGCATCGGCATCCCGGTCGTGCTCGGCGCCGCCGACCCGGACATCCCGGCGGCCCTGTGGGTCGCGGTGTACACAGCCTGGTTCGTCGCGATCGTGGCGGCCGCCGCGCTGGAGGAGCGGCGCGGCACCCAGCGCGCCGTCTACGCCGTGTCCGTCGTGTTGTCCTGGGTGGTCGTCGTGACGGTGCCGGGCGGCGGCCTGCTGCCGGTGCTGCTGGTGGTCGTCGCGGCCGTCGGCACCGAGGTGGTGCGGCTGCCGGCCAGCCTCGTGGTGGTCGCGCTGAACACGGTCGTCATCGGCATCACCCTGGCCCGCGGCGGCAACGACGCCACCGGCCTGCTCGTCGGGGTGGGGTTCTACGCCCTGATCCAGGTCGCCTCCGTGTTCAGCGTCGCCGCGATCCGGCGCGAGCAGCAGCTGCGCCGTGACCTGGCCGAGGCGCACGTCGAGCAGCAGACCGCGAGTGTGCTGCTCGCCGACGCCGCCCGAACGGCCGAGCGGCTGCGCATCTCCCGCGAGCTGCACGACCTCATCGGGCACCAGCTCACGGTGCTGACGCTGGAGCTGGAGGCCGCGCGGCACCGGCCGGGCGAGGCCGCGCGCGAGCACGTCGAGCGGGCCGGCCGGGTCGCGCGCGAGCTGCTCGGCGACGTCCGGGCCACCGTCGGCGAGCTGCGCACCGCCCCGGCCACCGACCTGCGCGAGGCGCTGCGCAGCGTCGGGCGCGACGTGCCCGGCCTGGACGTCGCGGTCGAGGTGGACGACGCGGTCCAGGTCGACGAGGAGCAGACCGCCGCGCTGGTGCGGGCCATGCAGGAGATCGTCACGAACACGCTGCGGCATGCCGGCGCGCGCGAGCTCTGGGTCGAGGTCGCCCGCGACGGCGAGGCGGTCACGCTCACGGCGGTCGACGACGGCCGGGGCGCCGCCACGCCGATCGCCGGCAACGGCCTGCGCGGGCTGGCCGAGCGGTTCGCGGCCCTCGGCGGCGCGGTCGACTACGACGGCCGCGACGGCTTCCGCGTCCTCGCCCGGGTGCCGGCCCGATGACCCGCGTCGTGGTGGTCGACGACCAGACGCTGGTGCGGCAGGGCATCCGCACGCTGCTCGACGTCGCCGGCATCGAGGTGGTCGGCGAGGCCGACGACGGCGGCGCCGCGCTGGACGTCGTCGCGGCCACCCGGCCCGACGTCGTGCTGCTCGACCTGCGCATGCCCCGCCACGACGGCATCTGGACGCTGGAGCGGCTGGGCGAGCGCGGCGACGACGTCCCCGTCCTGGTGCTCACCACCTTCGACGACGACACCCTGGTCCTCGACGCGCTGCGCGCGGGAGCCCGCGGCTACCTGCTCAAGGACGTCACGCTGGAGCAGCTGACCCGCGCGGTCGAGGCACTGGCGGCCGGCGGCACGCTGATCGCGCCGTCCGTCACCGACCGGCTGCTGCGGGCGATCCGCTCCGGCCCGTCGCCGGTGGGCGCCGACGCCCCGCCCATGGAGGCGCTGACCGAACGCGAACTGGAGGTGCTTCGGCTGGTCGCCGAGGGCTACAGCAACCGCGAGATCGCCGGGGCGCTGTTCCTCGCCGAGGGCACGGTGAAGAACCACGTGTCGACGATCCTGCTCAAGCTGGGTGCCCGCGACCGCACCAACGCCGTCCTGCGGGCGCTGCACGAGGGCGTCCTCCGGTAGCGCTCAGACCGCGAACAGCCCGATCGCGTCCCAGGCGATCCACGACCCCTCGTCCTTGACCATCGTCAGGACGTTCTCGCCGGTCCGGAGCAACCCGGGCGGCAGCGGACGCTCCAGGTAGGACGGACGCAGCCGGGTGCCGGGCACCGTGGTGTCGCCCTCGAGCGAGCCGCGGGTCGCGCCTCCCTCGAACCGCAGCCGGTCCACCGCCGTCCCGTTGACGTCCAGCGCCACCGAGCCGGGGATCGTCGCGTGGCTGTCGATCAGCCAGATCGCCAGCCAGACCGCCCCGGCCGGCACCGACGCGAGGTCGAAGCGGAGCCGGAAGGTGTGCGTCCTGCGCCCGGCCCACGCGTCCGACGGGCCCGGGTGCAGGTAGCTCCAGCCGGTGCCCGGCACGTCCGCGCCCACGCGGAAGTCGACGCCGTCCGGGAACGTCGCGGGGTAGCGGCTGTAGCCGTTCGGCGACAGCGCGAACTCCAGCCCCTTGCCGTCGAAGTCGCCGACCACCGCGAGCGGCGTGCCGGTCGTCGTCACCGACACCTGGCTGCTGGCCGCGAGCGGGGCGGACGGCTTGCTGCGGGCGCCGGCCGCGTCGACGGTGACGACACGGTAGGCGAACCCGCGGGCCCGGCCGCCGAGGCCGCTGTGCACGACGTGCGGGTAGACGGTCTTCGTGAGCAACGTCCGCGGCCCCGGCTCGACGTCGCCGGCATCGGGTGCGGCGTACACCGCGTAGTGGTCGACGACGGTGTCCCACGGCACCGGCGTCCAGTCCAGCACGATGCGGCCGAGGTGCCCCTCGGCGTGCAGGCCGGTGACGGTGCGGACGTGGCGGCCGCTCATGCGAGACGCTCCAGACCCGGCGCGCCGGCCGGCGTGACGAACCGGGCGACGGTCGCCAGCGGCGCGTCGGCGTCCGCTTCGACCCAGGGCACGATCTTGAACTCCGACGTCATGGCGTCGCGGGTGAGCGTGACGTGGACGTAGCCGCGGCGGCCGTCGTAGAGCCTGACGTACGGGTGCCGCACCCAGTCCGGCGTGTAGGCGTCGGTGGGTGCGCCGTCGCCGTCGGAGGCGATGGAGGTGCAGATCAGCTCGACGCCGACCGTCGCCGAGGCGGGGTCGGTGAAGTCGGCCTTCAGTTCCGCGGCGACGTGCTTGTGGATGTCGCCGGTGAGCACGACCGGGTTGCTGGTCGTCCGCATGGCGTCGAGGAGGCGGCGGCGGTTCGCCGGGTAGCCGTCCCACTGGTCGGTGCGGTTCGTCGTGATGGCCGCGACCGTCACGCCGTTGGCGATGACGTTCCACGCGGCCGTCGAGCCGGCGAGGCCGTCGTACAGCCAGGTCTCCTGCTCCGCGCCGAGGATGCTGCGGTCCTCCCGGTTCTGGTCGGCCGTGTCGACCGGCAGCGGGTCGCGGTACTGCCGGGTGTCGAGGACGTGGAAGCGGACCAGCTCGCCGTCGCCGCTGCGCCGGTAGACCGTGCTGTCCGGGCCTTCCGGCAGTGTCGACAGTGACACCGGCAGGTTCTCGTAGAACGCCCGGTACCCGACGGCGCGCAGGTGCACGAAGTGCTCGGGCAGGACGCCGTACCGCGACCCGTCGGCGCCGTAGTTGTTCTGCACCTCGTGGTCGTCCCAGGTGACGAACCACGGCGCGGCGGCGTGCGCGGCCTGCAGGTGCGGGTCGGTCTTGAACAGCGAGTAACGCAGCCGGAACTGCTCCAGCGTCTGGATCTCGACCCCGTGCTCCGGCGTGACGGCGGCGCCCGCACGCCAGAGGTTCGCCGCCGTGATGCCGTACTCGTAGATGTAGTCACCGAGGAACACCACCGCGTCCAGCTCCTCCTGGACCAGGTGCCGGTAGGCCGTGAAGTGGCCGTGGTACCACGCCTGGCAGGAGGCGGTCGCGAACCGGAACGTCGCGTCGGGGCCGGCCGGGAGCGTCTTCGTCCGCCCGGTCGGGCTGACCTGACGCCCGGCGTGGAAGCGGTAGAAGTACTCCCGCCCCGGGTCGAGCCCGTCGACCTGCGGGTGTACGGAATGGGCGAGTTCCGGCGAGGCGACTGCGGCGCCCCGCCGGACGACCTGGCGGAAGCTCTCGTCGGTGGCCACCTCGTAGCGCACCGGCACCGGGCGCGGCGGCATCCCGCCGTGGCCGTCGGGCGCCAGCGGCTCGGGCGCCAGCCGGGTCCACAGGACCACGCTGCCGGTGCCGGGGTCGCCCGAGGCGACACCCAGGCCGAACACGCCGTCCGGCAGTTGCGCGCCGTCGGCCTCGGCGGACGCCAGCGCGCCGATGGGTGCGGCGACACCCAACGCGAGGGCGGCCGAACTGACGCCGCTGAGCTGCAGGAAGGTACGTCTGTTCAGCCGGGGATCGGTCACGCCGTCGACCCAATCGAACCGAGGTGACAGAAATCTGTCCGCCGGGTGTCGAATCGGGGCCATCGTGTTCGTAGCAGGGGTGAGTGGCCGCCCGGCCGCACCTGAGGAGAGCACCATGACCGCGACCTACACCTTCGACGTCTTCGCCAGCCTCGACGGCTTCGGCTCCGTCGGCCCCGGCGGCGACTGGGGCGGCTACTGGGGCAAGCAGGGCCCCGAGCTGCTCGAACACCGCCTCGCTCTTTACGGCGACGAGCAGCGGATGGTCTTCGGCGCCACCACCTATCGCGTCTTCGCTCAGATGCTGGCCGAGAGCACCGAGGGGTCCGAGGTCCGCGACCCGTGGGTCACCCGCATGCGTGAACTGCCGGCCACCATCGTGTCCGGCAGCCTGCGGGGACCGCTCGACTGGCCCGACGCGACCGTCGCCGCCGGCGACGCCGTCGACCTCGTCGCCCGGCTCAAGGAGGAGTCCGCGGTACCGCTGCGCTCGCACGGCAGCCTGTCGTTGAACCGGGCCCTGCTGGCGGCCGGCCTCGTCGACCGCGTCCAGGTGACCGTCTTCCCGGTGATCACCGGGAAGACCGGTGCGGAACCGGTCTTCGGTGGCGCCGAGGACTTCGACCTCGAGCTGCTCGAGACCCGGACGCTCGACGGCCGCATCCAGGAGCTGATCTACCGGCCCACCCTGCACGGGTGAGCGGCCGGGCCGCCCGTCAGCCCGGTGACAGGGGGAGACGGGCGGTGAAGGTCGTCCCGCCGGGGCCGGTGGTGTAGGACAGCGTGCCGCGGTGCCGCTTCTCGATGATGCGCTTGGCGTTGTCGAGCCCGAGGCCGCTGCCCTCGCCCATCGGCTTGGTGGTCACGAACGGCTCGAACAGCCGCCCCTGGACCTCCTCGGGCACTCCGTGGCCGGTGTCGGCGACGTCGACGACGGCGTGGTCGCCGTCGCGGTGGGTGCGCAGCGTCAGGGCGCCGTGGCCCTTCATCGCGTCGACGGCGTTGTCGATGAGGTTGGTCCACACCTGGTTCAGCTCGGCGGCGAACGCGGGCACCGGGGGCAGCGTGGTGTCGTAGTCGCGGTGCACCTCGATCTCGCCGAGCTTGTGGCCCAGCATGACCAGCGTGCTGTCGAGGCCGGGGTGGAGGTCGACCTCCTGATGGGCGGCCTGGTCGAGGTGGGTGTACTGCTTGACCGAGGCGACCAGCGTGGAGATGCGGTTCGAGGCGTCCTCGATCTCGTCCATGAGCGCCTCGGTCTCGAGCGTGTAGCCGAGCCAGGCCAGCGCGGCGGGAAGGGCGTCGCCCACCTCCTGGGCGACGTCGTCGAAGAAGGTGGTGTCGAGGCCGGCCGCGACGAAGACCGGAGCGACGTCGACGGCGTGGTCGAAGCCGAGGTCCTCGAGGTGGTCGACCATCTCGTCCTCGAGGTCGCTCTCCTGCAGCGGGCTGAGTGGGTCGCGCTTCTTCGCGGCGATCTCGACGGCACGCTCCTGGATGGCCATCAGCCCGGCGATCATCTCGGGGTCGACCGGGCCGGACGCGATCATGCCGAGCTTCCGCCGCATGTGCGCCACGCGGTCGCGCAGCTGCCCGGCGGCCCGGACGGTGGCGGCGGCGGGGTTGTTCAGCTCGTGCGCGAGGTTGGCCGACAACGTGCCCAGCTGGGCGAGGTGCTCGCGCTGCCGCACCGTCGCCTCGGTGGTGCGGATGCCCAGGTACAGCCCGTCGAACAGGTGCACCGCCATGGGGAACCACTTGCGCACGAACGCGGCGAAGTCGTCGGCGGGATAGCGCAGGAACCGGGCGTCGGTGACGGCGTGCAGCGACGTCGGGTAGGCGGCGGCCCCGGCCGACGTGGCGAAGGCGCGGACGGCGCCGGCGTAGGCGCCGCGGTAGTCGGTCTCGTTGACGACGACCTCTTCGCCGTCGGCGTGCCGGACCAGCCGCAGCGTGCCGTCGAGCAGAACCCACAGGGCGACGGACGGCTCACCGGCGCGGTAGACCGTGCTGCCCGCGGGATAGGCGCGGACCTCGCAGCTCGCGGACACCTCGGCCAGCTGCTCGGGGGTCATGCCTTCGAAGAGGAAGAGCGTGCGCAGCTCCTCGGTGTCGATGGGCGTACCCATGGTCACGTCGCCTCCAGATAGCGGTGCACCAGCGTGATCGCCATGGCGCCTTCGCCGACGGCCGACGCCACGCGCTTGACGGACTCGGCGCGGACGTCACCGGCGACGAACACACCCGGCACACTGGACTCCAGGTGATACGGGGTGCGGGCCAGCGGCCAGTTGCGCGGCGGCCGCCCGTCGGCGTCGAGGAGCGCTGGTCCCGTCAAGAGAAAACCGCGTTCGTTGCGGGCGAATTCCGCACCGAGCCAGGAGGTCGGCGGCTCGGCCCCGATGAAGACGAACAGCCGCGTGGCGGGCACCGTCTGCGTGCCGCCGTCGCGGGTGTCGGTGAGGACGATGCGCTCGAGCCGGCCGTTGCCCTCGGCGGCGGTGACCTCGGTGCAGGTGCGCACCTCGATGCGGGGGTCTGCCTCGATGCGCCCGACCAGGTACTCGGACATCCGCAGCCGCAGGTCGGGGCTGCGGACCAGCATGACGACGCGGTTGGCGTACTGGGCGAAGTGCAGTGCGGCCTGCCCGGCGGAGTTCGCCGCGCCGACGATGTAGACGTCCTCGCCCTTGCAACCCGGCGCCTCGTGGGCCGACGCGCCGTAGTAGATGCCGCGGCCGGCGTATCGGTCGGCGCCCTCGGCCGGCAGCTGCGACCACCACACGCCGGTGGCGATGACGACGGCGTGGGCGGTGACCTCGTGGCCGTCGTCGAAGCGCACCACCCGGCCCTCACCCTGGGCGACGACGTCGACCGCGGCGGCCGCGGTGAGCATCTCGACGTCGAAGCGGACGGCTTGGTCGCGGGCGCGCTGGGCCAGTTCGGCGCCCGAGACGCCCTGCGGGAAGCCCAGGTAGTTCTCGATGAGGCTGCTGCGCGCCGCCTGGCCGCCGACGCCGGCGCGGTCGACCAGCAGCGTGCGCAGGCCCTCGCTGGCGCCGTAGACCGCCGCGCCGAGACCGGCCGGCCCGCTGCCGATGACCACGAGGTCGTACAGCGGGCTGCCGGCCGTGGTGGCCAGGCCCAGCCGCTCGGCGACGTCGCGCAGCGGCGGGCAGGTCAGCACGACGCCGTCGGGCATGATGACCGCCGGCAGCGCCTCCTCGGGGATGTTCGCGGTCTCCTGCAGCGCGGTGCCGTCGGGCCCGCGCAGGTGGCGGTACGGCACCTGGTTGCTGGTCAGGAACTCCTTGAGGTCCTGGGTCTCGGACGCCCACTGGTGCCCGAGCAACGTGACGCCCTCGAAGCCGGGCCGGCTGTCGCGCGCCCACGCCTCCAGCAACTCGTCGAGGACGGGGTAGAGGTGCTCCTCGGGCGGATCCCACGGCTTGACCAGGTAGTGGTCGAGGTCGATGTCGTTGACGGCACGGATGGCCGCCTGGGTGTCGGCGTACGCCGTCAGCAGGACCCGCTTGGCCTGCGGCACGACGTCCATGGCCTGCTCGAGGAAGTCGATGCCGTTCATGCCGGGCATGCGGTAGTCGGCCAGCAGCAGCGCGGTCGCCTCGCCGCGCAGCGTCAGCTCGCGCAGCACCTCGAGCGCGCCGGGCCCGGTCTCGGACCGTACGACCCGGTGGTCGGCGCCGTAACGGCGTCGCAGGTCGCGGGCGATCGCGCGGCTCACTGCCGGATCGTCCTCGACGGTCAGCAGCACAGGTCCCTGTCGTGGCACGTGCCCTCCATGATGCGCCGAGCGGTCGGTGTCCCCAGGGTACGGCGTCAGAAGCCCCGCGATTTCAGCCAGGCGAGAACGTCGTCGGCGATGGTCCGCCAGCCGCTGTCGATGCCGAGACTGTGGCCGCGGTCGGGGTACTCCTTGAGGTCGGTCACGGCCGGTGAGCGCCGGTACAGCTTCGCCGTGGTGCGGACGACCGCCGGCCCGACGGTGTGGTCCTGACCGCCGAGCGTCAGCAGCAGCGGGCCGCGTCCGGCGTTGCCGGTGGCGACCTTGGCCGGCGACGACCGGACGAGGTTCGCGACCGCGGCCTCGAACAGCGGCCGGCCGGGCGAGGGCATCGCCCAGCGCTCGTACAGCTCGTCGGACTCCCGCTCGGGGAGGGCGTTGCCGAAGCCGTACCGGAACTGGTCGCGGCTCAGCGCGACGGCGCGGGACCGGTTGGCCGGATTGCGCAGCGCGACCGAGGCGACCCGCAGCGACGACGGCGGCAGGTAGATCACCCCCTTGATCGGCGCCGGGTCGAGCGCCACCGCCGCGGCGGCCAGGTTCTCGCCGAGCAGCCGCTGCGCGATCAGCCCGCCGAACGAGTGGCCGACGACGACCGGCGGCGTGTCCAGCCCGCGGATCAGCTCCGCGTAGTGGCTGACGACGGCGTCGATGCCGATGCCGGCGATCCGCTCGGGGTGGGCGCGGGTCTCCTCGACGGTCGCGGAGTCACCCGGCCAGCCGGGCGCCTGGGCGTCGTACCCGGCGTCGCGGAAGAGCTCCACCCACGGGCTCCACGAGTCCGCATGCAGCCAGAGACCGTGGACGAAGACGACGGGAAGACGATCAGTGGTCACGGTTGCCCCCTCGGATAGGCGGTGATGAACCGATCATGGGCCCGGATCGCGTCGTCGCGACCGAGTCACAGCGGTGGTGTTCGCGCCGAGTTCACGGGTGATCGCGGCGCGCAGCGACTCCAGGTCGTAGGGACCGTGGTGCCGCTGCCCGTTGAGGAAGAACGTGGGGGTGCCGGCGACACCGCTCTGCTCGGCACTCTCGACGTCGCGCGTGACACGCAGGGCGAAGTGCCGCGACGACAGGTCGCGGGCGAACCGGTCGACGTCCAGGCCCAGGTCCTCGGCGTAACGCAGCAGGTCTGGGTAGGCGAGCGCGTCCTGGTGGGTGAGCAGCAGGTCGTGCAGCTCCCAGAACCGGCCCTGCTTGCCCGCCGCCTCGGCCGCCTCGGCGGCCAGCTGGGCGTGCTCGTGCACGTCGGTGAGCGGGAGGTGCCGGAAGACGAACGTCAGGTCGTCGCCGAAGGCGTGGGTCAGTTCCCGCAGCGCCGGCTCGGCCCGGCCGCAGTACGGGCATTCGAAATCGCCGTACTCGACCAGCGTGACGCGGCCGTCCTCCGGGCCGCGGATGTGGTCGACCTCCGGGTCCACCGGGTCGGCGAGGTCGACGATCGGCGCGGCCAGCCGGTCCTGGCCGGCCGTCCGGGCCCGCTGCGGCAGCCGGCCGATCAGCCGGAACACCAGCAGCGAGAGCAGCGTCGCGATGACGGACGCGGCGAGGATGCCGAGCTTGGCGTCGTCGAGCTGGTGGCCCTCGAACGCGATGCCGGCGATCAGCAGGGAGACGGTGAACCCGACGCCGCCGATCGTCCCCGCGCCGATCAGCTGCGGCCACGGCACCGTCAGCGGGAACCCGAACCGGCTGGCCAGCCAGGTCACGCCGATGATGCCGACCGGCTTGCCCACCACCAGCCCGAGCACGATGCCCAGCGTGATCGGCGACGTGGCCGCCTCGCGCAGCACGTCGCCGTTGATCACCATGCCGGCGTTGGCCAGCGCGAACAGCGGCACGATCAGGTAGTTGGCCCACGGGTGGAACAGGTGCTGCAGCCGCTCGTTCGGCGAGATCGCGGTCGCGAGGGTGCGGCTGGCCGTCCGGGCGTACTCCGGCACCGGCTGCTCACGGAACAGCCGCCACACCGCGCCGACGCGCTCCAGGTCCTCGCGCGACGGCGGGAAGGCGGACGCGATCAGGCCGAGCGCGATGCCGGCCAGCGTCGCGTGCACGCCGGAGATCAGCGTGGCCAGCCAGATGCCGGTGCCGACGATGAAGTACGGGACGCCGTGCCGGACCCCGCTGTGCTTGAGCAGCAGCACGACGCCGAACAACGTGAGGGCGACGCCGAGCGCCGCGAGCGAGACGTCGTCCGAGTACGCGATCGCGATGATGGTCAGCGCCACGACGTCGTCGACGATCACCGCCGTCAGCACGAACGTCCGGGTCCGCGGCGACGCCCGCCGGCCGGCCAGTGCCAGCACGCCCAGCGCGAACGCGGTGTCCGTGCCCATCGCGATCGCCCAGCCGTGGACGGCGGAGTCGCCGGTGTTGACCGCCAGGTACAGCAGCGCCGGGACGGCCATCCCGCCCAGCGTGGCCAGGACCGGCGTCGCGACCCGGCTGCGCTCGCGCAGCTCGCCCATGTCGAACTCGCGGCGGATCTCCAGCCCGACGACGAAGAAGAACAGCGCCATCAGACCGTCGTTCACCCAGTGCCGGATGTCCAGCGACAGCTCCGCGTCGCCGAGCCGGATGGCCAGCTCGGTGTGCCAGAACTCCTCGTAGCTGTCGGGCCACGGCGAGTTCGCCCACACCAGCGCCACGACGGTGGCCGCGAGCAACACGACCGCGCCGGAGCTCTGCGTCGCGATGAACTCGCGGATCGGCGAGGCCAGCCGACGCGACCGCGGGGTCTGCCCGGTCGCCATGCCGGTGATCCTAGGCGCGCCGAGTGCCCGCGGTGTTACGACAGCCGCCCCGCCCGTTCCTCGCCCGGGCGCGCGCGCCTACCCCGACCGGGGTGTCACCGGCGGAATCGCTCGCCTGTGCCTGTGCCTGTGCCTGTGCCGGGGAGGCCGGCTCCGAACGCCCAGGCCCGGTGCCCGCCGACGTCTGTTCGGCCTGGTCACCGGCGTTCACTCGGGCTTGGTCCGCGCGGCGTCCGGGTGGCTCCGTTCGCGTCGAGTGTCGCTGCCCGCCCGTAGGGTGGGCCCCACCCGGGCCGGGCGGGCTGTCACTCGGCTCGATTCGCCGCACGGTCGACGGCAGGCTCGCGGCAGGGCTCACCGGACGGCTCGCGGCACGGCTCACCGTACGGCGCCGGGTCACGACAGCCGGCTCAGCTGCTGCTTCGCCTCGCGGCGCCGGCGGCGGGCCGCCTCGGACGCCTTGCGGGCGGCCTCGACGTCGTCCTCGGCGGTGCCGACGTCGTCGCGAGCCTGCTCCAGCTCGCGGCGGGCGGCGGCCAGCTCCTCGGTCAGCCGCTCGACCGCCTCCTGAGCCCGCTCCAGCCGCTGCCGCTGGTCGTCCAGCGCGGCCTCGGCGTCGTCGACCTGTTCCTCGGCGGTGTCGACGGCGCTCTCGGCCTGCGACAGCTCGCGCTCCGCCTGGGCGAGGTCGTCGCCGCCCTCGCCGACGGGCTCCTCGGCCGCTTCGGCGGCGTCGGTGGGTGCGCCCTCAGCGGCCTCGGCGGCCTCGGCGGACGGCGTCGTGCGTGGCCGCCGCGTCGTCTCCAGCCGCTGGCCACGGGCGACCCGGGCCTCGGACAGCGAGATGACCTCGGCCGGCTCGCCGTCGTCCTCGATCGTGCCGAACCCGACGTGCTCGAGCCCGTGCGACAGCTGCGCGGTGCGCAGCACCTCGGCGGCACGGGGGTCGGCGACGGCGGCGTCGAGGGAGGCGGCGACGGCCTCGAGGAGGTCGGCGCCGGCCTTCTGCCCGGCGTCCTGGGCCACCTTCCGGGCCGCCTTGACCAGGCCGCCGACCTGCTTCTTCCGCTCGGTGGTCAGCTCACGCAGCGCCGCGCCGTCCATGGCGGACATCGCCTTGCGCATGCGCTCGCCGAGCTCCGCGAGCGCGCCGATGTCGTCGCCGTGCTGCCGGACCAGCTGGTTGGTGAGCCAGGCCGCCACCGTCGGCTTGCGCAGCGCCTTGACCCGGGCGGCGACGTCGCCGGCGCCCTCGCCCTTGAGCCGCTTCGCCAGCGCGTTGCGGGCGTCGACGAACTCCTCGGGCGGGAGGGAGTACAGCTCGTCCGCCGCGTCGTCGAGGTTCATGTGTCCAGTGTCCTACTGGAGGTACTTCTCCACCTCGTCGACGGGCCGGGTGGCCGCCTCGTCGGGGTTCTGCCCGGCGTCGACCCGGGCGCGGCGCTGGCGCAGCAGGTCCCAGCACTGGTCCAGCTGTTCCTCGACCTGACGCAGGCGGGCGTGCTCCTCCTCGGTCGAGATCTCGCCGGCCTGCAGCCGCTGCCGCAGGTCGTGCTCGTCGTCGACCAGCGCGCTGATCCTGGTCCTGATGTCGTCGTCCTGCATCGCTGCTCCCACGGCTCGGTCCGGGAACTGACCCTGCTGAGCATAGGCGGCCCTCAGCGGATGAAGCCGAGCATCGCGCGAGCCGCCGCGGACAGCAGCTCGCGTGGCGGGTGGGCGACGGAGACCCGCCAACTCGGCGCGGGGTCGACGGTGACGTACTCGAGCCGGGCTCGGGCGGCGGCCACGCCTGGCGGGACGAAGCCGATGCCGAGCCCCTGCCCGACGAGGTCGGTGAACAACGGGATGTCGTTGACCTCGAACGCCGTGAGCCGCTGCAGTCCCGCCGCGCGGAACAGCTCGTCGGTCGCTGTGCGGGCGCCCCAGCCGGGGCCGAAGTCGACGAACGGCTCGTCGGCCACCTCGGCCAGCGGCACCGGGCCGCCGGCCGCGAACCGGTGCCCGGGTGGGCAGGCCAGCGGCATCGGCCCGGCGCTGAGCGTGCGGAGCTCGACGCCGGCGGGCGCGCCGCCGCTGAGCGCGACGAACGCGAGGTCGAGCCGGGCGGTGCGGACGCCCTCGACCAGGTCGCTGCTGGGCGCCTGGCGCAGCCGCAGCTGCACCCTCGGGTGCGCGGTGTGGAAGCGGCGCAGCAGATCGGGGAGGTCGTAGCCGTACGAGGCCTGCATGAACCCCACCACCAGCCGCCCGGTCGTGAGGCCCTGTACCGCGGCGACGGTCTCGCGGGCGACGGCGGCCGAGCGCAGCGTCCGGTGCGCCTCGGGCACCAGCGCGCGGCCGGCCTCGGTGAGCTGCACCTGCTTGGTGCTGCGGTGGAACAGCGGCGTGCCGAGGTCGGACTCGAGCGCGCGGATGGACGCCGACAGCGCCGACTGGACGATGTGCAGCCGGCCGGCGGCGCGGGTGAAGTGCAGTTCGTCGGCGAGGACGACGAAGTGTTCGAGCTGGCGGAGTTCCATCGGTGATCTCGATGAGTGGAATCGAAAAGATCTGTTGGCAAGATGGATCTTCTCGCGCGCACGCTGGGACCGTCAACCGCACGAGAAGAGTGAAGATGACCATCGAGGTCCTGGCGCGGCCCGAGCGGGGAACCGTCCCGTACGGCACCGGGTTCTGGCTCACCGCCTACGCGTTCGCCGTCACGATGGCGTTCTCCGCCGTTCCGACGCCGCTGTACGTCGACTACCAGCACCGCGACCACTTCTCCGCTGCCACCGTCACCGTGGTGTTCGCCGTCTACGCACTCGGCGTCGCGGCCAGCCTGCTGCTGGTCGGGCACGTCTCGGACCGGTTCGGCCGCCGCCGGGTGCTGGTGCCGGCCGTGCTGGTGTCGGTGCTGGCCGGGTTCGTGTTCCTGTTCTGGTCGACGCTGCCCGGCCTGCTGGTGGCCCGGGTGCTGACCGGGCTCGCCGTCGGCGCGATCACCGCCACCGCGACCGTCCACCTCGCGGAGCTGCACCGGGCCGCCCACCCTGAGGCCGGCCGTCGCCGGGCCGAGATCGTCGCCGTCGCCGCGAACCTCGGCGGCATCGGGCTCGGCCCGCTGGTGTCCGGGCTGCTGGCCGACGTCGCCACCGATCCGCTCCGGCTGCCGTACCTGGTGGTCACCGTGCTGCTGGTGCTCGCGGCGATCGGGCTGTCGCTGGTGCCGGAGACCGCGCCGGTGCTGGACGATCCCGGCCCGTACCGGCCGCAACGGGTCCGGGTGCCGGAGGCGGAACGCGGGCTGTACTACGCGGCGGCGCTCACGGCGTTCACCGCGCTGGCGGTGTTCGGTCTCTTCACGTCGATCACGCCGACGCTGCTGACCCAGATGCTGGACGCGCCGTCGCACACGCTGACCGGAGCGGTCGCCTTCGCGACGTTCGCCGCCGGCGCGAGCGGGCAGGTGCTGCTGGGCCGTCGTCCGCCGCGGCGGAACCTGACGACGGGCGCGGCGGCCGTGACGGCGGGACTCGGTGTGCTCGTGGTGTCGGTGTACGCGTCGTCGCTGGCCGGGTTCCTGCTGGGCGGCGTCGTGGCGGGCGCCGGCGCCGGGCTGCTGTTCGCCGCCGGCGTCGCCGTCGTCTCGGGGCTGGCCGGGGTGTCCGGGCCGGCCGAGGCGCTGGCCGGGTTGTTCCTCGCGGGCTACGTCGGGCTGGCGGTGCCGGTGCTCGGGCTGGGCCTGGTGAGCAGGGTGACGGGGCTCTCCGGTGCGCTGGTCGCGTTCGTGGTGGTCGTCGTCGCACTCGGCGTGGGCTCGGCCCTGGCCGCGGCCCGGCGGCTCCGCTAGCGTTCGAGGCGTGACCGTCATCGGCACGTGGAATCTGGAGAACCTGTTCCGGCCCGGCGACGCCGATGGCCGGCCACCGGACCAGGCGACGTACGAGGCGAAGCTCGACGCGCTGGCCGGAACCGTCGGCCGCATGGCGCCTGACGTCCTCGCGGTGCAGGAGGTCGGCGAGCCGGCCGCGCTGGACGACCTCGTCGAACGGCTCGACGGTGACTGGACGACGCACGTGTCCGCCCATCCCGACAGCCGCGGCATCCGCGTCGCCGTGCTCTCGACGCTGCCGGTCGACGACACCGAGGACCTGGTCGCCTTCGCCGACGGCGTCGGCCCGGTGCGGGCCACCGACGGCGGCGCGCTCTCGACGGAGATGGGCCGGGGCGCGCTGCGGGTCCGGGTCCGCACGGCCGCCGGCGACACCATCGACGTCGTCACCTGCCACCTCAAGTCCAAGCTGCTCAGCTACCCCGGCGGCCGGTTCGGCCCGCGCGACGAGGGCGAGCGGGCCCGCTACGGCGCGTTCGCGCTGTACCGCCGCGCGGCCGAGGCGTCCACCGTCCGCGAGTGGGCGAACACCGTCCTCGACGGCGAAGGTCAGGAGCGCGCGCTGGTCGTCTGCGGCGACCTCAACGACGAGCCGGGCGCGGCGACGACGCAGATCCTGCTCGGCCCCGGCGGTTCGGAGATCGGCACGCCGGGCGAGACGCAGCCGGACCAGGGCGACGCCTGGCGGTTGTGGAACACCGCGCCGCTGATCCCGGAGGCGCGCCGGTACAGCCGCGTCTACCGCGGCCGGGGCGAGCTGATCGACCACGTGCTCGTCTCGCACCAGTTGCTGCGGCGCATCGAGACGGCCGACAGCCTGGTCGACCGCGGGCTGCCGTCGGTCACCGACGACCCGCGGCGGCGCGCGGCGGCCGAGGACTCCGACCACGCGCCGGTCGTCGCGACCTTCAGGGACTGACCACGAGGTCCTCGAAGACCGCCAGTCCGAGCCCGTCCTGGATGTGCGCGCAGGACAGCACGCCGACGTCCTGCGTGGCGGCGGCCGTCGGCAGGTCGATCGTGCCGATCGTCTGCCAGGTCGTCCCGTCGACGCTGTACGACCCGTGGAACCGCTGCCCCTCGCGGGCCAGCCGCAGCTGGACGGGGTACGGCGACGGCGTCAGCTGGGCGCGCAGCACCGACTCGACCGTCCCGCTGCCGTCGGCGTCCCAGAGCAGCAGCAGGCCGTTCTCCGGCTTGATCACCAGCGCGACGTAGCCGGGGGACGTCCCGGCGGCACGCAGGTCGTTGCGGAACACCAGCCCGGCCCGCGCGTTGGGGTCGGTGGCCTCCTGCGACACGACGGTGACGCTCGCCGTCGTCGCCGGGCCGGCCGCGCCGTCGTGGAAGATCGCGCCGTACTGGTCGATGCCGGTCCACAGGTCGGCGCCGTTGCCGAGGATCGCCAGCCGAGAGCCGCGCTGCCCGAAGTGCGCCCGCGTCGACGCGGCGGTCTGCAACGGCGCCTGAACCGGCTCGGCGACGGCGACCGCGTGCTGCGCGCGGTGGCTGACGTCGCCGGAGTAGGTGACGCCGGCCTCCAGCATGGCCTGGGCGACCGGCTCGGCCGAAGCCGTGGCCGTCACCCGCCAGGTCGCGGCGAACTCCTCGCCCGGCTCCACCGCGCCGGTCTCGACCGGCGTCGACGGCGTCAGCGTCCAGCCGGCCGGGGCGGCGAGTGCGATCAGCACACCGGTCACCGTCGCCACCTCCTCGTTGACGAACGTGACGGTGACGTCGCCGGCGGTGCCCGGGCGTAGCTCTTCCGGGGCGTCGAACGCGAGCACGCCGGCGTTCGGCGGCCAGGTGATCACCATCCCGTCCGCGCGCAGCCGCTGCCGCAGCGTCGGGTAGTGCACGTCCTGCACCGCGACGCCCGTGCTCAGCGCGAGGTCGGCGGCGACGGCCGCCGCGTGCCCCGTCGCCATGAACACCGGCTCCATCCGCGCCGAGCCGAACGCGATGTGCGACGCCGAGATCGCGCAGGCGACCAGGAGGTTCGCGCACTCGCCGCGGGCCGGGACGATGGCGCGGTAGGAGATGCCGTACGGGCCGGCCGGCGGCACCTGAACGTCGCCCTCGTTGCGGGCGAAGCCGCCCACGACCACGCGGGCGCAGTTGTGCGAGTCCATCGTGTACGACGCCAGCGCGATCGGGTCCGGCGCGGCCACCGTCCACCGGCAGTCGTGCTCGGTGATGACGTACTCGGCGACCATCCGGCGCGCCTCGCGGATGTACAGCTCGTGCGACCAGCCGCCGGTGCCGGCGAACTCGTCGTTCGTCAGGCCCCAGCCGTTGACCTCGGCCCGGATCGCCTCCGGCACGCGCGGGTCGTTGGCCAGGAACCAGAGCAGGCCCTGCTGGTAGGTGACGTGGTCCTGGAAGATCGCCTCGCGGGTCGGGTGGTCGGCGTCCGGCCAGGCGTAGTTGCGGCCGATGTTGTCCGTGCTGACCGCGCCGTTGTTGTTCATGTCGGTCTTGCCGTTCGGCATCGGCGTGTTCAGCCGCATCGCGTCCCAGACGCCCGCCCGCAGGTAGCGCAGCAGCAGCTCGTACCGCGTCGGGTCGTAGCCCGGCGGCCGGGGGAACGGGCGCCGGTTCGCCGCGCGAGTCAGGCAGACGCGGAAGTTGAACGCCTGGATGCGGTCGTCGCCCTCGCCCGTCGTGCCGGGCGGGTCGGCCGAGATGCCCTGGAGCAGGCCGCTGGCCTGGTCGCCGGGGACCACGTACGGGTCGATCTGCCGCTGGAACTGGTGACCGGAGCGGAACTGGACGCCGTTGAGAGTCTCGCCGTACGTCGCGTTCGACTCCCGGCCGACGGTGTAGCTCACGCCGGCCGCCGCCAGCAGGTCGCCCTCATAGCTCGCGTCGATGAACGCGCGGGCGATGAAGGTCTTCCCGTTCTCGGTGCGCAGCGAGTGCAGCCGGCCGCCGGCCAGCCGGACGTCCTCGAGCCGGTGGTCGCGGTAGACGTCGACGCCTGCCTCCTCGACCCAGTCGTCGAAGGTCCGCTCGGCGACGTGCGGCTCGAACGTGAACGCCTCAGGGCGGCCGTAGTGCGCGCCGAGGCGCCGGTAGAACTCGCGGCTCAGCCCGCCGATCGACTCGATCCGCCCGGTGTCCGTGGCGCCCAGCCCGGCGGAGCTGAGGCCGCCCAGGTGCCGGCCGAACACCACCAGCGCGACGCTGCGGCCCGCCTGCGCGGCCCGCACCGCCGCCGTCACGCCGGCCGACGTGCCGCCGTACACGCACACGTCGGTGCGCACGACGCCAGCGTCGCGTGGGACGGGGTACCAGTAGCGCAGTCCGGGGTGCTGCCCGGGCCCGACGACGGCGTCCGCCGCCGCCGTGCCGGCCGGGCCTGGGGCCGCGTCGGCCGGGCCTGCGGCGGCGTCGGCCGGGCCTGCGGCGGCGTCGGCCGGTGCCCCGGCGGCGAGCCAGACGGCACCGGCCCCGGCGGCGCCCAGAATGGTCCGGCGGGTGGGTTCGGGTGCGGGCATGCGCTTCACCTTCCGACGCTGGAAAGCGGTTGCCCGGATCGTACTGATCATCACACCGCGAACGGAAGACTTCGCCAGAAAATCGGCGAAACTGACCCACCTCACGGCGAAAGGTGGGGCTCGCGACCCCGGCATCAACGTGAGGTGGGTGGAAACCGGGTGGCGGCGCGGGCCGCCGAGACGGTGTGCTGGTGCCATGGAGACGATGGAGGGCGACGCGTTCGGCCGGGTGCTCGAACGGTGCCACGCGGCCGGCGGGCGGCCCGGAGTGGCGTTCGCGGTGGTCGAGCGCGACGACGGGCACATCGGCGTGCACGACGCCGCCGCGTACTTCGCGGGTCGCGACGACTGGCCGGAGCAGGAACGGCGGATCTGCGCCGGCATCGACGGCCGGGTGCTCGACGTCGGCTGCGGCGCCGGCCGGCACGCCGCGGCCCTGGCGGCCGACGGGCTGGACGTGGTCGGGGTCGACACCTCGCCGGGCGCGGTGGCGGTGGCCCGCGAACGCGGCGTCGACGCGCGGCTGGGGTCGGCGACGGCGCTGCCCGGCGGCCTCGGTGGGTTCGACGCCGTCCTGCTGCTCGGCAACAACGTCGGTCTGCTCGGCTCGGCCGAGACCGCGCCGGTGGTGCTGGCCGAGCTGGCCCGGGTGACGGTGCCGGGCGGGCGGCTGCTGCTGTCGGGCCTCGACCCGTTCGACACCGACGACGCCGAGCACGTCGACTACCACCGGTGGAACCGCGAGCGGGGGCGGTTGCCCGGCCAGTGCCGCATCCGGCTGCGCGACGGCCGGCTGGCGACCGACTGGTTCGACTACCTGTTCGTGTCCGAGCCCGAGCTGCGCGCCCTGGTCGACGGCTCGCCGTGGCGGGTCGGCCGCCGGGAGCGCGACGGCCACGGCTACGCCGTCGAGCTCATTCGCGCGCCGTAGCGGCAGCGTCCACCAGCGCGGCGAGCGCCGGCGAGTCCGTCGCGGACACCGACCTCAGAGCGGTGACGACGGCGTGACCGTCGGCCAGCAGCGCGGCGTCGGTGCCGGGCGCGGGCGGGTCGGACAGGTCGGTGACGGAGAGCCGGATGTGCTCGTCGCTGTGCTCGGTCATCGTCGTCTGGACGATGCCGAACTCGGCGAGTGGCGCCGAGCGCAACACACCCAGCTCGTCTGGCTCGCGGTCGGGGACGTTGAGGTTGAGCACCGTCCCCGGCCGCTGGTCCAGCAGCACCGGCAGCACCCGGGCGGTCACCTCGGCGGCCGTCGCCCAGTGCGGCTCGGCCTCCGGCGCCTCCAGGTGGAACTCCGCTGCCAGCCCGACATCGAGGGAGACGGCCAGGCCGCGGACGTCGTTGATGCCGGCGGTGAGGGCGGCTCCGACGGTGCCCGAGTGCAGGATCGCCCGGCCGACGTTGGCGCCGTGGTTGATCCCGGACAGCACGACGTCGGGCGGCTCGCCGAACGCGCCGTACGCCGCGATCAGCGCGATCAGACCGGGCGCGGCGCCGACGGCGAACACGGGCAGGCCGTCGAGGCCGTCCAGGCTCCGCCGGGTCAGTGCGATGCGGTCGCCACCCTCCAGCCCGGCGACGATCGACGCGCCGCTGCCGCTGAACTGGACCGCCGGGGCGGCGACGACGACGTCCAGGCCGAGGTGGCGGGCCACGCCGGCCAGCGCGCGCAGGCCGGGAGCGTCGATGCCGTCGTCGTTGGTGACGAGCGCGCGCTTGCGGCCGGTCACGAGCCGCGGGTCCGTTCGGCCAGGTCGCGCGGGGTGACCTTCGCCTGCGGAGCGGTCGCCGAGCGGCTGCCCGGCTCCAGCCGGTCCACCTCGACCAGCTCGCGCAGCTTCAGCACCGCCTCGACGTCGCCGGTGCCGAGCCCGTGCCGGGTGACGTTGAGCATGCCGGCCGCCGCGCCCAGCCGGACCGCGTCCTCGATGTCCCCGCCGCGCGCGAGCGTCGCCGTGACGCCCGCGGTGAGCGAGTCGCCGGCGCCGTGTGTGTCGGCGGACTGCAGCCGCGGCATCCGCACGACCCGGACGACGTCGTCGGCGAGCACCAGCAGCGGGTCGTGCGCCCGCGTGACGATCACGTGCTGTGCGCCCTGGTCCTGCAGCTCGTGCATGGCCCGGAGCAGCGCGTCCTGGTCGTCCGAGGCGGCGCGGCCGTCGGCGAGCAGCTCCTCGTGGCTGACCTTGACCACCGTCAGCCCGCTGTCCAGGACCGCGGCGAGGCGGTCGCCGGCGAGGTCGGCGACCACCGGTTTCCCGACGGCGCGCAGGTCGGCGGCCAGTCGCCGGTACGCGTCGGCCGGGAGCGCCTCCCCGGCCTCCGGGTGGTCCGACGGCCCGCTGAGCAGCACCGCTCCGGCGTCCAGCGCGGCGCTCAGCGTGAGGCCGTAGAGCTCGTCCAGTTCGTGCCGGGTCAACGGATCCGACGGCGCCTCGGCCACCTCGACTCGCTCGCCGTCGCGGCGGTCGTGGACGTAGGCGCCGTTGCGGCCGGTGCCCTCGACCGCCTTGACGACGACGCCCTCGTCCTCGATCAGATGCCGCAGCACCGTCCCGGTCTCACCGGCCAGCACGCAGCACATGGTCACCGACGCGCCGAGGGTGACGAGCATCCGCGCCTGCCAGACGCCCTGACCGCCGGCGTGGACGTGGATGTCCGGTCGGCCGGCCTGGTCCTCGACCGTCAGCGTGAGCACGGGCGACGGGGCGAACAACGCGACGTCGCACTGCGCCATGGGGCTCCCTCCCGATTCGTTCACCGCGACGTACCCAGGCGGCGGTGAAACCACTCCGGCGGGGTACGCCATCGGGCAGGATCGTGAGGAACAGACCATCCAGCTCGGGGAGGGACCGTGGAGGTCAGCGGCATCATCTCGGCCGTCATCATCGGAGCGATCATCGGCGCGCTCGGCCGGCTCATCGTGCCTGGGAAGCAGGCCATCCCGATCTGGCTGACCGTGCTCATCGGCATCGTGGCCGCGCTCATCGGCACCGCCATCGTCGGCCCGCTGCGCGACACCAGCGGCGTCGACTGGATCGAGATCATCGTCCAGGTGGGCCTCGCCGCCGTCGGCGTCCTGCTGGCGACCAGCATGCGGTCAAGAGGCGGCAACACCTGACGGTCAGGTCAGCGCACGCGCGGCGGGCCGCAGGCCAGCGACATCAGCGACGAAGCCGGCGTACGACCAGGTCCGCGGGACGACGGCGCCGTCAGGCATTCCGGACCCGGGCGCGGCGGAACCACGTCAGGGTGGCCGTCAGCCCGTCGTGCACCGACGTCCGCGGCTGCCAGTCGAGCAGTTGCGTGGCGAGCGTGATGTCGGGCCGGCGGGCCTGGCTCTCGGTGGCCGGCGGCTCGACGAAGACGATCTCGGCGTCCGGTCCGGTGATCTGCGCGACCTCCTGGGCGAGGGTGAACACCGGCACCGCCTCCGGACTGCCGATGTTCACCGGCCCCGGGTAGCCGCCGCCGGCCAACGCCAGCAGTCCGGCCACCGCGTCATCGACGTAGCACAGCGAACGGGTCTGGGTTCCAGGACCGGGCACCGTCAGCGGCGCCCCGGTCAGTGCCTGCCGGATGAACCGCGACAGCACCCGGCCGTCGTCCAGGCGCATCCGCGGGCCGTACGTGTTGAAGATCCGCGCGATCGCCGTCCGCAGGGCGTACGTCGTGCGGTACGCCGTCGTCAGCGCCTCGGCGAAACGCCGCGACTCGTAGTAGGCGCCGTAGCCGTCCGCCGGGTCGACCTGCCCGACGCGGTCCTCGCGGCTGGGTCCGTCGCTGCCCGGGCCGTACACCTCCGACGTCGACGCCAGCACGAACCGGGCCGACCGGGAGCGGGCCAGATCCAGCGCGTTCAGGGTCCCCGCGCTGGCGATGCGCATCGTCGCGACCGGATCGAGCAGGTAGTCGCTGGGCGCGGCCGGCGCCGCCAGGTGGAAGACGACGTCGATCGGCCCGGCGAGATCGCCGTCGTCGTAGTCGTTGAGGTCGCGGCGCAGCAGCTGGAAGGCCGACTCCTTCTCCAGGTGCCGGACGTTCGCCGGCCGGCCGGTCTCGAAGTTGTCGACACAGGTGACCCGGTACCCGGACGCGATGAGCGCGTCGCACAGATGCGAGCCGAGGAATCCGGCCCCACCCGTGACCACCGCGTGTGGCTGCACGACACCGTCGTCCACCATGTTCAGGTGCGTACCCGATGGGGGACTATCGACACCGCCGACCCGGTCGGGGAGGATGATGGCCCCGTGGGGCTCGACTTGGCGGAGGACGGGCGTGACCGAACCTGATGCGGGCGATTTCGCCGAGATGGCGCTCGCGCTGCACGAGGAACCCGACGTCGAGCAGACGCTCGAGCGGGTCGTCGAGTATGCGCAGCAGGCCACCGTGTGCGACGACGCCGGGCTGATGCTGCTGCACGGCGGTGGCCGCATCGAGACCACCGTGGCCACCGACCCGCGCGTGGGCAAGGCCGACGAGTTGCAGACGACGCTCGAGGAGGGCCCGAGCCGCGCGGCGGTCGAGGTCCGGTCGTCCGTCCTGGTCGAGGACACCGCCACCGATCCGCGCTGGCCGGCATGGGGGCCGCAGGCGGCCGAGCTGGGCCTGCGCAGCGTGCTGTCGGTGCGGCTGCACACCGGCAACACCACGCTCGGCACGCTGAACCTCTACGGCCACCGGCCCGGCATGTTCGACGACGACGACACCGACGTCGCGGAGATCTTCGGCCGGCACGCGTCCATCGCCCTCGCGTCCGCGCGTGAGGAGGACGGGCTGCGGCAGGCCATCGGCGCGCGGCACCTCATCGGGCTGGCCCAGGGCATCCTCATGGAACGCTACGGTCTCGACGCCGACCGCGCCTTCGCCGTCCTGCGCCGCTACTCCCGTAATTCCAACGTCAAACTGCGTGTCGTCGCCGAGCGGATCATCGCCACCGGACGGCTGCCCGACGAGCCCTGATCCGGGCCGTTCGGCCGGTTTGCCCCCGGAACGCGTGGGTAACCGGGGGTGATGACTGTCGGGGTGATGCGGATCGTCCGGCGGACCGAGGCCGGTCGACGCAGCGATGTGATGGTGCCGAGTCCGGACGAACCCGGTGCGCGGGTGGACTCCGCGTCGTGGTGGGAGTACGGGTCGTGCCGGGCGTGGGACGCGGATCTGTTCTGCGTCCCCGAGGGGGTGTCGCCGAGCCGCAAACGCGCTCAGGAGACCCGGGCCAAGCGGATCTGCGGGACCTGTCCGGTGCGGGAACGCTGCCTCGCCGAGGCGATGGACCGGGGCGAGCAGTACGGCGTGTGGGGTGGGCTGGACACCGAGGAGCGGCGGCAGCTGGAGCGGCGACGACGGGGGATGCGCCGCTCCAGCTGACCGCGTCACCAGCCCTGACGGCGGGTGCGGTCGTCCTCCATGACGTCGTCGCTGCCGGCGTCCGGCCGGTCGGGATCGGTCCTGACCGGATCCGGTGTGTCGGGGTGCAGCGCGTCGGCCGCACGGCGCCGTTCGGCGGCCGCCGCGGCCTCCTCTCCGGCCGTGGCCTTCAGCCGCTCCGCCTCGGCCTCCTGCTCGGCTGCCACGGCCCGCGCTCGCCGGGCCCGGGCGGCCTGCTCCTCGGCCTCGGCATCGTGCCGCTCGGCGGCCCGGTCGACGGCTGCGGCCCGCTGCCGCTCCTGGACGGCCGCCTCCCGGCGGGCCGCGGCATCGTGACCGCGCCGGCGCGCGAGTAGCCAGGCGGCGACGGCGATCAGCACCACGACGACGATCAACACGACGATGAGCTCGGTACTCATCGGGTACCTCCCTCCGCCGCGGCCGGGGTGGCCGCGGCATCCGCGACCCGTACCCGAGGGTCCGGCGAGCATTCGGCCCGGTCCAGACCGCGCGGCATCAGCCCGGCGGCGGCACCGGCTCCTCCCGGACCACGTCGCGGGCCGGTTTGTCCTCACGCAGCCCTTCGAACGACGGGTGCCGCAGCGTGCCGGCGCCGGTCCACTCGGCGAACGCGACCTCGGCGACCAGTTCGGGCCGGACGAAGACGGCGTCGCGCTGCGGCTGGCGGCCGGTGAACGGGCTGTCGTCGGTGCGCAGCTCCTCCAGCCGCCGGAGCAGGCGGGCACGGGTGGCGTCGTCGAAGCCGGTGCCGACCTTGCCGGCGAACCGCAGCGCGCCCTCGTCGTCGTAGTAGCCGGTCAGCAGCGCGCCGAGCGACCCGGCCAGCCGGCCCTGGCCCGTGACCCAGCCGCCGACCACGACCTCCTGCCGGCGCACGTTCTTGATCTTCAGCCAGTCGCGGCTGCGCCGGCCCGGCTGGTACCGGCTGCCCAGCCGCTTGGCGACGACGCCCTCCAGCGCCTGCCGCCGGGTCGCGTCGAGCAGGACGTCGCCGTCGCCGCGCTGGTAGTCGGGCGCCTGCCAATGCGGCCCGGCCAGCTCGAGCGCCGCCAGCTCGCGGCGGCGCTCCTCGTACGGCGCGTCGAGCAGCGACCGGCCGTCCAGGTAGAGCAGGTCGAAGATCACGTAGACGACCGGCGTGACCTCTGCCTGGCGGCGGATGTCCGCGTCGGAGCTCAGGTGGATGCGCGGCTGGATCCGCTGGAAGCTGGGCCGGCCGTCGTCGCCGAACGCGACGATCTCGCCGTCGAGCACCAGCCGGTGCGCGCCGACGGCGTTCGACAGCGGCCGCAGCTCGGGGTACTGCCGGGTGAACTCGCGCCCGTTGCGGCCGACCAGCCGGAGCCGGCCGGGCTCGCCGTACGCGAGCGCGCGGACACCGTCCCACTTGATCTCGAAGCCCCAGTCGTCCTGGTCCGGCGGCAGCGTCGACAGCGTCGCGGCCATCGGCGCCAGCGCCTCCGGCATCGGCTCGCCGTCGTCGTCCGGCGGGCCGTCCATGCGGTGGATCATCCAGTCGTCGCCACGGGTGCGGAACAGCGCGAACCGGCCCCGGACCCGCTCACCGTGCAGCCGCGCCACGACCTTGTCGTCCTGGAACTTCTCCGCCTCGTAGGTGCCGCTGTCCCAGATGGTCAGGGCGCCGCCGCCGTACTGGCCGGCCGGGATCTCGCCGTCGAAGGTGAGGAACTCCAGCGGGTGGTCGTCGGTGCGGACGGCGAGCCGGTTCTCGTCCGGCGTGCGCGGGAACCCGCGGGGCAGTGCCCACGACGCCAGCACGCCCTCGTGCTCGAGCCGCAGGTCCCAGTGCAGCCGGCGGGCATGGTGCTCCTGGACGACGAAGCGCCCGCCGGAACCAACGTCCTCGCTCATCCGTTCCATGGTCGCCGGGCAGTACCCCGCCGACAAGGACGACGCCGGAATAGCCCGAGCTGCCGAGACGTTCCTCTTGCTGGAAGTTCTCGGTAGGCCGCCACCGGCCCGGGGCTTCGGGAGCCGGATCGAGAGATCCGCGAGCTCCCGCAGGGCAACCCACCTACGCACACCACCGACGGTCAGCGCGCCTGCGCGCGACCTGGGCGTGCCATGGCGCCGAGACGACGTTGAGACGAGTGAGGAGACGAACGAATGACGATGGTGCAGGAGCAGGTCCGATCCCCGGCCAGAGTGCGGGACGAGGACTACGACCTGGTCGGCCAGTACCTCAAGCAGATCGGCAGCACGCCGCTGCTGTCCGCGGCCGAAGAGGTCGAACTGGCGCGCCGCATCGAGGCCGGCGTCTACGCGGCGTCGCTGCTCGAGACCGAGGGTCCCGGCCGGCGCCGGGACGAGCTGGCGGCCCTGGTGCGCGACGGCGAGCAGGCCAGGGACCACATGATCCGCGCCAACCTGCGGCTGGTCGTGTCCGCCGCGCGCAAGTACTACCGCAACAGCGGGCTGCCGTTCCTGGACGTCGTGCAGGAGGGGAACCTGGGGCTGATCCGTGCGGTCGAGAAGTTCGACTACACGAAGGGGTTCAAGTTCTCGACCTACGCGATGTGGTGGATCCGGCAGGCTATCGAGCGCGGCAAGGCCGAGCGGGCGCGCACCATCCGGCTGCCCGTGCACGTCATCGAGACGCTGTCCAAGATCGGCAAGGCCGAGCGCAAGCTCACCGTCGACCTGGGCCGCGAGCCCACGGCGGAGGAGCTGGCCGCCGAGACCGATCTCGCCCCCGCCCGGGTGATCGAGCTGCGCCGCATCTCGCGCGACACCCTCAGCCTCGACACCCCGGTCGGCGACGAGGGCAGCGCGAGCATCGGCGACCTCATCGAGGACACCGAGACGCCGCAGGCCACCGACGTCATCGAGTTCCAGGCGCTCGGTGAGCAGGTCCGCGGCCTCGTCAACACCCTGGCCCCGCGCGAGGCGCTGATCGTCTCGATGCGTTTCGGCCTCGAGGACGGCGAGCAGCACACCCTGCAGGAGGTCGCCGAGCGAGTCGGCCTGACCAAGGAGCGGGTGAGGCAGCTGGAGAAGCTGGCGCTGGCCGAGCTCCGCGACCCCGCGCGGCACCAGCCGCTGCTGGACTGGGCCGGCTGAGCCGGGCTCCGCTGGGTACTCGGCAGGGATGACCGAGAACCCCGAGCATCCTGACGGCGTCCATCACACGACGCAGGAGGAGCGCGACCGCGCGATGGCCGTGCACTCCGTCGACGACGAGACCCGCGTGCACGGCGACGCCGACGAGACCGAGCAGGTCATGGGCGCCGACGGCGAGCTGCGCAGGCCTGAGCCCGAGCCCGGCGACGGCGACTGACCTCAGCCGGCGAGGAACGACAACCGCAGCTTGCGCTCGCGGTTGTCGACGTTGGAGTCGACCACGACCACGCTCTGCCAGGTGCCCAGCGCAGGTACGCCGCCCAGCACCGGCAGCGTCAGCGACGGCGCGATGAAGGCCGGCAGGACGTGGTCGCGGCCGTGGCCGAGACTGCCGTGGCGGTGACGGTAGACGTCCTCGCGCGGCAGCAGCCGGTCGACGGCGCCGGCGAGGTCGGGCTCGGTGCCGGAGCCGGTCTCGATCAGCGCCAGCCCGGCCGTGGCATGCGGCACGAACAGCTGACACAGGCCGTCGCCCTTGCCGCGGCAGTAGTCGAGCACGTCGCGGGTCACGTCGGTGACCAGGTCGGTGCCGGTGCGCAGGTCGATGATCAGGCTGTCCACGGGTCCATTCTGGTGGCTGGGGTCCACGCGCGTTCCGGAAGGCCGACGTGTGCCCGTAACCTTCTGGCCAGCGAGGTGATCAGACTGTGAGGCAGGCGCCAATGGGAGGCGGGCGATCATCGGGGAAGACTTCGAGGTCGTGTTCGACGCGGCGCGCGCCGGCGCGCCGTGGGCCTTCGAGCGCCTGTACACCGATCTCGCGCCGGTGGTCACGGGCTACCTGCGACTCCAGGGAGCGGCCGAGCCCGACGATCTGACCAGCGAGGTCTTCCTCGGGGTTTTCGCCGGGCTGCCCTCGTTCGAGGGGACGGAACCGCAGTTCCGGTCGTGGGTCTTCACCATCGCGCACCGGCGGCTCGTCGACGAGCGACGGCGGGCCGTGCGGCGACCCAGCGAACCCACCGACGACCCCGCGACGCTCGACGGCCCGGGCGGCGACGCCGAGGCCGAGGCGCTGGACGCGCTGGGGCTGCGGCGGGTGTACGAGCTGTGCGCCACGCTGTCGGCGGAGCAGCGCGAGGTCGTGCTGCTGCGCGTCGTCGGCGACCTCACGGTCGAGCAGGTCGCCCGCGCCGTCGGCCGGTCCGTGGGCGCGGTGAAGGCGCTGCAGCGGCGCGGTCTGACCGCGCTGCGAAAAAAAGTCGAGTGACCCCGTACCCCCTGGCGCACCCGCGGCGATTACAGGGACGAGATGCTTCCGCTGCACCTGCTCGACGAGGACACCGTCGAGGCCCTGCTGACCGGCCGCCCGGTCCAGCCCGGACTCGCGCCGTTGGCCGGCGCCGTCGGGCAGATCCGCGCTGCCTCGCGGCAGCCGGTGCGGCCGTCGGACGAGTTGGCGCGGCGCATGGCCAGCGGCGACTTCACCGGCATCACGCCCGCCCTGCCGGCCTCTGAGCCGGCTCGCCGCAGGCTGCGGTCGTGGCTGGCCGGCGCCAGCCCGCGTGCCCGTGTCGTCACCGGTGCCGTGGTCGTGTTCACCGGCCTGTCCGCCGCCACCGCCGCGGGCGCGCTGCCCGGTGGCGCCCAGGCCCGCGTCGAGTCGTTCATCGAGACGGTGACGCCGATCAGCTTCCAGCGCGACGAGCCCGCCCCCGATCTCGTCGAGGACGTCAGCGACACCCGCACCACCGAGCCCGGCACGAGCCGGCCCGATGACCCCGGCAAGCCGGTGACGCCACCCGGCAAGCCGGAGACCCCTCCCGGGAAGCCCGAGAAGCCGCCGGGCAAACCCGAGACTCCGCCGGGCAAGCCGCCCGAGAAGCCGGACAACCCGAACAAGCCCGAGTCGCCGCCCGGCAAGCCCGAGAAGACGGAGAAGCCCGGCAACCAGGGCAACGGAAACGGCAACTCCGGTAACGGCAATGGCAATTCCGGGAACTCCGGGAACGGCAATTCCGGTAACGGAAACGGCAACGGCAACGGAAACGGCCCCTAGGGCCCCGAGAACGCCCGACGTACCACGACGACGTCGGGTGCAGGTTGCGGCCCCGGTTCGCTGCGGAGGCCGGGGTCGCAACCTTCAACTTCCATCACGGTTTCTTCGGAGCCGTGATGTTCCCCGCCTTTCTTTCCGGCAACGATCATGGCAATCGCTTTCCGGTGGCACGGCTCCGAATGTCTCCGAGCGGACCGGGTAAGCGGACGCGTGTCGCCCATTCGGGAGGAGGCGCGGTGTCCGAGACCGCAGCAGACCAGACCACCCGGCCGGAGCCACAGCTGCTCGGCATCTACCTCAACGACCACCTGGCGGGCGCGACGGCCTGCGTGCAGTTGGTGCGCCGGCTGGCGCGAAGTCTGCGCGGGACCCCGGTGGAGGATCCGCTCGCCGACCTGGCGGAGGACGTCGCGGCCGACCGCAAGGAACTGCTCGCGATCATGGACGAGCTGGGGGTGCCGGTCCGCCGCTACAAGCTCTACACGGCGGCGGCCGCCGAACTGGCCGGCCGGCTGAAGTTCAACGGCCACCTGCTCACCCGCTCGCCGCTGAGCGTCGTCGTCGAGCTGGAGATGCTGCGGCTGGGCATCGAGGGCACGGCCAGCGGCTGGCGGACGCTGCGCACCGTGGGCGCGGCGCAGGGGCGGCCCGACGTCGGGCGGGTCGACCGTCTCCTCGAGCGGGCGGCCGAGCAGGTGGCACTGGTCGAGACGCTGCGCGTCCGGGCCGCGGCCCGGGTGTTCGTGGGCGGCTCGGCCTGAGCGCCGCCCCGCCCCGGCGGCCGGCGAGCGGCGGGCCGGGGCGCGGCGGCGGAGGTCAGACCGAACGCTGGTAGGCGCGGAACGCCCGGGTCGCCAGCCAGGCCATGACGAGCGTCAGCGCGGCCAGCAGTGCGGCCCGGCCGAACACGGCCGACCAGTCCGGATCGCCGAGCAGCGCGTCGCGGCTGGCTCGCGCCGCCCAGTCGACCGGGTTGTAGCGGGCGACGGTGCCGACCCAGCCGGGCAGCAGCGCCGGCGCCATCATCACCGTCGACATGAACGCCAACGGCAGCGTCAGGAACTGCGAGACACCGATCAGGGACTCCTGCGACCGCAGCGTCAACGCCACCGCGCAGGACAGTGCCGCGAAGATCACCGCGAGCAGCGTGGCGCACAGCAGCACCACGAGCACGCCGGCCGGGCCGCCGTCGTACCGGGCGCCGGCCAGCAGGCCGACCCCGAACACGATCAGCGATTGCACGACCGTCACGACCGCCTGGTAGGCCAGCGCACCGGTGATCAGCGCGCCCCGGCTCACCGGCGACGTGAGATTGCGGTCCATGACGCCGCGCTGCATGTCGTCGATGAACCCGGTGCCGGCCCAGCCGGCCGACATCATCGCCGTCATGACGACGACACCGGGGGTGAGGTACTCCAGGTAGGAGATGTCGCCGAAGCCGGGCAGGTCGGCGACCCGCTCGAACAGCGCGCCGAACAGCAGCAGCCACACCATCGGCTGGAGCAGGGTGAACGCCAGGTACACCGGCTCGCGGCGCAGGATCCGCAGCGAGCGCCCGATCAGGTACACCGACTGCCGCAGCGCGAGGCCGCGCCGCACGTCCGGCCGGGCCGGCGCCACCGGGGCGAGGGTCGCGCTCATGCCGCCACCTCCGTCCCGGTCAGACCGGCGCGGTCGGCACTGTGGAAGGACCGTCCGGCGTGGCGCAGGTAGACGTCGTCCAGCGAGGGCCGGGCGACGGTGACGGAGGCGAGCGGGACGCTCGCGCCCTCCAGCGCGGCGAGCAGCGCGGGCAGCGTCGCGGCGCCGTCGCCGACGCGGGCGTGCAGCCGGGCGCCGTCGACGCTGATCTCGCCGACGCCGCGGACCGTGGCGATGGCAGCGCTGGCCGCCGTCTGCTGGCCCGGGTCGGCCAGCTCGACCTGGACGGCGTCGCCGTCCAGGCCGCCCTTCAGCTCCTCCGGCGTGCCCTCGGCGACGACCTGGCCGCGGTCGATGATGACCAGCCGGTCGGCCAGGTGGTCGGCCTCCTCCAGGTAGTGGGTGGTGAGCAGGATGGTGACGCCGTCGGCCCGCGTGACGCCGGAGATCTCGGCCCACATGTCCGCGCGGGCTTCGGGGTCCAGCCCGGTGGTGGGCTCGTCGAGGAACAGCACCCGCGGCTGGTGCAGGAGCGCCAGCGCGACGTCGAGCTTGCGCTGCATGCCGCCGGACCACGTCTTGGTGACCCGGTTGGCGGCGTCGGCCAGCCCGAACCGCTCCAGCAGCTGGTCGCCGCGGGCGCGGATGTCCGAGCGGGACAGACCGTGGACGTGCCCCTGCAGCGTGAGGTTCTCGCGCCCGGTGGCGGTCGGGTCGAAGCACGGCTTCTGCGGCACGTAGCCGATCGCGCGCCGGACCCGGCCGGGCTCCCTCGCCACGTCCAGCCCGGCGACGGCGGCGGTGCCGTCGTCCGGCGTCGAGAGGGTGGTGAGGATCTTCGTGGTGGTGGACTTGCCGGCCCCGTTCGGCCCGAGCAGGCCGAACACGGTGCCACGGGGGACGGCGAAGCCGACGCCGGACAGCGCCCGGACGGCCTTCGCCCCCTTGCCGTAGGTCTTCACCAGACCCTCGGCCTCGATGGCGTGCTGCATGATGCGGATCTCCTTCCGGCGGGAAGGAACCGGTGCCGCACGGTGTCGCCCGTATCCTTGGTGGTGCAGGACCTGGGATCGGGGCGATCCGCGTGGTGAGTCTCCGGCTCCTGGTTTCCGATCGGCTCCCGGCCGTGGTGTTGCAGCACCGTGGCCGGGAGCCGTGCTCTACGTGGCGCCCTCGTCGTCGGCGAGCGCGTGGTCGTCCTGGGCGAAGGCGAGGTCGTCGGCGAACTCCACGCCGAGCTTCGCCTCGATCTCCTCCGGCGGTACGCCGGCCCGCCGAAGCTCGTGCATGCGCTGCCACATGGCGAACCCGCTGAGGCTGCCGGCGCGCAACTCGGCCAGCAGCTGCTCGACGAACGCGAGCTCGGCCTTGAGCAGGGCCTGGCTGAACTCGGCCTCGATCATGAACAGGCGTGGCATGCGGACCGCTGCCGCCTCGGCGAGGATCGCGTCGGCGGCGGTCTGGTGGAAGTGCAGGTTGCGCAGCCGCTGGGCGAGCAGCTCGGTGACCTGCTCGGGCGGCAACGCACCGGCCAGCGACAGCGCGGCCTCGAACTGGGTGAACTCCTTCTTCGGTGTGCTCAGCAGCTCGACCATCCAGTCGACCATGATCTGCGCGCCGATCTCGGTGATGGCGTAGATGGTCCGCTCGGGTCGCCGGCCCTCACGCACGGTCTCGGCCGCCTCGATCAGCCCGCGCTTCTGCAGCGACTCGACGACGGAGTACAGAGACCCGTAGTTGAGCTTGATGCTGTCCTCCTTGCGCCGCTCGCGCAGGGTGCTGGACATCTCGTACGGGTGCATGGGCCGCTCCCACAGCAGCACGAGCACGGCCAGCGCCAGCGGATTGGACGGGCGGGTGGCGGCCACGACGCCTCCTCGGAGATCTCCTGGTTCGAATACTCGACTTCGAGTATTCGCCTCCGAGTGAGCGTTGTCAACGAGGCGCACGTCCTAGGCTTCGGGGATGTCCAGCGGTCAGGTCATCGTCACCACGACGGCCGGCGACGAGACGGCGGCGCGCGAGCTGGCCGCCGGCATCGTCGCGGCCCGGCTCGGCGCCTGCGCCCAGCTCCTCCCGATCACCAGCGTCTACCGGTGGGAGGGTGAGGTGCGCACGGAACCCGAGTGGCGGGTCGAGATCAAGACCACGGTGGCGCGGGCCGAGGCGTTGACGGCGCACCTGCGCGACGTGCACCCGTACGACGTGCCGGAGATCGTGGTGACGCCGATCGTGGGCGGCAGTCGCGACTATCTCGCCTGGGTGGACGCCGAGACGAGCTGACGGCCCGAGGAGTCCGGGCCCGCGTGCGCGACGCGGGCCCGGCCACCCGTTTGCGCCGCAACGGCGCGGGCACCCCCGTGGCGAGCTCCCTGGCCCGCCGTACTGGATGACGCGTGACCGCGGCCCCGGGTTGCATCGGGGCGCGGCGCGATCGTTTGCCGAGGCAAAGGATCTTGATTCCGGGCGGCCGGCGTGCCAGAGTGACGTCCTCGCGTTGATCCAGAGAGGTCTTGACAGTCAGCACGACGCTCAGTAAAGGTAGGCGTCGGATGATATCGGTGCCTGATGGGGCGTTCCCCTCGTCGGGTGCCGACCACTGGAGGCTTGGCAGGACTCGGGGTGGAGTCCAGGTCTCCCGAATCGATGGTGGTGAAGCGTCCGTGAGCAACGACGTCGCCGTGCAGGCCCGCGACTTCGGTGGCTGCACGATCCTGACCGTTCCCGGCGATCTCGACGCGGCCCTGGCCGACGAGATCCGTGGGGCCGCCAACGCCGCTGACAGCCGTCATGTCGTGGTCGACCTGGGCCGAGCCGGCTCGGTCGACCCGTCGGCGGCGACGGCGTTGGTCGGACTGCACCAGCGCATCCGTGCCCGGGGCGGTGGTGTCTGTGTGGTCACCCGCGACCTCGGTGTACGAGCGCAGCTGGAGCGCGTGCCCGCCGGGTCGGCGCCGCGCTGCTACGCCGAGATCGGCGACGCCCTCGAGGCGTCCATGTCCGAGCGTCAGGCCGGACTCGCACAGCTCGCCTGAGCGGGGAGGTGGGCGGCGCCAGCACGCCGCCCACCTCGTCCTGCGGGTCGCTCAGCCGAGCGCGGCCAGCTCCTCCGGCGTGAGCTCCAGGTCCACGGCTGCGGCCGAGTCGCGGATCGTCTCGGGCCGGCTCGAGCCCGGGATCGGGATGACGTGTTCGCTCTTGGCCAGCATCCAGGCGAGGCACACCTGCTGCGGGCTGACGCCGTGAGCGGCGGCCACGCGGGCGAACGGCTCGTGGGCCGAGCCGAGGTCGCCGGCGCGGGAGATGCCGCCGAGCGGGCTCCACGGGAGGAACGCGATGCCGAGGCGGTCGCACAGCTCCAGTTCCGGCTCGCTGCTGCGGAACCGCGGCGAGAACTGGTTCTGCACCGACACCAGGCGGCCGCCGAGAACCTCGTTGGCCAGCTCGATCTGTTTCGGGTCGGCGTTCGAGACGCCGGCCATCCGGATCTTGCCCTCGTCGAGCAGGTCGCGCAGGGCGCCGACGGACTCCGCGTACGGGACTGCGGGGTCGGGCCGGTGGAACTGGTAGAGGCCGATCGCCTCCACGCCGAGACGCTTCAGTGACGCCTCGCAGGCCCGCTTCAGGTAGTCGGGCGAGCCGTTCTTCGTCCAGGACCCGTCGCCGGGGCGCAGGTGGCCGCCCTTGGTGGCGACCAGCACGCCGGACGCGTCGCCGCCATAGCGGGCCAGTGCCGTGGCGATGAGCGTCTCGTTGTGGCCTACTTCGCCGGCATGGAGGTGGTAGGCGTCGGCGGTGTCGATGAATGTGACGCCCGCGTCGAGCGCCGCATGGATCGTGGCGATCGAGCGGGCTTCGTCCGGCCGTCCCTCGATGGACATGGGCATGCCGCCCAGCCCGATGGAGCTGACCTGGACGTCGCCGATGCGGCGGACCTGCATGGGATGTGACCTCCGGGGATCGGGTGGTGTTCACTTCCAGTCTTGGCGCCCTGTCCACGGTGTGTCCAACAGGAGAACCCGAACGAATTCAGAAGCTACGATTCTGGGTCGTGGAACTGCGGCACTTGGAGCATTTCGTCGCCGTCGCCGAAGAGGGTCACTTCACCCGGGCGGCGCAGCGGCTGATCATCAGCCAGTCAGGCTTGTCGGCCTCCATCCGGACGCTGGAGCGTGAGCTCGGCGCCGCGCTGTTCCACCGCAACACCCGGCAGGTCAGCCTCACCGAAGCCGGCCGGGCGCTGCTGGCGGAGTCGCGGCGGGCCCTGGCGTCGGTCGAGGCGGCCCGTGAGGCGGTGGCCGCGGTCAACGGGCTGCTGCGCGGGACGGTGCGCATCGGCGCCGAGCAGTGCCTGGGAGCCGTCGACGTGCCAGGGCTGCTGGCCAGGTTCCGGGCCGCCCACACAGGCGTCGAGGTACGGCTGGACCAGGCCGGCTCCGCCCGGCTGCTCGCCGACGTCCGGGCCGGCGTGCTCGACGTCGCGTTCGTGCCGGTCGTCGCGCCGCCTCCGGAGGGCGTCGACCTCATCCCCCTGACGGCCGAAGGCATGGTCGTCCTGTGCCGGCCCGACCACCAGCTGTCCGGGCGCGGCAGCATCGGGTTGAGCCAGCTGCACGGCACGGCGTTCGTCGACTTCCAGGAGGAGTGGGCCGCCCGGCAGCTGGCCGACGCCGCGTTCGCCGCGGCCGGCCTGGATCGCCGCGTCACCATGGAGGTCAACGACGTCCACACGCTGCTCGAGCTCGTCGGGCACGGCCTCGGCGTCGCGCTGGTGCCCGAGCACGTCAGCCGCAAACGGGCCGCCCAGGGGCTGGACGTCCTCACGATCGAGGACGCCCTGCCGCGCTGGGCGGTCTCCGTCGCACTGCCGGCCGCCCAGCGCCGTGGGGTGGCCGTCGAGCGGCTGCTCGAACTGCTCGACACGCCTTAGGCGGCCGCGGCGCCGACCCGGCTGCGGAGCTGGCCGAGAATGCGGGCCAGCAGCCGCGAGACCTGCATCTGGGTGACGCCCAGGTCCTTGGCGATCTCCTGCTGCGTCCAGCCCTTGAAGAAGCGCAGATAGAGGATGCGCCGGTCGCGCGGCTTGAGCTCGCGACAGGCCGGGGCGAGTGCCACCACGGCCTCGGCACGGGCGAAGCCGTCGTCGTCCTCGCCGAGCGTCTCCGCCAGCGGTGTCTCCTCGCCGCCGGTGCCGCGGTAGTCGATGGAGGCCACTGTGAAGCACTCGTGCGAGGCGCTGGCCTCGAGGACGTCGTCGAGCCCGACGCCGAGATGTTCGGCCAGCTCGGCCGGACTGGGCGCCGCACCCTTGGTCTGGGAGATCTCCGCCGTGGCGGCGGTGACCCGGGCGTGCAGTTCCTGGACCCGGCGCGGCGGCCGGACCGTCCAGCCGTGGTCGCGGAAGTACCGCTTGACCTCGCCGGTGATGGTGGGGACGGCGAAGGACACGAAGTCCTTGCCACGGTCGGGGTCGAACCGCCGGGCGGCGTTGACCAGCCCGAGGTTGGCGACCTGCAGCAGGTCGTCGCGCTCGATGCCACGCCCGGAGTAGCGCCGGGCGATCGACTCGGCGAGCCGCAGATGAAGGAGAACGACCTCGTCGATGAGGCGCTGGCGCTGCCTGCCGGTGCTGCGCGCCGCTCGGCGCAGCAGGTCGTTGGTGAGTTCGTGACGGTCGGTGTTCTGGTGCTGGTGCTGACGGTCGTCCGTCGTCGCGAGAACGTGGGTCTGCACGGCCTACACCTCTCCAGAATGAAGCGGAAGTGGCGATTGCTTGACCACGTGACACCACCGAATCACAGTGACCCGTTCGTTATCAAGCCCCTTCCGAACAGAACGGTCCGTCTACCCCTCGGCCGGCCGCGTCCGCAGGGTTGCTGAACAGCGGCGACGGTGGGTGGCATGCGGTCCGGACCGCACGAGAACCCGCCCCGGACGCACCACTGCCCCCGAACCTACGAGAGGTTCGGGGGCAGTGGTGTGACAGGTCGATCAGACCGGACGGACCGCGTCAGCCTGCGGACCCTTCGGGCCCTGGGTGATCTCGAACTCCACCCGCTGGTTCTCGTCCAGCGTGCGGTAGCCGTCGGACTGAATCGCCGAGTAGTGCACGAAGACGTCCGGCTCGCCGTTGTCCTGTGCGATGAAGCCGAAGCCCTTCTCGGCGTTGAACCACTTGACGGTTCCCTGTGCCATGTGCCGTGTCCTCCTACGGGACGGTGACGAAGGCCGCACCGTGCGACCTCCGGGTTGCTGCCGCCGTCTCCCGCTACCACAGTGCTGGAGGCACAGAGAAGCGAAAAACGCCCGCGATAACATCCCACGGGCGTTCAAGGACGTGCGAGGAACTGTTACTGCAACCGCGGAAACAGTACCACCTTGGGCCCGCGCCGGGAAGCATACGATGATCGAACGCTAGTTGCACAAGTGTGTGTCCCACTTTGTGAACGCGGCGTATCAGGGCAACTTCCAGTCGACCGGGGGCGCGCCCAGACCCTGCAGGAGCTCGTTTGCCCTACTGAACGGGCGTGAGCCGAAGAAACCGTTGCGGGCCGACATGGGGCTCGGGTGGGCCGACTCAATGCATGGAACGTTACCAAGTAGTGGCCGGAGATTTCTCGCATCGCGACCCCACAAGATGGCCACGAATGGTGTTCCGCGCCCGACGAGGGCCCGGATCGCTTGCTCGGTGACTTCTTCCCAGCCCTTTCCCCGGTGCGCGCCGGGATTTCTCGGCGCGACCGTGAGGGCCCGGTTGAGCAGCAGCACGCCGTGCTCGGCCCACGGGGTGAGGTCGCCCGTGGCGGGCGCCGGATGGCCGAGGTCGGTGCCGTACTCCTGGAAGATGTTGACGAGGCTCGGCGGCAGCGGCCGCACCTCGGGCGCCACCGAGAAGCTCAGCCCGACCGCGTGGCCCGGCGTCGGGTACGGGTCCTGGCCCACGATGAGCACCCGGACCTCGTCGAACGGCTGGGTGAAGGCGCGCAGCACGTGCTGCCCGGCGGGCAGGTAGGTGCGTCCGGCGGCGAGCTCGGCGCGCAGGAACTCGCCCATGGCGGCGATGCTCGGGGCGACCGGTTCGAGGGCGCGCACCCAGCCGGGATCGACGAGTTCGGAGAGCGGCCGAGCGGTCATGGCGGCCAGTGTAGAGAACGGTGCGCGGCGGCGTCGGGACCGGCGCGCGGCGGTTCAGTCCGTCCCGGCGACGAGCGGTTCGAGCGTGACGTCGGGGTGCCGGCGCTGCACCGACGCCAGCCGCCACTTGTCCGGGAACAGCGCCAGCAGCGCGCCGTCGCGCCGCTCGGCGACCTCGACGCCGGCCTCGGCGTTGAGGAGGGCGACGCCGTCGGCATCGGTGCGCCGGGCCAGGCCGTAGGGCAGGGAGTCGAGCACGATCGGCACGCTGAACTCCTGGCCGAGCCGGGCCGTGGCCACCTCGAACTGCAGCGGCCCGACGGCGGCCAGGATGGGCGCGCCGTCGCCACGGCGGTTCGAGGTGAGGATCTGGACCACGCCCTCCTCGGCCAGCTGCTCGATGCCGCGGCGGAACTGCTTGGCCTTGCTGGTGTCGGTGGTGCGCGCGGTGACGAAGTGCTCCGGCGCGAACGACGGCATCGGGGGGAACGCGACCGGCGACCCCTCGGCGTACAGGGTGTCGCCGACGGTGAGCGCGTTCGCGTTGACCAGGCCCACGATGTCGCCTGGATAGGCGATGTCGATGGTCTCGCGCTCGCGGCCGAGCATGGTGCGGGCGTACTTGGTGGCGAACGGGCGGCCGGTGGCGGCATGCGTGACGACGGCGCCGCGCTCGAACCGTCCGGAGCAGACCCGGACGAAGGCCAGGCGGTCGCGGTGCGCCTTGTCCATGCCGGCCTGCACCTTGAACACCAGCCCGGAGAACGGCGCGTCGACCGGCCGCGGCGTGCCCTCGGCGTCGGGCCGGGCGTTCGGCGTCGGGGCCAGCGCGACCAGCGCGTCGAGCAGCTGGCGCACGCCGACGTTCACCACCGCGGCGCCGAACAGCAGCGGCGTCGACGTGCCGGCCAGGAACGTCTCCATCTCCAGGGTGTCGAGTAGCGAGACCTCGTCGAGCGCCGTGCCCCAGGCGTCGGCGTGCCGCTCCTTCGCCTCGGCCGCGGTGAGCACCCGCTCCTCGGCGATGCGCGCGCCGCCCGGTGCCCGCTCGAACGTCGTCATGGTCTCGTCGTCGCGGTCCAGCAGCCCGTGGAACGTGCCGGCCTCGCCGACCGGCCAGTTCAGTGGCGTGGCCGTCAGCTCGATGCGCTGGTCGAGCTCGTCGACGAGCTCGAGGGCGTGCAGGCCCGGCCGGTCCCACTTGTTCACGAACGTGACGACCGGGACGCCGCGGTGCCGGCAGACGTCGAACAGCTTCAGCGTCTGCGGCTCGAGACCCTTCGCGGCGTCGAGCAGCATGACCGCGCAGTCGACGGCGGCCAGCACGCGGTAGGTGTCCTCGGAGAAGTCGGCGTGCCCGGGGGTGTCGAGCAGGTTGATGACGTGACCCTGGTACTCGAACTGCAGCGCCGCCGACGTGACGGAGATGCCGCGGTCCTGCTCCATCTCCATCCAGTCGGAGATGGTGCCGCGCCGCCCGGACTTCCCGTGCACGGCGCCCGCCTCGCCGATGACCCGCGCGTGCAGCGCGAGCGCTTCGGTGAGCGTGGACTTGCCGGCGTCGGGGTGGCTGATGACGGCGAACGTCCGGCGCCGCGCCGCCTCGGCGGCGACGCCGGAGGCAGCAGCCGGCGACGCGGCGGAGGCAGGGGGCATGTCGTCAAGTCTACGGTGACCGGATGTGGCGGTAGATCGGCACGATCCCGCTGGCAGCCGGGGCGGTGGCGGCGCAGCATCGAACCATGAGCAGAGCACTACTCGTCATCGACGTCCAGGAGTCGTTCCGGCAGCGGCCGAGCTGGGAGCTGATCTCCGATCCCGGCGTGGCCGCGAAGGCGGCACGGCTGGTCGAGCACGCCCGCGCCCAGGACGACCTCGTCGTCTGGGTGCTGCACACCGAGCCGGGCACCGGCACCGTCTTCGACCCGGAGCTCGGACACGTCCGGCTGCTGCCCGGCCTGGACCCGCGGCCGGGGGAGCCGGTGCTGACGAAGACCTCGCACAACGCGTTCACGACCACCGGTCTGCAGCAGCTGCTCACCGAGCGGGGCGTGCGCGAGGTGGTGGTCAGCGGCATCCGCACCGAGCAGTGCTGCGAGACGACGGCGCGGCTGGCGTCGGACCTCGGCTACCAGGTGACGTTCGTCCTCGACGCGACCGCGACGAACCCGATCGAGCACCCGGACGCGCCGGCCGGGCGGACCAACGCGGAGATCCTGGCCGACCCCCGCACCCTGGGTGTCGAGGAGATCCTCACGCGGACGGAGTACGCGCTGGCCGGCCGGTTCGCGACCGTCACGCGAGTGGCCGACGTCGTGGGCGAGCCGGCCACCGTCTAGCGTCCTCGTCTGCCCGGACCTGTTCCATGATCATCAAGGATGAGTGGCGCGACCGCACCGCGGATGCTTGATGATCATGGAGAGGTGCGGCGGCTGCTAGTCGTCGGCGGGGACCGGGCGGAAGATCTCGCGCACGTCGCGCGGCTCGAACGTCTCGTGAGTCGGCTGCGCCGCCGACACGTGGTCGAGCTGGAACCACCGGCCGGCGTCGGACTCGCGGCTCCAGACCAGCACGAACCAGGCGCCGCGCGAGTGCGCGAACCCGAGCGGCTCGACCTGCTCGGTCAGCGTCTCGCCCATGTCCGTGTCCGTGTCCGTGTCCGTGTCCGAGTCTGCGGGCGCGTGGTCGAGCAGGACGACGCGGTGGTCGCGGATGGCGTCGGCCAGGACGGAGCGGACGGTGTCGTCGTGCGGCGGCTCCGGCTCGCCGGGGCGGATCCAGATGCGCTCGGCGACGGCGGTGACGTCGGCGCGGCGGTCGGGCGCGACCGCACGCAGCACCTTGGCGGCGGCGGACGACCCGGCCGCCGCGAACGGCTGGTCGGGCACCGCCTGCAAACCGACGACGATGGCCAGCGCCTCGTCGGGGGTCAGGCTGAGCGCGCGCTGCCCGGACTGGTCGATGACGTAGCCGCCCTGCGGCCCGCTGGACGCCCTGATCGGCACCCCGGACTGCTGCAACGCGATGACGTCGCGCTTCACCGTGCGCGCGGACACGCCGAGCCGCTCGGCCAGCCACGACGACGTGCGTCCCTGGCGGCCGGCGGCGTGCAGCTCGCGGGCCAGGCTGTCCAGCCGGGTGCTGCGGCTGGCCCGGCCGCCTGCCTCGCCCACGGCGGGTCGCGCGTCGCCGGACGGCCGCGGGCCGCTCGGGGCGCGCCGAGGCGCCGACGGGGTCTCGGCCGGCCGGCGCATGCGCGGCAGCCGGGATGGCGCGTCGGTGGTGTCGTGCTGAGCCGTGGCCTGGCCCTGGCTGCCCATCGCCGGTCCTTCCCGAGCCGGGCTCCTCGGCCCGGCGCACCCCCATGATCAATAGTGTTGCGTCATAGCAAAGCACGTCGCGGGCCCACAGACGCGGCGCTCGCTCGGCGTGGCTCACGAATGCCTCGTCGCGCCCGGGTCGGTTACCGTCTACGTGTGGATGCGAGGCCGGCCGAACTCACCCACATCGGCCCGTACCGGGTGGTCCGCCAGCTCGGTGAGGGCGGCATGGGGGTCGTGTACTTGGCGACCGCTCCGGATGGCCGCGCGGTCGCGGTCAAGACGCTGCGGCCGTGGCTCGTCGGCGGCACCGACGGCCGGCGCCGGTTCGAGCGCGAGGTCGCCACGCTGGTCCGGGTGCGCGGCGCCCAGGTCGCGGAGGTGCTCGACGCCGACGTCGCGGCCGAGCCGCCGTACATCGTCACCCGGTTCGTCGACGGCGTCCCGCTGAGCGCGTGGGTGTCCGAGCACGGGCCGCTGGCCGCCGCCGACCTGCGCATCCTCGCGCGCGGCCTGCTCGAGGCGCTGACGTCCGTGCACGAGGCCGGCGTCGTGCACCGCGACATCAAGCCCGGCAACGTCATGCTCGCCGCCGGCGGCCCGGTGCTGATCGACTTCGGCATCGCGCACGCCACCGACGACACCCGGCTCACCGCCACCGGCCTGATCTCCGGTACGCCCGGCTACTTCGCCCCCGAGACCGTCCTCGGCCGCGACCCGACGCCGGCGACCGACGTGCACGCCTGGGCGGCGACGCTCACCTACGCCGCGACCGGCCGGGCGCCGTACGGCGGCGGCCCCGACCTCGCCGTCCTCGACCGCATCCGGCGTGGCGAACACGACCTCACCGGCGTCGAGCCGTGGCTCGCCGCGGTGCTCGACGCCGCGCTGCACCCGGACCCGGCCCGCCGCCCCGGCGTCCCCGCGCTGGTGCACGCCATCGGCTCCGGCGAGCCGCCGACGATCGCCGCCGCGCCACCGGCCGTCGGCGAGCCGCCCACCGTCGCGGCGCCGCCGGCCCTCGACGACACCGCGGTCATCGCGCCGGTGCCGCCGCCCCCGCTGCCGGTCACGGCCGCGCCGCCGCCCTACGTCCCGCCGACCCAGGTGCAGCCGCCGCCGTTGCCGGGCTACGAGCGGCGGGGGCGCGACCCGCGGGCCCGCGAACAGCAGCCGCAGAAGCCGTCGCCGCTGGCGCCGCCGCCGCGCCCGGGCGGCGAGTCACTCGCGCCGGGCAGCTGGCGGTCCCGGCTGGCCATCGGCCTGGGCGGGCTGTTGCTGGTGTTCCTCGTCGCGGCCGCTCCGTACGCCGGCGCCGTCGCCGCGCTGGCGATCCTGCTGACCGGCCGCATCGTCTGGCGCATCCAGCGGCGGCTGTTCGAGCGGCGCGAGGTCCGTGGCTCCCAGCGCAACGACTCCGTGGTGGCGGCGCTGGCCGCGCCGTGGGACATCGTGGCCGCGGCCCTGCCGTGCCTGGCTCAGCTGGTAGTCGCCGCGCTCGGCGCGCTGCTGGTCGGCGGCCTCTTGGACCTGCTCGACGTCGGCGGCACCCGCACGCCGTCCATCGCGGCGGCCGTCGTGGCCACCTGGCTGGTGTGGCGCGGGCCCGGCACGGTGCGCAGCCGGCACGGCATCCGGGCGATTCTCGCCCCGCTGGACCGCTCGCGCGAACTGGCGTGGGTGGTGCTCGGCGTACTGTTCGTCGCCGCGTGCGGCGCGGTGCTCGTCTTCGACTCGTTCGGGGCCGGTTGGTGGCCGGCCGACCTCTCGTTGAACGACCTGAGCCGGTGGCGCGGCTGAAGATCCACTGGTGACAAGGCGATGCGTGTGACACGTCACAGAGTGTTCACCGTTTAGCATTCGACCGTTCGCCTACGTCCGACAGAGGAGTTTCGTGCGCTTCTCCCCACGAGACAACGCCTTCTTCGATTTGTTCGCCGCCTCCGCGCGCAACCTGCGCGAGGGCGTCCGCCTGCTGTCCGAGGCCCTCGCCTCCGACTCCGACCGGGCCGACATCGCGGTCCGGCTCAAGGAGGTCGAGCACCAGGGTGACGAACACACGCACGAGATCGTCCGGCGGGTGAACTCCACGTTCGTGACACCGTTCGACCGCGAGGACATCTACCGGCTGGCCGGTGGGCTGGACGACGTGCTCGACGACGTCGAGGCCGCGCTCGATCTCATGGTGCTGTACCGCGTGGGCGACCTGCCGTCCGGCGTGGGCGACCTCGTCGACGTCCTGGACCGCGCGGCCGAGCTGACCGCCGACGCGATGCCGCGGCTGCAGACCCCGTCGGAGCTGACCGACTACTGGATCGAGGTCAACCGCCTGGAGAACCAGGCCGACCAGGACTACCGGCGGCTGCTGGCGCGGATCTTCTCCGGCGAGTACGACGCGCTGACGGTGCACAAGCTCAAGGACGTCATCAGCACGCTGGAGTCCGCGGTCGACGGCTTCGAGACGGTGGCCAACATCGTCGAGCAGATCGCCATCAAGGAGTCGTGAGCGGGTGGAGCTCGCGCTCATCCTGACGGTGATCGTCGTCGCGTTGTCGTTCGACTACACCAACGGGTTCCACGACGCTGCCAACGCGATCGCCACGTCGGTGTCCACCCGGGCACTCACGCCGCGGGCGGCGCTGCTGATGGCCGCGTCGATGAACCTGGTCGGCGCGTTCCTCGGCACCGGCGTCGCACAGACCGTCGGCGCCGGCATCATCGAGGCGCCGGACGGCGACAGCGGCCTGCTGGTGGTGCTCGCGGCGCTGGTCGGAGCGATCGTCTGGAACCTCATCACGTGGTGGTTCGGCCTGCCGTCGTCGTCGTCGCACGCGCTCATCGGCGGTCTGATCGGCGCGGCCATCGCGTCGGCGAACACGGTGAAGTGGCCCGGCATCTTCGAGAAGGTCGTCATCCCGATGGTGGTGTCGCCGATCGTCGGGTTCGTGCTGGCGTTCCTGGTGATGACGGCGATCCAGTGGATCTTCCGGCGGTCCAATCCGGGCCGGGTCAACCGCGGCTTCCGGATGGCGCAGACGCTCAGCGCCGCCGCCATGGCGCTCGGCCACGGTCTGCAGGACGCCCAGAAGACCATGGGCGTCATCACGCTGGCGCTCGTGGTGGGGCACTATCAGACCGGCTTCCACGTCCAGTGGTGGGTCATCGTGCTGGCGGCGACGGCGCTCGCGGCGGGCACGTACGCGGGCGGCTGGCGGATCATGCGCACCCTGGGCCGGCGGATCGTCCACCTCGACCCGCCGATGGGGTTCGCGGCGGAGTCCGTGGCGGCCGGCGTCCTGTACACGACCGCGTTCGCCTACCACGCCCCGATCTCGACCACCCAGACCATCACCTCCGCCGTCATCGGTGTCGGCTCGACGAAACGGCTGTCGGCGGTGCGCTGGGGCGTCGCCGGGAACATCGTCACCGCCTGGGTGCTCACCATCCCGATGTCGGGTCTGGCGGCCGCACTCTGCTACGGACTCCTCCATCTGCTCCCAGGGCTCAGTTCTCTCTGACGGCCTGGGCGTGCCTCACGAATGACCGGGTCTGGGGTCGTGGGACACGGGAGTTGGACGATGCTTCCTGGCGGCGAGCGGTCGGTGATCATTCGAGTCGGCCGCATTCCGGCGCCTGGCCGCCGATCTCTCGTGGCGCTCGGGCCCGATCCGCGGGTCCGTGCTCGGGCTCGGCGGCGCGGTCGGCTTGGTCTGCTGGTGGACCGGCGTTTCGTGGGCCGGGTGGACGTGTGTTGGGTTCGTGCCGTTCGCCGTCCCCCTGCTGCCCATGTTCTCAGCCGCGCAACCGCGCCTCCAGCGGACTGACGGGCGCTTCGCGCCGACGAGACCGCTCGACCCACGGCCGCACGGTCGACGAACTGGCAGCTATCAGGGGGACGGGCGAGTCTGGACACACCTCGGGCTCCGCTGGCGTGGTCCCGGAGTCCGCCCGCCGACCCGTGGCCCCACACGACCGCCGCCCCCGGGCCAACCCTCCCGGAAATGATCACGTTCAGCAGGTGTGCTCCCGCTCCACCAGGCATGCATGCCTCGCAGAGCGAACACAGTCCTAGGCATGGCCCCCGAATCGCCGGAGAATCTCACTCTGTGGACACCACACCTGCCACGACGGGCACCGGTGGAGCTGAAGCGACGGCCGCCGACAATCCGGCCCACGTCCACGAACGACCGTGACGACGGCCTGCGGAGCACGAGGTGTGCCCAGACTCGCCCCGTCCCCCTGGCAGGCGCCAGTTCTCAGACTGCGCGGCCGTGGGTCAAGCGGTCACCGTCGGCTGCGGAGCACGAGGTGCGCCCCACACCTTCCCTGTCCCCCTGATAGCTGCCAGCTCTTAGACCGTGCGGCCGTGGGTCAAGCGGTCATCGCCGGCGCGAAGCGCCCCAGCAGGTCCGCTTGAGGCGCGGCCGCGCGGCTAAGAGAATGGGCAGCAGGGGGACGACCAACGGTCACGCCACGCCAACGGCACGAACCCACGGCGAACCGAACCCCGAACCCCCGCAACGCCCCGACGGTCGCCAGGCCACCGCACCGCCGATCCCGCCGCTGACCACCGGCGATGCGACCACCTGCGCGACGCGCGATCCGTGGTTCGTGGCCGTCCCAGGCGCTACTCGCCAGGGCCGACGTCGGGATCGGCCCGCGAGCCTCGTTCCGCGGCCAGGGGCGGGCGGCATCGCACGGCGGACTCGGTCGCCGGAGCGTCGCTCGTCGAGGCGGAGACCCGGGGGAGTCGCACCCGAGGCCTTGACAGCACCGAGTGATCAACGACAGACTCGACCGCGGTAAGCGCTTTCCGATCGTCCTGACCCCAGCCTGGACGGAGTCCCGAATGCGCCGATCAAGCCTGCTCTCAGCCCTGTCCGCCAGCATTCTGGCGCTCGCTCTCGCGGGTGCGCCGCCGACGGCGGCCGCACCCGATCCGCCACCCGACGTCACCGTGGAAGCGCAGTTCCGCGCCCTCGTCTTCGCCAAGGTGACCGGCGAGCCCGCCGAGCCGGTCGCGGCCGGCTCGGCGCTCATCCAGGAACTCGGGGCCGAGCACGACTTCGAGGTGGTGGTCGACGACTCCACCGAGCTGTTCACCGACGAGGACCTCGCCGGGTTCGACGTCGTCGTCTTCAACAACACGTCGTCCGACGGCGCCCTGCTCTCCGAGGAGGAGCGGGCCGCGTTCACCCGCTACATCCAGAACGGCGGCGGCTACGTCGGCCTGCATGCCGCGGCCGCGTCCGAGCCGGACTGGGAGTGGTACGGCGGCCTGGTCGGCGCCAGGGTCAGCGGTCACGCCGACCTCGGCGAGGCGGGCGAGACGCTGCCCGGCCGCATCGAGGTGCTGGACCGGGTGCACCCCTCGACCAGCGAGCTGCCGCAACTCTGGGAGCGCTCGGAGGGCTGGGTCAACCTGGACGCCGACCCGACCGGCGCCGTGCACGTGCTGGCCGAGGTGAAGCTGCGCGACGGCATCCCCGGGCTGAGCTCCGGCCTGAACCACCCGTTCTCCTGGTGCCAGGTCTACGACGGCGGCCGGTCCTGGTACACCGCCGGCGGCCACGACGAGGCGGCGTTCGCGGAACCGGAGTTCGCCGGCCATCTGCTCGGCGGTCTCACCTGGGCGGCCGGTGCCGTGCCGGGCGACTGCGGCGCGACCGACGCCGAGAGCTTCGCCATCACGCAGCTCACCGACGACCTCGCCGACCCGTTCGAGTTGGAGGTGCTGCCGGATCGCCGGGTCATGTACATCCAGCGCACCGGGCAGTTCAAGCTGATCGACCAGACGACGCTCGAGGTCACCACCGTCGGCGACCTGGAGCTCGGGCTCAGCACGGCCCGGCACTCCGACGGGCTCACCGGCTTCGCGCTGGACCCGGACTTCGCCGAGAACGGCTGGGTCTACGCGATGTACTCCGACCCGGACGTGGCGAAGATCAACATCTCCCGGTTCACCTTCGACTTCGAGACGTCGCAGCTGGACATGGCGTCCGAGAGCCGGCTGCTGGACTTCCCGACCTGGCGCGACATCGGCCTGGCCAACGTCCACATGGGCGGCGCCGTCGAGTTCGGGCCGGACGGCAGCCTCTACGCCTCGATGGGCGACAACACCGACTTCTCGCAGTCGAACAACTACGCGCCGATCGACGAGCGGCCGGACCGCGCGGCCTGGGACGCCCAGGCGACGTCGGCCAACACCAACGACCTGCGCGGCAAGGTGATCCGGATCGTCCCGACCGACGACGGCGGATACGCCATCCCGGACGGCAACCTGTTCCCGGAGTCTGCGGACGCCGACGACAAGACCCGGCCGGAGATCTACGCGATGGGGTTCCGCAACCCGTTCCGCATGACGGTCGACCAGCAGACCGGCGACGTGCTCGTCGCCGACTACGGGCCGGACGCCACGCAGGCCAACCCGGCGCGCGGACCGGAGGGCCTGGTCGAGTGGAATGTCGTCAGTGAGGCCGGCAACTACGGCTGGCCGCACTGCGTCGGCAACAATCTCGCCTACATCGACTACGACTTCGCCACGGGCCGGTCCGGTGAGCCGTTCGACTGCGTCGGCGGCCCGGTCAACGACTCGCCGCACAACACCGGCCTGCAGCAGCTCCCGCCGGTGCAGGAGGCGTACGTCTGGTACGGCTACGGCACCTCGCCGAACTTCCCCGAACTGGGCAGCGGCGGTGCGGCACCGATGAGCGGCCCCGTCTACGACTACGACCCCGATCTGGAGTCCGACACCAAGTTCCCCGAGTACTACGACGGCAAGTGGTTCGTCTTCGAGTACGCCCGGAGCTGGTACAAGACGTTCACCCGGGTCGAGGCGGACCAGTCGTTCGAGGACGAGCGGTTCGCCCCGGTCGAGGCCGGTGACCTGCTCTCGATCAACCCGGTGTTCGGCGGCACCACGTTCCGCGGCGCGTTCGACGCGACGTTCGGCCCGGACGGATCGCTCTACGTCATCGACTTCGGCTCCGGGAGCGGGGCCGGGCGCGGCGACGTCAACGAGGGCGCCGGCATCTACCGCATCGACTACGTGGGCGGTGACCGGCCGCCCACCCCGAAGGCGTCCGGCACGCCGACGTCGGGGCAACTGCCGCTGACCGTGCAGTTCTCCAGCGAGGGCACCGAGCACTCCGCCGGCCTGCCGATGACCTTCCACTGGTCCTTCGGCGACGGCACCACCTCGGACGAGCCGAACCCGTCGCACGTCTACACCGAGGCGGGCAACTACACCGCGCTGCTCACCGTCACCGACAGCCGGGACCGCAGTTCGGTGGCCGCGGTGCGGATCTCGGCCGGCAACACCCGGCCGGAGGTCGGGTTCAGCTGGCCACCGCACGGCGGCTTCTTCGACTGGGGTGACGAGGTCGCCTACGACGTCACGGTCGACGACGTCGAGGACGGCAGCATCGCCGACGGCTCGATCGAGTGCGGCGCCGTCACCGTCGGGGCGCTGCTCGGGCACGACCAGCACGCGCACCCGCTGGACAACTACCCGCACTGCACGGGGACGATCCCGACCATCACCGATGGCGGGCACGGCCAGGAGACCAACCTCTACTACGTGCTCGAGGCCAGCTTCACCGACGCGGGCGCTCCGGGCGTCGAGCCGCTGACCGGCGGCGACGCGGTCCGGCTCAACCCGAAGCGACGTGAGGCCGAGCACTACGCCGCGAGCCAGGGCGTCCAGATCTTCGAGCGGCCGCTGGCCAGCGCGCGGGCGCGGGTCGGCAGCATCTCGCATGGCGACTGGATCAGGTTCGACACGGTGAACCTGACGAACATCGAGTCGCTCACCGTCGGGGCCTCGTCGGCCGCGCACGGCGGCACCATCGAGGTGCGCCGCGACGCACCCGACGGCGACCTGCTGGGCTCGGTGGACGTGCCGGTGACCGGCAACGTCGACACCGTCGTCGAGCGGACCACCGACCTGGTGGACCCGGGCGCGACGTTCGACATCTACCTGGTGTTCCGCAACGACGCGGTCGGCGCGGGCGGGCCGGACCTGCTGGCGCTGGACTGGCTGAGGTTCAACGGCGACGGCGTCAGCGTGCCGCAGGCGCCGTGCGGGGACGGCGGCGTCGACGAGTTCGACGGCGACGCGTTGAACCTGTCCTGCTGGTCGTCGATCGTCCGCCACGACCCGGCCGGCTACCAGGTGGCCGACGGCCGGTTGGTGCTGCCGACGGCGCACGGCGAGCTGACCGGCTCCCGCGCCGATGCGAAGAACCTCGTCATGCGGCCGGCGCCGGACGGCGGCTGGACCGCCACCACCCGGGTCACCGCCGACGTGAGCACCGCGTTCCAGCAGGCCGGCCTCGTGCTGCACGCCGGCGACGCGAACTTCGCCAAGGTGGTCGTGATGGCCCGGCCGGACGGCAGCCGGCGGATGTCGTTCTTCACCGTCGCCGGCGGGCAGGAACGCAACACCTCCGCCGACTACGTCGCGCTGCCGGCCGACTTCCCGGACACGTTCGACCTGCGGCTGGTCAGCGACGGGCTGGAGGTGACGGCGGAGTATTCGGCCGACGGTGAGCAGTGGACGCCGGTGGGCCGCCCGTACGGCCTGGGCGCGGGGTCGACGTGGAACGTCGGCGTGCTCGCGTTGTCCGGCGGCAACGGCGACCCGAACATCCCCGTCGTCGACGCCGCGTTCGACCGGTTCGAGCTGACCGAGTCCGAGCCGCAGGTCTGCCCGGACCCCGAGCCGGCCGACGGCTTCACCGCCCTCTGGGACGGGAAGACGCTGGACGGCTGGGCGATGGTCGGCAACGGGTCGTTCACCGTCACGTCGGACTGCACCCTGCTCAGCCGGGGTTCCGGCGGCCTGCTGTGGTACACGCCGCAGGCCTTCGGCGACTTCCACCTGCGGCTGCAGTACAAGATGAACAATCCGTCCGACAACTCCGGGGTGTTCCTGCGCTTCCCGGCGCCGCTGGACTGGCAGGGCCCGTGGGTCCGTCAGCCCGACGACAGCGTGCGGGGCTACGAGGCGCAGATCCACGACGACCCGGGCGGCGGTGACCCGCAGAAGACCGGCTCGATCTACAACTTCGCCACGATCACCGACGTCCTGGCCAACCCGATCGGCGAGTGGAACACCTACGAGATCCGCGCCGTCGGGCAGACCTACACGGTCTGGCTGAACGGGGAGCTGGTGAACACCTACACCGGCGACGGGAGCCGGGCGCTCGAGGGCCACATCGGGTTCCAGAACCACCACGACGGCTCCGACGTCGAGATCCGCGACGTCTGGGTGGCGCCGGTGGAGGGCGCCTGCCCGCAGCCGGACCCGCGGGCGACGGTCGTCGTCGGGACGGTGGACAGCGCCGTGCCGAACCGCGCGGCCGCCGACGGCTGCACCATCAACGACCTCATCGAGGAGGACCGCGACTGGGGATCCTCGGGCGCGTTCCTCCGGCACGTCGGTGAGGTGCTGGACCAGCTGGTCGCGGACGGCGTGATCGATGCTCGGGAGAGCAGCGCGATCCGGCGGGCGGCAGCCCAGTCCGGCATCGGCAGGGTCGGTGCGGTCGCACTGCGCTGACGCCGCGCCGGAATGATCACGTCAAGTTGGCTGCCTCCCGCTTCCCCAGGCATGCATTCCTGGGGAAGCGGGAGCAGTCCAACTCAACGTGATCATTCTCGGGCGGGACGGTCAGCCGAAGCGGCCGGAGACGTAGTCCTCGGTGGCCTTCACGGTCGGGTTGGTGAAGATCTTGGTGGTGTCGTCCATCTCGATCAGCTTGCCGGGCTTGCCGGTGCCGGCGATGTTGAAGAACGCCGTGCGGTCGCTGACCCGGGCGGCCTGCTGCATGTTGTGGGTGACGATGACGATCGTGTAGTTCTTCTTCAGCTCGCCGATGAGGTCCTCGATGGCCAGCGTCGAGATCGGGTCGAGCGCCGAGCACGGCTCGTCCATCAGCAGCACGTCGGGCTGGACGGCGATGGCGCGCGCGATGCACAGCCGCTGCTGCTGGCCGCCGGAGAGACCGGAGCCGGGCTTGTCGAGGCGGTCCTTGACCTCGTTCCACAGGTTGGCGCCCTGGAGCGAACGCTCGACGATGTCCTTGGCGTCGCTCTTGCTCAGCCGGTTGCTGTTGAGCTTCATGCCGGCCAGCACGTTGTCGCGGATGGACATGGTCGGGAACGGGTTGGGCCGCTGGAACACCATGCCGACCTGGCGCCGGACCGTGACCGGGTCGACGTTGGACCCGTAGAGGTCCTCGCCGTCGAGCATGACCTTGCCCTCGACCCGTGCACCCGGGATGACCTCGTGCATGCGGTTGAGGGTGCGGATGAAGGTGGACTTCCCGCAGCCGGACGGGCCGATGAAGGCCGTGACCGAGCGGGGTTCGATGGCCATCGACACGCCCTCGACGGCCAGGAAGCTGCCGTAGTAGACGTTCAGATCGCCGACGTCGATGCGCTTCGAAGTGCCAGTCATGAGGTCCTCTATCTCTTTCAGCGGCCGGTCTTCGGGGCGAACAGGCGGGCGATGAGCCGGGCGACCAGGTTGAGCAGCATGACGATCAGGATGAGCGTCAACGCCGCGGCCCACGCCCGATCGAAGCTCGGCTGCGGCGACGAGCCGGACAGCGGACGCATGGCCTGACTGTAAACGTACGCCGGAAGCGACATCATCCAGTCGGAGAACGGGTTGCTGTTGATCGACGACGTGAAGCCCGCGGTGACGATGAGCGGCGCCGTCTCGCCGACGACGCGGGCGATGGCCAGCGTGACACCGGACGCGATGCCGGAGATGGCGGTCGGGATGACCACCCGGACGATGGTGCGCCACTTCGGCACACCCAGCGCGTACGCGGCCTCGCGCAGCTCGTTCGGGACGATCCGCAGCATCTCCTCGCTGGACCGCACGACCACCGGGATCATCAGCACCGACAGCGCGACGGCGCCGGCGAAGCCGTTGCGGGTGCCGACGCCGAACAGCACCGCGAACAGCGCCGCGGCGAACAGGCCCGCGACGATCGACGGGATGCCGGTCATGACGTCGACGAAGAACGTGATCGACCGGGCCAGCCGGCCGCGGCCGTACTCGACCAGGTAGACCGAGGTGAGCAGGCCGATCGGCACCGAGATGATCGTGGCCAGTCCGGTGATGAGGAAGGTGCCGAGGATGGCGTGGTACGCCCCGCCGATGAACGGCGCGGCGCCCTCGAGCGCCTGCTGGTCGTTCAGGCCGGTGACGTTGCGCATCGACGTGGTGAGGAAGTCGACGCTGAACCGCGGCAGGCCGTTGTCGAGCACCGACCAGATGACCGAGATCAGCGGCACCAGCGCGATGCCGAACGCGGTGTAGACGAGCGCGGTGACCAGCTTGTCGGTGGCCTTGCGCCGGCCCTCGACCACCGCGGACAGCGCGGTGTTGACGACCAGGAACACCAGCACCGAGAGCACGGCGAACGAGACGACCGAGAACCCGCCGAACAGCGCGGACAGGCCGGCGCCGGCCGCGAACGACAGGACCAGGACGAGCTGGGTGGTGCGGCGGGGCAGCTGGTTGCGCGCCAGCGAGCTGCTGCCGGCGGGCGGCGCGGGCTTGGTAGCGACGGACATCAGTTGGCCCCCGAGAACTCACTGCGGCGCGACACGATCCAGCGGGCGAACATGTTCACGGCCAGCGTGATGGCGAACAGCACCAGGCCGGCGGCGATCAGCGTGTTGGTCTTGAGCCCCGACGACTCGGGGAAGTCCAGCGCGATCTCCGCGGCGATGGTGTTGTTACCGGCGGTGACCATGGACCAGGTGAAGCCGCCGGTCGAGAGCACCATGGCGACGGCCATCGTCTCGCCGAGCGCGCGGCCCAGGCCGAGCATGATGCCGGAGATGATCCCCGGACGGCCGAACGGGATGACCGCCATGCGGATCATCTCCCAGCGGGTGGCGCCGAGAGCCAGCGCGGCCTCCTCGTGCAGCGTCGGTGTCTGCAGGAAGACCTCGCGCGCGATGGCGGTGATGATCGGCAGGATCATCACCGCCAGCACCAGGCCGGCCGTCATCATGGTGCGGCCGGTGGCCGAGGCCGGGCCGGTGAAGATCGGGATGAAGCCGAGGTTGTCGGCCAGCCAGGACCAGGCCGGCTGCACCTGCGGCGCCAGCCACTGGATCCCCCACAGGCCGAAGACGACGCTGGGGATGGCGGCGAGCAGGTCGACGATGTAGCCGAGGCCCTGCGCCAGCCGGCGCGGTGCGTAGTGCGAGATGAACAGCGCGATGCCCAGCGCCAGCGGCGTCGCCACGATCAGCGCGATGACCGCCGCCGCCAGCGTGCCGAAGACCAGCGGCCAGACGTAGGAGAAGAAGCCCTCGCCGCCGTCGATCTCCGAGGAGTCGGCCGTGAACGTGGGCAGCGCCTCCCGGACGAGGAAGGCGGCCACGCCGGCGAGGATGACCAGGATCAGGATGCCCGCGACCTGCGCGGACCGGGAGAAGATGCGGTCGCCTGGGCGCGCCTTGGCCCGCGGCGTGGTGGCGGGCCGCTCGGCCGGCGGTGGTTTGGCGGTGGTGGTCACGGCGTCAGCTCCGGGTCGTGGAGGTCTCGCGGTTCAAGCCGGTGGTCGTGCGGACGCCGGGCGGTCCGTCCCGCAAGGGACGAGCCGCCCGGCGACGTGGAACTCCGTGCACAGGATAGGACTCAGCCGACCTCGATCGATTCGACGACGGCCTGGACCTCGGACTGCAGCTCCGGCGAGATCGGAGCCGAGCCCGCGGCGGCGGCGGCGGCCTGCTGGCCCTCGTCGCTGGCGACGTAGCCGACGTACGCCTTCACCAGGTCGCCGACCGCCGGGTCGGAGTACGCGGTGCAGACGATGGTGTACGAGATCAGCACGATCGGGTAGGCGCCGGACTCGGTGGTGTCGCGGGCCAGTTCGATGACGATGTCGTTCTCGGCCCGGCCCTCGGCGCGCGGCGAGGCGTCGACGACGACGGCGGCGGCCTCGGCCGAGTACTCGACGAACTCCGAGCCGACGCCGATGGCGGCGGTCTGCAGGTCGCCGACGGCGGCGGCGCTGGCGTAGCCGATGGTGCCCTCGGCGGCCTGGACGGCGGCGATGACGCCCGGGGTCTGGGCACCCGCCTCACCCGGCAGCTCGGAGGGCCACTCGCCGCTGACCTCGTAGGTCCACGCCTCCGGTGCGGCCGCGGCGAGGTACTCGACGAAGTTCTCGGTGGTGCCCGACTCGTCCGAGCGGTGCACCGGAGTGATGGCGGTGTCCGGAAGGGTGGCGTCGGGGTTGTCGGCGGCGATGGCCGGGTCGTTCCAGGTGGTGATGGTGCCGTTGAAGATGTTCGCCAGCGTCACCGGGCCGAGCTGCAGGTTGTCGACGCCCGGCAGGTTGTAGGCGACGGCGATCGGGTCGATGAACAGCGGCAGATCGACGGCCGGAGCGCCACAGGCCGTCTCGGCGGCGGCCAGCTCCTCCTCGTCGAGGGCGGCGTCGGAGCCGGCGAACGCGACCGCGCCGGAGGTGAACTGCTCGCGGCCGGCGCCGGAGCCCTCGGGGGCGTAGTTGACCGTCACGTCCGGGTGCTGGCCCTGGAAACCGGCGATCCACGCCTGGACCGCGGACTCCTGCGAGCTGGCGCCGGCGCCGTTCAGCGTGCCGGAGAGCGACTCGCCGCCGGCGTCGCCGTCGGTGCCCTCGCTGTTCCCGCCGTCCGGAGTGTCTTCGTTCGACGAGTTGCTGGTGTCGGGGTCCGAGCCGCAGGCAGCCAGCACGAGGGCGGCCGCGCTGGCGACGGCTACGGGTGCCAGCGTGCGGCGCACGATGCTGAGGTTCACGTCTGGTGTCCTTCCTGGACCTGTTCGTCCTTGCGTATCGCCTAGAACGTAGGTTTCGGAGGTGACGCCGTTCCCGGCTGAGAGTGAACGGGGAATGAACGCCTGGCGCAGAGCAGGCGACGGATCGCTGACCGCGTGATGGCCGTCACGTGAACAGGCCGCGTGGTCGGTTGCGAGACGGTCACGACCTGCCGTTGAGGGTGGTCACAGGTCGATAACCGGCGCCGGACCGGCGCCGCGCGGCCGGTGCCGCTCGATCGCCACGACGTGGCCGTGCTCGTGGTGCAGGACGGCGAACCCGCCCGGTTCCAGGCCGCCGTCAGGGTCGGCGCCGGCCGCGTCGAACAGCAGCGGCAGGACCGGGCGGTGCGAGCAGAGCACGGCGGGGCCGTCGCGCAGCAGCGACCGGATGATCGCCTCGGCCGGGTGGCGATCGTCGGGGACCCGCAGGCTCTCCTCGGACAGGTGCGGCTCCAGCTCGACCACGAGGCCCTGCTTGCGGGCGAACGCGCGGACGGTCTCGGCGCACCGCACGGAGTCGCTGGACAGCACCCGCCGCGGGCGGAGCGTGGCGAGCGCCTCGCCGAGCGGATCGAGATCGGAGATCCCCTCCGGCGACAGGGGCCGCTCGACGTCCGGCCCGGACCACGCGGCGCGCGACACCGCCTTGGCGTGGCGCAGCAGCACCAGCGGTGTCGTGTGCAGCGGCCCACGCAGGGCCGTCCGGACCAACTCCGCGTCGCGCTCGTAGGTCAGCCGCCGGACCGCCTCACCGGCCGGCAGGAACACCACCTCGTCGACCTCGTGGTCGGGCAGTCGCTCGGCCGCGTGCGGGTCGGCCTCGGCCAGCCAGTAGCGCACCGTCTTGGGTCGGCCCGCGACGGTGTAGTGCTGCGGCGGCAGCGGCCGGCCGAGCGTCACCCGGTGCGCGGTCTCCTCGAACACCTCGCGGACCGCGCAGACCAGCAGCGATTCGCCGGCGTCCAGCTTGCCCTTCGGCAACGACCAGTCGTCGTACCGTGGCCGGTGCACCAGCCCCAGCTCGACCCGGCCGGACGGCGCGTCCGGCTGCTGGCGCCACAGGATCGCCCCGGCGGCGAGCACCGGGTCGCGCCTGGACCTCACGTCTCCATCCATTTGCGCCACTTCGTCCGTCGCACGTTCGGCCAGGCGTCGGCGAACGCGGCCCGGGCCGCGTGCACCAGCGCGCGCTCGTTGGAGGCCAGCACGCCCAGCGCGAACGCGACGTCGGCGGAGGCGTGGTCGGAGTTGGCCAGCTCGCGGGCCTTCGCGGCGGCCATGGCGGCGTCCTGGTGCTCGCCGAGAATCTCGGTGATCTTCTCGATCTGCTTGGCGAACGCCTTCGCGTCGCCGCCCAGCACGGGGGCGACGGCCTCGGCGGCGTAGCGGGCGCGCTTGGCGGCCAGCCGGGCGGCGTGCCACTCGGCGTCGGGAGAGTCGTCGGCGAGGTCCTGAGCGGCGCCGTCGAGCCTCGTCCAGGCCTTCTCGACCAGCCGGGGCAGCACGTCGCGGGCCGGCCGCTCGGCGTCGGGCCGGGTCAGCGGCTGGGCGACGGCGCGGACCAGGCGGTCGTGCAGGGCGAGGTAGCGTTCGTCGTCGAGCAGCTCGCCGACCCGGGTCCGGGCGTCGGCCACCGAGCCGCCCAGTACCTCGGCGAGCAGCAGCTTCACCTCGGTCGCGGGCAGGTCCGGCGGAAGATCGGCGCAGTGGTGCTCCAGCCGCTCGCGCAGCACGTCGCCCTCGCGGAGGTCGCCGAGGGAGCGGGCGAACCAGGCCAGCTCGGCGCGCAGCTCCTCGGCCCAGGGCCGGTCCAGCACCGGCCGGAACGAGCGCAGCCCGCTGCGCAACCGGCGCGCGGCCACCCGCAGCTGGTGGACCGCCTCGGGGTCGGCGGGCTCGCGGCGGAACGCGACGTCGGCCGCGCGCAGCGCCCGCACGTGCAGCGACAGGTACGCGACCAGGGTGTCGTGGGCCGGGTCCTTCGGCCTGGGGACCGGTAGCTCCGGCACCTCCGGCGGCGCCGTCGCGTTGGGGCCGAGCGCGCGGACCACCTTGGCGACGAACTCGCCGCCGACCGCGCCGGCCTCCGTGAGGGCCGTCGCGACTGTCGCGATCAGCGGGCCGCCGTGGCGTTCCTCCAGCTCCAGCTCGCGGAACCGGGCGGCGACGGTGCCGTCGGCGCCGACCACGTGGACGGTGTCGTCGACCAGCTCGCCCGCGTCGTGGTCGCCGGACCGGATCAGCTGCCGGGCCCGGGTGGTGCGCAGCGTCGAGACCAGCCGCAGCGGTGCCGTCCGGGTGATGACGTGGACCAGTGCGGTCAGTGCCGGCGGCGGCACGTCACCGGCGTCCAGCGGCAGCCGCACCTCGTCGCGGGCGCCGACTCCGCCGGCCGGCAGCTTCAGGTGCCAGCCCTCGTCGTCGCCGGTGCGCCGGCGCAGCGTGATGCTCTCGCGGGCCAGCCGCAGGTCGTCGGTGTCGTAGTAGGCCGACTCCAGCTCGGCCACGCCGAGGTCGTCGACGGCCGACACCCCGGGCAGCGTGGAGAGGTCGGGGATGGTGAACAGTCCGTGCACGCGGAACTTCTGCTCGACCTCACGGGCGGTGTGCGGTCGAGCGGTCTGCTCCGCACGGTTCACGTGGTGGACCTCCGGCGCTGCTTGCGTTCGATGAGCACCTGCTGCATGTCGGACAGGGGTTCGCCGTCGGGGCCGGTGTGCACCCGTTCCCACGTGCCTTCGGGACTCAGGTGCCAGGACGCGGTGCCGGGGTCGAAGGCGAGGTCGAACAGGCCCTCGACCTCCTGCCGGTGCTCGGGCCGGCTGAGCCGCACCAGCGCCTCGACCCGGCGGTCGAGGTTGCGGTGCATGAGGTCGCCGGAGCCGATCCAGTGCTCGGTGTCGCCGCCGTTCTCGAACGAGTAGACGCGCGAGTGCTCGAGGAAGCGGCCGAGGATGCTGCGAGCGCGGATGTTCTCGGACAGCCCCGGCACACCGGCCCGGATGCTGCAGATGCCCCGCACCCAGATGTCGACGGGCACCCCGGCCTGGGACGCCTCGTACAGCGCGTCGATGACGGCCTCGTCGACGAAACTGTTGGCCTTGAACCGGATGCTCGCCGGGCGGCCGGCGCGATGGTGCTCGATCTCGCGCTCGATGCGATCGATGATGCCGCTGCGCAGCGAGTGCGGCGCCACCAGCAGCCGCTGGTAGTCGGACTCCAGCGAGTAGCCGGACAGCGTGTTGAACAGGTGGTTGAGGTCCTCGGCGACGTCGGGGTCGGCGGTGAGCAGGCCCATGTCCTCGTAGATGCGGGCCGTGCGCGGGTGGTAGTTGCCGGTGCCGATGTGGCTGTAGCGCTGGATGCCGCCGGCTTCGTCGCGCACCACCAGGCAGAGCTTGCAGTGCGTCTTCAGGCCGACCAGGCCGTAGACGACGTGCACGCCGGCCTGCTCGAGCTTGCGCGCCCAGGTGATGTTGGCCTGCTCGTCGAACCGGGCCTTGATCTCGACGACCGCCAGCACCTGCTTGCCCGCCTCGGCGGCGTCGATGAGCGCGTCGACGATGGGGGAGTCGCCGCTGGTGCGGTAGAGCGTCTGCTTGATGGCCAGCACCCGTGGGTCGGCCGCGGCCTGCTCGACGAAGCGCTGCACGCTGGTCGAGAAGGAGTCGTACGGGTGGTGCACCAGCACGTCGGCCTTGGAGATGGCGGCGAACATGTCGGCCGGCGAGGCCGACTCGACGTCGCGCAGGTCGCGGTGGGTGGCCGGCAGGAACGGCCGGTACCGCAGCTCCGCGCGGTCGAGGTCGGCGATGGCGGTGAGACCGGTGAGGTCGAGCGGGCCGGGCAGCATGAACGTCTCGCCGTCGCTGACGCCGAGCTCGCGCTGGAGGAGGTCGAGCACGTGGGGGTCGACGGTCTCCTCGACCTCGAGCCGGACCGCCGGGCCGAACCGCCGCCGCATGAGCTCGCGCTCCATGGCGGTCAGCAGGTTCTCGGCGTCGTCCTCCTCGACCTCGACGTCCTCGTTGCGGGTGACCCGGAACATGTGGTGCTGCAGCACCTCCATGCCGGGGAACAGCTGCGACAGGTGCGCGGCGATGACGTCCTCGAGCGGCACGAACCGCTGCTCGGCGACCGGCAGGAAGCGCGGGAAGTTCGGCGGCACCTTGACCCGGGCGAAGTGCTCCGTGGCGTTGCGGGGGTTGCGCACGACGACGGCGAGGTTGAGCGACAGCCCGGAGATGTACGGGAACGGGTGCGCGGGGTCGACCGCCAGCGGCGTCAGCACCGGGAAGATCCGCTCGCTGAACAGCCGCCGCAGCCGGATGTGCTCGGCGTCGTCGAGGTCGTCCCACCGGGCGATGTCAATGCCCTCTTTGACCAGCGCCGGCAGCACGTCACTGCGGAAGCTCTGGGTCTGCCGGGCCATCAGCTCGCGGGTGCGCTCGAGGGTGCGCTCGTGCACCTCGCGCGGCATCATGCCGCTGACCGACGGGAACGCGACGCCGGCCGCCATGCGCCGCTTCAGCCCGGCCACGCGGATCATGTAGAACTCGTCGAGGTTGCTGGAGAAGATGGCCAGGAACCGGGCCCGCTCCAGCAGCGGCACATCGGGATCTTCGGCCAGCTCGAGCACCCGGGTGTTGAAGGCGAGCCACGACAACTCGCGGTCGAGGTAACGCTCTTCCGGCTTGGTCGGCTCCGCCATGTCCCCATGCTGACACGCGCGAGTGAACACTGGGTAGCGGCGGCGATCACGACTTCAGATAGGCGAGGACGGCCAGGACGCGGCGGTGGCCGGTGTCGCCGTGAGCCAGGCCGAGCTTGGCGAAGATGTTGCGGATGTGCTTGCTCACCGCGGTCTCGGTGACCACGAGCCGCCCGGCGATGTCGGGGTTGGCCAGCCCTTCCGCCATCAGCGCCAGCACCTCGCGCTCGCGCGGTGTGAGGGTGCGGACCGGGTCGTCGGCGCGGCGCCGGACCATGAGCTGCGAGACCACCTCGGGGTCCATGACGGTGCCGCCGGCCACCACCCGGTGCAGGGCGTCGAGGAACTGCTCGACCTTGCCGACCCGCTCCTTGAGCAGGTAGCCGACGCCGTCGGCGCCGCCCGCCAGCAGCTCGGTGGCGTAGCTGTCCTCGACGTAGGCCGACAGCACGAGGACGGGCAGGCCGGGGTGTTCGCGCCGGGCGGCCGCGGCGGCGGCGATGCCCTCGTCGGTGAAGCCGGGCGGCAGCCGGACGTCGACGACGGCGGCGTCGGGCTGCTCGGCGCGCACGGCGGCGAGGAAGTCGTCGGCGTTGTCGACCGCGGCGGCCACCTCGATGCCCTCGCCGGCCAGCAGCAGCACCAGGCCCTCGCGGAGGAGGGTGTCGTCCTCGGCGATCACGACGCGCACGGGATCACCGCCCGCACGACCGTCGGACCGCCGTGCGGGCTGGCGAGGTCGGTGTGGCCGTCGAACGCGGCGACCCGGCGGCGGATGCCGGCCAGCCCGCTACCGCCGCCGGACTCGTCGGCGCCGCCGTGGCCGTCGTCGCGCACCTCGATCACCAGCGCCTCCTCGTCGTCCGGGTCGGCCGGCGGACGCAGCGACACCGTCACCTCGGCATGCTCCGCCCCGCTGTGCTTCGCGGTGTTCGTCAGCGCCTCGGCGACGACGAAGTAGGCGGCGGCCTCGAGCGCGGCGGGCAGCCGGCGCAGCCCGTCGACGCGAAGCGTGCACGGTACCGCGCAGCGAGCGGCCAGCGCGGCCAGCGCGCCGTCGAGGCCCCGCTCGGCCAGCACCGGCGGGTAGATGCTTCGGACGACGTCGCGCAGCTCGCCCAGCGCGTCGGCGGCCTGGTCCTGAGCCCTGAGCAGCAGTGGCAGCGCCGACTCCGGGTCGCGGCGCAGCGCTCGCTCGGCGATGCCCAGGTGCATGATGACGCCGACCAGGCGGTTCTGGGTGCCGTCGTGCAGGTCGCGCTCGATGCGCCGCAGCTCCGCGCCGTGCGCCTCGAGCGCGGCCGCGCGGGTCGCCGTCAGCTCGGTGACCCGCTCGCTCAGCCTGACGTCGCGGGTCGGTCGTAGCAGTCTGCGGCCCACCCTGGCCTGCCAGCCGGCCAGCAGTGGCACCACCACCAGCGTCAGGATCAGCCAGCCGACGGTGATCGGCACCATGCCCAGCGCGCCGAGCCAGGACGTCACCGCGTACGGCGCCTCGACCGGATCGTCCGCAGGCATCGCCTTCCAGTACAGCGGCACCACGGCGGCGTTGACGGCGCCCAGTGGCAGCACCGGTGCCAGCAGACCGGCGACCAGGCCGGTGAGGCCGTGGATCAGCACCCAGCCGAGGTCGCGCCAGGTGGCCGGGTCGGCGAGCAGCGTGCGAGTGCGGGTGGCCGGGTCGTCGCGGCCGGGCGGGTCGTACGGGGCCGGGACCGGGCGGCCGGTGAAGGCCGCGATCCGGCGGCGTTCGCGGCCGGCCCAGCGGCGCACCGACCGCACCGTCGACGGGATGGCGAGCCAGCCGATGCCGACGAGCGTGAACGCGGCCACCAGCAGCACCCGGATCAGCAGCACGAGCGCCACCACCGAACTGGGGAATCCGCGGAGCAGGAACGGCAGTGCGCGCCGCGTCGCCCCGGCCGCCGTCCGCACCCAGCTCATGTCCTCAGCATGCCCGAGCGGACCCCCGAGAGTCGGTATACCCAGCACCACCATCGATCGGGGCGTCAGCCGGATCGTCCCCGCCGCGTCTGCTCCATAGCGTCGTGACCAGGTCCTACGAGGGGAAACGACGTGCACACCATGACGGCACCTGCGGTCCGGCTCGACGCCGTGACCAAGATCTACGGCAGCGGCGAGAACCGGGTGACGGCGCTGCGCGAGGTCGGCGTCGATCTCGCCACCGGCACCTTCACCGCGGTGATGGGCCCGTCCGGGTCCGGCAAGAGCACGTTCCTGCACTGCGCGGCCGGACTCGACCGGCCGACGTCGGGCTCGGTCCGGCTGGGCGACACCGAACTGTCCGGACTCTCCGACAACGCGTTGACGGAGGTGCGCCGCGACCGCATCGGCTTCGTGTTCCAGGCCTACAACCTGCTCTCGTCCTTGACCGTCGAGGACAACGTGTCGCTGCCGCTGCGGCTCGCCAGGCGCAAGATCGACGCCCGCTGGATCGCCCGGGTGGCCGAGTCGGTCGGGCTCGGCGACCACCTGGACCGTCGCCCGGCGCAGCTCTCCGGCGGCCAGCAGCAGCGGGTGGCCATCGCTCGGGCCCTGGTCACGCAGCCCGACGCGGTCTTCGCCGACGAACCCACCGGGGCGCTCGACACGCGGACCGGGCGGCAGGTGCTCGAGCTGCTGCGCAGCATCGTCGACGACAGCGGCCAGACGGTCGTCATGGTGACGCACGACCCGGTCGCGGCGTCGTTCGCCGACCGCGTGCTGTTCCTGGCCGACGGCCGGCTCACCGGGGTCATGGACGCGCCGACCGCCGAGCTCGTCGCGGAGCGGATGACGAAGCTCGGGGCGTGGTGACGATGCGAGACATCGCGCGCAAGACCATCAAGGGGCGCAAGGCCGGGTTCGCCGGTGCGTTCCTCGCCGTGCTGCTCGCGTCGGTGCTGATCACGGCCCTCGGGGTGCTGGTGGAGTCGGGGCTCCGTGGCGGGCTGCCGCCGCAGCGCTACGCCGGTGCCGACGTCGTGGTGGGCGGCGTGCAGGCGTTGCCGGTGGTCGAGGACGCCGACCTCTCCCTGCCCGAGCGGGTCCGGCTGCCGGCCGACGTGGTCGACGCGGTCGCCGAGGTGCCCGGTGTGGCCGAGGCTGTCGGCGACGTGGGTGTGCCGGTGAGCGTGGTGGCCGATGGCGCGGTGGCCGAGCTGCCCCGGCCGGTCACCGGGCACGGCTGGTCGGCGGCGACGCTCACCCCGTTCACGGTCGCCGACGGCGGCGGCGCGCCCGGGCGCGCCGACGAGGTGGCGCTGGAGGAGGACGTCGCGTCGTCCCTGGGCGTCGGAGCGGGCGACCGGATCGAGCTGGCCGTCGGCGGGGTCGCGTCGTCGTACACGGTGAGCGGCGTGGTGTCGCGGCCTGGCGGCGGCGACGCCCGCGACTCGGCGGTGTTCCTCACCGACGAGCGGGCCGGTGACCTGGCCGGCGCCGACGGGCGGTGGGACGCCGTCGGGGTGGTCGCGGCCGACGGGGTGGCCGCGACTGACCTGGCCCGCCGCATCGCCGACGCCGTGCCCGAGGTCCGCACCCACACCGGAGACGCTCGCGGCCACGTCGAGTTCCTCGACATCGGCCGGGCCCGTGGCGAACTGGCGCTCATGGCGCTGTCACTGGCCGGCACCACCGTGCTGATCGCGATGTTCGTCGTGGTGAGCACGATGGCGCTGTCGATCCGGCAGCGACGGCGCGAGTTCGCGCTGCTGCGGGCGGTCGGCGCCAAACGGCGGCAGGTCCGGCGGCTGGTCGGCACCGAGGTCATGATGCTGGCCAGCACGGCCGCGGTGCTCGGGGCGGTGCCCGGGTACCTGGTGGGGATCGCGATGGGCCGGGCGTTCGCCGGGTCCGGGCTGCTGCCGGCCGACTTCCGGCTCGCGATGGGACCGCTGCCGGGGCTCGCGGCGATCGTGCTGTGCCTGCTCACGGCCCGGCTGGCCGGGTGGGTGGCGGCCCGCCGGCCGGCGCGGCTGAACCCCGTCGAGGCGCTGGGGGAGAGCGCCGTCGAGCCGGCCCGGCTGGGCGCCGGGCGGATACGGACGGGGGCGCTGCTGCTCGTGCTCGGGTTCTTCGTCTCCGGGCTGCCGCTGCTGGTGCCCGGCACGGTCGGCGTGGCCGGGGCAGCGGGCGGGGCCCTGCTGTTGTCCATCGGCGTCGCGCTGCTCGGGCCGAAGGTGCTGGGCGCGGCGGCCGGGTTGCTGGCCGCTCCGGTGCGGCGGCTGTCGCCGTCGCACGGGTACCTGGCCACGGCGAACCTGCGGGCCAACTCGCGCCGGCTCGCGGCGGCCGTCACGCCGATCGTGCTGGCGGTCGCGGTCGTCTCCGTCCAGCTCTTCAGCCAGAGCACGCTGGCGGCCGCGGCCGGCCGGCAGACCGTCGACGGCGTCGTGGCCGATCACGTGGTCACCGGCACGGACGGCGGGGTCGGCGCGGCGGTCACGGACGAGCTGCGGCGCGAGCTGGGCGACGACGCCACCGTGACGCCGGTCGTGCACAGCCAGGTCGTCGTCCGGTACTCCGAGCTGGGCGACCCGGCCCAGGAGATGTTCGCCGCGCAGGGGCTGGACCCCGCCGGGCTCGGCCGCACCCTCGACCTCGAGGTCCGCGACGGCGACCTCGGCGACCTGGGCGAGGGCACCGTGGCGCTCAGCCGCACCGCGTCGGCCACCTTCGGTGCCTCGGTCGGCGACACCGTCGAGATCGTCCTCGGCGACGGCACGCCCATCGAACCGACGGTGGTCGCGGTCTACGGCCGCGGCCTGGGCTTCGGCGACGTCACGCTGCCGCACGACCAGCTGGCGGCGCACACCACCAGCGGGCTCGACAGCTGGGTGCTGATCGGCGGCGGCGACTCCGCCGCGGTCGCCCGGGTGGCGGCCGGCCACCCCGGGCTGGTCGCCGCCACGGGCGCCGACCTCACGGCGGCCGGCTCGGCCGAGCGGTCGGCGGAGTCGTCGTCCAGCCTCGTCGCGATCCTCGCGCTGCTCGCCTATCTGGCGGTGTCGGTGGTGAACACGCTGGTCATGACCACGGCGGAGCGGACCCGCGAGTTCGCCCTGCTCCGCCTGGCCGGCGCCGCCCGCCGCCACGTCCTGGCCATGATGCGCGTGGAGGCCGCCGTCATCGTCGTGGTGTCGATCGTGGTCGGCCTGCTGGTCGCGCTCCCGCCGCTGGTCGGCGTCAGTCTCGGGCTCACCGAGTCGCCGCTGCCGTCCATCTCACCGGCCGGGCTCGGCGGCATCGTGCTGACGACCGCGCTGCTCGGGTTCCTGGCCACCGGCGTCCCGGCCCGGGCGGCGCTCCGGCAGCGCCCGGTCGACGCCATCGGCCTGCGGGAATGACGCTGGCCCGCCCCACGCGGCCGGCTCGGCCCCCTCCGGAGGCTCGAAATGATCACGTTCAGCAGGGGTGTTCCCGCTCTGCGAGGCATGCATGCCCCGCGAAGCGGGAGCACGCCTGGGCCGACGGGCCCGGTGCCGCCGTGCCGATCGACCACGGCGCTGGCGGCCGCCCCGCGTCGGTCGGTCGGGCGTCCGCCCCGCGCCGGTCGGTCGGGCGTCCGCCCCGCGCCGGTCGGTCGGGCGTCCGCCCCGCGTCGGTCGGTCGGGCGTCCGCCCCGCGCCGGTCGGTCGGGCGTCCGCCCCGCGCCGGTCGGTCGGGCGTCCGCCCCGCGCCGGTCGGTCGGGCGTCCGCCCCGCGCCGGTCGGCCGGGTGTCAGCCCCGCGCCGGTCGGTCGGGCGTCCGCCCTGCACTGGTCGGTCGGGCGTCCGCCCCGGACCGGTCCGCGCGCCGCCGGCGATGACCACGGCCGCTGAGGACCGCCCCGGACCGGACGGGACCGGGGCTCGGCGCTGGTCAGTCGCGGCGGTAGGCGACGTCGACCGCGTGGCGGGTGAAGCCCGAGCGCTCGTACAGGCGCACCGCGGCGGTGTTGTCGCCCTCGACGTACAGGGTGACGGTGCGCACGCCGGCGACGTCGGCCAGGTGGCGCAGGCCGGCTTCGGTGAGGGCGCCGCCCAGTCCGCGGCCGTGAGCGGCCGGGGCGACGCCGAGGACGTAGACCTCGCCGATCGGCTCGTCGACGCCGTCGGGGCCCGGGTTCGGATCGTGCGGGTGCACCTTCGTCCAGTGGAAACCGAGCAGCCGGTCGTCGGCGTCGACGGCGAGGAGGAAGCCGGCCGGGTCGAAGTCGGAGGCCGCCTCGGCGGACCGGATGTCGTCGAGGGTCTGGCCGCCCTGCTCCGGATGCCAGTCGAACGCGGCGTTGTTGACCTCCAGCCACGCCGCCTCATCGCGGCCGACGACGAACGGCCGCAGCCTGACACCGTCGGGGAGGACGGGCTCCGGCAGCGAGCCGGGAGCGATCCGGCGGCGCAGTTGCAGCAGCTCGCGGGCCCGCGCCAGACCATGCCGCCGGGCCAGGGCTGCGGCCGCCGGGTGGTCGCCGTGTGACCAGAGCCACAGCTCACCCGGTACGGCTGCCAGCAGCCCGGCGAGCAGCTCGCCGCCCAGCCCGTGCCCTCGCAGGGCAGGATCGACGACGAGTTCGGCGGCCAGGCGGTCGCCCTGCGGGGCCGCGTACGCCGCTCCTGCCAGCGCGCCCGCATCGGAACGGGCCGTCAACGCGGCCGTCGTCGCTCCGGAGCGTGCGGCCGGGAACAGGTCGTCGGAGAACGGGGCCACGCCGTCGGCCGCCCGGGCCCGCTCGGCGAGCGCCGTGACCTCCGCGATCTCGGCCGCGGTGAACGTCGTCGCCACGCTCAGCCGGCCGCGGGCGCGCGACGGACCGGCACCACCGGGTCCTTGGTCAGGGAGTCGAGCACGAGTGTGTTGACCAGCCCCGGCTTGTCTTGCGTGGGGACGTGCGACGTGCCGGGCACGACGGCCAGCTCGCCGTCGACCATGCCGCCGTGCAGCAGCACCAGCGAGTCGCCGTTGCCGCGCTGGTCGTACCAGGTGCGCGCCGGTCCCTCGGCCACGTAGCCGGGCATGGGTCCTCCTCGCCGTCCGGCAGGAGCGACCCTACCCGTCAGTCGGACAGCGTGATGCTCATGCTGCCGCGGTCGGTGGCGACCTGGGTGTCGTCAGGGAGCGGAACGCTGGCCGTCGGGCGCCCCGAGCGGCCCTGCTGAGGAGGGACGAACCGGTAGCCGACGTTGCGGACGGTGCCGATCAGCGACTCGTGGTCGGCGCCGAGCTTCGCCCGCAGCCGCCGCACATGGACGTCGACCGTGCGGGTACCACCGAAGTAGTCGTACCCCCACACCTCCTGGAGGAGCTGAGCGCGGGTGAACACCCGGCCCGGATGCTGCGCGAGGAACTTGAGCAGCTCGAACTCCTTGTACGTGAGGTCGAGCGTTCGGCGGGCCACCTTCGCGGTGTACGTGGCTTCGTCGATGACGAGGTCGCCGGAGCGGATCTCGTCGGGCGCGTCGTCGCCGGCGGCAGCCAGCCGGCCCTGCGCGAGCCGCAGCCGCGCCTCGACCTCGGCCGGCCCGGCGGAGTCGAGCAGGACGTCGTCGATGCCCCACTCCGCGGTGACGGCGGCCAGCCCGCCCTCGGTGACGATGGCCATCAGCGGGACGTCGACCCCGGTGGTGCGGATGAGCCGGGTCAGGCCCCGGGCCTGCGAGAGGTCGCGCCGTGCGTCGACCGCGACGACGTCGCCCGTGGGCGCGTCGACCAGCGCGGAGGCCTCCGCCGGGAGCACCCGGACGTCGTGCAGCAGGAAGCCGAGGGCCGGCAGCACCTCGGCCGAGGGCTGCAACGAATTGGTCAGCAGGACGATGGTTGCCATGTCGCGACCTCCAGTCGGCCGGGTCCCACACGAACGCCGGGTCCCACGAACGCAGAAGGGACCTGCAGGCATCGTCGCCCAGGTCCCTTGGTGAGAGAGAATAGCTGATATGCCGGACCTCGACATTTCCGGGGCAGTCACAGAACCCCTGCCGGACGCACGCCCGCAACGTTCCGGACACTCGCGCCGCCTGCAGGCGGCCGACGGGACGCTGCTGCACGCCCGCTACTTCCCCCGCCGCGACGGCGTCGACGGCGACCTCGCCGTCGTCGTCGCGCACGGCTTCACCCAGAGCTCGCGCAGCCCGCAGATGAAGCGCATCTCCAACTGGCTCAGCGAGCACGCCTCAGTGGTCCTGCTCGACCTTCGTGGGCACGGCCGGTCGCGTGGCCACTCCACGCTGGGCTGGCGCGAGGTGCTCGACATGGACGCCGCCGTGAGCTGGGCGCGAGCCCTCGGCTACCGGCGGGTCGCCACGCTCGGGTTCTCGCTCGGCTCCGCGGTCGCGGTCCGCCACGGCGCGCTGCACCGCGGTGTCGGCGCCGTGGCCGCCGTCAGCGTTCCGGGCGAGTGGCACTACCGCGGCACCGCCGCCATGCGCACTCTGCTGCGGCTCATCCTCACCAAGCCGGGCCGCATGCTGCTGCGGCTGCTGCGCCGCACCCGGGTCTCGCCGTCGGGCTGGTCCACGCCCGACCCGATCGACGCGCGGGCCGCGGCCGCCGAGCTGGACGTCCCGCTGCTGGTGGTGCACGGCGACAAGGACGACTACTTCCCGGTGCACCACGCCTGGCAGGTGCACGCCGCCGCGCCGGCCGGCACGCTCTGGCTCGAGCGCGGCTTCGGGCACGCCGAGGCCGGCGCCACCGAGTCCCTGGTGACCCGCATCGGCGTCTGGCTCGACGAGCACACGGTCGCGGTCGACCCGATGCGGGCATGATGGCCTGATGGCGAAGGTGACAGTGCGGTACTGGGCTGCACTCCGCGCGGCGGCGGGCATCCCCGAGGAGGTCGTCGACGCCGCCACGCTCGCCGAAGCGCTGGCGGCGGCCCGGGCGGCGCACCGCGAGAGCGCGCGCTTCGCCGCCGTCCTCGACATCTGTGCCGTCGTCGTCGACGACACCCCGGCCGGGACGCGCGACCCCGCCGCCATCGTCCTGCGCGACGGATCGGCGATCGAGCTGCTCCCGCCGTTCGCGGGCGGGAGCAGCCCGCGCCGCGGTTAGGGGGTCGTGCGGGGGCCGCCCACCAGGTAGGACGTCTCGCCTACGCCCTCGCTCAGAGTCGCCACGCCGTGGTCGCCGTCGACGAGGTCGAACGACACGTGCGGCGGGTCGATCGCCTTCGCCTCCGCGCTGGCGAGGTCGATGGTCAGCGTGCCGTTCTCGGTCGTGCCGAAGAGCGTCGAGTCGTCGATCGCGGATCCGTGGATCTCGAAGTCGGCCGGGACCCGGGTGACGGTGCCGGCGTCGACGTCGAGGATCAGTGCCTGTGTCGACCAGCCCACGAACAGACGCCGGCCGTCGGGGGAGAGCAGTGCGCCGGTGCTGCTCGGGTTGGAGTCGGCGACGATCGCTTCCACCCCGGCGAGGTCGGCGGCCGACGGCGTCGCCGGCTCGTGCGTGGCCGAGTCCAGCCAGGCGACCTCGAAGGCGGTGGCGTTCTCGTCAGTCGCGGTGACGGTCAGCAGGTACGGGCCGACCAGCACCGTCACCTGGGTCGGTCCCTCGGCGAACAGCAGGTCCTCCTCGTTCGGTGTCGACGTGACGGTGTTCCAGGCCTCGGCGCCGTCGAAGGTGCGGGCCAGCCAGCCGACATAGGTGTCGCCGTCCTCCGCGCCGCCCTCGGTGTAGGCGATGCCGCGGACGTAGGAGACCTGCAGGTCGCCGGAGATCCCGGCGAAGGCCTCGTCCAGGTCGTACTGGCCGACGACCATCGGCTCCGGATCGCGGTTGACCGGGACGAACTCGGTGGCCCCTGGCTTCAGGACGAAGTCGCCGGCCAGCAGGCCTTGATCGGTCCAGGACACCTCGGTGTGGGGATTCTCGCCCTGCGGCACGGTGATGTGCACCTCGGCCTCGAAGGCGGGGTCCTCGCTGCCGGCGTCGCCGCCCTCGTCGCCGCCGGCGTCGGCCGGCCAGGCCAGGTAACCCCAGGCCGTCGACTCCTCGGTGAGCGCGTCGCCGGCGTCGTTCTCGGTGACCAGGACGGCCACGCCGGGGTCGCCGTCGACGTCGGTGGCTCGCAGTGCCGACACCTCGCCGGGCAGCACCTCGGACTTCCACAGGCGGTCACCGGTCTCGGCGTCCAGCGCGATGATGTGGCGTGCCGTCGCGGGGTCGGAGGCGTCGGGCTCGAGGGCGAACACCGTGCCGTCGATCAGCGCCGGGCGCTCCAGGTCCGGGTGCGCCCAGCAGGCCTCCGGGTCGAGGCCGTCGGGCAGCTCGGCGCTGAGCTCAGGTGGGCAGCTGAACTGCGGCGTCGTCTCCTCCGGGGTGGATGGCTCGTCCGACGGCGCCTCACTCGGCGCCTCGGTGCTGGTCTCGCCGGCCGACGGCTCGGAGTCGTCGCCGCACGCCGTCAGGGCGACCGCGGCGACGGCCAGGAGCGCCGCGACGCGGCCGCGTATGTTCGTCATGTCCAGTGGATCCTCTCGAACGACCTGCGCGGTGTGCCCGTTACATAAAACGATGTGCCATATACCGTAGGGGACCGGCAGGAGTCCAGCAGGCGAGACCGAGATCACGCCGTGCCTCCGGGGCGGCCGGACTGTTGTGGAGTTGTTGTCATTTCGGCGTGGGTGGGCGGTCCGCGTCTGCAAGCATTCAAAGGTGCCCTCCGTTCATGCCTCGCTGGCCGTCGCCGCCCTCGCGGGCGTGCTGGCGCTCGCCTCGGCGTCGGGGAGCACTCTCCTGGCCGGTGGCATCGCTCTGGTCATCCTGATCTTCACGCTCGGCGGCGTGGCCGCGGCCAGGGTCGGCGCGGCGCGCTGGTCGGCCGGTGTCGCGCTGGCGGCCGGGCTCGGCGCCCTCGGGTGGACGTGGGCCGAGGGCGGCTCCGACCTCACGCCCATGGCGGCGGTGCTGGGCCCGACCCTGGTGGCGTCCATCGTGGTCCAGCTGCTGCGCCGGGACGGGCGGCCCGGGCTGACCACGTCGCTGGCCATGTCGGTCACGTCGTGCGTGCTGGCGGTGCTGCCGGTCGCGTGGCTGGCGCTGCGCGAGTCCGGCGACGGCGAGTTCCCGGCCGGGCTGGCGCTGCTGGGCGTCGGGGCGGTCGGCCTGGCCGAATCGCTGCCGCTGTCGCGGGCGGTGCGCCGGCTCATCGGTGTGCTGCTCGCCGCGCTCGGCGCTGGCGCGCTGGTGCTCACCACCGACTGGGTGGGCGACGCCGTGCCCGCCGTCAGCGCCGTCGTCATCGCCACGTTCGCCGGCCTGCTGGCCGCCGTCGCGTTCGCCGCCGTCGACCGCCTGGCCGACGAGTTCACGCCGCAGCCCGAGCCGGTCGCCGTCCAGGTGGGCGCCGCCGCGCCGGTCGCCGAGACCTCCGCCGAGGTCGCGGCCGTGCCGCGTGGCGCGGCCGCGTTCCTGCCGCTGCGCGTCAGCCTGCCGTTCATCGCCGCGGCCCCGGTCGCCTACGTGCTGGGCCGCATCTTCGTCGGCTAGGGGTGGCCGACGGATCTTCGGCGGGCGGCGTCCAGGAGCCGGCATCCGCCGATATCCGTCAGACACTCCATCCCGTCCGTTCCGGTGGGAATCCACCGGACGGGTGGGCGCGTTGTCCCCGGTGTGACAGGACTGGTGGTCGTTGCCGCCGTGCTCGCGGCCGCCACGGCGTTCGGGCTGTGGCGGCGAGCCCGCGACGGCCGGGTGGTGGAGGCGAGGGTGGACGAACAGCCGCTGGGCCCCGACGAACTGGGCGCGCCGCTGGGCGAGCGGGCCACGCTGGTGCAGTTCTCGACGGCGTTCTGCCAGCCGTGCCGAGCGGCCCGCGCCACCCTGGCGCACGTCGCGGCCGACACCGAGGGCGTCGTCCACGTCGAGATCGACGCCGAGCACCACCTCGACCTCGTCCGGCGGCTGAACATCCTGCGTACGCCCACCACTCTGGTCCTCGACGGCACTGGCCGCATCGTCCGCCGGGCGACCGGCGCGCCGCGGCTGGCGGACGTCCGCGCCGCCCTCCCTGCCTGATTTGGCCGGATCCCGAGACGACATATCTCGTTATTTGATACGGACGGTGACGACGTGGGGTCGTCGCCGTACGCTCGTGTCATGTTCCGCACAGAGCTCTGGAAGCGCCGCGCCATCGACTTCGGTCGCGCCGCGTCCATGCTCTGTCTGCCCTGACGGGGAACGGCCCCGCCGCGCGGTCTGAATCCGCGCCCTTCGGCCTGTAGCCGTTCCTGACGATCGTCTCCGTTCCGTCCACGTCAGGAGGACCATGCCGACTCGAATCGACCCCAGGGGTCCCCGATTCGCGGCCGTGCTCACCACCGTCGTCCTCGCGGTGGTCCTGGTCACCGGCAGCGCGTGGCTGCTGGCGATCCAGGGCCTGGTGTTCGCGGCCGGAGCGCTGTTCGGGCTGCCGCGGGCGCCGTACGGGCTGCTGTACGCGAAGCTCGTCCGGCCCCGGCTCGGTCCGCCCGGCGAGCTCGAAGACGCCGCGCCGCCGCGGTTCGCCCAGGCTGTGGGGCTGGTGTTCGCCGTGGTCGGCGTCATCGCCTTCGCCGCCGGGCTCACCGTCGTCGCGTACGTCGCCGTCGCGGCCGCCCTGGCCGCGGCGTTCCTCAACGCGGCCTTCGGCTTCTGCCTCGGCTGCGAGTTCTACCTCGCCTACCGGCGTCTGTTCCCATCCCAACCCAACACCACGGAGGTCGCGTCATGAGCCGCGAGTCCAGCCTCGTCTCGGCCGACTGGGTCGAGCAGAACCTCGACAACCCGAAGGTGGTGCTCGTCGAGGTCGACGAGGACACCGCCGCCTACGACAAGAACCACATCCGCGGTGCCGTGAAGGTCAACTGGTCGACCGACCTGCGCGACCCGGTCCGCCGCGACTTCGTGAACAAGGAGCAGTTCGAGGCGCTGCTCGGCGGCCTCGGCATCGCCAACGACGACACCGTCGTGCTCTATGGCGGCAACAACAACTGGTTCGCCGCGTACGCGTACTGGTACTTCAAGGTCTACGGGCACGGCGACGTGCGCCTGCTCGACGGCGGCCGGAAGATCTGGGAGCTGGAGAGCCGCGAGCTGGTCGACGCCGCGCCGTCTCGCGAGGCCACCACCTACACCGCGCAGGACCCGGACAACTCCATCCGCGCCTTCCGCGATGAGGTCGTCTCCGCCATCGGCGCGCAGAACCTGGTCGACGTCCGCTCGCCCGACGAGTACGCCGGTCGGCTGCTCGCGCCGGCCCACCTGCCGCAGGAGGTGTCGCAGGTCCCGGGTCACATCCCGACCGCGGCGAACGTCCCGTGGAGCAAGGCGGCCAACGACGACGGCACCTTCCGCTCCGACGACGAGCTGCGCGCCCTCTACGGCGACGTCGGCGTCGACTTCGGCAAGGACACCATCGCCTACTGCCGCATCGGCGAGCGCTCGTCGCACACCTGGTTCGTGCTGCGCGAGATCCTCGGCATCCAGAACGTGAAGAACTACGACGGCTCGTGGACCGAGTACGGCTCGCTGGTCGGCGTGCCGGTCGCCACCGGCGACGAGCCCGGGACGGCGTGATCTCATGTGCGGAGCCACCACCGGCGGCGTCTCGCTGGACGACGTCGACGTGACCAAGGAGACCGTCATCCAGGGCGTCGTCCACCGTGACGACGCGCCCCTGGGGGGCGCCTACGTGCGGCTGCTCGACGCCACCGGCGAGTTCACCGCCGAGGTCCCGACCAGCGCGACGGGCCAATTCCGGTTCTTCGCCGCGCCCGGCACCTGGACCCTGCGCACGCTGGCGCCGGGAGCGGAGACGGTCGACCGCTCGGTCGTCGCCCAGGTCGGCATCACGGACGTCGACGTCTACGTCGGCTGATCGATCACGCGCGAACGGGGCCGGCACTCGCCGGCCCCGTTCCGCTCCCCGCGGGTCGTCTGCTACCTCAGCAGCGCGGCGACCTGGTGCAGGGCGACACCCAGGATGGAGAACGCTCCCGCAATCAGGGGCCAGATCCCTCAGGATCCGGCCCCTGCTCAGCACTCAGTAGACGAGGGCCTGGACGCCGTCGGCCATGATCTCCTCGACGAAGGTCGGGACTCAGTAGACGAGGGCCTGGACGCCGTCGGCCATGATCTCCTCGACGAAGGTCGGGGCGCCGGCGATGCGGACGCCCTCGATGACGTCGTCGGGGCCGATGCCGCGGCGTGCTGCGCACTGGGTGCACAGCGTCACGGAGCCGCCGGCCAGCAGCGCCTCCAGCAGGTCGGGCAGCGGCGCGGCGTGCGGCAGTTCGAACTCGGCGGCCCGGCCGGGCAGCGCGAACCACGCCGACTCGCCGGTCAGCCACAGCGACACCGTGGCGCCCGCCGCGAGCGCCGTCGTCGCGACGGTGAACGCCTGCGAGCAGCGCTCGGGTGCGTCCGAGCCGGCGGTGACCTTGACCACGAGGGTGCGCTCCATGCAGGCAAGCCTAGGACGCGCTGGCGACCGGCCGCGAGGTCGTCTACTGGGCTCCGCGGCACCGATGGGCTGCGGCGCGGCCCGGGCGGCTGGACGATCGCGCACGAGCACGTCTCGCTGCCGGTGGAGTTCCCGCAAGGGACCGCGGCGATGGATCTCGTGCCGCCCGGCTAGAATCGCCGGGTGCTCGAACTCGTCTTCACCAGCATCCTCGTCCTGGTCACGATCGCCGCCGGCCTCATGGGCGGGCTCGTGGTCTACAAGCTGTTCAAGGGTCAGGCCTGAGTCCGTCGTGATCGAGATCCCCGACGACCTCCACCCGGCCTGCCTGCCGATCGCGTGGCTGCTCGGCCGCTGGGAGGGCGCCGGCCTCGGCGACTACCCGACGATCGAGGCGTTCCGGTTCGGCCAGGAGGTCGAGTTCGGCTACGTGCCGGACAAGCCGTTCCTCACCTATCGCAGCCGCAGCTGGATCCTCGACGACGACGGCAACCTCGTACGGCCCGCGGCGCGCGAGACCGGCTATTGGCGGCCGCAGGAGAACGACGAGATCGAGGTGCTGCTCACGCACCCGACCGGGTTCGTCGAGATCTACATCGGCCAGACCGAGCCGGCCCGCGTCGAGTTGGCCACGCGGGGCGTGCTGAAGACCGAGACCGCCAAGGACTACCGCACCGGTCACCGGCTCTATGGGCTGGTCGACGGCGCCCTCATGTACGTCTACGAGATGTCGGCCATGGGCCACGAGTTGCAGCCGCACCTGTCGGCCGAGCTCAAGCGGGTCGCCGGCGCGAGCGAAGCCCGGGACTGATTCGCGCTCTCCGGGCGTTGGGACCTATATGGATGCCTACCGCAGCCCGCTGCTCGACCTTCACGGAGCCGTCGCGGCCACCGAGCCCGACGAAGGCGTCGCCGCGCACTACGGCGACCCGTTCCGCGAGCAGCGTCGTCTCGTGGCCGGCGAGGGCGCCGTCGATCTCTCGCACCGCGGCGTCCTGCGAGTCAGCGGCCCCGATCGCCTGACGTGGTTGCATCAGCTGATCACTCAGCACGTCGAGCACCTCGCGCCGCACCGGGCCACGTCCGCGCTGGTCCTCGACGCCAACGGCCGCGTCGAGCACGCGCTCTACGGCGTCGACGACGGCGAGGCGTTCTGGTTCCACGTGGAGCGGTCCTCCGCCGAGCCACTGCGCGACTACCTGGAGAAGATGAAGTTCTGGTCCCAGGTCGAGGTCGCCGACGTGACCGACGAGTACGCCGTCGTCTGGGAGCCGGTGACAGCACCGTCCGGCCGCCACCTCGCCCGGGTCACCGAGCGCGGCCGCGACGTGTTCGTGCCGCGCGCCGAGCTGGCCGCCTACGTCGCCGAGCCCGCCGGCGTCTGGGCGTACGAGGCGCTGCGCATCGAGGCGCACGAACCGCGCCAGGGCCTCGACACCGACGACCGCAGCATCCCCCACGAGGTCGGCTGGATCGGTACCGCCGTCCACCTCGACAAGGGCTGCTACCGCGGCCAGGAGACCGTCGCGCGCGTGCACACGCTCGGCCGGCCGCCGCGCCGCCTCGTGCTGCTGCACCTCGACGGCTCCGTCGACACCCTCCCCGAGCACGGCGACCCCGTCGAGTTCGACGGCCGTACCGTCGGCACCGTCGGCTCGGCCGCCCGCCACCACGAGCTGGGCCCCGTCGCGCTGGCCGTGGTGAAGCGGAACACCCCGGTCGACGCCCAGCTGCTGGCCGGCGGGGTGGCCGCCGGCCAGGAGGTCGTCGTCGACCCCGAAGCCGGCCTGCACGTACGGGCCCAGCTCCGCTGAGCCGCTACGACGTCCGCCAGCCGAACCGCGGCTCGTAGCCGAGCACGCGGCGGGCCTTCTCGATCGACAGCAGGGTCTCGTGGTCGCCGAACTCGCGGCGCCGCTCCACACCCGGGAACACCTCGTCCAGCAGCTCGCCGTTGGGCCGCTCCATGACGGTGTCGGCGTTGGCGATGACGAACACGTCGGCGCCGGTCAGCGGGGCCTCGAGAGCCAGCCTGATGGCCTGCGCGGCGTCGCGGGCGTCGATGTAGCCCCACAGGTTCCACTTCCGCAGCAGCGGGTCGTCCTGGAACGACGCGAACCGCGCGTAGTCCTCCGGGTCCATGACGTTCGACAGCCGCAGCCCGATGATCTTCCGCTCCGGGTCCGACCGGCAGAACTGCTCGGCTATCGTCTCGCCGACCAGCTTGGACAGCGAGTAGGCCGTCTCCGGCCGGCCCGGGTACCCCTCGTCGACGGGGACGTACGGCGGCGGGGTGTCGAACGGCAGCCCGAGCACCGTCTCGCTGGACGCCCACACGATGTTCTTGATGTCCAGCTGCCTGGCCGCCTCGAAGACGTTGTAGGTGCTCAGCGTGTTCACCGAGAACGTGACGGGGTTGGGCGCCAGCCCCGGCGCGCGGATCGCGGCCAGGTGCACGATGCCCGTGACGCCGTCGACGCGGTCGTCGATGCCGGCGAACGCCGCCACCGTCTGCCCGTAGTCGGCGAGGTCGACGCGGCTGTGCCGGACCGACGGGTCGGCCGGCGGCGCGAGGTCGACCGAGACGACGTCGTAGCCGTGCGCCGTCAGGTCGGCGATGCAGGCCCGGCCGGCCTGGCCGCTGCCACCGGTCACGATGATCATGGGGTGTCCTTTCGGGCGAGGATCAGGTGTCGAGGAGCAGCGTCACCGGGCCGTCGTTGACCAGGCTGACCCGCATGTCCGCGCCGAAGACGCCGGTCTCGACCGGCGCGCCGAGCCCGCGCAACGCGGCGACGAACTCGGCCACGAGCGGTTCGGAGACCGGCCCCGGCGCCGCCGCGCCCCACGACGGGCGGCGGCCCTTCGCGGTGTCGGCGTAGAGGGTGAACTGGCTGACCACGAGGATCGGCGCGCCGACGTCCGACGCGGACCGCTCGTCGGCCAGGATCCGCAGGCCCCAGACCTTGCGGGCCAGCTTGGCGGCGCTGCCGGGGCTGTCGTCGTGGGTCACGCCGACGAGGACCAGCAGGCCCTGCCCCTCCGGCTCGATCGCGCCGACCACCTCGCCGTCCACCGACACCGATGCCGACGTCACCCGCTGCACGACCGCTCGCATGGCACGCATCGTCGCACGGCCGCGCGGGCCCGAACGCGGCGGCCGATGGCCGCCAGCAGCGCCCGGAGCGCCACCGGAGGATCGAGGGCATGAACACGCGACTCCCTCTGGACGGCCGAGTGGCCATGGTGATCGGCGGCAGCCGCGGCATCGGCGCGGCGGTGGTCCACCGGCTGGCCCGCGATGGCGCCGATGTCGGTTTCACCTATCTCAGCGACACCGTCGCCGACCGGTTCGGCCGGCTCGACATCCTGGTCAACAACGCCGCGCGCTACCCGGTCGGGCCGATCGACGAGTTCGGCGTCGAGGAGTTCGACCGCACCGTCGCGGTGAACGTCCGCGCCCCGTTCGTCGCGGCGACGGCGGCCGCCCGGCACATGACCGGCGGCGGCAGCATCGTCACCGTCGGCAGCCTGGTCGCCGACCGGACCGTGTTCCCCGGCTACGGGCTGTACTCGATGAGCAAGACCGCTCTGGTCGGGCTGACGAAGGGGCTGGCGCGTGACCTCGGCGGACGGGGCATCCGGGCCACGCTGGTCCATCCCGGGCCGACGGACACCGACCTCAACCCGGCGGACGGGCCGTACTCCGACGTCATCCGGTCGCACACCGCGCTGGGCCGGTACGCCGCCCCGGACGAGATCGTCGCGACCGTCGCCCACCTCGCCGGCGACGAGGGCCGCTTCATCACCGGATCGTCGGTGCTGGTGGACGGTGGTTTCACCATCTGACGGCCGGGCCGGCCCGCGGCTCGTGACAGGATCGTCGCACCCGATAGCGCCGAGAAGACGAGGAGCGACATGCACGCGGGCGACGCCGTCCTGATGGCTGAGGTGGTCCGGTCGGGGCTGGTGGAGTCCCGGCACCGCGGCTCGGTGGTCGCGCTGGCTGCCGACGGGTCGGTGGCGTTCGCCGCCGGCCGCGCCGACGCGCCGATGTACCCGCGCTCGTCGAACAAGCCCGTGCAGGCGGCGGCGATGCTCCGGCTGGGGCTGCCGCTGGACGGCGAGCTGCTGGCGCTCGCCGCGGCCAGCCACTCCGGCGAGCCGATCCACCTCGACGGCGTGCGGCGCATCCTGGCGCTCGGCGGCCTGGACGAGTCGGCGCTGCGGAACACCCCGGGCTTCCCGATCGACCACGACACGATGGTCGACTACGTGCGCAAGAACGGCGAGCCGTCGTCGCTGACCGCCGACTGCTCGGGCAAGCACGCCGCGATGCTGCTGACCTGCGTCGTCAACGAATGGCCGACGGAGTCCTACCTGGCCCCGGCGCATCCGCTGCAGGTCGCGATCCACGACACCGTCGGCGCGCTGGCCGGCACGCCGGTCGCCCACACGGGCGTCGACGGCTGCGGCGCGCCGCTGTTCGCCGTAGCTCTCGTCGACCTGGCGCGGATGTTCCGGTCGCTCGCGCTGGCGCCGCAGGGGACGCCGGAACGGCGGGTGGCCGACGCGATCCAGGCACACCCGGAGTACACGAGCGGTACGACGCGCGACGAGGTGCGGCTGATCCGCGGGGTGCCCGGCCTGTTCGCCAAGGGCGGCGCCGAGGCCGTCCTCGCCGCCGCGCTCGACGACGGCCGCGCCGTCGCCGTCAAGATCGACGACGGCGACGCTCGCGCCCGCATGCCGGTCCTGGTCGCCGCCCTCCGGCGCCTCGGCGTGGAGGCGCCGGTGCTGGACGAGCTCGCCACCGCCCCCGTCCTCGGCGGTGGCCACCCCGTCGGCACCCTCCGCCCCGCCGTCGACTGGCCCGCCTGAACGGCGTCGATCAAGGGGTTGGTTGTGACGTCAGCTGGCAGGGTCGTACTGGAACGCGCGCACCTCCTGCGCGCACCGGCAGGCGGTCGCGATCTTCGCGGCCCATTCCCGTGCCGCCTCGCGGGAGGCACCTCGAGGACCGTGTAGCCGCCTTCGAGCTGCTTCGTCTGCGGGTACGTACCCTCGGTCACCGTGCCGTCGCCGTCGACCAGGACAGGCGGAACGCTCTCGTCGATTCCGCCGCCGAACACCCAGACTCCGGCGTTCTTCGCCTCCTCCACCACCGCGTGCGACGCATCCGACATCGCCTGCAGATCCTCGTCGCGAAGGACCATCGCGCCGCTCGGGAACGAGATCGGGTACTTCGTCATCGCGCCGACTCCTTCATCGCACGTCAGGGATCGGACACATCGTCCTCGACCCGGGCGCGCGACGCGCACGAGACTCGCACGCGCACTCCTCGCACGCCGAGTCGCACCGGGAGCTGTGGGAGAGTGGGCCGGTGAGTGACCTGCGCGCCCGCCGGCACCTCGCGACCCGCGGCGAGATCGTCGAGGCCGGGCTGCGGCTGTTCGACGAGCGGGGCTACGACGCGGTGACGATGGAGCAGATCGCGTCCGCCGCCGGGGTGTCGCGGCGGACCCTGTACCGCCACTTCCCGACCAAGGACCGCATCCTGCTGGACCTCCCGGTCGAGTGGATGACGATGTGGGACGAGGTGGTCGACGACGTCGAGGCCGACCTGCCGGCGCGAGCCGTGATCGAGCGCGCCGCCCGCGTCATCGGGGAGCGGCTGGACGCCGAGAGCACGCGCATCCGGACCGCCTGGCGGATCATCGACGCCGTTCCCGCCCTCGAGGCGGCCTTCCTCGCCAACCCGGCCTGGATCGCTCGGGTGGTCACGGTCTTCGAGGATCCGGCGCGGGGAGCGGCGCTCGACCGGCGAACCGCCGTGGTCGTCGCGGGCGCCTACCTGGGGGCGTTGGACGCGGCGATGATGCACTGGGCGGCCGGGGGCGGCGACGGCACCGTCACCGACGCCGTCGAACTGATCCTCGACCGGCTGGCACCGATCTGGACGTGACCGGGGGTCGTTGACGAACGTGGCACATCGTGCCAGAGTGGCACTATGACGCATGCTCGCCACCGTCCCCTCGTCGGCTGGTCTCTGCTGGGCATCGCCGCCGTTCACGTCCTGGTCGCGCCGGCGCTGTACCCCGAATCGCTGCGCTCGACCTGGGAGGCCGGGGTCCTGCTGGCGGTCGAGAGCGACGCCGTGCTGATCGCCGAACGCGGGGTGGGCTTCTGGTACGTGACGGCCGGGCTCGGCATCGGACTGCTGGGCTGCATGGTGCTCGCCTTCGAACGTCGGGGCGAGCCACTGCCCCGGGGGCTCGGCTGGGGGCTGCTCGCGCTGATGGCGTGGGGCGTCGCCCTCATGCCGGCCTCAGGCTTCTGGGCGTTCGCCGTCCCCGCCGTGCTCGCCCTGCGCCGGGCCCCGGCGACGCGGCCGTCCCCGACGAACGTCCGAGGAGCAACGCCATGAAGCTGCCGATCGAGGCACACACCGGCCGCCCCTGGCTGGTGCACGAGATCGCACCGGAGTTCCAGGTCGAGGACGTGTGGGCGCTGCCCACGCGGGGCGGGCCGGACGACTTCCCGCGGCTGGTCGAGGCGTTCGACACGCTGCCGTTCCCCGAGCAGGCGCCGCTGCCGATCCGGGCGCTCTGGGCGGCGCGCTGGAAGCTGGGGGAGCTGTTCGGGTGGGACGACCCCTCGAGCGCGGTCGGCGCACGGGTGCCGTCGCTGCGCGAGCGGCTGCCGGCCGGCGCCGAGGCGCCGGCGGAGGACGGCGCGTTGTCCGGGACGCCCTTCGAGACGGTGTACGTGCGGCCGTTCGAGTACGCGGCGGAGATGGCCAACGAGACCGTGCACGCCGTTCTCCACCTCGGCTGGGTCGAGGACGGCGCCGGCGGCCACCGTGGCCAGCTGGCCGTCCTGGTGCGACCGCACGGCCGGCGGGGTGCGTTCTACCTGGCCGCCATCAAGCCGGTGCGCCTGGCGCTGGTCTACCCGGCGCTGCTCCGGCTGCTCGGCCGGCGCTGGCGCGAGCTCACGGACGAGGCCGCGGCACGTCCCGCGCGCTGATCGGCCGCGCGGTCACGGCCGGGTACGCCGCCGCAGAGCCCAGCGCAGCAGCATCGTGACGGCGAGGACGGCCGCACCCGCCACCACCGTGCGCCAGGGCAGCGACGCCGCCAGCAGCACGCAGGACGCCAGTCCGGCGGCGGACAGCCAGCGCGGCCACCGGCGCTCGGCGGGGGCCAGCCGCCATGACGCGGTATTGGCGACGGCGTAGTACACGAGCACGGCGAACGCGCTCGCCGCGAGCGTCGTCGCGAGGTCGCCGATCAGCACGAACAGCACCGTGACGACGGCCGAGACGAGCTCGGCGACGTGGGGGACGTGGCGGCGGGAGTCGACGGTGGCCAGCCGGCGCGGCAGGTCGCCGGACGACGCCATCGCGAATGCCGTCCGCCCGACCCCCGCCTGCAGGGACAGCAGCGCCCCCAACGCCGCCACCGCCGCACCCGCGGCCACGACCGGCTCCAGCCAGCCGGCGCCGGCGGCCGCCGCCACCGCCCGCAGCGGCTGCGCCGACTCCGCCGTCCCCGACGCGCCGAGCACCAGCAGCACCGTCAGGCCGACCACCGCGTAGAGCACCAGCGTCGCCGTCAGCGACACCACCACGGCGCGGGGGATCGCCGCCGGGTCGCGCACCTCCTCGCCCAAGGTCGTGATGCGCGCGTACCCGGCGAACGCGTAGAAGAGCACCGCGGCGGAGCCGAGCACGCCCAGCACCCCGCCCGCCGACGCGGGACCGTCCGGCCACGACGGCGCCACGCCCGCACCGGCCAGCCCGGTCACGACGACCACCACCAGCACGGCGACGACGGCCGCGACCAGCGCCGCGCCGACCCGCGCCGTCTTCGTCACCCCGGCCAGGTTGACCGCCGTCACCACCACGACCGCGGCCAGTGCCACCGGCACCGGACGCGCCGGCCACAGGTATGCGCCCGCCGCCAGCGCCGCCGTCGCGCACGACGCCGACTTCCCCAGCACGAACGCGTACCCCGCCAGCGCGCCCCACGCGTCGCCGAGGCGCTGCCGGCCGTAGTGGTAGGCGCCGCCGGCCTGCGGGTGCACGGCGGCCAGCTGCGCCGTCGACGTCGCGTTGCAGAACGCGACGAAGGCGGCGACGGCCAGGCCGGCCAGCAGCCACGCGCCGGCGGCCGACGCCGCCGGCTGCCACGCGACGAAGACGCCGGTGCCGATCATCGCGCCGAGCCCGACGGCGACGGCGTCTCCGGTGCCGAGGCGTCTGGCCAGCCGCGAGTCCGGTTCTCGTGTCACGGCACCATCCTCTGCCGCGGAAGCAACGCCAGGGGAACGGGCGGCGACCGAACCGTGACCGGGTGGCGAACGCCGCAGAGGTCTGGACCACGTACGCTGGTTGGGTGCGATCGTCCCGCCGCCTCGGGTGGCGCATTGGGCTGCCGGCGGTGATCCTCATCATCGCCGCACTCAGCATGGCCCCGTCGCGCGGGACCGTCCTCCCACTACGAGCCGACGGCGTCATGGTCGAGCCTGGTGGAGCCATGGCCACCGTCCCGGCCGGCTCCGACGCCGCGTTCGTCCCCGGCACCAGCGTGCTCAGCACCGAGGACCGCTCCGACCCCGCCGTCGCCGCCCGCATCGACGACGATCGCCGCTGGCTGGCCGGCGGCGAGATTCCCGGCCACGGCTCCCGCTATCACGCGATGTCCGAGCGGGCGCTGCTCGACCTGCGTGCGCTGACGTCGCCGACCGGCGCGCTGATGGCCGCCCCGGTCACCGCCTGGCGCCACGTCTGGCCCCGCGACGCGTCGTTCGCGGCCGCCGCCTACGCCGTCACCGGGCACGACCAGGAGGCCGCCGACGTGCTCGGCTTCCTCGCCCGCGTCGCCCCGGCCGACGGCGAGTGGGAGGCCCGCTACCTCGCTGACGGCTCCGGCCCGCCCGACGACCGGCCCAAGCAGCTCGACAGCGCCGGCTGGGTGCTGTGGGCGGTCTGGCTGGTGTCGCGCACGGCCGAGCCGGACGTCGCCGCCGAGGTGCTCGAGGACCTGCGGCCCGCCGTCGTCGCGTCGGCCAACGCGATCGTCCGCTCCCTGGAGGACGACGGCCTGCCGGAGCCGTCGTCGGACTACTGGGAGAAGGAGGAGACGGAGCTGACGCTCGGGGTGGCGGCGCCGCTGTCGCTCGGGTTGCGTTCCGCGCTCGCGCTGGCGCCGCTCATGGGCGTCGACGACCCGTTCGTCTGGAGCAACGCCGCCCGCCGCCTCGACGAGGCGATCGTGCGCGAGTTCGGCGCCCAGGGCTACCCCCGCACCCTGCCCGACGGCGGCGCCGACGCCGCGGTGACGTTCCTCGCCCCGCCGTTCGCGCCGTCGACGCCGGAGGTGAGCTCCGCGGTGCGGGCGACCGAGCTGGCGCTGCGGGTCCCCAACGGCGGCCACCGCCCGGGCGAGGCCTGGCGCAAGGACGTCGACGTCGCGTGGACGCCCGAGACCGCGCTGCTGGCGCTCGCGCTGGCCGGCAACGGCGACCACGAGGACGCCGACCGGCTGCTGACGTTCCTCGACAGCTACCGCACGCCACTCGGCTCACTGCCTGAGAAGGTCGACTCCGAGGCCACTCCGGCCTCCGTCGCCCCCCTCGCGTGGACGTCGTCGCTGGTGCTGCTCACGCTCGCCGAACTGGAGGACGGCCTCCCGGTCGTGCCGGCCGCGCATTAGTCGCCGTTCCATGATCATCAACCGTTGGCGACGTCATGGCGTCGCTGACGGTTGATGATCATGGTGGGTGCAGGGTTCCGGCCGGTTGGGGACGTGGGCTTCTCGTTTGGCCGGCGCGCCGGTGCGCCGTGTGTTCGGTGCGCCAGTGCGCCGGCGCGACGGTGGGCGGGGTGCCCCAGTGCCCCAGTGCGCCGGCGCGACGTGGGTCGGTGGGTCGGTGGGCGGGTGCCCCCAGTGCGCCGGCGCGACGGTGGGTCGGTGGGCCGGCGCGACGTGGGTCGGTGGTCCGGTGGGTCGGTGGGCGGGTGCCCCAGTGCGCCGGCGCGACGGTGGGTCGGTGGGCGGGTGCTCGTTGCGGTCGGTGGGCGGGTGCGTCGGTCGGCGGGTGGGCCGGTGGGCGGGTGCTCGCTGCGGTCGGTGGTCGTCGATCGCCGTTGTCGGGTGTGGCGGTCGTTGGTGGGCGTGGGGCGGGCGTCTCGTTCTGGAGGTCGGCGCGACGGTGCCCGTCGCTCGGGTGTCGGCTGGGTTGGCTGTGGTTCCCGGGCCTCGTGGTGCCCGTCGCGGCAGGTGTGGTGTCCACGGAGTGAGATTTTCCGGCGATTCGGGGGCCATGCCCAGGACTGTGTTCGCTCTGCGAGGCATGCATGCCTGGTGGAGCGTGAGCACACCTGCTGAACGTGATCATTTCCGGGAGGGTTGGGCCGGGGACGGCGGTCGCGTGGGCCCACGGTCGGCGGGCGGACCGGGACCACGCCAGCGGAGCCCGAGGCGTGTCCAGACTCGCCCCGTCCCCCTGATAACTGCCAGGTTCTTGGCCGCGGAATCGCGGGTCAAGCGGTCATCGTCGGCGCGAAGCGCCCAATGGTCCGCTTGAGGCGCGGTTGCGCGGCTGAGAACATGGGCAGCAGGGGGACGGCCAACGGCACGAACCCAACACACGTCCACCCGGCCCACGAAACGCCGGCCCACCAGCAGACCAAGCCGACCGCGCCGCCGGCCCGAGCCACCGAGCCGGGCCACCGAGCCGGGCCACCGAGCCGGGCCACCGAGCCGGGCCACCGAGCCGAGCCGCCGGCCCGAGCCGCCGAGCCGCGCCGCCGAGCCGGGCCGCCGAGCCGCGCCGCCGAGCCGGGCCGCCGAGCCGCGCCGCCGAGCCGCGCCGCCGAGCCGGGCCGCCGAGCCGCTCCCACTCACTCCTCTCCGCTAACCCCCGCTTGCAAATGCTTGCAAGAGTTAGCTACCGTCGTAGGTATGACGAAGGCAGGGATCGGTGAGTTCCTCCGCGAGCAGCGGCGCACCGCGCAGCTCTCGCTGCGGCAGCTGTCCGACCTCGCCGGCGTCAGCAACCCGTACCTGAGCCAGATCGAGCGTGGCCTGCGCAAGCCGTCGGCCGAGGTGCTCCAGCAGATCGCGAAGGCGCTGCGGATCTCCTCCGAGGCGCTCTACGTCCGGGCCGGGCTGCTGGACGAACCCAGCGGCGACCACAGCGTCGAGGACGCCGTCCTGGCCGACCCGGGCCTCGACGAGCAGCAGAAGCGTGCGCTGCTCGACGTGTACGCGTCGTTCCGTGCGGCCAACGCCGCGTGGCACGGCACCGAGAGAGAAGGGTGATCCCCATGACCACCGACACCACCCAGCCCACCACCCAGCCCACCACCGACCGCAAGCCGCTCTTCGCCGCCGCCGGCGCCGCCGAGGCAGCCGTCGATGCGCTGCGCCACCTGCCCGGCCGCGTCGCCGAGGCCGTCAACGACGAGAAGCTGCGCGCTGAGTTCCGCACCCGGTTCGCCGACCTGCCGGCCGACGTGAAGGTGTTCCGCGAGGGCCTGCCCGACCTCCTGCTGTCGGCTCAGGCCAAGGCCGCCGACCTGCCGCAGAAGGTGCGCGATCTGTTCGCCGACGCCGGTCGCGAGGCCGGCAGGGCCTACGAGGAGTTCGCGACCCGCGGCGAGGGCGTCATGACGAAGTTCCGCGCCGAGTACGGTCCGGCGGTCGAGAACGCCGTCGCGAACGTGCGCGGCCGGGTGGCCGACGCCGCCGACGAGGTCGCGGAGATCACCGAGAAGGCCGCCGACGACCTGAAGACCAAGCGCTGACCTGGGCGATCGGCGGCAGATCAGCGGTTCAGCGGCCGCCGCCGATCACGTAGAGTGGGAGAGGTGAATATGTTCGGGGATTTTCAGTCCTGGATCCTGATCCTCTTGGGCATCGGTGCGCTGGGGCTGAAGGGGTACGCCTTCATCGACGCGCTCCGAGTCCCCACGCAGGCGTTTCCGGCCGCGGGCAAGTGGACCAAACCCATCTGGCTGGGCATCCTCGGCGTCGCCCTGCTGGTCGAGATCGCACTGTTCCCCACGCCACTGTTCTTCGTGAACCTGCTGGGTGTGGTGGGTGCGGCGGTGTACCTCGTCGACGTGCGGCCGGCCGTGCGGCAGTTCGGTGGCGGCCGCCGCAACGGCAACACCCACGACGGGCCCTACGGCCCCTGGTGACCAGGTAGCAGCAAGGCCTGCCGGCCAGGTCCTCAACGCCGGCGAGGGGTGGGGGACAACAGCGCGAACGCGTCCTCGCCCAGCGCGAAGAAGGCGTCGTGATCGGCCAGGGCTGTGGAGGACGACGCCGCGGCCTGCATGACGAACACGTACCGCTCGCCGTCGGCCCGCTCGCCGTACCACGACGCCGTCACCACGCCGGGCGCGCTGCCGCCCTTGTAGCTGACGTACGGCCAGTCGCCGTTGTCGATGGTCACGCCGCGGTTCTGCCCGAGCACGGACCGCAGCACCTCGTCCGGCCCGCGAGCGTGCAGGGCCGCCTGCGCCGCGCACACGTCGCTCGCGGAGCCGAACCAGTCGACGCCGGAGTCCCAGGCCGGATCGGCGATGTCGCGCCCGGTCACCAGCAGCGGCCCGCCGGGCAGCGCGGCCAGCATCCGCGATCGTGCCGCCGCGCCCGCCCGCGCCCAGTCGTCGCGCAGGTTCAGCGGCCCCCAGCCGACGGTGAAGAACTCGCGGGTGGTGAGGAACGGACGGTTGAGGTCCGGCCGTGCGTGCCCCATCGTCGTCATCGCGTCCTCGACGGCGGCCCGCCCGACGCGGTCCATCAGCAGTTCCGCCGCGGTGTTGTCACTGATCGCGATCATCGCCGTGGCCGCACGACGCACCGTCACCCGGGTGCCGTCGGGCTCGTCCTGCAGCTCGCCCGACGGCAGGCTGCGCAGCCCGCCGCCGACGGTGAGCTCGTCGTCCCAGGAGAGCTCACCGGCGTCGACGGCGGCAGCGACGGCGCCGAGCACGTACAGCTTGAAGATGGACGCCATCGGCCGCTCCGTGCCGGGGTCGAGCTGTGCCACCGCTTCGCAGCTGCCGTCGTCGGCGATGCGGGCCGCCAACATGCCGACGTCGGCGTCCAGCGCGGTCAGCCGGCCGCTCAGCTCGTCCCAGGACGTGGCGGGAGCCGGGGCCGCCGAGGTGGCGGAGGACGAGGTCGGGGAAGGTGTGGGGGCCGCCAGGGTCGGCGTGGGCGCCGGTGCGTCGTCCGTCGCACAGCCCGCCGCCAGTGCCACGATCGCCGCGAGTGTGACGGCGGTGCGGCGCATCCGGCCACTCTACGGAACTTCGCCCGCAGCGAACTCCGGGGTCAACAGGCCCATCGAGTGGAACATCGGGTACCCGGCGTGGTGTTCTTGCAGGCACAGTAAGTACGAAGGATCCGCTACCCCCGTCTCGTTCCAGGACCTCCGCGGAGAGAGAAGCGGCCGGCGGATATAGCATCGAATGGTCAGATGTGGAGTCCCCGTCTCCACAGCCGACCGCTCGGCAAGGAGCGCCACTGATGTTCGAGAGGTTTACCGACCGCGCGAGGCGTGTTGTCGTCCTGGCCCAAGAAGAGGCCCGGATGCTCAACCACAACTACATCGGCACCGAGCACATCCTCCTGGGCCTCATCCACGAGGGCGAGGGTGTGGCGGCGAAGGCGCTCGAGAGTCTCGGCATCTCGCTCGAGGCCGTGCGCCAACAGGTCGAGGAGATCATCGGCCAGGGTCAGCAGGCGCCCAGCGGGCACATCCCGTTCACGCCGCGGGCCAAGAAGGTGCTGGAGCTGAGCCTGCGCGAGGCGCTGCAGCTCGGCCACAACTACATCGGCACCGAGCACATCCTGCTCGGCCTCATCCGTGAGGGCGAGGGCGTCGCCGCCCAGGTGCTGGTGAAGCTCGGCGCCGATCTCAACCGCGTCCGCCAGCAGGTCATCCAGCTGCTGTCGGGCTACCAGGGCGGCAAGGAGGCGGCCACCGCCGGTGCCGGCCCCCAGGGCGAGGCGCCGTCCAGCTCGCTCGTTCTCGACCAGTTCGGCCGCAACCTGACCCAGGCCGCCCGCGAGGGCAAGCTCGACCCGGTCATCGGCCGCGAGAAGGAGATCGAGCGGGTCATGCAGGTGCTGTCCCGCCGCACCAAGAACAACCCCGTGCTCATCGGTGAGCCCGGCGTCGGCAAGACCGCCGTCGTCGAGGGGCTGTCGCAGGCCATCGTCAAGGGCGAGGTGCCCGAGACGCTGAAGGACCGGCACGTCTACACGCTCGACCTCGGCGCCCTGGTGGCGGGCTCCCGCTACCGCGGTGACTTCGAGGAGCGGCTGAAGAAGGTCCTGAAGGAGATCCGCACCCGCGGCGACATCATCCTGTTCATCGACGAGATCCACACGCTCGTGGGTGCCGGCGCTGCTGAGGGTGCCATCGACGCGGCCTCGATCCTGAAGCCGATGCTGGCTCGGGGCGAGCTGCAGACCATCGGCGCCACCACGCTCGACGAGTACCGCAAGTACGTCGAGAAGGACGCCGCTCTCGAGCGCCGGTTCCAGCCCATCCAGGTGCAGGAGCCGACCCTCGCCCACACCATCGAGATCCTCAAGGGTCTGCGCGACCGTTACGAGGCGCACCACCGGGTGTCCATCACCGACGGCGCGCTGGTGGCGGCGGCGCAGCTGGCCGATCGCTACATCTCCGACCGCTACCTGCCCGACAAGGCGATCGACCTCATCGACGAGGCCGGTGCCCGGCTGCGCATCCGTCGCATGACGGCGCCGCCGGACCTGCGCGAGTTCGACGAGCGCATCGCCGAGGTGCGGCGCGAGAAGGAGTCCGCGATCGACTCGCAGGACTTCGAGAAGGCCGCGTCGCTGCGCGACAAGGAGAAGCAGCTCATCGCGCAGAAGATCGAGCGCGAGAAGCAGTGGAAGGCCGGCGACCTCGACGTCGTCGCCGAGGTCGACGACGAGCTGATCGCGGAGGTGCTGGCGTTCTCGACCGGCATCCCGGTGTTCAAGCTCACCGAGGAAGAGACCTCGCGCCTGCTCCACATGGAGGACGAGCTGCACAAGCGGATCATCGGCCAGGAGGACGCCATCTCGGCGCTGTCCAAGTCGATCCGCCGCACTCGCGCCGGCCTGAAGGACCCGAAGCGTCCCGGTGGCTCGTTCATCTTCGCCGGCCCGTCCGGTGTCGGTAAGACCGAGCTGTCCAAGACGCTGGCCGAGTTCCTGTTCGGCGACGAGTCCGCGCTCATCCAGCTGGACATGAGCGAGTTCTCCGAGAAGCACACCGTCTCGCGGCTGTTCGGCTCGCCGCCCGGCTACGTCGGGTACGAAGAGGGCGGCCAGCTGACCGAGAAGGTGCGGCGGCGTCCGTTCTCCGTGGTGCTCTTCGACGAGGTCGAGAAGGCCCACCCCGACATCTTCAACTCGCTGTTGCAGGTGCTCGAGGACGGCCGGCTCACCGACGCGCAGGGCCGGGTCGTGGACTTCAAGAACACCGTGATCATCATGACCACGAACCTGGGGACCCGCGACATCGCCAAGGGCGTCAACCTCGGCTTCTCGGCCGCTGACGACACCTCGGGCAGCTACGACCGCATGAAGGCGAAGGTCACCGAAGAGCTCAAGCAGCACTTCCGGCCCGAGTTCCTCAACCGTGTCGACGACATCGTCGTGTTCCACCAGCTGACCCAGGACGAGGTGCTGCGCATCGTCGACCTGCGGATCGCCGAGCTGGACGAGCGGCTGCGCGACAAGGACATGGGCCTCGAGCCGACCCAGGCGGCCAAGGAACTACTGGCCAAGCACGGGTTCGACCCCGTCCTGGGTGCCCGGCCGCTGCGCCGGACCATCCAGCGCGAGATCGAGGACACCCTGTCGGAGAAGATCCTCTTCGGCGACCTGAAGGCGGGCGAGCTCGTGCTGGTCGACGTCGAGGGCGAGGGCGCCGAGGCGACGTTCACCTTCACCGGCAGCCCGAAGTCGGAGCTGACCGACGTCGCCTCGCCGGTCGGTGCGGGCGCCGCAAGTGGCACGGCCGCGGCGACCAAGCGCGAGAAGACGTCGTAACGGCGTCACAGGAACGGCCCCGGAGCATCCGTGCTCCGGGGCCGTTTCGCGTGCTGAGCGCGAGCCGTCAGGCTCAGCTGTTGATGTCGATGTCGCACTCGTCCTGAGCGTGCTGGGTGATGTTCTCCATCGCCGTCATGAACGCCTCGGGGTCGTCAGCCGCGGCTGCCTCCGGGTCCTCGATGGCAGTCGCGAACGTCTCCCAGTCGGCCTTGATGTCGTCGGGAGCGGCGTCGACGACCTCCTGGACGCGGTTGGCGGCCTCTTCCATCGCCGCCTCGTCGCTGGGGTCGAAGTCGGACAGCCCGCTGTCGTCGCTGAGCAGGTCGCAGTAGTCAGAACCGCCGTCGCTGCTACACGCGGTCAGGCCGAGGACGAGGGCGGCCGCCGCACCGAGCAGCGAGGCGGACCGGGTGGATCGAGACATAGTGGAACTCCTGTGTGGGGTGTCATGATTGGTCAAACCCCGGCGACATTACCCGATCTGTCCGACAGGGTGGGCACGAACCCTGAAGGTCCTAGAGTGGTGCGCGTGAGCGACCGCGAAATCGAGTGCTGGCTGACCGACATGGACGGCGTCCTCGTGCACGAGGACCGCGCCATCCCCGGGGCCGCGGATTTCCTGCGCCGCCTCGTCGATCGTGAGCGCCGGTTCCTGGTGCTCACCAACAACTCCATCTACACGCCCCGCGACCTCGCCGCCCGGCTGGCGCGCAGCGGGCTCGACCTCCCCGAGCAGTCCATCTGGACCTCCGCTCTCGCGACGGCGCAGTTCCTCGACGACCAGCACCCGGGCGGCACGGCGTACGTCATCGGCGAGGCGGGGCTGACGACGGCGCTGCACGAGATCGGCTACGTGCTGACCGACATCAAGCCCGACTACGTCGTGCTCGGCGAGACCCGCACGTACTCCTTCGAGGCGATCACCAGGGCGATCCGGCTGATCGGCGACGGCGCCAGGTTCATCGCGACCAACCCCGACTCCACCGGTCCGTCGCAGGACGGCCCGCTGCCGGCCACCGGCGCCGTCGCCGCCATGATCACCCGGGCCACCGGCCGCGACCCCTACTACGTGGGCAAGCCGAACCCGATGATGTTCCGCAGCGCGATGAACGCCATCGAGGCGCACTCGGAGATGACGGCGATGGTCGGCGACCGCATGGACACCGACGTCGTCGCCGGCATGGAGGCCGGGCTGCGCACCTACCTGGTGCTGACCGGCTCGACCGCCCGCGCCGACATCGGCCGGTTCCCGTTCCAGCCGAACCACGTGGTCAACTCGGTGGCCGACCTCATCGACGTGATCTGACCCAGCCGTCGGCGACGAACCGGTCCGCGTGCCGCTCGCCGTCGAACACCGGCTTGCCGCGGGTGCGCACCTTGACGTCGTCGACGTAGACCCCACGGCCCTGGTAGAGCGCGTCGGTGACGTAGCGCCAGCGCAGGATCGTGTCGCCGTCGCCGGGCAGGCCCGCGCGCACGGTCCACCACTGCCGGCCCTGGTCACCGCTGACGACGCCGTCGGCGGCGTCGAGGTGGTCGCGACCGGCGCGGGCGGTGAACGGCACCGGCGTCCAGGTGGCGCCGTCGTCGGTGGACCGCTCCAGCGTGAGCCGGTCGGTCGACTCGGTGTCGACGAACAGGTCGAACAGCAGCGTCGAGCTGCCGGACAACTCGACCGGCAGGCTGAGCGTCGACGTCGTCGCGTCGGCCTCATGAGCCCGCCAGGCGTCGTCGCCGGAGCGCGGCTCGACGGACAGCGCGTAGGCCAGCTCGTGCGCGACCGCCCGCCGGGCCGGGTTGATCGTGCCCCAGCTGCGCGACGGGTGCACGCGGTTGGTCAGCAGGATCACGAACGAGCGCGACTGCGGATCGATGACCATGCTCGTTCCGGTGAAGCCGGTGTGCCCCGCCGTCGACGGTGACGCCAGCGCGGCCATGTACCAGCGCTGATCGAGCTCGAAGCCCAGCCCGTGCGCGTTGCCGGGGAAGGTGGTGTTCTCGTCGGTGAGCATCGCCTCGACGGTGTCCGGCCGCAGGATCCGCTCGCCGCCGTAAGCGCCCCCGTTGAGGATCGCCTGCGCCAGCCGAGCGAGATCCTGCGCCGTGCCGAACACGCCGGCGTGCCCCGCGACGCCGTTCAGGGACCAGGCGTTCTCGTCGTGCACCTCGCCGCGGACGATGCCGCGCGGTGGCGCCGCCTGGAACTCCGTCGCCGCGATGCGGTCGAGCTCGGACGCGGGCGGGTTGTAGCCCGTGTCGGTCATGCCGAGCGGCCCGGTGACGCCGCCGGCGACCAGCGCGTCGAGCGTCTCACCCGTGACGGCCTCGGCGATCAGCCCGGCGGTGATCATGTTGAGGTCGGAGTAGAGGTACGTCGTGCCGGGCGGGTTCGCCGGGGTGGTGTTCAGGACGGCGGCGATCCGCGCCTCCGGCGTCGGCCAGTCGCGCCACAGCGGCAGCCAGGAGACCAGCCCGCTGGTGTGCGTCAGCAGCTGCCGGACGGTGATCGCCTCCTTGCCGTTGGCGGCGAACGCCGGCAGGTACCGCGTGACCGGGGCGTCGAGGTCGACCCGGCCGGCCTCGACCTGCTGGAGCACGACGATCGTGGTGAACAGCTTCGACACCGACGCGAGGTCGTAGATCGTGTCGGTGCCGGACGCGACCCACTCGTCCCGCGGCAGCTCCGCGCCGGCGCCGTCGGCGAACCGCAGCGCCCAGCCGGCGGCGTCCTCGGCGACGACCCGGCCATCGTGCGCGGCCAGCACCGTCATGCCGGAGTACAGCGGATGCGTGCCGCCCGGCGGGGTCTCGGTGTACCCCGCGGCCGCGTCGACCAGCGCGTCGACGCGGTCCGGGTCCAGGCCGACGTCCGCGGGCGCGGCCGCGCGCAGCGTCGTCCGGGCGGACATGAAGTCGTCGTGCGGGCGGTCGAACCGGCCGGCGTCGTCGCCGTGCGCGTTCGCCGGCGCGCCGGCCCCGAGCATGGCGGCAGCGAGAAGGGTCACGAGGACGATTCTGCGCCCCGTCATCGCCGGCCCCGGTACAGCAGGTACGGCTGGCGCCGGCGGTCGAACTCGGCCAGCTCGTCCTGCCACGACGCGACGATCTCGTCCGTCGACGCCCCGCCGTCGACCATCACCCGCAGCCGCTCGGACCCGTGCAGCTTGTGGATGAAGCCGTCGCTGGTGCCGCCGCCGCGCCACGCGAAGGCGTCCGGGTAGCGGTGTTTCGCCGTGACCAGCATGGCGACTCCGGTGCGGACCGGGTCGAACGCGGCCGGGTCGGTCACGTGCAGCTGGACGCCGCCGTTGACCACGCCGACGTTCTTGCTGATCCACGGCACGAAGTAGGCCTCGCGGAAGTCGACCCCGGGCAGCCCGGCCGCGTTGAGGTCGTCGGCCCAGTGGTAGGTGCCGTACGGCGCGCCGATCAGCTCGAACGGCCGCGTGGTGCCGCGGCCCTCCGACGCCGTCGTCCCCTCGAACACGCAGGTGCCCACGTAGACCTGCGCGGTGTCGGGCGTCGGCACGTTCGGGCTGGGCAGCACCCACGGCAGGCCGGTGTCGGCGTAGCGGGAGTCCGGCCGCCACCGGCGCATCGTCACGACCTCGAGGTCCTCGACGGAGGCGCCGGCGTCGTCGGGCAGGAACTCGGTGTTGAAGAACCGGGCCAGCTCGCCGACGGTCATGCCGTGCTGCTGGACGATGTAGCGCTGCCCGATGCCCGACTCGAACCCGGGGAACAGCATCGGCCCGGCCGCCGTCCCCCCGACCGGGTTCGGCCGGTCCAGCACGACGAACCTCAGGCCCATGCGGGCCGCCGCTCGCATCGCCGACCACATGGTCCAGATGTAGGTGTAGAACCGGGCGCCGACGTCCTGGATGTCGAAGACCACGACCTCGACGTCCGCCTCGGCGAACATCCGCATGAAGCCGGCCTCCTGCGCGCCGTACGCGTCGTACACCGTCACGCCGGTACGGGGGTCGATCGTGGTCTCCTCCGCCTCACCGGCCTGTGCCGAGCCGCGGAACCCGTGCTCCGGGCCGAACACGCCGGCGATGTTCACGTTGCCGGAGGCGACCATGCTGTCGACGATGTGCGACCCGTCCGGCAGGATCCCGGTCGGGTTCGAGATGACGCCGACGCGATGGCCGGACAACGCCGTCCAGCCGTCGTCGGCCAGCCGCTGTGCGCCCGTCAGCACGGCTCGGGCCGGGTCGTTGCCGGCCGCGAACGCGACTGACGGTGCGGCGACGACGGCGGCACCGGCAGCGCCGGTCGAGGCGATGAACGTACGGCGGTCCATGGGGGCTCCTCGGGATGGTCGGGCGGGGGTCACCAGGTGAGGCCGTGGCCGATCGGGTAGAGCACGGTGCCGTCGGCGGCCGGGACGACCACCGGCAGCCGGCCGGCGGGGGAGAGCTCGCCGGTGAGCACCTTCGCGACGCTGCGCATCGACACCGTCGTCGATGAGTAGGCGGCGAGGAAGCCGGCCGACTCGGGCAGGTACGCGACGTCGTAGGCGTTGCGCGCGGCGACCGCGACGACAGGGTGCCCGGTGGCGGCCAGCTCGGCGACCAGCCGGCGCTGCCGTCCCTCGGGGTCCGTCGTGACGGTGTCCCAGGCGTTCGAGGTGATGACGACGGTGAGGTCGTGCGCGGGCGCGGCCTGGACGGCGGCCGCGATGGCGGCGTCGCTGGGCCTGGTGCCGACGGCTTGGACGTCGACGCTCGCGCCCCCGCTGCCGCGGAGGGCGGCGGCGAGGTCGTTGCCGGCGGCGGTGTTCGTCGTGACGACGTTGATCCTGCTCGCCGGGTCGACGGGCAGGATGGCCGCGCCTTCGCCGTCGGTGTTGCGCAGGGCGGTGACCGTCGGGTCGGTGATGCGCTGCGCGGCGGCCTGGTGCGCGCGGACGCCGACCGTGCGGGCCACCCGGTCGACGTCGACCTGCTCGGCGTCGGTGAGACCGCGCTTCCACTTCAGCTCGAGGATCCGCTCGACGCTCTCGTCCAGCCGGTCCTCGCTGATCTCGCCGTCGCGGACGGCCTGCAGCACCGCCTGGTACATGACGTCCATGTCGCCGTCCTTCGGGACCAGCAGCTGGTCGACGCCGGCCTGCAGCGCGAGCACCGGGACCCGGGCCGGGCCGAAGCCCTGGCGCACGCCCTCCATGTTCAGCGCGTCGGTGACGACGACGCCGTCGTAGCCGAGCTCGTCGCGCAGCAGCCCGGTGATGATCGGCGCGGACAGCGTCGCCGGGACTCCGGTGGGGTCGAGGCTGTCGACGACGATGTGCGCCGTCATGATCACGTCGATCCCGGCGTCGATGGCCGCCTCGAACGGCGGCGCGTCGATGGTCTCCCACTCCTGCCGGGTGTGGTCGATCTCCGGCACGCCGTAGTGGCTGTCGGTCGTGGTGTCGCCGTGGCCGGGGAAGTGCTTCGCGGCCGCCGCAACGCCCTGGCCGGCCTGGTAGCCGGCCACCTGCGCGGTGACGTAGTCCGCTGCCACCCCGGGGTCGGAGCTGAAGCTGCGCACGCCGATGACCGGGTTCGCGGCGTTGACGTTGACGTCGGCGACCGGCGCGAAGTTCTGGTTGATGCCGACGGCGCGCAGCTCGCGGGCGGTGATGCGGGCCGCCTCGCGGGCGGCGTTCGTGCTGCCGCCGGCCGCCAGCGCCTGCGCGCCCGGGAACTGCGTCGCCGGGGCCGGCATCCGGGCGACGATGCCGGTCTCCTGGTCGGTCGAGACGATCAGCGGCGGCCCGCCGGTCGCGGTCGCCGTCCGTTGCAGGTCGTTCGAGAGCTGGGCGATCTGCCCCGGGCTGTTGACGTTGCCCGCCCACGCGAAGTAGATGACGCCGCCGAGGTGGTACTTCTCGACCACGTCGGCCGGGGTGCCGACGCCGTAGGCGGCCTGGTTGCTGGCGCGCTGAGCGGCGGTGACGGTGTGCGCGTCGGCCCCGTACACCTGCACGACGAACAGCTGGCCGACCTTCTCCTCCAGCGTCATGTCCGCCAGCTGGGCGGCGACCCACTCGGTCCCCTCGTCGTCCGCGGCCGCTGGGCCGGCCAGCGTCGGCGAGACGAGGAGCGCGGCTGCGGTCGTGGCGACGGCGGCGCGTAACAGGCTGCGACGGTGAATCCGGGGCATGCGGGCCTCCCAGCGGGATGGGCGGTTGCCGTTTTCAGCGAGCCGGCTTGTGGCGGAACGTAGCGAAATGATTACCGGCGGTCAAGAGTGGTCACGCCGGGAGCCTCCGCCCTCGCCCTCCGCCGGCTTCGCGCCACCTCTTGTCAGCCGGTCGGGGACGAGGCGGGGAGGCGGAAGAGGTCGCCGTCCAGAGGCTCGACCAGGCCGTCCGCGACCAACGCGTCCAGCGCGCGTTCCCGCTGCACCGGCTCGGCCCACGTCGCGTCCAGCAGGCGCTTCGGCACCGGGCCGGTCGATTCGCGCAGCACCGCCATCAGCCGGCCGCGGACCTGGCGGTCGGTGCCGTGCCACGCCTGGCCGCGCCGCGGCGGACCGTCGTCGGGAGGGGAGCCGGCCAGGCGCCAGGCGCACGACGCCGCGAGCGGGCAGGACGAGCACCGTGGCGAGCGAGCCGTGCAGACCAGCGCGCCCAGCTCCATGACGGCGACCGCCCAGCGCGGCGCCGTCTCCGCGTCGGGGACCAGCTCCAGCGCCATGCGCCGCTCGGCGGCCGTGGGTGCCGTCGGCGGGTACTGGGTGCCGGTGACGGCGCGCGCGAGCACGCGGCGGACATTCGTGTCGAGGACGACGTGCCGGGCGCCGAACGCGAACGACGCGACGGCGGCCGCCGTGTAGTCGCCGATGCCGGGCAGGGCGATCAGGTCGTCGTAGGACGCGGGAACGTCGCCGCCGTGTCGCTCGACGATGGCACCCGCGGCCGCGTGCAGCCGCAACGCCCGCCGCGGATAGCCCAGCCGCCCCCAGGCGCGGATCGCCTCGCCCGGTTCCTCGGCGGCGAGATCGGCCGGTCGCGGCCACCGGCGCAGCCACTCGTGCCACACCGGCTCGACCCGCACGACGGGGGTCTGCTGCAGCATGATCTCGCTCACGAGTACGCCCCACGGCGTCCGGTCGGGCGCGCGCCACGGGAGATCGCGCGCGTGCGCGGAGTACCAGGACAGGACGGCGGTGTGCATCGGACCCGAGTCTAAGCGCGCTCGGAGAGCGACCCACAAGGGGCAGAAAGGGACATTCCAAAACATCCTTCGACGACGTTTCGTAATGGTCGTTGACTCATGATCAGTCTCGTAGTTAGCGTCACTGACGCGCGTTCATATCTTCGCGCAAGGATAAATCCGGACTTTGTCCTCATCGAGGCCGGAAAAGGGTAAGTGGAGAAGGAGCAAGTATGACTCTGGAAGCGACTGACCGGCGGCGTGTGCGTCGTGGTGCGGTCAAGGTGGCAGCGGGTGTGGCCGGCGCTGCGCTGGCCTGCTCGGCCGCCGGACTGCAGGCACAGGCCGCCGAGTCCGGCCAGGCCGGGCCGGACCAGCGCTCCGGCGAGTTCAGGATCGTGGCGGACGGCTACTACGCCACCGCTCAGGTGCGGACCGGCGCGCAGGTGCCGCTTCCGGTCCCGGTGCCGGAGCTCGACGCGCACGTGACCGTCGGGCAGATCGAGTCCGAGGCGAACTCGGCCGGCGTCGAGGGTGAGGACGAGGGCGTCTTCTCCCGGGCGTTCGGCACCATCGCCAGCATCGGCGGCGCGGGCGCCGAGTTCGACGTCCCGTACCTGGTCGAGCAGGTCGCGCTGCCGGAGGAGGCGGACACCGCCACCTACGGCCTGCACGGCCTCGAGGTGCCGATCCTCGGCAACCTCGACGCGATCTCCGGTGAGGTCAAGGCCAACTGGAACGACGACCTCGTCACCGAGGGCAGTGAGGGCGGCGTGCTGACGTCGCTGTACTCCGGCGTCGGCGAGGTCGACCTGATCGATGTCGCGGACCTGGGCGCGGTCGCGGACCTGCTGCCGATCGAGCTGCCGGTCGGCAGCCCGGTCGTCACGGTCGGTGCGGGCCAGCTGCTGCAGGAGACCGGCACCTTCCCGAAGGAAGACGGCTCGCTCGGTGCGTACGCCGAGGTCAGCGGCCGGTTCGCGGACCTGAGCGTCCTGGGTGGTGCGGCCAACGGCGGCATCTCGCTGGGCTTCGCGGGTGCTGACGACGGCGAGACCCCGAACGCGTGGGGCCGCCTCGAGGCGACCGGTGAGCCGGGCGGTGCGGGCTTCGACTACGAGCTGCCGGCCCTCGAGCTGCACGTCGGCGACAACGACGTCATCCACGTCGAGCCGGGCTTCGACGAGACGTTCGACCTGGGCGGCCTGTCGGTGAACCTGAACTTCGCCGACTACCGCGACTCCGACACCGTCCTCGCTGAGGACGGCACGGTCGCGTCCGCCTCGGGTGGCGGCCTGTCGGTGCGCGTCGCGGTGAACGTGCCGATCCCGGTTCTCGGCGACGTCGAGGTGGCCAGCGCCGAGGTCGGGCTGCTGAGCTTCCCCGAGCTGAGCGTCGAGGTGCCGCAGGGCGGCATCACCGGAGCCGCCGCCGCGGAGGCCGCGCGCTCGCTGTGAGACCCGCCACGGCGGCTCCACCCGCTGCCGTGACTGGAGAATGAGAATGACCTCGTGGGTCCGGTCCCTTCGCGAGAGGGAACCGGGCCCACGAGTCCGTCTCCGGCACAATGCCGGGGTGACGACGCTGCTGCTGGTCCACGGCGGGCTCTGGGAACCGGGCATGGACGCCGGCGCCTTCTGGCGGCGGCCCGGCGTCGTCGCGGCGCTGGAGGAGCGCGGGTTCGACGTGCTCGCGCCGGACCGGTCGGTCCGGGCGCCGTCGTGGCCGATCGAGGCGGAGCACCTGGCGGGGACTCTGCCCGCTCAGCCGGTGACCGTCGTCGCCGGGTCGAACGGCTGCTCGGCGGCGATGCGGCTGGCACTCGCCCGGCCCGATGCGGTGGCCCGCCTGCTGCTGGCCTGGCCGGCGACGGCTGGCGACGCCCGCATCGATGCTCGGACGGCGGCCGCGCTGGCCGCGGCGGGCGCGACGCCCGAGACCGTGACGGCGCTGCTGGCCGGCGAGACGCTGCGCGGCGTGACCGAGCCTGAACTTGCCGGGCTGACGCCGCAGCTCGGGCTGGTGCCGGCGGACCCTCCGGACCCGTTTCATCAACGCCGGACGGTGGACGCGCTGGCCACGCTGGTGCCGGGCGCGACCGTCCTGCCCGGCTGCACGGAGTCGCCGCGTCCGGACTTCGGCCCGGACCTGGACCGGTTCGCGGACGCGGTCGCGGCCTTCGCCGGCTGACGGGCCGGCTCGGCGGGATGCGCGCTGGCTCGGCCCGGGTGTGGTCCCCGCCCGGCTGGGAGGGAGTCCCACCCTACGGGCGGGCGCCGACAGTCACCGTCCGCCCTGGAACGAGGGCCGGCGTCAGACGTAGCGTTCGAGGATGCTGGACTCGGCCAGCCGGGACAGTCCTTCGCGGACGCTGCGGGCGCGGGACTCGCCGACCCCCTCGACGGCCTGGAGGTCGTCGACGCTGGCGGCGAGGAGCTTCTGCAGGCCGCCGAAGTGCTCGACCAGGCGGTCGATGACGCTGTCGGGCAGCCGAGGCACCCGGGCCAGCAGCCGGAACCCGCGCGGGCTCACCGCGGCGTCGAGCTGCTCGCCGCCGCCGGGGAAGCCGAGCGCCCGGGCCACCGCACCGAGATCGAGCAGCTCGGTGCCGGACAGCGTGTCGAGTGCGCTGATGGCCTCGCCGAGGCTGCGCTTGCGGCGTCCGGACGGCGCCGGCAGGTAGTCGCGTATCACCAGCTCGCGATCGGAGTCGACGCCGGCGACCAGCTCGTCGAGCTGAAGGCTGAGCAGCCGGCCGTCGGTGCCGAGCTCGACGACGTAGCCGTCGATCTCGACCGAGATGCGCCGCACCATCTCCAGCCGCTGTGCCACCGAGACGACGTCGCGGACGGTGACGAGATCCTCGATCTCGAGCGCCGACAGCGTGCCGGACACCTCGTCGAGGCGCAGCTTGTAACGCTCGAGCGTGGCCAGCGCCTGGTTGGCACGCGACAGGATCTGCCCGGCGTCCTCGAGCACGTAGCGGATGTCGTCGACGTAGATGGCGACGATGCGCATGGACTGGCTGACGGAGATGACCGGGAAGCCGGTCTGCTTGGCCACCCGCTCCGCCGTGCGGTGCCGTGTGCCGGACTCCGTCGTCGGGATGGACGGGTCGGGCACCAGCTGGGTCGCGCACTTGAGGATCTTGGTGCAGTCGCGGTCGACGACGATGGCGCCGTCCATCTTGGCCAGCTCGCGCAGCCGGGTGGCGCTGAACTCGACGTCGAGGCTGAAGCCACCGGTGGACATGGCCTCGATGGTCTTGTCGTATCCGAGGACGACCAAGGCGCCGGTGCGGCCGCGCAGGATGCGCTCGAGGCCCTCGCGCAGCGCCGTGCCTGGCGCCACCGCTGCCAGAGCCAGGCGCAGTTTCGCGTCGGCGCCGGCTCGATCGATGCCTTGCACGTGACCCCTGTCGTGACCCGGACGGCTTCTCGTGATGAACAGTGTACGGTCGCGCGTCGCTGCCCCGGAGAGGGACGGCGGACGACGCCGGATAGAACAGTCTAGGGCGTGATGTGCTGGTGCGCGGCGACGATCACGTCAATACCACGCAACGATTCAGGTCTGCTGGGGCGATTCCGCAGCCAACCCGGCATTGCGGCCGGACGCGGCCAGCGCCTGCCCGACATCGGCGACCTCGACGACGCGGATGCCGCCGGGCACCGGGCCGGGATCGGCCGGCACCAACGCCGTGGTGAACCCCATGCGTTCGGCCTCGGCCAGCCGCCGGTTGAGCCCGGAGACCCGGCGGATCTCGCCGGCCAGCCCGACCTCGCCGAGCGCGGTGAGCCCGGCCGGCAGCGGCGTGCCGGACGCCGCGCTGGCGACGGCCAGCAGCAGCGCGAGGTCGGTGGACGGCTCGGACAACTTGGCGCCGCCGACGGTGGAGGTGTAGACGTCGCTGTTGCTGAGCCGGACCTGCCCGCGGCGCTCGAGCACGGCCAGCACCATGGCGACCCGCGAGGAGTCGAGACCGCTGTTCGCCCGCCGCGGCGTGGCCAGCGCGGACGTGGCGACCAGCGCCTGCACCTCGCCGAGCAGCGGGCGCCGGCCCTCGAGTGTCACCGTGATGCAGGTGCCCGGGACCGGCGTGGCGTGGCGGGACAGGAACAACCCGGTGGGGTCGGCCAGCGAGCTGATGCCGGTGTCGGTGAGGTCGAAGCAGCCCACCTCGTCGGCCGGGCCGAACCGGTTCTTCACCGTGCGCACCATCCGCAGCCGGGAGTGGCGGTCGCCCTCGAAATGCAGCACGACGTCGACCAGGTGCTCGAGGACGCGCGGGCCGGCGATGCTGCCGTCCTTGGTGACGTGGCCGACGAGGAGGGTGGCGATGCCGCGGTCCTTGGCCACCCGGATGAGCGACGCGGCCACCTCGCGGACCTGCGTGACGCCGCCGGCCGCGCCGTCGACGGCTGGGCTGGACACCGTTTGCACGGAGTCGAGGACCAGCAGCGACGGCCGCACCTCGTCGATGTGCCCGAGGACGGCGGACAGGTCGGTCTCGGCGGCGAGGTAGAGGTGATCGGCGACGGCGCCGGTGCGCTCGGCCCGCAGGCGGACCTGGGCCGTGGACTCTTCACCGGTGACGTAAAGCGCCCGGCCGGCCTCGTGCGCCCACCGCGCCGTGACGTCGAGCAGCAGCGTGGACTTGCCGACGCCGGGCTCGCCGGCCAGCAGGATGACGGCGCCTTGGACGAGGCCGCCGCCCAGCGCGCGGTCGAACTCGTCGACGCCGGTGGGCCGGGACCGCGCCGCCTCGAGGGTGACCGAGCCGATGGGCCGGGCCGCCTCGGTGACCGGGCCGGCGGCCGTGACACCGGCTTTCGCCGCGCCGGCCTGCTCGACCGTGCCCCACGCCTGGCACTCGCCGCACCGGCCGACCCACTTGGCCGTGGTCCAGCCACACTCGGAGCACCGGAAGGCCGGAGCCGTCGTCTTCGCCTTCGCCATGTCCAGAACGGTAGACGGCCGCACCGACAGCGGCGTCAGAACCGGTGCCAGAACAGGTTGACCGCGTAGTCGACGGAACTGCCGGCGTGCTCGGCGAGGATCGCGTCGGCGTTCTCGGGATCGAACTCGATGCGGACGACGGCCTCGAAGGCGGCGCGGTCGGGCAGCTCCCAACGCATCGTCAGCGGCTCGCGGTGCCATCCCTGCCGGGCCCAGAAGCGCTCCACCGCCTGGGCGTCGTACCGCGGCAGCGCGGTGCGGAACCAGCGGCCGAACGTCGACCGGGTGGCGTCGTTGTCGATGACGAACGCGGTGCCCCCGTGCCGCACGACGCGGGCCAGCTCGGCCAGCCCCGGCTCGCAGCCCGGCCCGAAGAAGTAGGCCCAGCGGGCATGCACGACGTCGACCGACGCCGGCGGGAGCGGCAGCTGCTGCGCCTTGCCCCGCTGGACGGTGATGCGCGAGCGGACCGGGGCCGGCAACGCCGCGACCCGCTGCCGTGCGCGGCGGACCAGTGGCGGGTGCGGTTCCACGCCGACGACGCGGCGGGCCGACGCGGCGAACCGCGGCAGGTGGAACCCGGCGCCGCAGCCGACGTCGAGTACGTCGAGCCCGGCCCAGTCGTGCAGCCGCAGCATGGCGGCCTCGATGACACCGCCGGGATCGACGCCGTGGTTCTCGATCTCGTAGACGTCGGGATGGTGCCAGATGTTCGGACTCGGGATCACGTCGCGGTGCACAGACCAATCATTGCAGACGCTATTGCCGAATTCGGACAGAAAGGGTTTACGGAATCGGTGTCACCGGTATGTCACCTAGAAGATTGACCTTTTGTAGAGTACCTTGACACCTCTGGTCAGGGGGTTGAATGTACTCCCTGGCGGGCACCCAGAAAACAGGTTGCCTGGTAAACACCTTTCGAATGATTTGAGGAGAATTGTGTTGAAGACAGTGCTGCGTGGCGCCGTTGTGGCCGGCGCTGCGCTCGCCGCCTGTTTCGCTCTGAGCGTTCCGGCGGCCACGGCCGAGGAGGGTAAGGGGGTTGAGCTCCCCAATGAGATCACCAGCGTCGAAGAGGCCGACGGCCTGCTCGACACCCTCGGTCTCGGTGACATCGAGGTCGGCAACAGCCTGTGCGCACTGCCCTGGCTGTGGCAGGGCCCGTTCAACATCTTCGTCGGTGGCCAGGAGGCCTTCTACGAGGCCTGCAACGGCAACACCGGCATCGCCATCGGCGATGGCATCAATGTCCTGAACAACGGTGCCGACTCGTACGGCGACGGCATCAACGTCCTCAACAACGCCTGCGCGGCGCCCTGGCTCTGGCAGGGTCCGGCCAACGGTGGCGTCGAGGACCAGTCCGCCTACTACGTGGTCTGCAACACCGAGGAGACCACCTACGGCGACGGCATCAACGTGCTCAACGGCGCCTGCGCCCTCCCGTGGCTCTGGCAGGGCCCGGCGAACGTGTTCGTCGAGGGCCAGGAGGCCACGTACGTCGCCTGCAACAGTGACGGCACCACTTACGGTGACGGCCTCAACGTGGGCAACAACGTCTGCGCGCTGCCGTGGCTGTGGCAGGGCCCGGTCAACGGGTTCAACGACGGCCAGTCCGCGCACTACGCCGCCTGCAACAACGACGGCACGCTGACCGGCGACGGCGTCGCTCTGCTGAACAACGCCTGCGCCGCGCCGTGGCTGTGGCAGGGTCCGATCAACACGATGCTGGGCGAGCAGTCGGCCCACTACACCGCCTGCAGCGGTGCGGACGCTCCGTCGACGGACCTGCTCAGCAGCCTCCTCGCCAGCGATGGCGGCGGCAGCCTCGACATCCTCAACGACGCGTGCGCCGCGCCGTGGCTGTGGCAGGGCCCGCTGAACGCCCTGATCGGCAGCCAGGAGGCCTACTACCAGGCCTGCGACCAGCGCGCCGAGGCGGAGACCGAGGTCGACGGCACTGAGGTCGACGGCACTGAGGTCGACGGGACCGAGGTCGACGGGACCGAGGTCGACGGGACCGAGGTCGACGGGACCGAGGTCGACGGCACTGAGGTCGACGGCACTGAGGTCGACGGCACTGAGGTCGACGGCACTGAGGTCGACGGCACTGAGGTCGACGGCACTGAGGTCGACGGCACCGAGGTCGACGGCACCGAGGTCGACGGCACTGAGGTCGACGGCACCGAGGTCGACGGCACCGAGGTCGACGGCACCGAGGTCGACGGCACCGAGACCGACGGCACCGAGACCGACGGCGCGGCCGACGGTTCGGGCGACGGCGAGATGCTGCCGGACACCGGCACGTCGAGCCAGCTGCTGTTCGTCGGCGCCGGCCTGCTGCTCGCCGGTGCGGCCGCCGCGTTCGCGGTGAACCGCCGCCAGGTCCAGCAGTAACCAGCAACTCCCCTGCAGAGGCCGCCGGCCCGGACGACGACGTCCGGCCCGGCGGCCTCTCGCTGTTTCCGGGTCCGCCGCGGGCGTGCGCGACCGTCGCCTCGCCACGGCCGAGGCCCGGGCGACGAACCCGAGCCGCGCCGGAGGTCAGTCGGCGGAGTGCGCCGCGGTCGCCGGGTGCACCAGCAGCGGCAGCTGGGCGGCGAGGAACGCCTCGCAGTGCTCGGCCAGCTGCTCGTACGCCTTGTCGCCGAGGAGGGCCCGCAGCTCCGGCTCGTTCGACCGATACACCGGCTCCTGCCCGACGTGCGCCTCCGTGGCCGTCGTGCAGTACCAGTTCATGTCGTGGCCACCGGCGCCCCAGCCGGCGCGGTCGTACTCGCCGATGGTGATCTCGAGGTACGTCGTGCCGTCCGGCCGCTCGGCCTCGCGGTAGGCCCGCCGGATCGGCAGCTGCCAGCAGACATCGGGCTTGGTCTCGAGCGGGTGCTGGTCGTTGGCCAGTGCGTACGCGTGCAGCGCGCAGCCCGCGCCGCCGGCGAACCCGGGCCGGTTCAGGAACACGCACGCGCCGTCGACGACGCGCGTCTTGCGCTCGCCCTCGTCGTCGGTCTCGACGATGCCGCCCCGCAGGCCCTCGTCGCGCAGCTGCCAGACCTCCGGGCCGAGTGCGTTCGCGTAGCCGCGCACCCGCTTCTCGTCGTCCTCATCGGAGAAGTGGGCGCCGTGCGTGCAGCAGCCGTCGTCGGGGCGGTCGGCATAGATGCCCGGACAGCCCTGCCCGAAGATGCACGTCCAGCGGGAGGTGAGCCAGGTCAGGTCGCAGCGCAACACCTGTCCGTCGTCGGACGGATCGGTGAATTCCACCCAGGCTCGCGCTCCGTGTGTCCGCAACTCCACCCCACGAGTATCGTCGCTTTCGTGCGCATGGGTGTGCTCGACGTCGGTTCCAACACCGTTCATCTGCTGTTGGTCGACGCGCACCGTGGTGCGCGTCCGCTGCCGGCGTACAAGCAGAAGACCGATCTGAGGCTGGTCGAACTGCTCGACGACTCCGGATCCATCAGCAAGGAAGGCGCCCAGCGGCTGGTGCGGAGCTGCCGCGAGGCGGTCGTGGCGGCCGAGGACAAGGGCGCCACGTCCATGCTGGCGTTCGCCACGTCGGCGCTGCGCGAGGCCGTCAACGGCACCGCCGTCCTCGACCGCGTGCGCGAGGAAGCCGGCGTCGACCTGCAGATCCTCTCCGGCGAGGACGAGGCCCGGCTGACCTTCCTGGCGGTGCGACGCTGGTACGGCTGGTCGGCGGGCCACCTGCTCAGCCTCGACATAGGAGGCGGCTCGCTGGAGCTGGCCGCCGGCGGCGACGAGGACCCCGACGTGGCGGTGTCGCTGCCGCTCGGCGCGGCGCGGCTGACCCGGGCGTGGTTCACGGCCGACCCCCCGTCGAAGGACGAGGTACGGGCGCTGCGGCGGCACGTGCGGGCCGAGATCGCGTCGATCATCGGCAGCGTCAACCGGTACGGCACGCCCGACCGTGCGGTCGCGTCCAGCAAGACCTTCCGGTCGCTGGCCCGGGTCGCAGGCGCCGCGCCGTCGGGTGAGGGCCCCTACGTCCGGCGCACGCTCAGCCGCTCCGACGTGCAGGATCTGGTGAAGAAACTGGCGTCCATGACGGCCGCCGAACGGGCCAAGCTGCCCGGCGTCTCGTCCGGCCGGGCGGGTCAGCTGCTGGCCGGCGCCATCGTCGCCGACGCCGCCATCGACCTGTTCGAGGTCGACGAGATCGACGTCTGCCCGTGGGCGTTGCGCGAGGGCGTCATCCTGCGCCGGCTGGACCAGATCGAGGGAAGTGGGTTCGGCGAAACGGACGAATCGGGTTAGAGTCGTCTGGCCGTTACCGCCTCGTGATCTTTTCGGAGGACCGCCGCTCGTGTCCCATGCTCGCCACAAGCGGCGCCGTCCTGGTCGTCTTCGCCATCTCGTCCTGCCCGTCGCGGGTGCGGGTGCGGCCGCCGGAGCCGCCGTCGGCGCGACGATGTTCTCCTCCGCCCCTGCCCCGACGGCCGCCGTCGCGTCCGTCTCGCCGGTCCCGTCCGACGTCGAGGCGCTGCGTGAGGAGGCCGCGTCCGGCACGGCCCGCGGTGACAACGGCGCTCCTGCCCCGCTGGCCGGCAGCGGCACGCCGTCGCCCGCCCCGTCTCCTTCGGTGACCGCCGCGCCGACGCCCGCGCCGACGGCCACTGTCCCCGCTCCCGCGGCGACCCCCGCACCCACACCGACGCCGACCGGCTTCCCGCCGGTGGACGGCTGCGACGCCATCATCCCCGGCGACGACGTCGGCAACGGCGAACTCGGCGACGAGCACCTGTGTGGTATCGGCAGCGGCCAGCAGTTGCGTCCCGACGCCGCAGCCTCGTTCGTCGCGCTGGACGCGTTCTACCGGGCCGAGACCGGCGAGGGCCTGATCGCGTGCGTCACCGACTCGTACCGCAGCTACGAGGCCCAGGTCGACGTCGCCGACCGCAAGCCGGGCCTGGCCGCCGAGCCCGGCACGAGCGAGCACGGCTGGGGCCTGGCGGTCGACATCGGCTGCGGCGCCAACTCCTTCGACGGGCGGCTCTACGCCTGGCTCGACGACAACGCCGGCGACTTCGGCTGGGACAACCCCGAATGGGCCCGGCCCGGCGGCAGCACGCCCGAGCCCTGGCACTGGGAGTTCGCGCCGGAGTCCTGACCCTGGGCCGGCGCCGCCGACCGGCCCGGCCGCTTACCCTTGGGAGCGTGTCCGAACTGCGCCAGAGTGCCTCCGGGGTGCTGCGCGTCCCCGAAGCGCCCGTGGGACTGTCCACGGCGGCCACGTACCCGCAAGGGGCGGCGACGGCGTTCGAGATGGCCGCGTCGCTCGGCTACGACGGCGTCGAGGTGATGGTCTGGACCGACCCGGTCAGTCAGGACATCGATCAGATCGAGCAGCTCTCCGAGCGCTACGGCATGCCGGTGCTGTCCGTGCACGCGCCCTGCCTGCTGATCACGCAGCGGGTGTGGTCGCCCGATCCGACGGTCCGGCTGACGAAGTCGCTCGAGGCGGCCCGGCGGCTGGGCGCGTCGACCGTCGTGGTGCATCCGCCGTTCCGGTGGCAGCGCGAGTACGCCCGCGGGTTCGTCGAGCTGGTCGACCGGCTGGAGGACGAGTTCGGCATCGCCGTCGCGGTCGAGAACATGTACCCGTGGCGGGCCGCCGGCCGGGAGGTGGCCGCCTACGCGCCCGACTGGGATCCCACCGACGAGACGTACGAGCACATCACGCTGGACCTCTCGCACGCGGCCGTCGCCGGGCAGGACTCCCTGGTGCTGTCCGAGGCCATCGGCAACCGGCTGGCGCACGTGCACATGACCGACGGCACCGGGTCGGCGCGCGACGAGCACCTGATCCCCGGCCGTGGCAATCAGCCCTGCTCGGCGGTGCTGGAGCGGCTGGCTCGCATCGAGTGGTCCGGGTCGGTGATCCTCGAGGTGAGCACCCGGCGGGCGCGCAACACGGCCGAACGCGAGTCCGACCTCGCCGAGGCGCTGGCCTTCACCCGCCTGAACCTCGCCGCCTCCGTCGAGACGGCGTTCGCGGTGGGCGCCGACGGCACGGCCGAGTTGGTCGCCCGCGGCGGGGGAAACGAACTGCACTGACCCGCGCGACAGTGGGGCGGCTCGTCCATGATCATCAATGATCCAACCACCTATGGGGGTTGGATCATTGATGATCATGGAACGGAAGGGCCAGTGCAACGAGCGCACGAGACGACGAAAGGCGCCGAGGGCGAGGCCCTCGACGCGAGTCGCGATGCTGAACCGAGCAGCACGGGGGAGATTGCCGCAGGAGAATCTGGCAATCTCCGTCCCGTGCCCTCGGCTCAGAGTCAGCCCTGCGGCAGCAGCTGCGTGCCCTCGGGGAGCAGCTCGAGCAGCTCGGTCTCGGTGAGGTCCTCGGGAGCGACACCCTCGGGCAGCAGGCTCTCCAGCTGCGCCTGGACGTCGGCCGGGATCTCCTCGGAGCCGTTGCACGCCGCGTAGTCGCCGGCCTGGCTGCCCAGCAGCACGTTGAACGGGCCCTGCCAGAACCAAGGCAGGATGCAGGCGTTGTCGCCGATGCTGCTGCCCTCGGTGTCCTCGGCCGCGCCGTTACAGGCCGAGTACGAGCCGTACTGGTCCTCGACCCCGAGGTTGACGGGGCCCTGCCAGAACCAGGGCAGGATGCAGGCGTTGTTCAGGATGTCGATCTCGGGCAGAGCGTCGACACCCGGAACCTCGGGAACCTCGGGGACCGCGGTGGCCGTGGCCCCGATGCCCATGGAGGCTGCGAACGCCACACCAGCGACGAGGGCGCCGCGCAGTACGTTCTTCACCAGAATACTCCTTGAATGATCACGCGTTGTCTTGCGGTCGGTTGGTGCTTTGATGCGCATCAGCACGAAAGCTTTGACTGGCGGGCGAGCTATGTCAAGCGTGTTGTCGGAGAGTCACCCGATTGGTGTGACTGTCCGTCACACACCCCTCCTGTACAGGTGTTTCATGGCGCTGACGGCCTATATCGTCCGAGTTATCGCCACTTCTCGTACATCGCCGCAAGAATGCGACAACTAGGCACATGTCAGATGTGTGGTGAGGTCGGCGGCGGGCGCCGCGCGCGGCTGGCGGATAGGATGCCGGAATTGTGGGAAAGGTGCTGAGGGGGCGGTCCGGCCGGCGTCGCGGCGCGCCGGACACCAAGGGCGAGATTCTGGCCGCCGCGCGCGACGTGTTCGGCGAGCGCGGCTACGACGGCGCCAGCGTGCGCGCCATCGCGGCCGCCGCGGGCGTCGACCCCGCGCTGGTCCACCACTACTTCGGGACCAAGGAGAAGCTCTTCCTGGCCGCGATGGAGATCCCGTTCGACCCCGCGATCATCGCCGACGCGATCGCCGCGGGATCCAGCGGCGCCGGCATCGGGGAGCGGGCCATCCGCACCTTTCTCGGCGTCTGGGGCCAGCCGTCCGGGCGGGCCCCGATGCTCGCGCTGCTCCGCTCGGCCATGCAGCACGAGACCGCGGCCCGGCTGCTGCGCCAGTTCGTCACCAGGGCCATCCTCGGCCGCGTGCTCGTCGCCTTCGAGGGCGTGCCCGACGGCGCGCTGCGCGCCGAGGCGATGGTGTCGCACCTCATCGGGCTCGCGATCATCCGCTACGTGGTGAAGCTGGAGCCCATCGCGTCGGTGTCGGACGAGGAGCTGATCCGGCTGGTCGCGCCGGTGCTCCAGCGGTATTACGACGACGCCGTCGAGCAGTCCTGAGGGCCGGTTCAGGTCCGCACCACCACCCGTCGAACGCTTGACGCGGGGTTGCTCGCGGCCGCATTATTCATCACATGATGAATTCCGCTGTACGGATCCGCGGGCTGCGGGTCGTCCGCGGTCCGCTCACCGTCCTCGACGACTTCGACCTCGACATCGGCCGCGGCAGCCTGACCGGTCTGCTCGGCCCGTCGGGTTCGGGGAAGTCGACGCTGATGCGCGCGATCGTGGGCGTCCAGAAGGTCGCCGGCGGGACCGTCGAGGTCCTGGGCCACGCGGCCGGGGACAAGCAGCTGCGCGACCGCGTCGCCTATGTCACCCAGGCGCCGAGCGTCTACGCCGACCTCACGGTCAGGCAGAACCTGCGCTACTACGCGCGTGTCCTCGGCGTGCCGATGACCGACGTCGACCGGGCGATCGAGCAGGTCGATCTCGGCACCCACGCCGACCACCTGGTCGGACGGCTGTCCGGCGGGCAGGAGTCGCGGGTGTCGCTGGCGACGGCGCTGCTCGGCGCGCCCGAGGTGCTGGTGCTGGACGAGCCGACGGTCGGCCTGGACCCGGTGCTGCGAGTGCAGCTGTGGGAGCTGTTCCACCGGCTCGCCGCCGACGGCGCCACGCTGCTGGTGTCCAGCCACGTGATGGACGAGGCCGAGCGCTGCGAGCGGCTCCTGCTGCTGCGCGGCGGACGGCTGCTGGCCGACGACACGCTGCCGGGTCTGCTGGCCCGCACCGGTGCGGCCGACGCCGAAGGGGCGTTCCTCCACCTGGTGGAGAAGGCGGAACAGGAGGTGGCGTCATGACCCCGCGGATCACCCTGGCGACGGCCGCCCGGGTCCTGACCCAGCTGCGGCACGACCCCCGCACGATCGCGCTGATGCTGGTGGTCCCCAGCCTGCTGCTGACGCTGCTCTGGTGGATCTACGACGGCGGCATCCTGTTCGATCGCATCGGCCCGGCGCTGCTGGCGATCTTCCCGTTCCTGGTGATGTTCCTGGTGACGTCGATCGCGACGCTGCGCGAGCGGACGTCGGGGACGCTGGAGCGGCTGCTGTCGATGCCGACCGGCAAGTTCGACTTCCTGGCCGGCTACGCGCTCGCGTTCGGCACGGTCGCGCTGGTGCAGGCGCTCATCACGGCGGGGGTGGCGATCGGCCTGCTCGACCTGAACACCGCCGGTCCGGCCTGGCTGCTGGTCGCCGTCGCGGTGTTCGACGCGCTGCTGGGCGTGGCGCTCGGGTTGTTCGTCAGCGCGTTCGCGTCGACGGAGTTCCAGGTCGTCCAGTTCATGCCGGCGCTGATCCTGCCGCAGTTCCTGCTCTGCGGCCTGCTGGTGCCGCGCGACCAACTCCCGGACGTACTGAGCGCGGTCTCCGACGTGCTGCCGCTGTCGTACGCCGTCGACGCGATGAGCGAGGTCCAGACCAGCGCCGACCCGCAGGTATGGGGTCAGATCGGCGTCGTGCTCGGGTTCTCGGTGGCGCTGCTGGCGCTCGGCGCGGCCACGCTGCGTCGCCGCACTGCCTGACCTCCGGTGCCGTACGCTGGCGGGGTCCGCCTACCCGTGAAGGAGAGGGCCCGCCTTGGCAGGAGGGAAGGGTGGCAGCCGACCGCAAGGTCTGGCGACAGCCCCGATGATGCTGCGTTCGGCGCTGCTGGGCGCGTCTCGCAGCGAGCGGCTCCGGCACACCGTCGAGCGTCTCCCGCTGACCCGCGGCGTCGTCGCGCGTTACGTCGCCGGTTCCGAGCAGAGCGACGCCGTCCGGGTGGCCGGCGAGCTGGCCGGCGAGGGGCTCGCCGTCACCGTCGACCACCTCGGCGAGCACACCCACGACCGTGCCCAGGCCACGACCATCGCGCAGACCTACGTCGCGCTGCTCGAGGCGCTGCGCAAGGCCGAGCTCACGCCCGACGTCGAGGTGTCGGTGACGCTGTCGGCGATCGGGCAGGCCCTGCCGGCCGACGGCGCGGCCATCGCGCTGGAGAACGCGCAGCAGATCTGCCAGGCCGCCGCCGACGCCGGCACCACGGTGACGCTGGACATGGAGGACCACACCACCACCGACGCCACGCTGGACGTCCTGCGCGACCTGCGGGCCGACTTCCCCAGTGCCGGCGCGGTGCTGCAGGCCCAGCTCAGGCGCACCGAATCCGACTGCCGCGACCTCGCTCACGAGGGCTCGCGGGTGCGGCTGTGCAAGGGCGCCTACGACGAGCCCGAGAGCGTCGCGTTCCGCGATCGCGGCGAGGTCGACCGCTCGTACGTGCGCTGCATGAAGGTGCTGTTCGCCGGCGACGGCTACCCGATGATCGCCACCCACGACGCCCGGCTGGTCGAGATCGCCGGTTCGCTGGCCGCCCGGCACCGCCGCGAGCAGGGCAGTTACGAGTACCAGATGCTCTTCGGCCTCCGCTCGCGCGAGCAGGTCCGGCTGGTCCGGGCCGGCGAGCGGGTGCGCGTCTACGTCCCCTACGGCCCGGAGTGGTACGCCTACCTGGTCCGCCGGCTGGCCGAACGGCCGGCCAACCTCGGTTTCCTCCTGCGATCGGTGGCGAGTTCGAAATGACCGTGGCGATCCTGGGCGCCGGCGTGATGGGCGAGGCGCTGCTCGCCGGCATCCTGCAGGGCCGGCCCGCCGCCGACGTGCTGGTCGGCGAGAAGCGCCCGGACCGCGCGGCCGAGCTGACCGAACGGTACGGCGTCGAGGTGGTCGGCAACGCCGAGGCCGTGAAGCGCGCCGACACCGTGCTGCTCGTGGTGAAGCCGCACGACGTCGGGGCGCTGCTCGACGAGGTCGCCGCGTCGGCCCGTCCCGGGCAGCTGTTCGTGTCGCTGGCGGCCGGCATCACCACGGCGTTCGCCGAGGCGCGACTGCCCGAGGGCGTCGCGGTCGTGCGGGTCATGCCCAACACTCCGGCGCTGGTCGGCGAGGGCATGGCCGCCATCTCGCCGGGTTCGCACAGCGGCGAGGAGCACCTGCGCGAGGCCGAGGACCTTTTGCGGTCCACCGGCCGGGTCGCGCGGGTCCCCGAGCAGCAGCAGGACGCCGTCACGGCCATCTCGGGCTCCGGTCCCGCGTACGTGTTCTACGTGGTCGAGTCCATGATCGAGGCCGGCGTCCACCTGGGCCTGACCCGCGCCACCGCTACCGAGCTGGTGGTCCAGACGCTGGCCGGCTCCGCCAAGCTGCTACGCGACACCGGTGAGCACCCGACGGTGCTGCGCGAGCGGGTCACGTCGCCCGGCGGCACGACGGCGGCGGCGCTTCGGCAGCTCGACGAGGGCAAGGTCCGCGCCGCTTTCCTCGCCGCCGCGGAGGCCGCCCGCGACCGCTCCCGCGCGTTGTCGTCCGGCGAGACGGTCTGACCACGTCCATGCATACCGTGCACGTCGCCTGGTCCGACGCCCTGACCGGCTACGACTTCGGCCCCGGGCACCCGTTGAACCCGGTCCGCGTCGACCTCACCATCCGGCTGGCCCGCGAGCTGGGCGTGCTGAACGGCGACGGCGTGCACGTCGAGGTGCCCGATCCGGCCGACGACGCCACGCTGCGCACGGTGCACACCGCCGACTACGTCGACGCCGTCAAGGCGGCCAGTGCCGACCCCGACACCGTCGACCTCGCGCACGGCCTCGGCACCACTGACGACCCGTGCTTCGCCGGCATGCACGACGCCAGCGCGCTGGTGGCCGGCGGGACGATCGCGGCGGCGCGCGCGGTCTGGGAGGGCCGTGCCCAGCACGGCGTCAACGTGGCCGGCGGGCTGCACCACGCGATGCCGGCCGCCGCGTCCGGGTTCTGCGTCTACAACGACCCCGCGCTGGCCATCACGGCGCTGCTCGACGCCGGGGCCGAGCGCGTCGCCTACGTCGACGTCGACGTCCATCACGGCGACGGCGTGCAGACCGTCTTCTACGACGACCCCCGGGTGCTGACGATCAGCCTGCACGAGTCGCCGCGGACGCTGTTCCCCGGCACCGGCTACCCGAGCGAGACCGGTGGCCCGGGCGCCGAGGGCAGCGCGGTCAACGTCGCGCTGCCGCCGGGCACCTCCGACGCCGGCTGGCTGCGCGCCTTCCATGCCGTCGTCCCGCCGCTGCTGCGTGCCTGGCAGCCCCAGGTGCTGTTCACCCAGCACGGCTGCGACAGCCACCTCGAGGACCCGCTGGCCCACCTGGCGCTGACGCTCGACGGGCAGCGCGAGTCCTACCGCCTCCTGCACGACCTCGCCCACGAGCTCTGCGACGGCCGCTGGATCGCGACGGGCGGCGGCGGCTACGCCCTCATCGACGTGGTGCCCCGCGCCTGGACCCACCTCCTGGCCATCGCCGCGGAGAGGCCCATCGAGCCCACGACACCGACTCCGGCCGGCTGGCGGGCACACGTCCAGGCCCGCTACCACCAGTCGGCACCCCAGCGCATGACCGACGGCGCCCGTCCCTCCCACGCCGACTGGTCCGCCGGTTACGACCCGGCGGACCCCCTCGACCGCGCCATCCAGGCGACCCGGCTGGCCGTCTTCCCGGCCCACGCCCTCGACCCCACCTACTGACGCCGGCATCACCATCCGGCGCCCCACGCCAGGAAGCAGAGCGCCCCAAAGGTCACGACTGAGGACCAAACACACCCCAAACCCGATTCACTTCTCGATCCCCCTTTCCCATCCGTCACATCCGCCACTACCATCAAGCAACACGTCGCCGAAGATGCGCGTCCAACCCATGGGCGCCACCGGCACGTCGTGGAGGAGCGATGACGACCAACGGGCCCGAAGCACCTCTCGGAGAGGTGCGATTCCTCACTGTCGCGGAGGTGGCGACGGCGATGAGGGTGTCGAAGATGACGGTGTATCGCCTCGTCCACGCGGGCACGTTGCCGGCGGTCCAGGTGGGCCGGTCGTTCCGCATCCCGGAGAGTGCCGTCCACGAGTACCTGCGCGATTCGTATGTCCGCGGCATGGAAGCCGGCTAGTTTCCTTCCCTTGCGGGAACCGGCTCCACCGAGCGGCCTCGCGGCCGGCAGCGGACGGGCGACTCCGATTGGACGACGCCCCCGGTCAGCCGGGTACGCTTGGCCGGTCGCGCGGCTGGCGCGCGTTCAATCGACCTGCGAGTGAGGGTGCCCTGTGGGCTCTGTGATCAAGAAGCGCCGCAAGCGGATGGCGAAGAAGAAGCACCGCAAGCTCCTGCGCAGGACGCGCGTGCAGCGTCGCCGCATGGGCAAGTAGTCACTCCGACGGCCGTGCGGGCGTGGTGTCTCGCGCGGCCGTGCTCCAGGGGAGAGCGGGACACGAGTGTCCAGGGTTGTCATGGTGGTGGGGGTCGCCCGGTATCTGGGCGCCCGGCTGGCTGAGCGCCTCTCGGCGGAGGCGAGCGTCGACCGTGTGGTCGGCGTCGATCTCGTCGAGCCCACACAGAGCATCGGCGGCGCCGAATTCGTGCGCGCCGACATCCGTACCTCCGACATCGGCCGGGCGATCGATCGGGTCGCGCCGGACACCGTCGTGCACATGAACATCCTGGCGACGCGCGCCGACGCCGGCGGCCGCACGCCGCAGAAAGAGATCAACGTCATCGGCACCATGCAGCTGCTGGCGGCGTGCCAGCGCTCGCGGTCGGTGCGCAAGGTCGTGGTGAAGTCGTCGACGACGGTGTACGGCTCGGGGCCGCAGTCGCCGGCGTTGTTCGCCGAGGACATGGTGGCGGGGGCACACTCGCGACGCGGGTACGAGAAGGACGCCGGCGAGGTCGAGGCCTACGTGCGCGGCTTCTCGCGGCGCCGCCCCGACGTGGGTGTCACGATCCTGCGCTTCGCGAACGTGCTGGGCCCGCAGATCCGTACGGGCCTGACCGACTACTTCATGCTGCCGGTGGTGCCGGTGGTCCTGGGCCGCGATCCGCGCTTCCAGCTGGTGCACGAGCTCGACTGCATCGAGGCGTTGCGGCTGGCGACGGTCGAGCACCGGCCGGGCATCTTCAACGTGGCCGGCGACGGTTTCCTGGTGCTGAGCCAGGCCCTGCGGCGGGCCGGACGGCCGGGGCTGCCGCTGCCGACGCTGAACACGCCGTTCGTCGGCGGCGTGCTGAAGCGGGCCGGCATCGTCGACATGGACTCCGCCCTGGTGCGGTTCCTCACCTACGGCCGCGGCGTCGAGACCACGCGCATGCGCACCCAGTTGAAGTTCGACCCGGTGTTCAGCACCGTCGCGACGTTCGACGCGTTCGCCGACGAGCGCACCCGAGGCGGGCTGCTGGACCGCGACCGCATCCGCACCGTCGAGCACGCCGTCCGCAACATCCTGACCGGGGAGGACACTCGTGGCCGATAGCCCGCTGCCCGGCCTGCTGGACCGCGTCGCGTCGGCGGCCGGCAGGGTCCTGCGCGACCACCTCGGCGTCGACGGCGAACGGCTGGACCAACTGGTCGCGTTCGCCGGCCGCCGGCTGACCGGCGAGTTCGAGGTCGACCCGTTCGGCTTCGATCCGGAACTGACCGAGACCGTGCTGCTGCCGCTGTTGCGGCCGCTTTACCAGCACTGGTTCCGGGTCGAGGTGCGCGGCATCGAGAACGTCCCGGAGACCGGCGCGGCGCTGGTCGCGGCGAACCACTCGGGCACGTTGCCGCTCGACTCGCTCATGACGCAGCTGGCGGTGCACGACACCCACCCGAAGACCCGGCACCTGCGCGCACTCGGCGCGACGCTGGTGTTCCAGCTGCCCGTGGTCGCCGACCTCGCCCGCAAGAGCGGCACCACGCTGGCCTGCAACGAGGACGTCGAGGCGCTGCTGGGCAGCGGCGAGTTGGTCGGCGTCTGGCCCGAGGGCTTCAAGGGCGTCGGCAAGCCGTTCTCGCAGCGCTACAAGCTGCAGCGGTTCGGCCGCGGCGGGTTCGTGTCCGCCGCGCTGCGCACGAAGGCGCCGATCATCCCGTGCTCGATCGTCGGCGCCGAGGAGATCTACCCGATGATCGGCAACGCGGAGTCGCTGGCGCGGCTGCTCGGACTGCCGTACTTCCCGCTGACGCCGACGTTCCCCTGGCTGGGCCCGCTCGGGCTGGTGCCGCTGCCGTCGAAATGGATCATCGAGTTCGGCGAGCCGATCCGCACCGACGACTACCCGCCCGGCGCCGCCGACGACCCCATGGTGGTGTTCGAACTGACCGACCAGGTCCGCGACACCATCCAGGCGACCCTCATCGAGCTGCTGGAGCTGCGCGGCCCCGCTTTCGGCTGAGGCCGGCGCCCGCCCCGCCGGCCCCCGCCCCGCCGGCCCCCGTCCCGCCGGCCCCCGCCCCGCCCGACACCCCAACGCCGCACCGCCGTTGATCTTGGATTAGTTCGGCCATCTATCGGACATATCGCCCGCGATGGCCGAACAACTCCAAGATCAACGGCGGGGTGCGGACGGGGTCAGCGGCGCTTCCGGGCGGCGACGATGCCCACGGCGGCGCCGGCGACGGCGCCCGTCCCGGCCGCGATGCCCAGCGTCGTGTTGCGCCGCCGGGCCCGGTAGTCACGGATCCGCCAGCCGCGCTTGCGGGCGTGCCGGCGCAGCTTGCGGTCCGGGTTCACCGCGCATGGGAAGCCGACCAGCGAGAGCATCGGGATGTCGTTGGCGGAGTCGCTGTAGGCGGAGCACCGGTGCAGGTCCAGGCCCTCGCGAGCGGCCAGCGACCGGACGGCCGCCGCCTTGTCCTCTCCGTGCAGCAGGTCGCCGACCAGCCGGCCGGTGTACTCGCCGTCGACGTGCTCGGCGACGGTGCCCAGCGCGCCGGTCAGGCCGAGCCGCCGGGCGATGATCGTCGCCACCTCGACCGGCGCCGCCGTGACCAGCCACACGCGCTGGCCCTGGTCGATGTGCAGCTGCGCGATCGCCTGGGTGCCCGGCCAGATCTTGTCGGCCATCAGTTCCTCGAAGATCTCCTCGCCGACGCGGGACAGCTCCTCGACCGACCGGCCGGCGATGAACGACAGCGCCGCCGCCCGCGCCTCGACGATGTGGTCGGGGTCCTCGGCGCCGAGCGCGAACTGCAGCTGCTGACGGCCGAACCGGAGGATGTCGCTGGTGCGCAGCAGTCCGCGCTGGTACATGCCGCGGGCGAGGTAGAACAGCGAGGCGCCCCGCAGAACGGTGTTGTCGAGGTCGAAGAAGGCGGCCGCGCGCGCGTCGGACGGCAGCTCGATGCCGGCGATCGCCTCGGCGGTGCTGGCCGCGACGTCGGCCCGCGCCCGTTGCGACGCGGCCCCGGTCCGTTCCCTGCGCAAGCGCAAACCCGGCATGGTCGCCAAGACTAACGGCGGGCCGGGCTTGCGTACGGTTGACTCCGTGACGGACTCGAATCAGCTCCCGGGCGCGCGCGTCCTGCTGCTCGGCCGGCCGGGGTGCCACCTGTGCGACGACGCCCGCGCCGTCGTCGCCGCGGTCTGCGCCGAGCTGGGTGTGGGCTGGACGGAACGCAGCATCGTCGGCGACCCGGACCTGGAGCGGCGCTACGGCGAGCAGATCCCCGTCACGTTCGTCGACGGTGCTCAGCACGACTTCTGGCGGGTTGACGCCGATCGGCTGCGCCGCGCTCTCACCGGCGCCTTATAGAACATCCAGCCCAGAACAGCAACTTTGTGCACACGTTCACAAGCGTCTAGGCTGGGGCGCATCGTAAGTCCTGCCGGTTCGGGTCCGTCACCCGGCCCCCGGATGTCGCCTTCCGCGCCGGCCTACGGGGGAGTGTCGTGACCCGAAACAGCCGTCCGTCGTCCACACCGACACCAGCCGCAGCAGCGCAGCGCGGTGTGCCGGAGGCGACGGTCGCGCGGTTGCCGCTCTATCTGCGGGCGCTCACCACACTGGCCGAGCGGGGCGTAGCGACGGTGTCGTCCGAGGAACTGGCCGCGTCGGCCGGGGTCAACTCCGCCAAGCTGCGCAAGGACCTCTCCTACCTGGGCTCCTACGGTACCCGCGGCGTCGGCTACGAGGTCGACTTCCTGCGCCACCAGATCACCCGCGAGATCGGCCTGACCCAGGACTGGGCGGTCGTCATCGTCGGCATCGGCAACCTCGGCCACGCGCTGGCCAACTACGGCGGGTTCGCGTCCCGCGGCTTCCGCATCGCCGCGTTGGTCGACGCCGACCCCACCCGGCTGGGCGAGGAGGTGGCCGGCCTCAACGTCCGCAGCGCCGACGATCTGGAGCAGATCGTCCACGACCTCGGCATCGCCATCGGCGTCGTCGCCACCCCGGCGCGGGCCGCGCAGCTGGTCTGCGACCGCCTGGTCGCGGCCGGCGTCACCAGCATCCTCAACTTCGCGCCGGCCATCGTGCAGGTGCCCGAGGGCGTCGACCTGCGCAAGGTCGACCTCTCCACCGAACTGCAGATCCTCGCCTACCACGAGCAGCGCAAGAACGGCGCCGCGCTGGCCCTCACCGCCGAGCAGGCGGCCGAGCTGGCCGAGGCGGTGAACGGATGAGCGTGCTGGCCATCGGGGTCTCCCACCGAAGCGCGCCGGTCGAGGTGCTGGAGTCCGTCGCGCTCGACCGCGGGGGGGTCGGCAAGCTGCTCGACGAGGTGCCGTCGTCGCACCAGATCGCCGAGGCGGTCGTGGTCGCCACCTGCAACCGGCTCGAGCTGTACCTCGACACCGCCACGTTCCACGGCGGCATCGAGGAGGCCAGCGCGCTGCTGTCGCAGCACACCGGCGCGCCCATCGAGCTGCTGACGCCGTACCTCTACGTGCACTACGGCGACCGCGCGGTGTCGCACCTCTTCCACGTGGTGAGCGGCCTCGACTCCATGGTCGTCGGCGAGACGCAGATCCTCGGCCAGGTCCGCGACTCCTTCCGGCTCGCGCAGACGTCGGGCGCCGCCGGCCGGGTGCTGACGGAGCTGTTCCAGACGGCGCTGCGGGTCGGCAAGCGCGCGCACGCCGAGACCGGCATCGACGCCGCCGGACGCTCGCTGGTCACGCTCGGCCTGGCCCGGGTCCTGCCGGCGGTCGCCGCCGAGGGGTGGACGTCCGGCCGGGTCGGCGGCGCGTCCTGGCGCGAGCTGCTCACCGGCACGTCCGCGCTGGTCGTCGGCGCCGGCTCGATGGCGGCGCTGGCCGCGGCCACGTTGCAGCGCGAGGGCGTCGACGTCGTCGTCGCCAACCGCACGCACGAGAACGGCACCCGGGTGGCCGAGGCCGTCGGTGGCCGTGCGATCACGATGACGGAGGTGCCGCGGGCGCTGCGCGAGGTCGACCTCGTCATCTCCTGCACCGGCGCGGCCGGCGTCGTGCTGCCGTTCGAGACCGTCGAGACCGCGGTCGCGGACCGCGGCGGCCGCCCGCTGGGCATCGTCGACCTCGCCCTGCCGCGCGACGTCGACGCCGGTGTGGCCGACCTCCCCGGCGTCGTGCTGGCCGACCTCGCCCGCCTGAGCGAGGCCGCCGACGACGACGTCGCCGACGCCCGCAGCATGGCCGGCGACGTCTCCGCCGTCCGCTCGATCGTCACCGACGAGGTCGCCGCGTTCGCCACGGCCCGCCGCGCCGCCCAGGTGGCGCCGACCGTCGTCGCCCTGCGCAGCATGGCCGACGACGTCGTCGACGCGGAGCTCACCCGCATGGTCAGCCGGCTGCCCGACCTCGACGAGCGCACCCGCGCCGAGGTCGCCCGCACCGTCCGGCGGGTGGTCGACAAGCTGCTGCACCAGCCCACGGTGCGGGTCAAGGAGCTGGCCGCCCAGCCCGACGGCGCGTCCTACGAGGCCGCGCTGCGCGAGCTGTTCGCGCTCGACCGCCGGTCCATCGACGCGGTCGCCAAGCCCGACGGGACGGTGTCGCCATGACGACCACCCCGCTGCGGCTGGGTACTCGGCGCAGCGCCCTCGCGCTGGTCCAGGCCGGGTACGTCCAGGACCGCCTGCGCGCGCTCGGGCACGAGGTCGAGCTGGTCGAGATCACCACCAAGGGCGACGTGTCGACGGCGCCGCTGGACCGCATCGGCGGCACCGGCGTGTTCGTCGCCGCGCTGCGTGAAGCGCTGCTCGACGGCCGGGTCGACCTCGCCGTCCACTCGCTCAAGGACCTCCCGACGGCGCCGGCCGACGGCCTGGTGCTCGCCGCGGTCCCGGAGCGCGAGGACCCGCGCGACGCGCTGTGCGCACGCGACGGCCTCAAACTCTCCGACCTCCCGGCCGGCGCCCGCGTCGGCACCGGGTCGCCACGGCGCGAAGCCCAGCTGCGGGCGCTCGGGCTGGGCATCGAGATCGTCGGTCTGCGCGGCAACGTCGACACCCGGCTGGGCAAGGTCACCGACGGCACGCTCGACGCCGTCGTGCTGGCCCGCGCCGGGCTGGCGCGGCTGGGCCGGCTCGACTCCGTCACCGAGGTGCTCGACCCGATGCAGGTGCTGCCCGCTCCGGGTCAGGGCGCGCTCGGCATCGAGTGCCGCGGTGCCGACACCGCACTCGTCGAGGCGCTGGGCGCACTCGACGACCCCGCCGCCAGAGCGGCGGTCACCGCTGAACGGACCCTCCTCGCCGTGCTCGAGGCCGGTTGTACGGCGCCCGTGGGCGCCTACGCCGAGGCGGCGGAGGGAGAAAGTGGTCTCGAGCTGTACATCCGGGCCGTCGTGGCAGCACGCGACGGCTCGGTGAGTATCCGCAAGTCAGCCACCGGATCCCTCGGGGGGGCGGAGCAGATCGGGCGCGACCTCGCGCACGAGCTTCTCGCCGACGGGGCCGGGGCAGTCGTCGACGCCGCTGGGCCGGCGTCGAAGGAGGAATAGAGTCGTGACCACTCCGCGAGGCGCGCAGAAGCGCGCCGAAGAAGGTGGCGTCGCATTCGTCGGCGCCGGTCCCGGCGATCCGGGGCTGCTCACCCTACGGGCGGTCGAGGTGCTCGGTGGAGCCGACGTCGTCATCATCGACGAACCGGCGCACCACTCGATGCTCGCGTACGCCCCCGGCATCGTCGAGGTCGTCGATCTCAGTGTCGACGACGAAGGCGTCACCCTGACCGCGTCCGTGCGCGGGCGCCGTGTCGTCCAAGCCGCCAAGGGAGGCAGGCGTGTCGTGCGCCTGCTCGGCGGCGACCCGTTCACCCACGCCACCGGTGCCGACGAAGCGCTCGCCTGCGCCAAGGCCGGCATCCCGTTCGAGGTGGTCGCCGGCGTCGCCACGGCCACCTCCGTCGCGGCCCACGCCGGCATCCCGCTGGTCACCGGCCGTCGTCGCAGCGTCGAGATCTTCGACGTCGGCGGCAAGATCGACCTGCGGTCGTGTACGGCCGACACCGTCCTGCTGACCGGCGTCACCGAGCAGCTCGGCCACGTCGCCGACGCCCTCGTCGACGCCGGCCGGGTGCCGTCCACGCCGGTCGCCGTCGTGACGTCGGGCAGCACCGTCGAGCAGCAGACCGTCGTGTCGACGCTCGGCGGCATCGCGGCCGACGCCCGCGCGGCCAAGGTCGAGGGCCCGTTCGTCGTCATCGTCGGCGACACCATCGAGCACCGCGACACCCTGTCGTGGTTCGAGACCAAGTCGCTGTTCGGCTGGCGGGTCCTGGTGCCGCGCACGAAGGAGCAGGCCGGCGCGCTGTCCAAGGCGTTGCGCCGGTCCGGTGCGGTGCCCGAGGAGGTCCCGACGATCTCCGTCGAGCCGCCGCGCAACCCACAGCAGATCGACAAGGCCGTGCGCGGCATGGTCGAGGGCCGCTACGAGTGGATCGCGTTCACCTCGGTCAACGCGCTGCGGGCGGTCAAGGAGAAGCTGACGGCGTACGGCCTCGACGCTCGGGCGCTGTCCGGGCTCAAGGTCGCCGCGGTGGGCGAGAAGACCGCCGAGGCGCTGCGGTCGTGGGGCATCGAGCCCGACCTCGTCCCGTCCGGCGAGCAGTCCGCCGTCGGCCTGCTGGCCGACTGGCCGCCGTACGACGAGGTGCTCGACCCGATCAACCGGGTGTTCCTGCCGCGCGCCGACATCGCGACCGAGACGCTGGCGGCCGGGCTGACGGACATGGGCTGGGAGGTCGACGACGTCACGGCGTACCGCACGGTGCGCGCGGCGCCGCCGCCGGCCGAGACCCGCGACGCCATCAAGACCGGCAAGTTCGACGCGGTCGCGTTCACGTCGTCGTCGACGGTGCGCAACCTCGTCGGCATCGCCGGCAAGCCGCACGCGTCCACGGTCGTCGCCTGCATCGGGCCGGCGACGGCGAAGACCGCCGAGGAGCACGGCCTGCGGGTCGACGTCCTGGCGCCGGAGCCGTCCATCGAGGCGCTGGCCGACGCGCTCGCGCAGTTCGGCCTGACCCGCCGGCTGGCCATGGTCGAGGCCGGCGAGCCGGTGCTCAAGCCGTCGCAGCGGCGCCGGGCCTCGGCCCGCCGCAAGAGCGCCCAATGAATGATCACGTTCAGTAGGGGTTCTCCCGCTTCACCCTGAATGCATGCCTGGTGAAGCGGGAGGACGCATACTTGACGTGATCATTCAGGGGTCGGGAGAGGACACCATGGGGTACCCGGAGATCCGGCCGCGGCGGTTGCGCCGCACGCCGGCCATGCGCCGGCTGGTCGCCGAGACGTCATTGGAGCCGCGCCACCTGGTGCTGCCGATGTTCGTCCGCGAGGGTGCCACCGAGCCGCGGCCGATCCCGTCCATGCCCGGCGTGGTGCAGCACACCATGGAGTCGCTGCGCAAGGCGTCGCTGGAAGCCGCCGAGGCCGGTGTCGGCGGGCTGATGCTGTTCGCGATCCCGTCGCGGAAGGATGCGGTGGGCTCCGGCGGTGTCGACCCGAAGGGTCCGCTCAACGCCGCCATCCGCGAGGTCGTCGCCGAGGTGGGCGACGCCACCGTCGTCATGGCCGACCTCTGCCTCGACGAGTTCACCGACCACGGCCACTGCGGCGTGCTGGCGCCCGACGGCTCGGTCGACAACGACGCGACGCTCGAGGTGTACGGCCGCATGGCGGTCGCGCAGGCCGACGCCGGCGTCCACGTCGTCGGGCCGAGCGGCATGATGGACGGGCAGGTCGGCGCGGCCCGGGCGGCCCTCGACTCAGCCGGCCACACCGACGTCGCGATCCTCGCCTACGCCGCCAAGTACTCGTCGGCGTTCTACGGCCCGTTCCGCGACGCCGTCGAGTCGTCGCTGACCGGCGACCGCAAGACGTATCAGCAGGACCCCGCCAACGGGCTGGAGGCGCTGCGCGAGACCGCCCTCGACATCGAGGAGGGCGCCGACATGGTCATGGTCAAGCCGGCCATGTCCTACCTCGACGTGCTCGCCCGGGTCCGCGACCTCGTCGACGTCCCCGTCGCGGCGTACCAGATCTCCGGCGAGTACGCGATGATCCAGGCGGCCGCCGAGCGCGGCTGGATCGACCGCGACCGCGCCGTGCTGGAGACTCTGACGTCCATCCGCAGGGCCGGCGCCGACATCGTGCTCTCCTACTGGGCGGTCGAGGCCGCCCACTGGCTGCGCGCCAACCGCTGAGCTCAGGGGTGCACCCGCGCCAGGAAGTCGCGGGTGAGCCGCACCAGCTCGCCCAGGTGCGTCTCGATCAGCCAGTGGCCGCCGTCGGGCAGCACGTGCAGTTCGGCGTCGGGCAGGTCGGTCAGGTACGCGTGCGCGGCCTCGGACGGCATGTAGCCGTCGTGCGGGCCCCACACGATCAGCGTCGGCGGCCGGTGCCCGCGCAGATACGACTGGTAGGCCGGGAACAGCGCCACGCTGTCCTCGATCTGGGCGAACAGGTCGACCATGATCGCCCGGTTCTCCGGCTCCCGCATGCGTGCCCATGCCTGCTGCCACAGGTCCGGTGAGATGCGCTCGACGATGTGCGGCGGCACCTCGCCCCGCACCTCCTCGCGCAGTCCCTGCTCGGTGACCGCCGCCTCCAGCCGCGCGTGCAACTCCGGGGTCGGCGTCGCCCAGTAACGGCGCAGCAGCTCGTACTTCGGGCCGAGGGTGTGCTCGTAGGCGTCGCCGTTCTGGATGATCAGGGCGGCGACGCGCTCCGGCTGCCGCATGGCCAGCTGGAGACCGACCTGCGAGCCGTAGTCGAACAGGTACAGAGCGAACCGGTCGATGCCGAGCTTCGCCAGGAAGGTGTCGAGCACGTCTGCGTAGCCGGTGAACGTGTAGTCGAACTCCGACCGAGGCGGCTGCGAGCTGTAGCCGAAGGCCGGGTAGTCGGGTGCGATCAGGCGCCAGCGGTCGCCGAGGGCCGCCATGAATCCGCGGTACTGGAACGACGACGACGGATAGCCGTGCGGCAGCAGCACGACCGGCGCGTCCGGCGGACCAGCCTCACGGTAGAAGATCTCCAGACCGTTGATCGAGACGGTCCGATGGGCCGTGGGAACCAGGGTCGTCGACACCGTGTCACCTCCGCACCGGGACCGTTCCCCCAACGCGAAGGGACAAACGACTGGAATCGGACGCTTACTTGACTCATTCCAGAAAAGCGTCGAGGATCGACCTGTGCCCACCGACGAGGAGCTGCGCGACGACGCCACGTCGCGGCTGCGCGCGGCCGGGCTGCGGGTCACCGCGCCCCGCGTGGGCGTCCTCGTCGCGTTGGAGCGCGAGTCCCACGCCGACGCCGACACCGTCGCGCGGCACGTACGGGGCTCGCTCGGCGCGGTCTCCACCCAGGCCGTCTACGACGTGCTGCACGCGCTGACCGAGGCGGGACTGCTGCGCCGCATCGAGCCGGCCGGCTCCACCGCGCGCTACGAGACACGGGTCGGCGACAACCACCACCACATGATCTGCCGGGGTTGCGGCGTCATCGTCGACGTCGACTGCTCCGGGTTGGCGCCGTGTCTGGCGCCCGCACACCCGCACGGCTTCCTGCTCGACGAGGCCGAGGTGACCTTCTGGGGGCTGTGCCCCGAGTGCCAACCAGCGAACGAGGAGAATGCATGAGCTCTACGCCGCACACGACCACCAACTCCGGCGCCCCGGTGGCCAGCGACGCGCACTCGCTGACCGTCGGGCCGAACGGGCCGATCGTGCTGCACGACCACTACCTGGTCGAGAAGCTGGCCCAGTTCAACCGTGAGCGTGTCCCGGAGCGTGTGGTGCACGCCAAGGGCGGCGGCGCGTTCGGCGTCCTCGAGGTCACCGAGGACGTCAGCCAGTTCACCAAGGCCGCGCTGTTCCAGCCGGGCGCCCGCACCGAGTCGCTGGCGCGGTTCTCGTCCGTCGCCGGCGAGCAGGGCAGCCCCGACACCTGGCGCGACCCGCGCGGCTTCGCGCTGAAGTTCTACACGCCCGAGGGCAACTACGACCTCGTCGGCAACAACACCCCGGTGTTCTTCCTGCGCGACACCATCAAGTTCCCCGACTTCATCCGCTCGCAGAAGCGGCTGCCGGGCTCGAACCTGCGCGACAACGACATGCAATGGGACTTCTGGACGCTGTCGCCGGAGAGCGCGCACCAGGTCACCTGGCTGATGGGCGACCGCGGCCTGCCGCGTACGTGGCGCAACATGGACGGCTTCGGATCGCACACGTACCAGTGGATCAACGCCGGCGGCGAGCGGTTCTGGGTGAAGTACCACTTCCGCACCGACCAGGGCCACGAGTTCCTGGCCCAGTCCGACGCCGACCGCATCGCCGGTGAGGACGCCGACCACCACATCCGCGACCTCTACGAGGCGATCGCCCGCGGCGACGCGCCGTCGTGGACCGTGCACGTGCAGGTCATGCCGTACGCCGACGCCGCGAGCTACCGGTTCAACCCGTTCGACCTCACCAAGGTGTGGCCGAAGGTCGACTACCCGCTGATCAAGGTCGGCACGCTGCGGCTGGACCGCAACCCGGAGAACTACTTCGCGCAGATCGAGCAGGCCGCGTTCGAGCCGAGCAACTTCGTGCCCGGCATCGCCGCCAGCCCGGACAAGATGCTGCTCGGCCGCATCTTCTCCTACGCCGACGCGCACCGGTACCGCATCGGCACCAACTACGCGCAGCTGCCGGTCAACGCGCCGAAGAACGAGGCTCACTCGTACTCGAAGGACGGCGCCATGCGGTTCTCCTACGCCGCGCCGGAGCGTCCGGTCTACGCGCCGAACAGCCACGGCGGCCCGGCGGCCGAGCCGTCGCTGGTCGGCGACGCCGGCTGGGAGTCCGACGGCGAGATGGTGCGCGCCGCGGCCACCCTGCACTCCGAGGACGACGACTTCGGCCAGGCCGGCACGCTGGTCCGCGAGGTCCTCGACGACGCCGCGCGCGACCGGCTGGCCGGCAACATCGCCGGCCACGTCGGCCAGGTGAAGGACGACGCCCTGCGCCAGCGCGTCTACGCCTACTGGCGAAACGTCGACGAGACGCTCGGCAAGCGGGTCGAGGAGACCGTCGGCCGCTGATCCACCCCCCCGAACCCCCTGCGGCCGCGTTCGTGTGGCCGCAGGGGGTTCCGCACGAGACGGCACGGGCGTACCCTCCACCCTCAGCATGGGGTTCCGCAGGACCCTCCAGGACACCACGAACTGGGGAGCCGAGATGAAGCGGAACACAGCCTGCGCCGTTGCCGCCGCGGCGGCGATCGTCCTGGTCACCGCGCCGTTGGCGGGGGCGGCCAAGCCGACCGACAGCACCGCACTCCGGGGCGCCGTCACCGCCGACGGCATCATGGAGCACCTGCAGGCGTTCCAGGCCATCGCCGACGCCAACGGCGGCACACGGGCGTCCGGCACGCCGGGGTACGACGCGTCGCTGGAGTACGTTCAGGACCAGCTCGAGGCAGCCGGATACCAGACCACCGTGCAGCCGTTCCTCTTCGACGTGTTCGAGGAGCTCGCCGCGCCGGCGTTCGCGCGCGTGTCGCCGGACCCCGTCACGTATGCCGAGGCCGACGACTTCCTCACCATGGAGTACTCCGGCAGCGGCGACGTGACCGGCGCCCTCGTGCCGACCAACGACCTACTCGTCCCGCCGGCCGCGCAGCCCAGCTCCAGCAGCGGCTGCGAGGCCGCCGACTTCGCTCCGGCCTCCGCGACCGAGCCACAGGTCGCGCTGATCCAGCGCGGCACCTGCGACTTCACCGTGAAGGCGGTCAACGCGCAGAACGCCGGCTACGACGCGGTCGTGATCTTCAACGAGGGTCAGGAGGGCCGGACGGAGACGCTCGCGGGCACGCTCGGCGCCGACACCCAGGCGACGATCCCGGTCCTGGGGGCGAGCTTCGCCGTGGGCGCGGACCTCTACGCCCGGACCCAGGCCGGTCCCGTCGTCGTGCACGTGGTGACCTCCACACTGATCACGCGCGACGTGCCGACGGCCAACCTGCTCGCCACCACGGGCGAGGGGCGCGGCGACCGCCAGGTCGTGGTCGGCGCGCACCTCGACTCCGTCCCGGCCGGTGAGGGCATCAACGACAACGGGTCCGGCTCGGCGCAGAACCTCGAGATCGCGCTGCAGCTGGCCGCACTCGACATCGCGCCACGCAACCAGATCGTGTTCGCCTGGTGGGGCGCCGAGGAGGCCGGGCTGATCGGCTCGCAGTTCTACGTCGACTCCCTCACCCCGCGGCAGGTCAAGAACACCGCCGTCAACCTCAACTTCGACATGGTCGGCTCGCCGAACTACGTGCGGTTCGTCTATGACGGCGATGCCTCCGACACCGCCTCGCTCGGGTCGACCGGGTCGGGCGTCGTCGAGGACGTCTTCACCGACTACTTCGGCACGCAGGGCCTGGAGACCGAACCGACGGCGTTCGACGGACGGTCCGACTACGACGCGTTCATCAACGTCGGCATCCCGGCCGGAGGCCTGTTCACCGGCGCGGAAGGCGTGAAGACGGCCGAGGAGGCGGCGATCTACGGCGGCACCGCCGGCCTCGCCTACGACCCCTGCTACCACCAGGAGTGCGACGACCTCAGCAACCTGTCGGAGCAGGCGCTGGACGAGATGTCGGACGCCGCGGCGCATGCCACGCTGACCTTCGCCATGACGACCTCGGCCATCGAGGGCACCGACAAAGGCAACCCCGGCAGCCAGTCGGAGTCGCTGTTCCGCGGGTCGCACCTGCGGCGCTGAGACGGCTCTCGGCGGGAGCGGCCCGATCGCTGTGGGGGCGGCGTTCGGGCTGCTCGGGCCGCTTGCGAGAATGACGCGGTGACCAACGACGACGTGCCGCGCAGTGCGGAGCTCTTCGACCGGGCGCGGGCCGTCACGCCCGGCGGGGTGAACTCGCCGGTGCGGGCGTTCCGGGCGGTCGGCGGAACACCTCGGTTCATCCAGCGGGCCGCCGGACCCTACCTCTACGACGCCGACGGCCGCGAGTACGTCGACCTCGTCGGCTCGTGGGGGCCGATGATCCTCGGCCACGCCCACCCGGCGGTCGTCGAGGCCGTCCGCGCGCAGGTCGCGCTGGGCACGTCGTACGGCACCCCCACCCAGCCCGAGGTCGAGCTGGCCGAGGAGATCGTCGCCCGCACCAACATCGAGCAGGTCCGGCTGGTCTCCAGCGGCACCGAGGCCACCATGAGCGCCATCCGGCTCGCCCGCGGTGCCACGGGGCGCAGCAAGGTCGTGAAGTTCGCCGGCCACTACCACGGGCATGTCGACGCGCTGCTGGCCCAGGCGGGCAGCGGGCTCGCGACGTTCGCGCTGCCCGACACTCCCGGCGTGACGGGCGCCAGCGCGGGCGACACGATCGTGCTCCCGTACAACGACGCCGGCGCGGTGAAGGCGGCCTTCGCCGAGCACGGCGACGAGATCGCCTGCGTCATCGCCGAGGCCGCGGCCGGCAACATGGGCGCCGTCCCGCCGGCCGAGGGGTTCAACGCGCTCCTCCGCGACACCGCTCACGAGCACGGCGCGCTGCTGATCCTCGACGAGGTCATGACCGGCTTCCGGGTGTCTCGTTCGGGCTGGCACGGACTCGACGGCGTCACGCCCGACCTCACGACGTTCGGCAAGGTCATGGGCGGCGGCTTCCCGGCCGCCGCGTTCGGCGGATCGGCCGAGCTCATGGGGCTGCTCGCGCCGGCCGGGCCGGTCTACCAGGCCGGCACCCTGTCGGGGAACCCGGTCGCGACGACGGCCGGCCTGACCACGCTGCGGCTGGCCGACGCCCAGGTCTACGCACACCTCGACGCCACGGCGCAGCGCGTCGGCGCGCTGGCCGGTGAGGCGCTGACCGCGGCCGGTGTGCCGCACCGCGTCCAGTACGCCGGCAACCTGTTCAGCATCTTCTTCACGCCCGACGACGCCCCGGTCGCCGACTTCGCCGCGGCCAAGCGCACCAGCACGAAGCGGTTCGGCGCGTTCTTCCACTCGATGCTGGAGTCGGGCGTCTACCTGCCGCCGTCGGCGTTCGAGGCCTGGTTCGTCAGCGCCGCGCACGACGGCCGCGCCGTCGACCGCATCGCCCAGGCGCTGCCCGCCGCCGCGACCGCCGCCGCCGAGGCGGAGGCGGCATGAGCGAGCTGACCCGCGTGCACCTGCTGCGCCACGGTGAGGTCCACAACCCGTCGAAGGTGCTCTACGGCCGGCTGCCCGGCTACCGCCTGTCCGACCTCGGCAAGGCCATGGCCGAGCGGGTCGCCGGCGCGGTCGCCGACCGCGACGTCACGCTGCTGGTCAGCTCACCGCTCGAGCGGGCCCGCGAGACCGCCGCCCCGCTGGCCGACGCGCTGGGCCTGGAGGTCCGCGTCGACGACCGCCTGCTCGAGGCGCTCAACGTCTTCGAGGGCCTCACGTTCGGCATCGGCGACGGCTCCATGCGGCACCCGCGGCACTGGCGCAGCCTGCGCAACCCGTTCAAGCCGTCGTGGGGTGAGCCGTACCGCGACATCGCCGCCCGCATGCTCGCCGCCATGAGCGACGCCCGCCGCGACGCCGCCGGGCACGAGGCCGTCCTGGTCTCGCACCAGCTGCCGATCTGGACGGCGCGCAGCTTCATCGAGGGCCGCCGGCTCTGGCACGACCCGCGGCGGCGGGAGTGCTCGTTGGCCAGCCTCACCACCGTGACGTACGAGGACGACACCATCGTCTCGGTCGCCTACAGCGAACCCGCCGGCGACCTTCTGCCCCAGACCGGCAAGCCCTTCTCGGCGGGTGCGTGATGCGACGAGCAGTCCTGCTGGCGGCCGCGGCGGCCCTGGCGCTGGCCGGGTGCTCCGACGGCCAGGTCGAGCGCAGCGACAACGCGAACCAGGCCGGCTACATCGCCGGCGACGGCACCATCAGCATCTACCAGCCGGCCGAGCGCAAGTCGGCGCCGGAGTTCGGCGGCGAGCTGCTCGACGGCGGCGACTTCCAGCTGGCCGACCAGCTCGGTGACGTCGTCGTGCTGAACGTCTGGGGTTCGTGGTGCCCGCCGTGCCGCAAGGAGGCGCCGGACCTGCAGGCCGCCTACGCGGCGCTGGAGCCCCAGGGCGTCCAGTTCGTCGGCGTCAACGTCCGCGACAACGGGACACGGGCGCCGCTGCAGTTCGAGGACGAGTTCGGCATCACCTACCCGAGCGTCTACGACCCCAAGGCCGACGCGCTGCTCGCGTTCCGCGACACCATCCCGCCGTCGGCCATCCCGAGCACCCTGGTCATCGACCGTGATGGCCGCATCGCCGCGCGCGTCATGGGACCGCTCGGCGAGGCGACGCTGACCGACATCGTCGGCGATGTCGTGGCGGAGACTCCCGCCGCGGCGGAGGGCACCGCTGAGGCACCGTGAGCTCCTTCGGCGAGACCGTCCTGACCGGTTCGCTGGCACTGGCCGTGCCGGTGGCGGCGCTGGCCGGGCTCGTCTCGTTCCTGTCGCCGTGCGTGCTGCCGCTGGTCCCGGGCTATCTGGGCTACGTCACCGGGCTGTCGGGGGCGGAGCTGGCGTCCGGGCGGCGCGGCCGGCTGGTGCTCGGCGTGCTGCTGTTCATCCTGGGCTTCAGCGTGGTGTTCGTCTCGTACGGGCTGCTCTTCGGCGGCCTGGGGACGCTGTTGCTGGAGCACAGCGACACCATCATGCGGGTGATGGGCGTCGTGACGATCGGGCTCGGGCTGCTGTTCGCCGGCTGGCTGCCCGGTCTGTCACGCGACTGGCGCACCGAGGCGCGGCCGGCGGTGGGCCTGGCCGGCGCGCCGCTGCTGGGCGCGGTGTTCGGCATCGGCTGGACACCGTGCATGGGGCCGACGCTGGCCGCCGTGCAGGCCCTGGCCTTCACCGAGGCCAGCGCGGGCCGTGGTGCCCTGCTGTCGTTCGCGTACTGCCTGGGTCTCGGCGTGCCGTTCCTGCTGGCGGCGCTGGCCTACCAGCGGGCGACGCGCTGGTTCCAGTGGGTGCGCAAGCATCAGCAGGCGATCATGCGGGCCGGCGGCATCATGCTGATCGCGCTCGGCGTCCTGCTGGTCACCGGGCTGTGGGGCGAGCTGATGTCGTCGATGCAGAGCTGGATCGGCGGCTTCGAGGTGGCGGTGTAGAGATGGGCACACGATGACGACGGGGATGGACACCCGGCCGCCGGTGGACAACCGGCCGCCGCCGCTGAGCGGCCTGGAACTGGCCCGGTGGGCGTGGCGGCAGCTCACGTCCATGCGGGTGGCGCTGATCCTGCTGTTCCTGCTCGCGGTGGCCGCCATCCCGGGCTCGATCATCCCGCAGAGCGACGTCAACCCGCTCAACGTCCGCGACTTCCGCGCGCGCAACCCCACGCTGTCGGAGTGGTACGACCGCCTCGGCCTGTTCGACGTCTACTCCGCGCCCTGGTTCGCCGCCATCTACCTCGCGCTGCTGGTGTCGCTCGTCGGCTGCATCCTGCCGCGCTGCTGGCAGCACTGGAAGGCGGTCCGGGCCCAGCCGCCGAAGGCGCCGAAGCGGCTGACGCGGATGCCGGCGTACCGCAAGGTCGAGGTCGACGCGACACCGGACGAGGTGCTCGCGGTGGCCCGCGCCGAGCTGCGGTCGCGGCGCTTCCGGCTGCGCCGTCCCGCGGAGGACGAGAACGACTTCGTCGCCGCCGAGACCGGGCACCTGCGCGAGACCGGCAACCTGCTGTTCCACCTGTCCGTCGTGGTGGTGCTGCTGGCGGTGGCGCTGGGCGGGCTGTTCAGCTACCGGGCGACGGTGCTGGTGCCGGAGGGCACGGGCTTCTCCAACCAGGTCATCCAGTTCGACAGCCTGTCGGCCGGCGCGCTGTTCGACACCGCCGACCTGCCGCCGTTCTCGATGGACGTCGACGAGTTCCGCATGGAGTTCGTCGAGGCCGGCAACCAGATCGGCCAGCCGTCGGACTACGAGGCGACGGTGACGGTGGTGCGCGAACCGGGCGCGGCGCCCGAGACGCACACGATCCGGGTCAACGAGCCGCTGAACATCGACGGCACCTCGATCCACATCATCAACCCCGGCTACGCGCCCGCGTTCACCGTCCGGGCGGCCGACGGCGAGACGATCCTCGCCGAGGGGCCGGTCCCGTTCCTGCCCGAGGACTCCAGCTTCACGTCCACCGGAGTCGTCAAGGTCGAGGTGCCGCCGGAGTACGGCGACGACATCGGCATCCAGGGCAGCTTCCTGCCGACGGCCATCCTGGACCAGAACGGCCCGCGCTCGATCTTTCCCGGCGCCCGCAACCCGGCGGTGTTCCTGACCGCTTGGCACGGCGACCTGGGCCTCGACGACGGCCAGCCGCAGTCGGTGTACCGGCTGGACACCACCGACATGGAGCAGTACCAGGAGAACGGCGAGCCGTACCGCAAGCAGCTCGTCGTCGGCGACACCGTCCAGCTGCCCGATGGCCGCTACATCACCTTCGACGGCTACGTGACCTGGGTGAACCTGCAGATCGGCCGCAACTCCGGTCGTGAGCTGGCGCTCGTCGGCGGCGTGCTCGCGGTGGTCGGGCTGATGGGCTCGCTGTACGTGCGGCGGCGCCGGGCCTGGGTGCGTGCGAGCGTCGGGCCGGAGGGGCGTACCGTGGTCGAGGTCGCGGGGCTGCACCGGGCCGAGGGCCCGGCGGCCGACCGCCTCGACGACGAGATCGGTGCCATCACTGACGGGGTGTTGCTGCGTCTGGGCGGCGCGGAAGGTACGGCCGAAGCCGACCGCGAGGTCCCAGGTGGCGGTGGGGCCAACGAGAAAAAGGAAAGTGGTGAGGACTGATGGACCTCGATGCCGTCGCCGAGTGGAGCCGCTACGTCGTCGTCGTGGCCGTCCTCGGCTACCTGGCGGCCTGGCTCGCCTTCTGCGCCGAAGCCGGCATCCACAGCCGTCGCCGCCGTGCCGTGACGACCGCCGTGCCCGAGCGCGAACTGGTCGGCGTCGCGTCGTCAGCGGCCGCCGCCGACGCACCGGCTGAGCCGCCGGCGGGGTCCTCCGGGCCGGGCGATACCGAGCTGGAGCAGCGTGCCGACCGCCTGGGCCGCCTCGGCCGCGGGGTGTTCGCCCTGGCCACGCTCGTCCTCGCCGTCGGTGTCGTCATGCGCGGCCTCGGCACCGAGCGGGCGCCGTGGGCCAACATGTACGAGTTCTCCATCACCGGCACGCTCGTCGCCTCGATCGTCTTCCTCGTCCTCGCCCGCACCGTCGTCGGCCGCGTCGTCGCCGTCTGGGCCGTCCTGCTGATCTTCGTCACCGTCGGCCTCGCCGCCACGTTCCTCTACGTGCCGCCCGGCCCGGTGCAGCCGGCACTGCAGTCGTACTGGCTGGTCGTCCACGTCGGCTGCGCGGTCATCGCCTTCGGCCTGTTCACCGTCGGCGCCGTGGTCAGCGCCCTGCAGATCGTGTCCGAGCGGGCCGCCGACCGCGGCCGCACGAGCGGCTTCGGCGCCTCGCTGCCCAACTCCGTCGCCCTGGACCGGCTCGGGTACCGCCTCACCGCCATCGCGTTCCCGATCTGGACGTTCGGCCCGCTCATCCTCGGCGCCATCTGGGCCGAGGTCTCGTGGGGCCGATACTGGGGCTGGGACCCCAAGGAGGTCTGGGCCCTCATCACCTGGCTGGCGTACGCGGCCTACCTGCACGCCCGCGCCACGGCCGGCTGGAAGGGCACCAAGGCGTCCGTGGTCGCCCTCATCGGGTACGCGACGGTGTTGTTCAGCTACTTCGGCGTGAACATCCTCTTCAACGGCCTGCACTCCTACGGCGGCCTCTGACACCACCTCGCCCGGCCGGAGGCGCGGCCCTCTGAGGCCGATCCCGTGGGTGTGCCTCTACCTGGTCCACGAGACTGGTGCAGCCCGCTGAGGCGGCTGTGGGCTGCCGTGGTGGGTGCCGGTCAGGGTCGTTGGCGTGTGATGACGTGCCGGTGACGCGGTCCGTTGGGTGGGTGATGGGCCGCCCTGTCTCCGGTGGTCGGCTCTCACCGGCGCGTGACGTGGCGGCCGGGTTCGCCGTGGGTTCGTGCCGTTGGTCGTTGGGCGACCGTTGATTTGTCCCCCTGCTGCCCATTGTCTGAGACCGCGCAACCGCGCCTCAAGCGACTCGTTGGGGCGCTTCGCGCCGGCGTTGACCGCTTGACCCGCGGCCGCGGGGTCTCAGAACGTGGCGGCTATCAGGGGTACGGGGGAGGTGCGGGCACGCCTCGTGTCCGCAGCTGACGCCACGGTCGTGCGCGGACGTCGACCGGCTCATCGGCGGCCGTCGCCTCGACGCCACCGGTGCCGTTGGGGCTGCTGGTGCCGGTGGTGGCGGTGGTGCCGTTGGTGGCTTGTGGACAGCGATGATCATCAAGGATCGCTTACTTCACTAGGCGTTCTCCCGCTCTGCGAGGCGTGCATGCCTGGTGGAGTGGGAGAACGCCTGGTGAAGTGGTGTGTGAACCGGTGTTCACGGGCGTTTTCGTGCTTCCAAGGTTCTTGTGGGTCGCTTCTTGATCACCGTTCTCACCACGGCGCACGGTGACGTGAACGGAGCGGGTCAACGGTTGGTGATGGCCGGGTCGACGGGTGGCGCGGCCGGACCAACCGCCGGCAGTGGCCGGACCGACAGTGGGTGTGGCCGGGTGAACGGCCGGCAGTGGTCGGACCGACGGTGGCCAGGTCGACGGCGGCCGGCAGTGGTCGGACCGACAGTGGGTGCGGCCGGGGCGTCGGATGACGGTGGCCAGGTCGACGGCGGCCGGTGGCGGCCAGGCCGACGATCGGTGCGGCCGAGTGAACGGTCGGCAGTGGCCGGGCCGACGGTGGGTGTGGCCGCGCCAGCGGCTCGCGGTAGCCAGACCGACGGCTGACCCTGCACCCGCTGGGATCCTGGACCAATGGGTCACTAGATCCTGGGCACCGGACCGCTGGATCCCTGGACCACGCCAGTGCGCCTCGAGGCGTGTCCAGACTCGCCCCGTCCCCCTGATAGCTGCCAGGTTCTTGGCCGCGGAATCGTGGGTCAAGCGGTCATCGTCGGCGCGGAGCGCCCAAGCAGGTCCGCTTGAGGCGCGGTTGCGCGGCTGAGAACATGGGCAGCAGGGGGACGGCGAACGGCACGAACCCAACACACGTCCACCCGGCCCACGAAACGCCGGCCCACCGGCAGGCCGGGGCCGACCGCCAGGCCGGGGCCGACCGGCAGGCCGGGGCCGACCGGCAGGCCGGAGCCGACCGGCGCGCCCGGCTCATCGGCAGGCCCGGCCAACGGGACGGCCCGCCCATCAACAGGCCGAGCCGACGTCTCGACAAGACCGGCCGCCTCACCGATCGGAGGAGGGGCGCGCGGCTGAGCGCGCTCCGCCCCGTAGCAGGAGCGTGGACTACCGGGAGTCGTCCTCGTCGTCGGTGTTCTGGTGGGCCTCGTCGTCGCTCTTGCGGGCGTCGGTCTGCTTGCGCCGCTCGGCCTCGTCGGCGGCCTGCTGCTCGGCGTCCTTCTTGTGCTTGATCTCGTCCTCGCGGCGGCGGAGGTCGGCCTCCCACTGGTTCAGCATCTGCTCGTGCTTGGTGTCGATGTCGCGCAGGTGCCGGAGGAACTCGGGGTCGTCGTCGGGCGCGAGCGGGCGAGCCGGCGGCGCGGTGGGCCGCTGCTGCCGGGTGCGTTCCTTGCCGAGAACCAGCCAGAGGACCGGCCCGACGAGCGGGATGAGCACGATGATCGCCACCCAGGCGATCCGGTTGAGTGACCGGAACCGGGTGGAGTCGGTCTGCAGGCAGTCGATCAGCGCATAGACGAGCAGCGCGATGGCGACCACGATTGGTAGTACCCGACCCACCGTGCGACCTCCCCGGTCGAGCTTGTTCCTTCCCACCAGCCTAGGTGGTGCGCCGGGCGTGACGCACCCCGGACCGGATTCAGCTTGTCACGGCAAGCGCTCCGGCGACCCGGGGGCGCCACGACCAGGGGCTCGGGGGAAGCCCTCGAAGGCGTCCGGCCGAGCGGGGCCGGACGCGTGGCCGTTGGTCAGGAGAAGAGGCGACGGCGCGGGCGGTGGGCGGCGCGGAGGGCCGCTGCCTGGCGCACCTTCTCCGCCTCCCGACGCAGGTCGTCGATGCGGGTCTGGGCGTACTCCAAGCTGTACAACGTCACTCCCTGTAGCGAACTTCAATCAAATCAAAGGTCAAAGGCAACCTTCTGCCTATGATTCTAAGTTACAGGGAGGTCACGGGACAATCTCGAACCGGGTGATCCCCACCACGTGGCAGACGTCTTCCAGGGCGCTGCGAGGATGGAGCGCCATGGACACCGTCGATGCGAGTCTTGTCGCGGCGTTGCGGGCCAACGGCCGCGCGTCGTATGCGGAGCTGGGGAGGCTGGTAGGGCTGTCCGGCCCGAGCATCCAGGAGCGTGTGCGCCGGCTCGAGGAGCGCGGCGTGATCACCGGCTACCGCGCCACCGTCAGCCAGGCCGCGCTGGGTCTGGGGCTGACGGCGCTGATCGGGCTGGTGCTGTCCGACTCCGCCGGGCACGAGGAGGTCGGCGACCGTCTCGAGGACGTCGCCGAGGTCGAGGACTGCTGGTTCATCGCCGGGGACGAGGCGTACATGCTCAAGGTCCGCGTCGCCGATGTCGAAGGGCTGGAACGGCTGCTCGGCAAGCTGGTGCGCATCGAAGGGGTCGCGCGCACCCGCACCACGCTGGTCATCTCGACGCGGTTCGAGGACCGTCAGGTCGAGCCGGCTCGGACGGAGCTCATCGGCAGCTGAGTGATGAAACTCCACGGATCGGTGACGCACACGGGAGAGACGATCCGAGGAGGGACGCCATGACGACGATCCACAGGCCCACTCACCGACGACGCCCACAAGGTACTGACGGAGGCCCTGCGTGACGCCCTCGTCGACCTGATCGACCTCTCCCTCGCCGGCAAGCAGGCGCACTGGAACGTCACCGGGCCGCGCTTCCGCACCATCCACTTCCAGCACGACGTCGTGACGACGTTCATCGGCCTCTACGGCGGCGTCATCGGGCGCATGCGCCAGCGTGCCCAGGACGTCGAGCAGGCCGACCCCGTCAGCAACAACATCCTGCTCGACGTGGTCGAGGAGCTGGAGAAGCGGTACTGGATGTGGCAGGCCGAGCGGGCCTGACGTTCGCGCGCCGGGCGCGTGGGCGATGATGACGCCCATGGATGACGCGCCCGGCCTGGTCAGTCTCGACGATGTCCGCGCGGCGGCCCGGCGCCTCGACGGCGTCGCCGTCCGCACGCCGCTGATCCCGGCCGGGTGGGCCGGTGGCGACCTCTGGCTGAAGCCCGAGGGCCTGCAGGCGACCGGCGCGTTCAAGCTGCGTGGCGCGTTCAACGCCGTCGCCCTGCTCGACGACGTCGCCCGCAAGCGCGGCGTCGTCACCCACTCCAGCGGGAACCACGCGCAGGCGCTGGCCTGGGCCGCCCGCGAGCAGGGCATCGCGGCCACCGTCGTCATGCCCGACGCCGCCGCGCCGGTGAAGGTCGCGGCGACGCGGGCGCTCGGCGCCGACGTGGTCATGGTGCCGCCGCCGGAGCGCGACAGCCGGGTCCGTGAGCTGGTCGCCGAGCACGGGCTGACGTTCGTCTCGCCGTTCGACGACGCCCGGGTGATCGCCGGCGCGGGCACCGTCGGCCTCGAGATCGCCGCCGACCGCCCCGACGCCGGCACGGTCCTCGTCCCGGTGGGTGGCGGCGGGCTGATCTCCGGCATCGGCGTCGCGATCAAGGCGCTGGTCCCAGAGGTCCGGGTCGTCGGAGTCGAGCCCGAGCTGGCCGCCGACGCTCGCGACAGCCTGACCCGCGGCGAGCGCGTCGCCTGGGACCCGGCCGACACCTACCGCACCATCGCCGACGGCGTCCGGCTCCCCGTCATCGGCGAGCTGACGTGGGAGCACATCCGCCGCTACGTCGACGAGATCGTGACCGTCCCGGAGGACGCCATCCTGGCCGCCATGCGGCTGCTGGCGACCCGCGGCCGCGTCGTGTCCGAGCCGACCGGCGCGCTGACGACGGCGGCGTTCCTCGCCGAGCCGTCGCGGTTCGGCCGGGCCGTGGCTGTGGTGTCCGGCGGCAACGCCGACCCGGCGCTGCTGGCCCGGGTGCTCACGGACTCGGCGTCAGGCTGAACCCCTCGTCGAGCCAGCCGGTGACGCCGCCGATCATCTTCCTGACCGGGCGGCCGAGCCGGGCCAGCCGCAGTGCGGCCTTGTCGGCGCCGTTGCAGTGCGGGCCGGCGCAGTAGGTGACGAAGACGGTCTCGGCCGGCCACCGCGCGAGGTTGCGCTCCACGATGCGGCCGTGCGGCAGACTGACGGCGCCGGGGACGTGCCCGGCGGCGTACAGCTCGGGGCCGCGGACGTCGAGCAGGACGAAGTCGGCCGTGTCCGTGGTCAGCGCGTGGTGCACGTCCCAGCAGTCGGTCTCGAACGCGAGCAGGGAGGCGAAGTGCGCGGCGGCCTCGAGCGGCGGCGCGGGTGGGGTCGTCATGGTGTCGACGGTACGACGGCGCTGCCAGGGATCGGCAGGCCTGATCGGGGGTCTCAGGCAGCGAGCGGCGGGGAAATCCCGGTATCGTCGTCTCATGGCCGATGATTCCGGTGCGCCGCTCGACCGCGTCGACTGGCAGCTGCTCGAACACCTCCAGCGCGACGGCCGGATCGCCGTCGCCGAGCTGGCCCGTCGCGTCAACCTCGGCGCCAGCGCGATCGCCGATCGCATCCGCCGGCTCACCGACCTCGGCGTCATCGCCGGCTTCCGGGCCGAGCTCGACCTCGAGCGGATCGGCTACACCGTCATCGCCTACGTGCGGCTGCGCTACCCGTCCGGCAACTACCGCGGGCTGCACGCCGAGCTGGAGCGCACCCAGGAGCTGCTGGAGTGCCACCACGTCACCGGCGACGACTGCTTCGTGCTCAAGGTGGCCGCGCGGTCCATGCGGCACCTGGAGGAGATCGCGGGCCGGCTGGCCACGCTCGGCAGCGTCACGACCTCGGTCGTCTACTCGTCGCCGCTGGTGTCGCGGGTGATCACGCAGCCGCAGGCCTGAGCTTCGGTCCCCGCCGCCGCGGCAGCTCCAGGCGGCGGGGGACCGGGCTCAGCTGAGCGCGGGGATGACCTCGCGCTCGAACAGCTCGACGCCACTGAGGTCGTAGGCGGCCTCGGGGAAGTAGCCGATGGCGTAGCGCATGCCCTTGTCCTGGAACTGGCGGATGGCCTCGGCGACCTGCTCGGCCGTGCCGACCGTCGGGCTCTCGCGGTACGGCCGCAGCTTCTCCGCGACGACGTCCGGCGTCATGAAGCGGCCGTAGATCTCTTCGAGGCGGGCCAGCTTGGCGTCGACCTCACCCTGGTCGCTGCCGATGATCACGTTGAAGTTCATCGACCGGGTGATGGAGTCGTAGTCGGTGCCCAGGTCGCGGCAGTGCTGCGCCAGCACCTCGGACTTGTGCGCGAAGACGTCGGGCGTGCCGCTGAAGTTGGTGTACGCCGTGTAGCTGCGCGAGCCGGTGTACTCCGGGCCGCGGGCGTGCTTGGCCGCGATGCGCAGCGTCACCTTCTCGCCGCCGCCGGCGATCCACAGCGGGATGCCGTCCTCCTGCAGCGGTAGCGGCCGGCAGATGGCGCCGTCGACCTGGTAGTGCTCGCCGGCCAGCGTCGCGACACCGTTGGTCCACGCCTGGCGCATGATGTCGACGCCCTCGTCGAGCATCGCCAGCCGAACGCCCGCGCGCGGGAAGCCGAACCCGTAGGCGCGCCACTCGTGCTCGTACCAGCCCGCGCCGATGCCCATCTCGACCCGCCCGCCCGACACGACGTCCGCCGTCGCGGCGACCTTCGCCAGGTAGGCGGGGTTGCGGTAAGCCATGCAGGTGCACATCTGGCCCAGGCGCACCCGCTCGGTCGCGGCGCCGAACGCCGCCATCAGCGTCCAGGCCTCGTGGGTGGCCTCCTCGGTGGGTACCGGGGTGGTGTGGAAATGGTCGTAGACCCAGATCGACTCAAATCCCACACCGGCGTCGGCGTGCTTGGCCACTCGGAGCATCGTTTCCCACTGTTGCTTGGGGTCGATGTCCACCAGGTCTAGGCGCCAACCCTGGGGGATGAAGAGTCCGAAACGCATGGGGGTAGAGGTCATGCCCTCAACTTAGGACAGGCGGGACCGGAGCGGAGATGCACCTCCGCTTCCGGCCCCTTGATAGCTCGTGAAGGGAGCTACCCAATGGCCACCGTAAACCAGCCGTCCAGGCCGCGGATCGAGTACGACGCAGCGCTTCAGGCTGAGGTCACGCTGACCTACGACGATGAGGGCTTGATGGTGACGTTCGGCGCGATGGAGCCGACCAGCGCCGGATCCTGGGGAGTCGTCATCTACGCACTCAGAAGCGCTGTCATCGAGGCGGTGCGAGCATGAACCCGGATCAGCTCGTGGCGCTGGCTCAGGTAGGTATTGATGACTTGGCTCGCATCGAGGCAGGCCTTGCTCAAGCGCGGGTGATCCTTGCCAACGCTGACGACATCGCGACTCAGGCTCGCGAATCTCTGACTGCCCTCAGAGATGCCGCCAAGGGGGCCGTGTGAGGCTCGTGGCGGCGCTGCGCGTCTCCAGCGCCGGCCAGCTTGACGGATACGGTCTGGACGCTCAGAGGTCGGATATCGAGACGTGGGCGAAGTCCAACGGCCATCAGGTCGTCTCATGGCGCGAGGACGTGGTCTCAGGCACCGTAGATGCAGTCGACCGCCCAGGGCTGACGGCGGCCCTTCAGGATCTCGAACGAGCGGACGGTCTCGTGGTGGCTCGTCTCGACCGGATAGCTAGGCAGGTGACGACTCAAGAGGCAGTGCTGGCGGCCGTGTGGGGCAACGGCTACCGAGTGTTCGCCGCGGATCACGGGGAGATCCCCCAGGACGATCCCGACGACCCGATGCGGACCGCCATGAGACTGATGGCTGGCGTCTTCGCTCAGCTCGACCGCATGATGATCACGAAGCGGCTCCGTGACGGTCGGAAAGCGAAGGCCAAGGCCGGCAAGAAGGCCACTGGCGCGTACGCGTTCGGCTACCGCGGTGGGGGTAAGGGGCGGGACCGTGACGAGGTCCCTGATTCGGTCGAGCAGGAGACCATTGACCGGATCGTTGAACTTCGGTTGTCTGGCCTCCCATACCGCGCGATTGCAGCCACGTTGGACGCCGAGGGTAGGAAGCCCAAGCGCGCCGCGAAGTGGAGCAACGTTGCCGTGCGGAGGATCTATCTGCGATCGCGGCCACGGCAGGTGGCCGCATAGCGAGAACGGGGGAAGCGATGGCGGATCGCGTCACGCTCGACGATGGAGCCCGCATCCGTCGTGAGCAGTTCGGCGGCACCAGGATCTACCTGCACAACGATGGGATCGGCGTCATCGTTCAGACCAGTCACCCCGATCTCAAGATCCGGGGTGACGAGCGGAGCCTGGCTCGTGGCTGGCTCCGCGAGCGCGGCTGGGACTTCATGACTGACGATGAGGGGTCGAAGATGCTCGCTGGCCAGGATCGCGTTGGCCGGCTGGTCTTCTTGCTGCATGAGCAGGGTCGGGAGCTTGAAGGCTCGTGGGCAACCGCGTTCATGGCGCTGAACCTTGCCTCTGGCGTTGTCCGCAACGGTCAGAGACCGTCCGGGCGGCCTGTCGTTTCTTGGAACAAGCTGATGCGACACCGACACCTACACGCCGGCCGCTGACAGCTATCAGAACGCAAAGAAGGCCCCACCCGGCGTCAACCGAGTGGGGCTCTTCGTCGTCTAGATCAAGGAACTGTCAGACCTGCGCACTACCGTAGGTCTCTCGTCGAGGCTGGGGGGTCATCGTGAGCACAGATGCAGACGAGCAACAACTTCGTGAGGCCATCATGCGCTATGTGGTGCTGGCACAGATGGGGCCGACACAGATGCAAGAAGCGTGGGAGGCGTGGCGCGAGGTGGTAGCGGGAGTCAGCTGGGTCGTTGGTACCGACAAGGCTCCTGCCGACCACTTCGCAGACTTGGGGGAGCGGCTGACGCCGGCCATCTGGATGGCCTCCCTCGACGCCACATTCAGCGGCGCCGCCGCAGGCCGCGATATGGAGCGCCAGCGGCGAAAGTGGTTCAAGCGAACCTAGCCCAGTGACCGCAACTCGAACACGAGTTCTACTCTGAGTGTGTGGCACGAGAGTACTTGAACAACGAACACCCACCTCAGGGCATCCCACCGCGCAACATGGGTGCGATCCCGTGCTTCGTGCGCCTGGTCGACGCTGAGATCGGGGAGTTCTTCAAGGCCGCCGTCGCAAGACGATGGACGGCTACTCACGTCATGGTGAGCTTCGAGGTGCCCGGCATGTCGCCGGCCTGGCCCCGGCAAGAGTCTCTTGCGTGGGTCCGAGCCGAGGATGTTCGTCGGGAGCTTCGGCCTTAGACGGCCAATAGGGGCTGCCAACCCTTCGACCGGCCCTCGATGTCAGCGACGTAGACGGCGACCTCGGCGCCGGCCTCAGACAGCCCCTCAGCACGCCTCAGGGCTCCGGGTTCGGTCAAGTAGGTCTTTGCCTTCGACGGCTCGTCTGGAAGCTGCCATCGGACCGTGTAGACCCTCGCCGCTCGCGGTGGCGACGACACCGCCGCACGATGGCTCTTGCTCATGCTGCCTTCATCTCCGCGTAGAACTGAAGGGCCTCCGCATCCTCTCGTCGCCGCTGCTTGCGCACGGCGCGCCGATACTCAGCCTCTTGGTCCGCAAGCTGCTCCATTCCCGTGGCGCTGGTCGGATTTCCGATCACGTATGTCCTGTCCCAGTCCTCGAAGCTGAATTCGAACTCCGGGACCGGGCACTTGCCCGTTGAGCCGTTCGGCCATTCCAGCTTTCCGAGTGTTGACGCCCAATCCTGCCCGAGGCACTTGTATGCGTGAATCAGCACCTTGTCGGTGATGGAATCGAACTCCCATCTGATGAAGTCTCCGATCTCGAACTCTTCGCCACAGGTGCCGCACTGCGAGCCCTGGGGCATTGAGCGCGGTTTGAAAACTGGCGAGTACTTCATTCTCCCCTCCTCCGGGGTTGTGGAGTCACAGATAGCCGGGGTCAAAACAGCCCTGAAAGCTGCCTCAGGACATCTGTAAGCGCCTGGGAAGCCGCCCCTGGGGTCAGTGCCAGAACGGCACCTATACGGCCTTATCTGTGACACCGACCGGGTGGCGTCGGGCGTACTGACGGCAGCGGTCGGAGTGGTACTTGGCGTCGGATCGGGAGGCAGTGAACGCCACGCCACAGAACGGCGCCTGACATACGAGTGCGTGCTCAGGGCGGGGAAGCCAGTGGTACAGCCGGACATGTTCGCACCGGGCCGGCTTGCACTTGCGGGACTCGTGAAATTCGCAGTATTGGACATACATCAGAAGGGCTCGATTTCGGGTGTGGACATGGAGAAGGCCCGGTGCCTTGGCGAGCGCCGGGCCTTCTGTTGTTGAGTGGTTGATGGCTTACGGCCAGAGGCCGGCAGAGCCGTTCGTCAGGGAGTGGCTCTCGAAGAAGCGGTGGTACAGCTCAGCGAACATCGGATTGCTGAGCACGAGTTCGCCGACGGTTATGGCGTAAGCGTGGTGCACATCAGTGTTCTCTTCAGCTTCGATGTTCCGAGAGCCGCCCTGAAGGGCGCGAGAGTCAAGCTCCGCGCCGAACTGACGGTTGATCTCCAGGAACTCGTGAATACCGCGCCAGTCAGGTCGGTAACGAGGGTCGGGGGCGTTACCACCCTCGATGGCAGCGATGAACGACCGGAGGAGGTCGTAGGACTTGTCCGTGTCGATCTTCGAGCTTGATTCCGCCCAGCCTGGCAGCTCCACGCTGAGCTGGTCGCGGTAGTAGCGCTTGGTGATCGCCAGATCCTCGGCGCCGGCCTGCTGCTCGTTCGTGAGGCCTCGGGCGGCCAGTTCGGTATCCACCTCTGTGGAGAGCTGGTTCCAGCGACGCCAACCTTCTTCAGACTCGGCACGAGCAAGGGACTCGTCCGGCGTGAAGGCGATGCGGTCACCCTGCTTGCGCTGCCACTGGTGTACGTCGTAGTTGAACGGACCCTTCTGGGTGTCCATGCCAACGATCGCCAGTCCCAGCTCCGGGAAGTCCTCAATGAGCTTGGCGTACTCCTGCTGCTGCTCGAAGGCGTCCGATGTGGCCGGAACCCCCGTACGGCTCTTGCTGTTCGAGGTCCACCAGAGCCACGCGTCATCCCCGTACTCAGCAATGAACCGAGCAGCCGCAGCCCTCGTATCGCCTTCCTCGGCCTGGATGCGGTTTGCCGCATCGATGAAGAACTGGCCTTCGGTCTCCATGGTGAACGAGGCCGGCGAGATGAAGCGGCCAGCGATCATAAACGCCTGGGCGGCTTCGGCCTTCTCTCGCGACTGGCTAGGGGTCGGCTCGGGGCCGACCCTGCCCTCTGCGATCCAGTTGTAAATGTCCTGCTTGTAGACGTTGGCAGCGAGGGTCTGGAAGACCGGATCGTCTTCGCCCTGGACGTACCGAAGTGCTTGCTGCTGCCAGCCGGCTGGAAGGACCGAGTCCACCCACTCAGGCACGCCAGTGGGGAACAGGTACTTGTAGATGAAGCTCTGGACGCCGCCCTCGTCCGCGAGGTCGGGACGATCACCCAGGAGCGCCTTCGCGGGGAACTGCACCAGCGGGCCACCACTGGGCAGCCACCACGGAGAGCCCTGGATAACGGTGTTCAAGTTGTTCTTGTCGATCTTCGCATCCTGGAAGATCTCCGCGGCTGCGGACTGGTCGCCAGGAAGGAACTGATCGAAGAACCGAAGCCCATCGTCAACCCAGGGCATGCGGATGTGGGTCAGTTCACCGTGCTCCGGATCGTCTGCCGGAAGACCGTTCTCGTCGACCATCTCCAGGAACCAGAGTTCGTCGAGATCTTGCCAGCCGTTGACCCACAAACGAGCAAGGCTCTCAGGTCGCTCCATGATGATCGTCGACCACTTGACCATGGTCTCCTGCCAGGCACCCATAAAGGGCGACAGGAACCGGAGCGTGTGCGTCAGATCTGTCTCATCAGCGAGGCTGAACAGATACCGGCGCGTCTCCTTGAGGGCGAAGTTCCGGGCCTGAGTCTCCATCAGCTTGCGGCCTTCAGCAGTGATCTCCTGGCCGTCTTCGAGGGTGTCGACCAGGCCGCGGAGCCTGTTCTTGTAGTTGGTACGGAAGAACGGCTGCCGGATCAGGGTGTCTGTCGGCAGGGTGCCGAGAACCTTGTAGCCGGTATCAACGAACTTGCCCATGGCGCGGGCCAACAGGCCCTCACCACGCTCGAACTGAACAGACGCTTCATCGATCGCCTGAGGAACGTTGGCGTCATTGCGATTGATCCGCGCCTGAAGCTCCTCGGCAGTGATCTCCTCGTTGGCGCGAACCTTCGCCCGAAGCACTTCGTCAGGCAGGAAGGCGTCGATGTGCTGCTGAAGCTTGTCGGTCCACTTGATCGGGTCGTGCGACCGGAACGGGATGCGTAGAGCGATCGCGCGGCCTTCAGGTGTCTGCTTGAGCCAAGCGACGGTGCTGTCGGTGCCGTCGTCGAGGACCCGCCGAACGACCGGGTCGGGAACGAGCTGATCACGGATGATCTTGGCCCATAGCTCGGCATGGCCGGCCTCACCAATGACGGTTCGGCCGGCTCGCATCATCTCCGACCGGAACAGACCAACGTTGCGCTCGTAGCTCGTGGCCATGGAGCGGTGGTAGCTGTCCGAGGACATCAAGGCTTCGTAGATGTCACCCTGGCCCGGCTCAGCCGGCGCACCGAACTCCTCACCCCCGATTCGCACGCGGCGCACAAGGGCGGGCTGCTTGATGGTCTCAAGCTTCTTATACCCGGCGCCCTTCCGACCGATGGAGACGTGCCAGCCGTCGTCGGTCTTGGCCACGGTGAGCACTCCGTCAGGGTGCGACAGCCGATCCGCGTTGCGGTACGCGTAGGACGCCAGAACCTCGCCGGTCAGCTCCGCGAAGTCTTCAGCTCGGTCTAGACCGAGGTCGACGACCGGAGTCTTGGCGTTGACCTTCTTACCGGTAGCGACGTCCACGGCGAAGCCAGCAGGGCTCGCCTTCAGTTGGCCGTCGAACTTGGCCACAATGCCCGACGCCTTCGGCGCCGGTCGGCCGTCCGCGAGAGCCGCTAGGCGCCGCTGCACGAGGTGATCGGCGTCCTGAGTCTTGCTCTCGATCACTTGCCGTCGAGCAGGGTCGATCATCGAGAACGACGAGTCACCCTTGACGACCTCGGGGTTCCGGTCCGCCCAACGCTTCCGGCTGGCTGCCCGGAACGGAGCGCCAACGAGGTTGACCGTGCGGGGGACCATGTTGGCAGCGCCAACGGCGAGGGCCTGGGGAAGCTGCCCAAGCATGTGCGTGAAGCTGCCTGTGACGGCAACGACCCGCGCCGTCTCGTCGCTCAGTGTCCGGATCGGGTAGCCAAGGCGGAAAAGAACGCTCGGCTTCCAGTAGTTCTGGAACATGCTGAGGTACTTCGAGACCTCGTCCGTGGTCGCGCCGGCAAGCGCCTTGATGCCCGAGCCGTGCCGCTCCAAAAGGGAGTCCAAGGCGCGGAGATCCACGGGGATGTAGTAGTTCTGAAGCTCGGTCACCGTGAGCGGAAGTTCGATGGTGCGTACGCCATCGCCATCCTTGAAGCTGATAGCCGAGATCGACCGGCCATCCTCGCCGGCCGTGGAGTAGGCCGAACTTTCCTTGTGGTTCTTGATGATGTCGCGGAACAGCGCCTCTCGCTGTCCGCGGACGCTGGCTGCGATCTCCCGAGCGAGGTCAGCCGTGATGCCGTGCTTCCGAGCGATGACCTCAACGCCGAGATCTTCCATCTGACCGGCGACCGCTCGCCGCTCCACGTCCGTGGACGCGGCAGAGGCACGAGTGAGGATGAGTCGACGGGCCTCGTCGAACACCTCGGGGTCAGGAACACCCTGTCCGCCGTAGGCGGCCATGCTGTCGAAGTACCGGCTGGCGGATCGGTACAGGGAGTCAGGCTGGGATAGGTCGGCTACGCCGGGGCGCTGACGAAAGGCCGCCCGCGGGTACTTGGTGTAAGCCTCAGCAACGCCAGAAGCGCCGGACGGCCGGTAGACGTGGGTAACCGCCTCGGGGAGGCTCTGAGAGAATCCCTGACCGGCGCCAGGAACGGCGCGGACGCCACTGGTTGCACGAGACGCCAGAGAGCCCCTGAATCGCTCGTAGGACTCATAGCTCTGGAGCTGCGCCCGAGCCAGCTCAGCCTCACCCATGGCGGCCTGCATGTCCTGTCGGGCAAGCATCGAGCGCTCGTACCGCTGGTACCCGGTGAGGCTGGGATCAGTGAGCGTATCTTCGAGCGCCAGCTCTGACTTGAGCACGGCGTCATCGAGAGCCGGCACCGTTGTGTCGCGCATCGCGTTGATCGTGTCGGACAGATGGCGCGTGGTCGGGTCCGACGCCAAGCGCTCCAAGGCGGCCCCGTTTCCGAGCATGGCGCCCACCGACATGAAGAAGTTGTTGTCGTCGTACTCGTCCAGCTCATCGAACGTCTCAGGATCGCGCTTGCGAAGGCGAGAGACATCCGCGAACAGGCCGGCGGCATCGGGCGCGTCGGCGAAGGCGAACTCCGACTCGACCAGATCGACGACATCCTTCTCACCACGACGCACCTGGTCCCGCAGTGACACCATCCGCGATCGCAGACGTTCGGCGTTGCGCCCGGCGATGTCCCATGGACGAATGTTGAGCCGCGCGAGTTGTTCGTCGTTGGCCGTAACGACCTGGCGCACGCGAGCCGCGTTGCGCTGACCGAGAACAGCAAGGTCCCCGCGCTGGAGGGCGCGAGTGACGCTCACAGCCTTACCGCCGATCACCAGGGGATCGGCAAACCAGGTCTTGAGGAAGTCCAGCGTCCCGGAGCTGATGTTGTAGACCGGGTCACTGGCCCGAAGTGCCGCATACGCGGCGTCGTTGGGCCGACCGTATTCGTCGAAGCCGCGGTCGTAGTAGTTGTCGAACTCGTCCGCCGTCATGTCGGTGAAGGCGATGAACCCGGACTCGGTCCAGGCCTGGCCGGCGGTGGAGTGGTTGGCCCGCTCCCAGGCGTCAGCCCACGTGGAACCGCGGAAGAGGCTCCCCCAGGAGTCCTCGGCGGCGGCGATGTTGATGGCCTGGGCCGGCGCGGCGAGAACGTCATCGGTGGTCTGCGTGACCGTGTCGAGCGCGTCCCCGACGAGGCCGCGGGCTACCTCCCGATCGGCCTCCATGTCTTCGGCGCGTTCGTCACCGAACAGAAGCTCGTCCTGCTTGCGGGCAGCGCCGCGAAGGGCTCCGACAACATCGCCACCGCGCTCCGCAACAGTCTGGGCGCCACCCGCGGCGCCCTTGATGACTCGTGCCGCGTTGCTGGCAACCGGAACGTCCGCGTCCCCTAGAGCGTCGAGCCCGCGGGAGACCATGCCCAGGAAGCCACCGCCGCCCTGGTCGGGCGACTCCTCCGCAAGCTGCTGCTCGAACTCGATGGCGCGAGCGCGCTCCTCCTGCTGGTCGCTCATCGCCTGGAGGGCGTTGACCATCGCCTCGTACTGCGACGGCGAGAGCGGGGCCATGCTGGCGTCCAGCGCAAGGCCGAAGTCCGGTCGCGGCGAGACTGAGGATGTGGTGGCCGCCGCTGCGAAGCCCATTCGCTCTGCCCACCACGCACTGTACTTTCTGGCCAATGCTTTTCCTTGAGTATAGAAAGAGGCGCCCTCCGAAGAGGGCGCCTCAGTTGTTGTTAGTCGAGGATGTCTGAGTAGGTCAGGTCGGCACCGGGCGGCGGCTGACTCTCGGGGAGCTGTAGCCACTCCTCGAACTTCCGCTCCAGCCAGAGTCGAAGAAAGTACCAGTCGAACTCGGTCATGAGACCAGCCCTAGCGTGTCGATCTCCTGGAGGATCTGCTGCCGCGTGTCGCAGCGATCGATCGCCTCAAGAGTCGCATCAAGCGCGGCCTTCCATCCCTCGGAGTAGGCCGCCACGATGGCGGCGTCAGCCTCAACCTTAGGAATCATTTGGGGTGGCGCCGCAGGAGGCTCTACAAGCCGACCCATGGCACCCATTACGAGTTCAGGCACGACTACTCCCCGGTCAGCTCAGCCTCAGCGGCTGCGAGGGCAGCAGAGCGGGCGTCCACCTGGGTATCACGCAGGATCTCGTCGACTCGCTGGTCGATTCGCTGCTGAAGAGCCTCCTGCTCGCGCTTGGCCTGTACAGCTGTGTTGCGCTCGATGAGCTTCTGGCGGCCGGCCTCAATCTTGGCCGGGTTCACCGGGAGCTGATCTGGCTGCCTCATCCAGTCACCTTGTCGATTTCTACTTCTGCCTGCTTCAGGAAATCGGCCTTACGAGCGGCCACGGCGGCTGCCTCCAGCTCTAGTGCCTTGGCGTCGATGGCGGCCTTTCGCTCGGCCTCGCGCTGCTTGGCAACCTTGGCCTCCCGCGCCTCTTCCTGGAGACGTGCGCTCTCGGCCTGCTGCTCAAGATCCTCGCGATAAAGCTCGTCCCAGTTATCGATGCCGCGAGCCTTGTTCTCCTCGGTGAAAGTCAGTATTGCTACGGCTAGCACGTCCCCGCCGTCGATGAGGCTCGCAGAATCACGAAGGCCCCTGGAGCCACCCTGAGGGGCCGTGAGCCTGGCCCAGTCCTGAGCCTCCTTCTCTGTGGCAAAGCCGCCGACAACGCGGAGCCGCGGCTCACCACGACCATTGCTGCGAAGGATTACGGAGTATGTCTGCTGGGAAGCCATTACTAGCGCCGCCCACCCAGAACAGCGGCGATCGCTTCGTCAGGGGTCGTTGCGGCGGCTAGGTCAGCCTCGATCTCCTCGGCTGAACGCCGGGAGGGCGCGGCCGGCTGCTGGTCCCCAGACAGCACCCGTCCGGTGGCTGCCTGGACAATGCCGATCACCTGGTCGTAGCTCATCATGTTGTCGAGTTCGGAATCATCCAGGGGTAGCCTGGCCGGGATCGCCGGAGGCACGGCTGGCCGCTGCTCAACGACGTTGCGTTCGGGGGACGCGAGCTGAGCCTTCAGGTCTTCGATCTCCTGCTGTTTGGCGAGAATCGCCGCAGCCTGTGATCGCTCAAAGTTGGTCGCCTTGTAGCCGGCGGACTGTTCGCCGTACAGCTCTTCGAAAGAGTTGGTCATGCTTTCCTTTCGGGTTAATCGGGTTGGATCGGGTTAAGCCGAGAGGCCCGGAGCACCCGACAACTCGACGGGCCTCTCGGAGTCCTGCATGAGAGTGGTTCCATCGCTGGATGCGGCGGACTCTCGAAACTTCAGTTCTTGCAGCGCCGCATAAACTTCACGGAACCGCTCCTTGAGCGCTTCGCGCTCTGAGACCAGGCCTGAGACGAGCCGATAGACATCGTCGATTGCTTTGGCCTCGCTAGCCTTCATGCGCTCGATCTCTTGCGTCAGGGCTTCCACCTGCGCTTCGGCTTCGCGGGCACGGCGCTTGGCTCTGCCCTTCTTGCTTGCCTCGGCGGCCACCGCTCGGCGGAAACGAGCGGCGCGAGGGTCATTCCACTCGATCGTGTTTTCGCCCTCGTGAACCGGCATGGCGTCGTAAACGCTCTCGGCGTACTCCTCAACGCTTGCCGGGGTTACCCGCTCTCCACGATTCGCTGACGCCAGTCCTTCCGCCGGCTCGCGTTTCTCATCATGATTCACAGGTCTTCTCCTGTCTGTTGATCGCAGGCCAATGCCAAGCCACGGAGGAATGGCGACAAGCTCCTACTGTCGGAATCTTCTACTCACCTTCGGGCCGATCGATCGAAGGTGGGTCAATGAGAGTGGGGAAGCTCAACGCGGCAGGGAGAGCCGCGGAACTTCCCCACTCACTAATACGTACGTGCCCTAGGCTGCGATATTCGACATCTCGCTAGAAGATTCTGGGAATTCTTCAGAGCGAACGCCGTCCAGAATCGAACAGTCGGAATCCGGGTATCCTTCGAGCACGTTCCCTTGAACCGCGGGCGCCGGCCAGGAGCCGTGAACCATGGGCTCGAAGACGGCAGCGGAACGAGCCCGCTTACGGGCTCGGGTTACTCGCTGCCTGAGCGCCGCGAGCGTTGGTTTGGGCTCGGGGAGCAGCGCATGAACTTCGGCCACCGTGTAACCAGCGCCCAGAAACTCAAAGACGGCTCGCTCGAACCGATCCACGGTCGCGAGAGCACGCTCCCTGGCCGCGACCTCGCATCCATAGATGTAGGACGCGCAGCGATCGCCTTCGGGCATCGCGGCGTATCCATCGTTGGTGATCGTGGCGAGGTCACCGGCATAGCGCGCGATGGCGGACTCCAGATCTTCAACGGGCTCTCCGTCTTCGCCGGTCACCAGGGCGAAGAGCGAACCTTGGGCTCTCTCTTTTCGCCAGGCGTCTGTCGCGCGCTGGCGCATCCAGGCGACCAGACCGCCGACCCCCAGCGGTGTGGGGCGCGGAGTCGGGCAGACATCGCAGCCAGGGCAGCCGAAACGGTGCCACTGCGCAACCTTGAGGAACAGAACCTCTCTGATACGCGAGTCTGTCTCATCGATCTCGTCAGGCCACGTCTGACGGGCCTGGCGGAACGCCTTATCAACCATCAACGGCCAGTCGCCAGGAACGATGACCCCTCGGGCGGCCCAGCGCTCCCGCCAGTGCTCAGACGAGTTCGCCGGGTCGAGCAGGCGCACAAGCTGGCGGATCAAGCTGCCACCAGAGCCTGCTCAGAGCGCCAATCACCCCAATCGAAAGCGCCGGCCTGGCTGGCCGTCTCGCGGTCCCCGTACATCAGGCGGTAGGGGGTCCAGAGCCCATCGTCTATCTGCAGCCGTCGAGCCTTCCGCCTCTGTGCTCCGTTCACCTACCGTCCTCCTCCGGTATGGCCGCCTGGTAGACGGCCCGCTTCCACGCCTGGCCCTTGACCACACGAACTAGGTAGCCCGCCTTAACTGCCTTCGATATTGACGTGACGACCTTCGACCGATTCCGCCGAAGAATTGTCACGAGGTCTTCCTCTGAAACTGAAACCGTGCCCTCATCGGACATCGCCTCGTAGAGCAGCAGGAGAACAACCTTTACCTCTCCGGACAGGCGCCTTGAGGAGATGACCTCCAGACGCCATCGCTCAGCGAAGCTAGCCGGCTCCATGATGTCGAGCAGGGACTCAGTCGTATAGGCCATCGCCTACCAGCCGACCTCTGCGAAATAGCCGCTCGTATTCCAGGTACTCGGGAGATGAGATGACCTCGCGAACCCACGGCTCTTCAGTGATGGACCCGTGTCCATCACCATTACTAAGACAGTCGTAGGCGTGAACCCATCCACCCGCCCGCGTTACCAGATCGCCAGCGGAGATCTCGCCATCGCACTTCGAGCACCGGCCGGCATAGAGCGCGACATATGAAGTGGGCGCCAGCGAGGCGCCACCATGAATGTAGTGCTTCTGGCCCAGGGCACATCGAAGGCAGGAACCCTCGGTGATGGACACGTGTCCATCGCCATCCATCGAGCTAATGCCTCACCCCCTTAAGTCCGGACAGGGCAGGGCCGCATAGCTCTGATGCGGGAGTCTGCTCCGTCCGGAGCCCTTTAGCGATGGACCCGTGTCCATCACCAGTACTAAGGATATCAGGATGTAACTACTAGGGGCATGCTAGGGAAAGTCATGAATGCGTATCCTGGAATCGACCTGCAAAGACGCCTAAGCCTCATCAGTGATGGACACGGGTCCATCACCAGTACTAAGACACAGACGTGCCAAGTGACCTGCGCTCGCGGTCCAGGCGAAGCCTGCTCGCGTGCCCGCTGCCACTTCGCTCACTGGTTGCCTGCGGCGTGCCTCCAGGGCACGCCTTCGGCTGCGGCGAAGGGTCGAAGGCGGAGGTCTGGAGTCTGTAGCGGCCCGGCTTCGCGGCCGGGCCGCCTGGTAGTCGTTCCCTAGGAGTTCTCTCCTCGCCGCAAGGCCGCGCCGCCCGCCAGCGGGCGCGGCCGGAACCCTCAAAGAGACGTGTCAGCGGTCAGTGCTCGCTCGTGCGAGCGACCCCACTGTCAGCGGTCACGTAGCTATCTCTTCGAGGGTCGAAATGAGATCTGGAGGCCCAAGAACGACTACTACCAGTTTGCACCCCAAATTCAGGGGCCTGTTGATGGTGGGGGTTAAACTCAGCGGCCCTCGTCCAGCGGCGGACTTTAACGGACAATTGTGAGCGTAGTCAGTATCAGAGCCCGCGGCCCCGCTTAAGCAACGGGGGGTCAAGCTCAGGTGGTCTCACGCCCGAAAGGTCCTGCCCAAGGGGCCATGAGTCCCTATAAGGGCAGCGCGAACGAGTGACCAGGGCAAGAGCCTGGGACGGAACGCCTAGGATCGGTACCATCGCAGGTCAGGGCGTTGATCGCCTATTGTTGCGCGGCCCGCATTGGCCGCCAATGGCATGGAAGTAGGAGCAGGTCTAACGCTGATCTGGGGCCTACTGCGGGCGTTCAGGGGGGTGCGGAGCAACGCTCCCCCATATGTCGACCCCTTGCACTGCATGATTAGAGTGCGTTTCGTGCCAGTTGGCATCTAGTACTAGACAGATATGCGATCCTGTGTTTGTCTAGAGCCGGACAGGATCATTACAGTGAACACTGGAGGGCAGAGCAATGAGCATCAACATCACGGACCTGTACGACGAGGATCACTCCGAGCTTGAGGACGACTCCCTGTGGGAGCCCGAGCGCCCCCGTGTGCGCATGAGCTTCGATCAGTTCCTGTCGCGCCTCGACCAGGTGAGCACCCAGCTTGCTCGCTGAACGAATGACGGACCGGGCAGGGGATAGCTGCCCGGTCCTCTCGCCACCGTACCGAGAGGACCGCAACCCATACAGACCCCGGCTGCTGCCGGGGTCTGTTCTGCGAGAGGATGAGGAACGTGGCAGCAGGCAAGGATGGTCAGCTAGCTGAGATGCGCCGATTGGCCGCCGAGCGAGATGCGCTCACACAAGCGCGATCTGAGGTCACAGAACGACTCGCGGCGGCCACAGTGAGGCTCATCAGGTCTGGTGACATCAACGAGAGCGAGGCTTCCCGCCTCGCGGGGGTCAACCGGAACACCGTGCGAACCTGGCTGGGCAAGCAGGACTGGCTATAGGTGTTGCGCTCCACCGGGGCAACCTCGTCGCGTGCGCAAGGGGCTGCAATGCACTACGCTCCGAAGCCGTGGCGAACAGAGTCTGCTGGCACTGTGGTGTGAAATCACACTTCACTCTCTGGGGTAGCGCAACGCGCCGCCGAAATTCCGGCCGCCCTTGGATGGCCGCCTTTCAGTGCGATGAGTGCGCAACATTGAGTATTGGAATCCTCTTTAAGTATGATGCGCCGCCTACTAGCGCATCAGTGGCTGCAACCCTGCTGGACGCTGCCGATGCCGACGTTGTATGGCAGCCGATTCATGCGACGGGCCGAGAATATGATGATGTTCCGGCGCATATCGCGGATGCAGCCACCGAGGCGCACGAGTGCCGGAGCATAAATGCGTGTCGCGCAGCGGTACTCTTGGCTCGTTCGGTTATCGAGGCGACAGCCAAGGATAAGGGAATCGTGACCGGCAACCTGAAAGCGAAGATCGATGAGATGTTCGCCAAGGGTCTTGTTCGAGATCTCGTCAAGGATGCTGCCCACGAAATCCGCTTCATAGGTAACGAGACGGCGCACGGGGACTTTATCGCGAGCATCACAGCCGAAGAAACTGATGAAGTCCTGGAGCTGATGACAGAAGTCCTGGAGGAGGTCTATCAGGCTCCTGCCCGACTTGCGGCCCGGAGGGCTGCGCGTCAGGCAAGAACCCAGAGTGGTCCGTAGGTCAAAGCGTCCTGGGCAACCGGTATCGTCTGCAGCGTGGATCTTGCCTGGTGGTTCTTCTTCGCCGGTCTAGTCGAGGTTGCGGGTTTTGCTTGCGCCCTCCGTGGGTTCCGCCAGACGTGGCGTCAGCACCGTGAGGGTTCGTTCGTCCGCGTACTGCAGTCCTACGTTGATGGTGGTCGTCGCCGTGCCGTACGCGCCGGTACCTGGCTCAAGGTGAAGCTTCTGCGGCAGCCGGTACGTCCCGCGCCGCGCAAGCTTCCCTCGAACTGGGGGTCGGCGTACGGCACAGTGGCCGACCCCGTCGTTGACCACCTGACGCTGCCGGATCTGTCTGACCCGGATGCGTTCGTCGCCGCTGCCGTGAGGCAGATCAACGAACTGAACCGGCGCGTCAGCCAGCAAGAGGACACCTTGACCGCTGAGAGCCGCAATCGCGAGTTGCTCGGAGAGCGTTTGGAGCGCGAGTTAGAGCGACGCACGCGGGAGCTAGAAGAGCAGGCATCCAACGTGGCGATTGATGGACTGAGGCTGCAATTAGTCGGCTGGATGCTGCTCTTCTTCGGCGTTCTATTGAGTACTGCCCTCAACATCATCGCCGCTGGATGACAAGGCGCTGCCCGCCCCTACAGAGTTGCTGGGTGCCAGGGTGGCAGATGCTCCGGGTCGCGCGGAAACTGCTTCTGGTCGTCAAGTAGCAAATCCTCTGTAGCCCAGCCCTCAGAGTCGGGGTTGCTCTCGTCGGCCAGCCCGCCGAGAGGCGGGTTGTCATAGTCGAAGTCGGCCGTGACCTTGCCATCCTGGCTCACGGTGATGCTCGCGTTGTACCAGGTGCCCTTGCCCTCTTGGTACATGGCTTTGCGGAGGTCGGACGCTGCTCGCCTTCCCTCGAAGTCGATCAGGACGTCCGGGGGTGCGTCACTGGCCTGCATCTCAGGCAGGAGCTTCGTGTTGGTCAGCCGCGCGGCGGCAGACACCAGCAGCGTGAGGCTCTGCCAGCCAGCAGGCGCGGCAGAGACCATGGCTTGGCCGATGGTCTGCAGTAGCGCCGGGTCTGGGATGCTCACGGTGTCTCCTCTGGGAGGTTCTCGATGTCCACGGTCTGGGACTGCTCACCTTCGATCTTGTACGTTACAGACAACCACGATGGTCGTCTGCCGTCGTCGTCATACTGAAGCTCAACCTCGAAGTCCACGGACTTCTCCAACGCAATGGCTTTGCGCCACTGGATCTCCAGAGCCGCATATTCCGACCTGTTGACGGTGCGGCCCATGGGTACCAGGTTCAGCCTGTCTCCGATGCCGCCGAAGATGTCAGCAATCAGGTGTCCCGCATCGTCGCCGCGTCGCTTGCCCTTGAGTGAACTCTGGGAGTATCGCTTCCGTCGTCCAGGCGGCCCCGTGGGGAGGGTCGCCTCAGCGCGGATCACCCTTCCGTGCTCATCGGTGCTGTACCGGGCGGCCTTGTCGACGACGATGTCCGTCATCGGAGGCGGGTTCCCCAGGAGCTTGGCGTAGCTTGGGTCCGTGCTGGACACGTGGATCTCGGGCCGCTTGGGTGCTGTTTGGGCGGCTGGCGGGTTTGGGCGCTGAATCAAGACGGCGGCAATATTCGCCGCTTCGATGTCCTGGTGTCGTGTGACGTCCCTCAGCTCGTTGAGGACCCCAGAGGCAACGGCGCTCACCTCGTCACCGATGGACCGTGCCTCAGCCTCTATCGCTCGCTGATGAGTCTCAAGGTCGCGGAGCGTGCGCGCGTCGACATGCCGCCGGGCCTGGTCCACGAGCCGGCGAACAGCCTCGATGTGGTCTCGCTGGGAGGTCGACACGATGTCGGCCGCTTCGGGCACGTCAGAGTCCCGTAGCTCGCTCAGTCCCTCGGAAGCATCGTTGATCGGCCGATCACTCACACACGCTCACGTCTCTTCGCCCTGTGACTTTGCGTCAAAGGGTCTCACATGTGAGTTGACGGTGAGCTACTCCTGGGGAGTCTGACTGCCTGGAGCCAGGACGTAGACCGTCCCGCCGTCCTCGGGACTCCGCCCGAACTCCTCAACGTCTATGCGCCCCTCGGGCCGGCTGGCCGGGTGGACGGTGAACTTGAGGAACTGCTTCAGCAGGAACACTCGTGCCTGATCGTTGTCCTCGCGAGCCCACAGCTCTCGCAAGGTCTGGCCAGTCTGCTCATAGGCGACAGCGTCGTTCACCGGCTCAGCGAGGATCGCCTTGCGCTGCTGCTTCAGCTCGCGAAGTTCGGCGATCAGCTCGACATCGTCGTCCGCGTCTCGGAGGCGCGTCGCAACTTGATCAATGGCTATCGCGAGTTCGGCCAGTCGCTCCAGCCGTTCACCGTCGTCGTTCTCGCGAACGCGCACTACAGGCGCGTCACCGTAGTACTGGAGGAAGTAGCTCTCGATGTGGTCGTCTGCGACATTGCGGCCGATGGTCGGCCGTCCAGGGTGCTTCATGTCACAGCGGTAGCGGTCACCTGCGATATCGAGGTACATCCGCCTCTCGCACTGATAGCAGTGCATCACCGGTCCATAGCCGGGGGCCTTCGACCATGCCCGCGGGCCGCCTAGCTTCTTCTGGAGCTGCTGCCACTCGTTCATAGAGAGTATGCCGGCGCTCTTGTCGAGCTGACCGCCCTCGCCGGGCGTCTGGCCGTACAGCCGCGGGTTGCTCAACAGCTTGCGGAACGTCGCCTCGGGCAGCCCGAGGGCTCCGGCCTGGCTTGTCTGCGTGGCGCCGTAGAGGACGTTAAGCGCCGCCTCCCGCAGCTTGTCTCCCTCGGCATCGTGCAGGAGGGGCTCATCGACCTCATCGCGGCATCGAGCGCACGGACCCACCTCCTGAATGGGCCGAACCACCAGCCAACCGCGGTCCTGATCCTTCACCGCGTGGAAGCCGTAGGGCAGGAGCCCAACGCCGTACCGGCCATCTCGCTGAAACTGAGCGCGAGCCGCTAGGACGCGCTCACGAACGATGCCCGCCTCCAGCTCGGCCAGGGCACCCAGCAGAGTGACGATGAACCGGCCGTAGGCACCTTCGGTCGAGACATCTTGCTCTGTGGCTGAGAAGGTCGCTCCTACGGACTCGCAGGTCTTCAGGGTGGAGAGAAGATCAGCGACGTTCCGGGCAAGCCGGTCAATCTTGGTGACGGCTAGAACATCGCCGGCCGTCAGGTCGGCCAGCAGTCGCGATCCCTCGGGGCGCTCCGCGAGCGGCTTCCTGCCGCTCACCCCCGGATCGACGTACCACTCGATCGGGACGCCGGGGTGCTTGTAGTCGGCCCAGCGGGTAATCAGGTGCTTTTGCTGGTCAAGACTCTGGGACTCGGCAGCATCGACGGAGATGCGCAGGCATGCCCGGATGGTCATGCCCTCGAAGATAGACGCTCTGTGGGAACTCCGCTACTCTAGACCCAGATCGACTCCCACGGCCCCGCGTCGGCGTGCTTGGCAACGCGCAGCATCGTCTCCCAATGACTCTTGGGATCGATGTCGACGAGGTCGAGCCGCCAGCCCTGCGGGACGAAGAGTCCGAACTTCATGGGGGTAGAAGTCATGGGCTCACGTTAGGACAAGGCGGTGAACGGCCGGAGACAAGCCTCCGCTTCCGGCCCCTCGATAGCTCACGAAGGGAGCTGGCCAGGGCCACCGCAGATCAGTTGGCGCAGCTTGCCGAGGTGGCCTCAAGAGGCTCATGGCGTGCCTGCGGGTGAGTAGAACGGGCGAACGCGACGGCTACGGCCTCGACGCCCAGCGCTGAGACGTCACGTCGTGGGCCGATGCCAACGCGCGGAGGGCCTGATCGTGGCCAGGCTCGACCACCTGGCCCGCCAGGTGGCCCTGCAGGAGGCCATCCCGGCCGCCGTCTGGAGGCGGGGCTACCAGGTGTTCGCCCAACGAAGGAAGCCCCGACGCGGAGGCGTAGCAGCACGCGTCGGGTTACCAGCGGTTCACTCGGTGCCCTCAGCACTTGGGAGGAACACCCAAGCTCACCACCGGGCCGCCAGGGAGCGAACGGGGATCGGCGAGAGCCGGTCCCCTTCGTGCGTCAGGGGCTCGCTTCACGCCGCGATCAGGTCATCGTCCTCATCGTCGGGCCACTCGATCACGTGAGGTCGGCAGCGGTGAACGGCCGGAGACGAGCTTCCGCTTCCGCCGTCGGTCCCGCTGGCTAGGCTGCGGTGATGCCGACGATCACAGAACTCGACGACGCGGAGCGGGCGTGGGTGGCCGAGCGGCTGGCCCTGCTCGGCCGCGCCGACGGCGACATCGTCGCGCTGGGCGCGGCCTACGACGCGGCGCTGCGCGGTTGGACGTCGGTGCCGCCCGAGGAGCGGCCCGACCCGAACGAGCTGATCAACCGGCTGGGAGTCGGGTTCGGCGAGCACGTCCGGCGGCGCGCCGGGCTGGCCTGGGTGGTCGCCAGCGACGAGCACGGCACCGAGCTCGCGCTGCACGGGCAGCCGGGCGACGTCCTGCTGTATCCGGCGAACCTGGTGGCCAAGCGCTGGGTCGCGGGCGAGACCGGGGTACTGCCCGACCTCGCCGCCGCCCTGATCGAGCAGGTCACCAGCATCCGGGAGCAACGATGAACGACGACGACCTGATCGCCTCGGCTGCCACCTACCTCCACCCCCGTCGCCTCGACGACCGCCTGATCGGCGACGTCGCGTCGACGCTGGTCACCGATCGCGGCCACGCGTACCACGGGGTGTGCATCGACACCCCGTGCGGCACCGGCTTCTGCGCCGAGCACAGCGCGATCGCCGCTATGGTGACCGGCGGCGAGGAGCGCATCGCGGCCATCGTCGCGGTGTGGCGCGACGAGCACGGCACCCTGTTCGTGGTGCCGCCGTGCGGCCGGTGCCGCGAGTTCATCCGCCAGCTGCACCCGGACAACCTCGACACCCGGGTCGTGCTGGGCCGCGACCGCGCGGCGCCACTGCGCGAGCTGCTGCCGGCGCACGAGTGGCCCGCGCCGCTTGACTGAGGCGGCGGACACTCAGCTGCGCGGCGTGGCTCGCGCCCGTAGATTGCGCCGTCATGACGCGCGTCTACCCGCCGCTCGGACTCGAGGTACGCACGCCCCGGCTGACGCTCGCCGCCGCGACGGACGACCGGCTGCTCCAGCTGCTGCCGGTCGTGCGCGCCGGCGTCGTCGGATCCGGGCCGCTGCCGTTCGACGACCCGATGTCGCTCTACGACGAGAGCCCCAGCCGCGAGTGGCGCTGGCTCCGTGGCATCGGGCCGGTCGCTCCAGGGTGAGCCCGGAGTCGTCGCGGAGATGCGCGCCGCCGTCCTGCACCTCGCGTTCGACGGCCTGGGCGCCCGCGAGGCGGCGAGTGACGCGTTCGTCGACAACCTCGCGTCGAACCGGGTGTCCGAACGCCTGGGCTACGAGCCGAACGGCACCGACTGGGCCACCCGCCGCGGGGACGCCGCGATGCCGCGGCGCTGGCGGCTCACCCGCGAGCGCTGGACGCGGCGCGGCGACATCGAGCTCACCGGGGTGGCGGAGTGCCGGCCGGTGCTCGGCCTGTGACCGCGGTGTCGGATCGGGGTGGTCGTGTTCGTGGATGGGGTGAGCGGCCGCCCGCGAGGGGCGCCACGTGGAGAGGAACCCCGATCATGAGACTGACGATCACCACCCAGGTCACCGTCGACGGAGTGATGCAGGGCAACGGCCCCTCGGAGCCGGACCGCCAGGCCGGATTCGAGCGCGACGGGTGGGCCATGGCGCACTTCGACGACGAGTCGGCGGCGTACGTCGATCAGGTCTATCAGCGAGCCGACGCGTTCCTGTTCGGCCGGTGGACCTACGAGTTCTTCGCCGCCACGTGGGGCACGATCGACGAGATGGCTCATGCCGCGATCGGGCGTGCCTTGGGCGCCCGGCCCAAGTACGTCGCATCGTCCACGCTCACCGACCCGGGCTGGGCGGACACGACCGTCCTGTCCGGTGACGTCGCGGCGGCCGTCCGGGAGCTGAAGGCCAGGCCGGGAGGGGAGCTGCAGGTGCACGGCAGCGGCGTCCTGACGCGGTGGCTGCTCGAGAACGGCCTCGTCGACGAGCTGAATCTGCTCGTCGTCCCGGTGGTCGTCGGCCAGGGCACGCGGCTGTTCCCCGACGCCGGCCCGGACGTCGCACTCGACCTGGTCGAGGCCCGCGCCTTCCCCAAGGGCATCATCCTCCAGGTCTACCGCCCGGCCGGACGCCCGCGGTACGCAACCGGCTGACGTTTCGACGAGCCCGATCACGGCCGCCCACGAGGGGCGAGCCCCGTCACCACAGGAGATGACCCGCGATGCAGTACCTGGTTTCCGTGATCGACGACAGGACCGGCTCGGCCACCCCGGACGAGATGACGGCGATCCACGCGTTCAACGAACGGATCCAGGCGGATGGCCACTGGGTCTTCGCCGGCGGCCTCGGGGCGCCCAGCTCGGCCACCGTCATCGACAACCGCGGCGACGAGGCGCTGATCACCGACGGACCCTTCGTGGAGTCGAAGGAGTATCTCGCCGGGTTCTGGGTCATGGAGGCGGCCGACCTCGACGAGGCGCTGAAGCTCGCCGCCGAGGGCTCGAGGGCCTGCAACCGCAGGGTCGAGGTGCGGCCGTTCCTGTGAGCACCTGACATTGACACTCGAACACCTGTTCGATAGTGTCAACCCATGGTCCTCCCGAACACCACACCGGCGGCCGGCTACGGGCAGCGGCCGAGCCGCCCCTCCAGGCCACCACCCTCCCCGGGGTGATCGGCAGGGGCCGTCGCCCGGGCTTCCCCGACCCGCGGGCGGCGGCCCTGCCGATCGCTGGACGGCGTAGAATCCATCGCGTCATGGCCGTTCTCCGTTACACACTGTTGCGCGCGCTGGTCTTCGCCATCGCGGTCGCGCTGCTCTGGCTCGTCGGGTTCCGCGGGCTGGTGCTCGTGGCGCTGGGTCTCGTCCTCTCGGGACTGGTCAGCTTCTTCGTGCTGCGTGGCAGCCGCGACCAGGTGTCCATCGCCTGGGATCGGCGTCTGCGCACCATCCGCGACCGCACCGCCGCCGAGGACGCCTGGGACGACGAGCAGCGCGCCCGGTCCGACGCGGAGACCAACCGTCCTGAAGGGCCGCCGCGCGAGGCGTGACTCCGCCGCCCCCGATGCCTCGGGGGCGCCCTCGCGGGCGCGTGTGATCCAGCCGGGCTGGGTACGTCCGCGCCATGACCGACGATCGGCGCACGAAGCCCGGGGCCACGCCCGGTGAGGACCCGCGCGACATCGACCAGGAACGCCTCGGCGACGCCGCGCTCGACGAGATGAACGCCTACGAGGGCGTCGTCCATCAGCAGCCGGCCACCGGCGAACAGGGGCTCAGCTCCGATAGGCGGGGTCGTGACCTGCATGAACTCGACGACGCCGCCGACGTTCCCCAGCTCCGAGACGAGAGCTGACCCATTCCTGAGAAAAAAATCTTGACAGGGCGCGTCATGATCCGGTCGTCCCCCTGTCTTGTGGGTCAGATGGCGCCGCGAGGTGCCGTCCTCACACAGGAGGTTTCCCATGATGACCGACGAATACGAGCGTGCCGCCGAAGACGCCAAGCAGGCCAAGCGCGGCCGGCACCGCGGCGCGAGCCAGTCGCTGCTGCAGGACCTGCGGGCGGCCATCGTCGCGCGGATCCCCGCCGAGGACCGCGGCTACAGCGGTCCCCGTCGCGCCCGCCGGCACGCCTGAGGTGCGGGCGGGAGCACCAACAGTGCCGAACGACCCGCGGACGGCCGCAGCCAGCGGTCCCGCCCGATCCCGAGCCGGCGAGCCGCCGGTTCCCGACACCGGCCCGGCGCGTGGGCGAACCCCTCAGCCCACCGCCAGGCCGACCGTCAGCAGGACCGCGAAGACCAGCTCGGTCATGCCGGTCCGCTTCAGCACCGGGATGAGGTCTCGCCCGGTCGCCCGCCGGATCACCGGCAGGGCGGTCACCACGGCCAGTGGGGCGCACAGCAGCGTGAGGGCGCCCCACGGCCGTCCGGTGACGGCCAGCGCCGCCACGATCAGGAACGGCGCCGTCATCAGCAGTACGTAGAGCATCCGGCTGCGCTGCTCGCCGAGCGTCACCGCCAGCGTCCGCTTGCCGCTCACCGTGTCGGTGCCGATGTCGCGGATGTTGTTGACCAGCAGCAACGCGCATGCCAAGCAGCCGATGGCCACCGCCGACACCAGCGACGTCACCGTCAGCCGGTCGGCCTGCACATAGGTCGTCCCCGCCACGGCCACCAGGCCGAAGAACACGAACACCGAGATCTCGCCGAGCCCGCGGTAGCCGTACGGGTTGCGGCCGCCGGTGTAGTACCAGGCCGCCGCGATCGCGATCGCGCCGACGGCGAACAGCCACCAGTGCCCCGACCACGCCACCAGCGCCGCCCCGGACACGCCGGCCGCCACGAAGCTCCACAGCGCCGCCGCCTTCACCGCCGCCGGGCGCGCCGCGCCGGACCCGACCAGGCGGAACGGCCCGACGCGGTTCTCGTCGGTGCCACGGATGCCGTCGGAGTAGTCGTTCGCGTAGTTCACGCCGATCTGCAGCGCCAGCGCGACCACCAGCGCCAGCAGCGCCTTACCGAGGTGAGCGTCGTCGGCGGCTGCCGCGGCGCCCGTCCCCACCAGCACCGGCGCGACCGCGGCCGGCAGGGTCCGCGGGCGGGCGCCCTCGACCCACTGCCCGAGCGTCGCCATCAGGCCTCCGCCAGTCCCAGCCGGGCCGCCAGCGCGCGGCGGTCGGTCTTCCCGCCCGGAAGGGTGGGCAGCGCATCGAGCACGTGCAGCTCCTTGGGTGCGTAGGCGACGGGGTGCCGCTCGCGGACATGGGCACGGACGGAGTCCAGCGACGGCGGCCGCGTGGCGTCGGCGGGCACGACGGCGACGACGACCCGCTCGCCCCACTCGGCGTCGGGGACGGCGACGCTGAGCGCCTCGGCGACCTCCGGATGCGACGCGACGGCGGCGTCGACGGCGGCCAGCGGGACGTTCTCGCCGCCGGACACCGCGACGTCGTCGGCGCGGCCGAGCACCGTCAGGCGGCCGCCGTCGTCCAGCGAGCCGAGGTCGGACGTCGTGAACCAGCCGTCGTTGAACGCCGGCGCGAGGTCGGGGCGGAGCCGGTAGCCCGACGCCAGCATCGGACCGGCCAGCCGGATCCGTCCGTCGACGGCCAGCTCGACCCGCACGCCGTCCAGCGGCACGCCGTCGTAGACGCAGCCGCCGCAGGTCTCCGTCATGCCGTAGGTGGTGACGACCTCGATGCCGGCCTTGCGGGCGCGATCGAGCAGCGCGTCGTCGGCCGCGGCGCCGCCGACCAGCACGGCGTCGTACCCGGTGAGCGCGGCGAGCGGCGCTCGGCCCGCGTCGAGCAGCGTGCTCAGCTGCCGGGGGACCAACGCGGTGTAGCGGCGTCCGCCGCCGGCGAAGACCTGGACGCTGGCGGCCGCGAACAGCTCCGGGTCGAACCCGTCGCTGAGGTCGACCGCGGCCGGCTCCGTCCCCGCGATCACGGACCTGGCCAGCACCATCAGCCCGGCGATGTGGGTGGCGGGCAGCGCGAGCAGCCAGCGCCCCGGCCCGCCGAGCCGCTCCAGGGTCGCCTCGGCGGACGCCCGGACGGCGGCGGCGCTCAGCAGCGCCCCCTTCGGCCGCCCCGTCGATCCCGACGTCGGCACGATGAACGCGACGTCGTCCTCCAGCGGCCGGCGCGGCGCGAACTCCGCCAGCAGCTCGTCGCGCACCGCGGCCGGTGACGAGGGCAGCGGCAGCAGCGCGTCGCCGCCGGTCAGCGCCGCCGCGACCGCGGGCAGCAGCCGCGGCACCACGGCGGGGCGCAGCGGCACCTCGACCGTGGTGAGGCTGCGGCGGCTCGACGGGCCGGGCGGCGGAGTCTGCGTCTGCATGGCACCTCCACCCTAGAGGCCGAACGCCCTCCGTCCGGCGACGGCCCGGCGCCGGAATGCCATGTCCGGGGTGGGTGGAACACTTCCGGCATGCCGCTGTTCCGCCGCGGATCGCGCGAGGTCGCGTCGCATCCCGTCACGGCGTTCTGGACCTGGTGGGCCGCCGAGGGCCATCGGATCAGCCCGCACGAGGTGTCGCCGCTCGCGGACGAGCTGACCCGGCTCGTGCGAGCGATCCAGCCCGATCTCACCTGGCACTTCGGCCGTGGCGCCCGCGCGACCCACCGGCTGACGGTCACGGCCGGTGGCGTCGCGGAGATCCGGCCGAGTGCCGAGCGCTGGTTCCGCGCCGCGCCCGCCGCCGACGCGACCTGGGAGTTCAGCCCCAGCCAGCAGGCCGACCCCGCCACCCTCGACAACGTCCTGGAGATCGGGGGCCGCCGGCTCGAGCTGGCGGCGACCGTCTTCAGCATCGAGCTCTCGGTCGACGAACTCCGGGTCCACGTCGGCGTACATCACCCGGAGTTCGGCGGTCTCCCGGAGGACGTCCGGGGTCAGATCAGCTTCCTGGTGCTCGACTGGCTGCTCGGTGAGGACGACGTCGAGCGCTGGCTCGGCCACGTCGAGCCGCTGCCGGCCGCTCCCGCCGTCGCGGAGTCCGGCGACGGTGTCAGGGCCGCGGTCGCCGAGATCGCGGCCCGGCGCGACCCGGACACCTGGGTGCTCGGGCAGTGGCAGGACCGCGACGGCCTGCCCGGGTTGGCGATCTCCCGCCGCGGGCTGCGCTGGCTCGACCATCCCACGTTCGACCGGCATCAGGTCGTCACCGCCAGGTACGCCGCGCAGCCGAACGGACTGCCGGAGGACCCCGGCGCTCTCGACGGTCTGCGTGCGATCGAGTCGCAGCTCGAAGCCGCGCTCGGTAACCGCGGCATCTTCGTCGGTCACGAGTCGCACCGTGGCGTGCGGACCTTCCACGTCTACACCGACGGCGAGGACCAGAACGCCGACGCGGCTCTGGCCGACTGGGTCGCGGCCCGAGGGCTCACCGTCGAGTCGCGACCCGACCCGGCCTGGTCGCAGGTGCGCCACCTCACCGGCTGAGTCCGTCCGAGCGGCGCGATCGCCTCAGAAGTACCAGGGGAACCGGGACCAGTCGGGCGTCCGCTTCTCCAGGAACGCGTCGCGGCCCTCGACCGCCTCGTCGGTCATGTAGGCCAGCCGCGTCGCCTCGCCGGCGAAGACCTGCTGGCCGACCATGCCGTCGTCGATGGCGTTGAAGGCGAACTTGAGCATCCGCTGCGCCGTGGGGCTCTTGCCGTTGATCTTCGCCGCCCACTCCAGCGCGACGTTCTCGAGGTCGGCGTGCGGGACGACGGCGTTGACCATGCCCATGCGGTGCGCGTCGGCGGCCGAGTACTCGTCGCCGAGGAAGAAGATCTCGCGGGCGAACTTCTGGCCGACCTGCCGGGCCAGGTACGCCGAACCGAAGCCGCCGTCGAACGAGCCGACGTCGGCGTCGGTCTGCTTGAAGCGGGCGTGCTCGGCGCTGGCCAGGGTGAGGTCGCTGACGACGTGCAGGCTGTGCCCGCCACCGGCCGCCCAGCCCGGCACCACCGCGATGACCACCTTCGGCATGAACCGGATCAGCCGCTGCACCTCGAGGATGTGCAGCCGCCCCGCCCGCGCGGCGTTGACGGTCTCGGCGGTCTCGCCGCTGGCGTACTGGTAGCCGGAACGGCCGCGGATGCGCTGGTCGCCGCCGGAGCAGAAGGCCCACCCGCCGTCCTTCGGCGACGGCCCGTTGCCGGTCAGCAGCACGCAGCCGACGTCGGGTGTCATACGGGCGTGGTCGAGCGCGCGGTACAGCTCGTCGACGGTGTGGGGCCGGAACGCGTTGCGCACCTCGGGCCGGTCGAACGCGACCCGCACGGTGCCGCGGTCGCGCCCGTCCTCGACGTGGCGGTGGTACGTGATGTCGGTGAAGTCGAAGCCCTCGACAGGGCGCCAGCGGGACGGGTCGAACGGTGCGGTCGTCACGCCGATCACGCTAGCCGGTGCCTCTGTCCGGGCGCCCGGATAGGGTCGCGCCCGGATGCCGACCCGGGTCGTCGACCCGGGCGGGCCACAGGTGTTCGGGGGGAAGAATGCGCAGGCCGGGCGTGCGGTGGTTACCTGCCGCCATCATGGTGGTCACGGCGACGGCGGCCTGCTCCAGCGGCGACGCGGAGCCGGAGGCGGTCGCCGCGACACCGACGCCGACGTCCACCATCGCGTCGGGCTCGTCAGGGGGCAACGTTCCGCCGCCGGTCACCCGCAGCCCCGAGTCGAACGTGGTGTTCCGGTGGGTGTCGGTGGTGGACGAGCTCAGCAGGTCGCGCGTGGCCCTCCCCGAGGGCGCGAAACCGATCGCGAACACCATCCCCCGGCCGGACGGTACGACCGTCACCACCCGTGGCTTCGTCTTCGAGCACGCCGACGGCGTCCTCGGATTCGAGCTGATCGACGACTTCGCCACGATGGACGACCTCGACAAGCTGGCCGAGTTTCTGGCCGCCAGCGTCGACGGCGCCGTCCGCACGACGGAGGAGGCCGACACCGGGCGCGAGCGTGGCATCGACGGCGAGATCTCCTACGGCGACAACCAGGTGATGCTGTTCCGGATCCTGGTGCAGGACAGCAACGGCGACGTGTGGAGCGGCTTCGTCGGCGGCCCGGAGTCCGACCTGAGGCGGCTGGAGTCCGAGTTCAGCCGGCTCACCGGGTCGGTGGTGCTGCGCGGGTGGGCCGACCCGGAGGCACCGCCCGCCGACCCGGTCGAGCCGGCGTCGTGGGTGGCGGTGGTGGACGAGCCCAGCGGCATCAGCGCCGACCTGCCGGGCGCGGTCGTCATGGAGGACCGCTCGGTCGAGGGCATGCCGCAGCGGGGGTACTTCCACGTCAGCGGCGTCGGCTTCCTCGTCGTCGACTACCCGTCGGACGACTACCCGCTCGACGCGGTCCTCTACGACATGGCGACGAGTCTCGGCGACGTGGTCGACAGCGTCGAGCCGGCCGAGGGCGCCGGTGACGAGGCCCTCGACGGCGTCCTCACCGACGGGGAGGGGTGGGTGTGGGCGTACCGGGCGATCGCGCTGGACGACCGGATCCTGCTGCTGCACGCCGTCGACACCGCCGAGAAGCTGACCGACTCACAGGCGTCGGTGCAGCGGATGTCGGATTCCCTCACGGTCCCCTGAGAAAGAGGGAACGAACGGGCCGATTCGGTCGTCGAAGGGGTGTGGGAGGACCGGGTCGGGGCCGACATGCGTCGGTGATCATGGAAAATAGGGGCATGAAGTACCGCGTGCTGGCCGTGACCGGCGTTCTGGCCCTCGTCGTGGCGGCGGTGTTCGCCATCCTCGGCGCCACCAACGACGACGACCCCACGGCCAGCGGCGGCGGGGGCGACGACGCCAGCATCGTGCAGGTGGCCGCCTCGCCGGCGCCCGAGCAGGTGGCCGCCGCCATCGCCGCGGAGCCGCCGGCCGCGCCCCAGGACCTGTCGCTGGTCCTGACCGCCCCGGCGGAGGCCCGCCCGGGCGCGTCGGTCACCTTCGGCGCCAGCTGGATCACCCCGACCGGCGAGGACATCAGCGGCGAGGTCGACCTCCAGCGCATCGAGGGCAACTCCTGGGCCACCGTCACGACGGTCCCGGTCGAGAACGGCGCCGGCGACGTCGACGTGCAGGTGCAGTCGTCGGGCATCTACCGGCTCGCCTACGGCGGCGGCCCCGAGGTCGAGGCGGTCGCGTCGCCCGAGGTCGTCATCACGGCGGGCTCGCCGCTGGTGTCGCGCATCACCGCCACCGCCGAGAAGTCCGACGACGGCGTGGGCGTCACCGCCGCGTGGACCACCGAGGGCGGCGTCCCGATCCTCGGCGAGATCGGGCTCGAGCAGCAGTCCGACGGCGCGGAGTGGGCGCCGGTGTCCGCCGTCACCACCACGGCCGAGGGCACCGCGATCGCCGAGGCCACCGCCGAGCACACCACGCGGTTCCGGTTCAGCTACGCCGGCGGCAGCCGGTTCGGCGCCGTCGTCAGCGAAGAGGCCCTCGCCCTCGGCGACGACGTCCGCACCATCCCGGTCGAGACCTGCGAGGACAGCGTCGACATCGACAACCTCGGCAACGGCATCGGCTGCCACTACACGCCGGTCGAGTCCGGCACGTTCGTCGTCGCGCACGACTACCTCGGCAACTCGTGGTGGAACTCCATCCCCGAGGGCACGTTCGTCCAGCTCGAGGGCGAGTTCACCGGGTTGTACGAGGTGGTCGACCGGGTCATCGCGCAGGGCCGCGGCTCCGCGCTCGGCTCGGCGTCGAACTGGACCTGCGGCGAGGACTGCGACATCATCCTGCAGACCTGCCAGGGCAGCAACACCGGCTTCACCTGGCTGCGCCAGGTCGAGGACGGGACGCAGCCCGAGGACCAGCCGCAGACCTGACGGCTACGGCTGCTGGTCAGCTCGCGCGCGAGAGCCGGGCCGCCTCGTCGATCGACGCCAGCCGGCGCACCGGCGAGAACGCCACCCACAGCGTCGCCAGGGCCATGCCGCACGCGCCGGTCACCATCGCCGTCCGCCCGTCGGTCAGGCCCGCCAGCAGCCCGCCCAGGGACGCACCCACCGGGATCGCGCCCCACGAGATCAGCCGGTACGCCGCGTTGACCCGGCCGCGCAGCTCCTCCGGCAGCGCCGCCTGGCGCAACGTCACCGCGTGGACGTTGGCGATGCCGATCCCCACGCCCATGACCACGAACACCGAGCCGAACAGCGCCAGGATCCCGACGGCGTCCGTGCCGGCCAGCGCGACCAGCACCGGCGCGGTGTTGCCGAGGATCAGCGTGATCAGCAGCACGCGGCCGTAGCCGAACCGGCCGGTCACCCGTGACCCGAACCAGGCGCCGAGGAACGAGCCGACCCCGCCGGCGGTGAAGACGATGCCGATCTGCACCGGGCTGAGCCCGGCCTCGCGCACCGTGAACAGCATCAGCCCGAGGACGAAGATCTCGTTGAACAGGTTGAATGTCGTCGCCTCGCCGAGCAGCGCCCGGATGAACCGGTTGCGCAGCGCCTCGCGCAGCCCTGCTGTCACCTCCCCCCAGGACGGCCGGGCGGACGCCGCCGCGCGCGGCGCCTCGACCAGGGCGATGCCGCGCAGGCTGAGCGCCGACACCAGGTACGTGACGGCGTTGACCAGCATCGCGACGGGGGCGGAGGCCGCCTGGACGAGCAGCCCGCCGAAGCCGCGCGCGCCGATCTCGTTCGCCGACTGCGCCGCCGCCAGCTTCCCGTTCGCGTCGACCAGTTGCCGCGGTGTCACGACGTCCGGCACGAACGCGAAGTCCGCGACCTGGTAGAGCACCGTCAGCACGCCGGCCAGGAACATGACGACGTAGAGCAGCTCGATCTGCGCCAGCCCGGCCCAGATCGCGATCGGGATCACCAGGATCAGCCCGAACCGGCCGAGGTCGGCGCCGATCATCAGCGGCAGCCGGCGCCGTCGGTCGACCAGCAGGCCCAGCGGCAGGGTGGCCAGCAGGAACGGCAGGAACTGGGCCGTCCGCAGGGCGCCCAGCTCGCCCGGCGTGGCCGCCAGCACACCGATCGCCAGCAGCGGCACGGCCAGCTCGGCGACCTCGGACCCGAACGTCGAGACCGCCGAGCCGGTCCAGAGCCGGCGGAAGTCGCGGCTGTCCCAGGCTCGAGTGCTGGCCGTAACCGATGTCATGGATTCAGAGGTTATGGAGTAACCGATGAAATCCGCAAGAGGGTTATGCTCGGAGCATGTCCGGAGCCAGCACGCCGGCGCCCGGCCGGCTCGAGACCGTCCGGCGCTTCGTCAACACGCTCGACATCGATGCGGGGACCGATGCGCTGACGTCGCCGGGTCAGCTCGTCGGCTGGTTGTCGTCAGCGGACCTGCTGACCGGCACGACCGGCGGCGGACGCGACGACCTCGTCCATGCGGTCGCCGTCCGCGAGGCGCTGCGCGATGTGCTGGCCGCCAACCACGGCGGCGAGCCGATCCCGCCCACCGCGCTCACCGTCCTCAACGACGCCGCGGGTCGCGCCCGGCTGACCGCGACCCTCACCGCCCGCGACGGCTGGCGGTCCCGTCCGTCCGCCGGCGGCGTCGACGGCGCGCTCGGCGGGCTGCTCGCACTGGTCGGCGACGCGATGGCCGACGGGACGTGGTCGCGGCTGAAGGTGTGCGTCAACGACACCTGCCGGTGGGCGTTCTACGACGAGTCGCGGGCGCGGTCGGGCAAGTGGTGCTCGATGCAGGTCTGCGGCAACCGGGCCAAGCAGCGGGCGTGGCGCGGGCGCAGGGCAGAATCGACCCCGTGAACCCCTCCACGTGGGCGGCCCGCACGCTGGTCACCGAGCTGGTCCGGCACGGCGTCCGGCACGTCGTGCTGGCGCCGGGCTCGCGCTCGGCGCCGCTGGCCCACGCGCTGGCGACGGCGTCCGCGCGCGGCGACCTGCGGTTGCACGTCCGCGTCGACGAGCGGGTCGCGGCCTTCACGGCGCTCGGACTGGCCCGGGTGGCCGGGCCGGTCGCCGTCGTGACGACGTCCGGCACCGCGGCGGCGAACCTGCACCCCGCCGTCCTGGAGGCGTCGCACGCGGGGGTTCCGTTGCTGCTGCTCACGGCCGACCGGCCGCACGAGGTCCGCGGGACGGGCGCCAACCAGACCACAGACCAGGTGCGGCTGTACGGCTCGGCCGTCCGGTTCTTCGCCGACGTGCCGGCTCCGTACGGGCGGCCGGGTGAGGACGCCGACCTGCGCGCGCTGCTGGCCCGCGCTGTCGCGGCCGCCGCCGGCATCCGTTCGGGCGATCCCGGCCCCGTCCACCTCGACCTCGCCTTCCGCGAGCCGCTGGTGCCGGACGACGACGCCGAGTGGCCGGCGTCTGCCGCGGGTGCGGTGGACGTGGTGGCCACGGCCGCGTCGGCGGCCGCGCCGGTGCTGCTGGACGCGGGGCCGCGGACGGTTGTCGTCGCGGGTGACGGCGCCGGGCCCGACGCGCGGGCGTTCGCCGAGGCCGCCGGTCTCCCGCTGCTCGCCGAGCCGTCGTCCGGCGCCCGGTCCGGCCCGAACGCCGTCGGGCCCTGTCGACTGCTGCTCGAGCGGCCGGAGCTCGGCGGTCGCGTCGAGCGCGTGGTCGTGTTCGGGCACGCGACGCTGTCGCGGCCGGTCAGCGCGCTGCTGGCGGGCGAGTCCGCCGAGGTGGTGGTCGTCGGCGGCGCGCCCGACTGGATCGACGCCGGTCGGCGGGCCGCACGGGTGGTGTCGGCGGTCGCCCCGCCGCCGGGTCGCGTCGACGGCGGGGAGTGGCTGGGGGCCTGGCAGCGCGCCGCCAAGACCGCCCAGGACGCCCTCGACGACGTGCTCGCCGCCGGTCCCCTCACCGGGCCGGCGGTGGCCGCGCTCGTCTGGGCGGCACGCCGTCCGGGCGAGGCGCTGGTGGCCGGCTCGTCGAACCCGGTCCGCGACCTCGACCTCGCCGCCGCGCCGGCCCTCGACGACCTCGCCGGGCCGGTGCTGGCCAACCGCGGCCTGGCCGGCATCGACGGCACGCTCTCGACCGCGACCGGCGTGGCGCTGGCCTCGCGTGCGCCGGTGCGTGCGCTGGTCGGCGACCTCACCTTCCTGCACGACGCCGGGGGCCTGCTGATCGGCCCGCTCGAGGACCGCCCCGACCTGCAGATCGTGGTCGTCAACGACGACGGAGGCGGCATCTTCGCGCTGCTCGAACACGGCGACCCGGCACACGCCGACCGGTTCGAACGGGTCTTCGGCACCCCGCACGGCGCCGACCTGGCGGCCCTGTGTGCCGGCTACGGCGTCGCGCACCGGCGCGTGACGGACGCGGCGTCGCTGCGCTCCGCGCTGGGCGAGCCGGTGACGGGGCGCAGCGTGCTGGAGGTCCCGGTCGCCCGTGCCGCCCTGCGCGACCTCCACGCCCGCCTCCGCGCCGCTGTCGACGTCGCCCTCGGCTGACATCGCGCCCCGCCCAGAAGTTGATCTTGGAGTTCTTCGGTTATCTATGCGGCAAATCGGACACCTGGGCCGAACAACTCCAAGATCAACGTGGGTCCGTGGCGGGGGTAGTCAGGTGGAGAGCGCGTCGCGCATCGGCACCAGCTTGGCGACGCTCTCGGCGAGCTCGGCGGCGGGGTCGGAGCCGGCGACGATGCCGCAGCCGGCGAAGAGCCGCAGCCGGGCACCGGAGACCTCGGCGGAGCGCAGCGCGATGCCCCACTCGCCGTCGCCGCGGGCGTCCATCCAGCCGACCGGGCCGGCGTAGCGGGCGCGGTCCAGGCCCTCGATCTCGCGGATGACGTCCAGCGCGACCGGCGTCGGGGTGCCGCCGACCGCCGCGGACGGGTGCAGTGCGGCCGCCAGCGCGAGCGACGAGGCGTCGGAGTCGGTGACGCCGGCGAGGTCGGTGGCCAGGTGCATGACGTTGGGCAGGTGCAGCACGAACGGCGACTCGGGCACGTTCATGCTGGAGCAGAACGGCGCGAGCGCGTCGGCGACGGAGCGGACGGCGTACTCGTGCTCCTCGAGGTCCTTGCTGGACCGGGCCAGCGACGCCGCCAGCGCGAGGTCGTGCTCGTCGTCGCCGGTGCGGCGGATGGTGCCGGCGAGGACGCGCGACGTGACGAGGCCGCGCTCGCGCCGCACCAGCAGCTCCGGCGTCGCGCCGATCATGCCGTCGACGCTGAACGTCCAGCAGTGCGGGTACCCGGCCGACAGCCGCTGCAGCGGCCAGCGGATGTCGATCGGCTCGGGGCTCTCGGCGACGAGGTCGCGCGCGAGCACCACCTTCTCCAGCGAGCCGGCCACGATGCGGCGCACCGCCTCGGCGACGATGCTCTGCCACTGGGTGCCCGAGCGCGAGCCGTCGGCGTACACGACGTCGATCGGCCGCCGCGCCGGCGACACCGGCGGCAGCGCAGCTCCGCCGGGCAGGTTCCCGGTGACGTCGATGGTCGTCACCCACCAGCGCCCGGACCGGTGCCCCACGACGGTGTCCGGGAGGACCAGCGACGACGAGCCGGGGATGTCGTCGAAGGCGAACGAGCCGAACGCGATGGGGCCGGTGCCGGGCAGCCGGACCTCGTCGCGGACGACGGCGGTGCCGACCATGCGCCGCCACCAGCGGTCGGCGGCGACGAACCGGTTGGCGCCGATGGTGTCGAACCGGGCCGCCTGCCCCCAGCCGACGACCCCCTCGCCCTGCCGGACCCAGGCCATCGGGGAGTCCTCGGGCAGCAGCTCCAGCAGTGGTCCCGGGTCCGGGACCTCCGTGGTGCGCACGACCATCGGCGCGGATGCGGGCAGCGTCGTCACGACCATCAAGAGTAAGGCCGTCGGGCCCCGGCTACAGTGACGGACGTGACCCGGGCCTCCTTGGAGAAGCAGCCGCACGAGGTGGCGGCGATGTTCGACGACGTCGCCGAGAAGTACGACCTCACCAACGACGTGCTCTCGCTCGGCCAGGACCGCGCCTGGCGGCGGGCCGTCGTCGCCGCGCTGGGGGTGGGGCCGGGGGAGCGCGTGCTCGACCTCGCCGCCGGCACCGGCACCTCGAGTGAGCCGTTCCGCGCCCGCGGCGCGTTCGTCGTGCCGTGCGACTTCTCCCTCGGCATGCTCCGGACCGGCCGGCGGATGCACGCCGACATGCCGTTCGTGGCCGGCGACGCGACCCGGCTGCCGTTCGGCGACGACGTGTTCGACGCGGTCACCATCTCCTTCGGCCTGCGCAACGTGCACGACCCGATCGCCGGGCTGCGCGAGCTGCTGCGTGTCACCCGGCCCGGCGGCCGTGTCGTGGTGAGCGAGTTCAGCCACCCGACGTTCGCGCCGTTCCGCAAGGTCTACGTCGAGTACCTGATGCGCGCGCTGCCGCCGGTCGCCCGGCGGGTGTCCAGCAGCCCGGACGCCTACGTCTACCTGGCCGAGTCCATCCGGGCCTGGCCCGACCAGCCCGGCTTGGCCGCCTGGATGCGCGAGGCCGGCTGGTCCGACGTCCGCTGGCGCAACCTCAGCGCCGGCATCGTCGCGCTGCACCACGCCGTGAAGCCCTGACCGCATGGCCCGGGGGCGCAACAGGCAGCCGGACGACAGCGACCGCCGGCGGTACACGACGGTGCTCGACACCGCGCGGGCCGAGGGTCGCATCGACGACGCCGAACTGTCGCGGCGCTCGTTCACCATCCGCTACGCCCGGACCGTGGGCGAGCTGGACGCCGTCGTCGACGACCTGCCCGGGCCGCGGGTCACGCCGAAGAACTCGGTGGCGACGATGGTCGTCGCGGGGGCAGCGGTGGTCGCCGCGGTCGGTCTCGGGATCCTGGCGTCGGGCAACACCAGCGACGACCCGTCCGACGAACCGCAACCCGTCGCCGAGGCGCCGCCGGTCGAGCCGGCCGAGCCGGTCGAGGACACCCCGGTCGACATGTTCTCCGCTGCCGAGCTGACCCGCATGTGGGAGGTGCTGGCCCGGCTTCCGGTGGCCGGCCTCGGGAGGATCTACCTGCACGACGACTGGGCCGACCTCGAGGTGCAGTCGGCGCCGGGGGCGCTCACCTACGACGACCTCGAGTACGACGGCGCACTCGGCGTCCCCGAGGCGGGCAGCACGATCAACGACGAGCCCGAGGCGGTCTTCTTCCCTTTGGACGAGGTGCACCCGGCCGTGGTCGCGGCCTGCGCCGCCAACGCCGCGGAGATCGCCGGCCGGGCCGGCCGCGCGGTGAGCATGATCGTCATCGACCGCGACGTGTCCTACGGCGACATCGTCACCATCAGCGTGCACCTCGAGACCGACGCGTACGGCGTCGGCGCGGTGGTCACCTGGGACGCCAGCGGCAAGTACCTGCTCGACGACGGGATCGACGAGTGAGCCGCGCCGACCGCCGCTGGCGGCCGTCGGACGCCGACCGCGACCGGTACGCGTCCGCCATCTCGGAGGCGTTCGCCGAGGGCCGCATCGACGCCGCCGACATGGAGAGCCGCACCGCGCTGGTGCACGAGGCGAAGTCGATCGCCGACCTCGACGCGCTGGTCGACGACATGCCCCCGCCCGCTCCGGCTCCGACGCACGACCCGCCCGTGCCGCCGCAGCACCGGACCCGGCGGGTGCTCCTCGTGGTCGCCGCGCTGGCGTTCGGCGCGATCGTCCTCTCCGGCATCATCGGCGCGGTGCTGTTCAACACCCTCGGCGACGAGGGCTCGAGCAGCGCGGACCCGCCGCCGGTCGCCGAGGCGCCGGTCGCCGAGGCCCCGGTGCCGGAGGAGGTGCCGCCGCCGGTCGACATCCCGCTGCCGGACGTCGCGACGGAGAAGCTGGGCCTGTTCACCGAGGCCGGCCTGAACCAGCTGTGGGCGGCGGCCGACGACGTCGAGCCCAGCAACCTCAGCCTGTGGCCGGACCGCGCGACGCTGGAGATCCGGTCCGGCACGGAGCGGCGTTCCCTCGACCGCGTCGAGTACAGCGGTGGCCTGCTGCTCGGTCACGAGCCCTACACGGACCTGCCCGACTCCCGGCCGGACGACGAGGTGTTCTTCTCGTGGAGCGACGTCACGCCGCAGGCGGTGCTGGCCGCGATCGACGGCACCCCGGCGGTCAGCGGGGCGCCGGCCGGCTACGTCATCATCGACCGCGGGTTCGACGGCGAGGTCAACATCCGCGTCTATCCGGACGGTGACAGCCGGGCGAGTTACGTGCGCTGGGACGCCACCGGGCGGCAGGTCCTGCAGTAGTACGGACGGCACCGAATTACGCAACGTTGTTGCTGCGTAAATCCGCAGGTCAGGGCGGGTGACCCGGGGTGAGTGACACGACAGGCAACCCCTACACTTAGGTCCGAGTGTGCGCTCGTGAACGGATTCACGAGCGTGCCGCCACGAACCGAACAGTGACACGCATCCCGAGGATCCGTCGATGAGCCAGCGCACTGGTCGCCCGCGACCGAGCGCCCCGACCCGTACCGCCGGCGAGGCCGACGTCATCGTCGTCGGCGCCGGACCGGCCGGGTCGACCACGGCGTACTACCTGGCCCGGTCCGGGCTGGACGTGCTGCTCCTCGAGAAGGCGTCGTTCCCGCGCGACAAGGTCTGCGGCGACGGCCTGACGCCGCGCGCCGTCCGGCAGCTGGTCCGCATGGGCGTCGACACCAACGCGCCGGGCTGGATCCGCAACAGGGGCCTGCGCATCATCGGCGGCGGCATGCGGCTGCACCTGCCGTGGCCGGAGCTGGCCAGCTACCCCGACTACGGCCTGGTCCGCACCCGCACCGACTTCGACGAGCTGCTGGCCCGGCACGCGGCCGACGCCGGCGCCCGGCTGCACGAGCGCACCAACGTCACCGCGCCGGTGCTGGACGAGCGCACGGGCCACATCGTGGGCGTCACCGCGAAGCCGCTGGACGAGCGCGGCCGGGCCGCCGGCGAGGCCGTCACCTATCGCGCCCCGCTCGTGGTCGCCGCCGACGGGACGTCGTCGCGGCTGTCCACCGCCATGGGCATCCACAAGCGCGACGACCGCCCGATGGCCGTCGCCGTCCGCACGTACTACAAGACGCCGCGGCACGACGACGACTGGATGGAGTCCTGGCTGGAGCTGTGGGCCGATGCTGAGGACGGGCGCGGCGGCAGACATCTCCTACCCGGCTACGGCTGGATCTTCGGCACCGGCAACGGCACCAGCAACGTCGGTCTCGGCATCACGAACACCTCCAAGGCGTTCGGGCGGGTCGACTACAAGGACATGCTGCGCCGCTGGGCTGCGCAGACACCACCGGAATGGGGCTTCACCGAGGAGAACCAGGTCGGTGACATCCGCAGCGCGGCGTTGCCGATGGGATTCAACCGTCAGCCCCACTACAGTCGTGGGCTGCTCCTGGTCGGCGACGCCGGTGGCATGGTCAATCCCTTCAACGGCGAAGGCATCGACTACGCGATGGAGGCGGCCGGCCTGGCGGCCACCGTCGTCGCCGACGCGCTCTCCCGGGATGCCGCCGGACGGGAGCGGGTGCTGCAGGGCTATCCTGCGGCGCTGAAGCACGAACACGGTGGCTACTTCACGCTCGGCCGCATCTTCGTCAGATTGATCGGTGACCCCCGGATCATGAGAATCGCCCGGAACCACGGCCTGCCGCGGCCCTGGCTGATGAAGTTCACGCTGAAGCTGCTGGCCAACCTGACCGACCACCGCGACGGTGACGTGTACGACCGCGTCATCAACGCGATGACCCGACTCGCCCCGGCGGCGTGAGGAGCACCATGCAGGACGTCTTGCTGAACTCAGTGCAGAGGAGTGGCCCGGCGTGAACGCCTACGCACCGATCCTCGGCCTCATCCTGCTCGCTGCGGTCTTCGCGGTGGGCTCGGTGGCCTTCTCCGTGGTGGCCGGCCCGAAGCGGTACAACCGGGCACGGCTGGACTCCTACGAGTGCGGCATCGAGCCGACACCGCAGCCGGTGGGTGGTGGCCGGTTCCCGGTCAAGTACTACCTGACCGCGATGACGTTCATCATCTTCGACATCGAGATCATCTTCCTGTACCCGTGGGCGGTCCGGTTCGACCACCTCGGGCTCTTCGGTTTCGTCGCGATGGTGACGTTCATCTTCCTGATCACCGTGCCGTTCATCTACGAGTGGCGGCGCGGCGGGCTCGACTGGGACTAGAGGCGAATCATGGGTGTTGAAGAGAAGCTGCCGTCGGGTGTCCTGCTGACCAGCATGGAGAACCTGCTCGGGTACCTGCGCAAGGGCTCGGTCTGGCCGGCGACGTTCGGCCTGGCCTGCTGCGCCATCGAGATGATGGCGTTCGGCGGTCCCCGGCACGACTCCGCGCGCTTCGGCATGGAGGTGTTCCGCGCCTCGCCGCGGCAGGCCGACCTGATGATCGTCGCGGGCCGGGTGAGCCAGAAGATGGCGCCGGTGCTGCGGCAGATCTACGACCAGATGGCCAACCCGAAGTGGGTGCTGTCGATGGGTGTCTGCGCCTCGTCCGGCGGCATGTTCAACAACTACGCCATCGTCCAGGGCGTCGACCACGTCGTGCCCGTCGACGTGTACCTGCCGGGCTGCCCGCCGCGGCCGGAGATGCTGATCGACGCCATCCTCAAGCTGCACGACCAGATCCAGCACACCAAGCTGGGCGCGCAGAAGGTCGCGGCCGACGCCGAGCTCGAGCAGGTGGCGCTGCGGGCCGAGGCCACGCACGAGATGAAGGGCCTGCTCCGGTGAGCGACAACGACCCTCAGAGCGGCAAGCAGGACCCGGACGAGGTCGAGGAGGCCGCGCGCACGCGAGCCGAGACCAGCCCGGTCGAGGAGCAGAGCGCGGCGGAGGCACCCGCCGAGGAGGCCGCCGCCGAGGCGCCCGAAGACGAATCGACGGCCGAGGCTCTCGACACCACGGGTCCGGCGCTGCCGCCCGAGCACCCGTCGCGGCGCGGCATGTTCGGCGCCTACGACGGCAGCGGCGACACCACCGGCTACGGCCGGCTGGTCGTCCGCGACACCAACCCGGTGCGCGGCGGCTCCACCCCGCGCCCGTGGCCGGAAGAGCTGGAGCAGCTCGGCGACGACGTCAGCGCCGCCTTGCAGGAGGCCGGCAGCACCGACGCCGACACGTTCGAGAAGGTGCTCGTCGACCGCGGCCAGGTCACCTTCTTCGTGAAGCGCGAGAAGCTGGCCGAGGTGGCCCGGATCTTCCGCGACGACCCGCTGCTGCGGTTCGAGCTGTGCATGGGCGTCAACGGCGTGCACTACCCGGAGGAGACCGGCCGCGAGCTGCACGCCGTCATCCAGCTGCTCTCGATCACCCACAACCGCCGGGTCAACCTCGAGGTCACCTGCCCCGACTCCGACCCGCACATCCCGTCGATCGTCCACACGTACCCGTCGGCCAACTGGCACGAGCGCGAGACGTACGACTTCTTCGGGATCCTCTTCGACGGCCACCCGGCGCTGACCCGCATCCAGATGCCGGACGACTGGCCGGGGCACCCACAGCGCAAGGACTACCCGCTCGGAGGCATCCCCGTGGAGTACAAGGGCGCGACCATCGCGCCGCCGGACGAGCGGAGGGCGTACAACTGATGAGCCAGCAGGACGTCACCTTCACTCCCGCCGGCGACGACACCGACGACCCGTACGCGGGCGTGCGCGAGACCACCGAGGGCCCGGTCTACACCGTCACCGGTCAGGACTGGGACGACGTGGTCGGCGCCGCCGCGGCCGGCGAGGAGCGCATCGTCGTCAACATGGGCCCGCAGCACCCGTCGACGCACGGCGTGCTCCGGCTCATCCTCGAGCTCGACGGCGAGACGGTCACCGAGGCCCGGTGCGGCATCGGCTACCTGCACACCGGCATCGAGAAGAACATGGAGTACCGGACGTGGACCCAGGGGGTCACGTTCGTGACCCGCATGGACTACCTGTCCCCGTTCTTCAACGAGGCCGCCTACGTGCTGGGCATCGAGAAGCTGCTCGGCATCACCGACGACATCCCCGACCGGGCCAACGTCATCCGCGTCATGATGATGGAGCTCAACCGCATCTCGTCGCACCTGGTCTGCATCGCGACCGGCGGCATGGAGATGGGCGCGCTCACCGTCATGACCAACGGGTTCCGCGAGCGCGAGCGCACGCTCGACCTGTTCGAGCTGATCACCGGGCTGCGCATGAACAGCGCGTACATCCGCCCGGGCGGCGTCGCGCAGGACCTCCCGCCCGGCGCTGTCGAGAGCGTCCGCGAGTACCTGCGCTGGATGTGGGACCACATCGGCGACTACGAGGCGTTCTGCAACGAGAACCCGGTCTTCAAGGGCCGCACCGTCGGCGTCGGCTACCTCGACCTCGCCGGCTGCATGGCACTGGGCATCACCGGCCCGGTGCTGCGCTCCACCGGCCTGCCGTGGGACCTGCGCAAGTCGCAGCCGTACTGCGGCTACGAGACCTACGACTTCGAGGTGCCCACCCGCGACACCAGCGACTCCTACGGGCGCTTCCGCATCCGCATCGACGAGATGAAGGAGTCGCTGAAGATCGTCGAGCAGTGCCTGGACCGGCTGGAGCCGGGCCCGGTCATGGTCGGCGACAAGAAGATCGCGTGGCCGGCTCAGCTGGCCATCGGCAGCGACGGCATGGGCAACTCGCTCGACCACATCCGCCACATCATGGGTGAGTCGATGGAGGCGCTGATCCACCACTTCAAGCTGGTCACCGAGGGCTTCCGGGTCCCGGCCGGCGAGGTGTACGTGCCGATCGAGAGCCCCCGCGGCGAGCTCGGCGCGCACGTGGTGTCCGACGGCGGCACCCGCCCGTGGCGCGTGCACTTCCGCGACCCGTCCTTCAACAACCTGCAGGCCGTACCGGCGATGTGCGAGGGTTCGATGGTGGCCGACGTCATCGTGGCCGTCGCGAGCCTCGACCCGGTGATGGGTGGATGTGACCGATGACCGACGTGAACGACGTGCAGCCGGACGAGGCTGCGATCAGCCCGCTCGACGACACCGTCCGGGCCGAGATGGCCGAGATCATCGCCCGCTACCCGGAGCCGCGGTCGGCGCTGCTGCCGATGCTGCACCTCGTGCAGTCGCGCCAGGGCTACGTGACCCCCGAGGGCATCGAGCTGTGCGCCGAGGTGCTCGACATCACCGAGGCTGAGGTGGCCGCGGTGGCGACGTTCTACACGATGTACAAGCGCCGCCCCGTCGGCGAGTACCACGTCGGCGTCTGCACCAACACGCTCTGCGCGATCATGGGCGGCGACGCGATCTGGGACGACCTGTCCGAGTACCTCGGCGTCGGGCACGACGAGACCACCGAGGACGGCAAGGTCTCGCTGGAGCGGGTGGAGTGCAACGCCGCCTGCGACTTCGCGCCCGTCATGGTCGTGAACTGGGAGTTCATGGACAACCAGACGCCGGGCTCGGCGCGCGAGCTGGTCGACAGGTTGCGCGCCGGCGAGGAGGTCGTGTCGACCCGCGGCCCGCGCATCTGCACGTGGAAGCAGGCCGAGCGCGTGCTCGCCGGGTTCCCCGACGGCCAGGCCACCGAGGGCGTCTCAGCCGGTCCGGCCTCGCTGGTGGGCCTGGAGCTGGCGCACGAGAACGGCTGGACCGCGCCCGAGGGCGGGCAGCGCGAGCTGGGAGGTAGCAAGAAGTGAGTGAGGTCAGCAAGCTCACCCCGGTCCTCACCGCCCGCTGGGACCAGGCCGACTCCTTCACGCGACGCAACTACGAGAAGGCCGACGGCTACAAGGCGCTGCGCCGGGCGCTGCAGCGCAAGCCCGAGGACATCGTCGAGATGGTGAAGGACTCCGGCCTGCGCGGCCGCGGCGGCGCCGGGTTCCCGACGGGGATGAAATGGAGCTTCATCCCGCCTCAGGACCCAGCCGAGCCCAAACCGGTGTATCTGGTGGTGAACGCCGACGAGTCCGAGCCGGGCACCTGCAAGGACATTCCGCTGATGATGGCCGACCCGCACGTGCTGGTCGAGGGTGTCATCATCACGTCCTTCGCCATCGGCGCGAAGCACGCCTTCATCTACATCCGCGGCGAGGTGCTGCAGGTCTACCGCCGGGTGCTGAACGCCGTCGCCGAGGCGTACGAGGCCGGTTACCTGGGCCAGAACATCCTCGGCTCCGGGTTCGACCTCGACGTCGTGGTGCACGCGGGCGCCGGCGCCTACATCTGCGGCGAGGAGACCGCGCTGCTCGACTCGCTGGAGGGCCGCCGCGGCCAGCCGCGGCTCAAGCCGCCGTTCCCGGCGGTGGCCGGCCTGTACGCGTCGCCGACGGTCATCAACAACGTCGAGACGATCGCCTCGGTGCCGTCGATCGTGTCCGGCGGCGCGGAGTGGTTCCGCAGCATGGGCAACGAGAAGTCGCCCGGCTACGGCATCTTCTCGCTGTCCGGCCACGTCACGAAGCCGGGCCAGTACGAGGCGCCGCTGGGCATCACGCTGCGCGAGCTGCTCGACCTCGCCGGTGGCATCCGGGGCGGGCGCGAGCTGAAGTTCTGGACGCCGGGCGGCTCGTCGACGCCGATGCTGACGGCCGAGCACGTCGACGTCCCGCTGGACTTCGAGGGCATGGCCGGGGTCGGCTCGATGCTGGGCACCCGGGCCCTGCAGATCTTCGACGACACCACCTGCGTCGTCCGCGCGACGGCCCGGTGGATCGAGTTCTACAAGCACGAGTCCTGCGGCAAGTGCACGCCCTGCCGCGAGGGCTTCTGGTGGATGGTGCAGATCCTCGAGCGGCTGGAGGAGGGCAACGGCACCGAGGCCGACCTGGACAAGCTGCTGGACATGAGCGATAACATCGCTGGCCGCTCGTTCTGTGCGCTCGCCGACGGCGGGGTGGCGCCCGTGGTCTCGTCCATCCAGCACTTCCGCGACGAGTACATCGCGCACTTCGAGCACGGCGGCTGTCCGTTCGACCCGGCCGCCTCGACGCTGTTCGCGCAGGAACTGGGGGCCAAGGCCTGATGACCGTGACGACCAACTCCACGTCCGACACCGTGGAGCCGCAGCCGAACCTGGTGACGGTCACCATCGACGGCTTCGAGGTGAGCGTGCCCGAGGGCACGCTGGTCATCCGCGCGGCCGAGCTCATCGGCATCCAGATCCCGCGGTTCTGCGACCACCCGCTGCTCGAGCCCGTCGGCGCCTGCCGCCAGTGCATGGTCGAGGTGCCCGACATGGGCAACGGCCGAGGCATGCCCAAGCCACAGGCGTCCTGCACGCTCACCGTCGCCCCCGGCATGGTGATCAACACCCAGTTCTCCTCGCCGGTCGCCGACAAGGCGCAGCAGGGGATCATGGAGTTCCTGCTGATCAACCACCCGCTGGACTGCCCGGTCTGCGACAAGGGCGGCGAGTGCCCGCTGCAGAACCAGGCGATGAGCAACGGCCGCGGCGACTCCCGCTACGAGGGCAAGAAGCGGACCTACCCGAAGCCGATCAACATCTCCGCTCAGGTGCTGCTGGACCGCGAGCGCTGCGTCCTGTGCGCCCGGTGCACCCGGTTCTCCAAGGAGATCGCCGGCGACCCGTTCATCGAGCTGCTCGAGCGCGGCTCGCTGCAGCAGGTCGGCATCTACGAGAAGGAGCCGTTCGAGAGCTACTTCTCCGGCAACACCATCCAGATCTGCCCGGTCGGGGCGCTGACCAGCGCGGCGTACCGGTTCCGGTCCCGCCCGTTCGATCTGGTGTCCGTCCCATCCGTGGCCGAGCACGACGCGTGCGGCAGCGCGATCCGGGTCGACCACCGCCGCGGGTCGGTCATGCGCCGGCTGGCCGGCGACGACCCCGAGGTGAACGAGGAGTGGATCACCGACAAGGACCGCTTCGCGTTCCGCTGGCCCACCCTCGACGACCGCATCACGCACCCGCTGGTCCGCGACGAAGAGACCGGTGAGCTGGTCGTGGCGTCGTGGCCGGAGGCGCTGACGATCGCCTCGCAGGGTCTGGCCCGGTCGCGCGACGCCGGCGGCGTCGGCGTCCTGACCGGCGGCCGGCTGACGCACGAGGACGCCTACGCGTACGCGAAGTTCGCCCGGGTGGCTCTCGACACCAACGACGTCGACTTCCGGTCGCGGCCGCACTCGGCCGAGGAGGCCGGCTTCCTGGCGTCCGTCGCCGGATCCGGCCTGGGCGTCACGTTCACCGACGTCGAGAAGGCGCCGGCCGTGCTGCTCGTCGGACTGGAGCCCGAGGAGGAGGCCGGCGCGCTGTTCCTGCGGCTGCGCAAGGCCAACCGGAAGAACGGCACGCGGGTGCACGCCATCGCGCCGTTCGCGACCCGCGGCCTGACGAAGACCGGCGGCACGTTGCTGCCGGCGGCGCCGGGCACCGAGCCGGAGATCCTCAACGCCATCACGCTCGGCGACGACCGCGTCGCCTACCTGGGCGACGCGCTGCGCGAGAAGGGCGCGGTCATCCTGATCGGCTCGCGACTGGCGACGATCCCGGGCGCGTTGTCCGCGGCCGCTCGCGTCGCGACCGTCACCGGCGCCCGCCTGGCCTGGGTGCCGCGCCGTGCCGGTGAGCGCGGCGCGCTCGAGGCCGGCGCGCTGCCGACCCTGCTGCCCGGCGGCCGGCCGGTCGCCGACCCGGAGGCCCGGGTCGACGTCGCCGCAGCCTGGTCCGTCGAGTCGCTGCCGTCGCTGCCCGGCCGCGACACGACCGGCATCCTGTCGGCGCTGACCAGCGGTGTGCTGGCCGGTGCCCTGGTGGCCGGCGTCGAGCTGACCGACCTGCCGGACCCGGCCGCCGCGAAGCGCGCGCTCGAGACCGCCGGCTTCGTGGTCAGCCTCGAGGTGCGGCGCAGCGAGGTCACCGAACTCGCCGACGTCGTGCTTCCGGTGGCGCCCCCGGTCGAGAAGGCCGGCACGTTCGTCAACTGGGAGGGCCGTCTGCGGCCGTTCCCCGCGGTGCTCGCGCAGACGCCGTCGCTCAGCGACGCCGCCGTGCTCGATGCCGTCGCCGGCGAGCTGGGCATCCGCCTGGGGCTGCGCGACGTCGACGACGTCCGCGCCGAGATCGCCGAGCTGGGCGTCTGGGACGGCGCCCGCCCCGAGTCCACCGACACCCCGCCCGCCGGCCCGCCGAGGCCCGGTGAGCGCGAGGCGGTGCTGGCCAGCTGGCGGCTCATGCTCGACAGCGGCCGGCTGCAGGACGGCGAGCCGCACCTGGCGGCGACGGCGAGGACGGCCGAGGCGCGCATCTCCGCCGGCACCGCCGCCGAGGTGGGCGTCGCCGACGGCGAGCTGCTCACCGTCAGCACGGGGGCCGGCTCGATCAACGTTCCGGTGCGGGTGACGCAGATGCCCGACCGCGTGGTCTGGCTGCCGGAGAACTCGAACGGCTCGACGCTGCACCAGACGCTCGGCGTCGGCGCCGGCCAGGTCGTGAAGCTCGCGGGTGGAGGTATCGAGTCGTGATCGCGATCGCCGCTGAGACGACAGCCAACGAGGTACCCGGGTTCGGCAGCGACCCCTGGTGGATCGTCGCCATCAAGGTCGTGGCGATCTTCGTGCTGCTGATCCTGCTGACGCTGTTCAACATCGTGTTCGAGCGCAAGGTCGTGGCGCGCATGCAGCACCGCCTCGGCCCGAACCGCACCGGCCCCGGTGGCTGGCTGCAGAGCCTCGCCGACGGCACCAAGCTGATGTTCAAGGAGGACATCATCCCGAAGGCGGCCGACAAGGTCGTCTACGTCCTCGCGCCGATCGTCGCGCTGGTGCCGTCGTTCCTGATTCTCGCGGTCATCCCGATGGGCCCGGAGGTCTCGATCTTCGGCCACGAGACCCGCCTGCAGCTCACCGACCTGCCGGTCGCGGTGCTGTTCACGCTGGCCATCGCCTCGGTCGGCGTCTACGGCCTGATGCTGGCCGGCTGGTCCAGCGGCTCGACGTACCCGCTGCTCGGCGGCCTTCGCTCGACCGCTCAGGTCATCTCGTACGAGCTGGTCATGGGGCTGTCGTTCGTCGGTGTGTTCCTGTTCGCCGGCACCATGTCGACGTCGGGCATCGTCGCTGAGCAGGAGCGGCTCTGGTACGGCATCATCCTGCTGCCGTCGTTCCTCATCTACCTCATCGCGATGGTGGGCGAGACGAACCGGGCGCCGTTCGACCTGCCCGAGGCCGAGGGCGAGCTGGTGGCCGGCTGGGGCACCGAGTACTCGTCGTTCAAGTACGCGATGTTCTTCCAGGCCGAGTACTTCAACATGGTCAACGTCTCGGCCATCGCCACCACGCTGTTCCTGGGTGGCTGGCGGGCGCCGTGGCCGATCTCGGCCATCAACGACGGCATGTTCAACACCGGCTGGTGGCCGCTGCTGTGGTTCCTGGGCAAGGTCATCCTGTTGATCTTCGTCTTCATCTGGCTGCGCGGCACCCTGCCACGGTTGCGGTACGACCAGTTCATGCACTTCTGCTGGAAGGTGCTGCTGCCGATCTCGCTGGTCTGGATCGTCGCGGTGGCCGGCATGCGGCTGGCGTTCAACGAGGGCATCGAGCGCAACCAGATCCTCCTGTACGGCGGCATCGCCGTGGCGGTGCTGCTGATCGGCAGCCTGCTGATCCCGGAGAAGAAGACGCCGGCCGAGCCGGAGCCGGCCGAGCCACCGGAGTTCGACGCGTTCGCCGGCGGCCACCCGGTGCCGCCGATGCCGGGCCAGGAGTTCGTGGCGGCGCGCATCCCCGCGGCCACCACCAAGACTGACGACCGTACCGAGGAGAGCAGTCGTGCCTAAGTTCCTCGACCCGGTGGCGGGGTTCGGAGTCACGTTCCGGACCATGTTCCGCAAGCCGGTCACCGAGCAGTACCCGGAGCACCCGCATCCGGTGGCGCCGCGCTTTCACGGTCGGCACCAGCTCAACCGCCACCCCGACGGGCTGGAGAAGTGCGTCGGGTGTGAGCTGTGCGCCTGGGCCTGCCCGGCCGACGCCATCTACGTCGAGGGCGCGTCCAACTCTGATGAGGAGGGCGGCGAGGGCCGCTTCTCTCCGGGCGAGCGGTACGGCCGCGTCTACCAGATCAACTACCTGCGCTGCATCCTCTGCGGCCTGTGCATCGAGGCGTGCCCGACCCGCGCGCTGACGATGACCAACGAGTACGAGCTGGCCGACCACACGCGCGAGAGCCTCATCTACGAGAAGCAGGACCTGCTCGCGCCGCTGCTGCCGGGCATGGAGGAGCCGCCGCACCCGATGCGGCTCGGCGACGACGAGCGCGACTACTACCTCGGCGCGGGCCTCGGCCGCTCCAGCGGTGAGGGGGCGTGATGGGCGAGGCAGCCCTGTTCTGGGTCATGGCGCCGGTCGCCGTGCTGGGCGCGCTCGGCCTGGTGTTCTCGCGCAAGGCCGTCCACGGCGCGCTCTGCCTGGCCGTGACGATGATCTCGCTGGCGCTGTTCTACATCGCGCAGGAGGCGCCGTTCCTCGGCGTCGTGCAGATCGTCGTCTACACCGGCGCGATCATGATGCTCTTCCTGTTCGTGATCATGCTGGTCGGCGTCGACTCCTCGGACTCCCGGGTCGAGACGATCCGCGGCCAGCGGGTCGCCGCGACGCTCGCCGTCGCCGGTGTCGTGCTGCTGCTCGCCGGCGTCACCATCCGGGCCACGCTGCCCGAGGAGCCGGTCGGGCTGAACCAGGCGACGCCGGACGGCAACGTCTCGGCCATCGCCGACGCGATCTTCGGCACCTACGTCTGGGCCTTCGAGATCGTCGCCGCGCTGCTGATCACCGCCGCCGTCGGCGCCATGACGCTGACCCACCGCGAGCGCATCGTCGCCAAGGCGACCCAGAAGGAGCTGTCGATCAAGCGGTTCTCCGAGGGCCGGCCGGGCGACGCCGCGGGGCTCCCGGTCCCGGGCGTGTACGCGCGGCACAACGCCGTCGACACCCCGGCCCTGCTGCCCGACGGCACGCCGAGCGAGGACTCCGTCAACCGGGTGCTGATCGCCCGCGGCGCGGCCCGCTCCACCGACGAGTTCCGGCACCACCCGACACCGGCCGACGTCGAGGCGGCAGCGACCGAGACGAGCTTCTCCGTCGAGGGCGAAGATGTCGCAGCGGGCGAGTCCGACAATCGTGCCGGCGAGATCGGCACCGACGACGACGCGTCCGGAGGTGAGCGCGCATGAACCCGACCAACTACCTGGTGCTGTCGATCATCCTGTTCTCGATCGGCGCGGCCGGCGTGCTCATCCGGCGCAATGCGCTGGTGGCGTTCATGTCCGTGGAGCTCATGCTCAACGCGGCCAACCTGGCGTTCGTCACCTTCGCCCGGATGCACGGCAACCTCGACGGTCAGATCGTGGCGTTCTTCGTCATGGTCGTGGCGGCGGCCGAGGTCGTCGTCGGGCTGGCGATCATCGTGACGATCTTCCGAACTCGCAGGTCCGCGTCGGTCGACGACGCCAGCCTGCTGAAGCTCTGACGGGCGTGAGGAACCAGTGACTTCCACACTCAGCGCGCTGGCGACGGCTGTCGCCACCGAGGGCGGGCACGGCGGCGGCCAGGTGGCCACCGCCGCGACCGGCGTCTTCGACCTGACCTGGCTGCTCATCGCCTTCCCGCTGCTCGGCGCCGCGATCCTGCTGCTCGGTGGCCGGCGCACCGACAAGGTCGGCCACCTCATCGGCTGCGCGGCGTCGATCGCGTCGTTCGTCATGGGCGTGGTGCTGTTCTTCGCCATGGTCGGCGAGCCGTCCGACGGCCGCGCGTTCACCGTCCAGCTCTGGGAGTACGTCAACGCCGGCGGCTACAGCGTCGACGTGAGCCTGCTGCTGGACCAGCTGTCGATCTCGTTCGTGCTGCTGATCACCGGTGTCGGGTCGCTGATCCACATCTACTCGATCGGCTACATGGAGCACGACGAGCGGCGGCGCCGGTTCTTCGGCTACCTGAACCTGTTCGTCGCGGCGATGCTGCTGCTGGTGCTGGCGTCGGACTACCTGATCCTGTTCATCGGCTGGGAGGGCGTCGGCCTGGCGTCGTACCTGCTGATCGGGTTCTGGCAGCACAAGGACTCGGCGTCCGTGGCGGCCAAGAAGGCGTTCGTCGTCAACCGTGTCGGCGACATGGGCATGGTCCTGGCGATGGCGTCGATGATCACGGTCTTCGGCTCGACGGCGTTCGACGTGGTGTTCGCGTCGGCCGAGGGCGCGTCGACCGGCTGGCTCACCGTCATCGGCCTGTTCCTGCTGCTCGGCGCCTGCGGCAAGTCGGCGCAGTTCCCGCTGCAGTCCTGGCTGCTGGACGCCATGGAGGGCCCGACCCCGGTGTCGGCGCTCATCCACGCGGCCACCATGGTGACCGCCGGCGTCTACCTGATCGTCCGCTCCTCGGCCATCTACGACCTCGCGCCGGACGCGCGCACCGCCGTCGTCGTCGTCGGCGCGATCACGCTGCTGATGGGTGCGATCATCGGTTGCGCCAAGGACGACATCAAGAAGGCGCTGGCCGGCTCGACCATGAGCCAGATCGGCTACATGGTGCTCGCGGCGGGGCTCGGCCCGGCCGGCTACGCGTTCGCGATCTTCCACCTGCTGACGCACGGCTTCTTCAAGGCGAACATGTTCCTCGGCGCCGGCTCGGTGATGCACGGCATGCACGACGAGGTGAACATGCGCCGCTACGGCGGGCTGCGCATCCTCATGCCGGCGACGTTCCTCACCTTCGCGATGGGTTACCTGGCCATCATCGGCATCCCGCCGTTCGCCGGGTACTTCTCCAAGGACAAGATCATCGAGGCGGCGTTCGCGGACAACTGGATCACCGGCCTGGCCACGCTGATCGGCGCCGGCATCACCGCGTTCTACATGACCCGCCTCATGCTGATGACGTTCTTCGGCAACCGCCGCTGGAAGCAGAGCGAGCCGCCGCACGAGTCGCCGCCGGTCATGACCGGCCCGCTCTGGGTGCTCGGCGCCCTGTCGGTCGTCGGCGGGTTCGGGCTGCTGTACGTCGGCGCCGGGATCGTCGACTGGCTGGCGCCGGTCACCGGTGAGGCGCACCACGACCTCCCGATGCCGCTGTGGCTGCTGATCACCATCACGCTGGCCACGGTCGTCGTCGGGGTCGCGATCGCCTGGGCCATGTACGGCCGGCGCGCGGTCCGCGAGGACGTCCCGGCCGGCAACCCGCTCACCGTCGCCGCGCGCAACGACCTCTACGGCGACGCGTTCAACGAGGCGGTGTTCATGCGGCCGGGCCAGTACCTGACCCGCTCGCTGGTCTACTTCGAGAACCGCGGCGTCGACGGTGCCGTGGTCGGCACCGCCACCGCCGTGGGCGGACTGTCGGCCCGGCTCAGGCGCCTGCAGACCGGTTTCGTCCGTTCCTATGCCGTGACGATGCTCGGCGGCGTCGGCGTCGTCGTGCTGGCCATGCTGTTGGTGAGGCTGCCGTGACCTTTCCCTGGTTGACCACGCTCATCGCGCTGCCGGCGCTCGGGGCGGTGCTCACCGCCCTGGTGCCGTCGGGGCGGGGCACGCTCGCCAAGCAGGTCGCGACCGGCTTCGCGCTGCTGACGCTGGTCGTCGGCGCGCTGATCAGCGTCCAGTACCTGTTCGACGTCGACATGGGCGTCAAGCCGGAGACCTACGAGTGGATCCCCGAGTTCGGGGCCTCGTGGGCGCTCGACCTGCACGGCATCAGCCTCGCGCTCGTCGCGCTGACCGTTCTGGCCACGCCGATCGTCGCGCTGGCGATGTGGCACGAGGCCGAGGACGAGAAGCGTGACCCCAAGGCGTTCTTCGCGCTGCTGCTCGTGGTCGAGGCGCTGACGCTGACCGCGTTCCTCTCGCAGGACGTGCTGCTGTTCTACGTCGTGTTCGAGGCCATGCTGATCCCGCTCTACTTCATGATCGGCATGTACGGCGGGCCGCAGCGCCGGTACGCCGCGGTGAAGTTCCTGCTGTACAACCTGGTCGGTGGGCTGGCGATGCTGGCCGCCGTCATCGGGCTGTACGTGGAATCGGTGAACTCCGGCAATCCATCCTTCTACCTGCCCGACCTGATCGCGCTGGACATCGACACCACCACCCAGTGGTGGCTGTTCATCGGCTTCATGCTGGCGTTCGCCATCAAAGCGCCGCTGTGGCCGTTCCACACCTGGCTGCCCGACGCCGCTGCCGAGGCGACGCCGTCGAACGCGGCGTTCCTGTCCGGCGTCGCGGACAAGGTCGGCACCTACGGCATGATCGCGCTGGTGCTGCCGCTGTTCCCGGACGCGTCGCGCGAGGCCGCACCGGTGATCGTCGTCCTGGCCGTCGTGAGCATCATCTACGGCGCGCTGCTGGCCATCGGGCAGACCGACATGAAGCGGCTCATCGGCTACACGTCGATCTCGCACTTCGGCTTCATCGTGCTGGGCATCTTCGCGCTGACCGACCAGGCCGCCACCGGCGCGACGTTCTACATGGTGAACCACGGCCTGTCGACCATCGCGCTGTTCGTGGTCGTCGGCTTCCTCATCAGCCGGCGCGGGTCGCGTCAGGTCGACGACTTCGGCGGTGTGCAGAAGCCGGCGCCGAAGCTGGCCGGCGTGTTCCTGTTCGCCGGCCTGTCCGGGCTGGCGCTGCCGCCGCTGTCGACGTTCCTGTCGGAGTTCCTGGTCATCTCCGGGACGTTCCTGCGGTACCGGCCGGCCGCGATCATCGCGACGCTCGGCATCGTCCTGTCCGCTCTGTACATCCTGTGGCTCTACCAGCGGACGATGACCGGGCCGGTACGGCCGGCCGTTGAGGGGATGCCCGACCTTCGCACCCGCGAGGTCGCCGTCGTCGCCCCGCTGCTGGCGCTGCTGCTGGTCGTCGGGTTCTTCCCGAAGCCGCTCACCGACGCGATCGACGAGGCCGTCGGGCCGACGCTCGTCGAAGTCGGCGTCGACCAACCCGAGCCGCTGGCTCCCGTCGCTGAACACGTCGAGGAAGGGACTGGCCGGTGAACGCCCCGACCATCGAGTACGCGGAGCTGGCGCCGCTCATCACGATCTTCGGCGCCGCGGTCGTCGGCGTCCTGATCGAGGCGTTCGTCCCGCGGAAGCTGCGGCACACGATCCAGGTCGGGCTGGCGCTGCTGGCGTTGGTCGCCGCACTGGTCCAGGTGATCCTGCTGGCCGGCACCGACATGGTCGCGGCGGTCGGCGCGGTGGCCATCGACGGCCCGGCGCTGTTCCTCCAGGGCACCATCCTCGTGCTGGCGATCATCAGCGTGGGCTTCTTCGCCGAGCGGCGCCTGGAGGCCGGTGGCGACGCGTTCGCCCCCGCCGCGTCCTCGCTGCCGGGCAGCGAGGAGGAGCGGGTCCTCGTCCGCGAGCGGATGCTGCAGACCGAGGTCTACCCGCTGATGCTGTTCGCCGTGGGCGGCATGCTGCTGTTCCCGGCCGCGAACGACCTGCTGATGCTGTTCATCGCCCTCGAGGTCATGTCGCTGCCGCTGTACCTGCTGTGCGGCATGGCCCGCCGGCGCCGGCTGCTCTCGCAGGAGGCGGCGCTCAAGTACTTCCTGCTCGGTGCGTTCTCGTCGGCGATCTTCCTGTTCGGCATGGCGTTCGTGTACGGCTACGCCGGCACGCTGCGCTTCGGTGAGATCTCCGAGGCACTGACGGCGAACATCGGCCAGGACGGCATCCTGCTGGCCGGCGTCGGGCTGATGGCGGTGGGCCTGCTGTTCAAGGTCGGCGCCGTGCCGTTCCACTCCTGGACGCCCGACGTCTACCAGGGCGCGCCGACCCCCGTCACGGGGTTCATGGCGGCGTGCACCAAGCTGGCCGCGTTCGGCGCGCTGGTGCGGCTGTTCTACGTCGCCTTCGGCGGCATGCGCACCGACTGGCAGCCGATGCTGTGGGCCGTCGCGATCGCCACCATGCTGGTCGGCGCCGTCGTCGCGCTGACGCAGACCGACATCAAGCGGATGCTCGCCTACTCGTCGATCGCGCATGCCGGCTTCGTGCTCACCGCGATGGTGGCGGCGGACTCGTCGGCCACCGCGGCGATCCTGTTCTACCTGGCCACCTACGGCATCTCGACGCTCGGTGCGTTCGCCGTCGTGACGCTGGTCCGCGACTCCGGCGGCGAGGCCACCCACCTGGCCAAGTGGGCCGGGCTCGGCCGGCGCTCGCCGGTGCTGGCGGCGACGTTCGCGCTGTTCCTGCTCGCGTTCGCCGGCATCCCGCTCACCAGCGGCTTCGTCGGCAAGCTGACGGTGTTCACCGCGGCCATCGACGGCGGCGCCGCGCCGCTGGTCGTGGTCGGTGTCATCGCCAGCGCCGTGGCGGCGTTCTTCTACGTGCGGGTCATCGTGCTGATGTTCTTCAGCGACCCCGCGCCGGAGGGCCCGACCGTCGCGGTGCCGAGCCTGTGGACGGCCGTCGGCATCACCGTGGGCGCCGCGGCGACCCTGCTGCTGGGCATCGTGCCCGGTCCGCTGCTGGACCTGGCGCAGCAGGCGTCCATCTTCGTTCGTTAGAGTGGATGATTCTGCTGGGTGAACGCGCCAGGCAACAGGAACGACTTGCCTACGAGGGAGGGGCCGGGGTTTGAGCAGCGGTCTGGGTATTCCGTCGGTGGACAATGCTCTTGAGGCGTCCATCAGCGCCGCGCTCGACGACGTCGAGGCGCGGCTGCTGGCGGCGGTGAAGACCGACGACGCCATGCTCAACGAGAGCTCGCGGCACCTGGCGCAGGCCGGGGGCAAGCGGTTCCGGCCCATGCTCACGCTGCTGGCGGCCGGTTTCGGCGACATCGACGCGCCGAAGGTGGTGCCGGCCGCCGTCGTGGTCGAGCTGACCCATGTCGGCACCCTCTACCACGACGACGTCATGGACGAAGCGCAGCTGCGGCGCGGCGGCCCCAGCGCCAACGCGCGCTGGGGCAACAGCGTCGCCATCCTCACCGGCGACTTCCTGTTCGCCTGCGCGTCCGACATGCTGGCCGACCTCGGGCCCGAGTCGGTGCGCATCCAGGCGCGGACGTTCCAGCGCCTGGTGCACGGCCAGCTGCACGAGACACTCGGCCCGCGCGAGGACGAAGACGCCGTCGCGCACTATCTGTCCGTGCTCTCGGACAAGACGGCCTCCCTCATCGCCGCGTCGACCCGCCTCGGCGCCCTCCACGCCGGCGTCGACCCGTCCCAGGTCGAGGTGCTCGGCCAGTTCGGCGAGCGCATCGGCATGGCCTTCCAGCTGGCCGACGACCTCCTCGACATCGCCGGCTCCGAGCGGCTGTCCGGCAAGACGCCCGGCACCGATCTCCGCGAGGGTGTCGCCACCCTGCCGGTCCTGTACGCCCGCCGCGCCGCCCGGCCGGGCGACGAGCGGCTGCTGTCGCTGATCTCCGGCCCCGTGGTCGACGACGCCGAGCACGCTGAGGCACTGGAGCTGCTGCGCGCCCACCCCGCCATGGCCGAGGCCTCCGCCGACGTCCGCCGCTGGGCCGACGACGCCCGGGCCACGCTGGCCGCGCTGCCGGACCTTCCGGCCCGCGCCGCCCTGCACGCTCTGTGCGACACCGTCGTCACGCGCATGTCCTGACCCTGACCCTCTGATCCCACCCCACCGCCGCCCCGCGGCGCGGAAATGATCACGTTGAGTTGGGGTGCTCCCGCTCCACCAGGCATCCATGCCTGGTGGAGCGGGAGCGCGCCTGCTGGGCGGCCCGCCTGCGAGGGCGACGATCAGGCCGTGTGCGCCAGCACCGCGGCCGACAACGGCGGGATCCGCTGGATGCGGCACACGTAGCCGCCCGTCGTCGGCATCCAGCCACCGAGCCGCTGGAAGCCGAGCTGCCGCAGCGTGACGTCCCAGCCCCGCGTGCCGACGGTGCCGTAGGGGAGCGGGCGGTTGGTGATGGTGGCGCCGTCGTGGTCGGTGATCACGATCTCGTCCAGCAGCCGTGCCGGCGGCCGGCTCCACAACAACCAGCCGGTGAAGGTGTCCTCACGCATGTGATGACTTTAGGTGGCACTGTAGACCTTTGTATAGCTCAGTGTCTTTGTGCAGGTCAGTAGAGCTTCTATGGTGGGCGTATGGGTGACGTCCCGGAGTTCCGGCCACAAGGCCACGAGCTGCTCTACGTCGCCATCGCCGACCACGTCGCCGCCCGCATCGCCTCCGGCGAGCTCCAACCCGGCGCGCGCCTGTCTCCCGAACGCGATCTCGCCGTCGAGTACGGGGTCGCCTACCTGACGGTCCGGCGGGCCATGGTCGAGCTGCGCGAGCGCGGCCTCATCCTCACCGTCCACGGCAAGGGCACCTTCGTCGCCCCCGACCAGCCCACCGGCGACGAGCCTTCGGGCGGCTGATGCCCATCGTCGCGGTGCTGGTGGTGTCCGGCACCGTCGGCTCCGGCAAGACCACCGTCGGCCGCGCGGTGGCGCGACCGCAGGCCGAGCGGCCGCGTGCCGCACGCGCTGGCGGACCTGGACTGGCTGGAGACCTACTGGTCGCCGGCCGCGAATGACGATGAGACGGTGCTGCACCGGAATCTGGCCGCCGTCACGTCGATCCGGCCGGGCCGCGACTCAGACTCTCCCTGATCATCAAGGATCGGTGGCGCTATGACGCACTGAATCCTGGATGAGGACGGAGCGCGGCGAGCCTCAGGTCGCGGCAGTCGTGGGGTCGAGCACCAGCCGATCCAGCGCGGCCCGGCGCTCCCGCCGTCGACGCACGAGCACTTCGGCGGTGAGAACGACGAGCGCCGTCCAGATCAGCGCGAACCCGAACCACCGCACCGGCGGCACCGTCTCGCCGTACACGACGACCCCCAGCAGGAACTGCAGGGTGGGCGTCAGGTACTGCATCGTCCCCAGCGTGGTCAATGGCACGCGCACGGCCGCTGCCCCGAAGAACAGCAGCGGCACGGCCGTGACCACGCCACAGCCGGCCAGCAGCAGCGTCGTCCCCCAGTCGGCGGAGCCGAAATCGCCGGTGCCGCGGGCGCCGAGCACGACCAGGTAGGCCAGCGCCGGCAGGAACAGCACCGTCGTCTCGACCGCGAGGCTCTCGACGGCGTCGACCCCGGCCTTCTTCTTGACCAGGCCGTACGTCCCGAACGAGAACGCCAGCGCCAGCGCGATCCAGGGCGGCCGGCCGTAGTCGATGGTCAGGATCACGACGGCGACGCCGGCCAGGCCGAGCGCCGCCCACTGCAGCCGCCGGAGCCGTTCGCCGAAGACCACGACGCCCAGGACGACCGTCACCAGCGGGTTGATGAAGTACCCGAGCGAGGTCTCGACGATGTGGTCGTTGTTGACGCCCCAGATGTAGACGCCCCAGTTGACGCAGATCAGCAGCGCCGCCAGCGTCAGCAGCCCGTACGACCGCCGTCCCAGCGTCCGCAGCTTGCGGAGGTTCCGCCCGATGGCGAGCAGGCCGAGCACGAGGACGAGCGACCAGACCACCCGGTGCGACAGGATCTCGGCCGCGCCGGTGTCCTCGAGCAGCTTGATATAGAGCGGGAAGACACCCCAGAGCGCGTACGCGCCGATGCCGTAGAACAGGCCGGACCGAGAGGGGCTCACCCGCGCATGCTACGGGGATGCCAGTAACCACCGCACGGTTGGCTCATGACGCGAGACGCGTGCCGCCGGTGACGGGACGACGGTGGGTGTCGGTGCCCGCCCGTAGGGTGGGAGGACCCTCCCAGTCGGGCGGGGTCCGCCCGCGGGCGCGCGCGAGGGCCCACTCGGGTCGGCGTGCCGGCCCACGGGACCTGCCGCGACTCTCAGGGCGAGAGGCCGGGCCACGCGTCAGGTCGGGCGGTGTGGCGCGCCGGTCCCGCGCGGTGTGCTGGCCGACGTGGAGTGACGCCGGCCCCGTGGGGTGCGCTGGTCCCGTCAGGGCCCGGCCCTGCGTGACCGGCCGGGCCACGCGTCAGGTCGGGCGGTGTGGCGCGCCGGTCCCGCGAGGGTGCGGCGGCCGGCGTGGAGTCGCGCCGGCCCGGGTGGCGGGCCTTCGGTCAGCCGACCGTCCAGGAGTCCTTGCCGTTCAGCAGCGCCTGCAGGTCGCCCTCGCCGTGCTTGGCCGTGGCCTCGTCGAGCTGGCCGGCCATGAGGTCGCCGTACGCCGGCCGGTCGACCTGGCGGAAGATACCGATGGGGCTGCGCGCCAGCGTGCCGGGGTCGGCCAGCCGGGACAGCGCGAACGCCTGGGTGGGGTCGTCGGCGGTGGCGTCGTGGACGAGCACGCCGGGGTCGTCGCCCTCGCACACCTCGAGCGAGCCGGTCGACGGGTTGCGGCGGACGCCGTGCTGGGCGTCGGCGCCGAAGCGCACCGGCGCACCCTGCTCGAGCCGGATCAGGACCTCGTCGCGGCTGTCGCGGTTCTTCAGGATCTCGAACGCGCCGTCGTTGAAGATGTTGCAGTTCTGGTAGATCTCGACCAGGGACGTGCCCCGATGCGCCGCCGCCGCCGACAGCACCGACGTGAGGTGCTGGCGGTCGGAGTCGATGGTGCGGGCGACGAACGTGGCCTCGGCGCCCAGCGCCAGCGACACCGGGTTGAACGGCGCCTCCAGCGAACCCATCGGCGTGGACTTGGTGACCTTGCCCTGCTCGCTGGTGGGCGAGTACTGGCCCTTCGTCAGCCCGTAGATGCGGTTGTTGAACAGCAGGATCGTGAGGTTGACGTTGCGGCGCAGCGCGTGGATCAGGTGGTTGCCGCCGATCGACAGCGCGTCGCCGTCGCCGGTGATGACCCAGACGGAGAGGTCGGGGCGCGACGCGGCCAGGCCGGTCGCGATGGCCGGCGCGCGGCCGTGGATCGAGTGCATCCCGTAGGTGTTCATGTAGTACGGGAAGCGCGAGGAGCAGCCGATGCCGGAGACGAAGACGATGTTCTCGCGTTCCAGCCCGAGGTCGGGCAGGAAGCCCTGCACGGCCGCCAGCACGGCGTAGTCGCCGCAGCCGGGGCACCAGCGGACCTCCTGGTCGCTGGTGAAGTCCTTCTTCGTCTGCTTGACATCGGTGGTGGGCACCCCGGCGAGGCCGGGCAGGCCCAGTTCGACGGGTGCGGTCACAGCGCACCCACCTCCTCCATGATCACGTCGGCCAGTTCTTCGGCCTTGAACGGCAGCCCGCGCACGCGGTTGTACCCGACGACGTCGACGAGGTACTTGCCGCGTAGCAGGAGAGCGAGCTGCCCGAGGTTCATCTCCGGCACCAGGACGCGGTCGTAGGACCGCAGCACGTCGCCGGTGTTGGCGGGCATCGGGTTGAGGTGGCGCAGGTGCGCCTGCGCCACCTGGTGACCGGCCTTGCGGGCCCGCCGGACCGCCGCGCCGATCGGGCCGTACGTCGACCCCCAGCCGAGCACCAGCAGGCGGGCCGCGCCGCTGGGGTCCTCGACCTCGAGGTCGGGGATGCCTGCGACGCCGTCGACCTTGGCCTGGCGCAACCGCACCATGCGCTCGTGGTTGTTGGGGTCGTACGAGATGGTGCCGGGGCCGTCGAGCTTCTCGATGCCGCCGATGCGGTGCTCGAGGCCGGGCGTGCCGGGGACCGCCCACGGCCGCGCCAGCGTCTCGGGATCGCGCAGGTACGGCCAGAAGTCGCGCTCGCCCTCGCCGTCGTGGTTGAGATCGGTGGCGAAGTTCGGGTGGATGACCGGGAGCGACTCGACGTCGGGCACGTGCCAGGGCTCGGAGCCGTTGGCGAGGTAGCCGTCGGAGAGCAGGAAGACCGGGGTGCGGTAGGTGACGGCGATGCGCACGGCCTCGATGGCGGCGTGGAAGCAGTCGGACGGCGACGAAGCGGCGACCACCGGGACGGGCGACTCGCCGTTGCGGCCGTAGAGCACCTGCAGCAGGTCGGCCTGCTCGGTCTTCGTGGGCAGGCCGGTCGACGGCCCGCCGCGCTGGACGTCGACGATGACCAGCGGCAGCTCCAGCGACACCGCCAGGCCGACGGTCTCGCCCTTCAGCGCGACGCCCGGGCCGGACGTCGTGGTGACGCCGAGCGCGCCGCCGAACGACGCGCCCAGCGCGGCGCCGATGGCCGCGACCTCGTCCTCGGCCTGGAACGTGCGCACACCGAACCGCTTGTGCTTGGACAGCTCGTGCAGGATGTCCGACGCCGGGGTGATGGGGTAGGAGCCCAGGAACAGCGGCAGCCCGGACTGGCGCGCCGCCGCGACCAGGCCGTACGACAATGCGAGGTTCCCGGTGATGTTCCGGTACGTACCGGACGGCATGGCGGCGGGCTTGACCTCGTATGAGACCGCGAAGTCCTCGGTGGTCTCGCCGTAGTTCCAGCCGGCTTTGAGCGCGGCGATGTTGGCGTCGCGGATGGTCTCGCGCGAGGCGAACTTCTCGCGCAGGAACTTCACCGTGCCGTCGATGGAGCGTCCGTACATCCAGGACAGCAGCCCGAGCGCGAACATGTTCTTCGACCGCGAGGCGTCCTTGCGGGACAGCTCGAACGGCGCCAGCGCCTCCATGGTGATGCCGGAGAGGTCCAGCGCGTGCACCTTGTAGGCGCTGAGGGTGTTGTCCTCGAGCGGGCTGGTGGTCCAGCCGATCTTCTTCAGCGCCCGCGGCGTGAAGTCGCCGGTGTCGACGATGATCGTGGCGCCCTTCGGGACGTCGGGCAGGTTCGCCTTCAACGCCGCCGGGTTCATCGCCACCAGGACGTCCGGGGCGTCGCCCGGCGTGAGGATGTCGTAGTTGGCGAAGTGCAGCTGGAAGCTGGAGACGCCGGGGAGCGTGCCGGCGGGCGCCCGGATCTCGGCCGGGAAGTTCGGAAGGGTGGAGAGATCGTTGCCGAACGAGGCGGTCTCGGCGGTGAAACGGTCGCCGGTCAGCTGCATACCGTCACCGGAGTCGCCAGCAAATCGGATCACCACACGGTCGAGCTCGCGTACGTGCTTCACCGTCACCGGTGTCGACGCCTCCTTCAGACGTTCGGTTCTCCGGGGTGTCCCGGCTCGAATCCCGACCATCCATGCTACGGCGACTTTCCACAGGAACTGGCCCAGCGTCCGAAGCGTGAGAGATCACACGTCCGTGACGTCTCTCGACCGATAGGACATCTGCGCGTAATCTCTACGGTCACCATCGCTGCTCTGGATCAGTTCGGAGGTCGTCATGGTCGACACCGTCCGCACCGAGACCACCCCGCCCCGGAGGCGTCCTCCGCTCAGATCGATCGTGATCTGGTCGCTGGTCGCCGCCGTGGGCGCGATCGCCTGGGGCGTCGTGGCGCTGACGCGAGGAGAGGAGATCTCGGCGCTGTGGCTGCTGGCAGCCGCGCTGGGTTCGTACGCCATCGCCTACAGGTTCTACGCCCGGTTCATCGCCCGCCGGGTGCTCAAGGTCGACGACACCCGGGCGACGCCGGCCGAGACGCTACGCAACGACACCGACTACCAGCCGACCGACCGGCGGGTGCTGTTCGGGCACCACTTCGCCGCGATCGCGGGCGCCGGCCCGCTCGTCGGGCCCGTGCTCGCCGCGCAGATGGGCTACCTGCCCGGCACGATCTGGATCGTCGTGGGGGTGATTTTCGCCGGCGCCGTGCAGGACATGATCGTCCTGTTCTTCTCGATGCGGCGCAACGGCAAGAGCCTGGGCCAGATGGCGCGCGAGGAGATCGGCGTCGTCGGCGGCGTGGCGGCGCTGATCGGCGTGTTCACCATCATGATCATCCTGCTGGCCGTGCTGGCGCTGGTGGTCGTGAACGCGCTCGCGCACTCGGCATGGGGCACCTTCTCGATCGCGATGACCATCCCCATCGCGCTGTTCATGGGCTTCTACCTGCGCTCGCTGCGGCCCGGCCGGGTGATCGAGACCAGCATCATCGGCGTCGCCCTGCTGCTGCTGGCCATCATCGGCGGCGGCTGGGTGCAGGACTCCAGCTGGGCCGACACGTTCACGCTGTCGCCCGAGACGCTGGTGCTCGCGCTGGTGATCTACGGCTTCGTCGCGTCGGTGCTGCCGGTGTGGATGCTGCTCGCGCCGCGCGACTACCTGTCGACGTTCATGAAGATCGGCACGATCGCCCTGCTCGCCGTCGGGCTGCTGCTGGCCCGGCCGGTGCTGCAGAACGAGGCGATCACCGACTTCGCCTCCCGCGGCGACGGTCCCGTGTTCGCCGGCTCACTGTTCCCGTTCGTGTTCATCACCATCGCCTGCGGCGCGCTCTCCGGCTTCCACGCGCTGATCGCCTCCGGCACCACGCCGAAGCTGATCGAGAAGGAGTCGCAGGTCCGCATGATCGGCTACGGCGGCATGCTGATGGAGTCGTTCGTCGCCATCAGCGCGCTGATCGCCGCGTCGGTCATCGACCCCGGCCTCTACTACGCGATGAACGCGCCGGCCGGCTTCCTCGGCGACTCACTGGAATCGGCGTCGCAGGCCGTCGCCGGCCTCGGGTTCTCCATCACCCCCGACCAACTGGCCGCCGCGGCCGCCTCCGTCGAGGAGTCGACGCTGGTCGCCCGCACGGGCGGCGCCCCCACGCTGGCCGTCGGCATGTCACAGATCTTCTCCGACGGGTTCGGCGCCGGCGGGCAGGCGTTCTGGTACCACTTCGCGATCATGTTCGAGGCGCTGTTCATCCTGACGACGGTCGACGCCGGCACCCGGGTCGGGCGGTTCATGCTGCAGGACACCCTCGGCAACGTGTGGAAGCCGATGCGCGACGTCTCGTGGAAGCCGGGCCTCTGGCTGACCAGCGCCATCGTGGTGGCGGCGTGGGGGTACTTCCTCTATGCCGGCGTCACCGACCCACTCGGCGGCATCAACCAGCTGTTCCCGCTGTTCGGCATCGCCAACCAGCTGCTCGCCGCCATCGCGCTGACCGTCGCGACGACGATCCTGATCAAGAGCGGACGGCTGAAGTGGGCGTGGGTGACGGGCATCCCGCTGGCGTGGGACGCGGCGGTCACCTTGACGGCGAGCTGGCAGAAGGTGTTCTCCGACGACCCCACGCTCGGCTTCTTCGCCCAGCGTGAGCGCTTCTCCGATGCGCTGGCCAACGGCGAGGTGCTGCCACCGGCGCGGTCGCTGGACGACATGCGGCAGGTGGTGACGAACTCGACCGTCGACGGCGTGCTGGCGGCGTTCTTCGCGCTGCTGGTCGTGGTGATCATCGCCGACGCGACCCGCGTGTGCATCAAGGCGCTGCGCAATCCGTCGGCCGTCACCAGCACCGAGGCGCCGCACGTCCGGTCGAACCTGGTCGCGCCGTCCGGGCTGATCCCGACCCGGGCGGAACGCGAGCTGATGGCCGCGGCCGCGCGGGGTGACCGGGACGGCCACGGATGAGCGCCGTGCTGACGGCGGTCGGACGCGCCGCGGCGGGCGTGTGGTGGTACCTGCGCGAGGTCAGCGGCGAGACGGCCTACGATCGCTACGTCGAGCACTGTCGCCGGCACGACGCCGAGGCGCGAGTGCTGTCGCGGCGCGAGTTCGAGCGTCGCAGGCAGGACGAGCGCGATCGGTCGCCACAGCAACGCTGCTGCTGACCTGTTGGAACCCCGCAGGTCCACCGCGCGTTGATCCGCAGGGCGCCGGGTTCGTCGCGACGGGCGCCCGAGAGGTGGACGTGCAACGCAATCGTGTGAAGGCCGTGGTGCTGCTGGCCGGGCTGTCGGCGCCGGGCCTGCTGGCCGGTTCGTGGCTGGGCCCGGCGGGCCTGGTCGTGGCGGCGGTCGTCGTCGTGGGGCTGAACTGCTACGTCGTCCTGCGCTCCGACGCCGTCGCCCTGCGGGCCATGCGCGCCTACCCGGTCAGCGAGGCCGAGCAGCCGGTCCTGCATCGGGTCGTGCGGGAGCTGACGGCGCCGGCCCGGGTGCCGATGCCGCGTCTGTACGTCAGCCCGACGCGCGCGGTGAACGCGTTCGCGACCGGCCGCGACCCGGCGCACGCCGCGGTCTGCTGCACCGAAGGGATCCTCGAGCTGCTCGACGAGCGTGAGCTGCGCGCCGTCGTCGGGCACGAGCTCGCGCACATCCGCCGGGGCGACACCGTCGTCTCGTCGACGGCGGGCGCGGTGGCCAGCATCGTCATGGTCGCCGCCGGCCTGCGGGTCTTCGGGGGTGGGCGCGACGGCGGCCAGGCCGGCCCGGTGGGGCGGGCGCTGCTGACGGTGCTGGGCCCGCTCGCGGCGGCCGTCGTCCGGGCCACCGTCACCCCCGCCCGCGAGTACGAGGCCGACGCCGAGGCCAGCCGCATCACCCGCGACCCGCTCGGCCTGGCGGCCGCGCTGCGCAAGCTCGACGCCAGCACGCGGCGCCTGGTGCTGCCGCCCGAGCGCGACATCGTCGCGACCAGCCACCTGATGATCGCCAGCCCGCTGCAGCAGACCGGCCTCGCCAAGCTGTTCGCGTCGCACCCGCCCATGGCCGAGCGGGTCGCGCGGCTGGAGCAGCGGGCCGGCTACCGCCGCTGAAATACCCCGGCCGCGGGGCCGGTTGCCGTTCGAGGACGGTTTCGGCGAGCGAGGGGACGGCGCATGACACTGGCGGGACGGCGGGTCGTGATCACTGGTGGGAGCGGCGGCATCGGCGCCACCATCGCCCAGGAGGTCGTCGACCGCGGTGGCACGGTGTTGCTGGTCGGCCGGACGGAGTCACGGCTGAAGGACGTCGCCGTGGCGCTCGGGCCGGCCGCGGCGTACGCCGTCGCGGACGTGACGGACGGCGCCGAGCTGACGGCCGCGCTGGCCGGGGCCGGGACGATCGACCACCTGGTGACGGCGGCCGCCGGCGGGCTGGCCGGCCCGTTCGCGCAGCTGCCCGAGGACGACGTCCGGGACTTCTTCGAGACCAAGTTCTGGGGCCAGTACCGCGCCGTCCGGGCGGCCCTGCCGCGGCTGGCGCCGGACGGCTCGGTGCTGCTGTTCTCCGGATTCCTGTTCCGCAAGCCGGCCGCCGGGCTGTCGGCGTTCGCCGCGGTCAACGGCGCGATCGAAGGGCTGGTCAAGGTGCTCGCCGTCGAGGCGGCGCCGGTGCGCGTGAACGCGCTCTCGCCAGGGCGCATCGACACCCTCGGCGGTGGCGAGCCGATGCCCGTCGGGGCCCGGCGCGAGTACGTCGCGATGGCGGGGACCGAGGCGGTTCTGGGCCGCATCGGCACTGCGGCCGAGGCGGCCCACGCCGCGGTGTTCCTGCTGGAGAACGGCTACACCACCGGCGTCACCCTGGACGTCGACGGCGGCCTGCGCTGACCCCGTCGCCGCAGCGGGCGACGGGGTCGGCGGTGGCGGTCAGTCCTCGACGGCGGCGGAGCCGAGGTCGGGGTTGTCGGTGAAGAAGCCGTCCATGCCGGCGTCCAGGAACACCCGGATCTCGGCCTCGACGTCACCGATGCCGTTCGGGTCGGCGGACGAGCGGAACTCGGCGGGCAGGAACTGGTTCTCCCGGCGGAACGTCCACCCGTGCACCTCCAGCCCGGCTCGGTGCGCGTCGCGGATGACGGCGGTGGGCTCGCCCAGCGTGCCGTCGGCGGCGCGCGGGATCATCACGTTCTTCTCCAGGCCGACGCCGTCGGCGTAGCGGGCGACTCCCCGCAGCCCGGATGCCGTCACGAGGTCGGCGTAGGTGCGCGGGTCGCCGGCCGCGACGAGGTCGTACGGCGCGCCGCTGGAGCTGATCAGCTGCGCCAGCCGCACGTCGGTCATCCGGTCCAGCTGCCGGAGGTTGCCGGTCTCGAACGACTGCAGGATGACCGGCGCGCCGCGGTGGTTCAGGCCGTTCGCCGTCAGCTGCGCGACCAGCGGCTCCTCCAGCGACAGCCCGATCGAGTCGAAGTAGGTCGGGTGCTTCGTCTCGGGGTAGACGCCGACCGGCCGCCCGTCGCAGGTGCGCGAGTTGCGGGCCAGGTCCAGCACCTCGTCCAGCGTCGGCACGAGGTAGAGGCCGTCGAACGCGGTGTTGGCCGGCCGGGTCGCCGGGATGCGCTCCTCGGCCCGCAGCGTGCGCAGCTCGGCGAGGGTGAAGTCCTCGGTGAACCAGCCGGTGATGCTGGTGCCGTCGATCACCTTCGTGGTGCGCCGGCCGGCGAACTCCGGGCGGTTGGCGACGTCGGTGGTGCCGCCGATCTCGTTCTCGTGCCGGGCCACCAGCACACCGTCCTTCGTCGACACGAGGTCCGGCTCGATGTAGTCGGCGCACTGCAGGATCGCGGTCTCGTACGCGGCCAGCGTGTGCTCCGGCCGGTAGCCGGAGGCGCCGCGGTGCCCGACGACGGTGACGCCGTCGTCGGTGGGACGGGACGGGCGCAGGTCGACGACGGCCATCTCGGTGTCGTCGGGCGTGCCGGTGACCCGCGCGTCGTTGCCCGGGTAGTTGTTGTCGTTGCCGATGAGCATGCGGCCGTCCTTCAGCCGCAGCACGGTCTCGAACGACTGCACCGGCAGCGCGAACGTCTCGCCCAGGCCGTAGCCCTCGCCGGCGTCGATGCCCAGCGGGTTGTCGATGCGCAGGGCGTCGAGGATCAGCGTCTTGGCGACGTAGCCGTCGCGGTCGCGGCGGTTGAGGTCGATCTCGTAGATGCGCTTCGTGACCGACTGGTCGCCCTCGAAGTCGTCGCGCTCGATGATCCAGAACTTGCCACGGCTGACGGCGAACGCGTCGCCGATGACGTTGGCCTCCTGGTCGGTCTGGTAGCTCCAGGTCCGGCCGGTGTAGCGGTCGCGGCGGGTGTCGAACTCGTGGATCTCGCGGCGGCGCTGGTCGGGGTCGTTCGCGTAGGCGCCCTCGACGATCGGGTAGAGGTACCGGCCGTCGGGAGACGCGGCCATCGCCTCGAACCCGCGGCTGGACCGCACCAGCGGCGTCTCGCCCGGCAACAGGTACGGACTCTGCGGCGACTTCAGCCCGCCCGGCAGCGGGACCGGCGGCTCCAGCAGCGTGCCGTCGGCGGCGAAGTGCAGGATGAACGGGCCGAACTCCTCGCCCACCCAGAACGTGCCGTCCTTCGCCCGGACGAGCGATTCGATGTCGAAGTCGGCGCCGGTGAGCAGCCGGTCCGGTGTCGACTCGTTGACGATCGGGAAGTCCAGCACGTGGTCGCGGTCGTTGTACGACACGAACCGCTCGACCTCGATCTCGCCCGAGCCGCCGTCGCCGGTGTCCCAGTGCGGGCGCACCAGGTAGTTGCGCAGCAGGAAGTCCGCCGAGTTGCCCTTAGAGCCGAACCCGTTGTCGGGCTGCGCCCAGAACGTGCCGTCCCCGTTGTCGACCATGGCCGAGAATCCGGGGATGACCTGGCCGTCCCAGGGGCCCTGCCGGCCGTTCGCCGGCGTCGCGAGGGCGCCCGAGGGCGGCCCTTCGGCCAGGTAGTCGGCCGACAGGGTGGCCCGGCCCTCGAGCACCGGGTGGGTGACGGACCCGTGACCTCGCGAGGAGGACCCGTGGCCCTGGTCTTCTCCGGCGGCCGCGGCTGCCGGGAGCAGCAGGGTCGCGGCGACGGCGGCCGCGACGGAACGCGCGAGTGGAGTTCTCATCCGCCGATCACAACGGCGTCCCGCGACGACGATGCGACGTCGTCGTGAACGCAGCCCGGCGCACGGCCGAAGTCCCCGCGAACGGACCGTCAGCGGTAGTTGATGAATTGGACGGCGAAGTCGAAGTCCTGCTCGCGCAGCATGGCCATGACCGCCTGCAGGTCGTTCTTGCTCTTCGAGGACACCCGCACCTCGTCGCCCTGGACCTGCGTCTTGACGCCCTTGGGAGCGTCGTCGCGGATGGCCTTGGTGATCTTCTTCACCTGGTCCTGGTCGAGGCCGTCCTGCAGGGTGGCGGTGATCTTGTAGATGGTGCCGGACGCGCGCGGCTCGCCGGCGTCGAGCGCCTTGAGCGAGACCTTGCGCTTCACCAGCTTGTCCTTGAAGACGTCGAGCACGGCGTTGACGCGGTCCTCGGCCGAAGCCTCCATCTCGACGCCCAGCTCACCGAGCCAGCGGATCGAGGCGCCGGTGCCACGGAAGTCGAAGCGCTGGGCGATCTCCTTCGATGCCTGGTTCAGCGCGTTGTCCACCTCCTGCCGGTCGACCTTGCTCACCACGTCGAACGACGACTCGCTAGCCACGACGGCTCCTTCTGGATCTCTCGAGCCCGAACCGATTGTCCGGCGCCCTCCGCACTGATGTATTCTCTCACCGGTCCCAGCCAATGGCGGGGAACCACCCGGCAGGTTGCCCGAGCGGCCAAAGGGAGCTGACTGTAAATCAGCCGGCACAGCCTACGCAGGTTCGAATCCTGCACCTGCCACGCCTCTCGAGGACACTGAGCGCACGTCCCGGCACCAGCCGGTTCGGGACGTGAACTCCGCAGCCGAACGGCCGATTTCGCACCACGGCCCCAGGTTGTGTAACCTCATCTGGCGCACGCCCCAATAGCTCAGTCGGCAGAGCGTCTCCATGGTAAGGAGAAGGTCTACGGTTCGATTCCGTATTGGGGCTCTGGTGAGGCTGCGCCGTTTGCGCGGCGCCGACTCCCCTCGGCGGGGTAGCTCAGGTGGTTAGAGCAAACGGCTCATAATCGTTGTGTCGCGGGTTCGAGTCCCGCCCCCGCTACCGCACCGGCCCGGCGGTCACCTCGCTCGATTGGGTGAGAAATGACCAGGTCGGTTACCCTTGCAAGGTTCCGACGATCCAGACGTCCCCGAAAGAGGCACCCGTGGCCGCCAAGAGCGCTGACATCCGTCCCAAGATCACCATGGCCTGCACGGAGTGCAAGGAGCGCAACTACATCACCAAGAAGAACCGGCGCAACGACCCCGACCGGCTCGACTTGAAGAAGTTCTGCCCGCGCTGCCGCACGCACACCGTCCACCGCGAGACCCGCTGACGCCCTCGTCAGCGTCTCGTCGCCAGGGTCCTCACGTCAGTGCTCCGCCCAGGTGACGGTAGGTTCAGCGCATGCCCATTGATCCCTCGGTCGTCGGTCGGGTCTACCCTCCCCAGTTCTATGAAGTGAGCCGGGAGAAGATCCGTGAGTTCGCGGAGGCCATCGGCGACGCGAACCCGGCGTACGTCGACACCGCAGCGGCCCGCGGTTACGGGCACGGCGATGTCGTCGCGCCGCCCACCTTCATGATGATCATCGTGATGAACGGTTTCGACCTGCTGATGAAGGACCTGGGTATCGAGTTCGCCCGCGTCGTGCACGTCGACCAGCGCTTCACCTATTCGCGGTCGCTGCCGGTCGGTACCCGGGTCGAGGCGACCACCCGGCTCGACGGAGTCCGCGCCGTCGCCGGCAACGACCTGCTCAAGATCCGCACCGAGGTCAGGGACGAGCAGGACGGCACCGACGTCTGCCTTTCCGAGGCCACCCTGCTGGTGCGGCCCGAGGACCTCGACGGGGGAGACGCCAGTGACTGAGCGGGTGACCGAGCAGCTGGCCGTCGGCGACGTCGTCGCCGACCACACGTACTGGATCACCCGCGAGAACCTGATCCGGTACGCCGGGGCCTCCGGCGACTTCAACCCGATCCACTGGAACGAGCGCGTCGCCACGTCGGTCGGTCTGCCCAACGTCATCGCCCACGGCATGCTGACCATGGGACTGGCCGGGCGGCTGCTCACCGACTGGCTGGGCGACCCCGCCGCCGTCGTCGAGTACGGCGCCCGCTTCGCCCGCCCGGTGGTCGTCCCCGACGACGACATCGGCGTCGCCGTCCGCGTGGCCGCCGCCGTCACCGCGGTCCGCGACGACGGCCTGGTGGCGCTCGAGCTCACCGTCAAGGTCGACGACCAGAAGGTGCTGACGCAGGCCCGGGCCCTGTGCCGGCTCCCGGCCGACCGGCCGTCCCAGTCGTGAACGCGGGGGTCGTGACGGTGCGCGAGACCTTCGACGTCCCCCTCGCCGGCCTCACCACGCTGCGGCTGGGCGGCCCGGCGAAGCGCGTCGTCGAGGCGACCACCGAGGACGAACTGATCGGCCTGGTCCGCGACCGCGACGAGCGCGGCGAGCCCGTGCTGGTCGTCGGTGGCGGCTCCAACCTGGTCGTCGGCGATGCCGGCTTCGACGGGACGGTGGTCCGGGTCGCGACCCGCGGCATCGACGTCGACGCGAGCGCCTCCTGCGACAGCGACGCACTCGCGGCCTGCGGCGGGGTGCTGCTGACGGCAGCCGCCGGTGAGCCGTGGGACGAACTCGTCGCGTACACCGTCGAGAACGAGTGGCCCGGCGTCGAGGCGCTCTCCGGCATCCCCGGACTGGTCGGCGCCACGCCTATGCAGAACGTCGGCGCGTACGGGCAGGAGGTCGCGCAGACCGTCTGGACGGTGCGCACCTACGACCGCCAGGACCGTCGCGTCCGCACGTTCGCCAACGCCGACTGCCGCTTCGCCTACCGCGACAGCCGGTTCAAGGGGTCCGAGCGCTACGTGATCCTCTCCGTCAGCTACCAGCTGCGCGAGGGGAACCTCGGCCGGCCGGTCGCCTACGCGGAGCTGGCCCGGCGGCTCGGTATCACCGCCGGCGAGCGGGCGCCGCTGGCCGACGTGCGCGCCGCCGTGCTGGCGTTGCGCACCGGCAAGGGCATGGTGCTCGACGCCGCCGACCACGACACCTGGAGCGCCGGGTCGTTCTTCACCAACCCGGTCCTCACTGAGGCGCAGGCCGGCGCGCTGCCCGAGGAGGCGCCCCGCTGGCCGGCCGGCGACGGACTGGTGAAGTCCAGCGCGGGCTGGCTGATCGAGCACGCCGGGTTCGGTCGCGGCTACGACGGCGGCCGCTCCGATGTCTCGCTGTCCACCAAGCACACGCTGGCCCTGACCAACCGCGGCGAGGCCAGCACCGCCGACCTGGTCGGCCTTGCCCGCGAGGTGCGCGACGGCGTGCGCGCGGCCTTCGGTGTCGAGCTCACGCCGGAGCCCACGCTCGTCGGCTGCGCGCTCTGACGTCGAGGTCCGGGGCGGTCAGGCCTCGGCGGGCGGCACCGACTGAGCGGTGCGGAAGACACCGTCCGGGTCGTACCGCCGCTTGACGTCGCGAAGGCGGGCGGCGTTGTCGCCGTAGTAGGCACGCTCCCAGCCCGTGAGGCCGGGATCGGCGAAGTTCGCGTAGACGCCGCCGGTGCCGTACGGGTGGAGGAGGTCGCGCAGGTCTCGCACCCAGTCGCGGGCGTCGGCGCCGGCGTCAGGGGTGACGACGATGTGGTGGACGACGTAGCGCGCCCGGCGGTGCGGGAAGGCGGTCGCCTCCGGGGCGACGTCATGGTCGCCGCCGCCCCACGGCATGAACCCGATCTCGCGTCCTGCCGGGCCGGAGGCGAACCGCCTGAGCAGGGCGTCGATCGCCTCGGCCGGCAGCACGCGGTCGAAGAACTCCGAGGTCGCGTACAGATGACGGGACGAGTCGGTGGCGTCGATCGCGCCGGCGAGGGCCCGGGCGGAGTCGAGGTAGGACAGCTCGGTGACGTCGACGCGCATCGGCTGGGCCAGGCCGCGGCACAGCCGGTCCAGCAGGTCGCTGGTCTCGGCCTCGGAGCCGGCCATCGCCCCGTGGATCCGCACCTCGTCGGGGTAGACGCCGACTTCGGCACACAGCCGTGCGGGCGCATCGATCGCGCGGTCGAGCCAGGCGGCGATGACGCCGGCCGCCGCCGCGAGCGGCCACGCGTACTGGAAGTTGGTCATCCGTGGCGCCGGGAGCGTCCGGAACGTCATCGAGGTGACGACGCCGAACCCGCCCGCCCCGCCGCCCCGGAGCGCCCAGAACAGGTCAGGCTCGTCACGCTCGTCGGTGACGACGACGGTGCCGTCCGCCGTCACGACCTCCGCCCGGACGAGCTGGTCGCAGGTCAGCCCGTACTGGCGACTGAGCATGCCCCAGCCGCCTCCGAGCGTGAGTCCGCTCACGCCCACCGTCGGGCAGGTTCCGGTCGGCAGCGCGCGCCCGTGCGCGGCGAGCGCCTCGACCAGCCCGGCCAGCCGTACGCCCCCGCCGACGACGACGTGGTCGCCGTCGACCTCGACGGTGTCCATGAGGGACACGTCGATGACGAGCCCTGACGTGGACGACAGACCGGCCGCGCAGTGGCCGCCTGACCGTACCGCGAACGGCAGCCCATGACGACGGGCGACACCGACGGCAGCGGCCACATCGGCGGCGCCGCGGCACCGGAGCACGGCGGCCGGCGTCGGGACACCGTCATGGGCGATGAACGGCCGCGCCCGGACGGCGGCGTCGAAGCCGGTGTCGTTCCGGAGCAGGAGCGTGCCGGCGATGTCGTCGCGCAGGGTGGTCCAGGGGTCGGAGTTCACGACGGTCACGTCCTCGTTCGTCGGATCGGTGTGCCCGCCGGTGTCCCGCACCGGACTCGGCCGAAGCTACCCCAACGTCAACGTGTAGAGGTCGCAGACGTCGCCGTCGACCCGCGACCGCGTCCAGAACGCGAAGCCGAGCTTGAGGGCGACGTTCTGCGAGGCGACGTTGCGCGGATCGATGATCGCCAGCAGCTCGCCCGCATACGTCCGGCGCGCCTTCTCCAGCAGTGCCCGGCTCGCCTCGGTGGCGTAGCCGAGGCCGCGCGCCTCCGGCACGAACCGGTAGCCCCACTCCAGCCGGCTCCGGCCGTCGATGTCGATGTGGTCGACGCCGGTGTAGCCCACGACGAGCCCGGAGGCCCGTTCGACCACCGGCTGCTTGCCGAACGGGATCGTCCGGCAGACATCGATCATGTGGTCGAAGCGGGCCTCGGCCTCCGCCTCGGAGAGCACGTGCGGGTGGAACAGCATGAAGTCGTCGTCGCGGAAGAGCTCGACGAACCGCGCGCGGTCGGCCTCCTCGGGCGGCCGCACCTGCAGCCGCGGCGTCGTGACGGCATCGGTCATGCCGCTCATCCTAGGAACGCTCCAGCACCACCACCGGGATCGTGCGCGGGCTGCGCGCCGCGTACGCGTGGAATTCGGGCGCCAGACCCGTCATCAGGTCCCACAGGCGCTCCCGCTCCGCGCCGGCCGCCGTCCGGGCCGTCGCGGTGAACCGCTCGCCCCGGATCTGCACCTCGACGAGGGGGTTCACCACCAGGTTGCGGTACCAGGACGGAGGGGTCGCCGTCCCGAACGCCGAGCCGGACGCCACGAGGACGTACCGGTCGCCGTCGGTGCCGTAGAACAGGCCGGTGCGGAACCGGCGGCCGCTGGTCCGCCCGGTCACCGTCAGCACCAGGTTCGGCACGCCGCCCTCCAGGTAGCCGTCACGGCCGTCGGTGGCGAGGTAGCGGCGCACGTGCTCCGCGACCGATCGGTCCGGGCTGTCCACGACCTCGCCGCTCATGCCGAGACCTCCTCGGCGACGAGGTCCGCGGGCGTGGTCGTGCGCCGCCCGCGGCGCAGGCCGGAGGCGGTGACGAGGACGCCGATGACGGCGCCGGCCAGCGGCACCAGCAGCGCGGTCCGGAACGCGTCCAGTCCGGCGCCGTCCGGGCCGCTGCCCGCGACGACGACCGCCGTGACGACGGCCAGCCCGAGCGCCGAGCCGAACTGGAACGACGTCGTCAGCACGCCGCTGGCCAGACCCTGCTCCTCCTCGGCGACACCGTCGGTGGCGGCGATCGTCAGCGGCCCGTAGGCCAGCGCGAACGCCGTGCTCAGCACGAGGAACGACGGCAGCATGGCCGCGTACGTCCAGTCCGCGCCGACCCGCAGGAACAGCGCGTACGCCACGGTGGCCAGCGCCAGCCCCGCGACGATCACCGTCGCGTTGCCGAACCGGCGCACCAGCACCGGCGTCAGCGTCGGCGCCAGGATCGCGTCCAGCCCCAGGATCATCAGCGCCAGTCCGGTCTGCGTCTCCGACCAGCCGCGGAACTCCTGCAGGTAGAGCACGGCGACGAACTGGAACCCGACGAACCCGCCGACCAGCACCATCGCGCCCACGTTCGCCCGCACCAGCGGCGCGGACCGCAGCAGCCCCAGCCGCAGCAGCGGCGTGCGGGACCGGCGCTCGATCGACACGAACAGCGCCAGCAGCGCGAGCCCCGCGGCCGCCGTCGCGACCGTCGACCCGGCGCCCACCTCGGGCAGCATGACGACGGTGTAGACGAGCAGCAGCATCGCGACGGTGAGGCTGAGCGTGCCACCGACGTCGTAGCCGCCTCCGGTCCGTGCGGCCGGGGTGTCGTGCGGGATCAGCCGCACGGCCGCCACCAGGATCGCCGCGGCCATCAGCACCGGCGCGAAGAACACCCAGCGCCAGTCGATCGACGTCAGCAGTCCGCCGGTGACCATGCCCAGCGAGAAGCCGCCGGCGGCGATGCCGGCGTAGACCAGCAGCGCCCGGTTGCGCTGCGGCCCCTCCGCGAACGTCGTCGTGATGATGGACAGGCCGGCCGGGGTCATGAACGCCGCCGCGATGCCGGTGACGAACCGCGCGACGATCAGCATCCAGCCGTCGGTGGCCAGGCCGCCGAGGCCGGAGAAGAGCAGGAAGACGACGAGCCAGAGGACGAACATGCGGCGCCGGCCCAGCAGGTCGGCGGCGCGTCCGCCGAGCAGCACGAACCCGCCGTAGCCGAGCACGTAGGCGCTCACCACCCACTGCAGGGACGACGTGGACATGCCGAGGTCGGCCCGGATCGAGGGGAGCGCGACGCCCATCATCGACACGTCGATGCCCTCGAGGAAGATCGCGCTGCTCAGCACGAGCAGGATGGCCCAGCCCCGGGGGGTGAGCCGGTCGGACGGTGCCGGTGGGGATGCCACGGGCGGACTCCTTCAGTGGTTATCGAGATGAGGGTCGGTTACTTCTTGTGCCTGATCGCATCTTCCGGCACCATGGCTGACCATGGAAGAAGGCACTTCTAAGTCACCCGGGCACACGCCGGTAACCGACCCCGCGTACTGCCAGATCTGGGACCCGCGTGAGGACTGCGAAGTCCGCCAGATCCTCGACCGCATCGCCGACAAGTGGTCGCTGCTGGTCATCGCGCTGCTCGACCTCCGGACCCTGCGGTTCACGGAGCTGCGGCGCGAGATCGACGGCATCAGCCAGCGCATGCTCACGGTCACGCTGCGCCAGCTCGAGCGCGACGGCCTCGTGCGCCGGACGGTGCACCCCGTCGTGCCGCCCCGGGTCGACTACGAGCTCACTCCGCTCGGCGCCACGCTGCACGACACCATCGAGGCGCTGATCAACTGGACCGAGGAGCACCGGCAGGAGATCGCCGCGGCGCGCGACGATTACGACCGGCGCGCCGCCGACTCCGAACTGGTCGACGCCTGAGCGCCGGAACCGGTGTACGCGCGAGCGGGGATGTGGCAGACTCTCCGCTCGTGATCACCATGCCGCTCCGCACCGCCGTCCCGGCGGTCCTCGGCATGTCCTGCTGTTGTCGCCGTCGCTGAACCTCATCCGCGACCCGGCCGTCCCCGGGCCCGGCGGCAGCCGGTCCCGTCACCACAGCAGGCAGGAATGTTCTCGAACCCCTCGCCCCTCCGCGGGCGCACCGTCCTCGTCCTCCACGCCCACCCCGACGACGAGGCGATCTTCACCGGCGTGACGATGCGGCGCCTGGCCGACGCCGGCGCGCGGGTGGTGCTGGTCACCGCCACGCTCGGCGAGCTGGGCGAGGTGCACGTTCCGCTGGCGTCCGGCGAGACGATGGCACAGCGCCGGGTCGCCGAACTGGAGAGCGCGGCCGCGTTGCTGGGTGTGCAGCGGCTGGTGCTGCTCGGCGCGCGCGACTCCGGGCTGCCCGGCGCCGCCGACAACGTCCACCCCGACGCCCTGGCCGCCGCCGACCCGGAGCGCGTCGCCCGCCGCGTCGCCGCCCTGGCCGACGAGGAGTCCGCCGAGGCGATCGTCCACGACGACAACCGGGGCATCTACGGGCACCCGGACCACCTGGCGGCGCACCGCATCGGCGCGGCGGCCGCCCGGCTCACCGGCGTCGCCGCGTACCAGTCCACCGTCGACCGCGACCACCTGCACGACCGCGTCACCCGATCGCACCTCATCCACGCCGCCGCCGAGGCGACCGGGCTGCCGTTCGGCGTCCCGTCCGCCGACGTCGCCCTGCGCGTCGGCGCGACGACGGGGGAGCTGGCGGTCAAGCGGGCCGCCATCGCCGTGCACGCCAGCCAGGTCAGCCCGGAGTCGCTCGGTCACGCCGGCTTCGACGAGGCGTACGGCTACGAGTGGTACCTGCGCTCCGGCGACGGCCCCGGCATCCTCGACGAGCTGGCCGCGCCGGCCGCCGTCCCCGCACCCGCCTGACGCCGGGCCCCAGCTCCCCTCGCCCGCCTGGAAATGATCACGTGAAGCTGGGGTGCTCACGCTTCACCAGGAATGCATGCCTGGGGAAGCGAGCAGACCCCCACTCAACGTGATCATTTCCAGGCGGGCGGCCGGCGAGCGTCAGGACGACAGCCAGGCCTCGACGCCCTCGAGCAGCACCTTGCGGACGTCGGACGGCGCCGTCGAGCCCTCGATGGAGTCGCGGGCCAGCTGGGCCAGCTCGGCGTCGGAGAAGCCGTGCACGTGCCGGGCGGTCTCGTACTGGTCCAGCAGCCGCGACCCGAACAGCAGCGGGTCGTCGGCGCCCAGCGCGATGCGGGCGCCGGCCTCGGCCAGCGGCCGCAGCGGCACGTCCTCGGGCGTGGCGTAGACACCGAGGCTGACGTTGGACGCCGGGCAGACCTCCAGCGTGATGCGCTCCTCGACGACGCGCTCGACCAGCGCCGGATCCTCGGCCGAGCGGATGCCGTGCCCCAGCCGGTCGGCGTGCAGGTCGTCGAGGCAGGCGCGGGCGCTGTCCGGGCCGCGCAGCTCGCCGCCGTGCGGTGCGGAGATCAGGTCGGCCCGGCCGGCGATGGTGAACGCCGGCGCGAACTCCGCGATGACGCCGCGCCGCTCGTCGTTGGAGAGCCCGAACCCGACCACCCCGCGGCCGGCGTACTGGACGGCCAGCCGGGCCAGCGTGCGGGCATCGAGCGGGTGGCGGGTCCGGTTCGCCGCGACGACTACGGCGATGCCCACCCCCGTCGACTCCGACGCGGCCCGCGCGGCATCCAGGACGAGGTCGGTGAAGGCCGTGATGCCGCCGAACCGGCCGCCGTAGCCGGACGGGTCGACCTGGATCTCCAGCCAGCCCGAGCCCTCGGCGGCCTCGTCCTGCGCCGCCTCGGTGACCAACCGGCGCACGTCGGACTCCGTCTGCAGCACCGACCGCGCGAGGTCGTACAGCCGCTGGAACCGGAACCAGCCCTTCTCGTCGGCCGCCGACAGCAGCGGCGGCCAGTCCTCGCGCAGCGAGTCGGGCAGCCGCACGCCGTACTCGTCGGCGAGGTCGAGCAGCGTCGAGTGCCGCATGGAGCCGGTGAAGTGCAGGTGCAGGTGCGCCTTGGGCAGGGCCCGCAGGTCGCGAGGAGCCGGTGCGGTCACGCGAGGCGGCTCAGCCGAGCAGCCGCTGGATCCGGCCGACGCCCTCGGCGAGGTCGTCGTCGCCCAGGGCGTACGACAGCCGCAGGTATCCGCTCGGGCCGAACGCCTCGCCCGGCACGACCGCGACCTCGGCCTCTTCGAGGATCAGCTCGGCGAGCTCGGCGCTGGTCTTCGGCGTGTGCCCGGCGAAGGTGCGGCCCAGCACGTCTTTCACCGACGGGTACGCGTAGAACGCGCCCTCGGGCTCAGGGCAGAAGACGCCGTCGATCTCGTTGAGCATCGACACCATGGTGCGACGCCGGCGGTCGAACGCCTCGCGCATGCGGGCGACGGCCGACAGGTCGCCGGAGACGGCGGCCAGCGCGGCCCGCTGGGCGACGTTGGACACGTTGGACGTGGCGTGCGACTGCAGGTTGCCCGCCGCCTTGATGACGTCCTTGGGGCCGATCATCCAGCCGACCCGCCAGCCGGTCATGGCGTACGTCTTGGCCACGCCGTTGACGACGACGCAGGTGTCGGCGAGCTCGGGCACCTCGACCACGATGGACGAGAAGGTGGCCCGGCCGTAGACGAGGTGCTCGTAGATCTCGTCGGTGACGACCCACAGGCCGTGCTCGTGCGCCCACCGGCCGATCTCGCGGACCGCCTCGGGGGAGTACACGGCACCGGTCGGGTTCGACGGCGACACGAACAGCAGCACCTTCGTGCGCGGCGTGCGGGCCGCCTCGAGCTGCTCGACGCTGACGCGGTAGCCGGTGGTCTCGTCGGCGAGCACCTCGACCGGGACGCCGCCGGCCAGCGCGATGGACTCGGGGTACGTGGTCCAGTACGGCGTCGGCATGAGGACCTCGTCGCCCGGGTCGAGGAGCGCCGCGAAGGTCTCGTAGACGGCCTGCTTGCCGCCGTTGGTGATGAGCACCTGGCTCGGCTCGACCTGGTAACCGGAGTCGCGCAGCGTCTTCGCCGCGACGGCCTCCTTCAGCTCCGGCAGGCCGCCGGCCGGGGTGTAGCGGTGGTTGCGGGGGTCGTGGCATGCCTCGACGGCGGCCTCGACGATGTAGTCGGGGGTCGGGAAGTCGGGCTCGCCGGCCCCGAACCCGATGACCGGGCGGCCCGCCGCCTTGAGCGCCTTCGCCTTGGCATCAACCGCGAGCGTGGCCGACTCGGCGATGGCGGCGATGCGGGCAGAGACACGGGGGCGGGCGCCGGCGGGCGCAGGCGAGGTCATGCGGTCCATCCTGGCACTACCTCGCTGCGCCGCGCCAAGGGGTTGCGCCGATTGGACGGCGTCAGCGCCGCTTGCCGCTCACCGCGGCGTAGTAGGCACTCGATTCCGGCCGGTACAGCAGGTAGAGGATGTAGGCGGCCAGCGCGATCGTCAGCGCGTTGATGATCAGGTTGAGGCCGCCGCCACCGCTCAGCGAGAAGAGCGTGAACAGGATGTTCAGGCCACCGAGCACGGTGGCCACGACGCGGGCCCAGGACTTGCCGGCCTTGTTGGCGTAGGCCATCCACAGCCAGAGCGCGGCGCCGAGGAGACCGACCACGACACCCACCCCGATGGTGAGGTTGGCGGCGGCGTCGACGTCGTCGGCGCTGAGGCTGCTGTCGCTGTCGGCGATGGCGTCGTGGATGGCGTCGCGGGCCAGGAACGTCAGCAGCACGCCGAGCACGGACAGGCCGGCGCCGACGTACATCAGGACGGCCGCACGGCGCAGCGTCTGAGGCGGCTCGGCCGGCGGCGCGGGGTCGCCCCAGGCGGAGGCACCCCCGTCGACCGGCCCGCTCCAGGCCGGCGGGCCGCTGGGCGGCGGAGTGGACGCCCATGGCTGCTCGGGCTGCCCGCTCTGACCCGACTGCGCGTACGGGTTCTCGTCCTCGCCCGGACCGGATCCCGGCGGAGGGGTGGTGCCACTCATGGTCGAATCTCCATCGTCTCGTCGGGTGCCGTTTGGCAACGCACCCTAGCTGGTCGGTGGGTGTGGACGCAGGAACCAGCGTCGTGAATCGGGGCGGTACAGCAGCCAGATCACCGCGACCGCGACCACCGCGACGAGCACGCTCACGACGTTGTAGGCGTCGAACCGTGCCGCGCCGGCGAGCGTCGCCGCGACGGCGGCCACGTAGAGCACGGCGAAGAACGTGGCGGCGCGCCGGGCCCGCCGGCTGCCGTGGGCGCAGTATCGGGCCACCAGCAGCCAGACCGCGGCGACGACGAACAGGTACGCGACGTACGAGCCGCGGGCGCTGGTGCCGGACGAGGTGTCGAGGGCGTCCTCGTAGGCCTCGGGGTCGATCAGCCGCAGCAGGCCGAGCAGCGCGGTCAGGGCGGCGCCGGCGTACATGAGCCGCACCGCGAGGACGACGTCGCGAGGCGCCCGCAGCGCCTCGGCGCTGCCGGCGCTCGTGGGCGGGTCCGCCGTACCGCTCATGCCGCACTCCGTCCGGTCGCGGGCCTCTGTTACGACACTAGAGACCCGCGACCGGCGGCGCCAGCGATCAGCGACCCCGCGGCGGCACGGCCGGGCAGCGGCGCAGGTCCAGCTCCACGCTCTTGCCCGCGCGCGACCGTCACCTCCTGGCTGTGCACGACCTGCCCGGAGCGGCCGGCCCTGGAGACCGTCCAGCGCTCCAGCAGGTGCGGCGAGTGATTCTGGCCGGGTCGCGGCGACGGCCGGACGTGCCACTCGAACCGGCCGTCGGCGGGCACGGTGAGGGTGGACGAGAGCGCGACCTCGGACGGTACGACGACGGTGCCGACGCCTGGCCGCGTGACCGGCGACGAATCGACGTCGACGTCTCGGCCTGATCCATGGGTCGATCGCATCTGGGCGCTTGCCGCGGTGGGTGGCGACGGTCGACGCGTTGCCGGGGGTTGGTGTCGGTGTCGGTGTCGGTGCCGGTGCCGGTGCCGGTGTGGCGGGGCTCGGTTGCTTCGCGTCGGAGGTGCGACGGTTCGCCGTTCGTGGCGTTGGCCCGGTGTTCGTGCCGTTCGCCGTCCCCCTGCTGCCCATTTTCTCAGCCGCGCAACCGCGCCTCAAGCGGACTGACGGGCGCTCCGCGCCGGCGAGACCGCTTGACCCACGATTCCGCGGCCAAGAACTGGCAGCTATCAGGGGGACGGGGCGAGTCTGGGCACACCTCAATGTCGGCAGCCGACGCCACGGTCGTTCGCGGACGTGGACCTGCCCATCGGCGGCCGTCACCTCCACCCCACCGGTGACGTGGGGCTGTGGACTGCCATGATCATCAACGATCGCTTACATCACTAGGCGTTCTCCCGCTCTGCGAGGCGTGCATGCCTGGTGGAGTGGGAGAACGCCTAGTGAAGTCGGTGTGAACCGGTGTTCACGGGCGGTTTGGTGGCGCCGGGGCGGCTGAGTGCTGTCTCTCGATCACCGTTCTCACCATGGCCGACGGCGATGTCGACGGGGCCGGACCAACGCCCGGCAGTCGCCAGACCGACGGCGGGCACGGCCGGGTCAAACGGTGGGAGCGGCCGGGGTCGACGGCGGGTGCGGCCGGATGAACGGCTGGCGGTGGCCGGTTCGACGGCGGCCGGGTGAACAGCCGGCAGCGTCAGATCGTCGGCGGGTGCGGCCGGATGAACGGCTGGCGGTGGCCGGTTCGACGGCGGCCGGGTGAACAGCCGGCAGCGTCAGATCGTCGGCGGGCGCGGCCGGATGAACGGCTGGCGGTGGCCGGTTCGACGGCGGCCGGGTGAACAGCCGGCAGCGTCAGATCGTCGGCGGGTGCGGCCGGATCACCGGCCGACCCTGGATCCCTGGACCACGGCTGCGACCTTGAGGTGTGTCCAGACTCGCCCCGTCCCCCTGATAGCTGCCAGTTCTGAGACCGCGCGGCCGCGGGTCAAGCGGTCATCGCCGGCGCGAAGCGCCCGTCAGTCCGCTTGAGGCGCGGGTGCGCGGCTAAGAAAATGGGCAGCAGGGGGACGGCGAACGGCACGCACTCGATACACGGCGGACCCCGCCAACCAGGGCCGGAGCCGACCAGCACGCCCGGCCAACCGGGCGGCCTGGCCATCCAAGTACATCGACACACCATCGGACCGGCCGACAACGGCGGCCCGAAGTCGGCGACGGTGGCCCGAGTCGGCGAACTGAGCGAGCCGGGGCGGACCGAGCGAGCCGGGCAGGCTGAGTGACCGACGACGGTGGCCCGAATCGGCGAACGGACTGAGCCGCACGGACCGAGTAGACCGGCCCGACGCCCGACGCCCGACGCCCGACGCCCGACGCCCGACGCCCGACGCCCGACGCCCGACGCCCGACGCCCGGGTCGGGTGCGGGAGCCGGATCTTTCGGCGCGGGAAGTCGACGGCCGAGGAACCGCCCGCGAGTTGATCTCGTTGTCACCTTCGTGACGGTGAAGCGGCCTCCCGGCAGCGAGTTCGACCAGGACGCCCCTCACCCCGTACACTCTCACTCTTGGGTGGTCGTCGGACCCCCAGCCGAAGCGTGCCCTCACAACTTTGGCTGGGACTGCCGCGTCCATTCGAAGGGCAGTAGCTCAATTGGTAGAGCACCGGTCTCCAAAACCGGCGGTTGGGGGTTCAAGTCCCTCCTGCCCTGCGAGGTCGCCACACCCAGCGGCCTGATCGACGACGGAGTCCGGCCCAGGGCGACGTTCCAGAGTCAGCGAGGTAGCACGTGACGGAGACCAGCGGCAAGACCGCTACACCCGAGCGTCCGCGTTCGCCCCGGCGCCGCGGTCCGTTCGCCCGGCTGTCGCTCTGGACCCGCCAGGTCGTGGCCGAGCTGCGCAAGGTCGTCTACCCGACCCGCAAGCAGCTGCTGACGTACACGGCGGTCGTGCTCGTCTTCGTGGCGATCATGATCACTGTCGTCTCGCTGCTCGATCTGGGCCTGGGCTGGGCGATGTTCGAGATCTTCGGCTGATCGATCCGTGGTCAGCCGCACCCAGGAGGAAGAAGCGCACACCGTGTCCGAGCACGAGTCGACCATCGAGGACGTCGAGACCGAGGAGTCGCCCACGGGCGAGGCCGGTCCGACTGAGGCTTCCGCCGAGGCGGAGCCCGCCGACGGGGAGTCCGCCGACGCGGAGTCCGCGGACGGGGAGTCCGCCGAGGACGACGACGCCGGCAGCGTCGAGTCCGAGGAGACGGACCCGCTGGCGGAGTTCCGCCGCGTGCTGCGCGCCAAGCCGGGCGAGTGGTTCGTCGTCCAGACCTACTCCGGCATGGAGAACCGGGTCCGGGCCAACCTCGAGAACCGCATCGGCAGCCTCAACATGGAGGACTTCATCTTCGAGATCGAGGTCCCGACCGAAGAGGTCGCCGAGATCAAGAACGGCCAGCGCCGTCTGGTGAAGCGCAACCGCTTCCCGGGCTACGTGCTGGTGCGCATGGACATGACCGACGAGTCGTGGTCCGCGGTCCGCAACACCCCGGCCGTCACCGGGTTCGTCGGGCACGCGCACCAGCCCATCCCGCTGGGCCTGGACGAGGTCGAGCGCTGGCTCGCCCCGCAGGTGGCCGAGCAGGCCAAGCCGGCCGAAGAGAAGAAGCAGGTCGAGGTCGTAGACTTCGAGGTCGGCGACTCCGTCATGGTCGTCGACGGGCCGTTCGCCACGCTGCACGCGACGATCAACGAGATCAACGCCGACTCCCAGAAGATCAAGGGACTGGTCGAGATCTTCGGCCGCGAGACCCCCGTCGAGCTCTCGTTCAACCAGATCCAGAAGCTCTGACGGTCCCCGCGCGTGCCGTCCGGCGCGCATGGGACAGCCTCACCATCACGACAAGGACCCGAGGAATGCCAGCGAAGAAGAAGGTCGCAGGCCTGATCAAGCTCCAGATCCAGGCCGGCCAGGCGACCCCCGCACCGCCGGTCGGCCCCGCGTTGGGCCAGCACGGCGTCAACATCATGGAGTTCTGCAAGGCGTACAACGCCGCCACCGAGTCGCAGCGCGGCAACGTGATCCCGGTGGAGATCACGGTCTACGAAGACCGCTCCTTCACCTTCATCACGAAGACGCCGCCGGCCGCCAGGCTGATCCTCAAGGCCGCCGGCATCGACAAGGGCTCCGGCGAGCCGCACCGCCTGAAGGTGGCGTCGATCAGCCGCGAGCAGCTGCGGGCCATCGCCGAGCAGAAGATGCCCGACCTCAACGCCAACGACATCGAGGCCGCCGAGAAGATCATCGCGGGCACCGCCCGTCAGATGGGCGTCACGGTCGCCGAGTGAACCGCCGGCCGGGCTGACCGGCCGGCCAGTGGGAGGGTCCAAGCGCTGGGCCCGCACCACGACTCCAGGAACCACGAGGAGAAGACATGAAGCGCAGCAAGTCCTACCGCGCCGCGGCCGAGAAGATCGACCGCGACCGCCTGTACAACCCCGCCGAGGCCGTCAAGCTGGCCCGCGAGACGTCGGCCACCAAGTACGACTCCACCGTCGAGGTCGCCCTGCGGCTGGGCGTCGACCCCCGCAAGGCGGACCAGATGGTCCGCGGCACCGTCAACCTCCCGCACGGCACCGGCAAGACCGCTCGGGTCCTGGTCTTCGCCGTCGGTCCGAAGGCTGAGGAGGCCAAGGCGGCGGGCGCCGACATCGTCGGCGGCGACGAGCTGGTCGAGGAGGTCCAGGGCGGCCGGCTCGACTTCGACGCCGTCGTCGCGACGCCCGACCTCATGGGCAAGGTCGGCCGGCTGGGCCGGGTGCTCGGCCCGCGTGGCCTGATGCCGAACCCCAAGACCGGCACCGTCACCATGGACGTCGAGAAGGCCGTCTCCGACATCAAGGGCGGCAAGATCGAGTTCCGGGTCGACCGGCACGCGAACCTCCACTTCATCATCGGCAAGACGTCGTTCACCGAGCAGGCGCTCGCCGAGAACTACGCCGCCGCGCTCGACGAGGTCAACCGCCTCAAGCCGTCGGCGTCGAAGGGCCGTTACATCCGCAAGGCGACGCTCGCCACGACCATGGGCCCGAGCATCCCGCTCGACCCCTCGAAGGTCCGGCCGACGGAGTCCGCCGACGCATGAGTTCCTACCGGTGAGCCGTTGCTGACGGCACACCACCCGCCGACCGCCGCGATCCACTCCGATGGCTCGCGGCGGTCGTGTTCTTCTGCCCGTGACACCAGTGTCGGGACGTGGTACCGGTGACGCAGCTGCTCGACCGGGGCGCGTCCGCGCGCCGAGGGCTGCCGTCGGTGCACCAGATCCCGGTGCTCGGCCGCTTCCTCACCTGGCTGCGCCCCGACTACGGCGGGCTGATCGGTGCCGTCTGCTTCTTCTGCTGGTCGCTGACGCCGACGCTGCTGCCGCGCACCTGGATCTACCAGGCGATGGTGAGCGGCCTGACGGCGACCATCGGCTACGCGCTCGGCGTGCTGATCGCCTGGGTCGTCCGGCTGGTCGTGCGCCGCGCCCGGCCGCTGCTGCTGGAGCCGTCGCGGCGGACCCGGCTGATCGCCTGGTGGGGCCTGGCCGGGACGGCGGCCGCGGCGATCGCGTGGTACCTCTCCGACAACGCCGCTTGGCAGACCGAGCTGCGCGCCCTGATGGACGTCGAGAGCCCGGGCCCCAACCACTACCTGCTGATCCTGCTGGTCGCCGGCGCCATCTTCGTCGTGTTCCTGGCGCTGGCCCGGCTGCTGCGCGGCGTGTCGCGGCGGCTGCGCAGGTTCTTCGGCCGCTGGGTGCCGCCGCAGGTCGCGCTGGTCGCGTCGGTGCTGTGCGTCGGCGGGGTGGCCTTCTGGTCGTGGACCGGCCTGCTCTACCCGACGCTGCTGGGCGTGGCCAACGACGCCTTCGCCGCGGTCAACATGGAGACCGAGGCCGGCAACAACGCGCCCGACTCCGCGACACACTCCGGCGGGCCCGGGTCGCTGGTGACGTGGGACTCGCTGGGCCGCAAGGGCCGTGAGTTCGTGTCGTCCGGGCCGACGGTCGACGAGCTGACGCAGTTCAGCGGCCGGCCCGCACTGGACCCCGTCCGTGCCTACGTCGGCATGGACTCCGCCGAGACGCCGGCCGGGCTGGCGTCGCTGGCCGTGCGCGAGCTGGAGCGCTCCGGCGGGTTCGACCGCCAGGTCCTGGTGGTGGTGACGACGACCGGCACGGGCTGGGTGGACGGCGCGGCCGCCGACGCGCTGGAGTACCTCTACAACGGCGACACCGCGATCGTCGCCCTGCAGTACTCCTACCTGCCGAGCTGGATCTCGTTCGTCGCCGACCAGGAGCAGGTGCAGATCGCCGGCCGCGCGCTGTTCGAGGCCGTGCAGGAGGCCTGGCTGGAGCGGCCGCCGTCGGAGCGGCCGAAGCTCATCGTCTACGGCGAGAGCCTCGGCGCGTTGGGCAGCGCCGCCGCGTTCGAGTCGCTGGGCGACCTGCGCGCGAAGGTCGACGGCGCGTTGTGGGTCGGCTCGCCCAGCCGGCACTCGCTGCGCGCCGAGCTGACCGAGCGGCGCGACCCGGGCTCGCCGGCCCGGCTGCCCGTCGTCGACGGCGGCCAGGACGTGAAGTTCTGGGGCGGTTGGCAGGAGCCGATGGACCTCGACTTCGACGACGATCCGCCCGTGCTGTTCCTGCAGCACGCCTCCGACCCGGTGACGCTGTGGTCGTGGGACCTGATGTTCGAGCGGCCGGAGTGGATCGACGAGGAGCACGGCCCGGACGTCCTGCCCACCCTCGACTGGTATCCGTTCGTCACGTTCTGGCAGGTCACCGCCGACATGGCGCTGTCCGCGACGGTGCCCGCCGGGCACGGGCACAACTACGGCGGCGAGCTGGTCGACGCCTGGCTCGCGGTCGTGCCGCCGGACGACTGGCCGGCCGGACGCACCGAGGAGCTGCGCGAGATGGTGCACTCCTTCCAGGACCAGAAGACCGGCCCGTTCGGCTGATTTGGCGTCGGCGCCCTGCTGCCCGTAAGATTGACGCTGCCAAAGACCGCCGGTCTCACGATCGCCCGCCGATCGTGACGAAGGCCCCGCAGTAATGTGGGCGGCCCGCGCAGGTGAGAGACGAACGTCGTGCCGTCGGCCTTGTCGCCGGTGCCCCTTCGCCCCGCGCCTGCGCCGGGGCGTTTTTCATGTCTGCGGGACTCCACCGGCACCACCATCTGGAGAAGGAGCCCCATGGCGAGGCCTGACAAGGCAGCCGCGGTCGCAGAGCTCGCGGACGAGTTCCGTGCCAGCAACGCGGTCGTGCTGACCGAGTACCGCGGCCTCACCGTCAAGCAGCTGACGGAACTGCGTCGGTCGCTCGGTGGGAACGCGTCCTACGCCGTGGTGAAGAACACGCTGACCAAGATCGCGGCGAAGGAAGCCGGGATCTCGGGGCTCGACGACTACCTGTCCGGCCCGTCGGCCATCGCCTTCGTCAAGGGCGACCCGGTCGAGGCCGCGAAGGGCCTGCGTGACTTCGCCAAGGCGAACCCCGTCCTCGTGGTGAAGGGTGGCCTGCTCGATGGGGCGCCGCTCACCGGTGAGGAGATCAACAAGCTCGCCGACCTCGAGTCGCGCGAGGTCCTGCTGGCCAAGCTGGCCGGTGCGATGAAGGCGTCGCTGCAGAACGCGGTGTCGCTGTTCGCCGCCCCGCTGGCGCAGACCGCTCGCGTCGTCGAGGCGCTGCGGCAGAAGGCCGAGGCAGACCCGAGCATCCTCGCCGGTGGCGCCGGCACGCCGGCCGCCGTCGAGACCCCCGCCGAGGAGGCGCCCGCTGCTGAGGCGGCCGCCGACGAGGCACCCGCCGCCGAGGCCGCCGACGCGACCGAGGCGACGGAGCAGAACGAGGGCTGAACGCCCGGGGGTCGTCCCACGGCCCCGAGCCCGTACGACAACCCGGCATTCAGCCGACCAGAGAAAGGAACCGCCACCATGGCGAAGCTCAACACCGAGGACCTCCTGGACGCCTTCAAGGAGATGACCCTCATCGAGCTCTCGGAGTTCGTGAAGAAGTTCGAGGAGACCTTCGAGGTCACCGCGGCCGCCCCGGTCGCCGTCGCCGCTCCGGGTGCCGCTGCCCCCGGCGCCGCTGCCCCGGCCGAGGAGGAGAAGGACGAGTTCGACGTCGTCCTCGAGTCGGCCGGCGACAAGAAGATCCAGGTCATCAAGGAGGTCCGCGCTCTGACCTCGCTCGGCCTCAAGGAGGCCAAGGACCTGGTCGAGGCCGCGCCGAAGCCGCTGCTCGAGAAGGTCAACAAGGAGGCCGCGGAGAAGGCCAAGGAGGCCCTCGAGGCCGCCGGCGCCACCGTCTCCGTCAAGTGAGTCTCTGACCCACTGACAGCAACGGGCCCGGTACCCCATCGCGGGGTGCCGGGCCCGTTCGCGTGGGCGGCATCGCGATTCTCGGCCGAGAGCCCGCCGCCGGTGGGTCGTCACCGCGGCGCCGCGATCGTCAGGCCCGCAGGCTGACCCCGCCCCGTGAGGGAGGGCCCCCACCCTACGGGTGGGCACCGACACTGCCGACGCCGTCCAGAACCTGGGAACCGACGCCACTCTGTTCGCCCACAGCGAAATTCTGCGGTCTCGCTCGAGTGGCCGTGAGCGGGTCGCGACGCCGCTCCGGCGGGCTAGTCGTGCGCGGCGCGCCACTGGATCGTACGTTCGGATGAGTCACCGATCGGCCGCTGAGCACGGCGAATGCGGCAATTCAGGTGCCAGTTCGACGATCGGGGGGTCTTCGGTGCTTGACGCGGGCGACCTCCTGACGAGATGCTGATCGGGCAGCGGGGTGGGGGATGCGAGACAGAAGGAAGCGCGGAGTGGCTGACCACTCGACAGCAGTGTGCCCTTTGGGTTAGACTGCAGCTTTGCGCTGCCCTTCGCCGATGCTGCCCGCTTGGGTTGAGGACTGCGCGTGCATTCCGACCGTGTGCCCTCGGAAGGACCCCTGTTGGCCGTCTCGCCCACCACCACTGCTGGCCCCAATGTCTCGCGTCGCATCTCCTTTGCCAAGATTCGCGAACCTCTCGACGTTCCGAACCTTCTCGCCCTTCAGATAGACAGCTTCGACTGGCTGCTCGGCAACGAGCGCTGGCAGGCGCGGGTCGCCGCCGCCGAGGCCGCGGGGCGCACCGACGTGAACACCACGTCGGGCCTGCAGGAGATCCTCAGCGAGATCAGCCCCATCGAGGACTTCTCGGCGACCATGTCGCTGTCGTTCTCGAATCCTCGCTTCGAGGACCCCAAGAACAGCATCGACGAGTGCAAGATGCGCGACTTCACGTACTCCGCGCCGCTGTTCGTCACCGCCGAGTTCATCAACAACGAGACCGGCGAGATCAAGTCCCAGACCGTGTTCATGGGCGACTTCCCGCTCATGACCCCGAAGGGGACGTTCATCGTCAACGGCACCGAGCGTGTCGTCGTGTCGCAGCTGGTGCGGTCGCCGGGCCTGTACTTCGAGCGGTCGCTCGACAAGACCTCGGACAAGGACATCTACACCGCCAAGGTCATCCCGTCGCGGGGTGCCTGGCTGGAGTTCGAGATCGACAAGCGCGACATGGTCGGCGTCCGGCTCGACCGCAAGCGCAAGCAGAACGTCACCGTGCTGCTCAAGGCCATGGGCTGGACCAACGAGCAGATCCTCGAGGAGTTCGGCGACTACGAGTCGATGCGCGCCACCCTGGAGAAGGACCACACCACCACCCAGGACGAGGCGCTGCTTGACATCTACCGGAAGATGCGTCCGGGCGAGCCGCCGACGCGCGAGGCCGCGCAGCAGCTGCTCGAGAACGCCTACTTCAACCCGAAGCGCTACGACCTCGCCCGGGTCGGCCGCTACAAGCTGGGCAAGAAGCTCGGCCTCGACCTCGCGCTCGACCAGAGCACGCTGACCATCGACGACATCATCGGCACGCTGCGCTACCTCGTGCGGCTGCACGCCAACGAGACCGAGATGCCCAGCGGCGACGTCACGGTGCCGGTCGAGGTCGACGACATCGACCACTTCGGCAACCGCCGCATCCGTACCGTCGGTGAGCTCATCCAGAACCAGGTCCGCACGGGTCTGTCCCGCATGGAGCGCGTCGTCCGCGAGCGCATGACCACGCAGGACGTCGAGGCCATCACGCCGCAGACGCTGATCAACATCCGTCCGGTCGTGGCCGCGATCAAGGAGTTCTTCGGGACCTCCCAGCTGTCGCAGTTCATGGACCAGACCAACCCGCTGGCCGGGCTGACGCACAAGCGCCGGCTCAACGCGCTGGGTCCGGGCGGTCTGTCCCGCGAGCGGGCCGGCATGGAGGTCCGCGACGTCCACCCGTCGCACTACGGCCGCATGTGTCCCATCGAGACCCCTGAGGGCCCGAACATCGGCCTCATCGGCTCGCTGGCCACCTACGGGCGCATCAACCCGTTCGGCTTCATCGAGACGCCGTACCGCCGCGTCATCGACGGTCAGGTCACCGACGACATCGAGTACCTGAGCGCCGACGAGGAGGACCGCCGGGTCATCGCGCAGGCCAACGCGCCGCTGACCGACGACAGCCGGTTCGCCGAGGACAAGGTGCTGGTCCGCAAGCGCGGTGGCGAGATCGAGACCGTCCCGGGCGAGCAGGTCGACTACATGGACGTGTCGCCGCGGCAGATGGTCTCCGTGGCCACCGCGATGATCCCGTTCCTCGAGCACGACGACGCCAACCGCGCGCTCATGGGTTCGAACATGCAGCGCCAGGCCGTGCCGCTGCTCCGCTCCGAGTCGCCGCTCGTCGGCACCGGCATGGAGTCGCACGCGGCCGAGGACGCCGGCGACGTCATCCTGGCCGAGAAGAGTGGTGTGGTCACCGAGCTCTCGGCCGACTACATCACCATCATGGCCGACGACGGCACCTACCAGACCTACCAGCTGGCCAAGTTCCGCCGCTCCAACGCCGGGTCGTGCATCAACCAGCGGCCGGTCGTCGACGAGGGGCAGCGCATCGAGGCCGGCCAGGTCATCGCCGACGGTCCGTCCACCGAGCTCGGTGAGATGGCGCTGGGCAAGAACCTGCTGGTCGCGTTCATGTCGTGGGAGGGCCACAACTACGAGGACGCCATCGTCATCTCGCAGCGGCTCATCCAGGACGACGTCCTCACCTCGATCAAGATCGAGGAGCACGAGGTCGACGCCCGCGACACCAAGCTGGGCCCCGAGGAGATCACGCGCGACATCCCGAACGTCTCCGACGAGGTCCTCGCCGATCTCGACGAGCGCGGCATCATCCGCATCGGCGCCGAGGTCACCAACGGCGACATCCTGGTCGGCAAGGTCACCCCGAAGGGCGAGACCGAGCTGACCCCGGAGGAGCGGCTGCTCCGCGCGATCTTCGGTGAGAAGGCGCGCGAGGTCCGCGACACCTCGCTGAAGGTGCCCCACGGCGAGTCCGGCAAGGTCATCGGCGTCCGGGTGTTCGACCGCGACGAGGGCGACGAGCTCCCGCCGGGTGTCAACCAGCTGGTCCGCGTCTACATCGCTCAGATGCGCAAGATCCAGGACGGCGACAAGCTCGCCGGCCGCCACGGCAACAAGGGCGTCATCGCCAAGATCCTCCCGGTCGAGGACATGCCGTTCCTCGAGGACGGCACCCCGGTCGACATGGTGCTGAACCCGCTGGGCGTCCCGAGCCGCATGAACCTCGGCCAGGTCATGGAGACCCACCTCGGGTGGGTGGCCAAGACCGGCTGGGAGGTCGAGGGCGACGACGAGGAGTGGAAGACGCGGCTGCGCGGCATCGGCGCCGCCGAGGCGCCGGCCGACACCAAGGTCGCCACCCCGGTCTTCGACGGCGCACGCGAGGACGAGATCGCCGGCCTGCTCGGGTCGACGCTCAAGACCCGCGACGGCGTCCGCCTCGTGGGCGGCGACGGCAAGGCGCACCTGTTCGACGGCCGGTCGGGTGAGCCGTTCCCGAAGCCGGTGGCGGTGGGCTACATGTACATCCTGAAGCTCAACCACCACGTCGACGACAAGATCCACGCTCGGTCGACCGGTCCGTACTCGATGGTCACGCAGCAGCCGCTGGGTGGCAAGGCGCAGTTCGGTGGTCAGCGTTTCGGCGAGATGGAGGTCTGGGCGCTCCAGGCCTACGGCGCCGCCTACGCGCTGCAGGAGCTGCTCACCATCAAGTCCGACGACGTCCCGGGCCGGGTCAAGGTCTACGAGGCCATCGTCAAGGGCGAGAACATCCCCGAGTCGGGTATCCCCGAGTCGTTCAAGGTGCTCTTCAAGGAGATGCAGGCGTTGTGCCTCAACGTCGAAGTGCTCTCCAGTGACGGGTCGCAGATCGAGATGCGGGAGACCGACGAGGACGTCTTCCGCGCGGCAGAAGAACTCGGAATCGACCTGTCCCGGCGCGAGCCGAGCAGCGTCGAAGAGGTCTGACGGTGGTGGGAGGCCGGTCCGCTGAGCCTGCCTCCCATTTCCGCCAGCCACCACAGACCTGAAACATCTGAGCGAGAGAAGGACACACGTGCTCGACGTCAATTTCTTCGACGAGCTACGCATCGGCCTCGCGACCGCCGACAACATCCGTGAGTGGTCGCACGGTGAGGTCAAGAAGCCTGAAACCATCAACTACCGCACCCTGAAGCCGGAGAAGGACGGGCTCTTCTGCGAGAAGATCTTCGGTCCGACCCGCGACTGGGAGTGCTACTGCGGCAAGTACAAGCGCGTTCGCTTCAAGGGCATCATCTGTGAGCGCTGTGGCGTCGAGGTCACGCGCGCCAAGGTGCGCCGCGAGCGGATGGGTCACATCGAGCTGGCCGCCCCCGTCACGCACATCTGGTACTTCAAGGGTGTGCCGTCGCGGCTGGGCTACCTGCTCGACCTCGCCCCGAAGGACCTCGAGAAGGTCATCTACTTCGCCGCCTACATGATCACCTGGGTCGACGAGGAGTCGCGGCACCGCGACCTCTCCTCGCTCGAGGGCCAGATCGACGTCGAGCGCAAGCAGGTCGAGCAGCGCCGCGACGCCGACATCGAGACCCGGGCGAAGAAGCTCGAGGCCGACCTCGCCGAGCTCGAGGCCGAGGGGGCCAAGGGCGACGCTCGCCGCAAGGTCAAGGAGTCGGCCGAGCGCGAGATGAGCCAGCTGCGCAAGCGCGCGGACGCCGAGATCGACCGCCTGAACGCGGTCTGGGACCGCTTCCGCAACCTCAAGGTCCAGGACCTCGAGGGCGACGAGCTGCTGTACCGCGAGATGCGCGACCGCTTCGGTCAGTACTTCCGCGGTGGCATGGGCGCGCAGGCCATCAAGGAGCGCATCGACGGCTTCGACCTCGAGGCCGAGGCCGAGAAGCTGCGCGACCTCATCCGCACCGGCAAGGGCCAGAAGAAGACCCGTGCGCTCAAGCGGCTCAAGGTCGTCTCGCCGTTCCTGACGACGAAGAACGACCCGCGCGGCATGGTGCTCGACGCCGTCCCGGTCATCCCGCCGGACCTGCGCCCGATGGTGCAGCTCGACGGTGGCCGGTTCGCGACCAGCGACCTCAACGACCTCTACCGTCGCGTCATCAACCGGAACAACCGCCTCAAGCGGCTGCTCGACCTCGGTGCGCCGGAGATCATCGTCAACAACGAGAAGCGGATGCTCCAGGAGTCCGTGGACGCGCTGTTCGACAACGGCCGCCGCGGCCGTCCCGTCACGGGTCCCGGCAACCGGCCGCTCAAGTCGATCTCCGACATGCTCAAGGGCAAGCAGGGCCGGTTCCGGCAGAACCTGCTGGGCAAGCGCGTCGACTACTCCGGCCGTTCGGTCATCGTCGTCGGCCCGCAGCTCAAGCTGCACCAGTGTGGCCTGCCGAAGGGCATGGCGATCGAGCTGTTCAAGCCGTTCGTCATGAAGCGGCTGGTCGACCTCTCGCACGCGCAGAACATCAAGAGCGCGAAGCGCATGGTCGAGCGCGCCCGCCCGGTCGTCTGGGACGTGCTCGAGGAGGTCATCGCCGAGCACCCGGTCCTGCTGAACCGGGCGCCGACGCTGCACCGTCTCGGCATCCAGGCGTTCGAGCCGCAGCTGATCGAGGGCAAGGCCATCCAGATCCACCCGCTCGTCTGCACGGCGTTCAACGCCGACTTCGACGGCGACCAGATGGCCGTGCACCTGCCGCTGTCGGCGGAGGCGCAGGCCGAGGCCCGCATCCTGATGCTGTCCAGCAACAACATCCTCAAGCCGGCCGACGGCCGGCCGGTCACCATGCCGACGCAGGACATGGTGCTGGGCATCTTCTTCCTGACCTCCGACCGTCCCGAGCAGATCGGCGAGGGCCGGGCGTTCTCGTCCGTCGCCGAGGGCATCGCCGCGTTCGACCGCGGTGAGCTGTCGCTGCAGGCGCCGATCACCCTGCGGGTGAACGACGTCGTGCCGCCGGCCGGCTTCGAGCCCCCGGAGGACTGGGAGGCGGGCCAGCCGCTGACGCTGCGCACGACCCTGGGCCGGGCGCTGTTCAACGAGGCGCTGCCGCTCGACTACCCGTTCGTCGACGCCGTCGTGGAGAAGAAGCGCCTCGGCAGTATCGTCAACGACCTCGCCGAGCGGTACGCGAAGATCCAGGTGGCTGCGACGCTGGACGCGCTGAAGGAGATCGGCTTCCACTGGGCCACCCGGTCCGGCGTGACGGTCTCGTTCGACGACGTCGTGGCGCCGCCCACGAAGGCCTCCATCCTGGAGGGCTTCGAGGCGAAGGCCGAGAAGGTCGAGCGCAACTTCGCCCGCGGTGTCATCTCCGACGGCGAGCGTCGCGAAGAGCTCATCGACATCTGGACCGACGCCACCAACGCGGTCGACGAGGCCATGCGCGCGTCGTTCGCGTCCGAGAACGCCATCAACATCATGGTCACTTCCGGTGCCCGTGGTAACTGGATGCAGATCCGCCAGCTGGCGGGTATGCGCGGACTGGTCGCCAACCCGAAGGGTGAGACCATCCCGCGGCCGATCAAGGCGAGCTTCCGTGAGGGCCTGTCCGTCGTCGAGTTCTTCATCTCGACGCACGGTGCCCGGAAGGGTCTGGCCGACACCGCGCTGCGGACCGCCGACTCCGGTTACCTGACCCGGCGTCTGGTCGACGTCTCGCAGGACGTCATCATCCGCGAGGTCGACTGCGGCACCGAGCGTGGTCTGGCACTGCCCATCGCGGTCACCGGCGCCGACGGCCGGCTCCTCGTCGACGAGCACGTCGAGACCTCGGTCTACGCGCGCTCGCTGTCCGAGGACGTCGTGGCCGCCGACGGCACCAAGGTGGCGTCGGCCGGCGACGACCTCGGCGACGTCGAGATCGGCCGCCTGGTGGCCGCGGGCGTCGAGAACGTCCGCGTCCGCAGCGTCCTGACCTGCGAGAGCAAGACCGGCGTCTGCGCCATGTGCTACGGCCGGTCGCTGGCCTCGGGCAAGCTCGTCGACGTCGGCGAGGCGGTCGGCATCATCGCCGCCCAGTCGATCGGCGAGCCGGGCACCCAGCTGACCATGCGGACGTTCCACACCGGCGGTGTCGCGGGTGAGGACATCACGCACGGTCTGCCGCGTGTGGTCGAGCTGTTCGAGGCGCGGGCCCCGAAGGGCAAGGCTCCGCTGTCGGAGTCGTCGGGCCGGGTCCGCATCGAAGAGGACGCCAAGGGCGCCCACGCGGTCATCGTCCCCGACGACGGTGGCGAGGAGCAGTCGTTCCCGCTGTCGCGGCGTGTGTTCGAGTGGACCAACCGGCGCGCCCCGGGCATCGCCCAGTGGCGTGTCCAGGACGCCGACCGCGTCGAGGTCGGCGAGCTGCTGCACTCCGGTACGGCCGACCCGCACGACGTGCTGCGGGTCCAGGGCCAGCGGGCGGTTCAGGTCTTCCTGACCGACCAGGTCCAGGAGGTCTACCGGTCGCAGGGTGTGTCGATCCACGACAAGCACATCGAGATCATCGTGCGGCAGATGCTGCGCCGGATCACCGTGCTCGAGAGCGGCACCACCGACCTGCTCCCCGGCGAGCTGGTCGAGCGGTCGCGCTTCGAGGGGGAGAACCGGCGTGCGGTCGCCGAGGGCGGTCAGCCGGCCTCGGGTCGTCCGCAGCTGATGGGCATCACCAAGGCGTCGCTGGCCACCGACTCGTGGCTGTCGGCGGCGTCGTTCCAGGAGACCACGCGGGTGCTCACGGAGGCGGCCATCAACGCCAAGTCCGACCCGCTGATCGGCCTGAAGGAGAACGTCATCCTCGGCAAGCTGATCCCGGCCGGTACGGGCCTGCCCCGCTACCGCAACCTGCGGGTCGAGCCGACCGAGGAGGCCAAGGCGGCCATGTACTCCATGGTCGACTACGGCGCCGACTACTCCGACTACGAGTTCGGCCAGGGGTCCGGCGAGGCCGTGCGCCTGGAGGACTACGACTTCGGCTCGTACAACTGACGAGTCCGGCGTCCCTGAACGACGGCGCCGTCACCCTTCGCGGGTGGCGGCGCCGTCGTCGTGTCCGGGCTCAGTCGTCGTCGACGATCTCGAAGCCTTCCTGGCCGGCTGCCTTCTCCGGGGCGATGTCGGCGGGTGGCGCTGCGCCGGCGTCGTCGTCGCGGACGGCTTTCAGGTAGGCGGCCTTGCCGGTGTCGCTCAGCCGGTCGTAGGCCGCGCGGTCGAAGCGCACGATGCCACCTCCTCGAGCAGGAAGCTCCAGCACTCGCGTCGATCGTCCCACGAGCGGTCGATGACCCGGAACCGCGTGCCGGGTGGGAACAGCACCTCGGCCTCGTGCGCGAACGACGAGAACGCCCGGATGTCGGCGCCGCCGCGGCCGACGATGGTGAGGAACGCGTTGCCGCCGCCGCGGAAGGCCTCGGCGACCGACACACTCGCCGACGCGCTGGCGAACCCGCGGTCGGCCACGACGACGCCCGGCTGCCAGCGCGGCAGCTGCGCCGCCGGCAGCGACGTGCCCCGATAGGCGACGCCGGTGAACCGCGGCAGCGCCGCCAGACCGGCGACGGCGTCGTCGACCAGCCGCTGCAGCTCGTCCTGCTCGTCCTGCTCCGACTGTGCCGACGACCGGGTGCCGGCCGGTCGGCGCAAGTAGGTGTTCATCTCCTCGACCCCCTCGACCGTCGTGTAGTAGTGCAGCGCCCGGCCTTGCGCGGCGGTCAACCGAGGGCGGCGAGGCGGTGGCGTCGTCGCCGCCGGTGGGGCTGGTGCCTCGCGTCGACGCCCGGCCGAGGACGGGCCGGTGCCCGCGGCCCCGAGCCCGAGCCGCCGCGCGTTGCCCGTGGCGGGCAGGGAGTGGTGCCCGACGGCAGCCGGCGTCGCGGGTGTTGCGGGGGTCGCGGGGGTCGTCGGCGTTGCTCCGATCGGCGCGTTTCGCGCACCCGATGCCCAAGGGCGCTCCGGCCGGCTGGGCCTGCCCGCCGCCCCAGGCCGGGGGCGGCGGCTGGCGGCCGTCGCCGGGTCGCGGAGCAGGGCGCCGAGCTCGTCAGCCGCGGACTCGACGACGAGCATCAGCGTCTCGGCGGCGGTGGTGAGCGCCTCGTGCATCGCGGCGGCTGCGACCCGCACCGCGTCGTGCTGGCGTGGTGACAGCGCCGGACCGGCCCGCCGCTGGGCCACGCGGACGCGCGACAGCATCGACGCCGCGAGGGCGCCGGTGTCGTCGTGAATCGGACCGGACAGCTGCGCCAGCCCGTGGGCGGCGGACCGAGCCGGTCGCGCGGAGGATGAGGGGACCACACCTCCTATGGGTCGTTCGCAGCGCCCGAATGTGACAGTGCCCCGAGGATTCACGCCGCACGCCGGCGGACGGCAGCGGACGGCGGCCAACGGCAAGCGGGGGCGAACGGCGGCGTGTGCGGGCGAGTGTCGGCGCCCGCCCGTAGGGTGGGCACCCACCCAACCGGGCGGGGACCCACCCAGTGGGTGGGCACCCACCCAACCGGGCGGGGACCCGCCCCGTCGCCGGGCCGGAACCCACCGCGCTGCCGAGGAGGAGCCGATGACCGAGCCGACCGTCGCGCTGCTCCGCGACGCCGGTCTGCTGAGCGGCGAGCCGGACGACCGGTACCGCGAGTGGGTGCGGTGGACCCTCGCCGCCGGCCACAGCTCCGAGGAGGTGGTCGGCATCGCGCGGGAGGAGGGCGTCACGGCGGCGACGTTCGCCCCGCTGGCCGGCCGCACCGTGTGGCGTGGCCCGGACGAGCGCCCCTACGTCCGCATCGACGACGCCCGGCGGGCGCGCGAGCTGGCCCGGCTGACAGAGCTGCTCAACGGCCACCGGCCCAGCCGCACCGACGCCCGGCGCGACCGCAACCGCTGGTCGTACTCCGGCCTGTTCGGCCTCAACGCCGGCGACGCGGGGACGGCGGTCCGGCGGGGTGCTCTGGTGGCCACGCCCGAGGGGACGATGATGGCGGCGGCCGGCGCGCGGTCGCTGCGGGCCCTGCCGAACCCCGTCGACTGGTTCGCCGCCCGTGGCGGCACCACCTGGGGCGAGCTCTACCTGGTGAACGGCTCGCACGACGATCCCGCCGAGGTCCTGCGCGCATCGATCGAGACCGGCCGGCGGCCGCCCGGTTCGGGCGCGCCCAGCCTGGCGCGGCTGTTGCGGCACGAGCGGGTGCACTCCGAGCAGTGGGCGCGCTACGGTTACGTCCGGTTCATCTGGGAGTACATGGTCCGGCACGACCCCCGCAAGCCGTGCGAGCATCCGCTCGAGCGTGAAGCCGGCCTCGCCGACGGCGGCTACCGCTGCTGACCGACGGCCCGCACACGGCGCACTCGCGGCGGGGTCGCGAGCCGGTGCGCCCGGCGTGGGGTCGTGACGCGGACGAGACCCGTGCGTTATCGTGCGAGTGCGTCTTCCCGTCGAGCTGCGGCATCACTTTGACCTGGGTACCCTTGACCGGGTAACCTCAGTCTTCGTGCCTGGACTGCTCCGGGCAATCCGGCGCGCCCGGCCGCAGAAGCCAGCGCATACCGGACAGATCAACCGACCACATCGATCGGAAGCCTGATCGTGCGGCGTGGGACCGGGCCGACACGCCCGACCGCGGGGGTCGCCGTAAGGCGCCCACGACCTGCGCCGACGCCAGGTGAAAGACCAGTGTGATCCCCGGAAACCAGACCAGTCGAGGCAGTTCGACGAGCAGAGGACACGGAGACGTAGTGCCTACGATCCAGCAGTTGGTCCGCAAGGGCCGCCAGGACAAGGTCGCCAAGAACAAGACCCCGGCGCTCAAGGGCAGCCCGCAGCGTCGCGGCGTGTGCACGCGTGTGTACACCACGACGCCGAAGAAGCCGAACTCGGCTCTGCGCAAGGTTGCCCGTGTCAAGCTGACCAGCCAGATCGAGGTCACCGCGTACATCCCCGGTGTCGGCCACAACCTGCAGGAGCACTCGATGGTGCTCGTGCGCGGCGGCCGGGTGAAGGACCTCCCGGGTGTCCGGTACAAGATCATCCGCGGTTCGCTCGACACCCAGGGCGTCAAGAACCGCAAGCAGGCGCGCAGCCGCTACGGCGCGAAGAAGGAGAAGAGCTGATGCCGCGCAAGGGTCCCGCTCCCAAGCGGCCGGTCGTCGTCGACCCGGTTTACGGGTCGCCGCTGGTCACCCAGCTGGTCAACAAGGTGCTCGAGGACGGCAAGAAGTCCATCGCCGAGGGCATCGTGCACGGCGCCCTCGAGGGCTGCCGCGAGAAGACCGGCACCGACCCCGTCGTCACGCTCAAGCGCGCGCTCGACAACGTGAAGCCGACCCTCGAGGTCCGCAGCCGCCGCGTCGGTGGCGCGACCTACCAGGTGCCGATCGAGGTGCGCGCCGGCCGCAGCACCACGCTGGCCCTGCGTTGGCTGGTCAGCTACTCCCGCGCCCGTCGTGAGAAGACCATGACGGAGCGTCTGATGAACGAGATCCTCGACGCCTCCAACGGCCTGGGTGCCAGCGTGAAGCGTCGCGAGGACACCCACAAGATGGCCGAGTCGAACAAGGCCTTCGCGCACTACCGCTGGTAGTCGCTGGCGCCGAGTCGACGAGACCGCATATAAGGAAGCGAACGCACGCACATGGCGACCGACCTCCGCAAGCTCGATCTGGCCAAGGTCCGCAACATCGGCATCATGGCCCACATCGACGCCGGCAAGACCACCACCACCGAGCGGATCCTGTACTACACCGGTATCAACTACAAGATCGGTGAAGTCCACGATGGCGCAGCCACCATGGACTGGATGGAGCAGGAGCAGGAACGCGGCATCACGATCACCTCGGCCGCGACCACCTGTGAGTGGGACGACCACACCATCAACATCATCGACACGCCCGGCCACGTCGACTTCACCGTCGAGGTCGAGCGGTCGCTGCGCGTCCTGGACGGCGCGGTGGCCGTGTTCGACGGCGTCGCCGGCGTCGAGCCGCAGTCGGAGACCGTCTGGCATCAGGCCAACAAGTACGGTGTCCCGCGCATCTGCTTCATCAACAAGCTCGACCGCACGGGTGCCGAGTTCCACCGCTGCGTCGACATGATCGTGTCGCGGCTGAAGGCCACCCCGCTGGTCCTGCAGCTCCCGATCGGCGCCGAGGCGGACTTCCGCGGCCTTGTCGACCTCGTCGACATGAAGGCTCTGGTGTGGTCGGCCGAGACCCCGCTGGGCGAGATGTACGACACCGTCGACATCCCGGAGACCCACACCGAGGCTGCTCAGGAGTGGCGCGACCGCCTGCTCGAGACCATCGCCGAGAACGACGAGGCGATGATGGAGCTGTACCTCGAGGGCAAGGAGCCCGACCGCGACGAGCTGATCGCCGCGATCCGCCGCGCGACCATCGCCGGCAACCTGACCCCGGTGCTCACCGGCTCGGCGTTCAAGAACAAGGGCGTGCAGCCCATGCTCGACGCCGTCGTGCGGTACCTGCCGTCGCCGGTCGACGTCGGTGCGGTCGAGGGCCACGCGGTGGACAACGAGGAGGAGATCCTCACCCGCGAGCCCGCCGAGGACGCGCCGCTGTCGTCGCTGGCGTTCAAGATCATGGCCGACCCGCACCTGGGCAAGCTCACGTTCGTCCGGGTCTACTCGGGCACGCTGACCACGGCGACCATGGTGCTCAACAGCACCAAGGGCAACAAGGAGCGCATCGGCAAGATCTACCGCATGCACGCGAACAAGCGTGAGGAGATCGAGAAGGCCAGCGCCGGTCAGATCGTCGCCGTCATGGGTCTGAAGAACACCACGACGGGCGACACGCTCTCGGATTCCGGTCAACCAGTCATTCTCGAGTCGATGAAGTTCCCGGCGCCGGTCATCTCGGTGGCCATCGAGCCGAAGACCAAGAGCGACCAGGAGAAGCTGGGCACCGCGATCCAGCGCCTCGCCGACGAGGACCCGACGTTCCAGGTCCGCACCGACGAGGACACCGGCCAGACCATCATCTCGGGCATGGGCGAGCTCCACCTCGAGATCCTGGTCGACCGCATGAAGCGCGAGTTCAAGGTCGAGGCCAACGTCGGCAAGCCGCAGGTCGCCTACCGCGAGACCATCCGCCGCAAGGTCGAGAAGGTCGAGTACACGCACAAGAAGCAGACCGGCGGTTCCGGCCAGTTCGCGCGCGTCATCATCGACATCGAGCCCACGGGCGGCGAGGGCGACGGCGGCTACGAGTTCGTGAACTCGGTCACCGGTGGTCGCATCCCGCGTGAGTACATCCCTTCGGTCGACGCGGGCGCGCAGGAGGCGATGGAGTTCGGTGTCGTCGCCGGCTACCCGCTGGTCGACGTGAAGGTGACGCTGCAGGACGGCGCCTACCACGACGTCGACTCCTCGGAGCTGGCGTTCAAGATCGCCGGTTCCATGGCGTTCAAGGAAGCTGCTCGGCGCGCCGACCCGGTGCTGCTCGAGCCGATGTTCGAGGTCGAGGTGTCCACGCCCGAGGACTACATGGGCGAGGTCATCGGCGACCTCAACTCCCGCCGTGGCCAGATCCAGGCCATGGAGGAGCGTGCCGGCCAGCGCATCGTCAAGGCGCTGGTCCCGCTGTCGGAGATGTTCGGCTACGTCGGTGACCTCCGCAGCAAGACCCAGGGCCGGGCGAGTTATTCGATGCAGTTCGACTCCTACGCCGAGGTTCCTCGGAACGTGGCGGAAGAGATCATCAAGAAGGTCCGGGGAGAGTAATCTCTCCGGGTCTTCACCCGGCCTGAACACACGAGCAATCCCGACCGAGAAGCACAGCCGAACACACCGCACCGGCGGGGGATCGGCAACGTACGAAGTCCACAGGAGGACCCCACAGTGGCTAAGGCGAAGTTCGAGCGGACCAAGCCGCACGTCAACATCGGCACCATCGGTCACGTCGACCACGGCAAGACCACGCTCACGGCTGCCATCACCAAGGTGCTGCACGAGAAGTACCCGGACCTGAACGAGGCCACTCCGTTCGACGACATCGACAAGGCGCCGGAGGAGAAGCAGCGCGGTATCACGATCAACATCGCGCACGTCGAGTACCAGACCGACAAGCGTCACTACGCGCACGTCGACGCTCCGGGCCACGCCGACTACATCAAGAACATGATCACCGGCGCGGCGCAGATGGACGGCGCGATCCTCGTGGTCGCGGCCACCGACGGCCCGATGCCGCAGACCAAGGAGCACGTGCTGCTGGCCCGTCAGGTCGGCGTGCCGTACATCCTGGTCGCGCTGAACAAGGCCGACATGGTCGACGACGAGGAGATCCTGGAGCTCGTCGAGCTCGAGGTGCGTGAGCTGCTCTCCGAGTACGAGTTCCCCGGCGACGACGTCCCGGTGATCAAGGTCTCGGCGCTGAAGGCGCTCGAGGGCGACGCGGAGTGGGTCAAGACCGTCGAGGACCTCATGGAGGCCGTCGACGAGAACGTCCCGGACCCGGTGCGCGACATCGAGAAGCCGTTCCTGATGCCGATCGAGGACGTCTTCACCATCACCGGTCGTGGCACGGTCGTCACCGGCCGCGTCGAGCGCGGTGTGCTGAAGGCCAACGAGGAGGTCGAGCTCGTCGGCATCCGTCCCGGCCCGGCCCAGAAGACCACCGTCACCGCCGTCGAGATGTTCCGCAAGACCCTCGACGAGGCGCGCGCCGGTGAGAACGTCGGCCTGCTGCTCCGCGGTACCAAGCGCGAGGACGTCGAGCGCGGCATGGTGGCCGTGAAGCCCGGCAGCAACACGCCGCACACCGACTTCGAGGCGCAGGTCTACATCCTGTCCAAGGACGAGGGTGGCCGGCACACGCCGTTCTTCAACAACTACCGTCCGCAGTTCTACTTCCGGACCACGGACGTCACCGGCGTCGTCACGCTGCCCGAGGGCACCGAGATGGTCATGCCGGGCGACAACACGAGCATGTCCGTCGTGCTGATCCAGCCGGTGGCCATGGAAGAGGGCCTGAAGTTCGCCATCCGCGAGGGTGGCCGGACCGTTGGTGCCGGCAACGTCACCAAGATCCTCAAGTAGTTCGACATTGCGAGGGGCGGCCGTCACGGCCGCCCCTCGTACCGCGATTGGCCTCAGCCAATCTGATCTGGCATACTGTTCAGGTTGCTCGGCGGAGGGCGACGTCAGCGCCATGCGCGCGGGACCGTGTGATAACGGGCCCGATGACGAAGAACTCCGATGGGGCTGGCACCACGCCGTCAGGCGTGGCCTTGTCCGGCCGTCAAACCCCGATGACCAGCGTGTACGTCGCGGCATTCATGTGCCGCGAGGCGCGACACGCCCGACCGCGGGGGTCGGCGGAGCAGCAGCACAGTGTTGGTTCAGATCGGGTCTTAGCAGTACGAAGAGTGAGGACGACAAGCAGCCATGGCGGGACAGAAGATCCGCATCCGGCTCAAGGCCTATGACCACGAGGTCATCGACACGTCGGCGCGCAAGATCGTCGACACGGTGACGCGCACGGGTGCGCAGGTCGCAGGCCCGGTGCCGCTGCCTACCGAGAAGAACGTGTACTGCGTCATCCGGTCGCCGCACAAGTACAAGGACAGCCGCGAGCACTTCGAGATGCGTACGCACAAGCGGCTCATCGACATCATCGACCCCACGCCGAAGACCGTCGACTCGCTCATGCGTCTCGACCTGCCGGCCGGCGTCGACATCGAGATCAAGCTCTGAGGGACCGCCGACGATGAGTATTCAGTCTTCCGAGGCCGCCACCACGGTGCGCAAGGGCCTGCTGGGCGAGAAGCTCGGCATGACCCAGGTGTGGGACGAGAACAACCGCATCGTGCCGGTCACCGTCATCAAGGCCGGGCCGTGCGTCGTCACGCAGGTCCGCTCGCCCGAGAAGGACGGCTACGACGCGGTCCAGCTGGGCTTCGGCGCGCCGAACCCGCGCAAGGTCACCAAGCCCGCCCAGGGTCACTTCGAGAAGGCCGGTGTCACGCCGCGCCGGCACGTCGCCGAGCTGCGCACCGCCGACGCCTCCGAGTACACCCTCGGCCAGGAGCTGACGGTGGAGGTGTTCGAGGCCGGCCAGGAGGTCGACGTCACGGGCACCACCAAGGGCAAGGGCTTCGCCGGTGTCATGAAGCGCCACGGCTTCCACGGTCTGCGCGCCTCGCACGGCGTGCAGCGCAAGCACCGCTCGCCGGGCTCCATCGGCGGCTGCGCCACCCCGGGTCGCGTCTTCAAGGGTATGAAGATGGCCGGCCGCATGGGCGCCGAGCGCATGACCACCCAGAACATCGCGGTCCAGGCCGTCGACGCCGAGAAGGGGCTGCTGCTCCTCAAGGGCGCGGTGCCGGGCCCCAACGGCGGTCTGGTCTTCGTCCGCACGGCCGCGAAGGGAGTGACCCAGTGAGCACCGTGACGGTTCTCGACCCCAAGGGCGGCACGGACAGCACCGTCGAACTCCCCGCATCGGTCTTCGAGGTCCAGGTCAACATCCCGCTGATCCACCAGGTCGTGGTGGCCCAGCTGGCCGCGGCCCGTCAGGGCACGCACTCCACGAAGACCCGCGCCGAGGTCGCCGGCGGTGGCGCCAAGCCGTACCGCCAGAAGGGCACCGGCCGGGCCCGCCAGGGCTCGATCCGCGCGCCGCAGTTCACCGGCGGTGGCGTCGTCCACGGCCCGCAGCCGCGCGACTACTCGCAGCGGACGCCGAAGAAGATGAAGGCCGCCGCTCTGCGCGGTGCGCTGTCCGACCGGGCGACCCACGGCCGCGTGCACGTGGTCACCGGCTTCGTCGACGGCGACGCCCCGAGCACCAAGACCGCGCTGAAGACCCTGCTGTCGGTCACCGAGCGGCGCAGCGTCCTGGTCGTGATCGAGCGCGGCGACGAGGTGACGGTGAAGAGCCTGCGCAACGCGCCGCAGGTGCACCTGCTCGTGGCCGACCAGCTGAACACCTACGACGTGCTCTGCGCCGACGACATCGTCTTCACCAAGGGCGCGCTCGACGCGTTCCTGGGCGGCGGGGAGCAGGCCGCGGCCACCACGACCTCCACAGGGGAGGACACCAAGTGACCGTCAACCGCAGGGACCCGCGCGACATCCTCATCGTGCCGGTCGTGTCCGAGAAGAGCTACAGCCTTCTCGACGAGAACAAGTACACCTTCGTGGTCGCGCCCGACGCGAACAAGACCGAGATCAAGATCGCGGTCGAGAAGGTGTTCAACGTCAAGGTCACCGGTGTCAACACCCAGAACCGCCAGGGCAAGCGTCGCCGCACCCGCTTCGGTGTGGGCAAGCGCCCCGACATCAAGCGCGCGATCGTCACGGTCGCCGAGGGCCAGCGCATCGACATCTTCTCCGGCCCGGTCGGCTGAAGCCGGCCAGGACACGAGCTACTGAGGTAACGACGAATGGGAATCCGAAAGTACAAGCCGACGACGCCGGGCCGACGCGGCTCCAGTGTCGCCGACTTCGTCGAGGTCACCCGGTCCACGCCCGAGAAGTCGCTGGTGCGGCCGCTGCCCAAGAAGGGCGGCCGCAACAACTCCGGCAAGATCACGACGCGCCACCAGGGCGGCGGGCACAAGCGCCAGTACCGGGTCGTCGACTTCCGCCGGGCCGACAAGGACGGCGTGCCGGCGAAGGTCGCGCACATCGAGTACGACCCGAACCGCACGTCGCGCATCGCGCTGCTGCACTACGCCGACGGCGAGAAGCGCTACATCCTGGCGCCGTACCGCCTGGCGCAGGGCGCCACGGTCGAGGCCGGCCCGGGTGCCGACATCAAGCCGGGCAACAACCTGCCGCTGCGCAACATCCCGGTCGGTACGGTCGTTCACGCCATCGAGCTGCGGCCCGGTGGCGGTGCGAAGATCGCCCGCTCCGCCGGCACCGGCGTTCAGCTGGTCGCCAAGGAGGGCACCTGGGCGCAGCTGCGCATGCCGTCCGGTGAGATCCGCAACGTCGACGTGCGCTGCCGCGCCACTGTCGGCGAGGTCGGCAACGCCGAGCAGTCGAACATCAACTGGGGCAAGGCCGGCCGCATGCGCTGGAAGGGCAAGCGCCCGACGGTCCGCGGCGTGGCCATGAACCCGGTCGACCACCCGCACGGTGGTGGTGAGGGCAAGACCTCCGGTGGTCGCCACCCGGTCAACCCGAACGGTCGTCCCGAGGGGCGCACCCGCCGGAAGAACAAGCCCAGCGACCGTCAGATCGTCCGCCGTCGCAAGACCGGCAAGAAGCGCTGAGTCGGGAGTAGGAACAGATGCCGCGCAGCCTGAAGAAGGGCCCCTTCGTCGACGAGCACCTGGCCAAGAAGGTCGATGCTCAGAACGAGAAGGGCACGAAGAACGTCATCAAGACCTGGTCCCGTCGCTCGATGATCGTGCCGGACATGATCGGCCACACCATCGCGGTGCACGACGGCCGCAAGCACGTCCCGGTGTTCGTCACGGAGGCGATGGTCGGGCACAAGCTCGGCGAGTTCGCGCCCACGCGCACGTTCAAGGGCCACGAGAAGGACGACCGCCGCGCCCGGCGCCGGTGACGTCCACCACGGAATGACTGAGGAGTAACGATGGAAGCCAGGGCTCAGGCGCGGTTTGTCCGCGTCACGCCCATGAAGGCGCGCCGTGTGGTGGACCTGATCCGTGGGATGGACGCGGACGAGGCCTCGGCGCTGCTGCGGTTCGCACCGCAGGCGGCCGCCGAGCCGGTGCGCAAGGTGATCGAGAGCGCCATCGCGAACGCCGACGACCTCGCGGGCACGCCGCGCGAGACGCTGGTCATCGCGCAGGCGTACGTCGATGACGGCCCGACCATGAAGCGGTTCCGCCCGCGCGCCCATGGCCGCGCGAGCCGCATCAACAAGCGGACGTGCCACATCACGGTGATCGTCGACGACAAGGCGTCGATCGCTGCAGCGAAGGGAGGGGCCCGCTAGTGGGTCAGAAGATCAACCCGCACGGGTTCCGGCTGGGCATTTCCACCGATCACAAGAGCCGGTGGTTCGCCGACAGCACGACCCAGGGTCAGCGCTACCGCGACTACATCGCCGAGGACGTCGCCATCCGCAAGCTGATGACGGACGGCATGGAGCGCGCCGGCATCTCGCACGTCGACATCGAGCGCACCCGTGACCGCGTGCGCGTCGACATCCACACCGCCCGGCCGGGCATCGTCATCGGCCGTCGCGGCGTGGGCGCGGACCGCCTGCGCTCGGAGCTCGAGAAGCTCACCGGCAAGCAGGTCCAGATGAACGTCCTCGAGGTGAAGCAGCCCGAGATCGACGCTCAGCTGGTCGCGCAGGGTGTGGCCGAGCAGCTGTCGGCTCGCGTGGCATTCCGCCGCGCGATGCGCAAGGCGCTGCAGACCACGATGCGTGCCGGCGCCAAGGGCGTCCGGATCCAGTGCTCGGGCCGTCTCGGCGGCGCCGAGATGAGCCGCTCGGAGTTCTACCGCGAGGGCCGGGTCCCGCTGCACACGCTGCGCGCCGACGTCGACTACGGCTTCTACGAGGCCCGCACCACCTTCGGCCGCATCGGCGTGAAGGTGTGGATCTACAAGGGCGACGTGAGCGGCTCCCGCGCCGAGCGCGCCGCTGAGCAGGCCGCACAGGCCCGCGCTCAGCAGCAGCGCGGTGGTGGCGGCGGCCGTGGCCGTCCGGAGCGCCGCCGGCCGGGTGGCCGCGGCGACCGCGACAACGCTCCCGCCACCCAGGCCGCTCCGGCCGAGGCGACCGCGCCCGAGGCGCCGGCCGCCGACACCGCGGCGACCACGACGGGCCAGGAGGGTTGAGATCATGCTGATCCCTCGCAAGGTCAAGCACCGCAAGCAGCACCACCCGCGGCGCCGTGGCATGGCCAAGGGCGGCACGACGCTGGCGTTCGGCGAGTACGGCATCCAGGCGGTCGAGGGCCACTACGTGACCAACCGCCAGATCGAGGCCGCTCGTATCGCCATCACCCGGCACATCCGGCGTGGCGGCAAGGTGTGGATCAACATCTACCCGGACCGTCCGCTGACCAAGAAGCCGGCCGAGACCCGCATGGGTTCCGGTAAGGGCTCGCCCGAGTGGTGGATCGCGAACGTCAAGCCGGGCCGCGTCATGTTCGAGCTGTCGTTCCCGAACGAGACCGTGGCTCGCGAGGCGCTCACGCGTGCGATCCACAAGCTTCCGATGAAGGCGCGCATCGTCAAGCGCGAGGCAGGTGAGTTCTGATGGCGATCGGTTCGAAGAACCTCGACGCCGTGTCGCTGCGCGACCAGTCGGACGACGAGCTGGTCGAGGAGCTGCAGAAGGCCAAGGAGTCGCTGTTCAACCTGCGGTTCCAGGGTGCCACCGGTCAGCTGGAGAGCCACGGCCGGCTGAAGGCCGTCCGTCGCGACATCGCGCGCATCTACACGATCATGCGCGAGCGCGAGCTCGGCATCGTCGCCGTCGTGGCGGCGCCGGCCGAGCCGAAGAAGGCCGAGAAGGCGGAGGCCAAGGCCGAGCCGAAGAAGGCAGCGGCCAAGAAGACCGCGGCCAAGGACGCGGCCGACGACGCCGAGGCGCCGAAGAAGGCCGCGCCGCGTAAGCGGACGACCAAGAAGGCCGCCGCAGCGCAGGACACCGCGCCCTCGGCTGAGAAGCGTGCCTCGGACGAGGATGGTGCCGAGTGAGCCCCGCGAACAAGGAAGAGAACGTGACCGAGAGCCCGAAGGCCACGGGGAACGCCCCGGGCGGCCGCGGCTACCGCAAGACCCGCCAGGGCGTGGTGGTCAGCGACAAGATGGACAAGACCGTCGTCGTCACCGTCGAGGACCGCTTCAAGCACCCGCTCTACGGCAAGGTCGTCCGTCGGTCGAGCAAGCTGAAGGCCCACGACGAGCAGAACACCGCCGGCATCGGCGACCGCGTCCTGCTCATGGAGACCCGTCCGCTGTCGGCCACGAAGCGCTGGCGCGTCGTGGAGATCCTCGAGAAGGCGAAGTAGGAGCGAGATGATTCAGCAGGAGTCGCGACTGCGGGTCGCCGACAACACCGGTGCCAAGGAGCTCTTGTGCATCCGTGTGCTCGGTGGCTCCGGTCGGCGATACGCCGGCATCGGTGATGTCATCGTGGCCACCGTCAAGGATGCAATCCCCGGCGGCGCGGTCAAGAAGGGCGACGTCGTCAAGGCCGTGGTCGTGCGGACCGTGAAGGAGCGACGCCGTCCGGACGGCTCCTACATCCGCTTCGACGAGAACGCGGCGGTCATCATCAGGGACGGCGGGGACCCGCGCGGCACGCGCATCTTCGGCCCCGTCGGTCGCGAGCTGCGGGACAAGCGCTTCATGCGCATCATCTCGCTCGCTCCGGAGGTGTTGTGAGCATGAAGATCAAGAAGGGTGACAAGGTCGTCGTCATCGCAGGCAAGGACAAGGGCCTGGTGGGCAAGGTCATCGCGGCCTACCCGCGCCAGGAGCGTGTCCTCGTCGAGGGCGTCAACCGCATCACCAAGCACACGAAGCCGACGCAGACCGCCCGCGGCACGCAGCAGTCCGGCGGGATCGTGCACCAGGAGGCGCCGATCCACATCTCGAACGTGCAGCTCGCGGTCGAGGCCGACGTGGACGGCAAGAAGAAGACGGTGGGCACCCGGGTCGGGTACCGCATCGACGACAACGGCAACAAGGTCCGGTTCGCCAAGCGCACCGGTGAGGACATCTGATGACCATCACGGACGCGCGCTCTCACTCCATTCCAAGGCTCAAGCAGCGCTACCGCGACGAGATCATCGCGGGCCTGCGCGAGCAGTTCCAGATCGCGAACGTCATGCAGGTGCCGACCGTGACCAAGGTCGTCGTCAACATGGGTGTCGGCGAGGCCGCTCGTGACGCGAAGCTGATCGAGGGCGCCATCGCCGACCTCGGGGCCATCACCGGTCAGCGGCCGTCGGTCACCAAGGCGCGCAAGTCCATCGCTCAGTTCAAGCTGCGCGAGGGCATGCCCATCGGAGCGCACGCCACGCTGCGCGGCGACCGCATGTGGGAGTTCCTGGACCGCCTGGTGACCATCGCGCTGCCGCGCATCCGGGACTTCCGCGGCCTGTCGGGCAAGCAGTTCGACGGCAACGGGAACTACACCTTCGGCCTCAACGAGCAGTCGATGTTCCACGAGATCGACCAGGACAGGATCGACCGGGTCCGCGGCATGGACATCACGGTCGTCACGACCGCGACCAACGACGACCAGGGTCGGGCGCTGCTCAAGCTGCTCGGTTTCCCGTTCAAGGAGAACTGACGTGGCGAAGAAGGCTCTTGTCATCAAGGCTGCGCGCAAGCCGAAGTTCGCCGTGCGTGCGTACACCCGGTGCCAGAAGTGCGGCCGGCCGCACTCGGTGTACCGCAAGTTCGGGCTGTGCCGGGTGTGCCTGCGCGAGATGGCGCACCGCGGCGAGCTGCCGGGCATCACCAAATCCAGCTGGTAACCAGCCCAGCTGGTAACGAGCCCGACCCCATCGGATCGTCGCAGGTCCGCGAAGCGGAAACCACGACGGGAAAGCGGCAACCACACATGACCATGACCGACCCGATCGCAGACATGCTCACCCGTCTGCGCAACGCCAACACGGCTCACCACGACACCGTGGCGATGCCGCACAGCAAGATCAAGATGAACATCGCCGAGATCCTCAAGCAGCAGGGCTACATCGCCGGTTTCTCCGTGCGTGAGCCGGCTGAGGACCAGGTGGGCAAGACGCTCGAGCTCACCCTGAAGTACGGCCCGTCCCGCGAGCGCTCGATCGCCGGCATCCGCCGCGTCAGCAAGCCGGGTCTGCGGGTCTACGCGAAGGCCACCAACATGCCGCGCGTGCTCGGCGGGCTGGGCGTCGCCATCATCTCCACGTCGCAGGGCCTGCTCACGGGCCAGGCGGCAGCCAAGCAGGGTGTGGGCGGGGAAGTCCTCGCCTACGTCTGGTAACGGGAAAGGAGCGCAATACTCATGTCGCGCATCGGCAAGCTCCCGATCCCGGTACCGTCCGGCGTTCAGGTCGACATCGACGGCCGCGCGGTCAAGGTCACGGGCCCCAAGGGCACGCTGAACCACACGCTGCCCGAGGTCATCGGCGTCGAGAAGGGTGACGACGGCTCTCTGCAGGTCGTCCGCCCGGACGACGAGCGCGAGAGCCGTGCCCTGCACGGGCTCACCCGGACGCTCGTCTCCAACATGGTCACCGGTGTCACCGAGGGTTACGTCAAGAAGCTCGAGATCGTCGGCGTCGGCTACCGCGTCACGGCCAAGGGCCAGAGCCTCGAGTTCGCGCTCGGCTTCAGCCACCCGGTCGTCGTCGAGCCGCCCGAGGGCATCACGTTCGCCGTCGAGTCGCCCACCAAGTTCTCGGTGCAGGGCATCGACAAGCAGAAGGTCGGCGAGATCGCGGCGAACATTCGCAAGATCCGCAAGCCCGAGCCGTACAAGGGCAAGGGCGTGCGGTACGAGGGCGAGCACGTCCGGCGCAAGGTCGGAAAGGCTGGTAAGTAAGTCATGGGCATCGCGATCAATCGCCACATCAAGAAGGGCGACAAGCGGGTTGCCCGCGACCGCCGGCACCTGCGGGTCCGGAAGAAGGTCACCGGCACGACCGAGCGGCCGCGTCTGGTCGTCACCCGGTCGCTGCGGCACATGGTGGTCCAGGTCGTCGACGACGCCACCGGCCGCACCCTGGCCTCGGCCACCAGCATGGAGGCCGACCTGCGTTCGCTCGACGGCGACAAGACCGCCAAGGCGCGCCGCGTCGGTGAGCTCGTCGCCGACCGGGCCAAGGCGGCCGGCGTCGAGGCCGTGGTGTTCGACCGCGGCGGCAACCAGTACCACGGCCGGGTGGCCGCGGTGGCGGAGGGCGCCCGCGAGGGCGGCCTGAAGCTCTGACCACAAACTTCGGCCTCGACTGAGAAGCATGTCTCGGCCGAGAATCTCGAGAAGGATAGAGGGACATCATGGCTGAACCCCAGCGCCGCGGTGGCGGTGCCGGTGGCGAGCGCCGCGATCGTCGTGACCGTCGCGATCGCGACAACCGTCGCGGCGACGGCGCGGACAAGACCAACTACATCGAGACCGTGGTCGCCATCAACCGCGTCGCCAAGGTCGTGCAGGGTGGCCGTCGCTTCAGCTTCACGGCTCTGGTCGTCGTCGGCGACGGCGACGGCACCGTGGGCGTCGGCTACGGCAAGGCCAAGGAGGTGCCCTCGGCCATCGCCAAGGGTGTCGAGGAGGCCAAGAAGCAGTTCTTCAAGGTGCCGCGGATCCAGGGCACCATCCCGCACCCCGTGCAGGGTGAGAAGGCTGCCGGCGTCGTGCTGCTCCGCCCGGCCTCGCCCGGTACCGGCGTCATCGCCGGTGGTCCGGTGCGCGCCGTGCTGGAGGCCGCCGGCGTCCACGACGTCCTGAGCAAGTCGCTCGGCTCGTCCAACGCCATCAACATCGTGCACGCCACGGTGGAGGCGCTGAAGTCGCTGGAGCGTCCGGAGCAGGTGGCGGCCCGCCGTGGCCTGCCGCTCGAGGACGTCGCTCCGGCCGCGCTGCTGCGCGCCCAGGCCGCGGGAGCGTCGGCATGAGTGGGCAGCTGAAGGTCCGTCAGGTCAAGAGCCCGATCGGCGGGACGTCGTCCCAGCGCAACACCCTGCGCTCGCTCGGCCTGAAGCGGATCGGACACGAGGTCGTCAAGGAGGACCGCCCTGAGATCCGGGGCATGGTCAAGACGGTGGCGCACTTGGTCGCCGTCGAGGAGGTGTGAGAGGCATGAGCAACTCGCCGCTGAAGCCGCACCACCTGCGGCCGGCCCCCGGCGCCAAGACCCCGAAGACCCGTGTGGGTCGCGGTGAGGCGTCGAAGGGGAAGACCGCGGGTCGCGGCACCAAGGGCACGAAGGCTCGCTACCAGGTACCGGCCCGCTTCGAGGGCGGCCAGATGCCGCTGCACATGCGCCTGCCGAAGCTGAAGGGGTTCAAGAACCCGTTCCGCGTCGAGTTCCAGGTCGTGAACCTGGACAAGCTGGCGTCGCTCTTCCCGGAGGGCGGGGACGTCACCGTCGACGACCTCGTGGCCAAGGGCGCTGTGCGGGCCGGCAAGCCGGTCAAGGTTCTGGGCACCGGTGAGATCTCGGTTGCGCTGCGAGTGAACGCCAACGCGTTCTCCGGCAGCGCGAAGGAGAAGATCACCGCTGCTGGGGGCACCGTCACCGAGGTGTAGGCGCCCCACACCGGTGTGTTCGAACGGTTCCGAGAGCGTCCTGCCGTCTTACCAGGCGACAGGCGCTTTCGGTCGTTCGGACCCGGCGGTGTTAACGTCTGTTCCGTCCGTACCACCGCGCCGGCTTCGACCCAGCAGTCGTCTCCGCCGTCGGCCACGCAGGAGGCCTTGAAGTGCTCAGAGTGTTCGCGCAGGCGTTCCGTACACCTGACCTGCGCCAGAAATTGCTGTTCACGCTGGGCATCATCGCGATCTTCCGGGTCGGCTCGGTCCTGCCCACGCCCGGTGTCGACGTCCCGGCGGTACGGACCTGTGTGGACCTCGCCGGCAACGAGGGCATCTACGGGATGCTCAACCTGTTCTCGGGTGGCGCGATGCTGCAGCTCGCGGTGTTCGCGCTCGGCATCATCCCGTACATCACCGCCAGCATCATCCTGCAGCTGCTGACGGTCGTGATCCCGCGCATCGAGGCGCTGCGCAAGGAAGGCGCGTCCGGTCAGGCGCAGATCACGCAGTACACCCGCTACCTCACCATCGGTCTGGCGCTGCTGCAGGCCACCACCATCGTCACGCTCGCCCGCCGCGGGCAGTTCTTCCCGAACTGCCCCGAAGAGGTGCTGCAGAACGACTCCCTGTCCACCGCCGCCATCATGATCATCGTGATGACCGCCGGCACCGGCCTGGTCATGTGGCTGGGTGAGCTGATCACCGACCGCGGCGTCGGCAACGGCATGTCGCTGCTGATCTTCACGCAGATCGTCGCCAGCGTGCCGAGCATGTTCTGGAGCATCCAGACCAGCCGCGGCTGGGGCGTCTTCGGCCTGGTCGTCGTGGTCGCGCTGATCGTCGTCGCGCTCATCGTCTTCGTCGAGCAGGCCCAGCGCCGCATCCCCGTCCAGTACGCCAAACGCATGGTCGGCAGGCGCATGTACGGCGGCTCGGCCACGTACATCCCGCTGAAGATCAACCAGGCGGGTGTCATCCCGGTCATCTTCGCCTCGTCGCTGCTCTACATCCCGCTGCTGGCCGCGCAGTTCAACCAGACCTCGGGCTGGGCGCTGTGGATCCAGGACAACTTCACCCGCGGCACGCACCCCGTGTACATCGCGGCGTACTTCCTGCTGATCGTCGGGTTCGCGTTCTTCTACGTGTCCATCACGTTCAACCCGAAGGACATCTCCGACAACATGAAGCGCTACGGCGGCTTCGTGCCCGGCATCCGTGCCGGCCGGGCCACCGAGGAGTACCTGGCCTACGTGCTCAACCGCATCACGTCGGCCGGCGCCATCTACCTGGCGCTCGTGGCCCTGTTGCCACTGCTGGCCTTCAACGTGCTGAACCCCAGCGATGGCGGCCAGTCGTTCAACAACATGTTCGGCGGCACCTCCATCCTGATCATGGTCGGTGTCGGCCTGCAGACCGTGCAGCAGATCGAGAGCCAGCTGCAGCAGCGCAACTACGAGGGGTTCTTGCGGTGACGCGACTGTTGATCATGGGCCCGCCGGGCGCGGGCAAGGGCACCCAGGCCGAGCTGGTGGCCAAGCGGTTCGCCGTGCCGGCCGTCTCCACCGGCGACATCTTCCGGTCGAACATCGCCGACGAGACCTCGCTCGGTCAGCAGGTGAAGGGCTACCTCGACTCCGGCCGGTACGTGCCGGACGAGCTGACCAACGAGGTGGTCCGCGACCGCCTCTCGCAGGCCGACGTCGCCGACGGCTTCCTGCTCGACGGCTACCCGCGCACGCTGGCGCAGGTCGACTTCCTCGACAAGGTGCTGGCCGAGCAGGGCCACGAGCTCGACCACGTCATCGTCCTCAACGTCGACGTCGACGAGGTCGTCAAGCGGCTGCACCAGCGGGCCGTGCAGGAGGGCCGCACCGACGACAGCCCGGAGGTCATCCGGGAGCGGCAGGAGGTCTACCTCGAGCAGACCTCGCCGCTGATCGCCGTCTACCGCGACCGCGGCCTGGTCTTCGAGGTCGACGGCCTGGGCTCCGTCGAGGAGGTCCAGCAGCGGGTGGCCGACGCGATCGAGCAGCCGCCGCAGCCGCACTGAACCACGCGGGAGCGATCATCGAGATCAAATCGCCGGAGCAGCTGGCCGGCATGAGGGCGGCCGGGCTGGTCGTGGCCGAGATCCACGAGGTGATGCGCGCGGCCATCGTGCCCGGCGCCACCCCGCTCGATCTCGACGTCATCGCCCGCCGCGAGCTGGCGGCCCGCGGCGCCACGTCGAACTTCCTCGGCTACGGCGGCTTCCCGGCCACGGTGTGCGTCTCGGTCAACGACGTCGTCGTCCACGGCATCCCCGACGCCACCCCGTTCCGCGACGGCGACGTCGTCTCGCTCGACTTCGGCGCCGTCCTGGACGGCTGGCACGGCGACGCCGCGGTGACGGTGCCCGTCGGCGAGGTCCCCGACGACGTCGCCCGGCTCCTCGTCGACTGCGACGACGCGCTGTGGTCCGGCATCACGGCGATGAAGTCCGGCCGCCGGGTGCGCGACATCGGCACGGCGATCGAGAAGACCATCGAGGCGCGTGGCGACTACGGCATCGTCGAGGAATACGGCGGGCACGGCATCGGCACCGCCATGCACATGGATCCGCACGTCATGAACTATCGCACCCGCCAGCGCGGCCCGAAGCTGGTGCCCGGCCTGTGCCTGGCGGTCGAGCCGATGATCACCCTCGGCGGCCCGGAGACCCACGTGCTGGCCGACGAGTGGACGGTCAAGACCGACGACGGCTCGTGGGCGGCGCACTTCGAGCACAGCATCGCCGTCACGCCGGAGGGCCCGTGGGTGCTCACGGCCCTTGACGGCGGGGCGGCCCGGCTGGCCGAACTCGGCGTGCCGGCAGCAGCCGCCCGCCGCGGCTAGGACACGCCCCAGGCGTCTGAGTCCGATGTCGGGGGCCCGGTGAGGGAGTGGGCCGGTGTCAACGTCTTCGCCCACGGGATCACGGGTCTCGTCGGGGCGGGCGCACCTCGCTCGCCGTGTCGTTGTCGGTGCGTGTGGGCTCCAGCGTCGACCTCGATAGCCGGAATCGCGCTCGGGGCCCGATTCTGGCGTCGGGAACGCGTTTCCGGCTATGGAAGAGCCGCTGGCGGCCGCACCGTGTTCGTGTGCTCAGCGACCCGAACGCGAAGGCCTGAACCGCGCGAGCGCGGCAGGCGCGGCGGCTCGTCACCGGTTCAGCTCCGCCTCGTCCACGATGACGGTGGGCAGGACGACCTCGAGTCCGAACAGAGGTGCACGACCCCGCCGGATCGCCGGCGTCGCGACGGCCGGTCGACGCCCGGGTGTCGGGGGCTCCCCGGGGCGAAGTGGGGGGTTACCCCGATAGGCGCGCTCGGGTCACCGGCGGATACTGGAGCGCATGGGAGCCGAGCGGTTCGAGATGCGCGCCAGCGACGCCGATCGCGATCGCGTGGCCGAGATCCTGCGCGACGCGCACGGAGAGGGGCGGCTGGGTCAGGACGAGCTGCTCGCCCGGGTCGAGTCGACCTATGCCGCGAAGACGTACCAGGACCTCGACCGCGTCATCGCCGACCTGCCGGTGCGCCGCCAGCCGGCCGGCCTGATCCCGCGGCCGCTGTCCGCGCCGCGTCCGGCGCCGCGGCGCACGGGGCGGCGCATCGCGCGCGGCCTGCTCACCGGTGCGTGGTGGTTCTACGGCATCTGCGTGGGCATCAACCTGATGGTGTGGCTGCTGGTCAGCATCGGTGGCGGCGGTCCCGAGTACTTCTGGCCCATCTGGGTGGCCGGGCCCTGGGGCGTGCTGCTCGGCGGCCTCGAGATGGCGTACCGTTCCGGCGAGGCGCCCGCGCAACGCTGACCGCGGGTCGGCTTGCCTCGCACGATTGGCCTCTGGTAGGCCCAGTGCCGTACAATTTCTCGTCGGCCCACTGTGGTCTGTTTCGTTGCGCCCTGCGGCTGGTTCCGGTCGTTCTTTTGACGGGGACGGGGTGCACGTGACAGCTCGCCGCCTGTCCCGTTCAGGACTCCCGGTGGCGTGGTGTGCCGAGGCGGAAGACGACCGACAGAAGAAGTGCGGAGGACATGCCGAAGAAGGACGGGGTCATCGAGATCGAGGGCACCGTGACCGAGGCTCTCCCGAACGCGATGTTCCGGGTAGAGCTCTCCAACGGTCACAAGGTGCTCGCCCACATTTCCGGCAAGATGCGCCAGCATTACATCCGGATCCTCCCTGAGGACCGCGTGGTGGTGGAGCTCAGCCCGTACGACTTGACCCGCGGTCGCATCGTCTACCGCTACAAGTAACCACGACCACTGCCGACGGCTTCGGCCAACTCTCCGAACTCTCGGCACACGTCAAGAAAGAGTCCCCGATGAAGGTCAAGCCGAGCGTCAAGCCGATCTGCGACAAGTGCAAGGTGATCCGCCGTCACGGCCGGGTCATGGTGATCTGCGAGAACCTGCGTCACAAGCAGCGTCAGGGCTGATCACCGGGCACCGCTCGCCCGGACACAACTGAATACTCCAGGACAACGCACCAGCACCCCTGCCTCGCGAGGCAGGGAACACCCCCGGGCGGAGGCCGGGGCTCGGTGGCACAGGATCACCGGGACGCGGTGCGTCAGACACCTCCGCGAACGAAGTGAGGAACACCGCATGGCACGCCTCGTCGGCGTCGACCTCCCGCGCGACAAGCGCCTGGAGGTAGCACTCACCTACATCTTCGGCATCGGGCGCACCCGAGCGCTGGAGACTCTGAAGAACACGGGCGTCAGCCCGGACATCCGCGTCAAGGACCTCGGCGACGAGGAGCTGGTCAAGCTCCGCGACTGGATCGAGGCCAACTACCAGATCGAGGGTGACCTCCGCCGCGAGGTGCAGAGCGACATCCGCCGCAAGATCGAGATCGGTAGCTACCAGGGCATCCGGCACCGCCGCGGGCTTCCCGTCCGTGGTCAGCGCACTCACACGAATGCCCGTACCCGCAAGGGTCGGAAGAAGACCGTCGCCGGCAAGAAGAAGGCCGGCAAGTGAGTGCCGCGACGGCGGCCATGTCGCCGTCGCGAGCAGCGAACCGCTGACCTCAGAAGCTTTCGGACAGGAGTACCGCACAGATGCCACCCGCCAAGGGCCGCCAGACCAAGGTGCGCCGCAAGGAGAAGAAGAACGTCGCTCATGGTGTCGCGCACATCAAGAGCACGTTCAACAACACGATCGTCTCGATCACCGACCCGCAGGGCAACGTGATCGCGTGGGCCAGCTCCGGCCAGGTCGGATTCAAGGGCTCGCGTAAGTCGACGCCGTTCGCCGCGCAGATGGCCGCCGAGGCCGCCGCCCGCCGTGCCCAGGAGCACGGCATGCGCAAGGTCGACGTGTTCGTCAAGGGCCCGGGTTCGGGCCGGGAGACCGCGATTCGCTCGCTGCAGGCCGTCGGCCTCGAGGTCGGTTCCATCTCGGACGTGACCCCGCAGGCGCACAACGGCTGCCGGCCGCCGAAGCGCCGCCGCGTCTGACCCACCGAGACCTCGAGGAGACCTGAACCACCATGGCCCGTTACACCGGTCCACTCACGAAGAAGTCGCGTCGGCTCGGCGTCGACCTGATCGGTGAGGACAAGGCGTACGAACGCCGTCCTTACCCGCCCGGCCAGCACGGCCGCGGCCGGCAGAAGGAGAGCGAGTACCGCCTCCAGCTGCACGAGAAGCAGAAGGCGCGCTACACCTACGGCGTCCTGGAGAGGCAGTTCCGCCGCTACTACGAGGAGGCCAACCGTCGCCAGGGTCGCACCGGTGACGTCCTCCTCCAGCTGCTGGAGTCGCGTCTCGACAACGTCGTCTACCGCTCCGGCCTGGCCCGCACGCGGCGGCACGCCCGCCAGCTGGTCGTCCACGGTCACTTCGTGGTCAACGGCCGCAAGGTGAACGTCCCCTCCTACCAGGTCGCGCTGCACGACGTCATCGACGTGCGCGACAAGTCCAAGGAGACGACGCCGTTCATCATCGCCCGCGAGACCCACGGCGACCGCCCGGTCCCCGCGTGGCTCGAGGTCATCCCGAACCAGCTGCGCGTGCTGGTCCACCAGCTCCCGTCCCGGCAGCAGATCGACACGCCGGTCCAGGAGCAGCTCATCGTCGAGTTCTACTCGAAGTAGTCCGCACCATCGCCGTGGCCGGCAATCGGCCGGCCACGGCGCCCTGATCGCGACAGTCAAATAGCGGGCGTCGCGGAGAGGAAGTCAGAAGTGCTCATCACCCAGCGTCCCAGTCTCAGCGAAGAGTCGCTGAACGACTACCGCGCCCGGTTCACCATCGAGCCGCTGGAGCCGGGCTTCGGCTACACGCTCGGCAACTCGCTGCGCCGGACCCTGCTCTCGTCCATCCCCGGCGCGGCCATCACGTCGATCCGCATCGACGGTGTGCTGCACGAGTTCACCACCATCCCGGGCGTGAAGGAGGACGTCACCGACGTCATCCTGAACCTCAAGGGCCTCGTCGTCTCCTCCGAGCACGACGAGCCCGTCGTGATGTACCTGCGCAAGCAGGGTCCCGGCGCCGTCACCGCCGCCGACATCGCGCCGCCCGCCGGGGTCGAGGTGCACAACCCGGACCTGCACATCGCCACGCTGAACGGCAAGGGCAAGCTGGAGATGGAGCTGACGGTCGAGCGCGGCCGCGGCTACGTGTCGGCCGTGCAGAACAAGCGCGCCGACGCCGAGATCGGCCGCATCCCGGTCGACTCCATCTACTCGCCGGTGCTGAAGGTCACGTACAAGGTCGAGGCGACCCGCGTCGAGGGCCGTACCGACTTCGACCGTCTCATCGTCGACGTCGAGACCAAGCCGTCGATCCGGCCGCGCGACGCGCTCGCGTCGGCCGGCAGCACGCTGGTCGAGCTGTTCGGGCTCGCCCGCGAGCTGAACATCGAGGCCGAGGGCATCGAGATCGGCCCGTCGCCGGTCGACGCCCAGCTGGCCGCGGACCTCGCGCTGCCGATCGAGGACCTGCAGCTCACCGTCCGTTCGTACAACTGCCTCAAGCGTGAGGGCATCCACTCCGTGGGTGAGCTCGTCTCCCGCAGCGAGGCCGACCTCCTCGACATCCGCAACTTCGGCCAGAAGTCGATCGACGAGGTCAAGGCGAAGCTGGCCACCATGGGCCTCGGCCTGAAGGACAGCGCGCCGGGCTTCGACCCGGCCGCGGCCGTCGACAGCTACGGCGACGACGACCAGTCCTACGCCGAAGACGAGCAGTACTGACCGAGCGCGGCCGGTAGCGGTCGCCACCACACAGGAGTAGATCACCATGCCCACCCCAACCAAGGGTGCTCGCCTGGGAGGCTCGCCGGCTCACCAGCGCGCGATCCTCGCCAACCTGGCGACCGCGCTGTTCGAGCACGGCCGCATCACCACCACCGAGGCCAAGGCCCGCCGCCTGCGCCCGGTGGCCGAGCGGCTGATCAGCAAGGCCAAGCGCGGCGACCTGCACGCGCGGCGCCAGGTGCTCAGCACGATCCGCGACAAGGACGTCGTGCACGTGCTGTTCGCCGAGATCGGCCCGCGCTACGAGAACCGCAACGGCGGCTACACCCGGATCGTGAAGATCGGTCCGCGGAAGGGTGACAACGCTCCGATGGCGGTCATCGAGCTGGTCGAGCCGCTGGCCGAGCAGGTCGTGACCGAGGCGACGAGCGCCACCCGGCGCGCGGCCGCGGCTACTCCGGCTGCCGCCGCCCCGGCCGAGGCCACCGAGGCTCCGGCCGAGGAGACCGCTGCCACGGAGGCCGAGGTGACCGAGGCCGCGGCCGAGGCGACCGACGCCGTGGCCGACGACGCCGCCGAGGCGACGGCCGACGAGAAGACCGACGACGCCGAGGGTCCGGCCGACAAGGCCTGACCTTCCAGCACGTCAAGCACCATGCAGCCCGCCGATCCCGTGTCCGGGGTCGGCGGGCTGCTGCGTGTCCGGCTCGACCTCGCCTACGACGGGACGGACTTCTCCGGCTGGGCCACGCAGCCCGGCCGGCGCACCGTCCAGGGGGTCGTCGAGGAGGCGCTGGGCCGGGTCCTGCGCATCGAGCCGCCGCGGGTCACCGTCGCCGGGCGGACCGACGCCGGGGTGCACGCCCGCGGCCAGGTCTGCCACGTCGACGTCCCCGTCACGGCGTGGGCGGCGGCGCCCGGCCGGTCGGACCGGCCACCGGCGGTCGCGCTGCTGCGGCGGCTGGCCGGGGTGCTGCCGGGCGACGTGCGGGTGCACGGCGTCGCCGAGGCGCCACCCGGCTTCGACGCCCGCTTCTCCGCCGTCTGGCGTCGCTACCGCTACCGCGTGAGCGACACCGCGTACGGCGCCGACCCGCTGCAGCGCTCGTTCGTGCTGTGGCACGACCGCCCCCTCGACGTCGACGCGATGAACGCCGCGGCCGCCGGGCTGCTGGGCGAGCACGACTTCGCCGCGTACTGCCGGCCGCGCGAGGGCGCCACCACGATCCGCGAGCTGCGGGTGCTGATGTGGGAGCGGACGGCCGACGGCCTGGCCGTCGCGACCGTCGAGGCCGACGCGTTCTGCCACAACCAGGTTCGCGCGATGATCGGCGCGCTCCTGCTGGTCGGCGACGGCCGGCGGCCGGTCGGCTGGCCGGTGACGGTGCTCGCGGCGGGCCTGCGCGATCCCGGCGTCGTCGTCATCCCGCCACGCGGCCTGACGCTGGAGGCCGTCGGTTACCCGCCCGACGCCGAGCTGGCCGAGCGGGCCCGCACCGCCCGCAACGTCCGCACGCTGGGCTGACCACCCTGGGGTGGATGGGAAACCTCGGGGAGATCCCTGAGGGAAAACGCGACCCGGACGCGTAGCCTGGAGGAGTGTTCACCGATGCGATCGAGCTTGCCGTAGCCATTCTCGGACTCGGACTCGTCGTGCTGTCCGTGCGACAGGCACGCGCCAAGGGCTGGGCCGCCTCGCTGCAGATGGCGGCGGGCGGGTTCCTGCTCATGGGCGCCTCCGCCATCGGCATCGTCGGTTTCGTCGCGGGGCTGGTGCTCTCGCCGGTGGCCTGGGCGGGCGTCATCCTGCTCGGCGTCGCGGGCCTGCTGTTCGCCGTGGGGCAGAAGCTCGAGGTCCCGAAGGACTCCGCGAAGCCCGGTGCCGTCGGCGAGTCCGGGCGGGCCCCGAAGGGCGCGGTCGACGCCGGCCCGAAGAAGGGCAAGAAGCAGCAGCAGTCGTCCTCCGGCGACCCCGAGCTCGACGACATCGAGGCCATCCTGCGCCGCCACGGCATCCAGTAGTGCGGGGCTCCAGCGCGCCGTCGCATGTCCGTGATCGATCTGGGGTATTCCTCCTGATATGGGAGTCATGACGCGGTATCGGTCGACGACCGCCGCCGGTGTGATCGCGGTGTTCGTTCTGGTCCTCGTGTTCGGTAGCCCGCCCTTCGTCAACTGGGCGCGCGACAACGCCGACGGCACCGGCGCCCTCGACCTGTTCCTCTCCGTACTCGCCTGGCCGTCGTGGGACTTCGCCGCCGACCTGCCGGCTCGCGACGTCATCGCGCTGGTGATGCGGGCGGTGCTCGTGGTGATCCTCACCGCGGCGTTCCTGGCCGCGCTCGCCTGGCCGCGCACCGGCAACGCCGGGGCCCAGTTGCTCACCGGCTGGGCGGCGGTCGTGTTCGCCGGCGCCGCGGCCGGCCTGTTCATGGGGATGGTGCAGAGCGACGCCTCGGCGCCCGCCGTCTTCCGGCTGATCTCCTCCGGCGCCACGTACGGGATCTTCGCCGGCTGGGTCGTCGGCATCGCCACGCTGCGCGCACCCAGTCGCAGGTAGTCCGCCGAAAACCTCTCGACCGGCGCCGCCGGACGGGGCGAGACTGAGGTCATGGGCCACGTCGACCTCAACACCGTCTCGTTCACCCTGCCCGACGGGCGGGTGCTGCTCGACGACATCTCGTTCCGGGTCGGCGACGGCGCCAAGGTCGCGCTGGTCGGCGCCAACGGGTCGGGCAAGACCACGCTGCTGCGCATCGTCGCCGGCGACCTCGCCTCGCACGGCGGTGCCGTGACGCGCAGTGGCGGGCTCGGCGTCATGCGGCAGTTCGTGGCCCGCGACGCCCAGGACGTACGCGACCTGCTGCTGTCGGTGGCGCCGCCGCGCGTGCGGGCCGCCGCTGCCGCCGTCGACGCCGCCGAGCTGGCCATGATGGACCACGACGACGAACCCACCCAGATGACGTACGCCACCGCCCTCGGCGAGTGGGCCGACGCCGGCGGGTACGAGACCGAGGTGCTGTGGGACGTCTGCACCACGGCCGCGTTGGGCATCCCGTTCGAGCGGTGCCGCTGGCGCGAGGTGTCGTCGCTGTCCGGCGGCGAGCAGAAGCGGCTGGTGCTCGAGGCGCTGCTGCGCGGGCCCGACGAGGTGCTGCTGCTCGACGAGCCCGACAACTTCCTCGACGTCCCGGCCAAACGCTGGCTCGAGGACCGGCTGGTCGAGTCGCCGAAGACGGTGCTCTACGTCAGCCACGACCGCGAGCTGCTGCACCGCACCGCCACCCGCGTCGTCACCGTCGAGCTGGGCGCGGCCGGCAACACCGCCTGGGTGCACCCGGGCGGGTTCGGCGGCTACCACGAGGCCCGGCGCGAGCGCTTCGCCCGGCTCGAGGAGCTGCGCCGGCGCTGGGACGAAGAGCACGCCAAGCTGAAGGCGCTGGTGCTCATGTACAAGCAGAAGGCGGCGTACAACTCCGACATGGCCGCGCGCTACCAGGCGGCGCAGACCCGGCTGCGTCGGTTCGAGGACGCCGGCCCGCCCGAGGAGCAGCCACGCGAGCAGAACCTGCGCATGCGGCTGCGCGGCGGGCGCACCGGCAAGCGTGCCGTCATCTGCGAGTCGCTCGAGCTCACCGGCCTGATGAAGCCGTTCGATCTCGAGGTCTGGTACGGCGAGCGGGTCGCCGTCCTGGGTTCCAACGGCTCCGGCAAGTCACACTTCCTGCGGCTGCTGGCCGTCGGCGGCACCGACCCCGAGCCCGAGCACGAGCCGGTCGACGACGTTCCCATCGCGCCGGTCGCGCACACCGGAACGGCCCGCCTGGGCGCGCGGGTGCGGCCGGGCTGGTTCGCGCAGACCCACCATCATCCGGAACTGATCGGCCGCACCCTGCTCGAGATCCTGCACCGCGGCGACGGCCGGCGGGCCGGCATGCCGCGCGAGGAGGCCAGCCGGGCGCTCGATCGCTACGAGCTGGCGCACGCCGCCGACCAGGCGTTCGAGTCGCTCTCCGGTGGGCAGCAGGCGCGGCTGCAGATCCTGCTGCTCGAGCTGTCCGGCGCCACGCTGCTGCTGCTCGACGAGCCCACCGACAACCTCGACCTCGTGTCGGCCGAGGCGCTGCAGGACGGCCTCGAGGCGTTCGAGGGGACGGTGCTCGCGGTCACCCACGACCGCTGGTTCGCCCGCGACTTCGACCGTTTCCTCGTCTTCGGCGCCAACGGCACGGTCTACGAGGCGCCTGAACCGGTCTGGGACGAAGGCCGCGTCTCGCGGGTGCGATGATGCACCGCGTGCGGCTCACCACCGACCCCGAGGAGTTCTGGCAGCGGGCGCATGGCTGGCTGGAGCGCGAACCGGTGCTGCACTCGGTGCTGCTCACCACGGTCGACCGCGAGCGCCGGGGCGGGTCCGGCGGCACGTTCGCGATCCTGGCTGACGACGACGGCGGCGGCGGTGTCGCCGGGGTCGCCGTCTGGACGCCGCCGTTCCGCCCCTACGTCTCCGCTTCACCGGTGGGCGCCGAGCTGCTCGCCCTGGCGCTGCTCGAGCGGTGTCCCGGCATCGACGGCGTCACCGGCGCGGCCGACCAGTCGGCCGCGTACGCCCGGGCGTGGGCGGGGCACACCGGCGGCCTCGTCGGCGTCGCGATGAACCAGCGGCTGTTCGAGCTCGACACCGTCGTGCCACCACGGCCGGCCGCCGGAGCGGCGCGGCTCGCCGGCCCGGACGACCGCGACCTGCTCGTCGACTGGACGCTGGCGTTCGAGTCCGAGTCCAACGCGGCCCCCGACGCCGGCAGCGTCGCCGCCCGTGTCGTCGACCTGCTGATCGCCGAGCGGCGCGCCTGGCTCTGGGACGACGACGGCCCGGCCTGCTTCGTGGGCGTCTCGCGCACCGTCGCCGGCGTGGCCCGGGTCGCCCCGGTCTACACGCCGCCCGGTCGCCGCCGTCGCGGATACGCGTCGGTGCTGGTGGCGGCGGTCAGCCAGGCCGTGCTGGACGCCGGCGCGCGCCACAGCGCGCTGTTCACCGACCTGGCCAACCCCACCTCGAACAAGGTCTACACCGCCCTCGGCTACCGCCCGGTCGCCGACGTCACGGCGTACTCCTTCACCCGCTGACCACGGCCGTCCGGGCGGGCCGCGGTCCGGTGGTCAGGCCACCGGCTCGACGTTGAACAGGTCGTCGTAGGTCTCCATGAGCAGCGCCCGGCCCTTGACCTGGGAGATCACGTCGGGACCGGCGACGCCGTCGATGCCGGGGAGCTGGCCCGCACCGCCGTCGGGGCCGAGCGGGATGGCCACCAGCGGCGGCAGCTTCTGATAGCCGCCCACCTCGCCCGCGCCGGTGATCCGCGCGGTCAGGTTCGCCGCGACCAGCTCCGCCTGCAGCCGGGCGGTCGCCGCCATGTTGCGGTCGGCGTCGGCGATGTCGCCGATCGCATAAACGTTCTCGTGTCCGGCGACCCGCAGTTGGTCGTCGACGCGCAGGTAGCCCTGGGCGTCGAGCGCCGTGGCCAGCGAGCCGGTGACGAACCCGGTCGCCGGGGTGACGCCGAACGCGCGGAACCAGATGTCGGCGCTCAGCTCCTTACCGGCCTCGGTCGTGACCGTGACCGGCGCCGCCGTCGCGGCCGGCGCCTCCGGCAGTGCCCGCAGCGGGCTGCCGAGGACGAGGCGGACGCCGAGCGCCTCGAGCTGGCGGCGCAGCTCCTCGCGCAGCTCCTGGTCGTAGGGGCCGGGCAGGATGTCCTCGGCCAGGTCGACCAGCGTCACGCCCTTCTCCGGAAAGGCGGTCTTGATCTCGCCGGCCAGCTCCAGGCCGGCCGCGCCGGCGCCGATGACCAGCGCGTGGTCCGACCCACGCAGCGCGTCGTGCGCCGCCAGGAACCGTTGCCGCGCGACTGCGACGTCGGTCTCGTCGGTCTTCGCCGGGAACGGGTAGGAGGAACCGGTCGCGAGGATGACGTAGTCGGCGGCCAGTCGCTGCCCGGAGGCCAGCGTGACGCCGGTGCCGTCGGCGTCGACGGCCCGGTCGCGGACGAACCGGCCGTGGGCGAGCAGCCGGTCGTACGGCAGGAAGATCCGGTCCAGCCACTCCGGCGCGACCAGCGCGCGCCAGGACGCGAGGTTGTGCAGGAACGTGTCGGACGGGTCGACCAGGGTCACGTCGGCCACCTCGTCGAGCGCCTTCGCGGCGTTGATGCCGCCGAACCCGCCGCCGACGATGACGACGGAGGGGCGCGAGCCGTTGGTCTCGGTCACGGAGATCTCCTTGGAGAGTCGAAGCTACGAGTCATCTCGTAGCAGCTTCGAAAATCGAAGCAACAACGCTCGCGCTAGTATTCCTCACATGTCCGCGACCGTCCGCGCCACCCCCGACGCGGACGCCTGCTCGCGCACCGACGCGGCACTCACCCGGGCTTTCACGATCCTCGGCAAGCGCTGGAACGCCCTGGTCCTGGGTGGCCTGCGGTCCGGCCCGGCCGGGTTCCGCGAGCTGTCCCGCGCCATCGGCGGCGTCAGCGACTCCGTTCTGGCCGACCGGCTGGCCGAACTGACGCAGCACCAGCTCGTGTACCGCCGGGTCGACGAAGGTCCGCCGGTCTCCGTCAGTTACGAGCTCACCGAGCGCGGCCGCGCGCTGATGCCGGCGCTCGACCAGATCTCCGCCTGGGCCGTCGAGCACCTCCCCATGGAGACGCCGGCCGGCTGACCAGGCCCCTGAACCCCGTGGGTCACGGCAACGGCTGCGGTGGTGGCGGGCCCTCATAGCGCCCGGTGACCCGCACCCGCAGAGCCCGCTCGTCGTACTCCTCGAGCGCGTGCGCGATCCAGCCCGCGGTCCGGGCCACCGCGAAGATCGTCTCGCCGGCCTCGGGTGGCATCCCGGTCGCGACCGACAGCGTGGCCAGTGCGAGGTCGACGTTCGCCGGCAGCGGCAGGTGGGTCGCGGCGGTCTCCGTGACGGCGTGCGCGGCGGCCAGCACGGGCGCGGCCTCCGGGACGTCGTCGAGCCGCTCGAACAGCACTCGCGCACGTGGGTCGGTGCTGCGGTAGAGCCGGTGGCCCAGGCCGGGCAGCCGCCGCCCGGCCCGCAGGTGCTCGGCGACGACCGGCGCGGCGCCCCGCTCGAGCACGTCGGTGAGCATGCGATGGGCGAGACCGCTGGCCGCGCCGTGCAGCGGACCCTCGACCGCGCCGAGCGCCGCGGAGACGACGGCGTACGGATGCGCCCGCGCCGACGCCGCCGCGCGCGCCGTGACGGTCGAGGCGGCGAGACCGTGGTCGATCAGCAGCACCAGCGCGGTGTCCAGCGTCGCGACGGCGTGCGGATCGGCCGGGCGCCCGGTGAGCCGCGGCCAGAGCCGCGCGGCGACGGTCGCGCCCTGCGTCGGCCCGGACGGGTCGTCGTCGCGGCGCGGCAGCGAGTCGACGAAGGTGGCGATGAGCCCGCGGGCCGTGGCCGCCACCGTCCTGGGGCGCAGGTCGAACCGGACCGGGTCGACGGCGGCCGCCGCGACCGCCGCCACCCGGAGCCGGTCGACCAGCCCTGCCTGTGGCGGCAGCGCGTCTCCGACGGACCGGGCGGCGGCGAGTCCCGCGTCAGGCGCGGCGAACGACGGGCCTGGCCGCTGGTCGCCGGTCCACAGCCACCAGGCGACCTCCTCGAACGAGGCCCGCGCGGCCAGCGCGATCGGGTCGACGCCGCGGTAGTAGTAGCGGTCGCCCTCGATCAGCGTCACGGCGCTGTAGACCGGGCCGGCGGCGTCCTGGTCGCGGGCCGTACCGGACTCGCCGTCCGGCCGGCCACGGCGCCGGTGCGCCAGCCGCTCCACCTCATCGGGGTCGAACGTGCTGGCCCGGCCGCCGGGGCCGCGGCGGCTGCCGAGCAGGCCGCGGCTGACGTACGCGTACACCGTTTCGGGCTTGACCCCGAGCCGGGCCGCGACCTGCTGGGTCGTCATGCGGCGCTGCTCCGCCATCGTTCTGCCCCTCCACGCCGATATTGACCGAAATCAATATATCTACGATTGACATCAACCATTGAGCGGACTGGAGGAATCATGACTGCACAGGTGCCGCGCGGGCTGGCCGGGGTCGTCGTCACCGAGACCGTGCTCGGCGACGTCCGCGGCCGCGAGGGCTTCTACCACTACCGCGAGTACTCCGCCGTCGAGCTGGCCGCGACCCGGAGCTTCGAGGACGTCTGGCATCTGATGCTCGCCGGCGCGCTGCCGTCGGCGGCCGAGGGTGCCGCGTTCGCCCGCCGGGTCGCCGGGCTGCGGGCGCTGCCCGGCGACGTGCGCGCGGCGCTGCCGGCGATCGCCCGCGTGAGCGCGGCGTCCGGGCCGATGGCGGGGCTGCGCACGGCGCTGTCGCTCACCGGCGCCGCGGCCGGGTTCCGGCCGGTCTACGACCTCACCGCCGACGAACGGCGCGACGACGCGCTACTGGCCGGTGCCGTCGTGCCGACGCTGCTCGCGGCGCTCTACCGGCTCGGGCAGGGACTGGAGCCGGTCGAGCCGCGCGCCGACCTCGGGCATGCCGCCAACTACCTGTACATGCTGTCCGGCGTGGAACCGGCGCCCGAGCATGCCCGCGCCGTCGAGCGGTACCTCATCTCGACCATCGACCACGGCTTCAACGCGTCGACGTTCACCGGCCGGGTCATCGCGTCGACCGGAGCCGACGTCGCGGCGTGCCTGGTCGGCGGCATCGCCGCGCTGTCCGGGCCGCTGCACGGCGGCGCGCCGAGCCGCGCGCTGGACACGCTGGACGCCATCGGGACGCCGGACCGGATCCAGGCCTGGGTGCGCGAGCGGGTGCTGGCCGGCGACCGCATCATGGGCTTCGGGCACCCGGTCTACCGCACCGAGGACCCGCGCTCGCACATGCTCAAGGACATCGCCCTGGGCTTCGGCGGCCCGCTGGTCGAGTTCGCCGTCGAGGTGGAGCGGCAGGTCGAGGCGATCCTGGCCGAGCTCAAGCCGCATCGCGAACTGCACACCAACGTCGAGTTCTACGCGGGCGTCGTCATGGAGCAGTGCGGGCTGCCGCGGGCGATGTTCACCCCGACGTTCGCGGTCGCCCGGGTGGTCGGCTGGACGGCGAACATCCTCGAGCAGGCCGCCGACAGCAAGATCATCCGTCCGGCGGCCCGTTACGTCGGCCCGCCGCCGCCCGTCCCGGTCCCCGCGGCCTGACGGGGCGGGGACCGGCGCTCACTCGATGACGATCGACTGGACCTCGGCGACCGGGAGCGGGCCGTCGACCCAGGGGCTCTCGAGCGTCGTCGGCAGCCCGTCCAGCTCCAGCGGCTCGCCGTTGTTGGTGAACGAGATGTCGTAGACCAGTCGCATGCGGGCCGGGTAGCCGTCGGGGTGGCTGACGGACGCCTGCGCGTAGACGTGGCTGCACTCGTCGCTCTCGGCGACGGCGAAGGGGCACTGCAGTACGCCGCTGCCGTCGCCGGGGTCGACCTCGACGCGGTTGGGCGTCGCGATGGCGTTGACCGCGCCGGTGGACTCGCCGATCAGCTCGCCGTTGGCCGGGCCCTCGGCCCAGTACCAGGTGGCGAGGTTGACGAAGGCCTGGTCGGGCGGCGAGAACGCCAGCGTGAAGTCGGGCGTGGCGAGGTTGCCGTAGGCCTGCCAGGCGAGGTCCCACAGGCTCGGGCCCTGGTCCTCCGGCGGCAGCACCCACTGCCAGCCGCTCTCGCCGGGCTCGCATTCGACGTAGGTCACGATGTAGCCCTCGCCGGGTGACGGCCCTCCTGCCAACTGCTCCCATTCGTCCTCGGGGAAGACCGACGGGAAGTTGCCCCAGCACGCCGCCGTGCCCTCGCACCAGAAGCTGGCGCCGTCGTGGACGTCGTCGTGGACGCTGAGGTCGCACTGCGGCTCGTAGCCGCCACCGTCGCCGTCGTCGCTGCCGCCGTCGTCGCCGCCGGAGTCGTCGCATTCCTCGACCCAGGTGGTCTCGCCGTCACCGACGTCGACCTCGACGAGGTGGCAGTTCTCCCCTTCCTCAGCCGTTGCCGACGGGACGACGGTGAAGAGGGCGGTGGCGGCCAGAGCGACGCAGAGCGCGAGCTGGGCTGCTACACGGGTCAGCATGAGATGGTCGCCTCGCTCTGGTCGACAAGATCGACGACGATCCACTCGTCGGCGATGCGCTCGAAGTCGATGACGCGAGCCCGGATCCCGGTCTCCTGCGGGACCAGTTGCTCGTTGTAGTACACGTTCCAGGGCGTCTCGTCGACGCAGCTCTGCACCCGCGCGGTGTCACCGTCGACGCTCACCTCGGGGACGCCGACGTCGGGAGCGCCGTCGCGGGTGACGCCGTCTTCGGCGAGGCCACGGATGTCGGCGACCTGACGCTGGGCGAGCGCGTCGGACATGATGCTCACCAGCGGCTCGTACGTCTCGTCCAGACCGTTCTCGGAGGCGACCAGCACCTCCCAGTACCGCGCGTAGGCGGCCTCGACGTCCGCGACCGCGGGGTCCTCGGTGGGTGTCGGGTCGGCGGTCTCGGCCGGGCCGGTGGAGGTCGTCAGACCGGTCGGTTCCTCGGACTCGCCGGAGCACGCGGCGGCCGTGAGAACCACGCCCGCGGCGCCGAGAGCGGACACGACGGCGCGAGCGGGGGTCATGACTCCGGATGATTCCATACGTCACGACCAGGCACACCTCGAAGGTCCGGCCTTGAAAACTTGCTGCAAGTCTTGCACCCGCGGCCGGTGATCGTTAGCGTCTCGGGCACGTGACATCGCCGTCCGCCCCGGGAGTGACCGATGCCGACCCTGCCCGTCCGCCGCCTCCTCGTCGTCACCGCCTCCCTGGGCCTGGTCACGGCGGCCGCCGTGACCGCGCCGCCGGCCGTCGCCGACCACACACCCACCCCGAGCGTCGTCACGCTGGCCGGGAGCCTGCAGAGCGAGCTGGGCTGCGCCGCCGACTGGGACCCGGCCTGCGCGGCCACCGAGCTGACCCGCACCGACGGGGGCGGCTACGCGCTCGCCGTCGAGCTGCCGGCCGGCTCGTACGAGTTCAAGGTCGCGCTCAACGGCGGCTGGGACGAGAACTACGGCGCCGGCGGAGTCGCGAACGGCCCGAACCTGCCGCTGGTGCTGGAGGCCGGCGCCGAGGTCACGTTCTCCTACGACCACGCGTCGCACCGGATCGCCGTCGCGCCGACGCACCCGCAGCCCGGTCTCACCGATGCCGACCGCGACCTGGCCGCCGACAGCCTGCGTGAGGACCTCACCGACGAGCGGTTCTACTTCGTCATGGCGGACCGCTTCGACAACGGCGACCCGTCGAACGACACCGGTGGCCACGAGGTGCCGCCCGGGACGGCCGAGCCGCGCCTCGCGCACGGGTACGACCCCACCGACAAGGGCTTTTACCACGGCGGCGACCTCGCCGGGATCCTGCGCCGGCTGGACTACATCGAGGATCTCGGCACGACGGCGATCTGGCTGACGCCGTCGTTCATGAACCGGCCCGTCCAGGGCAGCGGCGCCGACGTCAGCGCCGGCTACCACGGGTACTGGATCACCGACTTCACGCGGATCGACCCGCATCTGGGCACCAACGACGAGCTGCGCGAGCTGATCGACGAGGCGCACGCGCGCGGCATCAAGGTGTTCTTCGACATCATCACCAACCACACCGCCGACGTCATCGACTACGAAGAGGGCACGTACGGCTACGTGCCGAAGAGCGACGCACCGTACGTCGACGCCGCCGGCAACGCCTTCGACGACTCCGAGTACGCGGCCGGCGACACCTTTCCGGAGCTCGACCCGGCGACGTCGTTCCCGTACACGCCGTACTTCCGCACGCCGGAGGACGCGACGGTCAAGGTCCCGGCCTGGCTGAACGACCCGACGCTCTACCACAACCGCGGCAACGCGGCCTTCGACGGCAGCGAAGGCGACCTCTACGGCGACTTCGTCGGGCTGGACGACCTGTTCACCGAGCAGCCGGCGGTCCGCGACGGCATGATCGACATCTACCGGTACTGGGCCGCGTTCGGCGTCGACGGGTTCCGCATCGACACCGTCAAGCACGTCAACATGGAGTTCTGGCAGAAGTTCGCGCCCGAGGTGCTCGACGCCGCGCACGAGTCCGGCGCCGACGACTTCTTCATGTTCGGCGAGGTGTACGACGCGAACCCGGCCGCGATGTCGCGGTACACGACCGAGGGCGGGCTGCAGGCGACCATCGACTTCGGCTTCCAGGCCCGTGCGCAGGGATTCGCGACCGGCCGCCCGACGACGGAGCTGCGTGATCTGTTCGCCGGCGACGACTACTACACCGACACCGACTCCAACGCGTACTCGCTGCCGACCTTCCTCGGCAACCACGACATGGGCCGTATCGGGATGTTCGTCCAGGACACCGGGGTGGTGCCGGACGAGCAGCTGAGCCGCTCGCTGCTCGCGCACGACCTCATGTACCTGACCCGCGGCCAGCCGGTCGTCTACTACGGCGACGAGCAGGGGTTCACCGGTGACGGCGGCGACAAGGACGCTCGCCAGGACATGTTCCCGAGCCAGGTGGCCAGCTACAACGACGACGACCTCATCGGCACCGACGCCACGACCGCCGAGGAGAACTTCGATCCCGAGCACCCGATCTACCGGCGCCTCGCCGAGCTGGCCGCGGTGCGCGACGAGCACCCGGCGCTGGCCGACGGCGCGCAGATCCACCGCTACGCCAGCGACGACGCCGGGGTGTACGCGTTCAGCCGGATCGACGCCGGCGAGCAGGTCGAGTATGTCGTCGCCGCGAACAACTCGACCGAGCCGCGGACGGTGAGCTTCTCGACCTTCAACCCGCGGACGACGTTCCAGCCGGTCTGGCCCGCGGGCACGGCGTCGGTGCGCTCCGACGCGCAGGGCCGGGTCGCCGTCACCGTCCCGCCGCTGTCCGCCGTCGTCTGGCGGGCGCCGAAGCCGCTGAAGGCGTCCAAGGACGCGCCCGCTCTGCACTTCCGCACGCCCGGCCCGGGCGGCACCGTCGGCGGGCGGGCCGAGATCGGCGTCTCGGTGCCGGCGGGCGGGTTCAACCAGGTCACGCTGGCCTGGCGGCCACTGGGCACGGACGAGTGGCGGGTGCTCGGCACCGACGACAACGCGCCGTACCGGGCCTTCCACGACGTCACCGGGCTCGCGCACGGCACGATGGTCGAGTACCGCGCCGTGCTGAAGGACCACTTCGGCCGCCTGTCCGTCACGTCGACGTACGGCGTGGTCGGCGAGCCGCAGGACGACGGCGAGGACCCGGGCACCGGCGGGCCGGTCGAGCAGCCGGACCGCGTCACCGTCCCCGGCAGCCTGAACTCCGAGATGGGCTGCGGCGGCGACTGGGACCCGGGTTGCGCGCAGGCCGGCCTGACCCTGGACGCGACCGACGACGTCTGGAAAGGCACGTTCGCGCTGCCCGCGGGCGACTTCGAGTACAAGGCCGCGATCGACGGCTCGTGGGCGGAGAACTACGGCCTCGGCGCCCGCCGCGACGGCCCGAACATCCCGCTCCCGGTGGCCGCCGCCGGCGACGTCACGTTCTACTACGACCACGCGACGCACTGGGTCACCAGCGACGCGCAGGACCCGATCGTCACCGTGCCGGGGTCGTTCCAGTCGGAGCTGGGCTGTCCGGCCGACTGGGACCCCGCCTGCATGCGATCGTGGCTGAAGGATCCCGACGGCGACGGCGTCTACACGCTCTCGACGACGGGCCTCGCTGCCGGGACCTACGAGGCCAAGGTGACACACGGGCTGAGCTTCGACGAGAACTACGGCGCGGGCGGCGCGCCGGACGGGGCGAACATCGCGTTCACCGTGCCGGCCGGCGCGCGCACGACGTTGAGCTACGACGTCGCCACCCATGTGCTGACGGTGACGTCGTCGGCCGCGCAGTCGCGGGCCGACCTCACCCAGCAGAAGGCGCACTGGCTGGAGCGCGGGTTGCTGGCGTGGGACCTGCCGGCGGCCGCGGCGGACTGGACGTTCCGGCTGCACGCGGCGCCGTCGGGCGGGCTGGGGCTGGACGCCGAGGCGGTGACCGGCGGGACGTCGTACCCGCTGACGCCGGACGCGCTGCCGGAGCCGGTCCAGGAGGCCTATCCGCACCTGGCCGCGTACGACGGGCTCAGGGCGGACGTGAAGGACCTCGAGGAGCTGCTCACCGGGCAGGTCGCCGTCGCCGCGTACGACGACCTCGGCCGGCTGGTCGACGCCACCGGCGTGCAACTGCCCGGTGTCCTGGACGACGTCTACGCCGGGGCCGCGGACCGCGAGCTGGGCGTCGTCTGGCATGGCCGTCGCCCGGACATCGCGCTCTGGGCGCCGACGGCCAAGCACGTCGACCTGCTGCTCACCCTCCCTGGCCAGGCCGAGCAGACCGTCGCGATGCGCCGCGACCGCGACGGCGTCTGGACCGCCCGCGGCAACCCGCGCTGGGCCGGGGCGGCGTACGCGTTCGCCGTGCAGGTGTACGTGCCGGCGACGGACCGGGTCGAGACGAACGTCGTCACCGACCCGTACAGCGTGGCGCTCACCACCAACTCGCGGCGCTCGCTGGTGGCCGACCTGTCCGACCCGGCGCTCGCACCGGCCGGCTGGTCCGGCCTGGTCAAGCCGGAACTGGCGCAGCCGGAGGACTCCACCGTCTACGAGCTGCACGTCCGTGACTTCTCCGTCGGCGACGCGTCCGTGCCGGAGGAGCACCGCGGCGGCTACCTCGCCTTCACCGACGCCGGCGGGGCGGGCATGCGGCACCTGTCCGCGCTCGCCGACGCCGGGCTGAACACGGTGCACCTGCTGCCGGTGTTCGACCTCGCGACGGTGCCCGAGGAGCGTGCGGACCAGGCCGTCCCGGACTGCGACCTCGCGGCGCTGACCGCCGCCGACCCGGCCGGCGCGGCGCAGCAGGAGTGCGTCACCGCCGTCGCCGGGCAGGACGGGTTCAACTGGGGCTACGACCCGCTGCACTACACCGTCCCGGAGGGCTCGTACGCCACGAACCCGGACGGCCCCGGGCGCACCCGTGAGTTCCGGCAGATGGTGTCCGCGCTCAACGGCGCCGGGCTGCGCGTCGTCATGGACGTCGTCTACAACCACACCCACGCCGCCGGGCAGGACGACCAGTCGGTGCTGGACCGGATCGTGCCCGGCTACTACCAGCGGCTCTCCGCGACCGGCGCCGTCGAGACGTCCACCTGCTGCGCGAACACCGCGTCGGAGCACACGATGATGGAGAAGCTGATCGTCGACTCCGTCGTCACCTGGGCGCGCGACTACAAGATCGACGGCTTCCGGTTCGACCTCATGGGCCACCACAGCCGCGCGACGATGGAACGCGTGCGCGCCGCGCTGGACTCGCTGACGGTCGCGCGCGACGGGGTCGACGGGTCGTCGGTCTACGTGTACGGCGAGGGCTGGAACTTCGGCGAGGTCGCCGACAACGCGCGGTTCCAGCAGGCCACGCAGCTGGAGCTGTACGGCGCCGGCATCGGCACGTTCAACGACCGGCTGCGCGACGGCGTCCGCGGCGGCGGCCCGTTCGATGACGACCCGCGCATCCAGGGCTTCGGCAGCGGCCTGTTCACCGACCCGAACGGCGCGGACGTCAACGGGACGCCGGAGGAGCAGCGGGCGCGGCTGCTGCACCTGCAGGACCTGATCAAGGTCGGCCTCACCGGCAACCTGCGCGACTACGCGTTCACCGACGCCACCGGCGCGGCCGTGACCGGCGCCGGCGTCGACTACAACGGGTCGCCGGCCGGCTACACCGCCGACCCGGCCGAGGTCATCACCTACGTCGACGCGCACGACAACGAGACGCTGTTCGACGTGCTCGCCTACAAGCTGCCGGCGGACACCTCGATGGCCGACCGCGTCCGGATGAACGTCCTCTCGCTGGCCACGACCGCGCTCGGTCAGGGCCCGTCGTTCTGGCACGCCGGTGCGGACCTGCTGCGGTCGAAGTCGCTGGACCGCAACTCCTACGACTCCGGCGACTGGTTCAACCGCATCGACTGGACCGGCCAGGAGAGCACCTTCGGGTCCGGCCTGCCGCCGGCGGCCGACAACGAGGCGAAGTGGGACGTCATGCGCCCGCTGCTGTCGTCGCCCGCGGTGAAGCCGAGGCCGGCGGATCTCGCGACGTCGGCGGCGATGGCGCAGGACCTGCTCCGGCTGCGGTTCTCGTCGCCGCTGTTCCGGCTCGGATCGGCGGCGCTGGTGCAGGACCGGGTGTCGTTCGGCGCCGGCGGGCCGTCGCAGCCGGCCGGTGTCATCGTCATGCAGCTCGACGACCGGACCGGCGACGACCTCGACCCGCACCGCGAGCGGCTGGTCGTCGTCTTCAACGCCACGCCGGCGGCGGTGACGGCGCCGGTCGAGGACGGGGCGAGCCTGCGGCTGCACCCCGTCCAGGCCGCCGGTGCCGATCCCGTCGTGCGGACCGCCACCGCGGACGCCGGCGGCGTCACCGTCCCGGCACGGACGGTCGCGGTGTTCGAGCAGCCTTGACGGGGCGCGCGGCGGCGGTCAGGTGCCGCACGACGTGCTCCGCGTCGGTGCCGGCGCCGCCGACCAGCATGGAGCTGAACGCGCTCTGGAACGACAGGCCGGTGAAGTAGAGGCCGGGCGACGACGGCACGACGCCGCGCTCCTCGAGCGGCCAGCCGTCGTCGCCCAGGACCGGCAGCCGGATCCAGCCGAAGTCCTGCCGGAATCCCGTGCACCAGACCACCGTCGCGACGTCGAGCACGCGGCCGTCGTCGAGCACCGGCTTCCCGTCGCGCACACCGGCGACCCGCTCGGTGACCCGCTCGACGCCGGCGGCGGCGAGATCGTCCGCCTGGACGCGGAGCAGCGGCCCGCCGTGCGTGCGGACCTCCGGGCGCATCTTCCGCCCGATCGGCGTGCGCAGCGTGAACACGTGCCGGGCGAGGAACCAGAGCACCGGGAACGCCATCCGCGCCCGCCGTGACTCCAGCGGGACCGGGATCTGCCCGTTCGTCCGTCCGGACAGGATCGTGTGGTGCTCGCGGGCCGCCTCGAACGCGATGTCCGCCCCCGAGTGCGACGCTCCGACGACGAGCACCGGTCCCGGTCGCAGCTGGTCCGGCCGCCGGTACTGGCTGGAGTGCAGCTGGGTGATGTCCGGGTCCAGCTCGCGCGCGAACGGCGGCACGTACCCCTGCGTCCCGAACGTCCCCGTCGCCACGACGACGTTGTCGGCCGTGAACCGCCGGTCGCCGCAGTCCAGCACGTACCCGTCGCCGTTGCCGCTGGTCAGGGCCTCGACGCGGACGCCGTGCTGGACCGGCAGCTCGAACCGGTCGGCATAGGCCTCCAGATAGTCGGCGACCTGGTCCTTCGTCGGGAACGCGTGGCCGGGCCCGGGGAAGCGCATCCCCGGCAGCCCGTCGTAACGGGCCGGGCTGTACAGCCGCAACGTCTCCCAGTGCCGCCGCCAGTTGTCGCCGGTCCGCGTCCGGTCGTCGAGGATGAGGAACGGCCGGCCCCGCCGGGCGAGGTGGTACCCGGTGCTCAGCCCCGCCTGCCCGCCCCCGACGACGATCGTCTCGATGTGCTGGTCCATGACGCCCTCCCCGTGAGTTTCGCCAGGTCAGGTCTCGACGCTACGGCCGGCACCCAGCCGTCCGCGTCGGGCGGACCATGCATCTTCGCGCGCGGGCCGGCATGGGTAGTTCTGTGTAGCCGCCCCCAGTTCCATGATCATCAATGATCCAACCCTCTATGGGTGGTTGGATCATTGATGATCATGGAACTGGGGGCGGCCAGCAAGCCAGGAGGCTGGCCAACGGTCCGAACCCCGCCCCACGAGAGCCCGGCCAACGGGAACACCGGAGCGCCGGAACACAGCTCTTCCGAAGACCGGCGAACGGGAGCCCCGCCACCCGGGTCGGTCCGGCTCACACCAGCCCGTTCTCGTAGGCATACGCGGTGGCCGCCGCCCGCGACGAGACGCCGATCTTGGCGAAGATGTTGCTCACGTGCCGGGCCACCGTCTTCTCGCTGAGCACCAGCTCGTCCGCGACGGCCCGGTTGCTCCGCCCGGCGGCCACCAGGCGCAGCACCTCCAGCTCACGTGGCGTCAGCCCGCCGTCGCGGGCCGGGTGGCCGTCCGTCAGCCGCCGCAGCCGGTCGGCGTCGGGGCCGGCGGAGAGCCGGCGGAAGGTCCGCCGCGCCGCGTCGAACTCCAGCCCGGCGGCGTCGGTGTCGCCGAGCTCGCGGCAGGCCAGCCCGACCAGGACCCGGGCCCGGGCGGCCTCGTACGGGGTCTCGACCTCGTGGAAGCCGGCCCAGGACTTCCGCGCGGCGGTCAGCGCCCCGGCCGCGTCGCCGCGGGAGAGCCGCAGCGACGCCGTCGTGTACGCGGACATCGCCGTCAGCACCGGCACCATCGCGGCGCCGGCGATCTCGGCCAGCTCGGCCGCGGCGGCCTCGGCGCCGTCGGGGTCGCCGGCCGCCAGCAGTGCCTCGGCCAGCGCCGCGAGCAGAGCCGGCCGCTCGATCGGGCTCGGGGTCTCGTCGAGCGCGCGACGCAGTCCGGCGACGGCCGCCGCGACCTGGCCCTGGCCGAGCCGCAGCAGCGCCATACCGGGCTGTGGGTCCAGCCCGCCGAGCCCGGCCAGGCGGTATGCGTCCTCGGCGGCGGCCGCCTCGCCACGGAGGCGGTGCAGCTCGCCCTGCTCGTAGTGGGCGCCGGCGGCTGCCGGCTGCCCAGGCGGGTCGGACAGCCGGCGGCAGGCGCGCCCGGCCTCGGCCAGCGCGTCGCTCCAGGCGCCCTGCTCCCGCAGCACGTGGACGCGGTGCACCTGGCACTCGCCCCGGAACGGCACGAGGTCCGGCTGCGCGTCGCACCACCGGGTGAGCGCCGTCGTCCACTCGCGGGCCCGGCGCACGTCGAACGTCGCCTGGCAGGCGTCGATGACGGTGCAGTAGACGATGCCGGTGAGCAGCGGCCCGGTCGCGCCCGCCGTCACGTCGATCATGGCCTCGTCGAGCAGCGCGACGCCCTCGGTGACCTTGCCCAGCCCGACCAGCGCGCGGCCGCGGCCCATCCGGCCGAGGATCACCAGGTCCGCGTCGTCGTGCCGCCGGCCGACGGCGACCGCTTCGGCGAACATCTCCGCCGCCACGGCCGGATCGCCGCCGGACACCATCTGCCGGGCCCGGGCCACGAGCAGGTAGCCGCTCTCGGCACAGTCGCGCCCGGCCTCGTCGAGGAGGCGGTCGGCGCGGGCCAGCCAGCCGCCGGCCCGGGCGAACTCACCCTGGTTGAGCAGGACGAACGCCAGCCAGAAGGCGCACCGTGCGGCCGCATGCGGCCGGCCCTCGCGGACCAGTTCGAGGTAGCCGCGCTCCTGCAGGGCCGCGCTCTCGTCGTCGTGGCCGGCCAGGTAGGCGGAGACGGCCAGCAGCTCGAGGTCGGCGGTGGGCAGCGACGCCGCGGCGTCGGCGGCCGTGAGCTGCGCGTACGCCAGCTCCCAGGCCCGCGTCTCGAACGCGGCCCGGCCCCGCTCTCGTGCCTCGGTCGTGGTCATGTGCGCCCCCGGACCCTTCCTGCCGCCACGCTACTCCTGTGGCCGGGTGACAATCATGGGGTGACCGCTGCCGACGAGATATCCACCCGAGCCGGCGTGCTGACGGCCCGCCCGGTCGCCACGCTGACGTCGGAGCAGGCCGCCGCGGCCATGACCCGGGCGTTCGAGGGTTACGTCGTGCCCGTCTCGGTCGACGGGCCGGCGTTCGAGCGCCGGTTCGGGGCCGAGCACCTCGACCGCTACCTCAGCGAGATCTACACCGCGGGCGACGACCTCGTGGGCATCTGCCTCATCACCCGGCGCGGCTCGACGGCGCGCATCGGCGGGTTCGGCTGCACGCCGGCCTACCGCGGGGTCGGCGTGGGGCGCGCCCTGATGGAGCGGGCGGTGGTCCGCTGCGTCGAGGCCGGCGCGACCCGCATCACGCTCGAGGTCATCACCAGCAACGCGGCGGCGGTCCGGCTGTACGAACGGCTCGGCTTCCGCATCGCCCGGACGCTGGTCGGCTACCGGTGGGAGCGGCCGCACGCGGCCGGGCCGGTCCCGCCGTCGGCGCCCGCGCCGATCGACCCGTCGCGGTTCGCCCGCGGGCTGGCGGCCGGGTTGAGGAGCGCGGACGATCCGCCGTGGCAGCTCGCGCCCGAGACGCTGGCCGCCGCCGGGCCGCCGCGACGGGCGTACGCGCTGGGCCCGGCCACGGCGCTGCTGAGCCTCACCGAGACCGCCGCCGTGCTGAGCGCCGTGCACACCGAGCCGGCCGCCCGCAGGCGCGGTCACGGGCGTGCGTTGCTGGCCGCGCTGCGCGACGCGTTCCCCGGACGGCGGTGGACGGTGCCGCCGCTCGTGCCCGAGTCGGACGGTGCCGGGTTCTTCCTCGCGACCGGCTGGGTTCGCGAGGAGCTGGCCCAGTATGAGATGGTGCACGGGAACGTGTGACCGGCGGCGGTGGGGATTCCCCACGTTTTGACCATGCGGCGGCCGCACAGGTATCCTGTCGTGTCGTTGTGCGTACCGGAGCGCGGCACGCCAGCCACCGACCAGATCCATCCTCTCGACCAAAGCGAAGGCCTACGACCGTGCGCACGTACAGCCCCAAGCCCGGCGATGTCCAGCGCCAGTGGCACGTCATCGATGCCACCGACATCGTCCTCGGCAGGCTCGCCAGTCAGACCGCGACCCTGCTGCGCGGCAAGCACAAGCCCGTCTACGCGCCGCACGTCGACACCGGCGACTTCGTCATCGTCGTGAACGCCGAGAAGGTCGCGCTCACCGGCAGCAAGCTGGAGCAGAAGCTCGACTACCGGCACTCCGGCCGGCCGGGCGGTCTGCGCTCCACCACCTACCGGGATCTCCTCGAGAAGAACCCTCGCCGAGCCATCGAGAAGGCCGTCAAGGGCATGCTCCCGCACAACAGCCTCGGGCGGCAGATGCTGTCCAAGCTGAAGGTGTACGCGGGCCCGGAGCACCCGCACCAGGCCCAGCAGCCCGTGCCGTACGAGATCGGCCAGGTCGCGCAGTGAGTGAGGACATGACTGAGACCACCACCGTCGACGAGGTCGACACCGACGAGGCTCCCATCGAGAGCTACACGTCCGAGTCGGCGCCGTCGCGCCATTCGAACATCGAGGCGGCCGCGGCCACCGGCCGGCGCAAGCAGGCCATCGCGCGCGTCCGCATCGCCCCGGGCACCGGCCAGTGGACCATCAACGGCCGCACGCTCGACAACTACTTCCCGAACAAGGTGCACCAGCAGCTGGTCAGCTCGCCGCTGGTGGAGCTCGAGCTCGGCGACAGCTACGACATCGTCGCCCGCATCGACGGCGGCGGCGTCACCGGTCAGGCCGGCGCGCTGCGCCTGGGCATCGCCCGGGCGCTGAACGCCGCCGACGCCGAGAACAACCGCCCGGCGCTGAAGAAGGCCGGCTTCCTCACCCGCGACGCTCGCGTCACGGAGCGGAAGAAGGCCGGTCTCAAGAAGGCCCGCAAGGCTCCGCAGTACAGCAAGCGCTGATTCGCGCACCTGCGCGAGTTCCGCGAACGGCCCCGGGGGGTACACCAACTCCGGGGCCGTTTGCGTTCCCATCGTCCGCTGTCCCACTAGGAGCACTCTCAGTGGCTCGTCTCTTCGGCACCGATGGCGTTCGCGGTCTGGCGAACTCCGATCTCACGGCCGAGCTGGCCCTCGACCTCTCCGTCGCCGGCGCCCACGTGCTGGGCGAGATCGGCGCGTTCGGCTCCGGGCGCCGCCCGGTCGCGGTCGTCGGCCGCGACCCCCGGGCGTCCGGCGAGTTCCTCGAGGCGGCCGTGGTGGCCGGCCTCGCCAGCGCCGGCGCCGACGTCCTGAAGGTCGGCGTGCTGCCCACGCCCGCTGTCGCGTTCCTCACCGGCATGCTCGACGCCGACCTCGGCGTCATGCTGTCGGCGAGCCACAACCCGATGCCCGACAACGGCATCAAGTTCTTCGCCAAGGGCGGCCAGAAGCTCGACGACGCCGTCGAGGACGCCATCGAGGCCCGGCTGCGCGAGCCGTGGAAGCGGCCCACCGGCGCCGAGATCGGCCGTGTCCACGAGCACCCCGAGGGCCTCGAGACCTACATCTCGCACGTCGTCGGCACCGCCCCGGCCCGCCTCGAGGGCCTGCGCGTCGTCGTCGACTGCGCGCACGGCGCCGCCTACCGCGCGGCCCCCGAGGCGCTGCGCCGGCTGGGCGCCGACGTCATCGCGGTCTGCGCCGAGCCCGACGGCCTGAACATCAACCACAACTGCGGCTCCACCCACCTCGACGTCGTCGCGGCCGAGGTGGTCGCGGCCGGCGCCGACCTCGGCATCGCCCACGACGGCGACGCCGACCGGTGCCTGGCGGTCGACGCCACCGGCGAGGTCGTCGACGGCGACCAGATCCTGGCCATCCTCGCGCTGGCCATGCGCTCGCAGGGGAGCCTGCGCGGCGACTCCGTCGTCGCCACCGTCATGTCCAACGAGGGCTTCCGGCTGGCCATGCGCCAGGCCGGCGTCAACGTCATCGACACCGCCGTCGGCGACCGCTACGTCCTCGAGGCCATGAAGGCCGGCGGCTACAACCTGGGCGGCGAGCAGTCCGGCCACGTGATCCTGCTCGACCACGGCACCACCGGCGACGGCGTGCTGACCGCCGTCCACCTGCTCGCCCAGGTCGCCTCCACCGGCACCTCGCTGGCCGAGCTGGCCGGTGTCGTGCGGCGGCTCCCGCAGGTCCTCATCAACGTCAAGGGCGTCGACAAGAGCCGGGTCACCCTCGACGAGGGCGTCAAGACCGCCGTCGCCGAGGCCGAGGCCGAGCTCGGCGACACCGGCCGTGTCCTGCTCCGCCCGTCCGGCACCGAGCCGCTCGTGCGGGTCATGGTCGAGGCTGCCACCCCCGAGCAGGCCGAGACCGTCGCCCGCCGGCTGGCCGCCACCGTCCAGGCCGAGCTCGCCCTCTGACGAAAACCTGTTGCCCGCGCCGGGCGGCGCGAGCGAGGCTCGACGTGTGCAGATCCGACCGATCGACGCCACCGACGCCGAGTTCGCCGCCTGGTACGACGTCCACCTCAGTGCGCGCCTGGCCGACCACCCGGCCGGCCCGCAGTGGCTCGAACCCGAGCTGAAGGTCATCTACCAGGGCACCGAGCATCACGCCGCGAGGCTGTGGCTGGCCGAGGACGCCGGCAAGGCGGTCGGCGCGGCCGTGCTGGGCCTGCCGCTGCGCGACAACCTCACGCTGGCCGAGCCCGAGGTCTTCGTCCGGCCCGAGGAGGCGCGCCGCGGCGTGGGCAGCGCGCTGCTGGCCACCCTCGACGACGCGTCGAAGGCCGCTGGCCGCAGCAGCCAGATGCTCTACCTCGAGGGCCCCACCGGCACCGACCACAGCTCGGGCACGGCGTTCGCCGAGAAGCACGGCTTCACCCGCCGCATGACCGAGATCGCCCGTGTGCAGCGGCCGCCGTTCGACCTCGACGGCATCGCCGGCGCCGAGGAGGCGGCCCGGCCGCATGCGTCCGACTACCGCATCGTCACGTGGAGCGACCACGCCCCCGACGAGTACGTCGACGAGTACGCCCGGCTCGAGGGCCGCATGAGCACCGACGCACCGCTCGGCGAGCTCGACTACGAGCCCGAGACGTGGGACGCCGCCCGCATCCGCTCCGCCGAGCAGCGCCACGGCCTCATGGGCCGCGCCACGTGGGTCGCCGCGGCCATGGCCCCCGACGGCAGCATGGCCGGCGTCACCGAGATCACGCTGTCGCGCGACAGCGACGCCACCGGCTTCCAGGACGCCACCATCGTCGACCCCCGCCACCGCGGCCACCGGCTCGGCCTGCTGCTCAAGGCGGCCAACCTGCGCCGGCTGCTGGCCGACCGGCCCGGCGTGCAGACGGTGTGGACGTGGAACGCCGACTCCAACGCCCACATGATCGCCATCAACGAAACGCTCGGCTACCAGGTCGCCGGCTGGTCCGCCGCCTACCAGCGCAGCCTCTGACCTCGCCAAACGCCGTCCATCACGACGGTGGTTGGCGAGTCCTCGACCTCGGAGTAGCGTGGCTCTGGTACGTCTGGGGATTGCCCATGCCACCTGGTCGCTGGTTCTCGGTTGGGTCCGCTCCTGGAACAGGCCGCCGTTCCGGAGCGCGGGCGGTCGACGACGCGCTGGTGCACGACGACGCGAAGCTCATCGTCGTGTTCTGCTCCCCGTCACGGGATCTCCCGGAACTGCTCCACGAGATCCGGTCGCGCTCGGGTGGCCTCCCGCTGATCGGATGCACGACCGGAGGCGAGATCGCGTCAGCGGGTCCCAGCGATGCGAGCGTCGTCGTCGCGGCCTTCGGCGGCCCCGGGTTCGCGATCGAGACGGCCGTCGCCACGCAGGCGTCGCACGACCTCCGCACGGCGGGCGAACTCGTGGCCCGGTGCGTTCCCGACCGGCCGGATCTCCCTCACAAGGTGCTGCTGCTCCTGAGCGACGGCCTCGCCGGCGATCAGCAGGAGATGGTCCGCGGCGCCTACTCCGTGCTCGGCGCCGCCGTGCCGCTCGTCGGCGGCTGCGCCGGCGACGATCTCAAGATGACGACGACGTTCCAGCTCTACGGCGACCGTGTACTCACCGATGCGGTGGTCGCTGCCGGCATAGCGTCGCCGGCGCCGCTCGGGATCGGCGTCCACCACGGCTGGCGGCGGGTCGGCGAACCGATGCTCGTCACGGGCAGCGCCGGCAACCGCGTCTACACCCTCGACGATCGCCCGGCGGTGGACGTCTACCTCGAGCACCTGGGCGTGGGGCAGCCGGCAGGCTCCGATCAGGAGTGGCTGGCCCGGCTCGCGCTCACGCATCCGCTCGGCCTCAGGCGCGCGAGCGAGGAGGACCACGTCCGGTTCATCACGGGGGGAGACTTCGCGGAGCGGTCGTTGTCCTGCGTGGCCGAGGTTCCCAACGGCGCGCTCGTCTGGATCATGGAAGGCGACGCCGAGTCGGTCCTGGAGGCGACGGACGCCGCCTGCCGAGGCTCGCTGGCCGCGCTCGACGGGCAGCCACCGCTGGGGATGATCGCCTTCGACTGCATCGCCCGCCGGGGTGTCCTCGGCCCGGCCGGGATTCGTGCGGAGGTCGACCGGATCTCCGCGATAGCGTCCGGAGCGCCCGTCGCCGGGTTCTATACGTACGGCGAGATCGCCCGGACTCGTGGCCTGCACGGATTCCACAACCAGACCCTGGTCGTCCTCGCGGTCGCATGAGAGATGGACATGTCGCCCTGGTTCACCCAGGAGCTCGCCGAGTTCGTGGCGGCGGTCTCCGTCGCCGGAAGCGAGGCGGCGGCCGCGCGGGCATCGGTCGAGCGAGCGGCGGAGGCGCTCGACGCGGACGTGGCGGCCATCGTCCGCGGGGGCGAGGTCGTCGCCGCGGTCGGGTATCCGCAGGGGCGGGTCCCTGTCGCCGAGCTCGCCCGGGTGCACACCGGCGCCGGGGTCGCCCGGCTCGTCGTCCCGGGCGTCGGCGAGTGTTTGGCGGCCGCGGCCACGCTGGAGTACCCGACCGGTGCGGTGCTGCTCGTCGCCAGACCCGATGCTCTGACACGTGAGGAGTCGGGCCAGCTCCGCGCGATGGCGCGGGTGGCGTCGACGACGATGCGGCTGTGGAGTGTCCTCGCCGACGAGCGTGCGGCGCGCGAGGAACTCCAGCGACTGGCTCGTGAGCAGGCGGCGTTGCGGCAGGTGGCCACGCTGGTCGCCCGGGGAGAGCGGCCGGCCGGCGTTCTCGCCGCCGTCGCCGAGGAGGTGGGCCGGTTGTTCGCCGCCGAGACGACCAGCCTCGTCCGATTCGACGCGGACGGCGCCGAGACCTGGGTCGGCTCATGGGACGCGACCGGCCTGCCGATGCGCGCGGACCGGAGGCGGCCGGCGACCGATGTGCCGATCACCGTCGAAGGGCGCCTCTGGGGGGCGTTGCGGGTGGCGAACCCGCCGCGGACCGCAGCCGCCACCCGGGCCGACGAGCGACTCGCAGGCTTCGCCGAGCTGGTCGCGACCGCGATCGCGAACGCCGAGACGCGCGCCGAGCTGACCGCGTCGCGGGCGCGCATCGTCGCCACCGCCGACGAGACCAGGCGCCGGATCGAGCGCGACCTCCATGACGGCGCACAGCAGCGGCTGGTCACGTTCGGACTGCGGCTGCAAGCGCTGCGGGCCACCGTCCCGGCTGAGCTCGGGGAGCTGGCGACGGAGCTCGACGTCCTGGCCGCCGAGCTGGTGAACGCGCTGGACGAGCTCCGCGAGTTCGCCCGCGGCATCCATCCCGCTCTGCTCAACGAGAGTGGCCTGGGGCCGGCGCTCCGGACGCTGATCCGCCGCTGCCCGATTCCCGTGCGGTCCGACGTGCGGGTGAGCGGGCGTCTGCGGGAGCCGGTGGAGGTCGCGGCGTATTACGTCGTCTCGGAGGCGCTGGCGAACGCCGCCAAGCACGCGAACGCGACCTCGGTCGCCGTCGACGTCGAGACGACGGAGGAACGCCTGCGCCTGTCCGTCCGTGACGACGGTGTCGGCGGTGCCGACGTCGCCGGAGGGTCGGGACTGGTCGGGCTCAAGGACCGGGTCGAGGCGATCGGCGGCCGCATCGTCGTGGAGAGTCGCCGCGGCGCCGGTACGTCGGTGCGGGCGGAGCTTCCGCTGGCGGACGGCACGACGGGCGTGGACTGACCGCGCCGGTCGCCGGCCCGGCCGCCGGCGGTCAGATCTTGCGCAGCCTGATGCGCTGTACCGAGTGGTCCGCGCCCTTGGTCAGCGTCAGCGTGGCCCGGCCGCGCGTGGGCAGGATGTTCTGGGCGAGGTTGGGCCCGTTGATGGTGTCCCAGAGCTGCTCGGCCTGGGTGACGGCGGCGTCGTGGTCGAGGTCGCCGTAGCGGCGGAAGTAGGACTCCGGCCGCTGGAACGCCGTCTCGCGCAGCCGCAGGAACCGCTCGACGTACCAGCGGCGGATGTCCTTCGGCGACGCGTCGACGTACAACGAGAAGTCGAAGAAGTCGCTGACCGCCAGGCCGGCGACGCCGTCGGGGCGGGGCCGGGCCGGCTGCAGGACGTTGAGGCCCTCGATGAGCAGGATGTCCGGCCGCTCGACGGCGATGTGCCCGCCGTCGACGATGTCGTACGTCAGGTGCGAGTACACCGGCGCCTCGACCACCTGCTCGCCGGACTTCACCGCCGTCACGAACCGCAGCAGGGCACGGCGGTCGTAGGACTCCGGGAACCCCTTGCGCTGCATGAGGCCGCGTCGCTGCAGCTCCGCGTTGGGCAGCAGGAAGCCGTCGGTCGTGACCAATGCCACCCGGGGATGTTCGGACCACCGGGCCAGCAGCACCCGCAGCAGCCGCGCCGTCGTCGACTTCCCGACCGCGACCGAGCCGGCGATGCCGATGACGAACGGGGTGCGCTCGGCGAACCCGCCGAGGAACGTCGTCGTCGCCTCGTGCAGCCGGGCCGCGGCCCGGAACCGCAGGTTGAGCAGGCGCGACAGCGGGAGGTAGACGTCGCGCACCTCGTCGAGGTCGACGGCGTCGCCCAGCCCGCGCAGTTCCTCGAGCTCCGCCGCGGTCAGCGACAGCGGGGTCTCGTCACGCAGCCGCGCCCAGTCGGCGCGGGACAGGTCGACGAACGGTGAGGAGTCGCGGACAACAGTCATGATGGCCCTCATTCTCGCCGACTTGTCCCAGCGATGCGCGATCCGGGGCCGAGTGCGGTTACAGTGACCGCCGTGTGCGGGATCGTGGGATACACAGGACATCGCGCGGCGCTCGACGTGGTCGTCGAGGGGCTGCGCCGGCTCGAGTACCGCGGCTACGACTCCGCGGGCGTCGCGGTCGTCGCCGACGGCGCGCTGGCCTCGGCCAAGCGGGCCGGCAAGCTGGTGAACCTGGAGAAGGCGCTGGAGGAGCGGCCGCTGCCGGTGTCCGGCACCGGGCTCGGGCACACCCGCTGGGCCACGCACGGCTCGCCCACCGACCGCAACGCCCACCCGCACCTCGACGAGTCCGGCCGGGTCGCCGTCATCCACAACGGCATCATCGAGAACTTCGCCCGGCTGCGCGCCGAGCTCGAGGACTCCGGCGTCCGGTTCGCCTCCGAGACCGACACCGAGGTCGTCGCGCACCTGCTGGCCGCCGAGGTCGCCGCGGGGTCCGATCTCGTCGACGCCATGCGCACGGTCTGCCGCCGCCTCGACGGCGCCTTCACGCTGCTCGCCGTCCACGCCGACACCCCTGACCGCGTCGTCGCCGCCCGCCGCAACTCGCCGCTGGTCATCGGCATCGGCGAGGGCGAGAACTTCCTCGCCTCGGACGTCTCCGCGTTCATCGCCTACACCCGCGAGGCGCTCGAGATCGGCGACGGCCAGGTCGTCGAGATCACCCCCGACGACGTCACGCTCACCGATTTCTTCGGCAACGCCGTCGAGGAGAAGCACTTCCACGTCGACTGGGACGCGTCGGCCGCCGAGAAGGACGGCTACGACTACTTCATGCTCAAGGAGATCGCCGAGCAGCCCAAGGCGGTCGCCAACACCCTGCTCGGGCGCGTCGGCAAGGACGGCCTGCTGTCGCTGGACGAGATGCGGCTGTCCGACGAGGAACTGCGCGAGGTCGACAAGGTCGTCGTCGTCGCCTGCGGCACCGCCTACCACGCGGGCATGGTCGCGAAGTACGCCATCGAACACTGGACCCGGCTCCCCTGCGAGGTCGAGCTGGCCAGCGAGTTCCGCTACCGCGACCCGGTCGTCGACCGGCAGACGCTGGTCATCGCGATCAGCCAGTCCGGCGAGACCATGGACACCCTGATGGCGCTGCGGTACGCCCGCGAGCAGGGCGCCCGGGTGCTGGCCATCTGCAACACCAACGGCTCCACCATCCCGCGCGAGTCCGACGCCGTCCTGTACACGCACGCCGGCCCCGAGGTCGCCGTCGCGTCGACCAAGGCGTTCCTCACGCAGATGATCGCCTGCTTCCTGGTCGGCCTCTACCTCGGCCAGGTCCGCGGCACCAAGTGGGGCGACGAGATCCGCTCCGTCGTGCGCGACCTCTCCGACCTGCCGGCCAAGGTCGACCTCGTCCTCGAGACCATGGAGCCGGTGCGCGAACTGGCCCGCAATCTCTCCTCCGCCACGTCCGTCCTGTTCCTCGGCCGGCACGTCGGCTACCCGGTGGCACTCGAAGGCGCGCTCAAGCTCAAGGAGCTCGCCTACATGCACGCCGAGGGCTTCGCCGCGGGCGAGCTCAAGCACGGCCCCATCGCGCTGGTCGAGGAGGGCATGCCGATCGTCGTCGTGGTCCCGTCGCCCAAGGGCCGCTCCGTGCTGCACGACAAGATCGTCAGCAACATCCAGGAGGTCCGCGCGCGCGGCGCCCGCACCATCGTCATCGCCGAAGAGGGCGACGAGGACGTCGTGCCCTACGCCGACCACCTGATCCGCGTGCCCGAGTGCCCGGTGCTGCTGCAGCCGGTCGTGTCGACGGTGCCGCTGCAGGTGTTCGCCTGCGAAATGGCGAGCGCGAGAGGCTTCGACGTGGATCAGCCGCGGAACCTGGCGAAGTCGGTCACCGTCGAGTAGTTCTCGGGGTGCTGTGGGGCGGCCGCGTGGCCCATCGGTCTCGGCTGTCGTCGTGCGGCGGGCCCCGTACCGTTCGCCGTCCCCTACCGGTGGACAACGATGATCATCAACGATCGCGTACTTCACTAGGCGTTCTCCCGCTCCACCGGGCATGCAGGCCTCGTGGAGCGGGAGAACGCCTCGTGGTGGCTCCCGAGTCGCCGTGCAATCTCAGCAGGCGGACACCACGGCTGCTCTCAGGCGAAGTCGCTGGACAGGAGGTCCATGACGAAGCCGTCGCGGCCGGTCAGCATGCCCACCGGGCGGAAGCCGACGGCCGCGTAACAGCGGATCGCGACCTCGTTGGTCGCGGCGGTCGCGACGACGATGCGGTGGTGGTCGCAGGCGTCGAACAGGTGCCGGGCCAGCGTGCCGACGGCCTCGCGGCCCAGACCCCGGCCGTGGAGGTCGGGGTCGAGCAGGATCTCCATGCCCGCGTGGCGGTCGCGCGGGTTGTCGACCTCCCAGTACTGGATCAGCCCGGCGATGCGCCGTCCGGCCAGGATCGTGTACCGCGTCGTCGAGCTGTCCTCGAGCAGCCAGCCCTCGCCCAGGCCGGTCGGATCCCACCACTGCTTGACCTCGGGCGTGCTGATGATGTGCAGCAGCATCGGCACGTCATCGGCGGCGACGGGGCGCAGGACGACGTGCTCGCCGGCCAATCCGCCCACGAGAGTCAATTCGCCCATAGGCGCGAGTGTAGGTCGAGCGCGCCGTATCGGCATGCGGAACGCCCGGCGGTGGCGGTCTAGGGTGTGTCAGGTGATCGTGGGCGTGGGAATCGACGTCGTCGACGTGCGGCGGTTCGCCGAGACGCTGGAGCGGACGCCGCGGCTGGCCGTCCGCGTCTTCACGCCGGCCGAGCGGGCCCGGTCCATCGCGTCGCAGGCCGCCCGGTTCGCCGCCAAGGAGGCGCTGGCCAAGGCGCTCGGCGCGCCGAAGGGCCTGCTGTGGCACGACGCCGAGGTGGTCAGCGACGACGACGGCCGGCCCTGGTTCGAGGTGCGCGGGACGGTCGAGGCCCGCTGCCGGCAGTTGCACGTCGAGACCGTGCACCTGTCGCTGTCGCACGATGCCGGGGTCGCGTCGGCCATCGTCATCCTGGAAGGGGCCGGACGGTGATCGCCGTCCACACCGTCGAGGAGATCCGCGCCGCCGAGGAGGCGCTGATGGCCCGGCTGCCCGACGGCGCACTCATGCAGCGGGCGGTGGCGGGCCTGGTGACGGTCTGCGCAGGGCTGCTCGGCGGGGTCTACGGCGCGCGGGTGGTCGTGCTGGCCGGCGGCGGCAACAACGGCGGCGACGCGCTCTGGGCCGGCGCCAGGCTGGCCCGCCGGGGCGCGCACGCCGACACCGTCCTGCTGAACCCGGAGAAGGCGCACGCGGAGGGGCTGGCGGCGTTCCGGGCCGCCGGCGGGCGCGTCGTGGCCGGCGACGAGGTGCCGGTCGCGCTCGCCGACGCCGAACTCGTGCTCGACGGCATGCTCGGCATCGGCGGGCGAGGCGGCCTGCGGGGCGACGCGGCCGAGCTGGCGGCACTGCTGCGCGCGGGCCGGACCGCCGGCGCCGTCGTCGCCGTCGATCTGCCCAGCGGCGTCGACCCGGACACCGGCGAGACCCCCGGCGACCACGTGGTCGCCGACCACACCGTGACGTTCGGCACCGGCAAGGCCGCGTTGGTCGTCGACCCGGCGGCCGCCGCGGCCGGCGTCGTGCACCCGGTCGACATCGGGCTCGGGCCGTACCTGCCGGAGCCGCGGCTGACGGTGCTCGAGGCCGCCGACGTCGCGGCGCTGCTGCCCGATCCCGGCCGCGAGTCGGACAAGTACTCCCGCGGCGTCGTCGGCGTCCTGGCCGGCTCCGGGCAGTTCCCCGGCGCCGCGGTGCTGGCGACCGGTGGCGCGCTGCACGGCGGCGCCGGCATGGTCCGCTACGCCGGGCCGGACGCCGTGGCCGGCGAGGTGCGTGAGCGCTGGCCCGAGGCGATCGCCGGGCCGTCGCCGGACGCCGTCGGGCGGGTGCAGGCGTGGACCGTCGGGTCCGGGCTGGGCGACGGACGCGCGGCCGACGTCGGCGCGGTCCTGGGCGCCGGGCTGCCGGTCCTGGTCGACGCCGACGGCCTGCGCTGGCTGCCGGACCGGTTCTCCGGCCCGGCGCTGCTGACGCCGCACGCAGGCGAGCTGGCCCGGCTGCTCGACGTCGAACGGACCGAGGTCGAGGCGCGCCGGCTGCACCACGCACGCCGGGCGGCCCAGCGGTGGAACGCGGTCGTGCTGCTCAAGGGGTCGACGACGGTGGTGGCGGCGCCGGACGGCCGGGTGCGGGTCAACCCGACCGGGACGTCCGCGCTGGCGGCCGCCGGAACCGGCGACGTGCTGGCCGGGCTGGCGGGATCGTTGCTGGCCGGCGGGCTGTCGCCGTTCGACGCGGGCAGCATGGCGGCCTACGCACACGGCCTCGCCGGGCAACGCGCGGCGGCCGGGTCCGGGTACCCGAGCGCCGGCGACGTCCTGAGCGAACTGCCGGCCGTGCTGCGGTCCCTGCGCGGCGTTGTCGGCGGCGGCTGACACAATCGGGGACGTGGTGACCCACCAATACGGCCCCGGGCCCGTGCCGCACGCGGAGGTGCGGGTCGACCTCGCCGCCATCCGCGACAACGTCGCCGAGCTCGCCGTCCGTGCCGCTCCCGCGCAGGTCATGGCGGTGGTCAAGGGCGACGCGTACGGCCACGGGCTGGTCCCGTCGGCGCGCGCGGCACAGGCCGGCGGCGCCTCCTGGCTGGGCACCGCCACGCTGGCCGAGGCACTGGCCCTGCGGGCCGCCGGCATCGGCGGACGCCTCCTGGCCTGGCTGTCCGCGCCCGGCGAACGGTGGGCCGACGCCCTGGCGGCCGACGTCGACGTCTCCGCGTCGGCGCCGTGGGCGGTCGCCGAGATCGCCGCCGCCGCGCGCGAGACCGGCCGCACCGCTCGGGTGCATCTCAAGGCCGACACCGGGCTGGGCCGGTCCGGCGCGCCGCTGGCCGAGTGGCCCACGGTGGTCGACGACGCGCTGAAGGCCCAGGCCGAGGGGCTGGTCGAGGTCGTGGGCCTGTGGTCGCACCTGGCCTGCGCCGACGAACCCGCCCACCCCGCCAACGCTCAGCAGCTGGCCGCGTTCCGCGATGCCGCCGCGCTGGCCGAGTCGCGCGGTGTCCGGCCCGAGGTGCGGCACCTCGCCAACTCCGCCGCCACCCTGACCCTGCGCGACTCCCACCTCGACCTCGTCCGCCCCGGGCTGGCCACCTACGGCCTGTCGCCGGTGCCCCAGCAGGCCGCGCCGGCCGACGTCGGGCTGCGGCCGGCCATGTCGGTGCGGGCCCGGCTGACGCTGGTCAAGCGGGTTCCGGCCGGTCAGGGCGTGTCCTACGGCCACCTCTACGTCACCGACCGCGAGTCCACCCTGGGGCTGGTGCCGCTCGGGTACGCCGACGGCGTCCCGCGGCACGCGTCCGGCGGCTCCGCCGGTCCGGGCGGGCCGGTGCTGGTGCGCGGGGTCACCCGCCGTGTGGCCGGCCGGGTGTGCATGGACCAGTTCGTCGTCGATCTGCGCGACGACGACGTCAGCGCGGGCGACGAGGTGGTGCTGTTCGGCGACGCCGCGGCAGGCGAGCCCACGGCACAGGACTGGGCCGACGCCGCGGGCACCATCTCCTACGAGATCGTCACCCGGTTCGCGCCGCGCCTGCCCCGCGTCTACGTCAACGGGGCGCTGTGAGCAGGCTGGTCGCGGCGGGGCGCACGGCCGGCCTGATCGGTGCCTGGGTCGGCGTGGCCACGGCCGGCGCGGCCGTCGGGTTCGCCGCCGAGCGCTACGTCATGGGCCGGTCGCTGAAGAAGGACGACCCCTACGCCGACGAGCCGTTCGGGTCGCTGCGCGGTGCCGCGCGCACCGTCACCACCGACGACGGCGTCGACCTCCACGTCGAGATCGACGACGCCGACGAATCCGATGCCCCGACGCTGGTGTTCTGCCACGGCTTCGCGCTGACCATGGACGCCTGGCACTTCCAGCGGCGCGACCTGCGCGGCACCGCCCGGCTGGTGTTCTGGGACCAGCGCGGGCACGGCCGCTCCGGCCCGTTGCCCGACGACGGCGAGCTGTCCTTCCGGCGGCTCGGCGCCGACCTCGGCCAGGTGATCGACGAGATCGTGCCGAAGGGGCCGATCGTGCTGATCGGGCACTCCATGGGCGGCATGACGGTGCAGGCGCTGGCCGAGGCCCGGCCGGAGCTGTTCGGCAAGCGCATCGTCGCCGCGGCGCTCATCGCGACCAGCGGCCAGACCATCGACGTCTCCGGGCTCGGCCTGCCCGGCTATCTCGGCCGGCTGGCCGGCCGCGCCGCGCCGGCCGCCGTCTCGATCCTGGCGCGCAAGCCCGAGCTGGTCGAGCGCGGCCGCAAGATGGGCAGCGACCTCGCCTATGTGCTGACCAGGCGCTACGCGTTCGCCGAGGGCGGCTCACCGAAGCTGGTCGAGTTCACCGCCATCATGAACGCAGACGTCCCGATCGACGTCGTCGCGAGGTTCTTCCCGCTCTTCGGCGAGCTGGACGCCGCCGGCGCCATCCCCGTGCTGGCGAAGATCCCGGTGCTCGTCGTCGGCGGCGAGCACGACCAGATGACGCCGGTCCAGCACAGCCGCGATCTCGCGGACGCGCTGATCGACGTCGAGTACATCGAGGCCACCGACGCCGGGCACATGGTGCTGCTGGAACGGCACGAGGTGGTCACCGAGGCATTGCGCACACTGATCGACCGAACCCGCCGCGGCGGCCGGCCGCGGCGGCTGAGCAGCCGCATCGCGTCGGTCCGCCGGCGGCGCAAGGAGGACTAGCGGTGATCGACCTCGACGTCCCCGACGCCGACTCCATGACGGCGCTGGGCGAGCGGCTCGCGGGGGTGCTGCGGGCCGGCGACCTCGTACTGCTCGGCGGCGACCTGGGGGCGGGCAAGACGACGCTCGCGCAGGGGGTGGGCGCGGGGCTCGGTGTGCGCGGCCCCGTCACGTCGCCGACGTTCGTCATCGCGCGCGTGCACCCGTCGCTGGTCGACGGCCCGCCGCTGGTGCACGTCGACGCCTACCGGCTCGGCGGCTGGGACGAGCTCGAGGACATCGACCTCGAGGCGACCCTCGACGAAGCGGTCACGCTGGTCGAGTGGGGCGAGGGCGTCGCCGAGGGCCTGGCCGGCGACCGGCTCGAGATCCACATCGACCGTTCGCACGGCGGCGACGGCTCGGCGCCCGAGGGCGCCGAGGTCCGGCACGTGCACGTCCGCGCCGTCGGCGAGCGCTGGGACGAGGCGGCGCTGGCGCCCGTGGTGCGGCCGTGACCGACCGACGCCCGCTCACCGACGACGAACTGGCCGCGCTGCTGGCCGGCGGGGCCGACGTCGAGGACGCCGACCTCGCCGGACGCGACCTCACCGAGCTGCTGGAACCACCCGGTCCGGCGCCGCGGGTGTTCCGCCGCTGCGACCTCACCGAGGCGCGGCTGACCCGCGCCGCGCTGATCGGCGCGACGTTCGAGTCCTGCACCATGGACGGCGCCGGGTTCGGCCGCGCCGAACTCGACGGCTCGGTGTGGAAGGGCGGCGCGGCGCCGAAGGCCGACTTCTCCCGGGCCGACCTCTCCGACGCCACCTTCGAGGGTGTCGACCTCGCCAACACGACCTGGCGCGACACCCTGATCGCGGGCACCGGGTTCACGGGCTGCCGCATGGTCGGTGCCCGGCTCGACGAGTCGCGGGGCCTCGGCGCCACGTTCAGGCGCTGCAACCTCATGCTGGCCGGGCTGTCCGGCATCAGCCTGCGCGGCCAGGAACTCGACGGCCTGCGCATGGACGACGCGGTGCTGGCCGCCGCCGACCTGCGCGACACCGTCTGGACCGACTCGCGGCTGCGCGGCGTGGTGCTGCGGGGCGCCGAACTGGACGGCGCCGACCTGCGCGGCGCCGACCTCGGCGACTTCTCCTGGCAGGAGGCGCACCTGCTGTCCGGCGCCACGATCTCCGCCGAGCAGGCCTCGCGGCTGCTCGCTCAGCTCGGCGTCGTCGTCGACTGACGGTCGTCCAGGGCGTTGACCATCGTCAGGTCGATCTCGACGGCGTACGGCACCGCGTGGACCATCCGGTTGTGATGAATGCCGGTGAGCCCGTAGGTCTTCGTCGCCGGATCGAGCCCGTACGTGTACACGACGGCCCGGCGGTCCTCGTTCTCGACCCGCCAGAAGTGCTTGATGCCGGCGGCGGCGTAGCGGCGCGGCAGCGTGTCGCGATCACGCTCGACGGAGTCGGCCGACACCACCTCGACCGCCAGCACCACGTCGGCGGGGTGGTAGAAGGCGAGCGGCTGTTCACGGTCGTGCGCCGTGGCCGAGACGACCAGGACGTCGGGCTGCGGCACCTGGCGCACCGCCAGCCGCACGGCCATCGCGCGGTCGGCGCGCAGCTCCGGTGGCGCCTGCCGGGCGAGCTCGTCGAGGAGGAGCTCGGCGACACGCGCGTGCCAGTTCGTCTGCGGGCTCACGAAGACGAGGCTCCCGTCGATCAGCTGGGTGCGCTCCGGCAGTCCTTCGAGCTTCAGAAACGTCTCGGCCGTGAACCCGCCGGGCGGGTAGACCCACGACGGCACCGGCTCGGCGGCCGGTGTGGACGTCGGTTCGACGGTCATCGGCGACCCCCCTTCGACGATTCCGGGGTGGCGGCGACGCGGTCGGCCGCGGCCGCGTCCTCCTGGGCCGGGCGGTCGCCGGGATGGCGCAGCGCGACGACGAACGCGGCGGCGAGCGCCACGGCCATGGCGATCAGCACGGCGCGCATACCCAGCGCGAAGTCCCGGGCGACGGCGTCCTCGACCGCTCCGCGCACCGAGGCCGGCACCGAGCTCAGGTCGCGGCTGCCGCCGCCGCTGCTGGCGGCCTGCCGGGCCAGCTCGTCGGCGGAGTCCCTGCCCACGCCCAGGCCGACCAGCGAGGACGCGAACCGGTCGGTGAACACGTGCGTGGCCAGCGTCCCCAGCACCGCGAAGCCGAGCGCGGACCCGTAGTTGCGGATCGTCTGGTTGATGCCGGTGACCTCGCCGTACGACGCGTCGTGGGTGCGGCTCACCGCGTCGGCGCTGGACGGGCCGAGGAGGAAACCGATCCCGGCGCCGGCCAGCAGCAGCGGATGGTGCTGGGCGCTGCCGTCCAGCGTCGTGACCTGGGTCGCCCACCAGACGTAGCCGGCGATGCCGACGACGCAGCCGAGCAGGATCGTCGGCTTCGCGCCCCGGGAGTCGAAGATGCGCCCGCCGACCTGCGCGGCGAGGAGGAAGCCGAGGAAGTACAGGAGCAACAGGGTGCTGGCGCCGGACGCGTCCAGGCCGAGTGACACCGCGGAATACACGCTGAGGAAGTAGGACACCGGGACGAACGCCACCATGGCGAGGAACAGCACGCCCGAGTCGACCCGGAAGCCGCGCTGGCGGAAGATGTCCAGGCGGATCAGCGGGGTCGGACGGCGCCGCTCGACGACGGCGAACAGCACCAGCAGCCCCGCCCCGACGACGATGCACGCCCAGGTCCGGACGTCGTCCCAGCCCCACGTGGTGGCCTCCGAGAACCCGATCACGCTCAGCGCCATGCCGGCGGCCACGAGGGCCGCGCCGGGCCAGTCGATCCGGCCGGGCCGGCGCTCCCCGGTGATCGGCGCCAGCACGATGGTGACCAGCGCCGCCGCCGCGACCGGCAGGTTGATCCAGAAGATCGTGCGCCACGACCATTCCAGCAGGTAGCTGCCCAGGATCGGACCCAACGCCGTGAACGCCCCGGTGAGGCCGAAGAACATCGCCATCGACCGGCCCCGCCGCTCGGGCGACGCGCTGCCGTAGATGATGGAGATGGCCGCGGGCAGCAGCACCGCCGCGAACACCCCCTGGGCGGTCCGTGCCGTGATCAGCCACGCCTCGGCCCAGGAGGTGTCCGGCGTGGCACCGCACAACGCCGAGGTGACGGCGAACCCGGCGACGCCGACCAGCACCATGCGCCGCCGTCCCCAGGCGTCGGCGACCCGCCCGCCCAGCGCGAACGTCGCGGCCAGCGCGACCAGGTAGGCGTTGATCACCCATTCGCCCTGGTTGCTGGTGAGGCCGAGATCGCGCTGCAGCTCCGGCGACGCGATCGCGACGATGGTCTGGTCGATGAACGACATGGAGACGGCCAGGATCATCGACACCATGACGAGCGGCGCCATCCGGCCACCGCTGGACGAAGCGGTCATGGGCCACCAGCCTCGGTCCGCCCGGCCGCGCGCAGGTCACCCGAACTGGGTGAGGTGGCCGGCGCGGGCGTAGGGTGACCAGGTGCTGTTGCTCGCCCTGGACACGTCGACGCCCGCGGTGACCGTCGCCCTGCACGACGGCGAGCGGGTGCTGGCCGAGGCGACCACCGTCGACCCCCGCCGGCACACCGAGCTGCTGATGCCGTTGGTGACGTCCGTGCTGGCCGAGGCCGGCGTCGGACGCCGCGATCTCACCGAGCTGGCCGTCGGCGCCGGGCCGGGGCCGTTCACCGGCCTGCGAGTCGGCCTGGCGGCGGCGCGCACCATGGGCGCCGTCCTCGAGCTGCCGGTCCACGGCGTCTGCAGCCTCGACGTGCTCGCGTACGGCGTGCGGGCCACGAACCCGCCGGGTGAGCCGTTCGCCGTCGCCACCGACGCCCGTCGCCGCGAGGTCTACTGGGCCACGTACGACGCCGGCGGCGTTCGCACCGCCGGCCCCGACGTCGGCCCGGCCGCCGAACTCCCGGCGCGGCTGCCCGCCGCCGGAGCCGGCGCCCGGCTCTACCCCGACGCCTTCGCCCGTGCGCTCGACCCCGAGTACCCGTCCGCCGCGCAGCTCGCCGCGGCCGTCGCGACGCAGGCCGTCGAGATCCTCCCGCCCGACCCGCTCTACCTGCGCCGTCCCGACGCCACGCCGCCGAGCGCGCGGAAGAGCGTCCTCGCACGGTGACGGTCGTGCTGCGGCCGATGCGCGAGCAGGACCTCGACGTCGTCGTGCCGCTGGAACAGGAGCTGTTCGCCGGTGACCCGCCGTGGTCGGCGGAGCAGTTCCGCTCCGAGCTGTCCGGTGTCCCGGAGACCCGCTGGTACGTCGTCGCCGAGGCCGGCGACGAGGTCGTCGGCTATGCGGGACTGCAGGTGCCGGTCCTCGCCGGCGACCCCGCGGACGTCATGACCATCGCCGTCGCGCCCGCCCACCAGCGCGGCGGCGTCGGCACGGTCCTGATGACGGCGATGGAGGCCGAGGCCCGCCGCCGCGGCGCCGTCGAGCTGCTGCTCGACGTGCGGGCCGACAACGAGCCGGCGAAGACGTTCTACGCGCGGCACGGCTTCGAGCGGATCGCCGTGCGGCGCAAGTACTACGGCGGCGGCCGTGACGGACTGGTCCTGCGGAAGTGGCTGCGGGCCGCGGCGGAAGCGGAGCGATAATCATCGGCGTGAGCGACCAGCCCCTGATCCTCGGCATCGAGACCTCCTGCGACGAGACCGGCGTCGGCCTGGTGCGCGGCACCACGCTGCTCGCCAACGCCGTCGCCAGTTCCGTCGACGAGCACGTCCGCTTCGGTGGCGTCGTCCCGGAGGTGGCCAGCCGGGCGCACCTCGAGGCGATGGTGCCGACCCTGCGGCGCGCCCTCTCCGAGGCCGGGGTGGGCCTGGCCGACGTCGACGCGGTCGCCGTCACCGCTGGTCCAGGGCTGGCCGGTGCGCTGATGGTGGGGGTGTCCGCCGCCAAGGCGCTCGCCGTCGCGCTGGACAAGCCCCTCTTCGGCGTCAACCACCTGGTCGGGCACGTGGCGGCGGAGCAGCTCGAGAACGGCCCGCTGACCGAGCCGGTCGTCGCGCTGCTGGTGTCCGGCGGCCACACGGAGATCCTGCTGGTCGAGGACATCGCGACGTCGGCGACCCTGCTCGGCCAGACCCTCGACGACGCCGCCGGCGAGGCGTTCGACAAGGTCGCCAGGCTGATCGGGCTGAAGTACCCGGGCGGGCCGAACATCCAGCGGGCCGCCCTCGAGGGCGACCCCGCGGCCATCCGGTTCCCGCGCGGCCTCACCAGCCGGCGCGACCTCGAGCGGCACCGCTACGACTTCTCCTTCTCCGGCCTCAAGACGGCGGTCGCCCGCTGGGTCGAGACCGCCGAACGCGAGGGCCGGGCGGTGCCGGTCGCCGACGTCGCGGCCGGCTTCCAGGAGGCCGTCGCCGACGTGCTCACCCGCAAGGCCGTGCTGGCCTGCCAGGAGCGTGGCATCTCGACGATGGTCCTCGCCGGCGGCGTGGCGGCGAACGCCCGGCTGCGCGATCTCACCCGCGAGCGCTGCGCCGCGGCCGGCATCGAGCTGCGTCAGCCGCGCTTCTCGCTGTGCACCGACAACGGCGCCATGATCGCGGCCCTGGGCGCCGCCGTCGTCGAGCGCGACCTGCCTCCGTCGTCGCTGGACTTCGCCTCCGACTCCTCGCTCCCGGTCACCCAGGTGCTGGTGGGCTAGAGGTTGCGCAGGGCCGCCGGCAGCGCGGTGATGTCGTCGAGGACGGTGGTGGCGGTCGCGGCGACGACGGCCGGGTCGGGCGGGAAGTGCGGGTTCGGCACGGCGACGACCGTCATGCCGGCGGCATGGGCCGACCGCAGGCCGTTGGTGGAGTCCTCGACGGCGGCGGCGCGCCGGGGATCGACGCCGAGGCGGCGGGCGGCCTCGAGGTAGACGTCCGGGGCGGGCTTGCCGGCGGCGACCTCCTCGCTGGACACCGCGACCGGCACCAGGTCGGTGAGCCCGGCGAAGGACAGGAACGACGCGATCAGCACCGGCGGCGACGAGCTGGCGATGCCGACCGGCCCGCGGGCGGCCACCGCTCGGACGGCGTCGACGGCGCCGTCGATGACCGGCGGGGCGTCGGCGTAGCGGCGGGCCATCTCGTCGACGACCGCCTTCGCCACCTCGTCGGGCGTCAGCGCCGCCCCCAGCTCGTCGACGAGGTAGCGGGCCCACTCGGGCGTGCTCATGCCCTGCATCGCCCGTGTCGCCTCGTCGGTCCACGCCCCGCCGTACTCCGCGACGACCGCCCTGCGCACCTCGTCCCACGCCCGCTCGGAGTCGACCAGCACGCCGTCGAGGTCGAAGACCACCGCATCCATGCCCGCCACGCTATCGAGTCCGCGGCCCGCGCCCGCACCGCCGGCGAGCGGAGGTGTGTTCGGACGTGCAGACACCAGCGCCGACCATTGGCGTCGCCGTCAACACGCTCCAACGGACCCACCCGCCCCGACGCGGCCGAGCGGGGTCAGCGGGGCTCCGGGATCAGCCAGAGACCGCCGCGGGGGCGCAGCGTGATCAGCGGGTCCAGCCGCAGCGGCCGGCCGGGGACGGGGCGCAGCCGCCACCGCCGAGCGACGGTCGCCAACCCCAGCACGGCCTCGGTCCAGGCGAACCCCTCGCCGATGCAGCGGCGCAGCCCTGCGCCGAACGGGAAGAACGCCCACCGCGGCCGGTCCCCGGCGTCACCCAGCCAGCGCGACGGGTCGAACGAGAACGGCTGCGGCCACCAGCGCGCGTCGTGGTGGACGACCCACTGCGGCAGCACGACGAGGTCGCCGGGCTCGATGACGTGAGAGCCGATCGGGTACTCGACGAGCGCCTGGCGGCCCATCATCCACGACGGCGGGTAGAGCCGCAGCGCCTCGGACACGACGGCCCGGCACAGCGGCAGCCGGTCGACGTCATCGGGACCGGGCGAGCCGACGCCGTCGACCTCGGCGTGCACCGACGCCTGCACCGACGGGTGGACGGCGAGCAGGTGCAGCGCGAACGCCAGTGTGTTCGCCGTCGTCTCGTGGCCGGCCAGCAGCAGCGTCGTCGCCTCGTCGCGCAGTTCCTCGTCGGACAGGCGATCGGCGCCGAGCACCAGCGCGGACAGCAGGTCGCCGCCGTCGCGGCCGGACGACACGCGCTCGGCGACCACGGAGTCGACCAGGCCGTGCAGCCGCTTCCGCCCGCGCTGCAACCGCCGTAACGGCCCGACCGGCAGCCCCTGCAGCTTCTCGCTGAACGGCAGGAACGCCAGCTTGTACGCGCTCAGCAGGTCGGCCAGCGCCCCCTCGACGGTGCCGACGTCGACGGACGTGCCGAGCAGCGTCGTGCCGGCGGTGTCCAGCGTCATCCGGACCGTCGCCGCGTGCACGTCCAGCGGCTCCCGCGCCCGCCACCCGCCGGACACGGCCGCGGCCCGGTCGGCCATCACCGACGCGTACCCGGTGATGCGCCGCGAGTGGAACGCCGGCTGCACGAGGTCGCGGTGGTGACGGTGCACGTCGCCCTCGGCGGTCAGCAGGCCGTCGCCGAGGACGACGCGGGCGCGCTGCAGCACCATGCCCTTGCGGAAGGCGGCCGCGTCGGTCACCAGCACGGATCGGACGTGGTCGGGATGCGCCAGCTGCCACACCGGGAACGGGCCGAGCCGGAACCGGGCGACGTCGCCCTGGTCGCGGTGCGTCGACGCGACGAAGCGGAGCCGATCGGACTGGAACGCGAGCAGGTCTCCGACGACCGGCAGCGGGCGGCTCATGCTCCCGACGCTACGAGTGACCCGACCCACGCCGCCACCCGTTCGCTCACGGGTCGGACGGCGGTCGTGGCAGACTGGCGGAAATGCGGCGACTGCTCTTCCTCCTCGCCGGGGCGCTCCTGCTGGCCTCCTGTGGCGGCGGTGACGGCGACTCCGGCTCCGGCTCCGACGACGGCTCCCAGGCGACCGGCTCCGGCACGCCGACGACCACTCCGACGCCGTCGCCGACCCCCACGACCCCGCCGCCGCTGGCCTGGGGGCCCACCCAGGACGAGTACGACCAGGCCGCCGCGCTGGTCGCGGACATGCCGGTCGAGCGCCAGGCCGGCCAGGTCATCGTGGCCCGGTACGCGGGCCTGGAGCCGCCGGTCGGCCAGATCGAGGAGCTCGGCCTGGGCGGCGTCATCCTCATGGGCGACAACGTCGAGTCGCCGCAGCAGGTCACCGGCGCGACGGCCGCGATCCAGGAGGCCGGCGGCGACCGCGGCTATCCCGTCCTCATCGGCATCGACCAGGAGGGCGGGACGGTCGCGCGCATCAAGGCGCCGGCGACGGAGTTCCCCGCCTACATGACGCTGGGGGCGTCCCGCGACACCGACCTGGCGGCGCAGGTCGCGCAGGCCAGCGGCGAGGAGCTGCGAGCGATGGGCCTGACCATGGTGTTCGCGCCCGACGCCGACGTCACGACGGGTCCGGACGATCCCACCATCGGCACCCGGTCGGCGTCGTCGGACCCGCAGGTCGTCGCCGAGACGATCCAGGCGTCGCTGCGCGGCTACGCGGCGTCCGGCATCCTCGCGGTGTCCAAGCACTTCCCGGGCCACGGCTCGGTGCCGGCCGACAGCCACGAGGAGCTGCCGGTGCAGACGGCGACCCTGGACGAGCTGCGGGCCCGCGACTTCGTCCCGTTCCAGGCGGCGGTCGAGGCCGGTGCCGAGGCGATCATGGTCGCCCACATAGACGTAGAGGCCGTCGATGCGGGCGTGCCGTCCTCGCTGTCGCCGACGGTGATCGGGCTGCTGCGCGACGAGCTCGGCTTCGACGGCCTCGTCGTCACCGACGCGCAGGACATGGCGGCGATCGGCGACGGCTACGGCTCCGGCGCCGCCGCGGTGAAGGCGCTCGCCGCCGGTGCCGACGTCGTGCTGATGCCGGCCGACGTCGGGTCGGCGCACACCGCGATCGTCGACGCGGTGGCGAGCGGCGAGCTGCCCGCGGACCGGCTGGCCGAGGCCGCCATCCGCGGCGTCGCGCTGATGCTGCACGAGGCCGCCGGCCCGGCGCCCGACCCGGCCGCCGTCGGCTCGCACGAGGAGCTGTCCTACGAGGCGTCGCTGGGCGGGGTCACGGTCGTCGCCGGCGCCTGCGAGGGCCCGCTGGTCGACGGCGCCATCCGCGTCGTCGGCGGCGAGGAGGCCGACCGCGTCAGGTTCGACGAGGCCGCGGCGGCCGCCGGGCTCACGACCGACGCCAACGCGCCGACCACGGTGCGGCTGCTCGGCGGGACGGAGCCGGGCTCCGGCGACGTCGTGGTCGCGCTGGACCGCCCGTACGCGCTGGGCGCCAGCGACGCGCCCGTGAAGCTCGCGCTGTACGGACGGACACCCGGCGCGTTCCGCGCGCTGGCCGAGGTGCTGGCCGGCACCTCACCGGCCCGCGGCACCCTGCCGGTTCCGGTCGACGGCGCCGCCCAGCAGGGCTGCCCCGGCTGAGACGGCCTCAGCGCGACGACGCCAGCGCGGCCAGCGCCGTGCTGACGAACACCCGCACGCCGTAGGCCAGCGCCTTCTCGTCGATGTCGAAGTCGCCCTGGTGGAGGTCGCCCATCTTCGGCAGCGCGCTGCCGTGCACGCCGATGCGGGCCAGCGCCAGCGGCACGTGCTCGCCGTACCAGGCGAAGTCCTCGCCGCCCATGCTGGTCGAGGTGCCGGTGACGGCGTGCGGGCCCAGCTCGGTGGCGACCGCCTGGCGCATCAGCGTCACGCTGGCCTCGTCGTTCACCACCGGCGGCACGCCACGCTCGTAGTCGATCTCGACCCGGGCGCCGCTCGGGTGCGCGATGTCGCGGACGACGGCGCGCACGTACTTCTCGGCGTCGGCCCAGGCCGCGTGGTCGAGCACCCGGACGGTGCCGCGCAGGACACCCTCGGACGGAATGGCGTTGGGCGGGCCACCGGCCTGGATCGACCCCCACACCAGCGAGAAGCCGGCGCGGATGTCGATCTGCCGGGCCAGCAGCGCCGGTGCGTCGACGGCGATGCGGGAGAGGGTGTCGACGGTGTCGACGGTCAGCTGCGGCCGCGCGGTGTGGCCGCCGGGACCGCTGACGCGCACCTCGACGAGGTCGCAGGCCGCCGTGATGGGCCCGGACCGCATGCCGACCTGGCCGACCGGTAGCCGCGGGTCGCAGTGCAGCGCGAACGCGCGCTCGACGCCTTCCAGGGCGCCGGCCGCGATGACCTCGCGGGCGCCGGCCATGATCTCTTCGCCGGGCTGGAAGATCACCCGCACGCGGCCGGGCAGCTGCGGCACCTTCGCGAGCGCCATGGCCGCGCCGAGCGCCATGACGGTGTGCGCGTCGTGGCCGCAGGCGTGGCAGACGCCGTCGACGGTGGAGCGGTAGGGGACGTCCTTGAGGTCCGGGAGCGGCAGGGCGTCGATGTCGGCGCGCAGCGCGATGGTGCGCGAGCCGGTGCCGACGTCGACGACCACGCCGGTGCCGCGCGGGAGCACCCGCGGCTCGAGGCCGGACATCGTCAGCTGCCGGACGAGGAGGTCGGTGGTCTGGTGCTCGTTCAGGCCGAGCTCAGGCCGCGCGTGCAGCATGCGGCGCAGCGCCGTGAGTTCGTCGGTATGAAGATCGAGCCAGCTCGCAAGCCAGTCGTAGGTCACTCGGTCACAACCCCGTTGCCATCTCTTCCAAGAGGCTGTCGACGACCTTGGTCAAATCACCGCCGTTCGCCTCTGCAATTGTCCGTTGCCGCTGATAGCTCGCCCCTTGCGCCACAATGCGTTCGATGCCGGCGAGCTCTGCGGTGCAGGACAGTCTACGGGCAATGGGCATGAGTTCGTCGGCCAAATCCAGCAAAGCCCTGCGCACGGGTACGACCGTGTCCTGGTCGTCGACGATGATCTCGGCGTCCAGGCCGAACCGGGCCGCGCGCCACTTGTTCTCGCGGACCACCCAGTTCTTCGGCGACGGCAGCCGGTAGCCGCGGTCGATCTCGCGGTCGAGCCGCTCGACGAGGCACTGGGCCAGCGCGGCGACGGCGCCCACCTCGTCCAGCGTGGGCATGCCGTCGCAGATGCGCAGTTCGACGGTGCCGAAGTCGGGGTGCGGGCGGATGTCCCACCACACCTCGCGGACGGAGTCGATGGTGCGGGTCGAGATCAGCGTCCCCATGTAGCTCTCGAACTGGTCCCAGCCGGACAGCTGGTACGGCAGCCCGGCCGTGGGCAGGGCCTCGAACACCTTGCTGCGGGACGAGGCGAGCCCGGTGTCGTGGCCGACCCAGTACGGCGACGACGCGGACAGGGCCAGGAAATGCGGCACGTACGACGTCAGCGCGTTGACAATGGGAATGACTTTCTCCGGTGAGCGCACGCCGACGTGGACATGGACGCCGAAGATCTGCAGTCGGCGGGCGAGCCACTGCAGGTTCTCGACGAGTTGCTCGTACCGTGGCTTCGGGCTGATCTTCTGGCTGTTCCAGTTGGTGATCGGGTGGGTGCCGGCGCACATCAGCGCCAGCCCGCGGCGGTCGGCCGCCTTGGCCACCGTTCGCACGGTCTCGGCGAGGTCGGCCTTGGCCTCGCCGACCGTCTGGCACACCCCGGTCACGACCTCGATGGTCGATTGCAGCAACTCGTGCTTGGCCTTGGGGTGCTCCTCGGCGCCGGCCGGGCGGATCTCCTCGAGGATCTCGATCGCGCCGGAGGTCAGCTCGCGGGTCTCGGGATCGACCAACTGCAGTTCCCATTCCACGCCCAGGCTGCTGTGGTCGGACGATGTGAAAGGGATCTGCATGTCCGGAAGTGTTACACGCCTTCCGGTAATTACGGAATGCCCAATCTCATGCCTTTTGCGGAGTGAAACCGGGAGCCTCTTGACAAGAGGCATCGCTTCGCCCACGAGTGCGAGTCACGGGCTCTTGCCCGGCGGGGACGACTCGCACCCGGCGCGGCCAGCGTCGGGCGTGGGCATACGGTGAGCGGGCTGGCTCAAGATCCAATCCTCGCAGCATGACCATGCCGTGACAAGACTTGAGAGGATGCACCCGATGACCGTCCCGAGGGTCCCGCCCATCACGTTCGCGCACCGTGGCGCCATGGCGCGGGAGCGCGAGAACACCCTGCCGGCGTTCGAGCTGGCGCTGCGCATGGGGGCGACGGGCCTCGAGAGCGATGCCTGGGTGACGGCCGACGGCGTGGTCGTGCTGGACCACGACGGCGTCGTGGGGCCGCGGTTCCGGCGCCGGCCGATGTCGGAGGTGCCGCGGTCGGAGCTGCCGTCCCACGTGCCGTCGCTGGCCGAGCTGTACGCCGCCTGCGGCACGGGCTTCGAGCTGTCGCTGGACGTCAAGGACCCGGCCGCGTTCGAGCCGGTGGTCGAGGCGGTCCGGGCCGGCGGCGAGCCGGCGCGGACCTGGCTCTGCCACCCGTCGCTCGACGTCGTGACGCGCTGGCGGGCCCTGGCCTCCGACGTCCGGCTGGTCGACTCCACCCGGGTGAGCCGCCTGCAGGACGGCGTCCGCGGCCGGGCCCGCACGCTGGCCGCGCGCGGCATCGACGCGGTGAACCTGCACTGGCTGGACTGGACGCCGATCTACGTGAACCTGTTCCACGAGGTGGGCGTGCACGCGTTCGGCTGGGACGCGCAGAGCCGCTCGGCCATCGACCGCCTCCTCGCCACCGGCGTCGACGCCGTCTACGGCAACCACGTCGACCGCCTGGTGGCCGGGGTCGCCCGCCACCACCCCCCGGGATGATCGCGTCGAGGATGCCTGCGCACGTCCTACCGCCTGGTGTGCCGTTCGCCGGGTGCGCAGGTTCGCCGTTGTAGCGGCCGGGGGAGTCTGGGCACGCCTCGACCTGTGATGCGCGGTTCGTGGGTGTCGCGGAGCGTGATGATCATCCAGGATCGTGTACATCACTAGGACTTCTCGTGCTCCACTCGGCATGCATGCCTGGTGAAGCGCAAGAACGCCTAGCGATGGCTCCCAAACCCGAGGCAAATCTCAGCACGTGGGCGCCAGTGCGGCAGTGAGCCGGTGCGCCGAAGTCACGGGCAACCGTCGCACTGACCGGCGCGGACTGGCGCACGGTGCAGCGAAGGCCCGGCGAACGGCACGCCCGGGCGGGGCTGTGCCCGCACTTCCCCCGTCCCCCTGACCGCTGCCGGTTCTTGGGCCGGCCCCGGCGAACTCCAGGTCGACGGGCCGAGGAGCCTCGTTCAGAGGACGTCGCCCAGCCGGTCGAGGAACGTGGCCTGCGCCTTGACGATCTTCTCGCGGGCTACGTCGAGCGGGAACCACTCGACCCGGTCGACCTCGGGGAACTCCTGGATGCGGCCGGAGCGCGGCGGCCACTCCAGCTCGAACGTGCCCGGCACGACGGCGCCGGGGTCGAGGTCGCCGCGCAGCGCCCACGCCGTCACCGTCTTGCCGCCCGACTGCTTGACCGTGCCCAGCTCGACCAGTTCGCCGTCCGGCACCGGCAGCCCCAGCTCCTCGGTGAACTCGCGCCGCGCGGCCGCCTCGGGGGTCTCGGTGTCGTCGTACTCGCCCTTCGGCAGCGACCACGCGCCGGCGTCCTTCTTCGCCCAGAACGGCCCGCCCATGTGACCGAGCAGCACCTCGACTCCGTGCGGCCCGGCCCGGTGGAGCAGGATCCCCGCGCTCTGCTTGCCCGCCATGTCCGCCAGGATCTCAGAGCGGGTCGGCCACGAGCACCGTCGCCGCGCCGGCCACCCGGGTGACGACGAAGGTCGCGGACCTCTCACCGCGCGGCCGGACCGCCGCCCGCAGCTTCTCCGGCTCGACGCCGACGCCGCGCTTCTTCACCGTCAGCACGCCGATGCCCTGCTCGCGGACGTACCGGCGCAGCGCCTTGACGTCGTACGGCAGCGTGTCGAGAACGCGGTAGCCGCGGGCGAACGGGGTGTCGGCTGCGGCGTCGGCGGTCACGTAGGCGATGGACGGGTCCAGCAGCCCGCCGCCGATCCGCGCGGCCGCCGCCGTGACCAGGCCGGCCCGGATCACGGCGCCGTCCGGCTCGTAGAGGTAGCCGCCCAGCGGCCGCACGACCGGCCCCGGGTCGTCGCGGTCGGTGAGCGTGGCGCCCGAGGGCAGCAGCGTCGCCCGTCGCTCGACACCGTCACCGGCGAGCCCGCCGGACCAGAGCGCGGCCTCCTTGACCTCGCCGCGCTCGGACACCCACTCGGCCTCGACGCCGCCGGGGATCCGCTCGTGCGGCAGGCCGGGCGCGACCTTGACGCACGCCGTCCGCGCCAGCAGCTCCAGCACGAACGACCACGGCGGCCGGTACGCGTCCGGGTCGAACACCCGGCCACGCCCACCGCGGCGGGCCGGGTCGCAGACGACCGCCGCGTACGCCGCCCGGTCCACCGTCGTCGCGTCCGCCCGCACGACCTGGGCGGCCACCCCCAGCGCGGCGACGTTGGCCGCCGCCACAGCCGCCGTCAGCTCGTCCGCCTCGATCCCCGTCACCGTCAGCCCGGCCCGGCCCAACTCGACGAGGTCGCCGCCGATGCCGCAGCACAGGTCGGCGACGGCCGCGCCGGGGCCGAGCGCCCCCGCGAGCCGCGCGGCCCGGTGCCGGGCCACCGCGACCCGCGTCGCCTGCTCGTAGCCGTCCACCGTGAAGAACATCCGGGCCGCGTCGGCCGGCGCGAACTTGTCCACGGCCCGCGCCCGCAGCCGGGCCTGCGTCAACGCGGCCGCCACCAGGTCGGGCTGGTGTTCTCGTCGCAGCCGGGTGCCCAGCGCGAACTCGTCCTCGCGTCCGTACGCCGCCGACGCCTGCGCCAGCAACGCGGCGCCGGCCGGGGTCCGGAGCGCGTCGAACGTGGCCGTCTGCACGGCGGTCAGCCTCTCACCAGGTGCGGACTAGCACTCATCTCGACCGAGTGCTAACTTGAGGACTGGCACCCTCACCATGAGAGTGCCAACGGTCGAGTCGCCGGCACCCGCGACGACGGCGGCATGCGACCGGTCCACAAGCAAGCATCGTGACATCCCGCGAAAGGGGAGGTCAGACAAGTGTCGGTCTCCATCAAGCCACTCGAGGACCGCATCGTGGTCAAGCCGCTCGAAGCGGAGCAGACCACGGCGTCCGGGCTCGTCATCCCTGACACCGCCAAGGAGAAGCCCCAGGAGGGCGAGGTCGTCGCCGTCGGCGAGGGCCGCTGGGACGACGAAGGCGAGAAGCGCATCCCGCTCGACGTCAAGGTCGGCGACGTGGTGCTCTACTCGAAGTACGGCGGCACCGAGGTGAAGTACGGCGGCGAGGAGCTGCTCATCCTCTCCGGCCGCGACGTTCTGGCGATCGTCCAGAAGTGACGCGCTGACGCCCTGACCCGACCCGCTCGCCGGGCTCCGGGTCGGGGCGTTCCACGTTCTAGCAAGACATCGAAAGGGACCGGTTCCCCATGCCCAAGATCCTCGAGTTCGACGAGGACGCTCGCCGGCGCCTGGAGCGCGGTGTCGACGCCCTCGCGAACACCGTCAAGGTGACGCTCGGCCCCAAGGGTCGCAACGTCGTCCTCGACAAGAAGTTCGGTTCTCCCACCATCACCAACGACGGCGTCACCATCGCCCGTGAGGTCGAGCTGGAGGACCCGCACGAGAACCTCGGCGCGCAGCTGGCCAAGGAAGTCGCCACGAAGACCAACGACGTCGCCGGTGACGGCACCACGACGGCGACGGTGCTCGCGCAGGCCATGGTGCAGCGCGGCCTGAAGTCCGTCGCCGCCGGCGCCTCGCCGCTGGGCATCAAGCGGGGCATCGACCTGGCCGTCGAGGCCGTCCGCGCCCGGCTGGTCGAGTCGGCCCGCCCGGTCGACGAGAAGTCCGAGATCGCCGCGGTCGCCGCCATCTCCGCGCAGGACCCCACCATCGGCGAGGTCATCGCCGACGCGTTCGACAAGGTCGGCAAGGACGGCGTCATCACCGTCGACGAGTCGCAGACCTTCGGCACCGAACTCGAGTTCACCGAGGGCATGCAGTTCGACAAGGGCTACCTCAGCCCGTACTTCGTCACCGACCAGGAGCGTCAGGAGGCCGTCCTCGAGGACGCCTACATCCTGATCCACCAGAACAAGATCTCCTCGGTCAGCGACCTGCTGCCGCTGCTCGAGAAGGTCGTGCAGTCCGGCAAGGCGCTGCTGATCGTCGCCGAGGACGTCGACGGCGAGGCGCTGTCGACGCTCGTCGTCAACAAGATCCGCGGCACCTTCACCTCGGTCGCCGTCAAGGCGCCCGGCTTCGGCGACCGCCGCAAGGCGATCCTGCAGGACCTCGCCGTCCTCACCGGCGCGCAGGTCGTGGCCGAGGAGGTCGGCCTCAAGCTCGACCAGGTCGGGCTCGAGGTGCTCGGCACGGCTCGCCGCATCGTCGTCACCAAGGACGACACCACCGTCGTCGACGGCGGCGGCGCGCAGGCCGACATCGACGGCCGGGTCGGGCAGATCCGCGCGGAGATCGAGAACACCGACTCCGACTGGGACCGCGAGAAGCTGCAGGAGCGGCTGGCCAAGCTGGCCGGCGGCGTCGGCGTCATCAAGGTCGGCGCGGCCACCGAGGTCGAGCTCAAGGAGCGCAAGCACCGCATCGAGGACGCCGTGTCGGCCACCCGCGCGGCCATCGAGGAAGGCATCGTCTCCGGCGGCGGCGCGGCCCTGGTGCACGTCCGCTCGGCCATCGACGCGCTCGACCTGTCCGGCGACGAGGCCACCGGTGCCGCCATCGTGCGCGGCGCGCTGGTCGAGCCGCTGCGGTGGATCGCCGAGAACGCCGGCGAGAACGGCTACGTCATCGTGGCCAACGTCGAGAACGGCACGCCGGGCCACGGCTACAACGCGGCCACCGGCGAGTACGGCGACCTCATCGCGCAGGGCGTCCTCGACCCCGTCAAGGTGACCCGTTCCGCGGTCGCCAACGCGGCGTCGATCGCGAGCCTCCTGCTCACCACCGAGGTCCTCGTGGTCGACAAGCCCGAGAACCTCGAGCCCGAGGGCGGCCACGGCCACGGTCACGGCCACTGAGTTCAACTGTTCGGGCAACGGCCCGGGTCCCCTGCGCGGGGGCCCGGGCCGTTCGCTTGAGAGCATGGCCGGCGTGAAGGTGTTGCGCTGGGTGTTGGTCGTGGCGCTGTTCGCTGTGCCGGCGTGTGGGTCGGAGTCGGGTGAGCCCGCGTCCGGCGAGGAGCTGGCCTCCCGGGCGGCCTCGATCGGTGTCGATCCCGAGGCCGTCTACGCGGTCTCGCTGGACGGCTTCGAGCCCGCCTCGCAGTCGGTCGGGGTGTCCGGCGAGGCCGGGTTCAGCGCCGCCTACGTGTCGGCGGACGGCGGCGTCGCGATGCTCACCACCGACCCGCGCGGCGGCACCGGCACCGGCTGCGTGGTCGCCGGCGACCAGCGCGAGTGCGTCGCCGTGCACGACGGTGTCGCGGTGACGTTGTCGGCCGGTGCGGACGTGGCCGACGAGGACACGCTGCGGGCCGCGGCCGAGGGTGCGCACCCGCCCTCGGCGGACGAGCTGGCCGAGCTGTTCGAGGCCGTTCCGGACGGCGACGGCGCGCCGGTCGAGCGCGGCGACCTGCCGTCGTCGGGCGACGGCGCCCCGCTGGACCCCGAGGGAGCGGCTGGATGACCGTCCGCCTGGACGTCCTGCACGCCAACGCCGCCGACTACGCCCGGACCGCGCTGAGCTGCATCGACCGCGAGTACCCGCACCTGCCGATCATCTACGCGGTCGAGCCGGGGCCGTATCCGCGGCACCGCGACCAGCATCCGGCGTTCTATGGGTCGCTCGACTGGCACTCGGCGGTCGAGATGCACTGGGTGCTGGTCCGGCTGCTCCGGCTGGCCGGTGACGCGCTGCCCCCGGCCCTGGCGGCCGCGGCACGCGACGCGCTCGGCACGCACCTGACGCCGTCGCACCTGGCGCGGGAGGCCGAGTTCTTCGCGTCCGGGTCGGGGCGCAACCGGGAGCGGCCGTACGGCTGGGGCTGGCTGCTGACGCTCGCGCACGAGCTGTCGTCGTGGTCCGGTGACCCTGACGGGCGGGCGTGGTCGGCGGCGGTGCGGCCGTTGGCCGACGTGCTGACGGCGAACCTGGTGGCCTGGCTGCCGGCGCAGACCTACGCGGTGCGCGGCGGGCTGCACCCGAACTCGGCGTTCGGGCTGCTGCGCTCGTACGACTGGGCGGACGGTGAGCTGCGGGCCGCTATCGACGACGCCGTCCGCCGCTGGTATCTCGACGACACCGACTACCCGGCCCACTACGAGCCGTCCGGGAGCGACTTCCTGTCGCCGGCGCTGGCCGAGGCCGAGCTGGTGGCCCGGGTGCTGCCCGCCGACGAGTTCGCGGTCTGGTTCGGGCGGTTCCTGCCCAGCGCCGCGTCGTCGTCGCCGGGCGTCCTGTTCGCGCCGGTCACCGTCTCGGACCCGTCGGACGGGCAGCTGGCGCACCTGGCCGGGCTGAACCTCAGCCGCGCGTGGTCAATGGTGGCGGTCGCGGACGCCCTCCCGGACGGGTCCGCGGCGGCGGGTGCCCTGACGGCGTCGGCCGCGGTGCACGCCGGGGCCGGCCTGCCCTACGTCGTCGGCGGCGACTACATGGTCGAGCACTGGCTCGCCGCCTACGCCGTCGGCTACCTGACCGCATAGAAGAAGCCCCGGCGCGCGGCCACAACAGCACGCACCGAGGCTTGGCCGGGATCAGCGGTGTTAGAGCACCTCCTCCAGCCACTGCCATGGTAGCCGTTGACGGGCTGATTGTCCGAATGTCATGATCGTCGGCTAACTACATCGGGAATTCGCCCGGCGTAGTCCAGAGATGGGCTACCGGGCGGACTGTTAGAGCGGTTCACCGGTGCCCTCAGCACTCAGGAAGGCATTCGAGTGGCCCACAACAACAGGCGAGAGCGATCGATGCTGAGCAGGCTGCGAAAGCTGCGTGAGCACACCGAGGTCCTGGAGAGATCTCCGGCGATCTGCGGAAGTTGCTCATCGAGGTCATCGCAACGCTCTCGATTCTGGGTGTCGCCCTGCACCAGTTCGTCGCGCTACTGAGGTAGCGGGCGAGCCGCAGGGGAGCGAACGGGGCTGGCGCGAGCCGGCCCCGTCGTGCGTCGCGACTCAGAACTGTGCCTGCCAGACCCGCGGGGTGCGGATGCCGGGGCCGACCTCGCCGCTCGCGACGACCAGATCGCCATCCCAGTTCACGGCGGGGGTGGTGGCCGGCGGCGGGCCGGGGAACCAGCCGTCGACGCTCCAGCGGTCGCGGCGGGTGTCGTAGCGCAGGAGTTCGCCGTTGAAGCCGGTGTGGTGGTCGTAGATCCAGGTCACGATGTCGTTCTGCCGCTGCCACTCCGCCGACCCGGGCGGTGCCGCGGCCCGCAGCGCGACGTGGTGCTCGATGAGGTTCCAGCGGTCGATGTCCTTGTCGCCGCCGACGACGACCAGCCCGGTCCGGCCGACGGGGTGCGCGAGGCCGGCGGTGACGCACCACGGCAGGTCGGCGACGCGGTCCCAGCGGCGCCGTCGTGGCGAGTACGCGTAGGCGTCGCGGTAGAACGTCCAGGACTTGTCGGCGTGCTGGGCCCGGCCGCTGAGCAGGAAGAACCGGCCGTCCTGGGCGGCGCCGACGGCGACGGTGCGCGGGTCGCCCGGCCAGCGCGGCAGTGTCGACCAGCCGCGGTCCGGGTGGTCCAGGTCAAGCGCGACGAAGTCCCCGCCCTCGGCGACGTGGACGACGCCGTCGACGATGCCGGCGACGGCGTAGGACATCGGCCGGGGGAGCGGCGGTAGCTCCACCCGCTCGAGCCGCCCGCGCTCCGTGTCCCAGCGCAGCCAGTAGACGTCGGCGAACTTCTCCGCCGGGCGCTGCAGCGTGCCGCCGGGGCCGCCGCGGTAGCCCTCGCCGCCGATGACCAGGACGCCGTCGCCGGTGCTGACGGTCGCCGCGTAGCCCACGGCATCGGGGAGCCGGCCGGCGTCGCGCCAGCGTTCGGTGCGGCGGTCGTAGACGAACGCGTCGGTCCAGTACACCTTGCCGAGCGTGTTGGCCCGGGTCGCGGTCAGGGCCGGCTCCGGGAAGTTCGCCCCGCCGGCGACGATCAGGTGGTCGCCGTGCGCGCCGGCGATCGGGCCGGCCAGGCCGAGTTGCGTCCAGTACGGCTCGCCGACCGGGATCGCGTCGTGCCAGTCGGTCGGATTCGCCGGGACGTCGGGCAGCCGCTGCCACGTCGCCGCACCGCCCGCCGGGCCCGCCGAGGCGCTGCCGGCCGGAACGCCGTCGTCGAGTGGGGTGGTGGTGGGTGAACCCCTCCCGGCCCGGGTGGGGCCCACCCTAGGGGCGGGCGCCGACACACTCGTTTGCGTCGAGGCGGCCCACGCCGCCGGGCCGGTTGCCGCCGCCAGGATGAGTGCCGCTCGCCGCGTGAGGTCCGTCATGTCGGATATCGAACAAGTCGGACGACTATCCGTCAATGGGTCCGACACATTCTTGACACATATCCGATATGTGATGTGGGATGGATTCTCCCCGACGAAGGAGGACCGCATGCGCCCGCCCGTCGTCCTAGCCCTCTCGCTTGCCCTGCCGGCTGGTGTCCTTGCAGCTCAGGACCCCGCTGACGCCGCTCCACCGGCCTCCGTCCGGCAGACCGTCGTCTTCGAGTCCGGCACCGAGGGTTACGACACGTTCCGCATCCCCGCGATCGTCCGCTCCGAGGCCGGCACGCTGCTGGCGTTCGCCGAGGGCCGGGTTGGCGGCGGTGGCGACACCGGCGACATCGACCTGGTGCTGCGCCGCTCGCACGACAACGGCCGCACGTGGGGCCCGCTGCAGGTGGTCGGCGACAACGGCCCGAACGTCTTCGGCAACCCGACGCCTGTCGTCGACCCCGCGACCGGCGACATCGTGCTGCTCAGCACCCACAACGCGGGCGACGCCAGCGAGGCCGCCATCATGCGCGGCGAGGTCACGCCCGAGCAGAGCCGTCGCGTCTTCGTCCAGCGCAGCGCCGACGACGGTGCCAGCTGGTCGGCCGCGCGCGACCTCACCGCCGCCACGAAGCTGCCGGAGTGGCGCTGGTACGCGACCGGGCCGGTGCACGCGATCGCGCTCGAGCACGGCGAGCACCGCGGCCGGCTGGTCGCGGCGGCGAACCACTCGACCAGCCCGGCGCCCGGCTCGTCCGACACCGGGCAGGAGGCGAAGTACTACGGCGCGCACTCCCTCTACAGCGACGACGGCGGCCTGACCTGGCGGCTGGGCGACATCGACACGCCGCTGACCGGGATCGTGAACCCGAACGAGAACACCGTCACCGAGCTGTCCGACGGCACGCTGTACTTCAACGCCCGCGACCAGAACGGCACCGGCGTCGGCACCCGCGCGGTGACCACCAGCAGCGACGGCGGCGAGACGTTCGACGCGCCCTACGAGCTCGAGCCGAGCATCGTCACCCCGGTCGTCCAGGGGTCGGTGCTTCGGCTGCCGCGTCTCGGCGACCGGCTGGTCTACTCCGGGCCGGCGAATCCGGCGGCGCGGCGGACGCTGCAACTGCGCTACAGCCCCGACGCCGGCGCGACGTGGACCGATGGACTGGTGCTCCACGACGGGCCGGCCGCGTACTCCGACGTCGTCGAGGCAGGCGGGCGGACGCTCGGCGTGCTGTACGAGAACGGCGACGCCGGGGCGTACGAGCGGATCACCTTCGCGCGCGTCCCGCAGGCACAGCTCGACCGCGGGCTGGCGCCCGTCGTGACCACCTCCGACGCGTCGGGTGGCGGGCGCGACGGGGTCGTCGGCGGCGCGCCGGCGGTGGTGGCCGACGGCGCGGTCGGCAGCGCCCTGCGGCTCGCGGCCGCCGGCGATCACGTCGCCGTCCCGCGCAGCGAACCCCTCGACGTCGGCGACGGCCCGTTCACCGCGGCCGGCTGGTTCCGCACCGGCACCGCCGCCGATCAGGCGCTGCTGTGGGCGTACAACACCGGCAGCGGGCGGTCGCAGTGGTGGATCCGGCTGGAGCCGGGCAGCAACCGCATCCGCGCGCTCGTCGACACCGACCTGGGTGCCGGCACGCTGTCCGCGCCCGGCTCGTTCGCCGACGGCGCGTGGCACCACGTCGCGCTCACCCGCGGCGCGGAGGGTCTCGCCCTCTACGTCGACGGCGTCCTGGCCGCGTCGGCCGGGCCGGTCGCGGGCTCCGTCACCACCGACGCGACCGTCGGGCTGCACCTCGGCCAGCGGCCCGATGCCGCCAACCAGCTCGTCGGCGACCTCGACGACGTCTGGCTGCTCGGCCGCGCTGCGTCGGCGGACGAGGTCGCGGCGCTCGCCTCCGGCGGGACGGTGCCGGACGCCCTCGTCCACCTCCCCCTCGACTCCCTGACCCCCAACCCGCGTTGATCTTGGAGTTGTTCGGCTTTGCGGTCCGGAATGCCCGATTGATACCCGAAGAACTCCAAGATCAACTTCTCGGTCGGGTGGCGGCGAGGGCGGTGGGCGCGAGGGTCGTCTCGGATCGTGGGCAAATTCGTCCGAAAGGCGGACGTTAAGCATACTGGTCCCCTATGGAATCGGTCGTCGGGGGACGACCGAGGGACCGAGAGGAAACGCCGATGTCCGCACGTCGCCGAGTGCTGCTGTTCGCCGCCGTCACCTCGACCGCGCTGGCGATGGCCGCGTGTTCCCAGGACTCGGGCGACGGCGGCACCGGCGACACGACGCCGGCGGGTGCGAACACCACGGCGCCGGAGCAGCCGGCCGCCGACCTGCCGGCGCCGTTCGACGCCGACCCGGTGCAGGTCGCGCTCGTGCGGCAGAGCGGCGCCGGCGACTACTTCGAGGCCTGGGGCGCCGGCGCGCAGGCCCAGGCCGAGGCGCTGAACATCGAGCTCACCGTCACCGACGCGCGCAACGACAACGCCCGGCACTCGACCGACCTGGAGCAGGCGATCGCCGGCCGGCCCGACGCGATCATCGTCGACCACGGGCAGACCGACGCTGTCGAGCCGCTGATCCACGAGGCCGCCGACGCCGGGATCCCCGTCGTCATCTACGACCTCGCGCTGAACGACACCACCGGCGTCGTCGTCACGTCGCAGTCAGACGCATCGATGGCCGAGGGCGTCCTCGATCAGCTGATCACCGACGTCGGCGAGGGCGCCCAGGTCGGCTACGTCTCGGCCGAGGGGTTCGCGCCCCTGGACCGCAGGGCCGTCGTGTGGCAGCAGTACGTCACCGACCACGGGCTGGACCAGGTGTTCTCGACCGGCACCGTCACCGAGTCGACGCTGTCGGACAACATCCCGCTGGTCGACGCCGCGCTGCGGGCCGACCCGGACGTGCAGGCGATCTTCGCGCCGTACGACGAGATCACCAAGGGCGCCACCCAGGCCGTCATCCAGAACGGCCTGCAGGACTCCGTCAAGGTCTACGGCATCGACATCTCCAACGCCGACATCGAGGTCATGACGGCCGAGGGCAGCCCGTGGGTCGCGACCTCGGCCACCGACCCGGCCGCCGTCGGAGCCGCCGTCGTGCGGACGCTCGCGCTGGAGCTGGCCGGCGAGCTGGACAGCAACGCCGTCGAGTTCCCGGCCGTCACCATCACCCAGGACTTCCTGCGCGAGAACTCGATCACCAATGTCGCCCAGCTCCGCGACGCCGAGCCGACGCTGCTGCTCGACGACGTGTCGGTGAGCGACTGGCTGGTCGCCGTCTCGTCGTGACGACGGCGCGGACGGAGACGGCGGCGGTCGTCGAGCTGGCCGGCGTCGGAGCCGCCTACGGGCCGACGACCGTCCTGCGCGACGTCGACCTCGCCCTGCACGGAGGACAGATCACCGGTCTGCTCGGCGCGAACGGCGCCGGCAAGTCGACGCTGATCAAGGTGCTCTCGGGGCTCAAGCCGGAACACCCGGGGGCGGTCCGCGTCGACGGCGCCGACGTCGCGCTGAGCAGCCCGGTCCAGGCCGGGCGGCTCGGCGTCGCGACGGTGCACCAGAACGTCGCCGACGGCGTCGTCCCCGGCCTGTCGGTCGCGGAGAACCTGCTGCTCGACGAGTTGGCCGGCGGCGCGGCCCGGCGGGTCGTCACGAGGGGCGACACGCTGCGCCGCGCCCGTCCCGTGCTCGCCACCCTGGGACTGGACTGGTCCGACGCCGTGCTGCGCGCCGACGCCGGCGACCTCGCCATCAGTGACGCGCAGCTGCTGGTGCTGGCCCGGGTGCTGCATCGGCGGCCGCGGCTGCTGATCCTCGACGAGCCGACGTCGACGCTGACGGCGCGCGAGGCGAGCCGGCTGTTCGACCTGCTCCGGACGTTGCGCGACGACGGCCTGGCGATCGTCTACGTGTCGCACCGGTTCGGCGAGGTGGAGTCGCTGGCCGACCGTGTCGTCGTGCTCCGCGACGGCACCGTGAAGCTGGACGTCACCCGGGACGCGCCGACGTTCGACTGGGCGGCGATCCTGCGGGCGATGCTGGGCCGTGAGATCGAGCTCGACCTCGCCCGGCGGGCGGTGCGCCGCGGCGACGGCACGCCCGCCGCGACCGTCCGTGGCGTCGCGCTGCTGCCGGACGCGCCGCCGGTCGATCTCGACGTCCGGCGCGGCGAGGTGCTTGCCGTCCTCGGGCTGATCGGCGCCGGCAAGACCGAGCTGGCCGAGACGCTCGCCGGTGCGAGGCCCGTCGCCGGCGACGGCACGCTCACCCTCGCCGGGCGGCCGTACGCGCCGCGTGACCCGGCCGCGGCCATCGCCGCCGGCGTCGTCCTCGTCCCGGAGGACCGCCGTGCCCAGGGCCTGTTCCCCGGCTGGACGCTGGCCCGCAACGTCTCCGCGCCCTTCCTCGCCGAGCTGAGCCGGTGGGCCGGCGTCCTGTCGCGTCGCGCCGAGGCCGGCCGCGCGGCCCAGGTCATCGCGGCGCTGGACGTCCGCGGGCCCGGCCCGCACGCGCTGGTCGACGAGCTGTCCGGCGGCAACCAGCAGAAGGTCGTCGTCGGCCGCTGGCTCGGCGCGGCGCCCGCGCTGATCGTCCTGGACGAGCCGTTCCGCGGTGTCGACCTCGGCGCCCGCCGCGACATCGCGGCCGCCGTCGGCGAGCTGGCGCACGGTGGTGCGGCCGCCGTCGTCTGCACGTCCGACGTCGACGAGGCGCTCGAGGTCGCCGACCGCGTCGTCGTCCTCGTCGAGGGCCGCGTCAGCCTCGACGCCTACATCGACGAGGTGAGCCACGACGACGTCGTCGCGGCGTTCCTCGGACAACCGGGAGCCCAGGGATGAGAGACCGCCTCTTCGCCGTCGTCGTCCGGTGGGGGTTCGTCGCCGTGACGGTACTGCTGGTCGTGTACTTCGCCGCGACCGAGCCCAACTTCCGCGACGCCGACTCGATCTTCTCCATGCTCAAGTACGCCGCCCCGACCGGCATCGCCGGACTCGGCGTCATGATGGCGATGACGATCGGCGGCATCGACCTGTCCGTCGGCGCCGCCGCCGGGTTCGCGGTGTCGATGGCCGCGTGGACGATGGTGGTGGGCAACCAGGTCGGCGGGGTCGCCGTCGGCGTCGTGCTGCTCGGCGGCGCGCTGATCGGGGCGCTTAACGCCCTGCTGGTCGTCGTCGCCCGGATCCCGGACCTGCTGGCCACGCTGACCACGATGTTCGTGATCATGGGGCTGAAGCTGATCATCGTCGACGGCCGGTCGATCTCGTCGCGGATGACCCTCGACGACGGCACCACCGCGCCGGGCCGGTTCACCGAGGGCTTCCTCTGGCTGGACCGCGGCGAGATCGGGCCCGTCCCCGTCCCGCTGATCCTGTTCGTGCTGCTCACGATCATCCTGTGGTTCGTCCTCGAGCACACCCGCTACGGACGCGCGCTGTACGCCGTCGGCGCCAACCCCGACGCGGCGCGGCTGGTCGGCATCCGGGTGCAGCTCTACCGGACGCTGGCGTACGTGTCCTGTGGCGTGCTCGCGTCGGTGGCCGGGTTGCTGCTGGCGGCCCGGATCGGCCAGGGTGACGTCTCGGCGGGCAACTCGCTGCTGCTCGACGCCGTCGCCGTCGCGCTCGTCGGCGTCTCGGTGCTGGGCATCGGCCGGCCGAACGCGTGGGGGACGGCGCTCGGCGCGGTGCTCATCGCCGTCATGGTGTCCGGCTTCACCATGAAGGGACTGCCGTACTACACGCAGGACTTCGGCAAGGGCATGGTGCTGCTCGTGGCGCTGCTGCTGAGCTTCACCCTGAGCCGTCGTCGTACCGTCGTCACGGCAGGATCACTGAAGGCGTAGAAGGGGGCCGTGATGCCGGACTGGCAGCAGCTGTCCGTCGAGACCGTGCCGGCGTATCTCGCGTCGGTGCCGGAGCTGGCGGCGCGGCTGGACCTCGCCGCGTTGGAGCCGGTCACCGAGGTGGGCGACGGCAACCTCAACCTGGTCTTCATCGTGCGCGACCGGTCCGGCGGCTCGCTGGTGCTGAAGCAGTCGCTGCCGTACGTGCGGACGATGCCGACGTGGGAGATGACGCGCGAGCGGTCGGCCCGCGAGGCGCTCATCCTCTCGCGCCACCTGGGCGTCGACGCCGAACACGTCCCCGGGCTCTACCATTTCGACCGCGACCACTACGTGCTGGCGATCGAGGACCTCTCCGACCACGCCGTCTGGCGGGTCGAGCTGAACGCCGGGCGGGTGCACGAGTACGCGGCCGCCGAGCTGGGCCGCTACGTCGCCCGGACGGCGTTCGGCACGTCCGTCCTCGGGCTGGACCCGCTGGAGCAGAAGCGGGTGCTGGCGGCCGCCGTCAACCCGGAGCTGTGCCAGATCACCGAGGACCTCGTCTTCACCGAGCCCTACGTCGACCACGAGCACAACGCCGTCCTGCCGGCCAACAAGACCGACCTCGACGCGCTGCGCTCCGACGCCGTCTACCTGCGCGAGATCGGGCTGCTCAAGTTCGCCTTCATGACCCGGGCACAGGCGCTGATCCACGGCGACCTGCACACCGGGTCGGTGTTCGTCCGCGACGGCGATCGGCCGTCGGTGCGCGCCTTCGACAGCGAGTTCGGCTTCTACGGACCCATCGGGTTCGACCTCGGCGCGGTGTGGGGCAACCTGCTGCTCGCGGCTGCCCGTTCGACGGCCCTCGGCGCGTCCGGCCGTGCGGAGGTGCTGCTCGGCGACCTGCCGGTGCGGCTGTGGGACGCGTTCGAGGCGGAGCTGCGCGCGCTCTGGCCGGCCCGGCTGGATCCCCGCGTCTGGCCCGACGACGTGCTGGAGGCGCTGCTGGCCGAGCTGCGGGTCGACGCCGCCGGGTACGCGGCGGCGAAGGCGGTGCGCCGCATCGTCGGGTTCGCCAAGGTCGCCGACATCGAGACGCTGGACGAGGGACCGCGTGAGGGGGCGGCCCGCGGTGTGTTGCGGGCCGCACGCTCCCTGGCCGTCGACCGCCACGACCGAGCTGCCACCGTCGCCGCCCTGAGCGCGGCCGCGCTGGCCACGCTGCGTGAGGCGGCCACCCGCTAGTACGGCGATACTTGATCCGGTACGTCCGCCCGGCGGGGCGACATCGTCAGCGAAGGGGAGACCATGGCGGCAGCGCGGGTCGGGTATTCGGCGATGCTGGAGCGGTTCGCGCCGTCCGACGTGGTCGCCCTCGCCGTGGCCGCCGAGGCGGCCGGGTTCGACGGCGTCATGGCCGACGACCACTTCCAGCCGTGGACGCCGCAGCAGGGGCAGGCCGGGTTCGTCTGGAACGTCATGACGGCGATGGCCGAGCGCACCCGCGGCTCCGTCGGCGTCGGCGCCACGTGCCCGTCGTTCCGCTGGCACCCGGCCGTGGTCGCGCAGGCGGCGGCGACGCTGGAGCAGCTGTACCCGGGCCGGCACTGGCTGGGCATCGGGTCCGGCGAGGCGATCAGTGAGCACGTCGTCGGCGGCTACTGGCCGGAGGCGCCGCAGCGGATCGCCCGCATGTTCGAGGCGGTCGAGATCATCCAGAAGCTCTTCAGCGGCCGGGACGTCCGCCACGACGGCCGGTTCTTCACCCTCGAACGCACCCGGCTGTGGACGATGCCCGACGCGCCGCCGCCGGTCTACATCGCGACGTCCGGCCCCATCACCGCCCGCCGGGCCGGCGCCTCCTGCGACGGCATGATCACGGTTGCCAGCACGCCCGACAAAGTCGCCGCCCTCTTCGGCCGGTTCGACGAGGGCGCCCGCACGGCCGGCAAGGACCCGTCGACGCTGGCGAAGATCGTGCAGGTGCACCTGTCGTGGGCGCCCGACCCGGCCGAGGCCGCCGCCCAGGCGCTGCGCGAATGGCCGAACGGCGCCATGCGGTTCTCGAAAGCCGACATCCGCTCGCCGTACGACTTCGATCAGATCGCCCGCATGGTCCGGGTCGAGGACTTCGAGGGCCGGGTCACCATCTCCGAGGACCTCGACGTGCACCGGAAGGAGATCCAGCGCTACCTCGACGTCGGCGCCACCCACATCTACCTGCACGACGCCGGCCCCGACCAGCGCACCTGGATCGACGTGTTCGGCCGCGAGGTGCTGCCGAAACTCACGGCATGACCGGCAACCAACACCGGCCGGCCGCAGCGGTACGGGACGCCGTGCACGGTGATTGACGGACGGCTCGAGATCCAGCCGATGAACGAGCCGGAGACCGTCGACGAACGCCGGGCAGCGATGGGTATGGAGCCGATGGCCGACTACGTGGTGCGATTGCGCGAGGTCACCGCACCGTTGCTCGACCCCTGACTACCCGGGGGCGTGGCCGGGGCGGCGGAGGCGGCGGACGACCATGAACTCGGCGACGCCGACGGCGAGCATGATGAGGAGCAGTTCGTACTGCCCGACCCCGCCGAACTGGGCGAGAAGTGCGGCCAGCAGCACGACGCCGGCCAGGAACGCCGCCACGCCGAGGACCGCCCACGCGAGCGTCTTCATGGCTGGAGACTAGAGGCGCGGCCGGTCCCGGCGGAAGATCAGAGCGGCGAGAAGGTGAGCACCGGGCGGCCGGTGCGCGGGTTGAGGTGGATGTCGGCGTCGACGCCGAAGACGGAGCGGACGACGTCCGGGACGAGGACCTCCGACGGCGCCCCCGCTGCGGCCACCCGGCCGCCGGCCAGCACCACCACCTGGTCGCAGTAGGCCGCCGCCAGGTTGAGGTCGTGCAGGGCGGCCAGCGTCGTGACGCCGAGCGAGCGGACGAACGTCAGCAGCGCCAGCTGGTAGTGGATGTCGAGATGGTTGGTCGGCTCGTCGAGCAGCAGCAGCTCCGGCTGCTGGGTGATCGCCCGCGCCAGGTGCACGCGCTGCCGCTCGCCACCGGACAGCGTGTGCCAGTCGCGGTCGGCGAGGTCGCGCATGCCGACGGTGTCGAGCGCGCCCAGCGCCAGCTCCTCGTCGGCGGCGGACGCGCGGTGCGGCGTGCGCCCCAGCAGCACGACGTCGAGCACCTGCAGCGGCACGTCGGTCGTCGACTCCTGTTCGACGACGGCGACGCGGCGGGCGCGGTCGCGGCGGCGCATCGATCCGAGGTCGGCGCCGCCCAGCAGGACGCGGCCGCCGTCGGGGCGGTAGGTGCCGGCGACGGCGCGCAACAGGCTGGACTTGCCGGACCCGTTCGGCCCCAGCAGCCCGGTCATCGTGCCCGGCGCGACGGTCAGCCCGACGCCGTCGACGATGAGCCGGCCCTCGGCCGACCACGAGATGTCGGCGACGGAGAGCGACGGGGCGTCGGACCCGGCATCGGTGCGGATGACGGGAGTGTCGAGAACGGTCATCGGCCTACCCTCCGGCGGCGCAACAGGACGGCGAACGCGGGCGCACCCAGGAAGGCGGTGACGACGCCCACCGGCAGCTCGCGCGGATCGAACAGCGTCCGGGCCAGCGTGTCGGCCCAGATCATGAAGCTGGCCCCGGCCAGCGCCGCCAGCGGCAGCACCCGCCGGTGCCCGGAGCCGACGACGAACCGGACGGCGTGCGGCAGCATCAGCCCGACGAACCCGATGGCGCCGCTGACGGCGACCGCCGCGCCCGTGAGCAGCGCGACCAGCGTCAGCAGCGTCCATCGGGTCGCGTTGACGTTGATGCCCAGGGTCGACGCGGTGCTGTCGCCGAACGCGAACGCGTCGAGCGTCCGGGCCCGCGACACCAGCACGGCCCCGACCACGGCCACCGCCACCCAGACGATCGCGGCGTCGGACCACGAGGTCCCGCCCAGCGAGCCGAGCAGCCAGCTGAGGATCTCGCGGTACGAGTCGCCGGTCGCCGACCAGAAGATGATGAACGACGTCGCCGCGGAGCACAGGTACGACACCGCCAGCCCGGCCAGCACGGTTCGCGTCGGCGCCAGCTCGCCACGCCGGTTGGCCAGCGCGAACGTCACCAGCAACGCCAGCAGCGCCCCGGCGAAGGCCGCCACCGGCAGCCCCAGCCGGCCGATGCCCAGGATCAGCACCGCCACCGCGCCGACCGACGCGCCGGACGAGAGCCCCAGCAGGTACGGGTCGGCCAGCGGATTGCGGGTGAGGGTCTGCATGACGGCGCCGCAGACGGCCAGCGCGGCGCCCACCGCGGCCGCCGTCAGAACACGTGGCAGCCGCAGCTCCCACACGATGCCGTCGCGCAGCTGCGACAGCGACGACGAGGACAGCCCCAGGTGGTCGCCGATGGAGCGCCACACGTCCAGCGGATGCAGGTCGGCCGAGCCGATCGTCACCGCCAGCGTGATCGACGCCGCCAGCACCGCCGCCATGACGGTGATCCAGGCGGTCGTGCGCGCGCCGGACCGCCGCAGCTCCGGCGCCGGAGCGCCGGGTGCCGCGGGAGGGGCCGCCGTGGTCGTCACAGGCCCAGCTCCTCCAGTTGGGCGGCGAGGTCGACGACGGCCTGCGCGTTGCGGACGCCGGCCTCCGCCGCGGGGAACGGCAGCCGCAGGTAGCGCTGCTCGGCGACGGCGGGCAGCGCGGCGGTCGCCGGATTGCCCTCGAGCCGTTCGATCTTGCTGTCGGCGGTGTTCCACGCGGCGTCGACCAGGACGATCACGTCGGGGTCGCGGTCGATGACCTGCTCCCAGCTGACGTTGGACCAGGTGGCGTCGACGTCGGCGAAGATGTTCTCGACGCCGAGCTCGCGCATCATCATCGCCGGGGCGCCGATGTCGCCGCCGACGAACGGGGCGTCCTCGCCGGAGGAGTACCAGAGCGCCGTCAGCCCGTCGCCGGGTGCGTCGACCTGATCCAGTAGCGCCTGCTGCTCCGCGACGAGGGCGTCGGCGCGGTCGGTGACGCCGAAGAACGAGGCGACCTCGCGGATCTCGGCGAACAGTTCGTCGAAGGTCATCGGATCGGGTTGGTACGCCGGCTCCTGGCAGGCCGCGGGCGACACGTACGTGGCGATGCCGAAGTCGGCCAGCGACGGCCGCTCGCCGGCGGTGTCGGCGCCGAAGTTACTCTCCCAGCCGCCGTAGACGAAGTCGGGCTCGACGTCGAGCAGCGCCTCCTGGCCGGGCACGTTGTCGGACAGGACGGGGACGTCGTCGAGGTCGCCGGCGTACTCGTCGGGCACCGGGCCGTCGGCGAACGCGGTGCCGGCCAGGCGGTCGGCGAGGCCGAGGGCGAGCATCATCTCGGTCGAGGTCGACTTGATGGTGACGACGCGCTCCGGCGGGCTGTCGATGGTCACCTCGGTGCCGCAGTTGTCGACGGTGACCGGCGTGAACTCGCCGGAGCCGGCCGTCGAGGCGGCCTCGGTCGCGTCGCCGTCGCCCTCATCGGACGACGAGCCGCAGCCGCTCAGTGCGACCACACCGGCGGCGACGCCGACGAGGGCAGCACGCAGGGATCGGGAAGGGGATAGCGCCACTGGGTCTCCATACGCGGGCAGGGTCCGTTGGAGACGGTCCAAGGCGACCGCCGAACCAGCTGCCCAGTGACCGGGCAGACGCGTCAGAGCACAAGCGGTGCTCCGGGGCTCCTGCCATCTTAAGCAGTCGAACCCGCGGAAATCATCCCTCCGAGGCTAATTCAATCAAAAATCCATAGGTGCGCCCGGTCGATGCAGCGCCACGGTGAACCGGAGCAGCCACTCGACGATCTCGACGTGCCAGCGCGCCTGCTTCAGGTCGTCGCCCCAGGCGTAGAAGCCGTGCCGCGCGACGATGACGGCCGGCACCCCGGGGACGTGCGCCGCCTCGAAGTCGGCGCCGACCAGTGCCATGTCCTGCCCGTTCGGGATGACGGGGACCCGCACCTGCTCGTCATGCGCGCTGTGGCCGATGCCCTTGAGCATCTCGAGGTCCTTCAGCAGCACCCCGTCCGGCCAGAACTCGCCGGCCAGCACCGCCGCCATCGCGTGCACGTGCACGACGGCGCCGGCTCCCGTCACGCGGGCGATGCGGGCGTGCAGCCCGGCCTCGGCCGACGGGACGGCGGACGGGCGCGGCTGCCCGGGCACGGACGCGCCGTCGCCGTCGACCACTACCACGTCGTGGTACGTCAGCTCGCCCTTGTCCAGGCCGGACGCGGTGACGGCGAGCCGCAGCGGGTCGCGGTGCAGGACGGCCGAGAGGTTGCCGGACGTGCCGCGCATCCAGCCCAGCCCGGCGAACCGGGCCGACTCGGCGGCCAGCTCGGCGCCGGCCCGGTCGATGGCGGCCTGCGGCGGCAGGAACGACGCGTCGCTCACCGCGCGGCCACCTCGACCTCGTCGAACGACGCCACGACCGGCGCCGCGCCGAAGTCGGCGTCGAACCACGGCTCGCCCGGCCGCGCGAACGCCACCACCTGCCAGCCGGCCGCAGCGGCCGCCGTCAGCTCGTCGGGATGGTCGGAGAAGAACACCAGCTCCGCCGCCGGCGTCCCGAGCGCCGCGGCGATCGTGTCGTACGACGACGGCTCCTTCTTCGGCCCCGCGTTGACGGTGTCGAAGTACGCCGTGACCAGCGGGCCGAGGTCACCGCCCGGCGAGTGCGCGAACCACGGCCGCTGCGACGTCACCGACCCGGACGAGAACACCGCCAGGGCGACGCCGGCGCCGTGCCAGGCCCGCAGCTTCGGGATGACGTCGTCGAAGAAGTGCGACGTGATCTCGCCGCGGGCGAACCCCTCGGCCCAGATCTGCCCCTGCAGCGTCTTCAGTGGCGTGGCCTTGACGTCGCCGTCCATCCAGCCGTGCAGGACGGCGACGACCTCCTCGTCGGTCGCCGTCGCGTCGAGGCCGCCGTCGGCCACCGTCTGCGCCCGCGCCGCCGCCACCGCGTCGTCGCCGGCGTGGTCGCGCAGCCACGGCAACAACCGCGGCCGCGCGTAGTCGTAGAGGTCGCCGAGGATGAAGCCGGCCGCGCTGGTCGTCCCCTCCAGGTCCAGGACGACGGTGCGCGCGGTGATGGCCAGCGTCATGATGTCTCCAGGGTCACGGTGTCTCCAGGCCCACGGCGGGCAGGTCGATCGGGTCGGTGATCCAGCCGACGGCGGCGGCCAGCACCCGGCGCTGGGTGGCGGCGCGGACGCCGTCGGGCAGCGTCGTGAGGTCGGCGGCATGCGAGTAGCCGGCCACCCGCCGGACCGCCTCGATGCCGGCGAAGCCGACGGCCTCGCGACGGATGCGGGCCAGCCAGTGGTCCAGGTAGCCGTCGGGGTAGGCCGGGTCGGCGCGGGACGGCCAGCGGGTCCGCCAGACCCGCTCGAACGCCGCCCAGCTCGCGGCGACCCCGGACTGCCGGGCCGCGCCGACCGCGTCCAGGCCGACGGCGTGCGCGGCGGCCGCGGCGATGGCCAGGTTCGCCCACCACAGTCCGAGGTCGAAGCCGATCGGGCCGACGAAGGAGAACTCCGGGTCGAACACCTTGACGACGTCGGCGCCGTCGCGGCGGCCGACCATGACCGAGCCGCTGTGCAGGTCGCCGTGGATCAGCGCCTCGGCCCGGGTGCTGAACACGTAGCGCAGCTCCGCCACCGCGGCCCGCAGCTCGTCGTTCGCGTACATCGCCTCCACGTCGGGGCGCAGTGCCGGGTCGAACCGGTTGTGCTCGTGCGGCCGGTACGGCTCGTCCAGCAGCACGTCCAGCGTGAGCCGGCACAGGTCGGGGTTGACGGCGGCCGCCGTCAGCTCGGTGCGCTGGGTCGTGGTCAGGCCGAGGTCGCCGGTGGCGAACGTCAGCTCGCCGACGAACCGGCCGACCGCCGCGCCGAGCTCCGCGGCGCCGGGCTCGCCCACGCGGTCGACGAACACGTCGCGCAGCACGCGCAGATCGGAGAGGTCCTCCATGACCAGCGTGTACGCCGGCGCGTCGAACGCGTGCACCACGGGCACGACGTCGGGAACCAGGTCGGTCAGGTACCGGTAGGCGCGGGCCTCCGAGGCGATCCGCTCCGGGCTGGCCGGCCAGTCCGGCCCGGCGACCTGCACCCACGGCGGCGCCTGCTTGACCGCCACGCCGCGGCCGCCGGCCCGGGCCACGAAGACCCGGTTCATGTTGCCGCCGGTGACGTCGCGGACCTCGGCGGGCCCGTCGCCGAGCAGCCGGTCCAGGCCGGAACGTCGCAGGTAGGCCAGCACGTCGCCGGCCTCCAGCAGCGGGTACGTCGCGGTCACCGGGTCGGCTCGCCCCCGGCCGCGAGGATCCCCACGAAGTCGGCCAGGAACGCCTCCCGGTTCACGTCGGTGACGACGACGGTGTCCGGCGCCGGCTCCGCGGGCCAGGCGACCGGCCCGCCGTCCGCCGTCTCCATGAGGTGCGCCCGCACGAAGAAGCCGTCGGTCGTGATGTTCACCGGGCCGGTGCGGCCGGCGGTGATCCAGTCCGGCTGCAGCAGCAGCGCCGCGGCCAGCCCGTCGTGCGCGGGCGAGACCCGGCGGCCCCACGCGTACCGGTAGAAGTCCATGTACGACTCCAGCACCGCCGCGGAGAACTCGCCCCACGTCGTGCCGGACTCGTGCAGCCGGCGCACGGCGGACTCGTCGACGATCGTCGTCGCGGTGACATTCACGCCGACGCTGACCAGCCGGTTGCGCGGCGCGCTCATGACCCGCCGGGCCGCCTCGGGGTCGTTGTGGATGTTCGCGTCGACCATCTGCACGACGCCGAGCGGCGGGAACGGGCCCGACCCGCCCATGATCACCACCGACCGGTACAGCGTCAGCAGGTCGGGCTCGATCTCCAGCGCCAGCCCGAGGTTCGTCAGCGGGCCGACCGGCAGCAGGTCGTAGTAGCCGGGGCGGTCGCGGGCGAGGTCGACGAGGTACTGCGCGGCGCTGCGGTCGACGATGTTCCGCGGTGGCTTCTTGTCCGCGATCACGTCGCCCAGGCCGTCGACGCCGTGCACGTGCGACGCGATGCGCGCCTCGCCCTCGATCGGGCCGGCGGCGCCGACGGCGACCGGGACGTCCGGCAGCCCGGCCAGCTCCAGCACGTATCCGACGTTCGGCACGACGGCGTCGATCGGGGTGTTCCCGTAGACGGTCGTGACGGCGGCGAGGTCGACGTCGGGCCGCCCGGCCAGGTACAGCAGGGCCAGCGCGTCGTCGATGCCGGTGTCGGTGTCGTAGACGACGTGACGGGTCTCGGTCATGCCTCTCCTGTCGTGACGTAGTCGGCCAGCCGGCCCGGTTCGAACGCGCCCCGGTCGGTGACGACGCGCGTCACCAGGTCAGGCGGCGTGACGTCGAACGCCGGGTACCACGCCTCGGTGACCAGCGGCGACGCCGTTCGCCGGCCGAGGGTCTCGAGCACCTCGGCGGGATCGCGCTCCTCGACGACGATGTCCGCTCCGGTCGGCGTCGTGGGGTCCGGCGCCTGCACGAGCGCGTAGAACGGCACCCCGAAGCGCGCGGCCGCCGCGGCCAGCCCGAGCGTGCCGACCTTGTTCGCGACCGAGCCGTCCATGGCGACCCGGTCGGCGGCGGTGACCAGCGCGTCGACCCGGCCCGACGCCAGCGCCGCGGCGCCCATCGAGTCGGTGATCAACGTGACGTCCTGGCCCATCTCCGCCAGCGTGTGCGCGGTGAGCCGGGCGCCCTGCAGGTAGGGCCGGGTCTCGGTGGCGGTCCAGCGATAGCGCCGGCCCAGCTCGTCGGCCGCCCGGACCAGCTCGATGAGGTAGCCGTCCATCCAGCAGTGCGTCAGCACACGGGCGCCGTCGGGCAGCAGCCGAGCGGTGTGCCGGCCGAGTGCGTGGCTGCGCGTCCGGTACGTCTCGTCCGCACGCTGGGCAGCGGCGACGGCGGCGGCGACCAGCTCGGCCGTGGTCGCGGCTCCGGAGGCGGCGGCCAGGACGCTGTCGACCACCTCGCGCGGATGCGCGTTCGTCGGCCGGGCGGTCGCCAGCGCCTCGCCGGCGGCTCGCAGCCGTGCCCGCGCGTCGTCGAGCCGGAGACCGGCGGCCTGGCGTGCCGCCAGCGCCATCCCGGCCGCCGCGGCGTAAGCGGGACCGGACGACTGCGTCACCATGTCGCGGATGGCCGCGGCGACGTCCTCGGGCGTCTTGCACGTCACCCAGGAGACCTGTGCGGGGAAGACCCGCCGGTCCAGGACGGTGACGCCGTCGCCGTCGGCGGCCGGCACGACCGAGCGGTCGAGGACGGGCACGGGGAGCGTCACACCGCCACCTCCCGGGTCCGGCGCAGCCAGCGCAGCCGGGTGGCGACCAGGACCAGCAGCGTGACGATGTACGGTGCGGCGTCGGCCAGCTGCTGCGGCGCGCCGACCCCTTGCAGCCGGAACCCGAACGCCTCGGCGGCGCCGAAGCCGACGCAGGCGACCAGGACCCAGGCCGGCCGGCTGGCGGCGAGCATGACGGCGGCGACGGCGATCCAGCCGCGGCCGGCGGTCATGTTCTCGGTGAACACGGTGACGTTGCCGAGCGCCAGCTGGGCGCCGGCCAGCCCGCACAGCGCGCCCGCCGCCAGCACCACCGTCGTCCGGTAGGCGGTGACGTCGACGCCGAGACTGCCGGCCGCCTCCGGATGCTCGCCGACGCCGCGCAGCCGCAGCCCGGTCGCGCTGCGGCTGAGCCAGTACGCCAGCGCCAGCGCCAGCACGATCGCCAGCGGCACGAGCGGCGATTGCCGGGCCAGCACGTCGCCGACCACCGGGACGCCGTCGAGGAAGGTCATGCGGTGCAGACCCTGCAGGTCCGGCGGCGAGAACGTCCCGGACACGTCGAACAGCACCCGGATGCCGAACCCCGTGAGCCCGACCGCCAGCAGGTTGACGCCGATCGCGACGATGATCGGGTCGGCCGCCCACCTGGCCGACCCGACCGCCAGGATGGCGCTGAACGCCGCGGTGCTGACCAGTGCGATCAGCACGCCCACCCACGCGCTGCCGGAGTAGTGCGAGCCGACGACGGCGGCGAACGCGCCCCACAGCATCTGGCCCTCGAGGGCGATGTTGAACACGCCGGCCTGCGCGCACAGCGCGCCGCCCAGGGCGGCCAGCAGCACGGGCGTCGCGGCCATCAGCACGGCCGCGACGAAGCTCCACTCCAGCACGTTCACGTGGTGGCCCTCCCCGTCCGGGCGCGGCGCGCCTCGACCACCGTCCGCAGCGCCAGCACGATGATCACGACGGCCTGCAGCACCTCGGAGAGCTGGCGCGGCACGTCCGCGTCGCGTTCCATGCCCGCGCCGCCGACCTGCAGGATCGTGAAGACCGCGACGGTCAGCGGCAGCAGCAGTGGCCGGCCGCCGGCCAGCAGCGCCGCCGCCACCCCGGCGAACGTGTAGCCGGGCGCGGTCAGCGCGCCGTCGATGAACCGGTACGGCGGCGACAGCACCATGACCGCGCCGACGACGCCGGCGACGGCGCCCGCGGCGGCCATCGCGCCGAGGTTCAACCGGCCGATGTGCACACCGCCGTAGGCCCCGAACCGGCGGTTCGCGCCCAGCGTGCGCAGCTCGAAGCCGACCGCCGTTCGCGAGTCGACCAGCCAGAACACCACCAGCACGAGCAGCACCAGCACGAGGCCCACGTTGGCGTAGCGCAGGTCGCCGAGCGTGCCGAGGTGCGCGGCATCGGGCAGTCGCGGCGTCTGCGAGACGCCGGAACCGGTGTCGGTCATCCGGAACCGCACCAGGTACGACCCGAACGCGACGGCGATCGGCGACAGCAGCAGCGTCGAGATGATCACCGGGATGCCGAGGCGTTCCGACAGCGGCGCGGAGATGGCGGCGAACAGCCCGGCGGCGACGGCGCCCGCGAGGACCGCCGCGACGACCAGCAGCGCGCAGGGCAGCGGCGCGTAGAGCCCGACCGCCGCCGCGGTGATGCCGCCGAGCACCAGCTGCCCGTTGCCGCCGAGGTTGTACTCGCCCATCCGCAGCGGGATCGCGAAGACGATCGCCATGCCGAGGATCAGCCCGAACACCGAGAGCGTGTAGTCGAGGTTGTCCGTCGCGAGCGCGCCCTCGACCACGCCCGTATAGGCCCGGACGGGATCGATGCCGGACGCGACCATGATGACCGCGCCGATCAGCACGGCGACGAGGACGGCGCCGACCGGGACGACCGCGGGGTGCCGGACGGCCGCCCGGAACAGCGGCGGCTTCGGCGCGGCGTCGACCGTGCTCATGCCCGGACCGCCTGGTCAGCGCCGGACATCGCCGCGCCGATGTTCTCCGGGGTGGCGTCGGATCGGGCGAACTCCGCGACCACCCGGCCGCCGAGCATCACCAGGATCCGGTCGGCCAGGGCGAGCAGTTCGCTGATCTCGTGCGAGACCAGCAGCACGCCGTGCCCGTCGTCGCGGTAGCCGATCAGCCGCCGGTGGATGGCCTCGATGGCGCCGATGTCGACGCCCTGTGTCGGCTGCTCGGCGATGAGCAGTGGCGCCTCGTGCGCCAGTTCGCGCGCGACGACCAGCTTCTGCGCGTTGCCGCCCGACAGCGAACCGACCGGCAGCTGCTCCGAGGCGGTGCGGATGTCGAAGTCGGCGATCAGCTCCTGGGCGCGGGCCCGCATGGCCCGGCCGGACAGCAGGCCGCGCCGCCGTCCGGACGAGGCGCCGATGGGCGGGGTCCGGTGGTGGCCGAGCGCCAGGTTCTCGGCGACGGACATGGTGATCGCGGTGCCTTCGCCGCGGCGGTCCTCCGGGATGGCGGCGACGCCGAGGGCGCGGCGCTCGCGGACCGAGGCGTCCGTGACGTCGACGCCGGCGATGCGGATGCTCCCGGCAGCGGCACGGTGGGTGCCGAGCAACGTTGCGACGAGGTCGTGCTGGCCGTTGCCGGACACCCCGGCGATGCCGACGATCTCGCCGCGCCGCACGGTGAGGGAGACGTCGCCGACGAGCGTCCGCTCGCCGTCGCTGACCGCGAGGTGCTCGACCTCCAGCACCGGCTCGCCCGGCTCGCCCCGTCCGGTGTTCTGGGCGGGCACGACGTCGCGGCCGGTCATCGCGGTGACCAGCGCGGCGGCGGTGGTGTCCGCCGTCCGCACGTGTGCGGTGACGACGCCGTCGCGCAGCACGGTCACCTCGTCGCTGACATCGAGCACCTCGTGGATCTTGTGCGTCACGAGGACGACCGTGGCACCGTCGTCGGCGGCCCGGCGGATCACGGCGAACAGCGACCGCACCTCGCCCGGGGTGAGCACCGCCGTCGGCTCGTCGAGGATCAGCACCTCGGCCTCGCGGTGCAGCGCCTTGAGGATCTCGACCCGCTGCCGTGCGCCGGCCGGCAGCGTCCCGACCCTGGCGCCCGGGTCGACCGCCAGGCCGTAGCGGCCGGCCAGCTCCGTGACGCGCGCGGACGCGGCGGCTCGGTCGAGCAGCGAGCGCCGGAGCCGGCCGGACCGGCGCGGCTCCTGGCCCAGCACGACGTTCTCGGCCACGGTCATCGAGTCGAACAGCTTGAAGTGCTGGTGGACCATGCCGAGCCGCTCGGCGATCGCGTCGAGCGGGCTGGCGAACTCGACCCGGCGGCCGTCGCGCAGGATGTGGCCGGTGTCAGGCCGGTACAGCCCGTACAGGATCGACATCAGCGTGGACTTGCCGGCGCCGTTCTCGCCCATGACGGCGTGCACGCTGCCGCGGCGGAGGGTGAGGTCGACGCCGTCGTTCGCGACGACGGCGCCGAACCGCTTCCCGATGCCGACCAGCTCGACCGCGGGCGTCGTCATCCCGCGGCGACCGGGTCCTCGACCACGATGTCCCCGGCGACGATCTGGTCGCGGACGGCGGCGACCTGCTCGAGGACGTCGGGGTGGTCGGCGATGAGGCACCCGCTGTCCTCGACGCCCTCCTGCAGGCCGGTCAGCCCGACGCCGTCCTCGGCCAGGCCGTAGGACTTGTTGCCGCCCGCGTCGCCGCCGAGGATCTCCTCGACCGCGGACTCCAGCGCGACGTCGACCCGCTTGATCGAGTTGTCGACGATGGTGCCCGGCTGCTCCGGGCACTGGTTGGTGTCGACCCCGAACGCGAAGACGCCGTTCTCCGCCGCCGCCTCGAAGACGCCGGGGTTGCCGCCCGACGCGGCCGCGTTGATGTGGTCGGCGCCGGAGCCGGCGACGATCTCGGCCTGCGCCTTGGCCCGGGGCGTGTCGCCGAACGGGTTCTCGCCGCCGACGTACTGGACCGAGGTGGTGACCGCCGGGTTCACGCTCTGCGCGCCGGCGAAGAACGGGTCGATCCAGCGGTGGATGAACGGGTCGTCCAGCGCCGCGACCGCGCCGACCGCGCCGGTCTGCGTCAGCAGCCCCGCCTCGACACCGGCCAGGTAGTTCGACTCGTGCTCCCGGAAGACCGCGCAGGTGAGGTTCTCGGGCTGCTCCTGCGGGCAGGCGTCGATCAGCAGGAACTGCTGGTCCGGGTTGTCGACCGCCGACGTGGAGAACTGGTCCTGCACGCTGAACGAGACACCGATGACGATGTCGACGCCGTCGCGCACCGCCGCGTCGATGTTCTGCTGGATACTGGCCGGGTCGGTGCTCTCGTAGACGTCGACCGTGGCGTCGTTGGCGGCGCCGGCCGCCTCCGCACCGTCGCGGGCCAGGGCCAGGAAGTTGTTGGAGCCGATCGGCGTCGGCGTGATGAGGACGAGGCTCCCGCCGCCCTCGCTCGCGGTGCTGCCGCTGTCGCCGTCGTCGGACGAACAGCCGGCCGCGACGGCGAGCAGCAGAGCGGACGCGGTCGCGGCGAGCCCGGTGCGGGCAGACTTCTGCATGCGGCTCATGATACGAGACCGCCATCTCATACTCTGGCGGGTGGGCCCGGAATGACCACGTTGAGTGGGGTCGCTCCCGCTTCCCCAGGCATGCATGCCCGGGGAAGCGGGAGAACGCCTAGGCCAGCTGACCTGGGTGGATACTACTGGCTATTCATATCGGCAAGATCGGAAAAGTCAGAAGAACGGGACATGAGGGGACGAACGTGACCGGATCCGGTGTGGAAGCGTTCCAAGGAGCGGCCCGGAAGGTCGCCGAGGCTCTGGCGGCCGACGCCGTCGTCCGCGACGAGGCCAATCGGGCGCCGTTCGCGGAGGTGTCGGCGCTGCGCGACGCGGGGCTGCTGGACGCACTGGTCCCGTCCGGGCTGGGCGGGCAGGGGCGGAGCTGGTCGGACGTGCTGTCCGCCGTGCGCCCGATCATCCGCGCCGACGCGTCGATCGGGCACGTGCTGACCTACCACTACCTGAACTCGTGGCGCATCCGGCTCAACTCGCGGCCCGGCGTGATCGACGAGCTCGAGCGGGCGTCCGCCGCGAACCGGTGGTTCTGGGGCGGGGCCGGCAACCCGCGCGACGCCGCCCTGGACCTGGTGCCCGACGGCGACGGCTTCCGGGTGACGGGGCGGAAGTTCTTCGCCACCGGCGCCCAGGTGGCCGACCGCATCACGGCCAGCGGGACCCGCGTCGACACCGGCGAGAAGCTGGCGATCGTGATCGACGGCCGCGCCGAGGGCGTCACCCACCACGACGACTGGGACAACCTGGGGCAGCGGCTCTCCGCGTCGGGCTCGGTGTCGTTCGACGCGGTGCGGGTGCCGGACGCGCAGGTACTGGGGACGTCGGGGCAGGCCGGCGCGGCCTTCCAGCCGTACCCGTCGCTGTCCATCCTGTTCTTCCAGCTGGTGCTGGCGCACCTGCACGTCGGGATCGCCGAGGGCGCGCTGGCCACCGCGTCGGAGTACGTGCGGACGAAGGTGCGTCCGTGGGCGACGTCCGGTGTCGAGCTGGCGACGGAGGACCCGTACCTGCTGGAGATCACCGGTGAGCTGGTGTCGCAGACGGCCGCCGCCGACGCGCTGACGTGGCGGGTGACCCGTCAGGCGGAGGGCGCGGTGGCGCGCGGGTGGGACCTGACCGAGGCCGAGCGCGGCGAGCTGGCCGTCGACATCGCGACGGCCAAGGTCGCGTCGACGCGCGCCGTCAACGAGGTGACCTCGAAGGTGTTCGAGCTGACCGGCGCCCGCGCGACCACCCGCGCGACCGGGTTCGACCGGTTCTGGCGCAACGCCCGCACCATCACTCTGCACGACCCCGTGGTCTACAAGGCACGTGAGGTCGGCGCCTACACCCTCAGCGGCGCGACGCCGACCCCCAGCAACTACAGCTGACCGGGGTCAGCCGCCGACCGGCGTGGCGGCGATCTGGTCGTAGGTCGGGAAGCGCGAGGAGATGTCGCTGCCGGTGAAGTCGCCGACCCAGCCGTCCTCGTCGTGGAAGAAGCGCACCGAGACGTATGCGGGCGACGTGCCCATGTCGAACCAGTGCGTGGTGTCGGCGGGGACCGAGATGAGGTCGCCGGCCTCGCAGAACACGGCGTGGACCTTGCCGTTCGCGTGCAGGTAGAAGATGCCGGAGCCGGCGGCGAAGAAGCGGTCCTCGTCGTCGTCGTGCTGGTGCTCCTGGAGGAACTTCTGCCGCGCGGCGGGCGCCTTCTCGTCGTAGTCGTCCTGCGACGGGTCCAGCCGCAGCACGTCGACCAGCGTGTAGCCCTCCTTGGCGATGACGTCGTCGACCTCGGAGCGGTACGCCTCGAGGACGTCGTCCTGGGTCGGGTCGTCGGGGAGGTCCTGGAGCTCCCAGCGGGCGAACCGTGCGCCGAGGGCCGCGAGCTCGGCCGTGATCTCGGCCAGATCGGTGGTGTCGAGCGCGGGGGCGCTGGGGTCGGTGTCGTTCCACACGGTCAAGCGGCTCACGGTGCCTCCTCGTCGGATCTCGCATCCATTGTGCCTCTGCCAGGTGTCCAGCGGGTGGTGACGTCGGTCATGCCGATCGCATAGTGAGTTACCGTGCATTCCGTGCCACCACGCCGACCCGCGCTCGTCGAGCGGATGCGCCCGTTCACGTCGACCATCTTCGCCGAGATCACGGCGCTGGCGACGCGCACCGGCGCGATCAACCTCGGCCAGGGCTTCCCGGACACCGACGGCCCGGCGCAGATCCTCGACGCCGCGAGCACGGCGATCCACGGCGGCCACAACCAGTACCCGCCCGGTCCCGGCGTGCCGGTACTGCGCGAGGCGATCGCCCGCCACCAGCGCCGGTTCTACGGCCTCGACGTCGACCCCGACACCGAGGTGCTGGTCACCGCGGGCGCCACCGAGGCCATTGCGGCCACGATCCTGGCGCTGTGCGAGCCGGGCGACGAGGTGGTCACGTTCGACCCGGTCTACGACTCCTACGCCGCGTCCATCGCGCTGGCCGGCGCCGTCAAACGCACCGTCACGCTGCGCTGGCCGGACTTCGCGATCGACGAGGCCGAGTTGCGCGCCGCGTTCGGGCCGCGCACCCGGGTCGTCCTGGTCAACACGCCGCACAACCCCACCGGCAAGGTGTTCGGCCGCGCCGAACTGGAGCGCATCGGCGCGCTGGCCCGCGAGCACGACGCCGTCGTCGTCACCGACGAGGTGTACGAGCACCAGGTCTACGACGACGCCGTCCACGTACCGGTCGCGACGCTGCCGGGACTGGCCGACCGCACGGTCACGATCTCGTCGGCCGGCAAGACGTTCTCCGTCACCGGCTGGAAGGTCGGCTGGCTGCACGGGCCGGCCGAGCTGGTCGCCGCCGCGCGCGCCGTCAAGCAGTTCCTCACGTTCGTCAGCGCCGGGCCGCTGCAGCCGGCCGTCGCGACCGGCCTCGACCTCGGCGACGACTTCTACACGGACCTCGCGGGCGGGCTGCAGGCCAAGCGCGACCTGCTGATCGAGGGCCTGACGGCGGCCGGGCTGGCGGTGTCGGTGCCGCGCGGGACGTACTTCGTGGTGGCCGACGCCGCGCCGCTCGGGTTCGCCGACGGCATCGAGTTGTGCCAGCGGCTGCCCGAGCTGATCGGTGTCGCGGCCGTGCCGGTCTCGGTCTTCCACGACGACCCGAAGGCGGCGCCGTCGCTGGTCCGGTTCGCGTTCTGCAAGCGCGACGAGGTGCTGCACGACGCCGTAGAGCGGCTCAGCCGGCTCTCGTCGCTGGTGTAGCTCAGGCCAGCACGAACTCCAGCGCCGCCCGCACGCCGGCCGCCGGGGCGCCGTCGGCGACCTCGAGCAGCGCCGCCCGCCAGGCCGCGACCAGCGGCACCGCCGCGACGCGGACGTCGCCGGGCAGCAGCGCCGCCAGCGTGTCGCGCACCGGGTCGGCCGCCGGGTCCGGCGCGGTCTCGCCGAGCAGCCGGCACACGCCGAACCGCACCGTCGCGTCGAAGGCCACCAGTAGCGCCGCGCGCGCCGCCGCCCGGCCCGGCCCGCCGACCGCGCCGGCCGCCCCCTCCATGCGGTCGGTGATGCGTTTCTCCAGGTCGTCGCGGACGACGGTGTAGAGGCCGAGCTTCGACCCGAAGTGGTGGTAGAGCGAGCCGGTCGTGACGCCGGCCTTCGACGCCAGCTCGGTGACGGTGGCCGCCTCGAAGCCCGCCTGCTCGAAGTGGTGCATGGCGGCCTCGATCAGCCGGGCCTTCGCCGACCCGGGGACGGGGATCCACTCCTCCATGAGAATCACCGTAACACGTTGACGGCTAGGCATAATGTCGTTACGGTCGGCGGCATGAAGCTCTCCTACATCTACGTGTCAGTGCCGGACCTGAAAGAGGCGCTCGGCTTCTACCGGGACGAGCTGGGTCTCGACGAAGCGTGGCGCGAGGGCGACGGCACCGTCGCCTTCCAGCTGCCGAACTCGCCCATCCAGCTGATGGTCGACGTGCCGCCGGACTCCGGTGCGAACTGGTCGACCGGCCCGTTCTACGAGGTCGACGACCTCGAGAAGTTCATCGCCGAGCACAGCGGCTTCACCTGGGTCGGCGAGCCGACCGAGATCCCCGGTGGCCGGTCGGCCTCGTTCCGCGACCCCGGCGGCAACATCATGCACGTGTTCGACCAGACCGCCCCTGAGTGACCGCCTCACGGGAGCGCCCGCCGAGCCGTCACGGCCGGCGGGCGCGGGGTACGGCGATCCGCGCAGGCGCGGCAGCGCGCGCTGACCTGGCCGGGGTGACGACGAGCACGCCGGAGTGGGCGGCACGACGGATGGGCGCGGGACTACCCTGGGGGAAACCCCGGCTGCCGACTCAGGAAAGTGTCATGGACCCCATGCAGTCCGCCCTGTCCGACTCGTTCGCGCCTCTCGCCCTGACCTTCGACGACGTCCTGCTCCTGCCCGGTGAGTCCGACGTCATCCCGAGCGACGTCGACACCACCTCGCGGGTCTCGCGCAACGTCTCGGTCAGCATCCCGTTGCTGTCCAGCGCCATGGACACCGTCACCGAGTCGCGCATGGCCATCGCCATGGCCCGGCACGGCGGCCTGGGCGTGCTGCACCGCAGTCTGTCCATCGAGGACCAGGCGCACCACGTCGACCTCGTCAAGCGGTCCGAGTCGGGCATGGTCACCGACCCCGTCACCATCGGCCCCGAGGCGACGCTGGCCGAGATGGACCGCATGTGCGGCCAGTACCGCATCTCCGGGCTGCCGGTCACCGACGACGACGGCAAGCTGCTGGGCATCATCACCAACCGCGATATCCGGTTCATCCCGTCGGCGGAGTTCGATGAGCGCCGGGTGCGCGAGGTGATGACGAAGGAGCCGCTGGTCACCGGCCCCGTCGGCATCAAGTCCGACGACGCGTTCGCGCTGCTGGCCAAGCACAAGATCGAGAAGCTGCCGCTGGTCGACGACGCCGGCCGGCTCAAGGGGCTCATCACCGTCAAGGACTTCGTGAAGTCCGAAGAGTTCCCCAACGCCACCAAGGACGCCGAGGGCCGCCTGGTCGCGGCCGCCGCCGTGGGCTTCTTCGGCGACGCCTGGGAGCGGGCCATGACGCTGGTCGAGGCGGGCGTCGACGTGCTCGTCGTCGACACCGCGCACGGCCACACCAGCGCGCTGCTCGACGTCGTCCGCCGGCTCAAGGCCGACCCCGCCGCCCGCGGCGTCGATGTCATCGGCGGCAACGTCGCCACCCGCGCGGGCGCGCAGGCGCTGGTCGACGCCGGCGCCGACGGCATCAAGGTCGGCATCGGGCCGGGCTCCATCTGCACCACCCGCGTCGTCGCCGGCGTCGGCGTCCCGCAGGTCACCGCCATCCACGAGGCGGCGCTGGCGGCCAAGCCGGCCGGCATCCCCGTCATCGGCGACGGCGGCCTGCAGTACTCCGGCGACATCGCCAAGGCCCTCGTGGCCGGCGCCGACACCGTCATGCTCGGGTCGCTGCTGGCCGGCGTCGCCGAGAGCCCGGGCGAGCTGATCTTCATCAACGGCAAGCAGTTCAAGTCCTACCGCGGCATGGGCTCGCTCGGCGCGCTGCGCAAGCGCGGCGCCGAGACCACCGGCTCGCGCGACCGGTACTTCCAGGCCGACGTCGCCAGCGACGACCAGCTCATCCCCGAGGGCATCGAGGGCCAGGTGCCGTTCCGCGGCCCGCTCGGCGGCGTCACGCACCAGCTGGTCGGCGGGCTGCGGCAGTCGATGTTCTACACCGGCGCTCGCACCATCCCCGAGCTGCAGGAGCGCGGCCGGTTCGTCCGCATCACGTCGGCCGGGCTCAAGGAGTCGCACCCGCACGACATCCAGATGACGGTCGAGGCGCCGAACTACTCCTCGCGTCGCTGAGCCAGCCGGTCGGTGAGGGCGTCGAGGACGAGTTCGAGGCCGTACTCGAACTCGTCGCCGTAGCTGTACTCGCGGCCGACCACCTGCTCCTGGATCAGCTCGACCAGGTGCGGGTACTCGTCCGCGGGCAGCAGCGACTGCATCTCGTCGACCATCTCCTCGGCCCCGCCGGGGCTGTCGAACGGCAGGTTCAGCTCGGTCAGCACGAAGCCGTACACGTAGGCGTCGATCGCGGAGAACGCGTGCGCCGCCAGGGCCGGCGAGAACCCGTTGCGCCGCAGACAGCCGAGCACGGTGTCGTGGTGCCGCAGCAGCGACGGCACGGGGGTGCGGCGCGACTCGACCAGCCCCAGTGACCAGGGGTGCCGAGCCAGTGTGTCCCTCGCGGACGCGGCCCGGCCGGCCATGGCGGCGCGCCACGGGTCGTCCAGGGCGGGCAGTCGGATCCGGGCGAAGATCCAGTCGGCCAGGCCGTCGAGCAGGTCGTCCTTGCCGCCCAGGTGGTGGTACAGCGACATCGCCTCGACGCCCAGCTCCCTGCCCACGTTGCGCATGCTCACCTGCGCGAGCCCGCCACGATCGGCCACCTGCACGGCCGCCGCGACGATCCGCTCGCGGGACAGGGCTGCGCGTGCGCTCATCTCTCACCTCGTTCGGGTCTTGCCCGCCTTACGGATGTAAGGCTATCGTTTCGCTGAGACTTACGGGTGTAAGGGGGCACACCATGAAGGCAGCGGTGATCGATCGGTACGGCCCGCCCGACGTCGTGCGCGTCGCCGACGTCCCACGACCCGAGCCGAAGCCGGGCCAGGTGCTCGTCCGGGTGCACGCGGCGGCGGTCACCTCGGGCGACGCCCGGCTGCGGGCGGCCCGCTTCCCCGCGGGGTTCGCGCCGTTCGCGCGGCTGGCGTTCGGCGTGTTCCGGCCCCGGCGGAAGGTCCTGGGCAGCGCCTACTCCGGCGTGGTCGAGGCCGCCGGCTCCGCCGTCACGCGGCTGAAGGCGGGCGACGAGGTCTGCGGCATGATGGGCGCGCGCATGGGCGCGCACGCGGAGTACGTGACCGTGTCCGCCGAGAAGGCCGCGCTGAAACCGGCCGCCGTCAGCCACGACGACGCCGCCGGCCTGCTGTTCGGCGGCTCGACGGCGCTGTTCTTCCTGCGCGACAAGGCGCACGTGTCGGCCGGGCAGACGGTGCTGGTCAACGGCGCGTCCGGCGCCATCGGCACGAACGCCGTCCAGCTGGCCCGGCACTTCGGCGCGACGGTCACCGGGGTCACCAGCCGCGCCAACGCCGCCCTGGTGACCGAGCTGGGCGCCGCCCACGTCGTCGACTACACCCGCCACGACATCGCCCACACGGCCGAGCGCTACGACGCCGTGCTCGACACCGTCGGCAACCTTTCCATCAAGGCCGGCCGGGCGCTGCTGACGCCGTCGGGCCGGCTGCTGGTGGCCGTCGGGAGCCTCGGCGACACCGTCCGCGCCCGCGGCAACGTCGTCGCCGGCGTCGCCCTGGAGCGCCGCGAGGCCTTCGAGTACCTCCTCGGCATGGTCGCGGCCGGCGAGCTCACCGTCGTCATCGACGAGGTGTACGACCTCGCCGGCATCGCCGCGGCATACGCCCGCGTCGACACCGGCCACAAGGTCGGCAACGTCCTGTTACATCCGTGACGAGGCGCTCCGATATCCTCTGCGGGTGGCGGAGATCGAGATCGGCCGTGGCAAGCGCGGCCGCCAAGCATATGCCTTCGACGACGTGGCGATCGTGCCCTCGCGGCGCACCCGCGACCCCGAAGAGGTGTCCACGCACTGGCAGATCGATGCCTACCGGTTCGAGATCCCGCTGCTGGCGGCGCCGATGGATTCGGTCATGTCGCCCGCGACGGCCATCGAGCTCGGGCGGGCCGGCGGGCTGGGCGTGCTCGACCTCGAGGGTCTGTGGACCCGGTACGACGACCCCGAGCCGCTGCTCGAGGAGATCGCCGGGCTCGAGGAGGGCAAGGCGCTCAACCGGCTGCAGGAGATCTACTCCGCGCCGGTGCGCGAGGACCTCATCGCCGACCGGCTGCGCGAGATCCGCGACGCCGGCGTCACGGTGGCCGGCGCGCTGTCGCCGCCGCGGGTGAAGCGCTACCACCAGGCCGTCATCGACGCCGGGGTCGACATCATGGTCATCCGCGGCACGACGGTGTCCGCCGAGCACGTCTCCGGCCGGGCCGAGCCGCTGAACCTCAAGCAGTTCATCTACGAGCTGGACGTCCCGGTCATCGTCGGCGGCTGCGCCACGTACCAGGCGGCCCTGCACCTCATGCGCACCGGCGCGGCCGGCGTCCTGGTCGGCTTCGGCGGCGGCTCGTCGCACACCACCCGCTCGGTGCTCGGCCTCACCGTCCCCATGGCGACCGCCGTGGCCGACGTCGCGGCGGCGCGGCGCGACTACCTCGACGAGTCCGGCGGCCGGTACGTCCACGTCATCGCCGACGGCTCGATCGGCCGGTCCGGCGACATCGCCAAGGCCATCGCGTGCGGCGCCGACGCCGTCATGGTCGGCTCGCCGCTGGCCCGGGCCACCGAGGCACCCGGCCGCGGCTGGCACTGGGGCTCGGAGTCGCACCACGCCGACCTCCCGCGCGGCGAGCGGGTGCACGTCGGCAGCATCGGGCCGCTGTCGGAGATCCTGGGCGGGCCGTCCTACCTCGCCGATGGTTCGATGAACATCGTCGGCGCGCTGCGGCGGGCCATGGCGACCACCGGCTACACCGAGGTCAAGGAGTTCCAGCGGGTCGAGGTCACCATCCTGCGCTGACGCGGCCGGCCGCCCGTCCGCGCGAGGGTGGGGAGTTCTCTTCGGAGCTGTTGGCGGAGGCGCCAACCGTGGGCACGTGCGTCTACAGGCCCGGAACGTGTCCGGGGTGGGCTGGACCGCGTCAGGTCCGCGGGCACCGCGTCGGTCCGGGTCGTAGGCTGGCCTCGATGAGCAGCACAGTCAGCGTCGACGCCGTCGTCGACCGCGCCCTCCTCGACCGCCTGACCGATCGCGTCGTCGCCCGCCCACGAGCCGACCGCGTCGCCACCGTCGCGCCGTTCAGCGGCACCCCGCTGGCCGAGGTGCCGCTGTCCACCACCGACGACGTCGCCACGGCGTTCGCCGCGGCCCGCGACGCCGCGCGCTGGTGGGCGGCCCGGCCGGTCGCCGAGCGGGCCCGCATCATCGGCCACGTCCACGACCTCGTGCTCGACCGCCGCGCCGAGATCGCCGACCTCGTCCAGGCCGAGGGGGGCAAGGCCCGGCGCGACGCGTTCGAGGAGGTCGCCGACGTCGCGCTGGCGGCCCGGTACGTCGCCGTGCGTGGCCCGCGGGTGCTGCGCGAACGACGCCGGCTCGGACTCCTGCCCGGGCTGACCCGGGCCATCGAGGGTCATCGCCCCAAGGGCGTCGTCGGGGTCATCTCGCCGTGGAACTACCCGCTGACGCTGGCCATCTCCGACTGCCTGCCCGCGTTCGTCGCCGGCAACGCCGTCGTGCACAAGCCCGACTCCCAGGCCATGCTGACGGCGCTGCTGGCGCGGTCGATCGCGATCGAGGCGGGGCTGCCGGAGGCACTGTGGCAGATCGTCTCCGGTGACGGCCCGGTCATCGGCGGCGCCGTCGTCGAGCACGCCGACTACGTGTCGTTCACCGGGTCCACCGCCACCGGCCGGGTGGTCGCGGCGCGGCTGGGCGAGCGGCTCGTCGGCGCGTCGCTGGAGCTGGGCGGCAAGAACCCGTTGATCGTCCTCGACGACGCCGATCTCGACCGTGCCGCCGAGGCCGCCGTCCGGGCCTGCTTCTCCAACGCCGGCCAGCTGTGCATGTCGATGGAGCGGCTGTACGTCGCCGCGTCGGTGCGCGACCCGTTCCTCGAGCGGTTCCTCGCCCGGGTCGAGTCGATGCGGGTCGGCCCGGCGTTCGACTACTCGTGCGACATGGGCTCGCTGATGTCGCAGGACCAGCTCGACAAGGTCCGCGCCCACGTCGACGACGCCGTGGCGAAGGGCGCGCGGGTGCTGTCCGGCGGCCGGGCCCGGCCCGACCTCGGTCCCTGGTTCCACGAGCCGACCGTGCTCGACGGCGTCCGGCCCGGCATGCTCGCGGCCGACGTCGAGACCTTCGGCCCGGTCGTCTCCGTCTACCCCGTCATGTCCGACGACGAGGCCGTCGAGCTGGCCAACGACACTCCGTACGGACTGAACGCCAGCGTGTGGACCTCCGACCTGCGTCGCGGTGTGGCCCTTGCCCGCCGCCTGCGCTCCGGCGTCGTCAACGTCAACGAGGGCTACACCGCGGCCTGGGGCAGCCACGACCTCCCCATCGGCGGCATGGGCGCCTCCGGCCTCGGCCGGCGGCACGGCCGCGAGGGCATCCTGCGCTACACCGAGCCGCAGGCCATCGCCGTCCAGCGGGTGCACAACCTCGCCCCGCCGGCCGGTTTGTCCTACGACACCTTCACCGAGGCCATGGCCAAGTCTCTGCGCGTCCTGCGGCGCATCGGCCGCGCCTAGCCCATGATCATGTTCCCTCGCGGTCGCTGAGGCGCCGCGAGGGAACATGATCATGGGACTGTGGGCCAGGTTGTCCACAGATCGCCGAGCGCCGACGCGCCGGGCGACGATCGGCGGAACCATCGTGTCCATGGACCTGCCGCCGCAGTACGAAACCCTGGGCCTGCGCGAGCTGCTCGCTCGGCAGCGGGGTGTGGTCTGCGCCGGACAGCTCCGCCGCCTGGGCCTGGACTCCCGTGTCGCGCGGCGCTGGGTCGCGACGGGGCGCTGGCAACGGCCGCACCCTGGCGTCTTCGCGGTCTTCAGCGGCCCGTTGGACCGAGCCGCGCAGATCTGGGCCGCCATTGTCTGGGTGACGCCGGATGCTGTGGCGAGTCACTCGACCGCTGCCGAGCTCGACGAGCTGACCGGGCGCGTCGACGATCGTGTCCACGTCACCGCGCCGGTCGGCCGGCGGGTCCGTGGGCGGGCCGACGGCGTCGTCGTCCACTACGCCCACCGGCTCCCGCTGACGCGCCACCCGACGGCGAACCCGCCACGGACGCGACTCGACGACACCGTCCTCGACCTCGTCGACGTCGCGACCCGCGCTCGCGACGTCGAGTCCTATGTGACGATGGCGGTTCAGAAGCGGCTGACCACGTCACCACGGCTGGCCGCCGCCCTGTCGCGGCGCAGGAAGATCCGCTGGCGGGCGATGGTCGAGGCGATGCTCGTCGATGTCGCCGAGGGCGCGCAGTCGCCGTTGGAGCTCCAGCACCTGCGCGCCGTCGAGCGGGCGCACCGGCTGCCGCGAGGATGCCGCCAACGCCGTCGTGCCGGCGCGCGCGTCATCTGGATCGACGTGGACTACGAGCCGTTTCACACCAGGGTGGAGCTGGACGGCCGCGTCGGCCACGACGGAGAGGGTCGCTTCCGCGATCGTCACCGCGACAACGCCGCGACGGTCAGCGGAGCATGGACGTTGCGCTACGGACACACCGAGGTGTTCGGTGAACCGTGCCGGGTCGCTCAGGAGCAGGCTCGGGTGCTGCACGATCGGGGCTGGGCCGGTCGCCCCCGGCCATGCGGAGCCGACTGCCCACTCCCATGATCATGTTCCCTCGCGGTCGCTGAGGCGCCGCGAGGGAACATGATCATGGTCGGCGGGCCGCGTCGGCCGAGGAGGGCGACCCGTGCCAGGACTCCCAGAGCGCCGCGTAGGCGCCGCCCTCGGCGACGAGCTCGTCGTGCGAGCCGAGCTCGGCGATCTGGCCGCCCTCGACGACGGCCACGCGGTCGGCGTCGTGGGCGGTGTGCAGGCGGTGGGCGATCGCGATGACCGTGCGGCCGTGCAGCACCGCCGACAGAGACCGCTCCAGGTGCCGGGCCGCCCGCGGGTCGAGCAGCGACGTCGCCTCGTCGAGGACCAGCGTGTGCGGGTCGGCGAGGACGATGCGGGCCAGCGCGATCTGCTGCGCGAACGCCGGGCCGACCGGGTGACCGCCGGAGCCGACGACGGTGTCGAGGCCCTCGGGCAGCGCGTCGGTCGCCTCGAGGGCGTCGACGGCGGCCAGCGCGCGGCGCAGGTCGTCGTCGGAGGCGGACGGCGCCGCCAGCGCGAGGTTGTCGCGCAGCGTGCCGACGAAGACGTGGTGCTCCTGGGTGACCAGCACGACCTCGCGGCGCAGGCGGTCGACGTCGAGGTCGACCAGCGGCACGCCGCCGACGTCGACCCGGCCGGCGCGCGGCGGGTGGATGCCGGCCAGCAACCGCCCGAGCGTCGACTTGCCGGCACCCGACGGCCCGACCATGGCCAGCCGCTCGCCGTGCGCGAGGTCGAGCGACACCCCGTGCAGGACGTCCTGGCCCTCGACGTAGGCGTAGCGCACGTCGGACGCCGCGATGTCCTCGCCCGCGGGCAGCGCGCCGGTGGGCGCGCGGTCGGGCGGCACGTTGGCGATGCCCACGACCCGCGCGAACGACGTCAGCCCGACCTGCAGTTCGTCGAGCCACGAGACCAGGCGGTCGACGGGGTCGACGATCTGCACCATGTACAGGACCACCGCCGTCACCTGGCCGACGGTGGCGTGGCCGGCCGACGCCAGCCAGGCGCCCCAGGCCAGCGTGGCCACCACCGGCAGCACGTACGCCATCTCCGCGGTGGGGAACCAGACGCTGCGCAGGAACAGCGTGCGCTTCTCGGCCGCGAACGCCTCGCGCAGGTCGTCGTCGGCCCGCGTGACCCGGACGTCGCTGAGGCCGAGCGCCTCGATGGTGCGGGCACCGTCGACGGTCTCGGTGATGGTGCCGTTGATGGTGGCGTACGCCGCCCGCTCCCACAGGTAGCCGGCCCGCGCGCGGTTGAGGTACCAGCGGGTGCCGGCGATGAGCAGCGGCGCGCCGACGATGGCGCCCAGCGCCACCAGCGGCCCGGCGAACACCGCGGCCGCCAGCGTGAGCACCGTGGTGACCACCGCGACCAGGATCTCCGGCACCGCGAACCGCACGGTCCGTGACAGCGCGTCGATGTCGCCGGTGGTGCGCGCGACGAGGTCGCCGGTGCCGGCCCGCTCGACGGTGGACAGCGGCAGGCTCAGCACCCGGGCGATGAACGTCTCGCGCAGCTCGGCGAAGACCCGTTCGCCCAGGATCAGCGACCGCCGGATGGCGACGCGGGTCAGCAGTGCCTGGACGACGATGCAGCCGGCCAGCACCGCGGCCAGCACGTCGACCCGGGTCTGCGAGCCGTCGCGGGTGACGGCGTCGACCATGCGGCCGAGCAGGAACGGCCCGGCCAGCCCGGCGGCGGCCGCCAGGACGTGCACCACCAGCGCGATGGTCAGCGCGGAACGGTGCCGGCGGAACAGCCGGCCGGCCTCGTGCCGGACCTCGGCGGGCGTCGCGACGGGCAGCGCGCCCGCGGGCGTGGGGCCGGCCGACGGCGTGCTCGTGCTCATTCCGGGTCCTCCTCTCGGGTGACGGTGCGGCGGTAGGCGGGGGTGGTGCTCATCAGCTGGTCGTGGCTGCCGGTGGCGACCAGCTCGCCGTCGTCGAACCAGACGACGGTGTCGGCCTTGGCCAGCATGAGCGGGCTGGCGGTGACGACGACGGTGGTGCGCCCGGCGCGGGCGTCGCGCAGCCGGCCGGCGATGGCCGCCTCGGTGTGCGCGTCGACGGCGCTGGTCGGCTCGACCAGCACCAGCACCTCGGGCTCGCGCACCAGCACACGCGCCAGCGCGACCCGTTGCCGTTGCCCGCCGGACAGCGACCGGCCGCGCTCCTCGACGGTGGCGTCGAGGCCCTCGCGCAGCGTCTCGAGGACGTCGCCGGCCGACGCGGCGCGCATGGCCGCGGTCAGCTGGGTGTCGTCGTGCCGGCCGTAGGGGTCCAGCCCGCCGCGCAGCGAGCCGGTGAACAGCGTCGGCTCGGGGTCGCTCACCACGATGCGGCGGCGGACCTCGTCGACCGTCAGCCGATCGAGCGGGACGTCGCCGAGCCGCACGCCGTTGCCCGGCACCAGCCGGCCCAGCCGGTCGGCCAGCGCCGCGGTGAACCCGGGCTCGTCGGCGACCAGCATGGTGAGCGAGCCCGGCTCGACCCGCAGACCGGTGGCGTCGTCGACCAGCACGCCCGGCGGCGCGGACGGTGTGTCGGTGGCGTCGTCGGGCACCTCGCGCTCGACCGCCAGCACCGCGAGCACCCGGCGCGCGGCGACCACGGCCCGGGTGGCCGCGAACGCCATCTCGCCGGCCGTGCGCACCGGCATGAGCAGGAAGAACGCGTAGCCGTACAGCGCCACCAGCGCGCCCGGCTCGATGTCGCCCCGCAGCACCAGCCGCGCGCCGACCCAGGTCAGCAGCACCAGGAACACCCCCGGCAGCAGCACCAGGACGGCGTCGAGCAGTGCCTGGGTGCCGGCCAGCCGGACGCCCGCCGCGCGCACCGTCTCGGATCGCTCGGCATAGCGGCGGATGAACACCTTCTCGCCGCCGATGCCGCGCAGGACCCGCAGGCCGGCGACGGTGTCGGCGCCGAGCGCGGTGAGGTCGCCGAGCGCCTCGCGCTGGCGCCGCTGGCGTTCCTGCAACGGGCGGATCAGCGGGCCCATGGAGACGACCAGCAGCGGCACCCCGATGAGCACCATGAGTCCGATGGACGTGGACGTGTTCAACACGATGAGGGCCACGACGACGTAGGACACGAGGGCGCCGACGAACCGCGGCACGACCTCCATCATGTGGCCGATGTGCATGGAGTCGCTGGACACCGTGGCCACGACCTCGCCGGTGGACATGGACTTCGGCACCGCCGGGCCGCCGCGGGCGGTGTGCCGCGAGACCAGCTGGATGACCCGGAACGCCGAGTACAGCCAGTTGGCCACGGACGCGCGGTGGCGCATGACACCGGCCAGCGCCTGCAGCACGCCCAGACCGGCGACGAGCGCCGCCCAGCGGGCGGTGCTGCTGGAGTCGTCGGCGACGATGCCGTCGATGCCGTGTCCGATGCCCCACGGGATGAGGGCCTGCGAGACCATCCAGACGACGCCGAAGAAGCCGCCGACGAGGAGGGTGCGCCACTGTGCCCGCGCCAGCCAGGTCAGGAACCTGGCGCGGGAGCGGGTGTCGGGGATGCCGGGGTCGGCGTAGGGAAGATCGCGCACGACATACCACGGTACGAACAGTGAAGGCCTTGTCGCACCTGGTTTTCCGCGCCGGTGAGATCGCTGCCCGCGCTGGTCAGCGACCGAACCGCGGCCGGGCCACGAGCCGCTCGACGACGGCCGCCACATTGCCGGCCCGGTCCGCCGCCCTGACGTCGACGGTGTGCCGCCCGGGCCGTAGCCGGACCGGATCCGTGTACGTGGTCCACGGCCCGCCGTCCAGCCGGTACCTGATCTCCGCCACTCCGAGGCCGGCGCCGTCGGACGCGGTCAGTTCCAGGTACGGCCGCCAATCGCCCTCGATGTGCCCGACACCGAGCTCGACGGAGGGCGGCGCGGTGTCGGCGGCGGGCGGCGTCCAGCGGAACAGCTCCGGTCCGGACGCCATCGCGAGGTCGCCGTCGTCGAGCACGGTGAACGACGAGTACGCGAACGCGCCCAGGTCCTCGGCGGCGCCGGTCGCGCCGTAGACCCGGTGCAGCCGGCCGCCGACGGACACGTACACCGCGTCGGCGCCGGGGGTCGTCTCGACGATGCCGGCCTGGTGCGGCCACGTCTTCGCGCCGGGCGGCACCGGGTCGCCGAGCTGGACGGTGCGCAGCGTCGCCCCCGTGGCCGGGTCCAGCTCCAGCAGTGCCGAGCCGGCCAGCGTCCACAGCCGCCCGGCCGCGTCGACCGTCGTCGCGACGTAGCTCGGCGCGCCCGGCAGCGGCGAGACCTGCCAGCGCACGTCACCGCCGACCGGGTCGAACGCCAGCACCGTCCCCTCGGTCTGTACGGGCTGCGGGCTGCCGGTGCCGCCGTACACCCAGGTGCCCGCGTAGACCGTCGCGCCGTCGGGCGAGGCCGCCAGCGAGGTCAGCGCGCGGTCCGGCGCGAGGTCGTCGAGGAACCGGGTCTGCCCGGTCGCACGGTCGGACACCGCGACCGCGCCGCCGAACGTCGAGCCCTTGGGCCCGGTCGCCGCCACCACGACGTCGTCCAGCGGCAGCAGCGCGAACACCCGGTCCTGCGGGTTCGCCGTGTGCTGCCTGAAGTCCCACAGCTTCACCGGGTTGACGGGCGTCCCGGGCGGCCCGGGCGCGTAGTCGGGGTCGTTGAAGGCCGCGTCGGGGTCGTAGCGGTAGCCGCGCGCGTCCGGATAGGCGCCGACCCACACCGAGTCGCCGTCGTCGTACAGGTACTCCGTCTGGGAGAACCGGTTGAACCGGGACTCGCCGGTCGCGGTGTCGACGCGCGCGAACCCCCCGAGGAAGCCGCCGGCCCACACGCCGCCGCCGGACGCCGCCGCCAGCGACACGATCTCGATCGGCTCGCCGGGCACCGCCGTCGGCACGACCTCGCCACGGCCGGTCTGTGGGTTGTACCGCCACAGCTCGCCGCGCCAGAAGAAGCCGACGAGGGTCAGCCCGGGCCACTCCGGGTCGCCGAGGTCGGCCCAGCCCACGGCGCGATAGTTGTAGACCCGCCCCTCGTAGCGCAGCGACGTGGGGGCGACGGCGCCCGTGGCCGGGTCCCACGCCGTGAGCGCGTTGTTCCGCATGACGTACAGCTCGCCGTCCGGGCCGGGCGTGGGCAGCTCCAGTCCGGCGACGGTGTCCAGCGACGCGCCCCAGGTCCCGGTCGCGGGGTCGTAGGCGTAGAGCGGCGCGTACTTGATGTCGGTGCCGATGCGGACGTAGAGCCGGTCGCCGGCGACGTTGATGTCGAGCACCGAGGTCAGCTCGTTGCCCGGGTCGGACTCCGGTGGCAGTGCGATCTCGCGTTGCGCGCCGGTGACCGGGTCGACCTCGAACAGGTGCGGCCGGGTCATCGTGCCGACGTAGATCCTGCCGCCGTGGGACCCGATGGTCCTGGCCTGCTGGGTGTCGGTGGCGACCTGGCCGTAGTCCTGGAACGCGCCGGTGTCCGGGTCGTAGGCGTAGAGGCGGGCGCCGGGGTAGGTGACGCCGTAGATGCGGCCGTCCGGTCCCTCGGTGAGGTCCCACGCGAACGTCTGGCCGGGCGCGACCTGGCCGAGGTCCTCGACGGCTTCGGCGCCCCACGGCAGCCGGTACAGGTGGCCGTTGCCGTTCCCGCTGATGTACACGTCGCCGCCGTCGAGCGTGATGACGCTGTACGACGAGCTGGCGCCGGGCAGCGGCGTGGACAGCAGGATCTCGCCGGTGCGCGCGTCGGCGGCGGTCAGCCGGGCCGGCTCGCCGTTGGTGACGCCGTAGACCGTCGGCACGCCGTCCGGCGTCGTCGCCACGGCGCCGCCGATCAGGTTGACGTCGCTGAGCGGCGCTCCGAGCGGGACGGGGCCGGCGGCGGGCTCCGCGGCTGGCTCAGCGGCTGGCTCAGCGGCGTCTGCCGCGCCGGCCGGCGGGGCGGAGCCGACGGCGGCAACGGCGATCAGGGCGGCGGCGAGCAGCGGGCGGCGCATCGGGACCTCCGAGTTACGGGCTGGGCCGTAAAGATGGCTGGTGACCCTACTGGACGTGCCGCGTCCTGCCAAGGTCTGCACTACGCTCGGGCAGGTGGCCGAGACCTCCCATGACACCGTTCTCGTCGTCGACTTCGGCGCTCAGTACGCCCAGCTGATCGCCCGGCGCGTCCGTGAGGCGCGGGTCTACTCCGAGATCGTCCCGCACACCATGCCGGTCGCCGATCTGCTGGCGAAGAACCCCAAGGCGATCATCCTGTCCGGCGGGCCGTCCAGTGTGTACGCCGAGGGCGCCCCGGCCGTCGACCCCGCGCTGTTCCAGGCCGGTGTGCCGGCGTTCGGCATCTGCTACGGCTTCCAGGCCATGGCCCGGGCGCTCGGCGGCACCGTCGCGCACACCGGGAAGTCCGAGTTCGGCCGCACCGACCTCGCCGTCCTGAGCACCGGCACCTTGCTCCAGGGCATCGACACCGGTGCGAAGGTCTGGATGAGCCACGGCGACTCCGTCACCGAGGCGCCGGCCGGTTTCGAGGTGCTGGCCGGCACACCCGACACCCCGGTCGCGGCGTTCGAGGACACCGCGCGCGGCCTGGCCGGCGTGCAGTGGCACCCGGAGGTGCTGCACTCCGAGCACGGGCAGGCGGTGCTGCAGCACTTCCTCTACGACATCGCCGGTGCCCGGCCCACCTGGACCATGGCGAACGTCGTTGATGAAACAGTCGAGACGGTCCGATCGACGGTCGGCGGCAAACGGGTCATCTGCGGGCTGTCCGGCGGCGTCGACTCCGCCGTGGCCGCCGCCCTCGTCCAGCGGGCCGTCGGTAGCCAGCTGACCTGCGTCTACGTCGACCACGGGCTGATGCGTCAGGGCGAGTCCGAGCAGGTCGAGCGCGACTACGTCGCCGCCACCGGCGTCGACCTCCACGTCGTCGAGGCCGCCGACCGCTTCCTGACCCAGCTCAAGGGCGTCGAGAACCCCGAAGAGAAGCGCAAGATCATCGGCCGCGAGTTCATCCGGGTGTTCGAGGCCGCCGCGCGCGACATCGTCGCCCAGGCCGGCGAACAGGGCGCCGAGGTCGAGTTTCTCGTCCAGGGCACGCTCTACCCCGACGTCGTCGAGTCCGGCGGCGGCGAGGGCACCGCCAACATCAAGAGCCACCACAATGTCGGCGGCCTGCCCGACGACCTCCAGTTCACCCTGATCGAGCCGCTGCGCACACTGTTCAAGGACGAGGTCCGCGCGGTCGGCGAGGAGCTGGGCCTGCCCGCTGAGATGGTCTGGCGCCAGCCGTTCCCCGGCCCGGGCCTGGCCATCCGCATCGTCGGCGCCGTCGACGCCGAGCGGCTGGCCATCCTGCGCCGGGCCGACGCCATCGCCCGCGCCGAGCTGACCGCGGCCGGCCTCGACCGCGACGTCTGGCAGTTCCCGGTCGTGCTGCTGGCCGACGTCCGGTCGGTGGGCGTGCAGGGCGACGGCCGCACCTACGGCCACCCGATCGTGCTGCGGCCGGTGTCCAGCGAGGACGCCATGACGGCGGACTGGTCTCGGCTGCCGTACGAGGTGATCGAACGCATCTCCACGCGCATCACCAACGAGGTGCGCGAGGTGAACCGCGTGGTGCTCGACGTCACCAGCAAGCCGCCGGGCACCATCGAGTGGGAGTGATCCGGGCCACCCTCCCTTGATCATCGGCCGCCGATTGATGATCATGGGAGTCGGTCCGCACTGAAGTGGTGATGGCCGGCCGCCAGGTCACGCGCCAGCGGGGGAGATTGGGGTGCGAAGCCCGAATGTGCGCGTGCGTTGGGCAGCGCGTCACGCCCAGTTCGAATCAGTGTGGTCGGCGTGACACGGTCGATCCCTAGCCTGACCACATGTCGGACACCTTCGGGCTCGAGCGGCCCATCGTCGTCGCGCACCGAGGCGCGTGTGGCTATCGTCCGGAGCACACGCTGGCCGGCTACCAGCTCGCCATCGATCTCGGCGCCGACTTCCTCGACACCGACCTGCAGCTCACCCGCGACGGCGTCCTGGTCGCCCGGCACGACGCCGAGCTGTCCGCGTCGACCGACGTCGCCGAACGGCCGGAGTTCGCGCACCGGCGCCGCCGCGGGCTGGTCGACGGCCGCGAGCTGACCGGCTGGTTCGTCGACGACTTCACCCTCGACGAGGTCAAGTCGCTGTACGCGCGCGAGCGCATCCCGCGGCTGCGCCCGGCCAACCAGGCCTACGAGGGCCGGCTGCGGGTGCCCACGTTCGACGAGATCATCACGCTGGCGGTCGAGGGCGGCCGCCGCAGGGGACGTCCGGTCGGCCTGTACCCGGAGCTCAGGCACCCGACGTACTACGCCGACCGCGGGATGTCGGCCGACGACGCGCTGATGGCGGCGCTGCTCGGGTTCCGGCTGGAGCGCGCCGGGATCCCCGTGTTCGTCCGGTCCTACGAGCCGTCGGTGCTGCGCCGGCTGGCCGCCCGGACGTCGGTGCCGCTGGTGCAACTGGTCGACAGCACCGGCCGGCCGTTCGACTGGGAGCGGGCCGAGGACGGGCGCCGGTTCGTCGACCTGCTCACCCCGACCGGCCTGCGCGAGGTGGCGTCGTACGCGACGGTGCTGGGGGCGCACAAGTCGCTGGTGGTGCCGCGCGACCCGGAGGGACGGCTGGGCCACCCCGGCCGGCTGGTCTCGGACGCGCACCACCTCGGGATGGCGGTGCACGCCTGGACGTTCCGGAACGAGAACTCGTTCCTGCCGGCCGACCGGCGCCGCGGCCCGGAGGCGGCCGGCCACGGCGACGCGCCGGGGGAGCTGGGGGTGTTCTTCGGTGCCGGGGTGGACGGCGTGTTCACCGACCACCCCGACACCGCCGTGGCCGCCAGGGATCAGGCCTTCGGGTCGCGCTCGCGACGCAGCTTGCTCAGCGAGGCCAGCAGCCCGGCCAGGCCGATCGAGACCAGCAGGACCGGCATGGCGACCTCGAGACCGGACAGGCCCAGCACGTCGTAGTGGACGAACGGCCACATGGCGCTCACTCCTAGGAAGAGAAGTCCGAAGACCAGGGAGACGACATCGGTGTCGTGCCGCTTCATCGGGTCACCTCCAGTTCGCCCAGGCCCAGTTCGACGTCCAGCACGAGGGTGCCGCCGCCGGGCCCGTCCGTCCCGGTGTCGGTGGTGCCCTTGACCTCCTGGCCGAGACCGTCCTGACGCTCGCCGAAGACGGTGAGGTTGCCGGCCCCGACGGTGGCCCGCGTGAGCCGGACGTCGACGTCGGGCGGCAGGGTGATGGTGAGGTTGCCGGCGCCCTGCTCGACGTCGAGGCGCACGGTCTCGGCGTCGGTGAGGGTGAGACCGGACAGGTCGTAGTGGATCTCGCCGGCGCCGTAGCTCTGCGTCGTCGTGGGTATCTGGTCCGCGGTGGTGTACGTGCGGGTGATGTTGCCCGAGTTGTGGTAGTCCCACTGCGACAGCCAGGTGGCCGGGACCAGCGCGATCGCCAGCAGGAAGCCGAGCACGATCAGCCCGCGGGAGCGGCCGTACCAGGCGCCGACGAGCAGGCCGAGCGCGACGATGCCCAGCGGCACCGCGACGTAGATGGCCGGCGGGTACTCCGCCCAGGTCGCGTCGTTGACGGCGAGCACGCCCACCGACACCAGCGCGAGGCAGAACGTGATCAGGCCGAGCACCGAGCGCTGCTTGGCCGGCTTCGCGGGCGGCGGCTCCGGCGCCGGGGCGGGCGGCACGGGCGGCGGGCCCCAGTCGGGACCCTCCGGCCAGCCACTGGTCGGACCGGCCGGGCCGGTCGGCGTGACGGGGGTGGTCCCGGTCGCCGTGCCGCCCGGCGCCGCCGGTGCGACGCTGGGGTCGTAGACGTAGGAGCCGAACCCGGCCTCCTGCGGCACGTCGCTGCCGGAGCGCTCGTCGTCGTCGGCGCGGCGGCGCAGCAGCAGGTACACGCCCATGACCGCGAGGAGCAGCAGTACGCCGCCGTCCCAGGTGCCGGCGACGATGCCGATGCCGGAGATCAGGCCGACGCCGGCCAGCAGCAGCGCCAGCGGCACCGTGCCCGGGCGGCGGTTCTCGCCGCGGCCGATCGCCTGGTCGAGGATCGAGCGTTCCTCGTCCTCGGCGGGCACGACGAGCCAGCCGATCGCGTACAGCAGGACGCCCACGCCGCCGAAGATCGCCAGGACGACGGTGGCGACGCGGAGCACGACGGGGTCGATGCCGAGCCGCCGGCCCAGCCCGCCGAGCACCCCGGCGACGACTCGGTCCGACCGGCTGCGGCGCAGCGAGCGGAACTCGTCCGAGACGCTCGGCCCGGCGCCGGTGGCGGGGGAGGCAGGAGGCTGATCACTCATGCCATCGATGATGCCCAGGCGGCGACCCCGAATGCATCGGGGATGACCCGGAACGGCCCCCGAGCCGGGATCTCCGGGAGGTCCCTCATGGCGGCGCGCGCTCGCGCGTGTGACCATCGATGTCATGAGCACTCTGCCGACGCCGCGTGCCGCCGGTCCGGCGGCACGCGGTCCGGCGCGTCCCGGCGAGGCCGGCGACGAGCCCGTCGAGGACCCGACCTCGGCGCCCGCCGACGTCGCCGGTGGCCCCCTCGGTGACCCCGGCGGCGATCCCGTCGACGGCGACCCGGACCCGCAGACGGAGGCCGCCGCGGCCACCGAACGCGGGCCGCGCGAGCTGCCGCCCGGCGAACCGCCGCAGGCCGGCCGCGGCGGGCGCGCGCCCGACCCCGCCACCGATCCCGGCGCACCGCCGAAGTTCGTCCGGTACTCCGACGGCCGCATGGTCGCGGGTGTCGCCGTCGCGCTGGCGGCCCAGTTCAAGGTGCAGCCGCTCGCCGTCCGCATCGCGTTCAGCCTGCTCAGCGCCGTCTCCGGGTTCGGCATCGTGCTCTACCTGGCGTTGTGGATCTTCACCCCGCTCGACCAGACGGTGCAGCGCGAGGCCGAGGAGGCGCGGACACCGGCCGGCCTGGCCGCCGCGACCCGCACCGGCAAGCGCCGCCGCCGCACGCTGTCGCAGCGCACCGGCGACCTCGGCCAGCTGGCCGCGCTGGTCGTCCTCGGCGCCGGCGTCTGGCTGCTGGTCCAGCAGACCCCGCTGGGCGTCAGCCCGGCCGTGTTCTTCCCGCTGCTGCTGGCCGCCGCCGGCCTGACGCTGGTCTGGCGGGCCGCCGACGAGCAGGAGCGCAGCCGGCTGTCGGCCATCGCGCCCCGGCTGCCCTGGCTGGCGGCGCTGACCGGCAAGGGCGGCTGGATCGCCGGCATGCGCGTCGTGGCCGGCGCCGGCGTCGTCGTGGCCGGCGTGGTCGTGTTCCTCGTCGGTCAGGGCCAGTTCGACCAGACCATGGACGCTCTCGGCGGGGTGCTGGTCATCCTCGTGGGCATCGGCCTGATCATCGGGCCGTGGCTGTGGAAGCTGTGGCGCAACCTCGAGACCGAGCGGCGCGCCCGCATCGTCTCGCAGGAGCGCGCCGACATGGCCTCCCACCTGCACGACTCCGTGCTGCAGACGCTCGCGCTGATCCAGAAGCAGGCCAACGACCCCCGCGCCGTCGTCCGGCTGGCCCGCAGCCAGGAGCGCGACCTGCGCGCCTGGCTCTACAGCGACCTCGTCGACGACGGGTCCTCGCTGGCCGCCGCGCTGACGAAGATGGCGGCCGAGGTCGAGGACGCGTTCGGCACGCCGGTCGAGGTGGTCACCGTCGGCGACGCCGAGATCGACGACGTCGCCCGGGCCATCCTCAAGGCCGCCCGCGAGGCCACCGTCAACGCCGCCAAGCACTCCGGCGCCGACAAGATCGACATCTTCGTCGAGGCCGGCGACGACGGCGTCGAGGTGTTCGTCCGCGACCGGGGCGCCGGGTTCGACCCGGACTCCGTCCCCGAGGACCGGCTGGGTGTGCGACGCTCGGTCATCGGGCGCATGGAGCGGCACGGGGGCGAGGCCACCATCCGGTCCACGCCCGGCGAAGGCACGGAAGTCCGACTGTCGACCAGGAGAAGCTCGTGAGCGAGACCAAGCCAGACGAGACCAGGCCCGCCGACGCCGGCCCGGTCACGGTCGTCCTCGTCGACGATCACGCGATGTTCCGCACGGGGGTCCGCGCCGAGCTCGCGCAGGCGCCGTCCGTCGACGTCGTCGGCGAGGCGGCCGACACCGCCGAGGCCGTGGCGGTCGTGCTCCGGGTGAAACCCGAGGTCGTGCTGCTCGACGTCCACCTGCCCGGCGGCGGTGGCGGCGAGGTGATCCGCCAGGTGCACCCCAAGGAGCCCGGCGTGCGGTTCCTGGCGCTGTCGGTGTCCGACGCCGCCGAGGACGTCATCGGCACCATCCGGGCCGGTGCGCGCGGCTACGTCACCAAGTCCATCACCGGCGACGACCTCGTCTCCGCCATCGGCCGGGTCGCCGACGGCGACGCCGTGTTCTCGCCCCGGCTGGCCGGCTTCGTGCTCGACGCGTTCGCCGGCACCGAGGCGCCGTCCGTCGACGACGACCTCGACCGACTCACCCAGCGCGAGCGCGAGGTGCTGCGGCTGATCGCCCGCGGCTACGCGTACAAAGAGATCGCCAAGGAGCTGTTCATCTCGGTCAAGACGGTCGAGACGCACGTGTCGGCGGTGCTGCGCAAGCTGCAGCTGTCCAACCGGTACGAGCTGACCCGCTGGGCCACCGACCGCCGCCTGGTCTGACCCGCGATCCGTGAGGGCGGGGCCGCCTGGTGTTCGGCCGTCGGTCCGGTGTGCTTGGCGTCGTCGGTGTGGCGTTGCTGCTGGTGGACAGCGATGATCATCGACGATCGCGGACATCACCAGGCGTCCTCCCGCTCTACCAGGCTTGCATGCCTTGTGATGCGGAAGAACGCCTGGTGATGTCCCCCGAATCGCCGGGAGAATCTCACCACGTGGGCACTCCGACGCCTGCGCCACGGGCCGACGTGCGTCTGGGCGGGCTGTGCCCGCTCTTTCGCCGGTCCCCTGATAGCTGCCTGTTCTTAGGTCGCGTGCGCGCGTGCGCGGCCACGAGAATGGGCAGCAGGGGGACGGCCAACCTGCGCCATCTGGCGAACGCTCACACGGCCGGCGAACCGCAGCATCCTCGCTCACCGCAGCATCCTGGGTGGACCAGACGCGACCAGCCCACGGTCCGGGTCGGAGAGCCCGAGATGGGCCTGCCGCCCGGTAGTACGACACGGCGTAGTAGGCTGCATCCCGCCTCGACGCGGGAAAGGTGATCATGGAATTCGTCTACGACCTGGTGCTCGTGCTGCACTTCTTCGGCCTGGCCAGCCTGCTGGGCGGCATCATGGTGCAGTTGAGCGCGCGCGGCGGCCGCGTCGTCAACATGGCGATGCTGCACGGCGCGCTGACGCAGCTCGTCACCGGCGTCGCGATGGTGGGCATGGCCGAGGGCATCGACTCCCTCGACAAGCACATCGACAACGCGAAGATCGGCGTGAAACTGGTCATCGTGCTGATCATCACCGCGCTGTGCTTCGCCAATCGGAAGCGCACCGCCATCGCCGACGGGCTGTTCTTCGCGCTCTTCGGGCTGACCGCGGCGAACGTCGTGATCGCCGTCTTCTGGACCTGATCCCGGCGGTTCACGGATGCCCCGTCGTCGGTTAAGGTGACGGGGCAGCCGAGCCGAACTGGGAGGTCCGCGAGTGACGCCGATCCGGCGCCTGGCCGCCGCCGTGGCCGCGACGATCATGACGAGTGTGCTGGTGGCAGGGGTGTCGCCGCCGGCGTCCGCCGCTGAGCACGACGGCTCGTGCCAGGGCCTCGAGTTGTGCCTGTACTACAACTCCGGGCAGGCGGGCGCGCTGCACGACTTCCGCTACCGCGTCAGCGACTTCGCGCCGTACCGTTTCCTCGGCTCAGGCAAGGGTTCGGGCGTCCCGGTGAAGAACAACGCCGCGTCGGCGGCCAATCGCGATGGCTATTTCACCGCGCGCGTCTACTTCAATTCTGGTTATGCTGGGCCGGCTGACGACGTGCCGCCGCTGTCCGCGCGCAATCTCGGCGACACGTACAACGACAACGCATCGTTCAACTGGTGCCACCAGCAGCCCCTGGTGTGCGGCTGACCGGTGGCCCACGAAAGGCCGTGGCATGACCGCCCGTGTGCTCGTCCGTACCGCCGTCCTGCTCGCCCTGCCCGTCGCCGGGTGCGCGGCCGCTCCCGCTGACGTCGCCGTCGAGTCGTCCGGCGGCAGCGCCGTGGGCGGCGTCGTCCAGGCGCGGTCCGGCGCGGCGTCGCCCGAGGCGGGGCTCACGCTGCCGCTCGACGCGTACGCGTACACGGCCGCCGAGGACCAACTGCTCGGCCAGTCGGCCGCGGCGCGCGTGCGCGACTGCGCGGCGTCGCTCGGCCTCGACGACGCCACGATCGATCCGCTGCCGTTCGGCACCGCAGCCGAGGCGGCGACGGCCGTTGCCGGCCGCCACGACCGCCGGTACGCCGTCGCCGACCCCGAGGTCGCCGCGGCGCACGGCTACCACCCGCCGTCCACCACCGACGTGCGGCGCGAGTTCTACGAGGCGCACACCGACGCCGAGCTGGAGGTGCTGGTCGGCGTGGCGGCCGACGGCGCGGTCACCATGCGCGACGACGTCCCCGACGGCGGCTGCCTCGGCGCGGCCGCCCGGGCCGGCGCCGTCGCGTCGGAGCCCGCGCTGCGGGCCGGGCAGGACCTCGTCTCGTCCGTCCAGTCCGACGCCTGGCACGCCGCGCTGGCCGACGCGCGGGTGCTCGACGCGTTCTCCGCCTGGTCGGCCTGCATGTCCGAAGCCGGCTACCAGTACGCCGCGCCCATGGACGCCAACGACGACCCGCGCTGGTGGACGTCCGACACGGCCGGCGCCGACGAGATCGCCACCGCCGTCGCCGACGTCGCCTGCAAGGAGTCCACCGGCCTGATCCCGGCCTGGTCCGCCGCCGAGGCCGACTACCAGACCCAGTTCATCGCGGCCCACCAGGCCGAGCTCGACGCCTACCGAGCGCTGCTCGACCAGCAGGTGTCGGCCGCCCGCACGTCCGTCGAGTAGCGGTCACCGAGGGCCGTGCGGCGTCCGTGCCGCCTGGGCCGTTCGGCGCGTTCGCCGTGTCGAGACGTTCGCTGGGTGAGTACGGTCCCCGCCCGGCTGGGAGGGTTGCCCACCCTACGGGCGGGCACCGACACCGTCCGCGCGCGAACCCCACGAACCCCGCGAACACCGCGAACACCGCGAACGCCACCGGCCTCCGTCGTGCCGTCCGTTCGTAAGCGTGTTCGGTCCGAGTCTGTCGGCGGTCGGGCATAGGCTGGGGGCGCCAGCCAAGCGAGTGAGAAGGCGAGTGTGACCCGCCGGCGATGAGTGCCCTGTTCGACGACCTCACCCTGACCGGCGCGGCCGCGCCGAAGAAGCCGGTCAAGCGGCGGTCACGCGACCCCGAAGCGCTGCTCGACGGCCTCAACGGGCCGCAGCGCGACGCGGTGACCCACCAGGGGTCGCCGCTGCTCATCGTCGCCGGCGCGGGGTCGGGCAAGACGCGGGTGCTGACGCGGCGCATCGCGTACCTGCTGGGCGAGCGCAACGCGCATCCGGGCTCGATCCTCGCCATCACGTTCACCAACAAGGCCGCCGGCGAGATGAAGGAGCGCGTCGCCGACCTCGTCGGGAAGCGCAGCGACATCATGTGGGTGTCCACGTTCCACTCCGCGTGCGTGCGCATCCTGCGTCGCGAGGCGAAGGTCTTCGGCTACACGTCGTCGTTCTCCATCTACGACCAGGCCGACTCCCACCGGCTCATGGCCATGGTCTGCCGCGAGCTCGACCTCGACCCGCGCCGCTACCAGCCGCGGCAGTTCAGCTACACCGTCAGCAACTTCAAGAACGAGCTGATCGACTACGAGACCGCGCTGGCCCGGGCCGACACCCACCACGAGAAGATGGTGGCCGAGGCGTACGAGCTCTACCAGCGCCGGCTCACCGAGGCCAACGCGTTCGACTTCGACGACCTCATCATGACGACGGTGCACCTGCTGCAGGCGTTCCCCGACGTCGCCGAGAACTACCGGCGGCGGTTCCGGCACGTCCTGGTCGACGAGTACCAGGACACCAACCACGCCCAGTACGTGCTGGTGCGCGAGCTGGTCGGCACGGGTGTCATCTCCGGCGAGAACGAGCCCGCGGTGCCGCCGGCCGAGCTGTGCGTGGTGGGCGACGCCGACCAATCCATCTACGCGTTCCGCGGCGCCACCATCCGCAACATCCTGCAGTTCGAGGAGGACTACCCCGACACCCGGGTCATCCTGCTCGAACAGAACTACCGCTCCACGCAGACCATCCTGTCCGCCGCCAACGCCGTCATCGCCCGCAACTCCGGCCGCAAGCCGAAGCGGCTGTGGAGCGACAGCGGCGACGGCGCGAAGATCGTCGGCTATGTGGCCGACGACGAGCACGCCGAGGCGCAGTTCGTCGCCGACGAGATCGACCGCCTCACCGACGAGGGCGAGGCCCGCACCGGCGACGTCGCCGTCTTCTACCGCACCAACGCCCAGTCCCGGGTGCTGGAGGAGATCTTCGTCCGGGTCGGCCTGCCCTACCGCGTCGTCGGCGGCACCCGGTTCTACGAGCGGCGCGAGATCCGCGACGCGCTGGCCTACCTGCGGTTCCTGGCCAACCCCGAAGACTCCGTGTCGCTGCGGCGCATCCTCAACGTCCCCAAACGCGGCATCGGCGACCGCGCCGAGGCCATGGTCGAGGCGCTGGCCCAGCGCGAACGCAGCACGTTCTTCCAGGCGTTGCGGCACGCGGCCGACGCGCCCGGCATCGCGACCCGCTCGGTCAACTCCATCGAGGGATTCGTCCAGCTCACCGACGAGCTGCGGGCGCTGGCCGACGACGGCGTCGGGCCGGCCGCCATCCTCGAGGCGACCCTCGACCGCACCGGCTACGTCGCCGAGCTGTCCGAGTCCGACGACCCCCAGGACGAGACCCGCCTCGACAACCTGCGCGAGCTGGTCGCCGTCGCCGGCGAGTACGAGGCGAGCGAAGACTCCGACGGCTCGCTGCCCGGGTTCCTCGAGCAGGTCAGCCTGGTCGCCGACGCCGACGAGATCCCCGAGGGCGACGACCACGACGGCATGGTCACGCTGATGACGCTGCACACCGCGAAGGGCCTGGAGTTCCCGGTGGTGTTCCTCACCGGCCTCGAGGACGGCGTGTTCCCGCACCAGCGCTCGCTCGGCGGCAACGCCCAGGAGCTCGAGGAGGAGCGCCGGCTGGCCTACGTCGGCATCACCCGGGCGCGCGAGCGGCTCTACCTGTCGCGGGCGCTCCTGCGCAGCGCGTGGGGGTCGCCGGCGCACAACCCGGCGTCGCGGTTCCTCGCCGAGATCCCCGACGAGTTGATCGACTGGCGCCGTACCGAGGCCGACCAGGTCAAGTGGACCCAGCCGCCGCCACCACGGCGACAGCCGGTCAGCGGCCGGTCCGCGGGCGGCGCCGGCAACCGTCCCGTCATCGCGCTGTCGGCCGGCGACCGCGTCACCCACGACGCGTTCGGCCTGGGCACCGTCGTCGCCACCAACGGCCAGGGTGAGCACGCCCAGGCCACCGTCGACTTCGGCGAGACGGGCCTCAAGACACTGCTGCTGCGCTACGCGCCGGTCGAGAAGCTCTGAGCGCTGCGGCGAGGCAGGTGCGCTCAACCGGCGGCCTGATGCGGTCGAACGTCACCATCCAGCCGCCCCGCGTCAGCGGCCCGTTGGCGTAGCGGTGGAACGCCTCCAGCCCGGGTCCCGGTCGAGGTGGTGCGCACCCGGTTCAGGAGGCTGCGCAGGTGTGGGCTGATACCTCGGAGCGCCGGCTCAGTCGCTCGCGGTGGTTCGCGTACCCAGAGCCTCGTCGACGGTCAACCGTCCTTCGTGGACCAACTGGCCAACCACCAGGAGCGCGTAGACCGCGGACATGTTCGGCGGGACGTCCTCGTCGGCGCGCGCCTCGCCCGCAGCCGCACGGATCACCGCCTCCATGAGCGTCACCGCGATGTTCACGGCCCCACCCAGCCGCTCCGATACCCGCCGCGTGACGGCTGCCGCGAGATTGGGCGTGACCTCCGGGAACGTCCCCACAGCCCGCCTCAGCGCGTCGTGCACGTAGGGCTCCAAGGCAGGCCACTGGCGCGGCTCATGCGTCTCCAGATGAACGACGAGCTGCGCCGGGCCGCTCGCACAGGCCGCGATGAGCCGCCCCGCGGCGTCAGCGGTCGCCATCGAGGTCGTCCTCGTACGACAGGTCGGCCAAGACCTCGTCGAGGGTGGCATGGCCCTCGTGAAGGATGTGCCCGATGGCGATGAGCGAATGGGCTTGCGCCAGGTCCCGCGGCACGCCCCTGATCGCGTCGTGCTCTCCGGCCGCACTCCTGATCACCGCCTCCATCACCGGTGCGATGACGTTCAGCGAACCTTCGAAGCGCTGGACGACCCGGCGAGTCAGAGCCGCAGCCGCATCGGCGTCGACCGGCGGTGGGAGGAACTCGACGGCGGAGAGCGTGGCCACGGTGATCTTGAGCGCACTCGCATCCCAGCCTCGGCGTTCCAGTTCCTGCAAGGCAGCCGTGAACTCTTGCGGCTCGCCCTGCTCGATGGCTTCGGCCGCCCGTCTGATCAGCGACGTCACCTGGTCCTGCTCAACCACCTCTACGTCTCCTTCTCCTCGTCAACCATTGAACAGCACCCTCCCACCCGAGCGTGAGGACGATCAGCACCGCGCTGACCGGGTTGTCGACTCCGTCGGTCCTGACCTCCGGCGGTGGCCCGATGACCGGTTCGGCGATCTGAGCCGCAACGTCTCCCACGTCGTCGAGCTCACTCATGAGGAGCTTGCGAGCTTCTTCGAACTTGTCTGGAGCCGATCGCCTACGTGGCCGTCCCGGGCCGCCGGCGCCTTGGCCGGGTGCCGGACTGCCGGCAGCTGAGGCGGGCCCGCCGCCGGGCCGGTGGACGAGGTCGTCGGCGTAGTCGTGGCCCGTCTCGGCGGTGGCCGCGAGGTGTGTGACGGCGTCGGTCAACCGGTCCGCGGCGAGTCGCGCGAGGTGGACGACGCGGATGAGGGCGGTGTCGGCGGGGCCGGCCAGGCGGGCGGCGCGGGCGGCGAGTTGGGTGATGTGCCGTTGGCGTTCCTGGAGTGAGGGGATGTCGCGTTCGACCTGGCCGGCGAATGCGCGGATCGACTCGGCGAGTCGTTCCAGGTCGGATCGGGGCATGGGTCGTTCAGAGCCTGGCGGCGTAGTCGTTGGCGGCCCTGGCCGCCTGACGGAGCGCGGCGACGGCCTCGTCGACGCGTCGTTCGGCCGCCTGGAGGGTGTTGATCATGTCCTGGTCGACACGTTGGGCCGAGCCGCCGACGGTGGCGCTGACCTGGCTCACCGACTGTGAGAACTTCGTCTTGTAGCCGGCCAGCGATGTCGCGGTCGCCGAGGCGTCGCGCGACAGTGCGGCGACCTGACTCTTGAGCTGGGCGAGCTGGGACATATGACCTCCAGAGTGGACGGGACGGCTGGGGACACCCCTAGAGCCGAGTTCGCAGAACGACGGCGAGCACGATCAACGCGGCGATGACGCCCACAGTGACGGCGAGACGCCTGCGCCGGCGCGCCGCGCGCCGGGCGGTCAGTTCGGCCTCCACGGCCCGCTCCACCGCGGCGATCGCGCTCTCGGCGGCCTCGGCCGCCGCGGCGAGGTCGGGCGTCGGCGGCGACATCGGCGGCGTGTCGATCGGCTGGAGCAGCAGCGGCACCGCGTTGACGCGGTGCAGGGCGTGCCGTACCCGCCGGGTGAAGCGCCGCTCGATGTCGCGCTCCGCGTCCTTGGCCTGTGCGGTCGTCTCCTCGAATGTCCTCCGGGTCGAGTCGAGCCGCTCCTCCTGGCCGCGACGTCGGCGCTCGCGGTCGGCGTCGGCCTCCTCGGACAATGCGGCCAGCCGCTCGACGGCGTCCACGTACTCGTGCCAGGGCTCGCTCAGCTGTCCCACGGCTCGTCTCCCAACGTGCGGACATCGGCAGCAGAGAGCGGCCGGAACGGCACGATGACGTGGGGGTCGGCGGACTCGGTGCGGTCGTGGAGGAGTCCGCGAGGACCCTCCGGCTTCCACACCGTGAACGGCCCGAACAGGTCCTGGACGTCGCCCGCGGAGATCCGCAGGGCCAGGAGGCCGTCGATCGTGTCGGCGGCGTCGAATCCGAGCTGCTCGCGCATGACGCGGACGCTGGACCACCAGGCCAGCAGGTGCGCGCCCACGGGCGGACCGTCGCGCAGCAGCGCCCGCAGGCCGTCCGCCGGCGTCGAGACCGCCCCGCTGGTGAGATCGAGCTCGGCCAGGCGGCGGGCGCGATCGAGGCCGAAGGCGACGACGTAGAGCGTGGTGTCGTGCTGGGTCTGTCGCGCCTCGACCACGTCGGTCAGCCGCGAGAGGTACGCGGGCACGTCGCCGCCACGCAGGTGTTCGACAGCGGCGCCCGTGGTGGTGAGGGCACGGACGAAGCCGGCGAGGTTTCCCGCGGCGGCCAGGTCGGTGGGCAGCAGGTCGAGGACGACGATCTCGGCGTCGGCCTCGGGGTGCTGCAGCGCCAGGCTCAGGGCCGCGGCCTGCAAGGCGCCGACCGCCTAGTTCTGCTGGGCGGCACCGGACCCCGCTCGGGAGGCGCCGGCCCCGACGACGGCGAGGTGGCGGCCGTTGTCGTCGGTCATCGGGATGCCCACCGCCGGCGCGCCGACGTCGAGCGCGGTGCCGAGCAGGGCCTGTCGCACCCGGGACCGGTCGCGCTGGGCCTGCCGGAGTGTGTGCAGCACCGCGCGTGAGTCGGCCAGCGCCGGCGCATGGGCTCCGTCGAAGACCGCGGGCGTCGGCAGGTCCGCGCCGAGAGCGTCGCACATGCGCCGGCGAAGGCTGCGCAGCTGGTCCTCGGCCGCCCATGCCACGGTCGCGCGGCGGTTGGCCTCCACAGCGCCGAAGTCGAGGTTGAGGAGGAGCTCGCCGCGGTAGCGCAGCCGGGCGGCCTCGGTGTTGTTCTGGTCGAGCACGGCCTGCGACTCCGACGCCGAGTTCTTCAGCGCCAGCCGTACCGGGAACTGCGCGAAGATGCCGTCCTGCTTGGCCAGCAGCGGCGTGATGCCGGACAGCGTCTGGGACGCGAGCAGGAGATGGATGCCGTAGGCGCGACCCTTGCGCGCCAGTCGTTCGAGGTCGGCCAGCGCCCGCTCGGTGATGTCGTCGTCGGAGTCGAACAGCACCTGGAACTCGTCGACGACCACCAGGATGCGAGCCATCGCGTGCGCCGGGTCGGCGAGCCGGTACTTGGTGATGTCGTCGCCGTACCCGCGGATGATCGCGGCCCGCCGCTCGAACTCCGCCACGAGGTGCGCCAGTACGGCTGCGCCGTAGGAGCGATCGCTGTTGAGGCCAATACTGCGGGCGTGCGGCAGCCACGACGGCGACGCGTCGGACATCGCGCCCAGCGGCTCGAGCGTCACGCCCTCCTTGAAATCGAGCAGGTGCATGTCCAACTCGGCCGGCGGGTAGCGCATGGCGAGGCTGTGGATGATGGCCATGAGCAGGTTGGACTTGCCCTGGCCCACAGCGCCGGAGACGAGGATGTTGTGCCGCTGGTCGACCTCGTCGCCGAGCGTGACGGCCACCGGCTGGTGGCCGGCCCGCCCGATGGTGGCCACCAGGCGCATCGCCGAGCTGTCCGACATGAGCGGGAGGTCGGGCTGGCAGGCCAGGAAGTCGATGCGTGGGGCCTCGGCGCCGCGGGACCGCTCGGCGAGGGTGGCGACGGCCTCGGGCAGCCCGGGCTCGGAGCGCGGCCGCGTCGTCCAGCCGGGCAGCCACGACGCCTGGGCCGACGAGCCGTCGACGGTGATGACCTGGCCGAGCTCGGCCAGGCGGGGCTCCACCTCGACGGGCGCGTGGTGCAGCACCGTGCTGATGCCGTTGACCGGACCCTGCCGCATGATCGTGACCAGGTCGGACCTCGCCCGTTCGGTGAATCTGGCGGGATAGTCGGCCACGACGAGCAACTGGTACGTCCCGATCGGCTGACCCGTCTCGCGGCGCATCCGGCCGAGCGTGGTCCGGCGTCCGTGGAACATCTCCACCGTGGACCGGAGGTCAGCGACCAGGCCGCGGAGCAGTTCCTCGATCTCCGTGTCCGACCCCGCCGGAGCCGAGAGGAGGTCGTCGTTGGCGGCTTTCAGCGGCGAGAAGACGGCCAGGGCGGACCGCACCTCCGGGTCGACGGGACGGATGCGGAGTTGTCCGGGCCCGGTGCCGGACAACGCCTGGTAGACGACTGACCGCAGGAGGTCGGCGACGCTCTCGGACCATGCTCCGGCGACGACGAGGTTGCCGTGGTCGAGCAGTGGAGCGACGGTCAGAGTGCTCACCGGGCTTGTGCGGCCAGGCAGTTCGGCGGCGAGGGAAGCTGCACCGAGATCGACGTACTCGGCGGCGGCGAGCGGGTCGGCGGCGCCGCGAGCCGGAGGGATCAGCGCCGCCACCGCCGCGCGCAGCCTGGAATCCTGTAACTCGGCCTGCTGGATGACCTGGTCGCGTAGCCGCCCCTCAGCGGCGCCCGATTCCTCCGCCAGCGCGGCGATGTGCTCGTCCCGATCACGTTCCAGCCGTTCTCGGTCGTTCGCGGCGGCGTGCCGCAGGACGCCCTCCGCGTCGCGGAAGTCACGTACCGCCGCGCTGAGCTCGGCCGATACGGCGGGTCCGGCCGGCGTCAGATCCCCCATCGAACGACATCCCCTTCTCCGGCCTCCACCGCGAGCTTCTCGGCGCGCCAGCCCGGCAGCCGGTTCCGGACGGCATAGACGACAGGGACGCCGAGCAACAGGATCCACTGGATGAGACCTGGCAGCTCGCTGCGCCAGGCAAGGAGCAGCACCAGGGTCATGGCGACGACATAAGGCGTGAGCCTGGTGTGGCGTACGAAGCGACGCTGTTCGGCGAGGAAGCCGTGCACCTCCAGCCAGTGGATCGAGCTGCGTAGCTCCGCGTCGTCATATCGCAGGGGCTCGGCCAGCGGCAGGTTCTGCTTGGCGAAGTCCACCTGCGCCGGGCTGGTGAACTTGTAAGTGCCGCCGGGCTCGACCACGGTCAACCGGGACAGGACGGCGTCGTGGAGGGCCGCGGCGTACATGCCTGAGACATACCGGTTGTTCGGATGCTTCTGGTGCAAGGCAGCGAGCCTGGCGACGGCGTCGTCGGGGCGACGCGCGAGGAGGTCGACGAGACCCCAGCTGACCTCCACGTGGACATCGTCAGGGCGCAGTCCGTCCACCTTCCTGAGCGTGGCGTACGCGTCGTCGAACCGCTCGAGCTGCCCCTGCGCGTCCACGAGGTCGAGCAGGCCGTCGACGTCGTCCGGGTCATGCCGAGCAGCCTCGCACAGCTCGAACTCGGCCTGGTAGTGGTTGCCGAGCATGAACGATGCTCGGGCGCGCACGCGCCAGGCGGTGCTGTCGTTCTGGTCGGCCGACGTGGCCTCGCGGGCCGCGAGCCGGGCCCGCTGTGCGTCGCCGGCGGCGAGGTACTCTTCCGCTCGCCGCACCCACTCCTCGGCGTCGTCGGCCTCCGGCGGTGGTGGCGACGACTCCGCCGCGTCGACCGTCGTGGAGCCGCGAGAGCTGTCGTAGCGTTGCCTGCCGAGGGGGTCGAGCAGCGTCTGCTCGGCGTCGTCGATCTGCCGCATCCTGGTTTTCGCCTCGGCCCGCCGCTGTGCGTCGGGGCTGTTCCGCCGGTGAATCCAGAGAATGCGCTGCCTGCGCACCGCCTCGAGAACCTCGCCCTTGGTCGCGGTCGGCGCGACGTCGAGGATGGCGTAGAAGTCGACGGGCTGGGCCATGTCATTCCACCTGGATGACCTGGTCGAGATCGCAGGAGCCGACGACCGTGAACGGCGCACCGAGTGGATTGAGCTGAGCGATACCTGAGTACCTTGTGCCAAGGCAGATCCCCAGCGCATTCGCCACAGGCACTCCAGGCTTCACTCGGTCACAATGGTGAGTCGAGCAGGATATAACACACCGTCACATCATCCGTACGGGGCGGGAGAGCCGGCGGCGCCCTCGCGGCCGGTTCAGACGCGGCGGAAGAGGAGGGCGCGCTTGACCTCCTGGATGGCCTTCGTCACCTCGATGCCACGCGGGCAGGCGTCCGTGCAGTTGAACGTCGTCCGGCAGCGCCAGACGCCGTCGCGGTCGTTGAGGATCTCGAGGCGTTCCTCGGCGCCCTCGTCGCGGGAGTCGAAGATGAACCGGTGGGCGCCGACGATGGCCTGCGGGCCGAAGTACTGGCCGTCGGACCAGTAGACCGGGCAGGACGTCGTGCAGGCGGCGCACATGATGCACTTCGTGGTGTCGTCGTAGCGGGCGCGGTCCTCGGGGGACTGACGGCGCTCGCGGGACGGGTCGTTCCCGGACGTGACGAGGAACGGCATGATCGACTTGTACGCCTCGAAGAACGGGTCCATGTCGACCACGAGGTCCTTGAGCACCGCGAGGCCCTTGATCGGCTCGACGGTGATCGGCTTGTCGAGCGGCAGGTCCTTCAGCAGCGTCTTGCAGGCCAGCCGGTTGCGCCCGTTGATGCGCATCGCGTCGGAGCCGCAGATGCCGTGGGCGCACGAGCGCCGGAACGTCAGCGACCCGTCGATCTCCCACTTGATCTTGTGCAGCGCGTCGAGCACCCGGTCGGTGCCGTGCATGGTGACCGTGTGGTCCTCCCAGCGCGGCTCGGTGTCGTTCTCCGGGTTGAACCGGCGCAGCCGCAGCGTGACCTGGAAGGACGGGATCGCGCCGGCGGCCGGCGCGTCGGCAACAGCAGCAGTCATCAGAACTTGCGCTCCATCGGCTGGTAACGAGTGACCACGACGGGCTTGAAGTCGAGCCGCACCCCGGCGCCGTCGTCGTCGGAAGAGCGGTACGCCATGGTGTGGCGCATGTAGTTGACGTCGTCGCGGTTCTGGTAGTCCTCGCGGAAGTGGCCGCCGCGCGACTCCTTGCGCTCCAGGGCGCCGACGACGATGACCTCGGCGAGGTCCAGCAGGAAGCCCAGCTCGACCGCTTCGAGCAGGTCGGTGTTGAACCGGCGGCCCTTGTCCTGGACGGAGACGTTGGCGTAGCGCGTCTTCAGGGCCTGGATGTCGGAGAGCGCCTGCTTCAGCGTCGCCTCGGACCGGAACACCTGCGCGTTCGCGTCCATCGTCTCCTGCAGCTCACGGCGCAGGACGGCGACCCGCTCGCCGTCGGCGCGGTCGCGGATCGCCTCCAGCAGCGCGACGGTGGCGTCGGACGGCGCTTCCGGCAGCTCCACCAGCGGTGCCTTCTCCGCGAACACGGCCGCGGCGAGGCCGGCCCGCCGCCCGAACACGTTGATGTCCAGCAGCGAGTTGGTGCCCAGCCGGTTCGCGCCGTGCACGCTGACGCAGGCCACTTCGCCGGCCGCGTAGAGGCCGGGCAGGACGTGCGTGTTGTCGGCCAGCACCTCCGCGTCGATCGTCGTCGGCATGCCGCCCATCGCGTAGTGCGCGGTCGGGAACACCGGCACCGGCTCGGTGTACGGCTCGACGCCGAGGTAGGTGCGGGCGAACTCGGTGATGTCGGGCAGCTTCGCGTCGATGTGCGACGGCTCGAGGTGGGTGAGGTCGAGCAGGACGTAGTCCTTGTTCGGGCCGGCGCCACGGCCCTCGCGGACCTCGTTGGCCATGGCCCGGGCGACGACGTCACGCGGCGCGAGGTCCTTCAGCGTCGGGGCGTAGCGCTCCATGAACCGCTCGCCCTCGCTGTTGCGCAGGATCGCGCCCTCACCGCGCGCGGCCTCGGACAGCAGGATGCCCAGGCCCGCGAGGCCCGTCGGGTGGAACTGGAAGAACTCCATGTCCTCCAGCGGCAGGCCGCGACGGTACGCGATGGCCATGCCGTCGCCAGTGAGCGTGTGCGCGTTGGACGTGGTCTTGTACACCTTGCCGGCGCCGCCGGTCGCGAAGATGACGGCCTTGGCGCGGAAGACGTGGATCTCGCCGGTGGCCAGTTCGTACGCCACCACACCGGCGGTCCGCTTGACGCCGTCGACCTCGGTGAACAGCAGGTCCAGCACGTAGAACTCGTTGAAGAACTCGACCTCGCGCTTGATGCACTGCTGGTAGAGCGTCTGCAGGATCATGTGGCCGGTGCGGTCGGCGGCGAAGCACGAGCGGCGGACGGCCGCCTCGCCGTGCTTACGGGTGTGGCCGCCGAAGCGGCGCTGGTCGATCAGGCCGTCGGGGGTGCGGTTGAACGGCAGCCCCATCTTCTCCAGGTCGAGGACGGCGTCGATGGCCTCCTTCGCCATCACCTCGGCGGCGTCCTGGTCGACCAGGAAGTCACCGCCCTTGACGGTGTCGAAGGTGTGCCACTCCCAGTTGTCCTCCTCGACGTTGGCCAGGGCGGCACACATGCCGCCCTGGGCCGCGCCGGTGTGCGACCGGGTCGGGTAGAGCTTGGTCAGCACGGCGGTGCGGACCCGCTGGCCGGACTCGAGCGCCGCGCGCATCCCGGCGCCGCCGGCGCCGACGATCACCACGTCGTACTGATGGGTCTGCATGGAACTGCCTCTCGAGCGAGAACTACGGCACCGGGCAGAACGACGGCAGCAGGTCGGCTGCGGCGTCCGGCGGGCACGGGTCGAACGTGAAGATCACCAGCGTTCCGAGCACGATGGTGATGGTGGTGGCCGTGTAGAGCCCGACCTTCAGCCAGAGCCGCACCTGGTCGCGCTCGGCGTAGTCGTTGATGACGGTGCGCAGGCCGTTGGTGCCGTGCAGCATCGCCAGCCACAGCATGAGCAGGTCCCAGACCTGCCAGACCGGGTCGGCCCACTTGCCGGCCACGAAGCCGAAGTCGAGCGCGTTGATGCCGTCGCCGGTCATGAGGTTCACGAACAGGTGCGTGAAGACCAGGATGACCAGCAGCACGCCGGACGCGCGCATGAACATCCACGCGTACATCTCGGTGTTGGTGCGGCCGCGCAGCCGCCGCGGCGACCGCGGGGCGGGAATCGTCGTCGTCATCGGCGTCAGCCCCCGAACACGTGGGAGAGGTGGCGGATCGTGAACGGCACCATCAGCACCACCCAGAGGACCAGGACGGTGATGAACATCTGCTTCTGGTAGCGCGGGCCCTTCGACCAGAAGTCCACGAGGACGATGCGCAGGCCGTTGAACGCGTGGAACACCAGGGCGGCGACCAGCCCGACCTCCAGGAGCCCGACGATCGGGTTCTTGTAGGTGGCGATCACCTCGTTGTACGCCTCTGGCGACACGCGGACCAACGCGGTGTCGAGAACATGGGCGAAGAGGAAGAAGAAGAGGCCGATGCCGGTGACCCGGTGGGCCACCCACGACCACATGCCTTCACGGCCGCGATAGAGCGTGCCAGCAGGCGCCTTGGGCACGAACGTGCTGCCTTCCGATTGCGACGGGGGACGGCCGGGCGTCCGCGCTCGGCCGCCGCTCATGCTAGCCCTGTCGCACGCATCGGGTCCGTGGCTAATCTCACGTCTGGCCTGTTCAGGGCACTGTTCGGACCGTGACATCCCTCACTGAGGCTACCCTAACCAACCGAAGATCCTACGCCGCGGGGGCCGCCTGGCGCTTGCGTGCGATCGCCGTCGCGTAGTGCTCGAGGAGCTGGTCACAGATCGCCTCCCACGACCGCCCGTACACCGACTCGCGGGCGGCGGCGGCCATCCGGACGCGGCGGACCGGGTCGGCGGCGATCCGTCCCACCGCGGCGCGCAGCTGCTCGCCGTCGCCGGTGTCGACGAGGTACCCGGACCAGCCGTGATCGACGAGGTCGATCGGGCCGCCGGCGTTCGGCGCGACGACGGGAACGCCTGAGGCCAGTGCCTCCTGGACCGCCTGGCAGAACGTCTCGGCCGGGCCGGTGTGCACGAACACGTCCAGGCTGGCGTACGCCCTCGAGAGTGCCTGACCGGTGCGGAAGCCGAGGAACGCGGCGTCGGGCAGCGCGGCCCGCAGCGCCTGTTCGCTCGGCCCGCCGCCGACGACGGCCAGTTTGACGCCGGGCAGCCCGGCCAGCGCGGCCAGCGAGGCGACGTGCTTCTCCGGTGCCAGCCGGCCGATGTAGCCGACGATGACCTCGCCGTTCGGGGCCAGCTCGCGGCGCAGTTCCTCGTCGCGGTGCGCCGGGTGGAAGCGGACGAGGTCGACGCCGCGGCCCCAGCGGGCCAGCCGCGGGAAGCCGTGCGCGGCCAGCTGCCGCAGACTCGCCGTCGACGGCGCCAGAGTGAGGTCGGCCTGGTCGTGGACGCGGCGCATCCAGGACCAGATGGCGTCGTCGCCGATCGTGCGCCAGAGCCGGTAGCCACGGGCGAAACCGGCGAGGTCGGTCTGGTAGACGGCGACCGTCGGCAGCCCCAGCCGGGTCGCCGCGTTCATGCCGGCCCGGCCCAGCCAGACGGGCGCCGCCAGGTGCACGACGTCGGGGTCGAAGTCGCGCAGGATCCGGCTGATGCGCCGCCGGGTGGAGATCCCGACGAGGCTGTCGTCGTTGCCCGGCAGCGCGAACGACGGCACTCGCAGCACCTGATGCCCGTCGTACTCCGACACGCCTTCGCCGGGGGCGATCACGAGCCCGGTGTGGCCGCGTCGCGTGAGATGCTCCACCACGCGGCAGACCGAGTTCGTGACACCGTTGATCTGGGGGAGGAACGACTCCGCGACGATCGCTACCCTCATGCCCGCAACGATGCTGTCGCGCGGTGGCGCGACGGAGATGGCCGCATGAACGGCGGTCGACGCGCTGGCGTCGGCTGAGCCGTGTTCGACGCTTCGAGACGCAAGGTTCTCACTATGAGAGACGCACAGTGACGCTGAGTGATCGCGACCCGCAAGATCGATACTACGAGTGCGCCTGCCGGCTCGCGTCGGGCACGGGCGTCTCGGCCGTGACAGGGCGACCTGGGGGTAGCGAGTGACGACCGAGATCGGGACTCCAGCACGCGTGCTGCTCGTCGGAAAGCGGGTGCGCGTTCTCGACGAACTGGGCCGGGCGTTACGCGAGGCCGGCATGGTCGTGCGCGAGGAGACCGATGCCGATGCCGTCCGCTACGGCGTCGACGGCGCCACCATCGACATCCTGGCGCTGGGCCGGGCGGTCACCGGCCCGAAGCGCGACCGGATGATCTCGTCGCTGAAGGCGCAGAACCCCACGCTGCGGGTCGTCGACGGTCTGGCGCCCATTCCGTCGATCATCGTGGCGCAGATCCGCGAGGTCGTCACGGCGCCCAACCGCGACACCCGCATCGTCGGCGCCGCGGCCTACGAGTCCGGCGACAACAGCATCGTGCTGGTGCTGCGCCGGCCCGCCCACCTCGACGTCACGCTGCACCGGCTCGACCCGCTCTACCGGGTGCACGAGACCGACGTCTACACCGGCCCGCTCGACCGCGGCCGCCAGCGGCTGCCGCTGGGGCGGCGGGTCGGCCGGGGCGAGCGGTTCCTCGTCGTCGAGGCCGACCACGAGACGACGGTCCATCCGCTCGGCTGAGCCCGGTCGCCGGTCGCGTGGCTGCGCCGGGCGGGATGTTGGGTTCGCGGGTGTAGACACGGAGGCCAACGGTTGGCGTCTGCGTCTACACGCCCGAACGGAAGTCCCAGCGCGGGCGAGCCGACACCGTCGCACGGACCGCGTGTGGACAAAGTCACCACCCATACCTCCCGCTGGGTCACTACCGTGAAGGGATCCAGCGGACGGAGGTGACAGGCATGGCCACGAGCGCGACGGAGTCCGGGCTGCCGATCGAGCCCGTCTATCGGCCGGAGGCGCTCGACGGCTGGCCGGCGGACGAACGGCTGGGCGAGCCGGGCGCGTACCCGTACACCCGCGGCGTCTACCCGACGATGTACACCGGCCGGCCCTGGACCATGCGCCAGTACGCCGGATTCGGCACCGCCGCGGAGTCCAACCGGCGCTATCACCAGCTGGTCGAGGCCGGCACCGGCGGCCTGTCGGTCGCGTTCGACCTGCCCACCCAGATGGGCTACGACTCCGACGCGCCGGTGGCCGCCGGCGAGGTCGGCAAGGTCGGCGTGGCCATCGACTCGGTCGAGGACATGCGCGTGCTCTTCGACGGCATCCCGCTGGGCGAGGTGTCGACGTCGATGACGATCAACGCGCCGGCGTCGCTGCTGTTGCTGCTGTACCAGCTGGTCGGGCAGGAGCAGGGGGTCGGCGGCGACCACCTGACCGGCACCATCCAGAACGACGTGCTCAAGGAGTACATCGCCCGCGGCACCTACATCTACCCGCCGGCCGCGTCGCTCCGGCTGACCAGCGACATCTTCGGCTACTGCCGGCGCGAGCTGCCGCGCTGGAACACCATCTCGATCTCCGGCTACCACATGGCCGAGGCCGGGGCGACGCCCGTGCAGGAGGTCGCGTTCACGCTGGCCAACGCGCGCGAGTACGTGCGTGCGGCGCTCTCGGCCGGGCTGGGCGTCGACGAGTTCGCGCCGCGGCTGTCGTTCTTCTTCGTGTCGCGGACGACGCTCCTCGAGGAGGTCGCGAAGTTCCGTGCCGCCCGTCGCATCTGGTCCCGCGTCATGCGCGACGAGTTCGGCGCCACGAACCCGAAGTCGCAGATGCTGCGGTTCCACACGCAGACGGCGGGCGTGCAGCTCACGGCGCAGCAGCCGGAGGTGAACCTCGTCCGGGTCGCGGTGCAGGCGCTGGCCGCGGTGCTCGGCGGCACCCAGTCGCTGCACACGAACTCCTACGACGAGGCCATCGCGCTGCCGACGGAGAAAGCGGCCCGGCTGGCGCTGCGCACCCAGCAGGTGCTCGCCTACGAGACCGACGTCACCCACACGGTCGACCCGTTCGCCGGCTCGTACGCGGTCGAGTCGCTCACCGACGAGCTCGAGGCGGCCGCGGTCGAGCTGATGACGCGGGTCGAGGACATGGGCGGCGCCGTCGCGGCCATCGAGCGCGGCTTCCAGAAGGAGCAGATCGAGCAGTCCGCGTACGACGTCGCCAAGCAGATCGACGGCGGCGAACGCACCGTCGTCGGCGTCAACCGTTTCGTCACCAACGACGAGGAGCCGTACGAGCCGCTGCGCGTCGACCCCGCCATCGAGCAGGCGCAGGCCGCGCGGCTGGCCGCGCTGCGCTCGTCTCGCGACGGCGACGTGGTCGGCCGTGCGCTGGACTCGTTGCGCGCGGCGGCGGCGGGGACCGACAACGTGCTGGTCCCGATGCGCGACGCGCTCGCCGCCCGCGCCACCGTCGGTGAGGTGTGCGACGCGTTGCGCGAGGTGTGGGGCACGTACACGCCGCCGGCCGGAATCTGACCGGCCGGCGCCAACCCCGCGGCCGGTTCCGTCGCCCTTGTCCGAGGTGGAACGTACGATGTGGCCGTCCACACACCGACGGAGGGACACATGAGCCGACGCGCGCTGGTGCTGGGCGCCACCGTGTTCGTGTTCCTGCTGCCCGCGTCGTGCTCGTCGGCGGGCGAGGAGCCGGCCGGTCTCAGCGACGGCACGACCACCGTGCCGGCCACGGAGTCCGCGTCCGCCGCCCCCACCGACCAGCCCACCGAGACCACCGTGCCCGGCGACGAGCCGGCCGAGCCCGCGCCGGAGCCCGGCCCCACGTTCACCCCGCCGTACCTGCCGCCCGGTGAGGAACGCACCGTCGAGCTGCTCACCGAGCTGCCCATCGAGGCGCCCGGCGACGCCACCGACGAGGAGCTCGCGGTGCTGCAGGGCGCCGGCCGGTTCATGGCCAGCTGGGACGCCGTCCTGTTCGGCGCCGGCGACGAACAGTCCGGCATCCTCCGCACGGCCGTCGACCCCCAGCTGGGCCGGCTGCTCAACTACATGATCGAGTCGGTCTCGAAGCAGCGGGTCGTCGTCGGCGAACCGACGCAGCTCGTGCTGCGCGGCGTCTCCGTCGACGGAGACGCCGCCGAGGTCGACGTCTGCACCATCATGCGCGACTGGGTGCAGTACATCGGCGGCACGCCCGAGCCACAGCCCGAGGTCGAGCGGCTGGTGCTGACGATGACGCTCGTCGACGGGGCCTGGCTGGCGTCCGACACCGAGCAGGCCGACCCCGCTCCGTGCGAGTGAGACGGTCTCCTGACGCCGTCCGTCGCCGGTGATAAGGTCCGGGTTCCACCGTTGTGACCATGTATGCCACCGGATGTGAGTCATGAGGCGAGTCGTGCGAGCCCTGTCCACCGTCGTCGCCTGCGCGTCCCTGGTGCTGGCCGGGCCGAGCCTGGCCGCAGCGCGCGACGGCGTGGGCGGCGACGACACCGGTGACGGCTACGAGGTCGGCGTTGAGGTCACGCTGACCGGCGACGGCGCTCCCGGCGACGGCGGCAGCTACTCCATCTCGCTCCCGCCGGTCTGCTGGTGGGAGCGGCTCGACGGCCGCATGCTGGGCGACGGCGCCAGCGTCGATGCAGGCGACCCCGAGGCCGTGCTCAAGTGGTACGAAGAGACCTACCCGACCCTCGACGGGTCGTTCTCGTTCGCTCGCGGGATGTTCCCCGACCGGTCGGTGTTCGAGGAGGCCATCGCGCGGGAGGCCGCCGGTACCGACCTGACCTGGTACCAGGTCAGGGCCGGCGACGCCGGCAGCGTGGACGACATGATGAAGTGCGCCCAGGGGTCCAACAACGGCGGGGTGAACGGCGACATCCCGATCATCTACTGGCCGTGGGTCGACGGCGAGCCGCCGGCGCCGGCCGTCGACCCCGAGACGCTGGCCATCGAGGCCCGCGAGGTCATGGTCATCGACGAACCCGAGGTCGAGCGCAACCCGCGGCTGGCCGGCGGCCTCGACGGCGCCACGTTCGTCCACGTGAACACCTGGTTCTGGGTCGTCGACCCCGAGATGGTCGGCGGCAACGGCGGCACCCGCACCATCCGCGCCGACGTCGTGGGCGCGAACGTGTGGGCCGAGGTCACCGCGACCACCGACGGCCTCTCCATCGCCTCGCCCAACGGCTCGCAGCAGTGCGACCCCGAGCGCGCGCAGCGGGTCTGGGCGCCCGACTCCGCCGACGCCGACGGCTGCACCGTCGAGTTCACCCGCGCCTCCGTCGCCTACCCGGGCGGCTACCCGGTCACCGCCGCCACCGAGTGGACGGCGTCGTGGGAGGGCCAGGAGGAGGACGGCACCACCGTCGGCGGCGACCTCGACCCGCTGCGACGTGAAGCGACGGTCGACGTCCCGGTCGCCGAGGTGCAGACCATCGTCAAACGGGTCGGCTGAGGGCACCCCCCGGCGCTTTCGCTGTGCGGCGGTTCGACAGCGACTTGGTCACGGATGCATTTCGGCCGTTCAGCGGGCGTTCAAATGGCGAGATAGGCGGTTAGCCTACGCCTTGGATTCGTAGCGATTTCGGCCCACCGCATACGAGGCATGGCCGATCGACCATCTGGGGCCTGGAGGGGCAGATGAACAAGAGGTTTCGGCTCGCCGCCGCGGTGAGCGCGGTCGCGCTCGCGGTGGCCGCCTGTGGCGAGGCTCCGGACGAGAGCGGCGACGGCACCGCGACCGGCGGCAGCACCGGCACCGGCGGCACCGGCGACTTCACCGCCTGCATGGTCTCCGACCAGGGCGGCATCAACGACAAGTCGTTCAACGAGACGTCGTACAACGGCCTGGTGCTCGCCCAGGAAGAGGGCATCATCCCGGAGCCGAAGTTCGCCGAGTCGCAGACCGACGCGGACTACGGCCCGAACGTCACCGCGATGGTGCAGGACGACTGCGGCATCATCGTCACGGTCGGCTTCCTGCTCGCCGACGCCACGCGCGAGGCGGCCGAGTCCAACCCCGAGGAACACTTCGCGATCGTCGACTACCAGTACACCGACGAGACCGGCACGCCGACGCCCATCGACAACGTCAAGCCGCTGGTGTTCAACACCCAGGAGGCGGCGTTCATGGCCGGCTACGCGTCGGCCGCCTACTCCAAGACCGGCATCGTCGGCACCTGGGGCGGCGCGCCGATCCCGACCGTCACCATCTTCATGGACGGCTTCTACGACGGCGTCCAGTACTACAACGAGCAGAAGGGCGCCGACGTCCAGGTGCTCGGCTGGGACAAGGCGACGCAGGACGGCCAGTTCGTCGGCGACTTCGCCAACACCGGCCTGGCCCGCCAGATCAGCGACAACCTGATCAGCCAGGGCGCCGACGTCCTGCACCCGGTCGCCGGCCCGCTGGCCGAGAGCGCGGCCATCGCGGCGCAGGCGGCGGGCAACGTCGCAGTCGTGTGGGCCGACTCCGACGGCTTCGAGTCCGCGCCCGACTACGGCGACGTCATCCTGACGTCGGTGCTCAAGGGCATGGACCAGGCCGTCCTCGCGGCGACGCAGGAGGCGGCGGACGACGCGTTCAACAACGAGCCGTACGTCGGCACGCTCGAGAACGGCGGCGTCGGCCTCGCGCCGTTCCACGACTTCGACGCTGAGGTCACGCAGGAGACGAAGGACGAGCTCTCGCAGATCCAGGAGCAGATCATCTCCGGCGACCTCGTCGTCCAGTCGGACGCGGCGTTCTCCTGACAGTCGGTCACGGCCACCCCGAACGGCCCGGTCAACGGGCCGTTCGGGGTACCGTCGTGCTCACTTCATCGCTCGCACCACGAGGAGGGCGGTCCGGCCGTTGAAGCTCGAACTGCGCGGCATCACCAAGCGCTTCGGCAGCCTGGTGGCCAACGATTCCATCGACCTGGTGGTCGAACCGGGCGAGATCCACTGCCTGCTCGGTGAGAACGGCGCCGGCAAGAGCACGTTGATGAACGTGCTGTACGGCCTGTACCAGCCCGACGACGGCCAGATCGTCGTCAACGACCAGAAGGTCGCGTTCTCCGGCCCCGGCGACGCCATGGCGGCCGGTATCGGCATGGTGCACCAGCACTTCATGCTGATCCCGGTGTTCACGGTCGCCGAGAACGTCATGCTCGGCCAGGAGCACGTCGGCGCCGGCGGGCTGCTCGACATGGAGGCCGCCCGGCGCGACGTCCGCGAGATCTCCGAACGGTACGGCTTCAACGTCGACCCCGACGCCTACGTCGAGAACCTCCCCGTCGGTGTGCAGCAGCGGGTCGAGATCATCAAGGCGCTGGTCCGCAAGGCCGACGTGCTGATCCTCGACGAGCCGACCGCGGTGCTGACGCCGCAGGAGACCGACGAGCTGATCGCGATCATGCGCCAGCTCAAGGCCGACGGCACGTCGATCGTGTTCATCACGCACAAGCTGCGTGAGGTCAAGGCCATCGCCGACCGCATCACCGTCATCCGCCGCGGCGCTGTCGTCGGCGAGGCGTCGCCCGGCGCCTCCGAGAGCGAGCTCGCCTCGATGATGGTGGGCCGCGCCGTCAGCCTCACCGTCGACAAGGAGCCGGCCGAGCCGGGCGACGTCGAGTTCTCCGTCACCGGCCTCAGCGTCGTCGACGACCGCGGCACCGCCGTCGTCGACGACGTCTCCTTCGAGGTCCGCGGTGGCGAGATCCTCGCCGTCGGCGGCGTCCAGGGCAACGGCCAGACCGAGCTGGTCGAGGCGATCCTCGGCGTGCAGGAGCGCGTCACCGGGTCGATCCGGCTCGGCGGCCGGGAACTGCTCGGCCGCGGCGTCGACGACGTGCTGGCGGCCGGTGTCGGGTTCGTGCCCGAGGACCGCACCGTCGACGGCGTCGTCTCCAGTTTCTCCGTCGCCGAGAACCTCGTCCTCGACCTCTACAAGCGCGCGCCGTTCGCCCGTGGCCTGTCGCTGCGCGGCTCGGAGCTGGCGAAGAACGCGCGGCAGCGGGTCGAGGAGTTCGACATCCGCACGAGCAGCATCGACACCCCGGCCGGCACCCTGTCCGGCGGCAACCAGCAGAAGGTGGTCGTCGCCCGTGAGCTGTCCCGGTCGCTCAAGTTGTTCATCGCCGCGCAGCCGACCCGTGGCCTCGACGTCGGTTCCATCGAGTTCGTGCACAAGCGCATCGTGCGCGAGCGCGACCAGGGCACGCCGGTGATCATCGTCTCCACCGAGCTGGACGAGATCAGCGCGCTGGCCGACCGCATCGCCGTCATGTACCGCGGCCGCATCGTCGGCATCGTGCCCGGCGACACCGACCGCGACGTGCTCGGCCTGATGATGGCCGGCATCGCCCCGGACGAGGCGAAAGCGGAGGCAGAGGCGAACCCGACGGAGGTCGAGCACGCCGGCGAGACCGTCACCGACACCGCCCCCGACGCCGCCGGCGACCAGAAGGACGGACAGTCGTGACCGACACCTTGCCCCCCGCGTCCGCGCCCGAGGAGGAGCGGCCGGAGGTGCCCGCCGAGGAGACGTTCTTCCAGCGGTTCATGCGCGAGCTGACCAGCGGCAGCATCCTGGTGACGATCCTCTCGGTGGTGCTGGCGCTGTTCATCGGCGCGCTGCTGATCGCCGCGTCGGACCCGGACGTCCAGGACCGCGCGAGCTACTTCTTCTCCCGGCCCGGTGACACCCTCGAGGCCGCCTGGAGCGCCGTCAGCAACGCCTACAGCGCGCTGTTCACCGGCTCGATCATCGACATCAACGAGTACACCGTCGGCCGGGCGCTGCGTCCGCTGGCGGAGACCGCGACCAACGCCGCGCCGCTGATCGCCGCCGGCCTCGGCGTCGCGCTGGCCTTCCGCGCCGGCCTGTTCAACATCGGCGCCGAGGGCCAGATCATCCTGGGCGCCATCCTGGCCGGCTACGTCGGTTTCGGGATGCACCTGCCGACCGGCCTGCACCTGATCGTCGGCGTGCTGGCCGGCATCGTCGGCGGCGCCATCTGGGGCGGCATCGTCGGCCTGCTGAAGGCACGCACCGGCGCCCACGAGGTCATCGTCACGATCATGCTCAACTATGTGGCGCGGTTCCTCATCGCCTACCTGCTGACGACGTCGGCGTTCCAGCGGCCCGGGGCGTCGAACCCGGTCAGCCCGATCGTCGACGAGAACGCGCAACTGACGCGGTTCTTCTCCGACTCCCGGCTGCACCTCGGGTTCGTGCTGGTCATCCTCGCCGCGTTCGGGGTCTGGTGGCTGCTCGAGCGCAGCACGATGGGCTTCGAGTTCCGCGCCGTCGGCGCCAACCCGAACGCCGCCCGCACCGCGGGCATGTCCGTCAGCCGCACCTACATCTGGGTGATGCTGCTGGCCGGTGGGCTGGCCGGGCTCGCGGGTGTCATGCAGGTGCTCGGCACCGAGCGGTACCTCACCGCCGGCATCTCCGCCGGCATCGGGTTCGACGCGATCACCGTCGCGCTGCTCGGCCGGGCCAGTCCCTGGGGGACGGTGGCCGCGGGCCTGCTGTTCGGCGCGCTGCGCGCCGGCGGCGTGCCCATGCAGGCCAGCACCGGCACGCCCATCGACATCATCGTCGTCATCCAGTCGCTCATCGTGCTGTTCATCGCGGCACCGCCGCTGGTCCGGGCGATCTTCCGGGTGCCCGTCCGCTCGGCCGGGCAACCCGTCGCCGGGCTGCAGAGGGGGTGGGGCGCGTGAGCGCGCAGACCGTCGTGGCACCGCCCACTCCGACCGGCCAGGACCTCGCCGTCCGGCCGAGCTGGAAGGCGCCCATCGCGTTCGCCGTCCTCGCACTGGTCGCGCTGATCACCTTCGGCATCCTCGGCGAGTCCGGCCAGACCAGCACGTTCGGCATCTCCACCAGCTCCGACGCGTGGCAGATCGACCCGCTGGCGCTGTCGTCGCAGCCGGTCGCGCTCGGGCTGTCGCTGGTCTGCGTCGTCATCGCGGCGTACTCCGCCTGGCTGGTCCGGCAGGGGCAGTCGGTGCCGGTCTGGCTGACGGTGCTGTTCGCGATCGCGTTCGTGCTGGCGTTCCTCGTCTGGGCCGTGGCCGGCGAGCAGATCTCGTTCACGTCGCTGCTGCAGGGCGCGCTGGCGCTGTCGGTGCCGCTCGTCTTCGGTGCGTTGTCCGGTGTGCTGTGCGAGCGGGCCGGCGTCATCAACATCGCCATCGAGGGCCAGTTGCTGGCGGGCGCGTTCCTGTCCGCCGTCGTCGCCACGCTGACCGGCAGTCTCTACGTCGGCCTTCTCGCCGCGATCGTGGCCGGCCTGCTGGTGGCGTTCGTGCTGGCGGTCTTCGCGATCAAGTACATCGTCAACCAGATCATCGTCGGCGTCGTGCTGAACGTGCTGGTGCTGGGCGTGACGAACTTCCTCTACGGCCAGTTGCTGGCGCCCGAGGCGTCGACCTGGAACAGCCCCGGCACGCTGCCTCGGGTGGAGATCCCGCTGCTCAGCGAGATCCCGGTGATCGGGCCCGTGGTGTTCGAGCAGACGATCATCGTCTACGCCATGTACGTCACCGTGATCCTCGTGCAGATCGCGCTGTTCCGCACCCGTTGGGGGCTGCGCGTCCGCTCCGTCGGTGAGCACCCCAAGGCCGCCGACACTCTGGGCATCAAGGTCAACACGGTGCGCTTCCGCAACGTCCTGCTGGGCGGCGCGGTCGCCGGCCTCGGTGGCGCGTTCTTCACGCTCGGCAACGTCGGCGCGTTCAGCCGGGAGATGTCGGCCGGCCAGGGCTTCATCGCGCTCGCCGCGATGATCTTCGGCCGGTGGAGCCCGCTGGGGGCGCTGGGTGCCGCGTTGCTGTTCGGGTTCGCGAACAACCTGCAGAGCGTGCTGGGGATCATCGGCACGCCGATCCCCAGCGAGTTCATGCTCATGCTGCCGTACATCCTGACGATCTTCGCGGTCGCCGGGCTGGTCGGCCGGGTTCGGGCGCCGGCCGCCGACGGCGAGCCGTACGTGAAGTCGTGACCGCTCCCGTCGTCGACTGGGACGCCTTGCGCGCGGCCGCCGTCGAGGTGGCCGCACGCGCGTACGCGCCGTACTCCGGCTTCCCGGTCGGCGCGGCGGCCCTGGTCGACGACGGCCGCGTCGTCACCGGCTGCAACGTCGAGAACGCCGCCTACGGCGTCACGCTGTGCGCCGAGTGCGGGCTGGTGTCGTCGCTGGTCGCCGGTGGCGGCGGCCGGCTGGTCGCGTTCACCTGCGTCGGCGGGACCGACCGCCGGCTCACCATGCCGTGCGGCCGCTGCCGGCAGCTGCTCTGGGAGCATGGCGGCGCGTCGTTGCTGGTCGAGACGCCGCTCGGCATCCAGACGATGGACCAGGTGCTGCCGCAGGCGTTCGGTCCGGAGGAACTGCCGAAGCGCCCCTAGCGGCGGCCGGCGCTGGTGGGCGCCCGCAGCAACGCCCGCCGAGCGCTTCGTCGATCGACGGACGTGTGCGGGCGGGCGAGCGCCGGCCGGGCTGCGTCGACGGCAAGTGTCGGTGCCCGCCCGTAGGGTGGGAATCCCTCCCGTCGGGGCGGGGCCCGCCCACGGGCGCGAGACCCACCGGTCCGGCGGGGCCTGTCCGCGACCGTCCCCGGGAGTCGCCATGGAGCTGCAGACCGCACGCGAGATCAAGGCCGAACTTCGCCGGCGGACGACGGTGCTGGCCGCGCCGCCCCGTCCGCACACCCCCACCGGCGGCGTCGCCGTCGGCGTGTGCGTCGTCGGGCCGGCCACCTACGGCATCGCCGTCCGCACGTTCGGGTCGTCCCCGCTCGCCGACGAGGTGGTCGCCGCCGGTCGCGAACTGGCCGGCGACGAGTGCGACATCCGCGACGTCGGCGTCGTCCGAGCGTTCCAGTGGGACGCCGCCGAGCTGCGCAAACGGCAGCGGCCGCTGCGGCCCGGACTGTCCGTGTCGCACGTCGACGTCACGGCAGGGACCATCGGCGCGTTCGTCACCGACGAGTCCGGCGCCTTGCTCGTGCTGTCGAACAACCACGTCCTGGCCGACTCCGACCGCGGCGCTGCCGGCGACATCGTCGTCCAGCCCGGGGTGGCCGACGGCGGCACGGCGGCCGGCGACCGCATCGGCGTCCTCGACGGCGTCGTGGCCCTCGACCCCGTGGCGCCCAACCTCGTCGACGCCGCCACCGCCCGCCTCGACGACGGCATCGAGGTGTCGGCCGAGTACCCGGCCGGCGCGCTGGCAGGCTGGGTCGCCGTCACCGACGACATCGAGGTCGAGAAGGCCGGCCGCACCACCGGCGTCACACGGGGCCGCGTCAGCGCCATCGAGATCGACGGCATCAGCGTCCAGTACCCGGCCGGCGTCATGGACTTCGACGACCAGATCGAGGTCACCGGCGCCGGGTCCACCGACTTCTCCGCCGGCGGCGACAGCGGATCGCTGGTCTACCGGCCCGACACCCGCGAGGCGGTCGGCCTGCTGTTCGCCGGCAGCGACACCGGCGGTCCGAACGGCCAGGGGCTCACCTACTGCAATCCGATCGGCGTCGTACTCGACCGCCTCGGCGTTCACCTCGCCTGAGACCGGCCGGCCCCACGGAACCCGCGGAGGGTCTGGATCCCGGGACCCGACCTCCTGCCGCGCCTCGCGCGCCGGATCGGTGTGTCGGACTGGCGTTGGCCTGACGACCTGCCGGATCGGTGTGTCGGACTGGCGTTGGCCTGACGACCGGAGCATCCGTGGCCGCCACCGGAACCGGCGCGGCGCCGTACCTCAGATCGCTGTGACGTCCGACGGCGCACGCTCGGCCCGCGCCAATGCCCGCAGCACCGCCGGAGCACCGTGCTTGCGCGCCGACAGCGTCGTCAGCAGTGCGAACACCGGGTTCAGTGCGGCGTCAGGCAGGTCCGGGGTGTCGACGCCGACGCTGACGGCGAGGTCGTCGTCGTGGACGGCGATCTCCAGGAGCCGCGTCGTCAGGTAGTCGTCGAGGGTCAGCGACCAGCGGCCGGCCAGATGAACCACCCGGTCGGCCGGCTCGGCGGACAGGGCGGCGCGGAGCGTGGCGAGGGCGGCCGCCGTCCGCTCGACCAGGACAGCGGGGCCGTCAGCCGCGTTCGCGTCGCCGCCCGCTCGGATCGCGACGTTCGTCTCGGCGTCGACGCCGGTGCCGATCCAGGGGGCCCGCGTGTAGTGGTCGAGCAGAGCGGCCGGCGGCTCCTCCGGCACCAGAGTGGCCAGCACGCCCGGCACCGCGAGCACCTGGCCGGCGAGGTGCCCGGCCAGCCCGCCGACGGTGAACGCCTCGAGCGCGCTCGGCTCGTCCCAGCGCGCCTCGACCGCAGGGTCGCCGAGCAGCGTGAGCGCCGCCCCGGCCGCGTCGAGATAGGCCTGCCGCACCGTCGTCATGCCGCCAGCCTATGGGCGTGCCGGAAATGCGATGATCCCACCATGGCAGCACCCGAACCCTTCGACGCCGTCGACGTCATCCGGACCAAGCGCGATCGCGGCGAGCTGTTCGACGGACAGATCGACTGGGTCGTCGACGCGTACACGCGCGGCGTCGTCGCCGACGAGCAGATGTCGGCGCTGGCGATGGCGATCCTGCTCAACGGCATGGCGCGGCGCGAGATCGCCCGCTGGACCGACGCGATGATCCGCACCGGCCGGCGCATGGACTGGTCCGCCGTCGAGCGGCCGACCACCGACAAGCACTCCACAGGCGGCGTCGGCGACAAGATCACCCTGCCGCTGGCGCCGACGGTGGCGGCCTGCGGCGCCGCTGTGCCGCAGCTGTCCGGCCGTGGGCTCGGCCACACCGGCGGCACGCTGGACAAGTTGGAGTCGATCCCGGGCTGGCGGGCGTCGCTGTCGGCCGACGAGATGCTCGGTGTGCTGCGGTCGACCGGCGCGGTCGTCTGCGCCGCCGGCGACGACCTCGCCCCGGCCGACAAGAAGCTGTATGCGCTGCGCGACGTCACCGGCACCGTCGAGGCGATCCCGCTGATCGCGTCGTCGATCATGAGCAAGAAGATCGCCGAGGGCACCGGCGCGCTCGTCCTCGACGTCAAGGTCGGCTCGGGCGCCTTCATGAAGGACGTCGATTCCGCGCGGGAACTGGCGTCGACGATGGTCGCGCTCGGCTCCGACGCCGGCGTCCGGACGGTCGCGCTGCTCACGAACATGGAGACGCCCCTCGGGCTGACGGCCGGCAACGCGCTCGAGGTGCGCGAATCGGTCGAGGTCCTCGACGGCGGCGGCCCCGACGACGTCGTCGAGCTGACCGTCACCCTGGCGCGCGAGATGCTGGCCGCAGCGGGCCTGTCGGGCGGCAAGGATCCGGCCGACGCGCTGAAGGACGGGTCGGCGATGGACGTGTGGCGGCGGATGATCGCGGCGCAGGGCGGCGATCCGTCCGCGCCGCTGCCTACCGCGCGCGAGACGCAGACTGTTCTCGCGCCGGCGTCCGGTGTGCTGGCACAGTTGGACGCGTACCAGGTGGGCGTCGCGGCGTGGCGGCTCGGCGCCGGCCGGGCCCGCAAGGACGAGTCCGTGCAGGCCGGCGCCGGGGTGGAGCTGCACGCCAAGCCGGGCGCCGTCGTGCGGGCGGGCGAGCCGCTGCTCACGCTGCACACCGACGAGCCGGCCCGGTTCGACCGCGCCCTCGAGGCCCTCGACGGCGGTTACCTGATCGCGCCGGAGGGCAGCCGGCCGGACCTGCCCGCGCTGGTCATCGACCGCATCGGCTGACCGTCTACGCTCGCGCCATGGTGAGACTGATCGACGCGCCCGCCCGCATCCCGGTGCCCGGCGGCAAGGTCATCGACGAGTACGTCGGCCGCGTCGCCACCCGGAGCGACGCGGTGTCGGTGGCGCGCATGCAGGCGCCGCCTGGATGGGACGAACCCGCGCAGACTCCGGAGTTCGACGAGATCACGCTGGTGCTCGCCGGCAGCGTCGTCGTCGAGCACGACGGCGGCAGCACCACGGTCGCCGCCGGGCAGGCCCTGTACACGCCGGCCGGTGAGCGGGTGCGCTACACCGCCGGTCCCGACGGCGCGGAGTACTTCGCGGTCTGCCTGCCGGCGTTCGCTCCCGACCTCGCCCGCCGCGAGGGCTGACGCGTCCGCACGGCCAGATACGTCCCACAGCTGTACCAGTACAGTTGCGGGCATGGCAGCCGAGCACGTGATCGCCGGTCGCACGTCGCGGGCCATCGCCGACAGCGTCGAGGCGGCGATCGAGTCCGGCCGGCTGGCCGAGACCGAGGCGCTGCCGTCGGTGCGTGGTCTTGCGGCGCGCCTCGGCGTCAGCCCGACGACGGTGTCCACCGCGTACCGCGACCTGCGGTTGCGTGGTGTCGTCACGAGCGAGGCGGGCCGGGTCACGAGGGTCGGCGTCCGTCCGGTCAGCCGGGCGCAGCAGTACGGCCCGGTGGGCCCCGGCGTCCGTGACCTCAGCGACGGCAACCCCGACCCCGAGCTGTTGCCCGACGTCGCCGCGGCGGTGCGCCGGCTGGAGCTGCCGCGGTTCCTGTACGGGGCGCCGGCGGTGCTGCCGGAGCTCGCCGAGATCGGGCTCGCGCAGTTCGGCGACCTCCCCGCTTGGCTGCGCTCGAACGCCGGGCCGCTCGCCGTCGTCGGTGGAGCGATGGACGGGGTCGAGCGGGTGCTGGCCAGCCGGGCCCGGCCGAACGACCGCGTCGCCGTCGAGGATCCCGGCTACCCGGGCGTGCTCGAGCTGGTCCGGTCGATGGGCATGGTGCCGGTCGGTGTCGCCGTCGACGACGCGGGGCCGGTGCCGTCGTCGCTGGCGGAGGCGCTGGGCGGCGGGCCGGTCGCGTTCGTCGTCACGCCGCGGGCGCAGAACCCCACCGGCGCCGCCGTCGACGCGGCCCGGGCGCGCGAGTTGCGCGTCGTCCTCGACGACCACCCGGACGTCCTGGTCGTCGAGGACGACCACGCGTCGCTGATCGCCGGCGCGCCGTACGCCTCCACCTGCGTCGGCCGCCGGTCGTGGGCGATCGTGCGCACGACCAGCAAGGTGCTGGGGCCGGACCTTCGCACCGGCTTCCTGCTCGCCGATCCGCGCACCGCCCGCCGGGTCGCCGAACGGCAGCTGGTCGGCGCGGGGTGGGTGAGCCACGTGCTGCAACACCTGGTGGTGCGGCTGTGGTCGGACGACGACGTCCGCAACGGCATGCGCCTGGCCGGCGACCTCTATCGGAAACGGCGGCAGGCCCTGCTGAACCGGCTGGCCGAGCGCGGCATCGCGGCGCACGGCCGCTCCGGGCTCAACGTCTGGGTGCCGGTGCCGCACGAGGTCCCGGTCGTGCAGGCGCTGCATGGCCGCGGCTGGGCGGTCCGCGCCGGCGAGCCGCATCGCACCCACAGCGAACCGTTCATCCGCATCACGACGGCGACCCTGACGACTGACGACGCGGACCGGCTCGCCGCGGACGTCGCCGCGGTGCTCGGCCGGTCCCGGCGAACGCGGCTGGCGTGACGGCTGCGGCGGCGTCGCCGCGGCCGGGGAGGGCAGGCGGGTCTGCTGGAGAACGCGGTATGGCGGCGCTGTGGTGGGCCGTCGGGCGGGCTGGTCGCCGTGGCGGCGCTGTGGTGGGGGTCCAACCGGGTCAGCTTGTCGGCGCGTCGTCGGTGCGGCCGCCGTGACCGCGCTGCGTCAGGTGGTGTCGTCGCCGCCGAGGCGGAGGACGTCGGCCATGAGGGCCGCCACTTCGCGGTCGCGGCCGTGCGTGCTGACGGCCAGGGTCGTCTGCACCCGGCGCTGGGTCTCGACCGGCTTGTTCTGGCTGAGCTTGAACGTGCTGCGGACGTCGTCGGCGGTGAGCTCGAACGCGACGATGCCGGCCAGCAACTGGTCGACGTAGGCCAGTGACGGAGCCGGGTCCCAGCCGGTGCCGGCGTAGGCCTCCGTCGCATCGATGCTGGCCCTGATGATCGCCAGCGCCTCGTCCCGATCGTCGACGACGCGGAGCGGGCCGCTCACGTGCACGGCGGCGTAGTTCCACGTCGGGACGCTCGGACGCCCGCCGTCGTACCAGGTGGGTGACACGTAGCCGTCCGGGCCGAGGAACACCGCCAGCGCCGACCCCGCCGTCCGCAGCGCCGCGCTCTGCGGATTCACCTTCGCCAGATGTCCCACGATCGCCCCGCCGAGCAGCGGCTCGCCGTCCGCCGGCGGACGGCCGTCGGGGCCGGGCCTGCGCAGCATCGGGACGTGCGTCGCCACGGGAGCAGCTGGCGTCGCACCGGCATCGCCGCAGATGATCAGGCCGAACGGGTTCTCGCGGACGAGCCGGCCCTCACGGTCCGGCGAGTCGGCACGGAAGTGCCGAGGCGTGTGCATCGCGGCTCCCAACTGTACTGGTACGGTTGCTGCGACCGTAACGCAACAGTCGGGGAACTGCCAGACTGTGCCAGCGACGGCGGACGACGTGGAGGTGCGGTGGAGCTCGACCTGCTGCTGACCGGCGCCCGGATCGCGACCATGGACCCCGCCCGGCCGAGCGCCTCGCGGCTCGGCGTCTGGCACGGTCGCATCGCCGGCCTGGACGAGGAGGTCGACGGGCTGCGGGCGCGGCGGACCGTCGACCTCGGCGGCGCCACCGTGCTGCCAGGGTTCGTCGACGCGCACAGCCATCTCGCGTGGACCGGCATGGCCGCCACCCTCGTCGACCTGTCCGAGTGCCGCACCCGCGACGCCGTGCTCGACGCCGTCCGCCGGGCCGCCGACGCCGTGCCGGGCGACGGCTGGGTCGATCTCGCCGGCTACGACCAGCGCCCGCTCGGCGCCCACCTGACCCGCGACGATCTCGAGTCGGCCGCGCCGGGCCGCAGGCTCTACATCCGGCACACGTCCGGGCACGCCTGCCTGGTCTCCGACGCCGTTCTGGCCGCCGTCACCGACGACGAGTTCGCGGCGCACACTGCCGGCGTCGTTCGCGACCCGAGCGGCCGGCCGACCGGCCTGCTGGAGGAGGGCGCGATGGCGATCGCCCGCGCCCGCCGGCTCCCGTACACGCTGGACGAGATCGTCACCGCCGTCGAGACCGCCGGGCGTGAATGCCTGGCGCAGGGCATCACGACGGTCGCCGAGGCGGGCATCGTCACCGACCTCGCCGGGTCGTCGCCGGTCGAGCTGGCCGCGTATCAGGTCGCCCGCGAACAGGGCCGGCTGCCGGTCCGCGTCCAGACGATGGTGCCGGCGGCCATGCTGCGGCCGTCGGGCGCCGCGGACGGCGACGGCATCGCGCGCGCGATCGACCTCGGGCTGCGCACCGGACTCGGTGACGACATGCTGTCGATCGGCGCGCTGAAGCTCTGGCTGGACGGCGGCATGATGGCCCGCACCGCGGCGCTGACGGCGCCGTACGTCACACCCGACGGCTCCGACGGCGGCAGCGGCCAGCTCGCTTTCGGCGACGACGAACTCGCGGCGCTGATCCTCGACGCGCACCGGGCCGGCTGGCAACTGGCCATCCACGCCATCGGCGACGCCGCGGTCGACCAGGCGATCGCCGTCGTCGCCGCGGCGCAGTCGGCGCACCCGCGGCCCGGCGCCCGGCACCGGGTCGAGCACTGTGGGTTGGTCCGGCCCGAGCAGCTGCCGCAGCTGGCGGCGGCCGGGCTGACCGCCGTCGTGCAGCCGACGTTCCTCCATGCTTTCGGCGACGACTACTCGACGATCATGGGGCCGGAACGCAGCGGCTGGATGTACCGCGGCCGGTCGTTCCTCGATCACGGTGTCCCCGTCGCGGGCAGCTCCGACCGCCCGGTGGCCGACGGCGCGCCACTGCGGGCCGTGCAGTTCATGGTCGAACGGACCAGCTCCGCCGGCGCCCCCGTCGGCCCCGACGAGGCCGTCACCGTCGACGAGGCACTGGCCGCCTACACCACCGGCAGCGCCTACGCCTGCCGCGTCGACGACGTCGCCGGCAGCTTGGCGCCGGGGAAGCTCGCCGACCTCGTCGTGCTCGGCGCCGACCCGCGCGCCGTCGAGCCGTCGTCCATCGCCGCCATTCCGGTCGTCGCGACGGTGCTCGGCGGCGAGGTCGTCCACGGGTCGATCTGAGGTCCGCTCCGGGTACCCCTTACGGGAGAGCCCCTACGCCCAGCGACGTAGACGACGGTTCGCCACCAGGACCGATGTGCGGGCTCCGTCGGGCTGAGACCGTGGAGTCATGGTGTTCAGGACACTGGCGACGGGCGCGTTCCTCGTCGGCACACCGGCGCCGGGCGAACCCGGCGCGGAGCCGGCGGAGTCGCCGTCGTCGCCGGGTGCGGCCGACGGCGAACGCGAGCCGGACGCCGTCGCGGGAAACAGGCCGACCAGCAGGTAACGGGGACGACGAGAGCGCCGGGCTCGCGGGGGCGAGTCCGGCGCTCTCGCCGGTTTCCGGGATGGGTCAGCGTGCGGTCGGCTCCAGCCGGGCACCGAGGGCCTTGGCGCCGATCACCAGCACCGCCGCGGCCAGGATGATGTCCTTGAAGACGTACTGCGCCTCCAGCGTCGGCGTGCCGTCCGGGAACATGTCGCCGAAGAAGAGCACCAGCGGCGACATCATCCCCAGCAACGACCCGGCCAGCACCACCAGGCCGGTCCGCAGGAACACGCCGGTGATCAGCGTGAGCCCGATGAACGTCTCGATGACGGCCGTCAGCGTGACGGCGGTCTGCCCGTGCACCAGCCCCAGCGTCAGCGCGTCGACGGTCCGCATGACCAGCGGCTCCGCCGGACTCGCGCCGGGGAAGAACTTCAACGCGCCGAACGCCAGGACCACGATGCCGAGGCTGACCTGAAGCGCCTGGATCCCATGCGCCGAGAGCCACCGAGCGGCGACGGCGACCGGGTCACGGCGAGCGGGAACGCCGGTGCTCTGACGGGCGGGGGCTGTGGTGGACATGATCTACCATCCTTCGTAGAGAGGGGTCCGCGGCTTGGACTGTCCTTCTCGGCGGACCGCCGGAGTTGCCGCTCCGGCGGTCCTTCACCGACTCCGTTCGGGAGTGGGTTCACGCTACGAAGGGCCCACCTGCTCGCACGTCGGCTTGCGGGCGTATCTCGCGCCTACGATCCGCGACGTACGGGGGAGCGGTGATCCCCCAGGGGAGTGCCGCCAGGTGGGCATCGGCGGCTGCGGGGCCAGGGTGCGTGCGACGCGCGGCGGGCTCGGGTCGACGGCGTGCGTGGTCGGCTCGGGCGGGTGGGTCCGCGTGGGATGGGCGCGCGTGGCCGGCTGGCGACCTGGGCTGCGGGGACCTCGGGCGGCTCGGCCACGCGACGCTGATCGGTCGTCGAGGGCAGGTCTGAGCCGGCCGATGCGCCGTCAGGCGATGCTGCGCTCTCATGCACGGCGTGGTTGCCCGGGGCCGACCTGACGCACGCCACGTCCATGATCGTCCAGGATCTGTGGCGTCCCAGCACCACCGATCCTGGACGACTCCGGGCGGTGAGGTGGTCCGGAACGAAGGCGGGTCACGGCGGGCGCCGGGCTGTGCGGCGTGACGCCGGGCCCGTCGGCGCACCGCGCGGCAAGGAGCCCTCGGCACACGGAGGCCGGGGGATCCGGGCGCTGCCTTCGCCCGGATCCCCCGGCCATTTCCCCGTGATCCCCGTCGTGCGGGTCGAGAGGGTGTTCACCGGACTCCGGCGGCACACCCGAACGCACTAACGCCGCATCATCCGAACGGCCGACTGGACTTTCGGCCATTCGCCACTTGTTCGCCGAATCGCACCCGTGTCATTCTCCACTGGAGCCTCGACTGCCGGAACAATTCGGACGAATCACACTATTGCCCGGCTGGCGCCGCCACCGTCATTTCAGTCGCCGGCCGCGTCGGGGAAGACCGCCGGCAGTCGCCCGGCCGAGCCGTCCGGGGCGAGCGGGACAATGCGCCGTCCCTCGCGGCGGATTGGGCGCGCCTCCCAGGCGTGGTCGGCGACGTTCCAGGTCAGGACGTACTCCGTGTCGCGGTGCAGCATCGGCCTCAACCCTCCGAGTCCCCCTTGCGGTCCCCCGGGCGTTCGCGGCGGGTTGCCGGGTTCGGGGTGGTCTCCCCGGCAACCCGCCTCGAGTCACGGCATCCATGAGCGGTGTCGAATCGGGAGAAAAGGCACCGGCCATGACTCGTGTTTCGATCATTTCGCCGGAATTGGGTGATCAGTAGGGTATCGAGGTGGGATCATATGGGGGAGGCGAGTAGGGAGGGTTCGGGAATCTCCGGATCACCTGACAGCAATACGCCGAGAATGTCATTATGTTCCTCCTCACGTACGTGGAGACATCGTGCGCGAACCCAACGAGCACCTGCGACTGGCCCGCGAGAGCACGCCGTCGGCCGACGTGCCGGGGGTGGCGATGTCTCGTCAGGAGCTGGCCGACCGCGTCAACGCCTACCTCTTCGACCACACCGGCCGGCTGCACGAGCTGGACGACAACTACGTCGGCAAGCTCGAACGCGGCATCATCCGCTGGCCCCAGGCCGCTTACCGTGAGGCCCTGCGCGTCGTCCTGGGCGCGGCGGCCGACGGCGACCTCGGCTTCGTCAACACCCGCCGGCTGCAGGTCGCCCCGGCCGTCCGGCAGGAAGCACCACTCGCCGACCCGCATCCCGCGCCCGCCCTCGAACCGGTGGGCGGTGAGCCGGACGTGAGGCGGCAGGAGTTCCTTCGCGCGGCCTTCGTCGGTGTCGGCGGCCTGCTGGCATCGCCGTCCACGCTGCTGGACCTGCTGGCGCCGCTGCGGCCGAGCGATGCGCCGAAGCGGGTCGGTCGCGGCGAGATCGAGCAGGTCCGCGGCGCCGCCGACCTGCTGGTCAGCTGGGGGCACAGCCACGGCGGGGCGGGCGTGCGCGAGGCGGCGAACGCCCAGCTGCGCTGGTTCGGCCAGCTGCTGAACGCGCAGGCGACGCCCGAGGTGCGGGTCGAGCTGCACGAGGCGGTCGGGCTGCTCGGCCACGCCACGGCGCACATGGCCTTCGACGCGTGCGCCTACGACGACGCGCGGCAGATCTTCAAGTTCGCGCTGGCCTGCTCCGAAGAGGTCGGCAGCTGGCACCTGCGGGCGAAGGTGCTGTCGTCGCTGGCGCGGCAGGAGATCTGGCGCGGCGAACCCGACGCCGGCCTGACGTACGCGGAGCTGGCGCTGGTCCGGTCCGACCGCCTGACCGCCACGGAACAGGCCATGCTGCACACGGCGAGGGCCCGCGCGCTGGCGAAGCTCGGCCGCCACCAGGACACCCTGCGCGCCGTCGGGCAGGCCGACGAGGCGTTCGCGCACACCGACCCGGCCGGCGACCCGCCGTGGATGGGTTACTACGACGCCGCCCAGCACGCCGGCGACACCGGGCACGCGCTGTTCGACCTGACGGTGCAGGGCCACGGCACCGAGGCCGCGGCCCGCCTGCTCACCGCCGTCGACGGTCACACCGCCGGCTACGCGCGCTCCCGGGCGATGTCGCAGACCAAGCTCGCGTCGTTGACGATGGCCGTCGGCGACCCGGGCGAGGCGGCCCGCATCGGGCTGGCCGCCGTCGCCGACGCCGGACGGCTGCGCTCGCGCCGGGCCGCGATGGACCTCGCCGAACTGCGCACGTACGCCGGCCGGCACGCCGGCGTCCCTGAGGTGGCCGAGCTGCGGCATCGGCTCACCACCGCACTGGCGTCGTGACGGCCGACGACACCCACCGCGTTCTGCACCACGCCTGCCGCCGCGCCGGACTCGACCCGGCGCGGGCCGAGCTGATCCGTCGCGCCGAGAACTCCGTCTACCGGCTGCCGGGCGCTGTCATCGCCCGCGTCGGACGATCCGGCCAGACCGCCGCCGCCGGCAAGGAGGTCCGCGTCGCCCGCTGGCTGGAGCGGTCCGGGCTGGCCGCGGTCCGCGCCCTTCCCGACGTCGAGCAGCCGGTCGACGTCGAGGGCGTCCCGGTCACGTTCTGGCGGGCGCTCCCGCCGCACCAGGAGGCCGCGGAGCGTCAGCTGGCCGGCGTCCTGCGGCGGCTGCACGAGCTGGATCCGCCGGGCGAGTTCGCTCTGCCGGAGCTGGCGCCGTTCGTGCGGATCCGCGACCGGATCGAGGCGGCGCCGACGACGTCCGCGGCGGACCGCGCGTGGCTGCTCGGGTACCTCACCGAGCTCGAGGCGCGCCATGCCGAACTGCCGGTCGGCCGCACCGCCGGCGTCGTGCACGGCGACGCGTGGGCGGGGAACGTGGTGGCCGACGACGACGGCACGGTCTGGCTGCTGGACCTGGAGCGGTTCTCCGTCGGCCCGCCGGAGTGGGACCTCGTGTCGACGGCGGTCCGGCTGACGTCGTTCGGGACGCTCGACACCGCCGGGTACGGCGAGTTCTGCGCCGCCTACGGCTACGACGTCATCGGCTGGGCGGGCTACGAGACGCTGCGCGACATCCGCGAGCTGCGCGCCTGCTCGTACATGTTGCAGCACGCCGGCCGCAGCGGGGCGGCGCAGGCCGAGGCCGCGCGGCGGGTCGCCTGCCTGCGCGGCCGGTCCGGCGACCGGCCATGGCGCTGGCGCCGCATCGTCTGACTCGCCGCCCCGCCGCGCCCTCCCTCCAAAGTTGATCTTGGAGTTGTTCGGCCTTCGCGGGGGATATGTCCGATAGATGGCCGAAGAACTCCAAGATCAACTTGGTGGCGGTGACGGGGGAATGCTGTGGGATTGCTGCGCCGACGATGTGAGCTCACGTTGCCAGGGCGACAGTGGTGCCACGCGGATCCTGCAGCGAACTCACACCGTCCCTACGCGCCCTTACCCGGGCGCGGGTCGCGGTACTTCATCGAGGCGTGCGCGGCGGCACTCGGAGGCGGCGCGACCGCGACGCTCAGGACCACGGCGACACCGGCCGGGGCCGTGGCTTGCCGTCGACGGTGACGTCGACCCTCTCGTCGAAGAACGCGATGCGGTCCGTCACCTCGACGCCGTCGGACAGCGGCTGCTCGATGCTCCATGCGAGGTTCCGGAGCAGCTGGTCGTCGACGTGCGCCGACCAGTACCGCGCGGGTCCCTTGTACGCGCACGTGCTGGTGGTGTCGCTCGGCACCAGCGCGTCCTGGCGCACGTCCTCGCGCGGGAAGTAGGTCCGCGTCGGCAGGTGGGTCTCGAACAGGAGCCTCGCCCGCGTCGAGTCGGCCAGCACGACGCCGTCGACGGCGACCGTGACGCGCCGGCTGGTGGAGCGCACATCGATGCGCTTGAACGGGTCGCGGGTGTGGCCGAAGACCTGGTCGTCCTCCTCGAACCACTGGTCGAACGCCCCGAAATCGAGGACGACGTAGCCGGCGAGGTCGGGGTCGTCGGGCCGGAAGCCGGCGCCGTCGAGCACGCGTGACCCACGGCGCAGCGACAGCGACTCGCCCGGGGTCGTGCGCACGGAGAACGGCGAGCGCGGGTCGAGCGCCGTCGGCCCACCGGCGTCCACGCGGACGGGGTGCGCCGTCGCCGCCGGCGCGGGTCCGGCAGGCAGCAGCGCGGCGTCGAGGTCGGACTCGGGGACGGCGTATCCCGGCACGATGCGGCCCGGCTCCCACACCACCATGGCGGCGTTGGTGTCGGCCCAGGTCTCGCCGCCGGCGACGGCCCGCACGCGCTTCGGGGACGGCTCGAACCGCAGCTCCGGCAGCGCCCCCATGACCAGTGCACTCATCCTGACGGCCATGCCTCACTATCGGCGCGCGAGAATGGCTGCGTCAACGAGGGAGGGGATCGGGCGTGGCGGAGAAGCTGACCGAGCAGGTGTCGACGGCGGCGGGGCTGGGCGCGCTGGCGGGCGCGGCGCTGGAGGCCGGACGGGGGAAGCGCGCGGTCGCGTTCGGCGCGGTGGCAGGCGCCGCCGTGCTCGCCGCGTCGGAGTACGTGGCACGACGGCGGCAGCGGCCGGACGAGATCCCCGCGCTGCCGCACCGCATCCTGGCCAGCGGCGCCGTCGCCGCGCCCCTGGGCTGGGCGGCCGGTGCGCTGACCCGGCAGCCGGCGACCCGGGTCGCGGTGGCGGCCGGCGGGGTGGCCGGTGGGCTGGGGGTGCGGCCGCAGAAGGTCGCGCTCGGCCCGGCGGTCGGTCTCGCGGTGCGCCCGGTCGTCGCGGGGAGCACACCGGCGCGGGCCGCCGCCGTCGCCGTCGTCGCCTACCGCATGGCCGCGGCCGCGTTGTTCCGCGACCCGCAGGTGTCGCTGCTGGCCGAGCGGGCCGCGCCCGAGGACCTCCCGTACGTGGTGCCGCTGGCGGCCCAGGGCGGCTACGTCGGCACCGATTTCGTCCGCACGCTGGCCACCGAGCTCGACGGCGAGTACATCCGCGACGCCGCCGACGTCGGCATCGTCGCGTCGCTGGACGAGCTGGTCGGCGGCGACTTCTACCCCGCCGCCGTCGATCCGCTGGTGCGTGAGTTCTACGAGCACACGACCCGGTTCGCGCTCGACATCGTGCCGGAGTGGCGCGCCTGGGTGCGGCCGGGCTATCTGCTGTACCGGACGGCCCTGGCGCGGCCGCTCGGCCAGGCCAACGTGCCGATGAACCAGCGCCAGGCCCAGCGCGGCGTCGTCAGCCGCATCGACACCGTCGACCAGCCCGACGGCACCCGGGTGCGCGGCTGGATCCGTTCCTACGCCGACGACGACGAGCCGATCTACGTCGGCATCTACACGACCTACCGCCGCGACGGCCGCGGCTACGTCAGCGTCGGCTTCCCGCTGCCCGGCGGCAGCTTCACCGCGACGCTGGAGCCGCGGCTGCGCCCGGGCGGCGGGCTGACGCTGACCAGCCGCGGCACCCACGCCGACGCGGGCCACTATCTCTCCTTCGTCGACCCCGGCACCGGCGAGCTGACGACGCTCGCGGTGCCCGGGTTCGGCGAGGAGCTGCAGGTCTGGTCCGACGGCGGCGAACTGCGCGCCGACCACGCGTTCTCGCTGTTCGGGCTGCCGTTCCTGGTGCTGCGCTACCGCATCCGCCGCAAGCCCTGATGATGGCGGGCTGGGGCCGCCTCAGCGGGTGAAGCGGAGCTTCGCGACCAGGCCGGCGTGGTCGGACGGCCAGAAGCCGGTCGGTGCGGAGCGGTCGGCCTCCTCGTCGCCGATGATCTCGGTGGCGACGGCGCGGACCCCGGCGCCGGCGAGGACGTAGTCGATGCGGCTGCGCAGCCGGTTCTCGTCCAGCAGCGTCGCGGACTGACCGGCCGTGAAGCCGGTCGCCGGGTCGCCGCCGGTGGCGAGCCAGGCGTCGGTGAGGCCCGTGCCGGTGAGGATGCCGTACGCGCCCGCGGTGTCGTTCGGCCGCGAGTTCAGGTCACCCACCAGTACGGTGCGCAGCGGCGACGCGTCGAGCCGGCCGGCCAGCTCGGTGGCCTGCGCGTTGCGGATGACGGCCGGGCCGGACGCCTCCAGGTGCGTGTTCGCGAACCGGAACGACGCGCCGAGCAGCCGGACGTCGACGGTGGACCAGCCGCGCGGCGACTGGAACGTCAGCCCCGGGATGGCCGTCGGGATCTCCAGGACGGCGTTGTACGTGCCGGACTGCGGGTTCGTCACCCGCAGCAGCGCCCGCGGCAGGTCGGCGCGGACGATGATGACGTCGCGGTCGCGGAACCGGGCCTGCTCCGTCGCCGAGATCGGCAGCGTGCCGTCGAAGTTCCAGTTCGTCGCGACGGCGCGGTACGGGTGGCCGCGCTCGGCCAGCTCGTCCAGCAGGAGGTCGAGGAAGTCGTACGTGACCTGCAGCTGGCCGCCGAGCGGGCCCTTCTCCCACAGCGCGACCTCCTGCAGGCCGATCACCTCGGGCTCGTGGCCGGCGATCTGGTCGGCGATCGCGCCGGCCCGCTCCGTGAAGTCCGTGGCCTCGACGCCGGCGTAGACCTCGCCGGCCAGCCGGACCAGCTCCTGCGGGTTGGTCGCGGTGAACAGCGGGTCCAGCGTGGCGCCCAGGTAGACGTTGTAGGTGGCGACGTCGGCGGAGAGCAGCGGTGGCAGGTCGCCGTCGGCGCCGGCCGAGGCCGACGCGCCCGAGGCCGGGGCGAGCGAGAGCGCGGTGGCCGCGAGCGCGGTGGCGAGCGCGGCGCGGCGGGTGATCCGGGGCATGGTGGTCCTTCCGTGTCACGGGTGGTCACCGATGATGACGCGCCATGCCGCCGATACGTTGCCTGGATCCAGGTGAGATCGTCAGATTCCCGGCACCCGGCCCGGGAGGCGCCGCTTCAGGACGAGGGCGCGGTGACCAGGTCGGACGCCTGCCGGGCGATCTCCAGCTCCTCGTTGGTGGGGATGACGAGAACGGTGACGTCGGCCTCGTCGGGGGAGATGATCTGCGCGCGGCTGCCGGCGAAGGAGTTGCGGACGTGGTCGACCTCGACGCCGAGGTGGCGCAGCCCGCCGAGCGAGTGCGAGCGCACCCACGAGTCGTTCTCGCCGACGCCCGCGGTGAAGACGATGGCGTGCGTCCGGCCGAGCACCGCGAGATAGGCGCCGACGTAGTGCCGGATCCGGTAGCAGTAGAGCTCCCGCGCCAGTTGCGCCGCGGCGTCGCCGGCCTTCGCGAGTCGGTGCACCTCGCGCAGGTCGTTCGCCCCGGCCAGGCCCAGCAGCCCGCTGGACCGGTTGACCAGCCGGTCGAGGTCGTCGACGGAGAGTCCGGCCTCGCGGTGCAGGTAGAGCAGCGCGCCCGGGTCGATGTCGCCGGTCCGGGTGCCCATGACCAGGCCCTCGAGCGGCGTCATGCCCATCGATGTGTCGACGGAGCGGCCGCCGCGCACCGCCGTGGCCGACGCGCCGTTGCCGAGGTGGAGGACGACCAGGTTGGTGTCGGCCGGGTCGCGGTCCAGCAGCCGCGCCGCCGCCCGGCTCACGTACGACACCGACGTGCCGTGGAAGCCGTAGCGGCGCACGCCGTACCGGGCGGCGAGGTCGCGGTCCAGGGCGTACGTGTACGCGGCCGGCGGCAGCGTCTGGTGGAAGGCGGTGTCGAAGACGGCGACGTGCGGGACGTCGGGCAGCTCGCGCCGAGCCAGCCGCAACGCCGTCAGTCCCGGCGGGTTGTGCAGCGGCGCGAGCGGCGACAGGTCCTCGATGACCCGCTCGACGTCGTCGTCGACGAGCGTCGGCTCGGCGAACTTGTCGCCGCCGTGCACGATGCGGTGCCCGACCGCGGCCAGCCCCAGGCCGGCGAGCGGCCCGCACTCGCGCTCCAGCTCGTCGATGATCCGGCGCAGCGCGACGGCGTGGTCCGCGACCCCGTCGTCCTCGCCGATGCGTTCGACGATGCCCTTCGCCAGGCGCGTCGGACCGGCCGGATCGATCAGCTGGTACTTGATGGACGACGATCCGCAGTTGAGCACGAGGACGGTCATCGGGAGAGTCCGTTCCTGTCGGAGGGTGCCGTTACTGTGCGGCCATGACCAACCGCCTGCAGGTCGGAATGAGCTTCGACCGATCCTTCCCGCCCGCCTTCGTCACCGAGGCCGCCCGTGCGCTCGAAGCCGGCGGCGCCCAGCAGCTCTGGGTCATCGAAGACTGCTTCTTCACCGCAGGCCCGAGCCTGGCGGCCGCCGCGCTGTCGGTCACCGAGCAGCTGACGGTGGGGGTGGGCATCCTGCCTGCGGTCGCCCGCACCGCTGCGGTCACGGCCATGGAGATCGCGACGCTGTGCGGGCTCGGACCCGGCCGGGTGCTGCCCGGCATCGGGCACGGGGTGCAGTCGTGGATGGCGCAGATGGGCGTGCGGCCGGTGTCGCCGCTCACCGCACTGGACGAGGTCATGGTCGCGGTCACGCGTCTGCTGGCGGGTGAAGAGGTCACCAGCCACGGCCACTACGTCGACCTCGACGCCGTCCGGCTCGAGCACCCTCCGGCCGACCCTCCGCCGCTGCTGGCCGGCGTGTTCGGACCGAAGTCGCTGGCGCTGGCCGGTCGCGTCGCGGGCGGGCTGGTGCTGGCCGAGCCGGCCAGCCCGTCCTACGTGCGATGGTCGCTCGAGCAGGCCGGCCGCCGTCCCGGCGATCCCGGCTTCCACGTCGCGGTCTTCGGCATCCTCTGCGTGAAGAACGACCGCGCCGAGGCCTACCGCACCATGGCGCCGTGGCTGGGCCGCCAGCTCGACGAGCCGCGCACCACGCTCACCACGCTGCCGTTCTTCGACGACCTCGCCGCCCGCTACGCCCAGAAGGGGCTCGACGGCCTGGCCACCATGCCGGCGCAGTGGTGGACGGAGCTCGCGCCGGTCGGCACGCTCGACGACGCCGCCGCGCACCTGAAGGCGCTCGAGGACGCCGGCGTGCAGAGCCTCGGCATGTTCACCGTGCCCGACGTCGAGGTCGCGCGGACCCAGCTGGCCGACGTCGTCGAGCTGGCCCGGCGCTAGTCCGGCCGCCCACCCACCGGGCGCGCTCACGAGGCCTCCGCCGACTGCGCCTGGATCGCGGTGATCGCGATCGTGTTGACGATGTCGCGGACCAGCGCGCCGCGCGACAGGTCGTTCACCGGTTTGCGCAGGCCCTGCAGCACCGGGCCGACCGCCACGGCGCCGGCGCTGCGCTGCACGGCCTTGTAGGTGTTGTTGCCGGTGTTGAGGTCGGGGAAGACGAACACCGTGGCCCGGCCGGCCACCTCGCTGCCGGGCAGCTTGGCCCGGGCCACGCTGGCGTCGACGGCGGCGTCGTACTGAATCGGTCCCTCGACCTCGAGGTCGGGCCGGCGATCACGGACCAGCGACGTCGCGGTGCGCACCTTGTCGACGTCGGAGCCGGTGCCGGACTCGCCGGTCGAGTACGACAGCATCGCGATCCGCGGCGCCACGCCGAAGCGCGCCGCCGTCTCCGCCGACGAGATCGCGATGTCGGCCAGCTGTTCGGCGGTCGGGTCGGGATTGACGGCGCAGTCGCCGTAGACGAGCACGCGGTCGCGCAGGCACATGAAGAACACGCTGGACACGATCGAGACCCCTGGCAGCGTCTTGATCACCTCGAACGCCGGCCTGATGGTGTGCGCCGTCGTGTGCGCCGCGCCCGACACCATGCCGTCGGCGAGGCCGAGCTGCACCATCATCGTGCCGAAGTAGGAGACGTCGGCGACCTGGTCCCAGGCGGCCTCCTGGGTGACGCCGCGGTGGGCGCGCAGCCGGGCGTACTCGTGGGCGAACCGGCCGCGCAGCTCGCTCTCACGCGGGTCGACGATCTGGGCGGCGCCGATGTCGACGCCGACGCGGTCGGCCGCGGCGGCGACCTCGGCCGGCGAGCCGAGCAGGGTGAGGTCGGCGATGCCTCGGCGCAGGACGGTGTCGGCGGCGCGCAGGATGCGCTCCTCGGTGCCCTCGGGTAGCACGATGTGCCGCATCGACGAGCGGGCGCGGTCGACGAGGTCGTGCTCGAACATCAGCGGCGTGACGGCGCCGCTGCGGGTGACGTCGAGGCGGTCGAGCAGGTCGCCGGCGTCGACGTGGCGGTCGAACAGCGCCAGCGCGGTCTGCACCTTGCGGGTCGCGTCGTAGGTCAGCCGGCCCCGGACGGCGGCCAGCGCCGTCGCGGTGCCGAACGTGTCGCCGGGCGCGGTCACGATCGGCAGCCCGACGTCGAGGCCGTCGATCAGCTGGACGATCTGCGACGGCAGCTCGAACCCGCCGTTCAGGACCACGCCGGCGAGCGTCGGGAACGTCTTCGCCGCATGGGCCGCCACCACGCCGAGCAGCACGTCGGTGCGGTCGCCGGGGGTGATGACGACGGCGTCGTCGAACAGCCGGTCCAGCACGTGCGGCAGCGTCATGCCGGCGACGACCAGCCCGCCGACCTCGCGGCCCAGCCGGGTCGCGTCGCCGCGGAACAGCTCGCCGCCGGCCGCGGCGACGAGGTCGCCCATCGTCGGCGCCGACAGCAGCGGCTCCTCGGGCAGTGCGTACGCCGGCCCGAGCTCGCTGAGCGCCTCGCGCGCGTCGTCGAGAGCATCGGGCAGGACGCGGTTGGCCACCAGCGCGGCCAGCGCGCCGTAGTTCGCGGTCAGCTCGGCGGTGGCCAGCTCGGCCACGGCGCGCAGATCGGCCGGCGAGCGGTCGTGCCCGTTGAGCACCAGCACGACCGGAGCGCCGAGGTTCGCCGCCACCCGCGCGTTGAACGAGAACTCCGTCGGGCTGTCGACGTCGGTGTAGTCGCTGCCGACCACCACGACCGCCTCGCACTGCGCGGCGACCTCGCGGTACCGGCCGAGGATGATGCTCATGGCGGCGTCGGGGTCGGCGTGGACGTCCTCGTAGGTGACGCCGGCGCACACGTCGTACGGCAGGTCGACGCCGTCGTGCTCGAGTAGCAGCTCCAGGACGTAGTCGGGCTGGGCGCCGGAGCGGACGACCGGGCGGAACACGCCGACCCGGCCCAGCCGGCGGGTGAGCGCCTCCAGCGCGCCGAGCGCGACCGTCGACTTCCCGGTCTCGCCCGTCACCGATGCCACGTAGACGCTGCGAGCCACTCCGTGAGGCTATATCCCCTCGGTGCACGGCGTGCGGCGCTCGGCCCGGCGAGTCACGACCCGCGGGGTAGGTTCGGAGCATGCGACCGACCGACGCCGAGATCCTGGCCGCGCCGAAGGTGCTGCTGCACGACCACCTCGACGGCGGGCTACGACCGGGCACCGTCCTCGAACTCGCGGCGGGCATCGGGCACGACCTGCCGGCCGGCGACGAGGACGCCCTGGGGCAGTGGTTCACCGACGCCGCCGACTCCGGGTCGCTGGAGCGGTACCTGGCGACGTTCGAGCACACGGTCGCGGTCATGCAGACGCACGACGCGCTGGTGCGGGTGGCCGCCGAGTGCGCCGAGGACCTCGCCGCCGACGGCGTCGTCTACGCCGAGGTGCGCTACGCGCCCGAACAGCACCTCGGCGGCGGCCTGTCGCTGGACGACGTCGTCGCGGCCGTCGAGGAGGGGTTCCGGCTGGGCGAGTCGCGGGCGGCCGCGGCGGGCCGGCCGATCCGCATCGCGACGCTGCTGACGGCCATGCGCCATGCCGCCCGGTCGCGCGAGATCGCCGACCTGGCGGTCAAGAACCGCGAGGCCGGCGTCGTCGGCTTCGACATCGCCGGCGCCGAGGCGGGCTTCCCGCCCACCCGCCACCTCGACGCGTTCGAGTACCTGCGCCGCGAGAACGCGCACTTCACCATCCACGCCGGTGAGGCGTTCGGGCTGCCGTCCATCTGGGAGGCGCTGCAGTGGTGCGGCGCCGACCGCCTCGGTCACGGCGTGCGCATCATCGACGACGTCGAGGTGCGGCCCGACGGCACGGTCGCGCTGGGCCGGCTGGCGGCGTACGTCCGCGACAAGCGGATCCCGCTGGAGCTGTGCCCGTCGTCGAACATCCAGACCGGGGCCGCCGGCTCCATCGCCGAGCATCCGATCGGACTGCTGGCGCGGCTGCGGTTCCGGGTCACCGTCAACACCGACAACCGGCTGATGAGCGGGACCTCGATGTCCCGCGAGTTCGCCCTGCTGGCCGACGCGTTCGGCTACGACCTGCCGGACTTCGAGTGGTTCACGGTCAATGCGCTGAAGAGCGCCTTCATCCCGTTCGACCAGCGGCTCGCGCTGATCAACGACGTCGTCAAGCCCGGCTACTCCGCACTGGGCGCCCAGCGGGCGTTCGACCGCGTCCGGACAGCGGGCACGGCCGCGGCGACGACGGAACGGCTCAGCCCTCGCTCGGCATGATGATCCACAGCGCCAGGTAGACCAGCACCTGCGGGCCGGGCAGCAGGCAGGACAGCAGGAAGAGGATCCGCACGGTGCGGGTCTTCATGCCGAACCGCCGGGCCAGTCCGGCGCACACGCCGGCGATCATGCGGTTGCCGGTCGGGCGGACCAGGCCGCCGCGGGCCTCGGAGTAATAGCTGCTTGTGCTCATACCTCAACGGTAGGTGCGCGGGACCCTCCGCGGCGTCCGTCTCGCGGATGGTCCGACCCGGAGGTCGCAGGTCAGGGCATCCCGGAGGGCGCCTCGGCGGCACCCCGGAGAGCGTCCCGGACCTGCTGTGCATCGGCCGGCCGGGCGCCGAGTCCGCGCTGCCGGTCGACGATGGCCCGCTCGGTGCGCATGAGCGTGCGGCCGCGGCGCAGCAGCGTCAGCGGCGGCTTGCGGTGCTCGGCGAGGTCGCGGGCGAGCCGGCGCAGGAAGTTCTTCCACGGCTTGCGGTGCAGCACGATGGCGTCGGCCAGGACTCCCCGGGCCCGGCACTCGTCGACGATCTCGGCCGCGAACAGCCCTTCGGCGACGAACACCGGCGCGGCGCCGACGGTGAACAGTTCGGTGCCGACGGTGCGGTCGTGCGCGATGTCGTAGACCGGGATCTGCGCGCTGCCGGTGCGGCACAGCTGGACCAGCGTGTCGACGGCGCGCTCGGCGTCCCAGGAGCGCGGGTCGTCCCAGTCGACGATGCCCAGGTCCGGGTCGCGTGGCATGCCGGGATCGTCGCCGTCGCGGTAGAAGTGGTCGAGGTTGAGCACCGGCAGGCCGCTCTCGTGGGCCAGCCGGGACTTGCCGCTGCCCGACGGGCCGGCGAGGAGAACGACACGGTGCACGGACGCACAGTCTGTCACGGCCGCGTCGGCCGGCCGCCGTCCCGGCGTCGCCGGTGGACATACCCTAGGGGGGTAGTGTATGAATGTGTCAGACGTCGATACGGCACCTGGGTACCGTGTACGGGACGGATCGGCGTCGACGCGAGGAGGACACATGACCGAGACACCCGACGAGGGCCACGGCCACCACGGCTACATCCACCGCAAGGACGACTACCTCAAGCGGCTCACCCGCATCGAGGGTCAGGCGCGGGGGCTGCAGCGCATGGTCGCCGAGGAGAAGTACTGCATCGACATCCTCACGCAGGTCTCGGCCATGACGAAGGCGCTGGAGTCGGTCGCTCTCGGGCTGCTCGAGGAGCACCTGGCCCACTGCGTCGTCGAGGCCGCCCGCCAGGGCGGTCCGGAGGCCGACGCCAAGGTCAAGGAGGCGTCCGACGCCATCGCCCGGCTGGTCCGGTCCTGACTCGCGCCGTCCACGCCCCACCGTTCTAGGCACCAGGGAAGGCATCGCCATGACCACGTCCACTTTCACCGTCGTCGGCATGACCTGCGATCACTGCGCCGGCTCGGTCCGCGAGGAGCTGGGCCGTCTCGACGGCGTCAGCGAGGTGAGCGTCGACCTCGCCACCGGCAGTGTCGACGTCACCAGCGCCACGCCGCTGAGCTCCGACGACGTCAAGGTCGCGGTCGAAGAGGCCGGCTACGAGCTCGCCGGTTCCTGATCCCCTTCCCACGGAGGTAGTGCCATGAACGCGCCGGCCAAACTCGGCGTCTACGCGCTGTGCCTCGCCGGCGCGTTCGGCCTGGCGGCCGGGGTCGGCAGCATCGTCGGCCCGATCGGCGAGGACGAGACGGCGCCCGCCGCCGCCGAGTCGGAGGAGTCCGGCATGGCCGGGCACGGCGACGAGGGCGAGGCGGACGGCGGTGACGAGGGCGGCCACGCGGAGTCCGCCGAGGGTGCGGAGCACCTGCCCGGCGGCCTGATGGTCTCCGACCACGGCTACACGTTCGCGCTGACGACCGGCACGTTGCCGGCCGGGCCGGCCCGCCCGATCTCGTTCCGCATCGACGGCCCCGACGGCGTCGTCACCGAGTTCGACGTCGAGCACGAGCAGGAGCTGCACCTCATCGCCGTCCGCCGCGACCTCAGCGGCTACCAGCACGTCCACCCGGTCCGGGCCGCCGACGGCACCTGGTCCGCCCCGCTGGACCTCACGTCCGGCGAGTGGAAGCTGTTCGCCGACTTCTCCACCCACGGCGAGGCGGTGACGCTCGGCACCGACCTGTCCGTCCCGGGCGACTACCAGCCGGTGGCGCTGCCCGCGCCCAGCACGACCGCCGAGGTCGACGGCTACACCGTCACGCTCGACGGGCACATGGACACCGGGGTCGAGTCGAAGCTCACGCTGTCGGTGAGCCGCGACGGCGTCCCGGTCACCGACCTCGAGCCGTACCTCGGCGCCTACGGCCACCTGGTCGCGCTGCGCGACGGCGACCTCGCCTACCTGCACGTCCACCCCGAGGGCGAGCCCGGCGACGGCGTCACCCCGCCCGGCCCGGACGTCTCGTTCTTCGCCACCGCCGCGTCCGCTGCCGACTACCGGCTGTTCTTCGACTTCGAACACGACGGTGTCGTGCGCACCGCCGAGTTCACCATCGCCGCGGAGGACCACCCATGAGCACCGTCGACCTCGAGATCGGCGGCATGACCTGCGCCTCCTGCGCCATGCGCGTCGAGAAGAAGCTGAACAAGCTCGACGGCGTCACCGCCACCGTCAACTACGCGACGGAGAAGGCGCGAGTCACCTACGCCGGCGATGTCGGCACCACCCAGCTGATCGCCGCGGTCGAGTCCGCCGGCTACACCGCGCGGGTGCCGCAGCCCGACCCGGTCGCCGAGGCGGCCGAGGCCGACCCCGTCCGCCCGCTGCGCGACCGGCTGATCCTGTCCGCCGTGCTCAGCGTGCCGGTCGTCGTGCTGGCCATGGTGCCGGCCTGGCAGTTCGACTACTGGCAGTGGCTGTCGCTGACGCTGGCCGCGCCGGTGGTGCTGGGCGCCGGGTTCCCCTTCCACAAGGCGGCCTGGACCAACCTGCGGCACGGCGCCGCCACCATGGACACGCTCATCTCGATGGGCACGCTGGCCGCGCTCGGCTGGTCGGTCTACGCGCTGTTCTGGGGCACGGCGGGCATGCCGGGCATGACGCACCCGTTCGAGTTCACCATCTCGCGCGGCGGCGGGGCCGGCGACATCTACCTCGAGGTCGCCGCGGGCGTCACGACGTTCATCCTGGCCGGGCGGTACTTCGAGGCCCGGTCGAAGCGACGGGCCGGCGCGGCGCTGCGGGCCCTGCTCGAGCTGGGCGCCAAGGAGGTCTCGGTCCTCAGCGACGGCGTCGAGCGCCGCATCCCGGCCGGTGACCTCGCGAGCGGCGACCTGTTCGTCGTCCGGCCGGGGGAGAAGATCGCCACCGACGGCGTCGTCACCGAGGGCGCGTCGGCCGTCGACCGGTCGATGCTCACCGGCGAGTCCGTCCCGGTCGAGGTGGCCGTGGGCGACGAAGTCGCCGGCGCCACCGTCAACGCGCACGGCCGGCTGGTCGTGCGGGCCACGCGGGTCGGCGCCGACACCCAGCTCGCCCAGCTGGCCAAGCTGGTCGAGGACGCGCAGAACGGCAAGGCCGAGGTCCAACGGCTGGCCGACCGCGTCTCCGGCATCTTCGTGCCGATCGTCATCGGGCTGGCCGTCGCCACGCTGGGCTTCTGGCTGGGCACCGGCGGCGGGGCCGCGGCGGCGTTCGCCGCCGGGGTGGCGGTGCTGATCATCGCCTGCCCCTGCGCGCTGGGTCTGGCCACGCCGACGGCGCTGCTGGTCGGCACCGGCCGGGGCGCGCAGCTCGGCATCATCATCAAGGGACCGCAGGTGCTGGAGTCGACCCGCCGCGTCGACACCGTCGTGCTCGACAAGACCGGCACGGTCACGACCGGCTCGATGACGCTGGTCGACGTCGTGGCCGCCGACGGCGAGTCCGAGGACGACCTGCTGCGGCTGGCCGGTGCGCTGGAGGACGCGTCCGAGCACCCGATCGCCAAGGCCGTCGCCGAGGGCGCCCGCTCGCGGGCCGGCGCGCTGCCCGCCGTCGAGGACTTCCGCAACGTCGAGGGCCTCGGCGTCCAGGGCGTCGTCGACGGGCGCGGTGTGCTGGCCGGGCGGCCGCGGCTGCTCGCCGACTGGTCGGTCACGCTGCCCGCGGAGCTGACCGTGGCGATGGAGCGGGCCGAGGCCGCGGGCCGCACCGCCGTCGCCGTCGCGTGGGACGGCGCCGCGCGCGGCGTGCTGGTGGTCGCCGACGCCGTCAAGCCGACGTCGGCCGCCGCGATCACGCGGCTGCGCGGCCTGGGGCTGACGCCGATCCTGCTGACCGGCGACAACGAGGCGACCGCTCGCACGGTGGCCCGCGAGGTCGGCATCGACGACGTCATCGCCGAGGTGCTGCCGGCCGACAAGGTCGACGTCGTGAAGCGGCTGCAGGCCGAGGGCAAGGTCGTCGCCATGGTCGGCGACGGGGTCAACGACGCCGCCGCGCTGGCCCAGGCCGACCTCGGCCTGGCGATGGGCACCGGCACCGACGTCGCGATCGAGGCGTCCGACCTCACACTGGTCCGCGGTGACCTCAACGCCGCGGCCGACGCGATCCGGCTGGCCCGGCGCACGCTCTCGACCATCAAGGGCAACCTGTTCTGGGCGTTCGGCTACAACGTCGCGGCGCTGCCGCTGGCGGCGGCCGGGCTGCTCAACCCGATGCTGGCGGGCGCGGCCATGGCGTTCTCGTCGGTGTTCGTGGTGTCGAACAGCCTGCGGCTGCGCCGGTTCAGGGCAGCGGCCTGAGGTCGGTGCACTCGCGCAGAGCGGCGCGGCCCGCGGTCATCGCCGCCGCCGCGTCGCCCGTCGCGAACACCGGGAGCCCGTCGGCGCCGATCCGTGCGGGCGCCCAGCTCTCCGTCGTCACCGCCCCGCCGTCGACGGTCAGCGTGAGCACCCCGGTCGTCGACGTCGCCTCGGAGGCCTGCGTGTACCAGACGAAGTTGCCCAGCCCGTACGCCACATAGGCGTCGTGCGCGGGGGCCAGGCCGGCGCCCTGGAGCTGGTGGGTGTGGCTGCCGACGACGATGTCGGCCCGGTCCGCGAGCGCCGCGGCCAGCGCCGTCTGTGACGGGCTCGGGCAGCTCTCGCCCTGCACGCCCCAGTGCAGGTAGACCACGACGACGTCCGCTGCGGCCCGCGCCCGGCCGGCGGCGGCCAGCAGCGGCGCCGGGTCCAGCGCCGTCGCGACGCCGGCGGCCGTCTCCGTGGCGGCCCAGTGGTCCGTGGGATCGGCGCCCGGGTCGTCCGGCACGTTCGCGGCGATGACCGCGACCGAGGTGCCGCGCACGTCGCGGACCGCCGGGGCGAACGCCTCCGCGACGTCCGCGCCGACGCCGACGACGTCCAGGCCCGGCGTCGTGCCGCGCGCGGCGAGCGTGTCGGCCAGGCCGTCGGCGCCGTAGTCCATCGCGTGGTTGTTGGCCATCGTGACGACGTCGACGCCGGCGGCCGCGAGCGCGGTGAACGCCGCCGGCGGGGTCTGGAAGGTGAACCGCTTGCCCGGCTCCGGCGTGCCGGTGGTCCCGACCGACGTCTCCAGATTGACCACGGTGAGGTCGGCGGCGCCCAGCTGCGCGGCGACCGGGGCCAGCGCCGTCGCCGGTTCGTCCAGCCGCTGCCGCAGCGTGCCCTCGAAGTGGATGTCGCCGGCGAACGCCAGCGTGACGGGCGACGGCGTCGGAGCGGGCGTCGGCGTCGGCGTCGGGCTCGTGCTGGACGTCGGCGTGGGCGTGGCTGACGGCGAGCCGACCTCGCCGTCCGCCGCCGGCTCGTCGGCGCCCGCACAGCCCGCGACCAGCGCCGCGGCCGCCACCGCCGCGAGCAGGATCCCGCGTCCGCACATGTTCCGAGCCTATGGATGCGGCTAGACGATGCGAGGCGGCGGATCGTTCTTGAACTGCTTCACCCGTACCTCCCACTGACTGCGTCGGCGCTTCGCGTCGCGCCACGTGCGGCTGCGATGGTAGGTCTCCGGTGGCCGCGCGAGGCCGTAGCGACTCGCCCACCAGTCGCCGGCGGCCGGATCCAGGATCAGGTCGAGGTGAGCCGGGAACGTCTTGTCCCCTCCGTCTCGGACCTCATCCCACATGCGCATGGGCTCGATGACGTGCCCGTCCGCGTCGGTCACGACGAGCATCAGTTCGGCGACACCGAGGATGCGGAGCAGGGTAGCCACGCTGGGTACCAGGCGTCCCGTCTCCAGTCGCGAGATGGTCGAATGCGAAACACCGATCCGGGCCGCCAGTTCGCGCTGGCTCAGGTCGGCGACGCGCCGTACTCGCCTGACGATCCCCGGCAGCGTTGCCCGCTCGAACCGCACGAGCGGCTCGTCATTGTCGGGTGGTTCCACTGGAGTCACGTGTTCAGCCTCTTGCGTGGCCCGGTCCGCCTCAAGGTGCGGGACGCTGAATGTGGACAACTTGCCCGCTGGGAACTGCCTGTGGACTGGCTCCCCCCAGGTGACATCTTCGGGCCCTTTGCAATGAGCACCAATACGCACCACACAGGCTGCCGTGGTCCGTTGGATCGGCGCCGGCCAGGGCGCGCCGCGTCAGGTAGCGCAGTTGCGGGTGCGGCCGGGTGGAGTCCCAGCCAGTGGCTCCTGCCTTGAGGCCGCTCCAGCTGGTAGATGGGTTTCGCTGCGGTGACGGCGTTACCGCAGCAGCCGGGTGGTGCGTATTGGTGCTCATTGCAAAGCACCCGGGCTGGAACCTCCCGGACCTCGTCTCCAGCATCGGCCGATGCGTGTCGCGATGCGCAGTACTACGCATCGCGCACTAGTGTGTAGGGCACAGGAGAGGGGAACTCATGGACACCAGTCAGCTCCTCAAGGGTGTGCTCGACCTCGCCGTGCTCGCCGTCCTGCGCGAGGAGGACGGCTACGGCTACGACGTGGTCCGGCGGCTCCGCGCGGCCGGGCTGACGGAGGTCGGCGACGCCTCGGTCTACGGGACGCTGCGCCGGCTCTACCACGCCGGCGCGCTGACCACGTACGTCGTGCCCTCGGAGGAGGGCCCGCACCGCAAGTACTACAGCCTCAACGGCACCGGCCGCGATCTGCTGCGACGCTCGGCCAAGACGTGGCGTGAGTTCGCCGGGGTGCTGACGGAGCTGGTCGACCACGCCACCAAGGAGGCAGCGTGAGCAGCACCCGGGCCACCGCCCACCCGGCCGTCGCGACGTACGTCGCCGCGGTCCGCGACGAGCTCGGCGACCTGCCGGCCGACGAGCTCGCGGAGATCGCCGAGGACGTCCGCGACCACCTCGACCACGTCGCCGCCGAGTACGGCGACGACGTCACGATCGACGTGCTGATCGACCGGCTGGGCGCGCCGGCGGCGTACGCGGCCGAGCTGCGCGCGGCGGCCGGCATGCCGCAACCGGCGCCGGAGCCCGCGCTGGTGCCGGTCGGCTTCGTCCGCCGGCTGCTGCGGTTCCTGGTCGCGTTCTTCGGCTGGAGTGCCGTCGGCCTGGGCGCGCTGGCGTTCGTCGACACGCTGTTCGGGCTGAGTGGCGCTCCGGCGTTGTTCGGTGTGCCGGCGATCGTCGCGATGGTCCTTGCCGGGGCCGCCACCGTGCTGCTGGTGACCGGGCGCGACGACCCCGTCGCAGAGCTGCGGCAGGTGCCGACGGCGGTGCTGCTGGCCCAGGTCGAGGAGTGGATACGCAGCATGCCGTGGGGCCGGCCGGCGATCGAACTGGTCACATCGCTGCGGTCCGCCTGGTGGCTCCTCCGTGCCGGTGCGCTCGCGTTGATCACGTTCGCCGTGTTCCGCAGCGCCCCGTTCAGCGCCGCGGTGTTCCTGCTCGCGGTCGTCGGATCGGTGTGGCTGGGCCGGCGCACTGCGGCGGGCGAGGTTCGCGGGCCGCGGCTGGTCGCCGTCCAGCTGGCCAACGCCGGCCTGGCGATCGGCGGCGTGGTCATGGCCGGCGTGGTGGCCGCCCATGGCACCTGGGACGGCGTGCAGTACGTCGACGGCGGCTACGACTACGCCGGACCTGCGGACTGGGACGCCGGCCCTACCTTCTACGACGCCGAGGGCATGCCGATCACCAACATCTTCGCCTACGGCCCTGACGGCACGCTGCTCGAGAACGTCCGCCTCTACGACCAGGACGGCAAGCCGTTCGACCTGGGCTGGTCCGAGGAGTGCTACGACGGCGCCTACGACCAGTCGTTCGTCGCCGCCAACCCGTGGGGCGAGCACGTCTTCCCGCGGCTGACGGTCGAGGTGTCGCCGAGCGGCGCCTGTCAGCCGCCGAGGCTCGAGGCGCCGTTCGGCGAGCAGCTACCGGGCACGCAGGCGACGGCCGCCGCCGATCCGCTGAAGTGACGGGTCAGATGCCGACCGGGTGCCAGACGGTCTTCGTCTCGAGGTAGGCGGTGATGCGCTCGAGGCCGGGCTCGGCGATCCAGTCGGGCTCGGCCTCCGGCGCACGGACCACCCGCTTGAGGTTGTCGGCCGCGGCCAGCTCCAACGACCGGGCCAGCTCGGCGTCGCCCGCCGTGCCGGCGAGGTCGACGGCGTTGACGTCCATGTGCGCGGCCAGGATCGGCGCGGTGTCGGCGAGCGTCCCGGTGAGGATGTTCACCACGCCGCCCGGCACGTCGGACGTCGCCAGCACCTCGGACAGCGTGATGGCCGGCAGCGGCCGGTCCGCCGACGCCGTGAGCACCGCCGTGTTGCCCCCGACGATGACCGGCGCCAGCACCGACACCAGCCCGAGCAGCGACGAGCGCTGCGGCGCCAGCACGGCGACCACGCCGGTGGGCTCGGGCACGGAGAAGTCGAAGTAAGGCCCGGCGACGGGGTTGCTCGATCCGACCACCTGGGCGATCTTGTCGGCCCACCCGGCATACCAGACCCAGCGGTCGATCGACTCGTCGACCAGCGCCGTCGCCTTCGCCCGGGTGAGTCCCTCGCCGGCCGCGACCTCGTCGACGAACTGCGAGTGCCGGCCCTCCATGACCTCGGCGACGCGGTAGAGCACCTGGCCGCGGTTGTACGCCGTGGCGCCGGCCCAGCCGGGCACCGCCTTGCGGGCGGCGACCACGGCGTCGCGGGCGTCCTTGCGCGAGGCCCAGGCCGCGTTGGCGAGGAACTTTCCCTTGGCGTCGGCGACCTCGTAGGACCGGCCGGACTCCGAGCGCGGGAACTTGCCGCCGACGTACAGCTTGTAGGTCTTCTTCACCGCGAGACGCTCGGCCATCAGTGTTCCGCCTTCAGGTATGCCAGCAGACCGTGCCGGCCGCCCTCGCGGCCGTAGCCCGACTCCTTGTAGCCGCCGAACGGCGACGTGGGGTCGAAGCGGTTGAACGTGTTGGCCCAGACGACGCCGGCCCGCAGCTGCTGCGCCATCGACAGGATGCGCGAGCCCTTCTCCGTCCAGACGCCCGCGGACAGGCCGTACGGCGTGTTGTTCGCCTTCTCGACCGCCTCGGCCGGGGTGCGGAACGTCAGCACCGACAGGACCGGGCCGAAGATCTCCTCGCGCGCGATGCGGTGCGCCTGGCTGACGCCGGTGAACACCGTCGGCGGGAACCAGAAGCCGCGCTCGGGCAGCTCGCACTCCGGCGACCAGCGCTCGGCGCCCTCGGCCTCGCCGACCTCGGACAGCTCGCGGATGCGGGCCAGCTGCTCGGCGGAGTTGATGGCGCCGATGTCGGTGTTCTTGTCGAGCGGGTCGCCGACGCGCAGTGTGCCGAGCCGCCGCTTCAGCCGGCCCAGGACGTCGTCGTAGACCGATTCCTGCACCAGGAGCCGCGAGCCCGCGCAGCACACGTGCCCCTGGTTGAAGAAGATGCCGTTGACGATGCCCTCGACCGCCTGGTCGACCGGCGCGTCGTCGAACACGATGTTGGCGGCCTTGCCGCCCAGCTCGAGCGTCGCCTTCTTGGCGGTGCCGGCGATGCTGCGCGCGATCTGCTTGCCCACCTCGGTGGACCCGGTGAACGCGACCTTGTCGACGCCCGGGTGCTCGACCAGGGCGCGGCCGGTGTCGCCGGCGCCCGTGAGGATGTTGACGACGCCCGGCGGGAGGTCGGCCTGCTGGCAGATCTCGGCGAACAGCAGGGCCGTGAGCGGCGTGGTCTCGGCCGGCTTGAGCACGACGGTGTTGCCGGCGGCCAGCGCCGGCGCGATCTTCCACGCCAGCATGAGCAGCGGGAAGTTCCACGGGATGACCTGGCCGACGACGCCATAAGGCTGCGGTGGCCGGGACGGTGCATTCGACGCGCCGGCCCAGGCCAGCTTGTCGGCCCAGCCGGCGTAGTAGAAGAAGTGCGCCGCGACCAGCGGGATGTCGACGTCGCGGGACTCGCGGATCGGCTTGCCGTTGTCGATCGACTCGAGCACGGCCAGCTCGCGGGCGCGTTCCTGGATGATCCGCGCGATGCGGAACAGGTACTTGCCGCGGTCGCGTCCGGACAGTTTCGACCAGGTGCGCTCGTAGGCCCGGCGGGCCGCCTGGACCGCCTTGTCGACGTCGCCGGCACCGGCCGACGCGATCTCGGCGAGCACCTCTTCGGTGGCCGGGTTGACCGACTTGAACATCGACCCGTCGCCGGGTTCGACGAACTCGCCGTTCACGAACAGGCCGTACGAGCTCTTGATGTCGACGATGGCCCGCGACTCCGGCGCCGGTGCGTACTCGAACTTCGTCATGGCGATCAGTCCAGCGTCACGTAGGTGTCCGTCACGTTTCCCAGCGTAGACGCTCGGGACGCCGCCCCGCGCCGCGCGGCTCTGGCGCGAGCCGCACCGCCCTGCGACGATGAGGTCCAGGGGCGAACGCGGGTGAGACATCGGGCGGATCGGCCGTCGGGGCTGCGGCGACTGGCGGCGCTCGGCGCGGACGAGTCGGCCGCCGAGGACGAGCGGCTGCGGCGCTCCACGCTGGTGCTGTCGACCGGCCTGGTCTGCGCGCTGACGCCGTTCTGGATCGTCACCTACCTCCTGCTCGGACTGCCGGTGGCGGCGCTGATCCCGCTGGTCTATCTCGTGGTGTCGGCCGGTTCGCTGGCGTGGTTCGCGCGGACCCGGCGGTTCGTCCCGTTCCGGGCGATCCAGCTGACGATGATGCTCGTGCTGCCGTTCGCCCTGCAGTGGTCCCTCGGCGGGTTCGCCGCCTCGGGCGCCGTCTGCCTGTGGGCGCTCTCGGCCGCGCTCGGCGCCCTCATGTTCATGGGGCCGCGCGAGGCGATCCCCTGGTTCGTCGCGTACCTCGTCCTGCTGGGGATCTCGGCCGTGCTCGACCCGCGTCTGGACGCCGCCGACATCCCCGAGGGCGTGCGCATCGCCTTCTTCGCCGGTGACCTCGCCGGGCCGTCGCTGGTCGCGTACCTGCTGCTGCAGTACTTCGTGCGTGGCCGCGACCGCGAGCACGCCCGCTCCGAGCGGCTGCTGCTGAACGTCCTGCCGGCGCCGGTCGCCGCCCGGCTCAAGCGGCGCGACGGGATCATCGCCGATCGCCACGCCGAGGCCACGGTCCTCTTCGCCGACATCGTCGACTTCACGCCGTTGTCCGTCGCCCTGCCGCCGGAGGACGTGGTGCGGCTCCTCGACGACGTCTTCAGCGCCTTCGACCGGCTGGCCGACGAGCACGGGTTGGAGAAGATCAAGACGATCGGCGACGCCTACATGGTGGCCGGCGGCGTACCGGTCCCGCGTGACGACGACTGCGAGGCGGTCGCGGACATGGCGCTGGCGATGCAGCGCGAATGCGAGCGCCGCGGGCCCGGGCCGGACGGCCTGCGGTTCCGGATCGGCATGGACACCGGACCGGTGGTGGCCGGCGTCATCGGCCGGCGCAAGTTCATCTACGACCTGTGGGGCGACACCGTCAACACCGCGAGCCGCATGGAGAGCCATGGTCTCCCGGGCGCGATCCAGGTGTCGCCACGGGTACACGAGCGGCTGCGGGGACGGTACCGGTTCCGGTCCCGGGGCACGATCGAGGTCAAGGGGAAGGGCCCGATGCCGACGTGGCTGCTCCTGGGCCGAGCGCCGATCGCGGGTTCTGACGTCAGTCGAGGGTGAAGTAGTCGGGGCCCGCGTAGCGGCCGGTGGCGAGCTTCTGCCGCTGCATGAGCAGGTCGTTCAGCAGGCTCGACGCGCCCAGCCTGAACCAGTCGGGGTCGAGCCAGTCGTCGCCCGCGGTCTCGTTGACCAGGACCAGGTACTTGACGGCGTCCTTGGTGGTGCGGATGCCGCCGGCCGGCTTCACGCCGACCTGGCGGCCGGTGGCCTCGCGGAAGTCGCGGACCGCCTCGAGCATGACGAGCGTGACGGGGAGCGTGGCGGCCGGCGCGACCTTGCCGGTGCTGGTCTTGATGAAGTCGCCGCCGGCCAGCATGGCCAGCCAGGATGCGCGGCGGACGTTGTCGTAGGTGGCCAGCTCACCGGTCTCGAGGATGACCTTGAGGTGGGCGTCGCCGGCGGCCTGCTTGACCGCGACGATCTCGTCGAACACCGCGCCGTAGCGGCCGGCCAGGAACGCGCCGCGATCGATGACCATGTCGACCTCGTCGGCGCCGGCCGCGACCGCCTCGCGGGTGTCGGTCTCCTTGACCGCCCGGCTGGTGCGCCCGGACGGGAAGCCGGTGGCGACGCTGGCCACCTTGACCGTTCGGCCAGCGCCGCCGAGTGCTTCGACCGCCGTGGCGACGAGGTCGGGGTAGACGCAGACCGCGGCGACGCGGGGCACCGTGCGGTCGGACGGGTCGGGCCGCAGCGCCTTGGCGCACAGCGCCCGCACCTTGCCCGGGGTGTCCTGCCCCTCCAGTGTGGTGAGGTCGATCATCGAGATGGCGAGGTCGATGGCGTACTGCTTGGCCGTGGTCTTGATGGACCGCGTGGCCAGCGTGGCCGCCCGAGCCTCGGCGCCGGTTTGGTCGACCCCCGGCAGGCCGTGCAGGAAGCGGCGCAACGACGCCTCGGAGGAGGCGATGTCGGACAGACGCGCGTCGTCGAGCATGGTCACGAGCCGAGTCTAGTTTCCTTCGCCTGGTGCGGCTCGCCGCCGCCCGGCACCAGCCCGTCGCGCAGCCGGCGGTGGACGTAGGTCAGCGGCGGCGTGCGCCAGTTCCACCAGTCCCCACCGGCGCGCCGGCTCGGCATGCATGAGCCGCAGCGCCGGCCGCAGGCGCTCGTCGGTCACCGCCCGCAGCCAGCCCGGCGGCAGCTCGGCGGCAGCTCGGCCGGGCCTACGTATCGGACCGGTGCCGTCGGTGGTCAGCCGAACCCGGCCGGCGACCAGCGCGAGGAACGTCAGCCGGTCGCGCAGCCCGGCCCACGACACCCAGGGGGCCGCGCACCGCGATGCCGCCGGAGACCGGTCCGCGGATCTCGACGAGGTCGAACACCTCGGACAGGTCGTCGGTCAGCTCCGTACCATCGCGCGAGAAATGCGGACCGACCAGGATTCAGAGTCCGGGCCGGCGCACGCAGGCTGGTGGCACGACACGCGAGCGGCCCCTCATCGGCACCGGCCTCACCGCCGCCTCGACCGCCGGTTCACCCCGTGCGCGCCGGCCTGGTGTGGCCCCGTCCCGCCCTTCTCGACCAGCCCCACCTCCCGTTGATCTTGGAATTGTTCGGCCATCTATCCGGCAAATCGGACTCTCGGGTCGAACAACTCCAAGATCAACTTCTGGAGGTGGTCGGGCGGGGTGGCTGGCGCGGGCGGTCGGGCAGTCGTGGCCGTCCGCCTCGGCTGTGGGCGCTGGGCGAGCGGCTGCTCGGGGCGTGACGGCTGGTAGATCATGGTGTATACGTATACATCATGAAGACTCTCAAGAGCCGTTCCGCCGCCGTTGACCGCAGCGCCGAGGCCGCCGCCGTCACGGCCACCGTCGCGGGCATGCTGGCCGAGATCGAGGCCGGTGGCGACGCCGCCGTGCGCAAGTACTCCGAGCAGCTGGACTCCTGGTCGCCGCCCGCGTTCCGGCTGACCGACGAGGAGATCGAGCGGATCGTCGCGACGGTGCCGGAGCAGGCGCTGGAGGACATCCGGTTCGCGCAGGCGCAGGTGCGCGGGTTCGCCGAGCGGCAGCTGGCCTCGCTGCAGGAGTTCGAGGTCGAGACGCTGCCGGGCGTGCACCTGGGGCAGAAGCACCTGCCGATCGCGTCCGTCGGCGCCTACATCCCGGGCGGGCGCTACCCGCTGACCGCGTCGGCGCACATGACGATCGTGACGGCGAAGGTCGCGGGCGTGCCCCGGGTGGCGGCCTGCACGCCGCCGATCCGCGGCGAGGTGCCGGCCGCGACCATCGCGGCGATGTCGCTGGCGGGCGCGGACGAGATCTACCTGCTCGGTGGCGTGCAGGCGATCGGCACGCTGGCGCTGGGCACCGAGACCGTCCCGCGGGTCGACCTCATCGCCGGTCCGGGCAACGCCTACGTCGCCGAGGCGAAGAAGCAGCTCTACGGCCGGGTCGGGCTGGACCTGTTCGCCGGTCCGACCGAGATCCTGGTCCTGGCCGACGAGACCGCCGACCCGTTCACGGTCGCCGTCGACCTGCTCTCGCAGGCCGAGCACGGGCCTGACTCGCCCGCCGTCCTCATCACCACCAGCGAGGAGCTGGCGCGCGCCGCCATCGCGCACGTCGAGGAGATCCTGCCCGGCATGCCGACGAAGGACATGGCCGAGCCGGCCTGGCGCGACCACGGCGAGGTGCACGTCGTCGGCACCCTGGACGAGGCGTACGCGCTCACCGACGAGCTGGCCTTCGAGCACGTCGAGGTCCTGACGGCGGACCCGCGGGCGGCCCTGGGGCGGCTGCGCAACTACGGCAGCCTGTTCCTCGGATCGCTGACGACGGTGTCGTTCGGCGACAAGGTCATCGGCACCAACCACGTGCTGCCGACGCGTGGCGCGGCTCGCTACACCGGTGGGCTCTGGGTCGGGAAGTACCTCAAGACGGTGACGTACCAGGAGATCACCGACCCGGCCTCCAGCGCGCTGCTCGGCGAGGTCTGCGGCCGCGCGTCGCGGGTCGAGCTGTTCGAGGGGCACGCGCGCTCCGGCGACATCCGCGCGGCCGCGCACACCGGCGCGTCGCCGGAGTGGACCGACCACGCCTTCGGCGGCGTGCGAGACTGACCCGCATGGTGAAGGCGGCCGGCCCCGGACGCCCGCCCACCAGCGTCGACATCGCGCGGGTGGCGGGCACGTCGCAGGCCACCGTGTCGCGGGCGCTCAACGGCGGGCGGGTCGCTGCGGCCACCCGCGAGCGGATCCTGGCGATCAGCCGGGAGCTCGGCTACACGCCGAACGCGGCCGCCCGCAGCATGGTGACCAGCCGGACCGGGCTGGTCGGCGTGGTGGTGTCCGACCTCACCAATCCGTTCTACCCGGAGTTCCTCGAAGAGATCGCCGCCTGCCTCGGCGCCCGGCGGCAGCACATGCTGCTGCAGAACGCCGCGGGCGGCGGCGATCGCGAGGCGGTCGAGCTGCTGTTGCAGCAGCGGGTCGACGGCATCGTGTTCACCGCCGCGGTCGAGGGCTCTGAGGCGGTGGCGGACCTCGTGGCCCGCCGGTTCCCGGTGGTGCTGGCCAACCGGGTCGTCGACGCCGGCTGCGACTCCGTCGAGGGCGACCACCCGGCCGGCGCCGCCGCCGTCGTCGACCACCTGGCCGGGCTCGGGCACCGGCACATCGCGGTCCTCGCCGGCCTGCCCGGCGCGAGCACGTCGGCGCGGCGGCTGGCCGGGATCCGCGACCGGCTGACCTCACTCGCGCTGCCGGCGCCCGACGTGGTCGAGACGGGCTTCGACTACGACCGAGCCGTCCGCGCGGCGACGGAGCTGCTGACCGGCCCGCAGCCCCCGACGGCGATCGTCGGCCTCAACGACCAGGTCGCGTTCGCCGCCCTCAACGCGGCCGCCGCCCTGGGTGTCGCGGTGCCCTCGCGGCTCTCGGTGGCCGGTTTCGACGACGTGCGCCAGGCGTCCTGGCCGACCCTCGGCCTGACGACGGTGCGCCAGCCGCAGGTGGCGATGGCGGCCCGCTCCGTCGCGCTGCTGAACGAGCGCATCGACGACCCGGACCTCGCGCCGCGCCACGAGGTGCTGCCGGCCGAGCTGATCGTCCGCTCGACGACCGGTCCGGCCGCGTCCTAAGGGGCGCGGGACGCGTCGACGCGCAGGCTTCCGCCGAACATCGTCCCGGTCACCGTGATCACGTGCGTCACGGTTCCCGGGGTCGCGCGCCGCGAGGCGTGGTCGCGGATCCGCCCGCCGGTCGGCGAGAGGCCGCTCAGGTCCACCGCGACGCCCGGCGGCACGATCAGCCGCAGCCGTCCGCCGGCCGTCGAGATGCGCAGCGTGCTCCGCCCGCCCGCCGGCAGCTGCGCCACCGTGTAGTCCAGCCGCGCCGACCCGCCCATCATGCCGAGCTCGATGACGGGCGGCACCGTCCAAGCGCCCTCGCGGCGAAACCGCTGGCCGGCGACCTGCCAGTGCACCACGTCGTCCGTCGGCGCCGGGGCCGCAGGCGGTGGCGGGACGACGGCCGGTGGAGCGGGCGGCGCGACCGGCAGGCCCTCCATCAGCGGCTCCAGGTCCGCGAAGGTGCGCGCGGTGAGCGCCCGCTCCACCCGCTCCTCCAGCTCGTCGGTGTCCAGCCGGCCGTCGGCAGCCGCGTCGCGCAGGATCTCGACCGCCCGGTCGCGGTCGGCATGCGAGACCCGCAGCAGGCTCGGGTCGGGCTCGGCCCGGTCGCCGGGCTCCTCGGTGCTCACGACTCGGCGTCCAGGCCCAGGGCGGCGGCGACGTCGGCGCGGACGGCGGCCAGCCGGTCGCGTGCGGTCGTCCGCGCGGCCGCCACGTCTCCGTCGACCGGGACGACCACCTCGAGGTAGCACTTGAGTTTCGGCTCGGTGCCGCTCGGCCGGACGACGACCCGGGTGGCATCGGCGGTCAGGTAGCGCAGGCCGTCGGTGGGCGGCAGCCCGCCGTCGCCGGCCAGCAGGTCGTCCGCCGTCACGACGCCGGACCCGGCCAGCGACGGCGGCGGCGCCGAGCGCAGCCGGGCCATCGCGTCCGCGATCAGCGACAGGTCGTCGACGCGGACGGAGAGCTGGTCGGTGGCGTGCAGGCCGTGGGCGACCGCGAGGTCGTCGAGCACGTCCCACAGGGTCCGGCCGGCCGCCTTGGTCCGCGCGGCCAGCTCGGCCATCAGCACGGCCGCCGAGATGCCGTCCTTGTCGCGCACCGACTCGGGGTCGACGCAGTAGCCCAGCGCCTCCTCGTAGCCGAACGCCAGGCCCGGCACCCGGGAGATCCACTTGAACCCCGTCAGCGTCTCCTCATGCGCCAGCCCGTGAGCGGCGGCGATGCGCCCGAGCAGTCGCGACGACACGATCGAGTTGGCCAGCACACCGGTCCGGCCGCGCCGGGCCAGGTGCTCGCCGAGCAGCGCGCCGACCTCGTCGCCGTGCAGCATGCGCCAACCGCCGCCGTCGCGGTCCGGGAGGGCCACCGCGCACCGGTCCGCGTCGGGGTCGTTGGCGATGACGATGTCCGCGCCGGCCTGCCGCGCCAGCGCGAGCGCGAGGTCGATGGCGCCGGGCTCCTCCGGGTTGGGGAACGCGACGGTGGGGAAGTCGGGGTCGGGCTCGGCCTGCTCGGCGACGGTGTGCAGGTCGGTGAAGCCCGCTCGGATCAGTGCCTCGCCGGCCGTGACGCCACCGACGCCGTGCAGCGACGTGTGCACGATGCGCACGTCGCGCGGCCCGCCGCGCTCGGCCACGCCCGCGGCGGAGGCCAGGTACGCCGTCACGACGTCCTCGCCGATCTCCGCCCAGCCCGACTCCGCCCGAGCCACCGACGCGACGGAGGTGACGGCGTCGATGCGTGCGGCGATCTCGGCGTCGGCCGGAGACACGATCTGCGAGCCGCCGTCGGGGCCGCCGAGGTACACCTTGTAGCCGTTGTCCTGCGGCGGGTTGTGGCTGGCCGTCACCATGACGCCGGCGTCGGCGGACAGGTGCCGCACCGAGAACGCCAGCACCGGCGTCGGCAGCAGCCGCGGCATGACCAGCGCCTCGATGCCGGCCGCGGTCAGCACGGCGGCGGTGTCGGTGGCGAAGTCGTACGACCGGTAGCGGGCGTCGTAACCGATGACGACGCGGTGCCGCGAGCCGCCGACCGGGGTGCGGGTGTCGCGCAGGTACGCGGCGAGCCCGGCGGCGGCCCGGATGACGACGGCCCGGTTCATCCGGTTCGGGCCGGCGCCGATGGCTCCGCGCAGGCCGGCGGTGCCGAACTGGAGGAAGCCGGCGAACCGGTCCGCGAGGTCCGCTGCCGCGACGTCGTCGCCGGCCTCGGCGGAGTCGAGCACCGCCTGCAGCTCCGCCCGGGTGGCCGGGTCGGGGTCGTCGGCCAGCCAGGCGCGGGCCTGCTCGAGCACGTCGGTCATCGGCGAACCTTCCCTTCTCACGGGGCGGCACCGTGCGCCGGGCCGTGTTCAGGAGATCCTAGGAGCATGCAGGTCTCCATCCTCGGACCGGTGCGCGTCGGCGCCGCCGGCGAGATCCCGGGCGCGGGGGTGCGCGCACTGCTCGCGCGGCTGGCGCTGGCGCCGGGCCGGGTCGTCGGGGTCGAGACGATCGTCGACGACCTGTGGGCCGGCCGCCCGGCCAACCCCGCCAACGCCGTGCAGGCGGCGGCGTCGCGGCTGCGCAAGGCGCTCAACGGTCACCCGGTGACGGTCGAGGCGGCGGCCGGCGGATACCGGCTCGCGGTCGGCCGCCACGACGTCGACGCCGCCGTGGCCGACGTGTCACTGGCGTCGGCGACGGCGGCACTGCGCGAAGGCGACCCCGCGGCCGCGGCCGCCGAGGCCGGCCGCGCGCTGGAGCTGTGGCGGGGCGAACCGCTGGCCGACGTCGGCGAGGCGCCGTTCGCGGCGGTCGAGGCGGCCCGGCTCGCGACACTGCGGCTGGACCTGCGCCGCGCCCGCGTCGAGGCCGACCTGCGCCGCGGCGCCCACGCCGACCTGCCGGCCGCGCTGGCCGCGCTGGTCGACGACCAGCCGCTCGACGAAGCGCTGCTCGGCCAGCTGATGCGCGCGCTGGTCGCCACCGGGCGCCCGGCCGAGGCGCTGGCCGCGTACGAGGACGGACGGGATCGGCTGGCCGAGGCGTTCGGCGCCGACCCCGGGCCGCAGCTGCGCGACGTCCACCTCGCCGTGTTGACGCACGACCGGGCGGCGCTGCGGCTGGGGCCGGTGCCGCCGATCGCGTCGGCGACCACGGCCGACGGGCCGGACGCGCAGGAGCCGGGCCCGGGCCGGCCCCGGCTGCGCCGGTCCGCGACCCCGCTGCTCGGCCGCGACGACGAGCTGGCGCGGGTCGAGCGGCTGCTCGACGACGCCCGGCTGGTCACGCTGCTGGGCCCGGGCGGCGTCGGCAAGACCCGGTTCGCCACCGAGCTCGGACTACGCCGGCTGGACCGCACCGGCCGCCCGGTGCACCTCGTCGAACTGGCCGGCCTGCGCGACGAGGCCGACGTGCTGCCCGCGGTGCTGGCCGCGCTGGGCGTCCGCGAGGTCAGCATCATCGACCGCGGCGGCTACCCGCTGACCCGCTCGCCGATCGAGCGGCTGCGCGACCTGCTGACCGACAGCGACGCGCTGATCGTCGTCGACAACTGCGAACACCTGGTCGACGCCGTGGCGCAGGTCGTGCACGAGATCGTCACGTCGTCGGCGCAGGTGCGCGTGGTGGCGACCAGCAGGACCCCGCTGGCCGTCGACGGCGAGGTCGCCCACCCGCTGCCGGCGCTGGCGCTGCCGCCCGACGGCGCCGGGCCACTCGACTACCCCGCCGTGCGGCTGTTCCACGACCGCGCCAAGGCGGCCCGGCCGGCCGCGCGGCTCGACCCGGCGGTCGTCGCCGACGTCTGCCGGCATCTCGACGGCCTGCCGCTGGCGATCGAGCTGGCCGCGGCGAAGGTGCGGTCGATGTCGGTCGAGCAGCTCGCCGCCCGGCTCGACGACCGGTTCGGGCTGCTGGTCGGCGGCCCGCGCTCGGCGCCGGAACGACACCGCACGCTGCTGGCGGTCGTCCGGTGGAGCTGGGAGCTGCTGGACGCGACCGAGCAGGCGGTGCTGCGCCGGCTGGCCGTGCTGCCCGGCGGGGCCGGCGCGGCGACGGCGGCCGCCGTCTGCGGGTTCGGCGCGGTCGACGCGTCCGCCGTCGACGCCGCGCTGACCGGGTTGGCCGACCAGTCGCTGCTGGTGGTCGACGAGTCCGGCGGCGCGGTCCGGTTCCGGCTGCTGGAGACCGTCCGCGAGTTCGCCGACGCCGAGCTGGACGCCTCGGGCGATCGGCCGGGGGCGACGGCCGCGCTGGTCGCGTGGGCGGTCGATCTCGCCGCCCGGGCCGAGCCGCACCTGCGCGGCAGCGCCCAGGTGACCTGGTTCGGCGTGCTGGCCGCCGAGCACGACAACCTGGTCGCCGGGCTGCGCGCGGCCATCGACTCCGGCGACACCCGGTCCGCGTACGCCGTCGCGATGACCATGTGCTGGTACTGGGCAGCCCTCGGGCTGCACTTCGAGGTGGCCGGCTGGGGTGAACAGCTGATCCGCATGGACGGGCCGGCCGACCCCAGCACCGCCGCCCTCCTCTACGCGATCATCATCCCGAACTCGCTGGTTGCCGGCCCGACCCGCACCGGCGTGGGATTCATCCGGCGGCTGCGCGGGCTCTTGCGCGGCGACGCCGAGCTGACCCCGCTGGCCCGGGCCTTCGGCGAGCTCCAGCTCGCCGCGATGAACGGCCGGCCGGCCCAGCTGGAGCGGGCCCGCGGCATCGCCGAGGCCTCCGGCGACCCGTGGGCTCGGGCCGTCGGCGCGCTGTTCTTCAGCATCATGGCCGACAACGAGGGGGAGCGGGACGAGTCGCGCCGGCTGGCCCAGGAGGCACGGTCGCGGTTCGCCGCGCTCGGCGACCGGTGGGGCCTGGCGATGACCTCGATGACGCTCGGCCTGACGGAGGCCGCCGACGGCGACAGCGCCGGCGCCGTCGAGCTGCTCGACGAGGCGGTGCTCGCCTTCGACCTGCTCGGCGCCGGCGACGACGGCCGCCAGGTGCAGCTGCTGCGCGCGATCATGCGGGTCCGCGCCGGCGACGTCACCCGAGGGGTGGCCGAGATGACGGCGCTGCTGGAGCGCTACCCGAACGACCCCGAGGTCTCCACCATGGCCGAGACCGGCCTGGCCGAGGCGGCGGCGCAGCTGGGCGACGTCGTCTCGATGCTGAGGCACTACGACGTCGCGGTGGCCGCGGCCCGGTCGGAGGAGACCGGCGGGCCGCCGCAGTTGCGGGTGATGGCGCTGGCCGGTGCGGCCATCGCCCGGCTGCGGGTCGGCCGCGACGACGTCGACGACCTGCTCGCCGACGCCTTCGATCTCGCGGTGGCCGACGGCGACCGGCCGGTCATCGGGGTGGTCGCCATCGCGCACGGACGACTGGCCCAGGTCCGCGGCGACGGCGCTCACGCGGCCCGGCTGATCGCGCTCGGCCGCCGCATCGGCGCGGTCGAGCTGCTGGGCGACGTCCGCCACCCGGCGCTGCTCGACCTTCCCGAGCCTGACGAGCGGCTGCTGGCGGCCGAGAGCGACCGCGTCCGCGAACTCCCCGCCGTCGCCGCCGTCCGCGAGATCCGGACGCTGGTCCGGCGTTGACCGGTCAGGACCTGCGGCGGTAGGCCCGGACGGTGAGCGGCGCGAACACCGCGATCAGCACGGCGCAGCCGATCAGCGACCAGCTGATGTCGCCCGCGTCGGGGCTGCCCGCCATCAGCCCGCGAACGGCCGTCACCAGGTGCGACACCGGGTTGACGTCGACCCATGCACGCAGCCAGCCGGGCATCGTCGACGGGTCGACGAACACGTTGCTGGCGAACGTCAGCGGGAACATCGCCAGCATGCTGACCCCCTGCACCGCGCCGGCCGAGCGCATGACCAGCCCGAGGAAGGCGAAGATCCAGCTCAGCGAGAACGCGAACACCAGCACCAGCACGACGGCGGCGAACACGTCGAGCACGGTGCCGTCCGGCCGGAAGCCCATCGCCATGCCGACGCCGAGGCAGACGACTGCCGCCACGACGTAGCGGATGCTGTCGGCCAGCAGCGCGCCGACCAGCGCGGACGGCCGCCAGATCGGCAGCGACCGGAACCGGTCGAAGATGCCCTTGCCGATGTCGGTGTTCAGGGAGATGCCGGTGTACAGCGACGCCATGACGACGGTCTGCACGAGGATGCCGGGCAGGACGAACTGCAGGTACTGCGTCGTGCTGCCGGAGACGGCGCCGCCGAACAGGTAGACGAACATCACGATGAAGATCACCGGCTGGAACGTCACGTCGAACAGCTGCTCCGGAATGCGCCGGATCTTCAGCACGCTGCGCCAGCCCAGCGTCAGGCTGGCCGACAGCGCGCTCGGCGGCTGCGGCCGCTCGACGCGAGCGGCGACGCTGCTGATCGGCCTCTCGGCGGTGGCGGCCTGGGTGGTGGTGGTCATGCGGCGGTCCTCTCGGTGTCGTCGTCGGCGGCGTGGCCGGTCAGGGTGAGGAAGACCTCGTCCAGGCTGGGGCGCTGCACCCCGATCTCGTCGATGCGGACGCCCTCGGCGCGCAGCCGGATCATCAGGTCGGCGACGACGTCCGGGTCGGCGACCGGTGCGGTGATGACGCCGGCCTCCGGGGTGCGGTGCGGCGTCGTGTCCAGCGTCTGCGCGACCAGCCGCTCGGCGAGGTCGCTCTGGGCCTCGTCGGCCAGCCGCAGGTGCAGCGAGCTGCGGCCCACGGACGCCTTGAGGTCGGCGCTGGTGCCCTCGGCGATGACGGTGCCGCGGTCGATGACGGCGATGCGGTCGGCCAGCTGGTCGGCCTCGTCGAGGTACTGGGTGGTGAGCAGCACGGTGGTGCCGCCCGCGACGAGGTCGCGGACGATGTCCCAGACCTGCCCGCGACTGCGCGGGTCCAGACCGGTGGTCGGTTCGTCGAGGAACAGCACGTCCGGCGTGACGACGATGCTCGCCGCCAGGTCGATGCGCCGTCGCATGCCGCCGGAGAAGTGCTTGACCGGCCGGTTCGCGGCGTCGGTCAGGTCGAAGCTCTCCAGCAGCTCGGCGGCTCGCTGCCTGGAGCGCGTCCGGCTCAGCCCGACCAGCCGCGACTGCAGCACCAGGTTCTCGGTGCCGGTGAGGTCCTCGTCGACCGACGCGTACTGCCCGGTGAGCCCGATCAGCCGGCGTACCTGGTCGGCGTCGTCGACGACGTCGTGGCCCAGCACCCGCGCGCTGCCGCCGTCGGGGCGCAGCAGCGTCGTGAGCATGCGGACCGTCGTGGTCTTGCCCGCGCCGTTCGGCCCGAGGACCCCGTACACGGTCCCGGCGCCGACGGCGAGGTCGACGCCGTCGACGGCGCGGTTCTCGCCGAACGTCTTGACCAGGCCGTGCGCCTCGATGGCCAATGCGGTCATGCGTCCTCCTGTGGTTCATCGGCACGTTCTGTGCACGAGAACCAGCGTCGGGGGAGCGCCTGACCGTCTGCTGACAGTCCGCTGACGGCGGTGGGTCAGAGCTTGGCGACGACCGCCGCGAGCAGCGCGCTGATGCGCGGACCGGCGGCCTGACCGGCCTCGATGACCTCGGCATGGCTCAGCGGTGTCGGGCTGATGCCGGCGGCCGGGTTGGTGACCAGCGAGACGCCCAGCACCTCGAGACCGGCCTCGCGCGCCGCGATCGCCTCCAGCGCCGTCGACATGCCCACGAGGTCGCCGCCGATGCGCTGGGCCATGCGGACCTCGGCCGGGGTCTCGTAGTGCGGGCCGCGGAACTGGACGTAGACGCCCTCGGACAGGCTCGGGTCGACCTCGCGCGCGACGGCGCGCAGCCTCGCCGAGTACAGGTCGGTGAGGTCGACGAAGTTCGCGCCTTCGACCGGCGACGTCGCCGTCAGGTTGATGTGGTCGCTGATCAGCACCGGCGTGCCGGCCGCCCACTCCTCGCGCAGCCCGCCACAGCCGTTCGTCAGCACCAGGGCGCCGGCGCCCGCCGCTGCCGCCGTCCGCACCCCGTGCACGACCGCGCGCACGCCGCGGCCCTCGTAGAGGTGGGTGCGGGCGCCGAGGACCAGCGCGTGCTTGCCGCTGCCCCCGATACGGACGGAGCGCAGCGTGCCCACGTGCCCGACGACGGCCGGCTTCGCGAACCCGGGGACGTCGGTGCTCGGCAGCTCCGCGACGGTCTCGCCGACGAGGTCGGCCGCGCCACCCCAGCCGGACCCGAGGACCAGCGCGATGTCGTGCCGCTCCACCCCGGTGGCGGCGGCGATGTGTTCGGCCGCTGCCCGCGCGGCCGCCTGCGGATCGTCCAGCTCGGTCACCGGCCGACTGTACCCCGCGAGATCAGCCGGGTGCGGTGGCGAAGTCGGACAACACCTGCGGGACGGCCGAGTCGAACCCGGCGATGTCGAGCATGCCGGGGTCGTCGGGGTCGGCGATGCTGAATCCACTCGACGTCATGCCGACGACGGCCATACGGGCCCCGATGCCCGTGCGCTCGCGGTAGTGGCGCAGCGCCTGGTGGGGGTGGATCTCGCCAGCCCAGGTGTCGTTGTCGGTGTAGACGACGAAGAGGTCGATCGAGAGGCCGTGCTCGAGTGCGTGGAGTACGGGGAGGGCGCAGTCGGTGCCGCCGAACCGCAGGCCGGACACCTCGCGGAGGACGTCGTCGAGCCGCTGCCGGGGGCTGATCGCCAGAGCTGTCAGGCCGGTGTCCGAGCGATCCCAACTGGTGCCCGCCGAGGTGAAGCCCACGATCTCGTACCGCGACTCGGTGGCCGCCGTCACGAGTGCGAGGGCCGCCGAGGCCTCCCGGCAGGAGATGGGCAGGCCGCTGACCTGAGCCGTCATCGATCCTGAGACGTCCAGGGCCAGCATGGTCCGCGCACCGGTCGGCGTGACGGCGCCGAAGGCGGCATAGAAGGCGGCGTCGAGCGCATCGATGATCGGCCGCGACGGCTCCCAGCTGCTGGACCCGCGCGCACCGTGGCCCGACGCGTAGGTCCGCTGGGCGACCAGGACGGAGATCGGGTGGACCTTCGCCCGGCGCAGCCGCTCGGGGTCGGCGAGTTGCCGCGCCACGGCCGCGGTGCGGGGCGCTGTGGGTGCCAGCAGGCCGAGCCGGGTGAGCCGGGGCAGCTGGCGTAGTAGCGCCGTCTGCGGCATGCCGGCGTCGAGCAACGCCTCCCAGACGAGCCCGTGGTCGAGGACGTGGTCGGGCAGCATCTCCCAGGACAGCCCGAACTCGGTCACCAGCGTGGCCGCCTCGGCGGCGTCGGCGCTGTGCTGGGCGCGCTGGAACCCGTCGACGATCCGCAGGCCGTCGACCGCCGGCTCGCGGCCGCAGATCCAGTCGAAGAGACGGCGTCGCGACGCGTCGTCCGTCTGCGGATGCGAGAGCCTCAGCAGGTCGCGGTGCGACCAGCCCTCACGCTGCCGGTACTTCACCGTCTGGTAGGCGAGATCGTCGACGCTCCTGTCGGTGTACCAGGCACCGATGGCCCGGCGCAGCCCGCGACCCCAGCCGCGGAACTGCTCGACGTAGCGAGCGAAGAGGAACAGGTGCGTGCCCGTGCGGGCCACGAGCGGCAGGGCGTCGAGGGCGATACGCCGGCCGGCGTCGTCGCCCAGGGCCGCCGCCGCGGCGAGAGCGAACAGCGCCGGGTTCTGCTTCGGTGCCCGTCCCGCGGTGGACACGGTGACGATCTCGGCGACCAGTTCAGCGGCGTGGTGCCGGGCCGACTCGATGACCACCTCGGCGTTCTCGGCGGTCAGCTCGCGTGCGTTCACGTAGTAGGTGCCGCCGTCGGTGCCGAGCACCAGGAAACGCCGCAGCCGGGTGAGGTCGTCGGCCGCGAAGACGTAGCCGCCCGCGTTGTTCTGGACCTGGCCGGGCGCGGCAGGCTGGGACTGGGCGGTGCGCCTCAGGTTGACACCGGTGAGCGGATCGACGGTCACGGCGGCCTCCAGAGACAGACATCGCCGAGCCGCGGACGTGTGAGTGGCGACCGGGATATTCGGAGATAACCGACCGCCTCCGGCCCGCGGCCCGGCGTTTCGCCGAAGCTATTGCATTGCGGCGATCTGAGCAACCGGAATACGTCCTGCCGCTTCGGCTGACGGGGCCCGCCTCGCCCCCATGCCCGACGGGGCGAGGCGGGCGCCCGCTCAGCTTGTCACGCACCCCGCCGCACGCCCGGGGGTGAAGCGTCGCCGGAGGGGCGGGCGCCGCCAGCACCGTTTCTGGGCGATCGCCGGACTCGGTGGCATCGGGCGTGGGCCGCCGCTCGGCGTGCGCGTGGGATCCTCATTCGTTTCCATGCCCACCGTTTGGAACGCTCAAACGGTCAGGATCGGGTCATCGCGGAAAGCGGGAGCGGACGGTCAGGCGTCGGTGCTCGGCGCGGAGCCGCGGCGGACGCCGTCGATGCTGACACCGCGCCAGGTGAGGACGGCGATCAGGATGGCCGCGCCGGTGATGGCGATGTCGGCCACGTTGCCCACGAACAGGCCGCCGTAGTCGATGAAGTCGACGACGTGACCCTCGGGGAAGCCGGGAGCGCGGAACAGCCGGTCGATGAGGTTGCCGAACGCGCCGCCCAGCAGCAGCCCGAGCGCGATCGCCCACGCCGTCGAACCCAGTTTCGCCGACGCCCGGATCACGGCCGCGATGACCACGATCACGATCAGCGTGAGCAGCCACGTCAGGCCGGTCGCGATCGAGAACGCCGCACCGGAGTTGTACAGCAGCCGCAGCTGCAGCAGGTCGCCGATGATCTCGATCGGCTCGCGGCCGGCCAGCTCGCGCTCGGCCCACCACTTCGTCAGCTGGTCGACCGCCGTCAGTACGACGGTGATGGCGGTGAGCCGGCCGATCAGCCGCCAGTTGGTCGGCGCGGGCTGCTCGGGCGCGTCCGGCGTGCTGTCGTCGGACGTCGCGTCGTGAGGCGTCGCGTCGTGAGGCGTCGCGTCGTCGGGCGCTGGGTCGCCGGCCGCGGGGTCGTCGCCGGCCGCGGGGTCGGGTGTGGTCGGCACGGTGTAAGGGTGCCATGCCGGTCCGCCGCACCTCAGCACCGGGCGGGCGGCGCGACGCGACGGCATACGGGACAATGGCCGGGTGACACGTGTGGCGATTCTCGGCGGCGGACCCGGCGGCTACGAGGCGGCGCTGGTGGCGGCGCAGCTCGGGGCGGAGGTCACGCTGGTCGATCGCGACGGCGTCGGCGGCTCCGCCGTCCTCACCGACTGCGTGCCCAGCAAGACCCTCATCGCGACCGCCGAGGTGGTCAGCGACGCCGCGGAGTCCGCGGAGCTGGGCGTCGAGCTGGGCCACGACTCCGTCGGCGTCGACCTGCGGCGGGTCAACCAGCGGGTGCTCGAGCTGGCCAAGGCGCAGTCGGCCGACACCACGGCGACGGTCGAGAAGGCCGGCGTGCAGATCCTGCGCGGGACGGGGCGCCTCGCGCCCGGCGACCGCGTCATCGTCGACGACGGCGCCCACGAGTTCGTCGCCGACGTCGCGCTGCTGGCCACCGGCGCGCGGCCGCGCATCCTGCCCGAGGCCGAGCCCGACGGCGAGCGCATCCTCACCTGGGAGCAGGTCTACGACCTCGACGAACTGCCCGAGCACCTGGTCGTCGTCGGCTCCGGCGTCACCGGTGCCGAGTTCGCCAGCGCCTACAACGCCCTCGGCTCCGACGTCACGCTGGTGTCGTCGCGCGACCGCGTCCTGCCCGGCGAGGACGCCGACGCCGCGTACGTCCTCGAGGAGGTGTTCGCGCGGCGCGGGCTGAACGTGCTGTCGCGGTCGCGGGCGGCGTCGGTGCGGCGCGAGGGCGCCGGCGTCACCGTCTCGCTCACCGACGGGCGGACCGTGCGCGGCTCGCACTGCCTCATGGCCGTCGGGTCGGTGCCGAACATCGAGGGTCTCGGGCTGTCCGAGTGCGGCGTCGCGCTGGACGACCGCGGATTCATCAAGGTCGACCGCGTCTCCCGCACGTCCGCCCGCGGCGTCTACGCGGCCGGCGACGTCACCGGCGTCAACATGCTCGCGTCGGTGGCGGCCATGCAGGGCCGCACGGCGATGTGGCACTCCCTCGGCGACGCCGTGTCGCCGCTGAACCTCAAGACCGTCGCCGCGAACGTCTTCACCGACCCCGAGATCGCCACCGTCGGCTGGAGCCAGGCCGCCGTCGACGCCGGCGACATCGACGCCGTCGCCGTCAAGCTGCCGCTGACCACCAACGCGCGGGCGAAGATGCTGGGCATCCGCGACGGCTTCGTGAAGCTGTTCTGCCGGCCGGGCACCGGCATCATCGTCGGCGGCGTGGTGGTGGCGCCGCGGGCCAGCGAGCTGATCCACCCGATCTCGCTCGCCGTCGAGGCCTCCCTCACCGTCGACCAGATGGCGCGCGCGTTCACCGTCTACCCGTCGCTGTCCGGGTCGGTCGCCGAGGCCGCGCGGCAGCTGCACCGCCGCGACTGACCCGACGGGCCTGGCACTCGCATCGGCTCAGACCTTGTCGGTGGGTGCCGATAGGGTCGGTCGTATGTTCGAGGAAGCGCTGCTGACTACGCCGTCGTCGGGTCATGGCCCGGTGGCGGAGCCGTGGGTGGCGTGGCCGTACGACTCGGTCGACGACATCGATCCGGTGCTGCTGCGCGAGCTGTCCACCGGCGAACCCAGCCGCACCATCACCGACGCCGAAGCCCTGCCGACCGGGCCGGAACTAGCTGCCGTGATCGCGGGGTTCGACCCGTCCGCGGCCTCCGCGTACGACCTGGTCGAGGCCGGGTCCGCGTTCGCGCGGATGGCGGCGTGGGTGGCCGCCGGCGAGGCGACGGTGCTGGCGGAGCTCGCCTCACGAGCGCAGCTGCGCCCGGACCACACCGGGTACCGGTCGGTCAACCCGGTCACCAACACCGCCATCGAGATAGCCGGACGCTGCCACGTCACGGTCACGCAGGCGGAGAACCAGGTCGGCCACGCCCTGCAACTGGTGGAAGACTTCCACGACACCCACACCGCCCTGTCCACCGGGGCGATCGACCTGCGGCGTGCCCGCGTCATCACCGACGAACTCGGCGGCCAAGACCAGCACGTGCGTGTCCGGGTCGAGGCCGCCGTGCTGCCGAAAGCACCCTGCCTGGACGCGGTCGCGCTGCGCAAGGTGATCAAGCGGCTGCTGCACGAACTCGCACCGGTAGCGACCGCCGAACGGCACAAGATCGCCCGCGACCGCCGCTACGTCGCCGTCACCCCCGCCAGCGACGGGATGACGCACCTGGAGGCGTTGCTGCCCGCCGAGGACGCCACCGCCCTCACTACCGCGTTGAACGCGGCCGCCGCGCACGCCAAACGCGCCGATGCCTCCGCCAGCCGCCCGGCCCGCACGAAAGACCAACGCCGCGCCGACGCCCTGGCCGAACTGGGCTGGGCCGCAATCACGGCCTGTAACGACACCCCCATGTCGGACCACGCTGCCGTGACCACGGGCGTCGTTCTTGCCGGCCGCGCTCCCGCCACCGGCGCGACGCCGCAGCGGCGGCCGATCAGCGTGCACGTCACCGTCCCGTTCAGCACACTGGCCGGGCTCAGCGACGAGCCCGGTGAACTGGACGGCTACGGGCCCATCCCCGCCCACGTCGCCAGTCTGCTCGCGAGCGAAGGCGTGTGGACATGGCTGCGCACTGACGTCACCGGGCAGGGCCTCGACCTGGGCCGCACGAGGTATCGGCCGACCACGGCGCTGGCGGAGTTCATCGCCGCCCGAGACCGGACCTGCCGAGCGCCCGGCTGAGACCGGCCTGCCCGCGCTGCCGACATCGACCACGTGATCCCCTTCGCCGCAGGCGGCACCACCTGCGCGGCGAACCTCCACGCGCTGTGCGAAACGCACCACCTGCTCAAACACCACGGCCGCTGGACCGTCTGCCGACAACCCGACGGCACGACGGTCTGGGCCGGCCCCACCGGCCACCGCTACCTGAGGCCGTCGGCCCGGGCTGGCTAGGGTTGCACGAAATACGGCGCCGGCTCGTCCTTCAGCGCCTGTAGCAGCCGCTGCTGCTGACCGTCGTCGAGCGGTGGCAGCTCATCCGGCGCGAACCACTCGACCGCCAGCGACTCGTCGTCGTTGACCCCTGCCTCGCCGCCGACCGGCCGGCAGCGGAACGCGATGTCGAGGTACTGGACGTGGTCGCCGTTCGGGTAGCTGACCGGCGGACCGGTGATGACGCTGCTGATGCGCTCGACCTCGATGTGCACGCCGGTCTCCTCGAACGCCTCCCGCACGACGGCGACAGCGGGCTGCTCGCCGGGCTCGAGGATGCCGGAGATCAGCGCCCACTGCCCGGTGTCGGAGCGCTGATGCAACAACACCCGCCCCTCGCCGTCGACGATGACCGCGGTCACGCCGGACAGCCACAGCAGGTCATGGCCCACGCGCTCGCGCAGCGCCAGGATGAACTCAGGAGTCGGCATCGGTCAGGACGCTACCGTCAGTCGCCGAACCCGCCGCCGAAGTCGCCCCCGCCGCCGAAGTCTCCACCGAAGTCTCCGCCACCGCCCCAGTCACCGCCGAAGTCGCCCCCACCACCGTCTCCGCCGTCGACGTACACGGGGGTCGACATCGCGGAACCCAGCATCGTGCCCATGAGCATGCCGGGCAGCAGGCCGCCGAAGTAGCCGCCTGCCCAGCCACCGTAGGCGGGACCTGCGTCGTAGTAGGGGCGGCGTTCACCGTCGCCGACCGGCACCATGCGGGTGTCGGGGTCGGCGCCGTTCTTGATGCGCAAGGCGTCGGCGGCGCACGCCGGGACCGTGCGCGGCGCACCGCCCGGCGGTGCCCACTCGATGTCCTCGACGGACGGCCCGTGGCCGGGGTCGAAGAAGCACGGCAGTCGGCGCTCCGGGATCGGCTCACCCTTGGTCCGGGCATCGACGCAGGCCAGCAGCCAGCGGCCTTCTTCGAGGGCCGTGGTGACGGGCTTGAGGTCGGTGGGCTTCTCGGCGCGGTCGGCGAACATCTTGGCGTTCTCGTAGAGGTCGAGGGCACGGCCGTACTCGTTGCGGGCCTCGATCGGCACTTTCGATTCCTGGCGCAGATCGAGGTCGAGTGTGGAGAGCCGCTCACCGTACTTGGTGATGTCCTCCTCGAGCGCGCCGCGGACCTGCTCGAGCTGGGCACGCTCCTTGCCGCGCTTGTTGCGGCGGTACAGGAGGAAGCCGCCGCCGCCGGCGGCCGCGAGGATCGCGAGGGGGAGGAGGCCCCCGCCGCCGCCCCCGCCGCCCGAGCCACCGCTACCGGACCCGCTGCCCGCGGCCAGCTCCTCGACGTTGCCAACCAGCTGCCCGGCGAACTCGGGGATGGTGGTCGTCGCGTTGGCCGCCTGCTGCGCGGCCTGGTTCGCTGCGCTGGAACTCACCTCGGTGGAGCCGGCCGCAGCGTCGCCGCTGGGCAGGTAGGCGACGTAGGTGCCGTTCTCGCCGAGCCGTTCACGGATCTCGCCGAGCGGGTCGGCGGCGTTGCGAGCGTCCTCGGGGAGCACGACGAGGAAGATCGGCGTGTCGGAGTCCGAGAGGGTCTGACGGACGTCGGACTGTTCGGAGCCCGCGAACGGGCGGCCCTCGGCCTCCAGTTCCTGTTCGGCCGTCGGGTCGACGTACAGCGGGGACTCGCGGAGGGCTTCGGCGGCTGCGTCGTACACGCTCGACATACACCCATCATCCATGGTTCGGCGCGATGTGCCATGAGCAGGTCCGTCCGAGTCGATCTCGACGCTGTCGCGTTGTCGGAGGCAGGTGGTTCGATGGACCCGTGGAGAAGGTCACCTGGGGCCAGGTGCTCGCCCGCCGGCTGCGTCGCCTGCACGTCACCGACCCGTCCGCCGACCTGGTCGGCACGGCGGGCCGGCTGGTCGGGCTGCATGCGCAGGTGGCCTCGTCCGCCGAGCTCATCGCGGCCGTCCGCACGCCCGGCTACGCGCTCGGCGACGCACCGACGGCGTTGTGGACCGACCGCACGCTGGTCAAGACGTGGGGCATGAGGGGCACGCTGCACCTGTTCCCGGCGCGGGAGCTGCCGCTGCTCGTCGCGGCGTGGGCGCAGCGGCAATGGCCCAACACCAACGCCGCCTGGGTGCGCTATCACGGCGTCACCGGCGACGAGCTGCGTCGCATCACCGAGGTCATCGGCGAGGTGCTGCCACACCGGGTGCTCACCCGCGAGGAGCTGCTGGCGGAGATCGCGGCGCGGGTGAAGTCCGAGAACATCGCGGCGGCGGTGAAGTCCGGCTGGGGCCAGATGTTCAAACCGGCGGCGGCCGGCGGGCTGCTCTGCTCCGGGCCCGAACGCGATCGCAGCGTCACCTTCACCAGCCCGCGCACCTGGCTGCCCGACGTCGCGTGGGACGAGCAGCCCGACGAGCACACCGCCATGGCCACCGTCATCGAACGGTTCCTCGACGTCTACGGACCGGCCACACACGCCGACTTCAGCCGCTGGTGGGGCACCGACGCCGCGAAGGCGCGCCGGCTGTTCGCCGAGCACGCCGCAGTGATGACCCCGACCGACGTCGACGGTGTCGCGTGCTGGTCCACGCCGGCCGCGCTCGCCGAGCTGACCGGCACCGACGCCGGCGCCGACACCGGCGTCCACCTGCTCCCCGGCTTCGACCCCTACATCGTCGCGCCCGTCGGGCACCGTGCGCACACGGTGCCCGACGGCTTCCTCGACCGCGTCTCGCGCACCGCCGGCTGGATCTCGCCGGTCCTGCTGGTCGACGGCGTCGTGTGCGGTGTGTGGAGCCACGAGCTGAAGAACGGCGCGCTGACCGTCACCGTCGAGCCGTTCGCCACGGTCAGCGCCGCCACGAAGAAGGCCGCGACGGTCGCCGCCCACCGCTACGGCGAGCTGTTCGACGCCGAGCCGCGGCTCGCCTGGGGGTGAGGCTCAGGCGGCCTCTTCGTGCACCCGGTCGACGGCCACTCGCACCGTCACCCGCTGCTCGCCCTCCTTGCGGAAGGGGTAGCTGTCGGCGTCCAGGTACTTCTTCGCCAGCTGGTCGATGACGGCGTCGCCGTCCTCGGTGCTCAGCGTCGCCCGGCCGGTGACGCTGGCCCACCGCCACGCGTTGTCCGGGTCCAGCACGCTCACCGACACGACGTCGTTCTCGCGCAGACGCCGTTCCTTCACGCGGCCGGCGGCGGTGTTGAAGACCACGCCGTCGCCGTCGACGTCCACCCAGACGATCGAGTTGTGCGGGCGGCCGTCGGCGTCGAGAACGGTCGCCCATGCCGGGATGGGGCGGGAGAACAGCTCACGGGCGGTCTCGGACAGAGCGGGCATACGGGTGCTTCCCTTCACAAAAGGTTGACGTCTCAAGTGTTGCCTCCATCGACAACACCTGACGCACCCGTCGTGCTTCCCGAACTCGGCGTCAGTCCTGGATCGTGCAGATGACGGCACCGTTGGCGATCGTCGCGCCGACCTCGGCGGCCAGCCCGGTGACGGTGCCGGCCTTGTGTGCCGTGATCGGCTGCTCCATCTTCATCGCCTCCATGACGACGACCACGTCGCCCTCGGCGACCGTCTGGCCGTCCTCGGCGACGACCTTGATGATCGTCCCCTGCATCGGCGAGGTGAGCGCGTCGCCACCGGCGGCGGCCGCACCCGACCGGCCCGCCGCGCGACGAGCCGGCCGCCGGGCCGCACCCGCACCCGCGGCGCCGGCTCCCGACGCGCCGAGCCCGGCCGGCAGGACGACCTCCAGCCGTTTCCCGCCGACCTCGACCGTGACCCGCTCGCGCGCGTCCTCGTCGGCAGAGTCGACCGCGTCGGCGCCGGTGAAGGGCGGGATCGGGTTCTTCCACTCGGTCTCGATCCAGCGGGTGTGGACGGAGAACGGCTCGGCGTCGGCGGCCGGGACGAACGCGGCGTCGTCGAGAACCGCGCGGTGGAACGGGATGACCGTCGCCAGGCCACCGACCTCGAACTCGGCCAGCGCCCGCCGCGCCCGCTCGACCGCCCGGCGCCGCGTGGCGCCGGTGACGACCAGCTTGGCCAGCAGTGAGTCGAAGTTCTGCCCGACGACGCTGCCCGGCTCGACCCCCGCGTCGACCCGCACACCGGGCCCGGACGGCGGCCGGAACGTCGTCACCGTGCCGGGTGTGGGCAGGAAGTTGCGGCCCGGGTCCTCGCCGTTGATGCGGAACTCGATGGAGTGGCCGCGCACGACCGGGTCGTCGAAGCCCAGCGGCTCACCCTCGGCCACGCGGAACATCTCGCGGACGAGGTCGAGACCGGTGACCTCCTCGGTGACCGGGTGCTCGACCTGCAGCCGGGTGTTGACCTCGAGGAAGGAGATGGTGCCGTCGGTGCCGACGAGGAACTCGCAGGTGCCGGCGCCGACGTAGCCGGCCTCGCGCAGGATCGCCTTGGAGGCGCGGTACAGCTCGGCGTTCTGCTCGTCGGTGAGGAACGGCGCGGGAGCCTCCTCCACCAGCTTCTGGTGCCGCCGCTGCAGCGAGCAGTCGCGGGTGGAGACCACGACGACCTTGCCGTGCCGGTCGGCGAGGCACTGCGTCTCGACGTGCCGCGGGCGGTCGAGGTAGCGCTCGACGAAGCACTCGCCGCGGCCGAACGCCGCCACGGCCTCGCGGACCGCGGACTCGTACAGGTCCGGGATCTCCTCCAGCGTGCGAGCGACCTTGAGGCCTCGCCCGCCGCCGCCGTAGGCGGCCTTGATGGCGACCGGCAGGCCGTGCTCCTCGGCGAACGCGACGACCTCGGCGGCGCCGGTGACGGGGTCGGAGGTGCCGGCGACCAGCGGGGCGCCGGCCCGGGCGGCGATGTGCCGGGCGCTGACCTTGTCGCCGAGCGAGATGATGGCGGCCGGCGGCGGGCCGATCCAGATCAGTCCGGCGTCGATGACGGCCTGCGCGAACTCGGCGTTCTCGGCCAGGAAACCGTAGCCGGGGTGGACGGCGTCGGCGCCGGCGCGCTGGGCGACGTCCAGCAGCTTGGCGATGACCAGGTAGGTCTCGGCGGCGGTCTCGCCGCCCAGCGCGTAGGCCTCGTCGGCGAGCCGGGCGTGCGGCGCGTCGCGGTCGCCGTCGGCGTAGACGGCCACGCTGGCCAGCCCGGCGTCGCGGCAGGCGCGGACGACTCGCACCGCGATCTCCCCGCGATTGGCCACGAGAACCTTGCTGATCCGGCGGTCGTCCACGCTGTCTCCTCCCAGAACTGATCGCGAGTCTAGGGGACCGTCAGATGAACCTCCGGGGTCTCCCCGGATGCGGGCAACCGGCGCGACACGTCCGGCGTGTACATCGCATCGAGGCAAGAACAGGGCGAAGCGGGGTCGTGATGCTTATACAGTCCCCTGACGGGGAAGCCGCACCGGCCGTGGGCGCGACGGTGGTTGCGGGCCGCTCACAGCCGGACGAGGCGACGATGGATTTCGAGGAGTTCGTCCGGGCCAGTCTGCCCGGGCTGTTGCGGTACGGACACGCGCTGACGGGGTCGCCGCACGATGCGGCCGATCTCGTGCAGACGGTGCTCGAGAAGGTCGGCGCGCGCTGGTCGAAGATCATGCGGCAGGACGCCGAACCGCTCGCATACGTGCGGCGGGCGATGGCGAACGCCCATGTGAGCCGCTGGCGGCGACGCCGGCGCGAGGTGCTGGTCGAGGAGTTCCCCGATCAGGGCGTGTCGCAGCCGGACCGCCTCGACGGCGAGCCGCTCTGGCAGGCGCTGGCGCAGTTGCCGCCGCGGCAGCGTGCGGTGCTGGTGCTGCGCTATTACGAGGACCTGTCCGAGGCGGAGATCGCCGCGGCTCTGGGCATCACCGCGGGCACGGTGAAGAGCCAGGCGAGCAAGGCACTGGCGAAGTTGAGGGCGGGCATGTCCTCGGTGGAGGGAAGAGACCGATGAGCGACTTCGACGACGAACTGCGCCGCCTCATGGGCGACGACCGGCTCGGGCTGACGCCGCGCGCCGACGCCGTCGGGCGGATCGTCAAGGGCGCGCACCGGCGGCGGACCGTCCGTGTCGTCGCGTCGGCGGCGGGATCGGTCGGTCTGGTGGCCGCGCTCGCGATCGGCTCGATGGCGGTCAGCGGCCAGTTCTCCGCCGGCCCGCATGAGCCGCAGCCCGCGGTCTCTCCGACCGGCCTGCTGCCAGGGCCGAAGGAACTCGGCCCGGACGCGATCGTGCGGCCGACAACCCCGGCCAGCCCGCCGGCCTCGCCCGATTCGGAGACGACCGAACCGGCCGATCCGGGCGAGGAGGGGTCCGGGCCGCCCGACTCCAATCAGATCGTGCTCGACCCGGACGTCGGGATCGACGGGTTCACGGTCGGCACGCCGCTGGCCGATCTCCAGGCGCTGGACGGGGTGGAGCTCACGCAGTACGGACCGGAGCGCGGCATCTCGAACATGTGCTTCGGTGAGTACGCCAGCACCTGGGCACACGGCACGATCTCCGTTCGCGGCTCGTGGGGCGACTACCCCGACGCCCCCACGCCGTACTTCGAGGTGGCGACGATGTACCTCGACGTGCCGTTCGTGACGCCGGAGGGGATCGGGATCGGCTCGACCGAGGCGGACGTCTTCGCCGCCTACCCGTCCGCCTCGCGATACGCCAACGGCGACCTGGGGGCCGACCTCGGCGACCAGACCACGCGCAGCTGGGTCTTCACCATCACCGACGGCCTGGTCTCGCAGGCCATGCTCGACGGCGTCGACCGGTGCAGCGACCCCGCCGAGGACGGCGACGAGCCGGACCTCCCGCAGCCCACCGGAGGCCCCGGGGACTTCGAGCCGGGCGGCTACCGGGTCAGCGGCGACCAGGCGTTCGCCCCGGTCTGGCTGGGCATGACGCTGGCCGAGCTGCGGCAGCTGGACGGTGTGCAGATCACCGAGGGGGCGGTCGACGGGTTGTGCTACGGCTCGTTCGAGTACGAGCACCTGTTCGGCCTGATCTCGGTCCGGCGCGACTTCGCCTCGGAGGGTAATCCGGCGCCGGCCCAGTCCGAGAGCGACTACCGGGTGACCATGATCAGCTCGTCCGTACCGGCCTCGACGACTCCGCTGGGCCTCGGCCCGGGCTCGAGCCTGGAGTCGGTCCGGCAGGCCTACCCGGATCTCGTCGAGGGCGACACGTTCGATCCGTACGTCCCCGACGGGTACAACCCGGCGGTGCGATGGCTGTTCCAGACGAACGGCGACGGGACCGTCGCGCGGCTCGCCGTCGACGCGGGCCAGAACTGCGCGGGGTGATCGTCAGCCCGTGAGGCGGTCCAGGTCGGCGCGGCATCGACGCTCCAGTTCGGCGAGGTCGGACAGGGTGGCGTCGATGTCGCGCCGGCGTTGTTCCAGTTCAGCGCGCCGGTGCTCGATCTGGTCGACCAGATAGCGCAGCTGGCCGACCTCGCCGGGCTCGGCGTCGTACATGCCGATGATCTTCTTGATCTCCTCCAGCGGGAAGCCGAGCCGCTTGCCGCGCAGCACCAGGCCGAGCCGCACGCGGTCGCCGTCGGCAAAGATGCGGCGGGTGCCGTTGCGGGCCGGGGTGAGCAGCCCCTGCTCCTCGTAGAACCGGATCGTCCGCAGCGTGACGCCGAACTCGTCGGCCAGTTCGGCGATGCTCCACGTCCGCTCGTCGGTCACTGCTGACTCCTTGCTCGAACCCCTGGCCTGGACCCTGAACTTACGTTAACGTAAACGTCAAGTAGCGGTGCGACGGAAAGCGGGAACGCCGATGTTCGAGCTGTCCGCGGAACACGAGGAGTTCCGCACAGTAGTCCGCGACTTCGCCCGGGCGCAGATCGCGCCGCACGCGGCGGAGTGGGATCGCAAGCACGAGTTCCCGGTCGGCGTCGTGCGGGCCATGGGCGAGCTCGGGCTGTTCGGCCTGACGGCACCCGAGGAGTACGGCGGCGCCGGCGGCGACCTCACCAGCCTGTGCGTGGCGATCGAGGAGATCGGCCGGGTCGACCAGTCGCTCGGCATCACGCTGGAGGCCGCCGTCGGGCTGGGCATCACGCCGATCCTGTCCTACGGCACCGACGAGCAGAAGGCGCGCTGGCTGCCCGACCTCGTCGCCGGGCGGGCGCTGGCCGGGTTCGGCCTCACCGAGCCCGGCGCCGGGTCCGACGCGGGAGCGACGGCGACACGCGCGGTCCTCGACGGTGACGAGTGGGTCATCGACGGCGCCAAGCAGTTCATCACCAACTCCGGCACCGAGCTGACCAGTTGCGTCGCCATCACCGCACGGACCGGCGAGCGGCCGGACGGCAGCGCGGAGATCTCCGCCATCATCGTCCCGGCCGGTACGCCGGGCTTCATCGTCGAACCTGCCTACGACAAGCTCGGCTGGCATGCGTCCGACACCCACCCGCTGACGTTCGACGGCGCACGGGTGCCGGCCGGCCACCTGCTCGGCAAGCGCGGCCAGGGGTTCGCGCAGTTCCTCGCCACCCTCGACGACGGCCGCATCGCCATCGCGGCGCTGGCGGTCGGCTGCATCCAGGCGATGCTCGACGCGTCGGTCGACTACGCGCACGAACGGACGTCGTTCGGCGTGCCGATCGGCGCGAAGCAGGCCGTCGCGTTCCAGATCGCCGACCTGCACGTCATGGCACAGGCCGCCCGGCTGCTGACTTACCGGGCCGCCGCCCTGCGTGACGCCGGCGCACCGGCCGAACAGGTCAAACAGGCAGCGGCGTCGGCCAAGCTCTACGCGACGGAGTCGGCCGTCACCGCCACCCGCGTCGCCACCCAGGTGCACGGCGGCTACGGGTTCATGGAGGAGTACCCGGTGGCTCGCTTCTACCGCGACGCGAAGATCCTCGAGATCGGCGAGGGCACCAGCGAGATCCAGCGGCTCGTGCTCGCGCGCGGACTGGGCCTGCCCGTTCAGGCCTGATCGGTGTGTCCGGCCGTTCCGGGTCCTTCGGGAGGGTCGCCGTGACGACTGTGCCGCGAACGTCGCCCGTTGGGGGACCGTTGGCCGGTTCCCCCTGCTCTTGGCCGCGATCAGGGGACGGGAAGTCTGGTGAGGGTCGGGCGTCGCTGGGGCCCTCCGAGGCGTCCGCTGGGTGAGATTTCGGCGCCCTTGGTGGGCCATCACCAGGACTGTGTTCGCTTCACCAGGCATGCAGTCCTGGGTCAGCGGGAGAACGCCTGGTGAGCTAGCGGATCCCGATGGCCGACGCCGACGCCGACGCCGTGTGCCGGTGTGGCCGCCGCTCCACGATCATCAACCGTTGGCGACGTCATGGCGTCGCTGACGGTTGATGATCATGGTCGAGGGCGGGGTGCGGCCGGTCGGGGACCTGGGCTTCTCGTTTGGTCAGCGCGCCGGTGCGACGGTGGGCCGGTTCTCGCTGCGGCCGGTCGTCTTCGATCGCCGTTGTCGCGTTTGGCGGGCGTTCGTGGGCGTGGAGCGGACGTCTCGCTCTGGAGGTCGGCGCGGCGTCCGGCCGTCGCTCGGGGTGTCGGCTGGGTTGGCTGTGGTTGCCGGCCTGGTGGTGCGCGGTTCCAGTGGTGCGCGGGTGTGGGCGACCGTGGCCCTTCGGGGGTGGGCTCGGGGTGGGCGTTCTCGTGGTTCACGAGGTCGGCGCGACGGCGGCAGTCGGTCTGCTCGTGCTCGGGTCCGGAGGTGACCGTGGCCTTACGGGTGTGGCGAGCGGCTCGGGGTGGGCGTTCTCGTGGTTCACGAGGTCGGCGCGACGGCGGCAGTCGGTCTGGTCGTGCTCGGGTCCGGAGGTGACCGTGGCCTTACGGGTGTGGCGAGCGGCTCGGGCTAGGCGTTCTCCTGGTTCACGAGGTCTGCATGCCTGGTGGAGCGTGAGCACGGGTGCTGAACGTGATCATTTCCGGGAGGGTTGGGCCGGGGCGGCGGTCGCGTGGGGCCACGGGTCGGCGGGCGGACCGGGACCACGCCAGCGGAGCCCGAGGTGTGCCCAGACTCGCCCCGTCCCCCTGATAGCTGCCAGGTTCTTGGCCGCGCGGCCGTGGGTCAAGCGGTCTCGTCGGCGCGAAGCGCCCGTCAGTCCGCTTGAGGCGCGGTTGCGCGGCTGAGAACATGGGCAGCAGGGGGACGGCGAACGGCACGAACCCGACACACGTACGCCCGGCCAACCAGGCCGGCCAACCGAGCCGTCCAGGCGCACTGAGTCGGTCGGCCAACCGAGGCAGACGGGGCGCACCGAGGGCACCGGTCCAGTTGGCCACGCAGACGAGGCGTCGCTGGGACACGCCCAAAGCTGGCCTGGTGAACGCGGAGTTGGCTGGGGATCGGCGGACCGGCAGACTCGGTGGACCGGCGGGCTGGTTGGACCGGCGGACCCGGCGCGCTGGCCGGCCCGGTGGTGCGGCAGAGATGGTGCGGCAGAGATGGTGCGGCAGAGCCGATGGTGCGGCAGAGCCGACGGGCCGGCAGGGCCGATGGCCCGCCACGACCGGCAGGCCGGCCAACCAGGGAGCGTCAGCGCGCGTCCCGGCTGGCGGCGCGACGGGCGCGGCGGCGGACCGGCTCGTGGTCGGGGTCGGTGCGCCACAGTTCGGTGATCGAGACGCCGAGCCGGCCCAGCAGGGTCCGCAGCAGCGGCAGCGACAGCCCGACGACGGCGTGGTGGTCGCCGTCGATGGCGGTGACGAACGGCCCGCCGAGGCCGTCGATGGTGAAGGCGCCGGCCACCCGCAGCGGCTCGCCGGTGGCGACGTAGGCGCGGATCTCGGCGTCGGAGAGGTCGGCGAAGTGCACCGTCGTGCTGGCGGTGTCGCCGAGCGCCCGCCCGGTGCCGCCGTCGTCGGGTTCGCGCAGGTCGATCAGCCAGTGGCCGCTGTGCAGCACGCCTGACCGGCCGCGCATGCGCTGCCAGCGGCGCACCGCGTCGACGGCGCTCTCGGGTTTGCCGTGGATCTCGCCGTCGAGTTCGAGCACGGAGTCGCAGCCGAGCACGATCATGCCGGCGAAGGTCTTGCCGGCGACTCGTTCGGCCTTCGCCCGGCCGAGCAGCAGCGGCACGTCGTGCGGTGGGACCGGGCCGCGGGAACGCGCCTCGGCGAGGACGGCGTCCTCGTCGACGCCGGAGACCTGGACGACGGGTTCGATGCCGGCGGAGCGCAGAGTCGCCAGCCGGGCGGGGGACTGGGAAGCGAGCAGCAGGCGCACCACGGACCTCACGTTACCGAAAATGATCATCGGCGGTCGATGCCTGAAACAGCATGGACCGCCGACGATCATCGGGTGATCATGGTCACGGAGAGGTTAACCCGTAGTACGTCACCCTGTCTCGGGCATCGCTCAGTGCGCGGGACGCTCAGGCCGTGGCCAGGCTGCCCGGACGCGCCGCCTGGTCCTCCTCCGGCCGGTCCTCGCCGCCGTCGGAGAACACGTCGCCATGCCGGTCGGAGTTGTAGACGTCCAGGTCCAGCAGGCCCTCGCGCTTGGCGACGATGGTCGGGACCAGCGCCTGCCCGGCGACGTTGACCGCCGTCCGGCCCATGTCGAGGATCGGGTCGACGGCCAGCAGCAGGCCCACGCCGGCCAGCGGCAGGCCCAGCGTCGACAGCGTCAGGGTGAGCATGACGGTGGCGCCCGTCGTGCCGGCGGTCGCGGCCGAGCCGACGACGGAGACCAGCACGATCAGCAGGTAGTCCGACACCGACAGGTCCAGGCCGAAGAACTGCGCGACGAAGATCGCGGCGATCGCCGGGTAGATCGCGGCGCAACCGTCCATCTTCGTCGTCGCGCCGAACGGCACCGCGAACGACGCGTACGACCGCGAGACGCCGAGGTTGCGCTCGGTGACCTGCTCGGTGACCGGCAGCGTGCCGATCGACGAGCGCGACACGAAGGCCAGCTGGATGGCCGGCCAGGCGCCGGTGAAGAACTTGACCGGGTTCAGGCCGTGCGCCCGCAGCAGGACCGGATAGACGACGAACAGCACCAGCGCCAGGCCGATGTAGATGGCCAGCGTGAACCGGCCGAGCGAGCCGATGGCGTCCCAGCCGTAGTCGGCGACGGCGTAGCCCAGCAGACCGATGGTGCCGATCGGGGCCAGCCGGATGATCCACCAGAGCACCTTCTGCACGATCGACAGCGCGGCGCGGTTGAACGCGAGGAACGGCTCGGCCTTGTCGCCCAGCTTGAGCGCGGCGATGCCGATGGCCGCCGACACGACGACGAACTGCAGCACGTTGAACGACAGGCTGGTCGCGGCGGCGCCGGACTCGGGGTCGACCGAGGTCGACGCCGTCAGCGCGAGGAAGTTGGTCGGCACCAGGCTGGTGAGGAACGCCCACCAGTCGCCGGTGCGGCCCGGCTCGCCCGCCTGGTCCTGGGTGACGGACGTGTGCTCGCCCGGCTGCAGGATCAGGCCGAGCGCGATGCCGATGGCGACCGCGACCAGTGCGGTGATCGCGAACCACAGCAGCGTCTGCCCGGCCAGCCGCGCCGCGTTGGTGACGTTGCGCAGGTTCGCGATGCTCGCGACGATCGCGGTGAAGATCAGCGGGATGACGGCGGCGCGCAGCAGGTCGACGAACAGGCCGCCGACGGTGTCGAGGGTGCTGGTCAGCCAGTTCGGGTTGCCGTCGGCGGCCGGGCCCATCTCGCGGGCCACCAGCCCGAGGACGACGCCGAGCGCCAGGCCGATGAGGACCTGGACGGAGAACGAGGGCAGGCGCAGCCGGCGGGAGGCGGGCGCGCCGGCGGTCGCGGTTTCGGACATGCGAAGACCTTCCGGAGCGGGGTGGGGGACGGTGACGCGGGAGCCGCGCGCGGGCGGGCGGGGTCACCGGGGGAAGGGTTCGCCAGGGCGCGCGCGGGTGCAGCGGGTGCTAGGCCGGACAGGCAGAGCTGGCCTGCCGTCGCAGATCGACGTGCAGGCGCTGAGTGAGACCCCAGATGTTCACCATGTCGACCAGCCCAACGGTGGCTGAATCGGCCCATATTCCCGCGAGTCAGGATCGATGGTGTGATCTGGGTCTCATTGACATTCGGGTCATTCTCGGGACCATCGGCCCTAAGTGACGCGCGAATCCGTGCTTACCATTGCTCGTAATCACCGCACGCCATCGTGGGCCCCCCGACGAGGCGTGTGATGTCGAAGTCGTGCGCTCGGGGGGAATGATGCACGAATTCGCCGCGGCGGGACCCGCGCGCCCGCCACAGGACGATCACCCGCGCACGCCGGTGTTCGTCGATCGGCGTGGCCGCCGTCGTCGCTGGATGACGTACTGGGGGCTGGTCGTCGCCTGTCTGGGCCTCCTTTACGTGGCGCTCGTCACCGCGAGCCTGGCCGCCCAGCCGGTCCGGCCGGAGGGGAACGCGCCGGCCGACGCGCCGCCGGCGGCACGGGTCGATCGGCCTGCCGAGGTGGATGTGCCGGAATGACGTTCGCGCGCCCCGGGGCCGCTCGTGCGACGGCGCCCAGGCTGCATTGGCTCCTGCTCAGTGTGATGCTGGTGGTGCTCGCCGTGGTACTGCTGGTGAACGGGCTGGTCAAGGCGCAGTTCGGGGCAGACCACCGGGTGGCGCCGCCGACGAGAGCCGACACCGTGCCCGACATAGTCCGCAGTGGCCGGCCGATCCTCGACCTGCGCCACGGCACGGCCCGCACCTACGCGGTCCCGGACCACACCATCGTGCTCACGTTCGACGACGGCCCGGACCCGGTCTGGACGCCGCGCATCGTCGAGGTGCTGGAACGCCACCGCGTGCCCGCCACGTTCTTCGTCGTGGGGAATCTCGCGTCGCAGCACCCCGACCTCGTCCGGCGGATCCACGAGGCCGGCAGCGAGCTGGGCATCCACACGTTCACCCACCCCGACCTCGCCTACGTGCCGGGCTGGCGGCGCGAGCTGGAGCTGTCCCAGACGCAGCTGGCCGTCGCCGCCGCCACGGGGAGGACGTCGTCACTGGTCCGGCCGCCGTACTCGTCGGCGGCCGAGGCCATCGACGACACCGGCTGGCCGGCCATCCGGGAACTGGGGAACACGGGCTACGTCACGGTGCTGACGACGCACGACACCCAGGACTGGGCCCGTCCGGGCGTCGACGAGATCGTCCGCCACGCGATCCCCGAGAACGGGGACGGCGCGGTCGTCCTGATGCACGACGCGGGCGGCGACCGGTCGCAGACGGTCGAGGCGCTGGACCGGCTGATCCCCGAGCTGCGCTCGCGCGGGTACCGGTTCGCGACGGTCGGCGACGTGGTCGGCGAGGACGTCACCGCGCCGGCCACCCGCGCCGAGCGGCTGCGCGGCGACGTGCTGCTGCTCCTGGTGCGCGGCAGCACCGCCGCGACGTCCGTCCTGGCCGTGCTGGTGGGGCTCACCGGGGCGCTGGTCGTCCTCCGGCTGCTGCTCCTCATCGCGCTGGCCCGGCGCCATGCCCGGCGGCACAACGCCACGCGCCGGTTCGGGCGGGGCCGGCCACCGGTGACGGAACCGGTCTCGGTGATCGTGCCGGCCTACAACGAGGCGGCGTGCATCGCCCGCACGGTGCGCTCGCTCGCCGCCAGCGACCACCCGGTGGAGGTGATCGTCGTCGACGACGGATCCACCGACGGCACGGCGGAGGCGGCCCGCGACCTGCAGTTGCCCGGCGTGACGGTGTTCCGGCGACCCAACGGCGGCAAGCCGGCGGCGTTGAACACCGGCATCGCGCAGGCCGAACACGACCTCATCGTCATGATGGACGGCGACACCGTGTTCGGCCCGGACACCGTCCGCCGCCTGGTGCAGCCGTTCGCCGACCCCGGCATCGGCGCGGTCGCCGGCAACACCAAGGTCGCCAACCGGGGCGGCCTGCTGGGCGCATGGCAGCACATCGAGTACGTCGTCGGGTTCAACATCGACCGCCGCGCCTACGACGTGCTGCAGTGCATGCCCACCGTCCCCGGCGCCGTCGGCGCGTTCCGCCGCCGCGCGCTGTCCGAGGCCGGCGGCGTCAGCGACGACACGCTCGCCGAGGACACCGACCTCACGATGGCGATCTCGCGGGCCGGGTGGCGCATCGTCTACGAGCCGGACGCCGTCGCCCGGACCGAGGTGCCCACCGGCCTCGGCGAGCTGTGGCGGCAGCGGTACCGGTGGAGCTACGGGACGATCCAGTCGATGTGGAAGCACCGGCGGGCGGTCTTCGAACCCGGCCGCTCCGGGCGCTTCGGCCGCTTGGGCCTGTTGCACCTCGCGCTGTTCCAGGTGGCGCTGCCGCTGCTGGCGCCGTTGATGGACGTCTTCCTGGTCTACGGGCTGCTGTTCCTCGACCCGGTGCGCACGGTGGCCGGCTGGCTCCTCCTGGTGCTCAGCCAACTGGCGGCCGGCGTCTACGCCTGCCGGCTGGACGGCGAGCCCATGCGGGGGCTGTGGCTGCTGCCGCTGCAGCAACTGGTCTATCGACAGCTGATGTACGCGGTGGTGATCCAGTCGATCGTGACCGCCTTGACCGGCATCCGGCTGCGCTGGCAGAAGCTGCACCGTCTCGGCGAGGCGGGCGCGGGACCGGGTGACGGTTCGCGGGCCGCCGCGAGGGCGCGGGCCCGGCCGTGACGGAGGCCGTGGCGGGCCGCGAGCGGTACATCGACGTGTACCGCGCGGTCGCCCTCGTCCGGGTGATGGTCTACCACCTGGTGGGCTGGGCCTGGCTGTCGGTCGCCTTCCCGGCGATGGGCGTCATGTTCGCCGTCGCGGGTTCCCTGACGGCGCGCTCGCTGGAGCGCCGTCCGTCCTTCGACGTGGTCGCCGGGCGGTTGCGCCGGCTGCTGCCGCCGGTGTGGCTGCTCGGCGCCGTCGTCATCACCGCGGCCGCGGTGCGGGCCGGAGGCCTCGGCGACACGGGCATCCGCTGGCGCGACCTCGTGTACTGGATCGTGCCGGTGTTCGACCCGCCGGGCGACGCCTGGCTCGTCAACGTCGTCGCGCCGCTCTGGTACGTGCGCGCCTACCTGTGGTTCGTGCTGCTGTCGCCGCTGTTGCTCTGGGCGTTTCGCCGCTGGCCGGTGCGCACGCTGCTGGTGCCGCCGGCGATCGTCGTCGCGGGGACCTTCCTGTCCGCGCCGTTCGGCTGGGGCGCGCCCGGCGACGCGATCCGCGACTTCGCCACCTACGGGGCGTGCTGGCTACTCGGATTCGCGCACCGGACCGGTCAGCTGCGCCGCCTGCCGCTGGCCGCCGCCGTGGCGGTGGCCGCGGCCGTGATGGGCACCGGGCTGTGGTGGGCGCTGGGGCACCAGACCGGCCTGGGGTACGACCTCAACGAGATCCCGCTGGGCCAGGCGCTCTGGTCGCTCGGTGTGGTGCTGGTGCTCATGCGGTGGTCGCCGCCGCTGGACGGCGTCGACCGCGTCCCCGGCCTCGGCCGGCTGATCGACTTCATCACCGCCCGGGCGGTCACGCTCTACCTGTGGCACAACCCGGCGATCGACCTCGCCTGGGCGCTGTGCGAGCGGGCCGGCCGGTCCGAGCTCGGCCTGGTCGCCGTCGTCGCCGCCGCCCTGACCCTGCTGGCCACGATGCTGTTCGGGTGGGCCGAGGACATCGCCGCCCGCCGGCCGGTGCGGCTGCTGCCAGGGCTGCTGAGGAGCCGGGCCCAGACACGGGGGCCGGTGGGGGCACGCGCCGTCGGCATGGTGTTCGGCCGGCTCGGCGTCACGGTGCTCGCCGCCCTGGTGCTGGCCTCCTGGGTCATCGCGCCGACGGGCGGCCGGGCGCCCGCGGAGCGTGGTCCGTGGGCGGTCACCGCGTACCTCGTTCCGTGGGACGTCGACCGCGGGCTGGCCTCGCTCCCGGACGCCGCGGGGCCGCTGACCGCCGTCAGCCCGGTCTGGTACACGCCGGACGACGACGGATCCCTCGTCCGCAACGACCCGGCGCCCGTCGGCCCGGTCGCCGCCCGGATCCGCGCGGAGGAGCTGGACGTGGTCCCGTCGATCAGCAACTTCCGCAACGGCGAGTGGGACGCGGCGCTGGTGCGCCGGCTGGTGACCGATCCGGCGCTGCGTGCCGCCCACGTCGCCGCGATCGCGGCGACCGCCGAGGAGAGCGGGTGGGACGGGATCGACGTCGACTACGAGGCGCTGGAGCCGGGCGACTATGCCGCGTTCGGCGCGTTCCTCGGTGACCTGGGGCGGGCACTGCACGCCGACGGCCGGCGGCTGACCGTCGCGCTGCCCGCGGGCACCGCGGCGGACCGGCCCGAGCTCGCCCCGCTCTACCGGCTGGCCGGGGCCGCGGCCGACGAGGTCCGCGTCATGACCTACGACTACGCCTGGGAGGGCTCCAGCCCGGGCCCGGTCGCGCCCGTCGGGTGGGTCGAGGACGTCGTCCGGTTCGTCGTCGAGTCAGTGCCCCGGGAGCGGGTCGTCCTCGGCCTGGCCGCGCACGGCTACGACTGGCCGGGAACCGGCGGCAACGGCGCCGACCTCATGTACGCCGAGGCCGTCGAGCTCGCCGACCGGTACGGCCGCGAGGTCCAGTGGGACCTCGACTCGCAGACACCGTGGTTCCTCTACACCGAGGGCGGTGTGCGCCACGAGGTCTGGTTCGAGGACGCCCCGAGCCTGGCGGCCAAGCTCGAGGTCGCCATCGACAACCGGCTGGGCGGCGTCTTCCTGTGGCGCGTGGGCGGCGAGGACCCGACCGTGTGGCAGGTTCTCGGGTCGGCCGCCGCCCACCGGTAGCGTCAGAGCCGGGCCAGCGCCTCGCGCAGCGGGTCGAGGCCGAGCGAGCCGAGGTCGAGCGCCGCGCGGTGGAACTCGCGCAGGTCGAACGCGTCGCCCTTGCGGCGCCGCGCGTCGTCGCGGGCGGCCAGCCAGATCCGCTCGCCGATCTTGTACGACGGCGCCTGCCCCGGCCAGCCGAGGTAGCGGTCGAGCTCGAACCGGAGGAACTCGTCGGGCATGCGGCAGTGGGCGCGCAGGAACGCGTACGCCGACTCCGGCGTCCACACGCCGGCCGGCAGCCCGTCGGCCGCCACCAGTGACGCGGGGATCTCCTTGCCGAGGTGGAAGCCGATGTCGATGACGACACGGGAGGCGCGGAACGCCTGGCTGTCGAGCATGCCGAGGCGGTCGCCGGGGTCGTCGAGGAAGCCGAGGTCGGCCATCAGCCGCTCGGCGTAGAGCGCCCAGCCCTCGCCGTGGCCGGACACCCAGCACAGCAGCCGCTGCCAGCGGTTGAGCACCTCGCGGCGGTACATGACCTGGGCGACCTGCAGATGGTGGCCGGGCACGCCCTCGTGGAACACCGTCGTGGTCTCGCGCCAGGTGGAGAACTCCTCGACCCCCTCGGGGACGGACCACCACATGCGGCCCGGCCGGCTGAAGTCGTCGCTGGGCCCGGTGTAGTAGATGCCGCCCTCCTTGGTGGGGGCGATGCGACACTCCAGCCGGCGGATCGGCTCCGGGATGTCGAAGTGCACGCCGCTCATCGCCTCGATGGTGCGATCGGACAGCTTCTGCATCCACTGCTGGAGGCCGTCGGTGCCGGCGATGCGGCGGGCCGGGTCGGCGTCGAGCGCGGCGACGGCGTCGTCGACGGTGCCGCCGGGGACGATGTCCTGAGCGACCTCGGCCAGCTCGGCCTCGATGCGAGCCAGCTCGGCCACGCCCCACTCGTAGGTCTCGTCGAGGTCGATCGTGGCGCCGAGGAAGTACCGCGAGGCGACGGCGTAGACGTCGCGGCCCACGGCGTCCTGCTCGCGCGCGGCCGGGGCGACCGTCTCGCCGAGGTAGCCGCCGAACGACCGGAACGCCTCGGACGCCGCCGCGGCGGCCGCGTCGAGGTCGGCGCGCAACCCGTCCGGCCCGCCCTCGGCCAGCCCGGTGAAGAACGTGTTGGCGACCCGCCCGGCCTGCTCGGAGACGGCGAGCACCTGGCGGCGCGCCGGTGCTCGGCCCGCGGCGACGTCGGCGTCCATCGTCCGCCGGTACTGCTCCAGCGCCTCCGGCACGGCGCGCATGCGGACGGCGATGTTCGCCCACTGCTCGTCGGTGTCGGTGGGCATCAGGTCGAACGTCTCGCGGACCCAGTGCATGGGGCTCTCGATGACGTTGAGGGCGCGGCTCAGCCCGACGTCGTCCAGCTCGAGGTCGAGGGACAGTCGCTCGCGCATGGCCTCGCCCGCGACCCGCTCGCGCTCGTCGGCCGAGGTGGCCGTCTCGAGCGCGGCGAGTGTCCGCTCCGCGAGCGCCCGGCGCTGCGCGAACCCGTCGGGCGAGAGGTCGGTGCTCTGGGCGTCGTAGCCCTTCAGGCCGGCGTAGGTGGCGGTGTACGGGTCGAGGGCGGCGTACTCGTCGACGTAGGCGTCAGCGATCTCGTCGACGGAGCGGGGCTGCGGAGTCGTCACGCTGCGACCCTATCCGGGCGATCCTTGCGGCGAGAAGGACGATCGACGGGCAGATTTCCGGCAGTTCGTCAGCGCGGCAGCGCGCTGGCCCGCCACGATCCCGGGCCCGCCGTCAGCGGCGCCGGCCGCCTCGTCCAGTACGACGCCCACGCCGACCGCGGGGGCTCGACCGGCGCGCTCGCACCCGCCGCTCTCGCCGTCAGCACGACGACGAGCGCGGCCAGCTCCTCCTCCGTGGGCGTCCCCTTGACGACCCGGAACAGCGGCGCATCGCTCACGCGCCTCACCCTAACCGGTGCAGCGGGATGACCGCGGTGACCGTCGTGCCGCCGGATCCGGGCGTCACCTCGAGCCGGCCGCCCAGTTCGGTCGCGCGCAGTCGCATCGACTCCAGTCCGACGCCGCCGTCGCGCGCCAGCGGGCCGCCGCGGCCGTCGTCGGCGACCCGCAGCAGCACGTCGTCGTCGCAGTGCCGGAGCAGGACGTCGCAACGCCCGGCGCCGGCGTGCCGGGCCACGTTGCTCAGCGCCTCGGCGGCGATCCGGTAGAGCGCGACCTCGACGGCGGCGGGCAGCCCGGCGAGGTCGCCGTCGACGACGACCTCGTGCGGCAACCCGGTCAGCACCGTGCCGGCCTGCTGACGCAGGGCGGTGGGCAGCCCCTGGTCCAGGGCAGGGGGCCGCAGCCCGTCGACGACGCGGCGGATCTCGCCCGCGCAGCCGGTGAGGTCGGTGACCGCGGCGTCCAGCATGGCCACCACGTCCGCCGCGCCGGCCGTGGTGGCCCCGGCCTGGGCGGCCCGCACCTGCATCCGGGTGCCGACCAGGGCGGGCCCGAGGCCGTCGTGCAGGTCGCGCCGGATGCGCAGCCGCTCCTCCTCGCGCGCCAGCACGAGCGCTTCGCGTGAGCGCTGCAGCGCCAGCGTGAGCCGGTGCGCCTGGGCGGCGATGCCGGCCTGGGACGCGACGTCGCGCAGCAGGGTGCGCTCGGCCGGCGTGAACACCTCGCCGGCCCGCCGCGGCGCCACCTCCAGGGAACCGACCCGCTCGCCGTGGGCCAGCAGCGCGAAGGTGGTCAGCTCGGGCTGTGGCCGGCCGTGTGCGGCGGTCACGTAGCTGCCGTCGCTGGTGTCGACGACCATCCGCGCGTACGGCACCCGGAGCGCGTCGACGAGCGTCACGACCAGCTGGTCGAGCATCGTGCCGGGATCGCCCGCCTCCTGCATGCGCCGCCCGAGCCGCTGCAGCACGAGATGCGGTGTGTCGCGGTCGCCGAACAGCAACCGGTCGACCGCCCGCTGCACGGCCCGCCGGGCGGGGTCGAAGCCGGCCGCGACCAGTCCGGTGGCCAGCGCCGACGCCACGACGGTGGCGCCGCCGGAGCGCAGCCGACTGCCGGCCAGCCCGATACCGACGGCGTAGACGCCCAGGACCAGCAGCGTCATCACCAGCCAGACCAGGGTGCGGTTGACGACGAGATCGAGGTCGCCGAGGCGGAACCGGAGGACGGCGATCCCGATGCCCAGCGGCAGCGCCACCACGCCCGGGACCAACGCGCCGCTCACACCGGTCGCGTCCAGGACCACTCCGGCGGCGAACAGCACACCGGCCGGCAGCATGCAGGCCAGCTGCCGCCGGAGCAGCGATTCGGCGCCGCGGGCCCGGCGCAGCAGCGATGCCACCACGAGCAGCGACGAGACGATCAGCACCAGCGCCACCGCGATGACGCCGCGGACCAGCACGTGTGCCAGCGGCGAGCCGGACTCGCCGCTGGTCAGCAACGAGCGCGGGTGCTGCGCAGCCGCGACGGCCAGCGCCAGCGTGCCGGTACCGGCGCACGCGGCGAGGACGACGGCCAGCGGCCGCCAGCGCTGCGACGGCAGAGCGCCGTCCGGGAAGAACAGCAGCGCCAGCGGCACCAACGCGGCCGCGGGCCACCAGGCCCACTGCGCGACCCAGGCCGGGACGACGGCGCCGGACCACGCGACGGCGGTGACGGCGCCGGCGGCCAGCATCCCGGTGGCCAGCACCAGCCGTGCGACGGCGTGACCCGGCTGGGCGCGGGTCAGGAACAGGCCCACCGGGAGGAAACCGGCGGCGAGCGCCAGCAGCATGTCCAGCGGCGCGTCGACCCGCCCGGACGGCCCGACCAGGAAACCGGCCGCCGCGAGCACCACCAGGACGAGGCAGCCCCAGCGGGCCGCCGCCGTCGACCAGCGGCCCACGGGCTCAGACGTGGAACAGGTTGTGGAACCACCCGGCGCGGTGACCCGGCCCGGGACGCACGTCGAGCTCGCCGTTCAGCGCGTCGAGCACGTCGGCCAACGACCCCTTGGGGCGGGGCACCTCGGTGGCCGGCGGCAGCGACTGCTGCCGGCCGAGGCCGGGGTCGGCGGTGAGCCGCCGCTGGGCGAGTTCGAGGGCGGTCGCGACGCGGGCGGCGACGGCGTCCGGGTCGGCCGCCCCGCCGTCCGGCCCGAACCCGGCGACGACCAGCTCCGCGGTCACGACCGGCCACAGCCGGCGGCCGGTCGCGTCGTACAGCTCGACCACCCGTTCGTCGGGATGGTCGTCGTGGCCGGCGGGCAGGTGCGCGAGCATCGCCTCGGTGGTGCCGACGTGCAGGAACGTGTGGTCGGCGGAGATCGCCAGGACGAGGTCGTCGAGGCCGACCGGGAACGGGTCCGTGCTGGTCACGATGGCTTCTCCTCATGATCGCGGGCAGGCTGAGAAATGCACCCTAGTGGGCCGGTTGTGACAGTTCGTGCGTCGGCTTCGCTACGCTCGGCGTCATGGCGAGCGACCCGCTGACCGTGCTGCTGGTCGACGACCATCCGGTGGTCCGGCGCGGGTTGCGGGCGCTGCTCGGGGCCCAGCCGTGGGCCGGCGAGCTCCACGAGGCCGACACCGTGGCGCGCGGCCTCGAGTTGGCGCGCGAGCACCGTCCGGACGTCGCCGTGGTCGACCTCGCGCTGCCCGACGGCGACGGCGGAGAGCTGGTCGAGCGGTTGCCGCCGGAGTGCGCCGTCCTCGTGCTGACGATGACGGTCGACCCGGGGCGGGCCCGGGCGCTGCTCGCGGCCGGCGCCGCCGGTTACCTGGCCAAGGAGACCGACCCCGACGTGGTCGTCGACGCGATCCGGACGGTGGCCGGCGGCGGCCTGGTGCTGGGGCCGAACCTCGACCGGTCCGTCGTGCTGGGCGCGGCTCCGGCGGCCGGAGCGCTGCCGTCCCCGTTCGACCGCCTCAGCCCGCGGGAGCTGCAGATCGCCACGCTGATGGGGCAGGGCCGGTCGAACGCCGAGATCGCGCGCGCTCTGTCGCTGGCCGACAAGACGGTCCGCAACCAGGTGTCGTCGCTGCTGGTGAAGCTCGGCGCGCGGGACCGTCTCCAGGCCGCGCTGCTGGTACGCGAGCACGGCCTGGCCTAGACGGCGGCGCGGCGGTCGCGCCACGCGCGCAGGGCGCGGGCGCCGTCGCTGCGTGGGCCGGCGGTCAGTGCGGACAGCGTCACGAACGCGTTGAGCACCAGGAGCACCCGGCCCAGGTACCAGCCGTCCGAGGTGCCGGCGACGACGGCGAGCCCGGCCAGCGCCAGCAGCGCCGATGCCGCCGGCCCGGCGAGGCAGACCAGCGCCTCGGTGCGCCGGTCGCCGCTCACCGCGCGGACGGTGCCGGCGTCGAGCAGTCCCCGGACGACGATCGTGTGCACCCGCAGCCCGCGCGCGCGGGCCGCCAGCGCATGCCCGGCCTCGTGCACAGCGCAGGTGAGGACGGCGACGGCGCCCGCGGCGGCCCCTCGGGCGGGCGCCGTCCAGGCCCCGTCGTCGCGGGCCAGCAGCGCGGCGACGGCGACGACCGCGGCCAGCTGCAGATACGCGGCCCGGCGCAGCTCGACCCGGGGCCGCTCAGCCGGCGACATCGAGTGGCTCCGATCCGGCGCAGAACCGCGCGGCGAACGCCAGCACCTGCGCCGGCGCCGGCATCGCGCCCGGCCCGACGGAGCCGTCGCCCAGTGAGACCCCGTCGACCGGGTCGAGCACGCCGACGCCGTCGGCGCGCAGCGTGGCGACGTTGCGCCGGACGGCCGGCTTCGCCCACATGGCGGCGTTCATCGCCGGCACCATGACGACCGGGCAGGTCGCCGCCAGCAGGACCGTCGTGAGCAGGTTCGGGGCGAGCCCGAGCGCCGCCTGGGCCAGCAGGTCCGCCGTCGCCGGCATGACCAGGACGAGATCGGCCCAGGCGGCCAGTTCGACGTGCGGCACGATCAGGTCGCCGGTCCGGCCGTCGGTGTAGACGGCGTGCCCTGCCGCCGCGGCCAGCGGAGCCGGCGTCACGAACGTGGCCGCCGCCGGGGTCGTGACCACCCGCAGCTGGACGCCGGCGCCGAGACGCAGCGCGGCCGCGGTCTGCGGCATGGTGGCCGCGGCGACGGAGCCGCCGGCACCGAGCAGGATCCGCCGGCCCGGCCAGAACGGTGCGTCCATCTCCCTCATCTCCCTTCCATCAGTGCGGTCGCCGTGTCCAGGACCGTGTGACCGAGCCCGGCGAGGACGGCGACCGCGTCCGGCCGCGGCCCGAAAGCGGCGATGATGCGGGCTTCGTGGTCCAGGACCTTGACGGCGGCGGCGTCCGCGGCCGCGCGCCAGAACGCCGCGGACAGCGGACGGCCGCCGTCGTACCCTCGCCGGACGGCCGCGGCGACGCTGTCGACCGCCGTCCGGGTCCACGAGTCCGGCCCCTCCGGGGACCCGTGGAGCAGCTGACCGATCTCCAGCAGGTCGCCGACCAGGTAGCCGACGTCGAACCACGCCGGCCCGCCGGCCCGCCCGGACCAGCCGGTCAGGACCGCCAGCACCGGGTCGTCCACCGCCGGCCGGGCGGCGACCAGCAGCTGACCGGTCGACGGCTCTCCGTGCAACGCGACCCGCGGCGACGCCGGCCACGCGCCGCGGACCCGCGCGAACGCGGCGGCCAGACGAGCGTCGGTGCGCGCGAGCGAGCCGGCGGCGTCGACGCGGGCGAGGGCGGCCGGTGCCGTCCCCGGGGCGGCGGAGCCGCGGTCGTGCAGGTCGCGCAGCAGCCGGCCGAGGCCGGCGCCCAGCTCGGCGGGGGCCGGGTGCCCCGGCCCGCCCCGGGTGACGGCGGTCGCGAGCAGCGCCGGTGGCCACGGAACGGCGTACCCGAGGCCGGCGCCGGGCAGCGCGATCGGCACGCCCAGCCGCACCGGGCCGGCGGGCAGCGACGGCGGCGCCGGGGCGGGCTCGGCCGCGCCGTCCGCAGGAGTGTCGAGCCAGAGCCGCGCCCCGTCGAGCTCGGTCAGGGCCCAGCGTGACAGCAGTGGCCCCGCCAGGACGGTCGCGGGCCCCGGCGACAGCGGCCGACCGGCACGGGCGAGCGCCGCCGCCAGCTCGCCCGGCACCATCGCACGGACCGGGACACCGGCGGTCATGGCCGGGCTCCCACGAGTGTCGCGACCGTGCCGGTGTCGGGTTCGGCGGCGCCGGGGCCCAGGTGCGGCCGGGCCGGGTCCAGCCCGGCCTCCCCGAACGCCGTCCGCACGCGGTCCCAGCGCTCCTCGACGCTCGCATCGGTCCCGGCCGCGAGCACGCCTCGTACCAGCAACAGGCATCGGTGCTGGCCGAAGCTCAGCGCCCCGCCCGGCTCGTCGGCGATCGCCAGGCCGGGCGCGACCGTCCTGGTGAACGCGGGTACGGCCGGGCGCAGCCGCACGCCGGGCTCGGCGAGCACGGTCCGCAGCAACGCCGCGACGGCCGCGGACGCGGCGCGCGGCGTGTACAGCACGAGGGCGTCCGGGCGCGGGTGTGCGGCCGGGTCGTTGAGCGTCTTGACGGTGAACGGCAGCCCGGCCGCGTCCAGGTCGCGGATCAGCGCCCGCAGCAGCGGCGCCGCGCCGTCCGCCGTCGTGTTCGCGTACCAGCGCAGCACCGGCCCCGCGTCGGCGCCGGTGCCGGCCAGCCCGGTGGTCAGGTAGAACCCGGCGGAGACGAACCGGCGCTCGGTGGGCACGGCCACCTCGACGCCGCTCGCGACGGCGCGGACCTCGCCGGGTGCGGCCGTGAGCCGGACCCCGTCGGCGGCGGCGACCAGTGTCAGCCGGTCCCCGTCGGACCGGTCCAGCCGCCAGCCGCGCCGCCAGCGCCGCCGGCCGCCGTCGGCCGCACGCAGCCCGGCGACGAACGCGGGGTCCTCACGGTCGGCGGCCAGCCGCCGGTCCTCCGGCGCGGCGGGGTCGTACGGGCGCCCGAGATAGAGGTGCTGGTAGACGGCGGCGTGCAGGGCGGAGGCGGCGACGGTGACGGCGCCGCAGCGGACGGAGCGCTCGTCGAGGGGTTCGATCAGCCGGGTGGCGTCGAGGAGGTCGATGGTGGTCACAGCAGCACCTGCGCCGTTCGGTCGGGGTCGGTGAGGAACTGGGCAGCGAGATGCGCGGTGAGCACGCTCCGGGCGTCCAGCCGCTCGGCCTGCACGCCGGCGGCGAGGGCGCGCTGCAACAGGAAGACGCCCGCGTACGCCGCGATCCGTGGCCGGTCCGCGGACGGCGGCGCGCCGTACGCCGTCAGCGCGGCTCGCACGCGCGTGCGCACCTTGTCCAGCGGCACCGGGCCGGCCGACAACCAGGTCTCCGGTGTCGCGCCGGGGGTGAGGTGCAGCGTGTGCAGCCAGAGCTGAACCAGGTTGCCGGTCAGGCTGCCGACGTCCCAGAGCGGGTCGCCCCAGCCGGCGGTCTCCCAGTCCAGCAGCACGATCCGGGTGTCGTCGCCGGGCGCCACCACCACGTTGTCGTGCTTGACGTCGGCGTGGATCAGAGCACGGGGACTCCAGGCGGCCGCGAGCCGGTCGAGGACGTCGTGGGCGGCCGCCGCGCGAGCCCACACCTCGCGAAAGCCGGACGGGAACGCGGCCAGCGCCGCCGGCGTCACGGTGGCCCAGTCGAGCGTGGGCCGGCCGAGCGGGCCGGTCGGTGTGAGCACCGAGCCGGGCCGCGCCGGCGGCCGGACGGCGTGCAGCCGGGCCAGCGCGGCCCCGATCGCGCCCGCGACGTCCGGGCCGACGTCGTCCCAGCCCTCCGGCCGGCGCCAGTCCTGGTAACCGCGGTAGACGGCGAGCGTGCCGGCGTCGTCCGCGGCCAGTGGCTCGGGCGCGATCGCCGCCAGGGCCGGCAGCGCGTGCAGCTCGCGGACGATGCCGGCCTCCCGGGTCACGTCGGGCCGGCCGGTCCTGGTCCGCTTCGCGAACAGCCGCCGTCCGTCGGCCAGCTCCAGCTGGTAGCAGAGCGCGCGGCCGGGCAGGGCGCGGACGGCCAGCACGTCGTCCGGTGCGGCGAGTCCGGCCCGGGCCAGCCCGGCCAGCAGCGCGTCGTCGATGATCGTCACGGCGAACTCCTCCGGAGACGGAGACGGCCGCCGGGGCACCCGGCCCCGGCAGCCGTCGGGAACGGAGGTCAGCAGCTGAAGCCGTAGCTGGCCGCGATGATCGACGGGCAGTAGATGATCGACGCGATCACGATCGGGGCCAGGCCGTCCTCGGTGGTCTCGGCGGCGCGCTCGGCGACGTCGGCGGACAGCGCGGCCTGCTCGGCGGGGGTCCCGAAGAGGTTCTGAGCGGACATGGTGACTCCTGTTCTCCAGTCCGGAGGCGCCTCTCGCCCCCGGCTGAAGACCACGCTCGCGGCCTGGCCGTCCCGGCCTCCAGGGACAACGTCCCGTCCGGACCAGGAGGAAACGGATCCCTGTCCTAGAGCGGGATGTTGCCGTGCTTCTTGGGCGGCAGCGTCTCGCGCTTGGTGCGCAGCGCCCGCAGCGCCTGCGTCACCGCGACCCGGGTGCGCGACGGCTCGATGACGGCGTCGACGTAGCCGCGTTCGGCGGCGATGTAGGGGTTGGCGAGGGTGTCCTCGTAGTCGGTGATCAGCTCGGCGCGGCGCTCGGCGGGGTCGTCGGCGTCGGCGAGTTCGCGGCGGTAGAGGATGTTGACCGCGCCCTGGGCGCCCATGACGGCGATCTGCGCCGTCGGCCAGGCGAGGTTGACGTCGGCGCCGAGGTGCTTGGAGCCCATGACGTCGTAGGCGCCGCCGTAGGCCTTGCGGGTGATGATCGTGACCAGCGGCACGGTCGCCTCGGCGTAGGCGTAGATGAGCTTCGCGCCGCGGCGGATGATGCCGTTCCACTCCTGGTCGGTGCCGGGCAGGAAGCCGGGCACGTCGACGAAGGTGAGGACGGGGATGTTGAACGCGTCGCAGGTGCGGACGAACCGCGCGGCCTTCTCGGACGCGTCGATGTCGAGGGTGCCGGCGAACTGCAGCGGCTGGTTCGCGACGACGCCGACGGACTGGCCCTCGACGCGGCCGAAGCCGACGACGATGTTGCCGGCGAACAGCGGCTGCACCTCCAGGAAGTCGGCGGCGCCCTCGGCGGTGTCGTCCATCACCGCCTCGATGACGGTGTGCATGTCGTAGGGCTGGTTGGCGCTGTCGGGGACCAGGGTGTCGAGCGCGAGGTCGGCCTCGGTGACCTCCAGCGACGCGACGGCGCCGGGGAACGACGGCGCGGGGTCGAGGTTGTTCTGCGGCAGGTAGGAGAGCAGGGCCTTGACGTAGTCGACGGCGTCGGCCTCGTCGCCGGCCATGTAGTGGGCGTTGCCGCTCTTGGTGTTGTGCGCCCGGGCGCCGCCGAGGTCCTCGAAGCCGACGTCCTCGCCGGTGACGGTCTTGATGACGTCGGGGCCGGTGATGAACATGTGCGACGTCTGGTCGACCATGACGGTGAAGTCGGTGATGGCCGGCGAGTACACGGCGCCGCCGGCGCACGGGCCCATGATCAGCGAGATCTGCGGGATGACGCCGGACGCGTGGACGTTGCGGCGGAAGATCTCGCCGTACAGGCCGAGCGAGACGACGCCCTCCTGGATGCGCGCGCCGCCGGAGTCGTTGATGCCGATCATCGGGCAGCCGGTCTTCAGCGCGAAGTCCATGACCTTGACGATCTTCTCGCCGAACACCTGGCCGAGGCTGCCGCCGAAGACGGTGAAGTCCTGCGCGAACACCGCGACCTGGCGGCCGTCGACCGTGCCGAAGCCGGTGACGACGCCGTCGCCGTAGGGCCGGTTGGCGTCCATGCCGAACGCGGTGGACCGGTGCCGGGCCAGTTCGTCGAACTCGACGAAGGAGCCCTCGTCGAGCAGCATCGCGATGCGCTCGCGGGCGGTCCCCTTGCCGCGCGCATGCTGCTTCTCGACCGCGCCTCCGGAGCCGGCGTGCACGGCATCGTCGATGCGCTGCCGCAGGTCGGCGAGCTTGCCCGCCGTCGTGTGGACGTCCGGAACGTCGGGCGTGGTCATGTGGTGCCTCCGTCGTCAGGTCAAGCTCTAGCAGGGTAGAGCACGTCCGCCGAGCCGGCAGTGACTCCCGTCTCGCACTGTGGGGCGTGCCCCCGGCGTTCCACGCCCGCTGTCTACGCTGGGCGCATGGCCTCTACTGCCACCGGATCCCGCGAAGCAGCGCGCTTCGAGATGCCCGAACGGCTCCGCGCCGACGTCCGGCAACTCGGCGACGCGCTGGGCCAGGTGCTGCGCGAGTACGGCGGCGACGCCCTGCTGGCCGACGTCGAGCGCCTGCGCGAACTGACCATCGCCTCGCACCACGAGGACCAGACGGTCGCCGACGACGCCGCCGCTCAGGCCGAGCACCTGGTCGCGTCGTGGTCGCTCGACCGCGCCGACGAGGTCGCCCGCGCGTTCACCGTCTACTTCCACTTGGTCAACGCCGCCGAGGAGTACCACCGCGTCCGCTCGCTGCGGGCCGGCGACCGCGCCGACCACCCGCTGGCCGGCACCGTCGCGAAGGCGGTCGAGGACGTCGCCCGCCTCGCCGGGCACGACAAGGCCAAGCACCTGCTCGACGGCCTGGAGTTCCGGCCGGTGCTGACGGCGCACCCCACCGAGGCCCGCCGCCGGGCCATCGTCACCTCCATCCGGCGCATCGCGAACCTGCTCGAGCGCCGCGACGACCCCAGGCTCGGCGCGTCCGAGGACGCCGAGACGCAGCGGCAGCTGCTCGAGCAGATCGACGTGCTGTGGCGCACGGCGCCGCTGCGGGTCGACCGCCCCGGCCCGCTCGACGAGGTCCGCACGGCGCTGTCCGCGTTCGACAACGTCCTCTTCCAGGTCGTGCCGCAGGTGTACCGGCGGGCCGAGATGGCACTGGCCGGCGGCACCGACGCGGTCGCCGCGCCGCAGGTGCCGGCGTTCGTCCGGCTCGGCTCCTGGATCGGCGGCGACCGCGACGGCAACCCGCACGTCACCAGTGCCGTCACCCGGCAGGCCATGGCCATCCAGTCCGACCACGTGCTGTCGGCGCTCGAGTCGGCCTGCACCCGGGTCGGCCGCGGGCTCACGCTCGACGCCGCCGCCACGCCGGCGGCCACCGAGCTGCGCCGCATCCTCGCCGACGCGCAGGCGGCGCAGCCCGAGCTGTACACCGAGCTGGCCTCGCGCTCGCCCAACGAGCCGCACCGCATCGCCGTCCTGTACGCGGCCGCCCGTGTCGGCGCCACCCGCCGCCGCGACGCCGACCTCTCCTACACCGCGGCCGATGAGCTGCTGGCCGACCTCCGCGCCGTCCAGGCCAGCCTGGCCGAGGCCGGCGCCGCACGACAGGCCTACGGCGAGCTGCAGGGCCTCATCTGGCAGGTCGAGTCGTTCGGGTTCCACCTGGCCGAGCTCGAGGTCCGCCAGCACAGCGCCGTGCACCGGGCGGCGCTCGAGGAGATCCGGGCCGGCGGTGTGCTGTCCGACCGCACCGAGGAGGTCCTGGCGACCATCCGGGTCATGGCGCAGATCCAGGCCCGGTTCGGCCCCGACGCCTGCCGCCGCTACGTCGTCTCGTTCACCCAGTCCTCCGCCGACGTCGCCACGGTGTTCGAGCTGGCCCGGCACGCGCTCGACGGCCGGCCGCTGGCGCTCGACGTCGTGCCGCTGTTCGAGACCGGCGCCGACCTCGCGGCCTGCGTCGACATCCTCGACGGCGTCCTGGAACTGCCCGAGGTCCGGTCGCGGCTCGAGGAGACCGGCCGGCGCATGGAGATCATGCTCGGCTACTCCGACTCCGCGAAGGACGTCGGGCCGGTGTCGGCGACGCTGGCGCTGTACGACGCGCAGGACCGCCTCACGGCGTGGTCCCGCGACCACGAACTGACGCTGACGATGTTCCACGGCCGCGGCGGGGCGCTGGGGCGGGGCGGCGGGCCGGCCAACCGGGCGGTCCTGGCGCAGGCGCCGGGCTCGGTCGACGGCCGGTTCAAGCTGACGGAGCAGGGCGAGGTCATCTTCGCCCGCTACGGCGACCCCGCCATCGCGCGACGACACATCGAGCAGGTCGCGTCCGCCGTGCTGCTGGCGTCGACGCCCGCGGTCGAGGAACGGGCCCGGGCGGCCGCCGTCGAGTTCGACTCCGTCGCGGAGACCCTCGGCACCGCGGCGCGCGAGGCCTACCACGGGCTGGTCCGCACCGACGGCTTCCCCGAGTGGTTCGCCCGGGTCACCCCGCTCGAGGAGGTCGGCTCACTGCCCATCGGCTCGCGGCCGGCCCGGCGCGGGCTGACGGTGTCGTCGCTCGACGACCTGCGGGCCATCCCGTGGGTGTTCTCGTGGTCGCAGACCCGCGTCACGCTGCCCGGCTGGTACGGCCTCGGCTCCGGCCTGGCCGCCGTCGGCGACCTCGACGTGCTGCGCCGCGCGTACGAGGAGTGGCCGCTGTTCACCGTCATGATGGAGAACGCGGAGATGTCGCTGGCCAAGTCCGACCGCCGCATCGCCGCGCGCTACCTGGCGCTGGGCGACCGCCCGGAGCTGACCGAGCGCATCCTCGCCGAGCACGCGCTGACCACCCGCTGGGTGCTCGACGTCACCGGGCACAGCCGGCTGCTCGAGGACCGTCACGTGCTGGGCCGCGCCGTCGCCCTGCGCAACCCGTACGTCGACGCGCTGTCGTACCTGCAGGTCCGGGCGCTGCGGGCGCTCCGGCAGGCCGACGTCGAGTCCGGCTCGGCGGAGGAGGCGGCCACCCGGCGGCTGCTGCAGATCAGCGTCAACGGCGTCGCGGCCGGCCTGCAGAACACCGGCTGATGTGGGACGTCCACCGGGTCGCCACCACGGGGTCGACGAACGCCGACGTCGCCGCGGCGGCCCGGTCCGGCGCCGCTGAGGGCTACGCCGTCGTCGCCGACCACCAGAGCGCGGGCCGCGGCCGGCTGGACCGACGGTGGGAGGCGCCGCCCGGCACGGCGGTGGCGATGTCGTTCCTGCTCCGGCCCGACGACGTGCCGGTGGTCCGCTGGGCGTGGTTGCCGCTGCTCGCCGGAGTCGCGGTCGTCGACGCCGTCGCCGCGGCGGCCGGCGCGTCCGCCGTCCTCAAGTGGCCGAACGACGTGCTGCTCGACGGCGGCAAGCTGTGCGGCATCCTCGCCGAGCGGGTCGAGACACCGGCCCGGCCGGCCGTCGTCGTCGGCATCGGGCTCAACGTCACGCAGACGGCGCGGCAGCTGCCGCCAGGCGGGGTGTCGCTCGCGTCGTACGGCACCCGGGCCGACGCCGTGCTGGACGCCGTCGGAGACCAGCTGGCTACCCGGTACGCGCACTGGCGGGCGGCCGGCGGTGAGCCGCATGCGTCCGGGCTGGCCGACGACTACGCGAGCCGCTGCGACACCGTCGGCCGCGACGTCCGGGCCGAGCTGCCCGGCGGCGACGCCGTCACGGGCCGCGCCACCGGCGTCGACGACGCCGGACGGCTGCTCATCGCGCCCGCCGGCGGCGGCGACCCGATCGCCGTCGGCGCCGGCGATGTGGTCCATCTGCGTCCGCGGTGAGAGCGCCTGTTCTCCCCGGCGGGCGCGACGTGCCAGGATTCACGCCATGGGGTTTTCCGACAAGCACCTCAGTGACGACGAACAGGTGATCTTCCACCTGCACACGCACGTCAAGGCGCTCATCGTGCCGGTGCTGGTGTTGCTGCTGCTGGCCGCGGGCGTCGGCTTCGGCGTGGGTGCGCTGCCCGACGACGAACTCGTCGGCACCGTGGGCCGCTGGGCCATCGTCATCGTCGCCGTCGTGGCGCTGGGCGCGTGGGTCATCTGGCCGTTCCTCACCTGGCTGACCACGACGTACACCATCACCAGCGAGCGGCTGATCACGAGGCAGGGCATCATCACCCGCACCGGCCGCGACATCCCGCACACCGTCATCAACGACGTCGCGTACGAGATGCAGCTCGTCGACCGCCTCCTGCGCTGCGGCACGCTGGTGGTATCGGCCGCCAGCGAGCAGGGCCAGGTGCGGCTGCACGACGTCCCGCGGGTGCACACCGTCCAGCTACGGCTCAGCGAACTCGTGCGCGAGGCGCACGACCAGGACGAGCGCGCGTGACGCTGCCGCCCGAACCACCGCGGAGACCCACCCCCGACGAGCTCGAACGGCTCCTGCTCGGCGCCTCCCGTCGCTACACGCGGGAGCAGATCGCCGAGGGCGCCGGGCTCACCGTCGACGAGGTGACGCGGTACTGGCGGGCGCTCGGCTTCCCGGACGTCGGCGAGGAGCAGGCGTTCACCGTCTGGGACATGGAGGCGCTGCGCGGCGTCACCGAACTGGTGCAGGACGAGGTGGTCGACGAGGCCACGGCGGTGCAGATGGTGCGGGCGCTGGGCCGCATGACGGGGCGTCTCGCGGAGTGGCACGTCGAGACGCTCGCCGAGATCATCGAGGACAACGAGGCCGCCGGGCACGGCACCGGCAGCCGCCTGACGTCGGCGTACCTGGTGGCGCAGAAACTGCTGCCGGAGTTCGAGCGGCTGCTCATCTACTCGTGGCGGCGCAAGCTGGCCGCGTCGGTCAACCGGCTGGTCGCCATCGGCCGCATCGGCGACGCGCCGCTGCTGGCCGCGCCCGCGTCCGTCGGGTTCGCCGACCTCGTCTCGTTCACCCGGCTCTCCCGCGGCCTCAGCGTCGACGAGCTCGGCGAACTGGTCGAGCGGTTCGAGGCCACCACGAACGACGTCATCTTCGGCACCGGTGGGCGGGTCGTCAAGACGCTCGGCGACGAGGTCGTGTTCACCGCCGACGACACGGAGACGGCGGCGCGCATCGGCTGCCGGCTGGTCGAGGAGATCGGCGAGAACGGCGACCTGCCCGACATCCGCGTCGGCATCGCGACCGGTCCGGTGGTGGCCCGGCTCGGCGACGTCTTCGGCACCCCGACGAACCTCGCCGCCCGGCTGACCGCGCTGGCCGAGCGCAACACCGTCCTCGTCGACGACGTCACGGCGAAGGAGCTGGCCGACGCGCCGGCCTTCGCGCTGCGCGCCCTGCCGCCGACGACGGTGCGCGGCCTGGGCACCGTCAACGCGTTCACCGTCACCCCGCGCCGGCCCGCACATGAGGATTGAGCACCGGGTCGCCGTCGCGGTCCTGGCCGACGGCGGCCGCGTCCTGATGTGCCACCGCCGCGCCGACCGCAGCTGGTACCCCGACGTCTGGGACTTCCCGGGCGGCCACCTGGAGGACGGCGAGTCCGCGGCCGAGGCGGCGCGGCGCGAGTGCGGTGAAGAGCTCGGCATCGAGGCCGGGACGGCGCACCGCGAGCTGGCCCGGTGGGTCGAGCGCGACGAGGACATCACCTTCGTCCAGCTGCTGACTTGGGACGGCACGCCGCACAACCGTGCGCCCGAGGAGCACGACGACGTGCGCTGGTTCACGCTGGCCGAGGCGGTGGAGCTGACGCTGCCCGACCCGCGCTACCCGGAGCTGCTGCGCGCGATCCTGGCGCCCCGGTGACCACGGCCGTCCGCCGGTCGTTCCGTCACGCCGAGCGGGTAGGGTCCGCGGCATGACGAGCGCAGCGACGGTGCGCCAGGCCGTGATCCTCGCCGGTGGGCAGGGCTCCCGGCTCAAGCCGTACACCGACACCGTCCCGAAGGTGATGATCGAGATCGCGGGCCGGTGCATCATCGACCACCAGCTGGACTGGCTGGCCGAGGCCGGCGTCACCGACGTCGTCGTGTCGGCCGGGCATCTCAGCGACGTCCTGGTGGCCCACCTCGACTCCCGCGAGCTGCCGGTCCGCGTCCGCACGGTCGTCGAGGACCAGCCGCTGGGCCGCGGCGGCGGGCTGAAGTACGCCGGCAAGCAGCTGCCCGACCCCGCCCAGGGCTGGTATGCGCTCAACGGCGACATCTGGACCCGGTTCGACCTGCGCGGCATGACGTCGTACCACCTCGAGCGGCAGGCCGTCGCCACCATCGCGCTGGCCCGGCCGCGCATGCCGTGGGGCGTCGTCGAGCTCGACGAGCTGGGCCGCGTCACCGACTTCGTCGAGTCGCCGCCGTCGCCGTACCCGATCAACGGCGGGGTGTACGTGTTCTCGCCGCAGATCCTCGACCTGCTGCCCGACGTCGGCGACCACGAGCGCACGACGTTCCCGTCGCTGGCCAAGGAGCGGCTGCTCGCCGGCTACCCGATCGACACGTACTGGCGGGCCATCGACACCGCGAAGGACCTCTCCGAGGCCGCGAAGGAGCTGGCCGCGCTGCGGTCCACGCTGGGCGAGTGAGGCGTCGCCGGGGCCGATAGGGTCTCGGCATGGGCAGTGTGACGGTGAACCGGCTCGATGACGTCCCGGGTGTCACGGAGCTGGTCCTCGACCGGCCCGAGGCGCACAACGCGATCTCCACCGACCACGCGCGGCAACTGGTCGCGGCGACGGCCGACGTCGCCGCCGACCCCGGCGTCCGCGCCGTCGTGCTGTCGTCGTCGGCCCCTCGGGCATTCTGTGTGGGCGCCGACCTCAAAGAGCGCAACACCATCGACGACGACGGCCTGCGGGCGCAGCGGCTGCTGTTCCGCGCGATGTTCACCGGGCTGCTGGAGCTGCCGGTGCCGACGATCGCGGCGGTGCACGGCTACGCGCTGGGCGGCGGGTTGGAGCTGGCGCTGTCCTGCGACCTCATCGTCGCCGACGAGACCGCCGTCCTCGGCCTGCCGGAGGTGTCCGTCGGCCTCGTCCCTGGCGGCGGCGGGACGCAGCTGATGACCCGCCGGCTGGGCTGGAGCCGCGCCGCCGACCTGATCTTCACCGCCCGCCGGCTCGACGCCGCCGAGGCGCACCGGCTCGGGCTGGCCGACCGCCTGGTGCCCGCCGGCTCGGCGCGATCCGCCGCCCTGGAGCTCGCGACGGCGATCGCCGCTCACTCACCGGTGGGGGTCCGCAACGCCAAGCGGGCCATGCGCCAGGGCTTCGACGCTCCGCTCGCCGCCGGCCTGGACATCGAGGACGCCGCCTGGCGCGCCACGGCGTTCAGCGGCGACAGGACGGAAGGCGTGGCGGCCTTCAACGAGAAGCGCCGTCCGGAGTGGCCGGGTGAGTGACGGCGCGCGTCCTACGTCGTCTGCTCCTGGACCCGGTGCGCCGGAAACACCCACGTGCGGTACGACCAGAAGCGGAACAGCGTCCCGAGCAGCAGCCCGACGACGTTGGCGGCGATGTTGTCGGCCAGCGGGCCGGACAGCCCCAGCACGTAGCGCGAGAACCCGAGACAGGCCAGCGCGATGCCCAGCCCGATGCCGTTGAGGACGAAGAACAACGTGTACTCGCGGGCCAGGCCGGTGCGGGCGCGGTGCCGGAAGGTCCACAGCCGGTTGCCGGTGTACGTGACGGACGTGGCGCCGACGACCGCGATGGTCTTGGCCCACAGCGGGGAGTCGTGCAGAGGGCCGACACCGTCGGAGCCCCAGAACAGCAGCGCGTTGAAGATCGCGAGGTCGACGAGGAAGCCGATGCCACCGACGGTGGCGAACTTGGCGGCCTCGCGGATCAGGTGGTGCAGGCCGTACCAGATACGGGACACCGCACCCGGCAGGCGCGGGGTGCGGCGTTTCGGAGGTGCGGTATCGAGCACGGGCCCAGGGTAAGGCACAACGCCCGGATCGGGATATCTCTCCGGGTTTGGGCAGGTCAGGCGTTGATCGTTCGTCTCACTGCGGGTGTCTGGCAGCTGGTGCCGTACGCTCATGGCCCGTGGGTGATGATGCGACGTGGCCCGTGGTGGGCATGGTCGGCGGGGGCCAGTTGGCCCGGATGACTCAGCCGGCCGCCCTGGCGCTCGGGGTGCGGCTGAAGGTGCTCGCCGCCGGGCCGGACGAGTCTGCCGCGCAGGTGGTCAACAGCCCGGTGATCGCCGACGAGAAGGCGCTGGCCGACCTGCGCGCCTTCGCCGCCGGGTGTGACGTGCTGACGTTCGATCACGAGCACGTGCCGCCGGCTCACCTCCAGGCGTTGGAGGCCGACGGCGTGCTGGTGCGGCCCGGATCGGAGGCGCTGCTGCACGCCCAGGACAAGGGCGTGATGCGGACCCGGCTGACGGAGCTGGGCGTGCCGTGCCCGCGGCATCGCATCGTGGCCTCGCCCGCCGAGGCGGCGCAGTTCGCCGCGGCGCTGGGCGGCGACGTCGTGCTGAAGACGACGCGCGGTGGTTACGACGGCAAGGGTGTCTGGCTCGTGACGTCGTCGACGCCGCCCGAGGTGGTCGAGGAGCCGTTCCGGGCCGGTGTCCCGGTGCTGGCCGAGGAGCGCGTGGACTATGCGCGCGAACTGTCGGCCGTCGTCGCCCGCTCGCCGCACGGCCAGGCCGTCGCCTACCCCGTCGTCGAGTCGGTGCAGCGCGACGGCATCTGCGTCGAGGTGGTGGCACCCGCGCCGGGACTCGCTTCCGACCTCGCGATCGAGGCGCAGCGGGTGGCGCTGACGGTCGCGTCGTCGCTGGACGTCGTCGGCGTGCTGGCGGTCGAGCTGTTCGAGACGACGGACGGCCGGCTGCTGGTCAACGAGCTGGCGATGCGGCCGCACAACTCCGGGCACTGGTCCATCGACGGCGCCGTCACCAGCCAGTTCGAGAACCATCTGCGGGCCGTGCTGGACCTCCCGCTCGGCTCGCCGGTCGCGCGGGCGCCGTACACCGTCATGGTCAACCTGCTCGGCGGCGACCTGCCCGACGTCTACCCGGCGTACCGGCACGTCATGGCCCGCGATCCCGAGTTGAAGGTGCACTGGTACGGCAAGGGCGTGCGGCCCGGCCGCAAGGTGGGACACGTGACGGCGTACGGCTCCGACCTCGCGTCGCTGCGGGAGCGGGCCTGGCACGCCGCCGACTACATCCGAGGGGACATCGATGAGTGACGTCGCAGACCTGGTGACGGCTCAGGGCGATGGCGTGCCGCAGGTCGGCATCGTCATGGGGTCGGACTCCGACTGGCCGGTGATGTCGGCGGCCGCGGCGGCGCTGGACGAGCTGGCCGTGCCGTACGAGGTCGGCGTCGTGTCGGCGCACCGGATGCCGCAGGCGATGCTCGCGTACGGCGAGGCCGCGGCCGGGCGTGGGCTGCGGGTGCTGATCGCCGGCGCCGGTGGTGCCGCGCACCTGCCCGGCATGCTCGCGTCGGTGACGTCGCTGCCCGTGATCGGGGTGCCGGTGCCGCTGAAGTACCTCGATGGCATGGACTCCCTGCTGTCGATCGTCCAGATGCCGGCCGGCGTGCCGGTCGCCACGGTCTCCGTCGGCGGGGCCCGGAACGCCGGCCTGCTGGCCGCGCGCATCCTCGGCGCCTCGGACGACGCGCTGCGGCAGCGTCTGGACGCCTTCCGAGCGTCCCTGGAGGCGGCGGCCGCGGCGAAGGGCGCCGCCCTGCGTTCCCGCCTCACCTCCGACTCCTGACTCAGCCGACGTCACCCGCCCCCGGCGCACCTCACCCGTCTGAGGACCGCATGGGCTCGGGAACCGCTCGCCATGCGGTGTCCACGCGAGTGAGGTGCACGTCGGCCGGGTGAGGTCTGCCGATATCCACAGGGCAACCGGATCTCTGCGCTCGTCCACAGATCGGCCGGAGGCCCTGTCGTGCGGGGCGCATCGATGGCGACGCTGGGCCGGTGCCTGGACGACCGCGCCGACTTCCCGACGACATCGCTGAGCTCATCGCGCGTGAGCATGGTGTGGTGACAGTCGCCGTCGCGCGTGCCGCGGGGGTCGATCCGCGGCGCCTCCACCGGCTCTGCGCAGCAGGCCTGCTGACGTTGCTGATGCCCGGCTGCTTCGGTGCGACGGTGGCAGCGGGCGTCGACGAGTGGGAGGAGTTCCGGCTCGGCGCGCGTGCGTTCGCGGGCTACTGTGGGCCGTCCGCCTTCCTGTCCGGGTGGTCGGCCGCGGTCACGTGGCGGCTTCCAGCCATCGGGCGGCCGCCTGCGCGCCACACTGCCGTCCGCCACGTCGATGCGGGCCACTCGGTGCGGAACACGCCCTTCGGTGACCTGCGTGCCGTCGTACTGGCGCCGGGCCACGCCCGTCGCGCCGCCAGGGTGCGGGTCGTGAGCCGAGCGTGGGCGGTGGCCGACCTCGCCCGCGCTGGGCCGATCCTGCCCGCGCTCGTCGCTGCGGATGCGGCCGCGGCGGCTGGTGCCGATCTCACCGATGCGACGCCGCACATGGAGCACTGGCCCGGGGTGGGGCGAGCCCGGTGGGTGGCCGAGCACGCCGACCCGCGGGCGGAGTCGCCGCTGGAGACGCTGGGGCGGTTCACCTGCCTGCAGTTCGACCTGCCGCTGCCGGTATCCAACGCCTGGGTCGGCGCCGACGAGCCGGAGTATCGCGTCGACGGGCTGTGGCCGTTCCACGGCGCGGTCTTCGAGGCGGACGGCGCGCTGAAGTATGACAACCGCCCCGACGCGTCGCGGATCGTGGCGCGGCAGGGGGAACGCGAGTGGCGGCTGCGTCGTCTGGGCCTCGACGTCGTCCGGTTCGGGTGGGACGTCGCCTGGCGGAACCGGGCCGAGCTGGCCGGCCGATTCGCCGTCGTGCTGCGCGACAACGCCGGGCGTGAGCGGCCGGTCCGGTGGTGGAAGCACGTGCCCGGCGTCGGCGCTGTCGAGCCCGAGCCGGCCGACTGGCCCTCGCCCGGTCCGAGCGGCATCGTCCTGCCCGCCGACTGGGACCGCTGAAGCCACCCGCCTCGCGCCGCCGCAGACCGGTTCGCGCGCCGCGGCGACACGTCACCCGCGCGATCGCCGCATGCAGCCGCCGGAACGGCGCCAGTGCGGCCCTGCCGCGGGTGAGGAGCGCTGGCGGCGGGTGGAGCCGCCCGGAAATTCGGTTGCGCCGCCGGCTGTCGAACCGGTTGGCTGGAGGGCGCACGGCCGGGGTCAGGGAGACGTCCGGCGGAGGCGAAGGGAGGCGTGACCGATGGCTGCCCACTCGAGGCGGCGCGTTGTCGTCTGCGCGCCATACCGCCCTCACTTCGCCGTTCCCACCGCCTGAACCACGCAACCGGCAGCGGTGGGGACCTCCTCGTAGGAGACCACCGCAGTGCCGAACCACGATGAGTTCCGCCCCATGCGCTCCCGCGGCCGCGCCCGCACCCGTGAGGACCGCGCCGAGGTCGCCGAGCGCAGCCTCGACAACACGTTCGCCGAGTACGCCGCGAAGTACGGCTTCACCGCGCCCGGCGAAGAGGCCTTCACCGACGGCCCGCCGGCCGGGGACCGGTGGACTACCTGGGACGACTCGACGGCGGGCCAGCGCGGCCCGCAGCCGTACCCCAGCTGGGTCATCACCGACCTCGGCGCCGTCGACACCGAGCTGGGCATCCTCAAGACCGGCAAGGAGGCCGACGTCTTCCTGCTGGAGCGCTCGGTCCCCGAGACCGGAACCGCCGTGACGACGGCGGCCAGACGGACGCTCATGGCGGCCAAGCGCTACCGCGACCCGAAGCATCGCATGTTCCACCGCGACGACGGCTACCGCGAGGGCCGGCGCGACCGCGAGTCCCGGGTCAACCGGGCCATGGCCAAGGGCAGCGCGTTCGGCCGCGAGGCCGTCGCCGGCCAGTGGGCGCACGCCGAGTTCGCCGCGCTCACGTCGCTGTGGACGGCCGGGGTCGCCGTCCCGTACCCGGTGCAGATCGTCGGCACCGAGCTGCTCATGGAGTTCGTCGGCGGCGACGACGGGGTCGCGGCGCCGCGGCTGGCCCAGCTGCGTCCCGACGCCGGCGAACTGGCCGACCTCTGGGCCCAGCTGGCGCACAACCTGTCGCTGCTGGCGTTGGCGGGGTACGCGCACGGCGACCTGTCCGCGTACAACCTGCTGGTGCACGACGGCCGGCTGGTGGTCATCGACGTGCCGCAGATCGTCGACGTCATCGGCAATCCGCACGGGCGCGAGTTCCTCGACCGCGACGTCCGCAACGTCGGCGGCTGGTTCACCGCCCGCGGCCTCGACCCGCACCACGTCGGCGCGCTCAGCGAGGCGCTGGCCAGGGACGCCCGGCTGTCCTGACGCCTGAGCCCGGACGCCGGACGCGGAACGACGAACGGCGGCGGGTTCCCGGAGGAACCCGCCGCCGCGGCGACAGCTCAGACCGACTAGCGGCCGTCGCTGACGATGTCGACCGTGGCCGAGGCCGGGTCGCCGACGGTGTAGCCCGAGCCGTCCGAGACGGTGACGCTCACCGAGCGCGGCCGCGGGCTGGGCCCGCGCCGGTCGATCACCCCGACGGACTCGACCACCGTGGTCTGGCCGGGGGCGAACGTGACGGTGCCGTCGAGCGGCTCGTAGTCGCGGCCCGGCTTGGTGTAGCGGCCGTCGGCGATCGAGTACGTCACCGTCAGCTCACCGGCCGCCGACCCCGCCGGACGGGTGAACGTGAACGCGCCGTCCGTCGCCGGCTCGACCGCGTCGGCCGTCGCCGCCACCGTGATGGCCGGCAGCGACACCGTCACGCTGTCGGAGACGGTGACCTCCTGCGCGCCCGGGTTGTCGGTGACGTGCACCGCCGAGTTCGTCAGCACGGTGCCGTCGGCGACGTCGGCGTCGACGGTGACGTCGTAGGTGACGACGACGGGGTCGAGGTCCGGCCCGGCGTAGTTCGCGCAGACGATGGTGTCGTTGGCGATGACACCGGCCGCGCTGCCCGCGTCGACCAGCGCCGTCGCCGACGTGCCGGTGGCGTTCTCGGTGCCGATGGTGATCGGCCCGGCCAGCGGCCCGGTGATGTTGTCGTAGGCGAACACCAGGTCGTTGCTGCCGGTGAAGAGGAACGCCTCCATGTCGTACGTGCCCTGAGCGCCGGTCGGGTCGCCGGCCAGCCGCAGGTCGTCGTACTCGAGGACGGCGAGGTCGGCGCCGGCCGTCGCGACCGAGACGCCGGAGTTGGCGGCCTGGTCGTAGACGATCTGCATGTCCTGCCAGAGCATCGCCGCGACGTTGTTCGGCCGCGCCGACGAGGGCAGCGTCTGCGGCGTGCCCGGCTGGCCGCCGCCGTTGCTGGCGAAGTCGTAGATCAGGAACCCGTCGTCGGACATCCCGACACCGGCGTACGGCCGGTCGTAGAAGCCGAACGTCCGGCTCGTCAGGGCGGTGATGACGATGCCGTCGCCCTCGAGGCCCGCCTGCGTCAGGATGCCGAAGTCCTGCAGGTTCGTGTACTCCTGCGTCCCGGTGAACGGGTTGACGCACTGGGGGTCAGTGGCGCTGGTGGTGATCGTGTACGCGCCCTCGGCGCCGACCGCGGTGGGCAGCGTTCCCTCCCAGGTCAGGACGCCGTCCTCGACGGTGGCCCCCTCGGTCGCCGAGCCCTCCACGTAGGTCGTCCCCTCGGGCAGGGTGTCGGTGATCGTGTAGGCGAGGTCCTCGGGTGTGACGTTCGGCGCGACCGTCAGGGTGTACCGGATCGTGTCGCCCGGCCCGGCGGTGTCGACGGACGCCGTCTTGGTGACGTCGTCGGCGTGCCGGGTGACGGTGACCGGGATGACGCCGATGTCGCCCGCCGAGTCCGGCGCGGAACCCAGCGCGATGGCGCCGTACCAGGTCTCGCCCGGGTCGAGGTCGGCTTCGTCGTAGTAGGCGCGGACGGTGAACGGCTCACCGCCCGGCTGCGAGGCCGGGCCCTCGACCGTCAGGTTGCCCTCGTCACCGGCCACGACGGCGGTGCCCAGCGTGACGGTGTCGGTGCCGCCCGGAGTGGAGGCGTCCCAGTTCTGCACCAGGATCCACCAGGTGCCGGCTTCGGGGTTGCCGACGTCGCAGAACTCGTCGGCGGTGCCGGTGGCGCTGGAGCAGACCTGGGTCGCGGCGCTCGGCGTGCTGCCGGTGCCGACGAACAGGTCGAGATCCGGCGCCGTCGAGTCCGAGAGGTCCGCGATCAGCCGGGCCGCGTTCTCGGGCACGTCGACCAGGATCGTCTGGGTGCCGTTGCCGTCGAACGGGTCGGTGTTGGTGGTGTCCTCAGGGATCGAGAGCTGCTGCTCCTGCACCGGGACCAGGCCCGACACCGACGCGGTGAACTCGTCGATCTCGATCGCCTCGATCGGCGCGGACTCCTGCGAGCCGGCGTCGCGGCGGGTGTCGATGTCGACGCCGTCGGGCAGCACGCCCGTGGACGGCAGCGCCGCCACCGGCAGGTGCGCCGCCGGCGCCTCCGAGCCCTCCTCCGGCGTCAGGACGACCGAGCCGAACAGGTAGGCGTCGGTCGGCGAGCCGGAGACGTCGGCGGTGATGGTGAGCTCGACGTCCTCGCCCTCGGCGATGGTGAACTCCGACGGCTCGACGGTGACCGTGATGCCGTCGCTCTGCGACTCGGTGCTGACCGTCCACGTGCCGGCGCCGGTCTCGGTGCCGGTGACGGTCCGGGTCCACTCGCAGGTCTGCAGGCATTGCCGGTCGGCCATGCTGGGCAGGTTGAGGTCCTTGACGTCGCCGCCCGCGGCCGGGTTGGCCGCGACGTACTCGGCCGGTGTGACGTCCAGGACCAGGCCGGCCTTCGCGGCGACGTTGAGGTCGATGCGGCCGGACCCCATGTCGAACCAGTCGGCCACGGTGCCGTCGTTGTCGGTGACGGTGGTCTTCGCCGTCGTCATGGCGGCGGACTGCGCCTCGGCCGGCGTCCAGTCGCCGTGGACCGACTTGAGCAGCGCGTACGACCCGGCCATGTGCGGGCTGGCCATCGAGGTGCCGGAGATGAAGCCCCAGCTGGTCTCGTTGCCGGTGCCGTTGGCGGCGATAATGTCGACGCCCGGGGCGGTGATGCTGGGCGAGACGATCTCGACCGCGCGGTTCGGGCCGCGGCTGGAGAACGCGGCCATGATGTCGCCGACGCTGTCGGAGATCACCTCGATGCCGCCGGACAGCGACGCCTGCTCGCCGGTGACCGACGCCATCCACGTCTTCAGCTCGACACCGTCGTCGAACGTGACGTGGACGGCCGGCAGGACGTGGGCGTCGGCGTTGAGCGAGGTGCCGCTGGCGGCGTCATTGGCGAGGATCATGCCCTCGGCGCCGAGTGCGGCGACGACCTGGCCCTTCTCCACCCGGCCGTTGTTGCCGCGGTCGCAGATCACGATCTCGCCGGTGAAGTCGGTGCCGGCCGGGAACGCGCCGGTCAGGCAGAGCGGGTTGCCGAGGTCGCCGGCGTTGACCAGCGGGAGCGCCCCGGTGGTCGGGCCGCTGAAGCCGAGGCCGCGGACCGGGTCGTGCGTGGCGCCGCCGTCGGCGGTGACGTTCTGCACCTCGGCCTGCCACTGCCGGTCGTGCTGGGCCGCGCCGGTCGACGTGCTCCACGGGATGTCCGCGGGGGAGCCGACGGTGGCTTCGCCCGGGCCCTCGTTGCCGGCCGACTGCGCGACGTAGATGCCGGCCGCGCGAGCGTTCAGGAAGGCGACCGCGTCGGTGTCGGTCCACGGGTCGGGCGAGGCCGCCGGGCTGCCGATCGAGTAGTTGATGACGTCGACGCCGTCGGCGATGGCCTGGTTGATGGAGGCGAGCGTGGCGGCGCCGGGGCAGCCGGCCGCGCAGGCGTCGTAGGCGATGACGTTGGCGTGCGGCGCGACGCCGCGGATGGTGCGGGTGACGCTGAACTCGTGCTCGGTGCCCTCGGCGCTGTAGACCGTGGCGTCGGTCTGGTTGCCGGCCGCCGTGCTGGCGGTGTGGCTGCCGTGGCCGTCGTTGTCGTAGGGGTTGGTGCCGTCGGCGCTGGTGAAGTCCCACGCGCCGATCAGCTTGTCGTTGCAGCCCCAGTTCGGGAGGTGCGCGGGGTTCGCCGGGTCGCAGACACCGACGTAGTTGCCGGCGCCGCGCGGGTTGGTGTGGTCGTAGCCGTCGCCACCGGTCGACTCGGCCGCGACGTCGGCGAACGACGGGTTGGCCGGGTTGATGCCGGTGTCGATGATGCCGACGACGATGCCCTCGCCCTTGGTGCCGGTGTCGCTCGCGTCGGGGGTGCCCGAGCCGTCCCAGATGGCCGGCGCGCCGATCCACCCGGGACCGCGGTCCGTGTGCAGCTCGCGCACCTGGTCGACCAGCACCGAGGTGACACCCGGCAGCTCGGCGACCGCCAGCGCCTCGTCCTTCGTCAGCTCGACGGCGATGCCGTTGAGCGCGTAGGTGTAGGTGAACCGGACCTCGGGGGCGCGGCCGATCTCGTCGTCGATCTGGTCGACCAGCTCGGCCTGCGCCGCCTCGAGGTGGCCGGTGTAGGCCTGGGCGGCGCGGCTCTCGACGTCGAGCGGCTCGGCGCCGCGGGCCTCGGGGCCGGTGGCGGCGAGATCCTCGATGCCGCCGTCGTACGCGGGGACGGCGGGCTGGTCGAGCTGGACGATGTACAGCTCCGGCGCGGCGGCCGTGCCGAGACGAAGCGCGACGCCCTTCTCCTGTTGCTGGACGGAGAGGTCGGTCACCGCCTCGAGCTGATCGGCGGAGGGAGGTTCGGCGGGGGCGGCACCGGCGCCCTGGGTGAGTCCCAGGGCCAGGGCCACCGCCGCCGGAAGGGTCAAGCTGCGACGCAACATGCGGGCTCCTTCAACGACGAACCCGCCGGCCGGTCCGGGGTGTGGTGGCGGCGGGTCTGCTGTACGCGCGTACGTGCTGGCTGGGTGGAGGTGCGGCGCCGGTGACAACGCGTTGGCGTCGGCATCACCGGCCTCCTACGAAGCGTGCCTTCCCGGCAGATGACGTGCGGAGATGCACATTGTCACGAGCTGTCCGGTAACCGGTGAAACTAGACGAACCCTGTCACCACTGTCAATGGTGACAGACTAGGGTGAGCCGATGGATACCGCCGCGAACGTCGCCGGGCTGGTCGACCTCGGCCTGACCAGCTACGAGGCGCGGGCCTACGTCGCTCTCGTCGGCCGCCGCGACGCCACCCCGGCGGAGATCTCGCGCATGACGTCCGTTCCGCGGCAGCGCGCGTACGACGTCCTGGCGACGTTGTCCGAGCGCGGGCTGGTGGTGCAGGTGCCCGGCCAGGCGGTGCGCTACCGTGCGCAGCCGCCGGACCACGTCACCGACCTGCTCCTCGCCGTGCGCCGGCGCGAGCTGGACCGGCTGGCGCAGGCGTCCACCGACATCGCCGGCCGGCTGCGGTCGCTCTTCCAGCGCGGACAGGACCACGGCCACCCGCTGGACTACGTCGAGGTGCTGCGCGACCGCGAGCACGCCGTCGAGCGGGTGCAGCAGCTGTGGGCCGACGCCCGGCACGAGGTGCTGACGTTCGTCCACCCGCCCTACCTGGGCGCGTCGACGCCGTCGACCGACGCGGTGCCGCCGGGCATCGTGCATCGGGCCATCTACGAGACGTCCATCCTCGACGACCCGCAGATGGCCGAGCGGGTACGGACGTGGGCGACGCTGGGCGAGCAGATCAGGCTCACCACTGAGCTGCCGCTCAAACTGACCATCGTCGACGGCCGGTCGGTGACGTTCAACATGCCCGACTCCGCCGAGGGCGACGGCTCCGTGACGACGCTCGTCGTGCAGCACGAGGCGCTCGCGGCGACCCTGAAGATCGCGTTCGAGAGCCTGTGGTCGCAGGCCCGCACGCTGGAGGACGTCGCGGCGACGCGCTCGTACTAGACGCCGGCGCGCGGCGCCTCGATGGCGGGGCAGGTGTCCATGACGACGTCCAGTCCGGCCGCCTTCGCCCGCTGCGCCGCCTCCTCGTCGACGACGCCCAGCTGCAGCCAGACGGCCGTGATGCCGAGTCGCTCCTTTTCCGCGATGGCGTCGTCGACCACCTCACCGACCCGCCGGCTGTTCACGAAGCAGTCCACGACGTCGACCGGTCCCGGCACGTCGGCCAGCGTCTTGTAGCCGGTCGTGCCGTGAGCGTCCTCGGCGCGCGGGTTCACCGGCACGATCGTCATGCCGAGGTGGTCGCGGACGAACCGCGCGACCCCGTACGCCGCCCGTTCCCGGTTCTGCGACAGGCCGACGACCGCCCAGGTCGCGGGGGTTGTCAGGAGACGGCGAATGGTGTGGGGGTCGTTCACGTGCGTGGTCACGCTTCGAGCGTATGTCTCTGCTTCGCGCTGTGAGGCGCGGCGTCGCGCTGGGCCGTACACGGGGGGTGGGGTCGGTGGCGTTGTCAGGTGGCGAGGGCGGTGGTGGCGTGGCGGAGCTCGGCGGCGACCGTTCCCTCGGCGGAGGCGTGGCCGGCGTCGGCGACGACGAGGCGGGCGTCGGGCCAGGTCCGGGCCAGCTCCCACGCCGTGCGGACCGGGGTCTGCACGTCGCCGCGGCCGGCCACCAGCACGCCGGGGATGCCCCTCAGCCGATCGGCGTCGCGCAGCAGCTGGTTCTCCGTCAGCCAGCCGTCGTGGCGGAAGTAGTGCAGCGCCAGCCGCACCAGCGTCGCCGCGAACCGCGGGTCGGCGAGCGCCGAGGTGGCGTGCGGGTCCGGGTGCAGGCTCAGCGTCGCCGCCTCCCACGCGCACCAGGCCGCCACGGCCCCGTCGCGGACGGCGGGATCGGGGTCGTGCAGCAGCCGGTGGTACGCCTCGAACACCGCGCCGGCACCGGTCGCCGCGGGCGTCGGCGCGCTGAAAGCCGACCAGGCCTCGGGGAAGAACCGCCCGGCGCCGCCGCCGTAGAGCCAGTCGGCCTCGTCCGGACGCAGCAGCGCGACGCTGGTCAGCACCATCGCCGTCACGCGGTCCGGATGCGCCTGCGCGTAGGCCAGCCCGAGCGTGCTGCCCCACGACCCGCCGAGCACCAGCCAGCGGTCGATGCCGCGGTGCTCGCGCAGCCGCTCGAGATCGTCGACCAGCGCCCAGGTGTGGTTGGCGGACAGGTCGGCGCGGTGGTCCAGGACGCGCGGCGTGCTGCGGCCGCAGCCGCGCTGGTCGAGCAGCACGATGCGGTAGACCGCCGGGTCGAACAGGCCGCGGTGCGCCGGGGAGCAGCCGCTGCCCGGCCCGCCGTGCAGCACCACCGCGGGCCGGCCCTCGGGGTTGCCGCACTCCTCCCAGTACACGCGGTGCCCGTCGCCGACCTCGAGCAGGCCGTGGGCGTACGGCTCGATCACGCGGTACCGGCGCCCTCGACGTCCAGGGTGCCGGGGCGGTAGGAGGACATCCACGAGCGCAGCAGCTCGACGCGGTCGGTGTTGGCGTCGTTGCCGACGACGACCGGCTCCTCGTTGTAGGCCATGGTGTCCGAGCGGCGGCGCAGCTTGACGTAGAGGCCGGACGCCTCGATGGCGTAGCGCTCCATGTCGTCCTGCAGGGCGCCGACGACGGTGATGTTGTGGTCGTTGCCGATGCGCTCGAACAGCGCGACGGCCTCGCGGCGGTGCTGCTTGCCGAGGTTGCGGCCGAGTTCGTCGAGGATCAGCAGCAGCGGCCGGTCGCCACCGCGGGCCAGCGCCGCGGCGCAGACCAGCTTGACCGCCTTCTCGTCCATCTGGGCGGTGTTGCTGCGCAGCGTGTACGCGGACATCCGCTGGCCCTCGGCGCGCCGCCACTTCGGGCTGACCGTCCACCGCCACGGCTTGTCCGGCTCCGACGGCGGCTCGGGCTCGGGGTAGTCCAGGCCGGCGCCGTAACCGCCGTACTCCTGGTCCAGCCGGTCGAACTCGGTGGCCACCTTCTTCAGCATGGTCTTGATACCGGCCGCCAGCGACGTGCGGTGCGCGCGCACCGTCTGCTCCGCCTCGCTGTACCCGAGCCGCGCGGCGTCGAGGTCGGCGGTGCGCCGGGAACGCTGCTCGGCGATCTGCTTGAGCTGGTGCCGGTCGTGGTCCTCGTGGTCACGCAGGTGGGTGTCCAGCGCCCGCAGCAGGGCCGCGACCAGCGAGACGCGCGTCTCCAGCGCCGCGCCGGACCAGTTCGGCGTGACGAGCAGCTCGCGCAGCTCCGCGGTCAGCTCCTCCGGCGGCGTGCCGGGCGGGAAGCAGCGGACGGCGACCTCGTCGGTCAGGCGCGTGGCGTCCTCGTCCCACGCCGTGGTGGTGCGGGACTGCAGATCGGCGGGCAGCTCGACGAGGTGGCGGCGCGCGGCGTCGGGGGAGTCGCCCCAGGCCTTCTCGCGGTCGAGCAGGGCGAGGCCGTCGCGCTCCTCGATCAGTTCGATCCGCTCGTTCCCCTTGTCGCGCAGCGTCACCGTCAGCCGCTTGCGGGTGTCGCGCAGGCTGGTGATGCGCTCCTCGCGCGAGTTGTGCACGCCCAGCTCGTGGGCGTATGCCGACTCGGCCGCGGTCAGGTCGGGGGCGAGCGCGTCGCGGTGTTCCTGGCGCTCCGCGTTGGCCGCGCGCAGGTCGCCGATCTCGTCCTGCAGTGCCGCGGCCCGCTCGGCGGCGTCGGCGGCCTTGGCGCGGGTCTCGGCCCGGGCCAGTGTGGTCCGGGCCTGCTCGACGACGGTGACGGCCGCGTCGAGCGCCTCGGTCAGCTCGCGGTGCGCCTCCTGCGCGGCGGCGACGCGGGCCGGCTGGCCGGTGATCGGCTCGGCGAACCCGCCGATGGCCAGCACCCCGGCCGCCTCGTCGACGACGGCGCCCTTGCCGGCCCGCGCGGCGACGGCGTCGAGGAAGGTCGTGAGGTCGCGCTTGCCGTCGGCCAGCACCAGCAGCGACCCGGGCAGCCCGGCCAGCGCCTTCGCCGCCTTCGTCGCGTCCTTCCGGCCGACCACCACCGCCTCGCGGTACGGCGACAGCCGCGGCTCCCACACGTCGCGTTCGGCGGGGTCGACGGCGACGACGTCGACCAGCGCGGCCGCGTCGACGCCGGCCGCACGCAGCCGTTCCACCTGCTCGGCGGCGACGTCGTCGCCGGACTCGGCCGCCGTGACCCTGCGGCCCGCCTCGTTCGCCGCGGCCCGGGCGACGGCCTGCCCGGCGATCGCCTCCTCCAGCGCCGTCCGCGCCTGCGCCAGCTCCGTGGCGGCGACGTCCGGGGTGCGGCCGTCGGTGGCGCGTGCCTCGTCGGTGAGCGATCGGACAGCCGAGCTGAGTCTTTCCAAGTGCTGGGTGGCGGCCAGCTGGGCGGCCTCCAGCTCGCGGTCGCGAGCGATCAGCTCGTTGCGTTTGCGCTGGGCGACCTCGAACCGGCGCGCGGACTCGTCGTCGTCGGTCAGCGCGGCCAGCCGGTCCTCGACGCCGTCGAGCTCCTGGCGAAGCGCCGCCTCGGTGTCGTCGAGCTCGGCCAGCGCCTGCCGCAGCTCCGACGTCCGCTCGACGCCGTCGAGCAGGTGTCGCGCGCACCGCGACCGCCAGGCCGTCCGCGCCTCGCCGAGCAGCTCACGGGCCGCGAGCCGGCGGGCGATGCCGGCCTCGATGACGGCGACCTCGCTCTCCCACTCGGCGATCTGCCGCTCGGTCTCCTCGACCTCGCTGCGGTGCCGGTGCTCCGCCGAGCGGAGCACCTGCTCGTGCTCCAGCTCGCGGTCCAGCCCGGTGAGCGTGGCGATGGCGTCGAAGATGCGGTGCGGCGGGAGGTCGTTCAGTGGCTGGGCCAGCAGGTTCGCCGCCTGGCTGGAGCGCACCGACGTCGACAGGAACGACACGCAGCGCGCGTTCTGGCCGAACAGCACCCGCGACAGCTGACCGGCGTGGAAGTCGGTGCGGCCGTTGCTGCGCGGCAGTTGCGCCCACAGTTCGTCGACCCGTGCGGCCCGCTCGGACTCAGTCGCGCCGTACGGGACGTGCAGTCCGCCGGTCCAGCGCAGGTCGAGGTAGGGCGCCTTGCGGTTGATGCGCAGCCAGACGGTGACGGCGTCGTCCTGCGGCGCGCTGCCGCCGGGCGGCGCGAAGACGCCGATGACGTAGCCGCGGTCGACGTTGGACCAGCGGCCCTCCTGCGCGGCCAGCTCGGCGGTGAACAGCAGCTCGGCCGCTCCCGCGGCGCCGCTGGCCAGCTTCCACTGCTCGTCGGCGTGCAGCAGGCTCAGCGCGGCGATGAACGAGGACTTCCCGGCGCCGTTGGAGTCCTTCGGTCCCTGCCCGGCGACCGTGACCAGCCCCTGGCCGATCATCGGGACCGGGTGGGTGGACAGCCGGGAGATGTCGACGACCTGGACGCCGACGAGCACCCGCTCGCCGACGACGTCGAAGGCGCCCGGTGCGGCAGCGCTCACGTGTCCTCGTTCCTCTCGGGTGTGCTCGTCTCGTCGGCCGGAGCCGCCGGTTCTGCCTGGCCGGCCGGCGCCTTCGGGGGCGGTGCCGGGGCCGGTGCCGGGCGGCGGGCCCGGATCGCCGCCGCCAGTGGGCTGTCCGGCGCGGCGGCCAGGATGAGCTCGTGCTCCAGCCGCTCGCGCGCCGCCTTGGTGAGCCGGTGCAGCGCCGGTCCGGGCAGGTAGGCCGGGCCGTCGACGACCGCGGACCGGCCGCGCGGCGGGGCGATCTGCACCAGCCCGGCGGCCCGCAGCCGCTGCAGCGACGGCCGGATCTCGCCGCGCGGCAACTGCGTGTACCGGGTCAGCTCGTCGACCGACGTCGGGTGCGCCGACGTCCACGAGTCGCCGCTGACCAGCCCCTGGCTGCGCGGGATCGCGACGGAGTGGACGAGCACCAGTACCAGGACGGCGCGGTCCATGCGCGACTGCGCGGTGGCGCCCTCGGCGGCCAGCCGCTCCGTGACGTCGTCGCGGAACCCGGACGTCCAGTGCGTGCTGCCGGCCCGGACCAGCGTCCGGCCGAGGCGGTACAGCAGCCGTTGCAGGTCGCGGCGGACGGTCGCGTCGCGCAGCGCGAGCAGTTGCGCCTCGGGCACCGGCTCGCGGCCGTGCTCCAGCGCGGCGAACGCGGCCAGCACCTCGTCGCGGTGGCGCTCGTTCAGCTCGGCGAGGGCGCTGTCGAAGACGGTGCTCATGCGGCCCCCGCGGGCGGTGCGGGCAGCGAGCGCCACAGCTCGCGCAGGGTGCTCAGCTCGGCGGCGCTCCACGACGCGACCCGCGGCCCGAGCCGGACGACGCGGGTGTCCTCGTCGAACAGCACCCAGCCGGCGCCGGCCAGCCGGCGGACGGCGCCCATCGCGGCGGCATGCAGCGCGCGTTCGTCGCGGCTGCCGGTGATGCCCCGGAAGACGCCGATGACGTGGTCGAACGGCGCCGGGACGGCGGGCCAGACCGGGCCGCTGGGCTCGGTCCAGCAGCAGCGCAGACAGGCGGCCAGCACACGCGCGGTGTCGTTCGGCTGGTCGACGGCGACACCCGGCAGCCCGAGCTCGTCGAGCACGTCCGGGCGGGCGTTGTCGGGCAGCTCGGGCAGCAGCCAGACGGCGCTCGCGTCGGGCTCGACCAGGCGGATCATGCCGGTGGGGTGGGCGCTGGCGGGTGGGACGCGCTGCGGACCGGCCGCGCGGTGCCGCGCCCACCAGAGGGCGGTGTCGTCGGTGCTCATGTCAGGCGGCGTCCCCGGCGCGGCCGCGGCGGAACGTCCCGTCGGACACCCACGACGGCTCGCCGCCGGGGTCGACGCGCAGGCCGTCGGACCAGGTCAGCTCGTAGGCGAGATCGGGATGGTGGTGGATCGCCGTGAGGTCGGCGAGCAGCCGGCGCGCGGCCGGCCAGTCGCCGGCGCCGTCGAGCACGTCGGCGACCGCTATCGCGTCGCCGTCGCCGAGCAGTCGCTCGGCGGTCTCGCCCAGGTTCGCGGCGTCGTCGGCCGGGCGGATGTCGTCGGGCGGTGGCGCCGTGGCGCCTTCGGGGCGGGGTGGCGGCTGGCGGACGGTGTTCGCGCCGCGGCCGCTCTCGACCGCCTCGGTGAGCAGGTTCGGCGAGAACCACGGCGCCGGCGCGTCGAAGACGAAGGTGTCCAGCACGCCGGCGAGGTCGTCCTCGTCGGCCGTCCGGGCGAAACTCAGCCACGTCTCGACCGACAGCAGCCCGAGCGCGCGCGTCGTCCCGGCCCGCTCGATCAGCCGCCCGGCCGCCTTCTCGACGGCGTCGCCGTAGGCGGCCAGCGCGACCCGCAGCGCGGTGCACTCGCGGTCCAGCTGCGGCCAGCGGGTCAGCACGACGGTGTGGACCTCTTCGGCCTGGCTGATCAGGCCCTTGTTGCCCCAGAGCAGCTGCGCGTGGTCGCCCAGCTGCTCGGCGGTGCTGCCGGCGGCCAGGATGGCCAGCTCGTTGCCGAGGTGGCGGAAGATCCTGGTCAGCCGGCTGATCGTGGTCTGCCCGGTCTCGGGCTCGGCGTCGGGCGCGGTGACACTGACGTGCTCGAGCGTCAGCAGCTGGTGCAGCTCGGCCTGGCCGCCCTGCTCGGCCAGCCGGCGCAGGAACAGCAGCATGACGTACGGCGCGAACGCCGCCCGGTGGAACCGCTCGTTGGGGCGCTCGACGACCTTGCTGATGGCGCCGTACTCGCGCAGCACCTCGAACCGGCGGTGGATCAGGCTCGGGGCGATCGGCCGGCAGGCCGCGGCCGCCTGGTCGACGGTGAGGCCGTCGCGCCCGGCGTCGGCGAACGCGTCGAGGATCGCCTCGTCGACGTCGAGCAGTTCGAGGTCGCTGATCATCGCGCCGGACTCGCGCGCGAGCACCGCGAAGACCTGCCGGTAGAGCCGTTCGACGGCGGCGTCGCCGGCGAGCTGATCGATGGTCAGCTCGGGCCCGGCGGTCATCGGGACAGCATGCCATCCGAGGTGGGCCGTCTGTCCACCCGGACCGATAGGCTGCTCCGGCATGTCGAAGACCCTGACGTGGACCGTCGCCGTCGTCGCCGCCGTCGCCCTGGTCGGCACCGCCTGTTCGTCCTCCTCCGACGATGACGACGGCGGCAGCGTGCCGTCAGGCGCCGCCGACCCATCCGGCACCACCGAGGCGCCGCCGAGCGGACGCTACGGCGTGCCCGAGACGCCGCTGCCGGTGGGCGAGCCGATCGCCTTCGAACGGTGGACCTTGACGGTGGGCCCGTCCGAGCAGCGCGAGGGTTCGGCCGACCCCGCCCGGCCCGATCTCGGCGGGCCCGAGGCGGGCTGGACGTACATGGTCGCCGAGTTCGACCTCGTCTCGACCTATCAGCAGGGACAGGCGCTGGAGGCGTTCGGCGGGCTGGAGTTCACGGTGCAGGGGGCGTCCGGCGAGCGCTACACACAGCCGTGCGTGCCCGACAACCCGATGAACATGTCGACCTTCCTGCCCGCCACGGTGCAGCAGATCGCCAACGTCTGTGTCGAGGTGCCGCTCGACGACGTCGACGGCGCGGTGTGGCGCATCGGGCAGCGCGGTGTCGGCGAGGACGCGTACGTCGCGCTGTCCTGACCGGCTCAGTGCCGCTGACCGACCGGCCGGACGACGATCTCGTTGACGTCGACGTGCGGCGGCTGCCCGATGGCGTAGAGGACGGCGGCGGCGACGTCGTCAGGGTCGAGCTTGGGGTCGTCCACGCGGCTCGGCGGGATCGACTCCGTGTCGACGAGGCCCGGCTGCACCAGCGTGACCCGGATGCCGGTGTCGACGCACTCCGCGCGGATCGCCTGCGCCAGGCCGGTGACGGCCCATTTCGTCGCGGAGTAGAGGTTGCCGGGCCGGACGGTGCGCCCGGCGGCCGAGCCGGTGAGCAGCAGGTGGCCCTTCGTCGTGCGCAGCGCCGGGAGGGTCGCACGGGCGGTCAGCGCCGGTCCGTGGACGTTCGTGAGGACGAGGTCGCGCCAGTCCTCCGGCGGCGCTCCGCCGTCGCCGAGGAAGGACGTGACGACGCTGGCGCCGGCGTTCGCGAGGACGACGTCCAGCCGGCTCCACACCCGCTCGACCTCGGCGACGACGCCGGTCAGCGCCGCCCAGTCGGTGACGTCGGCGACGCGGGCGAGCGCCCGGGACGGCCCGCCGAGCTCGTCGGCCAGGGCCTCGAGCGGGCCGGGCGTCCGGCCGACGAGGACGAGACGGTACCCGGCGGCCGCGGCCCGCCGGGCGACGGCGGCGCCGATGCCGCGGGACGCGCCGGTGATCAGGAAGACCTGGTCGGTCATGACGCGACCTTAGGGTGTGGGGGTCGCGCGGCGCGGCCTCGGATCGGTAATCTTTTTCACCGGAAGGTCTCTTTCCGGATGGAGCGAACAGACGTGTCGCAACGACCTGGCACTCCGAGCCTGCTGCGGGCGATGAACGACCGCAGCGCGCTCGAGCTGTTGCTCGCCGCCGGGCCGCTGACGCGCGTCGACCTCGGCCGCATGACCGGCCTGTCCAAGGTGACCGCGTCGCAGCTGCTCGCACGGCTGCAGGGGCGCGACCTCGTGGAGGTCGTCGGCACGCGGTCGGCCGGCCGCGGGCCCAACGCCGAGCTGTACGCCGTCCGGCCCGGGTGCTCGTACTCCATCGGGGTCGAGCTGAACCCCGACGTCGCCGAGGCGGCGGTCGCCGACGTCACCGGCGCGGTCATCGGCACCGTGACGGCGCCGGTCGCGGCCGAGATCACCGCCGCCGGCGACGCCGACGCCCGCCGGCTGGTGCACGACATGGCGCTGGCCGCGGCCGACGATGCCGGCATCGCCCTGGCCGACGTCGACGACGTCGTCATCGGCATGCCCGGCGTCGTCGACCCCTCGACCGGCGACATCGAACTCTCCTTCGACCTCCCCGGCTGGCACCGCGGCATGCGCGACCTGCTCGCGGCCGACCTCGGCTGCGACGTCACGTTCGAGAACGACGTCAACCTCGCCGCCGTCGCCGAGCGCTCCGAGGGCGCCGGCCGCGACGTCGACGACATGGTGCTGCTGTGGGTCGGCCGCGGCGTGGGCCTGGCGGTCGTGCTCAGCGGCCACCTGCACCGCGGCGCGACCGGCGCGGCCGGCGAGATCGGCTACCTCCCCATGCCCGGCGTCCCGTCCCCGGCCAGCGTCGAGCGGCCGGCGAGGGGTGCGTTCCAGGCACTGGTCGGCGCCGGCGCCGTCGACGAACTCGCCGGCGAGTACGGCATCGTCGCCGACGGCGCGGCCGCCGCGGTCCGGGCCGCCCTGGCCGGCGGTGGCGCGGCGGCCGACGGTTTCCTGCAGGCGTTCTCGCATCGGCTGGCGCTCGGTGTCGCCTCGGTGTGCGCGGTCGTCGACCCGGCGCTCGTGGTCGTGGCCGGTGAGGTGGGGGCGGCGGGTGGGGAGCGGCTGTGCGACATGGTCGGCGACGACGTCCGGCGCATCGCCCCGGTCAACCCCCGCGTCGTCCCGACGACCGTCCCCGGCGCCCCGGTGCTGCGCGGCGCCGTGCTGACCGCGGTCGAGCACGCCCGGCAGACCCTCTTCGCCTCGACGGAGTAACGCACCCCCGGCCGCACTCGCGGCCCGAAACGTTGTCTTCTCCATGATCAACCTGGTCCGTGGCGGGACGTTACGGAAACGTGATCACCCAGACTGGCAAGAAACCTTACAGTAGGCACAATTACTGGAAGGTTAGCTTCCAGTTCACCGTCACGCGCCCTGCTCGGGCCGAACCGGAGGAACCGCCGTGAACAGAGCACTTCGTCTCACCGCCGGCCTGGCCGCCGCGGCGCTCGCCCTCTCCGCATGTGGCGGCGACGGCGACGACAGCACCGAACCCGCCGCCGGCGGCGAATCCGCCGGTACGCCGGAGCCCGCCGACCTGCGGCTGTGGCTCAACGGCCCGGACACGCCTCAGTCGATGCGCGACTGGCTGGTCGCCGAGTTCGAGGAGCAGAACCCGGGCTCGACGCTGACGATCGAGGAGCAGGAGTGGGAGGGCCTGGTCGACCGTCTGACGACGTCGCTGGGCAGCGAGTCCGAGACCCCGGACGTGGTCGAGGTCGGCAACACGCAGGCGCCGACGTTCACGACGGTCGGGGCGTTCACCGACATCACCGACCTGCTGCCGGACCTGGGCGGCGACGACCTGCTGCAGGGCTTCGTCGACGCGGGCAGCGCCGACGGCAGCACGTATGCCGTCCCGCTGTACGCCGGCTCGTCCTACGTCTTCTACCGCAAGGACCTCTTCGCGGCGTCGGGCCTCGAGGTGCCGACGACGATGCAGGAGTTCGTCGACGCGGCGGTGAAGCTGAAGCAGGACAACGCGAGCGTGCCGAACTTCTCCGGCTTCTGGCTGCCGGGCCAGGACTGGCGTGACGGCGCCGCGTTCCTGTGGGACGCGGGCGGCGACTTCGCCGTCGAGGACGGCGGTGAGTGGAGCGGCGCCCTCTCCAGCCCGGAGTCGCAGGAGGGCCTGCAGCTGGTGCAGCGCCTGTTCACCGAGGCCTCCGGTGCGCCGAAGGACGGCAACGAGGCCGATGGCCACGTCCCGTTCTGCGCCGGTGAGGTCGGCATGGCGCTGCGGCCGGGCTGGCTGCGCGGCAGTCTCGAGGACCCGGAGATCGGCTGCCCGGACCTGATGGCGAACGTCGGCGTCTTCGCCCTGCCCGGCACCGACGGCGAGCCGGCCCCGGTCCTGCTCGGCGGCTCGAACGTCGCCGTCTCCGCCAAGTCGCCGAACCAGGAGCTGTCCGCGAAGCTGCTCGAGCTGATCCTGAGCGACGAGTTCCAGAGCCAGTACGCCGAGAACGGCCTCACGCCGGCGAAGGTCTCGCTGGCCGACGGCCTGGGCACCGACGAGTTCGCCGCCGCCACGATCGAGGCCGTCACGAACGCCAAGCTGACCCCTGCGGCCGCCGCCTGGGCCACCGTCGAGGGCTCCCGCGTGCTCGAGGACCTGTTCGTCGCCATCGCCAACGGCGGCGACGTGCAGCAGCTGGCTGAGGACGCCGATGCCGCCATCGCCGACCAGCTCGGCTAAGGCGGCGGGGGCGGCCGGCCGGGACCAGGGACCCGGCCGGCCGATCCCCGCGGCCTCGCCGCACGAGCCGCCGCTCGACCCACCGACCGGCCGGGGGCCGGCGGGTGACGTCGCACCCCGCCGGCCCCGACGGCCTCGACGCTCGCCGCTGCCGTACGTGCTGCTGCTGCCGGCGCTGGCGATCCTGGTCGCCGCGCTCGGCTACCCGCTCTACCGCCAGGCGGTGATGTCGTTCCAGGAGTACGGCCTGGCCCAGCAGTTCGGGCAGCCGGCGGAGTGGGTCGGCCTGGACAACTACGTCACGCTGGTCACCGACTCGTACCTGTGGACGGTCATCCTCCGGTCGATCGTGTTCTGCTTCGCCAACGCCGCCATCACGATGGTGATCGGGGTCGCGCTGGCGGTGCTGATGACGGTGATCGGGCGCGGACCGCGGCTGATCCTGCAGATCGGGCTGCTGCTGGCGTGGGCGATGCCGCACCTCGCGTCGCTGACGGTGTGGCAGTGGCTGTTCGACTCGCAGTACGGCGTCATCAACTGGCTGCTGGTGAACCTCGGGTTCGACCGGTTCGCCGGGCACTCGTGGCTGATCGACCAGCTGTCGTTCTTCGTCGTCGCGACGGTGATCGTGGTCTGGATGAGCGTGCCGTTCGTCGCGTTCGCCGTCTACGCGGGCCTGACGCAGGTGCCCGGCGAGCTGTACGAGGCGGCGGAGATCGACGGCGCGTCGGCGTGGGCACGGTTCCGCGCCGTGACCGTCCCGCTGGTGAAGCCGGTGCTGCTGATCGTCATGCTGCTGCAGATCATCTGGGACCTGAAGGTGTTCACCCAGATCTTCGTGCTGCAGGACGCCGGCGGCATCACCGCCCAGACGAACCTCATCGGCACGTACATCTACCGGCTCGGGCTGGGCGAGGGCGAGTTCGGGCTCGCGGCGGCCGCGTCATGGTTCGTGCTGCTGCTGACGGTCGTGCTGAGCCTGTACTACGTCCGGGTTCTGGTCCGCGAGGAGGAGCTGTGAGTACGCGCACCCGCACGCGGCAGCGGGCGTTCGGCGCGCTGGCCGTCGTCATCGCGCTGATCTGGATGTTCCCGGTCTACTGGATGCTCAACAGCTCCTTCCTGCCGTACAACCGGATCCGCGCCGCCGAGCCGAGCTTCCTGCCCTTGAACGGGACGCTGTCGGCGTACGGCCGCGTGTTCGACAGCAACTTCTTCGACACGCTGCGGATCAGCGCGATGGTCACCGGGATCACGGTCGTCGCGGCCCTGCTGTTCGCGTTCCTGGCCGCGCTGGCGCTGTCGCGGTTCCGGTTCAAGGGCCGGCGCAGCTTCATCCTGGCCGTCCTGATCATCCAGATGATCCCGGCCGAGGGCCTGTTCATCTCGCAGTTCAAACTGCTGGAGGGCTGGCAGTTGCTGAACAGCGTCATCGGCCTGTCGCTGCTCTACATCGCGGCGGTGGTGCCGTTCACCATCTGGATGCTGCGCGGGTTCGTCAACGGCGTCCCGCGCGACCTGGAGGAGGCGGCGCTGGTGGACGGCTGCAGCCGGCTGCAGGCGTTCTTCCGCATCACCTTCCCACTGCTGGCGCCGGGTCTGGTGGCCAGCGGGGTGTACGCGTTCCTGCAGGCCTGGAACGAGTTCACCCTCTCCCTCGTGATCATGACAAGACCGGAGAACATGACTCTTCCACTGTGGCTGCGCTCGTTCACGGAGGCGAACCGCGTCAGTGACTGGGCCGGTATCATGGCCGGATCCGTCCTCGTGGCGGTGCCGGTGATGATCTTCTTCCTGCTCGTCCAGCACCGCATGACCTCGGGTCTGGTGTCCGGGGCGGTGAAGGGCTGACATGAACGCGAGTGACCTGCGAGGCCTCGCCCTCGCCACGCTGTTCCCTGGCTTCCTCGGTGCTCACGAGGTCCCGCCGTGGCTGGCGTCCATGGCGGCCGAGGGTCTCGGCGGCGTCGTGCTGTTCGGCCGCAACGTCGACCCCGACCGCGGTGACGCCGGAGTGGCCGCCCTCACCGGCGCGCTGCACGCGATCAACCCGGACCTGCTGATCGGCATCGACGAGGAGGGCGGCGACGTCACGCGGCTCGACGTCGCGGCCGGGTCCATGCTGCCCGGCAACGCTGCGCTCGGCGCGCTGGACGACCCGGAGGCGACGGAGCGGGTGGCGGCCGAGGTGGCCGCGCGGCTGCGGGCCTGTGGCATCGACCTCAACTTCGCGCCCGTCGCCGACGTCGACTCCAACCCGCTGAACCCGGTCATCGGGGTCCGCTCGTTCGGCTTCGACCCCGACCTCGTCGCGCGGCACGTCGCCGCGTACATCGCGGGGCAGCAGGCGCAGGGTGTCGGCGCCACGGCCAAGCACTTCCCGGGCCACGGCGGCACCAGCGAGGACAGCCACCTCACGGTGCCGTCCATCGACGACCCGCTGGACGTCATCCAGGCCCGCGACCTGCCGCCCTTCCGGGCGGCGGTGAAGGCCGACGTCAAGATCGTCATGACGGCGCACATCCGGTTCCCCGCCATCGACGGCGACCGTCCGGCCACGCTCTCGCGGCCGGTCGTCACGGGCGTGCTGCGCGACGAGCTCGGCTACGACGGCCTGGTCATGACCGACGGCATGGACATGCACGCCATCAGCCAGACCGTCGGCCACCCGGAGGGCGCGGTGCTGGCCCTGCTGGCCGGCGTCGACGCGCTGTGCGTGGGTGGCGACACCGTGGACCCCGAGACGCTCGAGTCGATGGTGTCCGCCCTGGTCGACGCCGTGCGCACCGGACGGCTCCCGGAGGAGCGGCTGGCCGAGGCGGCCGGCCGGGTCCGCGCGCTGCGCCGCTGGGTGCGCGACGCGTCGCCGTCGCCGGTGCTGCACGGGTCGGCCACCGACGCCGCACGGCGCGCCGTCACCGTCCACGGCGACGTCACGCTCACCGCGCCGCCACTGGTGGTCGAGCTCGACGACGACCCCACCATCGCCGCCGGTCCCATCCCGTGGGGCATCGGCCGGCACCTGGTCGACCGCGTCCCGGGCACCGTCCTCGCCCGGCTGACGGAGTCGACGGCCGACCGCGACGCGGTGCTCGCGGCGCTGCCCGAGCGCCGGCTCGTCGTCGGCGTCCGCGGCGTGCGACGGCGCCCGTGGCAGGTCGCGGTCGTCCAGGCCGCCCGGGCCGCCCGGCCGGACCTCATCGTCGTCGACCACGACGTCAACCCGCTGCCCGAGGTGCTGGGCGAGCACTATCTGCTCACCCACGGCGCCGCCCGGGTCACGGCGGAGGCCGCGGCCGAGCGGCTGGCCGGGGGGCTGGCCGCGGGCTGAAATCGGGCCGCCGCCTCGCCCCGTCACCCCCGTCATCCGGCCGTACGGTGGTGCTGAGGCCCTGGGGGAAACGGGGTGGGACCCATGGCGCAGACCACGCACACCACGGCGGCCGGGACGGCGGACGGCCAACGGCGGCTCAACGGCCCGCAGACGACCGGCAGGGAGTACCGCAACCTCTCCGAGGCGACCCATCACATGGTGGGCCAGCGCGATGTGGGCATACCGATGCGCGACGGCACGGTCCTGCTGGCCGACGTCCGCCGGCCGGCCGCCGGCGGGCGGTTCCCGGCGCTGCTGGCGGCGGCACCGTACCCGCGCCAGCTCCAGGACCTCGGCGCGCCGGCGGGCGTGATCGAGGCCGGCGCCAGTGACTTCTGGGTGCCGCGCGGGTACGTCCACGTCATCGCCAACCTGCGCGGCACCGTGGGCTCGGGCGGCACCTGGGGCATCTTCGACGACCAGGAACGCCGCGACCTGTACGACCTGGTCGAGTGGGTCGCGGCGCAACCCTGGTGCGACGGCACCGTCGGCATGATCGGCATCAGCTACTACGCGATGACCCAGCTGGCCGCCGCGAGCCAGCGGCCGCCGCACCTGAAGGCCGTGTTCCCGTTCGACGTCACCGTGTCGCTGTGGGACGCGGCCTACCACCACGGGCTGTTCAGCAACGCGTTCATCACCCCGTGGCTGCGGACGCTCGGCGTGCTCTCGGCCCACGGCGACGCCGTGTATCGCGGCCCGGTGGCCGACCTGCTGCGCCGGGTGTTCGCCGCCCCCTCCGTCCACCGCCGGTTCGCCGACACCGGCGGTGAGACCGTCGTGCGAACGCTGCGCGCGGCCGCCCGACTGCCGTACCCCGACCACCCGTGGAACGACCTCTTGAACTCCATCGCGGTCGACCATCCGACGCGCGACGAGTGGTGGGACGAGCGCGACGTGGCCCCGTTGCTCGCCGACGTCGACATCCCCGTCTACCTCGGCTCGGAGTGGACCAACGTGCCGCTGCACCTGCCCGGCGCCTTCGCCGCGTGGGACGCGCTGGCCGCGAACCCGAACGTCCGCATGGGCATCCTCGGCGAGCACGGGCTGCCGTGGCCCTGGGAGAGCATGCACGTCGAGGCACTGGCCTGGTTCGACCAGTGGCTCAAGGACCGCGACACCGGCACCCTGGAGGGCCCGCCGATCCGGTACTGGCTGCCCGGCGCCGACGAGTGGCACACCAGCGACGTCTGGCCGCCCGTCGCCGACCCCACCGAACTGGCGCTCAACGCGGACGGCACCCTGGGCGGCAGCGAGCGCCCCGGCGACCGTCTGTACGCCACCCCCGATCGGACCGGGCCCGGTGTGCCGGACGTCCTCGCCTGGACCTCCGGGCCGCTGAGCACCGACGTCGACCTGGTCGGCCACGGCGAGCTGCAGCTCTCGGCGTCCAGCAGCGCCACCGACACCGCGTGGATCGCGCTGCTGCAGGACGTCGCGCCGGACGGCACCGCCACCGATGTCACCCAGGGCTGGCTGCGCGCCGGCCTGCGCGAGGTCGACGACGCGGCCAGCACGCTCGGCCGGCCGGTGCTGCCACAACGCCACGTCGATCCCGTGCCGCCGGGCGAGTCCGTCCGCTACCGGATCCCGCTGGTCGCGGGCGCTCGCCGGTTCGCCCGAGGCCACCGCATCCGGCTCGCTCTGACCAGCGACGACACCAGCCGGAACGCTCACGCCATGCTGAAGTTCACCCACACGCCGGTCGGCACCGGCACGGTCAACACGGTGCACTCGACGTCCCGGCTGCTGGTGCCGGTCCTGCGCTAGCGCGCAACCGGGCAGGGCGGTAGCTCTCCGGTGGTAACGCCGGACGCACCGTTCCCTCCTGCGGGGGAGGCCGGGCGCCGGCGCGGACCGGAAGATCGTCGGTATGACGACAGTGCGCACCCGCCCAGGTCCGGTCCGGCCTCGTCAACTGGCCGGCGACGTCCTCGCCATCGGCCGGCCGTGGTTCTGGTTCGTCTCGCTGGTGCCGTACTACCTGGGCGTCGTGCTGGCGACCCGGCAGCTGGTCCCGCCGGTGGCGGACTGGCCGGTGCTGGCGCTCGGCGCGGTGGTGATCGGGCCACTGGTGTGGATCTCGGTGCTGGCCGTCAACGACGCGCACGACCTGCGCGGCGACCGGCTGAACCCGCGCAAGGCCGGGTCGCCGCTGGTCGGCGGCCGATTGACGCCCGTCGCGGCGCAGGTGATCGCGCTGGTGGCCGGTGCGCTCGCGGTGGCGGCGGCGCTGTTCGCGGGGCCGCTGTTCGCGCTCGGGACGGCGATCGTGCTGCTGGTCGGCTGGGCGTACAGCGCGCCGCCGCTGCGGCTCAAGGCCCGCCCGGGCTTCGACGTCGCCGTCAACGCGCTGGCCATCGGCGCCGCGGGGCAGCTGGCCGGGTGGTCGCTGCTGCAGCCGCTGTCGGAGTTCCCGTGGCCGATGGCCGTGCTCGGGACGCTGGTCGGCGCCGCGCTCTACGTCCCGACGACGCTGGCCGACCTGGAGGCGGACCGGATCAGCGGCTATACGACGGTCGCGGTGCGGCTCGGGCCGCGGCGGGCGTACCTGCTGGGACTGGCGCTGTGGCTGGCGGCCGGACTGCTGTCGCTGGTCATGTCGGCCGCGGACGTGGTGATCCCGCGGTCGATGCTGCCGATGGAGATCGTGCTGGTGCCGCTGCTGGTGATCGCCTACCGGCGGCTGGTCCGGGCCGAGCGCACCTTCCGCGGCATCGTCGCCGTGGCCGTCCTGTTCCTGGTGCCGAGCCTGACGTTCGTCCTCACCTACACCGGCACCGTCTCATGATCATCAAGGATCCGCTGCGTCATCACCCCACCGATCCTTGATGATCAAGGGCGCGGCAGGACAGCCCGCACGACCGCGGGTGGCCGGGCCAACCGCGGGCTCTGAGCACGCGCGCCTGCTCCTCGGCGACGCCGCAGGGGTCGCCGAAGACGTCGGCGTGGCCGTAGCGCAGGGTGGCGTGGCCGTCGACGGTCGCGTGGTTGTCGCGACGGCGGTCGCGGAAGCGGCCTTCGCCGGTGTGGCCGATGCGTCCGTCGAGTTCGACTCGGACTCGGTAGGGCTGGTAGTCGACGTCGATCCAGGCGACGCGGGTGCCGGCGACGCGGCGTTGCCGGCATCCGGCCGGGAGGCCGTGGGCGCGCTCGACGCGACGCAGGTGGCGTAGCTCCAGGGGCGACTGCGCGCCGTGGGCGACGTCGGCGAGCATGGCCTCGATCAGGGGGCGCCAGCGGATCTTCTTGCGCCGTGCGAGCGCGTCGGCGAGCCGGTCGGGGGTGGTGAGGCGACGTTGGCAGGCGGCGGTCACCCATCCCTCGGCGTCGCGCGCCTGCGGGGCGACGTCGACGAGGTCGAGCACGGTCTCGTCGAGCCGGGTGCGGGGTGGGTTCTTGGACGGGTGCCGGGTCCGTGGCAACCGGTGGGCGAAGTGCACCCGGACCCCGTCGATGCGGGGCTCCACGTACCGGTCGGCGGGCACGGTCACGTGGATGACCGGCCCGGCGTCGTCGCACAAGCCGTCGAGGAACGCCGCCGTCCCATGGCTGGCCGCCGCGCCTGGGCCAGCCCTCAGGATCGCGGCCCACACCTGCGCCGCGTAGGGCAGCGGCCCGGTGAACGTCGCATACACACCGGCGTGCACGCGCCGCCAACGTCCGGATCGCACCGACCACAGCAGTGCGTCGACCGTCACGCCGGCGGCCAGTACCTGGGCGCGACTGATGACGCCGTGCTGGAGCGCGGCCAGCTGATCGAGATCGGACACCCGTCCAGCCTGGTCGGGCGACGGTGGCTGTGCCAGACCCCGTGCGCGATCTGTGGACAACGGTCACTGTCAAGGATCCGTGGCGTCACCACGCTATTGATCCTTGATGATCATGGTGTGACCTGTGCCGAGACGGCGGCGAGGCGGTCCAGCTCGGCGACGCTGAGCCGCAGGGCCATGGCGCCGGCGCTCTCCTCGGCGTGCCGCGGCTTCGACGCTCCCGGGATCGCGACGACGGTGTCGCCGTAGTAGCTGGTCAGCCACGCCAGCGCGACCTGGCTCGGCGTCGCGCCGTGTGCGGCGGCGAGGGTGCGCAGCTCGTCGATCAGCGGCGCCGTGCGGGTGAGCGTCGCGGGGGAGAACCCGGCCAGTCGCCGCCGGATCCGTCGCACGTCGCGGAACTGCCCGGGATCGTCGTGGAACCGGCCGGTGAGCAGCCCGGTGTGCAGCGGCGCCATCGCGATGAGCGTCACCCCGAGCCGCCGGGCGGTGTCGAGGACGCCGTCGCGCTCGATGCGCCGCTCCAGCAGGCTGGCCTGGACCTGGTTGGACGCGAGCGGGATGCCGTAGCCCGCGAGGACGGCGTGGGCGCGCTCCAGCTGTGCGGCGGAGAAGTTGCTGACGCCGACCGCGCCGATGCGCCGCTGCCGGTGCAGGTCGGCCATGGCGCGGACCTGGGCGGCGATCGAGGAGAAGCCGCCGTGCGGCATGTGGATCTGGTGCAGGCCGAGCGGGTAGCCCTGCAGTGCCTCCAGCCGGTCGCCGATGGTGCGTCCGATGCTCGCCGCGGTGCGGAACCACGGGGTCCACTTGCTGGCGATGACGACGTCGTCCCCGCCCACGCCGAGGCTGCGCAGCGCCGTCGTCAGAGTCCGCTCGGAGTGCCCCCTGCCGTACATCTCGGCGGTGTCGAACCAGGTCACGCCGCCGTCGAGCGCGGTGCGGACGATCGCCGTGGCGGCGGTCTGGTCGAGCGTCGCGTAGTAGCGGTTCGCGAGTCCGGGGCCGCCGAACGGCAGGCAGCCCAGCCCGATCGGGGTGATCTCGAGGTCGGTGCGGCCGAGCCGCCGGGTCGTCGTGGTCATGCGAGAAGCTCCCGTCTGATGATGAGACATCACTATCTCAACACGAGGCGTGGCAATCTCGCAATGAGACATCGCCCGTAGGATGGCGCTATGGTCCGGCACCCTGCCCTGCGCGACCGCATCGCCGCGGGCATCCTCGACACCGCGGCGGCGGTGCTGGCCGAGCGCGGCGAGTCGGCGAGCATGGCCGACATCGCCCTGGCGGCCGGCGTCGGCCGGGCCACGCTGTACCGCTACTTCCCGACCCGCGACGCACTGCTGCTCGGCCTCACCCGGGTGGCGTTCGAGGAGCTGCGCGACCGCATCGCCGACGCCGAGCTGGACGCCGTCCCGCTCCGCGAGGGCGTCGCCCGGGCGGCGCGCGCCTTCATCGCGGCCGGCCGCCGCTACGCCGCCGTCGTGCACGTCGGCAAGACCTACGTCGAGGACCCCGCCGAGTTCGACCGCGCGGTGGCCGAGCCGGTGCGCGAGCTGATCCGCCGCGGCGTCGCCGACGGCCAGCTACGGGCGGACGTGCCGGCCGAGGTGCTGTTCGAGATGTTCACGGCGCTGCTCGAGCGGGCGCTGCAGCTGGTCGGCCACGATCGCCTCGGCATCGAGCAGGCCGGCGCCGTCATCACCACCATGTTCCTCGACGGCGCCTCCGCGCGCTGATCACTCCTCGGGCGACCGCCCGGAGAGCTGCTCGACCTGCAGCAGCAGGGCGCCGTGGTCGAGGTCGCCGTGGCCCTGGGCGCGCAGCGCGCCCATGAGCGTCGCCGCGAGGGAGCCGGCCGGGATGGCGACGCCGGCCTCGCGGGCGGCGGCGGTGACGATGCCGAGGTCCTTGTGGTGCAGGTCGACCCGGAAGCCGGGCCGGAAGTTGCGCCCCAGCATGGCCGCCGCCTTGCGGTCGAGGACGGCGCTGCCGGCCAGGCCCCCGGCCAGCACCTCCACCGCCCGGGACCGGTCGACGCCGTGGGCGTCGAGGAAGACCAGCGCCTCGGCGACCAGCTGCAGGGTGCCCGCGACGATCAGCTGGTTGGCCGCCTTGACGGTCTGGCCGGCGCCGGGCGGCCCGACGTGCACGATGGTGCGGCCGACGGCGTCGAGCACCGGCCGTGCGGCCTCGAACGTCGACGCCTCGCCACCCACCATGATCGACAGCGTCGCGTCGATGGCGCCCTGCTCACCGCCGCTGACCGGGGCGTCCAGCACGCCGACCCCGCGGGCGGCGCCCGCAGCCGCCAGCGACCGGGCGACGTCGGGGCGGATGGTGCTCATGTCGACGAGGACCGTGCCGGGCGCCAGGCCGTCCAGCACGCCGCCGTCGCCCAGCAGTACCGCCTCGACGTCGGGGGAGTCGGGCAGCATCGTGACGACGACGTCGGCGCCCTCGGCGGCGTCCGCGGCCGACGCCGCGCCCCGCCCGCCGGCGTCGACGAGTCGCTGGACCTTCTCCGGGCTGCGGTTGAACCCGGTGACCTCGAACCCGGCCTTGACCAGGTTCGCCGCCATCGGCCCGCCCATGACGCCCAGTCCGATGAAGCCGATGGCCGTCATCGCCAGCTCCCTTCCGCGCGCCACGCGAACGGGTCCGCGTCGTCGCTCACGTGTTCCAGTGCCATCCATCCGTCGTACCCACCGGCGAGCAGGTCGTCGACCCAGGCGCGCAGCGGCAGCGTGCCGGTGCCGGGCGCGCCCCGGCCGGGCGCGTCGGCCAGCTGGACGTGTGCGACGCGGTCGCGGAACCGCTCGATCGCGGCAGCGACGTCGTCGCCGTTGATGGACAGGTGATAGACGTCGAGCAGCAGTCCGACGTTGGTGGCGCCGACCCGGTCGGCGACGGCGACCACCTGCGCCGCCGTGCGCAAGGGGTAGGCGTCGATGCCGCTGACCGGTTCGATCAGCACCGTGCCGCCGATGCCGGCCAGCCCGGCGGCCGCCGCGGCGAGGTTGTGGTCGGCGACGGCGTCCTGCTCGGCGGGGTCGCGGCCGGGCAGCCGATTGCCGTACAGCGCGTTGAAGTTGCGGCAGCCGAGCTCGGCGCCGACGTAGGCGGCCACCCGAACGCTGGCCAGCAGCTCGTCCTCGCGGCCGGGCCACGACACCACGCCGCGGTCGCCCCCGGGCATGTCGCCGGCGAACAGGTTCAGCCCGGCCAGTCGCAGCCCGGACGCCCGGATCGCGTCGACGAACGCCTCGATCTCGGCGTCGCCGGGCGTCGCGGTGGGGAACGGCCACCAGAACTCGGCCGCCTCGAAGCCCGCCGCGCGGACGGCGTCGAGTCGCTCGCGCAGCGGCAGCCGGGTCAGGAGGATCGAGCAGTTGACGGCGAATCGCGGCTCAGGCATCACATTCCCGTCGTAGTCTGTCCCGTCGTGGATTGGTCTAACCACCCATCCGATATCGACCATAGGAGCGCCCTGACCGCACTGTCAACCGTCGTGCCCCAGCTCGGCCAGCAGGCCGGTCTCGATGGCGCTCATGTGCATGACCATGAGCTGGCCGGCCCGCCGGGGGTCGTGCTGGCGGATCGCCTCGAGCACCAGCTGGTGGTGCTCGAGGTAGGCCTCCGAGGCATGGGACCGCGACCGGGACCGGTGCTTGAGGTCGCTCCACGTCTGCTCGTGCATGAGGTCGTTCAGCGTGCGCTGCAGCGCCACCAGGACGCCGTTGTGCGTGGCCACCGCGACGGCCAGGTGGAAGGCGGCGTCGGCTTCGCTGGGGTCGCCGCCGGCGCGGGTGACGTCGGCCTGCTCGGTGACGGCGTCCTCGATGGCCTGCAGGTCACTGGGGTGGTGCGACCGTGCCGCGTGCTCGGCGCAGACCGGCTCGATGGCGGCGCGGGCGACGATGAGGTCGAGCGGGCTGTGCTCGCCGATCATCGCCGCCTGAGCGCGCAGGATGGTGGTGTCGGAGCCGCTGTCCATGGTGACGTAGGTGCCGCTGCCGACCCGCACGTCCAGCACGCCGGCGTGCTCGAGCACCCGGATGGCCTCGCGCAGCGAGCCGCGGCTCACCTGCAACTGGTTGGCCAGGACGCGTTCGGCCGGCAGCGCGCTGCCCGGGGGCAGCCGGCCGTCGCGGATGCTGGCGAGGATCTGGTCGACGACCGAGGAGTACACCTTCGACCGTTCGACCGCGTGGAACGCGGGGCCGTCTGGTTGAGTCACCTGATGTCGATCCTCTCGTCTCCGGTGAGGCCACTGTAGCCGTCGACCCATGCCGATGTGGAACCGCGAACGCACAGGTCAGAACCGGTGCGGCGAGCCCGGTCCCGCCGCCGTGGCCGTCGCGCCGACCGCGTCGTCGCAGCTCAGGGGCCCGTTGACAGTGGTCTGGGTCACACCTATGCTCTGACTGGCTGGGTGGTTGGACCAATTTGCGACGAAGCAGGTCATCACCACGAGAGCTTGCGACGACGCACCGGCGGGCGCCTCCGTGCGCCCTGGTCCACCCTCCTGGGGCCGCCGGTCCGACGTCGAAAGGACACCCCCATGGCTGCGCACGACGGAGCTGGGTCCCGGCACCACCTTCCCGTGGCCGCGGCCGCGGCCGATACCACCGCGATGACCCACCGGCGCACGGGCGCCACCGGGTCCAGCGCCCTCTCACGGCGCGGTTTCCTGCAGGCGGCGGGCGCGGCCGAGGGAGCGGCCGGGCGCATGGACGTCATGACCGACCCCGGCAAGTCGCTGCGCACGCTGGCCGACGCCCTCGCGCTCGGCCGCGCCTGCGACGACGTCGGCGCCTACTGGTGGGAGGACCCCATGCGCGACGACGCCGCGTTCGGCCACCGGATCCTGCGGCAGCGGGTGCGCACGCCGCTGCTCATGACGGAGTTCGTCCGCGGCCTGGAGCAGCGGGTCGCCGTCGCGCTGGACGGCGGCACCGACTTCCTGCGCTCGGACCCGGAGCTCGACATGGGCATCACCGGCGTCATGAAGACGGCGCACGCGGCCGAGGCGCTGGGCATCGACCTCGAGGTGCACGCGTCCGGGCCGGCGCAACGGCACTGCATGGCGGCGATCCGCAACACCAACTACTACGAGCTCGGCCTGCTCGACCCGGAGACCGGCAACCCGCTGCACCCGCCCGTCTACACCGACGACTACGCCGAGGACGTGACGGCGCTCGGCCCGGACGGGTGCGTCGGCGTGCCGTCCGGTCCCGGTCTCGGCGTCCACTACGACTGGGACTGGATGGAGGCGCACCGCACCGATCGTGCGGTCTTCACCTGACGCGTATGCTGCTCCCGCGGTGTCGAACGGGCACAGACGATTCCGCCGTCGTCGACCCAGGGGAGCCCGTTCGTGAAACGCACCAGCCGGCTGGGCGCAGCGCTCGCCGTCCTCGTCGCCTCCGCGACCCTGTCCGGTCCGACCGCCGCGGCCGGCGCCGAGCTGCCGGACCACGCCGTCGAGCCGCTGCCACGCATCGCCGCCGGCCCGGACCGGACGCTGGTGAACGCCGAGACCGGCGAGCAGTTCCGTCCGCGCGGCTTCAACTACGTGCGCCTGACCCCGATGCCGTCGAAGCCGGCTGCTCCGTACCACTCGACGTTCGAGCCCGGGCTGTACGACGCCGCCCGCGCCGAGGCCGCGTTGCGCGACAGTTGGCTGCGTGGCTACGACACCGTCCGGGTGTTCATCGACCCCGGCAACGGGCAGGACAACGTGATCGGCCGGCCGCACGGGCTGGGCCGCGGCAACGCCGACCTGAGCCCGGCCGACGCCACCTACCTCGACAACGTCGCCGACTTCGTCCGCCTCGCGGCGGCCTACGGCATCTACGTGCTGCCGTCGCTCGACGTGTTCCCGCAGAACGGCTACTACCGCGACATCATCGTGAACAGCCCGCACCCGGTGAACATCGAAGGCCGGAACCGGTCGTTCATGTACGAGGGGTACGTCCGGGCCAAGGAGGAGTACCTCCGCGTCTTCACCCAGGAGATGAAGGAACGCCTCGGCCCCTTCATGAGCACGTTCCTCGCGCTGCAGCTGGACAACGAGGCCTATCTCACCTTCGCCGAGGCGCCGTTCCACCGGTTCGGCGGGACGGTGACGGTGGCCGGCCGCAGCTACGACATGGCCGTGCCGGCGCAGCGGCAGGCCGCCGCCGACAACGCCTTCATCGCCTACGCCGACCGCGGCGTGGCCGCCGTCAAGGCCGTCGACCCGGAGCTCATGGTCACCATGGGTGCGTTCACCAACCTGGCGGTCGGCAAGTCGTTCGACGGGCTGTCCGGCCGGTGCGGCGCGGCGGCGTGCGCGGATCCCCGGTACCCGGTGCGCGTGTCGGCCGTCACCCGCGAGTCCGACCTCGACTTCTTCGACATCCACACCTACCTCTCCACTGGCCGCACGTTGGCGGCGTCGCTGGGTTCGATGGAGTGGTCCCAGGTCGTCGGGCCGGTGATCAACGGCGAGTTCGGCACCGAGCGGCGCTGGTTCGCCAGCATCGAACAGGCCCGCGGCGCGCTGGTGACGCACCAGGTCGACAGCTGCGACTTCGGGATCTCCGGCTGGCTGTACTGGACCTGGGACACCACCGAGGACGCGACGCAGCGGCTGTTCTTCAGCGGGGTGGAGTCCGGCGGCGTGCTCGCCACCGCGCTCTCGCCGAAGTACCGGCCGGACCCGTGCGCGGGCCTCTCGGGCCGCGTGCCCGGGCCGCTCGTGCCGCCACGGGTCGGCTGAGCGGGCCTGCTCAGGCCGGGTCAGGCGGTCGCGTAGAGGCCGCTCAACGCACCGACCAGCGGCTCGAGCTCCGGTGACTCGGCGGCCTCGTCGAGCGCGGCCCGCAGCGCCTGGTCGTGCGTCGACCGGGCATCGGCCAGCAGCGCGCAGCCGGCCTCGGTGACCTCGGTGTAGATGCCGCGCCGGTCGGTGTCGCACAGGTAGCGGCCGAGATAGCCCTGGTTCTCCAGCCGGGTCACCAGCCGTGTCGTAGCGCTCTGGCTCAGCACGACGGCTTCGGCCAGCTGCTGCATGCGCATGTGCCAGCCGTCCTGGCGGCTGAGCACGTCGAGCACGGTGTACTCGCTCACGCTGAGGCCGTGTGCCGCCTGCAACGCGCGCTCGATGCGCGTCTCGAGCCGTGCGTGCAGCGCCGCCAGCACCCGCCAGCCCTGCGCCCGCGCATCCACGGCGTCGTCGACGAGGACCATCGCGGCACCTCCTTCGGATCCGTTGCTCGGAGTTTACCTGAGCGAGGGGGTAGCCTGCTTTCGCAGATATGAAGCGTGTGCAATTATTGCTCACGCCTGATACTTCGCACAGACTCCCAGGGATCACCATGCCTCTCGCTCTGCTCGCACTGGCCATCGGCGCCTTCGGCATCGGCACGACGGAGTTCGTCATCGCCGGTCTGCTCCCGGAGGTGGCCGCCGACTTCGACGTCTCCATCCCGACGGCCGGCTGGCTGATCTCGGGCTACGCCCTCGGTGTGGCGGCCGGTGCGCTGCCGATGACGGTGCTCGGCGCGCGCATGCGCCGCAAGCACCTCCTGCTGCTGCTCATGGTCGTCTTCATCGCCGGGAACGCGATCTCCGCCCTGGCCCCGTCGTACGCGGTCATGATGACCGGCCGGATCGTCGCGGCGTTCTGCCATGGCGCGTTCTTCGGCATCGGCTCGGTGGTCGCGGCCGACCTCGTCGCGCCGAACAAGCGGGCCAGCGCGATCGCGTTCATGTTCACCGGGCTCACGCTGGCCAACGTGCTGGGCGTGCCGATGGGCACGTTCCTCGGGCAGGAGTTCGGCTGGCGGTCGACGTTCTGGGCCGTCGTGGCGCTCGGGGTGATCGGGTTCGCCGGCATCGCTGCCCTGGTCCCGGACCTGCCGCGGGTCGCGTCGGGCGGTGTGCTGCACGAACTGCGCGTGTTGCGCAGCGGGCGGGTCTGGCTGGCCGTCGCGATGACCGTGCTCGGCTTCGGCGGCGTGTTCGCCTCGTTCACCTACGTCGCGCCGATGATGACCGAAGAGGCCGGGTTCTCCGAGGGGGCGGTGAGCTGGCTGCTCGTGCTGTTCGGCGCCGGCCTGGTGCTCGGCAACCTGCTCGGCGGCCGGTTCGCCGACCGGCGGCTGATGCTCAGCCTCTATGTGCTGCTCGGCGGGCTCACGGTCGTGCTGGCGGTGTTCACGGTGACGGCGACCGCGCCGGTGCCGGCAGCCGTGACGCTGTTCCTGCTCGGCGCCTTCGGGTTCGCGACCGTCCCGCCGCTGCAGATGCGCGTCCTCGACAGCGCGGCGGCGGCGCCCACGATCGCGTCGGCGGTCAACATCGGCGCGTTCAACGCCGGCAACGCCCTGGCGGCCTGGCTCGGCGGGGTGGTGATCTCCGCGGGGTACGGCTATACCGCGCCGAACTGGGTGGGCGCGCTGATGGCGTTCGGTGCGCTGCTGCTCGCCGTCGTCGCCGGCCGGCTGGACCGGCTCCGGGCCGGCGAGCGGCCGGACGTCGCCACCGCGGTGCGGGTGCCGACGCCCTGCTGACGACGGGTCAGGCCGCGGCCGGCGCGAGCGGCTCCTGCGACCGGAACTGCGTCCGGTAGAGGTCGGCGTACGCGCCGCCCACGGCGAGCAGCTCGTCGTGGGTGCCGCGCTCGACGATGCGGCCGTCGTCGACGACGAGGATCTGGTCGGCGTCGCGGACGGTGGACAGCCGGTGTGCGATGACCAGCGACGTCCGCCCGGCGAGCGCGGTCTCGAGGGCCTGCTGCACGGCGGCCTCGGACTCGGAGTCGAGGTGCGCCGTGGCTTCGTCGAGCACGACGACGCGCGGTGCCTTGAGCAGTAGCCGGGCGATGGCCAGGCGCTGCTTCTCGCCGCCCGAGAGCCGGTAGCCGCGCTCGCCGACGACGGTGTCGAGGCCGTCGGGCAGCGACCGGACCAGCGGCGCGATCTGCGCCGCCTCGAGTGCCGCCCAGATCTCGTCGTCGGTGGCTCCGGGCCGGGCGTAGCCCAGGTTGGCGCGCAGCGTGGTGTGGAACAGGTGCGCCTCTTGCGTGACGACGCCGATCGCGTCGCGCAGCGACTGCTGGCCGACGTCGCGGACGTCGTGGCCGCCGACGCGCACGGCGCCGCCGGTGACGTCGTACAGGCGGGACACCAGGTGGGTGAGCGTCGACTTGCCGGCGCCGGACGGGCCGACCAGCGCGATCATCTCGCCCGGACGCGCGGTGAACGTGACGTCACGCAGCACCGGGCCGCCCGGCGTGCTGGGCAGGCCGGCGACCGATTCGAGCGAGGCCAGCGACACGTCGGACGCGGCGGGGTAGCCGAAGTCGACGTGGTCGAACTCGACGGACGCCGCGCCGGCCGGCAGCGGTTTCGCGTCGGGGGCGTCGCGGACCATGGGCTCCAGGTCGAGGACCTCGAGCACGCGCTCGAAGCTGACCAGCGTCGTCATGATGTCGACCTGCAGGTTCGAGAGCGACGTGATGGGGCCGTAGAGCCGGCCGAGGTACGCCGTCAGCGCGACGATGGTGCCGACACCCAGCGTGCCGGCGATGGCGAGCGCGCCGCCGAGGCCGTAGACGAACGCCGTGGCCAGCGCGGCGAGCAGGCCGAGCGACGTCATGAGCACCCGCGAGTACACGGCGGTCGTGACGCCGATGTCGCGGACCCGGGCGGCCCGCTCGTCGAACTCGGCGGACTCGGCCTCGGGCCGGCCGAACACCTTGACCAGCAGCGCGCCGGCGACGTTGAACCGCTCGGTCATGGTCTGGCCCATGTCGGCGGTGAGCTCGTACCGCTCGCGGGTGAGGTCGGCGAGCCTGCGGCCGACCAGCTTGGCCGGCAGGACGAACAGCGGCACCAGGACGAGCGCCGCGACGGTGATCTGCCACGAGAGCACGAACATGGCGGCCAGCACGGTCGCCGTCGTCGCGATGTTCCCGACCACGGTCGACAGCGTCGAGGTGAACGCCTGCTGGGCGCCCTGCACGTCGCCGTTGAGGCGGCTGACCAGTGCGCCGGTCTGGGTGCGGCTGAAGAAGGCGATGGGCATGCGCTGGACGTGCGCGAAGACCTGGCTGCGCAGGTCGTGCACCAGCCCCTGGCCGATGCGCGCGGAGACGTAGCGCTGCGTGAGCCCGACGGCCGCCGTGACGACGGCGAGGCCGGCGACCGCGAGGGCCAGGCCGATGACCAGGCCCTGGTCGCCCTTGAGGACGCCCTCGTCGATGATCAGCTTGAACAGCAACGGCTGGGCGGCCCCGAGCAGCGCGTCGACCAGGATCAGGCCCAGGAAAACGGCGAGCTGCCTCTTGTAGGGGCGGGCGAAGGTGAGGATGCGCCGGAGGGTGCCCGGCGCGAGCTTGTGGGCGGTGACGGAGCGGTCCTTGACGAAGGAGCGAGCGTTCCGGCCGCGTGTGGAGTCATCCAAGGCGACCTCCTGAGAGTGGTGCGTGCACGTCTGATACAGAGGTTACCTCTTAAAGAGGCTGGATCGCAAATCGGTGCTAGGCTGGGGCGGTGGAGAGGGAATCCGCGGCACGCATCGCCGACCTGCTGGCCAGGACCAACCGGCGGTTGCGCCGGCTGTCCGGTCCCGAGCTGGAGCGTTCCGGCGTCACGCCGAGTCAGGTGCGGGTGCTACGCCTGCTGTCGGCGGCCGGTGAGCCGCTGCGCATCAGCGAACTGGCTCGGCGCCTCGACGTCATCCCGCGCTCCGCCACCTCCGTCGTCGACCTGCTCGAGGAGCGCGACCTCGTCGCGCGGCAGCCCGATCCCGGCGACCGGCGGGCCACCCTGGTCGCGCTGACCCCGTCGGGCACGCAGCTGCTCCACTCGCTGCGGGCGCAGCGCGCCGCCGGCCTGGCCGAGCTGCTCGGCCGACTCACCCCGGAAGACCAGGCCGAGCTGGTCCGCCTGCTCACCGTCCTCACCGCCGACGACTGACGGCGAGGGTGGGCACGGCCTGCTCGCCGGTAGGTGACCGCGCCGCGGGCCGGTCCGGTGCACGGAGCGCGGCGGCCGTTGCACGCGCTGCCGCTGCGTCGTTGACATGAAACGCCGCTGGTCAGAGGGTTCGATGCACCACCCGTCCGCCTGTCGACATCCACCCGGCCGCCGTCGCGTCCGGGCCTCTCGCGGTTCCCGCCCCAGTGGGCGGCCGACTCCCAGGAGGACCGACATGGCAGTTCATCGACGACCCCTCCGGCAGGCGCTGGCCCGCGGTGTGCTCGCGGTCGCCGTCACGGCCGGGGTGATGGTCTCCGCCGGCCCGCCGAGCGTCTCCGCGCCGGAATCCGAGCCGCCCGCGCCAGCGGCACTCGCGGGCAGCGTCACCGTCCCGACCGGCACGATGTTCACCGTCGCCAACGACCACTTCATGGGCTTCCCCGGGCTGTTCAACGGCTCGTCGACCAACGGCGAGGGGGTGCGCGGCTCGCGGATGATCGCGGGCTACAACGCGAACCGCGACGCCGTCGGCGCCGCGTCCGTGGTGCTGCGCGAGTCGACGGACGGTGGCGGGGTGTGGGACATGTTCCCCTCGGCCGACGGCCGGCTGCAGCCGATGAACTTCTACCGGATGTCCGTCGCCAGCGGCGCCGTCTACGCGATCGACTTCGAGGACCTCTACACGACGCGCGGCGAGGACGCGAACGGCAACCGGAACTGCGCCGTCCAGTGGTGCCGCGAGGTGTTCAACCGGCGGATGCTCGCCGGAAGCACCTGGGTGGACGTCGACGACGCCAAGGTGTATTTCGGCGGCAAGACCGTCGCCTGGGCGCGCTTCCACCAGGGCCCGGTCCTGATGAGCGACGCGAAGACCCTGCTGAGCACGATCTACGGCCGCTACAACGGCGACCACGGCTGGGCCTGGTTCACGGGCGTCGTGAGGAGCACCAACGCCGGCAAAGACTGGAACCTCGTCCACGAGTTCTCGCTGAGCCCGGCGCAGGGGTTCACGGAGCCGAGTCTCGCGCCGACGAGCGACGGCGGGCTGATCGCGGTGCTGCGCAAGGACGAGGACTTCAAGAGCAGGAACATCCCGTCGAACCTCGCGCTCTACACCGTCCGGTCGGACGACCAGACGGGCGAGAACTGGGACGCTCCCGTCGAGCTCTCCGAGGTCGGCGGCAACTCGCCGAGCGTCGAACTGCTCGGCAACGGCTCACTGGTGCTCGCCTCCGGGCGCCCCAACAACCAGTTGCGCTTCTCCTACGACGGCACCGGCGCGACGTGGGACGGACCGTACGTGCCGTGGATCAACGTCCCGACGACCGGCGGCGAGACCGCGCCTGAGGAGTTCGTCGACTGGTACAAGTACGACCAAGACTCGGCCGGCTGCTGCCTCTATCGGCCGATGGAGCATCTCGGCTCCAGCGGCACCATGGGCGTCGAGGCCGTCTCGGGCAACCAGGCGTTCGTCATCGGCGACAACTGCGGTTCCGGCTGGGGCTGCCCGTGTCCATGGGGCGCCGGCTGGATGTGCCCGCAACGAGCCGGCGGATACCCCCGCGGCACCACGCACGGCCTGTGGAAGACCACCGTCACGGTGAACAACGGCCGCCCCGGCCGGCTCGACCTGCCGTCGATGTTCCGCAGCGACCAGCTGACCGTGGTGGAGACGTCGTTCAGCCGGTACGGGTGGTGCCCGGACGGCATCTCCGGCTGCCGGCAGTCGTACGCGGCGTTCGCCTTCGACGGCGACATCCGCTCGGACACCAGCCTGGTCACGGCCGGCCGATCGGTGACGCTGCGGCTGCCGCGGTCGTACCAGCTCACCGGGGTCGGTCTGCACCTGCACCTGCAGGGCGCGTCGGATGTTCGGATTCAGGTGTCGACCGACGGCGTCACCTTCACGACGCCGGCCCGGGCGGCCCGCGACGGCTATCTCCGTCCGTTCGCCGGCCCGGTGACGGCGCAGTACGTCCGGATCAGCGACCCCAACGCCATCACCGACCCCACGGCCGCCTTCCTCCACGAGGTGGAGCTGTACGGCTCCTGAGCCGTCCCGCCGCGGGCGGGTTTCAGCAGGCGTCCGCCGATGAAGCAGAAATGAAGTCGGTCGCGATGACAATCGGCCGTCCGGGCTCGGGGCACCGAGCCCGGACGGCTGTTCCATGCTCACGACAGACCGAGGACTGACCACACATCATGAATCTGAGAACACTGACGGGTGCGGCCGGCGGGCTCGCTCTGGCGGTCGCGGCGCTGGCGGGGGCCTCCGCGCACGCCGTCGAGCCGCGCGCCGCCGACCTCGACGGGGTGGAGCCGCTGCCGCGGATCACCGCCTCCGACGACCCCGCGGAGCGTTCGCTCGTCGACGCCGAGAGCGGTGAGCCGTTCGTCCCGCGCGGCAACAACTACGTGCGGCTGGCGCCGGTCGCCGACCGTCACCACCACTCGACGTTCGAGCCGGGGGAGTACGACCCGGAGCGGACCGACGCCGCGCTCGCCTATATGAGCGAGAGCGGCTACAACGTCGTGCGCGTGTTCCTCGACGCGGGGCACCCGCAGCACAGCGCCGACGGCATCCCGCACGGCCTCGGTCACGGTGACGACGACGACAGCGTCGGCAACGCGGGCTACCTCGACAACGTCGCCGACTTCATCGTCCGGGCGGCCGACCACGGGCTGTACGTGCTGCCGGCGATGGACTACTACCCGTTCAACGCCTACTACGCCGAGATCCAAGCCGGCAGCGCGCCGCAGCAGCCGAACATCGAGGGCTGGAACTCGTTCTACATGCAGCGGTCCTGGATCGACGCCAAGGCGGCCTACCTGACGAACTTCGTCACGGAGATCCGCGACCGGGTCGGCGAGCCGCTGATGACGACGCTGCTGGCGCTCGAGACGGACAACGAGGCCACCTACGAGGCCAATCGCAAGCCGTTCTCGCTGACGTCGGGCCAGGTCACGGGGCCGAACGGGCAGACGTACGACATGGCGGTGCCGGCGCAGCGGCAGGCGCTCGGCGACGACTCCATGGTGGAGTACGCGAACTCGCTGGTCGCCGCCGTCCGCGACGTCGACCCGGACCTGATGGTCACCACCGGCATGTTCACCTACGCCGCCGTCGACAAGGCGCCGGACGGGTTCAGCGTCCACTGCGACACCGGCGGCGACGCGGACGCCTGCCAGGACCGCGACTACCGCTACCCGGCGCGGCCGGCCAGCCTCGACGACTCCGACCTGTCCTTCCTGGACCTGCACCTCTACCCGGAGCCGAACAAGGACCTGGCCCGCAACCTCGCCTCCAGCGAGTGGGACGAGGTCACCGGGCCGGTCATCGTCGGCGAGTTCGGCGCCCAGCGGGCCCACCACGGCAACGACGTCCGGGCCGTGGCGATCGCCATGCGCGACCTGCGGGTGGCGACCTGCCAGGCCGGCTTCAGCGGCTGGGTGTACTGGACGTGGGACACCGACGAGGAGGAGATCCAGCGGCTGTTCGTCACCGCCACCGAGCAGGACGGCGCCGTGAACGGGCAGCTCGCGCCGGTCGTGCGCTACGACCCGTGCGTCGCCGAGCCCACCTCCCCGCCGCCGACGCCGGAGCCCACCGACGACCCGTCGGAGGAGCCCACCGAGGAGCCGTCGGAGGAGCCGACCGGGGAACCGTCGGAGGAACCGAGCGAGGAGCCGACCGGCGAGCCGTCGGAGGAACCGTCCGACGACACCACGGCCGAGCCGACCGCCGACCCGACCTCGGACGTCCCGGCGGACTCCGACGACGACTCGGCCGAGCCGCCGCTGCCGGACACCGGCGCCGGCGACGTGGCCACGATGGTCGCCCTGGCCGTCGTGGTGGCGGCGGCCGGTGTGCTGCTGGTCGCTCGCGGCCGCCTGCGTCACCAGCACTGACGCCACGACTGAACCGGCGGGGCGCCACCTGGCGCCCCGCCGGTTCGCACGGTTGGTGCGGACCGACAGCTGGATCGGCCCGCGTTCTGGATCATGATCAACATCGGCCACCGTGTCAAGGCCGTGACCGGCCGTCGGTCGGGAACCGTACGGATCCGCGCCGCCGGCCGCCTGGACCGGTGATCAGGCCGCGCGGTCAGCCGTCGAGGCCGGTCCGGACGGTGTCGAGCAGGTCGGCCGGCTTGCAGCGGTCGGCCACCCGCTCGACCGGCACCCACTCGGACGCGGTGTGCTCGGCGCTCAGCCGCACGGATGTGCCCCACGGCACCTCGAGCCGGTAGATCCCGACCTCGTCGGACTCGTCGACGCGGACGGGCGCTGGCTCGGCGACGATCCCGGTCTCCTCCCGCAGTTCGCGAGCGGCGCAGTCGGCGATCTTCTCGCCCGGCTGCCGGACGCCGCCCGGCGGCACCCAGGCCCATTCGCCGTCGAGAGTCTCGATGTCGGCCGGGTGCAGTAGCAGCACGTGCGGCCCCTTCGGCCCCTCGCTCGTCACCACGATGGTGGCGACGAACGGGGCCGTCTCGAGCGCCTCGTTGGTCGGGTCGGTCATGGCGGACAAGTGTGACGCATGACGTGGCCGAATGTGGGCGGATCGCCCGACGCCACCCGTTCGGCGCGCCGCGATCGACCCCGCGACGTCACCCGCTGAGCGTCCTCGAAGTAGGGCTAGCCCTACCCAAGGACTGGGGCCACCGTGGCTGCGGGCCTCAATCACACGTACGTATGATCTCGATCATGCCAGCTCTTGAGGTCACGACCAGCGCCGATGCCGTCTACGACGCCCCGAGGCGGCGCTTCGTCAGCGACTATGGGGACCTGTCGAAGCGGATCCGGGACGCCGGTCTGCTGCGGCGCCGGCCGGTCTACTATGCGATCCGCGCGTCCATCCTGGCGTTGTCGTTCGCCGGGCTCGGCGTGGCGTTCTTCGCTCTGGGGGACTCGTGGTGGCAGTTGCTGCTGGCCGCCGGGCTGGGCCTGGTGCTCACCCAGACGGCCTACCTCGCGCACGACGCGGCCCATCGGCAGATCTTCGTCTCGGGCAGGCGCAACGAGCTGGCCGCGCTACTGCTCGGTGACGTGGTGGTCGGACTGAGCCACGGCTGGTGGATGTCGAAGCACAGCCGCCACCACGCTAACCCGAACAAGGTGGAGGTCGATCCCGACGTGGAGGCCTCGGCGCTCGTGTTCACCAGCGACGTGGCGAAGGAGCGGCGCCGCCGCAAGGGGTTCTCCGGGTGGTGGGTGCAGCGGCAGGGGACGTTGTTCTTCCCGCTGCTGCTGCTCGCCGGCCTGAACATGCACGTCTCCGGGGTGCGGACGGTGTTCGGGCGCGGCCGGGTCAAGTTCCGTGCCGTGGAGATCCCGCTGCTGCTGGCCCGGCTCGTCCTCTATCCCGTCGTGTTGTTCTCCTTCCTCTCGCCGGGCATCGCCGGTGCGTTCCTGGCCGTCCAGCTGGCGGTGTTCGGGTTCACCATGGGCGCGACCTTCGCCCCGAACCACAAGGGGATGCCGATGATCCCCAAGGACCTGAGCCTGGACTTCCTGCGTCGGCAGGTGCTCACCAGCCGCAACGTGCGCGGCAGCCGGTTCGTGGACGTCGCCATGGGCGGGCTGAACTTCCAGATCGAGCATCACCTGTTCCCGAGCATGCCCAGCCCGACCCTGCGTGCGGCACGTCCGATCGTGCGCGAGTTCTGCGCCGAGCGCGGCGTCGACTACACCGAGGCGGGGGTGTTCGAGTCGTGGCAGATCGTGGTCCGGCACCTCAACCGGGTCGGCACCACGGACGTCGACCTGTTCGAGTGCCCCATGGCCGCCCAGCTGCGGGCGCCCGCCTGAGCGCTCACTCGTCGACGACGGCGCCGAGCGCGTCGGCGAGCAGCCCGGCGTCGGGCAGCGACTCAGGGTCCACGAGAGCCTGGGCGACGAGGCCCGTGACCAGCGCGTAGACGAGAGCGCCGAGACTCCGCACGGTGCGTGGGTCGGGCCCGGCGGACGACTCGCCGAGCACGATCGCGGCCAGGGCGGCGCGGGCGCGGGCGTGGCCGGCCGCGATCTCGGCGCGCAGCTCGTCGTCGAACTTCGACTGCGTCAGCGCCAGCAGGCTGGCCGACTGCAGGTCACCCGCCTGCGGGATCATGGCCAGCAGCTCGGTCAGCAGCGCGCCGAGCCGGTCGGCCCGCGTGCGGCCGCCCGCCGCCCGCGCGGCCGCCTCGAGGGTGTCGCCCCACTCGCCGCTCAGCTCGATCGCGGCGAGGTTCATCAGCCGGTCCTTCGAGCCGAAGTAGTAACTGATCGACCCCAGATTGGCCTCCGCCGCGGCGGCGATGTCCCGGGCCGTGGTACCGCTGTAGCCCTTCTCGACGAGACACTTCTTCGCTCCCGCGAGCAGGGCTTCGCGCTGAGACATTGGCAGTCCTACCAGCGTTGATCGTGTGTATGGGTAGGTCGGAGTGTACGGCCGCCCCTGGTCAGAACTTCGCGGTGGCTTTGAGGAGTTGGCGGGCCATGACGATGCGCTGGATCTGGTTGGTGCCTTCGTAGATCTGGGTGATTTTGGCGTCGCGCATCATGCGTTCGACGGGGTAGTCGCGGGTGTAGCCGGAGCCGCCGAACAGTTGCACCGCGTCGGTCGTCACGGCCATGGCGGTGTCGGAGGCGAAGCATTTGGCGGCGGCGCCGAGGAAGCCGAGGGTGGGTTCGTCGCGTTCGGAGGCGGCGGCCGCGCGGTAGACGAGGTGGCGGGCGGCTTCGGTTTTCATGGCCATGTCGGCGAGCATGAACTGGACGCCTTGGAAGTCGGCGATGGGGCGGCCGAACTGCTGGCGTTCCTGGACGTAGGTGGTCGCGGCGGCGACGGCGCCGGCGGCGATGCCGACGGCTTGGGCGCCGATGGTGACGCGGGTGTGGTCGAGGGTGCGCAGCGCGATCTTCAGGCCCTGGCCGAGGTCGCCGACGACGCGGTCGGCGGGGATCCAGCACTGGTCGAACAGCAGCTCGCGGGTGGGGGAGCCTTTGATGCCGAGCTTGCGTTCGGGTGTGCCGTAGGTGAAGCCGTCGTCGGTGGCTTCGACGACGAAGGCGGTGATGCCGCGGGAGCCGGCGGTGGGGTCGGTGACGGCCATGACGGTGTAGTACTGGGAGACGCCGGCGTTGGTGATCCATGATTTCTGGCCGGACAGCCGGAAACCGTCGCCGTCGGGGACGGCGCGGGTCTGCATGGACGCGGTGTCGGAGCCGGCCTCGCGCTCGGACAGCCCGTAGGAGAACATCGCCTGCCCGGCGGCGACGGGCGGCAGGTACTTCTCCTTCACCGAGGGGGAGGCGGCGAGCAGCAGCGGCATCGTGCCCAGCTTGTTGACCGCGGGGATGAGCGACGTCGACGCGCAGGCGCGGGCGACCTCTTCGATGACGATGCAGGTGGCCAGCGCGTCGGCGCCGGCACCGCCGTACTCCTCGGGGATGTGCGGCGCGTGGAAGTCGGCCGAGCGCAGCGCGTCGTACGAGGCCTGCGGGAACGTGGCGGTCTCGTCGGCCTCGGCGGCGTGCGGCGCCACCTTGTCGGTGCACAACTCGCGCACCGCGGACCGGATCGCCTCGTGCTCGTCGCTGAGCCGGTACAGGTCGAAGTCGGCGTCCATGCACCGATGCTACTCGCGAGTAGGGTCGTTGTCGCAAGTGCGGCATGGCGGCTCCGCCCGCTGACTTGTACCCTCGACGCGTCCGACGTTCGGCCTCACGGGTGGGAACTGATCGTGTCCATGCGCATCTCCGTCATCGGCAACGGATATCTGGGTGCCGTCCACGCCGCCGGCATGGCCGAGCTCGGCTACACCGTCGTCGGCATCGACGTCGACGAAGAGAAGGTGGCGGCCCTCGCCCGCGGCGAGGCCCCGATCTACGAGCCCGGCCTGGACGACCTGCTGGTCAAGCACCTGGGCAACGGCCGGTTGACGTTCACCACCGACTTCGCCGCGGCCGCCGGCGCCGACGTCCACTTCGTGTGCGTCGGCACCCCGCAGCGCCGCGACGGTCTGGCCGCCGACATGCGCTACGTCGAGGCGGCCATCGACTCCCTCGCGCCGCACCTCGACAGCGAGTGCCTGGTCGTGGGGAAGTCGACGGTGCCGGTCGGCACCGCCACGGCGCTGGCCGACCGGCTGGCCAAGACGGCGCCCGTGGGGGCCGGCGCCGAGCTCGCGTGGAACCCCGAGTTCCTGCGCGAGGGGTTCGCCGTCGAGGACACCCTGCACCCGGACCGCCTGGTGTTCGGCGTGACGTCCGGCGACGCCGAGCGGACGCTGCGCGAGGTCTACGCGAGCACCATCGCCGACGGCACGCCGGTCATCGTCACCGACCTCCCCACGGCGGAGCTGGTGAAGGTGTCCGCGAACGCCTTCCTGGCGACGAAGATCTCCTTCATCAACGCGATGGCCGAGATCGCCGAGGTCGCCGGCGCCGACGTCACCAAGCTGGCCGACGCCATCGGGCACGACGCCCGCATCGGCCGCAAGTTCCTCAACGCCGGCATCGGCTTCGGCGGCGGCTGCCTGCCGAAGGACATCCGCGCCTTCATGGCTCGCGCCGGTGAGCTGGGCGCGTCGCAGTCGCTGGCGTTCCTCGCCGAGATCGACGCCATCAACCTGCGGCGCCGGCAGTACGTCGTCGACCTCACCCGCGACCTCGTCGGCGGCAGCGTCGCCAACCGCCGCATCGCGGTGCTGGGCGCGGCCTTCAAGCCGCAGTCCGACGACGTCCGCGACTCGCCCGCGCTGAACATCGCCGGCCAGCTGCACCTGCAGGGCGCCCGGGTGTCGGTGTACGACCCGAAGGCCGCGGCCAACGCGCGCAAGGTCTTCCCGACGCTCCCGTACGCCGAGTCCGCCCTCGAGGCGTGCCGCGACGCCAGCGTCGTCCTGCACCTCACCGAGTGGCCGGAGTTCCGCGAGCTCGACCCCGCCGAGCTGGCCGGCATCGTCGCGACCCCGGTGGTCGTCGACGGCCGCAACTGCCTCGACGCCGACGCCTGGCGGGCGGCGGGCTGGACCTACCGCGGGCTCGGCCGCCCCTGACCACCGCCGGGTGACGGGGTCGCGGCCAGCGCCGCGGCCCATGCCGTCGCCGCGGCCAGCAGCGGCCGTCCCAGCGGGGCGGGCGCGAACAGATAGTTGAGGTGCGCGTAGGCCGGGTCGCCCCGGACGACGTCGCGTGCGGGCGGCGGGATCGCGCCGTCGAGTTGGTGGAAGCGGTAGCCGAGCCCGCCCATCAGCCCGGTCAGCACCCGCTCCGGCGCCCGGCCCGCCAGCACCTCGCAGATGATCCACGGCCGGTGCCGGGCCAGTACCTCGCGGGCGCCGCTCAGGACCAGGTGCTCCGTCGTCTCGGTGTCGACCTTCACCACCGCCGGCACCGAGCCGGTGCGCCGCGCATACCGGTCCAGCGGCTCCACCAGCACGTCGAGCTGCCGCTTGGAGGCGCGGAAGCCGCGGGCGAGCGAGTTCGACGAGTCGCTGACCTCCGACAGGTAGAGCGTCGCGGTCTCGGCGGCGGCACCGGCCGCCAGTTGCTCGAGCCGGTAACCGAGGCCATTGCCGGCGGCCAGCCGCCGAGCCCACGCGGCGAGGTCCGGCGTCGGCTCGAACGCGACCACCTCGCGCGACGAGTACGCACGAGCCAGCAGCGCGTAGACGCCGATGTTCGCACCGACGTCCCAGACGGCGCCCGCGGGCGCGACGTCGCACAGCGCCAGGAACCAGGGCAGCGTCGACGCCTCGTACCGGCCGATGCCACCGTCGCGCAGGTCGCGCGCGACGACCGACGACGAGGGCAAGTCGACGTGCAGGGCCGCGGCTCGCGGCCGGGTGTCCGGCGGGACGGGCATCGGGAGGTCGAACTCCAGCCACGCCCGGCCGGTCCGGGCCGCGGCCCCGGGACGGCGGTGGGCCCGCCAGGCGGCGCGGAGCAACCCGGCCGACCGGCGTGCGTTGCGGACCGGCTGCCTGACCAGCTCGGCGGCGGCCCGTCCGACGAGGCCGCTCGCGGAGCCGCGGGCCGCCTCTGCCGCGGCCAGGGCCTGCGCGGCCGACTCGTACCGCGTCGCCAGGGCGCCGAACGCCGCGCGGGCGCGCACCCAGTCGGGTCCGCCGTCGGCGGTGACCGCTCGGAGGTTCGCACCGGGCAACCCGGCGGTGCCGGCGGCGGCGCGCCGCAGCGACAGCCCGCCGGCCATCCCGAGGCTGCCGCCGTCGTCGAGGTACACGGCGTGCAGCAGCTCGAACCCGCGCTCGCCCAGGGCGACGGCGAGGTCGCGGGCGACGGGCTCGGCCGGCAGCGCGTCGATCAGCAGCACGACCTGCCCGCCGGCCGGCACGTCGTCCAGCCACGCGAGGTCGAGCGGCGCGTCCGTGCGCACCTGCTCCACCCGCACAGCGTCGGGCGACTGCGCGGCGAGTAGATCGCGCAGTCGCATCGCCGGCCGCCTCGCTAGGGTTGGGCGTCGAGCACCGACTGCGGGATGTCGGCGCCGTTCTGCAGCGCCGTCCACAACTCGCCGGCCAGCTCGGGATCCCAGCTGACGGTGTTGCCGACGCGGCCGAGCGGGACGGTGATGGTGTCGCCGGAGCCGCCGGAGACCGAGCCCATGCCGCGGGCGAACGCGAACATGTCCATGGGGCCGGTGTTCTCGTCCAGCACCAGCGCGTCGCCGCCGGCCAGGGCCGTGCGGGTGAGCTCGATCGGGTTGACCAGGGTGCCCGGCGACGTCGCCTTGTCGGCGATGGCGGAGATGAGCTCGCGCTGCCGCTGCACCCGGCCGATGTCGGCCGTGGGGTCGAAGTAGCGGGCGCGGGCGTAGCCGAGCGCGTTCGTGCCGTTCAGCGTCTGGCAGCCGGCCGGGAGGTCGATGTGGGCCTTGTCGTCCTGGATGGCTTCGTCGAGGCACATCTCGACGCCGCCGAGGGCGTCGACGATGCCGGCGAAGCCACCGAAGCCGATCTGCACGTAGTCGTCGATGGCGACGCCCGTGGCCCCCTCGATCGTTTCGACCAGCAGCGGGGCGCCGCCGAACGCGAACGCGGCGTTGATGCGGTTCTCGCCGTGGCCGGGGATGTCGACGACAGAGTCGCGCGGGATGCTGATCAGCGAGTTGCGCCCGCCGCCGCCGGGGACGCTCAGCAGCATGATGGTGTCAGTGCGCTGGCCCTCGACGCTGCCGGTGCCCAGCTCGCTCTGCTCCTCGGCGGAGAGGTCTTCACGGCTGTCGGATCCGACCAGCAGGAACACCCGGCCCTCGGAGACCGCCGAGCCGTGGTCGGACGGGATGGCGTCGACCTTCTCGATGCGCCCCCAGACGTACCAGAGGAGCACACCGAGCGCGACGAGCACGACCAGCCAGAACGCCAGGAACCAGCGCAGGAAGCGGACGAAGCCGGAGCGCTTCTTCTTCGGCCGGCCCGGCGGCTCGGCTCCCTCGCGGCGACGACGGGTCGGTGGCGGCGGCGACGCGGGCGGTGCGCCGGCGCCGTCGGTGTCGGCCCGGCCGTAGGGCTCGGCAGGCATGACGCTGGTGCCGCCCGGGGCTGCCGCGGCCTGCGCCGGCGCCGGTACGGCCTCACTCTCGTGCGGGCTGTGTGCCACGCCGCCGCGATAGGAGACGCCCGGGACCTGGCCGGCCTGGTACGCGGTGACCTTGACCTCGGTCCCGCGTCCGCCGTCCGCCCCGTACGCCGCCATTCCTGCCTCGCCGTCTGGTCGCATCACGCTCGACCATACCTTCGCCGGACGGCTCTGTAACCTGCCGATCTCGTCGCTCAGCCCTGCAGAACGACGGCGTCGCCGGCGCGCAGGCCGAACTCCGCGGCCGCCGAGCCGCCGTTCACGACCAGCTCCAGCAGGCCCGGCCCGGAGCTGCCGGTGACCACCGCGGCAGTGCCGACGGGCACGTCGGAGAGCCGGCGGCGGTAGGGCACCTTCGTGGGCCCCACGGCGACCCGGTCGCCTTCCACGACGCCCAGGTCGGCGGCGGTGCAGGTGAGCTTGCAGTTGCCGAAGTTGTCGACCAGCGCGACGTGGACGGCGTCCGGCCGGTCCGGAGCCGGGAGCTCGACCGCCGTGAACGGCACCGGCCGGTCGTCGAGCACCCACTTCGCCAGCAGCGGCAGGTACCAGAGGCTGCGGAACTGGGTGGCCGCGACGTCGACGGCGTCCGGCTCGCCGATCGCGGCCCACTCGGCCGCCGCCAGCACCGTCCGCGCGTCCGTCACCGAGACCGACGTCACGCCGAGATGGCGGCGCACCGGCTCCAGCAGCACCGGGTCGTACGTCGTGAACACGGTGTGCCGGCCGTGCCGGAACCAGCCGAACGGCGCGCCGTTGGGCCACCGGCCGTCCCGCGGCGCCACGTTGACCAGCGTGGCCGTCGCGAACCCGTCCTCGCCGAGCAGCCGCGTCGACAGCAGCACGTCCAGCAGCGTCAGCCCGGCCGCCTCGACCGGCGCCGGGCCGTCCAGCGGCAGCAGCACCGGCGACCGTCCGAACAGCGCCGCCATGCGAGTGGCCAGCCGGGCCCGCGCGTTGGTGTCCGAACAGTCGGTGAGGTAGGTGATCGGCGGATACATGGTTCCTCTCGGGGCCGGGTGCGGGCAGTGACGTCGTGGGCACGACAAAAAGGGCCCCCGCGGAGTGCGGGAGCCCGGTGAGCTGACGAAAAGGGGACGCGTCAGGTCAGCATGGATCGGCCGCACCTGGGGTGCAGCATTCGCATCATGGCCTGGCCGTGCGTCACGGCGACGACGCTATCGGCGCCCGTTCGCGGCGGTCAAGCGGATCGGTGCCGGCCGCGCGGCCTACGCTGGCCGCATGAGTCCAGAGGGCCGGCCTGCCTCGGCCGCGCAGACCAGCCTGTCGCGCATCATGACCGCGCTCGACACCAACCTGCTCGGCACGGTGCACGGCGGCGTCATCATGAAACTGGTCGACGACGTCGCCGGCGCGGTCGCGCAGCGGCACTCCGGCGGCCCGGCCGTCACGGCGTCGATGGACGAGATGACGTTCCTCGAGCCGGTGCACGTCGGCAACCTCGTGCACGCGCACGCGAAGGTGAACTGGACCGGCCGGACGTCGATGGAGGTCGGCGTGCGGGTGGTCGCCGAGCCGTGGAACGAGGTCCGCCCGGCCACGGCGGTGGCCACCGCCTATCTCGTGTTCGTCGCGCTCGGGCCGGACGGCTCGCCGCGCGAGGTGCCGCCGGTGCTCCCCGAGACCGACGAGGACCGCCGCCGGTTCGCCGAGGCCGAGATCCGGCGCACTCACCGGCTGGCCCGGCGCCAGGCGATCCTGCGTTCCCGCGAACAGGGTCACGCCGCGGTCTGACGTCCGGCCGCCGCCCGTGTGCCCCGGGTCCGGCTCGCGCGCCGTCCGCTGGCCCGGGTCCGGCCGCCGGCCGCGTGCCCAGGGTCCGGCCGCCGGCCGCGTGCCCGGGGTCCGGCGTCGTCCAGCCCCGGTCATCACGAGGCCTTCTCCCGCTCCACCAGGCATGCATGCCTCGTCAAGCGGGGAGAACCCTCCTTCACGTGATCATTTGCGGGTGGTGCCGCGCGGGCGAATTGGGGCAATAGCGGGGGATGTCCCGGTAAGGGCTAGTCGTGTGACTGATGTGACAGAAGAGGCGCTTGGGCTCGGCGTGCCGCCCGTGAAATCGACTCGGCCTGTGGTGATACTGGCGAAGCGGTGAGCACGGGGGCTCGCCGGCACGTCCGGTTCGATGGGGGAAGTGCATGACCACAGCGGCACGTCCGCCGGATCCACGGCGGGTGCGGGCCCGTCGCGAAGCCATGGCCGCGCTCCGCGCTCAGCGGGCCGAGGCGGCACGGTTCCGTCGTTCGGTGACGCTCGTCGCCCTGTCCGTCGTCGCTCCCGGCAGCGCGCAGCTGATCGCCGGCCACAAGAGGACCGGCAAGATCGCGCTCGGCGTCTACGGCGGCCTGGTCGGCATCGCGCTGCTGGTGCTCTGGCTGGTGCCGCTGCAGGACCTCGCCGGGCTGGCCGTCCGGCCCTGGCTGCTGACGACGTTCAAGCTGCTGGCGTTCGGGCTCGCGGCGGCGTGGGTCGTGCTGCTGCTCGACGCGTGGCGGCTCGGCCATCCGCCGGGGCTGAATCAGAAGCACCGGCTGATCATGATCGGCGCGACGCTCGCGCTGGCCGCGATGGTGTCGACGCCGTTCGTCGTCGCCGCCCGGTACGCGACGGCCGCGCACGACGCCGTCGTCGAGATGTTCCCGTCGGGCGAGGTCGCGGCCGCCAGCGACGGCCGGCTCAACATCCTGCTGCTCGGCGTCGACGCGGGCGACGGCCGGGTCGGCGTGCGTCCCGACAGCATCAACCTGGTCTCCATCGACGTCCGCACGGGCGAGCCGGCGATGATCAGCCTGCCGCGCAACCTGGAGAACGCCCGCTTCCCCGACGGCACGCCGGCCGACGCGGAGTTCCCGCGGGGCTTCTCCGGCGACGGCGACGAGTCCGACTACATGCTGAACGCGACCTGGACGTTCGGCGAGGAGAACCCGGAGCTGTTCGAGGGCCCGTCCGGCCCCGGCCCCACCGCGGTGAAGCAGGCCGTCGAAGGCACCCTCGGCATCCCGGTGCACTACTACGTCGCCGTCGACCTGCAGGGGTTCCGCGACATCGTCGACGCGATCGGCGGCGTGACGATCCGGGTCAACGAGGAGCTGCCGATCGGCGACAAGGGCCGCGTCCTCGAGCCCGGCCTGCAGGAGCTCGACGGCTACCACGCGCTCTGGTACGCCCGGTCGCGCGAGGGGTCGTCGGACTACGCCCGCATGGCCCGGCAGCGCTGCGTCATCGGCGCGCTGGTCAACCAGGCCGACCCGCAGACCGTGCTGTCGAACTTCGTCGAGCTGGCCGACGCGTCGAAGTCGGTCATTACCACCGACATCCCGCGCCAGGACCTCGCCAACCTCGTCGACCTCGCGTTGAAGGCGAAGGACCAGGAGATCACGTCGCTGCAGTTCGTGCCGCCGCTGATCGTGCCCGCCGACCCGGACATCGGGCTCATCCACGACCGGGTCGACGCGCTGCTGTCCGGCGACGCGAAGCCGGCGGCGTCGGAGTCCGCCTCCGACGAGCCGAGCGAGCAGCAGCCGGAGGAGAAGCCCAGCGACGAGGCGAGCGACGAGCCGAGTGACGAGCCGAGTGACGAGCCGAGCGAGGAGTCCCGTGACGAGCCGTCCGACGACCCGTCCGACGAGCCCGCGGACCGTCCCGCCGACGACACCGGCGACGAGGAACCGGACGAGACGGCGCCGGTCGAGATGTCGTCGGTCTGCTCCTACGAGTGACCGGGCGGTGGATCAACGGCTCCGACCGGCCCGGCACCGGGTAAGGTGCCTGCCGACATGAACGCCGCCGATCACACCCGCCCCGGCCGGCCGGTCGCGCCCGACGAGCGCGCGTGGCCGGCCGTCTCGGTCATCATGCCCGTGCTCGACGAGGAGCGGCACCTGGCCGAGGCCGTGTCCGGCGTGCTCGCACAGGAGTACCCGGGCGAGCTCGAGCTGCTCCTCGCGCTGGGGCCGTCGCGCGACCGCACCGACGACATCGCCCGCGAGCTGGCCGCCGCCGACCCGCGCATCCGGCTGGTCGCCAACCCGGCCGGCCGCACGCCGGTCGGCCTCAACGCCGCGCTGGGCGCCGCCCGCCACGGCGTCGTCGTGCGCGTCGACGGCCACGGCGTGCTGTCCGACCACTACATCCGCACCGCCGTCGCGGAGCTGGAACGCACCGGCGCGGCCAACGTCGGCGGCATCATGAACGCCGAGGGGCAGACCGACTTCGAGCGGGCCGTCGCCTGGGCGTACACGTCGCCGTTCGGGCTGGGCGGGGCGAAGTTCCACCTCGGCGGGCAGGCCGGCCCCGCGGACACCGTTTACCTGGGGGTGTTCCGGCGCGAGGTGCTCGACCGCCTGGGCGGCTTCGACGAGCACTTCGTCCGGGCCCAGGACTGGGAGCTCAACTACCGCATCAGGGCGGCCGGCGAGACCGTCTGGTTCACCCCCGACCTCGTCGTCAGCTACCGGCCGCGGCCCCACCTGCGCGCGCTGGCCCGGCAGTTCCTCAAGACCGGGCAGTGGCGCCGCGAGGTGGTCCGCCGCTACCCGGACACCGCGAGCGTCCGCTACCTCGCCGCCCCCGCCGTGACGGTCGCCGTCGCCGCCGGGACGGTCGCCGGGCTGGCCGGCCTCGTCGGCCCGTCGTGGCTGCTGATCGGCTGGCTGGCGCCGGCCGGGTACGCCGTCGGGGTCACCGGCGCCGCGGCGCTGTTCGGCCGCGGGCTGCCCGCCCGAGCGCGCGCCTGGCTGCCGCCCGTCCTCGCGACGATGCACCTGACCTGGGGCGCCGGGTTCCTCATGGGGTCCCGCGACGCCGCCCGGTCCCGGCGGGCGGCCGCTCAGGACGCCGCGGCCTCGGGAGGACCGGCGACGTGAAGGTCCTGATGCTCGTGCAGTCACCGGTGGCCGGCGACTCGCGGGTGCTCCGGGAGGCTGCCACGCTGACGGCCGAGGGGCACTCCGTCCACATCGTCGGCCGCGACGTCCCGGACGGCTTCGACCCCGGCGACGGCGTCACCGTCGAGTCGGTCAGCCGGTCCCGCGGCATGCGCCCGCCGGGCACCCCGCGCGGCGTGGCCGTCACGTCGTCGTCCGGTCCCAAGACGCTGGTGCGCCGGGCGGGGCGCTGGCTGCTGCTGCCGGAGCACCGCGAGCGCACCGAGCGGCGCTGGCGCGACGACGCCGCCCGGCTGCTGGCCGGCCGGCCCGCCCATGACGCCGTCCACGCGCACGACTACAACACGCTGGAGCTCGGCGCGGAGCTGGCCCGGCGGTGGAACGCGCGGCTGGTGTACGACAGCCACGAGCTCTGGTTCGACCGGGGACTCCCCGGCCGGCCCACCCCGCTGGCCCGCAGGCGAGGGCGGCGCATCGAGACCCGGCTGGCCGCGCAGGCGCAGGTCGTGCTCACCGTCAGCGAGGGCATCGCCACCCGGCTGCGCAACCGCGGGCTGCGCGACGTCCGCGTCCTGCGCAACACGTTCCCGCTGGCCGAGCACGAGCCGCCGGACCTGCCCGACCAGCCCGCGGGCTTCGCCTACGCCGGGCGCATCGGCCCCGGGCGCGACCTCGAGGCCGTCGTCGGCGCCGCCGCCCGGCTGTCCTCGCTGCGCACGGTGGTCGCCGGCCCGGCCGATCCCGGCTACCGCCTGGACACCACCGGCGTCGAGGTGCTGCCGCCGATGTCGCTGACCGACGTCGACCGGCTGTACCAGGACGTGGGTGTGGCCGTGGTCACGCTCACCGACACCTGTGAGAACCATCGGCTGGCGTTGCCGAACAAACTCTTCCACGCCGTCCGGGCGGGCGTCCCGGTGGTGGCGGCGAACCTGCCGGAACTCCACGCGGTCGTGCTCCGTTACGGTCTGGGCCGCTTGTACCAGCCCGGCGACGCATCGTCGCTGGCCACAGCCGTGGAAGCGGTGGCCGCCGACTACACTGGACACGTCGAGGCGGTGCGTAAGGCCCGCTCGGAACTGTCCTGGGAACACGACTCCCGCGTGCTCGCCGGCGCGTACGCGGACCTGGAGGCGGCGTGAGATGGTCGACTTCGTCGCGTCCCGCCCACGGGTGCGATATTTCGTCTGTGTGTCGTCTACCCTTGACCCGATCCGGTACGGATCCACTCGGTCCAGCGCCCGGCCGCGGTAGAAAGGCAAGCCTTCGATGAACGCCACTCGTGTCGATGAGGACTTCACCTCGTCGGTGCACGTGTACGAGCCGCACCGGGCAGGGCTGCCCCGGCTCGGGCCGTACGTCCGCACCCTGTGGCACCGCAGGCAGTTCGCCGCGGAGATGTCGCGGTCCAACATCCGCGCAGCCAACACCAACACGTTCTTCGGCCAGATCTGGCTGGTGATCAACCCGCTACTGCTGGCCTGCGTCTACTACGTCCTGATCACCATCCTGCGGGGCGGGGACGACACCGACGCGGCGGAGCGGTTCGTGCACCTGTGCGCCGGGCTGTTCGCGTTCTACTACTTCTCCGGTGCGCTGACGACCGGTGCGTCCAGCGTCGTCGCGGGCGGCAAACTGCTGCTCAACATGTCGTTCCCGCGGCTGCTGCTGCCACTCTCGGCCGTGCGCACGGCGTTCTTCCGGTTCCTCCCCACGCTCCTCGTCTACATCCCGATCCACCTCGGTTTCGGGCAGCCGCTGCGCTGGGAGATGCTGCTGGCACCGGCGTTCCTGCTGATGCTGACGGTCTTCGGCGCCGGCATGGCGATGATCTTCGCGACGCTGCAGGTGTACTTCCGCGACACCTCCAGCTTCCTGCCGTACTTCGTGCGCATGTGGCTGTACCTGTCGCCCGTTCTGTGGTTCCCCGAGGACGCCCCCGAGCGGTTCGAGAGCCTGATGATCTTCAACCCGCTCTACTCGCTGCTGGGCGGCTGGACCGACCTGCTGGTGCGGGGCCAGATCCCGGACCTGTCGCTGTGGATCGGCGGGATCGCCTGGGCCGTCGCGGCGGCCGTCGTCGGAAGCCTGTTCTTCATGTCGAGGGAGCGCGAGTTTGTCGTCCGTCTCTGAGATGAGCGCTGTGACCACGACCGGACCAGTCGGCAAGGCCGTCCAGGTCGAGAACGTCTCGCTGACCTACCGCACCACGTTCGAGCGGGTCCCGACGTTCAAGACCGCCATCGTGCGCTTCGGCCGCGGTGAGCGTGCGGTCAAGGAGGTCGAGGCCGTCCAGGAGATCTCCTTCGAGGTCCCGCACGGCACCTCCATCGGCATCATCGGCGCCAACGGTGCCGGCAAGTCGACGCTGATGCGCATGATCGCCGGCATCCTGCCGCCCACCAAGGGCCGCATCCAGGTCAACGGCCGGGTCAGCACGCTGCTGGCGCTGGGCGTCGGCTTCAACGCCCAGCTGTCCGGGCGCGAGAACGTCGTGCTCGGCGGGCTGGCCGCGGGGCTGAGCCGCAAGGAGATCCAGGAGCGCTACGAGGAGATCGCCGACTTCGCCGAACTCGGCGAGTTCATCGACATGCCCATGCGCACCTACTCCTCCGGCATGTTCCAGCGGCTGGCGTTCTCCGTCGCCGTGCACATGGACCCCGACATCCTGCTCATCGACGAGGCGCTGTCGGCCGGCGACGCCAAGTTCAAGCAGAAGGCCGCGGCCAAGATGAAGGACCTGGTGACCAACGCGCGCACCATGTTTCTCGTCAGCCACGCCATGGGCAGCGTCAAGGACCTCTGCAACGACGCCCTGTGGATGCACAAGGGCAAGCTGATGATGCACGGCGAACCCGACGAGGTCATCGCGGCGTACAGCAAGTTCCTCAAGGTCGGTGAGGACGCCTTCAGCCTCGAGGATCTGTAGGTGACACCGCGCGGGTCGGACGGCGCCGGCAACGGCCGCGCCGATGTCGTCGTGCTCTCCTCGGGCCACGACGTCGCCGACGCGCGCCTGCACAAGATCAGCGGCGCGCTCTGCCGTCAGGGCCTGCGGGTCGACGTCTGCGGGCTCGGCGATGCCACCGCGGGACCGGCCGGCGCCCGCGTCCGCACCCGCGCCCGTGGCGGCCTGGCCAGCCGGGCCTGGCGCGCGCTGACGCTGCCGTGGCGAGCCCGCGGGTCCGTCCTGATCACGCTCGACCCCGACCTCGTGCCGATGGCCACGCTGGCCGCGCGGTTCCGGCGGCGCCGGCTGGTGGTCGACGTCCACGAGGACTATCTGCGGCTGCTCTCCGACCGCACGTGGGCACGTGGCGCCGCGGGCGCCGTCGCCTCCGGAGTCGTTCGCCTGAGCAACCGGCTGGCCGCCAAGGCCGACCTCACCGTCGTCGCCGACGGCCACATCCCGCCGCGCGAGGCCCGCCGGCGCCTCGTCGTCGAGAACATGCCCGACCTCGGGCTGCTGCCGGCGCCCGGCCCCCGCGACGCGACGCCGCGGGCCATCTACATCGGCGACCTCCGGGCCAGCCGCGGCCTGTTCGACATGCTCGACGCCGTCGCCGCCGCACCCGGGTGGCGCCTCGACCTCATCGGCCCGGTCGCCGCCGCCGACAGTGACGCCCTGCGCGAGCGGCTGCAGCGCGACGACCTCGCCGGCCGCGTCGACCTGCCCGGCCGGTTGCCACCCGCCGAGGCGTGGCGGCGGGCCGAGGGCGCCTGGGCCGGTCTGGTGTTCCTGCGCGAGACGCCCGCGTTCCGCGAGGCGATCCCGACGAAGCTGTACGAGTACCTCGCCACCGGGCTGCCGTTCCTCACCACCCGGCTGCCGCGGCAGGTCGAGATGGTCGAGCTCACCGGCGCCGGCGTGGTCATCGACGACCCCGCCGACGCCGCCGACGTGCTGCGCCGCTGGGCCGACGACACCGCACTGCTGGACGACTACCGCAAGCGGGCCATCGCCTGGGCCGACTCCCACCTCGAGACCAGTCCGTACGACACCCTCGCGGGCGCGGTGGCGGGCCTCGCTCGTTGACGGTTGGCTGGTCTGTTCGGTGGGCCGGGGTTCTGGTGGGCCGGGCGTACGTGCGTTGGGTCTGCCGCGTTCGCCGTCCCCCTGCTGCCCATTCTCTTAGCCGCGGGTGCGCGCCTCAAGCGGACTTGTTGGCGCTTCGCGCGGCGACGACCGCTTGACCCGCGCACCCGCGGCCAAGAACGTGGCAGCTATCAGGGGGACGGGGCGAGTCTGGGCACACCTCGGGCTCCGCAGCCGACTCACGGTCGTTCGCGGACGTGGACCGGCCCATCGACGGCCGTCGCCTCGACGCCACCGGTGCCGTTGGGGCTGCTGGTGCCGGTGGTGGCTTGTGGACAGCCATGATCATCAACGATCCGCTACCTCGCTAGGCGTTCTCCTCCTCCACCAGGCATGCATGCCTCGCAGAGCGAACACAGTCCTGGGCATGGCTCCCGAACCACCGTGAAATCTCACCACGTGGACACCACGGCGAACGGCCACCAACCCGGGCGACCGGTGCACTGGTGCGGCTGTGCCCGCACTTCCCCCGTCCCCCTGATAGCTGCCACGTTCTTGGCCGCGTGCGCGCGGGTCAAGCCCAAGGCCCCTCACCACAGCGAACAGCACCCAGCAGAGGCCGCGGACTTGAGGCGCGCGTACGCGGCCAAGAGAATGGGCAGCAGGGGGACGGCTGACTTGCGCCCCGGCGCACCGCAGCAAACCCCAAGGAACGCGCCAGACCCGCTAGTGACCCGCGTCCCCGCGGCCCACCCTCCGGGCCAGCGCGTCGAGGCGCGGGTCCAGCTGGAGGTCGCGGCGGTAGCGGGCGCCGAACTCGACGGCGGCCCGGCGCTGCTCCGGCGTGGCCGTGACCGCCGCCTCGGCGGCCGCCACCAGCGCCGACGCCACGGCGTCCGGGTCGAGCGAGGCGACCGGGAACCACAACGGGTGCCCGCGCAGCACGTCAGTGGCGGCGTTGTCGGGGTCGTGGACGGAGACGATCGGCAGCCCGGTCGCGAGGTACTCGAACACCTTGCCGCTGGTGACGTACCGCCCGGCGGCCAGGATCAGCAGCTGAACGTCGAAGCCGGCGTAGACCTTCGCGACCTCGCCCTTCCCGGCCGGGCCCTCGTAGCCCACGCCGTCGCCCGCCGAGCCCTCGATGGCGGCCAGCATCTCCGGCCGTGGCTGCGCGTAGTAGCCGAGGTAGCCGTGGAAGCGGGCCGTGGCCGACGCGACGGCGGGGGAGAGGTCGCGCGCCCGCCGCCAGCCGGCCAGGAACTCCGCCAGCGGCACCTTGGGGGTGACGGTGCCGAGGTAGCCGAAGCGCAGCGGACGGCCCGGCGGCGGCCCGCTGAGCGCCCGGTCGGAGTCCGGCGCGAGGTCGGGGTCGAAGCCGTTGGCGACGGTGTGCATGGCGTCGGCGCGGTCCGGGTAGAGGCGGCGATGCCAGTCGCGGATCGGGTCGTTGACGAACCACGCCTCGGTGGCCGCGCCGATCAGCCGCCGCTCCAGGCGGGCCGCCCGGCTGCGCGGGCCGTGCAGCCGCCCGCCGGAGAACACGTCCAGCAGCCAGGCATCGCGGTAGTCCATGACGTACGGGACGCCGAACCTGCGGTGCAGGTGCCCGGCCGCGCTGAACACGACGTTCGGGTTGGCCGTGGCGACGACGAGGTCGACGGGGTCGGCACGGTGGATGCGGGTCGCCGCCGCCGTCAGCCGGCGCTTCCACGGGCCGTACGCGATCTCCGGGAACGGCAGTTGGTCGCGCCAGATCCGCAGCTTGCGCCAGACCCGCGGCAACACCCGCCGCAACGGCGACCACCGGCTGCGGTCGGTCTCCATGGCCGGCCAGTCGAACGGGATGCGGACGACCTCGACGCGCGGGTCGATGCGCTCCTCCAGCGACGGGTCGGCGCCGGTGTAGCGCTCGAACGTCTCGCGCTCGGCGGTGAGGACGGTGACCCGCCAGCCGCGCTCGGCGAACCGGTTGACGGTGGCGAGCGCCCGGTAGACTCCACCGGCACGGCATGGCGGGAAGCCCCACGCGACGTACAGGAGGTGCGGCCCGCGGTGCGTGTTCATGGCGACCACAGGCTACGGCATCGGAGACGGATCGGCGGATGAGGGACGCGAGGATCGTCCGACCGGTCAAGGGGGTCGTGCGCCGGCTGCGGCGCTTCGCCGCCCGGTACCGCCCGGTGCCCGACCTGCCGCCGTTCCCGCCGGCGCCCGAGACGCCGGTGCGGCTGATCGCGGGGCCGGCCAACTTCGCCGGTCAGGCCTGGACGTGGAGCCGGGCCGCCGAGCGGCACCTGCCCGGCGTCGGCGCCGTCGTGTTCCAGCTGATCCGCGAGAACCTGCGGTTCCCGGCCGACTACGAGGTGCCGCGCCCGGTCTACGCGAACCCGTACTGGCAGCGGCGGCAGCAGGAGTACGTCACGCAGCACTTCACCCACGTGCTCATCGACGCCATGCGGCCGCTCCTCGGCCCGCACGGCCGCGAGGACTGCGCGCCCGAGCTGCCGGTGCTGCGCCGCGCCGGGTTGGACGTCGCGCTGCTGGCGCACGGGTCGGAGGTGCGGCTGCCCAGCCGGCACGCCGAGCGCGAGCGCTGGTCGCCGTTCCACGAGTGGGACGACTACGCCAGCCGGCTCGAGCGGCAGGCCCGCCGCCTGGGCGGCATCATCAACGACTTCGCCGGGCCGACGTTCGTGTCGACGCCGGACCTGCTGGTCGACGTGCCGCGCGCCACCTGGCTGCCGGTCGTCGTCGAGCCGCAGCGGTGGGCCGCGCCACCCGTACCGCCCGAGCGCGACAAGCTGGTGGTCCTGCACGTCCCGTCCAGCACCCGGTTCAAGGGCAGTCACCACGTCGACGCCGCCATGGAGCCGCTGGTCCGGTCCGGGCTGGTGGAGTACCGCCGGCTGGAACGCGTCCCGCACACCGAGCTGCCCGCGGCGGTCGCCGACGCCGACGTCGTCCTCGAGCAGTTCGTGCTCGGCCCGTACAGCGTCACCGCGTGCGAGGCGATGGCGGCCGGACGCCCGGTCGTCGCGTACGTCAGCGACCAGGTCCGTGCGCACGTCAAGGAGGCCACCGGCCGTGACCTGCCGGTCGTGCAGGCCGACCCGTCCGACCTCTCCGACGTCGTCGCCGGCCTGGCCGCCGACCGCGTCGGCCTCCGGGAACGCGGCGAGGCGGGCCGCGCGTTCGTCGGCGAGGTGCACGACGGCCGGTACTCGGCCGAGGTGCTGGGCCGCTGGCTGCTCGGCGGCAAGTAAGCTGTCCCGGTGGCCGGAAAGGGCCGCCTGTGTCGTGGAGGTCGGGTTGTGAGTGTACGGCTCGTCGACAGTGCTGACGTCGACGAACGGGCCGAGATCGGCGACGGCTCCTCGGTCTGGCACCTCGCCCAGGTACGCGAGCACGCGGTGCTGGGGCGCAACTGCGTCGTCGGCCGCGGCGCCTACGTCGGCACCGGCGTCACCATCGGCGACAACTGCAAGATCCAGAACTACGCCCTGGTCTATGAGCCCGCGGTTCTCGAGGACGGCGTGTTCGTCGGACCGGCCGTGGTGCTGACCAACGACACCTTCCCGCGGGCGGTCAATCCCGACGGCTCGCAGAAGTCCGGCGCCGACTGGGAGGCCGTCGGCGTCACGCTGCGCGAGGGGTCCTCCATCGGCGCCCGAGCCGTGTGCGTGGCCCCCGTCACGGTGGGCCGGTGGGCTACAGTGGCGGCCGGTTCCGTGGTGACCAAGGACGTCCCGGACTTCGCCTTGGTCGCGGGAGTCCCGGCCAGGCGGCTCAAGTGGGTCGGCCGGGCCGGCGTCCCGCTGGAGGCCCGCGGCGACGGCCGCTGGATCTGCCCGCGGACCGGTGACGAGTACGTCGAGAGCGATGGCCGGCTGGCGGAGGCCGGTCGCGGAACTGAGGAGATCGACACATGAGCGCGAGCCCGATCGCGGCGGCCAAGCCGCTCATCGGCGACGAAGAGCGGGCAGCGGTCGACCGCGTCCTGCGCAGCGGCATGCTCGCGCAGGGGCCCGAGGTCGCGGCGTTCGAGGAGGAGTTCTCCGCCGCCCTGACGACCGGCCGCGCCTGCGTCGCGGTCAACTCCGGTACGTCCGGCCTGCACCTCGGCCTGCTGGCGGCCGGTATCGGCCCGGGCGACGAGGTCATCGTGCCCTCGTTCACGTTCGCCGCCACGGCCAACTCCGTCGCGCTGACCGGCGCCACGCCGGTGTTCGCCGACATCGAGCCGCACCACTTCGGCCTCGACCCGGCCGCCGTCGAGGCCGCCGTCACCGAGCGGACCGCCGGCATCATGCCGGTGCACCTCTACGGCCACCCCGCGGACATGACCGCCCTCGGCGACGTCGCCCAGCGGCACGGCCTGCGCGTCTTCGAGGACGCCGCCCAGGCACACGCCGCCACCTGGCAGGGCCGCCAGGTCGGCACGTTCGGCGACTTCGCGATGTTCAGCCTCTACCCCACCAAGAACATGACGTCCGGCGAGGGCGGCATGGTCTCGACGGCCGACGCCGACCTCGAGCGCCGGCTGCGGCTGCTGCGCAACCAGGGCATGCTGCGCCAGTACGAGAACGAGCTGGTCGGCGTCAACAACCGCATGACCGACCTGCACGCCGCCATCGGCCGGGTTCAGCTGACGAAGCTGCCCGGCTGGACGAAGCAGCGGCAGGAGAACGCCGCGTTCCTCGACCAGAACCTGCGCGGCGTGGTCGTGCCGCCGGTCGCCGAGCAGGCCACGCACGTCTACCACCAGTACACGATCCGGGTCGCCGACGACCGCGACGGCTTCGTCAAGGCGCTGCGCGAGGAGTACGCCGTCGGCTGCGGCGTCTACTACCCCATCCCGAACCACCGGCTGCCGTCGTTCGCGCGCGAGCTGGACCTCCCCGAGACCGAGCGGGCGGCCGCCGAGGTCGTGTCGCTGCCGGTGCACCCGGCGCTGACCCAGGAGGAGCTGGACCGCATCGTCGCGGCCGTCAACGCGATCGCGGGGGCGGGTTCCTGATGGCCGCACTGCGCGCCGGTCTCATCGGCCTGGGCATGATGGGCCGCCACCACGCCCGGGTGCTGCGGGCCATCAGCGACGTCGACCTCGTGGCCGTCGCCGACCCCGCCGGCGACCCGCACAACGTCGCCGGCGGTCTGACGGTCCACCAGGACATCGAGGCGATGATCGCGGCCGGCCTCGACTACTGCGTCGTCGCCACCCCGACCGCGTACCACGAGGAGATCGGTCTCGCGCTAGCCTCGGCCGGCGTGCACGCGCTGATCGAGAAGCCGCTGGCCAAGGACACCCTCGGCGCCCGCAAGCTGGCAGAGGCGTTCGACGGCGCCGGCCTCATCGGCGCCGTCGGGCACATCGAGCGGTACAACCCGGCGCTGCAGAACCTGCGCTTGCGGCTCGCCGAGGGCGAGCTCGGCGAGATCTACCAGATCATCACCCGCCGGCAGGGCCCGTTCCCGGCCCGCATCGCCGACGTCGGCGTGGTGAAGGACCTCGCGACGCACGACATCGACCTCACCGCCTGGGTGGTCGGCCACTCCTACCGCACGGTCGCGGCGCACACGGCGTACAAGAGCGGCCGCGCGCACGAGGACCTCGTCGCCGTCACCGGCAAGCTCACCAACGGCACCGTCACCAGCCACCTGGTCAACTGGTTGTCGCCGATGAAGGAGCGGGTGACCATCGTCACCGGCGATCGCGGCGCGTTCGTCGCCGACACCCTGCACGCCGACCTCACCTTCCACGCCAACGGCTCCACGCCGACGCAGTGGGACGACCTCGCCCAGTTCCGCGGGGTCAGCGAGGGCGACGTCATCCGCTACGCCATCGCGAAGCCGGAGCCGCTGCGGGTCGAGCACGAGGCGTTCCGCGACGCCCTCCTCGGCAAGTCCACCGACATCGTCACGATGCAGCAGGGCCTCGCCACCGTCGCCGTCGCCGAGGCCGTCCTGGTGTCGGCCACCGAAGGCCGCACGGTCACCGTCACCGAGCCGTAGTCCACGTCCGAGCGGCACCGGGATCCTTGGTGCTCGTGGACGGCGTTGATCATCAACGATCGCCTACTTCACCAGGCGTACTCCTGCTCTGCGAGGCGTGCATGCCTGGTGGAGTGGGAGAACGCCTGGTGAGGTGGCGTGTGATGTGGCGAGACTGTCGGCGGGCGCGGCCGGTTCACCGGCCGACCCTGGACCGCTGGATGCCCGGACCACGCCTGCGGAGCCCGACGCCTGCCCAGACTCGCCCCGTCCCCCTGATCGCTGCCCGTTCTCAGGCCGGAGGACCGTGGGTCAAGCGGTCGTCGTCGGTGCGAAGCGCCCAACAGGTCCGCTCGAGGCGCGGTTGTGCGGCTGAGAGGATGGGCAGCAGGGGACGTGGAACGGCACGAACTCGACGCACGGCAGATCGGGCCTACCAGCAGGCTGAGCCGACGTGTGGGCTGAGCCAACGTGTGGGCTGAGCCAACGTGTGGGCTGAGCCAACGTGTGGGCTGAGCCGACGAGTGGGGCTGAGCCGACGAGTGGGCTGAGCCGACCGGGTCGCCCGTCCCGCGAACGGTGGCCCTTGCCGCCGATGACTTTCCTGGGGCCCTGGTCGTGGGCCGGGGCTGTCGTCGCACGTGTGGTGTCCACTGGGTGAGATTTCTCGTCGATTCGGGGGCCATGCCTAGGACTGTGTTCGCTCTGCGAGGCATGCATGCCTGGTGGAGCGGGAGAACGCCTAGTGGCGTACGTGATCGTTGATGATCATCGCTGTCCACAGGCCACGGCGTCGGTGATCCCGAGGCGACGGTCGCCGAGGGCCGGTTCACGTCGCCGGTCGGACCACGGCGACGTCGGCCGGCGTTGCGCAGCCGGCGATGGCCGAAACTGCGCCCCGGTCGCCGAGGGCCGGTTCACGTCGCCGGCCGGACCACGGCGACGTCGGCCGGCGTTGCGCAGCCGGCGATGGCCGAAACTGCGCCACGGTCGCCTAGGGCCGGTTCACGTCGCCGGCCGGACCACGGCGACGTCGGCCGGCGTTGCGCAGCCGGCGATGGCCGAAACTGCGCCACGGTCGCCTAGGGCTGGTTCACGTCGCCGGTCGGACCAGGGCGACGGCGGTCGGCGTTGCGCAGCCGGCGATGGCCGAAACTGCGCCACGGTCGCCGAGGGCTGGTTCACGTCGCCGGTCGGACCACGGCGACGGCGGTCGGCGTTGCGCAGCCGGCGATGGCCGAAACTGCGCCACGGTCGCCTAGGGCCGGTTCACGTCGCCGGCCGGACCACGACGACGGCGGTCGGCGTTGCGCAGCCGGCGATGGCCGAAACTGCGCCCCGGTCGCCGACGTGAGGGTGGCGTCGCCTGCGAAGCCCGAGGTGTGTCCAGACTCGCCCCGTCCCCCTGATAGCTGCCAGTTCTTAGACCGCGCGGCCGCGGGTCAAGCGGCCGTCGTCGGCGCGGAGCGCCCAAACAAGTCCGCTTGAGGCGCGGGTGCGCGGCTGAGAAAATGGGCAGCAGGGGGACGGCGAACAGTACGAACCCAACACACGTCCGCCCGGCCTGCCGAGGGGCCGAGTCAACGAGTGGGCCGATCCGGCGAACCGAAGACGTCGCCCGACCACCGACCGCTGGACCGTGAACCCCGAACCGTGAACCCCGGACGACCCCAACCACGACGCCGACTACGACCCGAGGCTCGCGGATCGGACCGGACCGGATCGACGAGCCACCACGGTGGCGGCGAGCACGATGCGCGACCAGTGGTGCCGGCACCACCGCCCTCCCGCACCGTCCGTACGGCTCGAGGCGGCGGCCCCGCCTCAGCCTCCGGCCGCCGCCTCCGCCGCGTCGACCTGGGCGCCGATGTACGGCGACAGCGCCCGGGAGTACTCCCGGCTGAGGTGGCTGAAGTCGCGGTACACGATGACATCGCCGATGAGCGGGTAGCAGAGCTTCTGGTCGCAGAACTGGTCGGTGAGGTCGACCAGGTGCACGCCGGCGCCGGCGCCCTCGGTGGCCGTGGCGATGGCGTCGTCGGGGAGGTCGTCGGCGAGGGTGGCGCACGCCAGCGGGTCGTCGGCGTTCATGGCGAGGCAGTTGGGGACGTTGTCGCCCTGGGTCGGCGGGACGTCCTTGAGGACGAAGACCTCTCTGCCGTCGTCGGTCCACTCGCGCCAGACGGCCTGGAAGCCCTGCACCGCCGGCTCCGGCAGGTCGTGCCCGCCCGCCTCGAACTCGTACGCCGACGAGAACGCGGAGGTGAACACCGCCGAGATGCGGTCGTCGTCGGCGATGCGCTCGCGGACGTCCTCGACCCAGGAGTCGCAGCTGTCGGCGGCGTCGCCGCCCTGCTCGTCGGGGAGGATGCGGCGGGCCTCGGTGGCCGGGCAGGACGCCTTCGTGTACGTGACGACCATCCAGTTGCGCTCGCGGCCCAGCCAGTCGAGGGCGCCGAACCAGTGGGTGGCGTGGGAGTCGCCGACCAGCGCGACGACGCGGTCCGGGTGCTCGGTGGCGCCGATCTCGCAGCTGACCACCTGGGCGCGCCGAATGGTCTGCTGGCAGTCGCTGTAGTCGGGCTCGGTGTTCTGCTTGATGACCAGCTCCGGCGGCGCGATCTGCGGGCCGTCGCCGGTGACGGAGTCGCAGCCGTTGCCGGGGTCCAGCGCGGCCGGTCCGACGCACTCGGCCGCGAACGACTGCTCCGACAGGTCGCGATCCGGGCCGGACTCGGCACCGGTCAGCGACTCGGCCAGCACGGACGACTCCGCCGAGGTGTCGTTGACCTCGTGGTCGATGGCGATGGCCGACGCGATGACGGCGAGCATGCTGAGCGAGGCGAACGCGAACGTCCGCGACGGCATGATCGACAGGAACCGGCGGCTGCGCAGCGGGTCCTCGACGGCGATCTTGCTGAGCCACGCCAGCACCATGGTCCCGGCCAGGATGCCGAGCTTGTCGGCGGTGCGCAGGTCGGAGCCGGTGATGAACGGCAGCACGATGATCAGCGGCCAGTGCCACAGGTACACCGAGTAGGAGATGTCACCGACGAACGTCATGGGGCGGCGGGCCAGGAACCAGCCCGGCGTGAACCGGACGCCGTCGCTGCCGGCCGCGATGACGGCGACCGTGCCCAGCACCGGCAGCAGCGCGATCCAGCCGGGGAAGAGGCTGGCCTCGTCGAACAGCACGGCGGCGACCAGGATCGCCGCCAGCCCCGCGCCGGACAGCAACCGCCGCAGCGGGGCGCCGAGCCGGACGCCGCCGACGGCCAGGATGGCCAGCAGCGCGCCGGCGGCGAACTCCCAGATGCGCGTCGGCGTGACGAAGTAGGCGCGGGCCTGGTCGTCGGCGGTGGCCGTGATGGACCACGCCAGCGACACCGCGAAGATGATCGTCAGCCCCACGACCAGCAGCGGCACGAGCGGGTCGCGCCGGCCGCCGGGCAGCCGCCGCGCGAGCAGCGCCAGCCCGAGCACCAGGACCGGCCAGAACGCGTAGAACTGCTCCTCGACCGACAGCGACCAGTAGTGCTGCGCGACCGTCGGGACGTTGTCCTGCGCCATGTAGTCGACGGCGTCGGTGGCGAGCAGCCAGTTCTGGAAGTACGCGGCGCTGGCGGCGATCTGCCGCGCCGTCATGGCCCACAGGGTGGCCGGCAGGAACAGCACCGTCGCCGCCGCGCTGACGGCCAGGACCAGCAGCGACGCGGGCAGCAGCCGGCGCATGCGGCGGGCCCAGAACCGCCGCAGCGACAGCGTCCCGGTGGTGGTGACCTCGCGGTGGATGTGCGCGGTGATGAGGTAGCCGGAGATGACGAAGAACACGTCGACGCCGACGAAGCCGCCGGAGAGCGTGTCGGGCCAGAGGTGGAAGATCACCACCAGCAGCACCGCGACGGCGCGCAGCCCCTGGATCTCCGGCCGGAACCCGGACGGCGCGGCGGTCTTCGTGGTGGTCCGCGGCTCCGCGGTGGCGGTGGCCGTCATGGGCGCTGCGGCGCGTGCGTCCCGTGGAGGAGTTCTGACGCGGCGCGGTCGGCCGCCTTCCCGTCGCCGTACGGCGTGCCCTGGGCAGCCGTGGGAGCGGGCCGGGTGACGGCTTCGGACAGGGAGTCGAGCTGCGGGGCGAGCACGTTCCAGCCGCCCTCGAGTGTCTCGACCCACTCCGTCTCGGAGCGGATCGTGGTGCACGGGCGGGCGAGGAGGTAGGCCTCCTTCTGGAGTCCGCCGGAGTCGGTGACGACGCCGGCCGAACGGAGCACGGTCGCCACCATGGCAGGGTACGGCAGCGGCTCGCCGACGAAGAGCGCGGACCCGGGCCGGTCGAGGGAGATGCCGAACTCGCGGCACCTCGCGACCAGCCGCGGATGGGCCAGCAGGACCACCGCGACGGGGAGCGCGGCGAGCGCGTCGACGACGGCCGCCAGGCGGCCGGGGTCGTCGGTGTTCTCGGCCCGGTGGACGGTGCACGCGACGAACTCGTCCGGCACGCCGGCGGGCAGCGGCGCGGTGGCGGGGTCGACGGTGTCGCGGACCCGGAAGCAGACGTCGGTCATGACGTCGCCGACCAGCACCGAGCGCGCGGCCAGCCCTTCGGACGCGAGATGACCCATGGCGACCTGCGTCGGCGCGAGCAGGAGGTCGGCGGCATGGTCGGTCAGTACCCGATTGTGCTCCTCGGGCATCCTCCGGTTGAACGAGCGCAGCCCGGCCTCCAGGTGCGCCACCGGGAGGTGCTGCTTCACCGCGGACAGTGTGCCGGCCAGGGTGGAGTTGGTGTCGCCGTACACGAGCACCCAGTCGGGTCGGTGCTCGGCGAGGACGGGGTCGAGCGCGGACAGCATGGCGCCGGTCTGCACGCCCTGGCTGCCCGAGCCGATGCCGAGCGAGACGTCCGGTGCGGGGATCTCGAGGTCGGCGAAGAACACGTCGGACATGTTGGCGTCGTAATGCTGCCCGGTGTGCACGATGACGTGCTCGGCGCCGAGCCGCCCCAGGCTCTCGGCCATGGGCGCCAACTTCACGAACTGGGGGCGCGCGCCGACAATGCTGAGCACCTTCATCTTCGTGCGACCCGTCCCGGAATATTCGCGCCCGCGCGGTGGATCGGACTGATGTCTCTGAACCCGGGTACCCTACATGCGGTCATTCACCGCCGCCAATTTCCGAAGGTCAGTGCATGAGAATCGCCGTGGTCGCTCTGGGCAAGATCGGTCTGCCCCTTGCCGTGCAGTTCGCCGGCAAGGGTCACGACGTCGTGGGCGTGGACATCAACCCTGACCTGGTCGATCAGGTCAACCGCGGCGTCGAGCCGTTCCCGGGCGAGGCGCTGCTCGCCGAGCAGTTGGGCCGGGCGGTGACCGACGGCCGGCTGCGGGCCACCACCGACTTCGGCGACGCCGTGCCCGGCAGCGACGCCGTCGTGGTCGTCGTCCCGCTGGTCGTCGACGACGCCACGTACGAGCCCGACTTCCGCTCGATGGATGCCGCGACGGCCGCCATCGCCCAGCACCTGACGCCGGGCACGTTGGTGTCGTATGAGACCACGCTGCCGGTCGGCACCACGCGCGAGCGGTGGAAACCGGTGCTGGAGTCCGGTTCCGGGCTGGCCGAGGGCACCGACTTCCACGTCGTGTTCTCGCCCGAGCGGGTGCTCACCGGGCGCATCTTCGCCGACCTGCGGCGCTACCCGAAGCTGATCGGCGGGCTGTCCGACGCCGGCGCCGCCGCGGCCACGGCGTTCTACGAGGCCGTCCTCGACTTCGACAACCGGCCCGACCTCGACCGCCCCAACGGCGTCTGGGACCTCGGCAGCGCCGAGGCGGCCGAGATGGCCAAGCTGGCCGAGACCACCTACCGCGACGTCAACATCGGGCTGGCCAACCAGTTCGCCCGATTCGCCGCCGGCCGCGGCATCGACGTCTTCAAGGTCATCGAGGCGGCGAACTCGCAGCCCTACAGCCACGTCCACCGCCCCGGAGTCGCCGTCGGCGGTCATTGCATCCCGGTCTACCCACGCCTCTACCTGTGGACCGATCCTGAGGCGACGGTGGTCCGGGCGGCTCGCGAAGCCAATCTGGCGATGCCCGAGTACACCGTCGGCCTGCTGGCGGCCGCCCGCGGCGGCGATCTCACCGGCACGCGGGTCGCCGTGCTGGGCGCGTCGTACCGCGGCGGCGTCAAGGAGACCGCGTTCTCCGGCGTCTACCCGGTGGTCGAGGCGCTGCGCGCGGCCGGCGCCGACGTCCGCGTGCACGACCCGTTCTACTCCGGCGCCGAGCTCGAGCGGCTCGGCTTCCAGGCCTACGCCATCGGCGAGCCGGTCGACGCCGCCGTCGTGCAGGCCGACCACGACGAGTACCGCAAGCTGGGCAGCCGCGACCTCCCCGGCATCGCGGTGCTGGTCGACGGCCGCAACGTCACCGACCCGAGCGCGTGGGACGGCGTCACACGCATCGTCGTGGGTCGCGGCGGCGCCTGAGTTGGCTTCAGGGTTGAACGTTGGTCTGGGGGTTGGCGACCGTTGGCCGGCCCCCTGATGCCCATTCTCTGTGCCGCGGATCCGCGTCTCAAGCGGACCTATGGGGGCGCTTCGCGGCGACGCGTGTCCGATTGACCCGCGGCTCCGCGGCCAAGAACGGGCACTTATCAGGGGGACGGGGAGTGTGGCGACGCCTCGGCGTGCTCTGCCCCGTCGCCGCGTCCACGTGGTGAGATTCCGCCGCGTTTACTGGGCCGTCCACCAGGCGTTCTCCCGCTCTACCACCCATGCAGGCCTGGTAGAGCGGGAGAACGCCTGGTGATGTACGCGATCCTTGATGATCATCGCGGCCCATGGTCCGGCAAACGTGCGAAACGGGCACGCGAACGTCGAGGCGTGCCCGGATCCTCCCCGCCCCCGGATAGCTGCCACGTTCGTCGCGGCAAGAGCATGGGGCAGCCGGGGGACGGGGAGCCACCCAGCGGCCGGCGTTGTCAGGACGTCGTCAGGAACGACGAGAGCACGGTGGCGGAGTAGGCGCCGTCGTGCAGTTTACGGACGAAGCCGGGGCCCTGCGCGGCGATCTTCTGCGCGCGGCCCCGGTCGTCGAGCAGTTCGAGCACGACCTCGCGGATGTTCTCGACGGTGGTCTCGACGATCGGGAGGTCGTCGCCCGCGGCGTCGCGGACCCGCTGCCGGTTGTGCTCGGTGATGTGGCCGAGCACGACCCGCCCGGCCGCCATGGCCTCGCACGCGGTGACGCCGTAGCTGCCCAGCCGGAACTGCTCGAGCACGAGGTCGGCCGAGCCGATGATGGCGCGCACCTCGTCGGGCGAGACGCCCTCGACGCGGCGGTACTCGACCAGCCCCTGCTCGTGCAGGTCGGTCATGGCCTCGTCGACCTGGTCGGAGCCCTTGAACTTGGAGTTGGTGGGTGCGTGCACCGCGACCGGGCGGGACCGCTCCAGCGGCGGCTCCGGCGCCTCCCACAGCGCGGGGTCGATGACGACCGGGCACCAGCGCGCGTCGGGGAGGTCGTCGAGCAGGTCGGGCGTCGACACGAACGCGGGTAGGTCCAGCGAGGCCAGCCCGGCGAGGTTGCGGCGGACCTGGCGCTCGAGCACGTCGACGTCGGCCCACTCCTCACGCACGTACGGCGACCACCGGTAGTTCTCGCGGTGCAGACTCGGCAGCCGGACGTCGCGGCCGTGCGCGATGGTGGCCACCCGCACGTCGTACCCCGTCAGCACCCGCGCCTCGGTGAACGCGTTGGAACTGAACAGCGACCCGAACATGGGCCGCTGCGCCTCGATGAGCACGTGCGTGAACCCTTGCCGGACGTAGTCGAACTGCTCGCGCTGCCACTCCGCCGAGCGCAGGTAGACCTGCTCGGGCACGTGGTGGTCGGCGGAGAAGCGGAAGCCGCCGGGGATGCCGACCATGGTGACGGCGCCGACGCCGGGCAGCTGCCGCTCGGCCGCGCGCGCCCACAACCAGCCCTGCCCGGCGAAGTTCGCCGGCGCGACGTAGAGCCGCAGCGGGGCGCCGGGCACCGGCGGGCGGCCGGCGCGGGCCTGTTCGACCAGCTCCGCGGGCACCGGCGGCGGCGCGGGCCGGACCCGTGGCGAGCCGCCGCCCAGGCGCGACACGTAGGCGTCGACTCGGCGCGGAAGTCGCCGTCGCACCGCCTTGACCTGCGGGCGGAACGGGCGCAGGAGGGTTCGGACGGGGCCGCGGAGCGCGCGAAGCGCGAATCGGCGTGGCGCGCGGACCAGGGGCTTGAGCTGCGACATCGAATAGCTTTCGTCAGGGTGGTCGGCAAGGCGGGCGAGTGCCGTCGGTCCGGCCGCTCGGTGCTAGGGTCTGCCTCCCGGGTCCGTGGCCTACCGCGCGACGCCCAGGCGGCGCCTCGCGGCGTTCTCGTCAGTCGTCATAGAACCCCGCTATGACTCCTTCCTCGGCCTTGCGAGGCATCCACCTGGACGTCGCTCGCTACGGCCGAGACCCGGGAAGCACACCCTAGACTACTTCGGGACAAGCGCTCCGGTGGGCGCGTCACAGCGCCCTGTGAGGAGAGAACGACATGAGCGCGCAATCGCGCATCGTGGTGCTCGGACTCGGCTACATCGGCCTCCCGACCGCCGCCGTCCTGGCCCGAGCGGGATGCCGGGTCACCGGCGTCGATCTCGACCAGCACAAGGTCGAGTCGGTCAACAACGGCACACTGCCCTTCGTCGAGCCCGATCTGGACCACGTGCTGCGCGACGTCGTCGCGGCCGGCCGCCTCGATGCCACCACCGAGCCGCCCGCGGCCGACACCTACATCGTCGCGGTCCCCACCCCGTTCAACGACGACAAGAGCGCCGACCTCAGCTACGTGCTGTCGGCCGCGCGGTCCATCGCGCCGCGGCTGACCGGCGGCGAGCTGGTCATCCTCGAGTCGACGTCACCGCCCGGCACCACTCGGCGCATGGCCGAGGAGATCGTCGCCACCAACCCGGAGCTGAGCCTCGACGGCGCCGGCGGCCGGCCGGTCATCCACGTCGCGCACTGCCCCGAGCGGGTGCTGCCCGGGCGCATCATGACCGAGCTGGTCGAGAACGACCGCATCATCGGCGGCCTCACCGACGAGGCGGCGCGGCTGGCCAAAGAGCTGTACGAGCGGTTCTGCCGGGGCGAGCTGCTGCTCACCGACGCGGTCACCGCCGAGCTGGCCAAGCTGACGGAGAACTCCTTCCGCGACGTCAACATCGCCTTCGCCAACGAGCTGTCGCTGATCTGCGACCGCCTCGGCGTCGACGTGTGGCGGCTGATCGAGCTGGCCAATCACCACCCGCGGGTCAACGTCCTGCAGCCGGGGCCGGGCGTCGGCGGCCACTGCATCGCCGTCGACCCCTGGTTCATCGTGGCGGCCGCGCCCGAGCAGGCCCAGCTGATCCGCACGGCGCGCGAGGTCAACGACGGCAAGTCCGCCTACGTGGTCGGCCGGGCCGTCGAGGCCGTCGCGGGCACCGGCACGTCGACGGTCGCCGCGCTCGGTCTGGCGTTCAAGGCCAACATCGACGACCTGCGCGAGTCGCCGGCCCGGCAGATCGTCCGCGACCTCGCCGGCGAGCTGCCCGGCTGCCGGGTGCTCGCGGTCGAGCCGCACGTCGAGAAGCTGCCGGCCGACCTCGCCGAGCTGCGCAACGTCGAGCTGGCCGAGGCGACGGCCGCGCTCGCCGCCGCCGACGTCGTCCTGCTGCTGGTCGACCACGACGAGTTCCGCGGCATCGACCGCTCGGTGCTCGACGGCAAGCGCGTCATCGACACGAAGGGCCTGTGGCGCTGATGCCCGCCTCGCTGCCCCGGCGCGCCGTCCGCAAGGCCCGCCGCATCGTCCGCGCCCGCCGCCGCACCCGCGAGCTGCCCGACTCGCCGTTCCGCGCCGCCGAGCGGATCCTGTCGCCGCGCTACCCGGAGCACCTGGTCGCGGAGCCCGACGACGAGCCCGAGACCGACGCCGCCGACGACGCGCCCGCGAACGACCTCGATGCCGGTCGCGAACCGGCCCCGGCCACCCGGGTGGCCGGCGTGCTGACCCCGTCGACCGCCCGCCGGCTGGGCGACGTCCTGCCCGTCGCCGCGGTGGCGCCGGGGGCGCGGGCGCTCGGCCTGCGCATCGAAGCCGGCGACGTGCTGGTCGTCGAGCGGGCGGCGCTGCAGTCCGGCCCGTGGAGCACCGCCGAGACGTCGTCCGGCACGGCCCTGCTGCTCGAGGTCCTGGACTGGTGCACCGAGGCGCGTGAGCTCGGCGCTCCGGTGGTCCTGCTCGACTCCGGCGACCCGCCGAACGTCGGCACCAACCTGCTGCGCGGCGCCGCCGACGTCGTGCTGCCGCGACCGCAGGAGACCGATCCCGTCCTCGGCCCCGTGCCCATGTCGCCGGTCGTGAGCGTGCTCGACCGGATCGCCCGCGCCGCCGTCGAGGGAGACCGATGACCAGCCAGTCCACGCCGGTGGAGCGCCGGGTCCTGCTCTACGGCGACGGGAACATCAACCTCATCGACGGTTCGACCATCTGGCTGGTCTCCATGGCCCAGGTGCTCGCGCGGACGAACTCGCACGTCACGCTGCTGCTGAAGGCCCGTGTGGTGTCGCGGAAGATGCTCGAGCCGCTCGACGGCCTCGACAACGTCACCGTCGTCGACCCGTTCGAGGGCCTCGGCGACGCCGTGCCGCCGAACAAGCTGCTCTCGATCGATGACGTCGCGCACCGCATCGTCGAGCTGGACCGCGGCCGCCGGTTCGACAAGATCATCGCGCGCGGCTTCGGCATCTGCAACGAGCTGGCCCGCACCCGCGAGTTCGACGGCCGCCTGTGGCCCTACGTCATCGACCTCCCCGAGCCGGGCGCCGAGCCCACGCCGGAGCGGCTGCGCGACCTCGAGGAGATCGCGCTGTCCGCCGAGCGCATGCTGGTGCAGACCGAGGACTCCCGCTCCTACATGGAGTACCGGGTGCCCGCGTCGGCCGGGAAGTGCGTCGTCATCAACCCGATGATCCCCGACGACCTCGGGCCGCTGCCCGGCCGGTCCGCCCCGTCCGCCGGACGACTGCAGGGCGTCTACGCCGGCAAGTTCGCCGAGGGCTGGAAGACGCTGGAGCTGTGCGAGGTGCCCGGCCGGCTGGCCGAACGCGGCGTCCGGCTGTCGCTGTCGATGATCGGCGACAAGATCATGCACTCGGTCCGCACGCCCACCTGGCGCGCCCGCATGAAGGCCGCGGTCACGACCAGCCCGGGCGTCGAGTGGGCCGGTGGGCTGTCCCGCGACGACGCCATGGCGTACTCCAAGACGGCCGACATCGGGTTCAGCTGGCGGGCGCAGGCGCTGGACTCCACCCACGAGCTGTCCACCAAGGTGCTGGAATACTGCGCCATGGGCGTGGCGCCGGTGGTCAACCGCATCGCCGCCCACGTCGAGCTGCTGGGCGAGGACTACCCGCTGTTCGTCGACTCCACGCTCGAGTCCGTGCTCGACGCGGTCGAGCGGGTGGCGCTCGACCCCGACCTGCTCGAGCAGGCGCGCAAGAAGGCGATGGACGCCATCGACCACTACCGCATGGCCAACACCGTCGAGCGCATCCACTCGGCGTTGCGGGCCTCCGAGGCGCGGCCCCGGGTGACCCTCGAGGGCGGCCGGCCGGTGCTGCTGGTCGGGGCCGACCTGTCGTCGTCGCGCGGCGTGCACGCCGTGCTGCACCAGACCGCCGGCGACGTCCGGGTGGCCGAGTGGGACCCGTCGCTGAAGGGCCAGGAGCAGGCCCGGTTCGACGAGCTGTCCGCGGCCGGCGTGGTCGTCGTCGAGGACGCCGGGCCTTATCTGCCGTGGGCCACCCGCCGCAAGCCTCCCGGCCAGCGGCTCGTCGCCCACGTCCGCGATCTGCGCTCCGACGAACCGGCCCTGCGCGAGGCGCGGCTGGAGGAGATCGACGCGTTCGTGTTCCAGGCCGAGCCCGACCGCGCCGCGTTCGCCGCCGCGTTCGACGTCCCGGCCGAGCGGCTGCACCACGCGCCGGCCCCCGTCGACACCGCCTACCTCGACCGTCCCGGCCTGCCCGGTCGCCAGTTCCGCGTCGGCGTGCTCGACCTGCGTCCCGCCGCGGCCCGGCCGGACACCGCCGTCACCGCGCTGCGCGGCCTGCTCGCCGCCGACGACCGGTTCAGCCTGCACGTCCGCGACGACCTCCCCTGGGAGGTCGCGGACCTGCGCGAGGACCAGCTGGAACGCGACTACTACCAGGCGCTGCTCTCCGGTCTGGCCGCCGAGCCCGCCGTCGCGGCGCGCATCGCGTTCGAGCGGCCCGAGGCCGACCTGCCCACCTGGTACCGGAAGATCGGCTGGCTCCTGGTCCCGCGACGTCGCGGCAGCCTCGACCCGCGTGTCTTCGGGGCACAGGCGTGCGGCGTGGTGGTGCGCACCCCGGCCGAGCCGGGCGCGGCCGACCTGTACGGCGACGACGCTCCGTACGACTCGCTGGACGCGCTGGTCCACTCCATCGCCGCCTCCACCGACCCGGCCGAGTTCGCCAAGCTCAGCGCGGCGGCGCGGCTGCGGGCGGGCGCCCACGACCTCGCCGCCGGTGGTGCGGCCTGGTCGGCCGCGCTGACCGGGAAATGATCACGTGAAGTAGGGGTCTTCCCGCTTCACCGGGCATGCATGCCCGGTGAAGCGGGAGAACGCCTTGGGGGACGCCCCGTCAGCCGGCGAAGTCCGGGAGCCGGCTGCCCAGGCCGAACAGGGCCCGGACGGCGGCGACGGAACGGGCGGTGGCGTGGCCGTCGCCGTAGGGATTGACGGCGTGCGCCATGGCCGCGTAGGCCGCCTCGTCGCGGTAGAGCCGGTCGACCTCCTTGACGACACGGTTCTCGTCGGTGCCGATGAGGCGGACGGTGCCGGCCTCGACCGCCTCGGGGCGCTCGGTGTTGTCGCGCATGACCAGCACCGGCTTGCCCAGGCTGGGCGCCTCCTCCTGGATGCCGCCGGAGTCGGTGAGGACGATGCGCGCGGCCGCGAGGACGGTGGCGAACTCCGCGTAGGACAGCGGCTCGGTGATGACGACGTTCGGCCGGCCGGCCAGCATGGGCACCAGCGCCTCGCGGACCACCGGGTTGCGGTGCACCGGCAGCACCACCGTGAGCTCCGGGTGCGCCGTGCTGATGCGGGCCAGCGCCCGGCCCACGCCGGCCATGGCCGCGCCCCAGCTCTCCCGGCGGTGGCTGGTGACCAGCAGGATCGGCGCGCCCGACGCGACCAGCCCTGCCAGGTGCGGGTCGGACGGCGGCACCGGGCGGGCGGCGGTGGCGAGCAGCGCGTCGATGACGGTGTTGCCGGTGACGACGACGGTGTCCGGGTCGATGCCTTCGCGCAGCAGGTTGGCCCGGCTGCGTGCCGTCGGCGCGAGGTGCAGGGCGGTGAGCTGCGAGGTGAGGCGGCGGTTCGCCTCCTCGGGGAAGGGAGCGGCGAGGTCGCCGGAACGCAGCCCGGCCTCGACGTGGATCACGGGGACGCTGCGGTAGAACGCCGCCAGCGCGGCCGCCGTCGAGGTCGTGGTGTCGCCCTGGACGACGACCGCGTGCGGGGCCTCCTCGGCGAGAACCGGGTCGAAGCGCTCCATGATGCGCGCGGTGATGCCGGCCAGCGTCTGCCCCGGCTGGATGATGTCGAGATCGTGCCGCGGGACGATCCCGAAGAGGTCGTTGACCTGGTCGAGCATCTCGCGGTGCTGGCCGGTGACGACGGGTACCGACGTGATGCCGGGCTCGGCGGCGAGCGCCTCGAGCACCGGCGCGAGCTTGATCGCCTCGGGTCGCGTCCCGTAGACGGTCATGATCTTCAGCACGGGTGATACCTCTGTTCGGTGGGCCGTGGGGGAGCCGCACCCACGGTAGACGGTGCCCGATGCGCAGGTGCCGCGAGGCCCTGGCGGAAACGGGCGGATTCGGCGCTAAGCTGTGGTCTTTTCCGCCCGGCGGTCGGGTGGACGAGTGCCTGGATGGTGACCTATGGCTACGGTGCCGGTGCGCAAGGTGGCGCTGGTCGTCGGCGCTGCGGCGGCCGCCGCGTCGCTCGTCACGCTGGGCGTGGTGCTGGCCGGTGAGATCGCGGTGTCGCAGGGTCTGCTGCTGGTCGTCGCGTTCGGGCTGACCGCCGCGGTCGCCGTCCTCGGCGCGCTGGTGGTGCAGCTCAAGCGCAGTGTGTCGGCGGTCGCGGCGCGGCACACCCGGCAGTTGTCCGAACTGCACCAGACGCTGCGTGGCACCCTGGCGGTGAACGCCGAGACCGCGCGGGCGCAGGGGCGGGCGCTGGACGCCGCCGTCGATCAGATCGCCGCCCGGCTGGAGCCGCCGATCACCGCCACCGGGAAGCGGCTGGACGAGGTCGGCGCCGACGTCGCGGCCGGCCGCTGGGACACCGCCCAGACGTACTGGCAGATCGAGGCGCTGCTCGATCTGCGCACCATGCTGCAGCCGCGGGCCCTGATGCCACCGCTGCGCGACTGGGCCGCGTCGCCCGACGTGCTGCGCTGGCTGGCCGAGTACGTGCTCTCCCGCCGCCCGGAACTGATCGTCGAGTGCGGCAGCGGCGCGTCCAGCCTGGTCCTGGGCTACGCCGCGCAGAAGGCCGGCCGCGGACGAGTGGTCGCGCTCGAGCACGACGCCGCGTTCGCCGAGGTCAGCGCCCGGCGAGTGGCCGACCACGGGCTGCAGGACGTCGTCGAGGTGCGGCACGCGCCGCTGGCGCCGTGGGCCGGCCCCGACGAGCGCGACTGGAACTGGTACGACCTCGACTCCGTGAAGGACCTCGACGGCATCGGCCTGGTGTTCGTCGACGGCCCGCCGGCCGGTACCGGCCCGCTGGCCCGCTATCCGGCGCTGCCGGTGCTGCTGCCGCACTGCGCCGACGAGGTGACGTTCGTCCTCGACGACACCATCCGGCCCGACGAGGTCGAGGTCAGCGGCCGCTGGCTGCAGGAGCGGCCGGAGTTCGTCCGCCAGCAGCTGCGCGCCGACAAGGGCATGCACGTCCTGACCCGTCGTCCGGGCGACACCCCCGCCTGAATCGGCACGTCCCGCTCCCCGCGACCGCCCGGTCGCGGGGAGATTCGTCTGCGCATTCGGCTTGTGGATACTCCCGAGACGTATGAGACTGCTGTTACTAGTGTGTCGGGGGATTCTGCTGGGGTGCGTCATGTTTCACACGAGAGCTTCGCGAACGGGGGTCGGGCTCGTCGTCGCCACGGCGCTGGCCTTACCGGGTCTGGCGCCGCCGTCGGCCGCGGCCGAGCCACCATCGGACGCCGTCATGCCGGAGACTGAGCCGGACGGCACACCACTGCGCGGCGCGGAGCCGGTTCCGGCCGACGCCTTCGCACCGGCCGAGTCCACTCCGCCGGCCGACGCGCCACTCGTGCGGGCCGCGCCCGCCCCGGCCGACGCCGGCCTGCAGACCGTCCCGCTCGTGCCCGCGTCCTCGGATAGCGCCCGGCTGGGCTCGACGGCCGTCCGCACCGGCGCGCTGGACGTCGAGCCGTTCCAGGCCGTAGGTGTCACCTGGGCCGGAGCCGCCGACCTGCAGGCCTGGGTCCGAGTGCGCGCCGACGGCGACGCCGACTGGTCGCCCTGGTACGAGCTGCCCGGCGACGACGAGCACGCACCCGAGCCGGGCACCGCCGAGGCGGCCGCCGGCATCCGCGGCGGCACCGACCCGCTGCTGGTGCCGTCGTCGGACGCGGTCGAGGTCACCGTGTCCGCGGCCGACGGGGCGGTGCTGCCGCGCGACCTGCGGCTGGATCTCGTCGATCCGGGTGCGGACCCCGCGTCGGCGGCGAGCGCCCCCGAGGCGATGGCGACCGAGGTCCGGGCCGGCCAGCCGACCATCCGCAGCCGCGCGCAGTGGGGCGCCGACGAGAGCCTGCGTGCCGACCCGCCGGAGTACGGCGAGGTGCACGGCGCGTTCGTCCACCACACCGTCAGCGCCAACGCCTACGCCGCCACCGACGTCCCGAGCATGATCCGGTCGATCTACAGCTTCCACGTGCGCTCGCGCGGCTGGAACGACATCGGCTACAACTTCATCGTCGACCGGTTCGGCCGCCTGTGGGAGGGCCGCTACGGCGGCATCGCCCGGGCCGTCACAGGTGCTCACACGCAGGGGTACAACGACGACGCGTTCGCCGTCTCCGCGCTGGGGAACTACGACACCATGGTGCCGAGCAACGCGCTGCTCCGGGCCGTCAGCAGCCTGATCGGCTGGAAGTTCGGCGTGCACGGGGTGAATCCGCTGCGGGCCGCGATCTACGACGGCGAGCGCTGGACGCCGATCGCCGGGCACCGGGACGCCGCCGCGACCGCCTGCCCCGGGGCACAGCTGTACTCGAGGCTGAGCCTGATCCGGGCCGGCACCCTGCGTTCCATGGGCATCGGCGGCGACGCCACCGGCGGCCGCGACGTCGACAGCGCCAGCTTCGGCGACATCGTGGCGCGCCAGCGCAGCAGTGGCTCGCTCTGGCTGTGGCCCGGCCGCTGGGGCGGCGGGTTCGGCTCACCGGTGTCCATCGGCACCGGGTGGCAGGCCATGGACGTCAAGCTGCTGCCCGGCGACCTCAACGGCGACGGCCACGACGACGTGCTGGCGCGCCGTCGCACCGACGGCACCATGTGGTTCTACCCGGGACTCGACGGCGGACGGCTCGGCCGCGGCGTCCGGCTGGGCGCCGGCTGGGCGGTGTACGACGCGTTCGCCGCCGTCGGCGACTGGAACGGCGACGGCCGGCCGGACATCGTCGCCCGGCACCGCAACGGCGGGCTGGTGCTCTTCGCCGGCAACGGCAAGGGCGGGCTGCTCAGCGGCCGGACCATCGGCACCGGCTGGCAGGCGATGACCGCGCTCGTCGGGCCGGGCGACTGGAACGGTGACGGCGCGCCGGACGTCATCGCCCGCCGCGGCGACGGCGCGCTGATGCTCTATCCGGGCAACGGCAGCGGCGGATTCGGCTCGCCGCGGCGGATCGGGTCCGGCTGGAACGGCATGGCCGGCATCACCGGCGGCGCCGACGTCACCGGCGACGGCGTGGTCGACCTGCTGGCCTGGACGTCCGGCGGCGTGCTGTACGCCTATCCCGGCGACGGGCGGGGCGGTTTCCTGCCGCGGGTGCAGTACGGCGGCGGCTGGAACGCTTTCGACCTGCGCAGCTGAGATGAGCCGGAGCCGAGCGGCCTGGGCCGCGGTGGCGGTGCTGCTGGCGGCACTCGTCCCGGCGGCGCCGGCGGCGGCCGCGGAGGTCGTCACCCTGCCGTCGTCGGGCGAGGTCGCCATCGAGGGCCGCGGGTTCGGCCACGGCCGCGGCATGTCGCAGTGGGGCGCGTACGGCGCCGCCGTCAGCGGCCTGTCCTACGAGCGCATCCTCGCCCACTACTACCGCGGCGCCGAGCTCGTCACCCGCGACGACATCCAGCTGCGGGTCCGCGTCACCGCCGACACCGACGACCAGACGTGGGTGCTGCACACGGCCGGGACGGCGGCGGCCGCGGGCGACGGCGCGGCGCAGACGTTGCCGTCGTCGCTGGGTGGCCGGCCGGTCACGGCGTGGCGGGTGCTGGCCGGCCGGTCCGGCCTGGTCCTGCAGGGCTACGCCCGCGAGTGGTACCCGGTGTCGCTCGGCGCGGCCGCCGCCCGCGGCCCGATCCGGTTCACGTCGCCCACCGGTGTCGTGCGGCTCATGCTCGGCCCGACGCATCGCGAGTACCGCGGCGCCGTCGAGGCGGTCGCCGTCGCCCCCGGAGTCGGCACCCGCGTCGTGACGTCGCTCGAGGCGTACCTGCGCAGCGTCGTGCCGGCCGAGATGCCGGCGTCCTGGCCGGCGGCGGCCGTGCGCGCGCAGGCCGTCGCGGCACGCAGCTACGCGCGCTGGCAGCGCACCGAGGAACCCGGCGGCTGGTACGACACCTGCGACAGCACCCGCTGCCAGGTCTTCAACGGCGTCGCCGACTACACCGCCGCGGGAGCGCTCGTGCGCCGGTACGAGCACCCGGACAGCGACGCCGCCGTCGCGGCGACCGCGGGCCGGCTGCTCGTCCACGCCGGGATCCCGGTGTTCGCCCAGTTCGGTTCGGCGAACGGCGGCTGGACGGTGCGCGGCAGCAGGCCGTACCTGCAGGCGTTCGAGGACCCGTACGACGGCGTGGTGTCCGGCTCGCCGCACACCTGGCGCTCGTCGTTCTCCGCCGCCGACGTCGCGGCCGCCTTCCCCCGCGTGGGCCGTCCGTCCGCCGTCACCGTCACCGCGCGCGACGGCCTGGGCGCCTGGGGCGGGCGCGTCGCGGCCGTGGAGATCCGCGGCAGCGCCGGCTCCGCCGAGGTGACGGGCGAGCAGTTCCGCATCGCGCTGGGCCTGCGCAGCGCCTGGTGGCGCGTCGCAGGCTGACGCCGTCGCGGTGGCCCGCCGAGCAGGTCGATGATCTGCCGGCGCCGTGATGTCGCAGGCGGTTGCTATGGTGTTTCGAGTCGGAAGCCGCCGCTTCCCAACCCCCTGAATTGGTGTTCCAGTCCATGGACGCCGCAGGGCAGCCGAAAGGTTGCACGGGGGGAGGGACGCCGTGTTCGACACCGTCGTCGTGGCTCGACGCCAGGTGCTGCTCACCTGCCTGCTGGCCGCGGCGCTGGCGGCCGGCGCGTTCGTCGTCAGCGGCATGGTGCGCGGGACGTTCCCGTTCGGCGAGCTCTCGCGCAACACCAACGACCTCGCCCAGCAGTTCATCCCCATGCACGCGCACCTGCGCGACCTACTCACCGGTGACGCCGCCGGCGACCTGACCTTCAACTGGTCCAGCGGGTTCGGCGTCCCGTTCATCGGCGACTACCTGGCCTACTCGGGCAGTCCGCTGTCCTGGATCGTCGTGCTGTTCCCGCGCGACGGGGTCGACCTGGCGTTGTACGTCATCGCGGCACTGGCGATCGCCCTGGCGGCGGCCGCGATGACGGCGTACCTGCGCGTGCTCCGCCCGGCGGGGCCGGCCTGGCTCGCCGTCCTCGCCGGGGTCTCGTACGCGCTGTGCGGGTGGGCGATCGACGACGCCGTGTACGTGACGATCTGGCTGAACGCCCTGGTGGCGTTCCCCGTGCTGTGCCTCGTGTGCGAGTGGATCCTGCGGCGGCGCACGCTGCTGCCGTTGTGCGTGGCGCCGTTCGTCGTGGCGCTGCTCTGGACGGCGCACTTCTACACGGTCTACATGGCCACGCTCGGCGCCGCGATCGTCGTGCTCGCGCGGGTGCTCTCCTACGACAGCTCGGTCTCGCTGCGGCATCGGGTCACCGGGGTCCTGCGCTGTGCGTTCGTCCTCGTCGCGGGACTCGGGCTGGCGGCGCCGCTGCTGGCGCCGACGTTCTGGTCGGTGCGGGACGCGCGGCCCAGCCCGCCGGTCGAGTTCGCGCCGATGGACTGGCTGGACTTCCTGTCCCGCCTGCTGGCCGGCAGCGAGGGCGTCGGCAGCAGCCCGGGGCTGGCGGTCGGGACGCTGATGCTGCTGCTCGCGCTGAGCCTGCCGGTGAACCGTGCCGTCGCGCTGCGCGAACGGGTGGTCTGGACGGCGGTCATCGTGCTGACGGTGCTCAGCATGCAGGTCGGGCTGACGCACGAGGTGTGGCACGGGTTCGACGTCCCCAACGGCAGCCCGTTCCGGCAGGCGTTCGTGGTCGCCGGGATGCTGGTGATCGCCGGCTGGCTGTCCGGCGCCGCCGGGTTGCGCGGCGTCGCCCCGGTGGTGGTGCCGCTCGCGCTGGTGGCGGGCCTTTACCTGGTGGTACTCGACGGCCCGTACGTCACCGGGACCACGCGGATCGTCGTGCCGGTGGTGACCCTGGTGGCGGTGCTGGCCTGGCTGGCCGTGGGCCGGCGGGCGCGGCCGCCGTCGTGGGCGGTGGTGACGGCCGTCGTGGTGGTCGGCGCCGCGGTCGTGGCCGAGGCGGCGGCCGGTGCGGTCGCGATCGACGAGGCACGGTCACGGTCCCTGTTCGCCTTCCCAGGATGGGACGACACCAACGACCAGGCCCGTGCGCTGGTCGCCGAGGCCGACGACTGGCCGGAGTCGCGGGTCTCGCCCGGCGCGCACTCGTCGTTCAACGACCCGATGCTGATCGGCGGCCAGGGCTCGCAGTACTACTCGAGCACCATCCCCGACGAGGTGTCCGGGACGCTGGCCGGGCTCGGCTTCGGCTACCGCTCCTACGCCCGGGCCACCATCGACCCGGCGAATCCCGTGGTCGACGCGGTGTTCGCGATCGGCGCGCGGGTGGTCGCGGAGTCGGGCACGACGCTGCACCTCGACCGCTACGATGTCGCGCCGCTGGTCACCGTCCGGCCGGGGCGGACCTGGGAGTCCGACGACCCGGGCGCGTTCGGCCGCCAGGAGACCGCGCTGGGCGCCGACGTCTACACGGTCCCCGAGACGGCGCCGGCCGCGAACCCGTCGGTGACCGTCACCACCCAGGGCGACGACTACCTCATCGAGCCGGTCGCGGGGGCGGAGCTGCCGGTCGAGCTGACGCTGACGGTGGCCTGCCCGGCGGGGACGCAGCGCTACCTCGCAGCGCCCACGTTCGTCGGCGACGTCCTCGATCCCGCCACCGACTGGCGGCCCGTGCTGCTCGAGGGCGCCCGCCGGCCCGGGATCTACACCGGCGCGCCGATCCTGCCGATCGCCACGGCGAGCGAACCCGGCGCCTCCGAGCTGAGGGTGCGCGTGCGGGGCCCGGCTCGGCTGCCGCGCCGCCCGGTCGGCTGCCTCGACCGGTCGCTCCTCGACGCCGCGGTGGAGGGGTACCAGCGCACCCGCCCGGCGACGATCGACGTGACGTCGCACGGCGTCGACGTCCGGCTGGCGCCCGGGACGGCGGCCGGCATGGTCGTCCTCGGGGTGATCCGCTCGCCCGGCTGGACCTGCTCGGCCGGCGACGGCCCCGCCCGCACCCCGTCGACCGTCGGCGGGCTGATCGCGGTGCCGGTCCTGGCCGACGAGACGGACGTGTCGTGCGCGTACCGGCCACGCGGCCTGCGGCTGGGCCTCGCCGCCGGCGCGAGCGCACTGGCCGTCGTCGCCGCGCTGGCCGTCGTCGCCGTCGTCCGCCGACGGGTCAGCGGACCAGCCGGAAGAACGTCCTGATCTCGTCGACGACGGTGGCGGGCTGCTCGAGGGCGGCGAAGTGGCCGCCACGGGCCGGTTCGCCCCAGTGCCGGATGTCGGTGAACCGGCGCTCCGCCCACCGCCGCGACGGCCGCTGCAGCTCCTTGGGGAACACCGTGCACCCCGTCGGGACGTCGACGGCGGCGCCGGTGCTGCCGGAGATCCACTCGTCGACCTGGCGGATGCTCTCCCAGTACAGCCGCGCCGCCGAGGCGCCGGTGGCGGTCAGCCAGTAGAGCATGACGGTGTCGAGCAGCTCGTCGCGGCCGATGACGGGGTCGAGCGAGCCGTCGTGGTCGGTCCAGAACCAGTACTTCTCCGCGATCCACGCGCACAGCGCCGCCGGCGAGTCGACCAGCCCGTAGCCGACCGTCTGCGGCCGGGTGGCCTGCTGCCGCGAATAGCCGGATTCCCACTCGCCGGCCTCGCGCAGGTCGTCCAGCGCCGCCCGCTCGGCCTCGGTGAGGTCGTCGAACGTCGCCGGGTCGGGCGGCGCGAGCGGCGGCATCAGGTGGATGCCGGCGACGCGGTCCGGGTGCGCGACACCGAGCAGCGTCGACACCGTCGTGCCCCAGTCGCTGCCCTGCGCGCCGTAGCGGTCGTAGCCGAGCCGCTGCATCAGCGTCGCCCACGCAGCGGCGATCCGCTCGACGCCCCAGCCGGTGTGGGCCGGCCGGTCGCTGAACCCGTAGCCGGGCAGCGACGGGACGACGACGTGGAACGCGTCGGCGGGGTCGGGCGGGTCGGTGAGCGGGCCGATCAGCTTGCGGAACTCGAGGATCGAGCCCGGCCAGCCGTGCGTCAGCACCAGCGGGAACGCGCCGTCGTGCGGCGAGCGGACGTGCAGCAGGTGGATGCCGAGGCCGTCGATCACCGTCCGGAACTGCGGCAGACCGTTCAGCCAGCCCTCCACCCGCCGCCAGTCGTACTCCGTCGCCCAGTAGGCGCAGAGGTCGCGCAGGTGGTCCAGCGGCACCCCCTGCGACCAGTCGCCGACGGTGGCCGGCTCGGGCCAGCGGGTCGCGCGCAGCCGGGCGCGCAGGTCGTCGAGCTGGGCCTGGGGGACGTCGACGCGGAACGGTTCCACCCGACGACCCTATTCGGGTGCGCTTCACCCACTCATCACCGCGGTGACGGCTGCTGGTGCCCGCCGCTCGTTAGCGTCCCCGGGACACCCACCGCCGCACCCGAGATGAGGCGCCATGGCGCAGCACGACCAGCAGCCGAACGAGCAGCAGGCCGAGGCCGGGCCCGGCTGGGACCGGCGCGACTTCGTCCGGATGGGCGGCCTGGGCACGGCGGCGCTCGCGCTCGGCGCCACGGGTGCGCTCGCGGGCGCGGCCCCGGCCGGTGCGGCCGAGGACGAGCCGCTGCGGTTCAACGGCGACGGCACCTTCAAGATCGTGCAGTTCAACGACACCCAGGACGACGAGCGGATCGACCGGCGCACCATCGAGCTGATGGAGAAGGTCCTCGACGCGGAGCGGCCGGACCTCGTCGTCCACAACGGCGACAACATCACCGGCGGCTGCGCGAACGCCACCGAGATGCAGCAGGCGATGAACAACATCGTCCAGCCGATGGAGCAGCGGCAGATCCCGTGGGTGATCACCTACGGCAACCACGACGAGGACTCCACGCCGGACACCGGGATGGACGAGGAGGACATGCTGGCCTTCTACCGGTCGTACGGCCACAACCTCAACCAGCCCAGCCCCCGCGGCGTCACCGGCTCGGGCAACATGAACCTGCTGATCCGCGGCGCCCGCGGCCAGCGTCCCGTCTTCAGCCTGTTCCTGCTGGACAGCGGCCGCTACGCGCCGTCGACCATCGCCGGGCAGGACTTCGCCGGCTACCCGACGTGGGACTGGCTGCGGATGAACCAGGTGCACTGGTACACCGAGACGTCGGAGCTGGTGGAGAAGCGGGCCGGGCGGAAGGTGCCGGCGCTGATGTTCATCCACATCCCGCTCTGGGAGTACCGCTTCATGTGGTTCGCCAGCGTCGACAGCCGCACCGCCGCCGACCACGAGCGCGCCGTCGCCCGTCACGGCATCGTCGGCGAGCGCAACGAGGACGAGTGCCCGGGCCCGTTCAACAGCGGCATGTTCTCCGCCATCCTCGACCGCGGCGACGTGCGTGGCGTTTTCTGCGGCCACGACCACGTCAACACCTACGTGGGCGACTACTACGGCGTCCTGCTCGGCTACTCGGGCAACACCGGCTTCGGCACCTACGGCCTCGGCGGCGCCGAGCGGAACCGGCTGCGCGGCGCCCGGGTCTTCAACCTCACCCAGCAGGGTGAGGACGTCGACGTCGAGACGCACCTGGTGTTCGCCGGCGACCTCGGCATCGACCTGACCGCGAACGACCAGAGCGTCGACCCGCTCCCGCTGCCCGGCTCGCGTCGCAAGTAGGGGCGTCGGCGAAGAGTCCGCTGGTGACCCCGCCTTGACGGCTGGGCCCGCCCGCCTTGACGGGTAGGTCCGCCCGCCTTGACGGGTAGGCGAGCCCCGCCCCGACGGCTGTGCGCCCACCCCGGAGGGTGGGGAGCCCACCCTGGAGGGTGGGGAGCCCACCCTGGAGGGTGGGGACCCCTCCCGGCTGGGTGGGCCTCACACTACGGGCGAGCTCCGACAGTCCCCGCGGCGGCCAGAGCGACGAACGGGTCGAGGGCGGCGGGGTTGCGCAGCGCCTCGCGGCTCACGGCCTGCTCCGCCGCCACTCCGGCGAGGATCCGTTTCACCGGGACCTCGCACTTCTTGCCGGTCAGGGTCCGCGGCACGTCGTCGACCACGAGGAAGCGGTCGGGGACGTGCCGCGGCGACAGCTCCGCTCGCAGCGACCTGCGCAGCTCCGGCTCGACGTCGGTCAGCGACGTGCCCGGCGCGAGCACCAGGAAGCAGAGCAGCTCGCCGTCGGACGCGCCGTCGCCCGACGTGTCGATGACCAGCGAGTCGACGACGGCGGGGTGGGCTTCGACGATGCGGTAGAACTCCGCGGTCCCCATGCGGACGCCGCCGCGGTTGAGGGTGGAGTCGCTGCGGCCGTGGATGACGGCGGACCCGCGCGGCGTGATCGTCACCCAGTCGCCGTGCCGCCAGACGCCCGGGTAGTCCTCGAAGTAGGCGGCCCGCAGCCGTGAGCCGTCGTCGTCGCCCCAGAAGGAGACCGGCATCGACGGCAGCGGCGCCGTGAGCACCAGCTCGCCGACCTCGCCGATGACGGGGTGCCCGGCCGGGTCGAACGCGGCCAGCGCGGCGCCGAGCGCGGGCCGGGACAGCTCGCCCAGCCACACCGGCACGTCCGGCGCCGGCCCGACGAACGCCGTGCAGGCGTCGGTGCCGCCGGAGAGACTGGCGATCTGCACCGACGAGCCCAGGTTGCGGCTCAGCCAGCGGAACCCGTCGGCCGACAGCGGCGCACCCGTGCTGCCGACGGCGCGCAGCGACGGCCGCGCCGACGGGTCCAGCGTCAGGCCGTCCTTCAGGCAGGCCTGCACGAACGGCGCCGACGTGCCGAAGACGGCGACCCGCTCGTCGGCGGCGAGGTCCCACAGCGACCGCAGCGACGGATACCCCGGGCTGCCGTCGTACAGCACCACCGTCGAGCCGACCAGCAGCCCGCCGACGAGGAAGTTCCACATCATCCAGCCGGTGGTGGTGAACCAGAAGAACCGCTCGCCGGGTTGGAGGTCCAGCTGCAGGCCGGCCGCCTTGACGTGCTCCAGCACGATGCCGCCGTGCCCCTGCACGATGCCCTTGGGCAGGCCGGTCGTGCCGGACGAGTACAGCACCCACAGCGGGTGGTCGAACGGCACCGGCTCGAACTCCAGCGGCGCGTCGTCGTGCTGTGCCAGCAGATCGTCCCAGTCGAGCGCATCAGGGACGGCCGCGCCGCCGAACGGGATGCCGACGACGGCGCGGACACCGGGCAGCTGTGCCCGCAGCGCCGCCACCGTCGGCCGGACGTCGACCGCCTTGCCGTTGTAGACGTAGCCGTCGCAGGTGATCAGCACCGTCGGAGCGATCTGCGCGAACCGGTCGGCCGCCGCGCGCACGCCGAAGTCGGGGGAACAGGACGACCAGACGGCGCCGAGGCTGGCCGTCGCCAGGAACGCGACCACGGTCTGCGGCGCGTTGGGCACCAGCGCGGCCACCCGGTCGCCGCGGCCGACGCCGAGGGCCGCCAGCGCCGCCCGCATGGCCGCGACCTGCCGGCGCAGCTCGCCGTAGGTCAGCTCGGTGCGCAGCCCGTCCTCGCGCCGGAAGATCACCGCGACGTCGTCGTCGCCCTTGCCGTCGCCGGGGAGCAGCGCCTGCTCGGCGTAGTTGAGCGTCGCGCCGGGAAACCAGCGGGTGCCCGGCATCGCGACGTCCGGCAGCACGTCCTCGGGCGGGGTGTGGAACGCGACGCCGAAGAATCGGGCGATCGAACTCCAGAACGCACCCGGCTCACCGACCGACCAGCGCCACAGCTCGTCGTAGTCGGCGGCATCGACCAGGCCCTCGTCGCGCAGCCAGGTGCGGAACTGCGTCATCCGGCTCCGCGCCACGGCCGCGGGGTCGGGCCGCCACACGACTTCGGCGTCGTCGGTCATGCGGCTCAACCTAACGCACCAGGGCGGCGGTCCGGACCGGGCTGGACGAGCGCCTCCCCGGTGCTACATTGAGACAATTCTCTACTTCGTACGTGGAGGTGGGCAGATGCGAACCATCGTGACGGCCCTGGTGCTCTCCGTCGTCGCCACCGGCCTGGCCGGCTCGGTCCCCGCGAGTGGCGCCGCCACGGGGGCGGCGCCCGCCGCGGCCATCGACTGCGCCGTCAGCATGGCCTCCGTCGGCGACGACGGGCACTATCGCAGCATCGGGGTGAGCGTGAGCACCACCCGCCCGCCGACCGTCACCGACTTCGGTGCCGTCAGCGGGTTGACGTCGATCAGGTCGCTGTCGACCGGCAGCTTCGACGCCGACACCATGATCCCCGAGGACTGGTTCCAGGAGTCGACCCATCTCGGCACCGGCACCAACGTGGTCTTCCAGCTGACCGCCCGCGCCGACAACGACGGCCGGCGGGCCACCGCCGAGAACCTCGCGTCGCGGTGGAGCGGGTTCCGGCGCACGGTCATGGCCAGCTCACTGCTGCCCACCCGCTACCTCTACGCCCTGCACGACAACGGCTCGCTGTACCGCTACGTCATCACGTCCGGCACGGCGGGTCGCCCGGTCCTCACCGGCGCCGGCCGCGTCGCCGGCTTCGGCACCGTCCGCGACATGACGCTGATCGGCCGCACGCCGCAGTACGACGCGCTGCTCGCCAACACGACGACCGGCCGGCTGATCCTCATCAAGATCCCGACGACCGCCACCATGACGGCGACGACCACGACCATCCGCAGCCGCACCTGGCAGGCGTTCGATCATCTGGCGCTCGGCAACTGCGCGACCCCGAGCGGCGGTACCGTGACGACGCTGATCGGCGTGAACAGCGCCAGCGGCGAGGCGTACGCCTACCGCATGGGGTTCGTCACCAACTCCAGCACGCCGATCCAGGGCCTCGGCCGGCTGGCCGGGACCTGGCACTACCCGACGCTGGCCAGCGTCTTCGAGGCCACCAGCCACCCGCGCGGGGCGTGACCGCCGGCTGACGGACGTGCCGGCGCGGCCGGCCCCATCGACGGGCCGGCCGCGCCGCGCGACTCACATGTGCTCGACGGTGTCGCCGAGCGGGGTGATGCCGCGGGTGTCGAAGACCCGCTGCGCCGTCTTGGCGATGAGGTGGCCGTCGTACTCGGTGTGCGGCTGGAGGACGACGGTGAGGTCGGCCGAGGCCAGCGCAGCGTCGAGGTCGGTGACCGACTCGAGCACGCTGCCGTCGACCTTCCAGGTGGGCACCTTGGGGTCGTGGAAGACGACGTTGGCGCCGAGCGAGGCCAGCCGCTTCGCCAGCGGGACGGCGGGGGACTCGCGCTGGTCGGCGATGTCGGGCTTGTACGTGACGCCGAGCAGCAGGATGGTCGAGCCGTTGATGGCCTTGCCGTCGGTGTTGAGGATGTTCATGATGCGCTGGGTGACGTACGCCGGCATGGTGGCGTTGATCTCCTGCGCCAGCTCGACGAACCGGAACGGGTAGCCGAGCCGCACGCGCACGTTGTGGCTCAGGTAGTTCGGGTCGATCGGGATGCAGTGCCCGCCGACGCCAGGGCCCGGGTAGAACGCCTGGAAGCCGAACGGCTTGGTCTTGGCCAGCCGGATGACGTCCCAGAGGTCGATGCCGAGCTCGTGGCAGAACCGCGCCATCTCGTTGACCAGCGCGATGTTGACGTGCCGGTACGTGTTCTCGAGCAGCTTCGCGGTCTCGGCCTCGCGGGTGCCCTTGGCCTCGACGACGGTGTCGACGAAGCGGCGGTAGAACGTGGCCGCCCGCTCGGTGCAGGCGGGCGTCTGGCCGCCCACGACCTTGGGGGTGTTGCGCATGCCGAACTTCGGGTTGCCCGGGTCGATGCGCTCGGGCGAGAACGCGAGGTGGAAGTCGCGGCCGGCGACGAGGCCGGACGCCTCCTCCAGCATCGGCCGGACCACCTCGTCGGTGGTGCCCGGGTAGGTGGTGGACTCCAGCACCACCAGCATGCCGGCCGACAGATGCCGCCCGACAGTGCCGACCGCGGCCTTGACGGCGCCGAGGTCCGGTCCGCCCTCGTCGGACAGCGGCGTCGGCACGCAGATGACGATGGTGTCCGCGCCGCCGAGGTCGGCCTCGTCCGTCGTCGCCCGGAAGCCCGACGCCCGCATCTCCTCGATGTCGGCGTCGGAGAGGTCGTCGACATGCGACCGGCCCTCGTTCAGACCTTCGACGACGTTGGTGCTGACGTCGAAGCCCATGACCTGAAGGCCGGACCGGCTGGCCTCCTGAGCCAGCGGCAAGCCCACGTAACCCAGTCCAACCACTGCGACATCTGTCGACACTGCTTCGTTCCCGTCCATGTGGCGCTCGTGACCGGACGACTTTACAGCAGGTCTGTGTCGGCGCCGTCTCCCGCGGCCCGCACGGGCCGTCCGGAAGATGAGAACACTCTCATCGAACTCCCATCGAAACCCCGCCTGAACTGCGACGTTGCACTGATAGACATATCCGATGCCAGCCGCCTCCGACGCCCTCAGGTCCCTCGATTGGACCGCCGTGATCGAGCGGACGACCGACAGTCTGCCGTCCGCACGGGGCGTGGCGCGGCTGCGCCGCCGGCACTTCTTCCACGACAACCGCATCGCCTTCTCGGCCCAGCTCGACCCGGCGGCGCCGTTCCCGTCCAGCGGCGTCTTCGTCGATCAGCGGACGGGCGCCTCGGTGCTCGTCGCGGGTAGCCGGCCGCTGGTGCGATCGGCGGCCGCGGCGGACGTCGTCGTGGCCGGGGCGATGCGCACGGCCGAGCAGCTGCGGTTCCGGGCGTTCTACGTCACCGAGGTGCACCGGACCCTCGTCGTGCAGCAGCGGTCCGCGCCGGGCACGCCGACGCCGCTGGTCACGGGCAGCGCGCATCAGCGGACGGTGGCCGGGCGCACGCCGTTCGCCGTCCCGCGCGTGCTGGCGAGCGGCCTGGTCGGGCACGGGCTGCCCGGCGACGCCGTCGCCGACTGGCTGGTCGAGGAGGCCGTCGACGGCGCGGCGGTCCGCGCCGAGGACGCCGAGGACACCGCTCTCGAACTGCTCGCCCTGCTGGCCGAGACGTGGCAGCGGCTGGGCGTGACGCACGAGCCACTCGGCGCCGACCCGCGGGCCCGTGCGCTGGCCGCCTTCTCCGGGCTGACCGACGACCCGCCCCCCGGCAGCTGGCCCGGCGGGCTGGACCCGCAGGTCATGGCCCTGCGAGCCCGCTCCCTGCTCGACGACACCCGCCCGCTCACCGTCGGTCTCAGCCACGGCGACCCCGGCCTCGGCAACGTGCTGCGGGTCACCGACGGCCGGCTGGCCCTCGTCGACTGGGAGGACGCCGGCCACCGGCCGCTCGCCCACGACGTCCTCAAGGTCCTGATGTCCGCGCCCGACCCCCGTGCCCTGGCGGCGACGCTCGAGGCGCCCGCGTCGCTGCGGCCCGCCCTCGCCGCCGCGGGTGCCGTCCCGTGGCGGCTGCAGGTGGCCGTGGCGCTGCTGCTGTTCCTGAGCGGCTGGCGCAACCGCTACTTCCGCGCCGTCAGGCGGGGCAGCGTCAAGGCCGCCGACCGCCGCATGCACACGATGCTGGCCATGCTCGACGACCTGCTGCCCTGATCCGGTCGCCGTTTCGGGGGCCATCACCAGGTGTTCTGGTGCTTCATGCGGCTTGCATGCCTCGTGATGCGTGAGAACGCCTGGTGATGTGCACCGTTGGCTGGATGACTGGCGCACTGTTCGCTGTGGTGGCGCACCGTTGGCTGAATGACCGGCGCACCGCTCGCTGGGTGTCCGACCTGTGGCGCGTCCACGTGGTGAGATTTGCCGGTGTTTCGGGGGCCATCACCAGGCGTTCTGGTGCTTCATGCGGCTTGCATGCCTGGTGATGCGTGAGAACGCCTAGTGGACTACGCGTTCGTGGATGATCACCGTGGTGCGCGGGTGCCAACGGCCCACGAAGCGAGCCTGCCGGCGGCTGCAAAAGCTGGAGCTGTGCCCAGACTCGCCCCGTCCCCCTGATAGCTGCCGGTTCTCAGGCCGCGGTGCCGTGGGTCAAGCGGTCATCGCCGCGCGAAGCGCCGTTCAGTCCGCTTGAGGCACGGTGCCGCGGCTTGAAGAATGGGCAGCAGGGGGACGGCCCACGTGGCCATCCGGCGCACGGCCCGCCAGCCCACGGGACCATCAATGGGGGTCGTGCCCGTGTCACGACGACCGCGTCACGAGCCCCCAGCGTCAGGAGGCCGGGTCGAGCTTGGCGCGCGGTGAGCAGGCGACGGTGAAGCCGGAGCCGGTGCTGAGGTGGTAGCGCCACAGCGACTCCCCGTTGCCGCAGCGGCCGCGGTAGCCGAGGTCGGCGTCGCCGTCGCCGTCGACGTCGCCGACGGAGATGCCGAAATGGGCGGTCGAGCCGTCGGCCTCGGGCCAGAACGCGTCGCCCCAGGGGTGCACCGTGAAGCCGTCCTCACCGCTGACGTGCACCCGGAAGCACGGCTCGCCGGCGTCGCCGCAGCGGCCGCGGTAGGCGATGTCGTCGCGGCCGTCGCCGCTGAAGTCGGCCACGAGCAGCCCGTACGCGTCGCTGTCGGCGGTGAACGCCGCGCCGTCGCCCCAGGAACGGGCCTGGAAGGATTCGCCGTCGCTGCTCAGCAGCCGCCAACACAGCTCGCCGTCGTCGCCGCAGGTGCCGCGGTAGAGGAGGTCGTCGCGGGCGTCGCCGTCGAAGTCGCCGACCTGGATGCCGAACCGCGTGGTCTGGCTGGTCGTCCCGCCGAACCGGGCCCACGGACGCGGCGGCGCGAACCCGTCGTCGCCGGTCAGCGCCACCCGCCAGCAGGTGCCATGGTCGCGGCAGGCGCCGGCCCAGGCGAGGTCGTCGCGGCCGTCGCCGTCGAAGTCGCCGACCTGGACGCCGAGCTGGGCGGCCAGCTGGGCGCCGCCGACCTGTGCCGGCCATTCCTCGATCTGGACGCCGTTGCCGGCGCTCAGGTGCGCCCGCCAGTACGGATCCTCGCCGTCGTCGCGGACGAGTTGAACGAAGTCGGACCGCTCGTCGCCGTCGAAGTCGCCGCGCAGGACGCCGGCGAACGGCTCCTCCCACTCAGGCGCGGCGCCGCAGTCGCTGGTGCGGACGTCGCCCAGGTGCGAGATCAGCGCGGCGTCGCTGTTGCCCTGGACACAGAACTCGGCCGGACGGTCGGTGGAGACGGAGATCAGCCCGCCGTCGACGAACGTGTTGCCGCCGATGAACACGTCACTCTCCGGCGCCCCCTGCTGGCCGAGGATGTCCGCGTCGCGCCAGTAGGTCACGCCGCAGTAGTGCCGGCAGCCCGTCGCGCCGCGCATGTCGATGGTGTTGTCGCGCAGCGACACCCGGCGGAACACCTCGGCCATGTTGGTGCTGGCGTAGACGTAGCTGAGGATGCCCGACGAACGCAGCCGGTTGCCGACGACGAACGTGTCGGTCTGGTTGCGCAGCTTCATCGAGCCGCCGGCCGGCGACGCATCCCAGCCGTCGGCCCGGTTATCGACGATCGACAGCCGCCGGCTGCCCCACGCGTACAGGCCGTGGTCCTGGCAGAACTGGCAGCCGGCCGGCGCGCCGATGCCGGGCGTGCGCCGCCACACGTTGCCGTCGACGATGACCTCGTCGTTGCCCATGCCGGTCGCGAGGTCGTGGCCCCAGAAGTTGATCGCGGTGCGGAACCAGCCGTCCGGCACGGCCGGGTCGAGGTCGGCGGTGGTGCCGAACCAGGAGTCCTTGACGACGGTGAGGCGGGTGCTGTCGGCGACGACGCCGCGGCCGGGGTGCGCGCTGTCGCGGAGGAACTCACAGCCGTCCACGGTCACGCCGACGGTGTGGCGCAGCATCACGTACGCGACGCCCCACTCGCTGGCCGCCGGCCCGTTGCGGAACGTGCAGTCGCGCAGCGTCACGTCGGTGACGGTGTCGTGGTCGTCCGTGCCGTTCAGCTCGAGGCGGACGTCGTCGAACTCCAGCCCGCTGATGGTGACGTCGTGCAGTTCGTCGTGGTCGAGGGTGACGCCGTCGTCGCCGAAGCCGCGCAGCACGACCCTGGCGCCTTCGGCGGCGGTGTAGTTGCGCTCGGACCGGAACCGGATCGGCCGGTCCAGCTCGTACACGCCGGCGGGGAAGACGACGGTCTGGCCGGGGTCGGCCGCGTCGATGGCGGCCTGGACGGCGGCCGCGTCGCCCCGGCCGGACGCGAGGAAGACCCCGACGTCGACGGTCTTGGACGGGGGTCGCCGCACGTCGCGGGCCGCGTCGGGGTCGCCGCCGAGCCAGCCGGGCGCCCACGCGGTGAGGAGCGCCGCCGCCAGCACAGTCGCCAGAATGACGCCGACCGCACGCCGCAAGTCCTCGAACCCCTCCCGCCTCGCCCCACCGGTCGAGTTCGAGTATCCCCCGGCCGGCGGGCGATCAACCGCCCATCAGCGGTTCTTCAGCGGCTCCCACCACAGCCGCTGGTCGCGGTACCAGGCGACGGTCCCGGCCAGGCCGGCGGCGAAGTCCTGCCGCGGCACGTACCCCAGCTCGGCGCGGATCTTGCTGTCGTCGACGGAGTAGCGGCGGTCGTGGGCGAGGCGGTCCTCGACGTGGTCGACGCGGCTCCAGTCGGCGCCGCACGCCTCCAGCAGCAGGCCGGTGAGCTCCTTGTTGGTCAGCTCGCGGCCGCCGCCGATGTTGTAGATCTCACCGGACCGGCCGGCCGAGCGGACCAGCTCGATGCCCTGGCAGTGGTCGTCGACGTGCAGCCAGTCGCGCACATTGAGGCCGTCGCCGTACAGCGGCACGTTGCGGCCGTCGAGAAGGTTCGTGACGAACAGCGGGATGACCTTCTCGGGGTACTGGTACGGACCGTAGTTGTTCGAGCAGCGCGTGACCGACACCGGGACGCCGTGGGTGCGGTGGTAGGCCAGCGCGACGAGGTCGCTGCTGGCCTTGCTGGCGCTGTACGGCGAGTTGGGCGCCAGCAGGTGGTCCTCGGTCCACGAACCGGACTCGATGGAGCCGTACACCTCGTCGGTCGAGACGTGCACGAACCGCTCGACGCCGTGCCGGCGGGCCGCGTCGAGCAGCGTCTGAGTGCCGACGACGTTGGTCTGGACGAACGCGGCCGCGCCCTGGATGGAGCGGTCGACGTGGCTCTCGGCGGCGAAGTGCACGACCTGGTCGGCCTCGGCCAGCAGCTCGTCGACCAGGCCGGTGTCGAGGATGTCGCCCTTGACGAAGGAGAACCGCGGGTGGTCGGCGACCGGCTCGAGGTTGGCCGGGTTGCCGGCGTAGGTGAGCTTGTCGAGCACGACGACGTCGGCGCCGTCGAGGCCGGCGTACGCACCGGACAGCGCCTGGCGGACGTAGTGCGAGCCGATGAAGCCGGCCCCTCCGGTGATCAACAGCCGCATCTCGTCCCCTCCTGGAGCGGTCGCTTTCGCGGGCTATCGTAGGCGCTCATGCGAGGAATCATCCTGGCGGGCGGCTCGGGAACTCGGCTGCATCCGCTCACGGTGGCGGTGAGCAAGCAGATGCTGCCGGTCTACGACAAACCGATGATCTACTACCCGCTGACGACACTGATGCTGGCCGGCATCCGCGACATTCTCGTCATCACCACGCCGCACGACGCCGCGCAGTTCCGGTCGCTGCTGGGCGACGGCTCCGACCTGGGGTTGTCCATCTCCTACGCCCAGCAGCCGAGCCCCGACGGGCTGGCCCAGGCGTTCGTCATCGGCGCCGAGTTCGTCGGCTCCGAGCACGTCGCGCTGGTCCTCGGCGACAACATCTTCTACGGCGCCGGCCTCGGCACCCAGCTGCGGAAGTACGACGAGGTCGACGGGGGGCTGGTTTTCGCCTACCACGTCGCCGACCCCACCGCCTACGGTGTCGTCGAGTTCGACTCCGACGGCCGCGCCGTCAGTCTCGAGGAGAAACCGGCCCGGCCGCGCAGCAACTTCGCCGTCCCGGGCCTGTACTTCTACGACAGCGACGTGGTCGAGATCGCCCGCGGGCTGCGGCCGTCGGCACGCGGCGAGCTGGAGATCACCGACGTCAACCGCACCTACCTCGACCGCGGCTCGCTGCACGTCGAGGTGCTGCCGCGCGGCACCGCCTGGCTCGACACCGGCACCTTCGACAACCTCATGGCGGCCGGCGAGTACGTCCGCGTCATCGAGGCGCGGCAGGGACAGAAGCTCGGCTGCCCCGAGGAGGTGGCCTGGCGCATGGGCTTCATCGACGACGACCAGCTGCGGGTCCGCGGCGAGGCGCTGGCGAAGTCCGGCTACGGCGACTACCTCGTGGGCCTGCTCGAGGGGGCGCCGGCGTGAGCGGGCCGAAGATCGAGCCGCTGTCGGTGCCCGGTTCGTGGGTCGTCACGCCGCCGCTGTTCGGTGACGACCGCGGTGTCTTCCTCGAGTCGTTCCGCGGCGACCTGCTCGCGCCGCACGTCGGCCACCGCCCGGACGTCGTCCAGACCAACCTGTCCGTCTCGGCCGCCGGCGTGCTGCGCGGTCTGCACTTCGCCGACGTCCCGCCCAGTCAGGCCAAGTACGTCACCTGCGTCAGCGGCGCCGTCCTCGACGTCGTCGTCGACATCCGGGCCGGCTCGCCGACGTTCGGCGCGTGGGACTCCGTGCTGCTCGACGACGCCGACCGGCGGGCCGTGTACGTGGCCGAAGGACTCGGACACGCGTTCCTGTCGCTGGCCGACGACTCCGCCGTCATGTACCTCTGCACGGCGCCGTACGCGCCCGGCCGCGAGCACGGCATCGACCCGCTCGATCCGGAGCTGGGCATCGACTGGCCGACGGTGGACCGCGACGGCCGGCCGATCACCCCGATCCTGTCCGAGAAGGACCGCTCGGCGCCGTCGCTGGCCGCCGCACGGGAGTCCGGACTGCTGCCGGACTACGCCGCGACACAGGAGTTCTACGCGTCGCTCGCGGCGCGATAGCGTCGGCCGGACACCCCCGCCGACAGGAGGACCCGGTGTCCGAGCCCGCTGCCCAGCCCCTGCTCGCCTCCGCGACCCGAGCCGCTCACGCGCTGCGCGACCTCGGTGATCCGCTGCCCGCCGAGGTCACCGGCCGGCTGGCCGAGCTGGCGGCCGACGTAGGCCCCGACGCCGAGGTCGTGCGCGAGGCCGAGGACCTGCTGCGGCCGTACGTGCTCGTCCAGGTGCGTCTCGACGAGCGCGCGGGGACGACGAGCACGCCCGGCGCCGCGTCGCCGCGGCTGGTCCAGCACGGCTGGCGCAGCTTCCTCGTCCGGGTCGCCAACCCGCACCGCATCGAGGCCCGGCTGGTCGGCATGACGCCCGGCGTGTTCGGGGTCATCGACCAGAAGAGCCACTCCGCCCGCACCGTGCTGCCCGACACCCTCGACAGCGTGCCGCGCATCGAGGGCTCCTGGCTGCAGACGCGGCTCGCGTCGCCGGGCGACCTGTCCGGCCTGGAGGTCGAGTACAAGGTCGTCAGCGTCTACAGCCGCGACGGCGGCCGCCGCTCCGGCGGTCTGACGTTCACCGCGGCCGTCGAGGAGCAGCCGGAGAGCCTCACGCGTCCGGCCGACCAGCTGGCCATGCGCCGCATGATGATGGGGACCGAGGAGTACGGCGCGACGTTCGAGTTCGACTGCGCGCCGGCGCGCGACGTCCGCATCGACGTCCGTGAGCCCGACGGCGGCAGCAGCGTCGCCGCCATCACGGTGCGCGACGCGCAGGGCCGGTCGTACCCGTCGACGGCGATGCGGCTGGCCCCGGACATGTTCTTCCACGAGCACGTCTACCGCGCCACCGGCGAGGTGATCCGGCTGCCGGAGGGCGGCTACGAGTTCGCCGCACGGCGCGGGCCGGAGTACCGCGAGACGCGGCGCGACGTCCGTGTCGGGCCTGGCACCGACGCCGTCGAGCTGCGGCTGGACCGCTGGGTCGATCCCGCCGGCCACGGCTACTACTCGGGCGACCCGCACATCCACGCGGGCGGCTGCTCGCACTACAACGTGCCCAGTGAGGGCGTGACACCGGAGACGATGATCCGGCACGTCCGCGGCGAAGGGCTGTGGCTGGGCAGCGTGCTGACCTGGGGACCCTGCTACTACCACCAGAAGCAGTTCTTCAGCGGCGAGTCGATCAGCCCGCCGGCGCTGCTGGAGAACCCGGCGATGCAGCGGGCGCAGGGCATGACCTGGGAGCCGCAGACCACCGACCGCGACGGCCAGAGCCTGCTGCGCTACGACGTCGAGGTGTCCGGCTTCCCGTCCAGTCACTCCGGGCACGTCATCCTGCTCGGGCTGACCGACCAGGACTACCCGGGCACCGAGCTGATCGAGGACTGGCCGTCCTGGAACCTGCCGATCATGCGCTGGGGCCAGTCGCAGAACGCGCTGACCGGCTACGCGCACTGCGGGCTCGGGCTGGCGGCCGGCACCGACGAGCTGCCGAACTACGTCGTGCCCGGGTTCCACTCGATCGGGTCCAACGAGATCATCGTCGACGTGCCGCTGGGCGTCGCCGACTTCCAGGCCGGCGCCGAGGTGGCGCCCGCGGCCGAGCTGAACATCTGGTACCACCTGCTCAACGTCGGTTTCCGCACGTTGATGCTGGGCGAGACCGACTACCCGTGCATCTACGACGAGGGCCCGGGCGTCGGGCGCACCTACGTCCGGCTGCCCGAGCCGCCGCAGGGCCCGCGGGCGCTGGAGACGTGGATCGCCGGGCTGAAGGACGGCGCGTCGTACTTCGGCGACGGCCGCAGCCACGTGTTCGACCTGGCCGTCGACGGCGATCTCGCCCGCGAGCACCGTCTGGCGGAGCCGGGCCCGGTGCGGGTGACGGCGACGGTCGCGGCCTGGCTGCCCGAGGAGCCGCCACCGCCGCCCGAGGCCGGCCGCCCGGCGTACAGCGCGCCGGTGGGCTGGCACCTGGAGCGGGCCCGCGTCGGCGAGAGCCGCGAGGTCCTGCTCGACCTGGTGGTCAACGGCGTCGCGGTGGCCTCACGCCGGCTGGTCGCCAACGGCACCGAGCACGCGGTGGGCTTCGACGTGACGCTGGAGCGCTCGTCGTGGGTGGCGCTGCGGATCCTGCACAGCGTGCACACCCAGCCGATCTTCGTCGAGGCCGGCGGCCGTCCGATCCGCGCCTCGAAGCGCAGTGCGCGGTGGCTGCACGACTCGGTCGACGCCTTGTGGGCGGCCAAGTCCGCGTTCATCCGCGAGAGTGAGCGGGCCGACGCCCGGGCGGCCTACGACGCCGCTCAGGCCGTGTATGTGACCCGCCAGGACGAGTGCGAGGCCGACTGATGAGCCACCCGGAGGCGAGCGGCTGCTGCGGCCCGGTCGACACCACGGCGCCGATCGCGGTCACCATCAACCCGGAGGCCCGGGTGCACGTCGCCCGCACCGCGACCCGGCTGGGTGCGCTCGCGCCCGGCGACTGGCACACGATCGACGTCACCATCGTCAACGACGGCTACGTCACCGGCCCGCTCACCATCGAGAGCGACCCGGTCCGCGGTGTCGAGCTGGACCTCCCGGTGCACCACCTCACCGGCGAACCGCGGCAGGACGGTGGCTTCCGGGTCCGCTTCGACGCCCCCGCCGCGGTCGACGTCACGCTGACGTTCCGTGCGCTGGGCGCCCTCGGCGGACTCGCGCAGCACAGCACGCTCAGTGTGCTGCTCCGCTCCGAACCGCGAGGCAACCCGTCCCTGCCCGTCGTGCGTCTTCTCGCTGAGGGAGCCTCGGGCGACGGGGCTCGCTGACGGGCCGGGGGGCCTTGTGACGCCCGAGAAACCGGGGCGAAACGGGACGAGCTGGAACGGCCCGTAGCGTCCGCCGCCTGAGCGCGGCGGACAGCACGGGAAGGTGGCCGGCCTTGGGCACAGTCAGTGGAATCAAGAGGCTGCCTCGGCGGGTGCGCTCGGGCCTGATCAGGCGCCGTGTGGCCCTGGGTGCCGGTGTCCGGGCCTATCGCCGCCGGGCCGGTCAGCCGCTGGGTCCGTGGCCGCCGCGGCGGCCGGCCCGGGTCGAGCCGGTCGGGGAGCTGCTCGCCTGGAACGTGCTCGATCGGGAGTTCTACGCCGCCCAGACCGGCAAGGAGTTCGCCGACGACACCGTCGCCGCCCGTCACTACCTGCGTTGGGGACTGCAGCGCGGGCTCTCGCCGCATCCGCTGTACGAGCCGGAGTTCCACGACCCGAAGTACCGGGCGCGCAAGAACGTCGACCCGCTGCTCCGTGCCCGCCGCGTGACCAGGGGCGCGCTGGGGCCGCTGTTCGACGTCGCGACCTATCTCGAGCGGCACCCCGAGGCGGCCGAGCACCCGGGGGGCGCGCTCGGCCACTTCCTCTCCTGGGCCGGGCCGCAGACGCCGGTGCCGGTGCGGCCGGACCACGTCGGCGCGGTGCCGGCGCTGGGCGTCGTCCGGGAGCGGGCGACCGCGGCCGCCCGGCGCTGGCGCGAGCAGCACGCCGTCGGCCACGGCACCCGGCTCAGCGAGGACATCGACGCGGCGGCCGAGCGCGAGTGGATCGCCCGGGTGTCCCGGCTGCCGCTACCCGCGGCGGGAGACGGGCCGCTGGTCAGCGTCGTCATCGCGGTCCGGAACCGACCGGCGCAGATCCGCGCGGCGGTCGCGTCGGTGCTCGGCCAGAGTCTGCGCGACCTGGAGCTGATCGTCGTCGACGACGGGTCGTCCGACGCGACGCCGGACGTGCTGCGCGACCTGGCCCGTCGCGACTACCGGCTGCGCGTGCTGGACGGGCCGTGGCGCGGGGTGTGCGCCGCCCGCAACACCGGGATCGCCGCGGCCCGCGGCCGCTACGTCGCCTTCCTCGACTCCGACGACGTGTACCGCCCGCGGTTCCTGGAACTGGCGGTCAAGGCGATGGCCGGCGACGGTCTGCGCGCCGCGCACGCCGTGCTCGACCACGGCCCGGACGCGCCGCTTCGCTACCTGGCCTTCGACGGCGCCCACGAGCACCTGCTGGTCAAGAACCACGTGAACATGATCTCGCTGATCGTGGAGCGGGCGGTCCTGACGGCGATCGGCGGGTTCGACGAGTCGCTGCGCCGCTGGGTCGACCACGACCTCGCCATCCGGATCGCCCGCGAGACGCCGCTGCGGCTGCTGCCCTTCGTCGGCGGCGCGGTCGGCCGTGCCGGATCGGGCACCGACCGCATCACCCTGACCGAGGCGCCCGGCTGGGAGTACGTCGTCCTGGCCAAGCATCACGTGGACTGGGCCGCCGTGGCGGCAGGGCTGTCCGGCCGCGTGCCTGGGCGTGTGTCGGTGCTGATCCCCACCTTCCAGGACTGGCGGATGACGACGGACGCGGTGGCGTCGGTGCTGGCGGCGGCGTCGGCCGACGGCGACGACGTCGAGGTGGTCGTGGTCGACAACGGGTCGCGGCGGGCGGTGTCGGCGATCCTGGCGGCCCGGTTCGCCGCGTCGCCCGAGGTGACGGTGGTGCGGGCGGTCCGCAACCTCAACTTCGCGCTCGGCTCGAACCTGGCGTTCGCGCACTCCACCGGCGCGGCCGTCGTCTTCCTCAACAACGACACCGTCGTGCGGCCCGGCTGGCTGCGGCCGCTCGTCGGCGCGCTGGACGACGACGCCGTCGCCGGGGCGCAGCCGTTGCTGGTGTATCCCGACGGGACTATCCAGTCGGCCGGCACCGTGTTCGCCGGTGGCGACAGCTTCCCGCACGCGTTCCTGGCCCACCACCCGATGGAGGACGCACAGGCCCTGGGGACGATGACCGGCTTCACGGCGGTCACCGCCGCCGTCCTGGCCATGCGGGCCGCCGACGTCGTCGCGCTGCGCGGCTTCGACCCGATGTTCATCAACGGCTGCGAGGACATCGACCTGTGCCTGCGTGCCGTCGCCGAACTGGGCGGCCGGTTCGCCGTCGTCACCGAGTCCGTCGTCGAGCACCACGAGAGCAAGACGCCGGGCCGGCTGGCCTTCGGCGGCGCGAACCGGCGGGAGTTCCTGGCGCGGTGGGCCGGCCGGCTGCCGGCGTCGGAGCTCGGCCGGTACGAGGACGCCGGCTTCGCCGTGGCGCACGTCCAGCCGGGCGTGATCGACCCCGCCGGGCTGCGGACGGCGCTGCCGGTCCTGGTCCGGACGGCGTCGGTGGCCGTCGCCGAACGGCCGCCCGCGCTGCGCTGGGCGGTCAAGATCGGCGCGCACGCCGGCCCTCGCGGCGACACCTGGGGCGACGTGCACTTCGCCCGCGACCTCGCGGCCGCGCTGCGCCGGCTCGGCCAGGAGGTCGTCGTCGACCGCCGGCTGGCCTTCGACCGTCCGACCGGCTACCTCGACGACGTCACACTCACGCTGCGCGGGCTGGAGACGTACGCGCCCGGGCCGGGGCGGACGAACCTGCTCTGGGTGATCAGCCATCCGGACGCCGTCACGGCGGACGAGGCGCGCCGCTACCACGCGGTGTTCGCGGCCTCGGCGCCGTGGGCGGCCTCCGTGTCGGACCAGTGGGGCCTGGACGTGCGGCCGCTGCTGCAGGCCACCGAACCGTCCCGGTTCCAGCCCGGCGCGTCGGCCGGTGGCGCGGCCGGGCCGGTGCTGTTCCTCGGATCCGGCCGGCGCGGCGACGTCCGGCCGATCGTCCGCGACGCCATCCAGGCCGGCGTCGACCTGCACGTCTACGGGCAGAACTGGCGTGACGAGATTCCGGCGCGGTACCTGCGCGGCGAGTACCTGGACAACGACGCGGCGGGGGCGGCGTACGAGCGGGCGCGGGTCGTCCTCAACGACCACTGGGCGGATATGCGGGAGCACGGCTTCGTGTCGAATCGGGTCTTCGACGCGGTGGCGGCGGGTGGGCGGGTGGTCAGCGACTCGATCGAGGGCCTGGCCGAGCTGTTCGGACCGGCCGTGCGGACGTACTCGTCGCCGGAGGAGCTGGCGGCGCTGTGCGCGCTGGAGCCGGACGAGTTCTGCCCGCCGGACGCACTCAAGCTGGTGTCCGAGGAGGTCCGGACGGTGCACTCGTTCGACGCCCGCGCGCGAGTGCTGCTGGACGCGGCCCTGGCGGCGCGCGCGCATGCCTCCTGAGCTGCCCCCTGGTCTCCGCACATCAGGGCCGGTGGGTGGGTCCTTCCTGGGGCCGGCTCGGGGTATCCGGATGACTGGCCGACCACCCGAAGTCAGGCGGATGCGCCCCACCCGGCCCAGGAGCACGTCACCCGCGTGGGCGCCGGATACAGCCGGAAGCTCGCCGTGATCCGGCTCCGACGCGGGTGAGGTGCGTCTCGCCCGGGTGACGTCGGTGAGCGCGTGCTCGCTTGCCGCATAGGCGACGGATCGCCGGGCGGTGCGTATGGGTGCTCATGGCAAAGCGCGCGACACACGATCGCTGAACTGCGGCGACTCGCCCCGCCGCGTGCCCATGACGGGGGTCAGTTCCGGGAGAGGACGGCGGGGGCGGCGGCTGCCAGGGCTTCGTCCCAGGGGCGCAGCGGCGGCAGGCCGGCCCGGGCCCAGCCGTCGTGGCCGAGGACGGAGTATGCGGGCCGCGGCGCCGGGCGCGGGAACTTGTCGGTCGTGGTGGGCCGGACCCGCTCGGGGTCGAGGCCCAGCTGCGTGAAGACCGCGCGGGCCAGACCGAACCACGTCGTCTCGCCGCCGTTCGTCGCGTGGTAGACGCCGGGCGGAGCGTCGGCGCGGACCAGCTCGACCAGCCGGGTCGCGACGTCGGCCGACCACGTGGGCTGGCCGCGCTGGTCGTCGACGACGTCGAGGGTCTCGCGGTCGGCCGAGAGCCGGGCCATCGTCCTGACGAAGTTGCCGCCGTGCTCGCCGTACAGCCACGCGGTGCGCACCACGTAGCCGGCGTCGGGCAGCGCCGCCAGCACCGCCCGCTCACCGGCGAGCTTGCCGCGTCCGTACGCCGACCGGGGCGCGGTGGGCGCGTCCTCGGGGTACGGCGTGGTGGCGGCGCCGTCGAACACGTAGTCGGTGGAGACGTGCACCAGCCGGGCGCCGTGCCGGGCGCACGCCGCGGCCAGGTGCGCCGGGCCCGTGCCGTTGACCGCCGTGGCCTGCGCCTCGGCCGTCTCGGCGCCGTCGACGTCGGTCCAGGCGGCCGTGTTGACGACGACGTCGTGCCCGCGGACGGCCTGGTCGACGGCCGCGGCGTCGGTGATGTCGAGCTGCGCGCGACCCAGCGCGGTGACCTCGGCGCCGTCCAGCACCGTCGCCACATCGCGGCCCAGCATGCCCGCCGCGCCCGTGATCAACCACCGCACTCCGGCACCTCCCAGCGTCGTCGAACGTCTAAGATACCGAGCGTCCGAACGCGTCCGATGCACTTGGGTCCGATGGCCTGGGGCACCAGGGTCATGATCGTTCCCGAGGAGTTCTTCGCATGAGACTGCCGGTCGGCAGAGTCCGTCGTCTGGTCAAGAAGGTGCTGCCGCAGGCGTACCTCGACGACGTCGCGCGGCGCCGCCGCATCGCGTCCGCCATCCGTGCCAGTGGGCTGTTCGACGCCGCCTGGTATCGCGAGCAGCTGGACGAGCCGATCCCGGCCGGCGTCGACCCCGTCGACCACTACGTCATGGTCGGGTCGGCCTCCGACGTCTCGCCCAACCCGTGCTTCGTCAGCGAGTGGTACCGCGACCACCCCAGGAGCCCGAAGAAGCTCGACGTCGCGCCGTTCATCCACTACGTCAACCGCGGCATCGGCCGCGGGCTGTCGCCGCACCCGCTGTTCGACCCCGAGTTCTACACCGAGCGGCACCCCGAGGCGACGTCGCATCGCGGCGGCCCGCTCGGCCACTACCTGGAGACCGGCTGGAAGTCCGGCGCGCAGCCCAGCGCCGCCTTCGACGTCGCCGTCTACACGGCGAACTTCGGCGACGTGCAGGGCCCGCCGCTGGCCGACTTCGCCCGGCGCACGCGCCGGCTCATGCAGGAGACCCGCGGCTGGGAGCACCTGCCGCGCACCGCCGACACCTTCGACCACGAGGCCTCCGAGGCGTTCAAGCGCCGCGTCGTCGCCGAGTACGCCCAGCGCGGCGAGGACGCGCCGCTGGTCACCGTCGTCATCCCGACGAAGGACCGGCGCGAGGGCGTGCTCGCCGCCATCGACTCCGTCGTCACGCAGACCTACCGCAACTGGCAGCTGATCGTCGTCGACGACGGCAGCACCGACGGCACCGCCGAGGCGATCGAGCCGCTGCTGGCCGACGAGCGCATCGAGCTGGTCCGCCGCGAGCGGGCCGGCGGCGTCTCCGCGGCCCGCAACGCCGGCCTGGCACAGGCCCGCGGCGAGTACGTCGCCTACCTCGACAGCGACAACCTCTGGACGCAGGACTTCCTCGAGGTCATGGTCGCGTTCGTCCGCACCCGGTCGCTCCGGTTCGGCTACGCCGTGTCCGAGCTGCTGGAGGAGAAGAAGAACGGCCGCCGGGGCTACCGGTCGCTGCCGTACAACCGCGCGGCGCTGGTGGAGCGCAACTTCATCGACTGCATCGTCGTCCTGCACGAGCGGTCGCTGCTCGACGAGGTCGGCGGGTTCGACGAGGACCTGCGCCGCAACGTCGACTGGGACCTGTTCATCCGGATGTCCGCGGTCACCGACTTCGAGCTGGCGCCGTTCATCGCGACCCGCTACGACGCGTGGGAGCAGCGCAGCGACCGCATCACCATCAACGAGCTGTTCGGCTACCGATTCGTCATCAGGGCCAAGCACCTGGTCGACTGGGCCGCCGTCGACGCCGGGCTGGCGCAGCGCCGGCCGGGCACCGTCTCCGTCGTCGTCCACGCCGGCGACGACGCGCAAGCCGTCACCGCCACCGTCGAGGGACTGCTCGCCGAGGCGGGCGACGACCTCGAGGTGATCGTCGTCGACGCCAAGGCGTCCGAGGCCGAGGCCATGCGGCTGCAGTTCCTGCCGATCCGGTTCCCGAACGTGCGGGTGCTGCGCCAGACCCAGCGGCTGTCGACCGAGCTGTCGCGGACCATCGGCGCCGCGCACTCCACCGGCGAGACCATCGTCTTCCTCCCGCCTGCGAGCTGGGTCGAGAACGGCTGGCTGGAGCCGCTGACCACCGCACTCGCCGACGGCGCCGCGGCCGCCCAGCCGCTGGTGCTGCTGCGCGACGGGACGGTGTGGTCGGCCGGCGTGGCGTTCGCCCGCAGTGCCCACCCGCACAACCTCTACCGGCGCTTCCCCGGCGACGCGCCCGAGGTCGTCGCGCCGTCGTCGCCGGCCGGGCTGTCGCCGGTCGCGCTCGCCGTCCGGGCCGCCGACTTCGCCGCCGTCCGTGGCTTCGACCCGCTGTTCGTCAACGACATCGACAACGCCGACCTCAGCCTGCGGCTGGCCCGCGAGACCGGCCGCCCGCTGCGCTACGTCCCGGCCAGCCTGGTCGCGCTCACCGAGGCGCCGGAGCGGCGCACCACGGCGTCGGCCACCACCACCGCGACGGACAACCAGGAGCTGTTCACCGTTCGCTGGAAGGAGACCGTCGCCCAGGACGACGTCACCGTGTGGGGCGAGCGCGGCTACTCCATCGTCGGCTACGACGGCGAGGCGCCGACCCACTGGGGCTTCGACCCGATCGTCGTGCGCGACCGTCCGGAGCGGCCGCTGCGCTGGGCGATCAAGATCGGCGCGCCCGACGTCACCCGGCGCACCAACTGGGGCGACTGGCACTACGCCATCGGCCTCAAGGAGGCACTCGAGCGGCTCGGCCACGAGGCCGTCATCGACGCCAAGCGGGCCTGGTACCGGCCCACCTCCCGGTTCGACGACGTCGCGCTCGTGCTGCGCGGGGTCAGCGTCTACACGGTCAATCCGCAGCAGATCAACCTGTCGTGGGTGATCAGCCACCCGGAGCGGGTCACCCGCCGCGAGCTGGCCTCCTTCGACGCCGTCTTCGCCGCCTCGACCGGCCTGGCCCGGCGGATGTCCACCGATCTCGGCGCGCCGGTGCGGCCGCTGCTGCAGGCCACCGACCAGTACCGCTTCCACCCCGTCCCCGCCGACCCCCGCCGCCGCCACGACGTGCTGTTCGTCGGCAACGCGCGCGGCATGCGAGCCTCGGTGGGTGCCGCACTGGAGGCCGGCATCGTCCCGTCGGTCTACGGCGTGCGCTGGCGCGGCCTGCTGCCCGACGGCGCCTGGCTGGGCGAGTACATCCCCAACGAAGACCTGCCCGCCGTCTACGCCGGCGCCGGCGTCGTCCTCAACGACCACTGGGACGACATGAAGGCCGAGGGCCTGATGTCCAACCGGCTGTTCGACCTCGCCGCCTGCGGCGCCCGCATCGTCACCGACGTCGTCCCCGGCCTCGACGAGGTCTTCGGCGACGTCGTCCTGACCTACTCGACGCCGCAGGAGCTGGCCGCCGCCGTCAACGCCCAACTGGCCGAGACGCCCGAGCGGGCAGCCGCGCGGGAGAAGCTCTCCGAGCTGGTCCGGCGCGAGCACTCCTTCGACGCCCGCGCCGAGGAACTGATCGAGACGGTGCGCAAGCTGCAGGTCGAGCGGGTCGCCGCCGGGCCGGCCTGACCCGTTCGCGTCGCTGCGCCGCTGCGTCGGTGGACGTCCACTGGGTGAGATCTCCCGGCGATCCGGGAGCCATACCTAGGACTGTGTTCGCTCTGCGAGGCATGCATGCCTGGTGGTGCGGGATGACGCCTGGTGGGGTAGCGGATCGTTGATGATCATCGCCGCCCACTTTCCGGCATACGGGGCACAACGGGAGCTAGGCGGGTGTGTGGCGGGTGTGGCGGGGAGTGAGGCGTGCCCAGATCCTCCCCGTCCCCCTGATAGCTGCCCGTTCTTGGCCGCGGGCGTGCGGGTCGAGCGGTCGTCGTCGGCGCGAAGCGCCCGTCAGTCCGCTTGAGGCGCACGGTCGCGGCAAGAGAATGGGCGGCAGGGGGACGGGGAGCCCGGGCCCGTCGTCGGGGAGGGCGGCGTGCGTCCGGAGGTCCGGCCGACGCCAGGGAGTCCGAGTGCGCCGTGCCGTGATCGCGGACGCTGTCGGTGCCCGCCCGTAGGGTGGAACTCTCACCCGGACGGGCGGGCCATGACCACGGGCGTCTGACGACGGCTGATCGCGACGGCCCCTTGGCGACGGCTGTCGGTCAGTCGGTGCGGGCGAAGTACGAGGCGTAGCCGGGGTCGACCCGGCCGGTGCCGCCGGCCTGCCGCCCACCCGCCCGCAACGCGGCGTCGGTCGCAGCGGCGTCGCGGACCACCCGCCACACCCCGAGGTCGTGGGTCGCGTACCCGTCGTCGCCGACGTCGACCAGCGTCAGAGGGTCGTCGAGGTCCGCCAGGCCCAGCGCCAGCGCATCGCCCGGCGAGGCGAGCACCGTCGCCGCGGTCAGCGAGTCCGCCGGTCGCTCCGTGGGCTCTCCCGGTGCCCGCACCGTGGTGTCCAGCGCCGGCAGGAACGTGCGCCGGACCCGCAGGCCGCTGACCGGCCGCTGGCCGTACCCGCGCCCGAGCACGAGGTCCTCGACGTACTCCGGCGCGTAGCTCAGACCGCTCGCCGGCAGCGTCACGAGGTCGGTCTCGCACGCCTCCACCGCACGCCGCCGCTCCGCCGCGCCCTCGGCGACCCGGACCGTCAGCGCGGGCCAGGTCTGCCGGCGCAGGTCGCGCAGCAGCACGGCGTCGCCAGGTGCGACCACGGCGGTGACCGACGGCGGCGAGGAGGCGACGCCGGCGGCCGCGGTGGCGGCGCGCAGGGCGGCTCGGCGGGCCGCGACGGACCAGCGCTCGCGCCGCACGGGGTCGGCCAAGGTCGACGGCGTCAGCCCGGCCACGAGGTCACCGAGCACCGTCCCGAGCAGCCGCCGGACCACCAGCGGCAGATCCGGCGCGTACACCGGGACGCCGCCGACCAGCAGTTGGCGCAGGAACCCGGCCAGCTCGACCGGGCCGGTCGCCGCGCCGAACGGCACCTGCACGCCGGCGTACGGGCGCACCTGCGCCAGGGCGGTGGTGCTGACGACCGCGGGCCGCCCGAGGTCGGTCAGCCGGGTGCGCCCCGCGTAGAGCCGCAGCGAGCCGGACGACGTGGTGCGCAGCTGCGCCAGCGGCCGGGGCGGCGCGCCGGGGCCGTCGTCGTCGAACGCGTCGAACCCGGCGGGGGAGACCAGCGTCGTGTTGACCGCGGGCAGCGGCGCCGTGACGACGGCGCTGGCAGCCGCCCGGAGCTCGGCCGGGTCGAGAGCGGCCAATCCGGTCCAGTTCGGGACAAACGCCTCGGAGATCGGTGCTGGTGGAAGGTCGGTTTTGGTCGGCATCACAGGGCCCGGTAGGTTCTCAGCGTGTCACCGCCCGGAGAGCGGCGACCCCACACTACCCGGCTGCAGCGGAGGAACGATGTCGCCCACGGTCCGGACGCCGGTCGCCGTGCCCCGTCAGGAGTGGACCACCGTCGAGGTGCCCGATCTCGGCGCCTGGACACCGGCTCTGACCGTGACGGTGGTGCTCCCGGCGAAGGACTGCCAGGGAGAGCTCGACCTCACGCTGGCCGCCCTCGCGGCGCAGACCTACCCGGCCGAGCTCCTGGACGTCATCGTCGTCGACGACGCGTCCGCCGAGCCGCTGCGGCTGCCCGCCGTGCATCCTGAGCGGGTCCGCGTACTCCGGCTGCCGCCCGGCGACGGGCACGGCTCCGGGCGGGCCCGGCACGCCGGCGCCGAGGCCGCCACCGGCGACATCGTGCTGTTCCTCGATGCCGACATCGTCGCCACCCGTACGCACGTCGAGGCGCACGCCCGCTGGCACCACACGCTGGCCGACGCCGTCGTGCTCGGGCACAAGATGTTCGTCGACTTCGACGACATCACCGCCGACGACGTTCTCGCCGCCACCCGCGACGACAGCTTCGACCAGTTGCTCGACGGCCGGAAGCAGAAGAAGCACACCTGGCACGAGGACTTCATCCGCGAGGCCGGCCGGCTCACCGCGTACGCCGACGACACCTTCATCGCGGTGGTCGGCGCCAGCGTGTCCGCGCCGCGGGCGCTGTACGCCGAGAGCGGCGGGTTCTCGACGTTCGGGCTGCGCGGCATCGTCGACACCGAGTTCGGCTACCGCATCTTCACCGCCGGCGCCGTGCTCGTCCCGGAGCCGGCCGCGCGCAGCTACCACCAGGGCGCCCGCAACTTCGCCACCCGCGGCGACGAGATCAAGCGCGAGCGGTCCGGCCTGGCCGCCAACCACCTGCCGATCCCGCTGTTCCGGCCGTCCGACGTCGGGCGCATGTGGCAGGTGCCGGTCGTGCACGCCGTCGTCGACGCCACCAGCGGGACGCCCGAGCAGGTCCAGGTCACCGTCGACAGCATCCTGGCCTCGGCCTACACCGACCTCGTCGTCACGGTGTCGCCGAGCAAGGAGCTGCCGCGCTGGATCGAGGACTACTTCGCCGCCGACGCCCGGGTGCGGTTCGCTCCCGAGCCCGTCCGCACCGGCTTCCCTGCGCCGTTCTCGCTGGTCGTCCCGGCCGGCGTGGCCATCGGGCGGCCGGCGGTCGGGACCCTGCTGGCGCTGTCGGCGTCGGAGCGGGTTGGGCTGGTGCGCACGACGGTGTCCGACGAGCCCGGCCCGCCGGTCGAGCTGTGGGCCACCCGCGCGCTGCACCGGGCCCGCCGGCACGCCGGGCCCGAGGGGCTCGACGAGACCGCGCGGCGGCTGTTCGGCGCCCACTGGGTCAGCGGCGCCGAGATCGGTGTGCAGCCCTCCGTCGTCGGCGTCACCAAGCAGGGCATGCTGGTCGAGGCGTCGGCGGCGGACTGATCAGAGCTCGCCGGCCCGGCGCAGCGCGTCGGCGAACACCTCGACCGGTTGCGCGCCGACCACCAGGTACCGCTCGCCGACCAGGAACGTCGGCACGCCGGTGACGCCCACCCGGCGGCCGAGGTCCTCGTCCGCCCGGACGTCGTCCGCATGCGCGTCGCTCGCCAGCAGGCGGCCGACGGCGTCGCCGTCCAGTCCCGCCTCGGCGCCGAGCCGGACCAGCTCGTCGCGGTCGGCGATGACGACGCCCTCCGCGGTGTACGCGCGTAGTCACCGAACCTGCACCCGTTCGGCGAGCCCCACGCTCGCGGCGTACCGGATCAGACGGTGCGCGTCGAAGCTGTTCACCGGACGAGCCCGGTCCAGAGCGACTGCCCCGGCCGCCGGGTCCTCGAACGGGTCACCAGCCGGTGGGGCATCCTCGTCCTCGCCGCGCAGCACGACGGGCCGCTGCGGTTCTATCAGCTGCGCGACCGCATCGGCGGCATCAGCGAGCGGATGCCCTCGCTCAAGCTGCGCGAGCTGAGTCCGCTCGGGCGCGAGCTGACCGTCCCGCTACAGGCGCTGCTGGACTGGATCGCGCTCCGCACCCTCGACGTCGTCGCGGCGCAGGAGGCGTACGACGCGGCGGGGCTAGCGCGTGACGGTGAAGAACCGGGTGCGGCCGACCATCTCGTCGTCGGCGAGACGGATCCCGTCGACGGTCTCGGCCAGCCAGTCGGCGGCGATGTCGGCCTCGTCCTGCCGCTGGGCGTCGTCGAGCGCGACGATGGCGCCGTCGTCCAGAGCGGCCGCCAGCAGCGGGAACGCGGGGAAACGCGACCGCGGCCCGACACTCCCGGGCGGCCCGTCGACGAACAGCAGGTCGATGCCGCGCAGCTCGTTCCACTGCGGCGCCGCGTACCAGTCGTGCTTCTCGCCGCCGACGGTGACCGGCTCGAGCGGCGCGTCCCGGACTTCGGCGATGTCGTCCAGCCCGTGCCGGGCCAGCGCCTCGCGGGTGCGCTCGGCGTAGAGCTCGTGGTGCTCCAGTGCGACGACGCGGCCCTTGCCCGCCCGCCGGCAGGCCAGCGCCAGCCAGACCGTCGAGCTGCCGCTGCCGCACTCCACGATGAGCGCGTCGGCCGGCAGCCGGCGCACCAGGGAGGCCAGCCGCAGCACCGTCCGCGGTGAGGCCGCGAAGCCGCCGAACGCCGGGACCTCGTCGTCGGCGCCGAGCATGGCGTACAGGTTGGCCAGTGCCGACAGTTCGGCCAGCTGCCGTTCGGTCAGCGTGGCGTGCAGGTCGGCGCGCAGCTCGTGGTGCAGCGCGACCAGCTCGTCGTGCCGTACGGCGGCGTCGAGGCGCTGCGCCCCGATGATCGCGGCGAGCGGCCCGCCGCTGGGGTCGTTCTGCCGCTCCGCGACCGCCTGGACCGACGTCCCGACGGCCTCGATCGCCTCGGTGAGCGACCTGACCTGTTTCTCGGTCCTGCGGGCGCGCTGCTCGGCCTCGCGGGCGCTCGCCCCGACGACGACCAGTCCGATCAGCGTCAGTCCCAGCAGCAGCGCCAGTGCCGCCTGCGCGAGCCCGCCGGTGGCGGCCATGACGACAGCCACGACGACGGCGGCGAAGGCGCCGAGCATGCCCAGCAGGGGCCAGCGGGAGCCGAGTAGCGCGCGTATCGCCCGTTGCATCGAATCTCCGTCGTAGGTCTGGTCGGAAGGGGAAACTGTACCGACGCGGGATCAGCGCGCCGTCGCGTGTGCCAGCTTCTCCAGCGAGTGGACGAACAGATCGGCGTCGGCGTCCCAGCTGTAGTGCGCGATGACGGCTTCCCGCCCGGCGTCGACCATGCGGCGCCGCTCGGCCGGGTTCGCCTTCAGTGCTCGCACCGCGGCCTCCGCCGCGTCGACGTCGCCGAACGGGACGACGGTGCCGCAGCGGTGCCGCATGATCAGCTCGGCCGAAGCCGGATTGGGCGTGCTGATGACCGGCACGCCGTGGGCCATGTACTCGACGATCTTGGTGGGTCGCGAGTGTGCGTAGTTCGGCTGCTCGTGCAGCAGGCTCAGCCCGGCGAGGGCGCCGGGCAGCATCGTCAGCGCCTCGTCGTTGGGGACGAAGCCGTGCCAGGTGACCGCGCCCTCGGCCTGGGCGGCCTCGATGGCGGCCGTGCAGTCGGCGTCGGCCGGGCCGACCAGGTGCATCTGGATCTCCGGCGCCAGCCGACGGCCCAGTTCGACGAGGTCGAGGCCGCCGCGGGCCGCCGTCAACCGGCCGAGGTAGATCACCCGGTCGTCGACCAGGGCGCTGACGTCGTCGGGGATGGCGACGCTGTTGCGCACGATGGTGTGCTGCTTGCGGAAGCGGTCGGCGTAGGACTCTTCGGCCAGCAGCAGCGGCATGCGGCGCTCGGCGCTGCGCTCGATGGCCCGGATCAGCGCCGCGCCAGCCGGGCGGCCCACCTTCGGCAGCCAGGCCTTCATCCGCAGCGCCGCGGCGGTGTCCTCGTGCACGTCCCACACCAGACCGGGGACGTTGAGGCCGATGCTGGCCAGCACCAGCTCGGGGTCGTGCATGAGGATGATGTCGTAGTCGCGGCCGTGCCGCTTCAGCAGCCGCCGCGCCGTGCGGACCGCGAGCAGCCGGTGCCGGCCGTACGAGCGCGGGATGTCGATGACGCCGAGGTCCGGCGGGATCGGTCGGCCGGTGTCGCTGAACGGCGCCGCCAGGGTGACCTCGTGGCCGGCATCGCGCAGGGCGACGATCTGCCGATGCCTGATGCGGGCGTCTTCCGGGTCGTGGACGACGGTCAGGACGAGGACGCGCATGGCGCTAGCCAGCCCGCCCGCTGACCGTGAGTCGCTCTCGCACGTTGGTCCCCGATTTCCCGTCGACGCGGCCACACCTGGGAGACGCCTCTGCCCACCCGCGCGGTTGCAGGGCGAAACGTCCCTGTTCCTGCGCCCCCTCGTGGCCGTCGGCCGCACGAAGGCGGCGCATCCTCGGTGGATCCTACAGCAGGGCTGCTGGTTGCCACAGAGCTGGTTGTATTGTGCTGATGCATCGTGCGGGCGTCGATTCGGAGGCACCTGGTGCGGAGGCGGGCCGTCCGTCCGGAGCGCCACCCTGGAACAGATGGAGTACCGGCTCACACCCGCCCCGGCGGTTCGCCGGCGCATGTACGTTCCCGGGCACACCACGACCTGCGTCGCCCAGCATCCGGAGCAGCCACACGAGTGCCCGAGTCACGGCAACCTGTTCCGGTACAACCGGCTGGAGTCGGCGTACGCGGGCGGTTTCCGGCCCGGGTTCATCCGCGGCCCGGTGGACCGGACGACATCGGTCCACCCGGCGCCGGGTGCGCGAACGGCGGCCAGGTCCGGCTCGAGACCATGGGCAACGTCCGGCCGTGAGCCGTGCCGCGTGGTGTCCCGGCCCCCCGCAGCGGGACACCACGCGGGTCTAGGGCGCGGCGACGGCGCCGCGGTGGCGAGGCTCGCTCGCCGCGGGCGCGGCGATGACCCGCTCCAGCCCGGCGACGTCCGGCGCGGGGAGCAGCGCGTCGTACGGCAGGTACCTCGCCGCCCGCGCGTTGGCGGGCAGCGGCGGTATCAGCACCGACAGCATCGCGACGTCCCCCCGGAGTATGTTGGAATGCATTGAAGAGTATTGACTACCTCAGGAGGTCAGTCAAATTGGCTGAGGCGAAGCGGGCCTACCACTCCGAGCTGCGCGCCAAGCAGGCCGCGCAGACCCGGCAGGCGGTGCTGGCAGCGGCGGGGACGTGCTTCAGCTCGCGCGGCTACGCCGGCACGTCGCTCACGGACATCGCCCACGAAGCCGGCGTCTCCGTCGAGACCGTCAAGGCGATCGCGCCGAAGCGGGACCTGCTGCTGATGGCGTTCCGCCAGTCCTTCACCGGCTCGCCAGGGGGTGAGTTGATCGCGGAGAAGGAGGCGGGCGCGCGGCTGCTGGCGATCGACGACGGCGAGGAATTCCTGTCCGCGCTGGTCGACTTCCTGGCCGCCGCCAACGCGGCGTCGAGCCGGTTGTGGCGGGCGTTCACGAGCGCGGCGAACTCGGACCCCGCGCTGGCATCGGCGTTGCGGGAGCACATGGGGCGGCGGCGCGCGGACTGTGAGCACGCCATCGACGCCTTCGCCGCCCGAGGCATGCTGCACGGCTCAGTGTCGCGGGACGAGCGTGTGGAGACGTACATCTACCTCGTGGCGCCCGAGACCCACGAGCACTTCGTCCTCGACGTCGGCTGGGCCCAGCCCTCCTACCGCGACTGGCTCGAGCAGGCGGTGCGGTCCATGGTGCTCCGTTCGGTGTGAAGGTGCTTGCTGCGGCGTCAGCCAGCCTGCTCAGGTGCTCGCGGAATTCCCAGTGCGTCGCTGACGTGGTCGATCCACCTGTCACTCGACAGTCGCCAACCGCCGCAGGGCCAACACATCACCGGATCTCGGCTTCTCGCTCGAGCGCCGGACCACCTTCATGTTCGTCTCGATCATGAGCCCACCTCCAACGTCCGTACGTCCTCGTCGAGCGGCATGGCACTCTTCAGCGCAGAGCGAGCTGTGGCTGACGCGGTACTCCGCTCGTCGGCGGCTCCAGTATCCGTGGTCTCGGCGCCTGGATCAGCGGCGGAGTGCGTGTCTCGCAGGCCCTGCGGGTCCCCGTGCTGCAGCTACCGCGTTCTGGCCGCATCCCCCTCGCCGGTCGCCTCCGTGTACCGCAGGAACAGCGGCCAGAGGCGCTGGGCACACGCGGCGGCGAACGCCGTCTTCTGGGCCTGGTCGAGCTGGCCCTGCCGCAGGCGGCTTCGTCGTCGTTCGCCACGGGGCCCCAGCGCTCGGATCGAGGATGGCTGGTCGCCCAGTGACAGGTGGCCGGTGCGAATGACAAGTATTGATCATGATTGTCCGGAGATCCAGGAGCAGGATCGGCTCTGGTTCACAGGTCCCGCTGCGGGTGGTCGCGTAGCGCCTGAGCTGCGGCGGCCCGGTCGACGGCGCGCTCGGCGTGACGGGCCTCAGGGTGCCGCGGGACGCTTCCAGGCGTGGCGTTGGGCCGGTTCAATCGCCGTCGGTGTTCGATCTGCCCGACATGGGGGCTTAGGGTTCGGGGGTGAGATTCGGTGGGGCAGGTTCCAGGAGGTCTCGATGAGACTGACGAAGCAGCGTGCGGCCATGATCGCCGCGGGCATCGCTGTGGTCGTCGTCGGTGTGTCGGCTGGGCTCGGCTGGTGGCAGGTGGCTCTGACGATGGTCGCGGCCGTCCAGGTGGCGGGCGTCGTCCTGCTCGTGGACATCCGCGGCCGCATGGCGCGTTCGCACGAGGTGCGCAAGGTCTCCGCATCGGTGCGGAAGACGCACCGGCGGCTCGACAACGTGGGCACGCGGATGCTGGCGGCCGCGGAGAAGAACCGGGTCGAGACGGCCGACGGGCTGGCCTCGATCGGGCAGGCGCTGGACGAACGGCGGGTCGCGGAGGCGAGCCTGCAGAAGGAGCTCTCCGACGTCGCGGCCAGCGTCGACGCGCATCGGGCGCGGGTCGACGCCTGGGGGGCGCAGCTCGGCGACTGGCACGGCGAGCTCGAGGCCGTCCGGACCAGCCTCGCCGAGACCGGTCAGCGGGTCAGCGCCGCCCTGGACGAGGCCGAGCAGGACCGCCGCATGCAGGACAAGCGGCAGGCCGCCGAGTTGGCCCGGCACGTCCGGCAGACCGAGGCGCTCATCCAGCTCTACGACCGCGTGCAACCGCGCGCCGCCATGCCGTCGTCCGGTGGGTGGGCGCTGGACCCGACCGGAGTGCTGACGCTGCTCGAGGTCGTCCGGCAGCGCCGCCCCGAGCTGGTGCTGGAGCTCGGTTCCGGCACGTCGACGCTCTGGGTCGGGTATGTACTGCAGCAGCTGGGCGCGGGCCGAGTCGTCGCCATCGACCACGAGGAGCGCTTCGCGGAGCTGACCCGCGCCAATGTCGCGGCGCATGGCCTCGACGACGTCATCGACGTGCGGGTGGCGGCGCTCACCGACCCGGGGCTTCCCACGCACGAAACCCCCTGGTACGACCACGCTGCCATGGCCGACCTTCGCGACATCGACCTGCTCGTGGTCGACGGCCCGCCGAAGGCCACCGGCCCGATGGCGCGCTACCCCGCGGTCCCGGTCCTGGCCGGCCAGCTGCGCGACGACGCGGTGGTCGCGCTCGACGACGCCACCCGGCCCGACGAGCGCGAGGTCTGGCACCGCTGGCGCAGGGAGAACGACGGCCTGGACGTGTGGGCCGTGCCGCCTGGCGACGCCCTCAAGGTGCTGGCGCTGAACCGGTCAGCCGGCGACGAGCCGGCGTAGCGCCGCCCGGAACGCACCCGTGCCGTGGTGCTCGTCGGCCCACCGGCGGGCGCGGCGCTGCTGCTCGGCGAAATCGCCGGGCGAACCGTGCAGCCTGAGGACGACGTCGCGGACCTCGGCTGGCGCGCAGTACACCGCGCCGGCGCCGTAGACCGGTTGCAGCGACCGCGGCAGCACGACCACGCAGCCGCTGGCCACCGCCTCCAGCACGGCGGTGCCCGGCACGGCGGCGGAGTCCCGGTCGAAGTAGACGAAGAAGTCGAGCTGCGCCAGGAACGTGCGCACGTCCACCTGGTCGTCGTAGGAGACCCAGTTCGGCGGGAGCGCCGAGCCGCCCAGGACACGGGCCGGAGTCCGGTGCCCGCCGTGCAGCCGGACGTCGATCTCGTCGCCGTCGGGATAGGCGGCCAGCAGGTCTCGCCGCTTGGCCGGCCAGTGGCTCGCATGGTCCGGGACGTGCCGCCCGACGACCGGGCGGCCGGGGCCGGGCCGCCGCACGTGCACCGTCAGACCGGCCGGCTCGAACGGCCGGATCAGCGGCTCCGCGGCGATCTCGCCGAACCCGCCGGACTCGAGCGCCGTGCCGACCCGGGCGCTGCGCGGTACCCAGACGGGCTTGCGACCGAACAGCCGCTGCGCGTTCTCGGCAACGTCCTCGGCGCGGTGGGTGCGGCCCTCCTCGCGCAGCGACACCTCGTCGACCAGGACGGCGACCCGCTCGGCCGCCAGCCCGCGGCCGTCGACGTCGGGGGCGAACTGCAGCGCCGCCGGGTCCTGCACCAGCAGCAGCCGGGTGGCGGCGGGCTGCGTGGCGTGTGAGACCGACACCTCGCCCGCGGCGACCAGATCGAGCACGCGCGCGTCCATCGCCTGGTGGTACCCGTGCCTGGGCGGCGGCTCCAGCGTCTCGCCCTGTGCCACCGCGACGCGCAGCCCGGCTCCGGTCATGGCCCGCAGATCGGCGATGACGGCGTCCGGGTTCCGTTTCCCGCGCCGCCAGTCGCCCAGGACGACGACGTCATACGCGGGCTCGGGTGGCGGCTCGGGCAGCGACGACCACGACGGGTCCGGCAGCGGCAGCATTCGTGCCGCCGGGGCGCCGTTGTAGCGGGCCGGCGCCGACCCGTCGCGGATGCGCCGGTTCCGCTCGCGGTAGGCGTCGCGGTACAGCGTCCGGGTCCAGTGCAGCCAGCCCGGGGAGACGTGCCCGCGCGACAGCGAATCGGCTCGCACCTGGTAGACGGCGAGCGGCAGCGACGGCGGCAGGTCCAGCACCGAGCCGGGCGCGGCAGCGGTCAGCCGCTCGGGGTACTCGACGTCGGCCGAGCGGCGCACCGCGTCGAAGTACCCGGCCAGCTGCAGCGCCGCGTCCCGGCGAAACAGCAGCGACGACGCGTTGACCCGGCCCGGCGGGTACCCGGGGTAGCTGAAGGTGAGGTCGGGGAAGGCCCGCAGCGTGTGGCTGCGCGTCGCCAGCAGCCGTGGGTCGGTGAGCAGCGGCTCCAACTGCCGTTCCAGCCGGCGCGGGTGGGACCAGTCGTCGAAGTCCTGGAACGTGACGAACTCGCCGCGGGCGTGGTCCAGAGCCAGGTTGCGGGCCAGATAGGTGCCACCGTTGGCCGGCGTGCGCAGGACACGCACCCGCTCGTCCAGCGCGGCGACCTCGTCGACGACGGCGGCGAACTCCGGTGGCGACGCATCGTCGACGACGAGCAGCTCGAGGTCACGCCAGCTCTGGCCGAGGATCGACCGGGCGGCGGCGAGGATCCCGGGGCCGGGCCGGTAGGCGGACATCACGACGGTCACCGTGCCACTGCCGGTGGCCGGTGCGGACGCCGTCGCGGCCAGCCGCTCGAACGGCGTCCCCGCAGCGTCGTCGACGGTCACCGGCTCCAGGCCGGCATCGGCGAACGGCGCCGTGAGCCGCGACCCCCAGTCGCCGGCCGGCGGCTCCTCGATGAGGAACGGGTTGACGGCGTCGGTCGTCAGGGCCCAGCGCACCGGCTCGGACAGCTCGGCCACGTCGAGCAGCTCGGTCAGCCGCCCGGGCGCGTCTCGCAGCGTGAGCTGGGCGTACAGCTCGGCCGACGCCGCGTCGAAGGCCTCGATGCCATGCCGGTCCCGGACGAGGTCGTAGGCGGCCAGCGCCGCGCCGGGGTCGGTGGCGCCGCGGCTCAGCGCGGCGATCCTTGCCAGCGCGAGCAGCCAGGCCGGGTCGGCATCGGCCGGGACGGTGCCGGCGTGCAGCCGGTCGAACAGCTCGGCCCGGTCGACGCCGCCGGCCAGCCGGGCGACCAGCTCCGCGGCCTGCGAGCTGCCGATCCGCACGACGGTAGCGGCAAGCGCGCTCGGCGTGCTGCTGCGTGCGAGCCGGGCGCCGAGCTGGTCGAGGAACGCGGTGTCGGCGCTCATACGTGACGGTTCAACCCCGGCTCCGGCCGGTGACGGCGGCGTAGACGGTCGCGTAGCGCGCGGCGTTGGAGGACCACTGCCGTTCCGCGACGACCCAGTCGCGCGCCCGCTTGGCCAGCTCGCGCCGGGCGTCGGCGTCGTCGCGGAGGTCGGCCAGCACCCGGGCGAGTGCGTCGGCATCGCCCGGCGGGAACGAGCGGCCGCGCTCGCCGTCGCCGGCGATCTCGAGCAGCGGATCCAGCGCGGACACGACGACCGGGATGCCCGCCGCCATGGCCTCGAACGGCTTGAGCGGCGTGACCAGCCGGGCGGCGCGCTCGGAGATGCGTGGCACGACGAACACGTCGAGCAGCCGGTAGTAGTCCAGGACGCGGTCGTGCGGGACGCGGCCGGTGAACAGCACCGCGTCGCCGGCGCCCTCCTTCGCCGCGAGCTCCTCGAGCTCGCCGCGACGGTCGCCGTCGCCGACGATCAGCGCGACCGCAGGCACGCCGTCGGCCCGCAACCGCGCGGCGGCGCGGATCAGCGTCTCGTGGCCCTCGCGGCGGTGATCCAGGTTGCTCACGTAGCCGAACACGAACCGGTCGTTCAGCCCCAGTTCCTCGGCGAGGTCGTCGGGCCGCGGGCCGGGCTGGAACGCGGCGACGTCCACACCGTTGGGCACGACGTGGACCTTGGCGGCGTCGATGCCGCGCGACACGATCTCGGCGCGCATCGACTCGCTGAGCGTCACGACGGCGTCGGCCTCGCGCATGCAGCGGGTCTCGGTGGCGATGCGGCGCTCGTACAGCTCGCCGCGTTCGTTCCACGCCGACTCCCGGCTCCACAGCGACTCGAAGAAGCCGCGCACCTCGTACACGAACGGCAGCTCGAAGGCGCGGGCCAGGGCCAGGCCGACGAGCGCCGGCTCGTATCCCCGGTGCCCCGAGTGGGCGTGGACGACCGACGGCGCCACCTCGGCCACGCGCGCGGCTGCGGCCGCGGTGTAGGCATCGAGGAAGACGTCTGGCGGCCCTTTGAGCAGTTGCTTCGTGGTCGCGCCGAGGTGGTGGTGCGGGCTGCCGGACAGGGTCTCGGTGGCCGGGAGCTCGGCGCCGTCGGCCGGGAAGCCGAGCGCGGTGACGACGATCGGGTCGAGGCCGGCCGCCCGCTGGCTGTCGACCAGGTACTGGCTACGCATCGTGTAGCCGCTCTGGCGGTACGGCATCGCGGCCTTCAGCAGGTGCAGGATCCGGCCCTCGACCGGGGCGACCGGCGCGAGCCCGGCCGGGACCGCCGGCAGCCAGTCCGGCTCGGTCTCGCGGATGCGGCCGGCGACGTTGCGCAGCTGGGCGTGCCGGGACGGCGAGTCGTCGGCGCGCACCAGGGCCTCGGCCGCGAGCCGCTGCAGGCTCAGCGCGCCGGCCCGGGCGAACGCGTGCCGGGCGGCCTCCAGGAACTCGATGTCGCGAGCCTTCAGGGGCAGCAGCGCCGCGGCGAACGCGATGGCCCGGTCGTGCGCGCCCTGGTCGCTGAGCTGCTGCAGCTTCGCGAGATCGGCGCCGGCCAGCCGGCCGGTGCCCGTCGCGCGGAACCCGCGCCAGAACTCGCGGGGATAGCGGCCGAGCCGCCAGCCGTGGCGACGTGCGCGGGTCAGGCCACGGGACATCCGCTGCGGCAGCGGGCGGGACCGCTCGACGGTGGCGGTCAGCTTGCCGACCTGGCGGTACAGCTCACGGAGCTCGATGAGGGCGCCGTCGGCGATCAGCTGTTTCGCCGCAGCGTGCGTCGACGATTCGTCGCTGTTCCCATCCGGGGCCATGGTCGGGGAGGATACCCTGTGCGCTGATCGCGCCGTCGCGCTGCGCAAAACGGTTACAACAGATGGAAGGTCCCATTGTCCAGCGAACTCGTCATTCACGTCACCGGCGCGCGCCCCAACTTCCCGAAGGCCGCCCCCGTCATCCGGGCGCTCGAGGCCTTGGGGGTCGCGCAGGAGCTCGTGCACACGGGCCAGCACTACGACGACGCCATGGCCAAGGTGTTCTTCCGTCAGCTCGCACTGCCGCAGCCCGACGTCGACCTCGGCGTCGGCTCGGGCTCGCATGCCCGCCAGACCGCGGCGATCATGACCGGTCTCGAGGAGCTCTTCCTCGAGCGCCGCCCGGCGCTGGTGGTCGTCTACGGCGACGTGAACTCGACCGTCGGCGCGGCGCTCGTCGCGGCCAAGCTCGGCATCGCCATCGCCCACGTCGAGGCCGGGCTGCGCAGCTTCGACCGGACGATGCCCGAGGAGATCAACCGGGTCGTCACCGACCAGCTGGCCGACCTGCTCTTCGCCACCAGCCCCGACGCGCTGACCCACCTCGGCAACGAGGGCGTGCGGGCGGGCCGGGTGCACTTCGTCGGCAACCCCATGATCGACACGCTCCTGGCCAATCTGGACCGGTTCGACGCCGACCAGGCCCGCCGCGACCACGGGCTGACCGGTGACTACGTCGTCGCCACGCTGCACCGCCCGGGCAACGTCGACGACCCCGCCGACGCCGCCGAGCTGGTCAAGGCCATGCACTCGGTGGCCGACCTCGCCGAGATCGTCGTCCCGCTGCACCCGCGCGGACGCGCCCGGCTGGAGGCCGCCGGCCTGTTCGCGCACGACCGCCTGCGGGTCATCGACCCGCTCGGCTACGTCGAGTTCCTCGGCCTCGTGCGCGGCGCGAACGCGGTGGTCACCGACTCCGGCGGCGTCCAGGAGGAGACCACGATCCTCGGCGTGCCGTGCCTGACCCTGCGGCCCAACACCGAGCGGCCGGTGACCATCACCCACGGGACGAACCGCCTGGTCACCAGAGCCGACCTCGGCTTCGTCGCCAGCCAGGTGCTGTCGGCCGGGCGCTCGACGGACTGGCCGGTGCCGCCGCTGTGGGACGGCAAGGCCGGTGAGCGCATCGCGGCGATCATCGCGGCGTTCGTCGATGGCAAGGGGGCTGCAGGGGAGGGTCGTGGCTAGCATCGCCCCCTCGTACCAGCCGACCCGGCGGCGGGTTCCGGACCGCCCGCCGCCACCGCGATTCCGGCCCGACGTCGAGGGTATGCGCGCCGTCGCCGTCGGCATGGTGCTGATCTACCACGCGGGCGTCGGCTTCGTCCCCGGCGGTTTCGCCGGCGTGGACGTCTTCTTCGTCATCTCCGGGTTCCTCATCACCGGCATGCTCATCCGCGAGGTGGAGCAGACCGGGACGGTGTCGCTCGCGCAGTTCTACGCGCGCCGGGCCAAGCGCCTGCTGCCCGCCGCGGCGCTGGTCCTGGGCGTCACCGCGGTGCTGACCTTCCTGATCGCGCCGACCATCGACCGGCGGGTCTTCGGCGGCGACATCGCCGCGGCCGCCCTGTACTTCGTCAACTGGCGGCTGGCCGACCGGTCGGTCGACTACCTCGCCGAGGACGTCGGCCCGTCGCCGGTCCAGCACTTCTGGTCGCTCGCGGTCGAGGAGCAGTTCTACCTGGTCTGGCCGCTGTTCATCCTGCTCATCGCGCTGTGGGTGCGCCGCAACAACGAGCCGCCGCGGGCCTGGATGGGCGTCGGCCTCGCGGCGGTCGCGGTGCCGTCGTTCGTCTGGTCGGTCTACCTCACCTCGTCGAACCCGTCGACGGCGTTCTTCGTGTCGACGACGCGCCTGTGGGAGCTGGCCGTGGGCGCCGGCGTCGCGTTGGGCATGCCCGTGCTGGCCCGCCTGCGCCAATCCGTTGCCGCCTGGATCGCCTGGGCCGGGCTCGGCGCCGTCGGCCTGTCCGCGTTCCTCATCACCACAGAGACCCCCTGGCCCGGCTCCGCGGCGCTGCTTCCGGTCCTGGGCACCGCCGCGGTGATCGCCGGTGGCGCCGCCGCGGGCCGCCGAGGGCCGCTCGTCCTGCTGGGCATCCCGCTGTTCGTGTGGATCGGCGGGCTCTCGTACTCCCTGTACCTGTGGCACTGGCCGCTGATCGTGCTGGCCACCGCACAGTGGGGTGAGCTGCGGGCCTGGCAGGGCCTGCTGATCGTCGCCTTCTCGTTCCTGCCGGCCTGGCTGGCCTACAAGTTCGTCGAGAACCCCCTCCGGCACGCCCGGTCGATGGTCCGGTCGCCGCGGTTCGCGCTGAGCATGGGAGCGAACCTCACGCTGGCCGGCATCGCGGCCGGCCTCGCGCTGGCGCTGTCGATGCCCCAGGTCTCGGCGCCGCCGGCGAACGCTCAGGCCGCGCCGGGCGCCGCCGTCCTCGACGCCGCCGACCCCCGCTCCGACCCCGACGGCGAGCCCGTCGACGAGGCCGACTGGATCACGCCCGACCCGCTGTCCGCCCCGGAGGACGTCCCGCCGGCCTACGACGAGGGCTGCCAGGTCAGCATCGAGTCCGCGGAGGTGGTCGCCTGCGAGTACGGCGACCCGGACGGCGACGTCACCATCGCGTTGGTCGGCGACTCCAAGGCGCTGCAGTGGATCACCGCGCTGGACACCGTCGGGCAGCAGAACGGCTGGCGCATCGTCACCTACACGAAGTCGACCTGCTCGTTCACCACGGCCACGCTCAGCACGAGCCGTGAGGTCTTCCAGTCGTGCACGGACTGGAACGAGGCCGTCACCGATCAACTGCGCGACGACCCGCCCGACCTCGTGCTGACGTCGCAGGGACGCAACCGCGCGCTCAGCGATCCGGACGACCCGGGCAAGGGCGAGACCGTCGGCCCGATGGTCGACGGCCTGAAGGAGCGCTGGGGCCAACTGGTCGACGCGGGCATCGCGGTCGCCGTCCTGGCCGACACCCCTCAGCCGGGCTCGGACGTGTACTCCTGCGTCGCCGAGAACCCCGACCAGCTGACCGAGTGCGCGTTCGACCGTGGTCCGGCCATCGAGGACAGCGCGGCCGAGACCCAGAGCCGCGCGGTCGAGGAGTTCGGCGAGGCCAGCTGGATCAACCTGAACAACTACATCTGCCCCGCCGACTCGTGCGCGCCGGTCATCGGCAACGTGCTGATCTACCGGCAGGGCTCCCATCTCACCGTCACCTACGTGAACACGCTGGCACCCCGCCTCGAGGCGGCGCTGGAGGAGATCGTCGAATGAGCAGTACTGCACGGGGTGCCGTCCGCCGCCTGCGCCGGGCGGCTCGCGAGCTGCGCGGCGTGGCGCCGCGCCCGGCCACGCCGACGCCGTCGCCGGCGCCCGCGGCCGTCCCGGCCGACCGCGGTCAGCAGATCCGGGAGGTCCGCGACCTGCTGCGCGACCACTTGCCGCGGGAGGCCGTCGCGGCCCGGCCCGGCCTGCGGGTCGCGGTGGCCGCGTCGCCGCGCCTGGCGGACGCGCTCGCGTGGGAATGGGACCAGACGGTGCTCGAGCCCGGGCAGTGGTCGGGCGTGCTGGAGCCGGCCGGGGCGGAGCTCGTGCTCGTCGAGGCGCAGTCCGGTCACGTGCCGGGATGGGGTCCCGCGGACGGCGAGCCGGCCCGGCTGGTCGCCGCGGCGGCCGCGCTCGGCCTGCCGGTGGTCGTGTGGGTGACGTCGTCGTCCGGCGACACCGCGGGTCTGGACGCGCTGGTCGACGCCGCGGCGGTGGTGTTCGTCGCCGACCCCGCGGCGGCCGTGGCCTGGCGAGAGCACAAGCCCGACGCCGTCGTCGAGGTGCTGCCTCCGGCGGCCGCGCCCATGCAGCACTCGCCGGTGCTCGTCGGCGGCTCGGACCGGCGGCCCGGAGCGGCGGCGTTCGTGTCCGACCAGGGCGCGCTCGATCCGGTCTCGGTGGCCGGCCTGGAGTCGCTGGTCGCGCCGGCCGTCGGCACTCGCGCACTGCCGGAGCTGCACGCGTGGCGGGCGCGTGGCCGGCGCGGCGCCGTCGGCGCCGAGGCGGTCCTGCCCGCGGCCGTGAAGCCGGTCGCGGTCGGGTCGACCGTCGCGGAGCTGTCCGAGCCGATCGTCGACCACTACCGCGTGTTCGTCGATGCCGCCCGCAGCTCGCCGGAGTCGACGTGGTCGCTGCTCGACGCCGCAGCGGCGCAGACCGCCGTCGTGACCCTGCCGGAGTACCGGGCGGCGCTGCCCGAGGACCTGCGGTCCTACGTCGCGACCGCCGACCAGCCGGTGGCCTTCGGGCGCGAGATCATCGCCCGCCTCGCGCAGCCGGAGCTGCGCGACCGCGAAGCGCTGCAACTGCACCGGGCCGTGCTCGCCGGGCACACGCTGGGCCACCGTGTCGACGCGGTTCTGGCCGCGCTCGGTCGCCCGGTGGCGCCGTTCGACCGCTCGGTGTCCATCGTCGTGCCGACGAACCGCGAGCACGAACTCGACAACGTCTTCGCCAATGTCGCCCGCCAGGCGCACCGCGACAACGAGCTGATCCTCGTGTTGCACGGTCTCGGGTTGGACCACGCCGACCTGCACGCCCGGGCGAAGGAGCACGGCGTCGAACGCCTCCAGGTGATCGACGCCGATTCGTCGGCGGCACTGGGCACCATGATGAACCTCGGCGTCGACGCCGCGAGCGGTCGCTACACGGCGAAGATGGACGACGACAACTTCTACGGCCGGCACTACCTCACCGACCTTGTTCATGCGTTCGCCAGCACTGATGCCGGCATCGTCGGCAAATGGGCCCACTATGTATGGCTACGTTCGGTCAATGCGGTCGTGCTACGTTATGCCGGCTATCAGCACCGGTACTACCGCCTCGTCCAGGGCGGTTCGATCATGGCCGACACCGAGCTCGCGAAAGATCTTCGGTTCAGTGACATCCCGCGAGCGGTCGACACCGACTTCCTCAACCGGGCCTGGGCCTCTGGGGTGAGGACCTACTCATCCGATCGGTTCAACTTCGTCAGCATCAGGGGCACCGATCACGAGGCGCACACCTGGAAGGTGACGGATACGGAAATGATGATCGGCGGTGGACAGGTGGCGTTCTACGGCGATCCGCGTGTCCATGTCGATGTGTAAAGCGATCAGTAAGTTGCAGTCATCGCGGTTCGGTACCATCGTCGCCGACGCATCGGCAGAACCGGGGATTCGTACGTGAACACGCAGTTCCACCGCCGCGGGGGCGCGGCCCGCAGGCTGGCCGGCCGGGTGGCCCTGATCGTCCCGCCGACGAAGGGGCCGTCGCGGTGGGTCGGTTTCGTCGTGCGCACCCGCCTGAGTCAGGCAGGCGACCTCGTCCAGAGCGACCCGGCGCGGATGCTCCGGCTGGTCGAGCCGGTGGCCGAGCTGGCCACCGACGGCGGGACGACGTGGCGGCTCATCGCCGCCGCGCGGGAACGCGGCGGCGACAACGAGGGCGCGCTCCAGGCCGTCCAGCGCGCCATCGACGCCGGCGAGCAGACCGTCGGCACCCTGCTCATGCGGCGGCGGCTGGCGCTGCGGCTCAAGCGCGCCGACGACGCCGACGAGGCCATGCGGCTGCTGCTCGTGACCGCCCCGCGCAGCGCCAAGGAGTTCGGCCGCGCGGTCGATGCCCTGACCGGCGCCGACCTCGACGTCCTCGAGGCCTACGACGCCATGGTGTCGGCGCTGCCGCGGTTGCGGAAGGCCGGCCGCGAGAAGTTCGACGAGCTGCTCGACGAAGCTCGGCTGGTCCGGGCGCACGAGGGCGGTCCCGACGTCTTCAAGCCCGAACTGGCGCGGGTCCTGGGCACCAGCAGCCGGCCGCTGCGCATCGTCGTCCAGGCCCTGGTGCGCTGCCGTGCGTGGCACGAGGTGGCCCGGTTCGTCGCCACCACCCCGCCCAACAGCCCGCAGGTCGGCCCGCGCGGCGCCCGGGCCGGGTTCCCGGTCGCCGAGATCGGCAAGGCCGCCTCGCTGGCACTCGCCGCGGGCAACGCCAACGCCGCCTCGATCATGGCGGCCAAGGCGCTGGTGGTGCGGCCCGACAACGCCGGCTACCGCGCCACCTTCGACAACGCACGCGACCAGCTGACCATCGCCCGGAAGGGCTGGACGTTCCCTCCGCCGGCCGAGGAGACGCCGTACGAGCCGGCACCTCGGGCGGTCCTGTCCGTGCTGTCGCAGTCGCTGCCGATCCGCTCCGGCGGGTACGCCACCCGCTCGCACGGCGTCATCACGGCACTGGCCGGACGCGGCTGGGACATGCGCGCGGTCACCCGGCTCGGCTTCCCGTACGACCGCTGGAAGAGCGCCGACACCACGGTCGTGCCCGAGGTCGACCACGTCGACGGCATCCCGTACCACCGGCTGCTGGAGGACGGCGTACGCCAGTACCCGCAGTTCCCGCTGGCGTCGTACATCGAGCGGTTCGAAGCCGGGGTGCGCGACCTCGCCGTGCGGCACCGGGCCCGGCTGATCCACGCGTCCAGCTTCTACGTCGCGGGCATGGCCGGCCTGTCCGCCGCCCGCCGCCTGGGGCTGCCTTTCGTCTACGAGATGCGCGGCCTCGAAGAGCTGATGAAGGTCTCGCGCGATCCCGCGTTCGACGGCTCCGACCGGCACCGCTTCCTCGACCAGCTGGAGACCGGCCTCGCCCGCGAGGCCGACCGCTGCTTCGTCATCACCGAGGCCCTGGGCCGCGAGATGGCCCGGCGCGGGGTGCCCGAGGACCGCATCGTCGTCGTCCCCAACGGCGTCCACGTCGACCAGTTCCGGCCCGCGGAGCGCGACCGCGCGCTCGAGGCCGAGCTCGGCGTGGCCGGCAAGACCGTCATCGGCTACGTCGGCGGGCTGGTCGACTACGAGGGCCTCGACGTCCTGCTCGACGCCGTCGCGAGCCTGAAGGAGACCCGCGACGACGTCCACGTGATCATCGTCGGCGACGGTCACGCCCAGCGTGCCGTGCACGCGCAGGCCGATCGGCTGCGGCTCGGCGACATGGTCACCTTCACCGGCCGCGTGCCGCACGAGCAGGTCTCGCGTTACCTGTCGCTCATCGACGTCGCGCCGTTCCCGCGGCTGCCGCTGCCCGTGTGCGAGCTCATCTCGCCGATCAAGCCGTTCGAGTCGATGGCCATGGGCAAGGCGATCATCGTCTCCGACGTCGCCGCCCTGACGGAGTTCATCCAGGACGGCGTCACCGGGCGGGTATTCCGCAAGGGCGACGCCGCCGACCTCCGCGACGTGATCGAGCAGCTGCTCGACGCGCCCGATCAGCGCAGGCAGCTGGGCCAGGCGGCCCGCGAATGGGTCGTGCGCGAGCGCGACTGGGCGTCCGTCACGGCCGTTGTCGAGGCCGCGTACGACGAGATGCTGGCGACTTCGAGCACCCCGGTGAGCTGACCACGATGGGCCCGCCGTCACGATAGGGTCCTCGTGACAGGGCGGCGGGCTCGGCCGGGTGGGGGTGACCTACGGTCGCGGCCGAAACCGGAAGACCTCGACAGGAGTGGTGTCGTCGATGACTGACGCATGGATCCGCAACGCCATCGCGGAGGCGGTCGGTGCATTCATACTCATCAGCAGCACGCTGCTCGTCGTCGGCGCCGGCGCCACCCCACGGGCGCTGGCCTACGGGTTCGTCGTGGTGGGGCTGACGGTGGGGCTCGGGCACGTGTCCGGCGGCCACTTCAACCCGGCCATCACCCTCGCCATGCTGCTCGACAAGAAGATCGACGTGCTCGGCGCGGTCGCCTACTGGCTCGCCCAGTTCGCCGGCGCGGCGCTGGGTGCCGTGACCGTCATGCTGACCACCGACCGCGAGGTCGTCGAGGTCGGCACCCCGGTCGTCGCCGACGTCATGACCATCGGCGGGGCCATCGCGCTGGAGGCCATCTTCACGCTGGCCATCGTGCTGGTCGTGTTCGGCGCGGTCGTCGACGACCGCGCGCCGCTGTCGGCCTACCCGTTCGGCATCGGCCTCACCGTCGCCGTCGGCGCCTTCGCCACCGACTCCCTGACCGGCAGCGCGCTGAACCCGGCGAAGGGGTTCGGCCCCGCCGTCGTCAGCGGTCAGTGGGACGGCGTCGCGGTCTGGCTGGCCGGTCCCGTCATCGGCGCCGTCCTCGCCTGGGCGCTGTACCGGTTCGTCATCGCACCGCCCAGCGGCGGGCCGTTCAACCGCCACCGCAACGTGTACCCGCAGCCGGTCCCGCCGCCGGGTCCGTCGTTGCTGCCCTGATCCGCCGTTCGCCCCGTGGTGCCCGCTGCCGTCGCGTCGCCCGACACTGCCTCCGGCCGGTTCCGGGCCCGCCGGCCGGGTACGGCACGTGACGGGCGGTTCCGCGCCGACATCCAGGGTCTGCGCGCCGTCGCCGTGCTCGCGGTGCTCGGCTTCCACGCCGGGGTCCCGTTCCTGGCCGGTGGCTACGTCGGCGTCGACGTCTTCTTCGTCATCTCCGGCTTCCTCATCACGGGGCTGATCCACCGCGAGCTCGAGCAGACCGGCCGGCTCGGCCTCCGGCGGTTCTGGGCCCGCCGCGCGCGCCGGCTGCTGCCCGCGTCCGCCGTCGTGCTGGGCGCGGTCGCGGCCATGACGATCCTCGTGCTGCCGGTCACCCGGTGGGCCTCCACCGCGTGGGACATCGGCGCCAGCGCGCTCTACGTCGTCAACTGGAGGCTGGCCGGGCAGTCGGTCGACTACCTGGCCAGTGACAACGCGCCCAGCCCGGTGCAGCACTTCTGGTCGCTGGCGGTCGAGGAGCAGTTCTACCTCGTGTGGCCGGTGCTGCTGGTGCTGCTGGCCTGGCTGCGCCGACGACGCGGCTGGCGGCTCGACGCCGTCATGCTGGCGGGCATCGCGCTGATCGGGCTGCCCTCGTTGGCGTGGTCGCTGCTCTTCACCGAGGCGAACCCGGGCCAGGCGTACTTCGTCTCGACCACGCGGCTGTGGGAGCTGGCCGCCGGCGCCGCGCTGGCGGTGGTGGCGCACCGGCTGGACCGACTGCCCGGGTGGGCCGCGCACGTCCTCGGTCTGGCCGGCCTCGTCGCCATCGGGTACGCGGCCGTCCGGTTCGACGCCGCGACGCCGTTCCCGGGCAGCGCCGCGCTGCTGCCGGTGCTGGGCGCCGTCGCGGTCATCGTCGCCGGCGGTGCCGGCCGGCGCAGCGCGAGCGCGCGTCTCCTGGGTGTCGCGCCGATGCGCGGCATCGGCACGCTGTCGTATTCGCTCTACCTGTGGCACTGGCCGCTGCTCGTCGGCGCCGCGGTGCTCTGGGGCGACGACGGCACGCTGTCCACGAGCGCCGGCCTGGCTGTCGTCGCGTTCTCCGTCGTGCCGGCCTGGCTCACGTACCGGCTGGTCGAGGCGCCGATCCACCACGCCGCTGTCTTCGCCCGGCGTCCCTCGTGGGCCGGCGTCCTGGGCGTGGCCTGCACGGCCGTCGGCGTGGCCGCCGCCGTGGTCGTGGCGCTCGCGCTCCCGCGGCCCGAGTACGACGGCAACACCGACGCTCCGGGCGCGGCCGCGCTGGGCGACGACCCCGGCTCCGACCCGGACGGACGGCCGGCCGACACCGTCGACACGATGGTTCCCGACGTGCTCGCGGCGCCCGACGACATGGCGATGCTGGACGGCGAGCTGTGCATCAGCGACATCGACGGCACGCGGCTGGAGTCGTGCGCGTTCGGGCCGCCGGACGCCGCCGTCACGATCGCCGTCGTCGGCGACTCCAAGATGCACCAGTGGCTCCCGGCGCTCGAGCGGGTCGCCGCGGAGCGCGGCTGGCGGCTCGTCACCTACCTCAAGAGCGCCTGCCCGCTGACCACGGTCGACGTCGCCTACGAGGGTGAGCCGAACGAGTGGTGCGCCGAGTACAACGACGCCCGGCTGGATCGGCTCCGCACCGACGACTCCCTCGACTACGTGCTGACGTCACAGGTCGCCGGCTACGCCGCGGGGGACGACCCGCAGGACGTCCGGGCGGAGCGGATGGCCACCGACCTGCGCGGCGTGTGGTCCGGCCTGGAGGAGGCGGGCCGCGACGTCGTCGTCATGCTCGACAACCCGAACCCCCAGGGCGACGTCATGGAGTGCGTCGCCACCCACCCGGACGAGCTGAGCGAGTGTGCCTTCCCGCGCTCGGAAGGGGTGCGCGCCAGCGGCGCGGCGCCGCAGCAGGAGGCACTGGACGACCTCGACGACGTGGGGGTGGTCGACCTGCGCGACTTCATCTGCCCGGGCGACCAGTGCCCGGCAGTCATCGGCGAGACACTGGTCTACCGGCGGGGCTCGCACCTCACCGCGACCTACGTCGAGTCGCTGACACCACGGCTGGATGCGGCGCTGCTCGCGGCCATGTGACCATGAGTCTGCGGGCCGGTCGTGACCGGTGGACCGCCGTGATGCGGTTTCCGGATACTCCGCTAGAGTCCTGCTTGCTGGGGACTCGTCGGTCAGCAACGGGCACGGATGACCACGCCACGTCGACGAACGTGCGCGGAGACCCTGTCTACTGCCGACGACGAAGGAGCATGTGATGAGGCCAGACGAGGGCGGCGGGGAGTACACCTCCATCGACGTCGACGCGCTGGGGCAGGCGGTCGACGACCTCGCTGCGACGCTGACCGGATTGACCGACCGCATCAGCGGCCTGGAGACCGACTTCGGGTATTTCGGGGTCGACAAGTCGAACCTGAACAAGCTGCTCGAGGCGAAGAGCGACCTCGAGACCATCATGCCGGACATGCGTCGCCGGCACAGTCTGGCCGTGCAGCTGCTGGCCGAGCAGCAGACCAACGGCTGGGCCGGCGACGGCGTCCTGACCGTGCAGGGCACCGACATCCTCAACGACGACTTCGACTCCGTCGAGGACGCCCAGAACGCCGGCAGCGACCTCGCCGAGCAGGTCAACAACGGCAACGGCGAGGTCCCGCCGGAGGTCTACGAGCAGCTCGAGCAGTACGGCCACGACCCCGACTTCGCCGAGGCCTTCATCAACGGCCTGAGCCCTGAGGCGCGCGGCTTCCTGCTCATCGACGCGGACATCCAGGCTGAGGCGGACGGCAACGACGCGCCACAGCTGGCGGTGGCGAACGTCTTCGCGACGGCGAGCTTCCGGATCGACTACGACGCGGAGTTCGTCAGCGAGATCAACCAGGCCTTGGTCGACAGCGAGTACCCGGGAGAGATTCAGATCGCGGACCGCATCGCCGCGCTGACCCAGCACGGGTCCTGGGACCACGGTTCCCTGGTGGCGTTCGCCGAGGCGGCGCTGCACGGCGACTACGACACCGTCGGACGGTTCACGGACGCGACGGGGGTCTACGCCGGCCTGGCGCGCAACCCGCGGGCCAGCGCCGAGTACATGGCCGAACACCAGGACGACGTCTGGAACCAGGCGCAGGTCATCGGTCCGGTCACCAGCGAAGATGACTTCCAGGCGGCGTTCGCCGCGTTCCTGCACTCGGCGACCATCGACGACACCGGCATCTTCGCGCGCCTGCGGCTGCACGACGAGGACCAGCCCAACCTCGCCGAGCAGAACGCCGCCTACCTGATCAACCAGGTCGGCGCGCAGAAGGAGCCGTTCCCGTTCTTCGACGCCTACCGCGTGGTGTTCGCCGACATCACCGAGGAGTACTGGGACGACCTCGTCTACAGCATGAGCTCGCCGGGCGGTGTGAGCGACAACCCCGGCCGCGACGGCATCGAGGTCGACCCGAGCGCGTGGCAGGCCTTCATCACCGAGGGGATGCGCAACCCCGACGGCGCGGCCCGGCTGCACGAGATGATGTACACCTGGTACGGCGACTACATCCAGGGTGCCGCCGGCTCCGAGAACGGTAACGAGCACTTCTGGGACGACCTCGTGTCGCAGCAGATGGCGGCCGCGTTCCAGGGCTCCTGGGACACAGTCCTGCAGGAGATCGCCGACGACGAGGCGGCCCGTGAGGAGTTCGTCGCCTCCCTCGTCGACTTCGGCTTCAGTCTGGTCCCGCCGGACCCGCAGGCCCTCATCGACATGGGCAAGGACGCCTTCATCGACGCGATGAAGAACACCATCACCCAGGCCATCGTCAACGCCGGCGCCGGCCAGGGCCCGCCGGACCTCAGCTACGACTTCGCCAACCAGCACAAGACCTGGGTGGCGACGGCCGTCGCCGAGTACAACGCCGGAAGCGTCGACCCCTACAATGACGGCGACGTCACGTGGGAGGCCGACCCGGCGTTCTACGAGGAGCTCTACGGCGGGAAATTCACCGACTCGTCCGGCAACGTCATCTCACCGTTCCTGCCCAGCGGCGAGCCCAACCCGGAGTTTCCCGACGACCCCGCCGCGCTGCAGGCCTTCAATCAGTGGGCGCAGGACCCTGCCATGCAGGTCTACATCGGCGAGAACCACCACGGTCGGTTCTGACCGGCCTCGCTGACCGTCCCGCCGCGTCGCGGGACGGTCAGTCGTCGACGTCGAGCGTGACGATGATCTGGCCGTCGTCGCCGGTCGCGGCGACGGCGATGGTGTCGTCGTCAAGCCAGGTCGCCGGGCCGCCGAAGACCGTCGCGACGGTGGCGTCGCCGCCGGGAGTCACGTAGAGCGTGGGGTTCGCGGTCTGCGAGTCGTCGGCAGCCGCGTCGGCGACGGCCTGGGCGCGGTCGCTGCCGTCCTCGACCCGCCACGCGAACGCGTCCTGGTCGATCCCGCTGAGCGAGGTCGCGCTGGCCAGGATCGCACCGTCGGGGTTCACCGCCAGCGTGAGCTGGGGGAAGCCGGCCTGGTAGTCGAGGGTCAGCGCATCGGCCGACCCCGCGAACGGGCCCTCGGTGGCCGCCGGCAGCTGGCCGCCACCGGCCGCGCCGAGCACCGTAGTCGCGCTGGCGTCGTCGATGACATAGACGCTGCGCGTGGTCTGGACGGCGATGCGCTCGCCCGGGCCGGCCGCGATGGCGGACTCGCTGAACAGAGTGAGGTCGGTGGAGTCCGTGCCGTCGGGGAAGAACGCCGCGGCGCTCTCGTCGTCGCTGAGCTCACGGTCGTAGTCGGGGTTGGCTCGGCCGGCGACGGTGCTGAGGGTGCCGTCCCCCTCGACCCGGCGCAGCAGGAACCCAGCGTCGGCCCCGGCTGGGTCGACCTGCTCGGTCAGGAGCAGCCGCCCCTCGGAGTCGACCGCGATGTCGCCGACGTAGCCGAGCTCGGCCTCGGTGGCCGGTTCGCCGTCGGGGGTGACCGGGCCGGGCTGGTCCGCCTCGCCGGCCGGTACGCCCACAGCGGGCTGGAGCTCGCCGTCGGCGAGCTCCAGAACGACGGCATCGCCACCCTCTTGGCCGGCTCGGTCGGGCAGTACGTACACGGTGCCGTCGGGCGCCGCCGCGATCTCCTGGACGGCGCCGGAGTCGAGCTGCAGCTGAGTGGAGCGTACGGCGCCCTCGGAGTCGACCTGGACGAGGACGTGCGAGCCGGTGACGCCCCACAGCGTGCCGTTGCCGTCGGAGGTGAGGCGGTAGATCGGGCCCGGGACGGACGCGTCGGCGCCGGTGCCGTCGGGCTGGTCACCGCCGCCGGCCAGCAGCTCGACCTCGACGCCGTCGTCGTCGGACGAACACGCTGTCAGGGTGGTCAGGGCGATGATGACTCCGATGACCGCTCTGCTGGTGCGCACGTGTTCTTCCCCATCGTCGGCTCGCTCGGGCGTTCGCAGCCGCCATGCTAGCCTCACTGCGAGTGTGACCGAGCAGGAAGCAGGGTGTGATGACTGACGAGCGAATGGTCCCGAACCCGTTCATCTCCGCGATGGAGGGCCTGAAGACCCGCACGTCCAACGCGGTCGAGGACACCCCCAACATGGACGGCCCCACCGGTTCCATCGGCGACGGTCCGGCCTGGACGGGCAGCAAGGCCCGCCAGCTCCACGACGACTACCTCGCGCCCAACGCCCAGCCGGTCAAGACCGCGCTGGGCGAGCTGGTCGGCGACGTCGAGGAGAAGATCGCCACGCTCGATCCCGAGGTCTCCGAGGGCGCGGCGCGCGCCATGCGCATCGACCTGCAGACCCGCTGACGCGGGCCCGTCCGCGGGGTCAGGTCCGCGGGGCCAGCGAGGCGAGCAGCAGCCGCTCGGCCCGGCCGAGCCCGTCCGGCCCGACGATCACCGAGGCGGTGCTGCGGTACGTCGCGAAGACGGTGCCCATCGTCCCCCGCACGTAGTCGTCCCACGACTGCGTCTCGTGCGGCCAGCCGTCCTCGGGCAGCAGCAGCTCGGCCGGGAACCCGTACGAGCGCGCCGCAGCCAGCTCCGGCACGTCCATGACGATCACCGGCCGGAAGCCGGCGCTCAGCACCTGCAGCTGGGCCACGTCGTCGACGACTTCGCGCACCCGTTCCGCCGGCAGGCCGAGCAGCAGCACGAGGACGACCGGCAGCCGCTCGGTGCCGACGCCGGCCAGCAGCCGGCCCGCGGTGACGTCGAGCGGCGTGTGCTGCTTGGAGTCGACGGCGAACAGCCGGTGCACGACCGCGCGGGCGGTGGCGCTGTCGCGGATGCGTGGCACGACGGTGCGCCGGGCGTAGCGGTAGCCGGGGATGCGGCGCATGTGGCGCATGACGCGGCGCGGCTTGCGGCGGTCGGCCATGGTCAGTCCTGCCCTTCGGCGACGAGGCCGGTGAGGATGCGGGCGGCCTCGGCGGCGCCGTTGCCGGGGTCGGCGTCGGCGACGTGCTTCACCATCGGCTCGCCCCGCTCCAGCAGGTCGGCCAGCAGCGGCGTCGCCTGGTCGACGGTGACGATCTCGAGCGCGTGCGCCCAGCCCTGCGCGGACGCGTAACGCGACCGCGCCTCCTGGTCGTCCAGCGCGGTCGACCGGTTCGGCACGAACAGCGTCGGAACGCCGAACCGGAGCAGCTCGTGGAAGCTGTTGTAGCCGGTGGCGCTGACGGCGAGGTCGAACGCGCGGTAGCGGCGCGACAGCGGGAAGTCGCGCACCACGTGCACGTCGTCGCGGCGACCCTGGCCGGTGGCGATCTCCGGCTGGGTCACGCACACCTCGACCCCGAGGTCGCGCAGCGCGGCCACGACCGCGCCGAGGTCGCCGCTGGTGTCGTTGATGTTGCCCGCGCCGAGCGAGACCAGCGCGAGCGGCGCCGACGGGTCGAGGCCGAGGAACGCGCGGGCCTCGGCGCGGGTGTCGAGGTCGTCGGGGTCGAGCAGCGTGACCGGGCCGACGCGGGCCGCCTGGGCCTGTGCGGTGACGCCCTGGTCGGCCGGGCCGGCGAACTCGCCCGGCTCGATGACGAGGTCGAACCAGCTCGACTTCGCCAGCTGTTCGCGGTTCATGCCGGCTCGCCACATGCCTCGTCGCGACCACACCCAGCCGATGCCCGGGTACGCCCTGCGGACCAGCCCGAGCCCCTCGTACGGCCAGGTGCCGTCGAAGACGACGACCGACGGGTGGATCCGCTCGATGGTGGCCGACAACCGGGCGGCGAAGTACGCGTGCCAGCGGGCCGGCTCCAGCCCGGTCGCGGACGCCGACGGCACGTACTCGTACGGGTGCCCGAACCGCCCGACCACCGGCGCGGCCTGCGACAGCGAGAAGAAGTGCGGCTCCAGCGCGGGCGTGCACCGCTCGGCGTAGGCGAGCAGCCGGGTGAGGTGGCCCATGCCGGCGCCGTTGCTGCTGACGAACAGCGCCCGCGGCGGGCGCTCACTGCTCGCTTCGGGACCGGCGAGCGGCGGGGCGGACGGCGCCGGTGTCGCGCTGGGCGCCCCGATGAGCTCCTGCAGCCGGGCGACGTGCGCCTCGTGGCCGTACCGCTCGCGCGCCGTGCGCTGGGCCCGCTCGACCTGCGCGTCGTAGGCGGCGCGGTCGGCGTACAGGCCGTCGACGACGTCGCGGACGTCCTGCGGTTCGGCGTACACGGCGGCGTCGCCGAAGACCGGCTCGAAGTGCGGCGGCAGGACGGCCGGGACACCGGTGGCCAGCGCCTCGAGGATGGTGCGGCCGAACGCCTCGACCCAGCGCGGGTTGTGGAAGTAGACGAAGAAGTCGAGCGAGGCCAGGAAGTCGCGCGGCGGCATCGCGCCGAACGCGAACACCTCCCAGCTCTCCGGCAGGTCGCCGAGCAGGTGCTCCACCGGCCCGGCGCCGCCGAGCACGCGCACCGTCCACGACCCGTCGACGGGGTAGACGGCGCGCAGGGTGGCGGCGTCGGCGGGCCACTTCTGCGGCGACGACCGGCTGTGCCGCCCGATGACGGGGCGCGCGCCGCGCTCGTCGGCGCGGGCCGGGCGGTGCACCGCCCAGGCGTCGACGTCGATGATGTTGACCCAGTCGGTCTCGGCCAGTGCGTGCGCCGGGACCCGGCCGGCGATGGCCTGCCGCACCAGCGGGCCGATCGGCGCCCACAGCGGCTCGCGGCCGAACCGGTGCTTCGCGATCTCGTGCACCGCCTCGGGCCGGTAGTGCTCGTGCCCGTCGATGTCGTACGGCGCGGCGTTGGCGACGATGACGACGTGGTCGGCCTCGACCGGCGGCAGCTGCTCCGCGGCGTGCTGCAGCACCGCCGGGTGCCGGACCACGACCACCTTCGCGCGCACCGGCGCGCGGCCGACCAGCAGCTGCGCCCGGCCGGCCTCGACGGCCCGCCGGATCAGCCGGTTCACCGGCGACACTTTCGCGACCAGCGGGCCGTTCAGGCTGATCAGCCCGGTGGTGTAGCCGGCCCGGGCCTGCGCCGTGATCTCCTCGGCGATGCTGTGCGAGGTGCCGCCGGGGAAGCGGAGGTCCGAGACGTCGAGGACGTCGACAGTGCGGGTGCCGGGAGCAGGCATGGTTCCAGATCGTGCCACACCCGCGGGCCGCTGCCGATTCGGGCTGCGAATCCGGGCAACCCGGCGGGTGGAGCCGGCGTGTAGTGGGCAACACGGCCGTGTTCGTCCCGAATTCCTCCAGCCCGACCTGGGAGCACCCATGATGGAACCCGAGAACCCGACCACGGCCGACGACCGCTCCAGCCGCCGCCGGCTGCTTCGCAGCGCAGGCGTGCTCGCCGGCGGCGCCGTCGCGACCGCGGCCGGTGTCGCCGCCGCCTCGTCGGCGCAGGCCGCCCCCGGCGACCCGGTGCGGCTGGGCCGCGTCAACACCGCCGGCAGCGCCACCACGACGGTCCGCTCGTCCGGAGCGGCGACGCTCGGCGTGCAGCACCGCGGCGGCGGCGACGGCCTGGTGGCGTCGACCGGAGACGTGATGGGTGCGGCCGTGCGGGCGGTGAACACCAACGACGAGCAGCTGATGGGCATCGGCGGCGCGGTGGTCGCCACCGGCGAGAACTGTGCCGCGGTCATCGCCACGACCCACGGCGGCCACGACCCCGCGATCTACGCCTACGGCTACACGGACTCGACCGAGACCGAGCTCGGCAACGCGCTCCACGCGATCGGGTCGGTGTACCTGTCCGGCCCGGTCGTCATCGAGGGTGACCTCTTCGTGGCCGGCACCATCTACTGCGACGACGTCCAGCCGCTCAGCGCGCGGCAGCGCGCCGAGGTGCGCTCCCGGGCCGCGCAGGCACGTCCGTCAGCCGGCTGACGGACGGTCGCCGAGGACCGCGCGGAGCGCGCCGACCGGCGGCTCCGTGCGGTCCTCGGCGAGCACGCGCTCACCGACGTCACCCGGGCGAGACGCACCTCACCCGCGTCGGAGCCGGATCACGGCGAGCTCCCGGCTGCGTCCGGCGCCCACGCGGGTGACGTGCTCCTGGGCCGGGTGGGGCGCATTCGCCTGACTTCGGGGTGTCGGCCAGTCATCCGGATACCCCGAGCCGGCCCCAGGAAGGACCCACCCACCGGCCCTGACGTGCGGAGACCTGGGGGCAGCTCAGGAGGCATGCGCGCGCGCCGCCAGGGCCGCGTCCAGCAGCACTCGCGCGCGGGCGTCGAACGAGTGCACCGTCCGGACCTCCTCGGACACCAGCGTGAGCGCGTCCGGCGGGCAGAACTCGTCCGGCTCCAGCGCGCACAGCGCCATCCAGGCCGGCGTCGACCTGCACGTCTACGGGCAGAACTGGCGTGACGAGATTCCGGCGCGGTACCTGCGCGGCGAGTACCTGGACAACGACGCGGCGGGGGCGGCGTACGAGCGGGCGCGGGTCGTCCTCAACGACCACTGGGCGGATATGCGGGAGCACGGCTTCGTGTCGAATCGGGTCTTCGACGCGGTGGCGGCGGGTGGGCGGGTGGTCAGCGACTCGATCGAGGGCCTGGCCGAGCTGTTCGGACCGGCCGTGCGGACGTACTCGTCGCCGGAGGAGCCTCGTCGCAGTCGGCGCCGTCTGGCCGTCAGGCGGCCGCGGTGGCCGTGACCCGCTCGGCGTCGACGCGAGCGGCACGGCCGGCCGGGTCCTCGTGGCGCACCAGCACCGCCGACCCGCCCACGACCAGCGGCACCAGCAGCGCGTCGACCAGAGCCGTGCCGAGGTCGTCGGTCGCGACCAGCAGCCGGCCACCCGCGCCGGCGCCGAGCTGCTCGGCCCGCTGCCGGGCGTGCGCGGCCAGCCCGCCGAGGGTGTGTACCACGCCGCCACGGTCGAGGGCCGGCTCGGTGTCGTCGGGCGGGAACAGCGGCACGAAGTGGTCGGGATAGCCGGGCACCTCGACGGCGTAGTCGGCGACGCCGGGCGGCAGAGGCTCGGTGAACCGGCCGCCCAGCGGACGCAGCGCCAGCCCGACCACCTCCGGTGCGCTGCCCGCCGCCGCGGCGACGTCGTCCGGGCCGGCGACCGCGACCTGGACGTCGTCGTCGCCCAGGACGACGCAGACGCCGGCCGACCAGCAGGCGGCCGCCCAGGCCAGCGCCTGCCAGTGCGCGGGCAACCGCAGCGCGACCCGTTCGCCGGTCTCGGCGCCCAGCCCGCCGGTGAGGAACCCGGCGGTCTTCGCGACCCAGTTGTCGAAGGTGGTGGTGGACAGTTCGACGCGCTCGCCGGTGGCGTCGTCGTAGAACGTGAGGAACGGCCGCGCGCCGTCGTGCCGGACGGCGGTGCGCAGCAGCTCTGCCGGGGTCTCACTCATACGCCCCAGCCTACGGCGACCACCCACCTCCCGTCTGAGTAGCCAACCGCACGCCGACCTGCGCCGTTGGGGCTGTCGGTGCGTCGTGCTTCACTGGGTGCCGTGATGGAGCGGACGTGGCGGCCGCGGCGCCCGGTCGACGTCCTGGCAACGCTCGGGGCGCACCAGCGCGGCCCGCACGATCCCGCGTTCCAGGTCGACGCCCGCGGGCGGGTGTGGCGCACGTGCCGGCCCGGCGGCGACCCCGCCACGGTGTGCGTCGCGGTGGCCGCGCGCGGCGAGGTCACGGCGACGGCGTGGGGCGCGGGCGCCGAGGCCGCCCTCGACACCGTCCCGCTCTGGCTCGGCGACGCCGACGACCCGGGCGACTTCCAGCCGCGGCACCCGGTGCTGGCCGACGCGTTCCGCCGGTTCCCGGGCACGCTGATCGGGCGCACCGGGCTGGCCATGGAGGCGCTGGTGCCGGCGATCCTGGAGCAGAAGGTCACCGGCACCGAGGCGTACCGCGGCTGGATGCGGCTGCTGCGCAGGTTCGGCGACCCCGCGCCCGGCCCCGCGCCCGACCGCATGCGCGTCGTCCCGCCGTCCGAGGCCTGGGCGCGCATCCCGTCGTGGGAGTACCACCGCGCCGGCGTCGGGCCGCAGCGTTCGCGCACCATCGTCACCGCCGGCCGGCACGTCGCCCGGCTCGAGGAGATCGCCGGGCTGGCCACCGACGACGCCGACCGGCGGCTGCGCGCCGTCCCGGGCATCGGCGTCTGGACGTCGGCCGAGGTCCGCCAGCGCGTCCTCGGCGACGCCGATGCCGTCTCCGTCGGCGACTACGGCCTCCCGCACGCCGTCGCCTACGCGCTGACGGGGGAGCGGCGCGGATCCGACGAGCTCATGCTGGAGCTGCTCGAGCCGTACCGCGGCCACCGTCACCGCGCCTGCGTCCTGCTGCTGCGGGCCGGCGCCACCCCGCCGCGGCGCGGGCCGCGCGCCCCCGTGCGCGACTACCGCCACATGTGAACACGTCAGTGCGGGCCGACGACCAGGTGCACCAGCTCCTGCTCGCCCGCCCGCGGGCGGTACGTCACAGCGTGACGGTGACGGTCGCGACGTCGACGGGCGGATGGTCGGCGGCGGGTTCCGCGGCGTGGCCGATCGCGACCGCGCCGATCGGCGTCCAGCCGGCCGGGAGATCCAGCGCTGCCGTCGCCGCCGAGAGCGCGGGGTCGGGGAACAGCCAGGCCGACGCGAGGCCCTCGGCGCCGAGCGCGATCAGCAGGTTCTCGACCGCCGCGCCCAGCCCGAGCAGCGCGTCGGACCCGTCGACCAGACAGGGGACCACGACATACGGGGCGGTGCCCAGCAGCCCCGCGCCGTCCAGGGCCGACGCCAGCCGGCGGCGGGCCGCGGGCGACTCCAGCAGCACGAACCGCCACGGCGGCGTGTCGATCGGCCAGGGCGCGGAGAACGCGGCCGTGACGGCCTGCCGGACGACGCCGGGGTCGACGGGCGCCGGTGTGAACGACGACGCCGTCCGCCGGGCCTGGACGGCGGCGCGCATCGCCTCGGGGGTGCCCAGCCGGAAGCGGTCCTCGGCGCTCGGCCGGATCAGCGCCGCGATGCCGGGGTCGTCCTCGCGGGGTTCCAGCAGCAGGTGCGGCAGCCCGCGCACGACGGCGACGGGCATGCCGGCCAGCTTGGCGCGGACCAGCTCCGATGCCGCCGCCAGCTCGTCGGCCAGCGCGACGACGGTGACGCCGAGGCCGTTGCCGTAGGCGTCGGTGCTGCCGCGCAGGTCGTCGACGGCGCGGATGCCGGCCGAGCCGACGGCGAAGTCGGTGACGCCGTTGCGCCAGACCCGGCCCGCGGTGTCGGTGACGACGATGCCGACGCGCACGCCGTAACGCTTGGCCAGGCCGTCGCGGAGCGCGCGAGCGGACGCGTCCGGGTCGAGCGGCAGCAGGACGATCGAGCCGGGTTCGACGTTCGACGCGTCGACGCCGGCCGCGGCCATGACGAACCCGTGCCGGGTCTCGACGATGCGGGTGCGCCCGCGCGGCGTCGTCCACTCCGAGATGGTCCTGACCGCCTCGGCGTCGATGGCGTCGTCGCGGTCGATGCCGGTCTTGACGCGTCCCTCGGCCTTGCTGACGATCTTGCTCGTGACGACGACGATGTCGCCGTCGCGCAGCGCGTCGCCGGGCGGGGCCGACTCGAGCGCCGTCGCCACGACGTCGACGAGGTCGTCGCCGGGGCGAACCTCGGGGATGCCGGGCAGTCCGAACGCCTCGTAGCGAGCGCTCACCGGGCCCGCACCTCCTCGGCGAGATCCAGGGCGGCGCGCGCCATGGCCGCCGCCGCGTCGACGTCGGTCATCCAGAGCGGGACGGCGACGCAGCGCACGCCGGCCGCCTCGACCGCTGCCGTGGCCCCCGCGTCGACGGTGTCGACCAGCCAGCCGTCCAGCAGGTCCGCGAACAGCTCGGCGACGCCGGCCGCCGTCGTCGGGACCCCGATGGCCGTCAACGCGGCGTCGGCCATCCCTCGAACCGGTGAACCACCGATGATCGGTGAGACGCCGATGGCGGGGGCCGCCGCGCCCCTGACCGCGTCGCGGATGCCCGGAACGGCCAGGATCGGGCCGATGCTGACGACCGGGTTCGACGGCGGCAGCAGGATCACGTCGGCGCCGGCGATGGCGTCGAGGACCCCCGGTGCCGGCTTCGCCCGGTCCGCGCCGACGAGCACGATGCGCCGGGCCGGGACCTCCGCGTGCAGCCGGACCCACCACTCCTGGAAGTGGATCGCGCGCTCCCGCGCATCTCCCGCCGCGTCGGCCGATTCGTCGTCGTCCCCGGCGGTGACCACGACGTGCGTCTCGACCCGGTCGTCGGTCATCGGGAGCAGCCGGACGCCGGGCTGCCAGCGGTCGCAGAGGGCCTCGGTGACCGCGGAGAGTGGGTAGCCGGCGGCGAGCATCCGGGTGCGGACGAGATGGGTGGCGAGGTCGCGGTCGCCGAGCGTGAACCACTGCGCCTCGGCCCCGTACGCGGCCAACTCCTCCGCGACGGCGAACGTCTCGCCGGCGCGGCCCCAGCCCTGGGACTCCTCGATGCCGCCGCCGAGCGTGTACATGACGGTGTCGAGGTCGGGGCTGACGTGCAGCCCGTGCAGCGTGATGTCGTCGGCGGTGTTCCCGATGACGGTGACCTCTGCGTCCGGTGCGGCCCGCAGCAGCCCCCGGAGGAACCTGGAGCCCCCGATCCCGCCGGCCAGCGCGGTGATCCTCAGCACAGCCACGACCGTACCCGCTGCCACTCGGCCGCCCGGTCCGCGCCCGGTCAGCGAGACGGCCGCCCTTTCATGATCATCAACCGTTGGCGACGTGATGGCGTCGCTGGCGGTTGATGATCATGGAGCACGTGCGGGTGTGCGGGTGTGCGGAGGTCTCCCTTGGCTCGCGGCGGGTCGCGGGTCTCGTGGGCGTGGGACGTTCGCCGCATTCGCGACTCGTCGGACTCTGGCGAGGGGTGCTGGGCCAGGCGTTCTCCTGCTTCACCAGGCAAGCAGGCCTAGTGGAGCGGGAGAACGCCTGGTGAGGCGGCGTGTGCACGCGTGTTCATGGGCGGCTCGGAGTGTCACGAGGGCGGTGGCGGGGCGGTGCATGATCACCGTTCTCACCCCTGGCCCACGCGGTCGACGTCGCCGGGTCAACGGCCGCCGCCGGTCGGGCCGACGGCCGGTCCTGCACCCGTTGACCCTGGGCCACCGGACCACTGGGCCGCCGCAACCCCGGACTCTGGACCGCTGGATCCTGGGCCACGCGAGTCGGGCATCGAGGCGTGCCCGCACTTCCCCCGTCCCCCTGACAGCTGCCCGTTATTGGCCGCGGGTGTGCGGGTCAAACGGTCGTTGCCGGCGCGAAGCGCCCCAGTAGTCCGCTTGAGGCGCGCGGTCGCGGCAAGAGAATGGGGCAGCAGGGGGACGGCGGACCCGGCAGACCCCACGAACGGTGCACCGGCGATGCGGGAAGCCAGAACACCGAGTTGACCGGCGGACCGAGTCGGCCGCGCGGACCGAGTGGACCGGACCAGGTGACGGATTCGAGGAACTGGCCGACGGACCGCGTGCGCTGGGTCGGCCCGGTAAGCCGAGTGGGCCGAACCGGCCAGGGGCTGGGCCGGGTCGAGTGGGCTGGACCGGCCGAGCGGCCCGGAGCCGACTCAGCCGTCCTGGCCTCGATTCACGTCGTCAGGACGGAACCCGCGCGTTCTCCCGGACGTCAACGAGATGGTGCGCTCGGCGGCGTCGCATCGGGTGATCGGCCGTCTGGCGTGCCACGCGGCGGAACGCCTAAGCTCCCGCCTCGAACCGCCGCATCGCTGTCGTAACGAGGCGCCAGCGGGCGGGTCGGCGCGTGCCGCCCAGGCGGAGCGCCGGCAAATGAACGGAGATCTTTAGCACGGTTCCGCTTGACGCGCACGTATTGCACTCATGTAATTTCGAACGTGTCGTTCAAGTGGTCTTGCGGCTTCGACCACCGCGGGACCGCTACGGGGGCCGGCTCATGAGCCGGAGAACCAGGTCGAAGGAGGCGAGCCATGACCGAGTGGGACGAGATTGACCTGCTCTGGGGCGAAGCCGAAGAGATGAGTTGGCAAGAGCGGGCGCTGTGCGCCCAGACTGATCCGGAGGCGTTCTTCCCTGAGAAAGGCGGGTCCACCCGAGAGGCCAAGCGAGTGTGCCTCGGTTGCGAAGTCCAGGCGGAATGCCTGGAGTACGCGCTGGCGCACGACGAGCGGTTCGGCATCTGGGGTGGGCTGTCCGAGCGGGAACGGCGGAAGCTCAAGAAGAGGGCGGTCTGACGGTCGCCCGGCCGGTCGCCGCAATGCTGAACTCTGCCGTTCTCAGGTTCAGCGCGTAAGGTTGGCGGCTGGCACACGGGGTAGCCCGGCCGAGGCACGCTTCGGCCGGGACCGCCACCCCGCACCGTGTGCTCGCAGACCGAATCGCTGGAACGACGACGAGGCATGGCACCGGACCCCTTGACCGCAATCGACAACGGCAGCACGACGCCCAGCGTCTATTCCGACCCGGGCATCGGCGCCGACGCCGCCCTGGACGCGTTCGCCGGTGACATCGGCGAACCGGAGCCGGTCGACCCCACTGAGCTGCTCACGCATGACGTGACGGCCGTGATCGTCGCGCACGACGGCAGCCGGTTCGTCCACCGCACGCTCGAGGCGGTGGCGGCGCTGCGCCGCATGCCCGAACGCATCGTCGCCGTCGACACCGGCAGCCGCGACGAGACCGAGCAGATCCTGACGTCCACCCTCGGCGCGCCGTCGGTCGTGTCGATGCCCCGGTCGACGGGGTTCGGCGAGGCCGTCGCGGCCGGCGTGGCCGCCGGCGACGAGATGACCCAGGCCAGGCAGGGGAGCGGTGCGCTGCGCCGGTCCGACCAGACCCGCTGGATCTGGGTCCTGCACGACGACAGCGCACCGGCGCCCGACGCACTGTCCCGTCTGCTCGAGGCCGCCGTCCGCCGTCCCGACGCCGGCATCATCGGCCCGAAGGTGCTCGACTGGCGCGAGGGCCGCCAGCTGCTCGAGATCGGCCTGACGGTCACCAGCGGCGGCCGCCGCCACACCGGCCTGGACCGCCGCGAGTACGACCAGGGCCAGCACGACGCCACGAAGAACGTCCTCGCCGTCGGCAGCGCGGGCATGCTGATCCGCCGCGACGTGTGGGACGAGCTGGGCGGGTTCGACCCTCGGCTGACGATCTTCCGCGACGACCTCGACCTCGGCTGGCGCGCCAACGAGGCCGGCTACCCGGTCGTCGTCTGCCCGGACGCGGTGGTCTACCACGCCGAGGCGGCCGCGCACGGCCGCCGCCGCCTGGGCGCCACCCGCGACCGGCCGCACCTCGCCGACCGCCGCAACGCCATCTACGTGCTGCTGGCCAACACGCCCGCCCGCTCGCTGCTGTTCGTGCTGCTCCGGGTGCTGTTCATGGGCCTCGGCCGGTCCCTCACGTTCCTGGTCGGGAAGCAGCCGGCGCTGGCCTTCGAGGAACTGGTGGCGCTGCTGTCGGTCATCGGCCGGCCCGACGTGCTGATCCGGGCGCGGGCACGGCGCCGGCACACCCGCCGCAAGTCGCCGTCGCAGCTGCGCTCGCTGTTCCCGCCGCGCGGCCAGCAGCTGCGGCACGCGGGCGAGAACGTCCTCGGCATGATCACCGGGTCCGGCAGCGGCGCGGGCCACGACGTCTCCGGCGGACGGCGCGCGGCGACCTCCGGCGGCGAGGACGACGAGTCGCCGGCCGGCGACGACGGCTGGATCCTGCGCTTCCTGCTGCACCCCGCCGTGCTGATGACGGCGGCGCTGATCGTGGTGACGCTGGTGACGGCGCGCGACCTGATCGGCTCCGGCCGGCTGTTCGGCGGCGCGCTGCTGCCCGCGCCGGCCGCCGCCGGCGAGCTGTGGGCCGTCTACACCGAGTCGTGGCACGGCGCCGGGCTGGGCAGTCCGTCGGCGACGCCTCCGTACCTGGGCGTGGTCGCGCTGGTCGCGACGCTGTTCCGCAACGCCTCGCTGGCCGTCGACCTGTTGCTGATCGGCTCGGTGCCGCTGGCCGGCCTGACGATGTACTTGCTGGTCCGCCGCGTGGTGCAGGCCAAGCTGCTGCGCGTCTGGGTGTCGGCGAGCTACGCACTGCTGCCGGCCATCACCGGCGCCATCGCGGCCGGCCGGCTGGGCACCGCCGTCGCCACCGTGCTGACGCCACTGCTGGTGCTGGCGGTCATGCGGACGCTCGGCACACCGGGTCGCTCGGGCCCGGGCCGGGCCGCGTGGAGCGCCGGTCTGCTGCTCGCGGTGGTCTCCGCGTTCGTGCCGCTGGCCTGGATCATCGCGCTGGCGCTGGCGATCGTCGCGGGTGCGACGGTGTTCCGCGACCGCCGTTCGCTGCTGCGGCTCGGCGTCCTGCTGGCGGTGACGCCGGTGGTGCTGATCCCGTGGACCGGCAGCCTGCTCACCAACCCGATGCTGCTGGTCACCGAGGCCGGCGTCCCGGGTCCAGGGCTGTCCGACTCGGAACTGGCGCCGTGGTCGGTGCTGCTGCAGAACCCCGGTGGTCCCGGCAGCGGCCCGATCTGGCTCGGCGCCGGCATCCTGGCCGCCGCCTGGATCTCGCTGTTCCGCCCGGTCCGCCGGCTGGCCATCGCGACCGCGTGGGTGGTCGTCGGCGTCGCGCTGGTGGCGGGCATCGTGCTGTCGCGCATCGCCGTCAGCGGCCCGACCCTGGAGACCCCGGTCGCCGGCTGGCCCGGGTACGCGACGGTGCTCGTGGCGGGCGGCCTGCTGGTCGCTGCCGCCATCGGTGCGGAAGGCGCCCGTGAACGACTGTCGCGGGCCAGCTTCGGCTGGCGCCAGCCGCTGGCCGTCATCGTCGTCGGTGCCGCCGGTCTCGCCCCGATCGTCGCGGCCGGCTGGTGGGTCGCGCGTGGCGCGGGCGACCCGATCGAGCGTCGCGACCCGGCGATCCTGCCCGCCTATGTCGCCGACGAGGCCGACCGCCCGGAGCGGGTTCGCACACTCGTCCTCAACCGTGCCGACGACGGCCGCATCACGTACGCCCTGCTGCGCGAGGCCGGCCCGCGGCTCGGCGACGCCGAGACCAGCCCGCCGCCGGAAGAGTACGGCCCGCTCGACGACGTCGTCGCCGATGTGGTGTCCGGCCGCGGCGGTGCCGACGGCGCCCGGCTGGCCGAGTTCGCCGTCCGCTACGTCTACCTGCCGCAGCCGTACGACCCCGACCTCGCCGACACCCTCGACACCGTGCCCGGCCTGGTCCGCAGCAGCGCGCCCGAGGGCGCGGCGATCTGGCAGATCGACCAGCCGGTCGCGCGGGTCTGGATCGCCGCACCGCCGGCCGAGGACGGCGCGCCGGCGCCGATGGCCGACGAGAACGCCGAGGTCGTCACCATCCCGAGCGACGAGGTCAATGCCGCCGGCAACGTGCCCGAAGGCCCGGAGGGCCGCCAGGTCGTGCTGTCCGAGCTGGCCGACCCCGGCTGGACCGCCCGGTTCAACGGCACGGAGCTGGAGCCCACGACGTACGGCGGCTGGGCGCAGGCGTTCACGCTGCCGCCGCAGGCCGGCGAGTTGACCGTCGAGTACGAGGGCAACCGGCGCGCGTTCTGGCTCTGGTTCCAGCTCGGCGCGGTCGTGGTCGCCGTCGTCCTGGCGCTGCCCGGGATCCGGCGTGAGCGCGGGGCCGTCGACGACGCCGCCGATCTCGACCCCGACGACACCTCGCCGCGGCTGCCGCTGGCGCCGGTCCCGGCAGGTGCCGGTGCCGAGCGCGAGCAGCCGGTGGCCGCCCGTGGCAGCCGGCGCAAGGGCGCCCGGCGCGGCGCCGAGCCGTCGCCTTCGCCGCGGCCCGCTCCGACTCCGGAGTCCGAGCCCGCGACGGCCGCCGACGGCGGGGCCTGGGTGCCCGGCGAACGCACCCTCGGCGAGCGGTTGCGCGGCCGCCCCGCGACGAAGCAGCCGGCCGGCGACCCGCAGGCCGAGCCCGCGAAGGCGCCGTCTCGTGGACGGGGGCCGCGCAAGCGCTCGGCCCGCGAGCCCGACCCCGCCGACGCCACCGGGTTCCTCGAATCGACCCCGGACGAGGCGCCGTCGCGTGGACGGGGAGCGCGCAAGCGCTCGGCCGGCGAGCCCGAGCCCGCCGACGCCACCGGGTTCCTCGAGCCCACGCCGGACGAGGCGCCGTCGCGTGGACGGGCGCCGCGCAAGCGCTCGGCCCGCGAGCCCGAGCCCGCCGCCCCGGAGGCCGGCGACCCGCTGACCGATCCCGCCTTCGCGGAGCCGGGTCCCGCGCCCGCGCCGCAGCCCGGCGAAGAGCCGCCGCACGCCGTCGGCACCTGGGACCCGTTCGCCCGGGCCGGCGTCGACGACGACGCGCCGCGGGCATCGCTCACCGACGCCTACAAGGGTCGCCGGGCCGGCCGCGCGGCCGAGGAGGCGTCCGACGCCAACGGCGCCGACACCGGTGCCCGCACCCGCCGCGCGCCCGGTAAAAGGGCCGCCGGCAAGCGGGCGAAGGGCCGGCGGCAGGAGGACGAGCAGTGATCAACGCACGTTGGGCCGGCCTCGCGGCCGGCGCCGGGGTGGCCCTCGTCGTCGGCGGGGCGACGCTGATCGGCCCGCCCAGCTCGATCGTCGACGACCACCCGGAGGTCCGCGAGCCGGTCGTCCGGTCGTCGCTGGTGTGCCCGTACGTCGACGGTGAAGAGGCCGGCAGCGCCGAGCTCGGCGTGCTGGCGCTGCCCGGCGTCGACGTCGCCGAGAACGCCGAAGGCGCCGAGCAGCAGCCCATCACGGTCCGGGCGCTGGCGCTGCCGCCTGACCCGGAGAACCCCGAGGCCACCGGCGACCCCGCCGCGGAGGCCGCGACCGAGCCGCTGGTCAGCATCGCCGACCGCGGCGTCCCCTCGATCACCCCGGTCGAGACCGCGGCCGGCACGTCGTACGCCGTCACCGGCCAGGGCGCGCTGGCACCCGGCCTGGCGGCCGAGCAGTCGCTGATCCTCCAGGAGGTCGACCTGCGCGGCATCAGCACGGCGACCTGCACCGCACCCCGGCGCGAGCACTGGTTCGTCGGCGCGTCGGCCGAGGTGGGCCGGCGCGGCCGGCTGGTCCTGTCGAACCCGACCGACGTGCCCGCCGTCGTCGACGTGGAGCTCTGGGACGAGGCCGGGGTCATCGACGCGCCCGGCACCCAGGACATCGGTGTGCCGGCCCGCAGCCAGCGGATCCTGCTGCTCGACGCGCTCGCGGCCGGCTCGGCGACCACCGCCGTGCACGTGCAGTCCAGCCAGGGCCGCATCACCGCCGCGCTCGAGGTCCGCGAGACCGAGGAGATCACGCCGCAGGGCATGACGTACGTCCCGGCGGCGGTGGCGCCGCGCCGCAACCTGTGGATCCCCGGCGTGCCGGGGTCCGGTCAGCGCAGCCTGCGCCTGGTCGCACCCGGCGACACCGACGCCATCGTGTCGATGCAGATCCTCGGCGCCGACGGCGCGTACAGCCCGGTCGACCAGGACGTCATCACCGTCACCGCCGGCACCGTCACCGACATCCCGCTGGACAGCGGTGTCGACCCCGCCGGCATCCGGCTGCAGAGCGACGAGCCGATCACCGGGTCGATCCGGGTGGTCCAGGCGACCGAGGGCGGCCTGCCCGACCTCGCCTACACGTCCGCGTCCGAGCCGCTCACCGGGCCGACCCCGGCGCTGCTCAGCCGCGCGGCGTCGGGCATCGCCAGCACGTTGCTGATCAGCTCGGCGGTCACGACGACGGCGCGGGTCACCGTGCAGACACTCGCCGCCGACGGCACCGTCGCCGAGGAGCAGCCGCTGGAGATCCCGGCCGGCGCGACCGTCCCGGTGGCGCTGACCCCCGCGGGCGACGTGCCGAACGCGACGGTGGTCGTGGTGCCGGAGGCGCCCGGCTCGGTGGTGGCGGCCCGGCAGATCAGCGCCACCGACGACGACGGCGCGCTGCTGGATCTGATGCCGCTGATCTCGCCGACGATCGAGGTGGACGTCCCGGAGGTCGTGGGTGAGCTGCCCGACGTCCCCGAGCCGGCCGACACCCCCTGACGGCACGCTTGCCGATCGGGCCGGACGAGCGTCAGGGGAGATCCTGGCCGCCGTAGGCGGGATCGATCTCTTCAGGCTCGACGCCGAACAGCTCGGCCACCTGCTCGGTGACGACGTCGCCCACCAGCGCGCGCAGCTTGGCGGGGTCGGGGGCGCGGGTCTCGACCGGGCGGCGGAAGATGACGACGCGGGCGGGCAACGCGCCGGTGCCGGCGTAGGCGCGGGCCAGCGGCACCCAGCTGCGGTCCCAGTCGTCGAGGGCAGGGACGTCCTCGACGGCGAACTCGACCTTGGCCAGCTGATCCTGCCAACGGCGGTCGAGCCGCTCGACGGCGGCGATGACGAGGTCGTCGAAGCGCTGCGCCCGCGACACCGACAACGGCGAGTCGGCCGGGGCCAGCGGGCCGCGCATGCCACGCCCGTGCCGGTCGCGGCGGATCCGCGGCAGGCTCACCCCGGAAGGCGTCTCGGGACCGGGCACACGGCGGCTCATTCTGGGCAGACTAGCCGTGTTTGGCGTGCCGTGCCCGGACGACACCGCCCAGACGCTAGCCTTCCCCTGTGAGTCCGATGCGTCGCTGTTCTCGATCAGCCTGTCCGCGGACTGCTGTGGCGACGCTGACCTACGTCTACGCCGACTCCACCGCCGTGCTGGGCCCGCTGGCCACGTACGCCGAACCGCACAGCTACGACCTCTGCGCCGAGCACTCCGAGCGGCTGGTCGCGCCGCGTGGCTGGGAGGTCATCCGGCTGGCGCCGGACCCCGCCGCGCTCGGCCCCAGCAACGACGACCTGCTCGCGCTCGCCGACGCCGTCCGCGAGGCCGGGCGCCGGCCCGAACCCGCCCCGGCGCCGCCGATGGCCGGCGAGGGCGGTGCCCGCCGCGGGCACCTGCGCGCGTTGCCCGACCCCGACTCCTGAGCCTTCGCCCTCCTGCCCCCGCGCCGCCGGGCGGGGAGGTAGGGTCGCTGCGTGCGCGACCTCGTCCCGATCCTCAAGGCCTACGACATCCGCGGCGTGGTGCCCGACGAACTGGACGACGAGACCGTCCGGGCCATCGGCTGGGCGGCCGCGCACGTGCTGGCCGACGGCAGCGGCGCGATGGTCGTCGGGCACGACATGCGGCCCACGTCGCCGCAGCTGTCCGAAGCGTTCGCCGATGGCGTCACGGCGGCCGGCGTCGACGTCGTCATGGCCGGGCTGACCAGCACCGATCAGCTCTACTACGCCAGTGGAGCGCTCGGCCTGCCTGGCGCGATGTTCACCGCCAGCCACAACCCCGCCCGCTACAACGGCATCAAGCTGTGCCGCTCCGAGGCGGCCCCGGTCGGTTACGCCACCGGGCTGGCCGAGATCAAGGCGCTGATCGACGACGGTGTCGACGCGCCCGTCGCGGCCCGTGGCCGGGTCGAGCACCGCGACACCCTGCACGACTACGCCGCCCACCTGCACTCGCTGGTCGACCTCGGCGCCGGCCGGCCGATCACCGTCGTCGTCGACGCCGGCAACGGCATGGCCGGGCACACCGTCCCGGCCGTTCTCGACCTGCCCGGTCTCACGGTCGTCCCGCTGTACTTCGAGCTCGACGGCACGTTCCCGAACCACGAGGCGAACCCGATCGACCCCGCCAACCTCGTCGATCTGCGGGCGGCCGTCCGCGAGCACGGCGCCGACCTCGGGCTGGCCTTCGACGGCGACGCCGACCGCTGCTTCGTCGTCGACGAGCGGGGCGAGCCGGTGTCGCCGTCGGCGCTGACGGCGCTGATCGCCGTCCGCGAGCTGGGGCGGGTCCCGGGCTCGTCCGTCGTGCACAACCTCATCACGTCAAAGGCCGTACCCGAGATCATCGCCGAGCACGGCGGCACCCCGGTGCGCACCCGCGTCGGACACTCGCTGATCAAGCAGACGATGGCCGAGACCGGCGCGGTCTTCGGCGGCGAGCACTCCGGCCACTTCTACTTCCGCGACTTCTGGCGGGCCGACTCCGGCATGCTCGCAGCGCTGCACACGCTGGCCGCGCTGCGCGCCGACGATGCCGGCCGGCCGCTGTCGCAGCTGCTCACGCCGTACGAGCGCTACGCCGCGTCCGGCGAGATCAACAGCACCGTCGCCGACGCCGAAGCCGTCACCGCGCGGGTCGAGGAGACGTTCGGCAAGGCCCCGGACGTCGTCACCGACCGCCTCGACGGACTCACCGTCGAGCACACCGGCACACCGATGTGGTGGTTCAACCTGCGCCCGTCCAACACCGAGCCGCTGCTGCGGCTCAACGTCGAGGGCGCCGACCGCGCCGTCATGGAACGGGTCCGCGACGACGTCCTGCGGGTGGTCCGCGGGCAGGGGGAGGGGGCCGCGTGAGGCTCGATCCGACGCTGCTGCAGGTCATCGCCTGCCCGGTCTGTCACAGCGCGCTGGAACCCGACGACGCCGCCGGCGAGCTGCTGTGCACCGGCTGCCCGCGGGCCTATCCCGTGCGCGATGACATTCCCGTGCTGCTGGCCGACCACGCCCGCACCCGCTCCCTGGAGTGACCCCTGTGTTCTTCGACGGTTCGCTCGACGACCCGGACGCCTTGAGCGTCATCGACCCGGTCCTGCGCGACATCGCCGGCTGGGGCGCCCAGGTCCGCCTCGCCGACGTCGCCTCGGCCGACGTGCTGGCGGCCCTGACCCCCGGGGACCGGCCGCGTGCCGTCGTGGCCGGCGGCGCCGACGGCCGGCTGTTCCGCGCGGTGCTCGAACCGGTCTGCCCGGTCCCGTTCGTCGCCTGGCCGCACAGCGGGCTGCCCGGCTGGGCCGGCCCGCTCGACCTCGTCGTCGTGGTCTGCCGCTCCGGCCAGGGCGAGGACGAGATCTCCGCCGTCGCCGAGGCCCGCCGCCGCGGCTGCGCGCTGCTCGTCGCCGCACCCGAGGGCTCGGCGATGCAGGAGGCCGCGGCCGGCCGCGGCACGACGTTCCTGCCGGCCGGCAGCGCCGACCCGACCGCGCTCGCCGTCCCCGTCCTGCACGCGCTGCACATCATGGGCCTGGGCCCGCAGGTGGAGGCCGAGCCGGTCGCCGCCGCCCTCGACGACGTCGCCGAGCGGTGCGGCCCGAGCGTCACCGCCGACGCCAACCCGGCCAAGGAACTGGCTCTCGGCATCGCCGACGACGTCCCGGTCGTGTGGGGCGGGTCGGTGCTGGCCGCCCGCGCCGCCCGTCGCGTCGCCGAGGCACTGCGCTCGGCCAGCGGCCGGCCCGCGTTGTCGGGCGAGGCCGACCACCTCGTGCCGATCCTCGAGGGCGCACCCGAGACCGACCTGTTCGCCGACCCGTTCGAGGACGGCGGCTCCGCTGCCCTCCGCCCGGCCCTCGTCATCCTCGACGACGGCGCCGGCACCCCGGCCGCCGTCGCCGGCCGGGCCCGCCTCGACGCCGCCGCCGAGAGCGGTTCGGTGCGGGTCCAGGAGGTCCGCGCCACCGAAGGCCCGGACATCGGCCGGTTCGCGGCGTTGCTGGCCACCGGCCGGTTCGCGGCCGCGTACCTGGCGCTCGGCCTCGGCCGTCCGGCCTGACGGTCGGCGCGGCTCACCGCCACGCGCCCGTCGGCTGGCCGCTGGGCTCGCGGTGGTGGCCGCTGGCGTCGTGGTTGGTAGGCCGCTGGTCCCGCGGTCGGTGGGCCGTTCGGCGACGGCCTTCATCTCGCCGTGGTAGGCATGCCCCGCCCCGTTCGGGTGGGTGGCCCACCCTACGGGCGGGCACCGACAGAGCCGGCGTCACGTCTCGGAGCGGCGGACGGGTCAACTAGGCTCTCGGCTCGTGGCCGTGCTTCTGGACAATCCGGTGCGTTCGTATGCGTGGGGTTCGCCGACCGTCATCCCCGAGCTGCTCGGCCGGGCGCCGTCCGGGCAGCCCGAGGCGGAGCTGTGGGTCGGCGCGCACCCCGGGTCGCCGTCGACGGTGGCGGGTGACGGGCGGCCGCTGTCGGCGCTGATCGAGGCCGACCCCGCCGCGACGCTCGGTGACGCCGTCGTGCGCCGGTTCGGGCCGCGGCTGCCGTTCCTGCTGAAGGTGCTGGCCGTCGAGCGGCCGCTGTCGATCCAGGTGCATCCCACCATCGAGCAGGCGGTCGAGGGGTACGACGCCGAGGACGCCGCCGGCCTCGCGCTCGACGACCCGCGCCGCTCGTACCACGACCGCAACCACAAGCCCGAGATGGCGGTCGCCGTCACCCCGTTCGAGGCGCTGGTCGGCTTCGACGACCCCGCCGCGGTCGCCGCGTCGCTGCGGCAGAGCGAGCACACCGACCTCGCCGGTGCGGCCACCGTCCTGAGCGCGAGCGACGGGCTGGAGCGGCTGGTCCGCCGCTGGCTCACCCTCGACGACGCCGCGGCGGCGCAGATCGTCGCGGCGCTGACGGCGGAGGCGTCGGCTCGGCGCGACGAACCGCGGTTCGGGCTGGTGCACCGGCTCGCCGAGGCGTACCCGCACGACCGCGGGCTGCTGCTGGCGCTGTTGCTGCGCCACCACACGCTGGCGCCCGGCGAGGCGGTGTTCGTCCCGGCCGGCGTCCCGCACGCCTACCTGTCCGGCGTCGCCGTCGAGCCGCAGGCCAGCTCCGACAACACGCTGCGCGCCGGTCTGACACCCAAACACGTCGACGCCGCCGAGGTGCTGCGGATCCTGCGCTACGAGCCGGGCGGCGCCGTCGCGGTGACGCCGGTCCCGGCCGGTCCCGGCCTGGAGCTGTACCCGGTGCCCGGCATCGACGAGCTCGGCCTCGGCCGCGTGCGGCTCACCGCCGGCGCGGCCGTGCCGGTCCCCGGGCCGCGGCTGGTCCTCGTCGTCGAGGGGACGGCGGCCGTCGACGGCGTGACGCTGGCGCGCGGGCGGGCCGCGTTCGTCCCCGCCTCCGAGGCGGACGCGACGCTCACCGGCGACGGCGTGGCGTATACCCTGTCCACCGCGCTCGACCGGGCACGATAGTCCCCGACCACGCACGCTCCGGAGCGAAGGAAAACCTGACCCATGGCCACTGAAGGTGGGACCAAGGCGGTCGTCGCGGCCCTGCTGGCGAACACCGGCATCGCCATCACCAAGTTCATCGCGTACGCGCTGACCGGGGCGTCGTCGATGCTGGCCGAGGCGGTGCACTCCGTCGCCGACGCCGGCAACCAGGTGCTGCTGCTGGTCGGCGGCCGGCGGGCCCGGCGCAAGGCGACGCCGGAGCACCCGTTCGGGTACGGCCGGGTCCGCTACGTGTTCGCGTTCATCGTGTCGATCGTGCTGTTCAGCCTCGGCGGCGTGTTCGCGCTGTACGAGGCGTTCCACAAGTACGAAGAGGTGCACGCCGGCCACCCGAACGAGCTGCTGGAGAGCCAGTGGTGGTGGGTGCCGGTCGTCGTGCTGGTCGCCGCGATCGTCATGGAGTCGTTCTCGCTGCGCACCGCGGTCATCGAGTCCGACCGCGTGCGCGAGGGCCGGTCCTGGGTGCAGTTCGTCCGCCGGGCGAAGTCGCCGGAGCTGCCGGTCATCCTGCTCGAGGACATCGGCGCGCTGCTGGGCCTGGTGTTCGCGCTCGTCGGCGTCGGACTGGCGCTGATCACCGACAACGCCTACTGGGACGTCGCCGGCACCGCCGCCATCGGCGTGCTGCTGGTCGTCATCGCGGTGATCCTGGCGATCGAGATGTCCAGCCTGCTGATCGGCGAGGGCGCGGCCGCCGAGAACGTCCAGAAGATCCTCGCCGCCGCCACCGCGGGCGACGACATCGGCCGCGTCATCCACCTGCGCACGCTCTACACCGGCCCGGAGGAGCTGCTGGTCGCGGCCAAGCTGGCGGTCCGTACCGACCAGACCGGCGAGCAGATCGCCGCCGCCATCAACGGCGCCGAGGAACGCATCCGGGCGGCCCTCCCGGAGGCCCGGCACATCTTCCTCGAGCCCGACATCGACCGGGCGGCCGCGAAGACGCCGTAGTTCCGCGACGGGCCGCGTCACGAGGGCGCGGCCCGACGCCCGGCGCCTGCCCGCTCGAAGGGCGCCGGGGTAGACTCCCAGGTGCCACGCCGGCGCAGGTGATGCCGCGGACCCAGATGGGTCGCGCCGGGTCGGACGACTGTTCGGTGCCGCCTCGTCGTGCCCGCGTCCGACCCCTGACCACCATCTTGAGAGGAACCGTTCCATGTCCCTCGACTTCAAGGTCGCCGACCTCTCGCTGGCCGAGTTCGGCCGCCGCGAGATCCGTCTCGCCGAGCACGAGATGCCGGGCCTCATGGCCATGCGCGCCGAGTTCGGCGACAGCAAGCCGCTCTCCGGCGCCCGCATCACCGGCTCGCTGCACATGACCGTCCAGACCGCCGTCCTGATCGAGACGCTGGTCGCACTCGGCGCCGACGTCCGCTGGGCGTCCTGCAACATCTTCTCGACGCAGGACCACGCGGCCGCCGCCATCGCCGTCGGCCCCACCGGCACCGCCGACGCACCGGCCGGGGTGCCGGTGTTCGCCTGGAAGGGCGAGACGCTCGAGGAGTACTGGTGGTGCACCGAGCAGGCTCTGCGGTGGCCCGGCACTGACGCCGGCTCCGGCGGCCCGAACATGATCCTCGACGACGGCGGCGACGCCACCCTGCTGGTGCACAAGGGCGTCGAGTACGAGAAGGCCGGCGTCGTGCCCGAGCCCGCTGACGACGACTCCGAGGAGTGGCGGGTCGTCCTCGGCCTGCTGAAGCGTTCGCTGGCCGAGAGCCAGAGCCGCTGGAGCACGCTGGCGCAGGAGATCCAGGGCGTCACCGAAGAGACCACCACCGGCGTCCACCGGCTCTACGAGATGATGCGCGACGGTGCCCTGCTGTTCCCTGGCATCAACGTCAACGACTCCGTCACCAAGAGCAAGTTCGACAACAAGTACGGCTGCCGGCACTCGCTGATCGACGGCATCAACCGGGCCACCGACGTGCTCATCGGCGGCAAGGTGGCCGTGGTCTGCGGTTACGGCGACGTCGGCAAGGGGTGTGCCGAGTCGCTGCGCGGCCAGGGCGCCCGCGTCGTCGTCACCGAGATCGACCCGATCTGCGCGCTGCAGGCGGCCATGGACGGCTACGAGGTCACCACGCTCGACGACGCCGTCGAGCGCGCCGACATCATCGTCACCGCCACCGGCAACCGCGACGTCATCACCGTCGACCACCTGGCCCGCGCCAAGCACCAGGCCATCATCGGCAACATCGGCCACTTCGACAACGAGATCGACATGGCCGGGCTGGCCGCCGTCGACGGCATCGTGCGCACCGAGATCAAGCCGCAGGTGCACGAGTGGACGTTCCCCGACGGCCACACCGTCATCGTGCTGTCCGAGGGCCGGCTGCTGAACCTCGGCAACGCCACCGGGCACCCGTCGTTCGTCATGTCCAACTCGTTCACCAACCAGGTGCTGGCGCAGATCGAGCTGTTCGCGAAGAGCGCCGACTACCCGCTGGGCGTCTACACGCTGCCCAAGCACCTCGACGAGAAGGTGGCCCGGCTGCACCTCGACGCCCTCGGCGTGAAGCTCACCGAGCTGACCCCGGGGCAGGCGTCCTACCTGGGCATCCCGGCCGAGGGCCCGTACAAGAGCGAGCACTACCGGTACTGACGCGCGTCAGCGGCGCACGAGGCGCACGTTGCGGGCGTAGGCCCGGAAGCCGATCGCCTCGTACGCCGCCCGGGCGGCCGGGTACCCGTCGTCACCGCGGGCGCAGACCCGGGCCTGCCGCGCGCCCAGGTCGCGCGCGACGCGCAACGCGGCCAGCGACGCCGCCGCGGCGAGACCGCGGCGGCGATGCCGCGGATCGGTGCCGACGGGTTCCAGCACGGCGATCTCGCCCTCGACCCACGCGAGCGCCGACGCGGCCGGCGTGCCGTCCGGCGCGACGACCAGCCAGTCCAGTTCGGGACGGTACGACGGCGCCCGCATGACGCCGCGGTAGGCGGCGTCGTCCATCGGCACGGAGAACGCGGCGGCGTGGACGGCGGCCCGTGCGGCGGCGTCCTCCGGCCCGCCGACCGGCCGCAGCGTGTACCCGTCCGGCGGCGGCGCCGGTGCCGGCAGATCGGCGCCCAGCGGGCGGCGCAGGTGTGCGAAGAACCGTCCGTCCTCCTGGCGCTCGTAGCCGTGCCGGGCCAGCTCGCCGATCAGTCCGGTCTCGGCGTCCAGCACTGTCACCGCGCGCCCGCCGAACCACGCCGCGATCTGCGCCGTCAGCGCCAGATGCGCGGGATCGAGCTGCAGGTCCAGGCGGCCGCCGCGGGCCCATGCCCAGGCGACCACGCGCTCGCCGTGTCGCCAGTGCGCCAGCCGCCAGGCAGGGTCCGGGCCCCCGTGCTCGCACCAGAACCACGCCAGCTCGCCCGGATGCCAGCGGCTGGACCAGCTCCACAACCGGCCGGACAGCTGCCGCATCGCGTCCAGCTGGTCCGGCCCGGCGCCGTCGAACCGGTGGTAGCCGGTGCTCACGAGGGCGGGGCGAAGCCACCGTCGGTGCGCGACGGCGCGGGCGGCTGGGCCGGTGGTGCGGCCGGCGGCTGCTGTTGCGGCGGCTGCTGGGCCGGCGGCCCGCCGTAGCGGAGCGTGTCGCGGCGGCGACGTTCGGCGAGCACCGCGGCGAGGTAGTCCCACGGCTGCAGGCCCGGTGGGGGCGGCGGGCTGACCAGGGCGGACACCTCGTTGGCGAGGTCGACGGCCAGCCGCGTGCGCACCTCCGGGGCCAGCTGCGGCGCCCGTGCCAGCAGCGACCGGGCGGCCATGGCGAGCCGGTCGGGCAGCCGCGACAACTCCAGCGACGCCGCCCAGGCGGCCAGCCGGGGGTCGAGGACCGGCGGCGGCGCCGTCGTCGACGGGATGCGCTCACGGATGACGACGGTGCCGGCCAGCACGTCGCCGATGCGCTTGTCGCGCGAGTTCAGCAGCGAGCAGACCATGGCGCCGACGCCGAGGGTGAGCACGAAGTCGGCGAACACCCCGGCCAGCGCGCGCACCAGGGCGTGCCGGAACCGGATCGGGCCGCCGTCGTCGCGGACGACCCGAAGCCCGGCCGCCGCCTTGCCCACCGACTTGCCGCGGGTGAGCGTCTCGATGGTCGTGGGGATGACGACCAGCAGGAACACCGTTCCGCCGATGATCAACGCCGTCGCCAGCGCCTCGTCGATGGCCGACGCGACCTGGGCGAACACCAGCAACAGGGCGAGCCCCGTCACCGCGAGGATCAGCGCGTCGAGCAGCAGCGCGAGCGCGCGCGACGGCAGCTTGGCCAGCCGCAGTTCGAGGGGGACGGCCTCGCCGGTCACCAGGTCGCTCACCCGGCTAGTCTGCCGCAGCCGGGGCGGCTGTCCGAATCGCGACATGTCGCAACCACGGCACCCGCTGCCCGATGACAGCCGCACGCGCGCCCGCCACGGTGGATTCATGTCGAACTGGTCCCCACGTCCGGATGGTCCGATCCGTCCGCTCCGCCTGCGGCCGATCGCCGCTCTGGCGAGCGCGGCTCTGCTGGCGGCCACCGCCTCCGCGAGCGCGTCCGCCGTCCCGTCCGTCAGCGCCGAGCCCGCTCCGGCACGGTCCAGCGCCGCGGCCGGTCCGCAGCAGGCCACGGCCGCCCGGACCACGCTGATCACCGGCGACGTCGTGCACGTGACGGAGTTCCCCGACGGCCGGCGGTCGCTGCGGACCGACCCGGCCCCGGGCCGCGAGGACATCACCGTCCACCAGTTCGAGGTCGACGGCCGATCGCTGGTGGTGCCGGCCGACGCGATCGCGCTGCTGGCGGCAGGCCGGCTGGACGAGGCGCTGTTCGACGTCGACGCGCTGATCGAGCAGGGCCACACCACGTCGCTGCCGCTCATCGCCACGTACGCCGCCGCGGCCGGGATCGCCGCCGCGCCGGTGGGCGCTCAGGCCGGGCCGGAGCTGGAGAGCATCGGCGGCCGAGCCCTGGACGTCGCCGCGGACGACGCTGCGCAGTTCTGGGCCGCGCTGGCGCCCGAGGGCGACGCCGTCACCACGCTCTCCGGCGGCATCGAGAAGCTCTGGCTGGACACCCGCGTCGAGGCGACGCTGGACCGCAGCGTCGCGCAGATCGGCGCCCCGGCGGCCTGGGAATCCGGACTCGACGGCACCGGCGTCACCGTCGCGGTCCTCGACACCGGCGTCGACGCAGAGCACCCGGACCTCGCCGGGCAGGTCGCCGCGGCCGCGGACTTCTCCGGCAGCCCTTCGACCGCCGACCGGTTCGGCCATGGCACGCATGTCGCCGCGACCATCGCCGGCACCGGAGCGGGCGGTGACCCGCAGCGGCCCGGGGTCGCGCCGGGCGCACGGATCCTGGCCGGCAAGGTGCTCGGCGACGACGGCTTCGGCGACACGTCCAGCGTCATCGCCGGCATGGAGTGGGCGGTCGAGCAGGGCGCCGACGTCGTCAACATGAGTCTCGGCGGCGGCCCGTCCGACGGCACCGACCCGTTGAGCGTGGCGTTGAACGAGCTCAGCGCCGCCAGCGACACCCTGTTCGTCGTCTCGGCCGGCAACGACGGCCCGGGCGCGGTGTCCATCGGCAGCCCGGGCAGCGCCGACGCCGCCCTGACCGTCGGCGCCATCGACCGGGACGAGTCGCTCGCCGAGTTCTCCAGCCGCGGCCCGCGCCTCGGCGACCAGGCGATCAAGCCGGACATCACGGCGCCCGGCGTCGGTATCGTCGCCGCCCGTGCGGCCGGCACCGCGATGGGTTCGCCCGTCGACGACCTGTACACGGCCGCGAGCGGAACGTCCATGGCGGCGCCGCACGTCGCCGGCGCCGCGGCGCTGCTGGCCCAGCGATACCCGGGCTGGACCGGGGAGCAGGTGGAGGACGCGCTGGTCAGCACCGCCCGGCCCAACGCGGAGTTGACCCTGGACGAACAGGGCGCCGGCCGGGTCGACCTCGTCCGCGCCGTCGGCCAGCAGGTCTTCGGCACCGGCGGCCTGGGCCTGGGCACGTATGCCGACGGCGACACCGCACCGGTCACCCACGACGTCACCTACACCAACACGACCGCCTCGGCCGTCGAGCTCACCCTGGACCTCACGCTCGCCGGCCGCGACGGCACACCGCCTCCCGCGGGCGCCGTCGACCTCGGCGCCGCGACGGTGACGGTGCCGGCCGGCGGGACGTCCACGGCCACCCTCACCGTGGACCCCGCCGTGCTGGACCGCGGCCGCTTCACCGGCCGGCTCACCGCGGAGTCGGCGGACGGCTCGGTGGCGCTGGCGACCACACTCGGCCTGGTCAAGAGCGCGCCGGTGCGGTCGGTGACGATCAGCGCCGTCGGCCCGGACGGCGAGCCGGCGTTCACCTCGCCGCTGGTGCTGTTCGGCGCGGATCCGCAGTTCGACACCGTCTCGATGCTCCCCACCGGCGGCCCGACGACGTTCCGGCTGGGCGAGGGCGACTACTTCCTGCACGCGCTGATCGAGACCAGGGTCGACGGTGAGGAGACGGCGCACCTGATCGTCGACCCGGACCTCGAGGTCGACGGCGACACCGAGGTGGTGCTGGACGCCCGCGAGACGCGGAAGGTCGAGATCCGGACGCCGCAGCCGGCCGAGCAGCGCGGCATCTGGGGCTACTACACGCATCGGGAGGTCGACGGCCGCCGGATGACCAACGGCACGATGCACTTCGACGCTGTCCGCTCGCTCTGGGTGACCCCCACCGAGGAGGCGACCGGCGGCACGTTCGAGTTCATGTCGCGCACACAGCACGTCGCGCCGCAGCTGACGACCACGGCGACGGCCGGGGCGCCGTTCACCGCGACCCCGCAGCCGCTGAACCAGACGCCGCTGTTCGACGGGCGCCGCACGCTCGACGTCGTCGCGGCCGGCGCCGGCACCGAGAAGGACTACGCCGGCCTGGACGTGCGCGGCAGGGCCGTCGTGGTGTGGCCGCAGACCGAGCCCGACGCGGACCTGCTGTCGGCGCCCGCCGCCGCGGCCGGGGCGGCGCTGCTGCTGGTCGTGCCGCCGGGCGGGCAGGACTGGCCGCAGTTCTGGCAGCCCGCCGGTGACCGGCTGCCGCTGGTCGCGGGGACGCTCGCTCCGGCGGAGGGCCGCGCGATCGCCCAGCGCCTGAAGGACGGCCCGCTGCGCCTGAACGTCGACGGCGTCGCGGCCAGCCCCTACCTCTACGACGTCATGCAGGTGTCGTCCGGGCACGTCGCCGACCCCGTCGTGCACACCGTGAGCGCCGAGAACAGCGCCGTCATCACCGCCGACTACCACGAGCCCGGCGGCGAGCCGTGGTCGAAGGAGCAGCGCTACGGCTGGCGGCCATGGCAGACCGAGACGATCATCGAGCACCAGCGGCCGGTCGGCACCGGGCGGACCCGCGTCGAGTACGTGTCGGCCGGCGACACCGTCTGGCGCCAGCACGTGCTGCCGTACCGCACGTGGGACGAGATGAACCCGGTGCAGTCGGGCATCAGCCACGACCTGCGCAGCTACACGGCCGGCGAGCGGATCGACGAGACCTGGTACGCCCCGCTCGTCCGCCCGGCGATCCCCGCGGGCGTCGAGGGCGCCGACCCGTTCCGCACCGGCGACACGTTGAACGTCTGGATCCCGGAGTACGTCGACACCGGGGCCGGCCACTACGGCCGCGCCGAGCCGGCCGTGTTCGGATCGTCCCCCGACCTCGTCGAGGCCCGCCTCTACGAGAACAACCGGCTGATCGCCGAGGCCGACGGCGTCTGGGGCGCGTACCCGGTGACCCGCGCGTCGGGACGGTACCGGCTCGAGCTCAGCACCGAGCGGAACCTGCCGGACTGGGAGTTCGCCCCGCGCACCGACACCACGTGGACGTTCCGGTCGGCGCGCCCGGCCGACGGCGGCAGCACGGTGCTCCCGCTGATCCAGCTCGACTACGCGGTCCCGGCCGGCCTGGACAACCGGGTGGCGGGCGGTGTGGCGACTCCGCTGACGTTCACACCGCGGCACCCCGACGGACTGGCCGACCCGCCGCGGATCGTCCGGCTGCGGGCGTGGGCGTCCTACGACGACGGCGGCCGCTGGACACCGCTGGCGGTCCGTCCGGACGGCGCCGGCAGCTGGACGGCGACCGAGCGCGCTCTGCGCGGCGACCATGTGTCGCTGCGGGTGGAGGCCACGGACGCCGACGGCAACAGCGTCACCCAGACCGTGGAACGCGCCTACGGACTGCGCCGATGACCCCGGTGTGGACAGCCGCGGGGGCGACTGCGCTGACCGCGGCGGGGACGGCTGCGCTGACGACTGCGCCGGTGACGGCCTGGACGGCTGCGGGGGCGACTGCGCCGATCCCGGTCGCACCCCGCCCGGACCGGGAGGGACCCACCCTACGGGCGGGCACTGACAATGCGGTCGCTGCACGGTCGGCCAGCGGTGTCGCGGCGGCCGCCCTCAGGGCAGCCGTCGTCGGGCCGGTCAGCGTGGTAGGGCCGGCCGCCGTCACCGCAGCCGCCGTCAGGCCAGCCAGCCGCGGCGGGCGACCTGCCAGGCCAGCTGCATGCGGGTCTCGGCGCTGGCCAGGGCCATCAGGTCGCGGATGCGGCGCTGGACGGTGCGCATGCTGACGCCCAGCCGCGTGGCGATCGCCTTGTCCGTCACGCCCGCGACCAGTAGCGACAGCAGATAGCGCTCGTCGCCGGAGAGCGTGGTGGCCGGCCCCGTCCCCTCCCCGGGGCCGGCCATCGCAACGCCGCCGGACAGCTGCAGCGGCGCCGCGGCGGACCAGTAGCTCTCGAACAGCGCGATCAGCGCCGTCAGCAGGTTGCTGTCGCGGACGATCGCGGCGGTCGGCTCGGTGATGCCGTCGCTGCGGGGGACCAGCGGGCAGATCGCGACCGACCGGTCCGAGATCGCCATCCGGATCGGCAACGTCGGCACCGACCGCGCCAGCTCTCCGGCGTCGATGCCCTTGGCGACGTTGTCGATCATGCCCGGTTCCTCGAGCAGCTGGCGTTCGTACAGCACCCGGTAGGCGACGCCGCGGGCGAGCATGTCGAACTCCTCGTCGTTGTCCTCCGACGGCATCGCGACGTGGCCCGCGCGGCAGAACCACAGCATCTCCTCGCGGGTGCCGAGCTGGACCGCGCGGATCCGCTGCCGGATCGCGTCGCCGCCGGTCACGATCTCCAGCAGCTGCCCGGCGTCGCGGCGGCGGGCGGTGGCGAGGTGCTCCTCGGCCAGCTCCGCGACGGCCGACCGGGCCCGGTCCAGCGCCTCCTGCGAGCGCAGCAGCAGCGGCCCGAACGCGACGTCGGGCGGGTTGGCGGCGTACCGCTCGCCGCCGCCCGGCAGCCGGCGGACGAGGCCGCGCGCCGTCAGCCCGTCGACGATCGCAAGGACGTCGCTGCCGGGCAGCCGCGCGACGAGGTCGTCGACGTGCGCTTCGCCCGCTCGCACCAGCAGGCGGTAGGCCTCTTCCTCGCCAGCGGTGATGCCGGTGCCCTCGAACATCGCGCTCCTCCTCGTGGCCGTGGCGGCCGGGTGATGTTCTAGTGTCGGACACAGGCTCGGTGTCGGCGCGGAAGGGACGGAAGTGGACCTCGACGCGTTCGTCGCCGCGCATCGCGCCGAGTGGGACCGCCTCGAGCGGCTGGTCCGCCGCCGCGGCCGGCTGAGCGGTCCGGAGGCCGACGAGCTGGTCGCGCTCTACCGGGCCGCGTCGACGCACCTGTCCACATTGCGCTCGGCGGCGCCCGACCCGGTGCTGCTCGGCCGCCTGTCGACGCTGGTCGCCCGGGCCAGGACGGCCATCGCCGGCGCGCACGACCCCGGCTGGCGCGACGTCGTCCGGTTCCTCACCGTGGGCTTCCCGGCGGCCGTGTATCTGAACCGGCGGTGGTGGATCGGCGCGGCGCTCGCGTTCGCCGTCGTCGCCGTCGGCATCGCCTGGTGGGTGGCGGCGAACCCGAGCGTGCAGGCGTCCATCGGCGCGCCGGAGCAGATCCGCCAGCTGGTCGAGCACGACTTCGAGGACTACTACTCGGCGAACCCGGCCGGCTCGTTCGCCGCCCGCGTGTGGGTGAACAACGCCTGGGTGGCGGCGGCCTGCCTCGCACTGGGCGTCTTCCTCGGCATCCCGGTCGTCTACGTGCTGTGGATGAACGCCGTCAACGTCGCGGCGTCTGCCGGGCTGATGGCGGCGGCCGGCCGGCTCGACGTGTTCTTCGGCCTGATCACCCCGCACGGCCTGCTCGAGCTGACCGCGGTGTTCGTGGCGGCGGGCGCGGGTCTGCGGCTGGGGTGGACGGTCGTCGATCCCGGGCCGCGCAGCCGCGGCGAGGCGCTCGCCGAGACCGGCCGGGCCACGCTGGGGATGGCGCTCGGACTGGCCTGCGTGCTGCTGGTGTCCGGCGTCATCGAGGCGTTCGTGACGCCGTCCGGCCTGCCGACGTGGGCGCGCATCGCCATCGGCCTGATCGCGGAGGCGCTGTTCATCGCCTACGTCTGGGTCTACGGACGGCGGGCCGTTCTGGCCGGCGAGGTCGGCGACATCGATCCCTCCGCCCGCGCCGACACCCTCCCCGTCGCCGGCTGACCCGGAATGATCACGTGAAGTTGGGGTGCTCCCGCTCTACCACCTATGCATACCTGGGGAAGCGGGAAGAGTCCTATGCCAGCGGCGACGTAGGCGAGTACTCGCTTCACCAGGAATGCATGCCTGGTGGAGCGATCACACGCCAACTTCACGTGATCATTCCAAGAGGGGTCAGAGGCGGCCGGTCGCCTTGAGCTCCAGGTAGGCGTCGGCGACGGCGGGCGGGAGGTCCGCCGGCGGCTGGTCGACGACGTGGGCGCCGCGGCGGGTGAGCAGTTCGGCCACCTGCGCGCGGGCGAGACGGTCGTGCTCGGCGGCGGCCGCGGTGTAGACGGCGTCGGAGTCGCCCCGGCCGGCCGCGAGCTCCGCCAGCCGCGGGTCGGCCACCGACGCCACCATGACGGTGTGCCGCCGGGTCAGCCGGCCCAGCACCGGCAGCAGCCCGAGCTCGACGGCGCTGGAGTCCAGCCCGGTGACGATGACGACCAGCGCGTGCTGCCCTGCCCGGGTCATGATCTCGGCCGTGAGCTGCCGGTAGTCGGTCTCCAGCAGCTCCGGCTCCAGCACGGCCAGCGCGCCGACCATGCGGCGCAGCACGTTCGTGGCGTCCAGCCGGGCGACGTCGGCGCGGACCTGCCGGTCGAACGCGAGCAGGTCGACGCGGTCGCCGGCGCGGGCGGCCAGCGTGCCGAGCAGCAGCGCGGTGTCGATGGCGGCGTCCAGCCGCGGCTCGTCGCCGACCCGGCCCGCGGACGTCCGGCCGGTGTCGAGGACGATCAGCACGTGCCGGTCGCGCTCGGGCCGCCAGGTCCGCACGACGACCCCGCCGTGCCGGGCGGTCGCGCGCCAGTCGATGGAGCGGACGTCGTCGCCGGGGACGTACTCGCGCAGCGAGTCGAACTCGGTGCCCTGACCGCGGACACGCACCGCCGACCGGCCGTCGATCTCGCGCAGCCGGGCCAACCGCGACGGCAGGTGCCGGCGGGCCTGGAACGGCGGCAGCACCCGCACGGTCCACGGGACGGCGTGCGAGCCCTGCCGCCCGGCCAGCCCGAGCGGGCCGAGGCTGCGGACCGTCACGCGGTCCGCGGTCCGGTCGCCGCGCCGGGTGGGCTGCAGCACCGTCTCGACCAGCCGCCGCTCACCGGCCGGGAGGTCGACGGCGACGCGGTCGGCGACGACGCCCGCGGACGGCGGCCAGGCGTCGCGCAGCAGGCCGCGGACCCGGCGTCGCCCGGCGTTGTGGACGCTCAGCCGCACCGTCGCCGTCATGCCCAGCCGTGCGTTGCGCTCGCCGTCGCGGGACAGCCGCAGCCCGCGCGGCGACCCGGCCAGCAGCACGTCGGTCAGCGCGAGCGCCAGCACGACGGCCGTCACGCCCAGCACGCCGGCCCACGACGGCGCCGCGGCCGCGACGACCACCGCGCCGATGGCCGCCAGCGCCGCGGCCCGCCCCGTCAGGACCATCAGCGCGGGACGGGGACCGTGGCCAGGACCGTCTCGAGCACGGAGTCGGCGGTGACGCCCTCCATCTCGGCCTCGGGCCGCAGGGTCAGCCGGTGCCGCAGCGTCGGACCGGCCAGCGCCTTCACGTCGTCGGGCGTCACGAACCCGCGGCCGGACAGCCAGGCCCAGGCGCGCGCCGTCTTGAGCAGCGCCGTCGCGCCGCGCGGCGACACGCCCAGCTGCACCGACGGCGACGAGCGGGTGGCCCGGCAGACGTCGACGACGTAGCCGAGCACGTCGGGCTCGACCCGGACGACCGCGACGGCGGCGCGCGCGGCCGCGAGGTCGCCGGGGTCGGCGACCGCCTGCACTCCGGCCGCCGCGAGGTCGCGCGGGTCGAATCCGTCGGCGTGCCGGCGCAGCACCGCGATCTCGTCGTCGCGTTCGGGCACCGTCACCGTCAGCTTGAGCAGGAAGCGGTCCAGCTGCGCCTCGGGCAGCGGGTAGGTGCCCTCGTACTCGACCGGGTTCTGGGTGGCGGCGACGAGGAACGGGTCGGGCAGCGCGCGCGGCCGGCCGTCGACGGAGACCTGCCGTTCCTCCATGGCCTCCAGCAGTGCCGCCTGCGTCTTCGGCGGCGTCCGGTTGATCTCGTCGGCGAGCAGCAGGTTCGTGAAGACCGGGCCCGCGACGAAGGAGAACTCCGCCGTGCGGGCGTCGTAGACGAGCGAGCCGGTGATGTCGCCGGGCATGAGGTCGGGGGTGAACTGCACCCGCTTCGTCTCGACCCGCAGCGTGGCCGCGAGCGTCCGGACCAGCAGCGTCTTCGCGACGCCGGGCACGCCTTCGAGGAGCACGTGGCCGCGGCACAGCAGGCCGATGATCAGGCCGCTGACGACGGCGTCCTGCCCGACGACGGCCTTCGCGACCTCCTGACGGGCGGCGGTGAGCGCAGCTCGCGCGTGCGCGCCGCCGTCGGCGGGCGCGGTGCCGTGCGGCGGTGGGGTCTGCTCGGTGGACGCGTCGGTCACGATGAACGGAGATCCTTTCCGGTGGGCGACGTGCCGGTGGCTCGGGGGACACCGGCATTCTCCAGGGCGTCGAGGTCGTCGGCCAGCCGCACCAGGGCGGCGTCGTCGGCCGGCGGCGGGCCGGTCAGCAGCGCGGCGATCTCCGCGGCCGGCCGGCGGGTGCGGTAGGCGAGCGTCGTGATCAGGGCGTCGACGGCGCCCGGCCCGGCCTCGCCGTCCGGCAGGTGCGCGGTCGCGGCCAGCCGGCGGATCGCGGCCGCGCGCAGCAGTTCGGCGGCGTGCTCGCGGGACCGGCCGCGGCGGTACAGCCGGGCCCGTCCCTCGGTGGTCTCGCTGGCCCGGACGACGACCGGCAGCGGCTCCGGCACCAGCCGGCCCAGCCGCCGGGCCCGCCACACCGCCGCGAGCAGCGCGGCGATCGCCAGCTGCCAGGCGCCGGCCCGGACCCATCCGGGCAGTTCGTCGGTGAACGCGCCCGGCGCGTCGGCGTCCTGCTCCGGGACCGGCCGGTACCAGACCAGCCGCTCCGACGCGCCGAGCAGCCCCAGGGCCAGCGCGGCGTTGCCGTCGTCGTCGAGGTACTCGTTGGTCAGCGGGTCGGCGGTGCCGAGCAGCACGACCTGGCCGCCGCTCTCGGTCGCCGTGACGGCCAGCGCCGGCTCGCCGTCGACGGGGTAGCAGGCGGCGCCCTCGGACCGGCTGACGTCGCCGGTGTAGCCGAGCCCGCCCAGCCGCGCCGACCCCGATCGTTCGGCGACCGGCAGGTCGCAGTGCGGGTCGGCCGAGCCCGGCGCGCCGACCAGGACCGCGGACAGCCCTGGCGCGTAGTCGGGCACCCGCAGCTCCGCGGCGACCAGCACCAACCGCGCGCCGGTGTCGACGAGGCGGTCGATCTGCGTCGGCGTCAGCAGGTCGGGGACCGTCACCAGGACGGTGTCGTCGGGACCCGCGGCCGCGACGGCATCGGCGTTGGTGCGCACCGGCGCGACGTCGACGCCCTGCTCGGTCAGCAGCCGCGCCAGCGCCCGCGCGCCCGGGTTGTCGACGCCCTCGGGATCGAGGTAGCCGCGGCTGGCCCGGCTCTGCACGACGCCCAAGATCACGGCCGTGAGCAGCAACAACACCACGATCGCGAGTGGACGGCGCCAGCGTCGCCAGTGGTCGGCGCCGGTGGGGTCGAGCGGCCGCGACTCAGGCGGCGCGGTGGTCGTGCTCACCGCGGCACCGCCAGGACCGGCCCGTCGCCGTTGTGCCGGGGCCGGGACCGGGGGCGGGCCAGGGCGACGGCGCGGTCGAGGTCGCGCAGCAGGCGGTCGTCGTCCTCGGTCGCCGCCACGCCGCCGTAGCGGACGCCGTCGAACAACCGGGCGCCGGTCTGCATGCCGCCGGCGGGCCGCTCGAGGTCGCCGAGGACGGCGGTCGCCTCGCGGGCCGCCTCGTCGGCGGTGCGGCCGGCCCGCGGGTCGAGGACGCCGCGTTCCTCCAGCCCGGCGACGACGGCCCGGAACCGCTCGACGACGGCGGTGGTCCAGTCGCCGCGGGCGGCGGCGTCGTCGGCCGCGGCGCGGTACTCGGTGGCGCTGCGTGGGCGGCCGGGCAGGACGGCGCCAGGACGGCCCGCGACGCGGCGGGCCAGCGGTCCGGCCCGCAGGATCACGAAGGCGGCGAACCCGACCGCGACGGCCGCGATGATGGCCAGCCCGAGCCGGCTGGACAGGGTGCCCGTGGCGGCGTCGAGGACGCGGTCGACCTGGTCGGCGATCCAGCGCAGCACCCGCGCGAAGACCGGGGTGTCGCGCTCGTAGGACGGCTGCGAGAGCTCCTGCCGGGCGAGGTCGCGGGCCTCGTCGCGGCCGAGGTCGACCGGGATCGACGCCGCGATCACGGCGAGCCCGGGGGCGCTCCGCTGCCGCCGCGGCCATGGAGGTCGACGCCGGCCGCGCGGGCCAGCTCGATGTCGAGGCCCTCGCGCCGGATGCGCCGGTCGATGTACAGCAGGGCCGTGGCCGCCGCGGCGAACGGGGCGGTGATGGTGGCCGAGATCATGCCGGCCAGCGTGTTCAGCACGTACCAGGTGACGGGGTCGTCGCCGGAGCCGGTGCCCAGCATCGACGGGACGCCGAACGGCACCGCCACGACCTGCCCGATGAGGAACGTGATGATCAGGATCAGCAGCAGGATCGCGAACACCCGCCACCACGACGTCCGCACCAGCGTGGCCGACCGCCGCAGCGACTCGACGACCCGGATCGGCCGGGCCGCGCCGCCGACCGTGGACGTCTCCAGCATCAGGGCCGGCGTCGACAGCGCGTAGCGCACGTACAGCCAGATCGTGACCGGGACCGCCGCCAGCCCGAGCAGTACCACCAGCACCGCCGCGGCCGTCCCGCCGATGACCGCCAGGCCGAGCGCCAGCAGCAGCACCACGAGCGCCGGGCTGAAGTAGATCAGGGTGTAGAGCAGGGTCAGCCCGAGCAGCCGCGGCAGCCGGCCCTTCGACTCGCGCCACGCCTGGCCGATGCTGAGGTCGCGGCCCAGCACCGCCTGCCCGACGACCACCGTCAGCACGCCGGTCAGGAACACCGTGGCGATGACGGTGACCAGCCAGCCGATCACCGCCGCCGGGAGGCTGCGGGCCAGCGAGTCGAGCGCATCGGCGTCGGACAGGCCGAGATCGGGCTCGGTGATGGCCTCGCCGAACACCCAGGCCAGGACGCCCGCCGAGACGAGTTGTGTGGCCACCGCGACGACGGCGGACAGGCCGAGCATGGCGGCGAGGTTGCGGCGGATGGTCGTGATGGCGCCGTCGAGGATCTCGGTGACCCCGAGCGGACGCAGCGGGATGACCCCCGGCTTCACGTCGGGCGCCTGCCAGGCCGAACCGGGTCCGGAAGACCAGGCGCCGTAGCCCTGGCCGCCGTAGCCCGGCTGCCCGGGGCGCGGCTCGCCGTAGCCGCCGGGCTGGGCGTGACCGGGGCCGTTCTGGCCTCCGGCGCCGGGTGGGCCGCTGTAGGTGGGCCCGCCGGGCGGGTTCCAGCCGCCCTGCTGACCTGCGGACGGCTGCTGCCAGCCCTGCTGGCCGCGGGACTGGTCCCAGCCGCTGCCCGGACCCCAGCCGCCGGTGTTCCAGCCGCCGTCCGGACCGCCCGGCGCGCTGTCGTCCGGCGTGGTGCCGTCCGGCGCGGTGCCGCCCGGCGTGGTGCCGTCCGGCGCGGTGCCGCCCGGAGCGCCGCCGGCCGGGCCTCCCGGCTGCTGCGGCGACCAGCCCGGATACGGCGGCGGCGTCGGCACGCCACCAGCCGCCTGCCCGGTCCCGGAAGCGGGCGCGTTGTCGTCGCGCGCCGCGTCGTCATCCGGCGGAGACGACCCCGCGATCCCGGACATCGGGCTCCCTTCTTCACGCCGACCGGCCGCTCCGGGCCGATCCGGCGCATGCTCCGCACGCCCCCTGGGCGTTGTGGCCTTCGCCGTCGCGCGCCCGCAACCCGCGGACACGCCGGTCTCGACTCAATCCTGTCACGTCCCGCGAGCACTGCTCAGACGCGCCACCGGCGCGTCTCCGCGGCACGCTGATGAGCGACTTTTTCACTCTGAGGCCCCTTCGGTGTCACGATATGGACATGAAAGGACGTGTGCTCATCGTCGATGACGACACCGCGTTGGCGGAGATGCTAGGGATCGTGCTGCGCGGTGAGGGGTACGAGCACGCCATCATCACGCGCGGCGACGACGTCCTGCCGGCGTTCCGTGAGTTCAAGCCCGACCTCGTGCTGCTCGATCTCATGCTCCCCGGCCGCGACGGCATCGACGTCTGCAAGGAGATCCGCGCCGAGTCCGGCGTGCCCATCGTCATGCTGACGGCCAAGAGCGACACCGTCGACATCGTCGTGGGCCTCGAGTCCGGCGCCGACGACTACGTCGTCAAGCCGTTCAAGCCCAAGGAGCTCGTCGCCCGTGTGCGCGCCCGGCTGCGCCGCACCGACGACCCCAAGCCCGAGACCCTGCAGGTCGGTGACGTCGTCATCGACGTCGCCGGTCACTCGGTCAAGCGCGACGGCCAGCCGATCTCGCTGACGCCGCTGGAGTTCGACCTGCTCGCCTGCCTGGCCCGCCGCCCGTGGCAGGTGTTCACCCGCGAAGAGCTGCTCGAGAAGGTGTGGGGCTACCGCCACGCCACCGACACTCGGCTGGTCAACGTGCACGTGCAGCGGCTGCGCTCGAAGATCGAGCACGACCCCGAACGACCCGAGATCGTCGTGACCGTCCGCGGTGTGGGGTACAAGGCCGGACCTGGGTGAGCGGATGATCGGTCCCGTCGGCGGGGACGGCGCGGGGGCGGCAGCGGCGGGCGCGGGCGCCGACGCGCTGTCGCGGTTCCTGCCGCGCCTGGTCCAGTGGTCGATGCGGCCGTGGCGGCTGGTCCGGGGCGCCTGGCGGCGCTCCATCCAGCTGCGGGTCATCACGGCGACGCTCGCGCTGTCGCTGGTCGTCGTCTCGCTGCTGGGCGTGACGCTGTCGCGGCAGATCACCGACGGGCTGCTGCAGGCGCACGCCGAGGCAGCCGTCGCCGACGCCGCCGCGGGCATCGACAGCGCCCAGCGCACGCTTGCGGTGTCCGACGCGCCGTCCGACGAGCTGCGCCAGACCATCACGCGCATCGTCGAGACGCTCGCCGCCAGCGGCAACACGTCGGCCGCGAGCGACCCGCTCTACGAGATCGTCGTGCTCGGCGGCGAGGGAGCGCGGACCTACCGCTCCGGCGTCAGCCCGATGAGCGTCCCCGGCCCCCTGCGCGACCAGGTCGCCGACGAGGAGCGGATCTTCCGCACCTACACCTCGATCCACTACCTCGACGGCCGCGAGGTGCCGGGGCTGGCGGTCGGCGGGCAGATCACCGACCCGTACGGCGGCGACTACGAGCTGTACTACCTGTTCCCGCTCACCGAGCAGCAGCAGACCATCGACCTCGTCCTGACGGCCCTGGCGACGGCGGGCGTGCTGCTGATCGTGCTGCTCTGCGCGCTGGCCTGGCTGGTCGCGCGGCAGGTCGTCACGCCCGTCCGGCTGGCGGCGCGCATCGCGGAGCGGTTCTCCGCCGGCAAGCTGGCCGAGCGCATGGCCGTCCGCGGCCGCGACGACCTCGCCCGGCTGGCCATGAGCTTCAACCAGATGGCGGCCAGCCTGCAGCACCAGATCGGCCAGCTCGAGGACCTGTCGCGCATGCAGCAGCAGTTCGTCTCCGACGTCTCGCACGAGCTGCGCACGCCGCTGACGACGGTGCGCATGGCCGCCGACGTGCTGTACGAGTCGCGCGGCCAGTTCGACCCCACCGCCGAGCGTTCCGTCGAGTTGTTGCAGGCCCAGCTGGACCGGTTCGAGGCGCTGCTCACCGACCTGCTCGAGATCAGCCGGTTCGACGCCGGCGCCGCCGCGCTGAACGCCGAGCGGTACGACGTCCGCGACGTCATCCACAAGGTGGTCGACGCCGCCACCCCGCTGGCCGTCGAGAAGGGCAGCGACCTGGTCGTCTCGGTCCCGGTCGAGCCGGCGATGGCCGAGATCGACGCGCGGCGCATCGAGCGCATCGTCCGCAACCTCGTCGTCAACGCCGTGGAGCACGGTGAGGGCCAGGAGGTCCGCATCACCGTCGCCGCCGACGACCACGCGGTCGCCGTCACCGTCCGCGACCACGGCGTCGGCCTGAAGCCGGGGGAGTCGTCGCTGGTCTTCCACCGGTTCTGGCGCGCCGACCCCGCCCGCGCGCGGACCACCGGCGGCACCGGCCTCGGGCTGTCCATCTCGCTGGAGGACGCGCGGCTGCACGGCGGGTGGCTGCAGGCGTGGGGCGAGCCCGGCGAGGGGTCGCAGTTCCGGCTCACGCTGCCGCGGCTGGCCGGCGACGACCTGCGATCGTCGCCGCTGGCGCTCGTGCCCGACGACATCGGCGACGGTGGTCTGATCGACGCCAGCGCCATCGGGGCGCCGTACCGCCGCCTGCTGCCGGCCGGCGCTGAGACCGACGACGCGTCCTCGCCGGTCTCGTCCGCGGCGCCGCCCGAGGTGACGCCGTCCGCGCCGGACGAGGACGTGGTGCGCCGTGCGTAGCCGGGTCCTCGCCGTCGCCGTGCTGGCGACCGCCGCCGTCGTCGCCGGGTGCAGCGAGATCCCGACGTCCGGCCCGGTCATCGACGCGGGCGCCGTCGGCCCGCAGCCTGACGAGCAGGGCCGCTACATCGAGGTCATCGAGGCGCCACCACGGCCGGGCATGACACCGAAGGAGATCGTCGACGGGTTCATCGAGGCGATGGCCTCCTACCAGCCCGGCTACGAGACCGCCCAGGAATACCTCACCGACGAGGCCGCCGCGTCGTGGGACCCGTACGCGCGGGTCGCCGTGCACTACGAGGCCAAGCCGGTGACCAACCAGCTCAGCGACAACGTCGTCCACGTCGAGACGACGCCGCGCGGCGAGATCGGCTCCGACGGCGCGTTCCGCGAGGACGTCCCGCCGTCGTCCCCGCCCGACTTCGACCTGCGGCTCGAGCAGGTCAACGGCGAGTGGCGCATCGCCAACCCGCCGCCGGGCATCCTCATCTCCGACTTCAGCCTCGAGCGCGAGTATCAGGCCCGCAACGTGTACTTCTTCGACCCGGGCTTCGAGGTGCTGGTCCCCGACGTCGTCTACCTGCCGCGCACCGCCAACGACGCGACGGCCACGCTGCTGGCCCGCAAGGTGCTCAGCGGCCCGACGGACTGGCTCGCGCCGGCCGTCGCCACGGCGTTCCGCCCCGAGGCCGAGCTCGGCCTCAACGGCGTCCCCGTCCGCGACGGCGTCGCGACCGTCGAGCTGAGCTCGGACGCCGCGCTGGCCGGGCCCGAGGAGCAGGAGCGCATGGTCGCGCAGCTGGCGTGGACCCTCGGCGTGCTGCCCGAGGTCGAGAAGGTCCGGGTGCTGGCCAACAACGTGCCGCTGCTCCAGGGCGACCCGCTCTCGCCGCACGATCCGCCGCTGAGCGCGTATGACCCCTCCGTCCTGCAGTCGGGCACGCCTCTGTACGCCATCGGCGAGACCGGCGTCGTGTCCGTGTCCGACGGTGAGCTGATCCCCGTCCCCGGACCGCTGGGTGAGCAGGCCGACGCGCGCGAGGTGGCCGTGAACCTGGCCGGCAACCGCGGCGTCGTCATCAGCGGCGACCACACGACCGTGCGGGTCGCCTCGTTCGGCGAGGACGAGCCGCTCGACGTCCTCTTCACCGGCGTCGATCTCACGTCGCCGGCCTGGGACCGCACCGGCCTCGTCTGGGCCGTCGACCACGGCGTCGACGGGCCCGGCATCGTCGTCACCCGCCCCGACGGCCAGCCCGTCGCCGTCACCGCGCCCGACCTCGCCGGCAGGGACGTCGAACGCCTCGCCGTCTCGCCCGACGGCACCCGGCTCGCGCTGGTCATCGGCGGCGAGGCCATGGTCGCCAACGTCATCCGCGACGCCGACAGCGACGCGTCGATCCGCATCGACCAACCGCGGCCGATCGGCCCCGCCGGCGTCGCCCGCGACGTCGCCTGGAGCTCGACCAGCCCGTCGTGGAGCGCCGCCGACACCGTCGTCGTCCTGCTGGAGACCGAGTCCAACACCGGCGACACGACGGTCGAGCCGTACAACGCCGCCCTGTCCGGCCAGGAGACCCTCCCGCGCGGCGGCCTCCCGGCCGGCGACGCGGTGCAGGTCGGCGCGGCAGCCGGGCTGCCCGTCGTCCTCGAGTCCGGCGACGGCGTGCTGTACGTGCAGCGGTCGAGCAACGCGTGGTCGGAGATCGGCCCCGCCCGCAGTCCGGCCTACCCGGGCTGACGGACCGGCGGCGGCCGGGTAGGCGGGCTCGCCTGGCCTGCGCGGCCCGCGTCGTCTGTCCAGCCAGGTGGACCCGTGCGGTCCGGTGGGCTGGTGCGACTCGGTGGGGGCTGTGCGGTTCGGTGGGGGCTGCGGTCCAGTGAGGGCTGCGGTCCGGTGGGGCTGTGCGGCCCGGCCGGACTTCGCCGGACCCTGTCGGACCCGTCGGGCATCATGGTTCCATGATCGTTTTCGCCGCCTCCACGAGCCGCATCGACCCGGCGCCGCCGGCCGGGCGGCGTGGGCTCGCCGGCCTGCGCCGCACCGTCGCGCGAGTCGGGCATGCGGCCGCCGACCTCGCCCTCGGCAGCGTCTGCGCCGGCTGTGGCGAGCATCCCGGCCTGCTCTGCCCGGCCTGCCGCGCCGCGCTGCTCGGGCCGGCGTCGTGCGTGCGGGCCGTCCCGGGCCGGCCCGATCTCCCCCTCGCGGGCGCCGCCACCTACGCCGGTTCCGTCCGCGCAGCGATCATCGAGCACAAAGAGCACGCCCGACTGCCGCTGGCCGCTCCCCTCGGCGACGCCCTCGCGGTCGCCGTCACGGCCCTCCTCGCCGCCGACGTCACCGCAGCTGCCGCCGCCGAGGTCGCTGCACTCGGCCCCGTCCGCCACGGCCCCGTCCGCCGCGGCGCCGCTCTGGGTCACACCGGGCTCGGCAGCGCCGGGCTTGGCGATCGCCCCGTGGTGCTGATCCCCGTCCCGTCGGCGCGGTCCGCGGTGCGCCGCCGCGGCCACGACCCCGTCCTCCGGTCGGCCCGCCGAGCCGCCGCCACCCTGCACCGTTCCGGTCAGCGAGCCACCGTCGTGGCCGGGTTGCGGCACCGGCACCGGGTGGCCGACCAAGCCGGTCTCGACCGGCGCGAACGCGAGCACAACCTGCAGGGCGCGCTCGTCGCCGCCAGAGCCGTCGCCGGGCGCAGCGACGGCTGCTGCGTGGTCGTCGTCGACGACATCGCGACCACCGGCGCCACGCTGCGCGAGAGCGCCCGGGCGCTCGAGGTCACGGGCGTGCGGCCATGCGGCGCGGCGGTCATCGCGGTGGTGTGACGCCCACCGCCGCTAGCAGAAATCAAGGGGTTCCATGTGTACGGCAGACGACGAACGGCTAACGTTTGTTCATGGCACCCATTGTCGATCCTCGACCCCACGAGGAGGGCCGGGTGCGAATCCCGGTGACGCGAGCGCATGGGTGCTGCTCGACCGTCTGTCCCCACGACGACCGGGAGGTTTCGAGTGGATATTGTCATCAAGGGCCGTCACACGACCGTGCCGGAGCGGTTCCGTAACCACGTCGCGGAGAAGCTCTCCAAACTCGACAAGATCGGCCACAAGGTCATCCGCGTGGACGTCGAGATCACGGCCGAGGCCAACCCTCGACAGACCGACCAATCCGAGCGGGTCGAACTGACCTTGCACTCGAAGGGCCCGGTCATCCGGGCCGAGGCGGCCGCCGCCGATCGGTACGCCGCGCTCGACCTCGCCACGGACAAGCTGGTCGGACGGCTGCGCAAGGCCGCCGACCGCCGTCGAGTCCACCGTGGCAGCCGCACGCCGATCTCGGTTGCCGCTGCCACCGCCGGTCTCGACAGCGTCGGTGCCATCCCCGCGCAGGCGACCCCCACCGCCCCCATGGCCAAGGCCGTCACCGCGGTCGAGGAACCGCCTGACGCCTACGCCGTCCCCGACTCCGGCCCCATGGTGGTCCGTGAGAAGACGCACCGGGCCGAGCCCATGACGCTCGACCAGGCGCTCTACGAGATGGAGCTCGTCGGCCACGACTTCTACCTGTACGTCGACGCCGACTCCAAGATGCCCAGCGTCGTCTACCGGCGCCGCGGCTACGACTACGGCGTCATCAGGCTCGACGTCTGACCTGTCCGCTCCACATCGGCACGCCCCTCGTCCGGGGGCGTGCCGATGATCGTTCCACGGGCCGCCCGACCCTGTCGGTGCCCGCTGATAGCTTCGCGAGATGGCTCGAGAGAAGCTGACGAACGCGGCGGCCCGGCGGGTGGCGCTCGCGGCCCAGGGGTTCGCCGACCCCCGGCCGCCGAGCCCCGACCGCCGCGCCATCCGCCGCGTGGTCGACCGCGTCGGCGTGGTGCAGATCGACTCCGTCAACGTGCTGTCGCGCTCGCACTACCTGCCGTTCTTCAGCCGGCTCGGCCCCTACCCGCGCGCCGAGCTCGACCGTGCCGCCAACAAGTCGCCGCGCATGCTGTTCGAGTACTGGGCGCACGAGGCGTCCATGCTCCCGGTCCGCACCCAGCCCTACCTGCGGGCCCGCATGGCCCGGGCCGACCAGCTCGCCTGGGGCGGCATCCGGCGCCTGGCCAGTGAGAAGCCCGAGTTCGTGGCCTGGGTGCTCGACGAGGTGAAGCGGCTCGGCCCGGTCACGGCCGGCGAGATCGAGCACGACGCCCCGCGCGAGAAGACGGACTGGGGCTGGAACTGGTCCGAGGTCAAGACGGCGCTCGAGTACCTGTTCTGGTCCGGCGAGGTCACGGCGGCCGGCCGCAACGGCTCGTTCGCCCGGCTCTACGACATCCCCGAACGGGTGCTGCACCGCGACGTCCTCGCGGCGCCCACGCCGACGCCCGAAGAGTCGTTCCGCGAGCTGGTCCGCATCGCCGCCCGCGCCCACGGCGTCGGGTCCGAGCAGTGCCTGCGCGACTACTTCCGCATCTCCGTCGCCGGCGCCAAGACGGCCATCGCCGAGCTCGTCGACGCCGGTGAGCTGCTGCCGGTCACCGTCGAGGGCTGGAAACGTCCCGCCTACCTCCACCGCGACGCCCGCGTCCCGCGCCGGGTCGACGCCCGGGCGCTGCTGAGCCCGTTCGACTCGCTCATCTGGGAACGGGCCCGCACCGAGGCGCTGTTCGGCTTCCGCTACCGGCTGGAGATCTACGTCCCGCCCGACAAACGCGTGCACGGCTACTACGTCCTGCCGTTCCTGCTCGGCGACGAACTCGTGGCCCGGGTCGACCTCAAGGCCGACCGGCAGGCAGGCGTGCTGCTGGTGCAGTCGGCGTGGGGAGAGCCCGGCTCACCGGCCGACACCCCCGACGAACTGGCCGACGAGCTGGTCTCGCTGGCCGGCTGGCTCGGCCTGTCCGGCGTCACGACCACCGGCCGCGGTGACCTCGCCGCTCCGGTGCAGGACGCGCTCGACCGCGCTGCCGCCTGACCCGGACGCGCGTGTCGGCCCAGCTCACCACCAGGCCTTCCGACGCCCCCGCCTCGCCAGCGGGCATCGTCCCTGTCCGCTTTCACACGGCCGGCCGATCCCAGCCGGATCGAACGCCGTTGCCGGATCCGCCAGGTCAGCCGACCCACGCCGCGGCGTTCCCGCCCGGGGCCGCGCGCGGGTCGGAACCGCAGGCCGCGGCCGCCGCCCGCAGCCGTGCGGCAGCGGAGCGCCCGGCCGAACCCGGTCGGATCTCACGCCTCGCCGGCACAGCAGCCGCCACATCGCGCCGTCGCTGCGTGGCCGGCGCCCTGCCCGAACCCCGCGGCTGCCGTTGACCCGTGGCCCCGCAGGTCAGGGCCGCGGGTCGTCCGAGAGCAGGTCGTACCAGTGCAGGTCGAGCACGACTCCGCCGCGAATGCGCTCGCCCGCCCGCTCCACGCCGAACGGCCGGAACCCGGCCCGCTCGATGACCTTCCGAGACGCGTCGTTGCCGGTCACGTGCGCGATCACCAGGCGCCGCAGGCCCAGCCCGCCGGCCGACGCGGGTGCGAACGCGTGCCGCACCATCAGCCCGACCGCCTCCGTCGCCACGCCGTGTCCTCGCGCGTCCGGGTGCACCCAGTACCCGATCTCGGCCCCGCCGTCGTGCGTCAGCAGCCCCATCAGCGAGAACGCGCCGATCGCCGGGCCACCCTCGGGCAGCGCCGCCGCCCAGTGGATGCCCCGTCCGGCGGCCGCCTCCTCCTCACGGTCGCGGATGTAGGCACGCGCGATCTCGCGCGTATACGGCGACGGCAGCCCGCCCAGCCAGTGCTGCGTGACGGGGTCGTTGCAGGCCTCGACGACGGCGGCGGCGTCGGACTCGGCGAACCGGCGCAGCGCCACCCGCGTACCGGCCAGCGTCGGAACGTCCAGCCACGGCAGCAGCGGGCGCATCGGCTCGCCGGCCGCCAGCGTCCCCACCCAGGTGTCGCGCCGGATACCGCGCTGGGCGATGCCGCCGCGGACCTTGCCCTCGATGCGGAACCCGCAGGCCCACGCCACCCGCCGCGACGCCCAGTTGCCGACGACGGCCCGCCAGTGCAGGTGCGTCAGCCCGGGCCCGACGTCGGCGAAGGCGTACTCGGCCACCAGCCGGACCGCCCGCGACACCAGCCGGTCGCCACGGGACTCGGGGGCCACCCAGTAGCCGATCTCGGCGGTGCCGTCGCCTCGCGACCGCAGCCCGATCATCCCGTGGACCCGCCGGTCCTCCGGCGAGCGGATGGCCCAGACCAGATCCTGTTCGGTCTCCCACCCGTGGCGGACGGAGTCTTCGACGAAGCTCTTCGCGTGCTCGTGGCTGTACGGCGACGGCAGCGTGGTCCAGCGCTGGATCTCGGGGTCCTGGCACAGCTCGGTGATGCGGTCGATGTCGGCGGCCACCGGCACCGCGAGCAGCAGGCGCTCTCCGCGGAGCTCGAACGGTTGCACGCCTTGCATCCTGCCCGCTGCCGCGCTTCGAGGTCGAGTCGTTATCTTTTCCGTGACCCGACGTACCATGGGTCGACGGAGCCTCTGTACCTCCCCGGAGCCACCGGGCGCGACCAACGCCCAAGCCCGCTGCATAGGAGTTGACCCGCGTGCCTGTTCTGCTCGACAAGATCCTCCGTGCCGGCGAAGGCAAGATCCTCAAGCGCCTCGAGGCGATCGTCAAACAGGTCAACAGCATCGAGGACGACTTCACGTCGATGTCCGACGACGAGCTTCGCGCCATGACCGACGAGTTCCGCACGCGCCTCGAGGCCGGCGAAGAGCTCGACGCGCTGCTGCCGGAGGCGTTCGCGACGGTGCGCGAGGCGGCTCGCCGGGTCATCGGCCAGCGGCCCTACGACGTCCAGGTCATGGGCGGCGCGGCGCTGCACCTCGGCAACATCGCCGAGATGAAGACCGGTGAGGGCAAGACGCTGGTGGCCACGCTGCCGTCGTACCTCAACGCGCTCACGGGCAGGGGCGTGCACGTCATCACGGTCAACGACTACCTGGCGCGCTATCACGCCGAGTGGATGGGCCGCATCCACCGCTTCCTCGGGCTCGAGGTGGGCGTCATCCTCAACGGCCTCACGCCGGCCCAGCGCCGCGAGGCCTACGGCGCCGACATCACGTACGGCACCAACAACGAGTTCGGCTTCGACTACCTGCGCGACAACATGGCGCAGCGGGTCGAGGACCAGGTGCAGCGCGGCCACCACTACGCCATCGTCGACGAGGTCGACTCCATCCTCATCGACGAGGCCCGCACGCCGCTCATCATCTCCGGCCCGGCCGACCAGCCGACCCGCTGGTACACCGAGTTCGCGAAGGTCGCCCAGCGGCTGCGCCGCGACACCGACTACGAGGTCGACGAGAAGAAGCGCACCGTGGGTGTGCTCGAGCCCGGCATCGAGCGGGTCGAGGACTGGCTCGGCATCGACAACCTCTACGAGAGCGCCAACACCCCGCTGATCCAGTTCCTCAACAACTCCATCAAGGCCAAGGAGCTGTACCGGCGCGACAAGGAGTACGTCATCAAGGACGGCGAGGTGCTCATCGTCGACGAGCACACCGGCCGCATCCTGGGTGGGCGCCGTTACAACGAGGGCATGCACCAGGCCATCGAGGCGAAGGAAGGGGTGGAGATCAAGCAGGAGAACCAGACTCTGGCGACCATCACCCTGCAGAACTTCTTCCGCCTCTACGAGAAGCTCTCCGGCATGACCGGTACGGCCATGACCGAGGCCAGCGAGTTCGACAAGATCTACAACCTCGGTGTGGTCCCGATCCCGCCGAACCGCCCGCTGGCCCGCATCGACCAGGACGACGAGATCTACCGCACCGAGGACGCCAAGTTCGACGCGGTGGTCGAGGACCTCGTCGAGCGGCACCAGAAGGGCCAGCCGGTCCTCGTCGGCACCACCAGCGTCGAGAAGTCCGAGCGGCTGTCGCAGTTGCTGCGCAAGCGCGGCGTCCCGCACGAGGTCCTCAACGCCAAGCAGCACGAGCGTGAGGCCGCCATCGTCGCGCAGGCCGGCCGGAAGGGCGCGGTGACCGTCGCCACCAACATGGCCGGTCGCGGTACCGACATCATGCTCGGCGGCAACCACGAGTTCATGGCGCAGGCCGAGCTGAAGCAGCGCGGGCTCGACCCCATCGAGAACCCCGAGGAGTACCAGGCCGCCGAGGCGGCGACCCTCGAGAAGCTCGAGGCGCAGGTCGCGGCCGAGCGCGACGAAGTCCGCTCGGCCGGAGGCCTGTACGTGCTGGGCACCGAGCGGCACGAGTCCCGTCGCATCGACAACCAGCTGCGCGGCCGGTCCGGCCGTCAGGGCGACCCGGGTGAGTCGCGCTTCTACCTCTCGCTGCAGGACGACCTCATGCGGTTGTTCAAGAGCGAGTGGGTCGAGATGATCATGCGGACGTTCAACCAGCCCGACGACGTCCCCATCTCGCACAAGCGCGTCAGCAACGCCGTCAAGAGCGCGCAGACGCAGCGCGAGGCGCAGAACTTCGAGATGCGCAAGGACGTCCTCAAGTACGACGACGTCCTCAACCGTCAGCGCCAGGTCATCTACGACGAGCGCGGCCGCGTCCTGCACGGCGAGGACCTCCACGAGCAGGTCACCGGCATGCTCGACGACGCCGTCACGGCCTACGTCCAGGGCGCCACGGCCGGCAACTACCCCGAGCACTGGGACATGGACCAGCTGTGGACGGCGCTCAAGACGCTGTACCCGGTCGGCGCCACCAGCGACGAGATCGAGCAGGAGGCCGGTGGCCGCAACGCGCTGACCCCGGTCGGCCTGTCCGAGCGGCTGGTCGACGACGCGCACGGTGCGCTCGAGCGTCGCGAGAGCGAGCTCGGCACCGAGGTCATGCGCGAGCTCGAGCGCCGGGTGATGCTGACGGTGCTCGACCGCAAGTGGCGCGAGCACCTGTACGAGATGGACTACCTGCGCGAGGGCATCGGCCTGCGGGCGTTCGCCCAGAAGCAGCCGCTGGTCGAGTACCAGCGCGAGGGCTTCGACCTGTTCGTCGCCATGATGGACGCCATCAAGGAAGAGTCCGTCGGCCTGGTGTTCAACCTCGAGGTCCAGGTGCAGGCCCCCGGCGACGGCGCGGCGCCCACGGCGCCCGGTGCGCCGGTGGTGCAGGCCAAGGGCCTCGGCGGGGCGCAGCGGCCGGCACAGCTGCAGTACACCGCCCCCACGGTCGACGGCGATGCCCGCGTGCAGCGGCAGGTCGAGCAGGTGCGTCCTGCGGCTCGCCAGGCTCAGGCTGCTGCCGGTGCCGGTGCCGGTGCCGGTTCCGCTGTGGCGTCCGGCGCCAACGGTGAGCGCGGCTCGCACGCCGCCGCTGCCGACGACGACGAGCTCGACTTCAGCAACGTGTCGCGCAACGCGCTGTGCCCGTGCGGCTCGGGGAAGAAGTTCAAGCGCTGCCACGGCGACCCGCGGCACGCCACGCAGAGTTCGGAGCAGTCGGCGAACTGACCGGATCGCCGGCGGGCCTTGGTGGCGACAGCCCCGGCCCGTCGGCGTCTCGCCGCCCAGCACGCTGTTCACGGCATGCCGTTCACGGCCGTGGGACGCTGCCGCCGCGGCCTGTTCGGCGATGGACCGCCCGTCGATCGGCAGTCCCGGCCCGCCGCCCGGCCGTCGTCGGCGACCTCGGCTCCGCGACACGCTGCCCCGCGGCCTCGGCCGACCGGCCGTTCGCCATGCGCGGCCCCGCCGCCCACCGCAGTCGCTAGCCAGTGATGCCGCGCGCCGGTCTGTTCGCTCGTCCGATGACGGTCGGTGCAGTGCCGTTGTCACGCCGTTGCCCACCCCGTCAGCTGTTGTTGGGGAGAACGTGTCCCGCATACGGCTTCCGTCCGCTATCGTCCATTGTGACGCTCGGTGATACCGGGTGTCACATTCCCCGGACGGCGGATGGGAGGAGCGGCCGCGATCGGCCGCGCAGCGCTCATGACACAGACCTCGACCACCCACCATCAGCGATCCCCTCGCTCCATCGCCAGAACGGCCGTCACGCTCTGCGTGGCGGCCGTCGTGCTGGTGGGGGCGGCCCTCGGCGCGGCGGCGGACGCGTCGGCAACGGAAACGGCGGAGGCGGCAGACACGCCGTCGGCCGTCATCACCCTGGGCGACTCGTACTCGTCCGGCCTGGGCGCCGGCGGTTATGTCGACGACTGCGACCGCACGCCGCAGGCCTGGAACAACCTGATCTTCGGTGGCGACGTCACCGACCGGACGCTGCTGGCCTGCTCCGGCGCCAGGATCGCGGAGGTGACGCAGCAGGTGCAGCAGCTGGCCACGATCCCCGGCGCCGGCGACCGGCTGATCACCGTCACCGTGGGCGGCAACGACGCGGGATTCGCCGACCAGCTGGTGAACTGCCTGGTGTCGTTCCTGTCGTGCACGCGCCGCGAGGCCGAGCTGACGACGTTGATCAACAGCCTGCACCAGCCGCTGGTCCAGCTCTACGACGCCGTGCAGGCGGCCGCGCCCGGCGACGAGGTGATCGTCGGCGGATACCCGATGCTCGTCCCCGACCCGGCCGTGCGCAGCGACTGCCCGGCGCTGACCGGCCTGCTGTCCGACTCCGAGCGGCAGATGATCCGCCGGCTCGGCGTCCTGCTCAACGACGTCATCGACAACGCGGCCGCCGAAGCCGGCGTCGAGTCGGCGTCGGACGAGGTCGCCAGCATCTTCGACGGTCACGAGGCGTGCGCCAACGCGGCCGGCGACTGGCTCTACGGGCTGAAGATCTCGTGGTCCGCCGACAACGAGCCGACGATCGCGAGCGCATCGCCGTACCAGCCGCAGTGGGACGTCGCGTCGTCGTTCGTTCGCGACTCCTTCCATCCGACGGTGAACGGCCAGGCGGGCTACGCGGACGCGTTCGAGGAGGCCTGGGCCGGCCGCTGAGCCCGGATCGCCTGCCGCCCCTGGGCGTCGCGCCGGTCGCCGCGACCGGCGCCGCGCTTGGGGCGGCGAGGCGGGCCGGGATCGACGACCTCGAAGGCGGTGCACAGCCACCGCCCGTCGTCGGCCTCGAGGCGCACGGCCACGGCCCGTACCACCGGCCCCAACTGCACGACGACGCTCGCCTCGGCCACTGACGCGGACACGCGGCAGACCCGGAGCGAACGGATCCGCGGCCGCACGGTGGGCGCGTCGTCCTGGGCGACCGCCTGGCGGTTCAGCTCGCGGTAGACCGGCTCGGCGGTCCATCGGACGAGCTGCTGCACCGGACGGCGGCCGTGCAGGCATTCCAGCGCCGACTGGGCCAGCCTGGCGGTCCACCGTCGCGGATCCGGCAGCTCGTCGGCGCTGGGACGGTGTCGTCGTTGCCTTGCCGCCGTGGCGGTCCGCCCGTCCGCCTCGGCGCCGACGGTTCCGGTCGGGTCGGCGCTGCCGGTCGGACCAGCTGGTCCGGACCGGCCTGCTGCGCCGGCAGTCGGGTCGACCGTGACCGGGGCGGCGGCAGACCTGCGCGACGGCGAGACGGGGGTGGTCGGCGCGCCGGCTGCCGAGGGTGACGATCCGGACGGTGTCTGGGCGCCAGCCGGCCGGCCTGGTTCCGAGGCGCGCGGCTCCGAGGCTCGCGGCGAGCCGGCGGCCGGCGTTGCGGTGTGTGCGGGTGCTGCGGCGCTGGCCGACGTGGCCGGTGCCGGCGCCGGGACATCGGCGGGCATGGTGGCGCTGAAACCCGCTGGGCCTCGGGCGGCTGGCGGTCCGGGAGCCGGAGCAGACGCCGTGGCGCGGGCCGGGGGTGGGCCGGACGAGGCGCCGGGCGAGGGAGCGGACGACTCGGGGCCGGGATAGCGCAGCCACAGGCTGTCCGCGACCGCCGGCCCGCCGATCGGCCGCAACCGATCCTCGAACGCGTCGGGTTCGAGATCGAGCGGCAGCGTGCCCTGGATGGGCGTCCCGGCGGCCGGCGGCCCGTCAGGCGCTCGCCGGTCGCCGTGGGGGAGCGCTATGCCGAGTTCGTCGTCGAAGGGCGGGTCGGTGACCGGCAGCGGCAACCGGCGTACCCGGCTCACGTACTGCCCCGGCGGCGCGGACGTGGCGGCGGTCATCGAGTCCTCCTGGTGAGTGGGTTCATCGGCGTCACGAGCATCGAAACCAGGGAGCACCGGGAGGGTCAACGGGGTCGCGGCAGCGGGCAGTTGCCCGCCGGTCCGGGCAAGTCGGGCAACCTCTGGCGGCCGTCGGATCGGCGAACGGGCAACCGTCGGAGGGCACCGGGCAATCACGGCTCTGTCACATTCCGACCATTGATGCGTGGCACGAACCACTCTGTTACAGCAGAATTAACGGATGGAGGCCAGACGTCATGCGCGACCGCGGCGGGGCCTGGTGCTCGGCGGCGGCGGTGTGCTGGGTGCGGCGTGGATGGTCGGCGCGCTGAGTGCCATCGAAGAGTCGACCGGTGCCGACCTCCGGTCTTTCGACTACATCCTCGGCACGTCGGCGGGCTCGGTGCTCGCCGCGCTGCTCGGAGCCGGCGTCGACGCCGAGCAGCTGCGTGACCACCAGCTCGGCAACCCGACCGCGGGCCCGCTGGCCGACCATACGTGGGACTACGAGACCGCCACCGGCGGCTCGCGCCCGCAGCTGCCCCGGTTCGGCGTCGGCTCGCCGGCGATGGTCCGGCGCAACGTCCGCCGGCTGCGCCGCATGCCGCCGACGGCCGTCCTGTCCGCGCTCATGCCGGTCGGCCGGGGCTCGCTCGACGGCGTCGGAGACCTGGTCGATGCGGTCACGGGGCCCAACGCCGGGTGGTCGCCGCATTCCGGGGTCTGGATCGTCGCCATGGACTACGAGACGGGCCGCCGGGTCCCGTTCGGCCGGGCGGGCGAGCCTCGCGCGTCGCTGCCGCAGGCGGTCATGGCGTCCTGCGCCATCCCCGGCTGGTTCGCGCCGGTGCTCATCAACGGGCACCGCTACGTCGACGGCGGCACGTGCTCCGCCACGTCGGTCGATCTGTTCGGCGGGCTCGGCCTCGACGAGGTCTACGTCGTCGCGCCGATGGTGTCGTTCGAGCTCGATCACCCGCGGGCGCTGCTGCCGCGGCTGGAACGACGCTGGCGGCGGCGCTGCACCCGCCGTTGCCTGCGTGAGGCGGAGAAGCTGCGTGCCGCGGGGACCGACGTCACGATCCTCGGTCCCGGCCCGGAGGACCTCGCCGCCATCGGCGCGAACGTCATGGACACCGGGCGGCGGATCGCCGTCCTGGAGACGTCCATGCGCACGTCAGGGGCGGCGCTCGCGCAGGGCCACTCCTGGGCCGACGCGGGCTGACGAACGGCAGGCGCCGTCGACGTCTGACCGGCTCCGTCAGCGTGCAGGCCCGTACGGCTGTCGCGCATACCATGGAGGCGCTACGCTTCGCAGCCGGTAGCTTCTACACCAATGACAATCCCACCGGTGCGGTCGTCAGGTGACAGCCATTCGGTGGAAGTCGGGCCAGTGGGACGAATGACAAGGCGGGTTCGGTGCAGAATCTTCTACGGTGGACGAGCACTCGAGCCGTGAAGGAGACGTTCGTCCCCGTTGCACGCGCACGAGTACCCGCACATGGGTGAGCCGAGAGATGAGAACACGAGGTGTCAAGCGTGATGGATGACCGGCTGTCGACCAGGCCGTACGTCGCACGAGCGGTGCGGCTGCTGTCCCAGCCCCGTCGGAGTCCGGCCGACGGCGCACTGGTCACCGCGGTAGCACTGCGGCTGGCCTCCCTCGACAGCGACAGCGAGACGGCCGAGCGGCTCGTCGCCGCGTCCGACCGGGTGATGGCCGGGGTCGCCGGCCTCATCGGGGAGCAGGCGCCGGCGTCGGACTGGAGCGACACCGCCGAGGCGCTGGCCCTGATGATCGCCGGTCGGCCGCTGCAGCGCGGTCACCTCATGGCGGCGCGGGCCACGCTCGGCACGGCCGACAAGGTCATCGACCTGTCCGACCGGCTGCGTCGCACCGCCGAGGAGCCCATCGACCGCGACGACCTCGGCCGCGCGCTGGCCATGGCCGTGACGGGCCCGGCCGAGCTCGCCGAGGCGCTGCTCGAGCGCGAGACGACCGACGCCGCGGCCGCACCGGCCGCTGAGGCCCCCGCGCCGCGTCAGCCGGGACGCCGGGCCGGCGCCGCGGAGCGCAACGTGTCGCTGCGCGCGCTCGACGGCGGCGTCCCCGGTCGTTGAAGGGGCGCTCCGCCTCGTCGTTGACGGCCGGGTCGCGGTGCTTCCGCGGTGATGGGTGATTTGACGGAATCGGCTCACTCCGGGCTGCGGTACTCCCGAAGACAGCCGGGCGACCCGTCGTCGGACACGCATGTCCGCCCGTCCCGTCCGCCGTTCCGCGGTGACGTGCGCCGCAGCGCACGCCCGCCGAGATCGCCGTCGCGTGCACGCTGCGGGCGCATGGTCCGCCGTCGCCCCGGCGACCGTTCGCCGACCCCACCCTGGCCGACGCACGCCCTGAACCGGCCACACGGGGTCCGGAATCCGCGCCGTGCGCCGTAAGGGCGAGCCCGTACGCCGGCGGAGTGCCGTGACCCGCCGAGGTGCTCCCGAGTCCGCGTGGTGCGCCCTGCGAGCGACGTGAGCCGCTGCTCCGGCCGGCTGCCGCGGACGCACCGACCCCGAGGAAGTCGGCAGAGCGGCGAACTCACCGAGTGCGCCTGCGATTGGCCTCGACGTGCGGTTCACCTCCGCGGTCCGTACCGGCCGGTTGGGCACGGACCTGCTCGGAGCGGCGATGCTCGGCGTGTCCGAGACCCTGTCCGCCGCGATGCGCGCCTGGGTGTCGTTCTGCGCCGCCGGAGACTCGGCTGTCCCCGCTACTACTGGACGACTGGCGCACCCGGGTCTGGGCACTCCCTCCGGCGGCGCGCCCGGGCCGGCGGCGGCCTCCGGCGTGATCGGGGATCACGAGTCCGGCTGCCGGACGGGACTGCGGTCACAGGCTGCTCGCCAGACTCACCGGCTGCTCCCGGCCGACAACGGCTGGCAAGGTTCTGCCCGGGCCGCGACCCCGCGCCACGAGTGCAGCCCTGCGGGGCACAGGTCGCGCCCGACCCCGGTGCCTCAGGCGCCGGCCCGAGGCCCGGCCAGCGACCGGCCCGGAGGCCAGGCCGGCGATCGGCCAGCCCGTCCGAGGCCTGGCCGAACGCCCTGGCCACGACGGGACTGTGCGCGCCGGGCCCGGCGCCGAGGCCGCAGGTCAGCGCCTCCCGGCCAGCCAGTCGCGGCCGACCCGCTCCTCGATCCTCGCCGCCTCGGTCAGCCCCTGGTGCACCGCCTGCTCGATCTTCCCGCCGACGAGGGGGACCGACGCCTTCAGCAGGCCCTTGATCGTCAGGACGGTCGAGGCGCCGCCGTTGGCGACCAGGGTCATGGTGCCGGTGGCCTTGACCGGCGCCCCGGACATCTCCAGTGCGATGCTGCCTTCACGCGACCCGTCGGCGGCCGCCGGTCCCCAGATGTCGCGCTGCTTGATGTCGATGGTCTCGCCGACGAACCGGCGGACGAAGTCGGGGACGTCGGGCGGCATCACCCGTAGCAGGTCGATGGTGACGCGGTCGCCGTCGCGGCGGACGGTGACTTCGTGCCGGATCGCGTTGGCGGCCATGGTCTTCTTCTCGATGTAGGCCTCGTCGGTCAGCATCGCGAAGACCGCTGCCGGATCGGCGTCGAAACGCAGCTCGCTGTACAGGTCCATGGCTCCACATCCTGACCCATACGCTGTCGAGGTGACACCCGACCAGGAGATCAGCCCTCCGTCCGCACAGTTCGGCGAGGACGGTGCCCGGCTCAGCTACGGCACGTACCTGCGTCTCACGCAGCTGCTCGACCAGCAGCGTCTCGAGACCGATGCTCACGACGAGCTGCTGTTCATCACCATCCACCAGGTGTACGAGCTGTGGTTCAAGCAGCTGCTGCACGAACTGGAGTCGGCCCGGCAGGCGATGTTCGACGACCGCCTGTGGTGGGCCCGGCACCTGCTGACCCGGGTGCACGAGATCGAGCGGATCCTGATCGAGCAGGTCGGCGTCCTGGAGACGATGACGCCGCAGGACTTCCTTCAGTTCCGCGCCCGGCTGGCGCCGGCCAGTGGCTTCCAGTCGGTGCAGTTCCGTGAGCTGGAGTTCCTCTCCGGCGCGAAGGACGCGGCGTTCCTGCGGCGCTTCCGCGGCCTGACGGAGGACGAGGCGGCGCGGTTGAACCGCCGTCTCGACGAGCCCACCCTGTGGGACGCGTTGGTGGCGGTGTTGCGCGCCCACGATCTCGCGGCCGGCACGGACGACGAGGTCAGCGCCTCGCTGCGGACGGCGGCGCACGACCGCGGCGGTTTCGGCGACGTCTGGGAGCTGGCCGAAGGGCTGATGACGCATGACGAGCTGGCCGCCGGATGGCGGGCCCGGCACGTCACGATGGTGGAGCGGATGATCGGGACGAAGACCGGCACCGGCGGTTCGTCGGGCGCCTCCTACCTGCGCAGTCGCCTCGACTTCCGCTACTACCCGCTGCTCTGGGAACTGCGCTCCTGGCTCTGACCGACCCCCGGATCCCGTGAGTTGATCAAGGAATGAGGGGTCCGGGCAGCGGGCTCGATGGCGAGCTACTAATGTTCTGAGAGGTTCCGCACAACGACGTGTGGAGTCTCGCTCCGGGGGTTGGTGGAACATGCGTAATCGGCTCGACGAAGCCAAGTCAGAGCTCCTCGCCAAAGCTGCTTCGGTCGGCGACCGCGGGAGCCGCGACGAGGACGAGGCCTTCCTTCGCCGGTACTACCGGCACGTCGCCGCCGAGGACCTCGTCGACCGCGACGTCGTCGACGTGTACGGAGTCGCCGCTTCGCACCGGCGCTCGGCCCAGCTCCGCCCGCAGGGCACCGCGGTCGTCAACGTCTACACGCCGACCATCGACGAGCACGGCTGGGCGTCCGGGCACACCATCGTCGAGGTCGTCATCGACGACATGCCGTTCCTGGTCGACTCCGTCACCATGGCGCTGGCCGAGCACGACCACGCCCTCCGCCTCGTCGTGCACCCGCAGCTGGTGGTCCGCCGCGACATCACCGGCCAGCTGGCCGAGATCCTCGACCTCAACGAGAACGACCCGCGGCGCGACGCCGACACCGTCGTCGAGTCGTGGATGCATGTCGAGATCGACCGCACCGACGACCCCGACGACCAAGCCGCCATCGAGCAGCTGCTGCGCGACGTCCTCCGCGACGTCCGCGAGGCGGTCGAGGACTGGCCGCGCATGCGCCAGCGGGCCATCGACATCGCCGACGAGCTGCAGAGCCCGCCGTCGTCGATCACGCCGCCCGAGGCCGACGAGGCCCGCGAGCTGCTGCACTGGCTGGCCGACGACCACTTCACCTTCCTCGGCTACCGCGAGTACCAGCTCGACGAGGTCGAGGGCGAGGACGTGCTGCGCGCGGTCACCGGCACCGGCCTGGGCATCCTGCGCTCCGACCAGGACCTGTCCGGCTCGTTCGGCAAGCTGCCGCGCGAGGTGCGGGCCAAGGCGCGCGAGAAACAGCTGCTGGTCCTGACCAAGGCCAACTCGAAGGCGACGGTGCACCGCCCGGCCTACCTCGACTACGTGGGCGTCAAGTCCTTCGACGAGTCCGGCGAGGTCGTGGGCGAGCGGCGCTTCCTGGGCCTGTTCACGTCGGCCGCCTACACCGAGAGCGTCATGCGCATCCCGGTGCTGCGGCGCAAGGTCCAGGAGGTCATCCAGCAGGCCGGCTTCGCGCCGTCCGGGCATTCCGGCAAAGACCTGCTGCAGGTGCTCGAGACGTATCCGCGCGACGAGCTGTTCCAGATCCCGGTCGAGGAGCTGCTGCCCACCGCGCTCGCCGTCGTGCACCTGCAGGAGCGGCGGCACCTGCGGATGTTCGTCCGCCGCGACGACTACGGCCGCTACCTGTCGTTCCTCGTGTACCTGCCGCGCGACCGCTACAACACCGACGTGCGCGAGCGCATCCAGCGGCTGCTGCTGGCCGCCACCGAGGGCGACTCCATCGACTTCACCGCGCGCGTCGGCGAGGCCGCCCTGGCCCGGTTGCATTTCGTCGTGCGCATGAGGCGCGACCAGGACCTGCCCGGCATCGACATCCCGGCGCTGGAGAAGCAGCTGGTCGGCGCCACCCGCTCGTGGACCGACGAGCTGTCCGACGCGCTGGCCGAGCAGGTCGGCGAGGAGGGCGCGGCGAAGCTGCTGCGCCGCTACCGCCAGGGCTTCCCCGAGGGCTACAAGGCCGACTTCCCGGCGCGGACGGCAGTCGCCGACGTGCGCCGCCTCGAGGAGCTGCCGGCCGAGGACGGCCTGGGCATGAACCTCTACCAGCCGGTCGGCGGGCTGGCCACCGACCGCCGGTTCAAGATCTACCGCACCGGCACGCCCATCTCGCTCACCCAGGTGCTGCCGATCCTGTCGCGCATGGGCGTCGAGGTCGTCGACGAGCGGCCGTACGAGATCATCCGGCGTGGTCACGACGCCGAGTCCACGGCGTACATCTACGACTTCGGGCTGCGCTACCGCGGGCTGCGCGCCACCGAGGCCGACCGCCTCAAGGTGCTGTTCCAGGAGGCGTTCGCCGCGGTCTGGCGGGGCGACGCCGAGAGCGACGGGTTCAACGCACTGGTGCCGCAGGCCGGGCTGTCGTGGCGACAGGCGTCGATCCTGCGCGCGTACGCCAAGTACCTGCGCCAGACCGGCACGACGTTCAGCCAGAACTACCTCGAGGAGGCGCTGTCCGGCCACGTCGAGGTGGCACGCATGCTCGTCGACCTGTTCGAGATCCGGTTCGACCCCGAGCGCTACGACGAGGGCGACGCCGGCCGGGCGGCCCGGCAGTCGGCCGCCGACCAGGTCACCGAGCGCATCGACGAAGCCCTCGACCAGGTCGCCAGCCTCGACCAGGACCGCATCCTGCGCTCGTTCCTGCGGCTGGTGAAGGCGACGCTGCGGACCAGCTACTACCGCACCACCGTCGGCGGTCCGCAGACGGTGACCAGCTTCAAGCTGGACTCCCGGTCGCTGCCGGACCTCCCCGATCCGAAGCCGATGTACGAGATCTGGGTCTACTCGCCCCGGGTCGAGGGCGTGCACCTGCGCTTCGGTGCCGTCGCCCGCGGCGGGCTGCGCTGGTCCGACCGCCGCGAGGACTTCCGCACCGAGATCCTCGGCCTGGTCAAGGCACAGGCGGTGAAGAACTCCGTCATCGTGCCGGTCGGCGCGAAGGGCGGTTTCGTCGGCAAGCGGCTGCCCGATCCCGCCGTCGACCGCGAGGCGTGGCTGGCCGAGGGCGTCGAGTGCTACAAGACGTTCATCCGGGCCATGCTCGACATCACCGACAACCGCGCGGCCGACCGCAGCGTCGTCGCGCCGCCGAAGGTGGTCCGGCACGACGGCGACGACCCCTACCTGGTGGTCGCGGCCGACAAGGGCACCGCGGCGTTCTCCGACATCGCCAACGACGTGTCCAAGGAGTACGGCTTCTGGCTCGGCGACGCGTTCGCGTCCGGCGGGTCGGCCGGCTACGACCACAAGGCCATGGGCATCACCGCCCGTGGCGCCTGGGAGTCGGTGCGACGGCACTTCCGCCAGCTGGGCCGCGACATCCAGGCCGAGGACTTCACGGTCGTCGGCATCGGCGACATGTCCGGCGACGTGTTCGGCAACGGCATGCTGCTGTCCGAGCACATCAAGCTGGTGGCCGCGTTCGACCACCGGCACATCTTCCTCGACCCCGACCCCGACCCGGCCGAGTCCTACGCCGAGCGCCGCCGCCTCTTCGAGCTGCCGCGGTCCAGCTGGAACGACTACGAGCCCAAGCTGATCAGCGAGGGCGGCGGCGTCTACCCGCGCACGGCGAAGACGATCAAGCTGTCGGCGGAGGCCAAGCGGGCGCTGGGCATCGACGCGTCGGTCGAGACGGTGACGCCGCCCGAGCTGATGCACGCCATCCTCGGGGCCCCGGTCGACCTGCTGTGGAACGGCGGCATCGGCACGTACGTGAAGGCGTCGGCGGAGTCGCAGGCCGAGGTCGGCGACAAGGCCAACGACGCCATCCGCATCGATGCCAGCGACCTGCGTGCGCAGGTCGTCGGCGAGGGCGGCAACCTCGGCCTCACCCAGCGCGGCCGCATCGAGTTCGCTCTGAAGGCACCGTCCGGCGGCCGAATCAATACGGACGCCATCGACAACTCCGCCGGCGTCGACACCTCCGACCACGAGGTCAACATCAAGATCCTGCTCGACGGCGTCGTGCGGGCCGGCGACCTCACCGAGAAACAGCGCAACGAGCTGCTGGCCGACATGACCGACGAGATCGCCGACCTCGTGCTGGCGAACAACTACGGGCAGAACATCGCGCTGGCCAACGGCGTCTTCCAGGCGCCGAACCTGGCCCACGTCCACCGCTCCTACCTCGCCAAGCTGGAGAGCCAGGGCAAGCTCGACCGCGCCCTGGAGGCGTTGCCGACCGACCGCCAGCTGGCCGAGCGCATGGCCGCCGGCAAGGGCCTCACCAGCCCGGAGCTGTCCGTCCTGTTCGCGTACACCAAGAACCTCATGTACGAGGAGCTGCTGGCCGGCGGCATGCCCGACGATCCGTACCTCGGCGCCGCGCTGCACGCGTATTTCCCGAGCGCGCTGCGCGACACCTACGGCGAGGTCATCGACGACCACCCGCTGCGTCGCGAGATCATCTCGAACGTCGTGGTCAACGAGCTGGTGAACACCGCCGGCACGACGTTCGCCTACCGACTGGGCATGGAGACCGGCGGGACGGTCGAGGACCTCGCCCGCGCACACACCGTCGGTGGCGTGGTCTTCCAGGTCCCGGACCTCATGGTCGCGATCAAGGAGCTGGACAACGTCGTGTCGTTCGACGTCCAGACCCGGATGCGGCTGGAGGCGCGGACGATCACCGAGCGGGCGACCCGCTGGCTCACCGTCAACCGCCGGCCACCCATCGACATCGCCTGGCAGATCGGCTTCTTCGAGGAGCCGATCGCCCGGCTGCTGGTCGCACTGCCCGAGGTGCTGTCGGGCCGTGAGCTGGACCTCTACCACGAGCGGCTCGAGTCGCTGGCGGCCGACGGCGTGCCGGAGCCGCTGGCCAATCGGGTGGCGGTGCTGCCGCCGGCCTACGCCGGGCTCGGGATGGTCGAGAACTCGCTGGCCACCGGCACCGACCTGCTCGAGGTCGCGCGGGTGCACTTCACCCTCGGGGCGTTCCTCGAGCTGGGCCGGCTGCTCGAGCGGATCATCTCGCTGCCGCGGCGCGACCGCTGGCAGACCATGGCGCGCGCCGCCCTCCGCGACGACCTCCACGCGGTCCAGGCGGCGCTGACGGCGCAGGTCATCCAGCACACGCACGAGGAGGAGGCGCCGCAGCACCGCGTCGAGGCGTGGGCGGGGCAGGACGAGGTCGTCGTCGCCCGGACCCAGGACATGCTGCGCGAGATCGTCGAGGGCGACAGCTTCGACCTCGCCCGGCTCTCGGTCGGCCTGCGCGCCGTCCGCGGGCTGCTGCGTCCCGACGCCACGTAGGTCCGCTTCGCACGGACGACGACGGCGGCCACCCCGTGGTGCCTGGGGTGGCCGCCGTCGCCGCGGCCGTCAGCGGACGGGGACGAGCTCCGGCTCGTCGGCGTCGCGGGTGGGGCCGTCGCCACCGATGTCCGCGTCGCTCAGGTACACCTCGGGCCGGCCCTCGACGTGCAGCTGGGGCAGACGGCGCTCCAGCCACGATGGCAGCCACCAGTTCGCCCGTCCGAGCAGGTGCATGACCGCCGGGACCAGCAGCATGCGCACGACGGTGGCGTCGACCAGGATCGCCGCGGCCATGCCGACCCCGATGACCTTGAGGAACACCTCCGGGCTCGGGATGAACGCCGCGAACACCGCGACCATGATCGCCGCCGCGGCCGTGATGACCCGGCCGGTTCCGGCCAGCCCCTCGACGATGGCGCGGGCGTTGTCGCCGGTCCGCGTCCACGCCTCGCGCATGCGGCTGATCAGGAACACCTCGTAGTCCATCGAGAGTCCGAACAGCACCGCGAAGACCAGCACCGGGATGAACGCCGGCATGGGCGTCTCGGTGTCGATGCCGATCAACTGCCCGGCCCAGCCGCCCTCCAGCACCAACGCCACCACCCCGTACGCGGCGGCGACGGAGAGCAGGTTCATCAGCGCGGCGGTGATCGGGATGACGATGCTGCGGAACGACACCAGCAGCAGGATCATCGACAGCAGCACGACACCGCCGATGAGCAGCGGCAACCGTTCGGCCGTGTTCTCCGTCGAGTCGATGGACGTGGCCGTGACGCCGCCGACGTGCACCTCGACGCCGGCGCCCGGGAGCACGTCGTCGCGCAGGGTGTGCACGAGGTCCTCGGTCGCGGCGTCCTGCGGGCCGGTCGTCGGCAGGACGGTGATCAGCGCGGCGTCGTCGGCCTCGTTGACGACGGCGGGCATGGCGACGGCGACGCCCGGGGTCGCGGTGACCGCGTCGGTGAGCGCCGGCAGCGCCGCTTCGTCGCCGGGGTCGTCCAGGTCCGCGACCAGCAGCAGCGGGCCGTTCGCGCCCGGTCCGAAGCCCTCGGACAGCAGGTCGTACGCCTGCCGCGACGTGCGGTCCTCCTGGTTGTTGCCGGCGTCGGGGAAGCCGAACCGGACACCCAGGAACGGCGCCGCGAGCGCGAGCAGCAGGCCGACACCCACCACCGTCGCGATGATGCTGTGCCGGTCGACCAGCCGGCCCCAGCGCAGCCAGGTCCGCGACGGCTCGACGTGCCCGCCCGCGGCCAGCTCCGCCGTCCGCCTGCGGCCCAGCGGCAGCCGGAGCCGGTCGACCCAGCCGCCCCAGAAGCCGAGCAGCGCCGGGAACAGTGTCGCGGCGGCGGCCATGACGACGAGGACGGCGACGATCGTGACCAGCGCGGCGCCCTGCATGAACGACAGGCCCATCGCGAACAGGCCGAGCATGCTGACCATGACGGTGCTGCCGGCGACCATGACCGCGCGGCCGGCGGTGTCGAGCGTCGCGACGGTGGCCCGCTCCGGGTCCAGCCCGGCGGCGCGCCACTCGCGGAACCGCGTCACCATGAGCAGGACGTAGTCGATGCCCAGCGCGATGCCCATCATCGTCGCCAGCGCCGTCGACCAGTCCGGCACGTCGACGACGGCGGCGACCAGCCCGGTCAGCATGCCGCTGAGGGCCAGCCCGGCGATCGCGACGATCAGCGGCAGCCCTGCCGCGACCACCGAGCCGAACGTGATGAGCAGGATCACCGCGGCTGCCGCCATGCCGATCGCCTCGGAGCCGATCTCGCCCTGCTCGGCCAGCGCGACGGTCTGCCCGCCGAGCGCGATCTCCAGCCCCGGCCGCTCCGCGGCGTCGGCCATGGCCAGCAGTTCCTCGGTCTCCTCGACCGGCATGTCGTCGGGCAGGACGACGTCCAGGTTGACCGTCGCGACGAGGATGTCGCCGTCCTGGCTGATCCCGCCCGGCGTCGTGTACGGATCATCCACGGCGACGACGTGCGGCTGTGTCCGCAGCTCGTCGAGCAGCGTGGTGACGTCGGCCTGGACCGCGGGATCGGCGACGCCGCCGTCCGCCCGCACGACGACGTCGATGGTGTCGCCGGACTGCGCCGGGAAGCGGTCCTCCAGCAGGTCCTGCGCCTGGCGCGAGTCCGAGCCGGGTGCGGAGTAGTCGGCGGTGAAATCGCCGGAGAAGGCGGCCGACAGCCCGAACGCGGCCGCGATGGCCAGCACCCAGGCGCCGACCACGACACCGCGCCGCCGATAGGCGACGCCGGCCAGCCGGCCGAGCACGCCGGGTCGCAGGGGAGCGCCGGAGTGGCCGTTCCCGCCGGAGTGGCCGTTCCCGCCGGCGTGATCATCTGCGTCGCGCCGGCCGCTCCCCTTGGACCGGCCGCCCCCGCTGGGCCGGTCCCGGGAGTCGGCTCGGTCGTCGGTGTCGCGCCAGCCGGCCGTTGCCGGTCGGCTCGCGGCGTCGGGTCCGTCGGGTCGGTCGGCCGGGCTGAGGTGGCCGGCCGCCTCGGTCTCGTCAGCCGTACCGAGGTGGTCGTTCGTCTTCGGCTGGTCCGCCGCGCCAACCCCGGGAGGCGTCGCGGACCGGTCTGCGTCGTCAGTGGTGGTGGGCTCGTTCATCGTCCTGCCCCTCGAAGCGTTACGTGACGTAGCGTTAGAACTGTTACTCGACATAACAAACACGAGGCGGCTAAACTTGTCAAGAGGCTTCACATCTGTGAAAGTGCTTCACGCATTGCCGCCGTCGTGACATCACAAGGAGGTGGGCGCAGATGGTCGGTCAGATCCCGCAGCCCGGTCGCGAACCGGAGCGACCGCCGTCGCGGCGCGAGCGCGCTCGCGCCGCGACCATCGAGGAGATCAAGCAGACCGCGATGGGCCTGATGCGCGAGCAGGGCACCACCGACTTCCGGTTCTCCGACATCGCGCGGCTCATGGGCATGACGGCGCCGGCGCTGTACCGCTACTTCGCCGACCGCGACGAGCTGCTCACCGCGCTCATCGTCGACGCCTACGACGACCTCGGCGATGCCGTCGCGGAGGCGCGCGACCAGATTCCCGTCGACGATCCCGGCGGCCGCTTCGCCGCGGTCGCGCAGTCCTATCGCCGCTGGGCGCGCGAGGAGCCGCAGCGGTTCGCGCTGATCCTCGGCCTGCCGGTGCCGGGCTACCACGCTCCCGAGGAGGGGCCGACGTCGGAGGCGGCGAAGCGCGCGATGGCGCAGCTCAAGTCGCTGTTCTACGAGGCCATCCAGGCCGGCGTCCTCCGTCGACCCATGCTCACCGACGACGACGGCAGCATCACCCGCATGCTCGCGGAGCACCACAAGGTGAAGGACACCCCCATCGATGGCCCGCCGGTGCCGCCGGAGACGTTCCAGGCCATGCTGCACTGCTGGGCGAGCATGCACGGCTTCACCAGCCTCGAGGCCTACGGGCACCTCGACTGGCTGCCCGACGAGGTGCGCGACGCCGTTTTCGAGTCCAGCATCCGGCTGGTCGCCAGGGTCGCCGGCCTGCCCGAGCCCGGTGGCCTGCCCCGACTGAGCGACGACTAGGCCGCGAGTGCGTCCTGCCAGGGGACGGCGCCGGCGACCAGCGCCCGCGCCCGCAGCAGCTCCCGCGGCGACCGCCAGCCGAGCACGCCGACGACCCGCTCGCCCCGTCCGTAGACCGCGACGAACCGCCGTTCCTCCAGCGATCCGCTGAGCACCGCGAACCGGTCGGCCCCGGCGGTCTGGCCGTAGGCCTGGATCTTGGTGTCGTACTGGTCGCTCCAGAAGTACGGCACCGGTTCGTACGGCTGCCCCGCGCCCAGCATGGCCCGCGCCGCCGCCATCGCCTGTTCGGTGGCGTTGGTCCGGTGCTCGATCCGCAGTCTCGTGCCGTGCGTGCGGTGGAACCAACGGGCGACGTCACCGGCGGCGAACACCCCCGGTCCGGCCTGGCACATGGCGTCGCACCCGACGCCGTCGGCGAGGTCGAGCCCGCTGCCGTCGAGCCAGCCGGTCGCCGGGGCGGTGCCGATCGCCACCAGCACGCAGGTCGTGCTCAGCGACGTGCCGCCGGCGAGCCGCACCCCGGTGACCCGGCCGTCGTCGTGGTCGATGCCCCGCACCGTGACGCCCAGGCGGAGGTCGACGTCGTGCTCGGCGTGCAGCTCCCCGAGCAGACGCGCCACGTCCGGCCCGACCTGACGGACCATGGGTGCGGGCGCGGGGCCGACGAGGGTGACGGGGATGCCCAGGCCGCGCAGCGTCGCGGCCGCCTCCGCCCCGAGGAACCCGGCGCCGATCACGACCACTCGCCCGGCGGCATGCGCCGCCTCCTTGAAGGCGAGGGTGTCGTCGATGGTCCGCAGGACGTGGACGCCGCGCAGCCCGTCCGTCCCCGGCCACGTGCGCGGGCGCACGCCGGTGGCGATCAGCAGCCGGTCGTAGGCGACGTCGGCGCCGCCGGCGCGCACCGTCCGCCCGGCCGGGTCGAGGGCCGTCGCCGCCACGCCCAGGTGGCAGGCGATGCCCAGTTCGTCGTACCGATGACGGGGGAGCAGCTCGAGCCGGTCCGCCTCCCACGCCCCGGAGAGCAGCTGCTTCGACAGTGGCGGCCGGTCGTAGCCGAGGTGGGGTTCGGCGCCGATCACGACGACGTCGCCGTCGAACCCGTCGGCCCGCAGTGACTCCGCCGCCGTCAGGCCGGCCGCCGAGGCGCCGACGACGACGATGCGCCGCGGCGGCGCCGTCACGCCTCGACCAGGATCGCGCGCGCCGGGCAGAGCCGGGCGGCGAGCTGGACGTCGTCGGTCAGTCCGGCCGGAGGGTCGGTGTCGAGCAGGACGGCGAGCCCGTCGTCGTCCTGGTCGAAGACGTCGGGGGCGGCCATGACGCACTGCCCGCCGCCGACGCAGCGGTCGATCTCGACGATGATCTTCACGGCTGCTCCTCCCAGGTCACCGGCAGCGCGGTGAGACTCAGGAACGCGTACTCCTTGATCGACAGGGAGTCGTCGTCCGCGGCCAGGCGCAGCGACGGGATGCGGCGGAGGACGGTCTCGATGACGGTCTGGAGCTCGACCCGCGCCAGCGGCTGCCCGAGGCACTGGTGCACGCCGTAGCCGAAGGCGACGTGGTGCCGCGCCTCGCGATGCAGGTCGAACCGGTCCGCGTCGGCGAAGGCGCCGGCGTCGCGGTTCGCGCCCGCGACGGCCGTGATGACGCCGTCACCGGCCTCGATGACATGACCGCCGATCTCGATGCGTTCCGTCGCCACGCGCGTCGGTGAGATGTGGAAGATGCTGATGTAGCGCAGCAGTTCCTCGACGGCGCCGGGCACCAGCGACGGGTCGGCCCGCAGCTCGCGCAGCTGCTCCGGGTGGCGCAGCAGGGTGGCGATGCTCATCGCGATCATGTTGGCCGTGGTCTCGTGGCCCGCCGTGATGAGGAGCCGGACCGCCGCGATGAGCTCCTCCCGGCTGACGGTGTCGCCGCCGAGCTGATCGGCGACGAGCTCGCTGACGAGGTCGTCGGCGGGCTCGTGCTGCTTGCTGGCGATCAGCGCGTCGGCGTAGGCGAGCATCTCCTCGGTCGCGTGCAGGACCTCCTCGGGCGGCGTCGTCAGCGTGTTCCGGCGGTGGTCGAGCGCCTGGATGCGATGACGGTCCTCGAACGGCATCCCCAGCACCCGGCAGATCGTGCGCGCCGGCACCTCCAACGCCAGCGCCGGCACGAGGTCGGCGGGTGGGTCGGCCGCCAGCAGGTCCGACACCAGCTCGTCGACGATCTGCTGGACCATGGGCCGGAGGGTCTCGACGCGCTTGACCGCGAAGTACCTGGTGAACACCCGCCGCAGCCGTCCGTGCTCGGGCGGGTCCATCGTGATGAAGGTGCGGCCGGACCGCTCGAGCGCCTCGCGACCGGCGGTCGGGAACGGGAAGCCCGGATGCCCGCGGTCGGCGCTGATCCTCGGGTCCGCCAGCAGCGACCGCACCGCGTCGTAGCCGGTGGCCAGCCACGCCGTCCGGCCGTCCCACAGCCGCACCTGTGCCAGGCCGCCGTCGTCGCGGATGGTGGCGTATCCCTCGGGCGGGTCGAACGGTGTCGGCCGCGTCATCGGAAAGGTGGGCAGGGACTCGGAGGTCTGGGTCACGATGTCACCTCGCTGGTCGGTGCGGTGCGCGTTGCCGGATTCAGGACGTGCGGACGGACCCCGCGCTGGACGAAGTCGAGGGCGATCCGGGCCGCCGTCGTGCCCAACTGCTCCTCCGAGCCCTGGGAGTACCAGGCGACGTGCGGGGTGACGACGACGTCGGCCCGGTCGAGAAGGGCGGCCTGCGGGGTGATGTCGAGCTCGTCCTCCAGGACGTCCAGCCCGGCGGCCCGGACGGTGCCGGCGTCGAGCGCCTCGGCGAGCGCGGCGGTGTCGACGAGGCCGCCGCGAGCGGTGTTGACGATCACCGGTGCCCGGCGCATCCGCGCGAACGCGGGACGGTCGAGCAGGTGGTGGCTGCCCGCTGTCAGCGGTGCGTGCAGGCTGATGACGTCGCTGGTGGCCAGCAGCTCGCCGAGGGAGACCGGCAGGACTCCGGCGCGGTCGAAGGACTCGCGGCCGATGAAGGGGTCGTGGGCGGCGACGGTCATCCCCAGCGCGTGCGCGCGTACGGCCATCGCCGTGCCGATCCGGCCGAGCCCGACGATGCCGAGGCGGCTGCCACGCAGGCGCATGACGGGCGGGCGGTCGACGGAGATCCAGTCGGACCGCGTGGACGCCTGGAAGTGGGCGAGCCGGCGGGTGGCGGCGAGCATCAGCAGGACGGCGTGGTCGGCCACCTCGTCGGTCGCGTAGTCGGCGACGTTGGTGACCATGACGCCGAGCTCGGTCGCCGCGTCCAGGTCGATCCGGTCGGTGCCGACGCCCGCGCGCACGACCAGGCGGAGCCGGGGCAGCGACGCGAGCAGCGCCCGCGAGACCTGCGCGCCGCCGACGACCAGGGCACCGGCACCGGCGGCGTCGGCGAGTGCGGCCGCGTCCGGTTCGTCCGGCAGGACCACGTACGGCGCGGCGGCCTGCTCGAGCGTCCGCAGCGCGGCGGGGAGGAATGGCGATGCGGCCGCCCAGACAGCGATCACCGTCGTGCCGTCCTGGCGCGCCGAGACACCCGCGCAGGCGTGGCATGTCGTTCCATGACCGCAACCTAATGTTGCCTCCATCGGGCGTCAAGGTTCGAATTGATGGTCGGACATGCCTGATGACAGCGCTCTTGTGGGCGGTGTCGCGAGCGGCGGCGAACATGGAACGGTGTGCAACATCGCCCGTACTGCAGCCGTCCTGGCTGTTTCGGCCCAGGTCGGGGACCCGGTCGGCCGTCGTCGTGCCAGGAATCTCAGCTGCAGCGCGTACCCTTGTGCGACGTGGCAGCACGTGACGTAGACGCCGAGATCGCGGAACTCTCGCAGACCCTGGCCAGCATCGAGGACGTACTCGAGCCGGAGAAGATGCGCGAGCGCATCACCGACCTCGAGGCGCACGCTGCTGCGCCGGACCTGTGGGACGACGTCGAGCAGGCGCAGCAGGTCACGAGCCAGCTGTCCTATCTGCAGGCCGAGCTGCGCAAGGTCACCGAGCTGCGCCAGCGCATCGAGGACCTTCCGGTCATGGTCGAGCTGGGCCGCGACGAAGGCGACGCCGACGCGATGGCCGAGGTCGAGCGCGAGATCGACGACCTCCGCAAGGTGATCTCCGATCTCGAGATCCGCACGCTGCTGTCCGGCGAGTACGACGAGCGCGAGGCGGTCGTCACCATCCGGTCCGGCGCCGGCGGCGTCGACGCCGCGGACTTCGCCGAGATGCTGCTGCGCATGTACCTGCGCTGGGCCGAGCGGCACGGCTACAAGACCGAGGTCCTCGACACCTCCTACGCGGAGGAGGCCGGCCTGAAGTCGGCGACGTTCGAGGTCAAGGCGCCGTTCGCGTACGGCACGCTGTCCGTCGAGGCGGGCACGCACCGGCTGGTGCGCATCTCGCCGTTCGACAACCAGGGCCGTCGGCAGACGTCGTTCGCGGCAGTCGAGGTCATCCCGCTGATCGAGACCACCGATCACGTCGACATCCCCGAGACCGACATCCGCATCGACGTGTTCCGGTCGTCCGGTCCCGGCGGGCAGAGCGTCAACACCACTGACTCCGCCGTCCGCATCACCCACCTCCCGACCGGCCTGGTCGTGTCGATGCAGAACGAGAAGTCGCAGATCCAGAACCGCGCGGCCGCCATGCGCGTCCTGCAGTCCCGGCTGCTGCTGCTGCGCCGCGAAGAGGAGCAGGCGCAGAAGAAGGAGCTCGCCGGCGACGTCAAGGCGTCGTGGGGCGACCAGATGCGTTCCTACGTCGTCCACCCGTACCAGATGGTGAAAGACCTGCGCACCGAGCACGAGGTCGGCAACCCGCAGGCCGTGTTCGACGGGCAGATCGACGACTTCCTGGAGGCCGGCATCCGCTGGCGCAAGCAGCAGGAGCAGGCCGAGGAACAGTGAGCGCGATTCCCCTTTCCCCTGTGGGACCAGCCGCCGCCGGAACCTCGCGGCCGGCGCCGCTCCTGCAGCCGTACGGGAACCTTCGCGGCGCCACGCCGCGTTGGTTCTCCCAGCGTGCGGTGTCAACCGGACGTACACTCACAGACGAGCTTCAGGCGGTCAGGGCCATCGCAGGAGCGTCTGACATCCACATCGGCGAGGCATCGTGATCCTTTTCGACAACGTCAGCAAGTTGTACCCGACGCAGAACCAGGCAGCGCTCGAGAGCCTGACCCTGGAGATCGAGAAGGGCGAGTTCGTCTTTCTCGTCGGGCCGTCCGGGTCCGGAAAGTCGACCTTCCTCCGGCTGACGCTGCGCGAGGACAAGCCGACGGCGGGCCGCATCCGCGTCGCCGGCAAGGACCTCCACCGGCTGTCGAACTGGAAGGTCCCGCACCTGCGCCGCCGCATCGGCACCGTCTTCCAGGACTTCCGGCTGCTGCCGAACAAGACGGTGTTCGAGAACATCGCGTTCGCGCTGCAGGTCATCGGCAAGCCGCGCCGCCAGATCAACCGCGACGTCCCCGCCGTCCTCGAGCTCGTCGGGCTCGACGGCAAGGAGGACCGGCTGCCCGACCAGTTGTCCGGTGGTGAGCAGCAGCGCGTCGCCGTGGCCCGCGCGTTCGTCAACCGGCCGTTGATCCTGCTGGCCGACGAGCCCACCGGAAACCTCGACCCGGCCACCAGCGTCGGCATCATGAAGCTGCTCGACCGCATCAACCGCACGGGCACGACCGTCGTCATGGCCACGCACGACCAGTCCATCGTCGACCAGATGCGCAAGCGCGTCATCGAGCTCGAGCACGGCAAGCTGGTCCGCGACCAGTCGCGCGGCGTCTACGGCTACACCCGCTGACGCCGCCCTTCGTCCCGAACCCGCCGACCCGGAAGAAATCATGCGCTTCCAGTACGTCCTGTCCGAGATCACGACCGGCTTGCGCCGCAATCTGACGATGACCATCGCGCTCGTCATCGTGGTGGCCATCTCCATCGCGATGCTGGGCGCGGGCCTGCTGATCCGGTCCCAGGCCGAGACCACCAAGGGCTACTGGTACGACCGCATCGAGATCTCGGTGTTCATGTGCAACGAGTACTCCACCGGGGCCGGGTGCGCCGACGGTGCCGTCACCGACGCGCAGCGCGACACCATCCGGCAGACGCTGGAGTCGCACCCCGAGGTCGACGAGGTCTTCTACGAGAACCAGGAGCAGGCGTTCGAGCGGTTCAGCGAGCAGTTCGACGACTCCGACATCGGCGGCATCATCACGCCCGACCAGCTCCCCGAGTCGTTCCGCGTCGCCCTGCAGGACCCCGAACAGTACGACGGCGTCGTCTCGGCGGTGTCCGGCCTGCCCGGCGTGCAGGAGGTCACCGACCAGCGGCAGCTGCTCGAACCGCTCTTCCGGACGCTCGACGGCTTCCAGCTGGTCGCGTTCGCCATCACCATCATCCAGATCGTCGCGGCGGTCCTGCTCATCGGCAACACGATCCGGCTGGCCGCGTTCAACCGCCGCCGCGAGACCGGCATCATGCGCCTGGTCGGCGCGTCGAACTTCTACATCCAGTTGCCGTTCATCCTGGAAGCGGCGATCGCAGGTCTGCTCGGCTCGGTCCTGGGCATCATCGCCCTCTTCGTGGGCGTCGAGCTCATCGTCGGCCGGTTCATCGCGCCCAATCTCCAGTTCACGTCCTGGGTCGACAGCGCCGACGTCTGGGCGGCCACGCCATGGCTGCTGGTGGCCGGCGTGCTGTTCTCGATGCTGGCGTCGTTCGTCACCCTCCGCCGCTACCTGCGGGTCTAGCCTCGCCCGTTGATCATGGGCGGACACGTGTCATGAGGCCTTCTCCCGCTTCACCAGGCATGCGTTCCTGGTGAGGCGGGAGTTCGCGATGCTCCGCGAGATCATTGCGGCCGGCGGGTGGATCGGGACCGCGGCTGCGATGCCCGAGGCCTGTCCAGACTCGCCCCGTCGCCCTGATGGCTGCCACGTTCCTGGCCGCGGTGCCGTGGGTCACGCGGCCGTCGTCGGCGCGAAGCGCCTCCAGAGTCCGCTCGAGGCGCGGCTGCACAGACGCGTCCTTGGCAAGGTCCAGTGTCGCTTGGCCGTCCGACTCGTCCCGGTTTGCGGGGCGGTGAACCTTGCCAAGATGACCGGCCCGCATGAGGCCTCCACTGGAGGCGCTGATGGCGGCGTCGACCGAGCCGCGAGTCGTCCGAAGAGGGACTCGTCCGGGCGAGGACGAGGCGCGCCGTTCGGCTGTGCACGCGGGTCCTGATCCCGCCGGGAACGCGCCGCGCCAGCCGACCCCACGGGCCGCCGGTGGCGGCATCCGGCGCCACCGGCGATTCGCGAAAGATGCCCGTCTTGTGCGCTCGCCTGCGGAAATGACAGTCATGTAGTTAACGCGGCCTGCTTCGCGGCCAGAGTGAATGGTGTTACGGTCTTGCACGAGTGGTGCGAAGGGGGCCGCTGTGAAGGCTGTGACAAGAGAGACGTCGTGGGCGCGACGGCTGACCGTACTCGCCGTCACCGTCGGCGTTCTCTGCACCGGTCTGAGCCAGTCCTGGGCCACGTCGGACGCGGAGCGCCGGCTGAAGGACACCCAGAACAGCCTGGAGCACGCCCAGGACCAACTCGCCCACTCCACCCAGGCGCTCGCCGACGCTACGGCGGCCTATCAGGCGGCGTCGGCGCAGTTGCCGGCCGCGGAGGCGACCCTGGCCACCGCTCAGCAGGGCCTGGCCACGGCAGAACACGAGCTCGAGGTCGCGCGCGGCGAGGTCGCCGCGGCACGGGCAGCCGACGAGGCCGCGGCCAAGAAGCTGGCCGAGGCCGAGCAGAAGGTGAAGGACCAGGTCGCCAAGATCGACGACGTCACGGAGCGGATCGACGGCAAGCGGGCGTCGATCAGCCAGGTCGCCGTGCAGGCGTACACCCGCGGCGTCGGCGCCGACCTCGCCAGCCTCACCATCCTCATGCAGGCGGACAGCATGGACGCGCTGGCGGCCCGCGCCGCGGCGTCGTCGTCGGTGCTGACCGCCGAGAACACCATCCTGACCGACCTCAAGGACGACCGCGTCGAGCTCGCCAACGAGCGGGTCGTCCTCGAGGACCTGGAGGCGGCGGCCGAAGAGGCCCGCCAGCAGGCCGCGGCGACGCTGCAGACGACGGAGCAGCGCGAGCAGGAGGCCGAAGCGGCCCGAGCGACGGCTCAGGCGGCCAACGACGCCGCCACCGCGGCGAAGGCCGAGGTCGATCAGCTCGTCTCCGCCCGCGACGGAGCCATGACGGCGGCCCAGGCGGCGCAGGTCGAGGACCAGCAGCAAACGGCGGTCTGGGCGGCCGAGCGGGATCATATCGAGGCCGAGATCGCCGAGATCCAGCGCCGGCAGCAGGAGCAGGCCGAGCAGGAACAGGCCGAGCAGGAGCAGGCCGAGCAGGAGCAGGCCGAGCAGGACGACGGCGGCGGCGGTGGCAACGGCGGTGGCGGCGGCGGTGGCGGCGGCGGTGGCGGCGGCGGTGGCGGATCCGTCACGCTGGCCTTCCCGACCGCGAACCCGTACGTCACGTCGCCCTATGGCATGCGCGTCCACCCGGTCACCGGCATCTACAAGCTGCATGACGGCACCGACTTCCGGGCCTACTGCGGCACGCCGATCCGCGCGGCCGCCGCGGGCACCGTCGAGTGGGCCTATTACCGCGGCGCTTACGGCAACCAGGTGGCCATCAGCCACCGGCGGATGGTGTCGACGTACAGCCATCTCTCGCGGTTCGCCGTCAGCGACGGGGAGAGCGTCTCGCAGGGCGAGATCATCGGCTACTCCGGCACGACCGGCAGCTCGACCGCCTGCCACCTGCACTTCATGCTCTACGTCGGCGGCGAGCGCGTGAACCCGATGAACTACCTCGGCAGCTAAACGCAGTCGTCTCCAGGGCCCCGGAAGTGCGATCCTTGGGGCATGGCACGAGAGCGCGGACGCACCGTGGTGGCCCAGAACCGCAAGGCCCGCCACGACTACCACATCGACGACACCTACGAGGCGGGCATCGTCCTGACCGGCACCGAGGTGAAGGCGTTGCGGGCGGGCAAGGCGTCGCTGGTCGACGGGTTCGCCGAGGTCCGCGACGGTGAGGTCTGGCTGCGCAACGTGCACATCCCCGAGTACGACCTCGGCACGTGGAACAACCACGCGCCGCGCCGCTCCCGCAAGCTGCTGCTGCGCAAGGACGAGATCAGCAAGTTGATCGGCAAGACCCGCGAGACCGGGTTCACGCTGGTGCCGCTGTCGCTGTACTTCAAGGACGGCTACGCGAAGATCGAGCTGGCGCTGGCCCGAGGCAAGAAGGCCTACGACAAACGGCACACCCTGGCCGAGCGTGAGGCCAAGCGCGAGGCCGAGCGCGCCATGGCCAACGCTCGCCGCAAGCGCTGAGCCCGCGGTGAGCCTGCGGCGGCGGGTCCCGACGGTGTCAGCCCTGCTCCTGGCGGGGGTGCTGCTGGTCGCCGGTTGCGGCGGCACGGCGAACCCGGCGCCGTCGCCGTCCGTGCCACCCACCTCGGCCACCGCCACGCCGACGCCCACACCGGCGCCGGCCTGGCCGCTGACCGGCCTGCCCGCACCGTCGGCCGCCGACGCCGCGAAGCCGGCCCTGGTCGTGAAGATCGACAACACCGCGTCGTCGGCGCCGCAGCTCGGGCTGTCGTCCGCCGACCTCGTGGTCGAGGAGCTGGTCGAGGGCGGGCTGACCCGGCTGGCCGCACTGTTCCAGTCGACGATGCCGCCCGTTGCCGGGCCGGTTCGGTCGGTGCGCACCACCGATGCCGGCATCGCGCTGCCGGCCGGCGGCGTGCTGGTCGCGTCCGGTGGAGCGGAGCGGGTGCTCCGCGCGCTCGACAAGGCCGGCGTGACGGTCCTCACCGGCGGCGGCAACGGCCTGTCCCGCGACCACAGCCGGCCGGCGCCGTACAACGTCATGCTCGACCCCGCCGAGGCGTTGGCCGATCTGCCCGCGGGTGCCGGCGTCCCCACCGGCGCGTACCTGCCGTGGGGCACGCCGCCCGCGGGCCGGCCGGTCGGCGGCGCCGAGGTGACGTTCTCCGCCGCCCGCACCTCGAGCTGGACGTGGTCCGACGGCGTCTGGGTGCTCGACGGCGACCACGCGGCCGGCGGCGACCGCTTCGGCCCGGCGACGGTGCTGGTGCTGCGGGTCGCGCTCCGCGACGCCGGCTACGAGGATCCGGCCGGCAATCCGGTCCCCGAGACCGTCCTCGTCGGTTCCGGCGCCGCGACGCTGCTCACCGCCGGCGCCGCGGTCGACGGCACGTGGTCCAAGGAGTCGGTGGCGGCGCCGCTGACGCTCGCCGACGCCGCCGGCGCGCCGCTGCACGTGCCGCCGGGCCGGGTATGGATCGAGCTGGTCCCCGACTCCGGTTCGGTGACGCTGCGCTGAGTCGCGAAAGTGCGAGGTAAGTCCCGCGCAAGCGGTCGCCTCGACACTCGTGGTCGTCACGTCAGACCCATGAGCTGGAGGACCACATGACTCAGCGACGATCGACCGGCAGGTTCCGGCGGCGCCTCGCCTTGGCGGGTGTCGCGATCGCCCTGGTCGGCACGATCTTCCCGGCCAGCGCGGCCGCGTACCCGACGAGCCTGCGGCCGGGCGACTCGGAGCTGTGTTACGTCAGTCCGGGCGACCGGCCCTCGTGGATCAGCGAGAGCACCAAGAACAACGCCGGCTCGGCGACCTTCTACGAGCGTGGCGAGATCCTGGAGGTCACGGACACCGCGTCGAACGGGTGGCGCACCGTCGCCCTGTTCAGCTGGTGCGAGGGCGGGCTCTACGGCATCGGCACCTTCCGTTCCTACCTGCACCGCGACAGCGGACCCAACGAAGGACCGACGGACGTCCAGAGGTACGACTTCGAGTTCGCCGAGGGCCGGATGGTGCTCCTCACGGTCTGCGAGAAGAAGGACGGCCGGTTGCGCAACTGCTCGCCGACGGTGCGGATGGGCTCCGCCTGACGCGCTGTGCCAGGCTGGCCCGATGACCGACGAGGACTGGGAACGACGCGTCGCCGCGGCCTGGGCGTCCATCGACGAGTACGACGAGGACGCGTTCCGGGCGGTCATCGGTGGCCTCGCCGCGGAGCTGCCGGACGGTCACCCCGTCGCGGCGTTCGAGCGGGCCTGCGCGTACGACTCCACCGGCCGGCCCGACCTCGCCGAGCCGCTCTACCGTGCGGCGCTGACCGGCGAGCTCCCCGGCGAGCGCCGTCGCCGGGCGGTGATCCAGTTGGCCAGCAGCGTCCGCAACCTCGGCCGCCCGCAGGAGAGCATCGACCTGCTCACGGCGGAACTGGGCCGCGGCTCGGACCACCTCGACGACGCCGTCCGCTGCGTGCTCGCGCTGGCGCTCACCGATGCCGGCCGCGAGCGCGAGGCGGTCTCCGTCGCCGTCGGCGCGCTGGCCCGGCACCTCCCGCGCTACCAGCGCTCGATGGCTGCCTACGCGAAGGCACTGGCCGATCCCTAGAACGCGCGGCGGGCGACGTTCTCGGCCGGCTCCTCGGACGGCGCGAACTGCGCGATCCAGGGGCCGGTGCCCTCGCTCTGGTCGAGCACGTCGGCCTCGAACCAGGTGTGCTCGCCGGCCAACACGGCCTTCGCGAGCGCCTCGTCGGCGCCGTCGGTGTTGTGCCACAGCGCGTCGAACAGCCGCTCGACCCGCAGCCGCGCCTGCCGCGAGAAGACGTCGGCCAGCTGGACGGCGCCGGACTCGGGCAGCATCCGTGCCCGCACGCACGACGCCGCGATGGCGAACAGCTCGGCGCCGATGTCGACGATGCGGCCGAGGAAGCCCTGCTTCTTCTCCAGTCCGCCCTGCCAGCGGGCCATCGCGTAGAACGTCGACCGCGCCAGCCGCCGCGACGCCCGCTCGACGTAGCGCAGGTGCGGCGCCAGCACGCCGAAGTCCTGGTACGACGTCGGCAGCTGGCCGGCGCCGGTGACCAGCTGCGGCAGCCACTTCGCGTAGAACCCGGTGGCCCTGACCGCCGCCTTCGCCTTGCCGGGCAGCGCGACGTCGGGGTCGATGACGTCGCCGGCGGCCTGCAGGTGGGCGTCGACGGCCTCGCGGGCGATCAGCAGGTGCATGATCTCCGTCGATCCCTCGAAGATGCGGTTGATGCGTACGTCGCGCAGGATCTGCTCGGCGGGGACGGCGCGCTCGCCGCGGGCCCGCAGCGACTCGGCGGTCTCGTAGCCGCGGCCGCCGCGGATCTGCACCAGCTCGTCGGCCACCAGCCACGCCGTCTCGCTGCACCACAGCTTGGCCAGAGCCGCCTCGATGCGGATGTCGCGACGACCTTCGTCGGCCAGGTGTGCCGAGAGGTCGAGGACCGCCTCCTGCGCGTACGCCGTGGCCGCGATGTAGGACAGTTTGTGCGCGACGGCGGCGTGCCGGCCGACCGGTCGGCCCCACTGGACGCGTTCGGCCGACCACTCGCGGGCGATCTTCAGACACCATTTCGACGCCGCCGTGCACAGCGCCGGTATCGACAGCCGGCCGGTGTTCAGCGTGGTCAGCGCGATGCGCAGGCCGTCGCCCTCGCGGCCGATGCGGTTCTGCGCGGGCACCCGGACGTGGTCGAGGCGGGTGACGCCGTTCTCGATGCCCTTGAGCCCCATGAAGGCGTTGCGGTGCTCGACGGTGATGCCGGGGGAGTCGGCCTCGACGACGAACGCCGTGACGCCGCCCTTGCCGCCGTCGTGCTCGGGCACCCGCGCCATGACGACCAGCAGCTCCGCGATGACGCCGTTGGTGGTCCACAGCTTGGTGCCGCTGAGTTCGTACCCGTCGTCGACCGGGACGGCTTCGGCCGCGAGCCGAGCGGGGTCGGAGCCGACGTCGGGCTCGGTGAGCAGGAACGCGCTGATGGCGCCGGCCGCGCACCGCGGCAGGAAGGCGCGCTTCTGTTCCTCGGTGCCGAACAGTTTCACCGGCTCCGGCACGCCGATGGACTGGTGCGCCGACACCAGCGCGCCGATCGACGGGTGCACGCCTCCGAGCAGCATGAGCGCGCGGTTGTAGCCGACCTGGGTGAGCCCGGCGCCGCCGTACTCGCGCGGGATCTTCATGCCGAAGACGCCGGCCCGTGCCAGCGCCTTGACGTACTCGTCCGGGATGAGCGACTCGCGCTCGATGACCGCGCCGTCGAGCTCGTCGCAGACGCCGCGCAGCCGGTGCAGGAACGCCGCCGTGGCGGCTTCGTCGTCGGGCGACTGCGATGGATGCGGATGGATGAGGTCGAGCCGGAACCGGCCCAGATACAGCTCTCTGGCGAACGACGGCTTGTCCCACCGCGTCTCGCGGGCCGCCTCGGCGACTCGCCTGGCCTCCCGCTCGTCGACCTGCTGGGGGGTGGTCATGCCCGCCTCCTTCGTCGGTGGCGTGTGTCCCCATGTTACCCGCTGGTAGCGGTCGCAACGCGAAGCGCTAACTGTCCGGCGGTTGTACGCGCGGGCCGCCGAGCAACTGGGCGAGCGCGGCCGGCTGCTGGAGCTGTCCAGGCCCGACGACTGGGAGGCCGCGCTGCGGCTGCAGCGCGCCGGCTACGTCCGCGCCGAGACGCCGCTCGGTGCGTCACCGGGTGCGCCGCCGCTCTACGCCATCGACGACGGCGACCGCGCCGTCCTGCTCGGTCGGCGAAGGGGCACACCGGCCCGGTCGACGCGCGCGACCTGCGTGAGCTGCACCGCAAGGCAGCCTTGCTGCCGCGCGAGCCCGGCGACCCGCGGCTGGCGTTCTGGTTCCGCTCCGGCCTCTCGCCCGACCTCGCCGCCGCCGGCGTCTGGGGCTTCGGCCCGGCCGACGTCCTGGCCGACGTCCTGGCCGACGTGCTCGCCGACGGGGAATCTCGCTCGCCCGGCCGGCGTTGAACGATGTAACCTGGTCGGACCTTCGGGTGCGCCCGGGGGGTTGACAACTACAGAGGGGCTGAGCGGTTTCGACTTCGTTCGTCGAACCAGGGGAAGCGGGCCGAGGAGGCCGCGTTATCTCGTTAACGCTCGCGGCAAACGTTACAAGTGCCAACGCTAAGCGCACTGACTTCGCTCTCGCCGCCTGAGGCAGAGTAGGAAGTCTGTCGACCCGGGGATGTCTCCGCCCCGGTGTTCGGCATCATTAAGGGGACTCACCGACCGGTACGGTCACGGGACCGGTAGGGACACTTACGTGGCTGGGCTCGTCACGGTGAACTCGCCTGTGTGATCACCGGAGCCAAGTAGAGGCATAGCAGGCTGCGCCCGGAGAAGCCCTGGAGAAGCGTCGAAGGACCCGGGTTCGATTCCCGGCAGCTCCACACACGTGGAAGCATCGGCACCCCCTGTGGGCCCGTTGACCAGTTGGTTTTCGGGTCTGAGGGGGTGCCGATCGCGTTGAGCGGACTCAGCCCGGTACGAACCACTCTCGCTGTCGGCGCCGGATCGCGAATCCGAACCGGCTCGATAGCAATAGTCGGGCGGCCTGGGTCGTCTGGAGGTGTTGATCACTCATCTTCTTCTCGCCTCGTCCGTGTCGCGACTTCACGCTTGCGGACGACCGGTAGGAGGAGTGCTGCCAGGGCGCGCACGGCTTCATCGCGCTGCTCGTCGGTCATGGGAATGACGGTCGGAGGCAGGATCTTGACCTCGCGTCGTGGGCCTCGGCGCCGGATGGGTTCAGGGCGATCAGGACTGGGCATCGGTGTCTCCACAGGACGGGTCTCGGCGGCGCGTTGCTGCGCTTGCAGGCAACTGTCTGGTACCCGGCTTTGGCAGGACCAGCCGTCCGTGGGTTCCACCTCCAGCGAACTCTGGCGTCGCGAGGCCCGGTCAGACTGCGACGACTGGTCGTGGGAGGCGCGTGCCGAGCTCGCGCACATCGACGACCTCGCCGACCGTCGGCGATTCGCTGGCTGCGTCGTGGTTGCGGTGCACGCCACGACGCTGTCAGCGATATCGCACAGGAGGTAGGCGGCCACTAGCCTGGAACACCTGTTCGCTCGCCGAGCGAACCCCTGGGACAATCCGATCCCCAGCCGTTAGCCTGCCATCCAGCGCGCGTACCACAGCTGACGCATCCAGCCGTGGCACGATCCGGGCCAGAGTTCCCATCGCAGGATCGACGTGGCGAGAGCGCCGCCGGGCAGGTCCGGAGGACAGGCGGGCTCGACCACGGGTGCAGGTGGCGAGAGGCGGGGCTTTCGCGTGTCTGAGTGTGGCTGCAAGACTTCCACCAGCCGTTGATGATGTCGGCGCGGCTCAGTAGCCTCTGAACGCCGAAGGTTAGGATCAAACCGGATGACAGTTGGCGACTGATGGGGGCGGGAGATGGCGCGCGCAGACCTGCTTCTTGATCTCGTAGAGGCCGAGCGACGTGGCGATCGCGAGCGCTTCCGTGTCCTGGTCGAGGCAGTGATCGCTGAGGAGCGAGCCAACCAGCATCATCTGCTCGCCGACCGTCTCTCCGAGCTGATCACCACGACGGGGCAGGGCGTCATGCGCGATGACCGTGCTGCGGCGATCCGTGATCTTGTGCAGGAGGTCGTTCCGAATCGTCGGCTGCATGACTTGGAACTTGCGGCGGTTCCGAGGCGGGTAGTTGCGGAGCTGATCGAGGAGCAACAGCGTGCCGAACTGTTGCGAAGCTACGGGATCGAACCACGTAACCGAATCCTCCTGTCCGGGCCGCCAGGCAACGGGAAGACCAGCGTCGCCGAGGCCATCGCTTCGGAGTTGATGCTGCCGTTCTACATGATCCGCTACGAAGGAGTGGTTTCCAGCTTTCTCGGAGAGACCGCCGCGCGGCTCGACAACGCCTTCGAGTTCGCACGCACCCGCCGTTGCGTCCTGTTCTTTGATGAACTCGACACCATCGCCAAAGAGCGTTCGGACGAACACGAGACTGGCGAGATCAAGCGCGTCGTCTCGACGTTACTGCTCCAGATCGACCGACTACCGGCACACGTCGTCTTCGTCGGCGCGACCAACCACAGTGAACTCCTGGACCGCGCTGCATGGCGTCGGTTCCAGGTTCGTGCCAACCTCGAACCACCCAGCCGGTCCCAAGCCACCCGGTTCCTGGAGCGGCTCGCCGCACGACTGGGCGGTGACCTCGGCTTCGCTCCACGCACGCTGGCCGACAAACTCGCAGGGGCAAGCTTCGCCGACCTCGAAGAGTTTGCTCTCGACGTGCGCCGCAGGTCAGTGCTCGAGCTGCCGGACAGCGACCTCCGAAAGATCGTTCAGGAACGTATTGAGCACAGGCGCGATCAGGCGGCGGGTTGACAGGGGAGCGTCGGCCGCTGCTGGCTTTTGGCCCGCCAGCCGCTGGTGACCGACCCTCCCAGCGCCCCCGCGACATGCCGCGATTGTCCAAACCTGGCGCCCGTCGGCAAGGGGAGCGGCTGACGCCCCAGTTCCGCCAACTCGTCGAGGCGTTCGAGGCGGAGCGAGCGCGTTTCGCTGCTGACATGCCCGATGAGGTGGATCCGGCATTGGTTGTCGTGTTCGACCTTGCCGGCAGCGTCAAGGACTTCCGCAACGCGATCGATCGGATCGAGGGGCTGGAGTTCCTGTCCGAGCTGCTCGGCGATCGCGCCGATCCCGATGACGACTTCCATATGACCGAGCGGAACAAGGGGCGCACCGATGGCGCCGTCCCGCACTCGCTCTACCTCGTGATGTCCAACGCCAGAGCGATCGATGAGCTGCTGCGCCTGTTCGAGCTCTGGAAACAGGACCAGTCGGTGACCTTCACGCACGGGCTCGGCAAATTCAAGGCGGCATTCGAGCAACTGACCGCCATCCGACGGTGGGGGCCGGAAGACAGGATTCGAGAGACGGGGCTGCTGGTGCACTGGCAGGAGACCCTCGACCTCATTGGGCAATCCACTAGCCCCGTCGTGGTCGAGGTCGAGCTGTGGCATCGACGCTCCGCTGAGGCGCGCACCGCCGCCGAAGCGCACGTCGAACGTGTCGTCGCCGACAGCGGCGGGCGAGTTCTCGACCGCTCTCAGATCGGTGAGATCGGCTACCACGCATTACTAGTGGAGCTGCCCATCCAACAGGTCCAAACGGTCCTGAACAACGGAGCTGGGTCGATCCGACTGCTCACGACCGACGAGGTCATGTTCGTCAGCCCGTTCACGCCTATGAGCATCGCACCGCCCACTCTCGACCCCGTAGACGAAGTGCGACTACCGCCCGGGGTACGAGTCAACGGGCTTCCCCGAATCGCACTCCTGGACGGTTTGCCCTTCCCGAACCACGACGCCTTGACCGGCAGACTGGTGATCGACGATCCCGACCGGGTCGGCGAAGACTACCCAGTATCCTCTCGCAACCACGGAACCGCGATGGCTTCACTCATCCTCCACGGCGACCTCTCAATGCGCGAGGAACCGCTGGATCGACCCCTGTATGTGCGACCCATCATGCGGCCCCACGAGTTCGCCGCCAGCAACGAGCAGGTCATCCCGAACCGGCTGCTCACCGACTTGCTCCACCGAGCCGTCAAGCGGATTGCGGAAGGAGAAGGCGGCCGGGACGCGATCGCCCCGAGCGTCCGGATCGTCAACCTCTCCATCGGCGCGCAGGCCAGAGCTCTCGTGCGGAGGATGAGTCCGGTCGGTCGTCTTCTCGACTGGCTAGCCCACTCCTACAACCTGCTGTTCGTCGTCAGCGCCGGCAATTACCTCGCTCCCATCACGATTCCCGTCGATGCTGCGGGTGACCCGGCCACGGCTCGGTCGGCGGCGACTCGCGCGGTCTACGACGCGACCATGTTGCGGGGCATCCTGCCCCCAGGCGACGCCCTCAACGCCCTGACAATCGGCGCGACCCACGATGACGGGTTCGGCGACATCAATGTGCCCGACACCGCGTGGGACATCACCGACCAGGGCGCGCCCGCGCACTACAGCGCGACCGGTCCAGGGGTAGACCGCTCCGTCAAGCCGGACATTTACCACGTCGGAGGCCGTGCGCTTTACACCCGCCCGGTCATTCAGCCGGGCAGCGACTCGGTCAGCATAGATCTCGCGCAGTCTGCAACGACCGGGCCCGGGCTCCGGGTCGCCGCTCCGGGACGAAGAGGCGCAACGAATACCACGGCCTTTACCACAGGCACCAGCAACGCTACTGCGCTGGTCACCCGCGAAGCCGACCGCCTGTTTGACATTCTTGAGGCCGCACCGCCCAGTGCCGGCGACGACCCGCTTCCAGATGCGCAGTACCACCCCCTCCTCGTGCGCGCGCTCTTGGCGCATGCGAGCGGCTGGGGCCAGTGGGGAACGAGGCTTCGCGGTGAACTCGGCCTTAGCAACCAGCAAGCTCGCCGCCACCTCACAGCGCTACTTGGATACGGAGGGCTCGATACCGCGCGGCTCGGGGGGGCTGCGACGAACCGTGCGGTTCTGATAGCCGGCGGCCATATCGCTCGCGACCAACGCCACACGTACGAACTCCCGTTGCCGCCGTCACTCCGCTCCCGGGCGGAATGGCATCGCTTCACGATCACGCTCGCCTACATGGTGCCCACTGTCGGCCACCTCACTCGGTATCGCGGCGCAAAGGTCTACTTCGCCACGCCAGACACCAATCTCGCAGCAGGAGACCGAATCGACGCCGAACACAACACTGTCAGGCGGGGCAGCCTTCAGCACGAGATAGTCGAGGGAGCCGGGGCGATGGTGTTCGGCGACGGTGGCGCTTACCCGATCCACATCGAGTGCATGGATGACGCCCAACGACTCCGAGCTGGGAACCGGGTTCGCTACGCGCTCGTCGTCTCAATCGAGACCGCCGTGGAGACCTCCACCACGATCCACGAGGAAGTGCGTGCAAGACTGCGCCAGCGGGCCCGAGAACGTGCCCGCGAGAGAGTGCAGGGCTGACACCGATGATGCCTCGCCATCTCGATGGCGTGGCTTACTCCGCCTGTATGTTACCTGTGCCGTCGCTGCGGCAGAGGTGATCGAGCGGTGGTCACGGGCATCTACGACTGCCTTCGATACAGCGCAATCATCGCTACAACTCTGCACTTCGTCGTCCCCGTCGACGACGGCACGTCTCACCGTCAGCGGCAGGCCCACACGCGGAAGTGAACGGCAAAGATGGCTCCTATGGCGTCTCATGAAGAGGTCCTTGCGCTGCACCGGTACTTTCTGCAGGCCAACCAGATGCGTGTCTACTACGACAACCGATTAGCCCAGGAGGGAGTCGCCTCGGTCGACGACGACCGGTGGGCGCAACAGTGGATCGATATGTGCCTCTGGTATGCGTGCCTGTACATTGTGATAGAAGGATGGAAGCAGCTCGACCTCTCTGACGATGGCGTTGATGCACTTCTCGCGTCGCCCAGTGTGGGCCTCTTGAGGAGATTCCGGAACGGAGTCGTCCACTTTCAACCAACGTACTGGGACGACCGGTTCTCCGAGTTCCTTTATGAAGGGCAGGGCGCGGCTGCTTGGGCGCGGGCCGTGAATCAGGCTATGGGGCGCTACTTTCTTGGCTGGTTCCAAGCTGAACGGGGCAGAGATGGTCCGGGACTTGATTGAATCGGAATGGGTGGAGCGATCCGCTACGCGCCCAGGCGGTTCACGCAGCTCGCCGACTCGCCGGCGATCACAGCCGGGTGGTTGCCGCCCTCGACGTCAGCGGCATGCAGCCAATAGCAGAAGGGTTCGCTGATCCCGAAGTCCTTGATGATCCAGGCTATTGGAGCCTCCCAACGCGGGCCACGGCCATGACATCCTCGCGGAACTCCTTCGGACGGGGGTCTGGGCACGTTCGACATCCACTCAGCGACGCCCTGCCGGCGCCACAGATCAGGTGTCGCTACTCGTGCGGCAGACCCATCTGGCATACGTGGCTCTGGCGAGCCGCGACTGTCCCGGCATTCGTGAGCTGAAACCTGCCGCCGCTCCATCGAAGAAGTCCCCTTCGTGCCATCCGGCGAAGCGTCTTGTAGATGGTGCCACGAGCGTAGCGTGCGCCGCGTTCCGCAAGGGCGCGGTCGAGTTGGTCGGCGGTCACCGCCTGACCCATCGAGTTCGGGTCGGAGGCGAGGAGGGTCAGGATTGCCTCGTGGCATGATTCTGCGCGTATCTGCAGGTCACGCAGCTGGATAGGCGGTGCTTGGACCGTCAATGTGCGGTTCGTATCAGGAGGCATCACCACCACAACAGCCGAAGCGGCTGGTCAGAACTGATTCTGGCCGGCCGCTTCGTCATGTCGCGACCACCCGGCGGTTCACGGCCCCTGGCGCTCTGTAGCGTGCGCGCACCCAGCCATGGCCGTGTGGCGCAGGTCACACCGTCCTTCGCGTGCAGTTCTCGCGGCCCGACGACTCAACACTCACGGGGGGTCTGGCCGAGGGGCCTCTCCCGGATCGGCCGCCTCTGCCAGCTGTTCCGGCGGCCGTCCGTGCAGACACCGGCATGGGCGCTCGGGACACACGGAGGATCATGGTGCGCCGCACGATTGCGCTTCTCGCCGCGTTCATGGGATCGACCACCATCGTCGCAGGTTGTGGGGTGGACGACCTCTCGACCACCTCGGCGACGCTGACCTATTGGGTCGCGCCGATGACCAGCTCCCTGGAGCAGGACGAGGCCGTCCTCGAGCCGATCCTGGACGAGTTCACCGCGACGACCGGCATCGAGGTCGACGTCGAGGTCGTGCCGTGGAGCACGCTGTGGGATCGGATCATGGCCGCCGTCAGCAGCGGCCGAGGCCCGGACGTGCTCACCATCGGCAAGGCATGGACGGCGTCGCTGCAAGCCACCGGCGCGCTGCTGCCGTTCACCGACGACGTGATGGACGAGATCGGCGGAGCGGACAGGTTCGTGCCGGTGACGCTCCGATCCGTCGGTGTGTCCGGCGAGCCGCCCGCTGCCGTTCCGCTGTACACCACCGCGTACGCGCTGTTCTACAACACGACGCTCTTCGAGGCCGCCGGCATCGCTGCCCCGCCGGACACCTGGCAGGAGTTCGTCGACGACGCGAAGCGTCTGACCATCGACACCGATGGTGACGGCGAACCAGATCAATGGGGCGTCTCGATCGTCGGTGGCAGTGGCATCACGGCCACGCACCAGGCGTTCATCCTCGGCCGTCAGCACGGGGGCTCGCTGTTCGACCGCGACGGCAACCCTCAGTTCGACAGCTCCGCACAGGTGGCCGCGGTTCGGCAGTACGTGTCCTTGATCGCGACCGAGCACGTGGTCGCGCCCGGCAATGCCGAGTACACCTCTGCCCTCGACGCCATCGATCAGTTCGTCGCCGGCGGGGCGGCCATGTTCTTCGGCCAGTCGATTCACCAGAGCGTTCTCGCCGACATGGGTTTCGCGGACTACGCGGTCGCGCCGCTGCCGGTGCTGGATCCGCTTCCGGCGGGCGGCCGCGACACCCGGACCTTCGTAGGCGGTGCCAACCTCGCCGTGTTCGCGAACACCGACCACCGCGACGCCGCCCTCGCCCTGGTGGAGTTCCTCACCAGCCCGGACGTCCAGGCGGACTGGACTGCTGAGACCGCCACGCTCCCGGTGGTGACCGCCGCCTACGACGAGGACGACCTGGACGACGCTGCTCGCGTCTTCGCCACCATCCTGCGCGATCATGCCGAGCCGATGCCGCAGGTGCCCGAGCACGCCCAGATGGAGATCCTGGTGGGTGGCGCCATCACGGACCTCATGGCGCGGGCCGCCACCGGTCCGGTGACCGAGGACGACATACGGGCGGCTCTCTCCGAGGCCGACGCACGACTGACGGCGACGCGTTGAGCCGTGGCGGATCGGTCCTTCACCGCACGGCGAAGTCACCGCTTCACCGGAGTCCGCGGGGGCGCGAGGCGATGGCTGCCCTATGCACTGATCGGGCCGGCGCTCGTCGTCGAGCTCGTGGTGCACGTCGTGCCGATGGCGCTCGGCATCTGGTTCAGCCTCACCGGGCTGGATCGATCGACGATCGGCGACTGGACCGGAGCGCCGTTCGTCGGTCTTCGGAACCTCCGCACCGGACTGGATCCGGCCGGCCCGATCGGGGCCGAGCTCTGGGCGACGCTGGCTCGGACGGCGATCTTCGCGATCATCGTGGTGACCGTCTCGTGGTCGATCGGTGTCGTGGTCGCGTGGCTCATGGCGTCGGAGTTCCGCGGGCGGAGCGCGCTACGGGTGCTCTTCCTGGTGCCGTTCGCCGTTCCGGGATTCGTGGCGGCCATCGGGTGGTCGTTCATGTTCAGCCGGGACTACGGCGCCGTCAACCAGCTCCTCGTCGACGGTCTGGGCGCTGTCTCGGATCGGCCGTTCTGGTTGATCGGAGACAACGCGTTCTGGGTGGTGGCCGTCGTCTGGATCTGGAACGTCTGGCCGTTCGCGTATCTCATGTCGTCCGCGGCGATGTCGGCGATTCCCTCGGACGTCCATGACGCGAGCGCGCTCGACGGGGCCGCGCGCTGGCGGCAGTTCTGGAGCATCAGCCTGCCCCTCATCTGGCCGGTCAACGCCGTCGTCATCCTGGTCATGTCGCTGTGGGCGTTCAACGAGTTCGGCGTCGCCTACGTGCTCTTCGGCCCTCGACCACCGGAGTCGGCGACGTTCGTCGCGAATCTCGTCCATGGCCACTCGTTCACCGATGCCGCGTTCGGGGTCGGCGCGGCGATGAATCTCCTGGTCGCCGGATTGTTGCTGATCGGCGTCCTCACCTATGTGCGGATCGCACGGCGCTGCGGCTGGTGCTCGTCGTGGCGCTGTCGGTGCTGGGCGCCGGTCCCCCGCGAGGGCCGCCGTGCATGAGGGTGCGGGGTTCCGGTGGTTCCGCAGGGTCGCGTTGACGGTGATCGCTCTGCTGACCGCGGCGCCGCTCTGGGTCATCGTGTCGTCGTCGGTCCGGCCCCTCGCCGACGTGCGCGGACCGTTCCACTGGATACCGAGGAACGTCACCCTCCAGCCGTATCTCGACACCTGGTCGACCATCGGGCTCGGGCGCTACCTGGTGAACAGCGTGATCGTCGCGAGCGCGGCGACCGTGGCGTCCGTCGTCGTCTCGGTGTTCGCCGCCTATGCCGTCTCCAGGATCGACTTCGTGGGCCGGCGGGCCTTCGGTCTTCTGGTGCTGAGCGCGCAAGTGCTGCCGGCCATGTTCGTCTTCCTGCCGTTGTTCATCGTGTACGCCTCTCTCGACAGGTGGTGGGGTGTCGGTCTGATCGGGTCGTACGGCGGCCTGATCCTGACCTATCTCACCTTCTCCCTTCCGGTCTGCATCTGGGTGCTGACCGGTACGTTCTCCGGCCTGCGCCGCGACCTCGAGGACGCCGCCGCGATGGACGGACTGGGCCGGGTCGGGACACTCCTGCGGGTGGTGGTGCCCATCGCGCGGCCGGCCCTGGCGGCGGTCGCGGTGTTCTCGTTCGCCCTGGCCTGGAGCGAGGTGATGATCGCGTCGGTACTGACCACCCAGGACACCAGAACGGTGGCGGTGGGCCTGCAGTCCTATCTCTCGGCTCCGTCCGTCCTGTGGAACCAGCTGATGGCGGCCTGTGTCATCAGCTCGATCCCCGCTGTGGCCGGCTTTCTGAGCATCAGGCGGTTCGTGATGCGCGGTTGGTCGCAGCCGCTGTGATTCCACCACCGACCGGGAGGACCCCCGTGCGCGCTGTCATGCTGATGTTCGACAGTCTGAATCGCCAACTGCTCCCGCCGTACGGCGGGACGGACGTCTCGGCGCCGAACTTCGCCCGCCTGGCCGAGCGGGCCGTGACGTTCGATCGGTTCTACGCCGGGTCGTTGCCCACCATGCCGGCTCGTCGCGAGCTCCACACGGGACGGCACCACTTCCTGCACCGAGGCTGGGGCCCGCTCGAGCCCTTCGACGACTCGATGCCCGCGCTCCTGGACTCGGCCGGCATCCACACCCACCTGACGTCGGACCAGCCGCACTACTGGGAGGACGGCGGCGCGACCTACCACACCCGCTACACGACCTGGGAGATCCACCGCGGGCAGGAAGGCGACCCGTGGAAGGGCGTCGTGGACTCAGGTGTCGCCTCGATGGCCGACCCTCGGGCCGCGCAGCGCCGGCAGGACGACGTCAACCGTCAGTACATGGCGACCGAGGCCGACCATGCGCAGACCCGCACGGTCGACGCGGGAATCCACTTCCTGGAGACGAACCACGACGCGGGCGGGTGGTTCCTGCACATCGAGCTGTTCGACCCGCATGAGCCGTTCTTCAGCCCGGACCACTACCGGAAGCGCTACGAACAGGACGACGACGGCCCGCGGTCCGACTGGCCGACCTACCAGAAGGTGGTCGAGGACGCGGCTCAGGTCGACCACGTCCGCCGTGAGTATGCCGCGCTGCTGAGCATGTGCGACCACTCGTTGGGGCGGCTGCTCGACGTCATGGACGAGCACGACATGTGGGCCGACACGATGCTCGTCGTCAACACCGACCACGGCTTCTCGCTGGGAGAGCACGGCTGGTGGGCGAAGACGTTCCAGCCCCACTACCAGGAGCTGGTCCATCTGCCGATGTTCCTGTGGGATCCGCGCACCGGCCGCAGGGGCGAGCGATGCGACGTGCTGGCGCAGACCATCGACATCGCGCCGACCCTGCTCGGATTCTTCGGCCAGCAGGCGCCGGCGGACATGCAGGGCACGGACCTGGCCGGCGCCGTGGGGCAGGGCACACCCGTGCGTGACGGCGCCCTCTTCGGCATGCTCGGCGGGCACGTCAACGTCACCGACGGCCGCCACGTGTACATGCGCAGCTCGGCGACCGAGGCGAACGGGCCGATCGAGGAGTACACCCTGATGCCGACCCGTATGCGGAGCCGCTTCTCGGTGCAGGACCTGCGCGGCTGGGAGCCGGCTGAGCCGTTCGGGTTCACGAAGGGCGTGCGGACCATGCGGATCGCACCATCGGTACGTGTGGTCAACTCCTGGCGGCACGGAACGATGCTGTTCGACGTCGAGAACGACGCCGCGCAGGAGCGTCCGGTGATCGACGACGACGTCGAGCTGAGACTGGCGCAGCTCCTCCACCGGCGCATGAGGGAGAGCGAGGCGCCGGCCAGCCAGTACGTCCGGCTCGGGCTTCCGGAGAGCGGCGACCTCTCGGCCGAGCACCTGCTCGTCCGGGCCCATGCGGAGCGATCCGCGGAGTCGGCCGCGCCGCTGCCCACACTGGCCGAGCTGCCCGTCGTCGACCTGCTGCAGACTCCGCTGCGCCGGCTGCTCGGTGACCGCCGGGCGTCCTCGGTCATCGAGAAGCACCTCCCGGAGCTGATCGAGACCGAGCCGATGGAGCTGTCGCCGACCGCGAGCCTGCTCGGGCTCGCCCGCGGGGGATCGATCTCCGCCGCCCAGCTGGTGCGGGTGGCCGACGATCTGGCGAAGGTGCTCAGGGCCCCGTGAGAGGCGGCAGAAAGCCCTTGTTCCGGGCCGCGACGACAGCTTCTTCGCGGGTGTTCACGCGCAGCTTCCGATAGATGTTCTTGCGATGGTTGCGGACGGTGTCGGGCGAGAGGTGCAGTGCCGCCGCGATGGCGGGAATCGTCTTGTTCATGACGAGGAGTTCGAGCACCTGCCGTTCGCGCGCGCTGATGCCGGAGAGTGGCCTGGCTGAACGGAACGGCGTCGCGGGAAGGGCTGCCAGCTTCCCGAACACCGCGCCGGCCCCCGGGGTGTTCGAGGCGGCCAGCTCATCGCGGACCTGTTGATCGGTGAGCGTCAGGGTGAACAGCCACTGATCCGGTGACTCCAGCATGTCGACGGCGGCTCGTCGGATCACGCCTGCCCGTTCTTCGTCCCCCGGGCTGGAGCGGATGCTGCTCCCGGCATGGAGCAGGAGGAGATTGATCCGGTCCCTGATCGACGTGCCGGCCGGCCAGTGGTCGGACCGCGTGAGCGTGCGCACCATCGTCTCGCGGCGGAGCACATCGTTGAACCTGGCTCGGGTGACGATCTCGAGGGGGTGGGAACCCATGGTCCGGATCAGCTGCTCGGCGTGATCGGTGTCGCCCAGGCTCAGCCAGAGTTCCGCCTCCGTGGTGTCGAGCATGATGCGCAGCAGCCCGCCGGCGGCGACCCGGTAGCGGAGCTGGGTGGCGCGGAGCCGGTGGATCTCGTCGATCACCACCTGTTGCGTCCCCAGCAACAGAGCCGCCCTGGCTCGCACATGGATCAGGCACGCGCTGCCCACGTCGTCGGGCATGAGCGTCCGCGACATGCTGTTGTGGCGGTGGTACTCGGCCCAGTCGAGTCGGTCGAGGGCGAGCAACGCGCGCGCCGCCACCAGCCAGGACCGCTCGAGCGAGTGATACATCCAGCCGTCGGTCTCGTCGTCGAGGCCGGCGGCTCGATGCACCCAGTGTGCGGCGGCCTGTGCCTCCCCGCGCAGCGCGAAGACGAAGGCAAGATGTGCGGCTGCCGCGGCCCGGCGAGCTCCCGGCATCCAATAGGTGATCTCGAGGTACTCCGCCGAGCGGCGCAGCTGACCGGCGAACAACAGACTGACGCCCAATTGGAGATAGACACCGTCGCGATGGTGTGCGTCGGCGTCGTCGAGGGACTCGATCCGATCGGCGAGGTCGATCAGTTCGTCGAATCGGTTCCGCCGGCGCAGCGCGACCAGCAATGCCGCCAAAGCGCTCATGCGCGTATGCGGGTCGCCGATCAGGTGGACCGAACGAAGTAAGGGATCGAGGTGGCGATCGCCGCGGAGACGGTCGCCCGGGGTGGACTTTCGGATGGCCTCCGAGCCGAGCACGAAGATCGGATGCTTCGCCGCGATCTCAGGCGGGACGATTGCGGCCGCGTGCCGCAGGAGTTCTCCGTTCGTGCGGACCAACAAGGGCCAGTCGCGGTCGAGAATGCGCGCGACGGCGGCGGCGTCGCCTCTGTCGACCGCCGCTCGGAGCTCGTCCTCGACCGTGGTGCCGTCCACCTCGTTCCCCCCTCCCGGCAGCGGAGCCTATACCGGATCACCGGTGTGTTCGGCGTCACATCGCTGCCGTCGTCCGGCATCACCGACTGCCTCATCAGGCATGCCTTCGAGGTGGATATGTGGATATGAGTGCTATGTCTAAATTTTTCCACCGTTATGTCCGACTCGAGTGATCGGTGATGTCCACACAATAGCGACCGTACAACCCCTTGATTCGGACGGGCTAAAGGGGGGCTAGCGCTATCGGCGGGTGGGCTATTTAACGCGATAACCCTTCCGATTCCCGATATTTCCGCGATAGGTATTTTCCCGGCGCTCGGGTGGAGAAATGAGCGGGTGGGCACGGGTGGATACCCGGCTCAGAAAAGAGAGAGCGCCTGCGCGTCGGAAAGCAATGGCGTTCGGGGATCGGCCGCTGACGTGGCGCCGTGCCACGTCGCTGGAGGGAGCAGACGATGTATCACACCCCAGGGATCACGACCGGTATCGGCTCGGGTGCCGCCGGAGCCGGAGCGCTCGCCGCGACGGGAGCGACGACCTTCGCCTACGTGGTCGCCGGCGTGACGCTGATCGTGGGTGGCCTGCTGCTCCTGCGCACGACGCGCATGCGCCGCGCCGCGACGAACCAGGACTGACCCGTGTCCGCTGTGGAGGTTCGCGCGGTCTCCGCGCCGTTGCCGTCCTCGTCCCGGGTCGTCCGCCTGGTCCTGGCCGCCGGCCTCGTGCTGCTCGGCGCCCACCTCGTGCTGAACGCCGCCGCGTTCCGGCTCTTCGAGGCCCGTCTCGCGGGTCTGGTCACCGGGGCGGTCCTCGATCGTGAGGTCCGCACGATGACCGCCCAGCCGGCCTTCGTCTTCGAGCGTGTGGCCGGCGACGAGTCGACCTGGTTCGCACTCCACATCACCTCGCAGTGCAGCGCGTTGTTCTTCCTGGTCCCGCTGGCCCTCGTCGCGGCCTTCGTGCTGCTCTCGGGCCGGTCGACGATCCCGACGCTCGTCGTCGCGGTCCTCGCCGCCGGCGTCCTCCTCGAGCTCGTCAACCTCGCGCGCATCGAGGCGTTGGTGCTCGTCGTGGTGCACGGTGACCCCTCGATGTTCCGCTGGGTCCACGACACGGTGGGGTCGGCGGCGATGCTCGGTGGCTTCACGATCGCGCTGCTCGTCTTCTTCCGGCTCGGCTTCTTCGGGCGCCGGGCTCGAGGCCGTCACGCACCTGAGGCCGGGGGGACGACGTGATCGTCCTGCAGACGGCCGCGAGCGTCGTCATCAGCCTGTCGATGGTCTATTTCCTCATGCTGATGGGCGCCGGCCTGGTCCAGCTCCGGCGCTCGCGCGCACGCCTCGGGGTGCAGAGCGCCGCCACTTACGGTTCCGAACGTGCCGACGTCCCGGCCGCGATGCCGGTCTACTTCCTGGTGCCCTGCCTCAACGAGGAGGCCGTGATCGGGCAGACCGTCGCGGGCCTCACGAGGCTGGCCGGGACGACGACGCTCGTCATCGACGACGGCTCCGACGACGACACGGCGCGGTGCGCGGAACAGGCCGGAGGATTCGGCGTCGAGGTGCTGCGCCGAGAGCTCCCGGAGGCCCGGCGCGGCAAGGGCGAGGCCCTCAACGCGGGGATCGCCTGGGTGCGCCGCCGGGTGGCCGACCGTGGCGAGGACCCAGCGCGGGTCGTCGTGTGCGTCATGGACGCCGACGGGCGGTTGTCCGACGGGGCGCTGGACCACGTGCTGCCGCTCTTCGCCGACGAGAAGGTCGGCGGCGTGCAACTCGCGGTGCGCATCCGCAACCGCGGCTCGTTCCTGACCCGGTACCAGGACTACCAGTTCTGGGGGATCGCCGCGGTCACGCAGTTCGGACGGCAGGCCACCGGGACGGTGAGCCTCGGCGGCAACGGCCAGTTCGCGCGGTTGTCGGCCCTGAACACGGCCGGAGCCAAGCCCTGGTCGGCCTCGCTCACCGAGGACCTCGACCTCGCCATCACCCTCGCGCTCGAGGGCTGGGAGCTGCAGACGACGCCGCACGCCTCCGTCGACCAGCAGGCCGTGGAGAAGCTCCCGCAGCTCATCCGCCAGCGCACGCGCTGGTACCAGGGCCACATGATGGCGATCCGCCGGCTTCCGGAGATCTGGCGCTCCCGGGACCTCAGCAACGGGAAGGCCCTCGAGCTCACCTCGTACTGCCTGGTGCCCTGGCTGCTGGACCTGCCGTGGTCGATCCTCTTCCACTACTGCCTGCTCATGCTCGTGCTGCGGTGGGACCAGATCTCGATCGTCGCCGGTGGCGACGGCACCGCGGCCGTGGTCCTCGCCGCCGCGTTCTACCTCTTCGCCTTCGCGCCGGCACTGGTCACCGGGTGGGTCTACCACCGGCGAGACCGGAGGTGGGGCCTGCTCAAGAGCCTGGCGATGGCCAACTCCTTCATCGTCATGAACTACCTCTCCTTCACGTGCGTCTGGCGCGCGCTGCTGCGGATCCTGCGCGGCCAGACGTCGTGGGACAAGACCGCGCGAGTCCGCGAGGCCGGTGCGCGTCCGGCCACGCCAACCATCGTCACGACCGGGCGCGCAGGGCGCCCGGGAGTGCAGACCGTCGGGGGCGCAGGGCTCTCGGCTCGACAGGAAGAGAGAACTCGATGAGAACGACACTACGGAGGGCATCGCGGGTGGTCGCGACGGCCGGCGTGTGTGCGGGGCTGGCGCTCTCGGGCTCTGCCATCGCCGTCGCCGAGCCCGCGACGGGCGACGGCACGCAGACGAACCTCCTCTACTCGGCCGACGGCGGGGCGACGTGGTCGGACTCGGTGACCGCGCAGCGGGGCGAGCAGGTGTTCGCGCGCCTGTTCTACAACACGACGAAGACCACGGACGTCGCCGGCGCGTCCCTCACGACCCAGATCCCGGACGGGTTCGCCTACGTGCCGGGCAGCACGCGCAACGTGCTCGCCCCGGAGGGCAACCTCGCGACCGGGACCGCCGGTTCGGGGGCGAAGGTCGCGACCATCGCCGACTCGGTGTGGTCCGGTGGCACCCTGACGGTGTCGCCGTCGGCCGGCTTCAACGGTGAGTCGAACGCCTCGCAGAGCGGCGTGCTGCGCACCGGCATCAAGCGCTACCTGAACCTGCAGGAGTGCGTCTTCACCTACATCGACCCGACGCCGCCCAACGACTACGACACCCGGATCATCGGTCCGGGCGGGAGGAGCGCGAACTCGAACGTCTCCAACACCGCCGACGCCGCCGCGGCCTGTGGCCCCGGGAGTGGCGTGTACACCGATCTCACGCAGTCACGGGTCCGTGCGATCGACCTGCTCGGGAATCGGTACCTGAACCTGCACCAGTGCAACTACGTGGCCTCGAACGCCGGCACGCCGGTGAACAACTTCGACAACCGGATCGTGGGTGCGGGCGGCCGCTCCAGCGGGACGAACGCGTCGAACACGCCCGACACCTCGCCGAACTGCGGCACCGGGGACGCGTTCTACACGAACGAGCCGAGCACCTTCGTCGCGGCGGTGGACCTGCTGGGCAACCGCTACCTGAACCTCCAGCAGTGCGTGTACTCGCACGCCGACGGCCAGACCAACCTGTTCGACAGCCGGTGGATCGGCGCCAACCGGGCCCGCACGGCGAACACGAACGCGTCGAACACCCCGGACACGACCGCCGCCTGCGCCAACACGTCCGGCGCCTACGAGGGCACCGTCTCCAACCAGGTGGCCGCACTGGACCTGGTCGACCCGGCGCGCGGTACGGGCTACGTGCAGTTCACGCTCACCTCGGAGGCGCCGGAGACGCCGGCGTGCGGGGAGACGGTGTCGCTGCCGGAGGTCTCGTCGACGCGCACGGGCACGCTGAGCGGTCCGGGCACCGGTGCGCCGGCGTCCTCGGCAGACGTGACGCTCGCGGCGTTCGAGGAGACGGGCGACGCGTGCTCGGACGAGTTGACGGCGAACCTCGACGAGGAGACCACTCCGCGGCGCGCGCCGATCGACATCGACGTGCTGGCCAATGACGACGTCCCGGACGGCGTCACGGTCGAGGTGTCCGGGCCGACGTCGGGCCCGTCGGGCGGCTCGGTCGTGCTCAACGAGGACGGGACGTTCACCTACACGCCTGACGACGACTTCTGGGGGACGGACACGTTCACCTACACGATCACCGACGAGGACGGGAACTCGTCGGTCGGCACCGTGCGGGTCACGGTGACCGAGAACGAGGACGGCACCCCGCTCGTCGCTCCCGGCGCGGCACTCGTCGCCGGGCTGCTCGGCGCCGGGCTCCTCGGCCTGCGCCGCCGCCGCGAGGCAGCGTCGCACTGACCTGACGCACCTCGCCAGTGACGGGGTGCCCGGCCGCGGGCTGCCGGGCACCCCGTCGCACCACGAACACGCACCGGAACGAACGACATGGGGGAGCAATGGCGATGCACGTGACCGACGGACGCAAGCGGGTGGCGTTCCTCTACGGCACCAGGCCGGAGGCGATCAAGATGGCACCCGTGGTCGCGGCGGTGCGACGAACGCCGGGCCTGGTTCCCGTCGTCGTCACATCGGGGCAGCATCGGGAGATCCTGGACCAGGTCAACGCCCTGTTCGGCATCGTCCCCGACCACGACCTCGCGCTGCTGCGGCCGGGGCAGACACTCGACGGCGTCGTGGCCGGGGCACTGCGCGGGTTCGGCACCTACCTGGACGAGGCACCGGTGGACGCGGTCGTCGTCCAAGGGGACACCAGCACCGCGTTCGCGGGAGCGCTCGCGGCCTACCACCGTCACATCCCGGTCGTCCACGTCGAGGCCGGGCTGCGGACCGGGGACCTGTACTCGCCGTTCCCGGAAGAAGGGAACCGGCGGTTCGTCGGCGTCGTGGCGGACCTGCACTGCGCTCCGACGCGGGCCGCGGCGGCCAACCTGAGTGTGGAGAACGTGCCCGCCGGCCGCGTCATCGTCACGGGCAACACCGTGATCGACGCGCTCATGTGGGCGGTCGAGCACCAGCGGGTGACGGAGAACCCGCTCATCGATGCCGCGATCGGGCAGGGGCGGCGGATCGTCACGGTCACGCTGCACCGGCGCGAGTCGTGGGACGGTGGCATCCGCGAGGTCGCGGCGGCCGTCGCCCGCGTGGCCCGCCGGCAACCCGACGTGCTCGTCGTCCTCCCGATGCATCCCAACCCCGTCGTCCGCGCGGAGCTGCGACCGCTCCTCGACCCGGTCCCCAACGTCCATCTCGCCGAGCCGATGAGCTACGCGCCGTTCTGCCGCCTGCTCGCCTGCTCCACGGTCGTCGTGACGGACTCCGGCGGTGTCCAGGAGGAGGCGCCCGCCCTCGACGTGCCGGTGATCGTCACCAGGGAAACGACGGAGCGGCCGGAGGCGGTACAGGTGGGCGCCGCCCTGCTCGTCGGGACGGACCGGGACCGCATCGCCACGACACTGGAGAAGTTGCTCACCGACGACCTCCTCCACAAGCGCATGGCGTCGGCGCCCAGCCCTTTCGGCGACGGGCGCGCAGCGGACCGCATCGCCGCGGCGGTCAGCGACCTGCTGTCCGTGCGCCGGCTCGCGGACGTGGGCGACCGCGTGGGCACGTCCGCCTCGTAGTCGTCTCGGCGTTTGATCGCGTTCATTATGTTCAGTTATTCTCCTAGTGCGCACGCGTGTGGGCCGGCATGCACACCGTCTGGACATGAGGAACGCAATGGCACGAGGAGCGCACGACGATCCCGGGACCGGGAACGCCGACAGCGATGCGCCGCAGGTGCAGGCGATGGTGGCGCTTCCTCCGATGAGCTCGGACTCGAGGCACGAGGTGCTCGTGGCACGTGCTCGGGAGCGCGGTTTCGCCCGGGTGGCGGACCTCGCCGCGGAGCTCGGCGTCTCTGGCATGACCATCCGCCGCGATCTCGACCTGCTCGAGAGTCGCGGGCTGGTCAAACGCGTCCGTGGTGGCGTCGTCGCAGGTCACGGCACGTCCGGGGGTGCGACGTCCGAGTTCGCCGAGGTCGATGCCGCGGCCGAGACGCAGGCCCGCCACATCGGCGTGCTGGTCCCTGACCTCGGGTTCTACGCCGGCGATCGTGGGCCGGGCGTCGCCCAGGCCCCCGATGCCCGGTACTACTTCCAGCAGGTGCTGGCGGGCGCGCGCGCAGAGCTGGAGAGAGCGGGCGTTCGCGCGCGCCTGATGTTCTCGCCGATGCCCGAGCGTCTCGATTCGGCCGCCTCCGGGGTCATCCAGGCGCACGAGCGCCGGCTCGTGGACGAACTGCTGACCTCCGGCGCGAGCGGCCTCCTGTTCAGCCCCAATGGCACCGACGGCTCCATGGACGACTACCTGGAGTGGCTGAGCGCCTTGCCGATTCCCGTCGTCCTGATGGAACGCGAACTCGCGGCCGACTCCATCGCGCCGAAGATCTCGTCGGTGCGGACGGCGCACGAGGTCGGCGTGCGCATGGCCGTCACTCACCTGTACGAGCAGGGACATCGGCGGATCCTCGTCCTGCGACATCTGCAGTCGCAGACAGCCGAGTCCATCCATCAGGGCTGGCTACGGGTGGCGGCCGCACTCGACCTCGATCACGGTCTGACGCTGGCCGTCTCGGACCTGGCCGACTGGCCCGCGGAAGCGACGGTCGACGCGTTCTTGCGTGAACAGCTCGAACGCGGTGTCACAGCGATGCTGTGCCACAACGACAACAACGCGTTCATGGTCCTGCGACGGCTCCAGGCCATGGGTCTGCACGTGCCCCGCGACGTCTCACTGATCAGCTACGACGACGACTTCGCCGAGCTCTTCGATCCGCCGATGACGGCGGTCGCTCCGCCACGCCAGTACGTGGGACGGCTGGCTGCTCGGCTGCTGGCAGACCGCTTCGACGGCCTGCCGGTGGGTGCCGCGCACGTGCGGGTCGAGCCGGGGCTGGTGCTGCGCCAGTCGGTCGGTCGCGCGCCCTCGTCCGTCTGATTCCCCGCCCGGCCCGGCAGGTCCCCTTCCCGCGCCCGGGCGCGCCGGCGCGGGCTCCTCGTCCTCGCGACGGTGGCGGCGTCGCCCGTCGCTGCCGCGGCCGCCACTCGAGCCTGCCCGGCGCTCTTGACACGGTCGAGACCGATCGTTCAACATGTTCCATGTTGCACACGAGGTCGAACTTTTGAACATCCCCTGATTCGAGGGCGAATCGAGAGGAACCGCCGATGAGCCGAGCCGCGGTCCCCGTCGCCGTGCGGCGCCCGCATTCGGCCCGCGAACGGTTCCGGCAGAACTGGCCGCTCACCCTCTTCCTGATCCCGGGCACGATCGTGCTCGTCACGTTCCACTATCTGCCGCTGGCCGGGAACGTCATCGCTTTCAAGGACTATCTGCCGTTCGTCGGGATCGCCGATTCGCCCTGGGTGGGCTGGGAGAACTTCCGTGTTCTCGTCAGCGGCGATCCTGCCTTCGTCAACGCGCTCACGAACACGCTCGTCATCACGCTGGTGCAGACGATCCTGGTCTTCCCGGCACCCATCGCGCTCGCGCTCCTGCTGAACAGCCTCGTGTCGGAGCGGGCCAAGCGCGTGGTCCAGACGGTCGTGTACCTTCCCCACTTCCTGTCGTGGGTGGTCGTCGTCGCGATCTTCCAGCAGTTCCTCGGCGGTTCCGGGATGCTCAACACCTGGCTGCGTGGCAACGGCGGCGACGGCCTGCAGATCATCGGGAATCCCGACACGTTCATCGCGCTGCTGACGTCTCAGGTGATGTGGAAGGACACCGGATGGGCGACCATCCTGTTCCTCGCGGTGCTGTCGACCATTCCGCAGGAGCTCTACGAGGCCGGCAGCGTGGACGGTGCCTCCCGGACGCGGCAGATGTGGCACATCACGCTGCCGGCGATGCGCGGCATCATCATCCTGCTCCTCATCCTGAAGCTCGGTGACTCCCTCACCGTCGGGTTCGAGCAGATCCTGCTCCAGCAGGCCGCCGTCGGCACTCACGCGTCGGAGGTGCTCGACACGCACGTCTACAACAACGGCGTGATCGGCGGGAACTGGGGCGTGTCGGCGGCGGTGGGGCTGGTCAAGGGAGTCGTGAGCGTGGTGCTCGTCCTCGTGGCCAATCGTGTCGCCCACATCTTCGGTGAGGACGGTGTCTACCGCCGTGGCAGTTGATCAGACCGAGGTCGTGGCGCCCGCGCCCAGGCGCACCACCGTGCGGCCGGTCCGGCGTCGGGGCCGCCGCATGATCGGCGGGCAGCCGATGCCTCGACCCGTCGCCCGGGTGGTCAAGGGCATCGTGCTCACGATCGTCTGCGCGCTGGTGATCATTCCGTTCCTCGGGATCTTCGCGACGTCGGTGGCTCCGGCAGGCCAACTCGCCGCGAACAACGGGTTCGTGCTCTGGCCCGAGGCGTTCAGCCTCGACGCCTACCGATCGATCCTGAGCGGCGGAGTGGTGTCCGGCGCCCTCGTCATCTCCGTCGGCGTGACACTCGTCGGGACCGCGTTGTCGTTGTCGGCCACGGCACTGATGGCCTACGCCCTTGCCCGGCCGAGCACGATCGGACGCGCCCCGGTGCTGACCCTGCTGCTCCTGAGCCTGCTGTTCACGCCCGGAATGATCCCCACCTATCTGATCGTGAAGCAGATCGGGTTGCTGGACTCCCTGTGGGCACTGATCCTGCCCTCGATGTTGTCGGCGTTCAACGTCATCGTGATGCGATCGTTCTTCCAGGGCATTCCCGGCGAGCTGATCGACTCGGCGAAGATCGACGGTGCGACCGAATGGCAGATCTTCCGGTTGATCAGCCTGCCGCTGTCGAAGGCCGTGCTCGCCGTCATCGGCCTCTTCTACGCCGTCCAGTACTGGAACGCGTTCTTCAACGCGCTCCTGTACCTCAATGACTCGTCCCTGTGGCCGCTGCAGATGGTGTTGCGCACGTACGTCGTGAACGGCACGAATCTCAGCCCCGCGGACCTGGGCCCGACGGAGATCCTGCCACCCCAGCCCGCGATCCAGATGGCGATCCTCGTCGTCTCCTTCCTCCCCATCGTCTGCGTCTACCCGTTCCTGCAGAAGTACTTCGCGAAAGGCGTGCTGACCGGCGCCGTCAAGGGCTGATCGGTCACCCGCGACGGGCTGCTACCGGCTCGTCGCCCCTCCCGGCACCGTTACCCGAACCCCTCAGCGTGGAGGTTCCTCGTGTCCCCTCTCGATCGACGACAGTTCCTCCGCGGCGCCGCAGGCGTCGCCGGGCTCTTCTCGTTTCCGGCGCTGCTGTCGGCCTGCGGCGGGTCCGGTTCGCCGGCCTCGTCCGGAGGCGGCGGATCGGCGGTCGCGCTGCCGACCTACGTGCCGTTCGACGGCGTCACACCGGACCTGGCGGGCGAGGCCGGGCGCAGCGACCCGGTCTACTTCCGTTACCCGGCGAATCCGGCCCGCCTGCACGACGCCGTCCCCGGTGACGGCGCTCCGTTCTCGGCCCTCGTGATCGCCGATCAGGCACCGCCCGCCCTGGCGGACAACGCCTACTGGCAGGCGCTCGACGAACGCCTGGGTTCCCCGTACGAACCGGTGTTCTCCCCAGCGGCGGACTACGCCAACAAGTTCGCGACCGTGACGGCGGGCGACGACCTTCCGGACTTCTACCTGATCCTGCCGACCGCACCGGCGATCCCGCAGCTCCTCGCGGCGAAGGCCACCGACCTCTCCGAGCAGCTCAGCGGCGACGCCGTCGAGGCGTACCCGGGCCTGGCGAACCTGCCGACCGAGTCGTGGCGGGGCACCGTCTTCGACGGGCGCATCATGGCGCTGCCGATCACGCGCGGTTTCTCGACGAGTTGGATCATGTACAAGCGGCTGGACGTCCTGGAGCCGCTCGGCCTCGGTCACGACCCGACCAGCTATGACGAGTTCGTCGCCATGCTGACCGAGGCGAACGACCCCGCGTCGAGCCGGTGGTCGCTGGCGTCCCTGCCGACCGACTTCATCCGCCAGATGCTCGGCATCCCGAACCAGTGGTCCGAGGACGCGGGGGAGTTCACCAGCGCGTACGAGCACGAAGCTCAGGAGGAGGCGCTCGAGGGGGCGCGACGGATCTGGGAAGCCGACCTCATCAACCCGGACGCCCCCGCAACTCACGACTCCCAGCAGCGGGAATGGCTGCTCAGTGGCACCAGCCTCTTCGTCTGGAACACCCTGAGCGGCTGGGCCACCGTCGCCGGAGGCGGGGGCCAGGTCGACGGATACGTCGGCTCGGCGATGGTCCCGTCCGGATTCGACAGCGGCACCGGCACGCCCTACCTCGGCAACCCGAACCATTCGATCGTGGCCATCAACAAGGCCAGCGGCGATCGCGTCGAGACGCTGCTCAAGATCGCCGACTGGCTGGCCACGCCGTTCGGGACGGAGGAGTGGCTGTTCCGTCAGTACGGCATCCTCGGTGAGCACTACACCATGGGCGCCGACGGTCTGCCCGTCACCGACGCCGACCGCGCACCGGAGAAGGGGCTCGGGCAGGGGTACGTCAGCGCCCCACCCAACGTCTCGATGTCGGCGGACAAGGACCTGATCACCCGGCGGCACGAGTTCGAGCACACCTGGACGGAGAACGCGATCCCGAACCCCGCACTGAGTCTCTACTCGGAGACGCAGAGCCGGCAGGGCGCCGCACTGGAGACGGCCATCAAGGCGGTCGAGGCCGACATCGTGCTCGGTCGTGCCCCGGTGTCGTCGTGGCGGGACGCGGTCGCCGACTACCTCTCCGGCGGCGGCGACGCGATCAAACGCGAGCTCGCACAGTCCTACCAGGCCAGCAACGGCTGAGAGCGGGGCCGGGCCATGACGCGACTCCACTCGACGACGAGCCGGACCGGCGAACGGACCACCACGCGCCGGACCTTCCTCCAGGTCGCCGGCGCTCTCGGCGCCCTCGCCGCTGCCGGGTCGTCCACCCCGGCATGGGCTGCTTCACGCGCGACCACCGCGACGAGCCCCTCCGGGTGGCCTTCGGACCTGCCGGGGACCCTGCTGGACGAGACGTTCGCCTTCATGGTCGATTTCGACCCTCGTGGCCTGACGGCGTCCGGCTGGGAGCTGCGTGACCTCGCCGGCCGCATCAGTTATGCGTTCGGCACCTGGATGCGTACCCAGGACGCGTCACCCGAGCTCGGGACCGGCCTGTACAAGACGTTCCGCGCGGTCACCGCCGGCCGGCTGATCTGGGACTTCCGGTTCGAACCATTGAGCCCGATCGACGGAGCGTCGTTCATGCTCACGTCGGCCGGCCGGCCGGCCGTCGTGCTCGCCGTGGCGGACGGCGAACTGACCTATGTCGTCGACGCCGGTCCAGTCAGCCTCACGGCCGTCGTGGAGGGCGATGTCTACGGCGTCCGCGTGATCACCGACCTGACCGCTCGCACGGTGGACGTGATCGTCAACGGTGCGAGCCTTGTCTCAGGTGCGGCGTTGTCCAGCGACCGAGGCACGCTCGACGGCGTCCATCTCACGAGTGGGACAGACGCCGCCGGCGACATGTACCTCGGCCCGATCCGGATCGTGGCGAACCACGAGCTGATGGAGGACTTCGTCGCCGTCGCGCCGGGTTCCGTGCCGGATCACTGGACGACGTCCGGCGAGGTGACGGTCGTCGACGTGTCCCACTCCCGTCGCGCGGACAACTTCTGCGCCGCGATCGCCTCGTCCACCGCGTCCACGACGACCATCCCCATGCCTCCTGTCGAGCAGCCGTTCGTCGCGGAGGTGGCGTTCCTCGCCGAGTCGGTCCCGGGTGGACTGGAGATGGTGATCACCCCGGGTTCGGGGATCGAGGTGCGGCTGAAGGTCGCGTCGTCGCAACTCTGGATGCGGGCTTCGGGCGGCGGCGACCGGCAGGCGTCATTCGTGAACTTCGCCAATCGCATCTGGCATCACGTCCGCGTCATCGTGTCCGGTGGTGTGGCCGACCTCTGGCACAACGGCAAGAAGCGACTCACCGGCATCGTTCTTCCCACCGTGAGCGGCGGATCGCCGGGTGTCGCGATCAGCCTCCCCGGCGGGGGCAGGGTCCTCGTCGACGACCTTCGCGTTCGGGCGTGGAACGGGTATCCCGACGACTACGTGCCGGAGCCGCAACCCGTCGCCACCGGTGACCAGCTGATCGGCGTCCAGTCCTGCAACCTGTGGCGGGAGGGATATCACCGCGGATGGGACGTCATCAACCCGCATCGCGAGCGCAGACCGCTCCTGGGCTACTACGACGAAGGGGATCCGGAGGTCGCCGACTGGGAGACGAAATGGCTGGCAGAGAACGGCGTCGGCTTCCAGATGTACTGCTGGTACCGGCCGCAGGGAGGCAAGGGCACGCCCATCAAGATGCCCCGTCTCGGCATGCACCTCCACGAGGGCTACTTCGCGTCCCGGTGGAGCGAGCACACCCGCTTCATGATCCAGTGGGAGAACTCCGGTGAGCCGACGGACTCCGAGGACTTCCGGCGCCATCTCGTCCCGTTCTGGCTCGAGTACTACTTCAAGGATCCGCGCTATCTCCTGATCGACGGCCGGCCGGTGCTCGCGATCTACAGCATGGGGAAGCTCGTCGAGCATTTCGGCTCCGTCACCGCCGCCCGTGCGGAGCTCGACCACCTCGAAGGCGTGGTCGTGTCGGCCGGTTTCCCGGGGCTCGCCGTCATCGGCAACAGCGCCGGCACCTTCCCCGACCTCCAGCTCGACGGCGAGTACTCCTACACGCGGAAGGGGTACTTCGACACCCAGACCGCGGCCATGCTGCAGCGGCGCCAGTCCACGCCGACCGACGTCCTGCCGACGGTCGCCCACGGCCGTAACGACGTCGCCTGGAACGGCCCCGGTGGTGAGTACGCCACGCCGCAGGTGTTCGAGCGGATCCTCCGCTGGGCGAAGGACGAGTTCATGCCGGCAGCACCGGACGGAGCCCTGTCGCGGCGCCTGCTCCTGCTGGCGAACTGGAACGAGTTCGGCGAGGGCCACTTCCTCTTCCCGTCCGCACTGGCCGGGTTCGGCTATCTCGAGGCGGTGCGCCACGTGTTCGGCGCCACGCCCGGACCCGTCAACGTCGCCCCGACACCGGCCCAGGCGCGTCGTGTCGGCGTGCTGTACCCCGAGGGCCGGGTGCTGCCGGCCGCCGTCGGCGAGGAGCCTCCGAAGACGGACGAGTTCACGTACGCCTGGACCTTCGACACCGACGGCGACCTCGAAGGCTGGACCGACCTGCACGGCACCATCGACGGGTTGCGGGTCGAGGGCGGCGCGCTGCGCGGCACCGCGACCACGGCCGACCCCGTCGTGGCCACACCCGCCGGACTCGCCCTCGACGCGGCCGACCACCCCTACGTACGGGTGCGCCTGCGCACGAGTGTGCCGACGGAACAGGAGCTGTACTTCGCCCAGACCGATCGACCGGACTTCTCCCGCGAGCGCGGCATCGTCTTCCACGCGGATCCGGACCCTGACGGATGGGTCGAGGTCGACGTGCCGATGTGGCGCTGTCCCACCTGGCAGGGAACCATCTCGCAGCTCAGGATCGATCCCCTCGTCACGGCCGGGGACTTCGCCATCGAGGAGGTGCGGGTCATGAGGTCGCCGTCGCCGCCACCCCGTGTCGTCATCAACGGTCAACGTCGATCCGACGTCCCGATCGAGGCCGGCGGCGGTGGTGTCCTCGTCGCGGCGCTGCCCGTGATGAAGGTCCTCGGCCGTCGCGTGGAGTGGGACCCGACGACCCTCGCCCTCCGGGTGCTCAACGGGCAGAGCATCGTCGAGACGACCATCGGGCGACGGGCGGGACGCCTCGATGACCGGCGCTTCGTGACGAGGGTGGCGCCGCAGCTCGATGAGCACGGGTGGCCGATGCTGTCTCCGGCGTTCTTCACCGAGACCATGGGAGCCACCGCCGAGTGGGACGGCACGACGCTCACCCTCGACGTGCCACCTCCGCCGGTGACGACCTTCCGAGTGGCCCCGGACGGCAGCGGCGACTACCTGTCACCCGCTCTCGCGGTGGCAGCCGTCGTCGACTCCGGCCCCGAGCGTCCTTACGTGATCGAGGTCGAGGCCGGTACGTACACCGAGACCGAATGGACCGTCCCGCCGTACGTGACCATCCGGGGTACGAACCGGGACACCTGTGTCCTGGCCGGTGCGCTGCCCGACGACGCTACGGACGCGGCGATCAGCTCCACGTCGACCGTGTGGTTGAAGCAGACCGCCACCTTGGAGAACCTGACGATCACGGCGCGGAACATGCGCTATGCCGTCCACTCCGAGAGCTCTGGCAACAACCGTGACGCCAGCCACCTGGTGCGCAACTGCCACATCGAGCATGCGGGGAACGACGGCGCCCGGACCTGGCGTCGCGCGCACCCGGAGAGCGGACTGTCGGCGTCGGCGGTCTGGAGCTCGGACCGTCCCTGGGGCTACGGCTCGGCGAGCGGCCTGACCGCCGAGTTCGTCGACTGCACGTTCGTCGGCGTCAAGGAGCCGTGGTACGTCCACACCAACAAGGACTTCGCCGCGCCGAACGTGAACACGCTGTCCGGGTGCACGTTCCGGCAGACCGGGCCGTTGACGGCCTCGGCGCTGACCGTGCAGTCGCTCGGTTCCGGTCAGCGCGACGTCGTGACCATCTCGGGCTCCGTCTTCAACGGCGTCTACCTGCGTCATGACGACCGGCCCTGGATCTCCGAACGCGCTGAACGGCAGCTGGCGAACCACGCGGAGATCGCGCTGACCCTGACCGACTGCACGCCTCTCGGTTACCGCCCGAACCTGCGGGGAAGGGCTCTGCGCCTCACGGCCCTGGACGCGGCCACCGACGCCACGATCGCTGTCGGTGGTTCGGCCGCGGCCGTGCTCTTCGGGTCGCCGACGGTGCGACCCGGCGGAGGCGGCGTCGCCGGCTACGTCTTCGGATCATGGGACATCTCCGGCATCCTGGCCGGCCTGCGCAACGACGTGGCGGTGGCGAACACCCTCGGGCGGCGACTCGGTGACTGCCGGAGCGCGCCGCTCGAACTCGTCGTCACGGCGGGATCAGCGGGTCCGGTGGTCGTGCCGTTGGCCGAGGACTTCACCGGCGCCGACAACCAGACCGTGATCGGATTGATCAACCAGGCGCTGGACGGCCTGGCCGTGGCGTCGGAGTACGACGTCGGAGCGGGGGAGACCTACCCGGCCTTCACCGACCGCGAGGTCCAAGGGGTGAACGTCGGGGCCGCCGGGATCGCGCGATGGAGCGCCGTCGCGGTCGTCGACGGCGGCATCACCCTCGTCGCTTCGGGGCCGGCCGGCGGAATCTCCATCGAGCAGCTCGCGCCGGGGCGATCGGGGCGCGTGCTGCTTGCGGGCATCATGTGGAAGGCCCAGCTGCGCGGACTCGAGGACACGACGATCCCGCAAGGAGCGACCGTGTACCTCTCCGACGACCGGCCGGGGGAGTTCGCGCTGACCGGGACGCGAGTGTTCGGCCAGGCCGTCATCGACGACTGGGTCCCTTTCGACCTTCGCTGACGACCGCGCGGAGGGTGCTCAATCGGGGAGGTCGTCGAACGCACGCAACGCGACGCCGCGTTCGACGGCCGCCTCGAGCACGCTGCGAAGGCGCTCGGGCGTGATGAAGTTCCGTCCGCCGGCCATCCCGTCGTCGTGGCCGGCGATGTCGTGCGCATAGAGACACAGGCTGCGCCCGGATTCGGCCGCGCCGTCGAGCAGGCTCACGACCACGGCCGAGTCGTCCGGGTTCGCCGTACCGCGACGCCCGACATCGATGCCACGCGCGGCGATCACTCGTGGGCAGTGCGCCAGGGCGGGATCGAACAGCACGTCATGCGCCGAGGCGTCGGCCGCCCGTGGAGAGGTCGCTCTGATCCAGGAGAAGTGCTGGAGGAGGATCGTGTCGGTCTCGGTGGTGCGCCGGCCGTACGGGTAGGCGAAGTCGCGGCGGCCGAGGCCGCGGGCGGCGAGACCGCTGATCGACGGAGCGATCTCGGCCGAGGCGTATTCATCGGCATCGTGCTCGGCGAGGAAAGCCGGGGCGTCGAGGTGACGCAGGCCATGGGATGCCACGGCGTGGCCGTCGGCCGAGAGCCTGCGCAGCATCGTGGCCTCGGCATCGGACAGCCCGTCGACATGGGAGACGAAGAACGTGACGCGGGCGTCGAGCTCGAGGAACAGCTCCCGTTGCGAATACCACTGGCCCACGCTTCGGTCGTCGAAGGTGAGATAGAGCGCCGGGCCGGCGGCGCCGCCGCGGTACGGGCCGGTCATCGGCCCGACCCGGTCAGCCGGTAGCGCACGCGCAGGGGTTCCGGCCGGAGCTGGCGGAACTCGACGATGCGTCGCACCGCGCCAGGGTACGGATCGTCGCCGTCGGAGACACTCAGGTTGCCGTCGGTCCCGTCGAAGTCGATCGTGAACCGGGCGCCCGTCGACCGCGCGTCGACGTGGACAGCTCCGTCGCCGACCCACAGTCGTTGATCGCCCCGGAGGACGACCGGGATGCGCTGGGTCAGGGCGGTGCTCCGATAGGCGGTCATGGTGATCGTGTGGTCGTCGAAGACCCAGTCGTTCTGCTGGACGTTGGCGCCGTCGTGCGTGCGCAGGCCCACCTGGGAGACCGCGGCCGACGGATCGGCCAGGAGCGGCGAGTTGGGCGGCGGGCCGTCGAAGAACTGGGCGAATGCGTCGTCGTCGGCCATCTCCTGGCCATCGGGGCCCAGCGTCGTCCACACCTGCCTCGACGGTCCGTTCATTCCCTGCACCACCGCGCCGAGCTCTGGATGCCACAACAGGCCGGGTCCGGTCCTGACGCGGTCGCCGGCACGCAGGCCCAAGGTGGCGCACAGGTAATAGCCGGGCCGGCGGACGAACAGGAACTGCTGGTGGCGCGCATCGTGGCTCAGCTCCGTCCAGCGATCGCGGGAGAGGTAGGGCAGTCGCGCCTGGGCTGCCTGTTGGAGGGTGCTCGATGGGTAACCGTCGGCCGCGGCATCGTCGAGCAGACGGGTGCTCGTGCCCGTGGTGATCGGTTCGATCGGCTCGTCGCTGGTGGCCCACCGCCGTTGCATCGCGTCGTGGTCGTCGCGCGTGGCCACGAACGCCGCAAGATCCGGCGCCGAGTCGCTCAGCGAGGCGGTGCGGGCTCCGAACCGGGTGTGATCGGCGGCGACGGACGTGACGGGGGTCGAGGTCCTGGCGTTCGCCGCGACGTTGAGCATGTACACGCCTTCGCCGGGTTCGAGAACGGCGTTGCGCGCATACCAGTCCACAAAGCGGCGCACCGCGCCGTCGATCGGCGGGATGTCGTCCCTGGCCGCGAGGTCCGCCAGTCGCGGGAGCATCACGGTCATCGAGTAGCCCAGGTCGGTACCGGTCGGTTCGTGGAAGAAGCCGGCCGCCGACTGGCCCGTGCACAGCAGGTGGGTGAGGCGTTCGACGACCCGGCGACGTCGCTCCGGGTCGAGCGGGTCCGCCAGCGGCTGGTGGCCCTGGGCGACGTCGAGGAACCGAAGTGCCCCGGCGAGGGCGCCGGTGGGCTGGTTGACGATGGGGGTGTAGTCACGCCACCAGACCTGCGTGTTCGCGGGAGTCGCGTACCAGTCGACGGCCTGTCGGACGGCCCCGGCGATCGGCGCGTGGAGCACGGTGAGCTCGTCGGCGGCCACGAGCAGCTCGAGCGACGAACCGAGGGACTCGATGGCGAAGCCTGTGGCCGAGCGTGAGTGTTGCTCCGGGGCGTACTCGGGCCAGGCGCCGCTGGCGTGCTGGAGCTCGAGATATCGATCGAGGGCGGCATGGGTCCGCTCGCGCAGCGCCTCGTCGCGGTAGTAGGGGTTCCACGGGCGCTCGCGGGTGAGGAACCAGACGAGGATCGCCGAGTACTCCTGCACCCTGGCGTCGAACGGCCGGTCTCCCGGCCGCCACCACCCGCCCGTGATGGCGCCGCGCGGGTCGTCGGCGACGCCGTTGGCGATGTCGGCGAGTGTCACCAGGACGGCCGCGAGACATTGCTCGCGGCCGGCGAACGAACGGCGGTCTGGAGGCGCTGCCAGCGGGGCGACCAGGTGCATGGGCCAAGTATGGCAGGCCATGAGCAGTGTGTGCGATACTGCCCACACATAGTTCAGTAATGAACATGCCGACCGTGGCGGCCGCTGGAAGGCGCGATCCTCACCGGCGCGACCCGAACTCGTGATCGTCGAGGAGCGTTGTGAGGTCCACCACCGCAACGGGCCCGGTTCGGGTCGCCGCCCACGCCCGTCGGCGGGCGCGTCTCTGCGACCGCGCCGTCGGTGACGGATCGACAACTCAGGAGGAAGCGATGACCCCCAGTCGCGAAGTCGGCGACCACGTCCTGCGTCCACTGGCCGGGAAGCTGACCCTGGAACAGAAGGTCCGGTTGCTCACCGGCGCGAACATGTGGAGCACGCATCCGGAGCCGGCGATCGGCCTGCGCCGGGTGGTCGTGTCCGACGGTCCGAGCGGCGTGCGCGGCGAGACCTGGGACGAGGGCGACCCCAGCCTCAACCTGCCGTCGGCGACGGCGCTCGCGGCCACCTGGGACCCGGCGATCGCCTACCGGTTCGGCGCCGTCCTGGCCGCCGAGGCGCGACGCAAGGGCGCGCACGTCGTGCTCGGCCCGACGGTGAACCTGCACCGCAGCCCGCTCGGCGGCCGGCACTTCGAGGCCTACTCCGAGGACCCCTTGCTGACCTCGGATCTCGCGGCGGCGTACGTCCGTGGCGTGCAGGACGGCGGCGTCGGCGCCTGCCCGAAGCACTACGTCGGCAACGACGCCGAGACCGACCGCTACACGGTCGACGTCATCGTCTCCGATCGAGCCCTGCGTGAGCTGTACCTCGCTGCGTTCGAGGACACCGTGGTGCGTGAGCGGCCCTGGACGGTGATGGCCGCCTACAACGGCGTGAACGGTGCCTCGATGACGGAGAACCCGCTGCTGGCGGACCCGCTGTGTGGTGAGTGGGGGTTCGACGGCGTCGTGATCTCCGACTGGGGCGCCGTGTACCGGACCGCGTCGTCGGCGCGAGCGCGCCTCGATCTGGAGATGCCCGGACCGCACGGGGTCTGGGGCGAGCGGCTCGTCGAGGCGGTGCGGGCGGGCGACGTGCCCGAGGAGGCGATCGACGAGAAGGTGGTGCGCCTGCTCCGGCTGGCCGCCCGCGTCGGTGCGCTCGACGGCGTCGACGCGGCGGCCGGCCCAGGCGTTGTCGCCGCTCCCGGCGGTGCCGCGTTCACCCGCGACGTCGCCGCGGAGAGCGCGGTGCTGATCCGCAACGCCGGCGTCCTGCCCTGGGATCCGGCCGCACTGCGCTCGGTCGCCGTCATCGGGCATCACGCGCTGGTCCCGAGCACGCAGGGCGGCGGCAGCGCCATGGTGATCCCGCCGCACGTCGTCTCCCCACTCGAAGGGGTGCGCGTGGCGCTGCCGGACGCCGACGTCACCTGGAGCCTCGGCGCACTGGCCCAGGCACGCGTCGTCCCGCTGCCGCTGGACCGGCTGACCGATCCGGAATCCGGCCGGCCGGGAGTCCGGGTGCACGTCTTCGACGAGGCCGGAGAGATCGTGCGCGCCGAGCGCAGGGTGTCGGCCGACCTCAGCCACCTGGTTCGCGACCTGCCGCCGCGAGCGGCCTCGCTGCGGCTGATCACACGGTTCCGGCCCGCGGTGACGGAGACGGCGCACCTGGGCGTCACCGCCGTACGCGGCGTGCGACTGCGTCTCGACGGGCGGCTCCTGATCGACGAGGTGCTCGAACCGCCGGCCGCGACTGTGCTGCCGCCCTCGGTGTCGGTACCGGTCGAGCTCACGGCGGACCGCGAGGTGGAGCTGGTCGTCGAGACCGACCTGCCGGAGCAGTCCGACCACATGCCGTTCTGGCTGGTCCTCGGCACCGATGTCGGCACCGCCGCGCCGGAGGACGAGGTGGCGGCCGCGGTCGAGGCGGCCCGCGCCGCCGACGTCGCGCTGGTCGTCGTCGGCACCAGCCCGCGACTGGAGCGCGAGACCGTCGACCGCACCTCGCTGGCCCTGCCGGCCGGGCAGGACGACCTGGTCCGGGCGGTCGCGGCGGTCAACCCGCGTACCGTCGTCGTGGTCAACGCCGGGTCGCCGGTGCTGCTGCCGTGGCGCGACGACGTCGCCGCCGTGCTGCTGACCTGGTTCGGCGGGCAGGAGTACGGGCACGCGCTGGCCGACGTGCTGCTCGGCGCCCGCGAGCCGGGCGGCCGCCTCCCGACCACCTGGCCCGCGGCCCAGGCCGACGTGCCGGTGCTGTCGACGACACCGGCAGACGGCCGGCTCGCGTACGACGAGGGCATCCACGTCGGCTACCGCGCCTGGCTGCGGTCCGGCGCCGCCCCGGCGCTGCCGTTCGGCTCGGGCCTCGGCTACACGACGTGGGAGCTGGGCGAGCTGTCGGTGCCGGCCGCGATCACCAACGGCGACGGGGTCGACGTCATTCTGAGCGTCACGAACACCGGGGCGCGCGCCGGCAAGCACGTCGTCCAGGTGTACCTCTCCCGCGACGACAGCGCCGTCGACCGGCCGGTGCGCTGGCTGGCCGGGCACGCCGTCGTCCGCGCCGGCGCCGGCGCGGAGCAGCAGGTCACCGTCCGGATCGGGGCACGGGCGTTCGCCCACTGGACCGACGCCGGCTGGCGCACCGAGCCCGGTACCTTCACCGTCCACGCCGGCCCGCACGCCTGGCACCTTCCCCGGGTCGCACACGTGTCCGTGACCTGAGCGAGCCCGGTCCGGGGACGTCTCGACCGATGAAGCCGTCCGAGCCCCCCGCGTGCCCGGCGGATCAGCACCAGTCGTTCGACTGATGCGGACCGGCCGGTCCCGCTCCTAGCATCGCCGGCATGAGAGAGCACTCGGAGGTGCAGCGATGGACACGTCCGCGTATCTGAACGTCGTCGTCGAACAGACGAACACGTTGGCAGGCTGGGTGCACGGGAGGGACGCGGCTGCCCCGGTGCCGACCTGTCCGAAGTGGACGCTGGCCGATCTCGTCGACCATGTCGGCGCGACGCAGCGGATGGTGGCGATGCTCGTGGGCGAGCGGATGACCGAGCCGAGCAGCGCGTACGCCCGCTACGTTCCGGGTCCGGCCGATCCGGCCGAGTGGAGCGCCTGGCTGATCGACGGCGCGGCCGAGGCGAAGCAGGCGTTCGCATCGGTCGCCGACGACACGCCGGTGTGGGATCCGTCCGGTGGCGACGCAGGCGTGCCGTTCTGGTCCCGCCGGCTGTTCGGCGAGGCGTGCGTGCATCGCGCGGACGCGGCCGCGGCGCTCGGTATGCGCTACGAGCTGGCGCCGGAGTCTGCCGTCGGGGCCATCGAGGACTGGCTGGACACGATGACGTCGCGCGGCTACTGGGAGAACAGGCCGGACTTCGCCGATGCGATGCGCGGCGACGGCCAGACCCTGCACTTCCACGCGACCGACGCGTCCGGGGAGTGGCTGGCACGCCGCGAACCGGACAGCGTCGTCCTGGAGCGCACGCATGCGACGGCCGACGTCACGGTCCGCGGCCCCGCCGCCGAACTCCTGCTCGTGGTCAGCAGGCGCCGCCCGCTGGACGCGGCTCCCGGCCTGGAGGTGCAGGGCGATCGGGCCCTGTTCGACCTCTGGATCGAGCACATGGACTGGGTCACCGACGGCTGACCACGCGTGGGCGCGATCTCGCGCCCGCTGCGTGACAGGGGTTCACGCGAGCTGTGCGCCAGCACCTACGGTGGGGGCGTCCAGCTCGCGTTCGTCCAGGAGGAGCCTTGTCGGCCTTCGGCCAGTACCCCGCGCCCGACTTCACCCTCGTGCATCTGAGCGATACGCACTTCCTGGCGGATCGAGAGGCGCTCTTCGGCCGCGTCGACACCGATCACGCGCTGGCTCAAGGTCTCGAGCGCCTGACGCAGGAGGTCGAACGGGCCGACGCGATCGTGGTGACCGGGGACATCGCGGACCGGGGTGAGCCCGGAGCGTACGACCGCGTGGCCGCCGCGGTCCGGCCGGCCGCCGAACGGCTGGGCGCGGAGGTCCTCTGGGTGATGGGCAACCACGACGAGCGGCCGGCCTTCGCCGAACGGCTCTACGGCGCGGCGTCCGCCGAGCCGCAGAACAGGGTGACGACCATCAACGGCCTGCGGGTGGTCGCCCTGGACTCCAGCGTGCCGGGCTACCACCACGGCCGGCTCGACGACTCGCAGCTGTCGTGGCTGGCCGACGTCCTGGCCGAGTCCGCGCCGCACGGGACGGTGCTGGCTCTTCATCACCCGCCGCTGCCGAGCCGGGTGGGTCTCATGGGCCTGGTCGAACTGCGCGATCAGGAGCGCCTGGCGGCCGTCCTCGACGGGACCGACGTGCGGATCATCCTCGCCGGTCACCTGCACTACTCGACGTTCGGCACGTTCGCCGGCATCCCCGTCGCGGTCGCGGCCGCCACGTGCTACACCATCGACCCGCTGGCCGGACGCCGCGCCCTGGTCGGCGTGGACCGCGATCACGCCTTCTCGATCGTCGAGCTCTACCGGGACCGCGTCGTGAGCTCGGTGGTTCCGGCCGCCCCGGCCGAACCCGTGACCGGCTACTCCGCCGAGTTCATCGCGAGGCTGGCCGCGATGACGTCCACCGAACGGGACGAGGCGTTCTCGCGCAAGACGCCGTAGCCGCACCCCAGTTCTCGCCTGCCGTTCGCCGTCGCGTCACCGCGCATCCCTTGCGGAATCTGATTCCGCCTGCAATCCTCATGCGGAACATTGTTCGATCCGAGGATGCGCAGAGGAACCGATGACTCACGACAGGTCCACCTCCACCGGCGGCGACGCCGCCGGCGTCGTCTCCGAACGGGTCCGTGCTCAGCTCCCGGCGCTGCCGACAGCCGAGGCGCGTGTGGTCAACGCACTCCTGGCCAGCGGGTCCGAGGCCATCCACCTGACGGTCTCGGACGTGGCCGAGACCGCCGGCGTCGGTGTCGGCACCGTGGTGCGCGCGTGCAAGTCGGTCGGCTTCAAGGGGTTCCAGGACGCCAAGATCGCGCTCGCGCAGGACCGCATTCAGGCGGGGACGCCGGTGCAGGAAGGCGTGGACGCCTCCGACGCACCGTCGGCGATCCTGCGCAAGCTCGCCGCCTCGACGGACGACGCGCTGCGCACCGCTCCCGGAAGCATCGACGCGGAGGCGCTCGAGCGGGCCGTCCAGCTCCTGGACGGCGCGCAGCGGATCCTGTTCCTCGCCGTGGGCACCAGCGCTCCGCTCGCCCAGGACGCCTCCTACCGGCTCGTCACGATCGGGCTCGACTCGTCCGCCCCCGTCGACGTGCACACCCAGCACGTGCAGTCCCGGCTGCTGCGCCCCACTGACGTCGCCGTCGTCGTCTCTCACACCGGTTCGACCACCGAGACCATCGCGGCCGCTCGGGCGGCGCGTGAGGCCGGCGCCCCCGTCATCGCGATCACCAGCTTCTCCACCAGCCCGCTGACCGAGCTGGCGACGGTCGCCCTGGTCGCCGGCAGCCGGGAGACGGAGTTCAGGGTCGAGGCGATGACCAGCCGATTCGTGCACCTGCTCATCCTCGACGGCTTGTACGTGTCGCTGTACCTCAGGAATGCCGAGCGATCGAGGGCCGCCCAGACGCTGATGGCGGACGCGCTCGCCGAGCACCGCTTCTGACTGGCACCACCTTTTCAGCATGGAGGAGACCATGAACACGACTCGCACCCGCGCTGCCGTGGCAGCCGGCCTGCTGGCCGCGACGTCCGGGCTGCTGTCCTGCTCGGCGGAGGACGCCACGAGCTCGTCGGCGGAATCGTGCGGCTTCGCCTTCGTCATGCAGGACCCGATGACCGGCAGCACCGCCGAGCAGACCATCAAACGCGGGCTCGACCGCGCGGCCGACGAGCTGGGCGTCGAGGTCGACATCACCGACGGCACCGGCCTCGCCGGAGTCGCCGACAATCTCCGGGCGGCGGCGGCCAAGGGATGCTACGACGCCATCGGCGTCCCCTTCTTCGCCAACGGCGACGCTGTCACCCAGGTCGCGGCCGAGTACCCCGACCAGGCCTTCTACATCGCCGGCGGCATCGCCAGCGGCCCGAACGTCACGTCGTTCAACGCGGCGAACGAGGAAGGCACCTATGTCGCCGGAGCGATGGCGGCCGCCATGACGGAGTCGGGGACCATCGGCGTCATCATCGGCGACGAGTCGCCCACCCTGCTCCGCTACAGCGACGGCTTCGCGGCGGGCGCGGCGAGCGTCGACCCGTCGGTCGAGGTCATCACCACCGCGGTCGGGTCGTTCACCGACCCGGCGAAGGCCGGCTCCATCGCGACCAGCCAGGCCTCGGCGGGTGCCGACGTCATCTACAGTGCCGCCGGCTCGAACCTGCAGGTCTACGCACTCGGCGAGGAGAAGGGCTACCGCACGGTCGCCTCGGACCTCACGGACTGGGCGACGGTCAAGGACACCCTGCCCGCGCTGGCCTTCATCGCCGCGCCGACCGAGGACAACCTCAACTTCGCCATCGTCTCCGCGTACGTCGACGGCTCGGTTCCGGGTGGCGAGACGCGCGAGCTGGGGCTGCAGGACGACATCTTCGAGATCCCCTACGTGACCGGCCCGGCCAGCGACGACTTCGAGCTTCAGGCGGAGGTGATCGAGGCGGGCACGACCGCCTACGACCACATCCTCTCCGGCGGCTCGGCCGGCTGATGACGTCGCACTCCGCGGATCCGCCCGTCCACGTCAGCGCCGTCGGCCTGGCCAAGTCGTTCGGCCCGGTGCGAGCACTCCGGCGGGCCGACCTGACGGTGACCGCCGGCCGCATCTCGGCGCTGGTCGGCGAGAACGGCGCCGGGAAGAGCACGCTCATGCAGCTGATCTCCGGCGACCTCAGCCCGGACTCCGGTGCGCTGGACGTCAGCACCCGGGTCGGCCTGGTGCGCCAGCAGCTGTCCACCGTCGACGAGCTCTCACTGCTGGAGAACATCGTGTTCGGGGCCGAGAGCGCGGCCGGCACCGGTTCGTTGCCGCGCCGGCTGGTCGGCGGCATCAACTGGAGATCTCATCGAGAGGGCGTCCGTGACCTGATGGCCCGGACCGGTCTCGTCGTGCCTCTGGCCAAGCCCGCGGCCGAGGTCCCGGTCGGCGTCCGCCAACGCGTCGACATCCTCTCCGCCCTCTACCGAGGAGCGCGCTGTCTGCTGCTCGACGAGCCCACCACCTACCTCACGCCGCGCGAGGTCGACAACCTGTTCGAGGTCATGCGCGACCTCGCCGCCGGGGGTATGAGCGTCGTCTTCATCAGCCACCGGCTGCGCGAGGTGGTGCAGCACTGCGACGAGGTCAACGTCCTGCGCAGGGGCGAGAGCGTCCTCCACCTCCCGGCGGCCCCGTTCGAGCTCGGGCAGATCGGCCGGGCCATGACCGGCGGCGAGGACGCGGCCGGTGACGTCGCGGACCCGGTCGGCGCCGCCCGCCCGGCCGCGGGCGCCGCGGGCGCGCCGATCCTCGATGTCGGCGGGCGCCTGTGGGTGCGGTCCGGCGAGATCGTCGGCATCGCCGGGGTCTCCGGCAACGGTCAGAACGAACTCCTCGACACCATCGCCGGTCTCGAGCGCGATGCGCTCCACCTGCCGCTGACGATCGACGGGCGCGACGTGTCGAGGTCGTCGACGCGCTCCCGGCGGGCCGCCGGCCTGCGCTTCATCCCGGAGAGCGTCAAGGAGTCGGGCTCGGCTCCCACCGCCAGCATCACGGACAACGTCATCTCCGCCGTCCCGCCGCCCTCGGTGCGTGGCCGCTTCGGCCTGCTGCGCCGGGCCACCGCGGACCACCTCGCCCAGTCGCTGGTGGAACGCGCCCGGGTGGTGGCGAGCAGCACGCGGCAGCCCGCGAGCGAGCTCAGTGGCGGGAACCTCCAGCGGGTGGCGGTGGCACGTGAGCTCGGCGACGGCGCGCGCGTCCTCCTGGCGCACGAGCCGACCCGGGGAGTCGACTTCGCCGGTGTCGCCCTCATCCATGCACAGCTCCGGGAGTTCACCGGCCGCGGCGGCGCCGTTCTCCTGGTCACCTCCGACGTGGACGAGCTGCTCGCGCTCAGCGACCGGGTGCACGTCATCGACCGCGGCCGGCTCAGCCGCAGCTACGAGCGCGCCCAGCTGACCCTGGGGCGTCTCGGCGAACTCCTCGGCGGCCTCGGTCACGATGCCGCGGCGGCCCGGCCTCAGGAGGGCCCATGATCGACGCACGACGAGTACTGACGATCGTCCTGGTCGCGGTGCTCGGCCTGGCGGTCGTCGCCGTCCTGCTCGCCGCGCTGCAGGGCGTCGACCAGGTCGCGCCCGGCTTCGCCTCGTTCTTCGCCGGAATCGGCGGGACCGACACCGCCCTGGCCTCGACCGCCCGGACCATGACCCCGATCCTGCTGATCGCGGTGTCGGCCAGTGTCTCGATCCGGGCCGGGCTGTTCGACGTCGGCCAGGTGGGCCAGTACGTGATCGGTGGCCTCGCGGCGGCCACCGCGGGCACGGTGCTGCCCGGCCCGGGCGTCGTGGTCGCCATCGGGTCGCTGCTCATCGGCGCCCTGGCCGGCGGGATCTGGGCCAGCGCGATCGGCGGGCTGGCCGTGGCCACTCGCGTCCAACTGGTCGTCCTCACCCTGATCGCCAACTACTTCGCGGACGGTCTCGCCCGCTTCATCACCCGCACGACCCTGCAGGATCCGGACGCGCACAGCATCGTCGCGACGCGGATGATTCCGCAGGACGCGTGGCTCCCGGTGCTCATCCCGCGGACGTCGCTGCACCTCGGCTTCGTCATCGCCATCGCCGTCACGGTCGTCGTCTGGGCGGTCGTCCGCTACACGGTCGCGGGGCATCGCCTCACGATGTACGGCCGGAACCCGAGGTTCGCGACGCTCGCCGGCGTCGACTCGCGTCGCTACCCGTTGACGGTGCTGCTCGGCAGCGGATCGATCACCGGCCTCGCCGGCGCCATCGAGGTCTTCGGCGTGTACCACCGCTTCCAGGACGGGACGCTCGGCGGGCCGAGCTCCGTCGCGTGGACCGGCCTCACCGCGGCCATCCTCATCCCCAGCGGCCTGCTGATCATGCTTCCCGCCGCGTTCTTCCTCGCCGCTCTCACCACCGGCCTCGCAGGTGTCCAGCGCGACATCGGGATCACGGCGGGCATGGGCACCCTCGTCCAGGGTGTGCTGATCGTCATCGCCGCCGTCGCGCTGAGCCGGCAGACACCGCGCGCACGGACCGCCGGCAGACCCGCGCCCGCACCACCTCCGGCACGCGAACCGGCCATGAGCGCCGTCAAGGAGGAATCCTGATGGGCTTCTGGTTCAGTGCGGACCTCTGGCAGCTCACCCTGCAGGCCACGGCCGCGCTGCTGTTCGTCTCCTTCGGCGTGTACCTGCCGATGCGTGCGGGGGTGCTGGTGCTCGGCGCCGAGGGCGCGATGCTCTTCGGATGTTTCGGCGCGATCGCGGCCCAGGTCCTGACCGACGGTGGCGCGCTGGCCGGGCTGCTCGGCGCGGTCGCCGCCTCCACCTGTGCCAGCGCGCTCTTCGCCGCCGTCGCGATCAGCGGCCGCGTCAACCCGATCGTGACCGGCATCGCGCTGAACTTCATCGCGGTGGGCGGCACCTCGGTGCTGACCGCCGTGCTGTTCGCGGGTGAGGGAACCATCGTCACCCCCTCGCTGGAGCCGCTGCCGCGGATCGAGCTGCCGATCGTCGAGTCGGTGCCGTGGCTCGGTGACGTGGTGAGCGGGCAGACCATCGTGCTCTATGCCGCCGTGCTCACCACGCCCCTGCTCGCGCTGTGGCTGAACCGCACTCGCGGCGGGTTGACGACACGCGTGGTCGGCAGCGCGCCGGCCGTCGCCGTCGCCGCCGGGCGGTCGCCGGCGCGCACGCAGTGGATCGCCCTGGTCGTCGGCGGCGTGTTCATCGGGCTCGGCGGCGCCCAGCTGGCCCTCGCCTCGGCGGCGCAGTTCTCCCCGGGCATGACCAACGCCCGGGGATTCATCGCTCTGGCGCTCGTCCTGATCGCCGCCCAGCGGCCCTGGCTGCTCCTGCCGCTGGCCATCACGTTCGCCTACTTCGACACGCTCGGCTTCAACCTCCAGAACATCGGCCTGCCGACGGAACTGTCCGGGGTCCTGCCGTACGTCGCCATCATCGCGATGCTGGCCGTCCCCAGCATCGCTCGCCGGTTCCGCCCGGACGCCGCGGCCGAGGCCGGCGGAAGCCGGGTGGTGCCGTGACGGCGCGTTCGTCGCTGCCTCCTCGCCGGCCCGATACCAGGGTTCGTCTGATCGCCTCCAACGACCTGCTGTGCACGGTCGCGCCGATGCCGACCAGCCACGGGCGAGCCGGCACCGTCGACGGCATCGTCGACGTCCTCGACCAGGAGAGCCGTCGCGGCCCCGTCCTCTGGCTGGATGCGGGTGACTTCACCGGCGGCCCGCTCTGGTCCCTGACCGGACGGCGGGACTGGGCGCTGGTCGCCGACCTGCCGATCGGTGCCGCCGCAGCCGGCAACCACGAGTTCGACGAAGGGATCGAAGCGGCCCAGGCAGGTGCGGACGCCGTCTCGTTCCCGCTGTTGTGCGCCGACGCCGACGCCGGCCTGCCGTCGACCCGCCTGATCGGCACGGCTGCCGGCATCGTCGGCGTGATCGGCCTGACCCACCCGCAGGTGCATCGTCTTGCCCCCGGTCCGACGCCGGCCGGCGACCCGGCCGGCATCGTGCGCGGCCACGCACAGCAGTTGCGGGAGGCCGGCGCGGACTGGATCGTCGTGTTGCAGCACGACGGAGTGCGGTGGTGGCCGGACACCTCGCGGCCGTCGCGCGCGGGCGTGCGCAGCGACCGGTGGATCGGCGACATCCGGGGCTGGAGCTCCAGTGCCGACGCCGTCCTCGGTGGACACACGCTCGGCCGCTGGGCCGGCCGGCACGGGACCACCGTCGTCGGCCACGCGCACCCGTTCGCGGCCTCGCTCCTCGTCGTCGACCTCACCACGTCGGGAGCGACGCCGGCCGGATTCGTCGCCGTTCCGCCCTCCGCACCTGGTTCGGCGCCCCGGCGCACGGCCGCCGAACGGCTGGCCGCGGCGTCCGCCGAACGCATCGGCACCAACCCGACGGCGTTGACCAGCGTGCCCGGTGCCGGCGGGTACCTACCGTCGGTCGTCGCCGACGCCTTCCGGTCCACGGACCGCGCGGACTCCGCATTCGTGCCACCGCACGCGTTCTTCACCCAGGCGCCCGTGGACGGCGCGAGCGCGGCCCTCGCCGCAGGGGCCGTCAGCGAGCTCGACGTCCACCGCCTGTTCCCGTTCCCCGACGACGCGGTGGCCGTCGTCGGCATCGAGGCCGGAGACCTGGGCCGGTTGAGACAGGCCCACGACCGGCGGACCGATCCGCGGGCGTCAGACAACGACCACCTGTGGTGGAACTGGAGCCGTACGCCGGCCGGAGTCAGCAACCTGAAGGAGAACCCACACACCGTGGCCATGCTCGAACACGTACGCCCCTTGGCCGAGACCTGGCTCGGACGTCAGCTGACGGTCGAGGACCGATTCAGCGCCCGGGACGCGATCAGGGGGTTCTTCCGATGATCGCGCCGCCGCGACCGCCGGCAGCCGTGGCCGTCGACTGGAACGGAACCATGGTCGACGATGCGGAGCGGGCCTGGCGAGCCACCCGCACCGCGCTCGCCGCGGTCCAGCAGGAAGCCCTGGCACCCGCGACGGCGGACGCCTTCCGGGCCGCCTTCGAACTGCCGATGGACGCGTACTTCGCCGCACTCGGCGTCCCTGCCGACGTCACCGGCCGATGCGTCGACGCATGGAACGTGGCCATGGCCGAGTCGACCACCACCCTCGCCCCCGGCGCCCTGCAACTGCTCAGTACCGCCGACGCCCTCGGTGTGCCCGTGGTGGTCGTCAGCGGCGCCGATGAACGGGTGGTCCACGGCGACTGCACGGCCCTCGGGCTGACGGACCTGATCAGCGAGGTCCACGGCAACGTCCATCCGAAGCGGAGGATCCTGCGTCGCTACCGTTCGAACGGGCCGCTGGTGTACGTCGGCGACACCCGGTACGACGTCGCGGAAGGTCTCACGGCCGGCGCCTGGACCGTCGCGGTCGACTTCGGCTACGGCAGCCGGTCCGATCTCGCCGATGCCCACACGATCGTGAGCGACCTGCGCGATGTCGCACGGCTGCTCAGCGGTGTTCCTTGATCGGCATCCGCGGTGAGGTGCTGTGGGTGTCGAGCACCGTCCAGGACGAGCTGATCCTGCTCGGTCTGGCTTTCGTCCTGTGCGGAGCGATCGGCGTCGAGCGGCAGCTGTCGCAGAAGAGCGCCGGCGTGCGTACCCACCTGCTCGTCGGCATGGGGTCCGCCGGATTCACCCTCATCTCCGCGTACGGGTTCGCCGGAGTCGACGCGACGACGGCGATCATCGACCCGTCACGCATCGCCGCCCAGATCGTCTCCGGCATCGGGTTCCTCGGCGCCGGGGTGATCTTCATGCGCCGCGACGTCGTGCGCGGCCTGACCACGGCGGCCACCATCTGGCTGACGGCGGCGGTCGGCATGGCGTGCGGTGCCGGGCTGGTCGTGCTGGCCGCGTCGCTGACCGTCCTGCACATCGCGGCGGTCACCGTCGTCGCGCCGCTCACCCACCGCCTCCGCGGCGCCGCCGATCGCGCCACCCTCACCGTCCGCTACCTCGACGGGCGGGGCGTGCTGCGCGGCATCCTGACGGTCGCCGCCGACATGGGATACCAGACCACCATCCGGTCGACCGAACAGATCCGGCCCGACGGGCGGCCGGAGGTCATCGCCCGGATGCAGTTCCGGGGACGACCGCCGCTGCAGCTGCTGATGGCGGAGCTCTCCGAGGTCGCCGGAGTCGAACGCGTCGCGGTGGCCCACGAAACGGAATGAACGACAGGAGAGGACGCATGACCCAATATCACCTGAAGCTCCGAGAAGGCGACGTCGCGCCGTACGTGCTGCTGCCGGGCGACCCCGGACGAGTGCCGGTCATCGCGGCGACGTGGGACACCGCCGAGAGGATGGCCGGCAACCGCGAGTACGTCACCTACACCGGCACGTACAAGGGTGCGCCGATCAGCTGCACGTCGACGGGCATCGGCGCCCCGTCGACCTCGATCGCGATGGAGGAGCTCGCGCGCTGCGGCGCCAGGACGTTCCTCCGCGTGGGCACCTGCGGCACGTTCCAGGACGATGTCGCGAACGGAGACATGGCGATCTTCGACGCCGCGATGCGCCTCGACGGAGCGTCGCGCGCCTATGCTCCCGTCGAGTACCCGGCGGTCGCGCACCACGAGGTCGTCCAGGCGGCGATCACCGCGGCCCAGCGCCTCGGCCTTCCGCACCACGTGGGCATCACGAGGAGTGCCGACACCTTCTACGCCAGCCATCCGCGCCCGGGGTCCTCGTTCAACGACTTCCACCAGAGCTGGTGGGCCGGTCAGTTCGACGACCTCCGCCAGCTCAACGTCCTGGCCGGCGAGATGGAGGCCAGCATCGTCCTCGTCCTTGCCCGCGCGTGGCGGCTTCGCGCCGGCGGCCTCGCCGTGGTCATGGACAACATCCGCAACGTGCCCGGGGAGTCCGCGGTGTTCGACCCGCAGACGCAGCTCGATCATGGGCAGGACCACATCGAGCGGCTCGCTCGGCTCGCGAACGAGACCGTGTTCGCGCTGTTCGAGCACGATGCGCGGACCCGGCCGGCTGGCTAGCCCGCGTTCCGGAGCCGTCCGGGGCGATCAGGTCCGGACGGCCGTCGGAGTGGCCGAACCCGGCAGATCGACGGCGACCACCCGCCCGGCTGCCGCGACGCGGTTCCAGATGTGCCGGAAGGCCCAGGGGCTCCGACGGTCCTCGCCCTGCTCGCCGCCCCGCCCGCCCAGCACGGAGCCGAACCCTCGCGCGCCTGACCGGACGTTCCCGGTGCGGCGGCTACTCGCGCCCCGGGCGAGGCGACGGTGCGGCGAGTGGCACCAGGCCGTTCTGGTAGGCGATCACGACGAGCTGGGCGCGGTCCCGGGCGTGCAGCTTGGTCATGGCGCGCTGCACGTGGGTGCGCACGGTGAGCACGCTGAGCTGGAGCTCGCGCGCGATCGCGTCGTTCGACCTGCCGTCCGCCGCCATCTTCATGACCTCGAGCTCGCGGTTGGTGAGGTCGCGGAGACCCGGTGCGGCGGCCGCGGGGCGCGGTGGTGGGGTGGCGAGGAACCGGGCGATGAGCGCTCTGGTCGCGCCGGGCGACAACAGGCTCTCGCCGGCGGCGACGGTTCGGATGGCCTCGAGGAGGGTGTCGGTGCTGACGTACTTGCCCAGGAATCCGCTGGCGCCGCCCCGGAGTGCGCGGGCGACGTGCTCCTCGTTCTCGAAGGTGGTGAGGATCAGCACCCGGGTGCCGGCCAGTTCGGGGTCGGCGCAGATGGTCTCGGTCGCGGTGAGCCCGTCGGTTCCGGGCATCCGCACGTCCATCACGATGACGTCGGGACGGTGAGTGCGGGCGAGGTCGACGGCCTGGGCCCCGTCGGCGGCCTCGGCGACGACCTCGAGGTCGTCGCAGGAGTCGATCAGCATGCGGAAGGTGCCGCGCAGCAGTGCCTGGTCGTCGGCGAGGAGCACGCGGATCGTCATGGCGTCACCCCGGCGCCGGGCAGCGGGAGGGTGGTCGTGACCTCGAAACGAGCGTCGTCGTCATCGCTGACGCGCAGGTCGCCCCCGACCGCGTGCGCACGCTCCCGCATGCCGATGATCCCGTAGCCCCGCCCGGCCGCGGTGCCCACACGGTGGTCGTTGGCCACGGTGATAGTGAGGCCGGAGCGTGCGTAGCGCAGGACCAGCGAGGCGTGCGCGGAGGCGGCGTGCTTGGTGGCATTGGTCAGCGCCTCCTGGATGATGCGGTAGGCGGTGAGGTCGACCCCGGGCGGCAGGTCGCGGCGCTCGCCCTCGACCCGCAGCCGCACCGTCAGGCCGGCGGAGGAGCAGGCCTCCAGCAGGCCGGGAAGCTGGTCCAGCCCCGGCGCGGGTTCGAGCGTCTCGGCCTCGGGCCCGGCCTGACGCAGCACACCGACGGTGTCGCGCAGTTCGATCATCGCCGCCGAGGTGGTGGACCGGAGGTCGGAGAGGATCTGCTTGGTGAGGCCCGGATCGGTCTCGAGCAGGTGCGCGGCGGTACCGGCCTGCGCGTTCGCCACGGCCATGTGGTGCGCCACGATGTCGTGCAGGTCGCGGGCGATGCGCATGCGTTCCTCCGCCACACGGAGCCGGGCCTCCTCCTCGCGGGTCCGCTCGGCGTGCTCGGCGCGTGCGCGGACGGCCTCGAGCCAGGCGTGCCGGAGCCGGGTGCGGCTCCCCAGCGCCATGGGGAGCAACAGCCACAACGCGGGCCCCAACGCGCGCAGCGCGATCATCTCGTCGAAGTCGTCGACTCCGACGGCGGCGGCGACGACGAGGGCGGTCGCGATGCCGCCGTGGATCCACGTCGTCCGGGACGTGGACGTGGCGGCCAGCCAGTACAGCGCGACCATCAGCGGGGCCAGCAGGAGCGGGGTGAGCAGGTAGCCGAGAGCGCCGAGGACGACGGCGCACAGGGTGGTGACCACGACCGCGATCCGTGGCTGCCCACGCGCCTTCAGCAGGCTCAGGCAGGCCAGCCCGGCCACCACCCCGCCGACCCAGAGGTCGTGCGACGGGCCGTCGCCGGGGCCGACGACGCTCACCCCGAGCGCGGCGCCGAGCAGCAGCGCGAGCACGATGACCACGTCGGTCAGCCGCGGACGCCGCTCGACGTACTCGTCCAGGTCGACCATCGGCTCGTTCCCCTCGTCCTGCCGGCCACCGCTCCGGCCTCGATCATCTCCTGAGCAGGGCGGCACTGTCAGCGTCTGCCCGATCGTCGCGGTGCAGGCTCGCGCCCTCGACGTCGACGCGCGGCAGGATCCGGTCCAGCCGGCCCGGCAGCCACCAGGCGCGCCCGCCCAGCAGCGCGAGGACGGCCGGGACGATGGCCAGCCGCACCACGAACGCGTCGAGGAAGACCGCCGCGGCGAGGCCGAAGCCGAGCATCTTGATGAACGGATCGACCTCGACGACGAATCCGGCGAACACGGCCATCATGATCAACGCGGCCGCGACGACGACGCGGGAGCTCTGCCGCATCCCGGTGACGATCGCCGCGCGCGGCTCCTCGCCGCGGACGTACGCCTCCCTCATGCGCGAGACCAGGAAGACCTCGTAGTCCATGGCCAGCCCGAACACGACCCCGATCACGAAGATCGGCACCGCGCTCATGATCGGGCCGGTCTGCTCGACGCCCAGCAGGCCCGCGGCGAATCCCTCCTGGAAGACGAGGACGACGGCGCCCAGCGCGGCCAGCACGGAGAGCAGGAAGCCCAGGGCCGCCTTGACCGGGATCAGGACCGACCGGAACACCACCAGGAGCAGGAGCACGGCCAGCCCGACCACGGTGGCGAGATACGGCACCAGCGCGCCCTGGATCTTCGCGGACAGGTCGATGTCGATCGCCGTGGTCCCGGTGACCGTGAACGTGGCATCCGTACCCTCGGTGACCTCCGGCCGCCCGTCGCGCAGTGCGTTCACCAGATCCGTGGTCGCGGCGTCGGTGGGGCCGGTGGCGGGGACGGCGTCGAAGAACGCCGTGTCTCCGGCCTCGTTGAACTGCGGCGGCGAGACCGAGACCACCCCGTCCGTCGCGGCCACCCGGCCCGCGATCGACGCGACGGCGCCCTGCGGGTCGGCCGCGTCCCTGGCGTCGACGACGATCATCAGCGGGCCGTTGAAGCCCGGCCCGAACGCGTCGGCGAGCTGGTCGTACGCACGGCGCTCGGTGGCCGAGGTCGGCTTCGCCTCGTCCCCCGGCATCCCCAGCCGCAACCCGGTCGCCGGGATGGCCAGCGCGCCGAGCAGCACCACACCCAGGGCCAGGACCGCCACGGGGCGGCGGAGCACGAACCCGGCCCACCTGGGTGCGCCGCCGGACTGCGGAACAGCCGCGTCGGGATCGGCGCGGCGCGCGGAGCGGGACAGCACCTTGTCGGGGACGAACCCGATGACCGCAGGCACCAGCGTGAGCGCCACCAGGACCGCCACCACCACCGCCGCGACCGCGGCCAGCCCCATCTTGGTCAGCATCGGCATACCGACGACGGTCAGCCCGGCGAGCGCGATGACCACCGTCAGGCCCGCGAACGCCACGGCGGAGCCGGCCGTGCCCACCGCCAGCCCGACGGCCTCGATCGCGGGCCGTCCGCGGCCCCGTTCCTCGCGGTAGCGCGCGACCACGAACAGGGCGTAGTCGATCCCGACGGCCAGACCCAGCATGAGCGCCAGTGTGGTGGTCGTCGTCGACAGGCCGAGCGCGTCGCTGAGCGCGAGCAGCGACAGCAGACTGACCGCGACCCCCAGCAGTGCGGTCAGCAGCGGCAGACCGGCGGCCACCAGTGACCCCAAGGTGACCAGCAGGATCACCGCCGCCAGCGAGATGGCGATCAGCTCGGCGACGCCGCCCGGGCCGCCGGACTCCAACGCGTCGCCGCCGGCCTCGACGGTCAGCCCGGCCGCCCTGGCGACGTCGGCGGCGGCCCCGATCTCGTCCTTGCTGTCGGCCGTCACCCCGCTCGCGGGCACCGTGTACAGCACGCTCGCGTGCGCCGTCGACCCGTCGGTGCTGACCGCGTCGGACTCGAACGGGTCGGCCACCATGGCCACCTGGTCGCCACCGGAGAGCTGCCGGACCGCCGAATCGATGCCCGACCGGAACGGCTCCGCGGTGACGTCCTCGCCGTCCGGGGCCACGAACACCACCGTCGCGCCGCCGGCCTCCGCCGCCAGGCCCGGGAACCGTTCCCGCATCAGCTCGAAGGTCTGCTGCGACTCGGTGCCCGGCATCGAGAAGTCGTCGTCGGGGACGGAGGGTGCGGTCACCGCCGCGAAGACCGCGCCGGCCAGGACCAGCAGCCAGGCCAGGACCACCGGACCCCGGCGCCGGAACGCGAATCGGCCGAGTCGAGCCAGAATCATTGCCACGAGACGTCTCCATCTGAAGTGCGTGAAGACAGCACCGTCCCAGTGACGACCGGCCCGTGTCGTCGTGCAGGTCACGGCAGTTCGGTACGTGATTCGCACCATCGGCCGACGCCCGCACTCATGCGACAGCAGTAGTCCGTGCGTCGGTTCCCCGAGTCTTGCCGCGCCGCCGCGGCGCGTGCTACCGTCTCGCTCCAGATCGATAATCCGTATTATCACTGTATTAACGAGGCAGGCGGGACATGGGCCGCAAGGTCACTCAGCGCGAGATCGCCCGGATCGCCGGGGTCAGCCAGGCGACGGTGTCGTTGGTCCTCAACGACCGCGACTTCTCCAACGTCCGGATCCCGGAGGCCACTCGCGAGCGGGTCCGGCGGGCGATCGAGCAGACGGCGTATGTCGCCGATCCTGCCGCGCGCCGGCTGGCGGGCCTGGACAACAAGATCATCGGGGTCTTCACCTACGAACCCGCGCTGTCGCACGAGAGCATGGACTTCTACGGGCCGCTGCTCAACGGCCTCGAGCAGGGCGCCGAGCGGCTCGGGTGCGATCTGCTCTTCTTCACCTCGTCGCCCGTCGTCGACGGCAAGCGCCGCATGTTCGACAAACGGACCCGGCTGCGCCTCGCTGACGGGTGCATCCTGCTCGGGCAGGAGATGGACGGCGACGAGCTGCGCAAACTCGTCGACGAGGGCGTCCCGTTCGTGGCAGTCGGTCGCAGGGACGAGCCCGACGTTCCGTACGTGGGGATCGACTACCGCACGCTGGTCGCCGAGCTCGTCGACAGTGTCGCGGAGTTGGGTCACCGGGGCGCCGCCTACGTGCACCTCGGCCGGACCAGTCCGTCGTCCGTCGACCGCCTGGCCGGGATCGAGCAGGCGCGGAGCCGGTCGGCGATGCCGGTCACGCTGATCGACGTCTCACAGCAGCCGTTGCCGGCCGTCGCCGAGACGATCGCGGCGAGTGGCCTGACCGCGGTCGTCGCGCAGGACTCCTTCGTCGCCGAGGCGCTGGCGCATGAGCTCGGCGAACGGGGCGTGTCCGTCCCGCGGGAGATCTCGCTGGCCGTCGCCGGTGAGGTCGAAGGGCACGCCGTCGCCGGCCACCGGCTCTCGGGTTGTCATCTGCCCCGGATCGAGATCGCCGGAGAGGCGCTCGCCGTGCTGCAGCAGCTGATCGGCGGCGCGGAACCGCCGTCGGACGTCGACACGCGGGTGCTGCTCAGCGGGTCGGTCGTGCCGGGCGAGACGCTGGTGCGCCCGGAGGCCGTGCGATGACGGCGCTGACGACCGACGTCGTCGTCGTGGGCGGCGGGCTCGGTGGCGTCGCCGCCGTGCTGGCGTCGTTGCGCCGGGGACTGCGGGTGGTGCTGTCCGATCCCCACCCGTGGCTGGGCGGGCAGCTCACCGCGCAGGCGGTGCCGCCGGACGAGCACGCGTGGGTCGAGCAGTTCGGCGTGACCGCGAGCTACCGAGCGCTGCGCACCGGCATCCGGGACTACTACCGGGCGCACTATCCGCTCACCGAGGCGGCTCGGCGCGATCCTCACCTCAACCCCGGGCTCGGCCGGGTGAGCCGGCTGTGCCACGAACCGCGGGTGGCGGTCGCCGTGATCGAACAGCTGCTGGCGCCGTACCGTTCGACCGGCCGCCTGGTCGTCCTGCAGCCCTATGCCCCGGTGGCGGCGGACGTCGCCGGCGACACCGTCAGGTCCGTCACGCTGGCCGCCCTGGACGGTGGCGAGGAGGTGGTGGTCGAGGGCCGCTTCGTCCTCGACGCGACCGAGACCGGCGACCTGCTGCCGCTGACCGGAACCGCGTACGTGGTCGGCGCGGAGTCCCGCGCGCAGACCGGGGAACCCAGCGCCCCCGAGTTCGCGGACCCCGAGAACGTGCAGTCGGTCTCCTGGTGCTTCGTCTTCGACCACGTCGACGGCGACCACACGATCGAGCGCCCGGACGACTACGACTACTGGCGGTCGGTCGAACCGGAGTTCTGGGGTGCGCCGCTGTTGTCGTTCACCGCCCCCAACCCGCGCACCCTGCAGCCCGAGACGAGGACGTTCCAGGTCAACCCGGCTGTCGACGAGGCGTGGATCAGCAACGATCCACGTTCCGACGCCGGCAGCATGGACCTCTGGGAGTTCCGGCGCATCGCCGCCCGCAAGACCTTCGTGCCCGGCGCATACGAGAGCGACATCGTGCTGGCGAACTGGCCGATGCTCGACTACCTGGACGGGTCGATCATCGACACCGACAAGGCGGACCTGCATCTGGACCGCGCCAAGCGCCTGTCCCGGGCCTACGTGTACTGGCTGCAGACCGAGGCCCCGCGCCCCGACGGCGGCAGGGGCTGGCCCGGGCTGCGGCTGCGAGGCGACGTCACCGGCACGGACGACGGGTTCGCCCAGGCGCCGTACATCCGTGAGTCGCGGCGCATTCGAGCCCGCACGACGGTGGTCGAGCAGGACGTGTCCGTCGCGGTGCGCGGCCACGGACGTCCCGCCACGTTCCCGGACTCCGTCGGCGTCGGGATGTACCGCATCGACCTGCATCCGTCGACCGGCGGCGACAACTACATCGACGTCGAGTGCGCGCCGTTCGAGATCCCACTCGGCGCGCTGATCCCGCAGCGGACGGCCAACCTGCTCGCCGCGGCGAAGAACATCGGGACGACACACATCACGAACGGCGCCTACCGGCTCCACCCCGTGGAGTGGAACGTCGGCGAGTCGGCCGGTGAACTGGCCGCCTTCTGCCTGGGGGAGTCGTTGCTGCCCCGGGACGTGCACGAGGACGACGCCCTCGTCCGCCGCTTCCAGGCCCGCCTCGCCGAAGCGGGCATCGAGATCCACTGGCCCGAGATCGTCGGGTACTGAGCAGAGGAGAAGTGCATGATGAGCGCAACGAGGCGCGCCGGCACGGCCGTGGCCGCCGCACTGATCGCCACGTTGACCGCCTGTGGAGGGTCGTCGACGTCGCAGCAGCCGACCGAGGAGCAGACGTCCGCCGCCCCGGGCAGCGTCGACCTGCGGATGACGGTGTGGACCTCCAACGAGGAGCAGCTCGCCCTGTTCCAGTCGATCGCCGACGACTACCGGGCCGACCATCCGGAGATCGGGAGCATCACCTTCGAGAGCCTGCCGTTCGAGGACTACAACAGCACCCTGACCACGCAGATCGCCGGTGGCAACGCCCCCGACCTGGCCTGGATGGGTGACCTGTCGAAGGACCTGATCCAGTCGTCCGCGCTGGTCCCGCTCACGGAGACGCTCGAGGCCACCGAGGGCTGGGACTACGGCGACCTGGTGGGCAGCGTCACCGCGGAGTTCAGCCAGGACGGCGAGCTGTACGCCTACCCGTTCTCGAACTCGCCGTTCGCCCTCTACGTCAACACCGACCTGCTGGCGCAGGCCGGCCAGACGCTCGACCCGGCCGCCCTCACCTGGGAGCAGGTCAACCAGGTCGGCGCCGCGGTGAACGCCGCCACCGGCAAGGCCGGCTTCGTGGTGCGCGACTTCGACTACTCCGCCTGGAACATGCTGGGCACGGTCTGGCCGGGCTGGGGTGCGGCCGCCTGGAACGAGGACGGCACCGAGTGCACGTTCGACAGCGACGAGATGGTGCAGGCCTTCGAGTTCCTGCACACCGCGGCCTTCGTCGACGGCTCGATGCCCGGACCGGGGACGACGGTCGACTTCTTCGCCGGCGACTCCGCGTTCACGGTCGCGCAGGTGTCGCGCGCGGCGCTGCTCGACGGGTCGTTCGGCTACGAGGTGTACCCGCTGCCCAGCGGCCCCGCGGGTGACTACTCGGTCATCGGCCAGGCCGGCGTCGGGGTGCTCACGTCCAGCGACCACGTGCAGGAGGCCACCGACTTCCTGGCGTTCATGACCAATCCCGAGAACGCCCGGCTGCTGGCCCAGTTCTTCCCGCCGCCGCGGGAGTCGCTGCTGACCGGCGAGCAGCTCGCGGAGGTCAACACGAAGCTCACCGCCGAGCAGCTGCAGGCCGTGGTGGTCGATCAGCTCCCGGGTGCGGTCACGCTGCCGAACCACACCAACCCGGCCGAGATCGCCCAGAAGGGCAAGGCGGCGCTGGACGCCCTGTGGACCCAGGACGCCGACGTGGCGGCGGTCCTGTCGGAGGTCTGCACCGCGATCGAACCCCTGCTGAGATGAGCACGACGGCGATCTCCGCTCGTGACACGCCGCCCGGCGCCCCACCGGCGCGCCGGGGGCGCGGGACCACGATGAGCAGCCGCCGCCGTGACGCGCTCGCGGGCTATCTGTTCATCGCGCCGCAGGTCGTCGGCGTGGTCGTGTTCGTGCTCGTGCCCGTCGGCCTGGCGATCTACTACAGCCTGAACGACTGGAACATCTTCACCGGCGAGATGACGTTCAACGGCGGCGCCCACTACTCGGAGCTGGCCGCCGATCCACAGCTGCCGCGGGTTCTGGGCTCCACCGCCGTGTTCGCCGGAGGGGTGGTGGTGCTCAACCTGACGCTGGGCCTGCTGCTGGCCGTGCTCCTGAACCGCAGGCTGCCCGGCGTGACCGTGTTCCGCACGATCTTCTTCTCGCCGGTGGTCGTCTCGGTCGTCGCATGGACGCTGGTCTGGGGCTTCCTGTTGCAGGACAACGGGGGCGTCAACGGGCTGCTGGAGGTCGTCGGCATCGACGGGCCGAACTGGCTCGTGCAGGGCCCGACCGCCATGGGCGGTGTGGTGTTCACGCAGGTGATCCGCAGTGTCGGCATCAACATGGTGCTCTTCCTGGCAGCGCTCCAAGGTGTTCCCGGCCAGCTCTACGAGGCGGCGCGCATCGACGGAGCGAGCAGCTGGACCATCTTCGTCCGCATCACGCTGCCGCTCATCTCACCGACACTGCTGCTCACCGGCATCATCACGATCGTCGGAGCGCTGCAGGCCTTCGCGCAGATCGCCGTTCTCACCCAGGGCGGACCCGGCATCTCCACCACCGTCCTGGTCTATTACGTCTTCCAGACGGCATTCGAGTTCAACGACATCGGGTACGGGTCGGCGCTGGCCCTGGTGCTGTTGTCGTTCGTCCTGATCCTGACGATGGTGCAGTGGCAGCTCCGCCGGAAATGGGTCTTCCATGAGAGCTGACACCGCCACCGTGGCTCGCCGCGGCCGGACCGTCGGCTGGTGGCTGGTCCTCGCGGTGCTCTGCGTGCCGTTCGCCGTGCCGACGATCTGGATGATCGCGTCGTCGTTCAAACCGCTGAGCGAGATCTTCGCGTCACCGCCGACGTTCTTCGCCGCGAATCCGACGTGGGCCGCCTACTCCGAGGTGTTCACGTTCCAGCCGTTCGCCCGGCAGTACTTCAACAGCGTGTACATCGCGATCGTCGTCACGCTGCTCGTGATGCTGGTGTCGAGCCTGGCCGGCTACGCGTTCGCGCGGATCTCGTTCCCGGGCCGCAACCTGCTGTTCCTCGTCGTGCTGGTCGGGTTGCTGGTGCCGAGCGAGACGACGATCGTGCCGCTGTTCCAGATGTTCAAGTCCGTCGGCATGATCAACACGCACTGGCCGCTGATCCTCGTGACGGCGTTCGCCGCGCCCTGCGTGCTGGCGACGTTCATCATGCGCCAGTTCTTCATCTCGCTGCCGATCGAACTGGAGGAGGCGGCCCGGCTGGACGGGTTGGGGCGGGTCGCCACGTGGTGGCGGATCTGCCTGCCGCTGGCCAAGCCGGCGCTGTCGGCGGTCGCGATCCTCACGTTCATGTCGTCCTGGAACCTCTACCTCGAACCGACGGTCTACCTCACCACCCCTGAGCTGTTCACGCTGCCGCAGGCGCTGACCCGGTTCACCGACGCGTACGGCGGCAACATGTGGAACGTCCAGCTGGCCGCGGCGACGTTGACCGTCGTGCCGGTGCTGATCGTCTTCCTGCTGGCCCAGCGGCACTTCGTCGAAGGGCTGGCCCACTCGGGCCTGAAGGGCTGAGCCGAAACCCCACTCGAAGGGCGGATCAACGATGATCGAGCAGACTTCCCGGATGCCGTCGCGGCGGCAGGTGCTGCGCGCCGGATTCGCCGCCGGCGTCCTGACGCTGCTGCCGCCGAGCCCGGTCCGGGCCTCGGCCGCCGGCGGTGTCGTCACCATCAGCGCCGACGGGATCAGCGTCACCGGCAGCCCCGGCGGCCAGATCGCCGTCCGCGACGGCGGCGGGACCCTGCGGATGCACGGCTCGAAGTTCCAGACCAAGGACACGGTCACGGGCATCCAGACGTCGGTCGGCGGCACACCGAGCCTGGTCACGCTCGACGACGGCACGCAGGCGCTGCGGATGGACTACGTCATGCCCGCCGCGGCCGGGGCGATCACGGTGTACGGCCTCTTCACGGTGACGACCCGGCGGGTGCACTTGCAGTGGCACGTGTCCGGCTCGGCCACGCTGATTCCCGACGGATTCCTGTTCAGCCGGGCGATCGACGGCCCGGTGGAGCCCGACAGGTTCGTCCCGCTCAGCCAGTGGACCCGCGACGCCGGCGGCGGTGTGCCGTACGAGTCGTCCGTGGGCGTCGCCTACGCCTCGACCTGGGACACCACACACGGACTGCTCATCCTCGAACGGTCGCGGACGTCGTGGACCTCGTCGACCTGGGTGCACGCGCCCGGGGTCGTGGTCGACGCGACGAGCGCCACCACCCAGGCCGAGCTGATCCTCAGCGACCTGCGGCCGACCGCCGCGGCGGCCGTCGGCCAGGGCCGCGAGCTGGCCGTCGAGCTGTGGACGGACCAGCCGTTCGGGCTGTGGGACGGCCCCGGCGCGACCATGGCCGTCAACGTGCAGGTGGCCAACGGCGGCCCGGACGACCGCACCGTCGACCTCGTGTGGTGGGCTCGCGACTTCGACGGCGCGGTGCTGGCCTCGCGGACGGTGAGCGTCACCGTCCCGGCGCAGCGGACCCGCGATCACGTCTTCACCCTGACGGCTCCGGCCCACGGGAGCGTCGTCACCGAGGTCGCGGCCGTCGGCGGTGGCGACGAGGCGTTCGCGCGCACCACCCTCACCGTCCTGCCGGACTTCGAGTACCAGGCCGGTGAGGAGAGCATGTTCGGGATCGCCAACTACCCGTGGCTGCAGGTCCCGTCCGCCACCGCCCTGCTGGACCTGTGGCAGCGCGTCGGCATCAAGTGGGTCCGCATCGCCTATGACGGCGGGCCCGGTCTGCCGCCGGCCGAGTTCGACCGGCGCGGCATCCTGCACAACGTCGAGCTGCAGCCGTCGCTCGAGGCCACCGCGGAGCAGGCCCGCGCCTGGGCCGTCGCGAACACGCAGATCGCCATCGACGCAGGGGCGCGCTACTTCGAGGTCGGTAACGAGCTGAACCGGCCGTGGAACACCGGTGTGACCGCCGAGCAGTACATCGAGAAGGCGCTGCGGCCCGTGCACGACGAGGTCCGGGCCCGCGCCGCCGACCTCAAGCTGCTCAACTGCGGTCTCGCCGGCATGGACCGGCCGTGGCTGGAGCGGTTCCACCAGGCCGGCGGCTGGGACCTCATCGACGGCGTCGCGTTCCACCCCGGCCGCGGCAACTTCACCGCCGACTACGTCCCCGGCGGCGACGGCGGCGGCTGGGACCCGGGCGCGACCGGCGCCTACTGGAACTACCTCGGTGGCCTGCGCCAGCTCAAGGAGCTGATCGCGCAGTACGGTCCCAAGGAGATCTGGATGACCGAGGCCTACGCCTGCACCCGTCCCAACGCCTGGTGGAACGACTCCTACCGCCACGCCGCCGAGAACGTGCTCCTGTCGCTCGCCCTGGCCAAGGCCGAAGGCGTCCGCTGCGTGAACTGGTACCAGTTCCACGACAGCCGGCTCGGCAGCCCCCAGGTCGCGGACCCGTCCGATGTCGAGTACCACTTCGGCCTCACGAACCGCGACACCAGCGCGAAGCCGTCGCTGCTGGCGTACGCCACCGCTGCCCGGCACCTGGACCAGGCGCGGTTCGTCCGCTGGCTCGACTTCCCGGACGGGACCACCAAGGGCCTGCTGTTCGACGTGCCGGGCGCGGGCCAGGCGGCGATCCTGTGGAACCGGTCCGACGGGTATGTCCTCAACACCGACGGCGCGCGCACCGACTGGCGGTATCCGGCGCGCGAGGTCTGGGTCGACACCTGGCCGACGAAGGTCGAGCTGACCTTCCCCACCAGGGCGGACACGGTGCGGCAGGTCGACTGCATCGGGCAGGAGACGATCCTGTCGCCGAACCGGGGGTCGGTGACCGTCACCCTCGACGGCGCGCCGCGCCTGTTCTACGGCCTCGACCACGACCGGCGGTTGCGGCCGAGCCGGCCGCGGCGGTAGGACGATCCTGGTGTGCAGCTCGAACCGGCCGGGAGGAGATCGGTGGCTGAACCGCTGACGGGTGACGGTGCGGCCCACGATCGCCGTCCGGCCTTCTCCACGACCGATCGGCGCGGGCGCATGACCTGGCCCGCCGCCGAGCCCAGGCCGGGAGTCGTCGTGTGGACGTTCCTCTGCGTCGTGTTCTGGGGTGTCGTGGCCGGGGCGCTGTTCGCGCGGCTGTTCGGCGCGCGGCTGCCGGCCGTGCTCGAGGACGCCTCCGTGACCTGGTGGGTCGTCGGCGGGATCGTCACCGGGTACCTCGCGCTGTGGGCGGCGGTCACGCTGTACGGGCGGGCCAAGGGCCGGTTCGGGCAGTCGCGGGCCGGCTCCCTGCTGACGCAGAGCGCGGTCGCCGGCGGCATCGCCGCCGGCACGTCGTCGGTGGTGGTCTTCGCCGTCGAAGCCGATGAGCGGACCGCGCGGGAGGTGCTGACCAACTCGAACATCGTCACGTCGGCGCCGGCCCAGCTGATGCTCGCCGTCGCGCTCACCTTCGGCCTGTGGTGGCTGTTCGCCACCACCCGGCTGCCGTCCGCGCTCCGTCACGCCGCCCGCCGCCGGACCGCGCTGGACGACCTGCGCCGTCATGGCGTCGATCATGCCGGCACGCTGCGGGAGGTGACGTTCTCGAACAGCTGGATTCACGACCAGCCCGAGTTCACCGTCGTCATCGGCTTCGACTCCCGGGAGGTCGAGGCCTACATGCTGACGACCTCGGAGCGGGTCCCGGTGGTCGGCAGCCGGGTGATCGTCCGCACCGGACGCTCCCACGTGACGCTCGTCGACCTCGATCCCGCCGTCGAGCCGGTCTTCGAGGCCGACACCCGGCCCTTCGAGGCGCCGATGGGCTGACCGATCAGCCAGAGTGCCGCCGTACGGCGGCAAGCAGGAATGTAGCCGTACGGCGACAGAAGAGGGCGATGCTGACGGTCCGGGAGGCTGCGGCCGCTGTACGCGAGCTGCGCGGAGAGCAGGGCTGGAGCCAGTCCGAGTTGGCGGCTCGCGCCGGTGTCTCGCGCTCCTTCGTTGCGGATTTCGAGGCGGGTGAGCCCACGGTCGAAGCATCGAAGCTGTTCGACGTCTTCCAGGCACTCGGCTTCGAGATGGCTTTCGGAGCCTCCAAACGGGGGACGTGCGCTGGTGACGGGACGGTACCTCGACGTCCATCTCGACGGGCGCCTGTGCGGCAGGCTCACGCAGTCCACCAGCGGGAACGTGACGTTCGAGTATGACAGTGCCTACCGCGCATCTGACGATGCGACGCCACTGTCACTCTCGATGCCGCTCACAGCAGCGGTCCATAGGAAGCGCGCGGTCATGCCCTACCTGCAAGGGCTGCTCCCGGGCAGTGAAGAGGCGCTGAGGTCGATCGCACGCCGCTACTCGGTCTCGGCCAACATCCCGTTCGCGCTGCTCGAGCACGTCGGCATCGATGCCGCCGGCGCGATCCAGCTGGTGCCTCCAAGCGCGACGGCATGAGACGCAGTCCTCGAGCGCCACCACGTGCGCCGGGTCGGCGACGATGAGGCGGCGACCATGCTGAGCCGGGTCGTGTCCGAATACGCGGAGGGCGCGCCCTACTACGACGCGGGTGGTCGGTTCAGCCTCGCCGGCGCCCAGCCCGAGATCGGTCTCCACAAGCTGCCCGATGGCTCGTGGGGCGTCCCCGAAGACGCGACCCCCGCCACGCACCCGCGCAGTGGTCAAGGGGCAGTGGCGGCGACTCCATCAAGAGGATCTCTGTCAAGCCCTCCGCGTTCCGCCGTCCAAGAAGTACCAGCGTCTCGACGGCGGGCCCGGTGTTGCGGACATCGCAGGTCTGATGCGCTCCCTGCCGTCGGCGGCAGATCGTCGCTCGGCCGGAACGGCGTTCTCTCGCGCACTCGTGGTCAACGTGATCGCCGGGTGTACCGACGCCCATGCCAAGAACAACTCGCTGATGTTGGAGCGGCGCTCCGTCCGGTTGGCGCCGCTCTACGACCTCTTGAGCTACGCCGCGTACTCGGACGGCTCCGCGTCCATCGACAGCGCCATGAGCGTCGGCGGCGACTATCGCTTGCGCAGGATCTCGGCGGCGAAGCTCGAGCGGGCCGGGGCCATGTTCGGCGTCGACGCCGCCGAAGCCGCCGAGATCGTCGATACGACCCGAAAGGGCCTCCGTCCCGCGGTCGCCGATGAGCTCCTGCTCGGGCTGCGAAAGCTGCCACTGGCACTCACCTGAAGGACCTCCGGCCCGCGGCGCTTATGCCGGTCGCGACGTGCTGACCGCACCACGCAGCGATCCGCCGGTCGGGGAGCAGGATGGAGGCATGATCGGACGCCTGCACCATACGGTGATCGACTGTCCCGGCCCGGGCGACCTGGCGGAGTTCTACGCCGAACTGACCGGCCTGCCGATCACGTACCGAAGCGACGACTGGGTCGTCATCTCGCGCGACCAGACCTCGTCGGGGATCGCGTTCCAGCGTGCACCGGACCACCGTCCGCCGCGCTGGCCGGACCCGGCCCACCCACAGCAGTTCCATCTCGACGTCATGGTCGACGATCTCGACGTGGCCGACGTGGAGGTGCGGCGGCTCGGGGCGCGCCGGTTGCCGGCGGGCGACCACGTGTACGCCGATCCGGCCGGCCACCCGTTCTGCCTGATCCCGCGACCGGCCTGGGCGCCTCCCGTCCACGCCGGGTGAGCCGAGCCGGGCCGGCGTGCGACTCGTGCGCCGGCCCGGCCGGCTACAGGTCGAGGGTCCCCGTCACTCTCACCTGACGGTCGCCCAGCGCCCGGTGATCGACCAGAGGTCGTAGGAGTACAGCGAGTCGCAGGTCGCCTGGCTCCAGTCCGGGTCGTCGATGGTGGGCAGGCTGGAGCAGGAACTGGTGAAGACGACCTCGACGGTGCCGGGGTCGGCGAGCCGGCCGTGCCACGTCCGGGCCAGGCCGGCGTTGTGGTTCCGCGAGAATCCGGTCAGCTCGCGGTCGATGTCGCCCAGCGGTTCCCACGTGCCCGTGCCGGAGAGGACGTTCGTCAGGCTCAGGCGGGCGACCTGCACCGAGGGACCGATCCACCAGGGGTTGTCGGTGGGGTAGGGGTGCTGTTCGCGTACGGCCACCACGTTGCGCCCGGTGCGGTCGAGGGCGATGTCGAACCCGTTGAGGTAGTCGGGCGCACCGTCGGCGCCGGTGAGCCCGTCCGTCGGCAGCAGGACGGGTGGGCTCACCCGCAGGCGCTCCACGACCGAGAGGTCGACGACGCTGGCGTAGGCACGGGTCGAGGTGTCGCCACGGGTGTAGGTCAGCAGCACCCGCCCGGAGGCGCCGGAGAGGGAGACGGCGGACGGCTGACCGGCGCCCCACTGGTCGATGCGCTCCGACGTCACGATCGGCTCCAGGTACTTGACCCACGGCCCGTCCGGGTCGGTCGCGAAGGCGACGCCGACCTGGTTGTGCGCGCTCGCGTCCACGTCGTTGCCCAGGTAGAACATCGCGTACGAGTAGCGAACGCCGCCGTAGTGGAACCGTCCGGCGACGACGCTCGGGTCACAGGTGTGGAAGCTGTCCCAGGCCGGAGAGGCGGAGGCCTGCAGGACGGACCTCGTCTCGGTCACGACCCCGTCGACGCGCTTGGTGAGATAGATGTGGTCCTCGATCACTCTGGACCGGTCGTTGTGGCACGACCAGATCCACTCGGTGTCCCCGTCGCGCACCACTGACGGCGCGTAGGAGTAGAACCCGGGCTCCGGTTCGTACACCGCCGCCAGCGACGCCGGGTCCCAGGTGACCCGATCGCGGGCCGGACGGGCGTTCGCGTCGTCCTCGGCCGCTGCCGTGCCCAGCGGGGCGAGCAGGGCGCTCACGCCCATCACGGTCGCCAGTGCGCAGGCTCGCCTGATCGTGCGGAAAGGTGCCATCGATGGCCTCCATCCTCCGTCGTTACCGGGGGTCTACTCGTGATGCGCTATTCGAGTAGAGTCATGCTTGCGGCAGCGAGTCTACTCGAATAGCATGCGTCGACGGTCGATGCGACGACCGCTCGTGATCACAGCGCTACAGACGGGAACCCATGACCCACGACAGCTCGGCGGCACAGCACGGCGCGGACGTGGCCCACTCCTCCTTCGCTCTCGACACCGACATCGGCACGGACGTCGACGACCTGCTCGCGCTCGCGATGGTCCTGGGCTCGCCGGAGCTGGGGATCTCGGCCGTGACGACGGTGTACGGGGACGTGGACCTGCGCGCCAGGATCGTCGCGAAGGCGTTCGCGACGGCGGGCCGGACGGCGCCGCCGATCGCCGCCGGTGAGCCGGACACGCTGTCCGGGCGGCCGGTGTGGTGGCCGGGACACGAGGGCTCCACCATCGCCGACCTCGCCGAGCAACGCTACGAGGCACCGAGGGACGCCACCGCGGAGCTCGCGGCCAGCGCGACCGTCGTCGCCATCGGCCCGCTCACGAACGTCGCCGTCGCGCTGCGCCGGCCCGAACGGGTGACGAAGCGCATCGTCATGATGGGTGGCGAGTTCCGCGCCGGCGTCGTCGAGCACAACATCCGCTGCGACGTGACCGCCGCCGCCGAGGTCTTCGCCTCGGGCCTCGACCTCCTGGCCGTGGGGCTCGACCAGACCCAGCGCGTCCGGCTCGGGCGGGCCGAGCTGGACGCCATCTCGTCCACGGGACCGCTCGGTGCGCTCATCGGCGCGGAGATGCGCCGCTTCTGGGCGTTCACCGATCAGGACTTCAACGTGCCGCACGATCCCATCGCCGCGCTCACGCTCGCTCGTCCCGGCCTCTTCCGGACCGAGCGCGGCACCGTCACGGTCGAGACGGAGGGCGAACACCCTGGGACGACCCGGTTCGCCGCCGACCCGCGCGGGCCGCACGAGGTCGTCGTCGACATGGACGTGCCGCGGGTGACCGACGAGATCGTGCGCCGGATTCTCGCCGCGGCGCAGAACGCCTCCACCACAGCCTGACATCCATCCCAGCATCACTCGAAGAGGAGAAACGCCATGGGACAGCCCACCACCCGGACCCTCTCAGTCGCCGCCGCGATCGGCGCGGGACTGCTGGTGCTCGCCGGATGCGGCGGGTCGGCGACGAACAGTTCGGGTGGCGGCGACGAGGAGATCACCCTGACCTTCGCGAACGCCGACCCGGCCGAGACCTGGGCCGCGGTGATCGAGGGGTTCGAGGAGCAGCACCCCGGCATCACCGTCAAGCAGCTCAACATCCCCTACGCGCAGTACACGAGCACCATCAACCAGCGGATGGGCTCCGGTGGCGAGGGGATCGACCTCATGGTCGTCGACGCCGGCGGCGCCGCCCTGGACTGGAACAACCGCGGCTACCTCGCCGACATCACCGACCTGCGCGAGGACGCCATCGCCGCCGCCGTGAGCGAGAGCATGGTCACGGCGCGTGAGGTGGACGGCAAGCTGCTCGCTCTCGCGCCCTGGACCACCTCGCAGTTCCTCTACTACAACGTCGACGTCCTCGCCGCGGCCGGTGTCGAGGCGCCGCCCAGCGACCCGGCGACGCCGTGGACCTATGAGCAGCTGACCGAAGCGGCGCGGGCGGTCCAGAGCGCCGGCGCGGCCGAGTACCCGCTGCTGTTCGACCAGTGGGACACGTACTACCAGCTGCAGATGATGGGCGTCTCCGCCGGCGGCGGCGACGGCATCGACGCCGACGGTGTCGTGGACTTCTCCGACGACGGCTGGCAGCACGCCCTGAGCTGGTATCACGGCCTCTTCGAGGACGGTCTCTCGCCGCGCGGCATCACCAACGACAAGAACGGCGCCCTGTTCCAGGAGGGCAAGGCCGCCTTCATCATCTCCGGCCCGTGGGGCGTGAGCGTGGCCAACGCGGGCGGCATCGACTACGGCGTCGCGCCGGCGCCCTATTTCGAGGGCGGGGAGGCGGCGACCTCCACGGACTCGTGGGCGGTGGGCGTCTCGTCGAAGACGGAGAACCTCGACGCCGCCAAGGAGTTCCTCCGCTACCTGACCATCGACCCGGACGGCAACGCTCAGGCGGCCGAGGTGGCCGGCATCACGCCCACGAACAAGGAGGCGTTCGCGGCCTACGTCGAGCAGGTCAACGCGTCGGCCGGTGCGGCGACGGCGGGCTTCGGCGCGATCCTGCAGTACCAACTCGAGAACAACGCCGTGCACCGCCCGACCGTGGTCGGCTACAGCGTGTTCGAGCCGGGCGCGGGGCAGTTGTTCTCCGACATCCGCAACGGTTCCGATCCCGCCGAGCGCGCCGCGCAGGCCGACGAGGAGATCACCGCCCAGATCGAGCGCTTGCGGTGATGCGCCCGGCGACGGCGACGCGGCGGACGGCGCGCTCCACGGGGCGCGCCGTCCGGCGGACGGGCCCGCGGCCGTCCGGCTCCGGCCGTCGGCGCAGCCGAACCGTCCGGACCACGCTGGTGGCCTTCGCCATGCTCAGCCCCGCGCTCCTGGCTCTGGTGCTGATGCGGGTCGTGCCCATGATCAGCGCGGTGAACCAGAGCTTCCGGCACGTCTCGCTGGCGACCGGCGATTCGGAGTTCGACGGTCTGGCGAACTACACCCATCTGCTCACCGATCCGGGGTTCCACTCCGTGCTCGTGGTGACGCTCGTCTTCAACCTCGTCCTCAACCCCGCGATCGTGGTGTTGTCGACCGCGCTGGCCCTGCTCACCGCGCAGCGACTTCCACTCGTGGGGTTGTGGCGCTCCATGATCTTCGTGCCCGCGGCCGTGCCCGGCGCGGTGGTGGCGCTCATCTGGAGCACCGCCCTGGAACCCGACGGCCTCGTCAACGCGCTGCTGGAATTCGTGGGCCTGCCGCCCCAGCCGTTCCTGACGTCGTCGAGCCAGGCGGCGTTCTCGATCGGCATCATGGTCACCTGGGGTGCGCTCGGGTACTGGATGATCTTCGTGATCGCCGGCCTCAAGGACATCCCCGACTCGCTCTACGAGGCGGCGGCGCTCGACGGCGCGGGCTGGTGGCGGCGCCTGGTCTCGATCACGCTCCCGTTGCTCAAGCGGCCGATGGCGTTCGTCCTGATCGCCTGCACGGTGGGGTCGTTCCTCCTCTTCGCGCCCGTGCAGATCCTGACGAAGGGTGGGCCGAACGGGTCGACGAACCTGATCATGTTCGACATCTACAACCGGACGTACCTGCTCGGTGACGTCGGGGTCGGGCAGGCGGAGGTCGTCATCCTGATGCTCCTGCTCGCGGTCATCGTCGCCGTCCAGTTCCGGCTCCTGCGGGAGGAGAAGGCATGAGGCGCTCGCGCGGCGGGACCATCGTCCTCACGACCGCGGCGGTCTTCGCCGCTCTCGCGGTCTTCCTCCCCGTGTGGTGGGTGTTCGTCTCGTCCACCCGGCCGGGAAACAGCTACGTCGAGCACATGGCGCCGCTGTCGTGGCTCGCGTTCGTTCCCGTGGGCGGCGACCTCACGAACTACTCCGGGCTGTTGTCGGGGCCGTTCCTCACGGGCCTGTTCAACAGTTTCCTGGTGGCCGGGCTCACGATCGCGTTCGGCCTGGCGATCGCGGTCCCGGCCGCGTACGCCCTCGCGACGATCGACTTCCCCGGACGCGGCATCGTCTTCACCTTCATCGTCCTGGTGGCGATGATCCCGTTCGACGCCATCGCCATCCCGTTGTCGGGTCTGTTCCAGGACTGGGGGCTCAGCGACTCCTATGCGGGGCTGGTGCTGCCCGCGCTGGCCAACGGCTTCGCGATCTTCGTCCTGCGCCAGTTCTTCATGGGGATCCCCTCGGAGCTGCTCGAGGCGGCCGAGGTCGACGGGCTCGGCCGGATCGCCACCCTGTGGCGCATCGTCCTGCCCTTGTCGAAGCCGGCGCTCATCGGCGCCGGCATGATGCTCTTCCTGTCGCAGTGGCAGGCGTACCTGTGGCCGCTGCTGATCGGGACGTCACCGGAACGCCAGCTCGCGCCGATCGCGCTGGCCAACCTCAGCACGTTGTTCACCGTCGACCTCGGGCAGATCTTCGCCGGCTCCTTCGTGCTGACGATCATCCCGATGATCCTGCTGCTGTTCTTCCAGAAGCAGTACACCGAGTCGCTGTCGACGACGGGGTTGAAGGGATGACGGCGCGGATCGTCGTCGTGGGCTCGCTCAACGTGGACCGCACCTACCGGGTCGATCGCCTGCCCGCGGCGGGGCACACGATCCACGCGACGAGCCGCTCGACGGCGGCGGGTGGGAAGGGCGCGAACCAGGCCGTCGCCGCGGCGCTGCTCGGCGCCGACGTCGCACTCGTGGGCGCCGTGGGCACCGACGCGGGCGGCGACGACCTGGTGGCGTCGGTCGCCGCGGCAGGGGTCGACGTCACGGGAATCGTGCGGGTCGACGCGCCCACGGGCGAGGCCGTCGTCCTCGTCGACGCGGACGCGGAGAACCTCATCGTCGTCAGCGGCGGAGCGAACCTGCGCCTCGACGCCGCGGCGGTGACCTCGGCGATGCGCGAGGCGCGGTTCGTCGTGACCGGGTTCGAGGTCCCCGACGACGCGGTCGTCGCCGCCGCGGCGCGGGCCGGCGAGCTCGGGGCGCGGTTCGTCCTGAACCCGTCGCCGATGCGACGGCTGCCCGGCGGCCTGCTCGGTTCCGGAGCGGTCCTCGTCGTGAACGAACACGAACTCGCGATGCTGGTCGGCGACCGCCGTCCGGTGGGCGAGGGCGCGCAGGAGGCGAGCGAGCGGTTCGATGGCTGCGACGTCCTGGTCACGCTGGGCCCGCGCGGTGCACTGCTCTACGACGCGTCGACCCGCCGCCGGGCCGAGATCGTCGCCGCACCGGTCGACGCCGTCGACACCACCGGATGCGGCGACGCGTTCATGGGTGCGCTGGTCGCCGGGCTGGCCGCGCACCTGGACCCGGTGGAGGCGGCGACCCGCGCCGTCGAGGCCGGTGCGTTCGTGGCGACGCGACCCGGGGCGCAGAGCTCCTACCCGACGTCCGAGGACCTCCTGCGGTGGCGCCGCGCTGCTCGGTGACCCCGGGGCGCGGTGACCTGTGTTCAGCCGGCCGGCGGGCACCCGCACGACGCGCGGACCACGAGACGGACGGGGACGTGGCCGGCCGACGCGGGCGCCGTCCGCCCCAGGACCGCCTGGAGCGCGGCCTCCGCGATGGCGGGGACGGGCTGTTCGACGGCGGTGAGCGGCGGGTCGCTGAACACGGCGTCGTCGGTGCCGTCGAACGACACCACGGCGAGATCGTGCGGCACCGAGATCGCGAGCTCTCGCGCCGCGGCGAGCAGGCCGAGCGCCTGGACGTCGGACGCGACGAACACGGCGTCGGGGCGGGGTTCGCGCGTCAGGAGATCGATCGCCGCCTCATGACCGGCGACCCGGCTGTACTCCGCCTGCCGGAGCAGCGCGGGGTCGGCGGGCGAGCCGGCCTCGGACAGCGTGGCCTCCCAGCCCGCGCGCCGCTCGTCGGCGCCGGGTGCGCCTGCCCGCCCGCCCAGGTGCGCGATGCGCCGCAGCCCGTGCCCGAGGAGGTGGGAGACGGCCAGCCGCGCGCCGCCTTCGTTGTCGACGATGACGGACAGCTGGCCGGGCTGGCTGCGCTGGTTGAGGTACACCGTCGGGGTTCCGTTGACCTCGGCGACCGAATCCGGCGCGAGGCTGACGATGATCAAGCCGTCGATCTGATGGCTCACCAGTGACTCGATCTGGGCACGTTCCCGTTCGGGGTCGTCATCGGAGTCGCCGAGCAGCAGGGCGTACCCGGCGGTGAACGCCTGGTTCGACAGCTCGCGGGCGAGCGCGCCGAAGTAGGTGTTGCTGACATCCGGGACGACGAGGCCGACGGCCTGGGCGCGCTGGAGGCGCAGTGCCCGGGCGACGGCATTGGGCCGGTAGTCCAGCTCTCGCATCGCCGCCAGGACCTTCTCCCGGGTGGCGGCGGCCACCGGGCGCGGACCGTCGTTGGTGACATAGCTGACGACGGCGGTGCTCACGCCGGCCAGCCGGGCGACGTCGGTTCGCGTCGGGGCGCGGCGGCGCTCCGTGCGGCCGGGAGTGTCCATCATCGAAACCTGCACCTTTCGTCGTGCGAGGAGTATAGGAGCAGGGTATCTATTCGAGTAGACTACGCCTATGCCGACCCCCGTGATCGTGGTCACCGACCTCTATCAGCCGCCCGAGGACCCAGGGGACAACTTCGACCTGCTGATGCCGTTCGGGCTCGATCGGATCGACCTGCGAGCGATCGTCCTCGACGTGTCGATCGAGAAGCGCGAGTCGGTCGGGGCGGGTGTGCCGGGCTACCCGGGGCCGCGGGAGCCGGGCGTCATCCCCGTCACGCAGCTGAACACCCTGTTCGGCCGGCAGGTGCCGTACGGGATCTCGCCGTTCGCCCGCATGCGCACCGTCGACGACCAGCTGCGCGACGTGCCGCCGTTCCAGCAGACGGGCCCCGAGCTCCTGCTCGACACCCTGCGCGCGTCCGGCACGCCCGTCCACCTCATGTCCTTCGGCTCGGCCCGCCCGATCGCGGTCGCCTTCAATCGGGACCCGGCGTTGTTCCGTGAGAAGGTCGCGCGCATCCACCTCAGTGCCGGGTCGACGACGCTGGACTACCTGGAGTGGAACGTCTACCTCGACCCGCTGGCGATCATCCGGCTGGTCGACGCGGGTCTGCCGCTCGCGCTGTACCCGTGCGCCACGGAGGTCGACTGCTTCTCCTACGGCGTGCACAACACGCTCTGGTGGTTCGACGACCTGCGCTGGATCGACGACCTGCACCCGGCACTGAAGCGCTACCTCCTCTACGGGCTCGGCGTGTCGACGCGGATCGACTTCCTGCGAGCGCTCGACGAGGACCCGCCGGCCGAGGTCGCCGAGCGCGTCTTCGGCCGGCGGCACGCGGTGTGGGAGACCGCCGCCTGGATCGAGGTGTCCGGCTCTGCCCTCGTGCGCCACCAGGACGGCTCGCACGAGATCGTCGCCGCGGCCGACGTCGCGCCGGGCGACGTCGTCGTGCGGAACGAACTGGTCCCCTGCAGGGCCGCCTCGCATCCGACCGGTCTCTACACCTTCGAGCCGACCGCCCGGACCCCGAACGCGCACGTGTTCGTCCGCGACGATCCCCGCGACTACGAGCGGGCGCTGCGCGAGGCGCTGCCCCGCCTGTATGCCTCGTTCACCCCGGAGGGCTGGCTCGGGTCGACTCTCGGCCCGCTGCGCGACCCGGAGCCGCGGCAGTACGCGGGCTCCCTGAGCTGACCTCCGCGGCACTCTGGCCATCGATGGTTCCTGGGCGATGCCGGCCGGTGGCTGAGCCGTGAGAGCGCCGGCGCCACTGGGCCGGCGGGTGTCAGCCGGTGGTACGGCCCCCGGGCGGAGCGCACGAACCACGGTCGGTGAACATCGGCTGGATGAGCACGTGCTGGATCGTGGCGGTGCTGTCGAGGCCGAGATCGTGCGCCATGCGGGCGGCCGTACGGCCGAGCACGGACTTGACGGGTGAGCTGGACGTCAACGGCGGGTCGGTCAGCTGTGCGATCTGGTCCTCGTTGGTGATGACCGAGAGGTCCTCGGGGATGCGCCAGCCCCTGGCCCGGACGGCGTGCACGAGGTCGAGCGTCGCCTGGTCGCAGTGGCTGATGATGCCGGTGACGCCCGCGTGGTCGATGCCGGCCAGGATGTCGTCCAGCACCTTCCGCGGCGGACTGAGCGTGGCCCGCGGGTCCAGGAGGAGAATCGCGTCCTCGAGGGCGTAGCCGGCGTCGGTGGCCGCCCGCTGCCACAGCGTCTCGAGGTTGACGCCCACCTGGCGGAGTCCGTGGGTGACGAGTGCCACTCGCTCGTGGCCGAGCCCGCGCAGGTGGCGCAGGCTCATCTCCCAGCCCTTCTCGTAGGCGGTGCGCACCGATGACAGCGCCTGCCCGGTGGCCGCGTCGGCGATGTCGCGCTCGAGGAGCACCACCGGGACGGGCAGTTCGAACAACCACGAGGTGACCTCGGCTGCCGCCGGGTGGACGAACGTGGGAGCGTAGATGATGGCGTGAGCGCCGGCCTCGACGAACTGCTGGCAGATCTCCCTCTCCCTGGCGAGGTCGTAGTTCGACACCATGACCGACGCCGGCACACCTTCACCGCTCAGGGTCTCCTTGCATCCCTGGATCACCGGGGCGAAGTAGTAGTCGGCGGTGGGCACGACGATGCCGACGTGACCGGTGTCGAGGCGTTCGCCGTCGGCGGCCGGAGCCGGGTCCTCGGCGGACCTCCTCAGCACCGCGCCGCCGTGCACCTGGCGCAGCAGGCCCTCGGCGTCCATGGCCATGAGATCGCGCCGGATGGTCATCTGGGAGGTGTTGAGCTCCGCGGCGAGCTCGCGCACGCGCACCGCTGAGTCCCCACGTAGCTTCGCGAGGATCTTGAGCCGGCGTTCGTCGGCCAACTGCGTCTGCTTGCCCACCGTCGAGTCCTTCATCCCGTGTGATCGAGTCGGAACGTGGGTCACAGCGTACCGTGATCAGCCGCGGGTGTTGGAAAATGTGAGAAAAAGCGCATCGATTCGGGTTGGTCGTGAACCAGCCTGGGCCTGCGCTGATCGATCCGGCTCGCCACGATGTCCACATCCACGGCGAGTTCAGGCCTGCCGAGCTGCATCGATGGACTCCTGTTTAATGTTGGTATTGACACATAAACGAACATGTCACTAGCTTGCTCTCCCATGCGAACCAGCTCGCTGACGGAGGACGTGCTTCGGTGAAGATCACCAGTGTCGAGACGCTCAGCGTCGGCTCCCGGACGCCCGGGAACGGACGCCTCACCAACCGCAACTTCCTGTTCGTCCGGGTGCACACCGACGAAGGCCTGGTGGGGCTGGGAGAGGCCACGCTGGAAGGACACGACAACGCCGTCCGCGGGATGATCGCCGATCTGGAGCCGCTCCTGCTGGGTGAGGACCCGCGGCGGATCGAACACCTCACGCAGGTGATGATCCGGCAGAAGTTCTGGCAGGGCGGCGTGATCAAGGGCAGTGCGGTCGCGGGTGTCGAGCTCGCGCTCTGGGACATCCTGGGCAAGAGCGTCGATCTGCCCGTCTACCAACTGGTGGGCGGGGCCAGTCGCGATCGCATCCGCTACTACCTCAACGGCTGGTCCGGCGGCGCGGTGGAGCCGGCGGAGATCGGCGATCGCGCGGTCGAGGCGTTCGACCAGGGGGAGCGCGCCTTCAAGTTCAGCCTCGCCCTGCCCTCGTGGCCGGTGCGCGACCGCGAACTGTTGCGCACGCTGGAGGGTGCGCTCGACGCCATCCGCACGGGTGTCGGCTCGGAACCGCTCGTGATGTTCGACGGTCATGGCCGGTACGACGCCGATCAGGCCATCGCGATGGCGGCGGTGCTCGCCGACTTCGAGTGCTACTTCTTCGAGGAGCCGGTCCAGCCGACGCGGGTCGAGGACACCGCCCGGGTGGCCCGCCGGGCGACCGTGCCGATCGCCGCCGGCGAGCGGCTGGCTCGGAAGGGCGAGTTCGTCGATTATTTCCGCGACGGCGCGATCTCCGTCGCGCAGCCCGACCTGGCACACTGCCACGGCTTCGGGGAGAGCCTCAAGATCGCCGCCATCGCCGACGGCTTCGGCGGATGGATCGCACCGCACGGCCCGATGAGCCCGGTCCTGACCGCGATCTCGCTGCACCTGGACGCCGTGATCCCGAACTTCCTCATCCAGGAACGGCTGCGCAACAGCACTTGGTGCGAGTCGTTGATCACGGAGCCGTTGCGGCCCTCCGAGGGCTACCTGCCGCTGCCGCACGGGCCCGGCTGGGGCATCGAGCTCGACGAGGACGTATGCCGCGCCCACCCGCCGATCCAGGTCGACATGCCGCGGCTGTTCCGGCCCGACGGCAGCGTCGCCGACTGGTGAGCACCCACCCGAACCGCCGCTCCACCGCGTCACCCATCCCCGGACACCACCGGACACCAACGACACAAGGAAGTGATCGTGATGGCGTGGAACCCCCGCATCAGCCGTCGCCACCTGATGAGCGGCGCCGCCGGACTGACCGGCGCCGCGCTCCTCGGCTCCGGGCCGATCCGCGGCGCCGCCGCGGACCCGCTCGCCCCTGAGGCCGCCGCCCTCGGCGCCGGCGGGCCACCGCCCGGCACCGTGTCGCTCGAGTTCGATCGACGGGCCTATGTGGAATTGGACGCCGCGATGCTGCACACGCAGAAGGCGACCTACCCGCGGATCAAGCTGCTGCCGGACGGCCGCTACCTGCTGCTCTACCAGGACGCCCAGATCGGGTGGAACATCTTCTGGTCGCTGAGCGACGACCTGCGCACCTGGTCCGATCCGCAGAAGCTCTTCGCCGCTCACAAGGTCATGGACGGTCAGGACGACCAGGCGTACTCCACCGCGGACGCGGTGGTCCTGGCCAACGGCGACATCCTGGCGGTCTGCTCGTACCGGGCCAGCAAGAACTTCTACAAGATCTGGGACGTCTCCGGGCTCGCCATGCGCAGGAGCACCGACAACGGCGCGACGTGGGACGAGGAACGAGTCGTCTACGTGGGCCCCAACTGGGAGCCCTACCTCTACCAGCTCGCCTCCGGCGAGGTGCAGATCTACTTCAGCCACATCGCCCCCAAGATGGCCGTCGAGAACACGCCGCACTCCTCGGGCGTCGCGATCATCCGGTCGTTCGACGACGGCGCGACGTGGGTGCCGGACGTCGTCGCGTACCCGTACGCGGCCGACCGGGTCGCGCAGCAGTACCGGACGACGTCCGAGAACGGCGTCAAGATGTTCACCGACCAGATGCCGAGTGTCATCGAGACCGGCCCGCCCGGCCGGATCGCTCTGGCTGTCGAGTCGGCGCAGCCCGAAGGCGGCCCGATGCGGATCTCGCTGATCCACACCGACCGGAACTGGCCCGACGCCCTCGACATGGACGAGACGGGACCGGCCGATCGGTCGAACAGCGTCTTCCCCGGCGCCGCCCCCTACCTCGCCCGGTTCCCCACGGGCGAGACGGTGCTCGCGTACAACACCAACTCACGCCAGTACCTCCGGCTGGGTGACAGCGAGGCCCGGACGTTCGGCGAACCGCACGACTACCTGCCGGGCACCGGCTACTGGGGCAGCATCGTCGTGACGGGCGACCAGACGCTGGTGAGCTCGATGGCCTACGTGAAGTCCACCGGCAACGCCCTCATGATCGGCACGCTGCACCTCAATCGCGCGCTGACGGTGCACCAGTTCCCGCGCCGGGCCACCGCCGACGTGCGGGTCTGGCCGGAGTCGTCCAGCCGGCTGTTCCTGGGCGGCGACAGCCAGGCGCAGGCGACGATCCGGGCCGGCCGGCACGGCAGCACGCTGCTGCTGCGGCTGGAGCGGCGCGACGACCACGTCGACGACGGCGACACGGTCACGATCCATCTCGCGTCCCGGCGGACGGCCGGCCGGCGGCTGCGCCTCACCGTCGACGGGCGGGGAGCGGTGAGCGTGGCGACCTTCGCCGGGGGCGTCTACACCGACGACGGCGAGACCGTCGTGACGTCCAGGCCGGTCGAGCCGGCCCACGACGACGCCGTCGCGTGGGAACTCGCCGTACCGCTGGCGCCGATGCGGCCGCACGGTGCGGAACTGGGCGTGACGGCGACCCTGGCGAACGTCGACGAGCCCGGCGGCACCGCCGTGACGACCAGCCTCGTCGGCGTGGACCTCGACGATCCGCGGACGTGGTTCGACCTTCGACTCGGCGGCTGAACGCAGCCGTTTCAGTACACACGGGAGTGGACAGACATGAGCAGATGGACCGCCGAGCGTGCCTGGGAGTGGTACCGGGCACGCCCCTGGATCCGCGGCTTCAACTACGTGGCCAGCGACTGCGTCAACCGCATCGAGCAGTGGCAGGAACTGGACCACCAGGAGAAGAGCAAGACGTTCGACCGCGAGTTCGAGCTGGCCGCCCGGGCCGGGTTCAACGCGATCCGGTCGATCCTGCCGTACGAGGTGTGGCGCGACCAGCACGACGGCTTCATGGAGCGGCTGGAGGACTTCCTGGCCACGGCCGGCCGCCACGGGCTGAGCGTCATGATCGTCTTCGGCAACGACTGCACGGTCCCCGCGAAGTACTACACGCCGCCGGTGCTCGGCCCGCAGCCGGTCGACTGGGGTTATCACGGTGGCGTGGCGCGCTCGCCCCATGACGTTCTCGACGCGCACGGCTTCAGCGTTCTGGACGTTCCGGAGGAGGCCGAGGGGTTCGGCCGGATGGTCGACGAGATCGTGGGCCGCTACGCCCGCGACGAACGTGTCAACATCTGGGACGTCTTCAACGAGCCGGGCAACAGCCGGCGCGAGTCGCGCAGCCTGCCCGCGATGCAGCGATTCTTCGAGATCGCCCGGGCACACGACCCCATCCAGCCGCTGACCGCGGGCCCATGGCGGGTCGACCCGTGCGGCGAGCTGTCCGAGATCGAGCAGGCCGCGCTGGAGCTGTCGGACGTCATCTCCTTCCACGACTACGCCGGCTACGGCCGTTCGGTTCAGATCCTCGACCGGCTCAAGCGTGAGGGGCGTCCGTTGCTGAACACCGAGTGGCTGCACCGGATGCAGGGGAACGACGTCGCCAGCCACCTCCCGCTCTACTTCCTGGAGCGGGTCGGTTGCTACCACTGGGGCTTCGTCGCGGGCAAGAGCCAGACCTACGAGCCGTGGGAGGCGATCTGGCGGCGCAAGGAGTCCGGCGTCGGCGAGCACTACGACTTCACCAAATGGCAGCACGACCTCTTCCGGCCCAACCTGCGGCCGTACGACCCGCGCGAGATCGACACGTTCCGCGAGTTCTTCGCCCTCGCCGACGACCACTTCGCATCCGGTCGCTGGTGAGCCGGCTCACGCACAAGGGAGTGTGATCACATTGTTCGCTCAGCAGATCAGCCGGCGTGCTCTGATCGGCGGCGCCGCGGCCGTGGGCGCAGCCCTCCTGGCCGGCTGCGGCAAGGAGGAGCAGGGGCCGAGCCGAGGCTCGTCCGGCGAAGGCGTGCTCAACGTCTGGGGTGCGCTCACCCTGGACCGCGGCGTGGGCGCGCTGCTCGACGCCTTCAAGAAGGAGCACCCCGGCATCCAGGTGAACTACACCCAGTTCACCAACAACTCCGACGGCAACCTCAAGCTGGACACCTCGCTCCAGGGCGGGGCGCCCGTCGACGTGTTCTTCTCCTACGGTCCCCAGTCGGTATCGCGCCGCACCGCGGCCGGCTACGCCAGGGACCTCACCGACCTCGCCGGCAGCGACGAGGTCGCCAAGCAGTTCACTGCCACGGACCCGCAGCTCACGGCGCTGTTCGACGGTCGGCTGTTCGCGATACCGACCGTCTACAACCCGTACCTGGTCTATCTGAACCAGGACATGCTCGACGCGGCGGGCATCACCGTGCCGGAGGACTGGACGGTTCAGGAGTTCCACGACATCGCCGAGGAGCTCTGTGGCGGGGCGTACGCGGAGTTCGCCACCTACAAGACCCTGGCCATCGCCACCATGGGCCTGGGCGGCGACGCGCAGGTGACCCCCGATGGCACGTCGTCGAACTTCGACCACGAGCTCTGGCGCCGGCAGTACGAGCTGGAGCTGGCGATGGAGCGCGACGGCACGCTGTTCCCGATCACGAGGGTGCTCGCCGAGAAGGTCGACCTGTACGCGCAGTCGTACTTCCTCTCCGGCGACCATGCGTTCTACCTCGACAACCCCGCCACGCTGCGGTTCGTCAAGGATCAGGAGAACTATCCGCACGACTTCCGCACGACGTTCCGGCCCATGCCCTACCTCGAACGTGGCCGGGAGCAGTGGAACCAGGGCGGCTACGAGGACTCGGTCCAGATCTCGGCGAAGACGAAGTACCCGGAGGCCGCCTGGACGTTCGTGCGGTACTGGCTCGGCGCCGGCGCCGAGCAGCTGCTGACCGCCGGCAAGATCTCGCCCGCCGGTATGCCCGCGCCGGGCGCCGGAGCCGACGCGCTGCTGCCCGGACTCCTGGGAGACGCGCGCGACGACCTCTTCGACGTCGAGGCGTTCACCCGGGTCGCGTTCGCGGAGGACATGAAGCTCAGCGTCACCACGCACACGGCCGGACTCTCGGAGATCGGCACGATCCGCAAGTCGCTGGACGAGCAACTGCGGCTGGGCGAGATCAGCGTCGACGAGCTCCTCACCCAGCTCAAGGAGCAGGCCGACGCCGCCATCGCCAAGGACCTCGAGACCAACGCCTGAGGGCGTGGAGGGACGTCGACATGTCGGTCGCGACCAAGGCGGGGCCGGAGCCATCCGCCCGGCCCACGGCCCCCGCGAAGAAGGGCCTGGTCAATGGCATGCGCTGGTGGGTGCCGTGGTTGTTCGTCGCCCCGTCGCTGCTCGGGCTGATCGTCTTCCTGCTCGTGCCGCTGATCGGCGGCCTGCTCATCTCCTTCACCGAGTGGGACGTCATCTCGGGGCTCGACGGCATCAACTGGGTCGGACTGGCCAACTTCGAGACGCTGCTCGGCGACGAGCAGTTCTGGGCGGCCACCTGGCGCACGGTGATCTACGCCGGCGCCAGCGTGCCCCTCACCGTGCTGCTCGGCCTGGGACTGGCCATGGCGCTGAACCGGCCGCTGCCGGGCCGGGCCGCGCTACGGGTGATCTTCTTCCTGCCCGCGGTGGTCAACGTCATCGCCATCGGCTCGGTCTGGCTGTTGCTGCTCAACCCCACGTCGGGCCTGCTCAACCAGGGACTGCGGTGGTTCGGCTGGGACTCGCCGCCGGGGTGGATCACGTCGCCCGACTCCGCTCTGCAGGCGCTCATCCTCATGGCGGTGTGGGGCGGCAGCGGCTACATCTCGGTGATCTACCTGGCCGCGCTCCAGGAGATGCCGCAGGAGCTGTACGAGGCGGCGCGCCTCGACGGGGCAGGGCGGATCAGGCAGTTCGTCACCATCACCTGGCCGGCGCTGCTGCCGATGACGACCTTCCTGACCATCACCCAGATCATCGGGCGGTCACAGACGTTCGGCCTGATCGCGTTCATGACCAGCGGTGGTCCCGGCGACTCCACCACGGTCCTCTCCTACTACATGTACCAGAACGGCTTCATCTACTACCGGTTCGGCTACGCGGCCGCGATGGGCGTGATGAGCCTGCTCGCCGTGCTCGTGCTCACCCTGCTGCTCTGGCGGTTCCAGCGCGGCCGGACGCTCTACGGCGAGGAGGATCGCGATGGTTAGCGCCGTGGCGCCCGCGGACCGGCGGCTGCGACGCAGGCGCCGGACCGCCCGGGCCAAGTGGCTGGCCGGCGGTGTGGCGATGTGGACGCTGGCGCTGCTGTTCCTGGCGCCGTTCGCCTGGATGCTGTCGTCCTCGCTGAAGCCGGACATGGACGTGTTCGCCGTCCCCATCCAGTGGCTGCCCGCCGACCCGCGGTGGAGCAACTACACCAGGGTCTGGACCGGCGCCCACTCGATGGTGCACTACTTCGTCAACTCCGGATACGTCGTGGTGGCCCGTGTGGTGGGCGAGGTGACGCTGGCCGCGCTGGCCGGCTACGCCTTCGGCCGGCTGCGCTTCCGCGGCCGGAACCTGCTGTTCCTGGTCTTCCTCGCGACGTCGATCGTCCCGGCACAACTGCTCCTGGTGCCCCGGTTCATGTTCTTCCGCGAGATCGGTCTGTACGACTCGCTGTGGGCGCTCATCCTGCCGAGCCTGTCGTCGGTGTTCGGCACGTTCCTGCTGCGCCAGCACTTCGCGTCCGCCCCCGCGGAGCTGGGGGAGGCCGCCCGCATCGACGGCGCGAACGAGTTCCAGATCTTCCTGAGGATCTATCTGCCCATGGCCAGGCCGATCCTGGCCGCCTACGCGATCCTGGTCTTCGACGCGTCCTGGAACGACTACGAGACACCGCTGGTGATGCTGTCCAGCGACGAGAAGTACACCGTTCCGCTGGGCCTCACCCGGTTCATCTCCGACGACGGCACGGTGTCGGCCGCGCTGTCGATGGCCGGGTCGGTCTCGTCGGTGGTGCCGATCCTGATCTTCTTCCTGATCTTCCAGCGCCACTTCCTGAAGTCCATGGCCCGGGCGGGGCTGCGATGACCTGTCAGGCGGCCGGCGCCGGTGCGGGGCGCTTCGCCGGCGCGGTGGCGCTGGTCTCCGGCGCCGGCTCCGGCATCGGCGGCGGGGTGGCCCGCCGGCTGGGCGCGGAGGGGGCCGACGTGCTGGTCACCGATCTCGACGGCGGGTCCGCCGCCCAGGTGGCGGACGAGATCGGCGCCACGGGTGGCGCCGCGGCCGCGCAGGTCCTCGACGCCACCCGCCCGGAGGACTGGCGCACGATGGCCGGCCGGGTGGCCGAGACGTACGGCCGGCTGGACACGCTGATCCTCAACGTCGGACGCAACGAACCCGCCCGGCTGGAGGAGCTGGCCGACGAGCAGTGGGACCGTCAGCTGCGGCTGTGTCTGGACTCGGTGTTCTACGGGGCACGGGCCATGCTGCCCCTGCTCCAGCTCAGCCGGGGCTCGATCGTCGTGACGTCGTCGATCCACGCCCTGGTCGGGTTCCCGGGTTTCCCGGCCTACGCCGCGGCCAAGGGCGGTATCGGTGCCCTTGTGCGTCAGCTCGCCGTCGACAACGGGACGACGGTACGCGTCAACACGGTCCTGCCCGGCGCCGTCGAGACCCCGTTGTGGGCACGTCGCACCCCGGAGTTCCGGGAGAGGGTGGCTCGCCTGACGCCGATGCGCCGGCTCGGCCGCGTGGACGAGGTGGCCGCGGCGGTCGCCTTCCTCGCCTCGTCCGACGCGTCCTTCATCACCGGTCAGAGCCTGGTCGTCGACGGCGGGCGGACCATCTCGTCCCAGGAGGACGCTCTCTGACGGCTCCGGAGGTCGTTCGGCGCCGCTGACGAGCGGAGGATCCGGGGGCGGTTGCGAACCCCGGATCCTCCGCGGTCGGTGGCGGCCGGTCAGCCGTCGGTCAGCCGCAGCGCGGTGAAGAGCGCGCCGTCCTTCGTCTCCGCTACGCCCGCGCCCCACGTGTACCAGCCCCGCCGCCCGGTGCCGTCGTTCTCGTTGAGCACGGCGGTGAGGCCGAGCAGCCGGTCCTCGGGGTGCACGCCGAGCGCGTCCCAGCTGACCGACAGCTCGTAGACGGTGGTGCCGGCGGCGTCGTCGCGAGTGACGGCGGCCCTGATCCCGGTGGTGTCCGGCGCGACGTCGGTCGGCAGCCAGCGGGCGACGTCGACCGCGCCGGCGTCGGTGAGGGCGGCGCCGACCTCCTGGACGACGGCGTCCTCCCCGGGCACCCCGGCGGCCGCGCCGAGCTGGAACCCGTCACCGGCCCAGATGTCGGGGCCGCGGCCGGGCTGGGCATGGACGTCGTCGGTGATCGCGGCCGTGAGGTACAGGGCGTCGTCGTCGTGGGTCAGCCACAGCCGGCCGGAGAGGTCGGCGTCGCCGCCCCACCCGTCGATCACCCGCTGCGCGTCACCGGCGAGCTGCACCGGCGGCAGGGCGGCGACCGCCGCGTCCACCGCGCCGTCGACCACCACCGACGCGGCCGGCACGTCGTGCACCTCGGGGACGGGGAGCAGCGTGCCGCTGGTCGTGGCCGTGGTGGTCGCGACGGCTGTGGCCGTCCACGGGGTCGCCTCCGTGAGGGTGACCGGGACGTCCAGGCTCGCCACCTCGCCCGGCTCGACGACGGTGCCCTCCAGGCCGCTGGTGTGCTCACCGGCCACGTCGACCTGCACCGCGGCCAGCTCGACCGGCACGTCGGCGTTGTTCGTCGCGCGCACCCGCAGCACGTCGGCGCCGTCGGCCAGTTCGGCATGCGCGCCGGTGAGCGCGATCGCGTCGACGACGTCGGCGCGCGCGGTCAGGTAGGCGACGTCGGCCGAGCCGCTGCGCACCGTCGCCGACCACACCCGCTCGCCGGGCATCGCCGCCGCGGGCAGCCGCAGGTCCAGCCCCGCCTGCTCGTGCGGCTTCACCCGCGCCCGGACCGTCTCGCCCCCGGTCTCCAGCCGCACGTTCAGCACCCGCCGGCCGTCGGAGTTGTCCACGGTCCAGTGCGCCGGCACCGGCGCCCCGACCGCGCCGCCCGACGCCTCCAGTGTGTACGTCGTCGAGACGCCCACGCCGGTGATCGGGCCGGACACGTACACCGGCTCCGGGCCCACCGACACGTGCACCGCGCCGTCGGTGCCGGGGGACAGCACGTGCTCGGCGCCGTAGAGGTCGGTGACGGTGACGTCGCCGGTCGCGGTGAACGCCAGCGCGCCGGCCTGCGCGCCGGACGACGTCCACGCCGCGTGCAGCTCGTCGCCCGACCCGGCGTCGAGGACGACGTCGTGGACGCCGGTGGCCGGGGTCTCCTCGCGCAGGAACGGCTTGCCGGCGATCGTCCTGGTGAGGATCGCGTTGGCCACGTAGGCCGGCTTGGGCGTGTAGGCGCCGCGCTCGTCGGCCTCGTTGCGGATGATCCCGAACCGGTGCTCCACCTCGTCGGAGTCGGTGCCGTCGTCCTTGAAGTCGTACGTGGTGTACCGCTCGACCCCGTTCGCGATCGCGAGCAGCTGGGATCGGGTCAGGTTGCGGGCCTGCACGGTCTCGCTGACGGCGCGCGGTGACGTGCCGGTGGGCCAGCCGTGCTCGGACATCAGGATCGGCATGTCGGGGTGCCCGGCGGCGGCGAAGATCGACCGCAGGGTCTCCAGGTGGGCGATGAAGCCCTCCGGCTCGCCGGGGTACACGTACGGGTGGGTCGAGAAGGCGTCGACGTGGTCCAGGCCGCCGAGGTCGACGAACTCCTGCACCCACGCCTGCCAGTCGTTCATCGGCGCCAGCGCGCCGGCCACCAGATAGGCGTCGGGGTGCTCCGCGCGGACCGCCTCGCTCGTAGTCCGGACCAGGCCGAAGTAGTTCGCGGCACTGCCGCCGGCCGGGCCGGTCAGGTCGCGCCAGTTCCACTCGTTCCACAGCTCGTAGATCGTGTCGTCGGTGCCGAACCGCTCCATCGACGCCAGCGCGTACCGCGCGTAGGCGTCCCAGCCCTGCTGCGTCGCCGGAGCCTCGCCCTCGTGGTAGAGCGGGTTGCCGTAGGCCAGGATGTTGAAGAAGTCGACGCCGTTGGCCTCGAAGGCGTCGGCGTACGCCTCCACCTTGGGCGTCCAGTCGAAGACGCCCGGGGTCCGCTCCTGCTGCGCCCAGTACGCCTCGTCGCGTGCCGAGGAGAACCCGGCCCTGGCGACGAGGGGGATGGTGACCGGGTCCCACGCCTGGCCGTAGTGCGTCGAGACGCCGATGCGCCGGTCGGTGGTGGCGCCGGGGTCGAACGGATCGAGGATCGACAGGTCGGTGCCACCGGTGGTGACGACGCCGTCGGCGCCGGTCGCGACCAGGTCGACGGCGTACCAGCCGACGTCGGTGACGTCGAGCGGGAGCTCGCCACCGAGGTCGGCCACGGCCGCCGCACCCGACTCGACGGGGGTGCCGTAGGCGTCGCGGACGGTCCAGGACAGCTGCTCCGCGGTGGTGCTGAAGCCGATCCGCACCGGCTGCCCGGCGTCGAAGGCGTTCCCGACGGCGACCGGCTCGATCGCCAGCGTCGGCGCCGTCCCGGCCGCGAGGTCGACGGCGACGTCGTCGATCAGCAGCGTGCCCGTGGGGCCGTCGGTCAGCCGGAAGTGGTCCACGAGTACTGAGACCTGGGTGAGCGGGCCCTGCCAGACGCCGTCGCCGTCGCCGCCCCAGGTGATGTGCTCGGTGCCGCCGCCGAGGTCGGCGACGGTGAGGTCCTGCCAGGCGCCGTTCGCGGGGTCGAGGTCGAGCCGCTGCTGGTGTGCCTCGCCACCGGCCTCGATGGCCCGGACGACGATGGCGGTGAGGTCGGTGGAACGCAGCGAGAACCGCAGCCGCTCGGCGTCGATCGACGGAACGCCGCGGACCAGTTCGACGATGCCGTCGGGCATCTGGACGTCGAGGCGGGCCGAGGCGGCGCCGCTGCGGGCGTCGTCGGTGGTCCTGGTGACGGTGCCGGTGGCGCTGCCCCCGGTGGCGACGAACCAGGGGGTCGTGCCGGTCTCGAAATCACCGAGAGCGACGCCGGCGGTGACGGAGGCGTCGGACGGCTCCGCCGCCGCGCCGGGGGTGAGGCCGGCCAGGGCCGCGGTGACGGCGGCTCCGGTGGCGACGGCCATGAGTCGGGTGAGGCGTGGTGGGGGCGACATGTTCGTGCTCCTCGCGCAGTCGTCGTTGACAGGTGAGCAACCGCTTGCGCAACCGGTGCCGAGTGTGGCTCAGCGTCCGGCGCCGTGTCAAGGGTGGCCGCGGCTGCGGGGTCACGCTGGCAGGTGGCCGGACGCATTAGGATGGGCGCATGACAGAGCGGCAGAGTGTGACGTTGAGCGACGTTGCGGCCGTGGCGGGGGTGTCGGTGTCGACGGCCTCCAGAGCGCTCAACGGAACCGGGCGGGTCTCCGCCGAGACCCGCGAGCGCATCGAGGGGGCGGCCCGGCGGCTGGAATTTCGCCCCAACGCGCTTGCACAATCGCTTGCGCTCGGCCGGAGCCGCACGGTCGCCATCCTCACCGACCGGGCGACCAACACGTTCTCGATGCCCGTGGTCATCGGCGCCGCCGGTTACCTGGGTGCGCAGGAGCAGGCGGCGCTCGTGTGCGACGCACGGCTGAACCGCCGCGACATGGCCGAGCGCATCGGCGAGCTGCGGGCCCGGCGCATCGACGGCGTGGTCGTCGTCGGCGACGGGCTACAGGGCCTCACCCGGTCCGTGACCACCGAGTTCACCGTTCCGGTCTCCTACGCGTTCACGCTGTCCGACGACGACGACGACGCGATGTTCATCCCCGACAACGCGGGAGCTGGGCGGATCGCGGCCGAGCACCTGCTCGGACTCGGCCGCACCCGCATCGTCCACGTCACCGCCGCGGGCGACGACATCGCCGTGCGGCAGCGCGCCGACGGGTTGCTGCGCACCCTCGACGCCGCCGGCACCGGCCTGACCGGCGAGGTCCTGTACGGCACCTGGCGCGAGAGCTGGGGGCGCGAGGCGGCACAGCGCGTCGTGGACGAGGCGTGGGACGTCGACGCCGTGTTCTGCGGCAACGACCACATCGCCCGAGGCGTCGAGAGCGCGCTGGTCGCGGCCGGGCGCAGGGTGCCCGACGACGTCGCGCTGATCGGCGTCGACAACTGGGAGGGGCTGATCCTCGACCAGAGCACCCAGCACCTCACCACCATCGACGTCGGGCTCGCCGCCATGGGCGAGGCCGCCGCGGCTCACGTGCTGGCCGGCGAGGAGCGGCCGGGCGTCCACTACCAGCCGCCGACGCTGATCGTCGGCGACACCAGCGCGTGACCACACGGGCAGCACGTCCGCTCACTCCTTGATGGCGCCGGCGCTGCCGGCGGCCCGCAGGAACTGACGCTGGAAGGCCAGGAACAGCACCACGGGGATCACCACCGAGATCAGCAGCGCGGCCATGAACACCCCCAGGTCCGTCGACGACTCGATCCTGGGCAGCGCGACGGAGATCGGCTGCAGGTCGGGGTCGGGCAGCACCAGCAGCGGCCAGAGGAAGTCCTTGTAGGCGCCGATGATCGTGAGCAGTGACACGACGCCCAGGATCGGCCGCGACAGCGGCAGCACCAGGCTCCAGAAGATGCGGACCGCGCCCGCTCCGTCGATGCGCGCGGCATCGAACAGCGTCGGCGGGATCGACTGGAGGAACCGCGACACCAGCAGCACGTTGAACGCGCTCGCCGCCGCCGGCAGCCACACGCCCCAGAACGTGTTCAGGAGGTTCACGTTCAGCACGGGCAGGTCGATGACCGTCAGGTACAGGGCGACCAGCGAGATGACCCCGGGGATGAACAACGTCGCCAGCACGGCCGCCGACACGACCCGCGCGTACGCCGGTTTCAGGATCGCGATGCCGTAGCCGCCGGTCATCGCGACGAGCACGCCGAAGAACCACGTGCCCGCGCAGATGATCAGCGTGTTGCGCAGGTAGGTGCCGAAACGGATCGTCGTCCACGCCTCGGTGAGGTTCTCCCAGTGCACGCCGGACGGCCAGAGCCCGAACGGGTCCGAGAGCGTCTCCGTCGACGTCGACGTGGCCGCCTTGAACAGCCAGAACAACGGCCCTGCGCAGGTGACCACCAGGCCCAGCAGGATCAGCACGCCGGCGATCGTGACCGCGACGCGGACGTGCGGGACCTGGCGGTCCATCCCGGAGAGGATGCTGCGCTCGGTGTCGAGTGCCCGGGTGCGTGCGCGGCCGCGCGACGGCGTCGTCGCGCCGGCCGGGGGCGTGCCGATGGTCGTCATGAGGAGCTCCAGCGTCGGGTGGCCCACAGGTAGGCGGCGGAGAGCACACCGAGGGCGAGCGCGAGCAGCAGGCTGAGTGCGGTCGCCCGCCCGTAGTCGCCGGACACGAACGCGTACCGGTAGATCAGCAGCAGGACCGTGAGGCTGCGGTTCTCCGGCCCGCCGCCGGTCATGATGTACGGCTCGGTGAACACCTGGAACGTCCCGATCAGCTGCAGCAGCAGCATGATCAGGAGGATCCCGCGCAGCTGCGGGAGGGTGACGTGCCAGAACCGCCGCACGACGCCCGCGCCGTCGATCTCGGCGGACTCGTAGAGCTCGGTCCGGATCGTCATCAGCGCGGCGAGATAGATGATGACCGCGGTGCCGAAGCTCGCCCACGTCGCCTGCACGACGATCGCCGGGATGACCATGTCGCCGCTGTTCAGCCACTGGAACGGGCCCAGCCCGACCCGGCCGAGCACGGTGTTGAACAGGCCGGCGTCGTCGGGCCGGTAGAACGTCTTCCACAGCAGGACGGCGACCACCGGCGGGATGACGACGGGCAGGTAGGCCAGCACCGACGCCAGGCCGCGGGTGCGCCGCAGTTCCGCGACGAAGACCGCGAGCAGGAGCGGGACGGGGAAGCCGATCAGCAGGGCGATCAGCGTGAACACCGTCGTGTTCCAGACGGCCGTGCCGAGCAGCGGATCGGCGAGCACGCGCTGGAAGTTCTCCAGGCCGACCCATTCGGTGACGATGAAGTTGGTCTGCTGCAGGCTCAGGACGAGGCTGCGAGCGATCGGCCACCACGAGAACAGCGTGAAGCTCAGCAGCAGCGGCAGGAAGAACAGCAGCGTGGTGAGACCGCCGCCGCGGACCCAGGTGACCGGGGTCCGGCGGCGGCGGGCGGTGCCGGTGCGAACCGGCGCGCGCGGCTCGGTGTCGAGGGCGACCATGCGGATCAGCCGGCGTCGATGGCTGCCTGGTGGGTGCTCTGCGCGTCACCGAGCAGCTGGGCGATGTCGGCGTCCTCGCGGGTGAGCACCGCCTGGACGACGGTGTCGAGCGTCGCGTACAGCTCCTGGGCCTTCACCGCGGGCTCCGGGATCAGCGGGACCTCCTCGACGGTCGACAGGTACAGCTCGAAGTTCTCGCGCGGGACGTTGACCTCGGCGGCGATCCAGTCGAGGTACTGGGCGTAGAGCTCGGCGTCGACCACGGGCAGCTCCGGTGCCCCGATCGCCAGCCCGTCGGCGGCCGACGCCTCGGCGTTCGCGACGGCGACGGTCTCGTCGGTGTACTTCTGGAAGTGGTAGAAGTCGATCCACTCGAGCGCGGCCGCGATCTCCTCCGGCGTCGCGCGCGGGTTCACGACGGCGATCGTCCCGCCGCCGAGCGTGCCGATGCCGTCGTCGGCCTGCGGCAGCGGCGCGACGCCGAAGTCCTCGGCCGGCATGCCACGGTTGACCACCATGTTCGAGTAGTTGTCGGCGCCCTGCACCAGCATGCCGACCTGGCCCGACGCGAAGGCGTTCACGGCGTCGTCGTAGTTGAGCAGGAAGTTCGACCCCATGGCGTCGTCGTCCCAGCGAAGCGAGCGGTAGAAGTCGAGCACGGACTCGGTGGCCGGGTTGTCGACCGTCGCCGTGCCGCCGTCGTCGCTCTCCAGCGTGCTGCCGAACGCGTAGGACATGGTGGTGAGGATCCAGCCGCCGGTGTTGTCCAGCGTCATGGTCGCGAACCCTTGGGCGTCGGTGCCGGCGTCGATCGCCTGCGCGGCGGCCCGGACGTCGTCCCAGGTCTGCGGCGGTGCGTCGGGGTCGAGGCCGGCCTGCTCGAACAGCGAGCGGTTGTAGAGCAGCCCCATCGTGTAGGCCGCGATCGGGACGCCCCACACGCGGTCCTCGCCGTCGGTGACGACCTCCATGACGGTGGGGCTGAGACGGTCGAGGGCGTCGGTCTCACCGAGGTGGTCGGTCACGTCGGCGACCTGCCCGCGGCTGATCAGTGCGCCGATCTCGGTGAACGGCACCTGCATGACGGTGGGCATCGTGCCGCCGGCGAGCATGGCCTGGAAGGTGTCGGCCTCCCACTCGATCTCCTGCGCCTCGACGGTGATGTTCTCGTGGTCGGCGGCGAACTCGTCGAGACGGCGCTCGAACGCCTCTCGTTGTTCGGGGAACTCGGTGGTCGGCATGTTGCTCACGCTGATGGTCACCGGGGCGTCCGGGTCGGCCGGTCCGCCGCCGGAGCTGGGCTCGGAGTCGTCGCCGCAGGCGGTGACCGAGAGCGCGGTGGTGAGCGTGATCGCGAGGGTGGTGGACAGCCGTACGTAGCGCCTCGTCATCGAGACTCCTTCGAGTGGACCCGGAACTCTCCGTCCGGGTGGTCGGCCGGTCTGACGTCACGCGGAGAGGGACGCGCTACCACCTCCCGGGTGCGTCGCGTGGTCCTGGCTGCGTGTCATGGCGCGATCAGCCCGCCGTCGAGCCCGCGCACGCCGGCCGCCCACGCGTCGTGGCCGCTCAGGCCGGCGGGGAACCTGGCGGCGGCGCTCTCGTCGAGGTCGATGCCCCAGCCGGGCGCCTCGTTCGGGGTCAGCCAGCCGTTGCTGATGCGCAGCGTGCCGGGGAACACCTCGTGTACGGCGTCGGCGTAGACGTGGCCCTCCTGGATCCCGAACGCCGCCGACGTGACGTCGAGCGCCACGTTCGCGGCGGCGCCGACCGGCGACGTGTCGCCGGGGGAGTGCCATGCGGTGCGTACACCGACGAGCTCCGCCGCGGTGGCCAGCTTGCGGGCCGGCGTCAGCCCGCCGATCGCGGAGACGTGCGAGCGGATCAGGTCCACGCCGCCGCCCAGCACCAGCCGGGTCGCGTCGGTCATCGACGTCGTCAGCTCGCCGACCGCGATCGGCACCGGCGACGCGCGGCGCACCTCGGGCAACGCGTCCCAGTGCTCGGGCGCCAGCACGTCCTCGAGGAAGAACAGCCGGTACGGCTCCAGCGACCGCGCGAGCAGCACCGCCTGTTTCGGCGTCAGCCGGGAGTGCACGTCGTGCAGCAGCGCGACCTCGTCGCCGAGCCGCTCCCGCGCCGCGGCGAAGAGGCCGGGTGTGGTGCGCAGGTAGTGGTCGACGCTCCAGCCGCGCGGGAACGGCGCACCCGTGAGCGTGTCGCCGTCGAGTCGCGGGCTGCCGTACGTGCCGAGCCCCGGCTGCGACACCTGCAGCCGGATGTGCCGCCAGCCGGCGGCGACGTAGCGCTCGGCGTCGTCGAGCGCGCTGCCGACATCCGGGCCGGCCGCGTGGATGTAGGTGTCGGCGGCGGCGCGGACCTTCCCGCCCAGCAGCTCGTGCACGGGACGGCCGGCCCGCTTGCCGGCGATGTCCCAGAGGGCCTGGTCCAGGCCGGAGATCGCGTTGTTGCCGACCGGCCCCTCACGCCAGTAGGCGGAGAACCGCGCCAGCCGGGTCAGGTCCTCGATGTCGCCCGGGTAGCGCCCGATGACCAGCCGCGCGAGGTGCTCCTCGACGTAGGTCGCGACCGCCTTCCACCGCTGGGTGAACGTCGCGCAGCCCAGGCCGTACAGGCCGTCGTCGGAGGTGTCGACCCGCACCACCACCAGCGGGATGCCTTCGGGTGCGGTGACGATCGCGCGCACCCCGGTGATGCGCACGTCCTCGGGGGCGTCCCAGGGCGCGGCGAAGGCGGGGTCGCTCGGGGCCGGATGCGAGACGGTCGCGGTCACGGAGTCACTCCTGCGGTGGTCGGGGCCGGTTCGGGGGCGTCGGACGGAACGTGCACGGAGTAGCGCGGGGTGAACCCCAGCGCCGTGCTCGCCCGGGTGGTGTCGATCAGGCTGCCGCGGCCGGTGATCGACCGGCGGCGGGGGACGTCCGGCGCATAGGCGTCGAGGAGTTCGCCGGAGTCGGCGTCGATCAGCGTGTCGCGTGCCGAGACACCGACCACCAGGGAACCGCTGACCGGGGCCGTCAGCGCGGCCACGACGGCGCCGACCGCGTCGCGCAGATCGAGGTAGGACCAGCCCTCGCGGACCAGTTGCGCGTTGCCCGGCTCGCGGCCGGCGCGTTCGGCGAACACGCGCAGCTCGTGCCATGCGTTGACGTGCGGGAAGCGGAGCGCCACGACCGGCAGGCCCCAGTGGCTGGCGACCATGCCGGCGGTCAGCTCGTCGCTGTACTTCGACAGGGAGTACCAGTCGTCCAGCTGCACCGGGACGTCCTCGTCGATCGGGTAGTAGGCGGTCGAGACCGCGTGGTGGTTCATCGGCACGCCGAAGGCGTTGATGCTGCTGGCGATGACGGCGCGGCCGATCTGCCCGCCGGTCGCCGCCTGGGTGAGGACGTTGAAGGTCGCGCCGGTGTTCGTCCGGTAGACGTCGTACGGGCGGGCCAGGTCGCGGTGCGCGATCGCCGCGAGGTGCACGACGGCGTCCGCGCCGTCCAGCGCCTCGGCGACGTCGGACTCCGCGGTCGCGTCGCCGGTCACGACCCGGTCGGCCTGCGACGGCGCCGCCCACGACATGGACAGCGCCGTGATCCGCACCCCGAGTCCGGTCAGCGCCTCCACCACGGCCCGGCCGATCTTGCCGTCCGCGCCGGTGACGAGGACCCGCCCGGGCAGCGGCGCCCGTGCTCCGGCAGCGAATCCCGATGGCCCGTTCGTCACCCAGTCCTCCGATCTGCCGCACGGTCGCCCGAGTTGCGGAAGCGCTTGCGCACGGCAGTCTGGACCCGGTGCCACCAAGCTGTCAAGGGTCGAGATCGAGTCGCCTGGGGCGTTGAACAAGCGTTTGCGCAGACCGGCGTATCGCCCGCGGAACGCGGCGCCCACCCGGACGGGAGCTCACCCGACGGTCACGAGCCCGGCCGCCTCCGCGGCGACGCGCGCCGCCCGCCTCGGCGTCGACGACGTGCCGGCAGGCCAGTGGTGAAACGCCTGGGACGGGAAATCGTCGGCGATGACGCGTGGCGTCGCCGAGGTGGTTGGTGCGGCGTCGTGCACGTAGCGGCCGGTTCGCCGGGGAGCTGCGACGGTTGGCCGTCCCCCTGCTGCCCATCTTCTGACGCCGCGTGCGCCCGCCTCACGTTCGCGCTCTCCGGTGTGGGCTCGGCTCTCCCGGCGATCTGGGGTCCTTGCCTAGTCGTGTGTTCGCTCTGCGAGGCATGCACGCCTGATGGTGCGGGAGAACGCCTGGTGAGGTGGCGGATCGTTGATGATCATCGGCCACGTGTGGTGGCGCCCGGTCAGGAGCGGGCACCCGGCACGTGGGTGAGCTTGTCCGGATTGCGCACGCCGTCGATCGCGGTGATCCGGCCCGCGTCGACGGTGAAGGCGATCACCGTCAGCACACCGTCGCCGTGACGGACGGCGATTCCGGGGGCTCCGTTGACGTCGGCGGCGTGCACCTCGAGGTCGGCCCGGCCGTAGTGCAGCAGCGCCGACGCGACCCGGCCGGCGCCGTGCACGATCCTCGGCAGCGTCGAGACCTTGCCGCCGCCGTCGCTGCGCAGGACGACGTCCGGGTCGAGCAGTGCGATCAGCCCCGGCAGGTCGCCCTGCCTGCAGGCGGCCATGAACGCGTCGACCAGCTCGCGCTGCTCCGCGCCGGTGGCCGGGATCCGCGGCCGCGCGCCCTCGACGTGACGGCGGGCCCGTGAGGCCAGCTGCCGCACGGCCGCCGGCGACCGCCCGACTACGTCGGCGATCTCCGGGAACGGCATGCTGAACACGTCGTGCAGGACGAACGCCGTGCGCTCGGCCGGCGAGAGCTGCTCGAGGACGACCAGCAGGGCCATGCTCACCGACTCGTCGAGCGTGACGCGGTCGGCCGGGTCGTGTTCACGGGCCTCCACCAGTGGCTCCGGCAGCCACGTCCCGACGTACTGCTCGCGCCGGGCCCGCGCGCTGCCGAGTGCGTCGAGCGCCAGCCGGCTGACGGTGGTGGTCAGCCAGGCGGCGAGGTCGCGGACGGCGCCGGGGTCGGCCAGCCCGCGCAGCCGCAGCCACGCCTCCTGGACGCAGTCCTCGGCGTCGGCCAGCGAGCCCGTCATCGTGTAGGCGACCCGCAGCAGCCGCGGGCGGTTGGCCTCGAACGACCGCGCCAGTAGCTCCTCGGTCGCCAGCGGGTCCCGGTCCGTCACTCCCATGTCCGGTTGACGACGCGGCCGCCTGCACTGTGACACGCCGATGTCACACCTCGCCGGGCTGCGTCGTCAACAAGCATGACGCTGCCACAGCTGAACCGAGAAGAAGAGACCACGCCGCCACCCGAGCGGCCGGGGGTGTTCGTCCGCCTCGCGGGGTTCGCGCATCGCCGCCGCCGGCTGGCACTGGTCCTGTGGGTGGCCGTGTTGGCGGGGGTCTGGGCGATCGCGTCGATGGCCGGCGACGACTACCGCAACGACGTCTCGATGCCCGGCACCGAGTCGCAGGCGGCGGCCGACCTGCTGGCCGAGCACGGTGCCGCGCGGGCCGGCGACACGCTGCAGATCGTCCTGCACGCCGAGAGCGGCCTGCGGACGCCGGGTGTCGAGGAGCGCGTCGCGGCGCTGCTCGACGAGGTCGCCGGCCTGCCGCGGGTGGACGGGGTGGTCAGCCCGTACGACGACGCGGCCGCCGTCGCCGCCGACGGCACCATCGGCTACGCCACCGTCATGCTCGACACCGCGTCCGACGACATGCCGGTGGCCGACACCGAGCGCATCCTCGAGACCGTCCAGGCAGCCGAGGGTGACGGGCTGCAGGCCGAGCTGGGTGGCGACGCGGCCCGGCTACTGGCCGAGGCCGAGACAGGCGTCGGAGAGATGGCCGGTCTGGTGGCCGCGCTGGTGATCCTGGTGTTGATGTTCGGCACCTTCATCGCCGCCGGCCTCCCCATCATGATCGCCCTCTTCGCGGTCGGCTCGACGGTCGGCATCATCGTCCTGGCGTCGCACGTCTTCACGATCGCGTCCTGGACGCCACCGATCATGTTCCTCGTCGGCCTCGGCGTCGGCATCGACTACGCGCTGCTGATCTTCGCCCGCTTCCGGGCCGAGCTCGTGCGCGGCGTCGCACCGGAACGGGCCACCGTCACGGCCATGGACGCCGCGGGCCGCTCGGTGTTCTTCGCCGGCTGCACCGTCATCCTGGCGTTGCTCGGCCTCACGGCCCTCGGCCTCGGGTCGATCCAGGGCATGGCGCTGTCGGTGGCGCTGACCGTGCTGATGACGATGCTCGCCTCGCTGACCCTGCTGCCCGCGCTGCTCGGCATCTTCGGCAACCGCTTCGCCCGCCAGTTCACCGCGCGGGCCGAGAAGCGCAAGGCCAGGGGCAAGGCCGAGGACGGCGAGGGCTGGCGCAGGCTCGCGGCGGCGGTGCAGAAGCGCCCGCTGGCCGCACTGGTGGGGGCGGCGGTGCTCCTCGGCGCCCTGGCCTTCCCGGCGCTGAGCATCCGCCTCGGCTTCAACGACGCGGGCAACGACCCGAGCGACTCCACCGCCCGGCAGGCCTACGACCTGCTGTCCGACGGCTTCGGCCCCGGGTTCAACGGGCCGCTGCTGATCGTGACCGACGGCGGTGACGGCAGCGCCGAGGAGGCCGCCGCCGCGGCGGCGCGGACCCTGGGCGAGACCGAGGGCGTCGCGGCCGCCGCGGACCCGATTCCCACCCCGGACGGCGAGGCCGCGACCGTCCTCGTCTACCCCGCTTCGTCGCCGCAGGACGAGGAGACCACGGAGCTGGTCGCCACCCTGCGCGACGACGTGCTGCCGGGGCTGACGGCGGAGAACGGCGCGGAGTACCTCGTCGGCGGGGCCACGGCCGCGTCCGAGGACTACGCCGGCAAACTCGGCGACCGGATGCCGCTGTTCATGATCATCGTCGTGGGGCTGGCGATCGTCCTGCTGATGGCGGTGTTCCGATCGGTCCTCATTCCGTTGAAGGCCGCGTTCCTGAACCTGCTCAGCATCGGTGCCGCGCTCGGCGCGATGAAGCTGGTCTTCCAGGACGGCGCGCTGGGCTTCGAGGGCGGCCCGATCGAGGCCTACGTGCCGGTGATGATCTTCGCCATCGTCTTCGGTCTCTCGATGGACTACGAGATCTTCCTGATCTCGCGGATGCACGAGGAATGGGTGCGCGCGGGGGAGAAGGATCCGTCGCGCGCCGTACGGGAGGGCCTGGCCCACACCGGCGGCGTGATCACAGCGGCCGCCTCTATCATGATCGTGATCTTCGCGGCCTTCGTCCTCAGCCCGCAACGGCTGCTGCAACAGACGGGCTTCGCCTTCGCGGTGGCGATCTTCGTCGACGCGGTCATCATCCGTTGCATGATCGTCCCCGCGGCCATGCAACTGCTCGGGCGGCGGGCCTGGTGGCTGCCGTCGCCGCTGGCCCGGCTGCTGCCGAAGGTGCAACTGGAACGCGGCTGAAGGTCGTCAGGACCGCCACCCGGGCGTCGTGGAGCCGCTCGGGCGGCCCGCACCTCGCGCTCGCCCGGCTACCCGGTCTCCGACCGGCGCCGGGCGAGGACGCGCTGCAGGATGACGAAGACCAGCAGGATGCCGCCGGTGATGATGGTCGTCATCTCCGGGCGGATGCCGCCGTCGCGGGTGATGAGGACGTTCATCAGGCCGAGCACCAGGGCGCCCACCACCGAGCCGAGCACGAACCCGGTCCCGCCGGTGAGCAGTGTGCCGCCGATGACGACCGCCGCGATCGCGTCCAGCTCCCAGCCGATGCCGGTGATGTTCTGGGCGCTGCCCAGCCGCGAGGTGTAGACGACGGCGGCGATGCCGGCGAGCGTCCCGCTGATGACGTAGATGCCCAGCTTGGTGGCCGGGACCGGCAGGCCCATCAGCGTGGCCGACTGCTCCGAGCCGCCGATCGCGTAGACGGTGCGGCCGAACCGGGTCCGGTGCAGCACGAGGAACCCGAGGACGACGATCACGATGGCGGCGACGACGCCCGGCGTGATCACCAGGTCGTTCACCTTCTCGCCGTCGATGATCTTCAGCTGGGTGGCCAGATCACGGATCGCGGAGTCGTCGGCCAGCCGCTCCGGGACGGTGCTCAGCATCGACGCGAGCCCGCGGGCGAGGAACATCGTCGCCAGGGTGGCGATGAAGGGTTGCACCCCGAAGTACTGGATCAGCACGCCCGAGATCAGCCCCAGCACCGAGCCGATCAGCACCATGACGAGCACGGCGGCCATCGGATGCCAGCCCGCGTTGGACAGCATGACCCCGGCGACACTGCTGAACGCGATGACGGCGCCCACGGACAGGTCGATGCCGCCGGTGAGGATCACGAACGTGAGCCCGACCGCGAGGATGATCAGGTGCGAGTTGTTGACCAGCAGGTTCGACAGCGTGTTGAACTGCACGATGCGGCCGTACGCGGCCTCGCCGTAGATGATCATGCCGACGAAGATGAGCAGTGCCGCCACCGTCGGCAGTGCGCTGAGGCGCGCGCCCAGCCGGTCGGCCAGCGAGGGGCGCGACGGCGTGGGGCCGGGTGCGGACCCGGTCGGCGGTCGAGTCGTGACGGTCATGCCGCAACGGCCTCCTTCTGCGACTGCGCCCGGAGGGCACGGCGGTGTCGGAACAGCGACCGGACGCGCTCGGACTGCAGCAGGCAGAGCACGACGATCACGATGGCCTTGAACGCCGGTGTGGCCGAGGCCGGGATGCCCAGGAACACGACCGTCTTGTCCAGCGTCGCGATGAGCAGCCCGCCGATCACGGCGCCGCCGATGGAGAACTTGCCGCCGGCCAGCGACGTCCCGCCGATGACGACGGCGAGGATCGCGTCCAGCTCCAGCTGGTAGCCGGTGCGCGACACGTCGACCGTCATGACGCTGGCGGTCGCGAACACGCCGGCGATCCCGGCCAGCAGGCCGCTCACCGAGTAGACGGTGAGCTGCAGGCTGCGCCGCTTCACGCCCGCGAGCCGGCTGGCCCGCGAGTCCATGCCGATCGCCTCCAGCATGAGCCCGAGTGCACTGCGCCGCACGAGCAGCCACACCAGCGCGACGATGGCGATCGCGAGCAGGAACACCACGGGCACGCCGACGACGTAGCCGTTGGCCAGCCAGGCGAACGAGTCGTTGTCGGCGGTGGTGTTCTGCCCGCCGGTGATGACCTTCGCGATGCCCCGGCCGGCCAGCATCATCACCAGCGTGCTGATGAACGGCTGCAGCCCGACGACGGAGACGAGGAAGCCGTTCACCGCGCCCAGCGCGGTCGCGATGCCCAGCGCGATCGCCAGCGTCAGCGCCGCGTTGCCGGCACTGCCGTCCATGCCGCGCAGCAGCTCCATCGACACCGCGCCGGCCACGACCATGATCGAGCCGACGGAGAGGTCGATGCCGCCGGTGGCGACGACGAGGCACATGCCGACGGCGATCATCAGGATCGGCGCGGCGGCGCGCAGGATGTCGATGAGGTTGCCGGACAGCCGCCCGGTCTCGCCGTTGTAGCCGACGGAGAGGTACCCGGGGTCGGCGACGACGTTGATCGCCAGCAGGGCCGCGATCGCGATGACGCCCCAGAACGCCTGGTTGCGCACGATCGCTCCGCGCCCGGCGGCCAGCCGCGCGGCCAGGTCGCTCATTCGGAGTCACCTTCCTCGTCGTCGCCCTCGTCGGCGATGACGGCGACGATGGTCTCCGCCGTCACGTGCGGGCCGTTCTCCAGCTCGGCGAGTTTGCGGTGGTCCTTCATGACGATGATGCGATCGCTGAGCCGGACCACCTCCTCGAGCTCGGAGGAGATGAACACGACGGCCACACCCTTGGCGGCCAGCGCGGCGACGGCGGCCTGGATCTCCGCCTTGGCGCCGACGTCGATGCCGCGGGTGGGCTCGTCGAGGATGAGCAGGTCCGGCTCGGTGGCCAGCCAGCGGCCCAGTAGCACCTTCTGCTGGTTGCCGCCGGAGAGGAACTTGATCGGCCGCTCCGGGTCGGCCGGCCGGACGTTCAGCTCGGTCAGGTACTTGCGGGTGAGCGCGTCCTGCTCCTTGCGCGACAGCGGCCGGAACCAGCCGCGCTTGGCCTGGACGGCGAGCACGAGGTTCTCCCGGACGCTGAGGTCGCGGATGATCCCCTCGTCGCGCCGGTTCTCGCTGGAGAACGCGATGCGGTGCGCCAGCGCGGCGGTCGGCGTGTGGATGTCGGTCTTCCTGCCGCGCAGCCACACCGTCCCGCTGTCCGGCCGGTCGGCGCCGTACAACAGCCGGGCCAGCTCGGTCCGGCCGGAGCCGAGCAACCCGGCGAGACCGAGCACCTCGCCCTGGTGCAGCTCGAGGTCGGTCGGCTCGGACGAGCCCTTGCGGCCGAGGTCCTCGGCCTTGAGCAGGGGCTCGCCGCGCGGCTCGTAGTGGTGCGACTGCCGCTCGCTGCCCAGCGAGCGCAGCGTCGCGAAGTCCTTGCCGATCATCTTCGAGATCAGCGTCGTGCGGTCCAGCTCTCGGGTCGGGTATTCGCCGACGAAGCCGCCGTTGCGCAGGACGGTGATGCGGTCGCTGATCGCGTAGACCTGGTCGAGGAAGTGCGTGACGAACAGGATCGCGACGCCCTGGTCGCGCAGCTTGCGGATGACGGTGAAGAGGTTGGCCACCTCGTTGGCGTCCAGGCTGGAGGTGGGCTCGTCGAGGATGAGCACCTTCGGCCTGGTCACCATGGCCCGGCTGATCGCGACCAGTTGCTGGATGGCCAGCGAGAGCGTGGCGAGCGGGCGGCGCAGGTCCAGCTGCTCCAGCCCGAGCGTGGCCAGCACCTCGGCCGCCGCTCGGTGCGTCGCCTTCCAGTTGATGCCGAACGGGCCGCGGACCTCGTGTCCCAGCATCACGTTCTCGCCGATGGACAGGTTGGCGCAGAGGTTGACCTCTTGATAGACGGTGGCGATCCCGGCCGCCTGGGCGTCGGCGGTGCCGCCGAAGCGGCGCTCCTCCCCGGCGACCAGGATCTGCCCCTCGTCGATCTTGTAGACCCCGGTGAGCGCCTTGATCAGGGTCGATTTGCCGGCCCCGTTCTCGCCCATGAGGGTGTGCACTTCGCCCGGGAACAGGCGGAAGTCGACCGCGTCGAGGGCCTTGACCCCGGGGAACGAGATCGAGATGCCGGTCATCTCGACGATCGGTGGCGCTCCGGTCATGACGGCTCCAGAGTCCTCAGTACTTGCGGCTGGGCAGCGCGGCCGTCGCGGCCTCCGGCGAGTCGAAGGTCTCGCTCGGCACGATGATGTACGGCTCGACCTCCTCGCCGTTGAGCACCTTGTCGACGACCTCGAGCAGCGTCTCGCCGAACAGCGGGTTGTACTCGGCGACGAAGCTCAGCCGGCCCTCGGAGAGCGCTTCGAGCGCCGGCTTCGTGCCGTCGATGGTGGCGATCTGGACGTCGACACCCGGCGTCAGCCCGGCCTCCTCGACCGCGATCGCGGCGCCGAGGCCCATCTCGTCGTTCTGTGCGAACACGATCTGGATGTCGTTGTTGTTGGCCCGCAGAACGGTCTCGAAGACGCTCTTGGCTTCTTCGGTGGACCAGTTGGCGGTCTGCGCGCCGATCTTCACCAGGTTCGCGGCCGAGCCGACGGTGTCGTCCCAGCCCTTGTTGCGCTCGTTGACGACGGAGACGCCGGCCGGGCCCTCGAGCACGAAGTAGTTGGCGCCGTCGGGGAACGCGGAGACGGCCCACTCGGCCACCGACGTGCTGACCTCGTAGTTGTCCGGCGCGATCCGGGTGACGTAGAGGTCGGTGTCGTCCGGCTCGATGCCCCGGTCGACGAGGATGACCGGGATCTCGGCCTCCTGGGCGCGGCGCAGGGAGTCCTCCCAGCCGGCGCCCTCCGTGGCGGACAGCAGGATGACGTCGACGCCCTCGTCGACGAACGACGTGAACGCGTCGATCTGGGATCGCTGGTCGAGGTTGGTCGCGGGCGCGTACTTCAGCTCGAAGCCGGCCTCCTCGGTGAACGTGTCCTGGACGTTCGCCTCGTTCGCCTGGCGCCAGCCGCCCTCGGGGCCGACCGCGACGAAGCCGACCGTGACGACGTCGTCGCCTCCGCCGTCGCCTCCGCTGGTGCTGGTGTCGTCGTCGCCTCCGCCACATGCGGCGAGACCCAGGGTGAGTGCCCCGGCGACCGCGAAGGCCCGTGCGACTCGTGCGGTGCTGCGCATCGATCTCCTCCTTGAGACCCGTGCCTTCCGGCGTGGTTCGTGGGGGTGTCTACGTGGACATATCGGGAGAACGGGCGAGATGTTACCGGGAACACGCAGGCCATGCAAGATGTGAAATTGTACTGTTTGACGTCACATACTTCGAGGCCCGGCGGTCGACTCGCGCACGATGAGCTCCGGTGCAATCCGCGAGCGCCGCTCGGTGCTGCCGCCCTCGAGCGCGGCGACGAGGATCTCCACCGCGAGCGCGCCGAGGGCGTGGAAGTCCTGCCGCACCGTCGTCAGCGTGGGCAGGAAGTGCCGCGACACGGGCAGGTCGTCGAAGCCGACGACGCTGACGTCCTCGGGGACGCGGATGCCCCGGTCGCGGAAGCCGTGCAGGATGCCGAGCGCCATCTGGTCGTTCGCGGCGAAGATCGCGGTGAACGGCGGCAGCTCGTCGAAGGCGACGGCGAACTCGTAGCCGGAGTCCGCCGACCAGTCGCCGACGAACGCCGGCGGGATGTGTAGTCCGGCCTTCTTCAGATGGGCGTGCCAGCCGCGCTCGCGCGCCCGGGCGTCGAGCCAGTCCAGCGGCCCGGCGACATGCGCGATCTCGCGGTGGCCGAGGTCCATGAGGTGCTGGACGGCGAGTGTGGCGCCCAGGCGCTGGTCGACCGAGGCGGTGAGGAAGTTGGCGTCGTCGTCGGCCTTGACGATCAGCGTCGGCAGGCCCTCGGTCAGCTCGCGCAGCACGTCGACGGAGGACGCGCGCGGCGCGATGACGCAGAGGGCGTCGATGCCGTGCGCGGTCAGGTAGGCGACCGCCTCGCGTGGCCGCACGCCGTCGTCGTCGGGAGAGGCGGCGACCGAGCTGACGGAGTAGCCGGCCTCGCGCGCGGCGTGCTCGACGGAGCGCAGCGTGCTGTCGGGGCCGATCTCGACCGGCCGGTCGACGATGACGCCGATGCGCCGCGACTTGCGCGTCGCGAGGGCCCGGGCGGCGCTGTTGCGCTGGTAGTTCAGCTCCTCGACGACACGCAGGACCTTCTCGCGGGTCTCGGGGCGGATGTTGGGGTGGTCGTTGAGGACGCGGGAGACGGTCATGTGCGAGACGCCGGCGAGGGACGCGATAGACCGCAGGTTCGGCTTGTCCTCCGAGCTCCCGGCGCTCATCTTCCCCTCCCACGCTCTGCACGGAACACGCGGCGGCACGGTGCCGGGACTCCGGCCGACGCCGGTCTGATCGTACGTCTCGGCGCCGTGACGTTACCGGGAACATAGCCTGCGCGACAATCCCGCGCCGTTTCGCCGCGCGCTGACATATGTCATGACCTCTTGCTCAGTTACTCACGAATCCGCAGCTCATTGCGTTGTTAGGCTCGCAGCCATGCGGGTTCTCACGTGGCTGCACGGCCCGGCGTTCGCGACCGGCGCCGTCGCCGTCATCGTCAATCGGTCGGGTCTCGGGCCGCTCTGGTACACCGGGGCCGGCCTGCTGCTGTTCGGCCTGATCGCGCGCTGGCTGTCGACACGCGCGCAGCGGCCGCGCAGCGGGGCCGAGCCCGCGCCCGTCGCCATCGGGCTGCCGCTGGCCGGGCGGTGGACCGCGCTCAACGGGCCGGAGACCAAGGTGCCCAGCCACACGCACGCCCTGGCGCAGACCTACGCCATCGACCTCGTCCTCCGGCCGGCGCCGGACCCGGTCTGGTTCCTGCCGATCGCCCGCCGGCCCGACGCCTACCCGGCGTTCGGTGCGCCGCTGCTCGCCCCGGCCGACGCCCGCGTCGTCATGGCCGCCGACGGGCAGCGCGACCACCTGACCCGCACCTCGCTGCCGGGGCTGCTGTACCTGTTCCTCGAGGGCTTCGTCCGCTCGCTCGGCCGGCCCCGGCACCTGCTCGGCAACCACGTCGTCCTCGACCTCGGCGACGGCGTGCACGCGGTGTACGCCCACGCCCGGCGGGGATCGCTGCGGGTGGCGCCCGGCGACCGGGTCGTCGCCGGCCAGCCGCTCGCGGAGTGCGGCAACTCCGGCAACTCGTCCGAGCCGCACCTGCACTTCCAGCTCATGGACGGCCCGGACATCGCGACCGCCCACGGTCTCCGCTTCACCTGGCGGTACCAGGACGGCGACGGCGTCGCCCGCGACGGTGTCCCCGCCGACGGGTCGACGATCGCCGCATGAGCCCGGCCGGGCTCAGACCTCGCTCTCCACGGCGTGCGGGTCGACGACGTGGGCGCTCTCGTCGCCCGCCGCGACGACCCGCTCCGGCCGGAAGCCGGTGAGCAGCGACGGTGAGGTGCCGGTGACGATCTCCTCGGCGGCCAGCCGCCCCATGACGGCGCTCAGCATGGCGCCGCTGTGCATCGTCATCATGTAGAGACCGGGGACGCCGTCCCCGTAGCCGACCTCGGGCAGGCCGTCGAACGGGTAGGGCGGGACGGTGATGCGCACGCGCTCGCCCTGCGTCCGGGCCGGGTCGATGTCGGCGACGCCGTGCGCGCCCGATGTCGAGACCGAGACGCCCACATCGCTCATCAACGGCCCGTTGCGGCTGCCGGCGGCGTGGGAGCCGGGTGGCGGTGCCGTCACGGGGCGCGCTGCGGGAGTCGTACGAGGTCCGCATCGCCGTCGAGTGCGACGCCGCCCGGCTGGCGGCGGAGCGGTCCGCGCCCGAACCGGAGCTGGTCGGACCGGCCGACCTCGCCCGCCGGTCGGTGGCCCGCGCCGAGGCACCTGACCCCGAGGGCTTCTGGGAGCTCGACCGCGAGTTCCATCCGTACCTGGCCGGTCTCAGCGGCAACGCCCGGCTGCGTGCCGTCGTCGAGGACGCCGTCGACCTCGCCTGGATCCTGCGCCGTCGCGACTCCCCGGCCGCCGAGGCCGCGGTGGGCTGCGCCCGTCAGCACCTGGGCGTCCACGAGGCGGTTGCGACAGGCGACCCCGCGCGGGCCGAGGCAGCGATGCGCGAGCACCTGACCCAGGTCCAGGACCTCGTGCTCGCCGCGTTCACCGCGCCGCTCTGACGCCGTACCTCCCGAGGCGTTCTCCCGCTTCCCCAGGAATGCATGCCTGGGGGAGCGGGAGCACCCCTCCTTGACGTGATCATTTCCGGGTCAGTCGTCGACGTGCGGGGCCATGCGGGCGTAGGAGTGCTCGATGTGGTCGAGCATGGCGGCGGTCGCGGCGTCGGCGTCGCGGCGGCGCAGCGCGTCGAGGACGGCCTCGTGCTCGCCCGAGGTGTCCTGCTCGATGCCGTGCTTGAAGTACAGCCGGTACAGGTGCAGGTGCGAGCGCAACCGGACGACCGCCTCGGCGAGCAGGTCGTTGCCGGAGTGTTCGGCGATGATGCGGTGGAAGTGGGCGTCCTGGTCGGCGAAGTCGCGGTAGTCCTGGTAGCGGCTGCCCTCGTCCTGCGACGACGACGCGCTGGAGCGCATGTCGTCGGCCAGAGCCTTCAGGGACGCGACCGTCGCCGGGGTCATCCGGCCGGCGGCCAGTCCGGCGGCCGCCGGCTCCAGGATGCGGCGCATCTCGAACAGCTTCCGCAGCCCTTCGGCGTCCAGCAGCGGCGCCGCCGTGTACCCGCGCAGCGGCCGCTTGACCACCAGGCCTTCGGACTCCAGCCGGGCCAGCGCCTCGCGCACCGGCGTGGGGGACACGTCGAAGTCGCGGGCGATGCCGTCGATGCTGACCTTGGCACCCGGCTCGATCCGGTGATCCATGAGCAGGCCGAGGATGACGTCGTAGACGTCGTCGGCCAGCGCCCGCCGCTCGGGCACGAGACGTGCCGCGTGATCGGGGCCGATGGTCACAGCATCATCCTAACGAGACGAAGATCGGGAACGGTCCTGCTCAACCGGCCTGTCGCTGCCGGCCGAGGTCCCACACCCGCGGCAGCGGGGCGGGTGCGTCGTCGCCGCCGCCGAGGAAGTGGCCGACGAACCGGCCGATGTGCGCCTGCCAGCGCACGTTCGCCGGGTCGTCGGCCAGCGCCCGCATGGCCGCGTCGAAGTCGTCGCACTCGACCAGGTGGAACAGCCGGTCGCCGACCCGCCAGATGGTCCACTCGTGGATCCCGAATCGGGCGAACGACGCCACCAGGTCGTCGGGGATCCGCTCGTGCTCCCGGTCGTAGTCCAGTTCGCTCCCCGGTCGCAGCACGGAGTGCAGCGCCACGCGCATTCGTGTCATCCCTTCACCTCGGCGTCGATGGGCACGTCGGCCCGCAGCAGGCCGGCGTCGATCAGCTCCGCCCAGACGTCCGGGTCGACGGGCTCGGCGGCCAGCGCGGCGTTCCGGGTCACCTGCTCCGGCGACTCCGCCCCCAGCACGACGGTGGCGACCGCCGGGTGGGCGAGCGGGAACCGCGCCGCCAGCACGGGCACCGTCGTGCCGTACCGCTCGGCGACCGCGGCGATCCCGAGGACGCGGCGGACGACGTCGCCGGTGGCCGGCGCGTAGTCGTAGCGCGCCCCCTGGGCCGGCAGCGGCGTCGCCAGTATGCCCGAGTTGAACACGCCGGCGGCGGCCACCGACACGCCGCGCTCGACGGCCAGCGGCAGCAGGTCGTCCAGCGCGCTCTGGTCCAGCAGCGTGTACCGGCCGGCCAGCATGACGACGTCGAGGTCGGTGTGCCGGACGAAGTCCGCGAGCATCGCCGACTGGTTCATCCCGGCGCCGTAGGACCGGATCACGCCCTGCGACCGCAGCTCCTCCAGCGCCGGGAACGCGCCGTCGAGCGCCTCGCGGTGGTGGTCGTCGGGGTCGTGGACGAGCAGCAGGTCGACGCGGTCGAGCCCGGTGCGCCGCAGCGTGTCCTCCAGCGAGCGGAGCACGCCGTCGCGGGAGTAGTCGCGCACCCGCAGCCGGGTCGCCGGCACGTCGAACAGCTCGGCGTCGCGCTCGCCGGCGTACGCCTCGTTCGGCACGATCAACCGGCCCACCTTGGACGACACGACGATCTCGTCGCGCGGGAAGCCGGCCAGGCTGCGGCCCAGCCGTTCCTCGGCGAGGCCGAGCCCGTAGTGCGGCGCGACGTCGAAGTACCGGATGCCCGCCGACCACGCGGCCGGGACGCACCGCGGCCACACGTCGGCGGGCAGTGCCTGGTACAGGTTGCCGAGCGCGGCGACGCCGTACCCGACCGGCCCGACCCGCAGCCCACCCCGTCCGAACGCGCGCATCAGGCCACCCGCAACCCGTCGAGCGCGTCCACGTCCCAGGCGATGCCCAGCCCGGGTTCCGACGGCGCCACCGCGTCGCCGTCGGCGATGGCCATCTCGGCCGTGGTGACGGCGCGCAGCTGCGGGATGTGCTCGACGTACAGCCCGTTGGGGACCGCGCAGGCCAGCGACACGTGCAGTTCCATGAGGAAGTGCGGTGCCACCTGGACGTTGAACGCCTCGGCCAGGTGTGCCACCTTGAGCCACGGCGTGATCCCGCCGATGCGCGCGACGTCGACCTGCACGATGCCGGCCGCCTCGGCGGTGAGGTACTCGCGGAACTGGCCCACGGAGTACATGCTCTCGCCGACGGCCACCGGAATGGTCGTCGATCGCGCCAGCCGGCGGTGTCCCGCGACGTCGTCGGCCGGCAGCGGCTCCTCCAGCCAGAACAGGTCCAGCGGCTCGAACAGCGCCGCCCGCCGGATCGCCTCGGCCGCCGTCATCGACTGGTTCGCGTCGACCATGAGGTGCAGGTCCGGGCCGACGGCCTCGCGCACGGCCCGCAGCCGCTCGGCGTCCTCACCGGCGTGCGGCTTGCCGACCTTGACCTTCACCCCGCGCAGCCCGCGCCGCTTCGCCTCGGACGCCTGGGTGACCAGCTCGTCCGGGGTGAGGTGCAGCCAGCCGCCCTCGGTGTCGTAGAGCGGGACGCGCGGCCGGGCACCCCCGGCGGCCACCCACAGCGGCAGCCCGACGGCCCGGCAGCGGGCGTCCCAGACGGCGGTGTCGACGGCGGCCAGCGCCAGCGCCGTGATCGGGCCGACCGTCGTCGCGCGGGTCGCCGCGTAGAGCGTCGACCACACGTCCTCCGGCCGGCCGGCGTCCAGGCCGACGAGCAGGCCGAGCAGGCTCTCGCGCAGCAGGCTGAGCACAGCCGCGCCACCGGTCCCGATCGTGTAGCTGTACCCGGTGCCGGTGACGCCGTCGGCCGTGCGCACCGTGACGAGGATCGTCTCCTGTTTGACGAAGGACTGGACGGCGTCGGTGCGCACCGTCTCGACCGGGACGTCGCACAGCCAGGCCTGCGCCTCGACGATCCGCAGCGTGTCGCGTGTGGTCACTAGCGTCCTCCGAATCCACCCATGCTGACGCCCTTCATCAGCTGCCGCTGGAGCAGCACGACGATGAAGAGCGAAGGGACGACGGCGATGGTCGACGCCGCCATGACGAGGTTCCACTGCGTGCCGTGCTCACCGGTGAACATCGTCAGGCCGAGCGGCACGGTGGCCTTGTCCTGCGTGTTGATGACGATGAGCGGCCACAGGTAGGAGTTCCAGTAGCCGATGAACGAGAACACCCCGAGCACCGACAGCGGCGCCCGCAGCTGCGGCAGCAGCACCGACCACAGCGTCCGCACGCGCGAGGCGCCGTCGATGCGGGCCGCCTCCTCGTACTCGACCGGGATGGTGAGGAAGAACTGCCGCATGAGGAAGGTGCCGAACGCGGTGAACGCGAACGGGATGATCAGCGCCGCGTAGGTGTCGACGTACCCTGCCTCGTTCATCATGATGAACAGCGGGACGACGAGCACCTCCTGCGGCAGCACCAGCGTCGCGACATACAGCAGGAACAGCCGGTCGCGGAAGCGGAACCGCAGCCGCGAGAACGCGTACGCCGACAGCACCGCCACCACGACCGACAGCGCCGCGCCGGCGATCGCCACGAAGAACCCGTTCGCGATGAACCGGCCGAACGGCACCAGCGTCCACGCGTCGGAGAAGTTCTGCCAGCGCACCTCCGACCCGAGCGCCGACCCGCTGAACACCTCGTTCGACGGCTTCAGCGCGGTCAGGAACATCCAGATGAACGGGAACGTGAACAGCAGCGCGACGGCGGCGACGGCGGCGGTGTTCAGCCAGGTCAGCGTCGTGCGGCGACGGTGTGCGCGGCGCCGCGTGGCCAGGGCCTCACTTGTCATAGTTCACCCACCTGCGCTGGCCGGCGAACTGGACCGCCGTCACCAGCATGACGACGACGAACAGCATCCAGGCGATCGCCGAGGCGTAGCCGAGCCGGTCGAAGGAGAACCCGTTCCGGTACAGGTAGAGCACCAGCGTGTTCGTCGACTCGCCCGGCCCGCCCTGGGTCAGCACCTGCGCCTGCACGAACACCTGGAAGGCGCCGATCATCGTCATCGTCGATGCGAAGAACAGCGACGGCGAGATCATCGGCAGGATCGTGTAGCGCAGCCGCTGCCAGGGGTTGGTCCCGTCGATGCGGCTGGCCTCCAGGATCTCCTTGGGGATCGCGGTCAGCCCGGCCGTGATGACGACGACGTTGTAGCCGAAGGACTGCCACACCGACATCGCGATGACCGCAGCCAGCGCGAACCGGGAGTCCGACAGCCACGACTGCCCCTCGATGCCGACGCCGCCGAGCGTGCTGTTGAGCACGCCGTCGTCGGACAGCATCAGCCGCCAGACCAGCGCGTTCGCCACCATCGGCGTGATGACCGGCAGGAAGAACACCACCCGCCAGATCCCCGCGCCCTTCATCCGGGTGCCCAGCCACAGCGCGATCGCGATCGCCAGCGCCAGGTTCAGCGCGGTGTAGACGAACGCGAAGACCAGCGTGTTGGTCAGGGCGGTGAAGAACGCCGGGTCGCCGAAGAGCTTCGTGTAGTTGTCCAGGCCGATGAAGACCGGCGTGCCGAACAGCGGCCACTCGTACAGGCTGATCAGCGCCGATCCGGCCAGCGGCACGACGATGAACAGCAGGAAGCCCAGCAGTCCGGGCGCGAGGAACAGCCCGGCGACCGCGCTGTCGTCGCGCCGGCGCCGCGTCCGCCGTGCCGTCGCCGGCCGGCCGCCGCCGTGCGGGTCCGGGGCGGACGGCGGGGCTGCCGCCGTCCGCGCTCCCGTCGTCACTTCCACGCGATCAGCCGCCGACCGAGTCCTGGATGGTCCGCAGGATCTCCTCGGCGCTGCGCTGGCCGCGGTAGCCCTCGACGCTGTACTGCGTCATCAGCGTCTCGACCTGGTTCCAGGTCGGCGTCGTGACCTGCGCCGTCGCGTTGCCGAGCAGTGCGGTGACGACATCGGCCGCGCCGGGGGCCTTGCCCTCGGCCCAGGCCGGCAGCGCCTCGGCCCGCGCCGGGACGATGCCGCGGGACGCCGCGAGCGACTCCTGCACGCCGGTGGAGGTCAGCGCGACGATCGCCTCGAACGCGTCGTCCGGCCGGTCGCAGTTGGCGGCGATGCCGAAGCCGGACCCGGCGGTCATGCCGTGCGGCCGGCCGCTCGGCGAGGGGACGATCGTCACGCCGAGGGTGAAGTCGGCCGCCTCGTCGAACGTCCCGTACATCCACGGTCCCTCGATGAGCATGTCCACGTCGCCGCTGGTGAACGCCTGCTGGGCGACGTCCGCGGCGTCGGCGGCGTTCGGCGGGTTCGCGATGCCCTCGACGGCGACCAGGTCGAAGTAGTCCTGGAGCTGTGCGACGAAGTCGGCGTTCGTGAGGTCCAGGTCGCCGTCGCCGTTCAGCCAGGACGCATCACCGGCGGTGGCCCATGCGGCCGGGATGAACATGCCCGGCGTGACGGCCAGCGCCTTGTGGTCGTCGGTGGTCAGCGCCGTCGCGTCGGCGAGGAACCGCTCCCGCGAGTATTCCGGGCCCGGCGGGGTGAGACCGGCGGCGGTGAACGCGTCGGCGTTGTAGAACAGCACGACCGGCTCGGCGTCGTACGGGATCGCCCGCAGCGAGTCGTCGACCGTCATGCCCTCGAGCATCGACGGGTCGACCTCCGACAGGTCGAAGTCGTGCTTCTCGACCAGGTCGTCCAGCGGCATCAGCAGGCTGCTCAGCTCCTGCGCGCGGGCCGCCTGCGTGGTGAGCAGGCAGGGCGTGTCGTCGCCGGAGAGCCGGGTCTTCACCTTGGTCCAGTAGTCGGCGAAGCTCGGTCCCTCGATGGTGACGTCGAGGTCCGGGTCCTCCTTCTGCGCCTCGCTGACGAACGACTCCCACTGCTCACGGTCGCTCTGGCTGCTCACCCAGGTGTAGAGCTGCAGCGGGCCGCCGGTCGTCGACGTGCTGTCGTCGCCACCGCCGCAGGCCGTCAGCGTGACGGCGAGTCCGGCGACGGCCGCGACCGTCGTGGTCAGGTGTCTCACGTGCATGGCTTCCTCCGTTGGAAGTAGACGCGGCGAGCGGTGTCCGCGAGGACCGCCTGCTGGTCTGTGTCGGTGAGCTGCCGGGTGGCGTCGAGCGCGACGTCCAGGACGTCGGCGTAGCTCGCGGCGAGCGTGCAGACCGGCCAGTCGGAGCCGAACATCGTCCGGTCCGGGCCGAACAGGTCGATCACCTGGCGGGCATAGCGGACGACGCCCTGCTCCCGCCAGCGGGCCGGGTCGGCCTCGGTGACCAACCCGGAGATCTTGCAGCTGACCTGAGGAAACGTGGCCAGCTCGGTGAGGCCGGCGAGCCAGCCGGACCAGTCGCCGGACGCGATGGCCGGCTTGGCCGCGTGGTCGACGACCAGCTGGAGGCGCGGCTCCGCCCTCGCCAGCTCGAGCGCGGCCGGGACCTCGCGGCCGCGGATCAGCAGGTCGAAGGGGAGTCCGCGGTCGCGTAGCGCCGCGAGCCCGCGGCGGACGTCGGGGCGCAGCAGCCACCGCGGGTCCGCCTCGTCGTGCGTCTGGTGCCGGACACCGGCCAGGCTCGGGTGGGCGAGCGTGTCGTCGACGTCCGGCGCCGTCAGGTCGGCCCAGCCGACGACGCCGGTGACCGGGTTGGCGTCGTCGGCGGCGACGTCGAGCAGGTCGCGGGTCTCGCCGGCGTCCGCGACCGCCTGCACCACCACCGTCGCCGTCACGTCCGTGCCCGTGAGGGTGGCGGCGAGGTCGTCGGTGCCGAACCGGCGGCGCAGCGGCGCCGCCGGCCCGGTCATCCAGGGATACGGCCGGACGGCCGGGTCCCAGAGGTGGTGGTGCGCGTCGACGATGCTCACGCGAACTCCACGGCCACCACATCGATCAGCGCGCCGGTCGGGTCCGGCGCGGGGATGCGGATCTCGCCCAGCGGCTCGGCGGTGTCGTCGCCGCTGACCTCGTGCACCTCGAACGCCACCTCGTACGGCAGGGCCGCGCCGGAGCCGACCAGCCGGACGTTCGCGACGCGGCGCACCGGCAGACCGCGCACGACGATCTCCTCGACCGGCCGGTTCACCAGGTGCAGGTAGACGACGCCGTCGCGGGCCGTCGTCGGGCCGTAGAAGTCGACGCCGGTGGTCGGGACGGTGCCGACGACGGCCTCGGCGTGGCCGGCCAGCCAGCCGCCGATCGCGTCGAGCCGTTCGGCCTGCTCCTCGACCAGGCTGCCGTCGCCGCGCGGGCCGACGTTGAGCAGCAGGTTGCCGCCGCGGCTGACCACCTCGACCAGGCTGACGGCGAGCGAGTGCGCGGACTTGTTCTTGGTGTCGGTGGGACGGTAGCCCCACATCTGGCCGATCGTCAGGCACAGTTCCCAGGGCCCGTCCGGCGCCGTCAGCGGGAAGGCCTGCTCCGGTGTCCTGTAGTCGCCCTGTCCGGGCAGCCGCTCGTTGATGACGACGTCCGGCTGCAGGCTCTTGATCAGCCGGCGCAGACCCGCGGCGTCCCATTCCTCGGGGGAGCGCTCCCACTCGCCGTCGAACCAGAGCAGGTCGACGGTGCCGTAGTTCGTCAGCAGCTCGGTGAGCTGGCCACGCAGGTGGTCGAGGTAGCGGGCCCACTGCTCCGGGGTCGAGCGGCGGTGCCGGTCCGAGGCGACCGGCTTGCCGGCATTCTCCGGGCGCCCGGCGGCCGGCCAGTGCTCGGCCGGGTACGGGCGGTCAGCGTCGGTGAACGCGGGGTAGTCCGGGTGGTGCCAGTCGGAGAGGCTGTAGTAGAAGCCGACCCGCAGACCCTCGGCCCGCACGGCGTCGGCGTACTCGCGCACGATGTCGCGGCCGAACGGGCCGTGCTCGACGCCGAAGTCGGAGTGCTTGGTGTGGAACATCGAGTAGCCCGCGTGGTGGCGGGTGGTGAAGACGACGTACGTGGCCCCGGCGTTCTTGGCCAGCCGCGCGAGCTCCGTGGCATTCCAGCGCCGAGGGTCGAACGTGGGGGCGCTGGACTGGTACTCGTCCACCGTCACCGGATCCTCGGGCTCGTCGACCCCGGGGATGATCGAGCGCCCGACCAGCGGCCAGGAGATCTCGATGCCCTGCTGACTGGCGTGGTCCCAGTGGACGAAGATGCCCAGTCCGGCTCCGGTGAACCACTCGCCGCCGGGGATCCGCGCCGGTTCACGGACGATGCTGCTGATGGGGTCGGACACCGAGCCTCCTCCTTGAAGCGTGTTTCCTATAGGGTAGAGGAAACAGGATTTTCGTCAAGAGTGGATTTCCGTGGCCCGGGCCGGGGGAGGATGACGCCGTGACCTCCGTGTGGCAGCCCAGGCCCGACCTGTGGTCCCTCGACCCCGCCGTCCTGCACCTCAACCACGGATCGTGGGGTGCCGTGCCGCTGGCCGCGCAGCGCGAGGCGGCACGGTTGCGGGCGCGGAGCGAGGCGAACCCGGCGGCGTGGTTCCGGGCGCTGCCGGAGCGGGTCGCGGCGGCGCGGACGGCTCTGGCCCGGTGGGCGGGCGCCGACGAGGCCGGGTTCGCGCTGGTCCCGAACGTGAGCACGGGCGTGACGGTCGCGTTGGCGGCCGTCGACGTGCCGGCCGGCGGGCGCATCGTCGTCACTTCTCATCGCTACGGCGCGGTGCGGTTCGCGGCGGAACGGTTCGCCGCGCTGCGCGGCGCCTCGGTGGTCGAGGTGCCGGTGCCGCTGACCTCGTCCGCGGACGAGGTGGTGGCGCTGGTGTCGCCCGCGGTGTCCGGTGCCGACGTCGTGCTGCTGGACCAGATCACCTCGGCGACCGCTTCCGTCGTCCCGGTGGCCCGGCTGGTGGACGTGTGCCGGTCGGCCGGCGTGCCGGTCATCGTCGACGGCGCGCACGGGCCCGGCCTGATCGAGGCGCCGGTGCCGGAGGGCGCGGACTTCTGGGCCGGCAACTTCCACAAGTGGGCGTGCGCGCCGCGCGGGACCGCCGGCCTCGTCGTGGCGCCGCGGTGGCGGTCGCGGACGCTGCCGCCCGCGGTCTCCTGGTCCGAGCACGGCACGCTGCAGCAACGCTTCGACTGGCAGGCGACGGCCGACTACGTGCCGTGGCTGGCGGCGCCGGTCGCTCTGGACGTGCTGGCCGAACTGGACTGGCCGGCCGCTCGCGCGTCCGTGTCCGGGCTGGTCGCATCGGGGGCGGAGCTGGTGGCGAAGGCCATCGGCGGCGACGTGCCCGAGCTGGCGGCCCCGGCCCCGACCATGCGCCTGGTCGGCCTGCCGCCGTCCATCCGGATCGACGACAAGCCGGCCGAGGAGGCGTTGCGCGTCCGGATCGCCCGCGACGCCGGCGCCGAGGTCAACGTCACCGTGCACGACGGACGGGCGTTCCTCCGCCTGTCGGCGCACGCCTACACCGGCCCGCGCGACTTCGAACTGCTCGCCGCCCGGTTGCCCGCCGTTCTCTGACCGCGGGCTAACCCGCCAGGGCGTGGTGGGCCGCGGGTCGTACACGCCGGCCGAGCGCGACGAGCGCCAACCCGGCGACCGCCCAGGCGACGAGCACCAGCACCGGGCCGCCGGCCGCTGCCCCGTCGAAGTACGACGTCGATCGCAGCAGCGTGCCGCCCGCACCGGCCGGGAGCGCCTGGCCCAGAGCTCCCCAGCCGGTCGGCAGCAGCTCCGGAGCCGAGGAGACGCCGGAGATCGAGTTGCCGATGAGGAACATGACGACGGCGCCCAGGCCGATGCCGGCCGGGCCGAGCAGCGCCACCAGGCCGGTGATGGTCAACGAGATCGCCGCGACGATCAGCGCGACCGCCGCGGCGTTGGCCCAGGCGCTGCCCTGGAGGGCGCCGAGCCAGGCCTGCGCGACGAGCGTCACGACCCCGCCCGCGGCCACGGCCGCGACCAGCGCGCCGGTCACCCGTCGCCACACGCCCGTCACCAGGAACGACATGAGGATTCCCACCACCATGCCGCCGAGCACCATGGGCAGCGCGGCTGCGGTGAAGGCGGCGCCGCGCGGGTCGTCGCCCGGCAGCGGGACGAGGTCCTCGACCGCCGGGGCCGCCACGGCCGGATCCGCGAGCCCGGCGAGCAGCTGTGCGACCACGGGGCTGCCGCCCGACGCGGTCAGGACCCGGCGCTCTCCTGTGGGCTCGACGACGATCGCGCCGTAGACCTCACGGTCCTCGATGAGCCGGCGGGCCTCGTCGGCGTCGGCTGCCGCCCGCAGGTCCAGCGCGTCCGGCATGGCGTCGCCGAGCTGCCGCTCGACCCGATCGGCGGCGTCGGCGGAGCCGACGAGGGCGACGGGCACGCCGCGCGGGGCCGACTCGGCCGGCGGCCACGCGAACGCCGTCACGAGCACACCGACCAGGACGGCGAAGCCGAGCCCGAGGCCGATGACACGCCGCCAGCCGGTCGGCGCGGGGGACCGCCGGGTGGATGCGGCCGGTGCGGTGTCGTCGGTGCTGAGTTGGTCGAGTTCCATGGTTCTCCTTGTGGTCAGGGCCGGGTGCGGGCGATGAAGTCGTCGATGGCGGCCGCCACGTCGCCGGGCTTGTCCTCCTGGAGGAAGTGGTGCGCGTCGGCGATGACGCTGTGCGGCTGCCCGGCGGCGCCCGGGACGCGGCCGCTCAGCTCGTCGTGGCGGCCGCCGCTGACGTGGTCGTTCGCGCTGAAGACGCACAAGAACGGAAGGTCCAGCGTCTCCAGCACCTCCCACGCCGCCTCGAACGCCGGGGTCGCCTCGTCGGCCGGCGTGAGCGGGATGAGCACGGCGAAGCGGCGGACGCCGTGCTGGTAGCGGTCGTCGGGGAACGGCGCGTCGTAGGCGGCCAGGACCGCCGGGTCGAGCGCCGACGTCGTGTAGCCGGCGACGACGTCGGACACGGCGAGCGGGTTCGTGCGCTGGGTGAACTGCAGCCAGGTGGCGAGGTGCATCCAGCCCTCGGCGGGGATCTCCTCGCGACCCGTCCGCAGGCCGGTGTTCATCGCCACGACCCGGCGGAACCGGTGCGGCTGCTCGGCCAGCAGCCGCAGGCCCAGCGTGCCGCCCCAGTCGTGGCAGACCATGGTGACGTCGCGCAGGTCCAGCCGTTCGACCACGGCCTCGGTCAGCCAGTCCAGGTGCTGCTGATAGGTGTAGAGGAAGCGGTCGGTGGGCTTGTCGGACTTGCCCATGCCCACGAGGTCCAGCGCCACGCACCGGTGCCCGGCCGCCACCAGGGGCGGGATGACGTGGCGGTACAGGTAGCTCCACGACGGGTTGCCGTGCAGCAGCAGGATCGTCTCGCCGGATGCCCGGACCGGCCACGCAGGCCGTTCGTCGAGGTAGTGCATCCGCACGGTGGTGTGCGAGCCGTCGCCGAGCCGGACGCGCAGGTGGTGCGGCGCGAACGGATAGTCCGGCAGACCGGCGAAGCGGTGGGCGGGCGTCCGGAGCACCTTCGGGCCCGTCGCCTCGGCCGGCTCGTGGTCGTCGGCGGCCGCGGCGGCCTGGACGCCCGGGCCGGCGGCCAGTGTCCCGGCAGCCGCCGCCATCGTCCCCCTCAGCAGCCTCCTGCGGTCGATCTCGGTCATGGTGGTCTCCTCTGGAGTCGATGCCGAGGTCATCGGCGCTCCGGCTGGTCGGTGAAAGCGGCGGTGTGGTCGGCGACCCACTGGGCGAACGTGGCGGCGGGCCGGCCGAGGACCTTCTCCACGTCGTTCGAGGGCGGCTGCGCTGTGCCGGCGAGTCGCCCGTACCTCGCCACCAGCGCGACGACGAACGGCTCGGGCAGGCCGTGCGCGACCAGGCGATCGACGGCGTCGGCCGGAGCGAGCTCCTCGTAGCGCAGGGAGCGGCCGAGGACGTCGCCGATGACGGTGACCATGTCGGCGTGGGTGAGCGACTGCGGTCCGGTCAGCTCCACCCGCCGGCCGACGAGATCGTCGGTGAGCAGGGCGTGCGCGGCCACGGCGGCGATGTCGCGCTGATGGATCGGGAGTTCGCTGACGTCCGGGTACGCGTACCGGACGACGTCCCCGCCGCGGATCTGGGCGCCCCACATGGCGATCGTGTTGGCGGCGAAGAAGCTCGCACGCAGGCTGGTCCACTCGAGGCCACTGCCGGCGGCGGCCTTCTCGGCCTCGCGGTTGCGGTCGCCGGCGAAGCGCGACGGCTGCTCCGACGGGTCGTCGTCGACGTTCGTGGCCGAGAGCGCGACGATCCGCCGGACCCCTCGCCGTCGCGCCAGGGCAGCGAGACCGGTGGCCGCGTCGCCCACGGCGCGGGGATGCAGGAACAGGGCCGTGACGCCGTCGAGCGCCTCGGCGACGGTGTCCGGCCGGGAGGGATCGCCGGCGACGACCTCGACGCCGGCCGGAAGCCCGGCCGCCGCCGCTTCGCGGCTCACGGCGCGCACCTCGGCGCCCGCCCCGCGCAGCAGATCGACGAGCGGCCGTCCGACCGTCCCCGTCGCTCCGGTCAGCAGGATCATGATGTCTCCTCGAAGTACTCAGCGATTCGTATAATACGAGAACCGTAACATCTATTTTGAGTTCCGTATCTTATGAGAGGCGTCACAGTGCACCTGCGATAACCTTTGAGTCGCGGACGATATGAAGGCGGAACGAAGCGGGCGAAGGGCGCAGCCGATGACCTCCACCACCACTGGCGAGGACGCCGACGCCCGCCGTCGCCGTCGCCGGTCCGGCGCCGCGATCAAGGAGTCGATGCGCGAGCTGAGCGTCCAGCTGTCCCTGCTGAACCACCAGATCAGCGCGTCCTTCGACCTCCGCGACACCGACTTCGACTGCCTCGACGTCATCAAGCGTCACGGCCCGCTGAGCCCCAGTGCGCTGGCGCGGCGCACCGGGCTGCACGCCGCCACGCTGACCGGCATCCTCGACCGCCTCGAACGGGGTGAGTGGATCGCCCGCGAGCGCGACCCCGCGGACCGCCGAGCCGTCATCGTCCGCGCCCGCCGCGAGCGCAACCCCGAGCTGTTCCGCAAGTTCGCCGGCATGAACCACGCCATGGACGGCCTGCTCGACGACTACACGCCGGACGAGCTCGATCTGCTCGCCGACTTCCTGCGGCGCACGGCCGACGCCGGTCGCGACGCCACCGACGCCCTCGTCGAGGGTGGGCGCACGGCCGGGTGAGCAAGCCGGCGCTGCTTGGCCCGACCACCGTGGCCATGTCCGAGGTGCGGAGTAGCGTCCAGTCATGGCGGACGCGGGGCTGCGGCGACGCGCGGTGCTGGCCGCCGGCGCGCTCGTGACGCCGCGCGACCCCGAGCTGTCGGCCGGCCTCGTGTGCGTCGAGGTCGCCGGCCACGACCCCGCCGACGTCGTCGAGCACCTGCTCGGCGAGCGCATCGTCGCGTCGGTGACGCCGTACCGCGAGGCGTACGTCCGGTTCGGCACCAGCATCGTCACGACGCCCGAGCAGGTCGACGCCGCCGTCGAGGCGGTCGCCGGACTGGCCGGTGAGCGTGACGGGATGAGCGAGCTGGGTGCTCGGCTGATCTAGGCTCGTCTCCCGTGTTCACCCGCAACGAGCGCACGGCGCTGCGTGACGAACTGGTGGCGGCCGCCCGCGCCGACCACCGCATCGCCGGCGCCGCCGTCACCGGATCGGCGGCCGGCGGCGCGGAGGACGGCTGGTCCGACGTCGACCTCGCGTTCGGGCTGGCCGACGGTGCCGACCAGGCGGTGGTGATCGGCGACTGGACGGCGGCGATGTACGAGCGGCACGGTGCGGTCGCCCACCTCGACTCGCCGCGCGGCGGCACCATCTACCGGGTGTTCCTGCTGGCCAGCACGTTGCAGGTGGACATCGCGTTCGCGCCGGCGGCGGAGTTCGGCGCCATCGCGCCGACCTTCCGGCTGCTGTTCGGAACCGCCCGCGAGGTGCCGGCCGCGACGCCGCCGGAGGCCGGCGAGCTGGTCGGGATGGGCTGGCTGTACGCGCTGCACGCGCGGTCCAGCATCGAGCGAGGCCGCGGCTGGCAGGCGCTCTACATGATCAACGGTCTGCGCGACCAGGTGGTCGCGCTGGCCTGCCTGCGCCACGACCTTCCCGCCTGGCAGGGCCGCGGCGTCGACGGCCTGCCCGAGGCGGTGACGCGGCCGCTGCTCGACGCGCTGGCCGGCGCGCTCGACGACGCCACCCTGCGCCGCGCGTTCGCCGTCGCGACCGAGGCGCTGCTCGCCGAGGCCCGTGACGTCGACCCCGGTCTGGCGGACCGGCTGACGGCGCCGCTGCGGGCGCTGACCGGCGGCTCAGCCGCGCCGGGCGAGGAACTCCACTAGAGCGGGGTCGGCGGAGGTGAAGCGGTCGACCTCTTCGCCGCCGTCGCAGCGGCACAGGGCCACGGTGACGCCGGCCGCCGTGCGGGCGACGACGCGCCACTCGCCGCCCGCGTCCTCCCAGCGGGTCACCACGCCGACCGGGTCGTCGCTCATGCACTCAGCCTAGGCGCGGTCGCGTTCGAACGATCTCTCGTGGTCGTGGGCGATGAGGGAGCGTCTGGTCGGGGCGCTGGTTCTTCAGGTGTGGAATCGGTGTGGTCTGCCTTGGCAGCGCCCGGCCATGTCCTTGGCTAGGTCCACCGTCGCTCGACTGTCCGACTCGTACGGGTTTGCGGGGCGGTGAGCCTTGCCAAGGTGACCCGTCCGCATGAGGCCCGCACCCCGGAGGCGGGGCCATGAGGCGTTCGGGTGCATCACCAGGCATGCATGCCTGGTGGAGCGGGAGAACGCCTGGTGGTGCACGCGATCGTTGACGATCATCGCTGTCCACCAGCACGCTGCCGCCCCACCGCCGGCAATCGGACCACTCAGCCTAGGTGCGGTCGCGTTCGAACAGCGTGATCAGGACGCCCTCGCCGACGGTCCGCGACTCGGTGAGCCGCCACCGCGTGCGGTCCGTCGTCTCGCCGAACAGCCGGCGGCCGTAGCCCAGTAGCACCGGGTACGTCATGAGGTGCAGCGCGTCGACGAGATCGTGCTCGAGCAGCTCCTGCGCCAGCCGGATGCTGCCGGCGACCTGCAGTTCGCCGTCGACCTCGTCCTTCAGCTTCGCCACCTCGGTGGCGACGTCGCCGCGGACGACCTGGGTGTTGTTCCACGCCAGGTCCGTGAGCGTGCTGGAGACGACGTACTTGCGCATGCCGTTCAACTTGTCCGCCAGGACGCCCTCCTCGCTCGGCCAGGCGGACGCGAAGCCCTCGTACGTCACCCGGCCGAGGAGCAGCGCTTCCCCTGCGAGCGCCTCGTCGACCTTGAACTGCTCGCCCTCGTCGCCGCTGTCGAAGTCGAAGGACCAGTTCTGGTACTTGAACTTCTCGCCGCCGGGCGCCTGCACGACCCCGTCGAGGCTGATGAACTCCGTCACGACGATGCGTCCCATGATCAGGCCTCCCGCACGAACTCGCGCAGCGCCGGCGCGAGCACGTCGGCCGTCGTGCCGTGGTTCTCGCCCGGCACGGGCTTCAGTGTGGCCGTCGGCAGCAACTCGGCGACGGCCCGCGGACCCGGGATCAGCGTCGGCCAGGTGTCGATGCCGTGCATGACCAGCACGGGGACGTCGATCGAGGCCCACCGGTCGGCCGGCAGCGGGTTGCCGGACATCGTCGTGCCCATGATCCGGCCGTCGTAGGCGATGGTGGGTGCGATGCCCAGCATGACCGGCCAGAAGTCGCTCTGGCGCAGGCCCTCGACGTCCGCGGGCGACGCGCCGGCGGCGTCGAGCATGAAGATCTCGACCGCGTCGCCGGGCCGCCCGGCCGCGTTGGCGGCGTCGAGACGCTCGACGTAGTCCGACGGCAGCGGCGGGCGGACGTCGTCGACCACGAACGGCGGCTCGAAGACCGCGACGTGGCTCACCGGCACCAGCCCGGACGCGGCCGCGTCCAGCGCCAGTACGCCGCCGGACGACCAGCCGAAGAGGACGGCCGGGCCGCCGCCGGCGTGCTCGACCAGCGCGGCGAGGTCCTCGATCTCGCGCTCGACGGCGTACGGCGCGGTGTCGGTGCTGTTGCCGCGGCCGCGGCGGTCGTAGGCGTAGGTGCGGAATTCGTCGGCCAGCAGCCCGCCGGTCTCCGCGTTCAGCGGGTTGATGGCGGTGTAGCCGGTGGCGCCGTCGATCATGATCAGCGGCCGGCCGTCGCCATAGGTGTCGAACGCGATGGTCGTGCCGTCCTTGGAGGTGACCGTGCTCATCTCGTGCTCCTGGATCTCGATGGTGGCTCGGAACTAGACGGTACAGTACTCACATGAGTACGGAACTGTCTAGTACTCTGCGCTGAAGGAGTGAGGAGAAGGCATGGTTCTCGAGGACGTTGAGGAAGGCCGCACGGCGCGCAAGCGACGGGCCATCATCGAGGCAGCCACCGAGGTGTTCCTCCGGCACGGCTATCTGGGCGCCAGCATGGACCAGGTGGCGGCGAAGGCCGCGGTCTCCAAGCAGACGGTCTACAAGCAGTTCGCCGACAAGGAGCACCTGTTCGCCGAGATCATCGCCGGCCGCACCAACACCCTCGGTGACCGGCTGGCCGCGGTCTACGCCACGCTCGACGACGCCACCGAGGCGCGTCCGGCGCTGCGCGAGGTCGGCCATCAGTTGCTGCAGAGCCTCAGCCGGCCCGACGTGCTGCAGCTGCGCCGTCTGGTCATCGCCGAGGCCGACCGTTTCCCCGACGTCTCCGGCACCTGGTGGGAGCGGGCCTTCCATCCGTCGCTGGTGCTGCTGGGCGAGGCGCTGCGGCGCATGGCCGACCGCGGGCTGCTGCGCGAGCTGGACGACCCGACGCTGGCCGCGTACCACCTCGCCGGCCTGGTCATGTACAAGCCGATGAACCGGATGATGTTCGCCGGCACCGCGGCCGTGTCGCCGCCGGACGAGCTGGAGCGGCTGGCCGATCGCGCGGCCGACGTGTTCCTGGCGGCCTACGGAGCGTGACGCCGCGGCTGATCGTGCTCAACGGGCCGCCGGCCGTCGGCAAGTCGACGCTGGCCCGCCGCTACGCGGCCGAGCACCCGCTGACGCTCAACCTCGACGTCGACCGTGTGCGCGACCTGATCGGCGGCTGGCGCGACGATGCGGGTGCCGCCGGGCTGCTGGCGCGCGCGATCGCTGTGGCGGCGGCGCGGACGCACCTGCTGGCCGGGCGTGGCGACCTCGATGACGGCCGCGACGACGCTTTGGCACGCGGCCCGGCGACGCCCGGCGGCGGCTATGACGTCGTCGTGGCGCAGTTGGTGGCGCGGCCCGGGTTCCTGGAGCAGCTCGAGGCGGTGGCCGAGGAAGTAGGCGCGACGTTCCACGAACTGGTGCTGATGGACGCGAAGCCGGCCGTCCTGCGCCGGTTCGCCGCACGCGCCCGGACGACCGCCGGCGCGCCCGACGCCGAGCCGGCCGAGGTGGCAGCGCTGTATGACCGGCTGACGGCGCACCTGGAGAGTCGGCCGCGCGTCGTCGTCGTCCCGGCCCGGGAGAGCGCGGTCGACGAGACGTACCGCCGGCTGCTCGCGCACCTCGACGACGAGGGGTGACGGAGGTGCGCCGGCCCGGGCTGCGGTCCCGGTCCGGCGCACCTCCCCGCGGGCCCGTATGGCCCGCCGCGGGCGGCGTCAGCCGGCCCGCAGGTCTTCCTGCGCCCGAGCGGCCGCGACGAGGACGTCCTGCCGCTCGCGGCGGGTGAACCGGCCGGCCGCCTGCCACTGCGCCGACACCTCTTCGACGCGGCGGACGAACTGGCCGTGGGCGGCGAACGGCGCGGCCGCCCAGACCTTGTCGAGGAAGCTGTCGCCGTCGTCGTCGCGGGTCTCGTTGGAGACGCCGGAGTCGACCGAGCCGAACACCACCTTCGGCTCGACCCGCTTGTAGTACACGTGGTGCGCGTCGTTGATGCCGACGTACAGCGGGCGCAGCGTGTGCTCGTGTGTGGCGAAGAAGTTCGGCTCGTCCAGCGCCTCGACGGCCGCGGCGAGGTCCCCGTCGAGCTTGAGCCGCGGGTAGAAGGTGAACTGCCGCCACTCGCGCGACCGGTTCAGAGCCGGCAGCACCAGCGGGCCGTTGAGGATGCTCTCGACCTGCGGGTCGTCCAGCGCCCGCTCGGTGTGCAGGCTGAACGGCATCGCGATGTCGATGCGGTCGCCCGGCGCCCACGTGCGGTCCAGGGTCAGGTACGTCCCCGGCTCGGCCGCGACGTCGGCGGCGGCGCCGTTCACCGTCACGGTGAAGCCGCGCCGCACCCAGTACGGCACCCGGAGCTTGACGGCGAGCGGGCCGCTGCCGTCGACCGTGATCGACGTCGACTCCTGCCGCGGGAAGTCCGTCACCTGCGTGACGGTGAACCCCTTCTCCGTCCAGTGCAGCGTGGAGGCGATGTAGAGGTTGACGTACAGCGTCGAGCCGTCCGCCGACTGCGCGTAGATCGTCTCCTGGTACTTCGTGTGGTTCTCCATGCCGGTGCCGCCGCAGCAGGTGCCGTTGTTGCCGAAGCCGCGGGTGGCGCCCGGGTGCGCCGGCAGGAAGTACGTCACCTGCGGGTCGCTGGCGCTGTCGTTGTCGCGGCGCGAGCCGAGGATGTGGTTCGTCAGGCCACGCTCGTAGTAGTCCATGTACGCCGGGTCGGGGTTGTGGAAGTACAGGTTCCGGGTCAGCTTCAGCAGGTTGTAGGACGAGCAGGTCTCGCCGCCGCCGCTGGTGGTCCCGGAGGTCGCGCTCTGGTAGTGCAGCGACTCGGAGATGTCGCCGCGTGGCTGGAACAGCTCGGGGTTCGTGTTCTCGGGCCGCCCGGGCGCCGCGCCGTACTGGCCGCCGGCCGAGCCGTGGCTGAACATCCGCTGCGGGATGATCATGTGCCAGAAGTTCTCCGCCGCCGTGTAGTACTCGGCGTTGGCGGCGGTGTCCTGCTCGTAGATGCGCAGGTAGCCGGTGAACTGCGGCACGTGCTGGTTGACGTGGATGCCGGTGAGCACGTCACGGTCCTCGATGGCGGCCGGCAGGACGGTGCGCCGGTTGTCGAACGCCTTCGCCGCGGCCAGGTAGTCCGCACCGCGCTCGGGGTCGGTCGCGATGGCGGCGAGGTGGGCGAGGTTCTCGTTCGACCCGCCGAACTCGCCGGCGATGTGCAGCGACCACATCCGGTTGAGGTTCTCGCGCGGGACCTGCGACAAGCGGCTGTGCACCCAGTCGCCCATCTTGGTGACGATCTCCAGCGCCCGCTCGCTGCCGGCCAGGTGGTACGCGTCGATGAGGCCGCGCATGATCTTGTGCAGCGTGTAGTACGGCGCCCAGATACCAGTGCCGCTGTAGGTGGTGAACTCCTCCAGCCGGATGAACTGCGCCTCTGTGTACGCCGACAGGAACCCCGGATGCCGCCGCCCGTCCGTCGCGCCGAAGAACTCGCCGTGCCGGCCGTGGCCGGACGAGTCGGTGATCGCCGGACCCGGTGCCTCGTCGAACCGGTACCAGGCGACGTCGGCGCTCGCCGCCGCCGGGTCGGCGGCGACAGCGGCGACCTCCGCGGGGTCGAGGCCACGGCCGAAGAGCTGGAACTCGTCCACCAGGCCGTTCAGGAACTTGATGTTGACCTGCGGGAACTGCGCCCGGCCGATCCAGTTGTCCGGCGTGCTGCCCAGGTCCGACGGCGACAGGCTCAGCTCGCCGCTGCCCGCGGCGACCCCGTTGACGTAGATGGTGCCGGTGCCGCCGGACTTCACGATGGCGACGTGTGCCCACTCGCCGGCCGGCAGCGCCGTCGTCGCCTGGACACGCTGCTCGGCGGCCGCGCCGCCGGTGGTGATGGCGAACCGCGGGCCGGTGTCGTTGTGCACCGACAGGTACATCCGCGACAGCGAGTCCGTCGCGGCGTCGCCGGGGTGGCCGAAGTCGAACAGGCGCGCGTTGTCGTCGCGCACGGCGAGGTTCACCCACGCGGCGACGGTGAAGTCGGTGAGGCCGCCGACGATGCCGACCGGCAGCCTGATGAAGTCGGCGTCGCCGGTGATGTGGCCGTTCGGCGTGCCGGTGAGCCGGATCGCCGTCCCATTGCGTCCCGCGGGCCGCGGCGTCGGACGGGCGGCCTGGGCGGCGAACGCGTCCTGGCACTCGCCCAGCGCGCCGACCATGTAGTCGAGCTTGTCCTTGAAGATCTGCTCGCCGGTCGACGCCCACGACTGCGCCAGCAGCGTCAGGAAGTGCCCGCTGAAGTGGCCGCGCAGGTTGCCGTCGGGCGACTCCCAGCTGCCGATCGGGTTGACGCCCTTGTGGTCCAGCCCGGCGGTCACGCGGAAGCTGCGCAGCATGCGGTCCGGGCCGCGCTGGTCGTCACGCACGCCGTTGACCACGCTGGGGCCGTACTCGCGGGCGTAGTTCAGCAGCCGGTTGCGCTTCTCCTTGAAGACGCTGTCGCCGAGCGTCACCTGGCTCAGCGTGAACGGGCGTACCTGCCAGCTGTCCGCGAGCGGGAGGGTGGGCTGGCTCGTAGCGGCCGCGGCCGCGGCCGTGGCGGAGGCGCTGCCGGGCGCGGCACCGGCGCTGCCGGCCGCCATGGTGCCGACGGCCGGTGCCGCGGCCGCCAGAGCCCCCAGGCGGAGGACGGTGCGCCGGGACAGGTCCTTCTTCATGTGGTTCTCCTTGTCCGGGGAGGTGCGATCCGACGGGGTTCGGAGTCGAGCGCTGTTAGCGGTAACAGCGTTGAAAGATGTGACATGGTACTGACCGGACGAAAGGGGCGTCAAGGGTGGCGCATCATGCCGGCATGCGGGCCGCGGTGCGACGCCGAGGTGCTCGTCGACGGTCGGCACGAGGACTTCTCCCGCACCACGAGGCAGGCGGCCTGGTGGGGCGGGAGAAGTACTCGCTGATCGTTCTGAGCTCAGTCCTCGCGGCCGGCCCACTCGCGCCGGATGTGGCCGATGTGCGTGCGCATGAGCTCCTGCAGCTGCTCCGCCTCGCCGGCCTCGATGAGGTCGCACATCAGCTGGTGCTCGCGAGCGCTGGCGACCAGCCGTCCGGACGAGGCGAGCGTCGAGAGGCCGTAGAGACGGGTCTGCGCGCGCAGCTCCTCGACGATGCGGACGAGGCGCTGGTTGCCGCTGGCCGAGAGCAACCGGACGTGGAACTCGCGGTCGGCGCCGATGTAGTTGATGAGGTCGCCGTCCGCCGCGGCGTCGACGATGGCGGCCGCGAGGTTGCGCAGGTGGGCCAGCTCCTGCGCGGAGATCGCCGAGACCGCCTGGGCGGCGATGGGCGGCTCGAGCAGCTCGCGGATCTGGGTGATCTGGTCGAGGTCGGTCTCCGACATGTCGGTGACCTTGAAGCCCTTGTTGCGCACGACCTCGACCAGGCCTTGTTTGACGAGGTCGAGCATCGCCTCGCGGACGGGCGTGGCGGAGATGCCGAAGCGTTCGGCCAGTCCGGGGGCGGAGTACAGCTCCCCGGGCTTCATCTCGCCGGACACGATGGCGCCACGCAGCGCGTCGGCGACCTCTTCTCTGACGCTCATCCGCCGTGCGAAGGACGGCAGAGCCAACTGCCGCAGTTCAGCCATCTGTGGTCCCTCCGGTGTTGCACGGCGGCCGAACGTCACGGCGACGTCGCGTTCGTGCGAGATATCCCACCTCTTCAACCCTAAAGGAGAAAGCCCTCGGGAAAGGGATCTGTGGGGTCGAGGAAGTACTGTGCCGTTCCTGTCAACCAAGCGCGCCCGGTGACTGTAGGTATCACCGCGGGAAGCGTTCCGACGCTCGACTCGCCGACGAGACGGGCCACGAATCGGCTGCCGATCAACGATTCGTTGACGAAGTCGGTGTCGAGCGGCAGTTCACCGCGGGTGAAGAGCTGGGCCATGCGGGCCGACGTGCCGGTGCCGCAGGGTGAGCGGTCGAACCAGCCGGGGTGGATCGCCATGGCGTGCCGCGACCGGCGGGCGTCCGAGCCGGGGTCGACCAGCTGGACGTGATGGCAGACGTTGATCTCCGGGTTCTCCGGATGGACGGGCGCGTCGTGCTCGTTGATGGCGTCCATGATGGCCAGCCCGGCGGCGAGCAGCTGGTCCTTCTGCGCGACGTCGACGCGCAGGTCGAGCTGGCCGGCGTCGAGGATGGCGTAGAAGTTGCCGCCGTAGGCGAGGTCGTAGGTGACGGTGCCCCAGCCGGGGACGTCGACCTTCGCGTCGAGGCGATCGGTGTAGGCGGGGACGTTGCGGATGGTGACGGACTCGGCGGCGCCGTCGCGGACGGCCACCTCGCAGACGACCAGTCCGGCCGGGGTGTCCAGCCGGATGGTGGTGACCGGCTCGGTCACCTCGACCATGCCGGTCTCGACCAGCACGGTCGCGACGCCGATGGTGCCGTGCCCGCACATCGGCAGGCACCCGGACACCTCGATGTAGACGACCCCCCAGTCGGCGTCGGGCCGGATGGGGGGCTGGAGGATCGCGCCGCTCATGGCGGAGTGCCCGCGCGGCTCGAACATGAGCAGCCGCCGCAGGTGGTCGGAGTTGGCGATGAACCACTGGCGCCGCTCCTCCATGGTGGCGCCGGGGAAGGTGCCGACGCCGCCTGTGACGACGCGCGTCGGCATTCCCTCGGTGTGCGATTCCACGGTGTGGAAGATCCGCTTGGATCGCATCGTCGCTACTCCTCGGTGGTCCTGAATTCAGGCTACGGTCGCCGAGGAGAATTCTGCGGCGATGCGCTGCGTGAGCTCGCGGACGGTCGCGGCGCTCTCCGGCAGCATGGGCTGCCGCGGCTGCCGGACCGGGCCGCCCCCGAGGTCGAGGACGTCCATCGACAGCTTGATGGCCTGGACGAACTCGGTGTGGAAGTCCCAGCGCAGCAGCGGGTGCAGCGTGCGGTACAGCGGCAGTGCGGTGTCGAGGTCGTGTGCCAGCGTGGCCTCGTACAGCCGGACGCTCTCGCGCGGGAAGACGCTGGTGAAGCCGGAGATCCAGCCCTTGGCGCCGGCCAGGCCGACCTCGACGACGGAGTCGTCGGTGCCGATGAGGATGTCCAGCCCGGGGGCCAGCTCGCCGATCTCGTAGGAGCGTCGCGACTCGCCGGTGAACTCCTTGACGCCGACGATGAGGCCCTCGTTGTACAGCTCGGACAGCAGCGCGGGGGTGAGGTCGACCTTGGTGTCGATGGGGTTGTTGTACGCCGACACCGGCAGGCCCGCCTTGGCGACCTCGCGGTAGTGGTCGACGACCGAACGCTCGTCGGCGCGGTAGGAGTTCGGCGGCAGCGCCAGGACGACCTCGGCGCCGGCCTCGCCCGCCTGCTCGGCCCACTGGCGTGACTCGCGGGCACCGTACGCCCCGACGCCGGCCATGACCGTGAAGCCCTCGGGTGCCGCCTCGACCGCAACTTCGACCATCTTGGCCCGCTCGTCGGACGTCAGCACCTGGTACTCGCCGAGCGACCCGTTGACGCAGACGCCGTGGCAGCCGCCTTCGGCGAGCCAGCGCACGTGGTCGGCGTACCGGTCGAAGTCGACCGACAGGTCGTCACGGAAGAACGTCGGGGTGGCAACCAGAACGCCGTGCCAAGGCTTTTCACGACCGTTCATGTGAGGCTCCATTTCTATACTATATAACATTTCACTCATGTGTGTAGAACAGGGAAAGCGGGACTAGCTACGAAATTTTAAGTCTGCAGAATGCCGTCCACTCGACGCGGAATGCCCGGATTCGCCTCGCGCAGCTCCTCCGGAAGCACGTACTCCGGCGCGTTCTGGTACGAGATCGGACGCAGCCACCGGCGGATCGAGGTCGGCCCGACGGAGGTGTGCGCGCTGAGCGTCGCCGACGGGTACGGCCCGCCGTGCTGCATGGCCCACGTGACGGCGACGCCGGTCGGGAAGCCGCCGAAGAGCAGCCGGCCGGCTCGCCGCCGCAGCGTCGTGTGCAGCCGGTCGACCAGCTCGGTCTCGCTCTCGCCCGCGTGGACCGTCGCGGTCAGCTGGCCGTCGAGGCGGTCGAGTGCGGTGAGCAGCTCGTCGGTGTCGCGGTACTCGATGACCAGTGCGGTCGGGCCGAAGCACTCCTCGAGCAGCTCGGCGTCGAGGTCGGCCGCGGCGACGGAGAACACCACCGGTCGGCCCAGCGCGGGGTCGTCGCCCTGGCCGTCGCCGAGCGTGCGCAGCCGGCCGTCGGTGCGCCGCCGCTCGGTCTCGCGTTGGAAGGCGTCGCGGATGGAGTCGTTGAGCATCCGGCCGGCCGGGACCTCGGCGAGCTTCGCGCCCAGCGCGGCCCGCAGTTCGTCGCCGCCGTCGCCGGCGGGCGCGAACAGCAGGCCGGGCTTGGTGCAGAACTGGCCGACGCCCATGGTGATCGAGCCGACGTAGCCGGCGGCGAACTCCTGGGCCTGGCCGGCCGCCACTTCGGGCGTCACGACCAGCGGGTTCAGGCTGCCGAGCTCGCCGTAGAACGGGATCGGGCGCGGCCGCGCGGCGGCGATGTCGGCGAGCGCCCGGCCGCCGCGGGTGGAACCGGTGAAGCCGACGGCCTGCACGTCGGGGTGCTGGACCAGCTCGGTGCCGGCTTCCAGGCCCTCGACCAGGCCGAGAGTGCCCTCGGGCAGCTTGGCCTCGGCCAGGCCGGCCCGCATGGCGGTGAAGGTGCGCCGGCTGGTCTCCGGGTGCGACGGGTGCGCCTTGACGACGACGGGGCAGCCGGCCGCGAGTGCGGACGCGGTGTCGCCGCCGGGCACGCTGAACGCGAGCGGGAAGTTGCTGGCGCCGAAGACGCCGACGACGCCGACGGGAACGAGCATGCGGCGCAGGTCGGGCTTCGGCCCCATGGGGGTGTCGCCGGCATGGTCGATGGTGGCCTCGGTGTACGAGCCCTCGCGCAGCACCTCGCCGAACAGCCGCAGCTGGTACGTGGTGCGGGTGAGCTCGCCGTTCAGCCGGGTGGTGCCCAGCCCGGTCTCGGCGTCGGCGGTGGAGACGATGGCGTCGCGGTCGTCCTCGAGCGCGGCGGCGACGGCGTCGAGGGCGTCGGCCCGGCCGACGCGGCCGGCCTGCTCGAACGGCGCGGCGGCCTCGGTGGCCGCGCCGACGGCGTGATCGACGTCAGACATGCATGAGCCTTCCAGGTTCGGTGCGGGGTGGGTCGGCGACGAGCGCTCCGCCGGGCGTCGGGGGTCGTCGTCGTGTGCTTCCTGCAGAATATCTTAGTGACATGTGAAATGTCACTGTTGTCCGGTGTGACCGGCGTCGCCCGCCAGCCGGCCGAGTGAGATCGGAGCGGCGATCGGACGTTCGCTCACCCCCTGGAGGTCGAGCGCCGACACTGCTGATCCACAGGCCGACGCGGTCAGGCAGGCCGTGGCGTAGCCACACACCCGCCCTTGACACCATCCCATGCCGGCCCGGCTCAGCAGTTTCGCCGTCCGCGGGTCGGTCGCCCCGAGGTCCTCGACCGCGGCCCGCACCTCGCCGGCGGTCACCTCCTCGCACCGGCAGACGAGCGTGTCGTCGCCCAGCCAGGTCTGCCAGCCGTCGCGCACCGGATGGACGGCGTGCATGGCCGCGGCGAACCGGCGCAGCGCCCGCCGCCTGCGGCGCAGCCGGGCCGGCACCGCGGCGGGCCCGGCCCCGGTGGTGGCCGTAGCGGCCGCCGTCCCGGCGATCTCGCCCTCGGCGACGGCCAGTGCCGCTCCGCCGACGCCGCAGGCCTCGCCCGCCACGTAGACGCCTGGCACCGTCGTCCGCTGGTGCTCGTCGACCTCGACGACGAGCGAGCCGTCGGCGTCGACGCGAGTGCCGACGCCCAGCGCCAGCGGCAGCTCCAGCTGCGGCGTGAACCCCCAGCCGACGGCGACGGCGTCGCACTCGACGACCCGCTCCGACCCGGGCACGACGCGCCACTCGTGGTCCAGCTTCGCGACCGTGACGGCCTCGACGACGTCGTCGCCGTGCGCGGCGACGACCGCCTGACGGGCGTGGAACGGCACGCGGTGCCGGGCCAGCGCGGCGGCGTAGCCGGCGCCCTCGGTGAGCTTGGCCGCGACGCGTGCGACCGCACCCGCGTGCCGCGCCCAGCCCGCGGGACCGTTCGCCTCGTAGACGCCGACGACCCGCGCGCCGCGGGCGGCCAGCCCGGCCGCGACCGGCAACAGGAACGGCCCGGTGCCGCCGACGACCACGCGCCGGCCGACCAGGACCTCGTTGCCCTTGAGCAGAGCCTGGGCGCCCCCGGCGGTGTACACGCCCGGCAGGTCCCAGCTGCGGAACGGGACCTGCCGGTCGTACGCGCCGGGGGCGAGCACCAGACTCCTCGCGGCCAGCTCGGCCGTGCCCCGAGGGTCGTCGCCGGCCACGGACCGGACGACGAACCCGTCGGCCGCGGAGCCGGACATCGTCCACACGTGGTGGCCGGGGAAGGTGACAGCACCGGCCGCACCGGCGACGAGCGCACGGAAGGTGCGCAGGTCGTGGTGGAGGTCGGCGACCGCTCCCAGGTCGCCGGGCCGGTGCCGCCAGTACTGGCCGCCGGGCTGACGCCCGGCGTCGATCAGGGCGACGCGCGCCCCACCCGCGAGCGCCGCCGCGGCCGCGGCCAGCCCGGCCGGGCCGGCGCCCACCACGGCGACGTCATACGGCGAGGTGGCCACGGCCGTCTCCTTCCTGTGTCCGCACCACCATCGTCTCGGCCGCCGGTACCAGGCAGGCCCGCTGGTTGGGGACGTCGTCGATGGTGACCAGGCAGTCGAAGCAGACGCCGATGCCGCAGAACACTCCGCGCGGGCGGCTCTCGCGGCGGGTCGTCCGCCAGGACCGCACCCCGGCCGCGACCAGCGCCGCGCCGACGGTCTGCCCGTCGGTGAACGGGACGTCGCGCTCGTCGAACTCGAACTCGGTCATCGGTGGCTCCCTCGGCTCCGCCCCGCCACCGCCGCCACGTTGATCTTGGAGTTGTTCGGCGTTCCCGCCCTGGAATGTCCGATAGATGGCCGAACAATTCCAAGATCAACGTGGGTGGGGGCGCTCATGCCGCCACCTCCGGGCCGAACCTCTCCGGCCGGAACGGCGCGACGTCCAGGTCCGGACGCTCGCCGTCGACGAGCTGGGCGATCAGCCGCCCGGTCGCCGCGGCCAGGCCGATGCCGGCGCCCTCGTGCCCGCACGCGTGGTAGAGGCCGGGCGCCCGCGGGTCCGGCCCGATGACCGGCAGGTGGTCGGGGCAGTACGGCCGGAAGCCGCGGTAGGTGCGGATGACCTGGACACCGGCCAGGACGGGGAACAACGCGACCGCCTGCGCGGCCAGCGCCCGCAGCACCCGCACCGACAGCGTGCGGTCGTAGCCGACCCGCTCGCGGCTGGCGCCGATGAGGATCGTGCCGGCCTCGGTGCCCTCGATGACGGGCGACGTCTGCAGGTCGGCGTCGTCGCTGGCGACGTCGGCGACGTACTCGGCCGCGTAGACCTTGTGCCGGACGATCCGCGGCAGCGGCTCGGTCACCAGGATGAAGCCGCGACGGGGGAGCACCGGCACGTCGACGCCGGCCAGCGAGGCGATCTCGCCGCCCCAGGTGCCGGCCGCGTTGACGACGGTGCTCGCGGGCAGGTCACCGGCCGACGTGCGCACGCCGGTCACGCGGTCGCCCGAGCGCAGGAACCCGGTGACCTCGACGCCGGTGCGCACCCGCGCGCCCTTGGCCCGGGCCGCCCGCAGCAGCCGGGCGGCAGCCAGCATCGGCTGGACCTGCGCGTCGCCGGGATACAGCACGCCACCGGCCAGCGACGGCGTGAGATGCGGTTCGTGCTCGGCCAGTCCGCCGGCCGGCACGACGACGGTCTCGATGCCCGCCGCGCTCTGCTCGGCCGCGAGCGCCACCAGCGCGTCGAAGCCGGCCGGGGTGGACGCGACCACGAGGCCGCCCTTGGGGTCGTACTCGAACCCGCCCACCTCGACCGCCAGCTCGCGCCAGAGCCCGGACGACAGTCGCGCGAGGTCCAGCTCGGCGCCCGGCGGCTTGTCCGAGACCAGGATGTTGCCCTCACCGGCGCCGGTGGTGCCGCCGGCCACGGAGCCGCGGTCGACGACGGTGACCGACCGCCCGGACCGCGCGGCGTACCAGGCCGTGGCGGCGCCGACGACCCCGGCGCCGATCACCACGACGTCGGCGGCGTCAGTGGGCACCGGGAGGCCCTCCGGGGGTGAGCCCGCCGGCGACGTGCGCCTCAGTGGCGTCGGCAGCCGCCTCGATTCCGCTGGTGTCGTCGGCGGCCGGGGTCAGGGCGACCTCCTCGGGCTTCACCTCGTGCGGCGTGATCGTCCCGGAGAGGATGTCCTCGGCGAAGTGACAAGCCACCTTGTGCCCAGGCGCCACCAGCGGCAGTTCGCGCAGCGCCGGGCGCTCGGTGTCGCACTTCGTGGCCTGCTTCCACGGGCACCGCGTGTGGAACCGGCAGCCGGTCGGCGGATTCGCCGGCGACGGCAGGTCGCCCTGCAGCAGGATGCGGCTGCGCGACCCCTCGACGTTCGGGTCCGGCACCGGCACAGCGCTCATCAGCGCCTTCGTGTACGGGTGCAGCGGCTGGCGGTAGAGGTCGGCGGCCGGCGCCTGCTCCACGATGCCGCCGAGGTACATGACGGCGACCGTCTTGCTGATGTGCCGGACGACGGCGAGGTCGTGCGCGATGACCACGTAGGTGAGCGAGAACCGCTCCTGCAGCTCCTTGAGCAGGTTGATCACCTGCGCCTGGATCGACACGTCCAGCGCCGACACCGGCTCGTCGGCGATGATCAGCGCCGGGTTCAGCACCAGCGCCCGGGCGATGCCGAGACGCTGCCGCTGCCCGCCGGAGAACTCGTGCGGGTAGCGGTTGACCACCGACTCCGGCAGCCCGACGACGTCGAGCAGCTCGCGGATGCGCTTGGCATGGCCGGCCGCACCGCCCGGGATCTTGTGCGCCCGCAGCGGCTCGGTGAGCAGCGACTCCACGCTCTGGCGCGGGTCGAGGCTGGCCATCGGGTCCTGGAAGACCATCTGGAACTGGCGGCGGACGGCGCGCATCCTGCGCTCGCTGAGCGCCAGGATGTCCTGGCCGTCCAGCGTGACCGAGCCCTTCGTCGGCTCGATCAGCCGCATGATCGCGCGGCCGAGCGTCGACTTGCCGCAGCCGGACTCGCCGACCAGCCCGAACGTCGTGCCGGCCTCGATGTCGAGGTCGACGCCGTCGACGGCCTTGACGGCGCCGACGGTGCGCTGGAACAGCGTCCCGGCCTTGATGGGGAAGTGGACCTCGAGGTCACGGACTTCGAGCAGACTCACCGGGCCACATTCCCTTCGTGCAGGCTCACGTCCTCGCCGACCGGCCGCAGGCAGCGGACCGGATGCGGCACGATCGGCGTGCCGAGCTCGGTCACCGCCGGCGGACCGGACAGGCACTCGGCCACCGCTCGCTCGCAGCGCGGCTGGAAGGCACACCCACGGTCCCACGCGACGGTGTCGCGCGCCGAACCGGGAATGGTGTGCAGCAGGTCGGCCGGATCGTCGTCGTCGATGCGCGGGATGGACTGCAGCAGGCCGTCGGTGTACGGGTGCGACGGCCGGGCGAACAGGTCCTTCGTCCCCGCCGACTCGACGATGCGGCCGGAGTACATGACATGGACGTCGTCGCAGAGACCGGCGACGACACCGAGGTCGTGGGTGATCATGATCATTCCGCAGCCGCTCTCGGCGACCAGCGTGCGCAGCAGGTCGAGGATCTGCGCCTGGATGGTGACGTCGAGCGCCGTCGTCGGCTCGTCGGCGATCAGCAGCTTCGGCCGGCAGGCGATCGCGATGGCGATCATGACCCGCTGGCGCATGCCGCCGGAGAGCTGGTGCGGGTACTCGCCGAGTCGGCGGACCGGGTCGGGGATGCCGACCCGGCGCAGCAGCTGCTCGGCCTCGGTCTTCGCCTCGCCCTTGCTCAGCCCGGCGTGCCGGGTGAGCACCTCGACCAGCTGCTTGCCATTGGTGACCACCGGGTTCAGCGACGTCATCGGGTCCTGGAAGATCATCGCGACGTCACGACCGCGGACGTCGCGCAGCTCGCGCTGGTCCATCGAGGTCAGCTCGTTGCCGTCCAGGGTGACGGTGCCGCCGACGCTCACGCCGCGGGACGGCAGCAGGCCCATGACGGCCAGCGACGTCACCGACTTGCCGGACCCGGACTCGCCGACGATGCCGACGGACTGGCCCGCGGCGACGTCGAACGTGACGCCGTCGACGGCCCGCACGGGCTGCTGGCCGGAACGGGTGAACGTGACGGACAGGTCGCGCACTTCGAGCAGCGTCATCGGGTCACCGCCGGAACTTCGGGTCGAGGGCCTCGCGCAGCGACTCGCCCACCAGGGTGAAGCCGAGCGCGGCGAGGACGATGGCCAGGCCGGGGTAGATCGCCAGCATGGGCGCCGACGTCAGGGTGTCCTGTGCGTCGGTGAGCATGCGGCCCCACTCCGGCGCCGACGGGTCGCTGCCGGACAGGCCGAGGAAGGCCAGCCCGGCCGCCTCGACGATGGCCAGCGCCAGGGTCAGCGTGCCCTGCACGATGACCGGGGTGAACGAGTTCGGCAGCACGTGCCGGAACACGATCGCCGAGCGTGAGATGCCCAGCGAGCGCGCCGCCAGCACGTAGTCGGCGCCGCGTTGCCCGAGCATCTCGCCGCGCAGCAGCCGGGCGAAGATCGGCACGTTCACCACCGCGATCGCGATCATCACCGAGGTGAGGCTCTGGCCGAGCATCGCGGCGACGGCGATGGCGAACAGCAGGCCGGGCACCGACAGCATGATGTCGACGAACCGCATGACCGTGGTGTCGACCCAGCCGCCGAACGCGCCGGCCAGGACGCCGAGCGCGATGCCGGCGACGGCGCCCAGCGCCAGCGCGACGACGCCGATCAGCAACGACTGCCGGGCGCCGTAGATGATCCGGGAGAACACGTCGCGGCCGAGCGGGTCGATGCCCAGCCAGTGCTCGGCCGACGGGCCCGGGTACTGGCCCGGGCGGACCTGGTCCAGCCAGGAGTTGTCCGTCGGGGAATACGGCGCGATCAGCGGCGCGAAGACCGCGACCAGGACGAAGACGGCGATGAGCACCATGCCCACGACCGCCATCGGGTTGCGCACCAGCCGGCGCAGGGCCTCGCGGCCTAGGCTGGACGGCGGCCGCGCGGCCGCCTCCGCCGGGGCCGGTCCGCCCGGCTCGCCGGCGACCACCTCGTTGACGCTCATGAGACCCTCACCCGCGGATCGAGCAACCCGTAGACCAGGTCGACGATCATGTTGATGACGACGTACACGACGGCGATGACCAGGATGAACCCCTGAATGGTCGGGAAGTCGCGTTGCACGATCGCGTCGGCCATGAACTTGCCGACGCCGGCGAACGCGAACACGGTCTCGGTGAGCACCGCGCCGGCCAGCAGGACGCCGAGCTGCAGGCCGATGACGGTCGTGACCGGCAGCATCGCGTTCTTCAGCACGTGCCGCCGGGTGATCGTGCCCGGCAGCAGGCCCTTGGCCTCGGCGGTGCGCACGTAGTCCTCGTTGACGACGTTGAGGACCGACGCCCGCGTGATGCGGACGATCACCGCGAGCGGGATGGACGCCAGTGCCACCGCAGGCAGGATCAGGTGCTGGATGGCGTCCCAGCTGGCGTCGAGATTGCCGGTGATGATCCCGTCGAGGACGTAGAACCCGGTGGGATGCTCCGCCCGGGCCCTCGGGTCGGCCCGGCCGGCCGTGGGCAGCCAGCCGAGCTCGACCGAGAAGACGTACTTGAGGAGGTAGGCGAGGAAGAAGATCGGGATGGTCACGCCGAGCAGCGAGCCCGTGACGGCGAGGCTGTCGACCCAGGTGCCGTAACGCCGGGCCGCGAGGTACCCGAGCGGTATCCCGACGCAGACGGCGATCAGCAACGCCGCGACGGCCAGCTCGATGGTAGCCGGGAACCGGCGCAGCATCTCGTCGATGACCGGCTGTCCGGTCTGCAGCGACGCGCCGAAGTCGAGCCGGACGGCCCGCCCCAGGAACTGGAGGTACTGCTCCCAGAGCGGGCGGTCCAGGCCCAGCTGCGATTCGATCGCCGCGACGGCCTCCGGCGTGGCCCGTTCTCCCAGCAGCGCTTGTGCCGGACCGCCGGGAAGGGCTCGGACCCATGCGAACAGCAGGACCGAGAGACCCAGCAGGATCGGGACGAGCAGGAGAAGGCGCCGGACGATGAATCTCAGCACGTGTCGATCAGCCCTCGATGTCGACCAGCTTGAAGTACTCGAGGCTGACCGGCGACGGGGTGTAGCCCGTGATGTCGCCGGCGAGCGCGAGCAGCGGCTGGTTGTGGACGAACGGGACGCCGGGGATGTAGTCGTAGAGCAGCTGGTTGATCTCCTGGTAGAGCGTCTCGCGCTGCGCCTGGTCGGTCATCCCCAGGGCCTCGTTCAGCTTGCCCTGGATGGTCGGGTCGGCGAAGCCGAACTCCGGCCGGTCCTGGCGGAAGAACGTGCCGATGAAGTTGTCCGGGTCGGCGTAGTCGCCGGTCCAGCCCAGCAGGTGCAGCTGGCCGAGGCCGTCGCCCTGGATGTTCTGCAGGTAGTCGGGCGTCCACGGCACCGTCTTCGGGACGATGGTGAAGCCGACGGCCTGCAGGTCGGCGGCGAAGGACTCGTACACGGCCTGCGGGTCCGGCATGTACGGCCGCGACACGTCCGACGGGTACCAGAACTCCAGCGTCAGGTTGGTCTCGCCGGACTCCTGGATGAGCTGACGGGCGAGGTCCGGGTCGTACTCGTAGCCCTCGATGCCGTCGTTGTAGCCCCACTGGTCCGGCGGGAGGAACTGGTTGGCGACGACGGCACCCTCCGGGTACGCGGCGTCGAGCAGCCCCTGCCGGTTCAGCGCGTGCGAGATGGCCTGGCGGATCTTCTCGTTCTGGAAGATCGGCAGCTTGTTGTTGAAGCCGACGTAGCCGACGTTGAACGCCGGGCGCTCGACGACCTGGTCGCCGTTGCCCTCGATGGCACCGATGTCGGCGGCGTTGACACCCTCGTAGGCGTCGATCTCACCGGCCTGCAGCGCCTGGAGGCGAGCGGTCGGGTCGGCGATCGGCCGGAAGATGATCTCGTCCAGCGCGGGCGCGTCGCCCCAGTAGTCGTCGTTGCGCTCCAGGACCAGGCTCTCGCCGCGGTCCCAGCTGACGAACTTGAACGGGCCGGTGCCGGCCACCACCTCGGAGCCGAAGCCGCCGCTGTAGGTGAAGGAGTCGCCGGACGCCACGATGTCGGTGCCGCCCTCCTCGATGGCCTTCGGGCTGGCGATCGAGAACGCCGGCAGCACCAGGCCGGCCAGCAGTGCCGACGACGGCTCGGTCAGCGTCAGCGTGGCGGTGAGCTCGTCGGTCGCCGCGCAGGACTGGTAGCGGCTGGTGTCGGGCGCGGAGTCGACCTCCTTGGTGGCGAAGCCACCGAACACCGTCTGCCAGTAGTAGGTGACGTCACCGCTCTGCGCGGGGCCGGTGAAGTTGTACCAGCGGTCGAAGTTGAAGCAGACCGCCTCCGCGTCGAGCGGCTCGCCGTCGTGGAACGTGACGCCTTCGCGCAGGTGGAACGTGTAGGTCAGGCCGTCGTCGCTGACCTCCCACTCCTCGGCCAGGCCGGGCACGACCTCGGTGCTGCCGGGCTCGAGGGCGACCAGGGTCTCGTAGACCTGGAAGATCACGCGGAACGACTCGCCGTCGGAGACGTAGGCGGCGTCGAGGGTCTTGGGGTCCTCGGACGAGCCGAAGATGAAGGTCTTCGGGTCGCCGTTGTCGCCACTGCCGGTGTCACCCGAGCCGGCGTCGTCGCCGCCACAGGCTGCGGCCAGCAGCCCGACTGCGGCGGTGAGGGCGACGAGTCGCCCTGCCTTGCGGTGCACACGCATTGGTCCTCCTTGGTTCGACATGCGACAAAGCCGAGGGGGGCGGCCGGCTCGCGGATCTGGCGTCGGGACGCTCAGTAGGCTTGTGGCACCTCGGAATCCACCACCGGCACGGGCGTTCCGCGGCACCACAGAGCACACATCTACCATCACAGCGAACTCAGTGCGATGTGCTATTGCACTACTGTGTCCTAATCGTAACGCGGTCGATTGCCCGCATTTGTCCCTACTCAGTGGAGGTCGGATAGCGCGCTGCTGCAGGCATGACGGCGTGTCGGGGCGCCGGCCGGACGGTGGTGGCGGCCGGTCGCGGGCGACGTCCGAGTGGGGCCGGTCAGAGCGGGTCGGACACCGCCAGGGGCGGGCCGACGAACTCGAGACCGTGGGCGTGCCCGATCGTGGCCAGCTGGTCGAAGTCGATCGGCGTGGGCAGGGTGGCGGACTGCTCGAAGAAGCGCTCCAACCCCGAGGGTGCGGTGACGATCAGCAGCCGGCCGGGCGTGTCGCCGACGTTCTGGAAGCAGTGCGGCGTGCCCCGCGGCCCGAACGCCATGCCGCCGGTCGACGCCCGGAGCAGCCGCTCGCCGGCTTTGAAGCGGAAGTCGCCGTCGAGCACCCACCACAGCTCGTCCTCGCGGACGTGGGCGTGCAGTGCCGGCCCGCTCCCGGGGTGGACCAGCAGCTCGGCCACGGTCATCGAGCCGTGTGTTGCCTGGGTGCCGGCCTTGATGACGATGGTGTCGCCGGTCGGGGTCGGCAGCGTGCGGCCGGATCCGGGTGGGACGGCGAACGGCGGGACCTGCTCGGACATGTCGCCTCCTCGCGCCGGTGTACCGCGCGGCCGATGTGGCGCGGGCCGGCCGGTGGCGACGACTCGCGGCGATCCGGGCGGTGCTGCCGTCAGGCTACGCCGCGGGAGGCGAGTGCGGGAGGTCTTCGAGGCCTCGACCTACTTGTTCAACGTGACCGGTGACAGTACAATATTACTCTCGTTTCGCCTATACCGGCACAGAATCACCGCATCCCGGCGTCGCCGTCCGGTGACGCCGTCCCGCACCCCTGCCGAGGAGGATCTGTGTCTCCGACTTCGTCGCGACGCATCCGCCGGGTGCGGGCGCTGCTGATCGCCGTGGCCGCGTCCGCTCTGCTCTTCCCGCAGCTTGCCGGTGCCGAGGGCGCAAGCCCGTCCGGTGCCGCGCCGCTCGTCCCGATCGACCCGCAGGACTGGGACAGTCAGTACGACCTCACCTGGGACGACTTCGTCCCGGTGCCGGGCGTGGACTGGACCGATCCGGAGCGGGAGCCGTCCGTCGACACCTGGCGGGCCGCGCTCGTCCTGGTCGACTACCCGAACATGCCGTTCCAGATCAGCCAGCCGGAGGGGTCCACCATCTTCGGCAACCCGATCGGCGTCGGCGACGTCCCGCGCGAGGACGTCCCGTCGTTCTATCGCGACCTGCTCAACACTCCGAGCGAGCTCAACCACCGGCAGACGCTGAACTCGTACTGGATGGAGGACTCCTACGGCCAGTACGGCGTGGACGTCGACTCGTTCGGGCCGTTCCGGATGCCGCGCAACCACTTCGAGTACGGCAACTCGCCGTACGGCAACGCCGCCAGCTGCCCGCCGGGCTTCACCTGCAACGGCAACTTCACCCGCGACGCGCGTGCCCTGTACGAGGCGAGCGTCCCGGCCGAGGTGCGCAGCCAGTACGACCTCGTGTTCTTCATGGGCGCCGGCCTGGACGAGTCCACCGCCTGGCAGGTGTTCGGCGAGATGATGTTCGACTCGCCGGAGGACGTGCCCGACGAGTGGGGCCCGCCGGCCGAGTTCGACCCGGACGGCGTCATGACGAACTGGATGCCGACCCGCTACATCCCGTGGACCACCTGGGCGGCCGGTTCGTTCACCTGGGCCAGCGCCGGCGGTGGCAGCGCCAACATGGCGGAGTCGTCGGGCACTGCCGGGTTCGCGCACGAGTTCACCCACCTGCTGGGGCTGGGCGACAACTACAACGGCGCCTTCGCGGTGCCGGCCCAGCGCACCTTCACCGGCCAGTGGGACATGATGAGCCAGGGCTCGTGGAACGGCCCGACCGGCATGCACACCCGCTGGAAGGTCCCCGCCGACGGCGGCTCGACCGTCGGGCCGCACCACAGCATCCGCAACAAGCTCGAACTGGGCCTCATCGACACCGGCGACATCGTCGACCTCAGTCGCACCGGGCTGGCGTCGTCCGGTGTCGTCGTCACGAAGGTGCGGGCGCGAGCGGCGGGTCCGCAGGAGGACGAGCTGCTCGGGGTGCGGATCCGGCTCGACGGCGCCGCGCCGGTGGACCGCACGCCGTCCTGCCACCCGTCGACGGCCGGCCCGGAGTGCATGGGTCAGAGCGACTACACCAACTACACGCTCGAGGTGGTGCAGCAGCTCGGCGTCGACTCGTACACGCCCGGCAACGGCGTGCTGATCTACAAGAACAAGGACCGCGCCAGCAACTGCGGCACGGCCACCTGCTTCTCCTGGCTGATCGACCCCAACCCCGAGGACATCGGGATGGTCGACTTCTACCAGCCCGACGGCACGCCGCGGATGGTCGTCACCGGCGACCCGCGGCAGGTCAACGACGCGACGTTCAACGCCGGCACGAACTCGGGCACCTCGTACGAGTGGGTCGACGAGGCCAACCGGCTGCACTTCTACGTCGTCGACGTCGAGGAGGACGCCGACGGCGTGCGCACCTACACCGTCGCCGTCCGCTCGCTCGACGGCGACGGGCCGCAGGAGCGAGGTGTCGCGGTCGACGCCGGCGTGCCCAACCGGCACACCCCAGGCAAGGCGGCCACCTGCACGTTCCCGCTGGAGAACACCGGGAGTGCGGCGCCGGTCGACGCGTCGGCGCACCCGGGCGACGTCTCCGACGAGGTGGCGGCCGACGTCTACCGGCTCTCGGTGACGTCGTCCGGGGCCGGCTGGGACGCCGAGTTGTACAACGAGCTGGCCGCGAGCCGGTTCGGCGGCACCGTCGAGGTGCCCGTGTACGTCACCCGCACGCCGGGGGCGGTCCGGTCGACCACCGTCACGCTGACCGCGACCTCGGAGAGCGACCCGTCCGCGACGGCGACGGCCACCTGCGTGGTCGACGTCGCCGCCACCACTGTGCGGCGCTGACGCACATCCCAGCCGGCGCCGCGTGCCCCGCCCGGGCACGCGGCGCCGGCCGGGATCCGTGTCGTCCGGACGCTCTTCCGCAGCGCGCCCGGCCGTCCGGACGTGCGGTCACCGCCTCCGTTCGGGGGAGTGACGAGAAAATGTGCAATGTCGTATTTTATCTACACCAAGCCGCTGCCCGGGTCTCGGGCAGTACGTAAGGAGAGCGCATGCGCATGAGCCTCAGCAGGACGAGCGTCGCGAGGCGGTGGCGGCTGGGACTCGCCGCGGCCGCGGTCACGACGCTCGTCGTCGGCATGGCGGGCGCCGGTCAGGCGGCGCCGCCGGACTTCGAGGTCCAGCCGATCGACCCGCAGAACTGGAAGAACCAGTACGACATGACCTGGGACGACTGGACCGACATCCCGGGTACCGAGTGGAACGACCCGGATGCCGTGCCCAGCGAGCGGGGCCTGCGCATCGCGCTGGTGGCGGTGGACTTCCCGGACCAGCCGTTCGTCATGACCCAGGAGAAGCAGAGCGACCTGTTCGGCAACCCGCAGATCGACCCGATCTCGCGGGACGAGGTGCCGCAGTTCTACCACGACTTCTACATGGTCCCGAACGAGTACAACCACGGCCGCACGATCCAGGAGTACTGGATGGAGCAGAGCCGCGGGAAGCTCGGCGTCGAGGAGATGGACGTCTTCGGCGCGTACCAGGTGCCGCGGAACCTGTTCGAGTACGGCCTGAACGAGTGGGGCCAGCAGTCCGCCTGTCCCGAGGGCTTCACCTGTAACGGCAACCTCGACCGCGACGTCGACACCGTCTGGAAGGCCGACCTGGCCGAGAAGGGCATCCCGTGCCCGGACAACCGGTGCGGCTACGACGTCATCCTGCGGGTCTACGCCGGCTACGACGAGACCAGCATCTGGCAGGAATACGGCGAGATGATGTTCAACACCAAGGAGGACATCCCCGACGAGTGGGGCCCGCCGGCGTCGGTCGACCCGGACAACTCCATGCCGAACTGGGCGCCCACGCGCTACGTCGAGTGGACCTCGTGGCGGGCCGCGGCCCAGCAGTGGGGCCTCTCGTCGATCCGGCAGGCGGAGAGCTCGGGCACCATCACGCACGAGATGGGGCACTTCTTCTTCAGCATCGGCGACAACAACAACAACCCGTTCACCAACCGGCAGAACCCGCCGCAGCCGTTCCACCGGGTCGGCTCGGCGCCGTGGGACATGATGGACCGCGGCTCGTTCAACGGTCCCGGCGGTCACCACATGCGCTGGGTCGTCCCGCCGAACATGGGCGGCTGGTCGCCGTCGGGTCTGATGGTCCGCAACAAGCTGCACGCGGGCATCCTGCCGGCCGAGAACCTGCTCGACATCAGCCGTGAGGCGCTGGCCGACACCGGCGTCGTCGTCGACGAGGTCACGGCGCGCGCCGTCGACCCGGGCACCGAGGGCACCTCCGGCGTCAAGATCCGCCTGGACGGCGAGGGCCGGCCCGACAGGACTGCTCCCTGTGATATCAACACCGACCCGTTCTGCCACGGCAACACCGGCTGGGACCACTACACGATGGAGGTCGTCGACCGGATGGGGTTCGACTCGTTCAACCCCGACACCGGCGTCGTCATCGCCAAGAACAAGACCCGCGAGGACCGCAACAACACCTGCGGCTACAACTGCTTCAACTGGGTCATCGACGCCAACCCCGAGGACATCGGGCTGGTCGACTTCTACAAGCCGGACGGCACCCCCGTCATGGCCACCATCGCCGACCACCGGCAGCTCAACGACGCCGCGTTCCACGCCGGGCTGGAGTCGGGCTCGGAGTACGAGTACGTGGACGAGGCGAACCGGCTGCACTTCTACGTCATCGACCTGGAGCGCGACGAGGACGGTGTGCTGTCGTACACGCTGGCCGTCCGGTCGCTCGACGGGTCCGGTGACCAGGAGCGCGGCGTCGAGCTGGGCGAGGGCGAGGTCTCGGGCATCCGCGCCAGCCAGGCGGCGCAGTGCACCTTCCCGCTGACCAACACCGGCGCGGCCGCCACGAACACCGCCGGCCACGTCAGCGACGTCACCGGCAAGGCGGACAGCGACGTGTACCGGCTCTCGGTCGAGTCCAGCGGCAATGGCTGGTCGGCCGAGCTCGACAACGCGCTCACCACGGCCGGTGCCGGTGAGTCCGTCGAGGTCCCGGTCTACGTCACCCGCGAGACGCCGGCGGCCCGGAACACCACGGTCACCCTCACCGCGACGTCGGAGAGTGACCCGTCGGCCACGCAGCAGATCAGCTGCACCGTGGCCGTGAAGGACACCAACCCCCGGCGGTGACGCCGGTCGTCCCATCCCCATGACGACCGGCCCGGGCCCGTCCCTGTGACGGGCCCGGGCCGGTCCGAATGACCGAGGAGACGCAGATGAGACTCATGCAACGACCCCGCCGTTCGCTGCGCGCCGCAAGTCTCACGTTCGCCGCCGCAGCCCTCGTGCTCGGGCTGTCCGCCGGAGCGGTACAGGCCGACCCGCCCGACTTCGTCGTCGAGCCGATCGATCCGCAGAACTGGAAGAACCAGTACGACATGACCTGGGCGGACTGGACCGACATCCCGGGCACCGAGTGGAACGACCCCGACGTCAAGCCCAGCGAGCGCGGTCTGCGCATCGCCCTCGTCGCGGTGGACTTCAAGGACGTCCCGTTCGTCATCACGCAGCCGAAGGGGTCCGACCCGTTCGGCAACCCGCAGATCGACCCGATCGCGCGCGAGACCGTGCCGGAGTTCTACCGCGACTTCTACCTGACCCCGAACGAGTACAACCACGGCCGCACCATCCACGAGTACTGGATGGAGCAGAGCCGCGGCCGCCTCGGCGTCGACGAGATCGACACGTTCGGCCCGTACACGCTGCCGCGCAACCAGTTCGAGTACGGCCTCAACGAGGGCTGGATCCGCGACGCGCCGGGCCAGCACTGTCCCGAGGGCTACACCTGCAACGGCAACGTCGAGGGCGACACCGACAACCTGTGGCGGGTCGACCTCGCCGAGCAGGGCACACCATGTGTCGGAACCCGCTGTGGTTACGACGTCGTCCTGCGCGTCTACGCCGGCTACGACCAGACCTCGGTCTGGCAGGAGTTCGGCGAGATGATGTTCCAGACCAAGGAGGACGTGCCCGACGAGTGGGGCCCGCCGGCCTGGCTCGACCCCGACAACGAGATGCCGAACTGGGCACCCACGCGCTATGTCGAGTGGACCTCGTGGCTGGCGTCGTCGCAGCGCTGGGGCAGCGCCTCCATCCGGCAGGCGGAGAGCTCGGGCACCATCACGCACGAGATGGGGCACTTCTTCTTCAGCATCGGCGACAACAACAACAACCCGTTCTCGGACCGGCAGAACCCGCCGTCGCCGTTCCACCGGGTGGGTTCCGCGCCGTGGGACATGATGGACCGCGGCTCGTTCAACGGCCCGGGCGGCCATCACATGCGCTGGGTGGTGCCGCCGAACATGGGCGGCTGGGCGCCGGCCGGACTCATGCTGCGCAACCGCATGCTGGCCGGCATCGCCGACAACCTGGTGGAGCTCAGCCGGGAGAACCTCGCGACCACGGGTGTCTTCGTCGACGACGTGACGGCGCGGGCCGCCGACGCCGGCGCCGACGGCACGTCGGGGATCCGCATCCGGCTGGACGGCGAGGGTCTTCCGGACCGCACGCCGGACTGCGACGCCAACGCCGACCCGTTCTGCCACACCGACCGCCTGGCCAACGGCACGACCGGCTGGGACGACTACACCGTCGAGGTCATCGACCGGATGGGCTTCGACTCGTTCACGCCGGACAGCGGCGTGATGATCGCGAAGAACAAGCCCCGCGGCTCGAACACCTGCGGCTACAGCTGCTTCAACTGGACCGTCGACGCGAACCCGCAGGACATCGGGATGGTCGACTTCTACCGGCCGGACGGCGCGCCCGTCATGGCGAGCATCGCCGACCACCGTCAGCTCAACGACGCGCTCTTCCACGCCGGCACCGACTCCGGCTCGGAGTACGAGTACGTCGACGAGCACAACCGGCTGCACTTCTACGTCATCGACCTGGAGCGCGACGACGAGGGTGTGCTGTCGTACACGCTGGCGGTGCGGTCGCTGGACGGTGCCGGATCGCAGTCCCGCGGCGTGGCGCTCGGCGAGGGCGAGGTCGAGGGCATCCGGACCAGCCAGGCGGCGCAGTGCACGTTCCCGCTGACGAACACCGGCGAGGGTGCGTCGGCCACCGCGGGCCACCCGACCGACGTGGCGGACCAGCTGGACAACGACGTGTACCGGCTGTCGGTGGCGTCCAGCGGCAACGGCTGGACGGCGCAGCTGGACAACGCGCTCACCACGGCGCGGGCCGGCGACACCGTCGAGGTGCCGGTCTACGTCACTCGTGAGACGCCGGCGGCGCGCGAGACCACGGTCACGCTCACCGCGACGTCCGAGAGCGACCCGGCGGCCACCAGGTCCGTCACCTGTACGGTTGCGGTCAAGGACACCAACCCGCGCCGTTGATCTCGAGTGGGCACCCGGGCGGCGGCGCGTGCTGCGTCGCCGCCCGGGCTCCCGGGGAGGGGACACATCCCGTGCAGAAGGTGCGTGGCTGGGCGGCGCTCGCCGCCGTCATTCCGGTGGTGCTGGCCGGGTGCTCCGGATCGTCCGACGAGGCGTCCGGGGCGTCCGGGGCGGACGAGGCGGGCGTCGTCAGGGTGCTCATCCCGGACGGCAACCTGCGCCGGCTCGGCGAGCCGTGCAACGGGGCGGGCGCGTTCCGCTCCGTCCACGCCGAGGCGACCTTCACCGTCGAGGACGGTGACGGCGTCGAGGTGGCACGCGGCGAGCTGCCGGGCGGCACCGCGGAGCAGATGATGGACGTCAGCTTCCGCGAGGGCATGCGGCAGCCGACGATGTGCGTCATGAACGTCGACGTCGAGGGGCTGACCTCGTCGGACGGCTTCGAGTTCGTCGTGGGCGACGGCTTCACCGCGCCCATCGAGCCGAGCGATGACACGGAACTGATCGGAGAGGTGTTGATCTCGTGAGGCGGGTTCTGACCGGTGTGATCGTCGCGGTGCTGGCGCTGGCCGGGTGTTCCGGGTCCGACGACCCGGCCGCGGTCTCGTTCGAGCTGCCCGGCGAGGTGCCGAGCGACGTGACGTTCATCGACGCGCCGCCGACCGCGCCGCCGGCGCCGTCGTTCGAGCTGGAGCTGCTTGACGGCGCCACCCTCGACCTCGCCGAGCAATGGGCGGAGCGGCCGGTGGTGCTGGTGTTCTTCGAGTCGTTCTGCGAACTGTGCGCGCAGCAGCAGGCCGACATCACCGCGCTCAGCGAGGAGTACCGCGACGCCGTCCTGTTCGTCGGCGTGGGCAGCGCGAGCAGGGCGGACGACGCCGCCGAGTACGTCCGCGAGCACGACATCACCTACCCGGTCGGGTTGAACGCGGACGGCGAGATCTTCCGCCGCTACGGCGTCGACGAGCCGCCGCTGGTGGCGTTGATCGCCCGCGGCGGACAGCTGGTCCGCGGCTGGCCCGGCGGCGTGGACGACCTCGGTGCGCAGCTGACGGAGTTCGTCGTCGCCGAATGACCGTGCCGGATTCATCCCATTCATCCGGGTAGCATGTGATATGTTACTGCGCGGGCGGAGGTGACCATGGAACTCTCGATGCAGCAGATCCTGGAGAGCCTGGCGCAGCGGGTGGGGCGGCCCGCCGTGCTCGAAGACCGGTTCATGCGCCTCCTCGCGTTCAGCTCGCACGAACGGCCGATCGACGACGTGCGCGAGGACTCCATCCTGCGCCGGCACGCCTCGTCCGAGGTGCGCGGCTGGCTCAAGCGGTTCGGGCTGCCGAACCAGCGCCGGCCGCTGCGGCTGCCCGCCAACCCGGAGCTGCACATGCTGCCCCGGGTCTGCGTGCCGGTCGTCTACCGCGGCAAGCTGCTCGGCCACCTGTGGTTCGTCGACGCCGACGGCAGCATGAGCGACACCGACCTCGACGCGTGCATGCAGGGCGCGGCCGAGCTGGGTGAGTGGCTGCACCGCGAGAGCGTGGCCAGCCTGTTCTCGTCCGCCCGGCTGGCCGACACCATGCACATGCTGCTGAGCAGCTCACCGATGAGCACCCAGGCGGCCCGCAGCCTCATCGACGCCGGCTACATGCCGGCGCGCGACGGCGTCGTGGCCGTGGTGCTGCAGGGCGTGCCGCGCCGTTCGTCCGCCGTCGACATCGAGGACGCCCTCGCCCAGGGCGTCGCCGACTTCCGCCGCGTCGTCCGGCGCGGGCAGGCGCTCGACCTCATCAACCGCGACCACGCCGTCCTCCTGCTGTCCTGCGCCGGCGACCACGACATCTACGTCGACGAGCGGGTCGAGACGCTGGTCGACCTGATCCGGACCGCCCTCGCCGCCGGCGGCTCCGACGCCGCCCTGGTCGTCGGCGTCGGCAGCCGACGCGACGCGCTGGAGGACGCCTACGCCTCGTTCCGCGAGGCCCGCATGTCCGCCGACGCCGCCCGCCTGCTCCCCGGCCTCGGCGACGTCGTGCACTGGTCCCGCCTGGGCATCCACCAGATCGTCGTCAAACTGGCGTCGCTAGGTGAGGAGGTGCCGACGGTCCACCCCGGCCTGGGCAACCTGCTCGACGACCCCGACGCGCTGCCGCTGCTGGAGACGCTCGAGACCTACCTCGACGTCGCCGGCAACGCCCAGCTCACCGCCGAACGCCTCAACCTGCACCGGACGTCGCTGTACTACCGGCTGCAGCGGCTGGAGCAGCTCGCGCACACCAACCTCAAGAGCGGAGCCGAGCGGCTGGCGCTGCACCTGTCGCTCAAGGTCGCGCGGATGACCGGCCAGTACGCACCCCGCCAGGCCGGCCTGACGGACGCGGCGGCGCCCGCGGGAGCGACCGCCGGTGCGACCGGCACCGACAACGTCACTCCGTTCCCCTCGGTCGCCTCCCGCTGACGCGCTCACTCCGTTCGGGGCGGCCACCGCCCGGGCGAGGCCTGGCGCAGTCGCGTGGACGCCCGAGACCGCGCTGCTGGCGCTTGCGCTGGCCGGCAACGGCGACCACGAGGACGCCGACCGGCTGCTGACGTTCCTCGACAGCTACCGCACGCCACTCGGCTCACTGCCTGAGAAGGTCGACTCCGAGGCCACTCCGGCCTCGGTCGCCCCCCTCGCGTGGACGTCGTCGCTGGTGCTGCTCACGCTCGCCGAACTGGAGGACGGCCTCCCGGTCGTGCCGGCCGCGCATTAGTCGCCGTTCCATGATCATCAACCGTTGGCGACGTCATGGCGTCGCTGACGGTTGATGATCATGGTGGGTGCAGGGTTCCGGCCGGTTGGGGACGTGGGCTTCTCGTTTGGTCGGTGGGCGGGCGCGACGGTGGTCCGGTGGGCGGGTGCACGGTGGACCGATGCGCCGATGCGCCGATGCGCCGATGCGCCGGTGGGCCGGTGGGCCGGTGGGCCGGTGGGCCGGTGGGCCGGTGGGCGGGTGCTCGCTGCGCGGTCGGTGGTCGTCGATCGCCGTTGTCGCGTTTGGGTGGGCGTTCGTGGGCGTGGAGCGGACGTCTCGCTCTGGAGGTCGGCGCGCTGGCGTCCGTCGCTCGGGTGTCGGCTGGGTTGGCTGTGGTTCCCGGGCCTCGTGGTGCCCGGCGTGGCAGGTGTGGTGTCCACGGAGTGAGATTTTCCGGCGATTCGGGGGCCATGCCTAGGACTGTGTTCGCTCTGCGAGGCATGCATGCCTGGTGGAGCGTGAGCACACCTGCTGAACGTGATCATTTCCGGGAGGGTTGGGCCGGGACGGCGGTCGTGTGGGGCCACGGGTCGGCGGGCGGACTCCGGGACCACGCCAGCGGAGCCCGAGGTGTGTCCAGACTCGCCCCGTCCCCCTGATAGCTGCCAGGTTCTTGGCCGCGGAATCGCGGGTCAAGCGGTCATCGCCGGCGCGAAGCGCCCGTCAGTCCGCTGGAGGCGCGGTTGCGCGGCTGAGAACATGGGCAGCAGGGGGACGGCGAACGGCACGAACCCAACACACGTCCACCCGAGCCAACGAGCGCGCCGAGCCAACGAGCGCGCCGAGCCAACGAGCGCGCCGAGCCGGCCGGACGAGCACGCCCGCAGCGAACGTGGCGCGGAAAGCGGGCCGGACAGGAACCGGCCACCGGGGCCGCCGCTGCGGTCGGCGGCACCCGGTGGCCGGTGGGGCGAGGCGATCAGTCGGTCGGCAGCTCCGCCGCCAGCGACACGAGCGCCGCGCTGATCAGGGTGCGGGCCCCCGTGCCGGCGAGGTCCTCGGCGTGACCCGTGAACCGCTCCAGCGCCCGCTCCGCCGCGCGGCCGGTGGACCGCTCGGCGATGTCCAGCTGCGCCTTCAGTCGCTGCTGCTCGCCCTGGGTCAGGAACCCGTCGGCACGGTAGTCCGCGAGCAGGCCGCGGGCGTTGTCGTAGCCGGCCTCGACGGAGTCGGCGGACAGCTCGACCTCGACGGTGACGGTGGCGTCCGCGTCGGTCTCGCTGGTGGCCGTGACGGTGAGCGTCGCCGTGTCGGAGGCGCCCTCGCCCGCGCTGGCGTAGGCCCAGACCGGCACGGTGCCGCCGGCCGCCGCCGCCTTGATCTCGTACGGCAGGGTCACGTCCCAGCCCTCGCCCTCGACGGTCGAGGTGATCCGGTACACGTCCGAGCCGTAGATGCCCGCGCCGGCCTGGCCGGTGTTGGTCAGCGGCAGGTCGACCAGGGCGGTCGAGTCGCCGACGGCGTACGTGGTGGCCTCGCCCAGGGCGACGCCGCGCTCGTACGGACCGGCGGCGTCGGTGTTGCGGACCGCGACGTCGTAGAACAGCTCGCCCGCCCCGTCCCGGTAGGTGTCCAGGACGTAGAAGTGCAGCTTGTTCGGTGCGTCGACGTACTCGTACTCGCTGCCCGACGCGGTGCCGGCGTGGAACGTCGCGTCGTCGAGCTGACGCGGGTCGCCCTTGACGACGGGGACCGGCTCGCCGCCCGCCTCGGTGGCGTTGCCCGGCCGGTAGAAGTCGATCCGGCCGATGTCGTTCGGGTTCGCGTCGACCAGCCAGGCGCGCGGCGAGCCGCTGTTCCGGGACTGCCCGATCAGCACGCCGTGCCCGGCGACGAAGGAGTCGTTGCCGACCCGCTCGACCACCTCGACGTTGAACTGGTTCCAGGCGGTGCTGCTGGGCGTGCAGAAGAACGGGTCGTCGGTGCGCGCCTCGCAGGCGCCCGGGACGAACGCGCTGTCGAGCGCGACGCTCAGGCCCACCAGGTCACCGTCAGGGATGTACTCGCGGCCCTTGATCGGCGTGACGGCGACGCCCTCCTGCGCGAGACCCGCCCGGGTGAGGCTGACGAACTCGTTCGCCTTGACGACGCCGAGCCGGCCCTGACCGGTGGTCTTGAAGTACAGCGTGTGGTGCGGGCCGAGCGCCGAGCCGCCGGCGTTGGGGACCTGCCAGCGGTTGTGCGTGCCACCGGGACCGTTGAACGAGCCGCGGCTCATCATCTCCCAGTAGCCGGTGCCGGCTCGGCCGGTGCCCGGGTCGAACGGGTTGTTGTAGTTGTCCGGCAGCCCGCGCAGGTGGCTGAACTCGTGCGCGAACACGCTGAGGCCGGAGTTCTCCGCCTGGGTGGACGTGCCGCCGCCGGCGTTCGGCCAGTGGTTGGCCGCCGACTGCCACGAGGTCCACGGGACGTAGCGGGTCGGGACGGCGTTGGGGATCGGGTTGCCGGCCGCGTTGAGCACCGGGCCCTCGGTCGCGCCGGGCGGGCCGAACTCGGGCGTGACGTCCGCGGGGGTGCGGAACATCATCTCGCCGAACTCCTGCCAGGTCGACGTCTCGTCGTGGCCGGCGGTGACGTAGAAGCCGTTGTCGAACCCGCACAGGGTCGTGGTGCAGCCGATGTCCGCGCGCCAGAGCGCGCTGGCGTCGTTGCGTAGGTTCTTGTTACACGAGTCGCCGGCCGGGCAGATCGAGTTCGGGCCGGTGACCGGCGCGTTCGACTGCGCGCCGTACTCGTGCAGCTTGCCCGGCAGCAGATAGGGGCCGAAGACCTCGACGGTCGCGCCGATGCGGCCGTGGCTGGTCTCCATCCAGTAGCCGTGCAGCGTCTGGCCCTCGTTGTACTCGTTGGGGACCGCGTAGTAGTCGTAGAACCACTGGTTGAGCTCGTCGTGCGCCACCGGCTTCCACGGCGGCAGCGGGTTGCCGAACGGGTGCGACTCCGGTTCCTGGCTGATCAGGAACGGCTGGTCGGTGTACTCCACCAGGATGACCGCGGTGCGGTACTGGCTCTCCGAGCCCTGGCTGGTGGTGTCCTGGTTCCACTCCTCGGGCCGGACCGGGACGTAGTCGTCCCAGGTCATGTCGGCCTGTTCCTTCCAGACCTGCTGGTCGACGGGGACGATCGGGCTGGTGCCGGCGTCGTCGGCCACACCGTCCTCGGCGTTGGCCGTCACGACGCCCGCCGAGGCCGAGAGTGCCAGCGCCGCCGCGCCGACGATCGCTCTGGCCCGCCAGGCCCTCCCGCGTCTCGCGGGCCGCCGTTCTGTACTCGCCGTCACTGCGCCCTCCCATGAGTAGACGCCGGTCCGCGGGGGATGGCGGACCGGTCCGGCGACCGTAGGCCGTGGGAGGACCCACGGTCACCGGACAGGTGCATGGACATCTACGGCGCTAGTCGGACATCTGTCGATAGCTCCGGGTTCACTCGCCGCGGCCGCGGTTGACGAGCGTGAACGCGCGGGTCTGCTCGGTGTTGTCGTTGGCGTCGACCGAGCGGTACTCGACGGTGTGCTCGCCGAGGGCGCGGATCCGGAACGGCGCCTCGTACGCCGTCCAGGCTCCGCCGTCGATCCGGTACTCCGTGCGGGCCACGCCGGAACCCCACGAGTCGCCGGCGCTCAGCGTCACCGTCGGGTTCGTGTACTGGCCGTCGCGGTCCGGGCGCTGGTTGAGGGCGTGCTCCGTCGCCGGCGCGTCGACCTCGATGGAGCGCAGCGCCGCCCGCAGGTCCGGCCGCGGGCCGATGTTCTCGTGCGTGTTCGTGGTCTGCGGCGCGCCGGTTTCCCGCAGCAGGTCGTTGATCTGCGCGGTCGTCCACGGGCCGAGCCCGACGGCGGTGACGTAGGACTGGACGGCGACGACGGCGTTGGTGACGATCGGACCGGCGCCGGACGTGCCGCTGAACGAGCGCGAGTACGCCCGGTTGTGGTCGTTGCCCAGCTCGGCGCAGAGCACGTTGCAGTAGCCGGTCGTGTAGATGTCCTGGCCCCAGGCCTGCAGGTCGAACCGCTGGCCGTAGTTCGAGAAGCTCAGCCGGGCCCGTGCCGGGTCGTTGGCCCGCAGGCCGCTGCCGCCCGCGCCGACGAAGATCGAGCCGGAGTGCTGGACGGCGGGGTCGAACCACTTGACCCCGTTGAGCGTGTACATCGGGTCGTCGGTGTTGGTGTTGCCGTTGCCGCCGGTGAGCACGACGTTCGCCCCCATCGCCGTCAGCACCTTGTTGGCCTCGAAGACCGCCGGGATCCACTCCAGCGGCGCGTACCGGCTGCCGCCGAGCGGGCTGCCGGTCTGCTGCTCCAGGATGAGCGCGTCGCCGGGCCGGACGAAGGGCTGGCCGGCCTCGTCGCGCAGGGTCGCGACGAACGCCAGTGCCGGTCCGGGCCGCCACGACGTCCGGCCGTTGCCGAGGTCCTCGACCGGCGAGATGCCGTAGATGTCGACGTCCGGCACGCCACCGGTCACGCCGTAGCCGTTGTCCTTGGCGGCGATCTCGCCGAACACCGCGGTGCCGTGGTCGTCGCCGAAGGTGTCGATGCGCACGAACCGGCCCTGCCCGATGTCGCTGGACCAGTCCAGCTGCAGGTCCTCGTGGAACGGGTTCCAGTTGTACTCGAGGTCGATCACCCGGATGCCGGCGCCGCGGACCCGCGGGTCGCCGCGGACGAGTTCGGCGTCGATGCCGTTGTGGGTGTCCGACGGGCGCAGGTAACCCTGCTGCGGGGTGAGGTCCGGCGTCGGCTCGGCCGGCGGCGGGGCCGGCTCCGGCGACGGGTAGGCGTAGACGACCTCCGGCAGCGCGGTCAGCTCGGCCAGGACGGCGTCGACGTCGGCGTCGGCCGGCAGCAGCGCCGTGTACCAGGACGCGAGGTCGGGCAGCGGCTCGGCCGACCGGGCCTGCGCCCGGCCGGTGGCGGCCGCGAGGCCGGCGACCTGCGTGGGCTCGACGAACGGAATGAGAGCGCTCACATCGTGCCGGTCGAGGACGTCGCGGACGTCGTCCAGGCTCGCGCCCGAGGTGCTGCGCAGCGTCGCCTCGCTGCCGCCGCGGACCCGGTGGCCCTCGGCGAACTTGATCTCCAGGCTGACCTCGGGCGCGACGGCCGCGGCGCCGCCCACGTCCGCGCCGTCGCCGGTGCTCGCGCTCACCTGCAGGGCGCCGGTCGACGGCGTCAGCTCGCCGGCCGCGGTCAGGTGCTGCTTGTCGACGTGCACGACGAGGTCGTCGGCGCCGTCGCCGTCGACGTCGTTGACGTGGCCGATGACGGCGCCGGACTCGGACCGGGCCGCCGCGACGTCGCCGACGGTGACGGTGTCGAGGTCGATCTCCGTGACGTCGACGGCCGGGGAGCCGTGCACCGTCACCGGGATCAGGCCGGGCCCGGCGAGGTTGACGTGGCCGGACAGCCCGGCCGAGACGTCGACCTCGAGGCCGGGACGGTCGGCCGGCCCGGCCTGCGCGGGCGGGGCCAGGAGGGCGTAGCCGGTCACCGCGAGGGTGCCGAGCGCCACCCCCGTTCGGAAGCGTCGTGCCATGAAGTGTCTCCTTGTCGTCGCGGGAAACGAACGAAGGACAACGTCATGCCGGCGGGCATGACTGGTCGTGATGACGCCCGAACATAGGCAACCCGGGATGAATGGTCACCGGGCATGTGTCTGAAACCCCGTGCGGCCGGGCCGACATCTGTCCTAGCCGACGATGAGAGCAGTCTCACCGCCGCCTCACCCGGCCGCCCGATCGGCTCCGGAACGCTCGGACGCAGAGAGCCGGCAGCACCGGCCGGCCGCTGCGAAGGGACAGGACCCATGAAGCGCACCGCACTCGTGATCTCGGCCGCCCTGTGTGCCATGCTGCTCGGCGCGGTTCCCGCCCAGGCCGAGGAGCGCACCTGCCGCGGCACCATCGGCGCCGTCACCGTCGACAACCTGCGGGTGCCCGGCAACGCGACCTGCACGCTGAAGGGCACCCGCGTCAAGGGCACGATCAAGGTGGAGCGCAACGCGACGCTCTACGCCAGCAACGTGCGGGTGGTCGGCAACGTGCAGGCCGAGAACCACAAGCACGTGTCGCTGACGTCGTCGACGGTCGGCGGCAGCGTCCAGCTGAAGCAGGGCAAGACCGCCACCGTCACGTCGAACCGCGTCACCGGCGACGTGCAGTCGTTCACCAACCGCGGCAAGCAGACGATCTCGTCCAACCGCGTCAACGGCAACCTGCAGTGCAAGGAGAACGTCCCGGCGCCGACCGGCAGCCGCAACGTCGTCCAGGGCAACAAGGAGGACCAGTGCCGGCGGCTCTGACCACCTGAGCGCCGGGCACCTTCTAGGCGCCGCGGGCCGCCGCGACCAGCGCGCGGACCCGCGGCGCCGTCTCGCCCGCGAACCGTTGGACGACCCGAGGGTCGCCGGTGAGCAGGATGAACGTGCCGACTCCGTCGGCCAGCGCCAGCTCGGCCAGCTGTTCCGCCGGCAATTCGCCGCCGAGGTTCAGCAGCCGGCGGACCTCCGCCGGGTCCCGCCCGGCCTCCGCCGCGGCCGCGTCGACGACGGCGTTCCCGGCGCTCAGCGCACCCGGTTCCAGCGCGGGCAGCGACGGCAGCCAGCCGTCGGCCAGCCGCCCGGTGAGCCGCAGCATCCGCAGCCCGTACGCGCCCAGCCAGATCCCCATCGCGTGCGCGGGTCGCGGCCCGCGTGCCGTCCCGTCGACCCGATAGTGCCGGCCGCCGGCGTGCACACCGCCCGGCTCGTCCACCGCCCACGTCGCCCGGACGATCGCGATCGCCTCCTCCAGCGCCTCGACCGCCTCGCCGGGCGTGCGTCGCGGCCCGCCCATCGCGGCGATCGCGTCCCGGTAGCCGCCGGCGCCCAGCCCCAGCTCGACCCGGCCGCCGCTGAGCAGGTCCAGCCCGGCCGCCGCCCGCGCCAGCACCGCGGGCGGCCGCAGCGGCACCGGGTGGACGTTGCCCGCGAGCACGACCCGAGACGTGTGCGCGGCGACGTGGCTCAGCAGCGTCCAGGTGTCGAGGAAGCCGGGGTGGTACGGGTGATCCTGGAACGTGACGAGGTCCGCGCCGGCCCGCTCGGCCAGCCGGGCCAGCCCGACGACGGTGTCCGGCCGGCCCGCCTCCGGTAGCAGGTTGACGCCGAAGCGCAGGTCGTGCCCGTAGTCGGTCATGCGACGTCGCGCGCGGACAGCTCGAACGCGTCGCCGTCGATGCCCCAGGCGAGCACGCGGCGGGCGCGGATGCGCAGCCAGGCGGGTGTGAACGGCATGACGCCCGTGATGCGCGCGCCCAGCTCCTCGCCGCCCTCGGTGAACGTCTCGGCGGTGCCGCGGATCTCGATGCCGCGCGGCTCCCACGGGTCGGTGCTCGCCAGGTCGTCGACGACGTAGGCGACCTCCGGGTGGGCCCGCGCCTCGCGGAACTTCCGGCTGGTGCCGAAGCCGGTGCCGGCGTGCCCGGCGACGACGACGGCGTCGGCCTCGGGGTCGTAGAAGACGCCGACCGGCGCGACGTGCGGGCGGCCGTCCGGCCCGACGGTGGCCAGCCGGCCCAGCGGCTGGCTGTCGAGGTAGGCGATCTCGGCCTCGGTGAAGATGTTCGACATGGTCACGATGCTGGGTCCGGCCGCCCGCGGAAGGGGAGGCCGCGGCGAGGCTGGCACCGTCAGGGCCACTCTCGCATCCTCGTTCCGGTCGCCGGTCCGGGCGGCGGCGGTAGCCTGGGCATCGTGAGCGACAACGAGCTCGGCGCGTTCCTGCGCTCGCGGCGCGATGCCATCACCCCGGCCCAGGCGGGGTTGCCCGCCGGTCCGCGGCGGCGTGCGCCCGGGCTGCGCCGTGCCGAGCTGGCCATCCTGGCCGGCGTCAGCGTCGACTACCTCACCCGGCTCGAGCAGGGCCGCGACACGAACCCGTCCGCCCAGGTGCTGGGCGCGCTGGCCGAGGCGCTGCAGCTGTCGGCGGCCGAGCGGGTGCTGCTGCGCAACCTCGCCAAGACCACCAGCGGCGACTTCTACTGCCCGTCGATCGAGTCGCCGCCGGCGTCGGAGGTCCGGCCGACGGTGCGAGCGCTGCTGACCCGGCTGGAGCCGGCCCCGGCGGTGCTGGTCAACCGCATCGGCGACGTGCTGGCGTGGACGACCGGCTACGAGCTGCTGGCCGAGCCGCTCGGCATGCTGAGCGGCGATGCGCCGAACCTGGTCCGCTACCACTTCACCGACCCGCGGGCGCGGGCGACCTATCCCGACTGGCACGTCGTCGCCGACGCCCTGGTGGCCAACCTCAAACTCGACTCCGGGCCCGACGACGCCCACCTGGCCGCGCTGGCCGACGAGCTGACGGTGCTGGCGGGTGCGTCGTTCGCGGCCCGCTGGACGGCGCCGGCGTCGACCGCCGTGCGCACCGGCATCGACCGCGTCGTCCATCCCGACGCCGGTGAGCTGCGGCTGGCCTACGAGACCCTCGACCTCTCCGACGGCGAGCACCAGCGGATCCTCGTCTACCTGCCCGGCGACGAGCCGACCACCGGCGCGCTGGACCGGCTGACCGGTCTGCGGCCCGGCTCGCTGCACGCCGTGGCCGGCTGACCTGCCGCGACCCCTCCCCAAGAAGTTGATCTTGGAGTCAGTGGGCCATCATTCGGACATTTCGCCCCGCAAAGCCTCCCTTCTCCAAGATCAACTTGGGGAAGCAGCGCGGCGGGGAGGGTGTGCGGCGGGGAGGGTGTGCGGCGGGGCCGCGACCGCGGCGGGGCGGGCATGCGGCGGGGCGGGGCCGTGGCGTCAGCGGCGCTCGTTGCCGTGCTTGTAGTTGCCGGTCGCCTTGGCCAGCAGCAGCTGCCGCTCGTGCTCGTCGGCGGCACGCTCGAGCGCGGCGGCCAGCCGGTCGGCGGCACGTCCGCCGACGGTGACCACGACCCGCCCGCCGCGGCTGACGCGGATCGGGCCGGCCTTCGTCACCTGGTAGTCGTATGGATCCTCGGCGAGTGCGTCGGTCATCCGGCCATTGTCTCGTCGCCCGCAAGCGAATTAGCAGGTCGGCGTGCCCGCACCGGGCAGGAGGAGCTGGAGCTGGCTGGCCCGGCCGTCCCGAGGGCGGCCGCTCAGGCGGTGAGTCCGGCGGGGCTCCAGTCGAACGTGGGTGGCAGCACGCCTTCGAGGGTGAGCAGCCAGCGCTTGACCTCGAGGCCGTTGCCGCCGGAGCCGCCGCTGTAGCCGCCCAGTCCGTCGCTGGCCAGCACCCGATGGCAGGGGACGACGATGGGGATGGGGTTGGCGCCCATGATGCCGCCGATGGCCCGGGCCGGGACACCGGTGCCGCTGCGGTCGGCCAGCCCGCCGTAGGTGATGGAGGAGCCGTAGCCGACGGTGTCGTGCAACGTGTGCAGCACGGCCGCCGAGGCCGAGCCGGGGACGTGGCGCCAGTCGATCGGGACGTCGAAGGACTGCCGCCGGCCGGCGAAGTACTCGGCCAGCTGGGCGAGCACCGGCGCGAGCCGTGGCGCGTCGTCGACCACGGCGACGCGGCCGGAGCCCGGGCGGCGGCCCCAGCCGACCGCGGCGAGCCCGTCGCGGGTGACGGCCACGCTGAGGTGCCCGACCGGGGTGTCGAGCCCGCCGATGGCCACGTCATCGCTCACGTGGCCCATTCTGCCCGGCCCCACCGACAAGGTCCCGCTTGTGGAGGGTCACCAATCAGGCGCCGTGGCGCTGGTGCGGATTGCCGACTATGTCCGGAGGCGGCCTGTCGGTCAGAGTAGGGGGAACCGCCGCGGGCCCCCGCGGCGGACGCATGTCCAGACGGGAGAACTCGATGGCAGGAAGGTCGCGGCTGCCGGCCGCGGATCTCGCCCGGATCGCCGCATTCGCCGCCCTGACCGCGGTGCTCGGGCTGCCGGGCGCGTTCAACCTCTTCGGCAACGCCGTCCCGGTGACCTTGCAGTCGATGGGCCCGCTGCTGGCCGGCGCGATCCTCGGCGCGAAACGGGGCGCGCTGTCGCAGCTGCTGCTGCTCGCGCTGGTCGCCGCCGGGCTGCCGCTGCTGGCCGGCGGACGGGGCGGGCTCGGCGTGTTCGCCGGGCCGTCGGTGGGCTACCTCATCGGGTTCGTGGTGTCGGCGTTCGTGGTCGGGCTGATCGTGGAGCGGTCCGGGCGCCGGCCGGGCATGCACTGGGTGCTGGTCGCCACCGTGGCCGGGGCGGCGACGACGCTGGCCATCGGCATCCCGGTCCAGTCGGCGGTCACGGGGGTGCCGCTGACGGAGACCTTCCAGCTGTCGCTGGCCTTCGTCCCGGGCGACGCGGCCAAGGCGGTGTTCGCCGCGCTGGTGGCGTCGGGAGCGCAGCGGGCCTACCCGGACGCCGCGCCGGCGGCCCGCCGCGAGCGGGTCGAGGGTCGCTCGGCCGGCGGCCGGCCGCCGGGTCCCGGCGACGGCGAGGCGGACAAGCGACAAGAAATCGGGGGCGACGGCACCGGCTCCGGCCGGGCCTGAGACGCTGCGTCGATGCCGGTCTTCCGCGAGGTCTTGGCACACGCGGCCGCCCAGCCGCACCGCGTCGCCGTCCGGTGCGGCGACGCGGAGCGCACCTACGCCCAGCTGGCCGCGGCCGCCGGCCGCGCCCGCCCGGACGTCAAGCCGGGCACGCTGGTCCCGCTGCCCGACGGCGACCCGGTCGCGCAGCTCACCGCGATGCTGGCGGCCGACGCCGCGGGCGCGGTCCCGCTCGCCTGCGACCCGTCGTGGCGGCCTGAGCACCGGAGGGCGTTGCTCGGCCCGTTGCCCGCGACCATCGACGACGCCGGCGTGCACGACCTGGCCTGGGCCGGGTTCACGTCCGGCAGCACGGGCCGGCCGCGCGTGGTCGTGCGGTCGCGGTCGTCGTGGACCGGGTCGTTCCCGGCCACCGACCGGCTGACCGGGCTCACCGCCGCCGACGCCGTGCTGGTGCCGGGGTCGCTGTCGTGGTCGCTGACGGCGTTCGCGGCGGCGCACACGCTGGCGGCCGGCGCGACGCTGCTGCTGACCGGCGACTGGTCGGAGACGGGGCTGCGGGCCGCGCTGCCGGCGGCCGACGTCGTGCATCTGGTGCCGCACCGGCTGGCCACGGTGCTCGACGCCCGGCCGCGGCGGCTGCGGACGGCGGTGGTCGGCGGCGCCGCACTGGGGACGGCGCTGCGCGACCGCGCGGCTGACCTGGGGGTCGGGGTCGTCGCGTACTACGGCGCGACCGAGCTGTCCTTCGTCGCCGTCGACCCGGACGGCGCCGGCCTGCGGCCGTTCGACGGCGTGGAGATCACGCGGCGGCCGGTGGCGCCCGGCCTCGGTGAGGTCTGGGTGCGCTCGCCCTGGCTCGCGCACGGATACGTCGGCGCCGCCAGCGGCCCGCTGCGTCGCGACGCGGACGGCTGGGCGACGGTCGGCGACCTGGCCGAGGACGCCGCCGGCCCGCTGACCCTGCGCGGCCGCGGCGACGGCGCCGTGCTCACCGGCGGCGCGACCGTCGTCCCCGAGGACGTCGAGGCGGTGCTGTCCGCCGTGCCCGGCGTCGACGGCGTCGTGGTGGTGGGGCTGCCGCACGCCGGGCTCGGGCAGGTGGTCGCCGCCGTCGTGCAGGGCGACGGCGTGCGCCGGGCCGCGCTGGAGGATGCCGCCCGCACCCGACTGGCCCCGGCACAACGGCCGCGCCGCTGGCTCGCCGTCGACGAGCTGCCCCGGACGTCCACCGGCAAGCCGGCCCGTGCGCTGATCGGCGCGGGCCTGGCCGCCGGCGACCTGCCCACCCGGCCGCTGACGTGAGCGCGCCGGTCGTCGTCGCGGCGCGGCGGACGCCCATCGGGACCGCCGGGAAGGCGTTGCGCGAGCTCACGGTCGAGCAGCTGGCCGCGCCGGTGCTGTCGGCGGTCGTCGACGACGTGTGGCCGCTCACCGCGATGCGCCCCGTCGACGACGTCGTGCTCGGCAACTGCATGGGCCCGGGCGGGAACATCGCGCGGGTCGCGGCGCTGGCCGCGGGGTTCGACGTCGCCGTGCCGGGCGTGACCGTCGACCGGCAGTGCGGCAGCGGGCTGGCCGCGATCCTGCAGGCCGGGCAGGCGATCCGGTCCGGCGAGGCACGGCTGGTGCTGGCGGGTGGGGCCGAGAGCGCGTCGACGGCGCCGCAGCGGTCGCACCGCGTCGCGCCCGGCGGCGGCAGCGCCGGGCCGTACGACCGAGCGCCGTTCACTCCGCCCGAGTTCGGCGACCCGGACATGGGCGCCGCCGCCGACGACCTCGCCCGCCGCCGCGGCGTCACCCGTGGCCGGCAGGACGCCTACGCCGCCGCCAGCCACGCGAAGGCGTTGCTCGCCCGCGACGCGGCCAGGTTCGACGCCGAGCTGGTGCCGGTCGGCGGGCTGGAGCACGACGACCGGCCGCGGCGGCTCGATCCCGCCGTGCTGGCCCGGATGCCGGCCGCCTTCGTCCCGCGGGGCACGGTCACGGCCGGCAACTCGTGCGCCAACAGCGACGGCGCCGCCGTCGTCGCGCTGACCGGTGAGGACCTGCGGGCCGGCCGGCCGGGGCTGCGGCTGGTCGCGGGCGCCGTCGTCGGCTGCGATCCGCGGCTGCCCGGCTGGGGCCCGGTGCCGGCCGTCCACCGGGTGCTCGCGGCCGCGCGGGTCGCGCTGAGCGACGTCGCCGCCGTCGAGATCGTCGAGGCCTTCGCCGGTCAGGTGCTCGCCGTCACCGACGCGCTGGGGCTGGACCCGCTGGGCGAGCACGCGGAGCTGGTCTGCGCCGACGGGGGCGCGCTCGCGCTGGGGCACCCGTGGGGCGCCTCGGGCGCCGTGGTCGTCGTCCGGCTGTTCGCACGGCTGGTCCGCGGTGGAGCGCCGGCCGGGACGCTCGGGCTCGCGACCGCGGCGATCGGCGGCGGCATGGGGGTGGCCGGGTTGTTCGAGGTGGTCCGGTGAGCCTGCTGACCGGCGCGTACGTCGCCGGGACGTCGCCGGTGCACCGGGCGCCGGCCGGGCTGAAGCTCGCCCTGCTCGCGGCCGCGTGCACGGCGCTGGTGTTCGCGCGGTCGCTGCTGCTCGTGGGCGTGGCGACGGTCGTCGTGGTGGCGCTGTACGCGTTGGCGCGCGTGGGCCGGCGGGCCGCGTGGGGTCAGTTGCGGCCGCTGCGCTGGCTGGTCGTCGTGCTGCTGGTCGTGCAGGTGCTGATCGCGGACCTGCCGACGGCCGTCGCGTTGACGGCCCGGCTGGTGCTCGCGGTGGCGCTGGCCGCGCTGGTCACGTTGACGACACGCACGACCGCCCTGATGGCGGCGCTGGAACGGGGCCTGGAGCCGCTGCGCCGCTTCGGCGTCGACCCGGCCCGCGTCTCATTGCTGATGTCGCTGGCGTTGCGCAGCGTCCCCGTCATCGCCGGGATCGCCGGGCGGATCCGGGAGGCCCGCTGGGCGCGCGGCCGCGAGCGCAGCGTCCGCGCGTTCGCCGTCCCCCTCGTCGTCGGCGTGCTGCGGCACGCCGACGCGATGGGTGAGGCGCTGCAGGCCCGCGGCCTGGACGACTGACCCGCCTGGAAATGATCACGTCAAGGAGGGTTGTGCTCGCTTCCCCAGGCATGCATGCCTGGTAGAGCGGGAGCACCCCCACTCAACGTGATCAATTCAGGAGACCTCGGCGATGCCGGGGACGCCGGCCTCGACGTGGACGCTGGCCCGGGTGCTGACCGGAGCGCCGGGCTCGCGGACGTACGGGACGACGCGGTAGTCGGTGCGCCAGGCGTCCGGCGTCAGCGTGCAGGTGGCGTAGCCGCGCTGGACGTTGTGGAACTTCATGTGCGGGTTCTCGGCCAGCCAGACGCCGCCGAGCGGGTCCTGGTCGACGCCGTCGCCGCCGGCGCTGACCGACGTCGCGAGGAACTCGGCGCCGACCGTGGCCGACCCGGGGTCGTCGAAGTTCGCCTTGAGGTCGGCGGCGACACTGCGGTGAGCGTCGCCGGTGATGACGACGAAGTCGCCGACGCCGCGCTCGCGCACGCCGTCGAGCAGCCGGGTCCGGGCCGCGGCATAGCCGTCCCAGGTGTCCATACCGAACGCCTGCACCGGGCCGGCCTCGTGGTCGGCCTGCATCATGAAGATCTGGTTGGCCATGACCTTCCACGTCGCCGGCGAGTCCGCCAGCCCGTCCAGCAGCCACGCCTCCTGCGCGTCGCCGAGCATGGTGCGGGCGGGGTCCAGGCGGTCGGCGCAGTCGATCTGCCGGCCGTCGCCGCAGGCCTGGTCGTCGCGGAACTGGCGGGTGTCGACGACGTTGAAGTCGGCCAGCGTGCCGTAGCGCAGCCGCCGGTAGAGCTGCATGTCCGGGCCGACCGGCATCGACGCGCGGCGTAGCGGCATGTTCTCGTAGTACGCCTTCAGCGCGGCGATCCGCCGGGCCCGGAACACCTCGCCGCCCACACCGCCGCCGTCGACGTCGTCGGCCCAGTTGTTGTCGATCTCGTGGTCGTCGAGCACCACGACCCACGGCGCGACGGCGTGCGCGGCCTGCAGGTCCGGGTCGCTCTTGTACTGGCTGTAGCGGATGCGGTAGTCGGTCAGCGAGAAGCACTCGACGGCGGGCAGGTGGGCGCGGCCGATGGTGCCGACGTTGGCGCCCTCGTAGATGTAGTCGCCCAGGTGGACGACGAGGTCGACGTCCTCCTCGGCCAGGTGGCGGTAGGCGGTGAAGTAGCCCTCGGCGTAGTTCTGGCAGCTGGCGTAGGCGAAGCGGACCTGGTCCGGGCGGGTGCCGGCGGCCGGGGCGGTGCGGGTGCGGCCGACGGGGCTCAGCTCGCTGCCCGCGCGGAACCGGTACCAGTAGTCGCGGCCCGGCTCCAGCCCGCCGACCTCGGCGTGCACCGAGTGGGCCAGCTCCGGCGTGGCCCGGACGACACCGGCCCGCTCGACCTGCCGGAACCGCGGGTCGCGGGCGACCTGCCACTGCACCGGGACCGCCCGCTGCGCCATCCCGCCGAGCCCGTCGGCCGCCAGCGGGTCCGGCGCCAGCCGCGTCCACAGCACGACACCGTCCGGCACCGGATCGCCCGACGCGACGCCGAGCGTGAACGGGTTGGCGCGGAACACCGGGCTGGCGCGGACCGGCGCGGCTGAGAACCCGGCGAGCGCGGCGGCGAACGTCAGCGCGCCGCCGCCGGTCAGCGCGAGGAACCGGCGGCGGTCGAGGGTGGACGGCGATGCGGGCACGGCGACCTCCGGGACGTGGGGGATGTCCGATCCCATCACAGCTGTCCCGACTATGGGTCAAGGCCGGAATGAACGCCCGGCATCGCCCCGGTGAAGTCGCGCGCGCTCAGACGATCGCCGTGTAGCGCCCCCACGTCGTCGCGGTACCGATCTGGATCCGGGTCCCGAACGTGCCGTCGCCGCGGCCCGGCAGGAAGTAGAGCCGGCCGGTGTTCTCGACCATGACGATGTCGGCCCGGCCCGAGTTGTTGAGGTCGCCGACGCCGGTCATCGCGGTGTAGCGGCCCCACGTCGTGGACGTCCCGATCTGCGTCCGCGGCCCGTACGTCCCGTTGGTGCGGCCCGGGAAGAAGTAGAGCCGGCCGCTGTTCTCCCGCGCGACCAGGTCCGGGTGGCCGTCGTTGTCGAAGTCGTTGCCGCCGACCAGGGCGGTGTAGCGGCCCCACGTCGTGGCGGTGCCGATCTGCACCCGGACCCCGAACGTGCCGTCGCCCCGGCCCGGGATGAAGTAGAGCTTGCCGGTGTTCTCGACGGCGACGAGGTCGTCGCGGCCGGAGCGGTTCAGGTCGCCGGCGTCGACGATGGTCGTGTACCGGTTCCAGGTCGTCGACGTGCCGCTGGCCACCCGGGGCGCGAAGGTGCCGTCGCCCCGGCCGGGCACGAAGTAGAGCCGGCCGGTGTTCTCGCGGGCGACCATGTCGGCGCGGCCGTCGTTGTCGAAGTCGCTGCCGCCGGCCAGCGCGGTGTAGCGGTTCCACGTCGTGGCGGTGCCGATCGGGACCGGCGGCGCGAGGGTGCGGCCGCCCTCGCCGGGGAAGAAGTACAGCCGGCCGGTGTTCTCGCGGGCGATGAGGTCGGTGTTGCCGTCGCCGTCGAAGTCGTGGTCCGGCACCGGCGGCGGGTTCAGGACGGCGTCCGTGGCGTCGCGGATGGCGCCCAGCTGGGCGTACAGCAGTTCGCCCGGGCACTCCGTCGCGGTGCCGTCGCGGTGGCCCGCGATCGTGGGCAGTGTCTGCTGGCCGGGGTAGGCGAAGCTGCCTTGCGGGTCGACGCCGGTCAGGCCGAACTTCCAGCCGAACAGCCGTGCGTAGGCGTCGACGACGGGCTGACCGGGCTGGGTCGCGGTGAACTCGCCGAGCGCGGCGACGCCGACGGAGTAGCTGTTGTAGCCCTCGACGTGCGCGCCGACGACGGACCGGTCGATGCCGCCCCAGCGGCCTTCCCAGATGCGGCCGAACCGGTCGACGAAGAAGTTGTAGCCGACGTCGCGCCAGCCACGGCCGACGACGTGGTACTCGTAGATGCCGCGCAGGATCGCGGGGACCTCGGCCTCGGTGTAGGTGTTGGTGCCGGCGGTGTGGTGGACGAAGCCGCCCTGGACGTCGCCGTAGAGCGGGTCGGTCTGCTCACGCAGCGACTCGTCGGCGCCCCAGGCGGCCCGGCTGTAGATGACCGGCTTGGGTGCGCTGGCGCGGGTCCCGGCCGTCGTCGCCGCCTCGGCCGGCGCCGCTGCCGCCTCGGCCGGCTCCGCCGCAGCGTCGGCGGCGGTCGTGCCGGGGTCGATCAGCGTGAGCTCGAGGCCCTCGGGCAGCTCGCCGCCGTCAGGCGCCTCGACCCGCAGTTCGATCGCCTCGGAGCCGGGCACGATCACCGGATCGGTGCCGCGCCGGGCGTCCGCCGCCTCGGGCGTGCCCGGGTCCGGCGCGTGGCCGTCGTCGTGCAGCTCGTACCAGGGGGTCCACGCCTCGGCGCCACGGGCCCGCACCAGGAGGTGGACGTCGGTCGCGCCCTCGGCGGCGGGCCAGGTGACGGCGGCGACGTCGAACGGGTCGGTCTCGATCGGGCCGGTCCCGACGGAGGGTCCGTCGGCCCGCACCGTCGGCCCCGCCTCGGCGAGGAGGTCGTCGAGCGCGATCGTCTGGACGGCGGTCTCGGCCGGCTCGCCGGCCGGTCCGGCGCCGGCGGCCGGCAGTGCGGTGAGGCCGGCCGCTCCCAGTGCGAGGGCGACGAGGGCTGGGAGGGCGCGCCGCCGGCGGGCCGCTACATTCCGAGGATGCATGGACACGAGGGCGAAATGTACCGGTTTGCGGCCGTCGCCGGTAGTCCGTCAGGCGGGGTCGACCCACCAGGGGCTGGAGTAGGCGACACCGAAGTCGTTGCAGGGGTGGCCGTCGGGGCCGGGTGTGCCGTTGGGCTGGGACGGGTCCGACACGCGCAGGACGACCCAGCCGCCGTCGTCGGCGTCCAGCGGCACCGTGAACCGGGTGACGCGGCCGGCCGCGGCCTCGACCACGTCGGCGACCACCGGGACGCCCTCACCGGGGCGCAGCACCTGGATGTCGAGCCGGCGGCCGTCCCAGTCGGCGCCGCGGTCGAGGTCGACGGCGAAGCGGACGTCGCCGCGGGGTCGGCGGAGCGAGCCGCCCATCGGCGCGCCGTCGGCCGTCGCGTCGAGGCGCAGGCCGGAGATGCGGGTGGCGAAGAACCGCCGTTCCGTCATGGCCCGGAAGACCGCCTCGCGGGTGTTCCCGGTGACCCACATGCCGGTGCGGCCCTTGCCCTCCGGGTAGCCCCAGTCGGTGCCGTGTTCGTCGGTGACGCCGGACAGCCCGGGCCGCCAGCCGGCGTTCAGGCAGGTCACCAGCGGTGAGCTGATGCCCTTGGCCCAGCCCTCGAAGAGGTAGTCGTCGTAGCGGTTGAACATCTCGAGGCTGACCAGCTGGTCGTGCGCCTTCGGCTCGTACCGGAAGTCGTTGAAGCGGCCCGGCTCGCGGCCCGGGTGGTTGAAGCCGGCCAGGCCGTCGGCACCGCCGTCGCCGAGGCCGAAGAAGCCGTCGTCGCGGGTGAGCCAGCGGTAGAAGCCGCCCATCAGCGTGGCGTCGAGCACGTCGGTGTAGGCGTCGGTGAACCACACGTTGACGTGGCCGAGCAGCGGGTTCGTCCATTCGAAGCCGCGGATGGCGGTGAACTCGCCCGGCTCGTCGGCGGCGTCGGCCAGTTCGCGGGTGCGCCGCCAGCCGCTGCGGCTCAGCCCGGTGATCCGGTTGACGCCGTCGGGGAGCAGCGGGTCGAGGATGCTGAGCACGCCGTCGGACAGCGTCGCGTGGTCGGTGAGCGCCGCGACGTCGAGGCCGGCGGAGCGCATGGACTCGTAGGCCAGCGCGGGGTCGCCGGAGCCGTCGGACAACATGGTGTGGTTGTGCAGGTCGGCGTGGACGAGCGTGCGGCCGTGGGTGATGCGCGACGCTCGGGCGGCGCCGGGCGTGCCGGTGGCGGTGCGGGTGACGCCGGCTGCGGTGCCCGGCGCGGTCGTGGCCAGGACCAGCCCGCCGGCGCCGGCCAGGACGTCGCGGTGGCGCGGCTCCGATCCGTCGCCGTGCTGGTGCTCGTGCTCGGAGTCGCTCACGGCCTCGATCCAACCCTCCGTCGTCACCTGCAGGGGAAGCCGAGGTGTACGGCGTCGGAACACCGGGCTGGCTCTCAGCCTAGTGCGAGCCGTTAGCCTCCTCTCGTGCTGGTGTTGGCGGTCGCGGCGTTCTGTGTCGCCTGGTGGCTGGGGCTGTACCTGGCCGGCCGCGACCCCGGCGACGCCGCGATGCGCCGTGCCGGGCTGGGCCTGGTGTCGTACGCGCTGGCCCTGGCGCTGACGCCGTTCGACGGGTCGGTCGTCGACGCGCTGGGGTACGTGTTGGCGGGGCTGCCGGCGCTGATCTGGACCGGCGTGCTGCTGGCGTTGCTGCCCCACGGCGCGCCGTGGCGCGGGCCGGCCGAGCGGGCGTGGCGGTTCGCGGTGCTGCCGCTGGGTGTCGCGGAGTTGGTGGCGGCCGCGGTCGTGGGCGGCGGCTGGGAGCCGCTGACGGCGGTGCTGGTGCTGCTGCCGCTCGCGGCGGCGCTGTGGTTGGTGCTGCGCGCCCGGACCGCGCCGCTCGAGCTGCGCCAGGGCGTCGTCGTGCTGGCGACGTTGCTGTTCGGGCTCGGCGCGGTGGCCGTGCTGGTGCCGATGGGGTGGCTGCCCGACGGCGTGGTGCTCGCGGCCGTCGGGGTCGACCTCGTCGTGCTGGGCGTCGTCGTCGCGGTGACGAACGCGCTGGAGGCGGGCGAGGCGCTGGGCGCGGACCTGCGCCGCTCCGCCGTCGGGGCGCTGCTCGCGGCGATCGTGTTCGGCGGGCAGGTCGGGCTGGTCGCGCTCGCGTCCGGCGACGGCGACGCGGACGACGCGCTCCGGGCGCTCACCTTCGGTGTCGTCGGCGCCGCCATCGCCGTCGTGACGCTCGCCAGCGTGGTCCAGGCCGCCGTCGACCGGCTGGCGTTCGCCGGGACGCCGGCGCTGCGGGAGTCGCGGGCCGAGCTGCGCGACGCCTCCGACGCACTGCCCCGCCGCGACGAGCGGCGCCACCTCGACGACCTCGACGACGACGCGTTCACCCGGCTGGTCCGCGACGCGCTGCGCAACTACGGCGACCTCGGCAAGCTGGTGTCGAGCCCGCTGCTCGCCCTGCCCGCCGTCGACGACCGGCTGGCCGGCAGCGGCCGCGACGGCCACGCCCTGGACCGCGCGACCGAGCTGAAGGCGCTGCTGCTGGAGAGCATCGAACGGTTGCGCCCGCGCGACGCCGACTTCGGCACCAGCGAGGAGTGGCGGCACTTCAACGCGCTCTACTTCCCCTACGTCGCCGGCATCCGCCCGTACCGCCGGCAGCCCGACCTCAGCGGCCTCGACGACACCTCGCGCCGGGCGTTCGACTGGCTGCGCCGCTACGTCCCCGAGCGGACGCTCTACAACTGGCAGAACGCCGCCGCCCGCGTCGTCGCGCACGATCTGCGCACCCGCACCAGCTGAACTGGCAGTACTTGGCAGTGCCAGGTCTGTGGTTGGCAGTGCCTTCCGGGCGACGGTCGTGGTGTCCGAACGACATCACGAAGGAGCTGGTCACCATGGCCGCTGACACCGTCACCCGCACCCCCGCCGTCGCCCGGATCCGGGAGACGCCGCTGCTGCGCTGGACCCTGGAGCTGGACGGCATCGCCACCACGCTCAACGGGCTCGTGTACCTGTTCGCGGCCGGGTGGATCAGCGACCGGCTGGGGCTGCCGACGGCGCTGCTCTACCCGGCGGGTGCCTTCCTCGTCGCGGGCGTCCTCGTGATCTACCTGTCGACCCGGCGGGAGGCTCCGGTCTTCTGGGTGGGTGTGCTCCTCGTCCTCAACGCCGTCTGGGTGCTCGACAGCGTGGTCGTGGTCGCGGCCGGCTGGTTCGACCCGACCACGGCCGGGACGGTGTGGATCCTGCTGCAGGCCGGTCTGGTCGCGGTCTTCACCGTCCTCGAGTACGTGGGGCTGAAGCGGGCCCGCCGCTGAACCCGTCACCCCGGGCTCCCGGCCCCGGCGCGTTTGAGCCCGCGCCGGGGCCGGTGCACGCGTGCCGGATTAAGCCCACGCTCAGGGAACGCCGCTACGCTCGAACGGTGGTGACCCAGGATCTGCCCGCGGCGGGCGTCGAGACGACGTCGAGGCGGCGGCTGACCGCGGAGATCTGGATCGTGCTCGGGCTGTCGCTCGGGCAGTCCGCCGTCTACGCCGTCGTCAGCCTCATCGCCCGGCTGACCCGGCCGGAGCGGCTGAGCGAGCAGACCGCCACGCTGAACGCGTCGCGCAGCGTCCGCGAGTACCTCGACCTCACCTACCAGGTGCTGTCCATCGGGTTCGCGCTGGTGCCGGTGGCGCTGGCGCTGTACCTGCTGTCCGGGCCGGGGCGGTCGGCGCTGAAACGCATCGGCTTCGACCTCGCCCAGCCGCGGCGCGACCTGCTGTTCGGCGTCGGGCTGTCGGCCGTCATCGGGCTGCCGGGGCTGGGCATCTACTTCCTCGGGCACGCGCTGGACATGAACGTGTCGATCCAGGCGAGCACCCTCAACGCGTACTGGTGGACGGTGCCGGTGCTGGTGCTCTCGGCGTTGCAGAACGCGGTGGTCGAGGAGGTCATCGTCGTCGGGTTCCTGATGACGCGGCTCAAGCAGCTGGGCTGGGAGCTGCCGGCGATCATCGCGACGAGCGCGGTGCTGCGCGGCACGTACCACCTGTACCAGGGGTACGGCATGGCCATCGGCAACATGCTGATGGGCGTGGTGTTCGCGTACTTCTACCATCGCACCGGCCGGGTGATGCCGCTGGTCATCGCGCACTCGATCCTCGACATCGTCTCGTTCGTCGGTTACGACCTGTTCGCCGAGGAGCTGGGCCTGCCGTGACGACGGGCTACTCCGGCACGCCGCTGGTGCGCAAGCTCGGCATCAAGGCGGGGCACCGGGTGCTGCTCGACGGCGCGCCGGACGGGTTCGTGCTGGCCGGCCTGCCCGACGTCGCCGGGCTGGACCACCGCGCGGGGCCCGGGCCGTACGACGTCGTCGTCGCGTTCCTGCGCGATCGCGCCGCTCTCGAACGCGACCTGCCCGCCCACGAGGCCCGCATCGAGCGCGCCGGCGCCGTCTGGGTGGCCTGGCCGAAGCGGGCCGGCAAGGTGCCGACCGACCTCACGGAGGACGTCGTGCGCGAGGTGGCGCTGCCGCGCGGCCTGGTCGACGTGAAAGTGTGCGCCATCGACGCCGTGTGGTCCGGCCTGAAGCTGGTGATCCGCAAGGAGAACCGCTGACGCCGGCACCGAGTCCAATCAGCATGAAGGCGGCACGGTGGGTGGCCGCGGCGGGCCTGGTCCTGCTGACGGCCGGATGCGGTGAGACGGCGGCCGGTCCGGGGACGGACGGCGAGCCGGCCTGGCGGCCGGTCGCGGAGTCGCCGCTGAGCCCGCGCGAGGCGCCGCTGACGGTCACGGCCGGCGCGCGGATCCTGGTCATCGGCGGCAGCGACGAACCGCCCTGCCCGCCGAACGCGGACTGCGCCGCGCCGCCGGAGCCGCTGCGCGACGGCGCCGCGTACGACCCCGAGGCGGACGAGTGGACGCCCATCGCCGACGCGCCGGTGCCGGTCTGGGCGGGGCCGGCCACCGCGGCGGTCGTCGGCGACACCGTCTACCTGCTGGCCGGCGAGCGGTTCGTGTCCTACGACGCCGCGACCGACGCGTGGGCCGAGCTGACGCCGCCCGGCGCTGCGGACTGGCTGCCGCTGACGGTGGCCGGCGACCGCGTCGTCGCCTACCACGACTCGCACGAGGTCCCAGGCGCGGAGGTGCCGGTGGCCATGGACCCGCTGCCGTCCGACCTCGTCTACGACGCCGCAGCGGACAGCTGGTCGCCGCTGCCGGCCGACCCGCTCGGGCCGTCGTACGACCGCCGGCTGGTCGGCACCGACGACGGCGCCGTGCTGCTGGCCGCCGCACTGGTCCCGAACCCCGGCATCGAGCCACCGGTCGTCGACGCCGCACGGCTCGACCTCGCGACCGGCACCTGGACCGTGCTCCCGGGCGGCGACGTCCTCAGCGGGTTCGGCTTCCACCGGGTCGGCGACGTGCTGGTCAGCGCGGTCGAGGGCACGGCCGACGGTGGCGAGACGAACCACTGGGGCCGCGAGATCGGCTACGCCGGCCTCCTCGACCCGGCGACCGGCACCTGGTCGGAGCTGCCGGACCGGGCCGAGCGCGATCCGCTGGACGGCTTCACGCTGCCGGGCGACGTGAGCGGCGACCGGACGATCGTCTCCGGCGCCTGGGCTCTGGACGTCCCGACCGGCAGCTGGACGCGCGTGCCGGACCTGCCGGTCGACGAGCACCTGCAGGGCCAGTCGGCCGCGTTCGCCGACACCGCGGGCGGCGGCGTGGTGCTGCTCTGGGGCGGCTCCGCCTGGGAGGCCGGCGAATGGACGGACGGGGGGTTGCTCTCCGACGGCTGGAGCTGGACGGTCCCCGCCCCGGCGCGGTGACGGCCGCCCGGTCACGTCGGCGTCTTGTCCGCGTAACACACCGGTTCTACGCTGCCCAGTTATGACCGACATGCTGGCCGGATACCGATTCGGGGCCGCATGGGACGAGGTCTACACGCCCGACGGCGAGCCGCGGCCCACGTACGGCGGCCTGCACGAGGCGCTGACCGCGGCCGGCCCCGAGGTGCTGGCCAGCCTGGCCGACTTCCTCGCCACGGTCTTCCGCGACCAGGGCATCACGTTCGACCACGAGGGCGTCGAGCGGCCGTTCCCGCTGGACATCGTCCCGCGCATCATCACCGCCGCCGAGTGGGACGTCGTGGAGCGCGGGGTCGCGCAGCGGGTCCGCGCGCTGGAGGCGTTCCTCGACGACGTCTACGGGTCCGGGCTGGTGTTCCGCGACGGCGTCGTGCCGCGGCAGGTGGTGGTGTCGTCGCAGCACTTCCATCGGCAGGCGTTCGGCATCCGGCCGCCGAACGGGGTGCGGGTGCACGTCTCCGGCATCGACCTCGTCCGCGACGAGACCGGCGAGTTCCGTGTCCTCGAGGACAACCTGCGCACGCCGTCCGGGGTGTCGTACGTCGTCGAGAACCGGCGGGCGCTGGCGCGGGTGCTGCCGGACCTGTTCGCCGGGCACCTGGTCCGCCCCGTCGCGGGCTACCCGGCCCGGCTGCTGGAGGCGCTGCGCGCGGCCGCCCCGCCCGGCGTCGAGGACCCGACGATCGTGGTGCTGACCCCCGGCGTGCACAACGCGGCCTACTCCGAGCACACGCTGCTGGCCCGGCAGATGGGCGTGCAACTGGTCGAGGGCCGCGACCTGTCCGTCGTCGGCAACGAGGTGCGCATCCGCACCACGCGCGGGCACCAGCGCGTCGACGTCATCTACCGGCGGGTCGACGACGACTTCCTCGACCCGGTGCAGTTCCGCGCCGACTCCATGGTCGGCAGCCCCGGCCTGCTCAACGCCGCCCGGGCCGGCAACGTCACGCTGGCCAACGCGGTCGGCAACGGCGTCGCCGACGACAAGCTCATCTACACCTACGTGCCCGACCTCATCCGGTACTACCTCAGCGAGGAACCGGTGCTGCGCAACGTCGAGACCTGGCGGCTGGACACCCCGGAGAACATCGCGCAGGTGCTGTCGAACCTCGGCGACCTCGTGCTCAAGCCGGTCGACGGGTCCGGCGGCAAGGGCATCGTCATCGGGCCGCAGGCGACGGACGACGAACTGGCGGCGCTGCGCTCGGCGGTCGAGGCGAACCCGCGCGGCTACGTCGCGCAGCGGCCGGTCCGGCTGTCGACGGTGCCGACGCTGATCGGCGACCAGCTCGCGCCCCGCCACGTCGACCTGCGCCCGTTCGCCGTCAACGACGGCCGCGACGTGTGGGTGCTGCCGGGCGGCCTCACCCGGGTCGCGCTCCCGGAGGGCAGCCTGATCGTCAACTCCAGTCAGGGCGGCGGCTCGAAGGACACCTGGGTGCTGGCGTCGCCGGCTCGTCCCGCGGAGCCGGTCGCCGACGCCGTCGGCGAGAGCAGCGCGGTCCTCGCCGGCGCCGACCTCACCGAACCCGAGGCCGACCTGCCCGCCGGCGCCGGAGCGCCCGGCCTGGGCGATCACGTCGACGGACGCCGCCCGCTCGCCGTCCCGCCCGACCTCGGCCCGGCCGAACCGCCGCGTGAGCAGCAGCAACAGCAGCAACAGGCCCGGGAGGCAGCATGCTGAGCCGCATCGCGGAGTCGCTGTACTGGATCGGCCGCTACCTCGAGCGGGCCGACGCGAAGGCGCGCGTGCTCGACGTCCACCTGACCCGCATCCAGGACGAGCCGGGCACCGACCAGGAGCGCCAGCTGCGCACCCTGCTCGCCGCGATGGGCGTCGACCCCGGCGACGCGGCCGTGACGCCGACGTCCGTGGTCGGCCTGCTGGCCTTCGACCAGGAGTCGCCGGCCTCCATCACCGCGGCGCTGACGGCGGCCCGCGAGAACGCCCGCGGCGCCCGCGAGATCCTCTCCAGCGAGCTGTGGGAGGCGCTCAACGTCACCTGGCACGGCCTGGCCGAGCGACGCATGGCCGCGGCGGTGCTCGGGCCGCAGGTGTTCTGCCACTACGTCCGCGAGCGCACCGCGATGACCACCGGGCTGATCTCCACGACGATGGTCCGCGACGACGGCTGGCGGTTCCTGTCGCTCGGGGTCGCGCTGGAGCGCATCGACATGGCCGCCCGCATGCTGTCGACCCCGGCACTGGCCGAGGGCCGGGCGTCGGTCCTGGCCGGGCTGCTGCGCAGCGTCGGCGGCCACGACACGTTCGTCCGCGTCTACCAGGGCGCGGTGTCGCCGGCCAACGTCGCGGAGTTCCTGCTGCGCGACCAGCTGTCGCCGCGGTCGGTCGCGTTCTCGCTGGCCGCCGCCGAGTCGCTGCTGCGCGAGCTGGACCCCGGCCTGGACGACCGCCTGGGCGTGGCCGACGGCGCCCGCCGCGCGCTCGGCCGCATGCGGCTGGCGCTGGAGTTCCGCTCGTCGGCGGAACTGCTCGACGACCTCCCCAGCCTCATCGAGTCGCTCCTGCGGCTCACCTCGCGCACGTCCGACGAGGTCACGAGCCGCTACTTCGGCAAGTCGCTGCTGGTGCGGTGGGCCGAGGAGGTGGCGCTGTGACGGCGGCCGGCTGGCTGCTGTCGGTGCGGCACCACACCGGCTACCGGTACGCCGGCCCGGTGTTCTCCTCCTACAACGAGGCGCGCGTGACGCCGCGCAGCGACCCCCGCCAGCGGGTCCTCGACGCGACGGTCGAGGTCAGCCCGGCGGCGTCGCTCTACCGCTACGTCGACTACTTCGGTTCCGTCGTGACGGCGTTCGACGTGCACGCCGCGCACTCCGAGCTGACGGTGACGGCGAGCTGCGTCGTCGAGACGGCGCCGACGGGGGACGTCGAAGCCGCGGAGCCGTGGTCCGTCCTCGCCGACTCGGACACCGTCGACGAGCTGGGCGAATATCTCACCCAGACCCGGCGCACCACGCCGGACGCCGAGCTGCTGGCGGTCGCCGACCAGGTCAGGGCGGCCGCGACGCCCGACGACGGCGCACGGCTGGCGGCGGGCTGGACGCACGAGCGGCTGGCCTACGTCACCGGGTCCACCAGCGTGCACACCAACGCCGTCGAGGCGCTCGGCGAGGGCCGCGGCGTCTGCCAGGACTTCGCGCACGTCACCATCGCCCTGCTCCGGTCGGCCGGCGTGCCGGCGCGGTACGTGTCCGGGTACCTGCACCCGCGGTCCGGCGCGGCGGTCGGCGAGACGGTCACCGGCGAGAGCCACGCCTGGGTGGAGTGGTGGGCGGGCGGGTGGCGGGCCTACGACCCGACCAACGACGCCGTCCCCGGGCCCGGTCACGTCGTGGTCGCCCGCGGCCGCGACTACGACGACGTCACCCCGCTGCGCGGCATCTACCACGGCGGCGACAGCCAGTCGCTGGGCGTGACGGTCGAGGTGACGCGGCTGCGCTGACGCCGTGTCGGTGGCAGACTCCCGGGATGGACCTCGCCGCGGATGAGAGAGCTCTCATCGGCGTCTCATCGTGCTCTCGCCGGGCCCGCGCAGCATGCTGAGCATGAAGTCGGCGGCCACCCTCACCATCACCGCGCTGGCGGTCGTGGCCGCGGGCATCTTCGGTGTCGGCGCGCTGCTGGCGACGCCGTCGACCGGCGACGACTTCGGTGAGCCGGTCGAGGTCGGCCCGGCCAGCCCCGACGGCAGCGAGCCGACGCGCACGCCGTCGTCGCCCACGCAGACGCCGAGCCCCACCCCGGCCGTCACGACCCCGCCGCCCGACGGGACCGGCGGGCAGCCGGTCGAGCCGCCGCCGCCGGTCCGCCCCGGCGACGACGACGGAGACGATGACGGCGACGACGGAGACGACGACGGCGATGACGACGGAGACGACGACTGAGCCGGGGTCGTGACGACGCGGCCGGAGGAGTGCGGGTCCGGGTCGCCGTACGGACACGTGTGCTGGCCGCGGTGCTGGGGGTCGCGGCGATCGGCATGCTGGTGGCCGGCGTGACGTCCTTCCTCGTCCAGCGTGAGCGCGTCGACGCCCGCATCGACGACAACCTCGCCCAGGAGGTCGAGGAGTTCCGCGAGTTCGCCGACTCCGGCATCGACCCCGAGACCGGCGGCGACTTCACCACCGTCGACCGCTTCCTCGAGGTCGTCATGCAGCGCAACGTGCCGGACCGCAACGAGGGCCTGCTGTCCCTGGTCGACGGCAGGCAGGCCTGGGCACCCGGCACCGACGTCGACGTGCGACTGGAGACCGACGACGACTTCGTCGCCATGGTGGCCCAGCAGGGCGGCAGCACGCGGGTGCGGCCGCGATCGGTGGACACCGACGATCTCGGCCAGCTGCGCTACGTGACGGTGCCGGTCACCGTTCCCGGCGACACCGCGCAGGGCCTCTACGTCATCGCCTACTCGCGTGACCTCGAGCAGTCCGAGGTGGTCGACGCCTACCAGACGTTCGCGCTGGTCGCGCTCTCGTCGCTGGCCATGGTCGGCGTCGTCGGCTGGCTGGTCGCCGGGCGGCTCCTGCGGCCGATCCGGCTGCTGCGCGAGACAGCGCAGCGCATCAGCGACACCGACCTGTCCGGCCGCATCCCCGTCACCGGCACCGACGACATCTCCGCGCTCGCCCGAACGTTCAACGACATGCTCGACCGCCTGGAGATCGCCTTCGCCGGCCAGCGCGACGCGCTCGACGATGCCGGGCACGAGCTGCGCACGCCGATCACGATCATCCGCGGTCACCTCGAGCTGATGGACTCCGCCGACCCCGGCGACGTCGAGGAGGTCCGCGTCCTCGTCCTCGACGAGCTGGACCGCATGCGCCGCATGGTCGACGACCTCGTCATGCTGGCCAAGTCCACGCGGCCCGACTTCGTTCACCCGCGCCCCGTCGAGCTGGACCGGCTGGTCGACGAGGTCCTCGACAAGGCCCGCGCCCTCGCCGACCGGCAGTGGCGCATCGACGCGCGGGCGTCGGCGACTGTGCCGCTGGACCCGCAGCGGATCACCCAGGCGCTGCTGCAGCTGATCTCGAACGCCGTGAAGTTCACCGCGCCGGGCGACGTCATCGCCGTCGGCAGCGCGCTCACCAGCGACGGGGCGCGGCTGTGGGTCCGCGACACCGGCGCCGGCATCGCCGCCGACGACCTCGACCGCATCTTCGACCGGTTCGCTCGCGCCGACGTCGGCCGCGGCGTCGAAGGCTCCGGCCTGGGCCTTGCCATCGTCCGCGCGATCGCCGAGGCGCATCGCGGCACCGTCACCGTCGACAGCCGGCCCGGCGGCGGTGCGACCTTCACCGTCGCGCTGCCGCTCACCGGCACCGCGGCGGCCGACGACCTCGTGGAGGAGGAAGCGTAGATGAGCAGGATCCTGATCGCCGAGGACGAACCGCGCATCGCGGCGTTCATCGAGAAGGGGCTGCGCGCCGCCGGCATGACCCCCACCGTCGTCGGCGACGGCCGCGGCGCCTTCGACTACGCGATGACCGGCGGCTTCGACCTCGTCATCCTCGACATCGGGCTGCCGATCATCGACGGGTTCTCGGTGCTGCGGCAGCTGCGCGAGGCCCGCAACGAGCTGCCGGTGATCATCCTGACCGCGCGCGACTCCATCACCGACACCGTCGCCGGCCTCGAGGGTGGCGCCGACGACTACATGGCCAAGCCGTTCCGGTTCGAGGAACTCCTCGCCCGCATCCGGCTGCGGCTGCGCGAGGACCGCGCGCCGGAGGCGATGGTGCTGCACCACGGCGGGCTGTCGCTGGACCTGCGCACTCGCCGGGCGACGGTGGACGAGCGGACGGTGGAGCTGTCGGCGCGCGAGTTCTCGCTGGCCGAGACGTTCCTGCGGCACCCGGGCCAGGTGCTCAGCCGGGAGCAGCTGCTGAGCCGGGTGTGGGGCTACGACTTCGACCCCGGCTCCAACGTCGTCGACGTGTACGTGCGGTACCTGCGGCGCAAGCTCGGCAGCGACCGGTTCGTGACGGTGCGGGGCATCGGCTACCGCCTCGTCAGCCCCGGAGACGACGGCCCGCCCCCGCCCGCCCCCTGACGCCCCGCCCCCGCCCGCCCGCTGACGCCCCGCCCCCCGCCCGCCCCTGCCGAGTTGATCTTGGAGTTGTTCGGATTTCGTGGGCGATATGTCCGTTAGATGGCCGAACAACTCCAAGATCAACGTGGGCCGGGGCCGCCGGGGTGGGCCGGGGGGCCGGGGCGGGCCGGGGCGGGCCGGGGCGGGCCGGCGGCCCGGGGCGGGGTGGACGCGAGTGAGCGGCGGGCGCCCGTGGGGACGCCCGCCGCTCGCGGGGGAGGGGTGGGTCAGCCGGCGGACGAGGCGCTGTTCGGCGAGGCGGGGCTGGCCGGGCTGTTCGGGCTGTTCGCGGAGGCCGGGTCGGCGGGCGAGTCGGCCGAGACGGCGGAGTTCGCCGAAGCCGGGCTGTTCGCCGTCGTGGAAGAGGCGGGGCTGGCCGGGCTGTTCGGGCTGTTCGCGGAGGCCGGGTCGGCGGGCGAGTCGGCCGAGGTAGCGGAGTTCGCCGAGGCGGGGCTGTTCGCCGAGTTCGCCGAGTTCGCCGAGTTCGCCGAGGCGCCGGTCGAGGCCGAGGACGGTGCCGAGGAGTTCGACGACACGTCCGCCACACCCGGGGCCGGCGTCTGTGCCCCGCTGAGGATGGGTGCGGCCACCGCGCTGCCGGCGCCGAGGCCGAGCGCCGCCATCGTCCCGACCGCGATCCACGTCTTCTTCTGGAGCTTCATCGTTTCCTCCTGTGACCTGGACGCCGGAGAGGTCCCGGCGTCTTGTGCTGACCTGACCAGACTCGCGGGCCGCGATGAACTGATCAGGAGAGCCGCATGAGAGCGCTCTCAGCTGCGCCCGAGCCGCCCGCCTCAGCCGCGTCGAGCCAGCGTCCGGCCAGTGCGACGCGGTCGGCGGTGGCCTGTTCCCAGTCCGGGTCCTGGGCTCGGTGCGGGCCGGTGGCCAGCGACAACGTCACACCGGCGGCGCGCAGCCGGAGCTCGGCGGGGTCCACCTCCCGTGACAGGACGGGGAGCCATTCGGCCAGTGCGGCCCGCGCTCCTGAAGCGGCGGCGAACGGGCCGGTCGCCAGGACGGAGAGGTGAGCCAGCAGACAGCCGAGATCGTCGGCGCGGCGGCCGGGGCCGATCGTGTCGATGTCGAGCAGCCCGCTGACGCCGCCGTGCTCGACGAAGAGCTGGGCGTCGTAGAAGTCGCCGTGCGTCGGCTCGTCGCCGTCGTCGAACCCGGCCAGCCCGACCGACACGGCGGCCGCCAGCGACCGCACCCGCGGCGCCGACGACGGCGCGGCGGACGCGACCACCTCCGCGTAGTGCTCCGCATGCGCCGACCACGGCGCCCGCCGCGGCAGTCCGGCGACCTCGGCGGGGAGCCGGTCCAGCAGCGCCACCAGCTCACCCGGGTCGCGCAGTGCCGTCGCGCCGGACTCCAGGGCGCTGCGCAGCGGCGTGCCCCGCAGCGGCGCCAGCACGATGATCCCGTCGTCGCTCCAGCCGAGGCTGCGCGGCACCGGAACCCCGGCCGACGTCAGCACCCGGTGCCGGCTGTCGACGTCGCGCACCTGGCTCGGCCGCAGCACCTTGACGAACAGCCGGTGCCGCGACGTGACGACCTCGATGACGGCGCGCTTGCGCGGCCGGTACGCGACCACCCGCAGCTGAACGCCGTCCGGGGGCAGGCCCAGCCCGCGTAGCAGTTCCGCGGCCGACGACGGGTAGCAGGCGGCCGCGAGCCCCGGCAGCTCCGGGTCGTGCGGGAACCGCCACACCTGGACGTACCGGTCGCCGTCGGTGACGACCAGCCCGCCGGACGGGCGCGACCCGGACACGGACGCCGCGAACGTCTCGTCCCGCTCGCCGTCCGCCCACGACGCCCGTACGACGTACGACGCGGTCGTGCGGTCGCCGGGGCGGTGGTCGACGTCGCGCAGGGTCCAGCCCAGCAGCGTCGCGCCGGCCGGCGTCAGCGCCGCGTCGAGGATGTCGGGGACGGACGGGCCGGTCAGCAGCGCGAGGCCGGGGTCGGCAGACGGTCCGGGCACGCCGGCCAGCCTGGCCGCCGTGCATGAGCTGGAGGTGAGCCGAGGATGAGACGGCTCTCATGTGGGTCTCGCCGAGACGCCCCGCGCCACGGCGCCGGCCGGCCTCGATGCGCCGAGGTCCTGCGGTCCGCCGACGACCTGGTCCGCTAGGCTTGGTGGCTCCACACATCACACTGGGGTTCTCGCCCCATCCCGGAAGGAGCTGTGTCCGCCGTGCAGACGGACGCGTCAAGTCGCATCTGCGACCTGCATCCTGATCTCTCTCTCGCCCGCGGGGTTCGGCCATGAGCGCCGCGCTGGCGATCGTCGCGGTCTTCGTCCTGACCTTCGGGACCGCCTATTTCGTCGCCCAGGAGTTCGCCTACGTCTCGGCCGACCGGGTCGAGCTCGCCCGCCAGGCAGACGCCGGCGACAAGCGAGCCGCCTCGGCGATCCGCGTCATGGAGCGCCTGTCCTTCATGCTGTCGGCCGCCCAGGTCGGCATCACCGTCACCGGACTCATCGTCGGTCTCATCGCCGAGCCGGCGTTCGCGCAGGTCGTCCGCCCGCTGCTGGAGTCCGTCGGGCTCCCTGAGAGCGCCGTCCCGGGCGTCTCGGTCGCGGTCGGCTTCGCCGTCGCGACGATCATCCAGATGGTGCTGGGCGAGCTGTTCCCGAAGAACCTCGCGCTGGCCACCCCCGAGAGCCTGGCCAAGCTGCTGGCGTCGTCGACCCACCTCTACCTGGCCGTCAGCGGCCCGGTGGTGCGGCTGTTCGACAACTCCGCCGCCTGGTTGCTGCGCAAGGTCGGCATCGAGCCGGTCGAGGAGCTGCACCACGGCGCCACGCTGGAGGAGCTGGGCCACGTCATCGGCGAGTCCGAGGCGGGCGGCTCGCTGTCGTCGCAGCTCTCGGGCATCCTCGGCCGCGCGCTGTACTTCTCCGAGCACACCGCCGGCGAGGCCATGGTGCCGCGGCCGGACGTGCGCGGCGTGCGCGGCGACGACACCGCGGCCGCCGTCATCGAGCTGGTCGCCACCCACGGCCATTCCAACTACCCGGTCCGGGGCGAGGAGACCGACGAGGTCGTCGGCGTCGTCGGCGTGCGCGAGCTGATGTACGTCGCGCCCGGTGACGTCGGCACCACGCTGGTCCGCGACATCGCCCGCCGGCCGCTGGTGGTGCCCGACAGCCTGCCGCTGCCGGCGCTGGTCGAGCAGATGCAGGACGCCGGCGACGAGTTCGCCTGCGTCGTCGACGAGTACGGCGGCCTGGCCGGCATCGTCACACTCGAGGACGTCTCCGAGGAGCTGTTCGGCGACATCACCGACGAGACCGACCAGCAGGCCGTGCCGGTGACGCAGGACGGCGACTGGTGGCAGCTCGACGCCGGCCTGCGGGTCGACGAGGCCGCCTCGCGCACCGGCCTGCCCCTACACGAGTCCGACGACTACGACACCGTCGCCGGCCTCATCGTCGCCGAGCTGGGCCGGTTCGCCGAGCCCGCCGACCGCCTGGTCGTCGGCGCCGAGAACGACGGCCGCGACCGCGTCGAGATCGAGGTCGTGACGGTCGCGCGGCACGTGCCGGAGCTGGTGCGGCTGCGCCGCCTCGGCCTCGTGCCCACCGACGGGAACGCGGAGGCGGCCCAGTGAGCCCGGTCACCGCGATCCTCGTCACCGTCGGCCTGCTGATCGCCAGCGCGTTCTTCGTCGCCGCCGAATTCGCCCTCGTCGGCGCCCGGCGGCACCGCATCGAGCGAGCGGTCGTGGCCGGCAAACGCGGCGCGAAGGCGGCGCTGTCCGGCATCCGCGAGCTGTCGCTCATGCTGGCCGGCGCGCAGCTCGGCATCACCATGGTCGTGGTCGGCCTGGGCATGGTGGCCGAGCCGGCCTTCCACCACCTCCTCGAAGGGCCGCTGCACGCCCTCGGCATGCCCGACGGCACCGCCGACATCGTCGCGTTGATCATCGCGCTGACCGGGGTGACGTTCCTGCACGTCGTCGTCGGCGAGATGGCGCCGAAGTCGTGGGCCATCGCGCATCCGGAGCAGTCGGCGATGATCCTGGCGCCGGCCTTCCGCGCTTACGCGTTCCTGGTCCGCTGGCTGCTGGTGCTGCTCAACGGCGTCACCAACGTGCTGTTGCGGTTGGTCCGGGTGACGCCGAGGGACGAGATCGTCACGATCCGCAACCGCGAGCAGCTGCACCAGCTGGTCCGCGAGTCGAACCGGCTCGGCCTGATCGGCGCCGACGACTACGGCCTGCTCACCCGCGCGCTGGTCGCGCCGGAGCAGCAGGTGCGCACGATCATGGTGCCGGCCGAGCGCATCGTGTCGGTTCCGGCCGGCGCGGGCCCGCAGGACGTCATCGAGGCCGGCCGGAACAGTGAGCGCACCCGGCTCGTGGTCCGCGACGACGCCGGTTCGCCGGTGGGTGCCGTGCACGTGCGGGGCGCGCTGAGCGCACGGGCGGCCGGCACGCCGTGGACGGCAGGCGTCGCCGCGCTGCCGGTCGCGCGCATCCCCGACGGCGCCGACCTCGCCCAGGCCGCCGACGTGCTGCGCGACGCCCGCTCGCAACTGGGCATCGTCGTCGACGCCGACGGCACCGAGGTGGGCCTGGTGGCCATGGACGACGTCGTGACGGCGGTGCTGGTGAATCGATGACGGCTGCGTGGGTCGCGTTCCTGACCGACTACGGGCTGGCCGACGGCTACGTCGCCGCCTGCCACGGCGTGATCGCCCGCATCACGCCGACGGCCCGGGTCATCGACGTGACCCACGAGGTGCCGGCCCAGGACGTGCGGCACGGCGCCGTCGTCCTGGCCGACACCCTGCCGTACCTGCCGCCGTCGGTCGTGCTGGCCGTCGTCGACCCCGAGGTGGGCACGCCGCGCCGAGCGGTCGCCGTCGTCGCCGGTGAGCACGTGCTGGTCGGGCCGGACAACGGGCTGCTGCCCTGGGCGGCGGCCGCGGCCGGCGGCATCGGCCGCGCGGTGGAACTGACCGCGGCGGAGTACCGGCTGAACACCGGCGCGACGACGTTCGACGGGCGCGACGTGTTCGCGCCCGCCGCGGCGCACCTGGCCGCCGGGATCGACGTGGCGGCGCTGGGTCCGGACGTCGACGTCGCGACGCTGGTGCGGCTGCCGGACCCGTGGCTGCGGGTCGGCCCGGAGACCGTCGAGGCCGAGGTGCATGTCGTCGACCGGTTCGGCAACGTCGCGCTGTGCGCCGGCGCGGCCGAGCTGACGGCGGCCGCGCTGGACGGGCACGCGCGGCTGCGGGTCACCGTCGGCGAGCGGTCGTCGTACCTGCCGCTGGCGGCGTCGTACGCGGCCGTGCCGGAGGGCGACCCGGTGCTGCTGGTCGACTCCGCGGGCCGGCTCGCGCTGGCGATCAACCGGGGCAGCGCGACCGATGAGCTGCGCCTGCGGCCCGGTGACCGCGTGACGATCAGCTCGTAGCGTTCCACGGCCGGCGCCGGCCCCACACGTCCGCCCGCCACGTGCGCGCGTGGATCAGCCCGACGGCGAGCACGCCCAGGGCCGCGGCCGTCCACCCCGGCCACGGATGGGCCGCGACGTCGGCGAAGTGCCAGGCCAACGCCCCGACGACGAGCAGGATCCAGCCGCTGACGACGTTGACCGCGGCGCCGTCGCCGAACGGGCCCGGGTTGACGGCGCGCCCCGTGCTGCCCTCGACGTAATAGGGCAGCCCGTTGCCGATGAAGAAGCCCGCGACGAACGCGAGCAGGACGGTGAGGATCAAGGCGTCACTCCTTGGACGAGGGGCAGGATGACGGCGTCGGCCAGCCGGTCGAGGAACGCGTCGTCGAGCGGCTCACCGGTGACGAACAGCCGGGAGAACAGCAGCGCCGAGGCGACCTCGGCGACCAGCTCGTGGTCGGGGTCGGCGGCGATCTCGCCCCGGGCGGCCGCGCGTCGCAGCGCCGGTGCGAACGCGTCGCGCTTCACCCCGATCAGCCGGCCCCGGACCGCCGCCGCCAGCGCGGCGTCATCGCGCATGGCCGTCAGCAGGCCGAGGACCAACGCGGCGCTCTCGCCGGTGAGGCGGTCGCGCATCGAGCGCAGCAGCCCGAGCAGGTCGCCGCGGAGCGTGCCGGTCCCGGTGCGGGTGTCCGGGCCCGTGCCCGTGTCCGGCCCGGTGCTGGTCCCCGTGTCCGGCCCTGTGCCGGTGCCCGGCCTCGCGCCCGGCCCGGCGCCGGGGTCGGGCCCCGTGCGGGTGTCCGAGCCCGTGCGGCTGCGGGCGTCCGTGCTGCTGTCGTCGCGGTCGCTGTCGGTGCCCGCCCTGAGGGTGGGAAGCCCTCCCAGCCGGGCGGGGATCGTACCGGGGCGGCAGGAGTCGAGCTCGGGGTGGCCGGCTACGCCGGTGTGCCGCTCGATCGCGGCGATCACCAGCTCCGCCTTGCCGGACCAGCGCCGGTAGATGGTCGCCTTGGACGCCTTGGCCCGCGCGGCGACGGCGTCCATGGTCAGCGACCCGTAGCCGATCTCGGCCAGCAGCTCCAGCGTCGCCCGCAGGACGGCGTCCTCGCGGTGCTCGCCTCGGGTGGGGACCACCGACACCTCCGGGTGAACGAAACGGTTTCGTACACTTTAGATGCGCGCCGCGCCCGATGTCGAATCAGGGGCGGCGGCTCCGACGTCACCGGTGAGAGCATCCCGAGCGAGGAGCTGCCGATGAAGTACCTGATCCTCATCTACCGTGACCCGCCCACGGCCGGCCCCGGCCACGCGGCGCACGCCGCGTTGACCCGCGAGCTGGCCGGCGGCGGCGAGTTGATCCTCGCCGAGACGCTGGCCGATTCGTCACAGACCAGACGGGTGCACGCCGGCACGGTGATCGACGGGCCGCTGCCGGACGGGGGCGCGCAGCCGGCCGCGTTCTACCTGGTCGAGTGCGAGTCGCTGGACTGCGCGGTCGAGCACGCCGCCCAGGCGCCCGAGGCCGCGGCCGGCCGGGTCGAGGTGCGCCCGGTCCTGTGCCGCGGCGGCCTGGAGATGTGACCCGGGAGACCCACCCTCAGGCCAGCTCGATCACCCGCTTGCCGCGGGCGTGCCCGGTCTCGACGGCGCGGTGCGCGGCGGCGATCTGGTCCAGCGGGTAGCGCCGGTCGACGACGGGGCGCAGTGCGCCGTCGTCGACGTGGCGGGCGAGCATGGCGAGGTCGGCGCTGCGCGGCTTGACCTGGACGACGCGGACGCGCGGGCCGGGCAGCAGCGTGCTCGCGAGGGCGAACGGGACGGCCCGGGTGGCGGTGGTCGCCATCCGGCCGCCGCGGTCCAGCAGCCGCCGGTAGTCGCGGACGTGCGCGCCGTGCAGGTCGGCGACGGCATCGAAGGCGCCCTCCGCCGGCAGGCGGTCGTCGCGGGCCGGGAGGTCCGACGTCGGTCCCGGGCGAAACAGCGCGGTGTGGTCCAGCACGTCGGCCGCGCCGAGGTCGCGGCAGAGGTCCGCGTTGGCCGGTCCGGCCACCGCCGTGACGGTCGCGCCGAGCGCCACCGCCAGCTGCACCGCGGCCGAGCCGACCCCGCCCGACGCGCCGACGATCAGCACTCGGTCGCCGGGCCCGACCCGCAGGGCGTCGCGCAGCACCTGCAGCGCCGTCAGGCCCGCCGTCGGCAGCGCGGCGGCGTCGGCCAGATCGGCGCCCGCGGGCGCCGGGGTGCAACGGCCGGCCGGCATGACCGCGTACTCCGCGATCGTGCCGAGCCGCTTCGGCAGCCCGCCGCGATAGGCCCAGACGCGATCGCCCACGGCGAGATCGTCGACGCGGTCGCCGATGGCCGCCACCTCGCCGGCGAGGTCGAGCCCGGTGCCACGGGGCAGCCGGGCGCCGACCCGCAGCCGGCCTGACCGGAACAGCGCATCGCTGGGGTTCACGCTGGCGCCGTGCACCCGGATCAGCACCTCCCGCGGGCCGGGCCGGGGCACGTCGACCGCGTCGACTCGCAGTACGTCCGGGTCGCCGTAACGGTGGTGCCGGGCGGCCCGCATCGTGGCCGGGATCATGCCGTCACCTCCGTGGCCGGGGCCGCTGCGGCCCGCCGCGCGCGCCCGACGCCCAGCACGAACAGAGCGACCCCGCCGGCCAGCCAGCCGGCGAGCACCAGCAGTGGCCCGGCCGCGCCCGCGCCGTCGAAGTAGGCGACCGAGCGCAGTAGGCTGCCCGCCGCGCCCGGCGGCAGCAGCTGGCCCAGTGCGCCCCAGCCGGCCGGCAGCAGCTCCGGCGCGCTGGCCAGCCCGGACAGCGGGTTGCCCAGCAGGATCAGCGCGATCGCGCCGACCGCGAGCCCGGCGTTGCCGAGCGCCGTCCGCAGCCCGAGGATCGTCCACGCCGTCGCGGAGATGCCCAGCGCCGCGGCGGCCGCCGTCGCCCAGTACGCGCCGTCGAAGGTGCCGAACCCGAACCGCAGCAGCGCGGTCAGCGCGAGCCCGGCGACGACGGCGAACGCGGCGGCGCCGGCGGCCTGCCGGGCCGGGCCGCGCACCGTCATGAGCAGCACGACCGCCGCGATCCAGCCGCCGAGCGCGAGCGGCAGCGCGCCCGCGGACAGCCCGGCGCCGGTGGGATCGTCGGCCGGGAACGGGCGGACGTCGGTGACGGTCCCGGCGCCCAGCTCCGCGCCGAGCGCTCGCAGCCGGGTCGCGACGGCCGAGCTCGCGGCGGTCGCGAGCAGCATCTCGTCCGGGCGGCCGGTGGAGTCGAGCAGGAACGCGCCGTAGACCTCGCGGTCGAGGATCAGGGCGCGGGCCTCGTCGGCGTCGGCGACGGTCGTGACGGCGTACCCGCCGGGCTCGCGGGCGTCCAGCTCGGCGGTGAGGTCGCCACCGCCGACGGCGATCGGCACGTCGTTCGCGCCGGAGTGCAGCGGCGGCAGCGCGAACGCCGACAGCAGCGCGAGCAGCAGCAGCGTCAGGCCCGCGACCACGGCGGCGAGCTGGCGCCAGGCGGGCGGCGACGGGGTCGGCTCGGACATCTCGTCCTCCAGATAAGAAACTCTGCGTATCTAATTGAGAGGACTGTAGGCTACTCGAGATAAGAAACGCAACGTTCCTTGGGAGGGCCCGATGGCGGAGACGCGCCGGCGCGGCGAGGCGCTCGAGGCGGCCATCGTCGACGCCGTCTGGGCCGAGCTGGCCGAGTCCGGGTACGCCGGGCTGACCGTCGGCGGCGTCGCCGAGCGGGCCCGGACCAGCAAGGCCGTCCTCTATCGGCGCTGGCCGGGCCGCGCGGCGCTGGTGCTGGCCGCGTTGACGCAGCACGCGCCGTCCGCCGAGGACGTGCCCGACACCGGGAGCCTGCGCGGCGACCTGCTCGCGTTGCTGCGCACCATCACCACCGGCGTGTCGGCCCGTAGCATCGACGCGCTCTGGGGGCTGCTCACCGAGACCGCGCGCGACCCTCAGCTGGCCGCGCTGGTCCGCGAGCAACTGGCCGAGCTGCAGCGCACCGGCCCGGTCGTCGTCGTCTTCGAGCGCGCGGTGGCCCGTGGCGAGGTCGACGCCGCCCGCCTCACGCCGCGGCTGGTGCGGCTGCCGGCCGACCTGCTGCGCAGCGAGCTGCTGGTCTACGGCGAGATCACCGACGCCGCCATCGTCGAGATCGTCGACGACGTCGTGCTGCCGCTCGCCCGAGTGTGAGCCGCGTCGCGTTCCGGCCGGTCGTGTCACACCCGCCGGACGGCGCGGGTCTCGTGTGCGGACATCGAGACGCAGGCGAGACGGAGAGACGATGGCGAGGAGACTGGCGGGGTTCGTGACGCGCCGGAGGCGGACGGTACTGATCGTGGCGGTGCTGCTCGCCCTGCTCGGTGGGGCGACCAGCACGTCGCTGTTCGGGAAACTGTCGGCCGGCGGCTTCGACGACCCGGGGTCGGAGTCCGGGCAGGCGGCCGATCTGCTCGAGGAGACGTTCGGTCAGTCGCCGCCCAACCTGGCGCTGCTGGTGACGGCGTCCGGGTCCGGCGGAGTGGACGCCGCGGCCGCGGCCGGAACCCGGCTGACCGAGGGGCTCGCGGCCGAGGCCGGCGTGCGTGACGTCGTCTCGTACTGGACGTCCGCGCAGCCGCAGCTACGCAGCGAGGACGGCGACCGCGCGCTCGTCCTCGCGACGATCGCCGGCGACGAGACCGAGGTCAACGAGCGGGTCGGCGAGCTCGCGGACGCCTATGGCGGCGCGCTCGCCGACGGCGTCGACGTCCAGGTCGGTGGTTACGCGGCGTTCTCGCACGAACTGAGTGAGCAGAGCGAGCGCGACGTCGTGACCGGTGAGCTGATCGTCTTCCCGGTGACGCTGGTCGCGCTGGTCCTGGTGTTCGGCGGGGTCGTCGCGGCGCTGCTGCCGCTGGCCGTCGCCGCGACGACGTCGCTGCTGGGCATGGGGTTGCTGTGGCTGCTGGCGGAGGCGACCGACCTGTCGGTGTTCGCGGCCAACGTCGTGACCCTGGCCGGGCTCGGGCTGGCGATCGACTACAGCCTGCTGATGGTCAACCGGTACCGGGAGGAGCTGGCCGGCGGGCGCACGGTGCCGGAGGCGATCCGCGCGACGCTGGGGTCGGCCGGGCGGACCGTCGTGTTCGCGTCGCTGACGGTGTGCATCGCCCTGGCGACGCTGATCCTGGTGCCGCTGCCGGCGATCCGGTCGATCGGGTACGCGGGCGTGCTGACCGCGCTGCTCGCCGCCGCGGCGTCGCTGGTGGTGCTGCCGGCGCTGTTCGCGGTGCTCGGGACGCGGGTCGGGACGCCGCGGCTGCGGCGCCGGCGCTCGTCCGGCGGCGACGGGTTCTGGCACCGGCTGGCGGTGTTCGTGATGCGCCGGCCGCTGCCGATCGCGACCGCCGTGACGGCGGTCCTGCTGCTGCTCGGCGCGCCGTTCCTCGGCATGAAGCTCGGCTATCTGGACGAGCGGGTCATGCCGGAGTCGTCCGAGGCGCGGCAGGTGGCGGCGGTGATCCGCTCTGACTTCGCGACGGGGGAGCAGGACGCGCTGCAGGTCGTGGCGCCGTCGGCCGCGTCGGCTGACGGCGTCGCGGGGTATGCCGAGCGGCTCTCGCGGCTGGACCACGTCGCGCGGGTCGACACCGTCACCGGCACCTACACCGGCGGCGCCCAGGTCGCCCCGGCGTCGCCGCTGCACCAGCGCTTCGCCGCCGGCGACGCCGTCTACCTGTCCGTCGTGCCGGACCCCGGCACCGTCGAGCAGACCCGCGAGCTCGTCGGCGCCGTCCGCGCCGTCGACGCTGTGGAACAGACGCTGGTCGGCGGCGTCGCCGCCATGGCCGAGGACGCCGACCAGGCGTTGCTGGACATGCTGCCGTGGGCGCTCGGCGCCGTCGGCGCGGCGATGGTGGTGCTGCTGTTCCTCCTCACCGGCAGCGTCGTGCTGCCGTTCCTCGCGCTGGTGCTGAGCACGCTCAGCCTCACCGCGACGTTCGGCGCGATGGTGTGGATCTTCCAGGACGGCAACCTGTCCGGCCTGTTCCACTTCACCGTCACCGGCACGACCGTCTCGACCGTGCCCGTGATGCTGTTCGCGCTGGCGTTCGGGCTGGCGATGGACTACCAGGTGTTCATGCTGTCGCGGATCCGCGAGGAGTACGACCGCGGCGCCTCGCCGACGGCGGCGGTCGCGCTCGGCCTGGAGAAGGTCGGCCGCATCGTCACCGCGGCGGCCGTCCTCATCTCCATCGTCTTCCTCGCCTTCCTCGTCTCCGACATCACGCTGATGAAGGCGTTCGGGGTGGGGCTGCCGCTGGCGGTGCTCATCGACGCGACGTTGATCCGCGGCGCCCTGCTCCCGGCGACCATGCGGCTGCTCGGCGGTGCGACCTGGTGGGCGCCGGCCTGGTTGCGCCGCGTGCACGCCCGCTTCGGCCTGCGCGAGGCCGCGCCCCCAGCCGCCGCCGAGCCGGAGCCGATCCCCGTCCACAAATGATCACGTTGAGTGGGGCCGTTCCCGCTTCCCCAGGCATGCATTCCTGGGGAAGCGGGAGTACGCCTACTTGACGTGATCATTCCGGGGTGGCGAGAGCGGCGGCGACGCGGTCGCGGAGGGCGTTGACCTCCTCGCTGTTCAGGGTGCGGTCGACCGGGCGCAGCACCAGCCGGAGCAGCACGTTCTCCTGCCCGGGCCGGATCGCCAGCCGCTCACGCGCCGCGGCCGGCAGGTCCGCGTACGGGGTCGTCGAGAGGACGGCGACCTCCTCGACGAGGTCGGCGTCGGGGCCGAGAGCCTCGCGGACGCGGTCGCCGAGCAGCTCGCCGTCCGAGCCGGCGGCGACGGCGGCGGAGATGTCGCGGCGGGCCGGCGGCAGGTCGGACACCGAGTGGTACGGCGTCAGGTCCCGCAGCTGCTCGGCGACCCGCGGATCGGCGGAGCGGAGCAGCCGGATGTCCGGGATGCCCTTGCGCAGCATCAGCGCGCGGTCGAGCCCCATCCCGAGGGCGAGTCCGCTCCACGACGACGGCGACAGGCCGGCGGCGGTCAGCACCTCGGGCGCCGCGAGCCCGCACTCGGCGATCTCGACCGGGTGGCCGTCGTGGATGGCCTCGACCTCGCGGCCGCCGGTCGTGTACGGGTGCGATGTCGCCGTCCAGCGCCAGTGCGTGCCGGGCAGCAGAGCGTCGACCAGCGTCGTCACCAGGAGGTGCAGGTCGTCGTGGTCGAGACGGCGGCCGCCGCGGCGCAGCAGCCAGAGGTCCAGCTGGTGCGGCGAGCCGGTGTGCAGGCGGTCGATGGAGTCGCGGCGGTGGCAGATGCCGGGCAGCACCAGCAGCACGTCGCGCGACGGCGGGTCGGCGGCGAGCGCCCGCAGCTCCGGCGGCACCCCGGCCGACGTGTGGCTGCGCAGCATCGTGGTGTCGCTGACGTAACGGGTGTACCGGACGTCGCGGGAGACCGCGCCGGGCTGGTACCCGAGGCGGTCGTAGTTGTCCTCGACGGCGACGACGGGTCGGGAGCGGAGCAGTCGCACGTCGGCGTCCCACCGCTCGCCCAGGGCGGACGCGGCGGAGGTGACGAGAAGCTGCAGGGCGTGCTGGCCCTGCGCGGGATCGGTGAGGTCGCGCAGCGAGAGCGCGTCGACCAGGGCGGGCAGTGACAGCGGCTGCGGCCGGCTGTCGGAGGCGACGAGAGATGCGGTCATGACCAGGCCCTTCGCGGGAAGTGAGCGGAAGCGCGGGAAGCGGTGTGGAAGCTCCCCCGGCCGGTCGTCCGCGGAGGGGTCAGGCGTGCGCACCCTCCGGGCGGCGGACGTTCGCCGACCGGGGGCCGCTAAACCAGCGCTGACCTGGCATGTGATCGAGACTAACCGATCGCGAGCTGATCGGCCAGGCGCGAGAGGCTGTCGTACCAGCCCTTGAGGTGATCGTCGCGCTGCTCCTCAGTGGGGTTGTGGCTGTGCGTGACGACCACCTCGGTGCCGCCCTGCTCCGACGGAGCGAGCTTGACGGCGACCCGGCTCGCGGGCGCGTTGTCGCCGTCCCACGACCAGATGAAGGTCACCAGGCGGGGCCGCCGGACCTCGCCGAAGATGCCGCGTACGGCGATGTTGTGGCCCTTGGAGAGGCCGGTGGTGCGGAAGCTGAACCGGCCGCCGGCACGGGGGTCGGTCTCGTAGATCGCGGCGAACGCGGGCGGCCAGTACCAGCCGGCCAGCCGGCGTGGCTCGGTGAACATCGGGAAGACGTCGTCGGGGTCGGCGTCGACCACCACGGAGACGACGGCGGTGGTGGCATCAGGGGTGGATGACTCGACCATGGTTGGGCACTTTAGGGCATTTCATACATCCTGACGAGGGGCTGCCCAAGGCTCGTCGCCGACCTCCTGACGCAGCCGGTCCAGCGTGGCGGCGAGCTCGCGCCGCACGCCGTTGACGTGGCTGTATGTGCCTGTGGGAATCGTTGCGCGTCGGTCGTTCCTCGTTCGGATACTTGAGCCTACCCAGGCCGGCATCGCCCGAATCCCCTCCTGCTCCGCTACCTCACGCGCACGGTGAACGTCGCGGCGAACGTCGCGGCGAACCGCATGCCCTCGGCGGCGATCCCGGTCCGGGTGCGGCCGGGCGTCGTCACGTGGTGGTGACCGTCAGCGGGGCGGAGGTGCGCACGTCGGCGCGTCCAGCGGCGTCGACGGAGACGGCGAGCGGGTGGCCGGCGACCCGCAGGCCCTCGACCCGCAGCGGGAACCAGTCGGCGAACGCCGGGTCGGGCGCCACCCGCAGCGTGCCGGCCGGCACGTCCGCCGTCAGTCCGAGGGCGGCCTGCAGCAGGGCGATCACCGTCGCCGCCGACCACGCCTGCGGCCGGCACGCCGCCGGGTAGGCGAGCACCGGCTCGCCGGCGCGGGCATCGGTGCCGGCGAACAGTTCGGGCAGCCGGTACCCGAAGTCCGGCGCGACCCGCAGCAGCCCGCCGGCCAGCGACGCCGCGACGCCGGCGAAGCCGTCGGCGGCCAGCCCGCGGACCGCGATGGCGGTGTCGTGCGGCCAGATGCTGCCCGCGTGGTAGCCGAGCGGGTTGAACCCGGCCGCGTCAGCGCTCATCGTGCGCAGCCCGTACCCGGCGTCGAGGTCGGGACGGCCGAGCCTGTCGGCGACGACGGCGGCCTCGTCCGGCCCCAGCAGGCCGGTGCCGAGCAGGTGACCGAGGTTCGACGTGACGGTGTCGACCGGCCGCTTCGCGCCGTCGAGCGCGATGGCGGGGAACCGGCCCTTCTCGTCGGACACCCAGAACGTGGCCGCGAACCGCTCGCGCAACGCCGTGGCCCAGTCGCGCAGCGCTCCGCTTCCCGGCCGCCGGAAGGCGTCCAGCAGCGCGGCTCCCGCCAGCGCCGCCTCGTGTGCGTACGCCTGAGCCTCGCTCAGCACGATCGGCGCTTCGGCGATCGTCCCGTCCGGGAACTGGATGGAGTCGCCGGAGTCCTTCCATCCCTGGTTCGCCAGCCCGCGGCCACTGGTGTCGACGTACTCCAGGAAGCCGTCGCCGTCGGGGTCGGCCTCCTCGGTCAGCCAGCGCAGCGCCGCGTCGAGCGGGTCGAGCAGGTCGCCGACGTCGAGCCCCCACCGCCAGGCGTCGTGCAGGAGGCAGACCCACAGGGCGGTGGCGTCGACGGTGCCGAAGTAGACCGGCGGCAGCCACGACCCGGCCGCAGGGATGCGGACCTCGTGCAGGATCTTGCCCGGCGCCTCGGCGGTGTCCGGGTCGTGCCGGCGGCCCTGACGGCGGGCCAGCGTGCGCAGCGTGCCGCGGGCGGGCCCGGTGCCCAGCGGCAGCGTGAACCGGGCGGCCCAGAGCGAGTCGCGGCCGAACAGCGTGAAGAACCACGGGCTGCCGGCGGCGAAGAACGGGTCGGCCGGCGCCAGCGGGTCGGCCAGCGCCAGGGCCGCGAGGTCGTCGACGCTGCGCGCGGTCAGCCTGGCGAGGTCGGACCGCCCGGAGACGGCGACCGCGTCCCAGCCGATGTCGTCGGCCGGGCTGAAGGCGTTGGGCGGGGGACCGGCGGCGAACGCGGCGGTGACGTCGATGTCTGCCGTCCAGGACGACCGGGGCGGGAGGTCGACGTTCCAGCTGAGGACGGCGCCGGCGTCGTGGACGTCGACCGTGGCGCCCGGCGCGGTGAGAGTGGTGCGCAGCTCGCCGCCGTCCCAGGCAACCGCGCCGGCGGCACCGGGGGCGTCGGCGTCGAGGGGCGGGCGGCCACCGTGCTGGGCGCCGTCCTGCTTGATGGCGTCGGCGGCGGCGAAGTCGGCCGCGACGTGCAGGCGCACCGTCGCCACGATCGGCACCCGCGCGTTGTTCACCAGCTCCAGTCGCTCGGCGATGCCGTCGGCCCGGGCGAAGCGCTGCCGCTCCAGCCGCACCGTCGGGTCGGCGCCGGGGTCGCCGAGGTGCCGGACGATGCCGGTGAAGTGCGCGTGCCCGGCGCCGCGCAGGCCGTGCCCGGCGGGCTCCGGCTCGTGGCCGTCGACGTCGACGCGCAGTTCTGACAGGACGCGCCGGTCGTGGCTGAGCACGCCCTGCGCGCCGGCCGCCCGGAGCTGTCCGTCAGCGCCGGACAGTGCCACCGTCGGTGCCTTGACGCAGCTGACGAGGTCGTGCAGGAATGGCTGCGGCACCGGGCCGGAGGCGGGTGGAGCGGTCACCACGGTGATCCTTCCGTGACTTGACAGAACAGTCGGCGCGTTCTTAACTCTGAACCAGATCCCATCTTTGAACGATCAAACGCACGGTATCAACCGAGTTTTGATCGTTCAACACGTCAAGGAGGACGGCCGATGGCGACACCGGACAGTGGTGCCACGCTCGAGAGCGTCGCGTCCGCGGCCGGGGTGTCGCGGCAGACGGTCTCCAACGTCCTGAACGCGCCGGAACGGGTCGCGCCGGAGACCCGGCAGCGGGTCGAGGAGGCCATCCGCGAGCTGCGTTACCGCCCCAACCGGTCCGCCCGGTCGCTGCGCACCCGCATGAGCAACCTCATCGGCTACTGCGTCCAGCCGGCCGCCGCGGGCAACCTCAACCCCGTGCTCGACCGGTTCGTGCACGCCGTCACCGACGCCGCGGCCGAGCACGGCTTCCACGTCCTCCTGTTCACCGCCCCCGCGGGCGACGCCGGGCTGGACCGCTACGCCGAGCTGCTCGCCCAGCGTGCTGTCGACGGCTTCGTCCTCGCCGACACCGTGGTCGCCGATCCTCGGCCGGGCTGGCTCACCGAGCAGGGCGTGCCGTTCGTCGCGTTCGGCCGCAGCTGGTCCGGCCCGGACCGCGGCCGCTGGGTCGACGTCGACGGCGCGGCCGGCATGACCGAGGCGGTCGAGCACCTGCATGCGATCGGCCATCGCCGCATCGCGTTCATCGGCTGGCCCGAGGGCTCCGGCGTCGGCGACGACCGCGTCGCCGGCTACACCGCGGCCTGCCTGCGCCTGGACCTCGAGCCGTGGATCGTCCGGGCCGAGGGCGGCGCCGGCACCGGTCGCACCCTGGCCACCGCCCTGCTCGACGGCGCCGAGCCGCCCACCGCGCTGGTCTGCGTCAGCGACGAGTCGGCGTACGGCGCGCTGCGGGCGCTCGCCGACCACGGCCTGCGTCCCGGCGAGGACGTCGCCGTCGTCGGGTTCGACGACACCCCTGCCGCCCGGCTGCCCGGCGTCGACCTCACCAGCCTGTCCCAGCCGATCGACCAGATCGGCCGCGAAGTCGTCCAGATGTTGCTCGACCTGCTCGGTGTCGTCGCCACCCCGCCCGGCCCCGAGCACCGCCTGCTGCGCCCGTCGCTGGTCGTCCGGGCCAGCTCTCGCCCCGCCGGATCCGCTCCGGCCGCCCCCACGGAGGCTTGACATGCAGTTCGCCCGCACCTCACTCGCGGTGGCCACGGCCGTGGCGGCCGCCACCCTGCTCGCCGCCTGCGGCAGCGGCTTCGACGACGACGGCGACGACGCCGGCTCGGAGGCCACCGGCGCCACCGAAGGCGGCGGCTCGCTCACCGTCATGATCGGCTCGTCCGGCGAGGCCGAGACGGTCGCCGTCCAGGACGCGACGTCGCGCTGGGCCGCCGAGACCGGCAACGAGGTCGAGGTGATCCCGGCCCAGGACCTCGTGCAGCAGCTGCAGCAGGGGCTCGCCGGCGGCAACCCGCCGGACGTCTTCTACGTCAGCCCGGACCGCTTCCGCATGCTCGCCGAGGGCGGCTCGCTGTACCCGTACGGCGACCAGATCGACGACGCCGACGACATCTACCAGTCGCTGCGCGACGCGTTCACCTACGAGGACGAGCTGTACTGCGCGCCCAAGGACGGCGGCGTGCACGCGCTGGTCATCGACACCGAGGCGTGGACCGCCGCGGGGCTGACCGAGGCCGACTACCCGCAGGACTGGGACGGCCTCGCCGCAGCCGCCCAGGCGCTCACCGCCGACGGCCGGGTCGGTCTGGCGTTCACCGGCGACTACAACCCCGTCGGGACGTTCATGCTGGCCGGCGGCGGGTTCTTCGTGAACGACGACCAGACCGAGGTCACCGCGGACACCCCGGAGAACCTCGCGACGCTGCAGTACATCAAGCAGAACATGGACGCCGGTACGTTCGCGTTCGCGCCCAACATCGACGCGGCCTGGGGCGGCGAGGCGCTGGGCAGCGGCAAGTCCGCGATGACGATCGAGGGCGCCTGGATCGTCGGCGCGCTGCAGAACGACTTCCCGGAGCGGCAGTGGACCGCCGTCCCGATGCCGGCCGGCCCCGGTGGCCAGGCGGCGACGGCGTTCACCAACTGCTGGGGCATCGCCGCCGACAGCGAGAACCAGGCGGCCGCCGTCGACCTGGTGAACTTCCTGGCCGGCTCCGAGCAGCAGCAGACGTTCGCCGAGGCGTTCGGGCCGATCCCGTCGCGTGCGAGCCTCGCCGACTGGAACGCCGAGACCTTCCCGGAGAAGGCGGCCTTCGCGGAGGGCATGGACAACGCCCGCAGCCAGGTCGCGGTGCCCGGGTTCGAGTCCGTCCTGGCCGACTTCAACACCCAGCTCGAGGGCATGGCCGCCGGAACCGTCACCCCGGAGCAGGCGCTGCAGACGCTGCAGACGAACGGCGAAGCCCTCCTCGCGCAGGAGTGACGTGACCGCGACGGTCACCCGGAAGGCGTCCGCGGACCGGACCCGGCCGGTCCGCGGACGTCGAAGCTCCGGGCACCTGCGTCAGGAACGCCGGGCCGGCTGGCTGTTCGTCGCGCCCGCCGTGATCGTGCTGGTGGTGTTCCTGTTCGCGCCGATCCTCATGGCGGCGTGGGTCAGCCTGCTGGACTGGAACGGGCAGTCCAGCCCGTTCTCGGGCGAGGCCGACTTCGTCGGGCTGGACAACTACCGCAACCTGCTGGTCGACGCCGGGCTGCTGCGCAGCGACTTCATGCTGAGCGTGCGCAACACCGTCTACTACGTGCTGTTCAACGTCACCGGTGCGGTCGTGGTGTCGTTCGCGCTGGCACTGGCCGTGAACTCGTACATCCTGCGGGGCCGGGCCTTCTTCCGCACGATCTTCTACTTCCCGGCCATCACCAGCTCGGTCGCGATCAGCGTGCTGTTCCTCTTCCTGTTCCAGGGGGCCGGCGTCGTGAACGTCGTGCTGTCGTGGGTGGGCATCGACGGGCCGTCGTGGTTCACCGACCCGCGCGGCGTCCTGCACATCGTCCTGTCCTGGTTCGGGGTCGACGGCGCGCCGGGCGCGCTGTCGGACACGACGCTGGGCGGGCTGAGCCTGTGGGACTGGCTGTCCGGCCCGTCGGTGGCGATGTGCACGCTGATCATGCTCACCGTCTGGACGACGTCGGGCACGTTCATGCTGTTCTTCCTGGTCGGGCTGCAGGACATCCCGGTCGAGCTGGAGGAGGCGACGGCCATCGACGGCGCCGGCGCCTGGCAGCGGTTCCGGCACCTCACGCTGCCGCTGATGCGCCGCAGCGTCGTGCTGGTCATCACGCTGGCGCTGATCGGCAGCTGGCAGGTGTTCGACCAGGTGTTCATCCTGTCGCAGGGCTCGCCGGCGAAGACGACGCTGACGCCGGCCTACATCTCCTACGTGCGCAGCTTCGGCGACGGCCAGTTCGGCGTCGGCGCGGCGGTCGCGTTCGTGCTGTTCGCGATCATCATCGTCCTCACGCTCGTGCAGCGGTGGGTGGGAAGGGAGCGGCGGGCATGAGCGGGCTGCTGGACCGACGGCGGGGCGCCCGGCCGGCGCGCGAGGCCGTCCCCGTCGTCCTCACCGACCGGTACTCGCCGCTGCCGCGCAAGGTGCTGGTGCGGGTGATCGGCTACGGGCTGCTGACGCTCGGGACGCTGCTGTACCTCGGACCGTTCCTCGTGCAGGTGGCGACGTCGTTCAAGACCGACGCGGACGCCGTCGGCAACCCCGTCTCGCTGATCCCGTCGCCGGTGTCGATGGCCGCCTGGGAGATCGTCGCGGGATCCAACCCGGCGTACTCGGTGCCGGTGTTCCGCTGGCTGGGCAACTCGTTCGTGGTGACGATCTCGGTGACGCTCGGGCGGCTGATCATCGACAGCCTGGCCGGGTACGCGCTGGCCCGGCTGCGGTTCCGCGGGCGGGCCGTGGTGTTCGCCGGCGTGGTCGCGGTGCTCGCGGTGCCCGGCGTCGTGCTGCTGATCCCGAAGTTCCTGGTGCTCAACGAGCTCGGCATGTTCGACAGCTACTCGGGGATGATCCTGCCGCTGTTCTGCGACGCGGTCGGGATCCTGCTGATGAAGACGGCGTTCGAAGCGGTGCCGGCCGAGCTGGACGAGGCCGCGCGGATCGACGGCGCCGGGGTGTTCCGGACGTTCTGGAGCGTGATCCTGCCGCTCGTTCGCCCGGCGCTGGTGACGGTGACGATCCTGTCGTTCCAGGGCTCGTGGAACGAGTTCACGCACTTCCTGGTCGCCACGTCGAACCCGGACCTCGCGACGATGAACCTCGGCATCGCCCGGCTGACCGCCGGTGACCTGCAGGGATCGCAGCAGTTCCCGTTGAAGCTGGCGCTGGCGACGCTGTCGACCATCCCGATCGCGATCGTCTACGTGTTCTTCTCGCGGTACTTCATGCGCTCCGGCAACGCCACCGGCCTCAAATGATCACGTCAAGGGGGGTCGCTCCCGCTCTACCAGGCATGCATGCCTGGGGAAGCGGGAGGACGCCTGGTCAGGGACCCCACCGTGGGACGCAGCCGTGGGAGACGGGCGGCCGCTCGGTGCGGTGGCGCACCGGTGCCGCGGTCGCGGTGAAATCCCGGTGACGGGCGGCCGCCCGGTCTGGCAGAGTGGCCGCCCGTGTCCAGCGTCTACCTGATCACCGGCATCATGGCGGCCGGCAAGTCCACCGTGGCCCAGGCGCTGGCCGAGCGGCTGCCGAAGGCGGCACACGTGCGCGGCGACACGTTCCGGAAGGCCATCGTGTCCGGCCGGGCCGACCCGGTCCCCGGCAGCGAGGAGGGCATGGCGCAGCTGCGGCTTCGCTATCGCATCGCGGCCGGCGTGGCCGACGAGTACGCGGCCGCCGGGTTCACGGCCGTCGTGCAGGACGTCGTCGTCGGGCCGGTGCTGGCGGAGTACGTCGAGCTGGTCCGCACCCGGCCGCTGCACGTCGTCGTGCTGGCACCGCGCCCCGACGCCGTCGCGGCGCGGGAGGCCGGCCGCGGCAAGACCGGCTACGGCGCCTGGACGGTGGCCGACCTCGACACCTCACTGCGCGAGGAGACGCCGCGGGTCGGGCTGTGGCTGGACACGTCGGACCTGACGCCGGAGCAGACGGTCGACGCGATCCTCGCCCGGCGCGACGAGGCCGCCGTCTGATGTCGCTCCACCAGGCTTCCTCCCGCTTCGCCAGGCATGCATGCCTGTGGGAGCGGGAGCAACCCCACTTGACGTGATCAACTCCGGGGTCAGCCGGCGTCGGCCAGCAGCCCGCGCTGGTGAGCGATGGAGACGGCCTCGGTGCGGCTGGCCGCGCCGAGCTTCGTCATGACCCGGGACAGGTGCACGCTCACGGTCTTCTCGCTGATGAACAGCTCTTCGCCGACCTTGCGGTTGGTGTAGCCGCGGGCCACCAGCTCGAGCACGCCCAGCTCGCGCGGGGTCAGCAGCCCGGCGGACGACAGCGCTGCGCCGGGCAGCGCGATGTGGGCGCGCCGGGCGAGGTCGCGGACGGCGTCGGCCAGCGGCCGCGCGCCCAACCGGTCGGCGGTCTCGAGCGCGGCGGCCAACTCGGCGGCCGCGGCGTCGCGGTCGCCGGTCGCGACCAGCGCCTCGGCCAGCCGCCAGCGGGCCAGCGCGACGTGGAACGGCTCGCCGTAGGCGAACGCCTCGACGACCGCGCGCCACGGCTCGGCGTCGGTGGAGCCGGTCAGGCGGGACTCCTCGGCCCGCAGCCGGGCCAGCCAGGCCAGGCCCTCGGGACCGAGGCGGTCGGCGCGGGGGATGCCGTGCTCGGCGGTGGCGCGGGCGTGCTCGGCGAACCGCCGGCCCTCGGCGACGGCGGCCGCCTCGGCCGTGGTGTCGTGTTCGGCCCGTGCTCGCCGCGCGACGTCGGCGAGCGAGCCGAGCGCCAGCACCGCCAGCCGGATACCGCCGAGCGGCCAGTGGTCGTCGTCGCCCTTGCGCATGGAGGCGATGGCGTCGTCGGCGACCCGGGCGGCGTCGCGCTGGCGGCCCTGCCAGCCGGCCATCTCGATGCCCGCGATGCCGGCCAGCTGGGCGATCTGGTTGTCGCGGTGCCACTCGGGCCGGATGCGGGCGAGGTCGCGCTGCGCTTCGTCGAACCGGCCGCGGCTGACCTTGATGATCGCCGCCGACGCCGCGAGCAGCGCCGAGATGGTGTCGGAGACCTGCTCTCCGGGCGGGCTGGCGGCGGCCAGTGCTGCGTCCCAGCTGCCGTGCGCGTAGTGGACCATGGCGCCCATCCAGCGCAGCTCGAGGCCGTACATGCTCCACTTCAGGCCCAACTCGACGGCGCGGGCGGCCGCGGCGTCGGCGATGGCGGTGGCTTCGTCGAGCCGTCCCTGCTCGTACCTGGTGGTGACGAGGTTGAAGAAGGCCCTCAGCTCGACGTTGGCGGCGCCGACCCGGATGGCGTTCTGCCGGGCCTGCTCGAACAGCGCGCAGGCCTCCTCGACGGCGCCGGCGCGGAGGTCGTTGAAGGCCAGCGTGATCAGCGCGTCGGACTCGGCGCTGACGCTGCCGCTGGCGCGGGCGTCGTCGATGGCCTGCTCGGCGTAGGCCCGGGACAGCTCGTTCTCCTTGGCCAGGCGCGTGCGCGCCCGCAACGCGAGCACCCACGCGCGGGTGCGACTGGGTGGCTCGGGCTCGACCAGCGCCCAGGCGTCCTCGATGACCTGCTCGGCCTCGAGCCAGCGGATGTTGGCCAGCAGCGTCTCGGTGAGCTGGCGGCGGACGTCGGCGCGGGTGACGGCGTCGGCGTCGCGGTCGGCCAGCTCGCGGGCGGCCTGCGCGTAGGCGACGGCGCGCTCCGGGTGCCCGGCCGCGCTGGCGACGTAGGCGGCCTTGCGGGTGAGCGCGAGCTCGTCGACGCCGGCCCGTGCCACGGGGTCGTCGACCGCCGACCACAGCTCCAGCGCCTGTTCGACGTAGCGCAGCTCGGCCGCGAGCGCGCCGACCCTCATGGCGTCGTCGGCCGCCTTCACCGACGCGGCCAGCGCCGTGGGGAGGTCGTTGCTGCGCAGGCTGTGGTAGGCGAGCGCGCCGGCCAGTTCGTCCTGCTTCAGCTCGACGATGCGGCGCGCGTAAGCGGCGTGCAGCCGGACCCGCTCGCCCGGCAGCAGATCGGCGTAGACGGCCTCGCGTAGCAGCGCGTGCCGGAACGTGTAGCCGCCCTGGTCGTCGGTGACGAGGATGTGGTGCTGCAGCGCCTCGCGCAGCGCGGCGTCGAGCTCGCCGTCGGGGAGGTCGACGACGGAGCGCACCGCCGCGTGCCGGACGTGCCGGCGCCCGGTGACGGAGATGGCGCCGACGACGCGCTGCGCCGCCGCGCTGAGGGTCTCGACCCGCGCCAGCAGCACGTCGGCCAGCGCGGTGGGGATGCCGCCCGCCGGGCCCGTGGCACTGGCCGCGACCAGCTCCTCGGCGAAGAACGCGTTGCCCTCGGACCGTTCCGCGACGTCGCTCAGCAGCTCGGCGTCGATGCCGCCGTCGGCCAGTGCCTCGACGAACGCCAGCGCGTCGGCCGGGCCGAACGGGGTGAGGTCGAGCCGCTCGGCGGCCGGCAGCCGGACCAGCTCGGCGAGCAGCGGCCGCAGCGGGTGCTGGCGGTGGAGATCGTCGGAGCGGTACGTGGCGACCATCAGCAGTCGCTGCGCGGCCAGCCGCGACACCAGGAACGACAGCAGGTCGCGGCTGGAGGCGTCGCTCCAGTGCAGGTCCTCGATGGCGAGCACCACCGGCGCGTCGTCGCTCAGCTCGGCTAGCACCGTGACCATGGCGTCGAACAGCTGCAGCTGGCCGAGGTCGTTCTCCTCGCCCGACCGCGCCGCCGTGGCCGCGGCGCGGCCGATGAGCTGGGCCAGCGCCGGGCGGGCGTCGACGAGGTCGGGCCGGACCCGCCGCAGCTGCTCGATCACTTCCTTGAAGGGCAGGTACGGCAGCCCGGCCTCGCCGACGCTGACACAGCGACCCAGCAGCACGTGGACGCCGGCCGCCTCGGCCTCGGCGGTGAACTCGGTCAGCAGCCGGCTCTTGCCCACGCCGGCGTCGCCGGAGAGCAGCACCGCGGTGCCGGCGCCCGCGCGGGCGCGTTCGAGCGCCGCGCGCAGCTGAGCGATCTCAGCGCTGCGTGCGGTGAAGGGGACTCCGGTACCGAGTCGTGGCACGACACCGATGCTCGCATACGGCTCCGACAACGTCGCAGGCATTTTCGGACCGGTCAGCGGACGGCGCCAACAGGACGCGGACGCACCCGCGGCGCGGGCGGCCGGGCCGGCTCTTCCGTGGCGCCACGGCGGGTGAGGGCGATGTCGCGGCGCACCCGCTCGTGCCGGTAGGCGAGCTCGGCGCGAAGGTTGTCGATCATGGGGTCCCTCCCTCGGACTCATCTCGTAGCCATGAGCCTCGTGCTGAGGCGGGACCCGCGGCATCGGGCGTCCGCGCACACCCGCGCGGTGCGGGCCCCTTACCCCGCCGGCGGCGCGGAGTAAGGGGCCTCTTCCGCGAACCCGGCCGCCGCCGCCCGGAGGGTACGGAATCATCTACGGTGGTCCTGCTCACATCTCGGCAAGAAGGGTCACCGTGGTCAGCGTTCCGAGCGTCTCCTACTCGATCACCGTCAGGCTCGAGGTGCCCGCGGGCGGCTCGTCGGTGGGTCAGCTCACCGCCGCCGTCGAGAAGGCCGGCGGGCTCGTCACCGCGCTCGACGTGACCGCCTCGGGCGCCAACCGCATCCAGGTCGACGTCACCTGCGCCGCCACGTCGTCGGCGCACGCGGGCGAGCTGGTCATGGCGCTGCGCTCGGTGGCCGGCGTGGTCATCGGCAAGGTCAGCGACCGGACCTTCCTGGTGCACCTCGGCGGCAAGATCGAGGTCGTGTCGAAGGTCCCGATCCGCAACCGCGACGACCTCTCGCTCATCTACACCCCGGGCGTGGCGCGGGTGTCGCAGGCGCTCGTCGACAACCCCGACGACGCCCGCCGGCTGACCATCAAGCGCAACACCGTCGCCGTCGTCACCGACGGGTCGGCCGTGCTGGGGCTGGGCAACATCGGCGCCACGGCGGCGCTGCCGGTCATGGAGGGCAAAGCGGCGCTGTTCAAGCGGTTCGGCGGCATCGACGCGTTCCCGATCTGCCTCGACACCCAGGACGTCGACGAGATCATCCGCACCGTCCAGCACATCGCGCCGGTCTTCGCCGGCATCAACCTCGAGGACATCTCCGCGCCGCGCTGCTTCGAGATCGAGGCCCGGCTGCGCGAGCTGCTCGACATCCCCGTCTTCCACGACGACCAGCACGGCACCGCCATCGTCGTGCTCGCGGCGCTGCACAACGCGCTCAAGGTGGTCGGCAAGGACATCGGTTCGATCCGCGTGGCGATGTCCGGCGCCGGCGCGGCCGGGCACGCCATCGCGCAACTGCTGGTCGCGGCCGGCGTCACCGACATCGTCGCGGCCGACATCAACGGCGTCATCCACCCCGGCCGGGCCGACCTCACCGGCGTGCCCACCTGGTACCTCGAGCACTGCAACCCGCGCGGCGTCACCGGCGACCTGCGCGACGCCGTGCGCGACGCCGACCTCTTCATCGGGGTGTCCGCGCCCAACGTGCTCACCGCGGCCGACGTCGCCACCATGGCCGACAACGCCATCGTGTTCGCGCTGGCCAACCCAGAGCCCGAGATCGACCCCCGGGCCGCCGGCGAGTACGCCGCCGTCGTCGCGACCGGCCGGTCGGACTACCCGAACCAGATCAACAACGTGCTCGCGTTCCCCGGTGTCTTCCGTGGCCTGCTCGACGCCCGCAGCCGCTCCGTCACCACGGAGATGATGCTGGCCGCCGCGCAGGCACTGGCCGCCACGGTCAAGGACGAAGAGCTCAACCCGTCGTACATCGTCCCCAGCGTCTTCCACTCCGGCGTCGCCGACACCGTGGCGGAGGCCGTGCGCGGCAGCGTCGAGACCATCAGGCGCGTCGCCGAGGAGACCGGCGAGTTCCCGGCCATCCCGGTCTGATGCGCCGCCTCGGTGACGCGGGCCCGGCCGACCGGGCACGATGGAACCCGTGGGCATGAACTCCACGGCGCTGACCGGAAAGCTGCTCGTGGCGGCGCCGTCGTTGCGCGGCTCGACGTTCGACCGCGCCGTCATCCTCATGCTCTCGCACGACGGCGACGGCGCCCTCGGCGTCATGGTCAACAAGCCGACCGAGGTGCTGGTGGGCGACGTCCTGCCGGGTTGGATGTCGGTGGTCTCCGAACCCGGCGTCGTGTTCCAGGGCGGGCCGGTCAGCCTGGACAGCGCGCTGGGGCTGGTCGCCGTCGACGGGAACGACGAGCCGCTCGGCATCCGCCGGGTCCGTGGCCGGCTCGGCGTGGTGGACCTGGACACGCCGGCCGAGATCATCGAGCCCGCGGTGACGGCGATGCGCGTGTTCGCCGGATACGCCGGCTGGGCGCCCGACCAGCTCGAGGGTGAGATCGACGAGGGCTCGTGGTACGTCGTCGACTCCGAGCCGGGGGACGCCTTCCGCACCGACGCCGAGCACCTGTGGCCCACGGTGCTCCGGCGCCAAGGCGGCCAGTTGGCCCTGATGGCCACCTTCCCCGCCGACCCGTCGATGAACTGAGCCGGTTTCGCTGGTGTCGGTATCGGCGCCGCCGTCGCCGTGACAGCCTGCCCGGCGCATGATCTCGTGTCGACGAGGCCGCCAACTGGTGACGCCGGTGTCACCCCCCCGGGATCATGTGTGCCCCACCCGGCTTGGCCGATCGGCCCAGGCGGAGTGGCGGGGTGGGGTGGGATGACGGGTCGCCTGACCGTGGCCGCACCGCTCCCGCGCCCTTCCCGCAGGCAACTGCCCGCGGGAAGGGCCATGGCCAACAAAGGGGACGGCCAATGCCTCAGCCGTTGCCCAGGCTCAGCCGTCCACCGACCCCTCCAGCCGTTCGAGGATGGCGACGGTGTGGTCGCCGGCGGTGCCGGGAGGGGCGTCGGGGGCCAGCCGGGGCGGCGGGCTGGTGCGGACGATCCGCCAGCGCACGCCGCCGGCGGTGAGCACGTTGCCGGAGGCGTACCAGGCGGTGGTCTGGGGCCCACCGGGCTCGTCGATGCCGAGGCAGACGAGGGGTGGGTCGAGGCCGACGACGGTGATGGACGCGGCGCCGGCCGGGACCGGGTAGCCGAGCCGGACCCGCACCGTCGTCGTCGCGGGGTCAGCCGTCATCGGTCTCGCACCAGTCGATGCGGGTGAACAAGTCGCGGAAGACGTCGAGCGGCACCGGCCGTGGGTGTCGCCGGCCCCAGGGGTTGTGCAGCAGGACCCGGCGATCGGCGTCGAGACCGCGGACGGCGTAGGCGTGCGCGACCGGCGCCAGCCGGTACCGCAGTGCGGCCGCCGCGCCGGAGCCGTCGTCGTCGAAAGGACGGCTGCAGGCGACCGCCGGCTGCCCGGACTCGACCAGCGCCGCCACGATGTCGTCGTCGGCCTTCGGGACCCGCAGCAGGTAGCTGGGCCGGCCGGTGAGCCAGTACAGCGCCTCGACCGGCAGGCCGCCGCGGGCCAGCACGGGGTAGCCGCCGCCGTAGACGGCGAACGCCTTCTCGACGAACGGCACCAGCGTCGAGCCGTCGGGGGAGCAGGCGTATGCGAGCCGCCCGCTGCCGGCGTCGACCGGGAGGGTCGGGCGCAGTCGATACCGCCGCCGGGGCACGTCGACCACCACGGTGTCGTGGCTCGCGGTGACGGCGGGCAGCAGCCACGGCGCGCGATCGGCGACCGCGCACAGAGCGGCGACGAGATGGCAGTCGCTGATGGAGCCCTGCCGGGCGAACGTGGTGCCGACACCGGCCGGGAACGTCAGCGGGTGGGCGGCGTAGCGGACGCCGTCGGTGAGCTCGGGCTCCGGCGCCCGCCGGGGGACGGACGCAGCGGGAGTGGGGTCGCCGGCCGCCGACGCCGAGGGGGCGGCGAACGGCGGCCGGCGACCCGGCTGCGGGGTGTCGCGGAGCAGCGCGACCAGCAGCGCCACCTCGGCGTCGAGCGCTCGGAGCGTGGCCGAGGCCGCGCCGTCGACGACGGCCGCGATGGGCTTGGCCCGCTCCGCGACCGCGGCGCCAGGAGCCGCCGGGGAAGGGCCCGGGCAAAGGCCCGGGGAGAGACCCGGGGAGGAACCCGGCGATGGCGACGGCCCGGCAGCCCGTGGACCGGCCTCGGCCGCCAGCCGGGCGTGAACGGCTGCGGCCAGCCGGGCGTCGGCGACGGCCGCCGCCCGCACCGCGCCCTCCGCGCGGCCGACCGTCGCCGCGCGCAACAGCTCGAACTGCGCGCCGGCAGCGGCGCGCAGGGACGTCAGGGCCTGGACGGCCGCCCGGATAGGCCGCTCAGCCACGGCCGGACCCGGACGCCGTCGTCGATGTCGCTCTCACACCCCCTATGGGTGCTTCTGGCGACCCGAATGTGACAGGACGGTCAGGATTTGTCGCCGCCGCCGGGCTTCATCGACTCCCAGATCTCCTTGCACTGCGGGCAGACCGGGTACTTCTGGGGGTCGCGGCTGGGCACCCACACCTTGCCGCAGAGGGCGATGACGGGCGTGCCGTTGATCATGGCTTCGGTGAGCTTGTCCTTGGGCACGTAGTGCGAGAACCGCTCGTGGTCGCCGTCGCCGCTGGTGGGCTGGGTGCGGCGATCCTCGATGGTCTCGGTGCCGGGGCTCAGCTGGGTGCTCACACCGCCAGTCTACGGACTGGGCGGACGAACGTCGCATGTCGGCAGCGTCGCTATGATTCGCTCGTGACAGAGCGGTCGGGCGTCGAGGCGGCGCAGGGGGTTCTCGGACCGGAGTTCCGGCGGCTGTCCATCGGCATCGTCTCGGCCGTCGTGTTCATCGCCTTCGAGTCGATGGCGGTCGCGACCGCCATGCCGACCGCGGTGCCCGAGCTCGACGGCCTGGCGCTGTACGCATTCGCCTTCTCGGCCTTCTTCACCACCAGCCTGTTCGCCATGGTCGTCTCCGGTGAGCTGTGCGACCGCAGCGGCCCGCGGCGGCCCCTGATCCTGGGCGCGGGAGCCTTCACCGTCGGGCTGCTGCTGGCCGGGTCGGCGCAATCGATGTGGCCGTTCCTGGCCGGCCGGGCGGTCCAGGGGCTCGGCGGCGGCATGGTCATCGTCGCCCTGTACGTCGTCGTGGGCCGTGCCTATCCGGAGGCGATGCGGCCGAAGATCTTCGCCGCCATGGCGGCCGCCTGGGTGGTGCCGTCGATCGTCGGGCCGCTGGTCGCGGGCGTGCTGACCGACGAACTGTCGTGGCGATGGGTGTTCCTGGGAGTCGCGCCGCTGGTGCTGATCCCGGTGTTCCTGGCGCTGCCGTCGGTGAAGTCGGTCGACGGGCCGCCGCCGGGCGGGGCGCCGACACGAGCCGGCCGCAAACGGTTCGCGCTGGCCACGGCGATCGGCATGGGCTTGTTGCAGTACGCGGGGTCGCGGGCGGACCTGCTGGCGCTCGCGTTCGCCGCCGTCGCACTGGTGCTCGTGGTGCCGAGCGTCCCGAAACTGCTGCCGGCCGGCACCATCGTGCTGCGCCGCGGGCTGCCCACGGTCGTCGCGCTGCGCGGCATCTACGCGGGCGCGTTCTTCGGCACCGAGACGTTCCTGCCGCTGCTGCTGGTCTCCGAGCGCGGGCTGTCGTCGACGCTGGCCGGGTTGTCGCTGACGGGCGGCGCGCTGGGCTGGGCGACCGGCTCCTGGTACCAGGGCCGCACCAAGACGGTCGCGCCGCGGTACCTGCTGGTGCGGGTCGGCGGGCTGTTCGTCGCGGCCGCCATCTCGGCGGTGGCGCTGGTGCTGGTGCCGTCCGTTCCGGCCGCGGTGGTCATGCTGGCCTGGGTGGTCGGCGCCTTCGGCATGGGCATCGCGACGGCGAGCATGAGCGTGCTGCTGTTCCAGCTCTCGCGGGTCTCCGAGCACGGCTCGAACTCCGCGGCGCTGCAGGTCAGCGACGCACTGTTCACGGCGACGTTCGTCGGCCTGGCGGGCACGATCTTCGGGTCGGGTCACGCCGAGGAGGTCGCCGACACCGTCGTCCCGACCTGGGTCTATCTGGTGATCCTCGCGGTCATGGCCTGCCTGGCGCTGTTCGGCGCGTGGGCTGCGGGCCGGGTCCGGACGGCGGCCGACGCCGCTCCGACCGGCCTGACGGCCGACCCGCCGTCGACGACCGGTCCCGCGGCGGAGCCGGCGGGGTGAGACTGCGCGCGTCCGGCCTTCGGCTGTCGGTCCCGGCCGTTAGGCTCGACGGGTGCCCGGGCCGCCGCCCGGCTCCGGGCGCCGTCCCGTGTCGGCAGCGTTGCCGGCGGCCGGGCTTGGACACCGATGTCGACGTCACGGGAGATGTGTGAGCACTTCGGCCGCTGAGCACCTGCCTCCTGCCTATCCCGATCGTGCCCCGTGGGGAACCGCGGGGCGCCTGCGTGCTTGGCAGGCGGCGGCGCTCGAGGACTACATGACGCGCGAGCCGCGCGACTATCTCGCCGTCGCCACGCCCGGCGCGGGCAAGACGACGTTCGCGCTGCGCATCGCCGCGGAGCTGCTGGCTCGCAAGGTCATCCACCAGCTCACCATCGTCGCGCCCACCGAACACCTGAAGCGGCAGTGGGCCGAGGCCGCCGACAAGGTCGGCATCACCGTCGACCCCGCGTTCAGCGGCCGCACGGCCCGTACCAGCCGCGACTTCACCGGCGTCGCCGTCACCTACGCCGGCGTGGCCGCGCACCCCATGCTGCACCGCGCCCGCTGCGAGAACCGCCGCACGCTGGTCATCCTCGACGAGGTGCACCACGCGGGCGACTCCATGTCCTGGGGCGAGGCCACGCGCGAGGCGTTCGACCCGGCCACCCGCCGGCTGGCGCTGACGGGCACCCCGTTCCGGTCCGACATCAACCCGATCCCGTTCGTCACGTACTCGCCGGACGTCCAGGGCATCCCGCGCAGCGTCGCCGACCATTCCTACGGCTACGCCGAGGCGCTCAAGGACGGCGTCGTCCGGCCGGTGCTGTTCATGGCGTACTCCGGCGAGATGCGCTGGCGCACCCGGGCCGGCGACGAGGTCGCGGCGCGGTTGGGCGAACCGCTCACCAAGGACATCACCGCGCAGGCCTGGCGCACCGCTCTCGACCCGCACGGCGACTGGATTCCCTCGGTGCTGCAGGCCGCCGACACCCGGCTGACCGAGGTGCGCCGGCACGTGCCCGACGCCGGCGGGCTGGTCATCGCCACCGATCAGGAGTCCGCCCGGGCCTACGCGGCGCTGCTCAAGCGCGTCTGCGGCGAGTCGCCCACCGTCGTGCTGTCCGACGAACCGAAGGCCTCGAAGAAGATCTCCGAGTTCAGCGACGGCGACAGCCGCTGGATGGTCGCCGTCCGCATGGTCTCCGAGGGTGTCGACGTGCCCCGGCTCGCCGTCGGCGTCTACGCCACCGCCACACAGACTCCGCTGTTCTTCGCCCAGGCCATCGGTCGTTTCGTCCGGGTCCGCAAGCGCGGCGAGACCGCGTCGATCTTCCTCCCGACGGTGCCGTCCCTGCTGTCGTACGCGGGCGAGATGGAGGTCTCGCGCGACCACGTTCTCGGCAAGCCGCCCGGCGCCGACGACGACCCGCTGGCCGCCGAAGAGGCGCTCATGGAGGCCGCCCAGCGCGAGGACCCCGCCGACGGTGAGGAGTTGATGCCGTTCGAGGCCCTCGGCTCCGACGCCTCCTTCGACCGCGTCCTCTACGACGGCGGCGAGTTCGGCACCCAGGCGCGGGCCGGCTCCGCCGAGGAGGCCGACTACCTCGGCATCCCCGGCCTGCTCGAGCCCGACCAGGTGACCGTGCTGCTGCGCCGGCGGCAGGCCGAGCAGCAGGCCGCCAAGGCGGCCGCCCCGGCCGGCGACGGCGAGCAGGCCCCGGACGAGGCCGCCGGCCGCGACACCGCGATGTTCGAGCAGATCTCGACGCTCCGGCGCGAACTGAACGGGCTGGTCGGCGCCTGGCACCACCGCACCGGCAAGCCGCACGGCGTCATCCACACCGAACTGCGCAAGACCTGCGGCGGCCCGCCCGCGGCGCTGGCCACGGCGGCGGAGATCCAGGAACGCATCGACACCATCCGCGCCTGGGCCATCGCCCGCGG
>NZ_QVAI01000010.1 GCF_003427025.1 Jiangella endophytica
AGCCAGCCCTGGCTGGCCAGATGCCAGCCCAGCTGAAGGCGATTCTCCACTCCCGCCGCGTCCATCACGTCATGGAGGCGGCGCTGCACCGTCCGTTCGCTGATCCCGAGCTCCCGGCCGGCGATGCGATCGGTGATGCCCGTCAGCAGCAAGGACAGGAGTGCCTGGTCGGCGCTCGAGAGGTATGACGGGCTCCTGTCTACGGGGTCGGGCGACACCATGGGTTGGGCTCGGGCCCAGATGAGTTCGAACAACGAGACGAGCGTGTCCAGCAAGCCGCATGGGTGCACGAGGATGCACGCGGTGAGGATGCCGTCTCGATCGCTGCTGATGGGGACGAGAGCGAGCGAGCGATCGCTGATCGCGAGCTTGATCGGCACTGCTGTCGACAGGCGGGCTTCCTCCCCGAGAGACAGGTACCGGCCGACCTCCATCGGAGCTCCGGTCTCGCGCAGCGCACGCGGGTGGTAGAGGCAGCGATAGCGAATTCCCTGTGCGAGCAGCTCGATCTCGGTGTCGTTCTCGCCCAACGCCCGTACGTAGGGAGGCATGACGAACATCAGGACCTCCTCGCGGGTGGCCCGCTGCAACTGGTCGAATCGCTGTGCCACGGCATCCTCGCCGACGCACAGCTCGATGAGCTCCTCTGCGGCACGCTCTCGAGGACTGCGGCGGTACTCGTCGATGAGCGGCCCGACGGCGCTACTGGCCTCGCGCAGCTCACGCTCGGACCGCTGGATAAGGGCGGGCAGCGCAACGTCGGGCGGGGCCGGTCGCCACGTCGAGGGTCGGCCCGATACCTGATGGACCAGGCCTTTGGCCGCGAGTTCGTGGACGGCTTTTGAGACGCGCCGTGGCTCGAGCCCGAGCGATTCGCCGAGTCGTCGGGCCGTTGCCGGGGCATCCCTGAGGAGTGCTCGGTACACGACCTCCTCGAGATCGCTGACGCCAATCGCCTTCAGCGACATCGGTGGATTAGTTGCCGGTCTCGACAGCTCGCTCACACTTGACATTCTTACGCCATTGACGGGTTCCCGACATATGCCTTCACCTGGGGCTGCTAATTTCCGCTGATCACACGCGTCCGGACTGAGGGGTCGTTCATGCGTCGGGTCGTTCGTCTTTCGCTCTCCCTCGTCGCCGCCATGGTGGTGCTCGCTGCTGCGCCTCCGGGAGGCGCGCAGCCGTCTCGGCCAATGCCTCTGGCTACTGACGTGGCCGACGCGCGCGTGGCCGACGCGCGTGCACAGACGCGGGTCACCCTGATCACGGGCGACGTCGTGTCCGTGGCGACCATCGGCGGCCGGCAGGCCATGACCGTCGAGTGGGCCGAGCGGGATGGGCCGGTGGCGTTCCAGCAGTTCGATGTCGACGGGGACTCGTACGTGATCCCCGATGACGCGGCACACCTCGTCACCGCGGGGACACTGGACCGGCAACTGTTCAACATCACGCAGCTCGTGGCGCAGGGCTTCGACGACGCCAACACGCCGTCCCTGCCCGTGATCGTCACATATGAGGGGAGGCCGGCCCTGCAGCGAGCGACGACGATGACGCTGCCCGGTGTCCAGGTCACCGCGGAACTTCCGAGCGTCGACGGGGTGGCAGTCGAGGCGGACAAGGACCGCATCCGCGAGGTCTTCGACGCGATCGCCGCTGAGCCCACCGGGGCGCACGGCACCGCGAGCGCCGAATCCATCGAGAGGGTGTGGCTCGATCGCGTCGTCTCGGTTGCCGATGAGGCCAGCAATGGGCGGATCGGAGCACCGGCAGCGTGGTCGTCCGGATGGGACGGCTCCGGCGTGACCGTGGCGGTGCTCGACACCGGCATCGACGTCGACCACCCCGATCTTGCCGGGAAGGTCGCCGCGGCCGAGGATTTCACCACCGATGGAACAGTCGACGACCTGCACGGCCACGGGACGCACGTCTCGTCCACCGCGGCCGGCACCGGCGCCGCATCGGAGCGTGCGCACCAGGGCGTGGCGTTCGACGCGACACTGCTGAACGGCAAGGTGCTCGATGCGGCCGGCAACGGTCAGCTCTCCTGGATCATCAGCGGCATGGAGTGGGCCGTGGCCCAGGGCGCCGACGTGATCAATATGAGCCTCGGGGATCCGGAGCCCAGCGACGGCACCGATCCACTCAGCCAGGCGGTGAACGACCTGACGACCGCGTCCGGCAGCCTCTTCGTCATCGCGTCAGGCAATTCGGGGACGACGCTCGGATCACCCGGTGCCGCCGACGCCGCCCTGACGGTCGGGGCGGTGGACACGAACGACGTGCTGGCGTCCTTCTCCAGCCCGGGACCTCGTTTCGGTGACTTCGCCATCAAGCCGGACCTGTCCGCGCCAGGTGTGGAGATCGTCGGCGCCCGGGCAGGCGGCACCTCCATGGGCGATCCCGTCGACGGCCACTACACGAGAGCATCGGGCACATCGATGGCGACGCCGCATGTCGCAGGAGCTGCGGCCATCCTGAAGGAACAGCACCCGGACTGGCAGGCCGCCGAACTCAAGTCGGCCTTGGTCGGGGCCACGATCCCGACTGTGGGAACGCACTCGATCTACGACCAGGGCGCCGGCCGGCTGGACCTCACCCGCGCGGTCGGCCAGGACGTCATCGCGACACCCGCGCCGCTGAACCTCGGTTTCCTCGCCTGGCCCCACACCGACCAACCGCCGGTGACCCAGACACTGACCTACCACAACGCCGCCGCTGCCGAGACCACGCTGACGCTGAGCCTTGCGCTCACCGACCAGGACGACGTCGCCGCGCCTGAGGGCACCATGTCGCTCACCGCGTCATCGGTGACGATCCCGGCGGGAGGCACTGCCACCGTCGACGTCTCGGTGGACCCCTCCGCGGTGTCGCCGGGCCGATACGGCGGATTCGTCGTCGCCATGGGGCCGGACACCGTGGTCCGGACGCCGGTCGGCGTGTATGTGGAGCCGGAGACCTTCGACCTGACCATCCGCGGCATCGGGCTCGACGGTCTGCCCGCTAACCCACGGTCGGACCTGACCGTTCTTGACGTCGAGGACTTCAGCGACTATTTCCAACAGGGGCAGCCGTTCGTGGACGGCGAGGCGACGGTCCGGGTGCCGGCGGGCATCTACAGCGCCATGGCCTACCTGCGTGGCATGCAGGGCAAGGAGACCACATCGATCGCGCTCGTCGGTGAGCCCGAGATGGTCATCGGCCAGGACACCACGGTGACGCTGGACGCGCGTGAGGCCCACGCGGTCACGCTGACCACGGAACGCCCGACGGTTCCTGTGGAGCACCCGAGCTCAAAGTTGTCCTACGCCCGGACGAGCAGCAGCGGGCAGACCATGTCGACCAGTTGGTTCTTCCCACCGCAGGTCTCCGGCTACGCCAAGCCCACCGAGCCGGTCGGCACCGGTGCGTTCGAGTTCTACTCGCAGTTCGCCGTCCAGTCGCCGCCGGGAGCGCCCGGGACCCCGCGCCTGTACGACGTGAGTTTCCCGAATTCCGGTGCCGTCCCCGACGACACCGCCTACGTCATCGATGCGGCATACGAGCGTGCGCACCTCGCGCGGATCGACAACCGGGTGCACGCCAACGCCGACGCTGATCTCGCCGAGGTGCGCCACCATTTCCGGCCGTACGAGGACGGCAGCCTGGCGTACCTGCGGGAGCTGCCGGCGCCGATCGAGAGGGTCGAGTACGTCTCTGTGGGCGACACCATCTGGACCCAGACCGTGTTCGTCGGCGGCTTCCTGGGCGCCCGGATGGAGGAGTACCCGCAAACGTACGAGCCGGGACCGGCCGGGGTCCGCCACTGGTTCCGGCAGCCGCTCCGACCGGTCATCGACGCGGACTCCTACTTCGGGGAACCGGGCGCCATCCGTTCGGTTCGAGTCGGCGACGAGTTGCGGATCCGGATGCCCGAGGTCGGCGACAGCCAAGACGGCCACTGGGGCCTGGCCTCGGAGTACGAAGGGCTGGCGGTATCGATGCGGCTCTACCGTGACGCGGAGCTGCTTGGCGAGAGCGCAAGCGGGGTCGCGGACTTCGCTATCGCGCCTGGTGCCGGTCAGTACCGTGTGCACGTGGAGACCGACGCCTCGGCGGCACCGGCGGCATGGGCCCAGAAGTCGACGCGCACCGACACCACGTACACGATCGTCTCCACGCCGCCGCGCGAGAACCCGGTGGTGCTGCCGCTGCTCCAGATCGACTACGACCTCGGCGTCGATCTGCACAACGAAGCAGGCCGGCCGGGCGCGCACGAGGTCCGGCTGTCCGTGCGGCATCAGCGCGACGCCGAAGCGAGGCCCGTAGCAGGTCTGGCCATGTGGGCCTCTTACGACGGCGGCGCCACGTGGCGGTCGGTGAGGGTCAGGGCCGATGGCATGGCCGCATACACGGCCAGGCTGATCCATCCGCCCCGCGCTCAGGACGTGTCGCTGCGTACCGAAGCCTGGGACGAGGCCGGAAACCGGATCGACCAGACCATCATCACGGCCTACACCATGCGCAAGCGCTGAGCCCGATCAGAGCGCCGCCGAGACAGTCCGGCGGACGTTCGCCGGATCCGCCACGACGTCGAGGACCGCGCGGGCCAGGTCCGCGCGCACCAGCGTGAAGCCATGACGGACGGTTCCGTCGTGGCGGCGGCAGCCAGACCGGACGCGGCCGGCGGCGAGCATCGGCGGCCCGCGGTCTGAGCGGTCAGGTTCTTGATTCGCCCAGCCGGATACACCTAGCGCTTCATCAGGTGCTCGGCCAGCCTGCTGCCTGTGTGACCAGCTGTGCGCAGACGGCGGTCACTGTGCTTTCGGCGTCAGGACCGTTGACGAGCCAGAGCGTGTTGAGCGGACGCGCGAGCACGCGCCTTACCTACCGCCCGAACCAGAACGTCCTCGGGTTGCGCAAGAATGTGACGCAGACGATCGGCCTGGTGTCCGACACCATTGCGACGCGACGACTCCGTTCGCCGGCGAAGCCATCCATGGGGCGCTCGATGCGGCGCCGGAACACGGATACTTCCTGCTCGTCGACGAGAGCGAGGGCGATGTGCAGGTCGAGGGCGTGATCTACGCTGCGATGTATGTGTGCGAGGTGGAGGGTCCCTCGGCTCCTCTTGGACGACCGCAGGTTCTGCTCAACTGCTTGTCGCTGACGGCGCCACTACCCGCGGTGATGCCGGATGAGACGGAGGCCGGCCGGACCGCTGCTCGTCGCCGACACCGTGCCGCCAATCGGTTCACGCCGCTAATCATCGTCGACACCATGGCGCCGTCGAGGCCCCGACGGCTCGTGCCGTCGGCGTGCAGCACCGCTCTCGACGGGGCCGCCCGCAGCCGGTGCTGCACCAGCTGGGCGGCGTGGACGGTGAGCTGCTGCCTGAACCGGGCCGCCAGCGACGGAGCCAGGAAGGTCGCGGCGAGGACCCGCAGCCACACCGCCAGCCGGGACTGGGTCGCCGGTGGCCAGTGCGCGGTCGACGTCAGCCCCAGCACCACCGGGATCGCGGACTGAGCAACCTGCTGGACGATCGACAGAAGCGCGCCCGGGCCTGCGAAGCATCGAGCATCCTTCTGGACGATGCGTAAAGAAGTCTGGACTCTAAATGATGGATCGTACTCCAGTGCTCACGCAGTATCGATGTCGTAGGTGAACCACGAGCAAACGAGCGCAGCCCGGACGCCGGGCGAGGAAGGCAGTCATGTCCGACTTCAACATCCGCGAGTTCTACGACCGCTACTGCGAGGCGCTCAACGCGCATGAGTTCGACCGCATGGACGAGTTCGTCAGCGAGTCCATCCTCTCGCACGGCCAGCCGGCCACTCGCGGGGACGTCGTCGCGGCGCTCAAGGGTATCGCCGACGCGGTACCCGACATCCACTGGGAGATCAAGGAGGTGGTGATCCACGGTGAAACCCTGGCCTGCCACTCCGTCAACCACGGCACCCCCACCAAGGAATGGCTCGGGGTGGCTCCCACTGGCGCTCGGATCGAGATCGACGAGGTCGCCATGTACCGGGTCCGCGACGGGAAGTTCGTGCAGATGTCGAACGTCCACGACGTCGAGGTCCTGAAGAAGCAACTCGCGGGCTGACCCAGCCGGTACGGAGAACTGATGGAGACCCCCTGGGACAGCTGGAAGGCAAGACGTCGGTGGTGCGCGAGGCCGAGCTGGAGGACCCTCAGGGGGCGCGGCATCCGGGTCAACGCGATCTCGCCGGGCTGGATCGAGACGCCCGGGGGCACCGCCATCAACGGTGGCGAGGAAGCCATGCCGGCCATCAGGGAGTATGCCGCCGCGACCGTGGCCAAGGGCCGCATGGGTCAACCCGAGGAGGCGGCCGCGGTCGTGGCGTTCCTGGCGACGGAACAGAGCAGCTACGTCGTCGGTGCGAACCTCTACGTCGACGGCGGAGCGAACCAGATCTAGGGGGCCGTCCGTGGCAGCGGGACGCGGTCACCTCGGGCGCCGGCCGGTCGCGCGGCCTGGCCGGCGCCCCGCCCGGCCGGTCCATGGCCTAGCCCATCACGGTGCCCGAGGACGACCGGTTGACCACGCGCCTCCGGGAGAACGCACCGAGATCGATCACGTGACCGGTGTGCTCGCAGGTGTAGGTCAGAGGGTCGTGATCGTGGTCGTGGCCGTTCTCGACCCCCTCGACCAGGGCGGCGATGAACCGCCCCGCCAACGGGGCGTTCTTGAACTGATTGCCGCTGGTGCCCATCGCGACGTAGAAGCCGTCAAGGTCGGTGCGGTCGTAGATCGGAGTCCAGTCCTCGGCGACGTCGTAGACACCGGAGATGCCACTGGGCCTGGTGGGAACCCGCAGGCTCGGGAAACGGCGTGCGGCGCGGGTGGCTTGCGCCTCGAACCGATCCATCGTCGGCCGCGGACTCGACGCCTCGACGTCGTCGATCCATTCCAAGGGGTCACAGGCCGGTTCCGTGCTGCCCACCAGGAGTGAGTCGGGCGACGTCGGCCGCAGGTAGATCCCGAGGTCCAGGTCGGCGATGGCCGGCCCGAGGTGCTCGTCGGCGTTGTATCCGGGCGGGGTGGGAACCTGATGAACTTCCTGTCGCATCGGCCGGACCGCGATGGTGAAGTCGGCTCCCACGCCGACCAGCCGGTTGATCGAGCTGGACCAAGGGCCGGCTGCGTTGACGACGACCGGGGTCGCGATGCGAGTTCCGTCGGAGAGACGAACTCCTGTGACGCGGTCGTGGTCGCGATCCACCGAGACGACTGTGCGGTTGAGTCGAAAGACGGCCCCGTTTGCCTGGGCCGCCACGGCCAAATTCTGAGTGGCCAGTTGCGGATCGTTCACGAAACCGGCATCGGGCGTGAACATTGCTCCGAGATGGCCGTTGGGATCGTCGAAGAACGCCTCGTCGTCGATCGTTTTGGGTGGCCAGTAGCGTCCGGTGTCGATACCTGGAACCCGGTCGGCAAGGGTCGCCGCATCCCAGATCTCGTAGGGCACATTCAGCCGATCGAACAAGGCGGTCGTTCGGTCACTGGCGACCGGTGGCGCATCCAGTATCACCATCCCGATTCGGACGAACGACGCCAGCCCCGACTCGTCCTTCGTCCGTAGGTGATCGGCCCACTTCTCCCAGCAGTGCTTGGACTCCCACGCTGTCGCGACGCCGTCCGAGGTGGAGTAGTTGAATCTCACGATGGCGCTCGAGGCGCTGGTGGATCCGAGGCCGGCGCCACCGGCCTTGTCCACGACGACCACCCGAAGGCCCAGTCTGGACAGTTCCAGTGCCGCGGACGATCCGATCACGCCGGCACCGATGACGACTACATCAGTTGTGTCAGACATTCCCGATCCCACGATGGTCGAGTGATTTGCTCCCATCGTCGAGCCACTCATGCTCACGATGCGATCGCCAACCGTCGCGTATCAGCGCGCTCGCACTCGTCGTTCGTGGCGTCGGCCGGTCAAGGGACGAGTTGCGCCAGCTTGAGGCCCAGGTGTGCGGCGAGCCGGTCGTCACCGTGCGAAAGCTTCAGGCCCGTGACGTCCTCGGCGCGCCGCAACCGCTGATAGAGCGTGGCACGGTGAATGTGCAGTTGGCTCGCGGTGCGCTTGACGTCGGCGGCGTTGTCGAAATACGCCGTGAGCGTCTCGACCAACTCACGGTGGTCCACGGAGTTCAGCAGGCGCCGCATGCCTGGGTGAATGCTGTCTGCCAGTTCGTCGGGAGGGAGCTTCGCCAGCATGGCGAAGACCCCCAGGCGCGCATAGGACACGGTCGGGCCCAGCGCACCGGTGATGCGCGCGACCTCCGCTGCCCGTCGAGCCTCGAGGTAGCCGGTGTGGGCGTCGGCGAGGAATCGCTGCGTCGTGCTGCTGCCGACCCAGCCCCTGCCGTCGGCCGGGGCGGCCTCGGTCATCAGCCTGCCGTGCACTTCGCCGGCCAGGTAGTCGACGTTCACGGCCCGGCCCTCCGGCCATGCGGCGACGAGGACCGAGTGGTCGGGCCGGTGCAGGACCAGGCCGTGACCTGGAGGGAGCCGTCGTCGGCCGTGGTCGATCGCGATACGCAGAGCCAATCGGCCGCGCTCGCCGATGGGCTCGTCGCGGGCATGGCTCAGCGTCGCGACCAGCACGGTGACTGGTCCCACCACGACCCACTCCTCTTCGACCAGGGTTTGGGCGGCCTCCTCCCTCAGCGCGTGGTCGGTGGAGAGGAGGTTGCGGACGAGGCCGCGTTCTCGGTCGCCGGCGAGCTCCCCGGCGACATGCTCGCGATGCAGGATGCGTGCGGCTTCATCGGCCGCTTCGCGCAGCACCTCGGCATCGTGTGGGCTGACCTCGCCATCGGACGCGAGGAGCCACAGGTACCCGAGCAGCTTCTGCTCGAAGCGCACGGGCACGCCGATACGCGCCACCTCGAGTCCGACGGCGGGGTTGGCCGGAAGGGTGAAGAGGTCGGCCGCTTGTGCGGCACCCTGCATCGCGATGTAGTCCTTCAGCTCTGCCGGGACGCTGCGACGCAGGATGGATCCGATCCGGGCGGTATCGACGTCGCGCGTATGGGACGTATACGCCAGGAGGCGGATGTATTGGTCATCGACTGCGACCGACCGACGCATCTGAGATCCGAGCGAGTCGACCAGTCGCTGCAGCTCCGCGGCCATGGCCACCACTATAGAAAACGTTCTCGACGCTCGGTGGCCGCGCGCGGTTCGTGCAGGTGGCAGTGGCTCCCGCCAAGAGTCATCTCGCGCGCTCGGGCGCCGATCTCAGCTGTGACCGCGGCGTCAATTGTCGGCTCGTGGCGATCGCCAAGCCGACGTTTGTCGATGCTCCGGTCGGAGCCGCGCGCAATAAGGTTCGCGTCATGAAACGGAAGACTCACTGGAGCCGACGGCCGATGGTCGTGGCTTGCGTCTGCGCCGCGGCGGTGGTCTCGTTCGCGGCCTGCGGTGGGCCCGGAGGCTCGGACTCCGAGGCCACACTCATCGATGGCGGCACCGCGCGGGTCGGCCTGACGTCACCGGTCTCGAACTTCGACCCCTACAGCCTGGACGGCTTCGGGGTCGCGAAGTACGCCTACGACTCGCTCGTCAACATCACCATCGATGGCGACATCGTCTCCGGTCTCGCCACCGAGTGGGACTCGACCGCAACCTCGGCGACGTTCACGCTGCGGCCGGACGTGACGTGCTCCGACGGCTCGACGTTGACCGCGACCGACGTCGCGGACGCGATCACCTACGCCAGCGATCCGGCGAACCAGCTGCAGGCTGCGCAGTTGCTGCTGCCCAGTGTTCCGTTCACCGTCGAGGGCGACGACGACACGAGCACGGTCGAGGTGGTGATGTCGGAGCCCTACAGCTTCTCCGTCCGCACGGTCGGACTTCTTCCCATCGTCTGCCCGAGTGGTCTCGCTGATCCCGAGTCCCTGACATCGACCACTCACGGTACGGGCCCTTACGAGTTGGCCGACTACTCCTCTGCCGGCCCGTACGAGCTCACCGTCCGCGACGGATACGCCTGGGGCCCCGACGGTGCGTCGACCGATGAGCCGGGAGTGCCCGCGAAGGTCGTGATCTCGGTCGTGCCCAGCGAGGCCACGAAGGCCAACCTGCTGACGGCCGGAGATCTGGAGATCGCGGTGGTCGCCGGTCCCGACCAGGCGCGGCTCGATGCGGCTGGCCTCTTCTCCGCGCCGATCCCCACCGTGGCCGGGATCACCTACTTCAACCAGGCCGCGGGCCGTCCCCTCGCCGACACGGCGCTCCGGACGGCGCTGATCGAGGCCCTGGACCGTCAGGCGCTGGCCAACGTGGCCGTGGGCGGCGAGGGCAAGCCGGCGACGGCGCTAGGTCCGGCGAACGCGGTCTGCCACGCCGACATTGTCGATGCCAACCTGCCGGAGGGCGACGCTCTGGACACCCTCGCCGCGGCTGGGTGGAGTCAGGCCGGCGGCAGGCTGGAGAAGGACGGGGACCAGCTGTCGATCAGAGTGCTCACCCTCTCCTCCGACACCCAGCTGATGGCGGTCGCCGAGCTCATGGGAAAGATGTGGGCGGACCTGGGCATCGACATCGAGATGTTGGCCCAGGACGCGACGAGCTTCACGTCGACGTTGTACGAGACCGGCAACTGGGACGTTCTGGTCGGCGCGAGCTCGATCAGCCTGCCGACGACGCTGATCCCGGTGCTCTCGGGTCCGCCTCCGCCGGATGGCACCAACTTCTCGCACATCGAGAACGATGAGTACTCGAGCGCGGTGTCCGAAGCGCTGACGAAGGAGGACACCGACAGCTGCCCCTTCTGGCAGCAGGCGGACGCGGCTCTGCTGCAGGCGGCGGACATCCTCCCGATCGCGGAGTCCAGCACCTACTACTGGGGTCAGAACGTGCGGTTCGCGCTGACCGCGACCGGGGCGAACAGCCCGGCGGTCGATCCGAGCAGCATCCGGCTGTCCGAGTAGAGGCCGGGTCTGTTCCGCCGCCCACACGCACCAGGGGGAGATCATCTCGTTGCACGAGCTGGACCTCATCCATCGAGTGCCCGGCCGGCACGCCGGCCGGGCACTCGCAGGGGGCCATGCCCCTCGGCACCGGCGAGGAGTTGAGTAGATGTCCACCGGCCATGACGGCTTCGACAGGTTCTTCGGAGGTCTCGACCGGCTGGCGCCGGGTGGCACGGTCGTGCCCGCGTGGTCGCCCGACGCCAGGTGGCTCGCCTTCATCGACGGGCCGGCCGATGACCGCCAGGGCTGGCTGGCCGACTGCGCGAGCGGCGAGCGGAAGCCGCTGGTCCCCGACGTCTCCTCACTGCGGGAGTCGATCCGGCACCTGACAGGCGAGACCCCGGCCGGTCGCGGGCTGCCCTTCGACCACGTCATCTTCGCCGCAGACGCTCAGGTGGAGGCGCGCGTCGGCGGGGTACGAGTGCGCATCGAGTTGGACAGCGGCAAGGCCGAGAGGCTCGCCGACGGCGAGGAGGGGAGTGTGACGCCGCGTGAGTTCCTTCGCCCGCGTCCGCTGATCGATCCGGCCGAGGCTCGAGAACTCGCCTCTCCCGGTGGGGCCCTCCTGGCCTCGATGGCCGACGGGAATGTCGTCGTGCGATCGACGATCGACGGCCGGGTGTCATCTCTGACGAGCGACGGCACGCCGGAACACGACTACCGCTTCGACCTGGTCGATTCCGGCCTGGCCTCGTTGGGCATGGCGTTCCCGGTCTGCAACTGGTCACCTGACGGCTCGCGCCTGGCGGTCTCGAGGGTCGACAGCCGGGGCGTTCACCGGGCCCCGCAGGTGCACTACCTCAATCGTGAGGAGGAGGTCGTCCACCGGTACTGCGCGCAGGCCGGCGGCCAGCTCGAGCGCACGACTCTGCACGTCCTCGACGTCTTCGGCCGGCCAGCCGTGCAGCTCGACCTCGGCGACACCACCGACACCTACCCCGTGCCCGCCGCGTGGCTGCCCGACGGCAGGCACCTCATCGTCTTCGTCATGAGCCGCGACTGCCGGCGGATCGACGTCGTGCTCGCCGACGCGCAGACCGGAGCGACCCGGCCGATCTTCCGCGAGGTCGGCGATTCCTTCCTCCGGATCCATCACGACGTCTACTACGCCAGCAAGATCGGCCTGTTCCTCACCCCCGACGGCGCGCACGTGCTGTGGCTGTCCGAGCGATCAGGCTGGAAACACCTGTACCTGTACGACCTCGAGGGCACGTTGGTCCGGCAGCTGACCGACGGCGAGTGGCCGGTGGACTACGTGCACCACGTCGACGACGATCACGTGTACTTCACCGCGCACATCGACACAGACCGTCCCTACGACACACACCTGGCGCGGGTGCGGCTCGACGGGGGGCCCGTCGAGCAGCTCACCAGCGACCCCGGCGCCCACTCGATGGTCATGGCGCCGAGGGGCGATGTGCTCGTGGACACCTGGTCCACGGTGGCGACGGCCCCACGCAGCGTGTTGCGTTCGGTCGACGGATCCCTTCTGGCCGAGCTGTCCACCGCGGACACCTCGGGCCTGGCGTGGACCCCGACCCAGGAGTTCACGGTGCTCGCCGCCGACGGTGAGACGGAGCTGTGGGGGGCGGTGTTCTTCCCGGCCGATTTCGACGAGACCCGGACGTACCCGCTGGTCGAGTACGTCTACGGGGGCCCGCAGTGGGTGGCCGCTCCGCACTCCTTCGACTACGGAGCCTTCGGCAGGCACGCCCACGCACTCGCTCAGCTCGGCTACATCGTGTTCGTCGTCGACGGCCGAGGCACCCCTGGGCGATCCAAAGCCTTCCACGACGTCGTCTACGGCGACTGGACGGCCGGTCTGGTGCCGGATCACGCCGCTGCAGCGCTGCAGCTGAAGGAGCGCTACTCCTTCCTCTCCGAGTCCCCTGTCGCCGTGATCGGGTACAGCTGGGGCGGCTACGCGGCCTTTCGTCTGGCCGCTGAACGCCCCGATGTCTACGGGGCCGCCGTCTCCCTGGCGGCAGGGTTCGATCCCTACTCACTCGTGCTCTACGAGTGCTATCTCGGCCTGCCGCAGGCGAACCCCCAGGCGTACCGGAAGGCCGAGACGTATCCGCTGGCCCACTCGTTCGCATCACCGTTCCTGCTCGCCTGCGGCTCCGCGGACCACCCGCAATGGCCTGACGTCATGAAGATGAGCGAGACGCTGATCCGCGCCGGCAAGGAGCACGAGTTCGTCGTGCTGCCAGGACAGATCCACGCCCTCGACGCAGTGCACGCCGCGTACTTCTGGCGCAAAGTCCGTACGTTCCTCGCCGCCCACCTCGCGGCGGGCTGAGGCGATGGAGTTCATGTCGGAGGATCACGTCGCCGTGATCAACACGATCCTGCGGCGCGATCCCGCCGTACACGAGGCGTGCGCCCGGCTGGCGGGACCGCGAGTGCTCGCCTACCGGCTGGAGCGCGAGCCTGGCGGCGAGCCGGTGCACTGGACGATCGCCTTCGAGCAGACCGTCCAATTCTCCCTGGCCGAGGCCGCGGCACCTGACGTGGTCCTGGTCGGGGACTGGAGCGTGATGATCCGCGCGGCGAAGGCGAACCGTGAGGGTGTCCGGGTCGATCCGGAGCTCTCGGTGGAAGGAGACGAGGAGATTCTCGATGAGATCCTCCAAGTGCTCGGGCTCGCGAGTGACATCGCGACGGTTCCGGTGACGTTCCCTGTGCCGGCCGACGTACGGCGGGTGGGTTGAGCTGGTGACCGCCGAACTGTCCAGCCCGGGGAGGGCCTCCGCCGCGCAGGGGCTACGCAATCCCTGGGTCGCGTTCCTGATCAGGCGTCTGTCGTGGCTGGTCGTGTCGCTGTGGGTGGTGGTCACGGCCGCGTTCCTGATGATCCAGCTGGTTCCGGGTGACCCGGTGCGGGCGGCGCTCGGGACGTCGGCGCCGGCAGAGCTGGTGCAAGCGCGTCGAGAGTCGTTGGGCCTCGACGATCCCTTGCCGACCCAGTACTGGAACCATCTCCGTTCGGTGCTCACCGGTGACTTCGGGACGTCGATGACGACCGACCTCCCGGTCTCGCAGCTGGTGGGTGACCGGTTGCCGACGACCGTGACACTGGCGGCGCTCTCGTTTGTGGTGATCATCCTCATCGCGGTGCCGCTCGGCGTGACGATTGCGGTGCTGACGCGTGGAGCGCGGTGGCGTGGTGGAGAGCTGGCCTTCACGTCGGCGAGCGTCGTCGTGGCGGCGATCCCGGAGTTCCTGCTCGCGGTCGGCCTGGTCTACGTCTTCGCCGTGACTCTGGGCTGGTTCCCCGTCGCCGGTGGCGACGGCATGGGCGCCTGGGTCCTGCCGGTCGCCTCCCTGTCCATCGGCCCGGCGGCCGTCATCGCACGGATCGTGAGGGTGGAGGTGCTTGCCGTCCTGGGACAGGACTTCGTGCGAACGGCGCGCGCCAAACGTCTGCCTCCCTGGCGGATCTACGCGCGCCACGCATTGCCGAACGCGTTGACCGCGACCCTGACGCTCACCGGCCTGCTGCTGACCGGACTGGTGGCCGGGACGGTGCTGGTGGAGAACGTCTTCGCGCTGCAGGGACTCGGCTCGACCATCGTGCAGTCGATCCTGCAGAAGGACTACCCGGTCGTGCAGGGCATCGTGCTCGTGTACGGGGCGCTGGTCCTGCTGGTGAATCTCGTGGTGGACCTGGTGCTGGCGGCGCTGGACCCGCGCTCGACGATCCGGGAGGCCTGATGCGCTCGCGCAGGTGGATGCGTGTCGTGACCACACCCTCGGGTGCGGTGGCGGTGGCGCTGCTGGTGCTGGTCATCGGGCTGGCGATCCTGGCGCCGATCATCTGGGGCGACGCCGCCTCGGAGGTCAACGACAGCGCGCCGGTACAGGGCCCGTCGAGCGCGCACTGGGCCGGGACCGACGCACTGGGGCGCGACATCTTCTACCGGGTACTGGTGGCCACCCGGCTCTCGATCGAGCTGGCGGTGATGGCCTCACTCCTCGGCGTGGTCGTCGGCACGGTCGTGGGCACGGCGCCGTCGGTCCTGCCGCGGTGGGCGGGCAGATGGGTGAGCTCGGCCGTCAACATCGCGGTGGCGTTCCCGAGCCTGCTGCTGGTGTTGTTCTTCGCGGTCGTCTTCGGCGTGGGGACCACAGGCGCCGTCCTGGCCATCGGCCTCGCCTTCGCGCCCGGATTCGCCCGGCTGACGCAGACGCTGTCGGCGGCGGTCGTGGGCCGCGACTTCGTGGCGGCCGCGCGGGTGGCCGGCGTGGGGCGGCTTCGGATCCTGGTCCGGCACGTCCTGCCGAACATCGGCGAACCGCTGGTGGTGAACGCGACGATCAACGCCGGCCAGGCGCTGCTGGCGTTCGCGGGGCTGTCGTTCCTGGGGATCGGCGTGCAGGCGCCGTCCTACGACTGGGGCCGGCTGCTCGGCGAAGGGCTGACCCAGATCTACGTCAACCCCGCGGCCGCGCTGGCTCCCGCCGTGGCGGTGGTGATCGCAGGGCTCGCGTTCAACCTGCTGGGGGAGACAGCGGCCGCCGTGATCGGGGTCCGGACCGGCCCAACGAGATCGGGTCCGCTTCCGGCCACGCCCGGACGCGACGAGCCGATCGACGCGTCCGGCGATCAGCCGGTCCTCGCCGTCGAGAACCTGCACGTCGCGTTCCCTCGTGACGGCCGTTGGGCGACTCCCGTGCGCGGCATCAGCTTCGCCGTCAGGCCGGGCGAGTTCGTCGGCGTCGTCGGCGAGTCCGGCTCGGGTAAGAGCGTCACGGCCTTGGCTGTGTCGCGGTTGATCGAGCACCCGGGCGTGGTCACCGCCGACCGGCTGGACTTCGCGGGTGTGCCGATGCTGTCCACGCCTGAACGGGAGCTGCGTCCTCTTCTCGGTACCTCGCTGGCCATGGTCTTCCAGGACCCGACGACCTCGTTCAATCCGACCCGGCGGGTCGGCCGGCAGCTCGCCGAGGTCGCCGAGCAGCACCAGGATCTGCGTCGCGGACCGGCTCTGGCGCGTGCGGTGGATCGGTTGCGCGCGGTGCGGATCGCGGCAGCTGAGCGCCGGGCGGGCCAGTATCCGCACGAGTTCTCGGGCGGAATGCGACAACGCGCGATGATCGGCATGGGGCTGATGGGGACGCCCAAGCTGGTGATCGCCGACGAACCGACCACCGCGCTGGACGTCACGGTGCAGGGGCAGATCCTCCGGCTGCTGTCGGAGGTCCGCGCCGAGACGGACGCCGCGATCCTGCTGATCAGCCACGACATCACCGTCGTGGCGCAGACCTGCAGCCGGATCCTGGTCATGTACGCGGGGCGGATCGTCGAGGACCTGCCGGCCGCGGACCTGACCCGCACGCCTCGCCATCCGTACACGAAAGCGCTGCTCGCGGTCGTGCCGGACCTCGCCACAGATCGTGAACAGCCCCTCGTCGCGATCGCTGGACGCCCGCCCGCACCCGAACAGATCCCCGCCGGGTGCGCGTTCGCCGCTCGGTGCCCGTTGGCCGATGAACGCTGTAGGACCGATGATCCGGCGCTGGTCCAGGTCGCGCAGCTGCATCGCGTCGCCTGCTGGCACGCCGATGACCAGCACGATCAAGGGACGATGGGATGAGCGAGCTGCGTTTCGAGCACGTGAGCGTGCGGTACGGCTCCGGCCGTGCCGCCCTGACCGCGGTCGATCACGTCAGCCTGACCGTGCCGTCCGGTCAGGTCGTGGGGTTGGTCGGGGAGTCGGGTTCGGGCAAGTCGACGCTGGCTCGCGCGGCGGTCGGGCTGTCTCCGGTCGCCGAGGGCCGTGTGGTGCTCGAGGGCACCGACGTGCGCAGGCTGCCACGTCGTCACCGGCCCCTGCAGATGGTCTTCCAGGATCCGTACTCGAGCCTCGACCCGCGCATGACCATCGGCCAATCCGTCGCCGAGGCCATGCCCCGCGCCGCGCACGGCGGGCGGCGCGGTCGACGGCTGGAGGTCGCCCGGCTGCTGGAACTGGTCAACCTGGATCCGGAACGCGTCGACATGCTGCCCGGCGAGCTCTCCGGTGGGCAGCGGCAACGAGTCGCGCTGGCCCGGGCCCTGGCCGGCCGGCCCGAGGTCATCATCGCTGACGAGATCACGTCGGCACTCGACGTCTCGGTGCAGGGGGCCCTGCTCAACGTGGTCCGCGGCCTCCAGCGTGAGCTGGGGCTGTCGATGCTGTTCATCTCCCACAACCTGGCCGTCGTGCGCTACCTGTCCGATGTCATCGCGGTCATGTACCTCGGTCGAATCGTCGAGGTCGGCCCCACCCTCGACGTGCTGTCGCGTCCGCAACACCCCTACACACGAGACCTGCTGGCGGCGGCCTCGCACACGAGACATGGGCTCGATGACCCTCTGGTGAGCATCGCCGACGCCGAGCCCGCCGACGCCGAGCCCGCCGACCCGCATCACCCGCCCGCCGGCTGTCGCTACCACCCCCACTGTCCCATCGGTCCGCTCGTCCATGCCGATCGTCGGATCTGCGTTTCCGCGGATCCCGCCGAAGGCGCTGAGCAGCGTCCCCACCACGCCGCCTGTCACTTCACCGAAGGCGGAGAACACCTACTCAACCGGGAGGAAGACCGGCATGTCCGCGGCCATTGACACGTCGGATCTCGAAGCACAGGTCGATCGCCTGAACGCCGAGCTCGGGCTGCCGGGACTCGCCGTCGGCATCTGGCACGGGGGTGAGGAACAGTACGTGTACCGCGGTGTCACGAGCGTACGGAACCCGCTGCCGGTCGACCAGGACACGCTGTTCCAGTTCGGCTCGACCGGGAAGACCATGACGGCCAGCGCGATCATGCGCCTGGTCGAGCGCGGCCTCGTCGACCTCGAGGCGCCGGTGCGGCGGTACGTCCCCGAACTCCGGCTGGGCGATGAGCTCGTCGCTCGCGACGTGACGGTGCTCCACCTGCTCAACCACACGGCGGGCTGGGAAGGGGACATGGTGGACTACACGGGCGAGGGCGACGACGCCCTCGAGCGTTACGTCGCGCTGATGAGCCGCCTGCACCAGGTCAGCCCACTCGGAACGATCGTCTCCTACAACAATGCCGCCCTCTCGCTGGCCGGTCGGGTCATCGAGAAGGTGACCGGAGTGACCTACGAGACGGCCATGCGCGAGCTGCTGCTCGACCCGCTCGGTCTGCACGACACCCTGTTCTCGATGAACGACATCATGCTGCGTCGCTTCGTGGTGGGTCATCATCAGAGGGCTGACGGCCGGATCGATCAGGCCACGACGTGGGCGGTCCCGCGCGGTCGTCGTCCCGCCGGTGGAATGTCCGCCACCGCTCGCGACCAGATCGCCTGGGCACGATTCCATCTCTGCGGCGGCCTCACGCCGGACGGCACCCGGGTGCTCAGCGCGGAGACGATCCGTCGCATGCAGCAGCCGACCGCGTCCATGCCGGGTAGCGGGCTGGGCGATCACGTCGGCATCAGCTGGCTGCTGCGCGACGTCGACGGCGTTCGGCTGGTCGCCCACGGCGGGACGACGATCGGCCAGCATTCGGACTTCGTGATCGTCCCGGATCGCGACTTCGCCGTGGTCGTCCTGACCAACTGCGGCCCCAACGGGAACCAGTTCAAGAACCAGTTCACCGACTGGGCCCTGGGTGAGTACCTCGGCCTCGCCCAGGCCGATCCGTCGCTGTCGCTGCGGCCGGACGATGAGCTGACCCGGTACGCCGGCAGGTATCAGACCATCGTGGCAATGAACGATGTCAGGGCGAGCGAAGGCCGGCTGGTGATGACGCAGGGAGCGCGCCCGGACCGGGCCGACACGCTACGCCGGGCGGGGGAGGACCCGGAGGCCCGCCAGGAGTTCGTGCTGGCGATGGTCGAGGGAGCTGGCGATCGATTCGTCGTGGTCGAGGGGGCGACGAAGGGCGCGTCGGGCTACTTCTCCCGTGACGCCGGGCGCCGCGTGGACGGCCTGCACTTCGGCGGCCGGCTCGCGAAGCGGGTCGGGGGAGCGGCGGCCTGATCGACACCGCGTCCGCCGGTCCGGTTGGGCGCGGCGACTACGCCGGACGTAGCCGAACGCCACGGCGCGGACCGATGTAGTGCGAACCTTCGACCGTGATCGCACCGGCCTGCATGACCCAGCCGATGCCAGCGGGCGCCCGCACGGGATCCCGGTAGTCGCACACGTGGTCGACGTGGTCGGGATCGAAGGCGACGAGATCGGCGACGTAGCCGCGCCGGACCAGTCCCCGCTCGGGAATGCGGAAAACCTCGGCGGGCAGCGAGGTCATGCGCCGGACCGCTTCCCCGAGCTCCATGAGCTTCTCGGTCCGGACGTACTCCGCGAGGATCCGCGGGAAGGTGCCGAAGGCGCGCGGGTGCGGCTTGCCGCCACCACCTGGTGGCAGGCCGTCCGACCCGACCATGGTGTCGGGGTCGGCGAAGGCGTCGCGGACGTCGCCGGGATCCATCACGAACAGCACCATGGTCGCGCGGAGGCGCTCCTCGGTGAGGACGCGGATCAAGGCGTCCACCGGGGACAGCTCCAGATCGGCCGCGATCTCAGTGAGGGTGCGGCCCTCGTGACGGTGACTGTGCGTCGAGCTCACCATGACGTTGTCCCAGCCGCCGGCCGCGTGAAGGTGCGATTCCCACCCGTCGATGCCGTGCTCCATGGCGTGGGCGAGCTCGCGCCGGCGTTCCGGCGAGGACAACCGGCCGAGAACCGCGTCGTTTCCGCCGGTCAGGAAGTGCGGCGGGAGCATCGCCGTCAGCACGGTCGATCCCGCCGTGTACGGGTAGATGTCCTTCGTGAGCGGCCGGTCGCTGCCCAGCTCCTTGACCAGGTCCAGCGCCAGGGGCATGCGGCCCCAGTTGTCGCGCCCCCTGGCCTTCAGATGAGAGATGTGCACCCGGCAGCGGGCGGTCCTGCCGATCCGGTCGGCCTCCCGGATCGAGTTCAGCAGCTGGGAACCCTCGTTGCGCAGGTGCGTCACGTAGAGCCCGTCGGGGCCGAGCTGACGCGCCAGCGCGATCAGTTCGCCGGTGTCGCTGAAGATCCCCGGCGGGTAGATGAGTCCGCTGGACATGCCGAAGGCGCCGCCGTCGAGTGCCTTGTCCAGCTCGCGCCGCATCAGTGTCAGCTCGTCGGCATCGGGGGCCCGGTCGTCCAGGCCGAGCACGGCGATGCGCAGCGGCCCGTGGCCGACCAGCGGCGCGTAGTTGGTGACGTAGCCGAGCGCGTCGGTCCGCTCCGTGAACTCCGACCAGGACGACCAGGTGACGTCCAGCGGCGGGAACGTACGATCGGCGAACGCGGCGAACGACTCCGGTGCGAGCGTGCTGGCCGGCGCCAGTGACTCGCCGCAGTTCCCCACGACCTCGGTGGTGACCCCCTGCAGGATCTTGCTGGTGTCGTCGTCGGCCAGCAGGGGCGCGTTGTCCGCGTGCGAGTGCACGTCGATGAAGCCGGGGGCGACCACGAGCCCGCTCGCGTCGATCGTCGGCGCCGCGTCGGCGGGGATGCGCCCCGGGGGCTCCACGGCGTCGATCCGGCCGCGGCGGATCAGGACGTCGGCGCGCGCCGGCGGCGCCCCCGAACCGTCGACGACGCGTCCCCCTCGCACCAGCCGGTCGCTCACCGCGGGCTCCGCGGGCGGGCGAAGTAGTCGGCGATCCGGTCGAGGCCGTTGGCGAGCACGGACTCGCTCGCGGTCAGGGAGAGCCGGAGATGTCCCTCGCCGCTCGGCCCGAACTCGCGACCGGCTCGGACGAGGACGCCCCGCAGCGCCAGCTCCCGGGTGACGTCGACGGACCCGAGGCGATGCTCATAGCGGGGAAAGGCGAACAGCCCGCCCTCCGGAACGTCGGCGCTGAGCCCGGGGATGGCCCGGACGTGCTCGATGACCAGATCGCGTCGCCGCTGCAGGATCTCGCTCATGTCCGAGGTCCACGGCAGCCCCGTCCGCAGCGCGGCGAGGGCGGCCCGCTGAGCGATGGTGTTGACCGAGGTGAGGGTGTTCCGGTGGACGAGGGCGATGTCGTCGATGAGGGGTGCCGGCGCGATCGTGTAGCCGACCCGCCAGCCGGTCATCGACGACGTCTTCGACATGCTCTGGCAGTAGATGAGCCGGTCGCGCCACTGGTCGATATCCACCGCGGACGCGAATGTGCGGCCGTCGAAGGTGAAGCGGTCGCAGACCTCGTCGCTCACGACGACCACGCCGTGCCGGGCGGTGAGCCCGGCGAGCTGCGTGAGCTCGTCTCGCGTGAACACGGCGCCGGTCGGGTTGGACGGGTTCACCAGCACGAGGAGCCGGCAGCCCGGGAGCTGCCGCTCGATCGCCTCGAGATCGAGATGTCCGGCCGGGTCCAGCGGCACGTGGACGGGAACGCCCCCGGCCATCTGCACCACCGCCTCGAACAGGGAGTACGTCGGGTCGAGCAGCAGCACCCGGTCGCCGGGCGAGACGGTCGCGGTCAGCGCGGCGTGTGCTCCCGAGCTCGCCCCGTTCGTGACCAGCACCTCGGCGGCGGTGTACCGGTATCCGGCCACGGCGGAGGTCACGGCCGCCGCCGTCTCCCGCAGCTCGGGGTCGCCGGTGAGGTCGCCGTACCCGGTTCTGCCCTCGTCCATGGCGGCCGTCGCGGCACGCAGCACGGGATCGGGCGTGGCGAAGTCGGGGTCGCCGCTGCTGAGCATGATGGTGCCGGGGGTCCGTCCGTGGACGACCGCGGGACGAAGGCTCCCGGCGCGCAGTCGCCGCACGACGGGGGAGGGCTCGTGCGGCGTCATCGCTCGCTCCGGGCCGCCGGGTCCAGGTGGACGTCGGCGCTGCCGCTCAGCCACGCCGGCAGGCCGGCCAGGAACGTCCTGACCAGGAGGTCGACGATCCGGCCGGGATCGGTGCAGCCGTGGTCGTGGAGATCGCGGATCTCGCGGGGGTCGCTGATCTGGTTGAGCAGCATCAGGGCCCGTGGCAGCGCGTCGGCCGGGTACGTGTCGCGGAGCGTCCGCTCGACCGGGCCGCGCCACGCCTCCGCCGCGGACGAGACGACGGGATCGCCGGACTCGAGCCGGGCGAGATAGCCGCGCCGGGAACGCAGCTGGATGAGCACGGCGCCGTGCGCGACGACGAGGTCGACCCAGTGGCGCATTACCGAGCGCAGGGGGTCGGCGTCGTCCGCGGGGAGGCGGAGACTGACGTCGCGCAGGTCCTCGGTGATCCCCAGGACGACGGCCTCGACGAGGCGCGCCATCGAGGGAAAGTGGCGGTACGCGGTCGCGGTCGAGATCTCGGCGTGGGCGGCCACGTCGGCCATCGTGGCTGTCTCGCCGTCAGCGGCCAGCACCACGCGCGCGGCGGCCAGCAGGCGTCGCCGGTTGCGCCGGGTGTCGCTTCGCACGTGCTCGCTCCGTCCGTCCTCGCTGGTCGTGGCCGGGCCGGGCGCGATCACGTCGTGCTCCGGAGCCGGCGGTCGAAGTACGACCGCATCCGGTGCAGCCCGGTGCGGAGGTCGTCCGCCCCGGCCGCGAACGAGATGCGCACGTGTCCCTCGCCCGAGGGGCCGTACTCCGACCCCGCCCTGACGATGACCCCATGGTCGCGAAGGCCCAGCGTGACGTCGACGGACGGGTGGTCGCCCTCGTACCTGACGAAGGCGTAGAAGCCGCCTTCCGGGGGGACCAGAGCGACTCCGTTCGCTCCGCTCAACTCGTCGGCGACCAGGTTCCGGCGTTGCTCGTACGCCTCCAGCATGGGCCGCAGCGCTGCGTCGTCGAGGCTCAGGGCGCTGACCGCCGCGATCTGGGCCGCAGTGTTGACGGAACCGTTGACGGTGCGATGCACCAGTGCGGCGGCCTCGACGACCGGACGCGGGCCCACGAGGTAGCCGACGCGCCAGCCGGTCATCGCGTAGGTCTTGGAGAACGTCTGGACGTAGACGGTTCGGTGCGCGAGAGCGTCGACGCTGAGGGCCGAGCAGAACTCGTGACCCGCGTAGACGAAGCGATGGTAGGCCTCGTCGGCGACGACCAGGGTGTCCGAGCCCTCCAGCATCGCGGCCAGCGCGCGTAGCTCGTCCCGGGTGTGCACCACGCCGGTCGGGTTGGCCGGGTTCGAGAAGATCACCAGCCGGGCGCCGGGAAGCGCCGCGTGGAGGCGGTCGAGGTCCCAGTGCAGGGACCGGGCCAGCGGGACGTGGACGGCTCGGCCTCCGGCGAGCACGACGAGGTCCGCGTAGAGGGAGTAGGCCGGCTCGGGGATGACCACGCGGTCACCGGGGTTGACGGTCGCGAGGATCAGGGACGCGAGGCCGGCGGTGGCTCCGTGCGTCACGAGCACGTCGGACGCCGTCCAGCTCCGTGCCCCGGGCAGGCGCTCGGCGATCGCGGCTCGCAGGCTCGGGTGGCCCTGCTGGTCGGCGTAGTGCGTGTGCCCGTCGCGTAGTGCCTGGGCCGCGGCGTCGACGATCGCGGCCGGGGTCGCGAAGTCGGGATCGCCCATCGCCAGCGACACCGCTCCCGGTGGCGGGGGCGCGAGGGCCGGCCGGAGCGACGCGGCGCGCAGGTCGTCCGCCCGGCCGGCCGGACGCCAGGTGGCTGCGGGGGAGGTCATGAGGAGCCCCCCGGGCGCTGGCGGATGCGTGAGCGCAGCTGGTTCTCCCGGCCCAGAGCCGCCTGCCACTCGTCCGACACGTGCTGGACCTTGCTCACCGGTACCACGACGACGCCGTCGGCATCGCCGATGATGATGTCGCCGGGGCCGACGACGATGCCGCCGGCCGCCACCGTCGCGCCGACGGTGCCCGGTCCGGTCTTGTACGGCCCCGCGGGGGTCGTGGCCCGTGCGTACACCGTCAGTCCCAGCTCGCCGAGCGCCGTCACGTCTCGCACCGCGCCGTCGATCACCGCGCCCCGCACGCCGGCGCCGACCATGATCTCGCCGATGAGATCCCCGATGAGCGCGCGCGTCGTGTCGCCCCGGCCGTTCACGACCAGGACGTCGCCGGGGCGGGCCTCGTCCAGCGCGCGATGGACGGCCAGGTTGTCCCCCTCGCGCGTGTCGACCGGCAACGCGAAACCGATCAGCGTCGCCCGGTCGGTCAGCAGCCGGACGCCGCCGTCCATGACCGTCATCCGGTTCAGGACGTCACCCACGAGCGCCGCGGGGATGCCGTCGAGCCGCTCGAGCCAGGCGTCCGGCGGCCGGTCCCACGGTGGCGCGACGTCGATGCTGTCGGCGGGCACGGAGAGAAACATGAGCCTCCTCCTGAAATGAGAGTCGAGACGCATTTCGGCTGTCACTCTGACCGGCTGCGGGGGAGGTGTAAAGGCCGGGAGAGTTGTTGCGACCGACGTGCCGTGTCGAGGATGGAACCCGCGACGATCGTCGATACCGATCGGCCGGCGGGTCGTCTGACACTGACTGCACGATGGCCAGTGCCGAGTGGTCTTCAAGGAAGGACACGTTGTGGATGACGCAGCACGCAAGCGACTGACCGATCAGGCGAGGTTCGGCCGCAAGGAGGTGGCCCGCGGCCGGAACGGCATCGCCGTCACCAGCAATCCGATCGTGACGCAGGCGGCCGTCGACGTGCTGAAGTCCGGCGGCAACGCGGCCGACGCGGCCCTCGGGGCCTCCGTCGTCCAAGCGGTGGCCGAACCGCACATGACCACCATCTGCGGCGTGCTGTCCATGCTGTACTACGACGCGCGGACCGGCGCGACGACCTACCTCAACGGCTCGATGAACCGCCCGGAGAAGCTGGAGTCGCTCTCCGTGGACGACCTGACCACGGGCAGGAGTGTCGCCGTGCCCGGCTTCTGGGCGGCCTTCGAGGCGGCGCTGGACCGGCACGGGACGAAGCCGAGGAGCGAGTTGGTGGCGCCCGCCATCGAACTCGCGCGGGAGGGATTCGAGGTCTATCCGTTCCTCTACGGCATGGCCTTCGAGCAGGCCGGGACGCTGGGCCGCTACCGGGAGGGGCGGGAGCTGTTCTTCCCCCGCGGCGGCCTGATCGAGGTGGGTGAAGTGCTGCGCCAACCCGCGCTCGCCGAGACCCTGGAACAACTCGTGGCCGGAGGGGCTGACTATTTCTACCGTGGGGCGTTCGCGGAGAAGATGGTCGCGACGGTTCAGGCCGCCGGAGGGGTGCTGAGCCGGAAGGACCTCGACGAGTACGCCGTGCGCTGGATGGAGCCTGCTCGTGGCACCTACCGGGGCTACGACGTGGCAGCCTCACCGCCGCCGGACACCGGCGGTACCCACATCATCGAGATCCTCAATCTCCTCGAGCTGATCCCGGTCACGGAGTGGGGACCGCCGACGGAGTCCGCCGACTCGCTGTACTGGATGCTGCGATTCTGCGGTGAGGTGTTCGCCGACGGTGGCAAGCTGCGCGATCCGGAGTTCTTCGACGTGCCGCTGGATCTCATCGTGAGCAAGGAGTATGCGCAGCAGCGGTTCGAGATGATGAAGATGAGCGCTCCCCGCCCGACCCGGACGCCGATCTACCCCGGCTCCAATCACGTGACGGTCGTCGACGGCGAAGGGAACGTGGCAAGCATCCTGCACTCGGTGATGAGCATGCCGTGGACCAACGGCTTGTTCGTGGACGGCGTGCAGCTGTGGGCCGGCGCCGCGCACTTCCTGAGCCAGCTGCCGCCGCCAGGTGGCCGTGGCACCTGCTACGTGGCGCCGACCATCATCTTCAAGGACGGAGCACCCGTGCTGGCCGCGGGTTCGCCCTCGGTCTCCCTCATCCCGAACATCGTGCAGAACACCGTCAACATCCTGGACTTCGGGATCGATATCGAGGATTCGGTCCATCGGCCGCGGTTCGGTGGCCCGACGGTCGGGACCATGCGAGATCCGTCGGCACCACCGGTCTACGCGATCGAGGCGGACATCGACGAGACGCTCCGGGCCGAGGTGATCTCGCGGGGTGTCGGTCTCGAGGTGTGCAACCCGTGGAGCATCCACTCCGGCAGCTATGAGGGCGTGCACATCGCAGCGGACGGCGTCATGAGTGCCTGCGCCGACCCGCGCCGTACCGGGAAAGCCGCTGCGGTTTGAGTGCACCTGGCCTCGGGATTTCACCTCGCCGGTGACGAGTACGGCGCGTAACGCAGGGCTCGGGGTCCGCCGCGGAGCCGCCGGTGACGGCCGCACGTCACGCGGGTTTCTACGCGGCCTGTGAATGACCCCGACCCACGGAGGAGGATGGCTTGTGAGGATCGTCACCCTGGTTAAGTACGTTCCGGACGCCACCGCGTACCGGTCTTTCGCTGCTGACAACACGACTGATCGTGCTGGTGTGGACGGCTTGTTGTCAGAGTTGGACGAGTACGCGGTCGAGGAGGCGTTGAAGATCGCCGAAGCGGGCGACGGTGTCGAGGTCGTCGCGTTGACGGTGGGCCCTGCGGGCGCGGACGCGGCGTTGAAGAAGGCGTTGCAGATGGGCGCGGGTGCCGCGGTGCATGTGGTGGATGACGCGTTGCATGGGTCGGATGCGTTGGCGACGGCGCGGGTGTTGGCGGCGGCGATCGGCAAGATCGGGTCGGTGGATCTGGTGTTGACGGGGATGGCGTCGACCGATGGTGGGATGAGTGTGGTGCCGGCGATGTTGGCCGAGCTGCTGCGGTGGGCGCAGGTGGGGTTCGTCGGTGAGCTGTCGGTGTCGGGGTCGTTGGTGACGGCGCGGCGTGATGGTGACACCGCCAGCGAGACGATCGAGGCGGGCCTGCCGGCGATCGTCGCGGTGACTGATCAGATCAACGAGCCGCGGTATCCGTCGTTCAAGGGGATCATGGCGGCGAAGAAGAAGCCGGTCCAGACGTGGGGCCTGGCTGACCTCGACCTCGATCCCGCGACGGTGGGGTTGGGTGCCGCTTGGTCGGTGGTGCGTGAGGTGGTGAAGCGGCCGGAGCGTGCCGCCGGCATGGTCGTGACCGACGAGGGTGACGGCGGCGTGCGGTTGGCCGAGTTCCTCGCCGACCAGAAGTTCATCTGAAGGGGTTGTGACGATGGCTGAGATTCTGGTGCTGGTCGACCACGTCGACGGGCAGGTCCGCAAGACCACGCTGGAGTTGCTGACCCTGGCGGCCCGCGCGGGCGAACCGGCCGCGGTGTTCCTCGGGTCGGGGTATGGCGCGGCCCGCGACACCCTGGGCGCCCATGGCGCGGGCAAGGTGTATGTGGTGGAGGCGGGCGAGTTCGAGCAGTTCCTGGTGGTGCCGAAGGCCGAGGCGCTGGCCCACATCGCGTCCTCGTCCGGCGCGGCGGGGGTGCTGGTCACGTCCAGCCCGGAGGGCAAGGAGATCGCGGCCCGGCTGGCGGTGAAGCTGGGTTCGGGTGTGATCACCGACGCGGTCGATGTTGCCGCCGACCTGTCGACCACGCAGTCGGTGTTCGCCGGCGGGTACACCGTCACCGCGGCCGTCACCACCGGCACCCCGGTGATCACGGTGAAACCGAACGCGGTCACCCCCGAACCCGCACCCGCGACCCCGGTGGAGGAGAAGGTGGCGGTCGCGTTCACCGCGGCGGCCACGAGGGCCCGCATCGTCGACCGCGCGCCGCGCGCGGCGACCGGCCGGCCGGAGCTGACCGAAGCCTCCATCGTGGTGTCCGGCGGGCGTGGCACCGGTGGTGACTTCGCCCCGGTCGAGGCGCTGGCCGACGCCCTCGGCGCCGCCGTCGGCGCCTCCCGCGCCGCCGTCGACTTGGGCTGGTACCCGCACGCCTACCAGGTCGGGCAGACCGGCAAGACCGTCTCCCCCCAGCTGTATCTGGCCGCCGGGATCTCCGGCGCCATCCAGCACCGGGCCGGCATGCAGACCTCCAAGACCATCGTCGTGGTCAACAAGGACCCCGAAGCACCGATCTTCGCGATGGCCGACTTCGGCGTCGTCGGCGACCTCCACACCGTCCTCCCCCAAGCGACCGCGGAGATCGAGAAGCGGAAGGGCTGAGGGTTCGGCGACCCGCGGCTGCGCCGGCCCATGATCATGCTCGTCCGGGCCGGCGCCTCGCCGGCACGTGTCGCTGCGCGGCAGGGAGCGGCGCACGCCGTGCGCGGCATGCCGTCGTGGCGGGGGAGCATTTCGGGTGGCAGGCGTCTTCAGTCGACGGTCAAGGCGACTTTCCGTGGGTCCGCTCGGTGCCGGCTGCTGATCAGCGTCGCCACCGACGAGCCGATGGCGCTCGCCGCGCGCTCGGAGGGCTGACGGGACCTACTGCTTGCGCGGGAGCAACCTCGTGTTCGGCAGCGGCGGAGCGGGCAGCGGCGGTAGCTGGTCCGGTGGGAAGGTGCCGAACAGAGGGGACTTGCTCTCGTCTCGCGGATCGGCCGGCTCGAACCCGAGCTCGGCCTGGTAGCGGCGCCGGAACTCGACGATCTCGTCGTGGTCGCGGCCGACGAAGTTCCACCACATCACGATCTGCTCGTCCAGTGGGACGCCGCCCAGCAGGATCACGCGGGCCTCCCTGTCACCCGCCGTGACGACCAGCGTGTCGGCGCCGGGCGGGACGAACGCGAGCGATCGATGTCCGACGGCGGCGGAGCTCACTGTGACCTCCGCGTTCTCGGCGAGGACGGCGTGCTCGAAGTCCGCCCGCACGGGCAGCCGGGCCGTGGCGCCGGCGTCGAGGATCAGCTCGGCACCGAGGAGGTCGGGCGTCCGCGTCTCGACCGGGGACGCGGACCCGAGGAGCTCCCCGATGAACACCCGTGCCGTGACACCGGGCAGCGTCACCGGTTCAGGCGCGTGGTGGGCGAAGGCGTTCTCGCCGAACCGCGTCTCGTCCGGCAGCGCGTACCAGAGCTGCACGCCGTGCAGGGTCCGCGTCTCCGCGGCGCTGAGCTCCTGATGGGTGATGCCCCGCCCCGCGATCATCAGATTGAGCTCACCCGGCACGACCGAGGCCGCGGTGCCGCCGGAGTCGAGATGCTCGACGCGCCCGCTGAACAGCCACGACACAGTCGCGAGCCCGGTGTGCGGATGCCGCGGCACGTGCATCCCCCCAGTGACCGCGACGTCATCGGGGCCGTAGTGGTCGAGGAAGCACCACGCCCCCACCAACGACCTCCGCCGCTGTGGGAGCGTCCGGTACACCGACGTCGCCCGCACGCCCCCGAGGGGTACCGGGCGCGGCTCGAGCACCTCGACCGCCGTGCACGGCTGCGCGCGGTCCAGGACCTCCAGGTCGGGCCGGGCCTCGAGGTTCGTCATCGGACGACCCTCCCTTCGTTGTCGCGGGGCCGGACCGGATGCCGGCTGAGGATCGAGATCCGGTTGAACGCGTTGATCGTGGCCGCCACCCACTCGGCCGCGACGAATGCATCCGCGCCGAGGACCGATCGGGCGCTGAGCAGGTCGGCCTCCGCCTCGTCGGTCACGGGGAGCACAGTCGCGGCCTCCGCCACCGCGAGCACCGCCCGCTCCCGCTCCTCGAACAGCCCAGCCGCCCGCCACGCGGCCAACAGGTCCAGCTTCTGCTGCCCGATCCCCGCCTGCCGCGCCTGACGGGAATGCAGGTCCAGACAGAATGCACACGCGTTGAGCTGCGACGCGCGGACCTTGATCAGCTCGACCTCCCGCGCCGAGAGCCCTCGTGCCGACGCCGCGTCCCGGATCGCCGTCGCGAACGCCTGCGCGGCCTGCCACGCCTCGGGCATCACCTTGTCCAGCGCCGGACGCATCTCATGCCCCGCCCCGTGCCGCGCGCGCCACCACCGCGAGGTCGTCGCGGGTCGGGCGGCGGAACGCGCCCCCGGCGGCGACGAACTCGTCGCCGTGGGCATTCAGGTGGCGGGCGAACAACGGGCACACGGGCACCACGGTGAGTTTCCTGCGGATGCTGTCCGCGAGCGCCTCCCGCAGCAGCAGGCCGGCCAGGCCGCGGCCGCCGTACTCCTCGTCGACCTCGGTGTGGAAGAAGATCCGCTCGCCTGCCGTGCCGGGTGGATCGACGAACTGGGCCCTGCCGACCTGCGGCCCGTCGCCGAGCCCGACGACGTAGGCGCCCACCGGGATCGTCTCCTCGAGCCCGATCGTCACAGCGGCGCCGGTCCTGTCGGTCGCGTCCCAGCTCACGAGGCGATCACCACGTACAGGCCGGTGATCGGACCCTCCTGCCCGAGGGGCACGTCCCGGCCCCACGGGACCGGCGCCTGGTTCCCGAACCTGAGGGTGCGCGCACTGAGGCCTGTCATGAGCCTGGACCCTACGAGGGGATCGGGCCCGGGCGAATCGGACACGCAATCGGTCATCTGCGGAGGCGGAGGTCCCCGGTGACGTCGATCTCGGCGAGCTCGACGCGCGAGGTGACCCCGAGCTTGGGGTAGACGTTGGACAGGTGGTGGCCGACGGTGCGGTGGCTGATCAGCAGCTGCGCCGCGATCTCCCGGTTGGTCAGGCCCTCGGCGGCCAGCCGGGCGACCCGCAGCTCCTGGGCGGTCAGCCCTGCCGTGTCCTGGCCGGTGCTCGACCCGTCGGCCAACTCGAGTTCACGCAGCGCCCGCGCCTGCAGCGGTGCCGCGCCCACCCGGCCGAACACCTCGGCGGCCCCGCCGAGCTGCTCCCTGGCGTCCGCCCGACGGCGCGCCCGTCGCAGCCACTCCCCGTAGAGCAGCCGGGTCCGGGCGTGCTCGACCGGGTCGTCGCCCGCGCCCACCTCGAGGGCCGCCTGGTAGTGGCGCTCGGCGTCTGATCCGGCCAGAGCGCGGAGCCGGTGGCCGGCCGCGCGGGCCCAGCTCGCGCCCGTCCGCCGGGCCCAGGCATCGACCAGCGCGCCCCGGGACTCGACCACGTCCGCCCGCCCGACCTGCGCCGCCGCCTCGGCGGTGTCGAGCGCGGCGAGCAGGGCGATCGTGCGGTGGGCGGCCTCGTGACCGGGTTCGTCGAGCGGCGTCAGGTGCTGCAGCGCCTCCTGTGGCCGCCCGCCGAACAGCGCCGCCCGCCCGCGGACCCAGTACGCCGACGCGCTCAGCGCCCGGACGCCGTGTGGGACCGAGCGCCGCAGCGCGCCGGCGGTGTTCTGCTCGACGACGGCCTCGTCGCCACGGCCCGCGGCCAGGCTCGCCAGGCAGAGCCGGCACTGGGTGGCCACGTGGTCCGCGCCGACCTCCTCGGCCAGCTGCAGCGCCTCGGTCGCCGTGTCCGCGGCGATGCTCCAGCGCCCGGCGGAGAGGTCGAGGACCGCGGTCTGGGAGAGCACCATCGCCAGCGCGGGGAGCTCGTGGCGGCGGCGCAGCTGGGCGACCTGGAGGCCGAGTACGTCCCGCAGGGGTCCCTCGGCGCCCCAGGCCCAGACCAGGAGCGTTGGCGGGAGAAGCTCCCAGGGCACGGTGCCGAGCAGGCCGACCGTGTCGCTGCTTCCGCCCGGGGGCGCGGCGGCGACTCCGCCGGTCCCGCCGGTCTCGTCGTAGCAGGCCCACCAGGCCCGCAGCGTGGGCATGACCGGCGACAGGTCCGGGTCGTCGTCGGCGCGGAGGGCGAACAGCCGGTCCAGCGCCTCTTGCTGGAGCTCGATCCGCCCCGCCGACCACGCCGCCCGCACCGCCACCGCGCCCAGCTCCACCGCGGCGCGGCCGCCGGCGACGAGCGCTGTGTCGCCGGCGAGGTAGTGGTGGGCACGATCGACCACGCCGTGGCTGAACTCCAGGATCCCGCGCAGCCCCCCGCTGAGCCGGACCACCGGTTCCACGCCGACCAGGCTCTCCGCGTCCGCGAGCAGCCGCTGCGCCGCGGCGGCGTTGCCGCCGTCCCAAGCGGCACGGGCGGCGGCAGCGAGCCGGCGCGCGGCGTCCGCGGGCTCCGGCGACAGCTCGGCGGCCCGCTGGAGCGCCCGCGCCGCCGTCGGACCGGCGCTGCGCCGCAGGCACCGCTGCGCCGTCTGCTCCAGCAGCCCGGCGACGTGCTCGTCCACCGTGTCCGCGGCGGCCGCCAAGTGCCAGGCCCGTTCCTCGACGGCGTCGCTCGGCAGGCCCGCGGCGAGCGCCTGGTGCACGGCCTGGCGTTCGGCGAAGGGAGCTCCGTCGTAGAGCGCCGCCCGGACCAACGGATGCCGGAACTTCAGACGGGCGCCGGTCGCCTCGAGCAGCCCGGAGTGCAGGGCCTCGTCCCAGGCGGACGAGTCGACGCCCCAACCGGCGCCGACCCGCTGCACGAGGCGGCGGTCGCCCCGGTCCTCGGCTGCGGCCAGCAGCAGCAACGCCCGGGTCGCGGGCTTCAGCGCCTCGGCCCGCGCGCAGAACGCCCGGCGTAGCCGCGGCCCGACGGGGACCCCAGCCGAGAGGGAATCCTCGCGATCGAGAGTGGGCAGCTCGTGCAGGGCCAGCGGATTGCCGCCGGCAGCCCGCACCGTGTCGCCGACCAGCGCCTCTCCGGCCTCCGGCGCCACCGCTTCGACCAGCCGCCGCGCGTCGTCGTCGGCCAGGCCAACGACCTCCATCGACGGCAGACCCTCCCACGGCCCCGAGGAGGGGTCCTCGTGGGCGGCCAAGAGCAGCACGACCGGGTCGGTCCGCACCCGCCGGGCGACGAATCCCAGGCAATGGGCGGTCGCCTCGTCGACCCACTGGGCGTCGTCCACCGCGACGAGCACCGGCCGTTCCCGGGCCAGGGCGGAGACCAAGGACAGCACAGCCGCGCCGATCAGGAAGCGGTTGGCCGGGTCCCCGCTCATTCCCAGCGCCCCGCGCAGGGCCGCGGCTTGCGGTTCGGGGAGCGACTCCAGGCGTTCCCGCACTGGCCACAGCAGCTCGTGCAGCGCCGCGAACGCGAGGCCCGCCTCCATCCGGGTGCCCCGGCAGCGCAGCACCGTCGCGTCGGCGGCCGTCTCGACGGCATAGTCGAGCAAGGCCGTCTTGCCGATCCCCGGCTCGCCCCAGACGACGAGCCCGGATCCCGTACCGTCCGCCGCCCGCGCCAGCAGCCCGTCCAGCGTCGTGGTCTCGACGCGCCGCCCGAGCAGCTCCATGAACCAAAAGTAGCCGCTCCGCCTCTGACCGATTCATCGACCGATCCGCCGGGCGCCGCGGTGCCCGACACTCGGCACCTGGGTGCCGCCGCATCCGAGGCGGCACCGCGCACCACAGCACGTCCGCGAAAGGACCCCATGACCGGCTCCCTCGTCGAGCGGCCCGACTTCTCCGGGCTCCGCGCGCTGTACGTCAACTGCACGCTCAACCGCTCGCCCGACCCCAGTCACACGCAGGGCGTGATCGACCGCAGCGTGGCGATCATGGAGGCGAACGGGGTTCTCGTGGACCAGTTCCGCGCCGTCGACCACGACATTGCCACCGGCGTCCGCCCGGACATGACCGAGCACGGGTGGGAGCGCGACGAGTGGCCCGCCTTGCTGGAGCGGGTCCTGGCCGCCGACATCCTCGTCATCGGCGGACCGATCTGGCTGGGCGACAACAGCTCCGTGACCCGCCGGGTCATCGAGCGGCTCTACGGCTACTCCGGCGTGCTCAACACCCAGGGCCAGTACGCCTACTACGGGCGCGTCGGCGGCTGCCTGCTCACCGGGAACGAGGACGGGCTCAAGCACTGCGCGATGAGTATCCTGTTCAGCCTGCAGCACATCGGGTTCACTGTCCCGCCGCAGGCCGACGCGGGCTGGCTGGGCGAGGTCGGCCCCGGCCCGTCCTACCTCGACGAGGGCTCCGGCGGGCCGGAGAACGATTTCACCAATCGCAACATCGCGTTCATGACGTACAACCTGCTCCACCTCGCGTCGATGATCCGCGCCGCGGGCGGGATCCCGGCCTACGGCAATCAGCGCACCGCTTGGGACGCCGGTACTCAACCCGCCCACGCCAACCCGGAGTACCGATGACCTCGGCGAGGACGTGGCCGAGCCTGCGGGTCTCGGACTGGACCCCCACTCGCGAGACCCTGCACATGTGGACGCAGATCGTGGGCAAGATCCGCATGAAGCACGCTCCGCTGCTCAACCACTGGTGGCAGGTGACCCTCTACGTCAGCCCGCGCGGGCTGACGACCTCGACCATCCCCTACCGCGGCGGGGCGTTCGAGATCGAGTTCGACGTCGTCGGCCATCGGCTGGAGGTCCGCAGCAGCGACGGCGGCACACGGAGCCTGCCGCTGCAGCCGATGTCGGTCGCGGAGTTCTACACCCGGCTCCTGGACGTGCTCGGCGGGCTCGGCATCGAGGCGCAGATCCGGCCGTTGCCCAGCGAGGTCGACCCGGCGATCCCGTTCGCCGACGACCACCACCACGCGTCCTACGACGCCGAGGCCGTCACCCTGTTCTGGCGCCAACTGCTGCAGGCGAACCGCGTGATCGGCGAGTTCCGGTCGCACTTCGTCGGCAAGGTCAGCCCGGTGCACTTCTTCTGGGGCGGGATGGACCTCGCCTGCACCCGCTTCTCCGGACGGTCCGCCCCGCCGCACCCCGGCGGGGTGCCCAACTGCGGGGACTGGGTCATGGTCGAGGGGTACTCCCGCGAGCTGTCCAGCTGCGGGTTCTGGCCCGGCGGTGGGGAGGAAGGCGCGTTCTACTCCTACGCCTACCCCGTGCCGGACGGGTTCGCCGACCAGACGATCGGTCCCGAAGGCGCGTTCTACAGCACTGAGTTCCAGCAGTTCCTGCTGCCCTACGAGGCCGCTCGCGCCGCACCGGACCCGGACCGGGCGGTCTCCGAGTTCCTCCACTCCACCTACGAGGCCGCCGCGAACCTCGCGCACTGGGACCGCGCCGCGCTGGAGGACGACCCGTTCCGCTGGCACGGTCCGGAGGACTCCGGCCGATGAGGCTCGACACCGCGACCGCGCTGGTCACCGGCGCGAACCGCGGTCTCCGGCGCCACTTCGTGCTCGAGCTCCTTGCCCGCGGGGCGACGGTCTACGCCACGGCTCGGCGGCCGACCGGCCTCGCGGGGACGGGCGAGCCCTCGCCCTCGACGTCACGGACCCGACCTCGTGGCCCCGACAGGCGGAGGCGTATGGCCGGCAAGCGACTCCGTCTCGACGACGGCGTAGGCACTGCGACGCCCGCATCAACGACGTGGCGCATCTCGTCTGACCGAACGTCGTTCTCCCTCACGAACCACGAGCTCGGTGGGTTGAAGGTGAGCCTCCACGGCCGCGATCAGCGGCAGCCCTCGGGGGACCACTGCCGAGTCGGGCCCGACCCACGAAGCGGCCGGGGAATCACGGGCCTCGACTCAGTAACGCTCATCCCGCCCCGTCGAACTCGGCGACCTCGCGATCCGCATCCGTACCTTGGCGAGCGCCTGTGCGCTGTCGACGCCACGTCAGCCTGTCATGCGATCGAACCACCCGCTCAGCCCACCCGGGTTCCGCCTCCGCAACGACCACGGGTCACCCGGCGGGGTGAGACCAGAAGCCGCCGCCTCGACCTTCACCCGAGCCCACCACACCTCTCGGAGCCGGTCGCCGACCATGCTCCCGGCGCCCGCCGCGACATCCACATCGACGTCGACTCCGACGGTGTCCTCTGGATCGTCGAACGGCCGGTCAGGCCCGATTCGTTGGCGAGCGCCTGAGACGGAATCGCCTAGCTTTCGGTGGCACCAGGAACGCGAGCGGTGCCGTCGGCGGCGGCGCTCGTCGACTGGGTGCGCCCGATCGATGCTGCGCGCTCCTTTGCGCGTCCGATCGGCGCGACGGTCGGCGTTCCGGTCACCGGGTCCGGATACACGACGCAGGACAGCCCGAACACCTCGTCGACGAGGTCGGCGGTGACGACGGCGCCGGGTTCGCCCTGGGCGACGATGCGGCCGTCCTTCATGGCGACGAGGTGGGTGGCGTAGCGGCTGGCCTGGTTGAGGTCGTGCAGGACGGCGACGATCGTGGTGCCGGTCCGGTGCAGGTCGGTGAACAGCTCCATGAGGTCGATCTGGTGGGCGATGTCGAGGAAGGTCGTGGGCTCGTCGAGCAGCAGTATCGACGCCTGCTGGGCGAGCGCCATCGCGACCCAGACCCGTTGGCGCTGGCCACCGGAGAGGGCGTCGACGCGGCGCGCGGACAGGTCGGTGATCTCGGTCGCGGCGATGGCGGCGGCGGTCGCGGCCTCGTCCTCGGGGCTCCACCGGCGCAGGACGCCCTGGTGCGGGTAGCGGCCACGGGCCACGAGATCGGCGACGGTGATGCCGTCGGGGGCAACCGAGGTCTGCGGTAGCAGGCCGAGCTCGCGGGCGATCTCCTTCGGCCGGTACGTTGAGATGGCGCGGCCGTCCAGCAGTACGTGACCGCCCGTCGCTGGCAGCAGCCGGGTGAGCGCGCGCAGCAGGGTCGACTTGCCGCACGCGTTCGGGCCCACGATCACGGTGAACGACCCGTCCAGGACATCGAGCGAGAGAGCGTCGAGGATGGTCGTGTGGTCGTAACCGGCGCTGATCGCCTCGGCGCGCAGGCGTGCTGTGGTCATGGGGTTCTCCGGGCTTCACGGACGAGGAGCCAGACGAGGTAGCAGCCGCCGATGACGACCGTGATCACCCCGACGGGGAAGGGGACGGGAAGGGCGTGCTGGGCGACGGTGTCGGACACCGTCAGCAGCAGCGCGCCGAGGAGGCCGGCCGCGGCGAGGGAGATGCCGGCGCCGCCGGTGAGCCGGCGGGCGATCTGTGGGGCTGCGAGGGAGACGAACGCGATCGGCCCGGCCGCGGCGGTCACCACAGCGGTCAGCGCGACCGCGCACACGAGCAGGGCCAGCCGCGACCGCTCGACCGTGACGCCGAGCGCGTGGGAGGCGTCGTCGCCGAGTTCCAGCTGCTGCAGCGGCCGCGACAGCACGACGAGGGGGAACAGTGCCGCGACGATGACGACCGCAGCGGGGACCAGCTGCGGCCACCCGACCGGTGTCAAGGAGCCCGCACCCCATGCGGTGGCGGTCATGGCAACCTCGACTCGGGCGCGCAGCAGCAGGTAGGTCGAGAGCGCCGCGAGCATGGCGCCGACGCCGATGCCGACGATGATCAGCCGGAAGCCCTGGACACCCCGGCGGTAGGCCAGCAGGTACACGGCGGCCGCCGTCGCCAGTCCGCCGATCAGGGCGCCGGTCGCCGTGGCCGCGAACCCACCACCCAGCAGGACGATCACGATCAGGCCGCCGGTATAGGAGCCGCTGGAGATGCCGACCACGTCGGGACTGGCGAGCGGGTTCGCGGTGAGCGTCTGCAGCACGGCGCCGGAGACGCCGAGCGCCAGCCCGAACAGCACCGCCGCCGTCGTCCTCGGCAGTCGCCACTCGCGCACGACGGTGCCGGAGAGACCGTCGTCGGCGCCGAACAACCCGGCGACCACCTCGGCGGGGGAGAGCGGCAGGTCACCGAGGCAGAGGGCGACGATCGCGGCGACGGCAACGGCCACCGTCAGCGCGAGGCACACGACGAGCGTGCGCAGGTGCAGACGGGCGGACAGACTGCCGCGGCGCATGACGACGTGGGCAGCGCCGAAGTCGATCGGCTCGGGCCTCGTGCGGGTTCCGGTCACAGCGCGCTCGCCCTCGCCCGTCGCGCGAGCGCGATCAGCAGGGGCGCCCCGATGAACGCCGTCACGACCCCGACCGGCAGCTCGCCGGGCGCGAGCACCAGCCGGCCGACGACGTCGGACAGCAGCACCAGCGTCGGCGCGAGCAGCATCGAGAGCAGCAGGATCCGCCGCTGGTCCGGGCCGGTCAGCCACCGCGCCACGTGCGGCACCATCAGCCCGACGAAGGCGATCGGGCCGGCGATCGCGGTCGCACCGCCCGCGAGCACGGTGATGGCGACCACGCTCAACAGCCGTGTGCGCGCCACGTTCACGCCCAGGGCGGCCGCGGCCTCCTCCCCGAGACCGACGGAGTTCAGCGCGCGAGCGAGCCCGAGGGCCAGCAGGGCGCTGGCGGCGAGGAACGGGGTGACGGGCAGCACCACCTCCCACCCCCGTTCGACCAGACTGCCCGCGTTCCAGCCCCGCAGCCGATGGAACGCGTCGGGGTTGAGGAGCATGAGCGCGGTGGTGATACCGGTGAGGACGGCGGCGACCGCCATCCCGGCGAGGGTCAGCCGGATCGGGTCGGCCACGCCTCGCACGGACCCGATCCCGGCGACCGCTGCCGTCACCACCAGTGCGCCGGCTACCGCGAACGCGAGATCCTGTACCGGTGTCACGGTGCCGAACACGACCACCCCGATCGTCACGAACACCGCCGCGCCGGCGTCGACGCCCAGCAGTCCCGGGTCGCCGAGGGGATTGCGGGTCAACGCCTGGATGAGGGCACCGGCGAGGCCGAGCGCGACGCCCACGACGATGCCGGCAACGGTTCGCGGCAGCCGCAGGTCGAGGACGATCCGCGCGTTCTCGCCGCCGGCGTCCGGATGTGCGAGCGCGTCGACCACCTCACCGAGCGGGATCGGCTTCGACCCCAGCACGATGCTGGCGACGCAGACGGCCAGCAGCACGCCGGCCGCGACCACGATCCAGGCCGCCCGGCGACGTGCCGGCGGCCCGCTCACCTGCTGACGGCCGGCGCGTCGCTCCGTGTTGGGCCCGGGCGACGCGTCGGCCGGTGCGGCCATGGTCAGCCCTCGACGCTCTGCGGCGCCTCGCCGGCCACCGCGTCCTCCAGCCGCGGCACGAGCTCGTCGATCACGTACTTCTGGCTCAGCGGCGTCATGAAGTAGATCGCGCCGGCCAGGATCCCGTCCGTATAGACCGCGCGGTTGCCCTTCACGGCGTCGAGGTCGGCCAGCGTCCCGAACTCGAGCAGCGGCTCGATCGCGTCAGCCGTCTCCGTGGCGAACACGATGACGTCGGTGTTCAGCATGCCGACGTTCTCGGCCGAGACGAGCGCCTGGGAGCCCTCGTCCTCACCTCCGTCGGGGACGAACGCCTCCAGCCCGGGGGTCATGGTGAAGCCGAGATCGGTGAGGAAGTCGGTGTTCAGCCCGTCCGGATAGACGTAGAGGTTCCCCTCCGACGACCCGCCCTGCGAGAACGTCACCGTCAGGCCCTCGAACTCCGGATGCGCCGCCCGCGCCTCCGCGTAGGCCTCCTCGACGCTGGTGATCAGCTCCTCGCCCGCGCCGGAGCGTCCGAGCGCGGCGGCGACCTGCCGGGTCTGGTCCTGCCAACTGGAGAACCACTGCGTCGAGCCTTCGACGCTGGCGATGGTCGGCGCGATCTCGGACAGCCGGTCGTACTCCTCCTGGAGCAGCCCGGCGTTCGTCCCGACGATGAGGTCCGGCTCCAGCGAGGCGATCTTCTCGTACTCGAACCCGTCGGCCGTGCTCAAGACCGTGGGTTCCGCGTCGCCGAGGAGCTCGGCGGCCCAGGGCCAGGTCGCGTACGGCTGCTCGCCGTACCACTCGGTGGTCGCGATCGGGGTCACTCCCAGTTCGAGCACGATGTCGTGCTCGGTGAGGCCGACCACGACAACCCGCTGCGGCTCGGCCGGCACCGTCGTGTCCCCGAACTTGTGCGTCACGGTCACCGGGAACTCGTCAGTCGCCTCCGACCGTGCCGTGTTCTCCGACTCGGCCGCCGGCTCCGACGACGAGCCGCAGGCGCCGAGCACTGCCGCGGCGAGCACGGCGGCCGCGATGGCCGCGCGACGCCTGCGAGGGACTGGGGACTGACGCATGACGGCACCTCTCCATCGGGCCTATCGGGGCGGTAGGCAAAGGTGAGGCTAGCCTTATTTATCCGAATCTGCGATGCTCCTCATCGGACGTCGGAAGCGGTGAAAGGACGGGCACATGGCCGGTGGAAGGCACAACCGCTCCCGTGCGGCCGAGTTGCACGCTGCAGGTGTCGTCGAACGGACATCGGACAATCTCGAGATCGAGAGCCTCGTCCTCGACGCCGGCACGACGTATCCGTGGCACTACCACTCGAAGGACCAGCTTGCCTGGATGGGCTCCGGTGCGATGTCGTTGGCGGTCGGAGGATCGACGTGGCACCTACGGCGCGAGCACTTCGCCTGGATCCCCGCAGGCATCCTGCACGAGATGACGATCCTCGCCCCCGGTGAGCTGATCAACGTCTACGCCGACACGCGGCTCCGGCCCGCCGGAGCCCGTTGGGCGCACCCTTGCGCCGTCGGCGCGGATCGGCTCGCGCCCTCGCTGCTGTGGCATGTGATCGAGGAGCCGCGCAGCGTGTCACGGCGTGATCTGTGCCACCGGCTCATCGTCGACGTGCTTGAGTGTGCGGAGACCCGTGACGACGTCGTCGCACTGCCCACGAACAGCCGAGCACGGGCGGTCGCGAAGGCGATCCTCGCCGATCCGGCGGACTCCCGCGATCTCGCCGACTTCGCCTCAGAGCTCGATGTCAGTGAGAAGACCCTCTCCCGCGCGTTCGCCGCGCAGACCGGAACGACCTTCCGGCGTTGGCGGGTCTCCGTGCGGTTGAACGCGGCAGCGGGCCTGCTCGTCGACGGACGATCGGTCGCCGACGCTGCGGGAGCCGTCGGCTACTCCGCAACCAGCGCGTTCATCGCCGCGTTCGCCTCTCGGTTCGGGTGCACGCCCGGGAAGTACGCGCAGACGGTGTCGCCGGACCCCGCCCGGCAGACGTCAGAACCCACCCGACGTCGGCGCGCCGCCTGACGAAGGCTCCGCATTCGACCTCCGCGGCGGGGTGCACTCGGCGACGGGGGTGCAAGTTCTCCAGCATGGGAGCGCCAGGGACGTAGGAGATGGAGCCGTCTTGGTAGTCGACCTCGGCACCGGTGACGAACGCCCAGAACCACAGGTTCATCAGGACGCCGAACCCGTACGCCGCCACGATCGCGTACCCGCCGGGCCTCATGACCGCACCCGGCTGATAGGTCGTGAGCTGTTGCTGAGGGGACTCTGGAGGAGTCCGCTCGCGAGGGAGGCAGCTCATGGGCATGTTGGGGGTTGCCCTGGATCCGGCGACGGTGGTCGTCGCGGTGGATCCGGGGAAGGTGATGAACCGGGTATGGGTCAGCAACGGCGCAGGTTTGTTGGAAGAGCCGATCTCTTTACCGGTTGCGCGGTCGGGAATCGCGGCGCTGGAGAAGCTGCTCGCGGCGCATGCTGGTGAGCAGGTGATCGCGATCGAGGCGACCGGGAGCCTGCATCGGGCGTGGGTTGCCGAGCTCGAGCGGCGCCATCCCGGTGCGGTCCGGTTGTTCGCGCCGTCGGAGACCAGGGCCGCGCGCACGCAGCTGGGGTCGGGACGGTTCAAGACCGACGACCGTGACTGCGCCGCGCTGACCTACCTGGCTCGCCAAGGCGCTGGACGCCGGCACTCGGAGGAAGCCGCGGTCGAGGAGTTGCGTGCCGCGGTCCGTCACCGGCGCGGGCTAGTGGCGGATCGGAAGAAGGCCCAGCAGTGGCTCCATGATCAGCTCAACGCGCTGTGCCCGGGCTTGTCGGCCCCGGCCGGGCACGGCAGATCGCTGCCGATCGAGACCACGACCGGGCAAGCGGTGCTGGCATGCGCGGTCGCCTTCGCCGGCCGGGCGCCGGCGCCTCGCTCTCTGATCGCCCGGTCACCGGGCAGGCTGACCAAGACGACCGCCGAGTACTGGACCACCCGCCGGCGCGACTGCCTCGGCCCGCCGCCCGACGCCGTGGCGCGGGCCGAACGGCTGGGGCGGGATCTGCACCGCTACCGGTCCCTGCAGGCCGACCTGGCCGCGATCGAGGACGAGATCGCGGTCCTGCTCGCCCGGACCGACGGGCAGGTCCTGACCAGCCTGCCCGGGGTCGCGGCCCAGCGCGCTGCCGCGTTCGCCGCGCACAGCCTGCCGATCGCCCGGTTCTGCGATGCCGAGCACCTCTACTCCGCCACCGGACTCGCACCGGCCAGGGCCGTCGCGCGTGATCGGGTTCGCCACCACCACGCCGGGCGTACGTGGCGGGGCGTACACCTCGGCTGGAGGTCGATCCCGGGCACGGCGGTGGATCCATGAGAGCTGGTTCCGGACATCGACGGGGACAGGCTCGGCCGCTGCGACCACCTCGAGGCCAGGGCGCGCGCTCAGAAGGAGGCGTGGCTCGATCAGGGTCACGACACGCGGCCGATGTCCTGTTCCCGGGTGCGACCTGGTGGTTCGATTCGTCGGCCGGATCTCGATACGCCGGCCAGCGATCGGGCCGGCTCGGATGCTTCGGACATCCCCAGGGGAAGGCGGAGGAGAGCCGGTTGGTCACGGCGTGACGTACATGTGGATTTCTCTGGTCGACGGGAGAGTGGTGATCATCTGATGAGCGTTGACGAGGCACTGGTGATGCGGGGTTTCTGGGGGGCGCGGCAGGAGTCCGCGAAGGCAGTCGCCGACAAGTTGGTGGCGTTTACCGCGCGGCTGGACGGAGTTGTCGGCGAGCGTGTCTCGTGGACGACTCGCGACATGCGGTCGCTGGCCGATCCGCTGGAATTCGAGCAGGTTGTGGCCGCGGCGTTCGATGAGAACACGGATGCGCCGCATCTGGGGGCAAGCCAGTTCTACGACGGGAGCGCAAAAGGCCTCGAGGCGGCTTCCATCGGCATGGTGGTGGGCGGATATTCGGACAGCGGAAATGTCAAGAACAGCATTGTCGTGAAGATTAGAAGCGCCGATGTGGAGCGTTTTGGTGCTGCTGTCCTGCGGGCGGTCGTCTCGGAATGGGATCCTGACTGGGGCGATGTGACGTCGTCATCGCTCATGAGGGCCCTCGCTGATGCACAGCCCCGGGGAAAGCCGATTCCCAAGATGGGATACATGACGTATCTCTCCGAGGCGCGCGCGCAGGCCCTGCCGGATGGTTTGGAGAAGCACCTGCAGAGGCTCGACAACGGTGGGGTGGTGATCGGCTCAAATGAGAAGGACGGCTTCTTGACAGCAGCCACGGCCACGGAATTGGCAGAGCTGCTTCGGTCCAGTGCGGCTTTCGCAGCGACGCCGGCGTCGAGCAGCAAGCTCTGATGCCGCCCCCGTCCGCCTCCGCCGGGTCTCCACGCGACCCGGCCGCCTCTACGCGGTCTCCGCCGCACTGGCCGACCTGGTGCAAAGGGATCGAGGACGTGACGACCGAGGCCCGGCAGGCGTGAACGAAGCCCGCGCTCGGGAGCTGCGCGACCGCCTGGTCAAAGACCGTGCGGCGCACGGTGTTCTCCGCGGCCGGTGAGCTCGCGTACCTCGCGGGGCGGATGGCCTTCGACAGCGGCGAACACGAGGCCGCTTGGCGCGACTTCCGCACGGCGGTGCATTTGGCCGACGAGGCCGGCGACGCGCCATTAGCAGGACACGTGCTGCGAGCGATGGCCCACCAGGCCGTCGATCTTGGCCAGCCCTCCGACCGACGACTTCTGGGGCGGTAGCCGGTCGGTCATCCGGGTCGACGGCGAGCGGTTCACAGCCGACGCCGTCAAGGGGCTGATCGGGTTCTCGCATCTCGAGGTGGTGTTCCGGTTCCACCTCACCGACCCGGCGGATCTGATCCTCGGTGCCCGGCGGCCGCGGGACAACCCGGACTGGCCGGAGGTCGGCACGTTCGGGCACCGCAACATGCGCCGTCTGAACTGGTCTGGAGCGGGACCGCTTGAAGAGCCAGATCACCAGGTCGCCGCGCGGCAGGCCATGGCGGTTGAAGACGTTCAGGAGCTGAACGACCATGTCGGCGGCCTTGCCGCAGCTTTGGAGAGCGCGACGGACCATGAGAAGGCTGACCTGTACCAGGAGCTACTTCTGAGCCTGACCTACGAACCCCTGGCACATCAGCTCCGAGCGGAACTGGTGCCAGGGGTGAGGCTAAGTGGGCGTGTCCGAGGGGGGGAGTTGTCCATCTTCCCTCCGCAGGCCGTACTCAACCTGTGAGCTTGACCCGCGCTTTCTCATGCTGGGTTGGAGTTCCAGCCAGCGTATCGAATCCTTCCTCGACGTCGGCAAGGCACGGCGGATGCAAGGGGCCAAGACCTTGCAGCTTCGTCTGGCGCACGGGCTGATCGCTTGCTCTAGTCGGTCGCCTCGGGCTCCAGGAACGGGATCAGATCCCCGTTGCCGTCAACGCTGTCGAGGATGTCTCGGTGGGGGACGTCGTCGACTGCATACCTGTACCGGCGAGTGAGCAGGTCTCGCATCGCTTCCTCGTCGCGGTTCTCGGTGCGGCCTTGAAGCTTCCATCGCTGTGCCACTGAAAGCGCCTGGATCTGGGCGTGGAGATCCACTTTGTCGTCGGTGAAGATCTCAAGCGGCGGCTTCGGCGAGCCAGGCGTCTCCGGTTGCCTGGCCAGGCTCTGAACCTTCGACTGGTCACTGACGCCGATCTGGATTCCGGCCTGCTTCATGCGCCAGTTCCACGCCACGTTCATAAGAGTCACCAGGATCTGCCAGTCGAGCCACCCTACTTCGCGCAGGCGGACCCCCCGGGGAGATCGCCTGCGTCGAGGCCACCTTCGACCATGCACGTGCACGTCAGCCGGACACAATGAACGTCTGTGGAACTGCCGTCGCACCCAGGCACAAGCTGAGCAGTCCACCGCCCCGCGGTGGTCCTCATCGTTGCCGCCTTGGCGATCGTGAGTGCCACGCGAGTTCCACAAGCGATCGTTGGCTGCGCGTCCGCTGCGCCCGACGATGGGACAGCCCCTCCGGATCCAATGTGGAGAGATCTCGCGGTGGGCAGCGGATGGAGGTGCTTCATGCTTCGACGCGACACGGAGTACGTGCTGATCTGGGACGCGCAGGGCCACCAGTGGCTTGCCCGTCCGGTACAGCGGGACGGGGATCGTCTGGTCTCGGTTGCCGGTTCGGCCACGGCGATCGAGCTGCCGGCCTGGAGCGGACGTCTTGCCGAGTCCTGGTCGGACGAATGACGTCTCGACCGGAGCTGCCACGGAGGTTTGCTCTTCGCCGCGACCGCGACCGGTCAGGCGTGTCAGGGGTGGGGCTCGTGGCATTCGGCACGTCCTTTCCCGGCGGCGCAGCGACCTTGGCCTGGTGCAGCGGGCCGATCCAGTCGGTCACGGTGTTCGCCTCCGTCGCAGACATCGAACAGATCCATGGCCACGACGGCGACTCCGTCGTCGTCTGGCTTGACCCTCACCACACCGATGAGAAAGGAAACGACCATGAGTGAAGCCACGATCAAGACGACAGAGGCTGGCCCGCGCCCATACGGCATGCGGTTCCTGCAACCGCCTCGCCGAGCGGCGCAGCCGCGCCCCGACGGCGTCCGGTATAGCCCGGAGCTGCAGCTCACCGTCGGCGCCGACGGAAATCCGTGGAAGACGGAGGCGATGGCGTCGGAGACGTCGTCGAACAACGACGGAGGCCAGGCCGGCGAGGACACCGACCCGGACCCGTACTGACCGGACCAGCCGTGCGGAGCCCAAATCGCACCGTGATGGTGCTGACCAGCCAGCCGGACACGACCGCCGACTTGGTAGTGCGCAAGCTCAACGAGCGCGACGTGCCCGTATTCCGGTTCGACACGACCGCGTTCCCGACCGAGGCGACCATGGCGGCCCAGCTCGGTGGCGGATGGGGCGGCGGCATGCGGCTGGGGGAGCGGGAGCTCGAGCTGGATCGCGTGGGATCGGCGTATTACCGGCGACCGGGCGAGTTCGCGATGCCTGCGTCGATCAGCCCGGCTGCGCGGCGGTTCGCCGCCGCGCAGTCCCGGGCCGGCCTGCTCGGTGTGCTTGTGTCCCTGGACTGCCTGTGGGTCAATCATCCCGGCCGCAACGCCGACGCCAGCTACAAGCCGTGGCAGCTGACGGTGGCCGAGCACGTCGGACTCCGGCCGCCGCGAACGCTGATCACCAACGACCCGGACGCGGCGCGCCGGTTCGCCAAGGACATCGACGGCCCAGTGATCTATAAGACGCTCGCTGGTGGCGTGGTCGACGACGACGGCGTACCGAAGGGCATGCCCACCAGCGTCGTGGACCCGGACGGGCTGGACGACTCCATCGCACTCTGTGCGCACCAGTTTCAGGAGTGGGTGGACAAGCAGCACGAGGTTCGCCTGACCGTCGTCGGTGATGAGTTCTTCGCTGCCGAGATCCACGCCGGCAGCGACGACGCTCACGTGGACTGGCGTAACGACTACGCCTCGCTTAGCTACGAGATCGCCGACGTGCCCGATGATGTGCGCCGTGGTGTGGTGGAGTTGATGCGCAGCTTCGGGTTGGTGTTCGGCGCACTGGACTTCGTCGTCACGCCAGCCGGTGAGTGGCGGTTCCTGGAGATCAACCCCAACGGCCAGTGGGGGTGGATCGAGACGGTCACCGGACTGCCCATCGCCACCGCGCTGGCCGAGCTGCTGCAGAGAGGAACGACGACGTGACCACCGAGACGGGCGCGGGCGAGGTCCGTGCCCAGCAGCTGCGGGACCAGCTCGCCGACCAGCTGGCCGCCAGTGGCGGTGTGACGACACCGGGCTGGCGGCAGGCGGTGCGACGGGTGCCGCGGCACGAGTTCCTGCCGCGGTTCTACGCCTGGCAGGACACCGACGGCGGCCCTACCGCATGGGTGCCGGTCACCCGGGAATCAGTCGGCGAGGAAGCGTGGCTGACCCGGGTGTACGAGAACACGACCTGGACCACGCAGCTCGACGGCAGCGACGCCTCGTGGGAACGGGAAGGGCCGCAGTTCGGCAGCCCGACCAGTTCCTCCACCCTGCCCGGGCTGCTGGTGATGATGCTCGAACACCTCGACGTCGCCGACGGCGACAAATTGCTGATTGTCGGCACCGGGACCGGATACTCCACTGCGCTCGCGTCCGAGCGTCTCGGGTCGAACCGAGTCGTCAGCGTCGACGTTGACCCGCTGCTCGCCGACCGGGCTCGCGCGCGCCTCCACCGCGTCGGCTACTCAGCCACTGTTATCGCGGGGGACGGGCTGGCCGGGCACGAGCCCGGCGCGCCGTACGACCGGGTCATCGCCTTCTGCTCACCCACCTCGATCCCTTCCGCCTGGCTTGCTCAAGCTCGGCCAGGCGCGGTCGTCGTGACTACTCTCACCGGGGCGCTCGGCGGATACGGCTTGGTCAAGCTCACCGTCGACGAAGCCGGTGGCGCGACTGGGCAGGTGTTGCCTCAGGCGGCGTCCTTCATGCTCGCCCGAAGTCAGACCAACCCGTCACCGATCCGCCTGAGGGACCGCATGGGGCCAAGCCACGGTGCGCCACGCTCGGCCCGGATCACGCCACGGCTCTTGGACGACAACGCGTTCCGCTTCACCGCGCAGCTCGCCGTTCCGGACGTCATGCGGTTCACCGTCATCGACGACGGCACCACCTACACCCACTTCGCGCACCGTCATGACGGCAGTTGGGCACGGCTGCAGCAGAAGGGTGACGGCTGGCTGGTCGAGCAGGGCGGTGCTCGGGCGCTCTGGACCGAGCTCGAAGCAATCCACGACAGCTGGACGGAGGCCGGTTCGCCCCAACCGGCCGCATACGCGATCTCGGCCGGGGCTGACGGTTCCCAACGCATTTGGGCCGGTGGTACCGAGCTTGGATTCACGGGGACGTCCGCGGCTCGCGACGTTGGCTGACGCGAGCCACGCACGACTCGGTGTGACGCTGGCCACTACGATAGTGACAATGTGTCACCGACCGATCGTGGTGTCAGATGACCGTACAGCGTTGGACCGGGATCGAGACCAGGGCGCTGAGGCACGCTCTGCGCATGAGCGTCCGCGACTTCGCCGAGCATCTCGGCGTCGCGATTCGAACCGTCTCGAAGTGGGAGAACCGGGGTGCCGGCATCGCGCTGCAGCCGGCGACGCAAGCCATTCTCGACGTCGCCTTGCAGAGGGCAACGGACGACGAGACTGCTCGATTCGAGCAGCTCATCGACGCCGGTCGGCGCACTCCACAGTCTGATCCACCCGGAGATGTCGCTACAGCTCCTGAGGTGTTGCTTCCGCTGATCATCGATGGGCGGACAGTGCTGATGCCTCTCTCGCCACATGGCCTGGGTCGTGCGTTCGTCGACTTCGGGGCGGCCCTCACCGAGCCTTTCGCCGATCGAGCACGGGTGGCTTCGGAGGACGCTGAACCGACACGCACTCCGCTTGATGGGAGCAGCATGGACATCGATCGGCGGCGGGTCCTGGGTGCCCTGTCCTATGGCATCGCCGCCGCCACGCTGTGGGGGCGCGGTCAAGGGGCGACGCTGAATGCCGGGCGGCGTCTGCAGGCCGGGCACGTCGACTCGATCCGGGCCGCTCTGGTCGGCTACCGCCACCTCGCCAGCGACGCAGCACCCGCCACGAGCGCCGAGCGACTCGTTGCGGCGGTCCGTCGCGCCCAGCAGGGATACCAGGGCGCAGCCTACGATGCGGTCGCGCAGATGCTGCCGGACATGATCACAGCAGTCGATGCCCACGCGAGCGAGTCAGTACGCGCTCAGGAACTCCGCGCACAGACCTATATCGTCGCCGCGAAACTCCTGAGAAAGGCAGGCGAAGCCCAGCTCGCCTGGATCTCTGCGGATCGTGCAGCCGCTGCGGCAAGCGTCTCGGAGTCGCCGGCCGCCCAGAGCGCCGCTGCGTACCAGGTCGTCTGTGCGATGCTCGCGATGGGCGACGCAGCTCGTGCAGAGGATCTGGCGATGACCTTCGTAGAGCGGTTCGCGAGTCCACGTGCGCTCCGCGATCCGGAGCTCCTGTCGCATGCGGGTGCGCTGTGGCTCGTGTCGTCGGTCATCGCTGCACGTAACGGAGATCGCTCGGCGTCGATCGAACGGCTGGCTCTTGCCGATGAACTCGGGACCCGGCTCGGCCTGAACGCCAACTACGGCTGGACCGCATTCGGGCCGGTCAACGTCGCGATCCATCGGTTGTCGGCGGCGAAGGAGACCGGCGACCCGAACGAGGTGCTCGAGCTCGGTGGTGCGATCGATGCCGATGCTCTGCCCGCCGGGCTGAAAGGGCGTCGAGCAGAGGTCCACATCAACATGGCGTGGGCGCACACTCAATTGCGCAACGACCCGGCGGCCGTCCGTCACCTGCAAGGGGTGGAGAACGTCGCGCCGGAGCTACTCAGCTTCAATCGGGTCGGTGCTGGAGTCATCCACGACCTTCTCGGTCGCGAGGACAAGAGTCGGACGCCTGGGCTTCGGGCACTCGCTCGGCGAGCGGGGGTTGCGTGACGACCAGGGACTCGCGCCCGCCGCGGACGCTCTACTTCGTTGTCACCGGTGCACCGCTCACAAGATTCGTGCATCACGGAATCGCCGAGGCTCGCGCCGCCGGCTGGCAGACCGCGGTCGTCGCGACCGCGGCCGCGTTGAGTTGGCTCGACCGCGAGGAGCTGGAACGCGTCGGTGTGGCACTGGTGACCGATCACCGTGAGCCCGGCATGGACAAGCGGCTTCCTCGGCCGGATGCCGTGGTGTTGGCGCCGGGCACCTTCAACACCGTGAACAAGCTGGCCGCGGGCATTGCCGACACCTACGCGTTGAGCGTCCTGTGTGAGTCGCTGGGTGAGCGGCGCGCCATGGTCGTGGTCCCGTTCGTCAAGCGAGCGCTCGCCGGGCATCCGGCATGGGGCGCTTCCCTGGAGACCTTGCGTCGGGCCGGTGTTCAGCTCGTAAATCCGCACACAGGTGACATTGGCGCCGCAACGCCGATCGAGTCCGGCACCGGCGACGCCGTCGCGGCTGCATTCCAGTGGCGCTGGGTTCTCGATGCGCTCCCCGTCCAAGGCCCTTGACTACTGCCCGGCGCGCCAGCCCTTGCCTGGGCGGGTGGCCTCCCATGCTTCGATCGTTGTCACCAGCCACAAGGGTGCGCGACTGACATAGCGGTCTGGCTTCGGCATCTGGCCCCTGCTGGCCCATCCGCTGATGGTCGAGGGCAGGACGCTCAGACGCAGGGCGACTTCGTCCCTGTCCAGGTATTGCTGCCCGTCGACCTCAATCGGCACCGAACGATTCTCGGCTGCGTCCGGCGGTGGCGACGGTGAGTGGCGCGAGGCCTACGCCAGGACCTCGTCATGGCGAACGTGGACCGCTGGATCGCGACCGAGCTGAACGACCCGGCATGGATCGCGTCCGCGGCGAGCCCTGACGCAGCTGAGATCGCAAGGTTGGAGAGCTCGCGGGAGAAGCTCGCGACTCTCGAGCGCAAGATCGTGAACCTGGTCGCTGCCGTCGAGGGTGCCGAGGATGCCCCGGAGCTTCTGATCCAGAAGCTCTCGGCGCGGTCACACGAGCGCGACCGACTCAAGAGCGAGATCGCCAGGCTCACCGCCCGGCAGACGATCGCTGCCGAGGAGGTAGAGGAGCTGATCGACTACGTCGGTGGGCTGCCGGCCGCCCTCAGAGAAGCGACGGACGAGGAGAAGGCCGACCTCTATGAGGGGCTGGGTCTGGACCTGTCCTACGAACCCCTGGCACATCAGCTTCGAGCGGAGCTGGTGCCAGGGGTGAGTCCATCTGGGCGTGTCCGAGGGGGGACTTGAACCCCCACCCCCTTGACGGGGACTAGCACCTCAAGCTAGCGCGTCTGCCTATTCCGCCACCCGGACTTTGCGGCGCGTGGAGCGCCAGCGGCTGCGTAACCATACCAAACTCGCGGGGTCCTCTGTCCAACCAGGGAGGGGCCGACGCGCGGGAGGAGTCGGGGCGAACGCCCGGCCGCGGGTCGTGATCATGTCTATGCTCGAACGCAACGCCTCGCACAGGGGACGGGCGGGGCTGCCGACCACGAGGAATCGAGGGGCGGATGGCCGGACCTGTGCCAGGACGAGGGGTGGACGGGCCGGCGTCGGCGGCCCTGTTGAAGGCGGGGAGGTTCTTCACCCGCTGGGACGAGTCCCGCGACGGGCGGGTGGTGTTCCGCGACGGCGGCCGGCAGGGCGACGTGTTCTATCGGGACCGGTGGAGCCACGACAAGGTGGTCCGGTCGACGCACGGGGTGAACTGCACGGGGTCGTGTTCGTGGAAGGTGTACGTCAAGGACGGCATCATCACGTGGGAGACCCAGCAGACCGATTATCCGTCGGTGGGGCCGGACCGCCCGGAGTACGAACCACGAGGCTGCCCCCGTGGCGCCGCGTTCTCCTGGTACACGTACTCACCGACGCGTGTCCGCCACCCGTACGTGCGCGGCGTCCTCCTCGACCTCTACCGCGAGGCCAGACAGCGCCTCGGCGACCCCGTCCTGGCGTGGGCGGACATCACCGGCGACGAGCAGAAGCGGCGCCGCTACCAGCAGGCGAGAGGCAAGGGCGGGCTGGTCCGCGCCAGCTGGGACGAGGCGATCGAGATCGCCGCCGCGGCACATGTGCACACCATCAAGGAGTACGGGCCGGACCGCTGCGCCGGCTTCTCGCCCATCCCGGCGATGTCCATGGTGTCGCACGCCGTGGGGACGCGGTTCATCCAGCTCATCGGCGGCGTGATGACGTCGTTCTACGACTGGTACGCCGACCTCCCGGTGGCCAGCCCGCAGGTTTTCGGCGACCAGACCGACGTGCCGGAGTCGGGGGACTGGTGGGATGCGACGTACCTGATGATGTGGGGCTCGAACGTCCCGGTGACGCGCACCCCGGACGCTCACTGGATGGCCGAGGTCCGCTACCGCGGCACGAAGGTCGTCACCGTCAGCCCCGACTACGCCGACAACACCAAGTTCGCCGACGAGTGGTTGCCGGCCCAGGCGGGCACCGACGCCGCGCTGGCGATGGCCATGGGCCACGTCGTCCTCAAGGAACACTTCGTCGACAGGACGACGCCGTTCTTCGCCGACTACGTCCGCACCTACACCGACCTGCCGATGCTCATCCGGCTCGAGCCGCACGACGAGGGCGGCCGCACACCCGGCAAGTTCCTGACGGCGGCCGACCTCGGCCAGGACGCCGCCGAGGACCAGTGGAAGACCGTCGTGCTCGACGAGGCCACCGGCACCCCGCGGGTCCCGAACGGCTCCATCGGCTTCCGCTACGCCGACTCCGGCAGGGGCCGCTGGAACCTCGACCTCGACGGCGTCACCCCGGCCCTGACGATGGCGGGGGAGGGCAGCGAGAACGTCGAGGTGCTGCTGCCCGCCTTCACCGCGCCCGACGGCTCCGGCGACGTGTTGCGACGCGGGGTACCGGCCCGCCGCGTCGGCGGCCACCTGGTGACGACGGTGCTCGACCTCATGCTCGCGCAGTACGGCGTCGAACGCGACGGGCTGCCGGGCGACTGGCCGACCGGCTACGACGACGCCGCGACGCCGTACACGCCGGCCTGGCAGGCCGAGATCACCAGCGTGCCGGCCGACCAGTGCATCCGCATCGCCCGCGAGTTCGCCGCCAACGCCGAGGAGTCCGGCGGCCGCTCGATGATCATCCTGGGCGCCGGCGTCTGCCAGTGGTTCCACGGCGACGCGACGTACCGGGCGATCCTCTCGCTGCTCATCCTGACCGGCTGCATGGGCCGCAACGGCGGCGGCTGGGCGCACTACGTCGGCCAGGAGAAGTGCCGCCCGATCACCGGCTGGATCTCGCTGGCCAACGCGCTGGACTGGTCGCGCCCGCCGCGCACGATGATCGGGACGGCGTATTGGTACATGCACACCGACCAGTGGCGCAACGACGGCTACTCGACGGCGTCGCTGGCCTCGCCGCTGAGCACACGCGGCGACGGGACGGGGCAGCACACCGCCGACGCCATCGCCCAGTCCGCCCGGCTCGGCTGGATGCCCTTCTACCCGCAGTTCGACGTCAACCCGCTGCAGGTCGCCGACGACGCCGTCGCCGCCGTGGGAGCCGGCACGGCAGCGGACCCCGCCGCCTATGTCGCCCAGGCCCTGCACGACGGGCGCCTGACGCCGGCCATCGAGGACGTCGACGCGCCGCGCAACTGGCCGCGGACGCTGGTGCTGTGGCGGTCGAACCTCATGGGGTCGTCGGCGAAGGGCAACGAGTACTTCCTCAAGCACCTGCTCGGCACCCACTCCAACGTCATGGGGTCGGAGAACCCGGCCGCGCCCCGCCCCGCGGACGTGCGGTGGCACGACGAGGCGCCGGAAGGAAAGCTCGACCTGCTGGTCTCGGCCGACTTCCGCATGACGTCGACGACGCTGCTGTCCGACGTCGTGCTGCCGGCCGCGACCTGGTACGAGAAGCACGACCTCTCGTCGACGGACATGCACCCGTTCGTGCACGCGTTCACGCCGGCCATCGACCCGCCGTGGGAGGCGAAGACCGACTTCGACGCGTTCCACCTGCTCGCCCGCAAGCTCTCCGACCTCGCGAGGACGCACCTGGGCACACGGCGCGACCTCGTCAGCGTCCCGCTGCAGCACGACACCCCGGGTGAGACGGCGCAGCCGGGCGGCCGCGTCACCGACTGGCGCGGCACGGCACACCCCGGCACACCCGGCCGCACCATGCCGGTCTTCACCGTCGTCGAACGCGACTACACCGCCATCGCGGACAAGCTGGCCGCCGTCGGCCCGCTCGCCGACACCCTCGGCTTCACCGTCAAGAACGTCACCTTCCGGCTGGAGGAGCAGACCGCCCGGCTCGCGCAGAGCAACGGCGTCATGCTCGGGGGAGCCGCCGACGGCCGCCCGGCCATCGACACCGACGAGAAGCTGGCCGAGGCGATCCTCGCCTTCTCCGGGACGACGAACGGCGAGCTGGCCGTCCAGGGCTTCCGCACGCTGGAGGAACGCGTCGGTCGGCCGCTGGCCGACCTCGCCGAGGGCTCCGAGGAACGCAGGATCTCCTTCGCCGACACCCAGACCGCGCCGGTCCCCGTCATCACGTCGCCCGAGTGGTCCGGTTCGGAGACCGGCGGAAGGCGCTACGCGCCGTTCACCGTCAACATCGAGCGGCTCAAACCGTTCCACACACTCACCGGCCGCATGCACTTCTACCTCGACCACGACTGGATGCTGGAGTACGGCGAGGCGCTGCCGATCTACCGCCCGCCGCTGGACTTCCACCGGCTCTTCGGCGAGCCGCGGCTGGGCCCGGACGGCGCCAGCCAGATCACCGTCCGCTACCTGACGCCGCACTCGAAGTGGTCGATCCACTCCGAGTACCAGGACAACCTGCTGATGCTCTCGCTGTCGCGCGGCGGCCCGGTGGTGTGGATGAGCCCCGGCGACGCCGCCGCCATCGACGTGAACGACAACGACTGGGTCGAGTGCGTCAACGCCAACGGCGTCTTCGTGGGCCGGGCGATCGTGTCGCACCGCATGCCCGCCGGCGTCGTCTACGTGCACCACGCGCAGGAGCGCACCATCGACGTCCCGAAGTCGGAGGCGACGGGGCGGCGCGGCGGCATCCACAACTCGGTGACCAGGCTGCTGGTGAAGCCGACCCACCTGATCGGCGGGTACGCGCAGCTCTCGTACACGTTCAACTACCTCGGCCCGACGGGGAACCAGCGCGACATGGTCTCGACCATTCGCAAGCGCTCCCAGGAGGTGACGTACTGATGCGGGTCATGGCACAGCTGGCCATGGTGATGAACCTCGACAAGTGCATCGGGTGCCACACGTGCTCGGTCACCTGCAAGCAGGCGTGGACCAACCGGGCGGGCACCGAGTACGTCTGGTTCAACAACGTCGAGACGCGGCCCGGCCAGGGCTATCCCCGCCGCTACGAGGACCAGGAACGCTGGCGCGGCGGGTGGACCCTGAACAAGCGCGGCAACCTCGAGCTGCGCACCGGCGGACGGGTGAAGCGGCTGCTCGGCATCTTCGCCAGCCCCGTGCAGCCGGAGCTGGCCGACTACTACGAGCCGTGGACCTACGACTACCGCATGCTCACCGAGGCGCCGCTCGGCGACGATTTCCCGGTGGCGCGGCCGAAGTCGCTGATCACCGGTGAGGACACCAAGGTCACGTGGTCGGCGAACTGGGACGACAACCTCGGCGGCACCAGCGAGCTCGGCCACCTCGACCCGGTCGTCGAGAAGGTGCAGCGCGAGTCCGAGGACAAGATCCGCTTCGAGTTCGAGCGGACGTTCATGTTCTACCTGCCGCGCATCTGCGAGCACTGCCTGAACCCGTCGTGCATGGCGTCGTGCCCGTCCGGGGCCATCTACAAGCGCAGCGAGGACGGCATCGTGCTGGTCGACCAGGACCGCTGCCGCGGCTGGCGTCAGTGCGTCACGGGCTGCCCGTACAAGAAGATCTACTTCAACCACCGCTCCGGCAAGGCGGAGAAGTGCACGTTCTGCTATCCGCGGGTCGAGGTCGGGCTGCCGACGGTGTGCGCCGAGACCTGCGTGGGCCGGCTGCGCTATCTCGGCCTGTTCCTGTACGACGCCGACGCGGTCACGGCGGCCGCGTCGACGCCTGATCCGCAGGACCTCTACGAGGCGCAGCTGGACCTCATGCTCGACCCGTCCGACCCGGCGGTGGCCGCGGCGGCGAAGGCCGGCGGCATCCCGGACGACTGGATCGACGCCGCCCGCCGCTCGCCCGTGTACGCGCTGGCCAAGACGTACCGCATCGCGCTGCCGCTGCATCCGGAGTACCGCACGATGCCGATGGTCTGGTACGTCCCGCCGCTGTCGCCGGTGGTCGACCTGCTGGCCGAGCAGGGCCACGACGCCGAGGACCGCGCCACGCTGTTCGGGGCGATCGACGCGCTGCGCATCCCGGTCGAGTACCTGGCCGAGCTGTTCACCGCGGGGCGGACGTCGACGGTGACGGAAGTGCTGCGCAAGCTGGCCGCGATGCGCGCCTACATGCGCGACGTCACGCTCGGCCGCGACGGCGACCCGTCCATTCCGGCGTCGGTCGGCCTGACCGAGGAGTCGCTGTACGAGCTGTACCGGCTGCTCGCGATCGCCAAGTACGACGAGCGCTACGTGATCCCGACGGCGCACGCCGAGCAGGCGCACGACCTCGAGGAGATCGGCTGCGCGCTGGACGTCGACGACGGCCCCGGCATGTACGAGTCCGGCCCGTTCGGCGAGGCCAGCGGCCGGCCGGTGCCCGTCGCCGTCGAGACCTTCCAGGCGCTGAAGCAGCGGCAGACCACCGACGCCGCGCCGGGCGGCGACCTCAGCGGCCGGGTCAACCTGCTCAACTGGGACGGCAGCGGCCGGCCGGACGGCCTGTTCCCGCCGAAGCGGGACGGTGCGTCGTGATCGGCCGCCGCCGCGACCGGGCCGCCGGCGCCCGCGTCGTCCACCAGGTCGCGTCCTGGTGCCTGGACTACCCCGACGCGTCGCTGGCGCAGCGGCTGCCGCTGCTCGGCACGGCGCTGGCCGAGCAGCCGACGTCCGACGCCGTCGCGCACCTGTCCGTGCTGGTCGAGCACCTGGCCGGCCGGCCGCTCGCCGACCTGCAGCGCGACTACGTCGACGTCTTCGACCTCAGCCGCGACCGGGCGCTGCACCTGTCGTACTGGACCGACGGCGACACGCGGCGGCGGGGCGAGGTACTGGGCCGGTTCAAGGCCGCCTACCGGTCCAGCGGCTTCCTCGTCGACCTGCGCGGCGAGCTGCCGGACCATCTGCCGACGGTGCTCGAGTTCGCCGCGATCGCCGACCCCGCCGCCGGCACCGCGCTGTTGCAGGAGTACCGGGCGTCGCTCGAGCTGCTGCGCTTCGCCCTGCTCGACCTCGGCACGCCGTACGCCGACGGCGTCGCGGCCGTCTGCGCGACGCTGCCGGGGGAGTCCCCGCCGGACCGCGCCGCCGTCCACGCCCAGGCCGGCCCGCCTCCGGTCGAGACGGTCGGGCTGGAGCTGCTGCCGTACGGGAGCCGGCCGTGAACACCGTCCTGTGGGGCGTGCTGCCGTACGTCATGGTGGTCGTGCTGGTGGCCGGTTCGATCTGGCGGTACCGGTACGACAAGTTCGGCTGGACCACGCGGTCGTCGCAGCTCTACGAGTCGCGGCTGCTGCGCATCGGATCGCCGCTGTTCCACTTCGGCATCCTCGTCGTGATCATCGGGCACATCGGCGGACTGGTGATCCCGGAGTCGTGGACCGAGGCGGTCGGCGTCAGCGAGGGCATTTACCACGTCAACGCGCTGGTGTTCGGTGGTCTGGCCGGGGCGTGCACGCTGGCCGGCATCGCGATCCTGATCTACCGGCGACGGCGGACCGGGCCGGTGTTCATGGCGACCACCCGCAACGACAAGGCGATGTACGTCGTACTCGTCGGCGCCATCGCGCTGGGGTTGTGGACGACGCTGGTCAGCGTCGGCGCCGGGCACGAGGCGCACAACTACCGCGAGTCGGTGTCGCCGTGGTTCCGGTCGCTGTTCATGCTGCAGCCCGACATCGACTCGATGGCCGCCGCGCCGGTGCAGTTCCACATCCACACGCTGGTCGGCATGCTGCTGTTCGCGATCTGGCCGTTCACCCGGCTGGTGCACGCGTTCACCGCGCCGGTGCACTACCTGTTCCGCCCCTACATCGTCTACCGCAGCCGCGACGCCGGGCAGCGGCCGACCGCCGGTCCGCGCCGGCGCGGCTGGGACCCCGTCGGCAGCCCTGACCGGGACCGCTGAAGGAGGCGCCATGACCACCGACGACGTCCGGCGGGGCCAGACCCGCAACCTGGCGCTGGCGACCGTCGCGTTCGCGGTCAGTTTCTGGGCGTGGAACATGATCGCGCCGCTCGGCGTGCGCTACACCGGTGACCTCGGCCTCACCGCCGGGCAGAAGTCGCTGCTGGTGGCCACCCCGGTGCTGGTCGGCTCGGTCGGCCGGATCCTCGCCGGCGCGCTCACCGACCGGTTCGGCGGCCGGCTGATGTTCCCCGTGCTGATGCTGATCTCGACGCCGTTCGTACTGCTGGTCGCGGTGGCCGGCGAGGCGGAGTCGTACGCGCTGCTGCTGGTGTTCGGGTTCTTCCTCGGCATCGCCGGCACGACGTTCGCGGTCGGCATCCCGTTCGTCAACGCCTGGTACGAGCAGTCCCGGCGTGGCTTCGCGACCGGGGTGTTCGGTGCCGGGATGGGCGGGACGGCGCTGTCGGCGTTCTTCACGCCGCGGTTCGTGGACTGGTTCGGCTACGTCGCGACGCACGTCATCGTCGCGGCCGCGCTGGTGGCGATGGCGGCGATCTGCTGGACGTTCATGCGTGACGCGCCGACGTGGACGCCCAACACGGCGCCGGTGGTGCCGAAGCTGGCCGCGGCCGGGCGGCTGGCGGTCACGTGGCAGATGTCGTTCCTGTACGCGGTGGCGTTCGGCGGGTTCGTCGCGTTCTCGACCTATCTGCCGACCTACCTGAACGACATCTACGACTTCGACCTGACGGCGGCCGGCACCCGCACCGCGGGCTTCGCGCTGGCCGCCGTCGTCGCGCGGCCGCTCGGCGGCGTGCTGTCCGACCGCATCGGCCCGCGCACGGTCGTCGCGATCTCGCTGGCGGGGACGACGGTCCTGGCCGTGGTGGTCGCGTTCCAGCCGCCGGTCGAGATCCCGGCCGGCGTCGCGTTCGTCGCGCTCGCGTTCTTCCTCGGTCTCGGCACCGGCGGCGTGTTCGCGTGGGTGGCGAAGCTGGCGCCGCCGGAGAAGGTCGGCACCGTCACCGGCATCGTCGGCGCGGCCGGCGGACTCGGCGGCTTCTTCCCGCCGCTGGTCATGGGGGCGACGTTCGAACTGCTGCTGCCCGGCTACGGGGTGGGGCTGGTGCTGCTGGCGGTCACGGCCGCCGGAGCGCTGGCGTTCACGCTGCTCGGGGTGCGTCCCCGGTCGGCGGCCCGGAGCTAACTCGACGGCGCCGCCCCGCTGGGTGCCGGGCGGCGCCGTCGATCAGTCAGGCAGAGGTCAGCAGTACGGCGGGGCTGCGCCGACGTTGGCCACGTAGCGGGCCGACACCCACTGGCCGCCGCCGTCGCCGGTCAGCTGGTACCAGCGCCGGTTGCCGTCGACGCTCTGCGAGTCGACCTTGCAGACGATGGACATCGTCGCGCCACGCGGGATCGAGCTGACCCGGGCGTTGGCGGTCGTCGGGCCGCTGCGGACAGCGAGCGCCGTCGACGACGACACCCGGCCGGTGTACTCCTTGCCGTCGCCGCAGAAGCGCGGCGCGGTGCCGATGTTGGCGACGTAGCGGGCGCTGACCCAGCGGCCGTTCGCCAGCTTGTACCAGAGGCTGTTGCCGCTGACCGACGGGCCGAACACCTTGCACTGGATCGTGATGGTCGCGCCCTTCGCGTACGACCCGACCTTCGTCGCGGCCGACGTCGGTGCGCTGCGGACGTTGACGCCCTCGGTGATGCGTCCCTTGTAGGTCGTGGTCGCGGCGTCCGCGGCCGTACTGGTCGCCAGCAGGCCGAGCGGAACGATGGTGGCCGTGGCGAGCGCGATCGCCGTTCGCCGGAGCCGTTGCCGGATGATCATGATGGACCTCCTGACTGCCGACCCGGACGGTGCGACCGGGTATCGGCTCTCACCATCAATCACTCCTCAGCGTGGCCCTCGGTTGCATGGGTCGGCGGAGTTTCCGCATGATCGCCCCCTTGTATCGGTGCAGGTCAGTGGACTTTTCGTCACGTTGTGCGACAAGACGGTCACGCTGGGCTACGATGGGAGGTAGCCGGGGGCCGCTCCGCCTCTTGCCCCCCAACTGGCGGAGCGGCCTTCTCTTGTGTCCGGCCCCTTCGACACGATGAGCCCATGACGGACGCAGCGCGAGCCGCCCTGGCCGACGCCGTGAGCCTGTGGCGGCTCACGCCCGCCGTCGCGAAGGACGTCATCGACGCGGCGACCGACGCCCTGGTGGCCGGGCTCGACTCGCCGAGCCTGCGGATCCTGGCGGGGGAGCCGGCGTCGGCCACGGCGTACGAGCTCGCGGACCTGATCGACGACACCATGTGCGAACTGGGCCTGGCCGACGTCCTGGAGGACGACGTGCAGCGGGCCGCGCTCGCGGCGATGCTGCGGCGGCTGCGCGCCGGGCGGGTCCGGCCGGGGGAGCTCGTGTCGTGGGCGCACGTCTGCATCGGCCACGGAGGTCACGACGACGCCCAGCCGTTCGTGCAGCTCGACGACGTCTACGACCTGTGGGCGTCCGAAGGGCACGACCTCGGCCTGCTGGACCGGTGGACGCACGAGGAGGCCGACGCCTTCCTCGCCGGACTGCCGTCGCCCGGGCGCGCGGACGAGTGGATGTCGGGTCCGCCGCCGGCGGCCACGCCGGCGCGGCCGCCAGTGGCCCGGCCGTCGCCGCCACGGCGTGGCCGGTTCGCCCGGCTGTTCGCCCGGCGCCGGAGTTGATCATGGAGAAGCGCAGCTTCCCCGCGCCAGGAAGCTGCGCTTCTCCATGATCAACGCGGTCCGTGGGCGGGTGACCCGTCCGTGGACGCGATCCTAGGCCCGTACACGACGGCGTGCCAGCACGGCGTGCGCGCCGAGCTCGGCGTCGCGGATACCTCGCCGTTCAGGTGTTCGGCGGCGTGCGGCGCGGCTTGCCGCGGCACGACTGGGCCTGGCGGGACGGATCGGCGGAGACGTGACCGTGGTGACCGGCGCCGCACAGGCGGTCACTGTGTGCTGCCAACGATCGCTGAGCCCGCAGCCGCCCAGCGTCGGGAGCATCGTCACGGTCACGGACCCCGCATGGGTCGACGTCCTCCGCCGATCCGGCCCGTGAACGTATGACGCGCCCGGGTGTCGTCCGGTTCACACGATCGCTTGACATTTCTTGGCGAGATTTGTACTTTCCTGTGTAGTTAATTAACCGGAGGCGAAAATGACGGTCGAGGCCGAATCGCTCACGGCGACGTTCACCGCGCTCGCCGACCCGACGCGCCGCGCCATCCTGGCCCGGCTGACCCGGGGCGAGGCCACCGTCGGGCAGCTGGCGGAACCGTTCGACGTGTCGCTGCCGGCCATCTCCAAGCACGTGAAGGTGCTGCAGAAGGCCGGGCTGATCGAGCAGACGCGACGGGCTCAGTGGCGATCCTGCCGGCTGCGCCCGGAGCCGCTGCGCGACGTCGTCACGTGGATGGAGCAGTACCGCGACTTCCTCGGCGACAGCCTCGACCGGCTGGATCAGTACCTCGCCGACCTGCAGAAGGGAGATCGGCCATGACCCGACGCGAACTGGGCGACGCCGCCACCACTGTCGACGCCGAGGGATCGGACCTGCTCATCGAGCGGGTGTTCGCCGCACCGCGCGAGCTGGTGTGGGCGGCCATGACGACGGCGGAGCACGTCGCGCACTGGATCGGACCGCACGGCACCACCACCGAGGTGGTCGAGCTGGACGTCCGGCCCGGCGGGCGGTGGAAGTGGATCAACCGGTACGAGGGCGGCGAGGTCGCGTTCCTGGGGGAGTACCTCGAGGTCGACTCGCCGAAGCGGCTGGTCCGCACGACGGCGCCGGATCCGGCGCCGGCCGGCGTCCCGCCCGCCGTCGAGACCATCACGTTCGAGGAGGTCGACGGCGGCACCCGGGTGCACTGGCTGACCACGTTCCCGTCGCCGGAGGTCCTCGACTTCGCCGTCTCCACCGGCATGGCGACGGGCATCGTCGAGCAGTTCGACCGGCTCGCCGAGCGGCTGGCTCAGGGCTGACGGCGGCGCAGCGCGCGGGGAAGCGTCACTGCGACGGCGACGGTGGCCAGCGTGCCGCCCGCCCCGGCGACCAGGAACGTCACCGGCGCCGACGTCGCGTCCAGCAGCAGGCCGCCGGCCACGTACGACAGGCCGGCGGCCAGCCCGATGGCCCCGTAGAGGTTGCCGAACACGCGGCCGAGCAGTGCGTCAGGCACCAGTCGCGGCAGCAGCGTGTTGGTCGCGACGTCCATCGCGGCGATACCGAGGCCGCGCATCGTCTGCAGGGTGAACGCCGCCGCGACCGCCCAGGCGAGCCCGGTGAGCAGGTTGCCGACGCTGCTGACGGCGAACCCGGCGACCAGCAGCCACAGCATTGACGCTCGCGACGACCACCGGGCGAGCAGTGCGTACCCGGCGAACAGCCCGATGCCGACGGCGGCCAGCAGCACGCCGGCGGCGGAGTCACCCGCGTCGAAGGTGTCCTTGGCCAGCACCACCAGCGCGACGTCGTCGATCGCGTTGAACGCGACGACGGCGCAGAAGCCGAGTCCGATGATCCGCAGCGCCGGCTCCCGCCACAGGTGTCCGAGCCCGGCCCGGGCGTCGCGGAGCAGCCCGCCGCGCGGTGCCTCCGGCTCCGACGGCGGGAGCGCCGGCAACCGGAGCAGCAGCAGCGCCGACAGCAGGAACGTCGCCGCGTCGACCAGCAGCACGCCCTGCACCCCGGCCAGCGGGAACAGCGCGGCCGCGACCAGCGGGCCGGCCGCCTCGCCGCCGTTCGTCGCCAGCCCGAGCGCCGAGTTCGCCGCCGCCTGCCGGCGGGGCGGCACCAGTGTCGCCATCGCGGCACGCGACGCGGGCAGGAACACCTGCCCGGCCACCGCCCGCGCGCCGACCAGCACCAGCAGCAGCGGCAACGGCGGGAGTGCCAGCGCGATCGCGGCCAGCAGCCCGGCCTGCACCAGCTCGCAGCCGATCATCACCCGGCGCCGGTCCCAGCGGTCGCTGACCGCACCGGCGAGCGGGCTGAGCAACGCCGGTGCGAGCTCGCCGACCAGCAGGAGCAGCGCGACCGCGAGCGCTTGGCCGGCGGTGTCGGCGACGTGCAGCATCAGAGCGACCAGGCTGAGGGAGTCGCCGAGGAACGAGATCGTGCGGGCCGCGAACAGCGACCGGAACGCGGCGTCGCTCCGCAGCGAGCCGGTGCGCGCCACGATGACGAGGATCGCCCATCCGGTCGCACCGGCTCAAGGGGTTTCCACGCGGCGGGCCGGCCGCGGCGGCGTCAACGTTCGGTGAGCCGGACGACCGGGTACAGGCGGTCGTTCTTGGTCTGGTACTTCGCGAACCGCGGGTTGGCGGCGACGATGCGCTGCCACGCCTCGTCGCGGTCGGCGCCGTCCAGCGTGTGCGGTGTGACCGGCCGCGGCTTCTCGCCGGGCAGCTCGGCCGATGCGCGGTCCGGGTGCGCCGTCAGGTTGAGGTACCAGTTCGGGTCGGCGCTGCCGCCGCCGGACGCGACGACCAGGCGCCCGCCGTCGTCGTCGGCGTACCACGCGATCGGCGTCAGGAACGGCTGCCCGGACCGGCGCCCGGCCGTGTGCAGGATCAGCACGTCCATGCCCATCATCCGGCCCTTGCCCTTGCGGCGCATCTTCGCGACCGTCTTGGTGTTCGTGCGGCGCTGGAACCACAGCGACAGGCGTCCGGGGGTGCCCTTCTTGCGGGTCTGGTCCGTCGTCTCGTTCTCCATGCTCATCACGGTAGAAGGGGCGGACCGGGGCCGCTTCTCGATTCCTGACCGATCGGCCGCCTCACTCCTGGTTCGGTTGCAGGATGGAGGCACGTGCCGACCGAACGGAGATCGACGATGACCGCCGACGCGCAGACGCTGCGGGCCAGGCTCCGCGCCGACCTCGCCGCCGCGATGAAGGAGCGCCGGCGCGAGGCCGTCACCGCGCTGCGGACCGCTCTCGCGGCCGTCGATGACGCCGAGGCGGTCGACCCGGCGGCGCAGCCCCCACCGGCGACCAGCGAACACGTCGCCGGCGCCCACGCCGGGCTCGGCGCGGCCGAGGTGCGGCGCCGCGAGCTGACCGCCGACGACGTGCGGGCGATCCTGCGGACTCAGGTCGCCGAGCGTCGCGCCGAGGCCGGCCGGTACGACGCCCACGGGCGCCACGACGCCGCCGACCGGCTCCGCCGCGAGGCTGACGTCCTCGGGTCCTACCTCGGGCCCTAGCGGGCCGCGCGGGCGTAGCGTTGGGTCATGGCGGACATTGACAGCGCCGCGACCACGCCGGGCGAACTGGCCCGGCGGCTCGACGCCGCGGGGTACCTGGCCGACGAGGGACTGGCGACGGCGGCGTTCCTGGCGGTGCGCATGGGCCGGCCGCTGTTCCTCGAGGGCGAGGCCGGCGTCGGCAAGACGGCGCTCGCCCAGGCCCTGGCCGAGGTCCTCGGCGCGCCGCTCATCCGGCTGCAGTGCTACGAGGGCGTCGACGCCGCGCAGGCGCTGTACGACTGGGACTTCCCGCGCCAGCTGCTGCACCTGCGTGCCGCCGAGGCCGCCGGTGTCACCGACGTCGACCGCCTCGAGCACGAGCTGTACGACCGCCGGTTCCTGCTGGCCCGGCCGCTGCTGCGCGCGCTGGAGACGACGCCGTCGGTGCTGCTGGTCGACGAGGTCGACCGCGCCGACGACGAGTTCGAGGCGTTCCTGCTCGAGGTGCTGTCCGACTTCACCATCTCGATCCCGGAGTTGGGCACCGTCCGCGCCGAGACCCCGCCGGTCGTCGTCGTGACCAGCAACCGCACCCGCGAGGTGCACGACGCGCTCAAGCGGCGCTGCCTCTACCACTGGCTGGCCCACCCGACGTTCGAGCGTGAGGTCGCGGTCATCCGGCGGCATCTTCCGGGTGTCAGCGAACGGCTGGCCGACGACGTCGCCCGCACGGTGCAGCGGCTGCGCGCCGCCGACCTGCTGAAACCGCCCGGACTGGCGGAGTCGATCGACTGGGTGACGGCGCTGACGGCACTCGGCGCGACCGAGCTGTCGGCCGACCTCGCGACCCGGACGCTGGGCGCGGTGCTCAAGTACCAGGAGGACACCGAGCGCATCATGGGCGAGGTCGCGGAGCTGGTCGGCCGGCCATGAACATCGAGGTCGACGCCGAGGTGGTCGGGTTCGCCCGGCGGCTGGCCGCGGCCGGCGTCGATGTCCCGCCCACGCGGGTGCACGCGATGCTCGAGGCACTCGACGTGCTCGGCGCGGGGTCGCTGCGGTCGGTCTACTGGTCCGGCCGCGTGACACTGTGCGCGTCACCGGAGGACGTCGAGCGGTACGACCGCGTGTTCGCCGCCCACTTCGGCCGCCGCCCGGACCGTCCGCCGCGGCGGGTCACCGTCCCGCCGGTCACCCGGTTGATCGCGCTGCCGGACGGCTCCGGCGACGGCGCCCGCGACGGCCACGACGCCGACCCCGAGCGGCAGCGCATCGCCACCGCCAGTCGCCTCGAGGTGCTCCGGAACCGCGACGTGACGACCCTCGGCCCGGCCGACCGCGCCGAGGTCGGCCGCTACATCAGCGCGCTGCTCCCGGCCGCCCCGGACCGCGTCACCCGCCGGCTGCGCCCGTCGCCGTCCGGGCCGGTCGACGCGCGCCGGACGGTCCGTAGCATGCTGCGCCACGGCGGAGAGCCGGTCGACCTGCGGCGGCAGCGGCACGGACGCCGGCAGCGGCGGCTGGTCTTCCTCGTCGACGTCAGCGGATCGATGGCGCCGTACGCCGAGACGCTGCTCCGCTTCGCCCACGCCGCCTGCCGGGTGCGGCCGGCGACCGAGGTGTTCACCGTCGGCACCCGGCTCACCCGGGTGACGCGTGAACTGCGCCGGCGCGATCCGGTGGCGGCGCTGACGGCGGCGTCGGCGGCCATCGACGACTGGAGCGGCGGCACCCGGCTGGGCGACGAGCTGAAGGAGTTCCTCGACCGCTGGGGGCAGCGCGGCACCGCCCGCGGCGCCGTCGTCGTCATCGGCAGCGACGGCTGGGAGCGCGGCGACCCGGCGCTGCTGGCCGACCAGATGGCCCGGCTGGCGCGGCTGGCCCGGCGCATCGTGTGGGTCAACCCACACCGAGGATATAAAGGATACAGTCCAAGTACCGGTGGGATGCGCGCGGCGCTGCCGTACGTCGACCGGCTCGTCGCCGGTCACTCGCTGGGCGCGATGCAGGAGCTGGCCGCGCTGCTCGGCGGACGCGAGCCGTTGGGGCGGGCGCGACCCGCCCGGGAGGGGTGGTGACGGTGCAAGAGGTCATGCGTGAGCTGGTGGCCGCCGTCGGCGACGGCGGGCGGACCGGTCTGGTCACCGTCGTCAGTACGTTCAAGTCCGCGCCGCGCCAGCCCGGCGCGTCGATGGCCGTCACCCAGGCCGGCGAGGCGGTCGGCAGCGTGTCCGGCGGCTGCATCGAGGGCGCGGTGTACGAGCTGGCGCAGGAGGTCATGGCCGGCCGGCCGCCGGTGCTGCAGCGCTACGGCATCAGCGACGACGACGCGTTCGCCGTCGGGTTGACCTGCGGAGGCATCATCGACGTGTTCGTCGAGGCGGTCGACCACGAGACGTTCCCGACACTCGTGGACGTCGCGGGGAGCGTCGACGCCGCCGAGCCGGTCGCCGTCGCCACCGTCGTCGCCGGGCCGGGCGACATCGGCGCGCACCTGGTCGTCTGGCCCGACCGCACGGCCGGGACGCTCGGCGGCCGGCGGCTCGACGACGCCGTCGCCGACGACGCCCGCGGCATGCTCGACCAGGGCATGACCGCCATCCGCCGCTACGGCGCCTCCGGCGAGCGTCGCCTCGACGACCTCGAGGTGTTCGTGCAGTCGTTCGCGCCGCGGCCGCGCATGCTGGTGTTCGGCGCCATCGACTTCGCCGCCGCGCTCGTCCGGGTCGGCCGGTTCCTCGGCTACCACGTCACGGTGTGCGACGCACGGCCGGTGTTCGCGACGCGGCGCCGGTTCCCCGACGCCGACGAGGTCGTGGTCAAGTGGCCGCACGACTACCTCGCATCGACGCCGGTCGATTCGCGCACCGTGATCTGCGTGCTTACCCACGACCCCAAGTTCGACGTGCCGCTGCTGGCCGCCGCGGTCGGCACGCCGGCCGCGTACATCGGGGTGATGGGGTCGCGGCGCACCCACCACGACCGGCTGGCCCGGCTGCGCGCCGAAGGCCTGACCGACGCCGAGCTGGCCCGGCTCGCGTCGCCGCTGGGACTCGACATCGGCGCCCGCACACCCGAGGAGACGGCCGTGTCGATCGCCGCGGAGATCATCGCGGCGCGGTGGGGCGGGTCCGGCCGCCGGCTCAGCGACACCAGCGGGCCGATCCACCGAGAACCGCTCGCCGCCGATGCCGTCTGACGTCGCGGGTCTCGTGCTCGCCGCCGGGTCGGGCTCCCGGTACGGCGGGCCGAAGGCGCTGGTCCGGTACGAGGGGTCGCGGCTGGTCGACCGCGCGGTGCGGCTGCTGTCCGGCGGCGGCTGCGCCCCGGTCGTCGTGGTGTCCGGCGCGGTGTCGCTGAGCGTGCCGGGCGCGATCGTCGTGCACAACCCGGACTGGGCGACGGGCATGGGGTCGTCGCTGCGGGCCGGCCTGCGTGCGCTGAGCTGGTCGGTGACGGCCGATGCCGTGGTGGTGGCGCTGGTGGACCAGCCGTGGGTCGGCGTCGAGGCCGTGAAGAGGCTGCGTCAGGTCTGGTCGTCCGCGGCCGGGGAGGTCTCCGTCGCCGTCGCGACCTACGAGGGCCGCCGCGGCAACCCCGTCCTGCTGGCTCGTCCGGTCTGGCCGGAGGTCGCCGCTCTCGCCGACGGCGACGTCGGCGCCCGCCCCTTCCTGCGGGCGCACCCCGAGCTCGTCACGGCCGTCGACTGCACCGGCACCGGCACCTCCGCCGACGTCGACACCCCCGCCGACCTCCCCCCTTTGAATGATCACGTTCAGTAGGGCCGTGACCGCTTCGGCAGGCATGCATGCCTGGTGAGGCGTGAACTCGCCTATGCCGAGCCCGGTAAGCGGTTGCCGGCCACTCCACCAGGCGTCCTACCGGATCACCAGGAATGCGTGCCTCGCAGAGCGTGAGCACCCCTGCTGAACGTGATCATTCCAAGGCGGGTGGGGGAGCGGTGGCGGCCAGGGCGGAGAGGGCCGACGTGAAGCACTCCATGGGCGGCTGGACGAGGCCGGCGCCGACCTGGCCGGTGCCGGCGATCCGGCCGGCGATGCCGGTGTTGATCTGCGGCAGCACCCCGGTGCGGGTCACCAGCGTGACGTCGATGCCGGTCGGCGCGCCGCGGAACTCCAGGATCGGGATGGCGTACGCCGGGTTCTCGCCGACGGTGATCTCGTACATGAGGCGGCTGGTCGCCAGCGCGTCCGGCACCGAGCCGCCGACGAACCGGACGATCGCCGGGGCGGCCGCCATCGCGAACCCGCCGAGCCCCATGGTCTCGGTGATCGCGGAGTCGCCGATGTCGGGGTTGGCGTCGTCGGGGCCGTACGCACCCAGGTAGAGCCCGGCCGGCGTGTTGGCGGGCGCGGTGAACCACTGCCGCCCGGTCCCGGACACCTGGATCCCGAAGTCGGTGCCGTTGCGGGCCATCGTGGTGACGACGGAGCAGCCGGGCAGGTCCGCGGCGGCGGCCGTCTGCAGCTTGCCGGCCGGCATGACCAGGTTCAGGAAGAAGTGGTCGTTGCCGCCGACGAACTCCGCCACGGCCGCCACCTGCGCCGACGGCGCGCCGCTGTCGACCAGCGAGGGCAGCAGGTCGCGCAGGAGCATGAGCGTGCCGGCCCGGTTGCGGTTGTGGCCCTCGTCGCCCATCTGGACCATCTGCGCGACGATCCCCTTGACGTCCACCCGCCCGCGCCGGCGGACGGCGGCCTGCAGCAGCGGCCCGAGCACGGACGACATCCAGCGCAGCCGGTCGATGACGGGCGGGCCGTAGGCGCCGTAGCGCAGCACCGTCCCGAGGCCCTCGTTCAGCGAGCACCACGCGGTGCGTCCGCCGGCGTCGTCGACCAGCTCGAACAGCCACATCGACGGCGACACGACGCCGGCCATCGGCCCGACGCCGCCGCGGTCGTGACACGGCGCCCATTCGACGCCGTCGCCCGAGGCCAGCAGCGCCTCGGCCGCGGACGGCGTCGCCGCCAGGCCCTCGAACAGCGCCGCCCCGATCAGCGCGCCGCGCAGCGGCCCGGACGCCCGCTCCCACGTGATCGGCGGCCCGGCGTGCAGGAACTGTCCTGGCTGCAGTCCGAGCACCTCACCGGCCGGCCGGACGTCGACCAGGTCGGCGCCCGCGGCCAGCATCGCGGCCAGCGCCTGCTCGTTCGCCGCCGGTCGTCGCGGGTCGGCCAGCACCCGGGCGAGATCGTCCTCCGTCCCGGCCACCGGCGGCCGCCAGTCGACCGTCGTCACCGGCACCGCCTGCGCGGCCAGTGCGGCCGCGAACAGGTCGACGCCGGCACTGACGACGCGCGGCTCGTCGCGCAGCAGGTCGCTCACTCCGGACCCCCGTCGACCAGGGCGATCGCGGCTCGCGCCGCCGCCGCGTCGGACAGATGCACTGACGCGCCCGACTCGCGCAGCGCCCGCGCCTGATCCTCCAGCCCTTGCGGGTCGTCGGCCGTGCCGACCAGCGCGACGACGACGGCGAGGTCGCGGCCGCGCGCACCGGCGACGTTGCGGGCCCGGACGATCGCCGGCGCCAGCTCCGCGGCCGGGTCCGGGTGCGCGCCGTGTCCCAGGACGACGTCGAGCAGGACGACGCCGCAGGACGGGTCGCGGGCCTCGGCCAGCAGCCGTTCGATGCGCAGCGAGTTGTCGATCATCGGATGCGGCCGGCCGCGGGTCAGCGTGTCGTCGCCGAAGTCGATGAACGTGTGTCCTTCGGCCTCCAGTCCGGGTCCGAGCGCCCACGCCGGCTCCAGTGCGATGTTCGACCGCACCGGCCCGAACGCGGCGCTGACCAGCAGCATGGCCTCGTCGCAGAGGGTGCCGCCGGCGTAGAGGCCGCGGATGTAGGGGTACCGGCCGGTCGCGGGGGCCGTCGACGGCCACGACCGCGGCGGCTGCCACTCAGCGCCGGCCGTGGTGACGACGGTCTCGGCGACGTCGGTGAGGTCGGGCAGGCCGGGCCCGAGCAGCGCGAGGACGACCGGTTTGCCGAGCTTCTCGGCCCGCTCCCGGACGGCGTCGGCCACCTCCGGCGCGGGCGGCTTGCTGACGACGACCACCACCTCGGTGGCGTCGTCGTCGGCCAGCAGGTCCAGCGCCGCAAGGGTCGACGCGCCGCCCACCGCGGCGGACAGGTCGCGGCCGCCGACGCCGAGGCAGTGGCTGATGCCGACGCCCGCGCCGTCGAGCAGGCTGAGCAGTTGCTGCGCGCCCGTGCCGGACGCCGCGACGACGCCGACCGGCCCCGGCCGCACGACGTTGGCGAACCCGAAGCCGACGCCGCCGACCACCGCGGTCCCGCAGTCGGGCCCCATGACCAGCAGGCCGCGGTCGCCGGCCTCCTGCTTGAGCCGGACCTCCTGCTCGACCGGCACGTTGTCGGAGAACACGACGACGTGCAGACCGTGCTGCAGCGCGTCCATCGCGTCGGCGAACGCGTACCGGCCCGGGGTGGAGACGAACGCGACGGTGCCGCCGTCGCGACGGGCGGCGGAGCCGACGGTGCGCGGGGCCGCCGCGGCGCCGAAGCCTCCGCCGCTGTCGGATGGACGGGCCGCCAGCGCGGTCTCGACCCGGGCCAGCGCCCGGCCGAGTGCGGCGTCGTCGTCCGCCGTCACGCCGATGACCAGGTCGTTCGGGCTGGCGGCGGGGACCTCGAAGCCCATGCCGCCGAGCAGGTCGAGGTTCAGCTCGGTGGCCATGGCGACCAGCGCGCCCTCGACCCCGTCCTCGCCCTGGACCGCCTGGCTGACCTGCATCAACGTCACGGAGTCGTGATAGGCGCCGGCACGCACCTCGACGTGCCGGATCACCGAGCGGCCCCCGCGAGTGCGGCGAGCGCGACGCGGGCGCCCAGGCGCAGCGCCGCGCCGGACGTGTGCCCGACGGCGAGCAGCTTGCGCTCGGCCCCGCCGGCGTCGCCGCGGGTGGCGCCGAGCGCGGCGAGGTACGTGGTGAGCTGCGGAACCGCCAGCCCGCGGGCGGCGTAGGGGAGTAGTCCGGCGGAGACGGCGGTCGTGCGGCGCAGCGGGTCGGCGGCCTCGACGGCGGCGGCCAGCCGCGCGGCGGCACGTGGTCCCACGGCGGCGCCGACCACCAGCGCGCCGGCCAGGACGTCGTCGCCGGCCGGGGTGAGGCCGGGGCCCAGCCCCAGCAACCCGGCGACGGCGTCGGCGATCTCGTCGTCGTCGCCGCACAGCAGCGCCAGCCCGAGCCGTCCCGCGGCCGCGACGACCGAGCCGTCCAGCCCGGGACTGTCCTCCTGCCCGGCGGTGCGCCGACGGGCCAGCGCGACGTCGCCGATGACGGCCGGCCGCATCCTCCACCAGCGTCCGACGGTGACGACCGCGCCGTCGGCGTCGTCGCCGATGCGCAGTTCGCCCTCGCCCACCAGTGCGCGCTGGCCGGGCCGCAGCCCGGACACCGGCCACGGCGTGACGACGGCGCACGGCAGGCGCACGGCGGCCGGGCCGGTGAGGCACAGGAGCACCGGCCCGGTGCCGTGGTCGACCAGGACGGCGGTCATCGTGCGGGTGGCGGCCACGACCTCCCCGGCGAGCCGTGGACCTCCCACGAGAGCGGCGACGGCGGTGCTGGCAGCGCCCGGCAGGACCTGCCGGGACACGTCACCCGGCCATGGCCGGGTGGCCCGGACCCCGGTCGGGACCGTCGGTGCCGGCACTCGCGACCTCCGTTCCGTCCAAGATCACCTGAACTGGGACTGCCACGAACGTAGCCGGGACCGCTACGGTCATCGCATGGGCAAACTTGCCAACGATCCGGCCCCGGGTTCGCCGGAGTTGCCAGCGGCCGGTGGCAAGTGGCCGCCCCGCGCGGTGGCGGGGCTGACGGTGCGCAAGGCGATGGAGATCCCGTCGCTGGCGGGCGCGCGGCTGCTCGCGGGGGAGGACGGCCTGGACCGCGTCGTCCAGCGCGCCAACATCATGGAGGTGCCCGACATCCTGCCGTGGGTCAAGCCGCACGAGCTGCTGCTCACGACCGGTTACCCGCTGCGCAACACGCCGCAGGGCCTGCCCGGGTTGGTCGCCGAGCTGGACGCCCGCGGCCTGGCCGCGCTCGGCGTCAAGCTGCATCGCTACCTCGACGCGCTGCCCGAGGAGATGATCCACGAGGCGGACCGCCTCGGCCTGCCGCTCTTGCTGCTGCCCGACGCCGTCGGGTTCGACGACATCCTCAACCAGGTGCTCACCGGCGTGCTGAACAAGCAGGCGGCGGCGCTGGAGCGGTCGTGGGAGGTGCACCACGCGCTGCTGTCGGTGGTGCTCGACGGCGGCGGGCTGACCGAGCTGGTCACGAAGACGTCCGCGGTCCTCGGCGTGCCGGTCATGGTGACGACGGCCGACGGCCGGGTGCTCGCCGAGGGCGGCAACGTCGACGACTTCTCGTCGTGGCGGCACACGCCGTGCTTCGACACGTCCGGCCGGTTCCGCACCGAGTACGAGCCGGGCGGCGTCCACTCCCACGTCGACGTGCCCGGCTGGCACGCCGTCGTGTCGATCGTCGCCGGGCGGGTCGACCACGGGCGCATCGTCGCCTTCGCCCGGCACCGCGCGCTGGACGACGCCGACGTCAACGTGCTGGAACGGGCCGCGACGGTGGCCGCTCTGGCGGTGAACAAGCAGCTCGCCGTCACCGCCGTCGAGAGCAAGTACCGCGGCGACTTCCTGCGCGACGTGCTGTCCGGGCGGGCCGGCGACCGCGAGCGCATCGTGGCGCACTGCGAGTCCCTCGGCTGGGACGTCGGCCGCGACCTCGTCGTCGTCGTGGCCGAGCTCGACCCGGAGGCCGGGCCGGCCGCGTCGTCGGGGCTGCAGCTGCGGCCGGTGCAGGAGCGGTTCACCGTCGCCTGGCAGTCGGTCGTGGGGCGGCGCGACCCGCGCGCCGCCGTCGTCGGGTTCGCGCAGGAGGTCGTCGCGCTGCTGCCCGTGGGCGCCCGCCCCGACCCCGAGTCCGCTGTCCGCGACGTCGTCCGCCAGGTCTCCGGCGACGGCGGCGGCGGGCGCCGTTCGTTCTCCACCGGCGTCAGCCGCATCGTCGACGACCCCTCGCGCCTCCCGGTGGGGTACGAGCAGGCCCGGCGCGCCGTCGACGTCGGGCGGCAGATGAACGGCCGCGGCTCGCTCGCCCATTTCGACAGCCTCGGCTCGTTCCGCCTGCTCAGCCAGATCGAGGACCGCGAGGAGCTGCGCGGCTTCGTGCGCGAGACCCTGCACGGCCTCGCGGCCGAGGACGACCCCGAGATGGAGGACCTGCGGCACACCCTGAAGGTGCTGCTCGACACCAACCTCAACGTCGCCGAGGCCGCGCGGCAGCTGCACTTCCACTACAACACGCTGCGCTACCGCATCAGCAAGCTGGAGCGCATGCTCGGCCCGTTCACCACCGACCCCGAGCTGCGGCTCGACCTCGCGCTGGCGCTCAAGGTGCTGCAGATGCGCGGCCTCAGCTGAGCTCTCCCGGCAGCTCGAACCAGGGGTAGAGCGTGTCGTCCATGAAGCGGGTGACGCCGGCGACGTGGTCGCCGTCGAGGGTGAGGACGACGAGACCGGCGGGCGCCGCGTCGAGGTAGAGGCCGAACGCGGGCTGGCCGTTCGCCCGCGTCGCCAGCCGCGTGTACCGGCGGCCGGCCCGCCAGCCGGCGCTGGCCCGGAGGAACCCGGCGACGGCCGCCGCCCCGAGGTACTGGTGCGGCGCCGGCGGCATCGCCAGCCAGGCGTCGTCGGTGAGCAGGGCGATCACGGCCTCGACATCGTCGGCGACGAACGCCGCGGCGAACCGCTCGGTGAGGTCGCGTTCGGCGGGAGAGTCCGCGGCCGGCGGCGCGCCCCGGCCGGACGCCGTCGTCCGCAGCGTCGACCGGGCCCGTTGCAGCGTCCCCTTCACCGCCGTCGCCGACGTGTCCAGCAGCCGCGCCGCCTCCGCGAGTGGGAAGCCGAGCACGTCGCACAGCACCAGGGCGGCGCTCTGCCTGGGCGGCAGCAGCTGCAGCGCCTCGACGAAGGCCAGCTCGACCTGTTCGCGCAGCAGAAGGGCGGGCTCGGGGAGCAGTGCGTCGGGGAACGGCTGCACCCAGGGGGTCTCGTGGTGCCGGGTCGGCTCCGGAGCGTCGAACGGCGGCACCGGGGCGAGGGGCGGCCGTCGCCCGGCGTCGCGGATCGCGTTCAGGCAGCGGTGCGTCGCGATGCGGTACAGCCAGCCCCGCAGCGACGCCCGTCCCTCGAACTCCGGCAGCCCGCGCCAGGCCGCGAGCAGCGTCTCCTGCACCGCGTCCTCGGCGTCGGGCAGCCGGCCGAGCAGCCGATAGCAGTGCAGCCGCAGCTCCCGCCGGAACGGCTCGACGAGCTCGGCGAACGCGTCGGGGTCGCCGGCCCGGGCCCGGGTCAGGAGCGCCGAGGTCACCGACGCATCGTCGCACGACCGTTCCGTCGCGCGCGGCGCCGGTGTCTGCACTCGTGAAGGACTCATCGAGAAGGGAACGATCATGACTCGTGCCGCCCTGGACGTCGCGCTCGCCTACCACCACGCGTGGGCCGGCGGCGACCTGGAGGCCGCGCTGCGCCACGTCGCCGACGACGTCGTCTGCGAGGCCCCGCCCGGCCGCCTGGAGGGGATCGCCGCCTACCGGGCGTTCCTGGAGCCGTACGTGACGCAGCTGGTCAGCGCCACGTTGATCGCCGCGTTCGGCGACGACGACACCGCCCTCGTCATGTACGACTCGGTCACCCAGCTGGTCGCCCGGGCGCCGGGCGCCGAATGCGTCCGTGTCGCCGACGGCCGCATCGTCCACAGCTGGTTCGTCTTCGACCGCGCGCCGTTCATGGCGGCCCGAGCGGCCGTGGTTGGATCGGGGGATGCCGAAGGCACCCCTTCCTGACGACGTCAGCGCGTTCCTCGCCCGGCCCAACCCGGCCGTCATGGCGACCATCGGGCCGGGCGGCCCGGTCTCCGTCGCGACCTGGTACCTGTGGGAGGACGGGCGCGTCCTGGTCAACCTCGACGAGTCGCGCAAGCGGCTGGAGCACCTGGCGGCCGACCCGCGGGTCAGCCTCACCGCGCTCGCCGACGGCGACTGGTACACGCATGTCAGCCTCCAGGGCCGCGTCGTCGACGTGCACGACGACGTCGACCTGGCCGACATCGACCGGCTCGCGCGGCACTACACGGGCGGGCCGTACCGCCGGCGCGACCGGGGCCGCGTCAGCGTCTGGATCGAGGTCGACCGCTGGCACGGCTGGGGCCGCATGGAGAACACCGACGTCGACCACCACCGCCGCGCCTAAGGCATCTCCCGGGCCCGTGGCCTACCGCGCGACGCCCCAGGCGGCGCCTCGCGGCGTTCTCGTCAGTCGTCAGAGCACCCCGCTATGACTCCTTCCTCGGCCTTGCGAGGCATCCACCCGAACGCCGCTCGCTACGGCCGAGGCTCGGGAGGCACGCCCTGGACCTGGCGCAGGCCGACGGCGTCGTGGCGCCAGAAGATCTCCGAGTACACGAGGGTGCCGGTCATCCACGGCTCGTGCCGGCCGAGCAGCCGCACCTGGAACGCGGCCTCGGGGATGCGCAGCGACGGCCTGCGGAAGCCGAGCGGCTCGCCGGGCCGGAACCCGAACCGCGGGTAGTAGCCCGGCGAGCCCTCGAGGAACACCGCGGGCGCCCCCTGCTCGTCGGCCAGTTCGAGGCCGCGGGCGACGAGCGCCGTGCCGACGCCGCTCCGCTGGTGCGCGGGGAGCACCCCGACCGGGCTCAGCACCAGCACGTCGACCAGCCGCTCCGGCGCGTCGAGGACACTGCGCGTGAACAGCACGTGCCCGACGACCTGGTCGCCCTCGGCGGCGACCAGGGACAGGCCGCTGGTGGGGGAGAGCAGGCCGCGCAGGTCGCGCGTGAGACCGGCCACGTGCTCGCCGTCGTCGCCGAACGCCCGCCGATGGACCTCCTCGACGGCGGCGTGGTCGGCGGGTCGCTCCGGGCGCAGCTCCATGACCGTCACCGTAGGCGGCGCGGCCGGCCGGTCGCACGGCGTTTTCGCCCGGTGAGTTCACCCCGCTCTGTCACGAGCGAGCTCGTCGCCTACGACCACCGGCGGGCCGATGCCGCCAGGGCCGCAGGGCTGCGCGTCGTCGCGCCGGTCGGCCGCGACGACATGTGACGGGGCCGACAGCGCGCCGCCCGCGGTTCCGTCCGAGCCCGCTGATATTCTCGCAACCGACCGACGTCCTTTAAGTCCCGTCCCGTGAGGCGGGGAAGGAGGTCCTGCGAAGCATGTCTCGCGACCTTTCCGGCGCGCGCGAAGTGCTCGACGGCGACGATGTCGCCCGGGCGCTCACGCGTATCGCCCACGAGGTGGTGGAGCGCAACAAGGGCGCCGCCGACCTCGTCCTCCTCGGCATCCCGAAACGCGGCGTCCCGCTCGCGTACCGGCTCGCCGAACGCATCTCCGCGGTCGAAGGCACCGAGGTCCCGGTCGGGGCCCTCGACGTCACGATGTACCGCGACGATCTGCGGCTGCGCCCGGCCCGAGCGCTCGAGCGCACCGACATCCCGAACGGCGGGGTCGACGACCGCATCGTGGTCCTGGTCGACGACGTGTTGTTCTCGGGACGGACCATCCGGGCGGCGCTGACGGCGCTGGAGGACGTCGGGCGGCCGCGCGCCGTCCGGCTGGTCGTCCTCGTCGACCGCGGGCACCGCCAGCTGCCGATCCGCGCCGACCACGTCGGCAAGAACATCCCGACCTCGCTGGCCGAGAGCGTGAAGGTCCGGCTCGCCGAGATCGACGGCCACGACGGCGTCGTCCTCGGCAGGTCGGCGCCGGAGGCCGAGGCGGAGCGGGAGGCCACGCCATGATCCGTCACCTGCTGTCCGCCGGCGACCTCTCGCTCGACGACGCGACGCTGGTGCTCGACACCGCGGACGAGATGGCCCGGCTGACCGAGGGCCGCGCCGTGAAGAAGCTGCCGACGCTGCGCGGGCGCACCGTGGTCAACCTGTTCTTCGAGGACTCCACCCGCACCCGCACGTCCTTCGAGCTGGCGGCGAAGCGGCTGTCCGCCGACGTCGTCAACTTCTCGGCGAAGGGGTCGAGCCTGTCCAAGGGCGAGAGCCTCAAGGACACCGCACTGACGCTCGAGGCCATGGGCGCCGACGGCGTCGTCGTCCGGCATTCCGCCAGCGGCGCGCCCTACCGGCTGGCGACGTCGGGCTGGATCAACGCCTGCGTCGTCAACGCCGGCGACGGCACGCACGAGCACCCGACCCAGGCGCTGCTCGACGCGTTCACCATGCGCCGCCACCTCGGCGACCTGGCCGGCAAGCAGATCGTCATCGTCGGCGACGTGCTGCACAGCCGGGTGGCCCGCAGCAACGTCCTGCTGCTGGCGACGCTCGGGGCCGAGGTCACGCTGGTCGCCCCGCCGACGCTGCTGCCGAACGGCATCGAGCACTGGCCCTGCGCCACGAGCTACGACCTCGACGACGCGCTGAGCGGGGCCGACGCGGTCATGATGCTCCGCGTCCAGAGCGAGCGCATGAACGCCGCGTTCTTCCCGTCGGCCCGCGAGTACAGCCGCCGCTACGGCCTCGACGCCCGCCGGCAGGCGCTGATGCCGCCCGAGGCGCTCGTGCTGCACCCCGGCCCGATGAACCGCGGCATGGAGATCACCGCCGAAGTCGCCGACAGCGCCCGCTCGGTCATCGTCGAGCAGGTCACGAACGGCGTCTACGTCCGCATGGCGGTCCTGTACCTGATGCTGGCCGGCACGAACACCGGCCCGACCCCTGAGGAGGCGGCATGAGCGGCACCCTGATCACCGGCGCGCGCGTCCTCGGCGGCGACCCGCAGGACGTGCTGATCGACGACGGCGTCATCGTCGCGCTCGGCGCCGGCGCGCGGGAGCAGGCCGGCGACGACGCCACGACCATCGATGCCACCGGGCTGATCGCGCTGCCCGGCCTGGTCGACCTCCACACCCACCTGCGCGAACCCGGCCGCGAGGATGCCGAGACGGTCGAGACCGGCACGAGGGCCGCGGCCAGGGGCGGGTTCACCGCGGTCCACGCCATGGCCAACACCGACCCGGTCGCCGACACCGCGGGCGTCGTCGAGCAGGTGTGGCGGCTGGGCCGCGAGGCCGGTCACGCCGACGTCCGCCCGGTCGGCGCCGTCACGATCGGCCTGAAGGGCGAGCGGCTGGCGGAGCTCGGCGCCATGGCCGAGTCGGCCGCCGGCGTGCGGGTCTTCTCCGACGACGGCGTCTGCGTGCACGACGCGATGCTGATGCGCCGGGCGCTCGAGTACGTGAAGGCGTTCGACGGCGTCATCGCGCAGCACGCGCAGGAGCCGCGGCTCACCGAGGGCGCGCAGATGAACGAGGGCGAGCTGTCCGGACGCCTCGGGCTGCGCGGCTGGCCGAGCGTCGCCGAGGAGGCCATCGTCGCGCGCGACGTGCTGCTGGCGGCGCACGTCGGCTCGCGGGTGCACATCTGCCACCTGTCGACGAAGGGCTCGGTCGAGATCGTCCGGCTGGCGAAGGAACGCGGCCTGCCGGTGACGGCCGAGGTGACGCCGCACCACCTGCTGCTCACCGACGAGCTGGTGGCCGGCTACGACCCGCGCTACAAGGTCAACCCGCCGCTGCGCTCGGCCGCCGACGTCGCCGCGCTGCGCGAGGCGCTGGCCGACGGCACCATCGACATCGTCGCCACCGACCACGCGCCGCACCCGGTCGAGGCGAAGGACTGCGAGTGGGACGCCGCGGCGTTCGGCATGCTCGGGCTCGAGACCGCGCTGTCGGTCGTCCAGCACACCATGGTCGACACCGGGCTGCTCGACTGGGCCGGCGTCGCCGACCGCATGTCGTTCGCGCCGGCCCGCATCGGCCGCTGCGACACCGGCGACCAGCCGCACGGCCGGCCCGTCGCCGTCGGCGAACCGGCCAACCTCACCCTCGTCGACGCGAGCACCACCACCACGGTCGACCCGTCGGCATCGGCGTCGCTGTCGCGGAACACGCCGTACGAGGGGATGAAACTGCCGGGCACCGTCGTCGCGACGTTCCTGCGCGGCCGGCCCACGCACCACACGACAGGGGGAACCGCATGACGACGAGCGCACCGGCGCTGCTCGTGCTGGAGGACGGCCGCACGTTCCGCGGCCGCTCGTACGGCGCGTCCGGCGAGACGTTCGGCGAGGCCGTCTTCTCGACCGGCATGACCGGCTACCAGGAGACGCTGACCGACCCGTCCTACCACCGCCAGGTCGTGGTGCAGACGGCGCCGCACATCGGCAACACCGGGGTCAACGACGACGACCCCGAGTCCGGCCGCATCTGGGTCGCCGGCTACGTCGTCCGCGACCCCGCCCGCCGCGCGTCCTCCTGGCGCAGCGTGCGCAGCCTCGACGAAGAGCTGGCCGCCCAGGGCGTCGTCGGCATCAGCGGCATCGACACCCGCGCGCTCACCCGTCACCTGCGCGAACGCGGCGCCATGCGGGTCGGCATCTCCACGGTCGAGACCGACGCCGACGCGCTGCGCCGGCGGGTCCTCGACAGCCCGGAGATGCTCGGCGCCGACCTCGCCGCCGAGGTCAGCACGCAGGAGCCCTACGTGGTGCCGGCCGACGGCGAGCGCCGGTTCACCGTCGTCGCGCTCGACCTGGGCATCAAGACGATGACGCCGCGGCGCATGGCCGAGCGCGGCATCGAGGTGCACGTGCTCCCGGCCACGGCGACCATCGACGACGTGCTGGCCCGCGATCCGGACGGGCTGTTCCTGTCCAACGGCCCGGGCGACCCGGCGACCGCCGACGGCCCCATGCACGTGGTGCGGCAGGCGCTCGAACGCGGCCTGCCGTTCTTCGGCATCTGCTTCGGCAACCAGGTGTTCGGCCGTGCGCTGGGCTTCGGCACCTACAAGCTCGGCTACGGCCACCGCGGCATCAACCAGCCGGTCCAGGACCGCACCACGGGCAAGGTCGAGGTGACGGCGCACAACCACGGCTTCGCGGTCGACGCGCCGCTGGATCGCGCGACGGACACGCCGTACGGACGCGCCGAGGTCAGCCACGTCTGCCTCAACGACGACGTCGTCGAGGGCCTGGCCCTGCGCGACGAGAACGGCCGGCTCAAGGGCTTCTCCGTCCAGTACCACCCCGAGGCCGCCGCCGGCCCGCACGACGCCGCCTACCTGTTCGACCGGTTCACCGAGGTCATGTCGGCGGCGCCGCAGACCCAGAAGGAGGCCTGATGCCCAGGCGCACGGACATCGACAGCGTCCTGGTCATCGGCTCCGGCCCGATCGTCATCGGTCAGGCCTGCGAGTTCGACTACTCCGGGACGCAGGCCTGCCGCGTGCTGCGCGCCGAGGGCCTGCGGGTCATCCTGGTCAACAGCAACCCGGCGACGATCATGACCGACCCCGACATCGCCGACGCCACCTACGTCGAGCCCATCACGCCGGAGTTCGTCGAGAAGGTCATCGCGCTGGAGCGGCCCGACGCGCTGCTGGCCACGCTGGGCGGGCAGACGGCGCTGAACACGGCGGTCGCGCTGCACGAGCGCGGCGTGCTCGAGCGGTTCGGGGTCGAGCTGATCGGCGCGTCCATCGACGCCATCGAGCGGGGCGAGAACCGCGAGTCGTTCAAGAAGATCGTCGAGGAGGTCGGCGGCGAGACCGCCAGCTCGGAGATCTGCCACTCGATGGACGACTGCCTGGCCGCGGCCGGCAAGCTCGGCTACCCGGTCGTCATCCGGCCGTCGTTCACCATGGGCGGCGCCGGCTCGGGCATGGCGTTCGACGAGGACGACCTGCGCCGCATCGCCGGCGCCGGCCTCGACGCCTCGCCGACCACCGAGGTGCTCCTCGAGGAGTCCATCCTCGGCTGGAAGGAGTATGAACTCGAGGTCATGCGCGACGGCGCCGACAACGTCGTGATCGTGTGCTCGATCGAGAACGTCGACCCCATGGGCGTGCACACCGGCGACTCCGTCACCGTCGCGCCGGCGCTGACCCTGACCGACCGCGAGTACCAGGTCATGCGCGACCAAGCCATCGCGATCATCCGGGCGGTCGGTGTCGACACCGGCGGCTGCAACATCCAGTTCGCGGTGAACCCCGACGACGGCCGGCTCATCGTCATCGAGATGAACCCGCGGGTCTCCCGCTCCAGCGCGCTGGCCAGCAAGGCGACCGGCTTCCCGATCGCGAAGATCGCCGCGAAGGTGGCGCTCGGCTACACGCTGGACGAGATCCCGAACGACATCACGGGGGAGACCCCGGCGTCCTTCGAGCCGACGCTCGACTACGTCGTGGTGAAGGCGCCGCGGTTCGCGTTCGAGAAGTTCCCGGCCGCCGACTCCACGCTGACCACGCACATGAAGAGCGTCGGCGAGGCCATGGCCATCGGCCGCAACTTCACCGAGGCGCTGCAGAAGGCGCTGCGGTCGCTGGAGAAGTCCGACGGCGCGCTGGACTTCGCGTCCGAGCCGGGCGACAAGGACGAGCTGACCGACCGGGTCCGGCGCCCCTACGACGGCCGCCTGCGCGACGTGCTCGACGCGCTGCGGGCCGGGGCGAGCGTCGACGAGCTGTATGCGGCCACCCGCATCGACCCCTGGTTCCTCGACCAGCTGCTGCTGCTCACCGAGGTCGCCGACGACGTCCGCAGGGCCCCGCAGCTCACGCCCGACGTGCTGCGCGAGGCGAAGCGGCACGGCTTCTCCGACGCCCAGCTGGCAGCGTTGCGGGGCACGTCGGCCGAGGTCGTCCGGGGGGTCCGGCACGCGCTGGGCATCCGGCCCGTGTTCAAGACGGTCGACACCTGCGCCGCCGAGTTCGCGGCCAAGACCCCGTACCACTACTCGTCCTACGACGAAGAGACCGAGGTCAGCCCGCGCGAGCGCGCCGCGGTGATCATCCTGGGGAGCGGCCCCAACCGCATCGGCCAGGGCATCGAGTTCGACTACTCCTGCGTGCACGCGGCGATGGCGCTGCACGAGGCCGGCTACGAGACCGTCATGGTCAACTGCAACCCGGAGACGGTCTCGACCGACTACGACACGTCCGACCGGCTCTACTTCGAGCCGCTGACGCTCGAGGACGTGCTCGAGGTCGTGCACGCCGAGCGGCAGGCCGGCCCGGTCGCCGGGGTCATCGTCCAGCTGGGCGGGCAGACGCCGCTCGGGCTGGCGGCCGCGCTGGCCGAGGCCGGTGTCCCGATCGTCGGCACGTCGCCGAAGGCCATCGACCTCGCCGAGGACCGCGGCTCGTTCGGGCGGGTGCTCGGCGAGGCCGGGCTGCCGGCGCCCAAGCACGGCACCGCGAGCTCGTTCGACGAGGCCCGCGAGATCGCGCACACCATCGGTTACCCGGTGCTCGTGCGGCCGTCGTACGTGCTCGGCGGGCGCGGCATGGAGATCGTCTACGACGACGCCACGCTGGCCGATTACATCGGCCGGGCCACCCAGGCCAGCCCGGAGCACCCGGTGCTGGTCGACCGCTTCCTCGACGACGCGGTCGAGATCGACGTCGACGCGCTGTTCGACGGCGACGAGCTGTACCTGGGCGGGGTCATGGAGCACATCGAGGAGGCCGGCATCCACTCCGGCGACTCCGCGTGCGCGCTGCCGCCCATCACGCTCGGCCGCGACGAGTTGACCCGCATCAAGGCCTCCACCGAGGCCATCGCCCGCGGCGTCGGCGTGCGCGGGCTGCTGAACGTGCAGTACGCGCTGGCCGGCGACGTCCTCTACGTGCTGGAAGCCAACCCGCGGGCGTCGCGGACGGTGCCGTTCGTCTCCAAGGCCACCGGCGTGCCGTTGGCCAAGGCGGCCGCCCGGGTCATGCTCGGCAGCACGATCCAGCAACTGCGCGACGAGGCCCTGCTGCCCGCCGGCGGCGACGCCGTCGACCTTCCCGCCGACGCCCCGGTCGCGGTGAAGGAGGCGGTCATGCCGTTCAACCGCTTCCGCACGCCCGACGGCCGCTCCGTCGACACGCTGCTCGGCCCGGAGATGCGCTCCACCGGCGAGGTCATGGGCATCGACGAGCAGTTCGGCACCGCGTTCGCCAAGTCCCAATCGGCCGCGTTCGGCGCGCTGCCGACGTCGGGCACGGTGTTCGTCTCCCTGGCCAACCGCGACAAGCGGCACATGATCTTCCCGGTCAAGCGGCTGGCCGACCTCGGCTTCACCATCCTGGCCACCGCCGGGACGGCCGAGGTGCTGCGTCGCAACGGGGTGACGGCCGAGGTCGTGCGCAAGCGCTGGGTCGGCCACGAGCCCGACGGCACGCCGACGATCATCGGCCGCATCCTCGCCGGCGACGTCGACCTCATCATCAACACGCCGAGCGGGACGACCACGGGCGGCAGCCCGCGCGCCGACGGCTACGAGATCCGCCGCGCCGCCATCCAGGGCAACATCCCCTGCATCACCACCACGCAGGGGCTGGCCGCGGTGGTGCAGGGCATCGAGTCGCTGCGTGCCGAGTCGGTCGGTGTCCGGTCGCTGCAGTCCTGGGCGCGCCGGTCGTGACGGCGTACGACCTGCTGTTCCGGCGGGTGCTGTCGAGGCTCGACGCCGAGACGGCACACAGGGGGGCGTTCGCCGCCATGCGGCTGGCGGCCCGGGTGCCGGGGCTGGCGGCGTACGGACGGCGCCGGCTCGGCCCGCCGGCCGGGTCGCCCGCGGCCGTCGAGGCGTTCGGGCTGCACTTCCCGGGCCCGCTGGGGCTGGCCGCCGGGTTCGACAAGAACGCCGTCGGCATCGACGCCCTGGCGGCGCTCGGCTTCGGGTTCGTCGAGGTCGGGACGGTCACCGGGCGGCCGCAGCCGGGCAACCCGAAACCGCGCCTGCACCGCCTGGTCGCCGACCGCGCCGTCGTCAACCGCATGGGCTTCAACAACGACGGCGCGGCCGTGGTGGCCGCCCGGCTGGCCCGGCGACGCCGCCGTCGCGGCGCGCTGCCGGTCGTCGTCGGCGTCAACATCGGCAAGTCCAAGGTGGTGCCGGAGGCCCGCGCCGTCGGCGACTACGAGGCCAGCACCAGGCTGCTCGCCCCGTATGCCGACTACCTGGTGGTCAACGTCAGCTCGCCGAACACCCCCGGCCTGCGCGACCTGCAGGCCGTCGAGCTGCTCCGGCCATTGCTCAGCGCCGTGCGCACGCAGGCCGACGCCGTCACGACCCGCCGGGTGCCGCTGCTGGTGAAGATCGCGCCCGACCTCGGCGACGACGACGTCCTGGCGGTCGCGAAGCTCGCCCTCGAACTGGAGCTCGACGGCATCATCGCGACCAACACCACCATCGGCCGCGACGGCCTGCGCTCCACGCCGCTGGCGGTCGAGCGGGCCGGGGCCGGCGGGCTGTCCGGCGGGCCGCTCGCCGACCGGTCGCTGGAGGTGCTGCGGCTGCTCCGCGGCGCCGTCGGCGACCGGCTCACGCTGGTCGCCGCCGGTGGCATCACGACCGCCGAGGACGCGCACGATCGGCTGCGGGCCGGCGCGACGCTGGTTCAGGCGTACACCGCGTTCATCTACGGCGGGCCGTTCTGGCCGGCGCGCGTGCAGCGCGAGTTGGCTCACCTGATCGAGGAGGCCCCGTGACCCCCCAGACCGAAGTTGATCTTGGAGTTGTTCGGCAATCGTGGGGTGAAATGTCCGATAGATGGCCGAACAACTCCAAGATCAACCGGAGGGGGGCAGCATGACCGCGCCAGAGTCGTTCGGGCGGCGGCTGCACGCCGCGATGCGGGACCGCGGGCAGTTCTGCGCGGGCATCGACCCGCACCCGGGCCTGCTCAGCGCCTGGGGGCTGGCCGACGACGCCGCCGGGCTGGAGCGGTTCGCCCGCACGGCCGTCGAGGCGCTCGGCGAGACGGTCGCGCTGCTCAAGCCGCAGTCGGCGTTCTTCGAGCGGCACGGGTCGCGCGGCGTCGCCGTGCTGGAGCGGGTCATCGCCGACGCGAGGGCCGCGGGTGCGCTGGTGCTGCTGGACGTCAAGCGCGGCGACATCGGCTCGACCATGCAGGCCTACGCCGACGCCTACTGCGACCCCGCGTCGCCGCTGTGCGCCGACGCGGTCACCGTCTCGCCGTACCTGGGCTTCGAGTCGCTGCGCCCGGTGCTCGACACCGCCGCAGTCCACGGCAACGGCGTCTTCGTGCTGGCGCTGACGTCCAACCCGGAGGGCCCGGAGGTCCAGCACGCGACGACCACCGGCGGGCGCACCGTCGCCGGGACCATGCTCGAGCACGTCCGTGCCGCCAACGCCGCCGCGCTGGCCGCGGGCGATCCGCTGGGCAGCGTCGGCGTCGTCGTCGGCGCCACGACCGGCGCGTCCGGTGAGCAGCTCGCCGTCGGGGGGCCGCTACTGGCGCCGGGCATCGGGGCTCAGGGGGCCACCGTCGCGGACCTCGCGACGGTCTTCGGGACCGCTTTGCCGCAGGTCGTGCCGTCGGCGTCGCGCGAGGTGCTGTCCGCCGGACCGGACCCCGCGGCGCTGCGCGCGGCCGCCGTCCGGACCATCGAGGACGTCCGTGACCTGCTGTTTCGTGCCTCCACCGGGGCATGACCAGTCCAGATCCGCGGACTTCCAGCGCGACACGCGGGGGACCTCGTACCGTGGATTCATCCGGACAGGTACGGTGGATTGCGTTGCTGACCTGGTGCTTCACTCGCTAGGTTCCTGAAACAAGGCCATCGGAAGCGGTGGTCGGACCCACATCCACACAACGACACAACAGAGGTGACCCGCTCGTGGCGCTCCCTAATCTGACTCCCGAACAGCGCGCGGCCGCTCTCGAGAAGGCTGCCGAAGCTCGCCGGGAGCGTGCGGAGGTCAAGAACCGCCTGAAGAATGCCGGAGCACGCCTTGGCGACGTGCTCAAGGAAGGCGCGAACAATGAGGTCATCGGCAAGATGAAGGTTTCTGCCCTCCTCGAGTCGATGCCCGGCGTTGGCAAGGTCCGCGCCAAGCAGATCATGGAGGAGATCGGCATCGCCGAGACCCGTCGCGTGCGCGGTCTGGGCGCCAACCAGTCGGCGGCGCTGATCGAGCGTTTCGGCGGTTGAGCCTGCACACGTCCCATCCGCTGTCGGCCCCGCGGGTCATCGTCCTGTCGGGGCCGACGGCGGTCGGAAAGACGACCGTCGTCAAGAAGCTGCGCGCCGCCCATCCGGAGTTGTGGATCTCGGTGTCCACGACGACCCGGCCGCCGCGGCCGCGAGAGGTCGACGGCGAGCATTACCACTTCGTCGACGACGCCACGTTCGACAAGATGATCGAGCAGGGCGAGTTCCTCGAGTGGGCCGTGGTGCACAAGCGGGCGAAGTACGGCACGCCGCGCACTCCGGTCGAGCGTGCGCTCGCGGGCGGCAACTCGGTGTTGCTGGAGATCGACCTGCAGGGTGCCCGCCAGGTCAGGGAGACCATCCCCGACGCGCTGTTCGTGTTCCTCGCACCACCGAGCTGGGACGAGTTGGTCCGCCGGCTCATCGGCCGGGGCACCGAGACGGAGGCCGAGCGCGAGCGCCGGTTGACCACCGCCCGCGAGGAACTGGCCTCGGAGGCCGAGTTCGACGTCACGCTCGTGAACACCGACGTCGAGACGGTTTGCGAAGAGTTGGTAACCTTGATGCGTACACCCCACTTGACAAGCCCGGAGGCATGAGCGTGGCCGGAACCCAAGGCGTTGCCGAGGGCATCACCTTCCCACCCATCGACGACCTGCTGGCCAAGACCGACTCCAAGTACGGCCTGGTCATCTACGCGGCCAAGCGGGCGCGGCAGATCAACGCCTACTACTCGCAGCTGGGCGAGGGCCTGCTCGAGTACGTCGGGCCGCTCGTCGAGACGCACGTGCAGGAGAAGCCGCTGTCCATCGCGCTGCGCGAGATCGACGCGGGCCTGCTCACGGCCGAGCACATCGACCCCAACGACATCGACGCCGAGGAGCCGGTCGCGCCGGTCGCCAAGGCGGAGCCCGCGTCCGAGCAGAGCTGACGGCCGGTCCCGGCTGATGGCCGAGATCGTTCTCGGGGTCGGGGGCGGCATCGCCGCCTACAAGGTCGCCGACGTCCTGCGCCGGCTCACCGAGTCCGGCCACGGCGTCACCGTCGTACCCACCAGGTCGGCCCTCCGTTTCGTCGGGGAGCCGACCTGGGCGGCGTTGTCGGGTCGTCCGGTGCGCACCGAGGTCTTCGACGACGTCCACGAGGTGCCGCACGTACGCATCGGCCGGCACGCCGACCTCGTGCTGGTCGCGCCGGCCACGGCCGACCTCATGGCCAAGGCCGCCGCGGGGCTGGCCGACGACCTGCTGACGTCGACGCTGCTCACCGCGCGTGGTCCGGTGGTGTTCGTGCCGGCCATGCACACCGAGATGTGGGAGCACCCGGCCACGGTCGCCAACGTCGAGACGCTGCGCCGGCGCGGCGCCCTGGTCGTCGAGCCCGCGGTCGGGCGGCTGACCGGAGCCGACACCGGCAAGGGCCGGCTGCCCGAGCCGGCCGACATCTTCGCCTACGTCTCCGACGTGCTGACCCGCGGCGACGCCGGCCCGGACCTCGCCGGCCGGCACGTCGTCGTGTCCGCCGGCGGCACCCGCGAGCACCTCGACCCGGTCCGGTTCCTGGGCAATCGCTCGTCCGGCCGGCAGGGCTACGCGCTGGCCCGCGCCGCGGCCGCCCGCGGCGCCCGGGTCACTCTGGTGGCGGCGAACGTGGCGCTGCCCGATCCCGCAGGCGTCGACCTCGTGCGGGTCGGCTCCGCGGCGCAGCTGTACGACGCCATGGTCGAGGCCTCGGCCGGCGCCGACGCGGTCGTCATGGCCGCCGCCGTCGCCGACTTCCGCCCGGCCGCGTACACCGGCACCAAGATCAAGAAGTCCGCCGACGGGACGTCGCCGGTCATCGAGCTGGAACGCACCTCCGACATCCTGGCCCATCTGGCCGCGCACCGGCCGAGCCCGAAGCAGGTCGTCGTCGGGTTCGCCGCCGAGACCGGCGACGCGTCCGGCAGCGTGCTCGACCACGGCCGGGCCAAGCTGGCCGCGAAGGGCTGCGACCTCCTGGTCGTCAACGAGGTGGGCGCCGATCGCGGGTTCGAGACCGAGGACAACGCGGCGGTCGTGCTGGGCGCCGACGGCAGCTCCGTCACCGTCGAGAGCGGCCCGAAGTCCGCGCTCGCGCACGTCGTCTGGGACCTCGTCCGCGCCCGGCTCTGACCAGCAGGTGAACCACCTGCGTCTCAGGATGCGGGTGAAAACTGTCCACTACGTGGACGTTCCGCCGTAGAGGTCGGGACATTACCCTACAGTTGGGCTTCCTGGGAGAAGTCCGCGTCATGAGAGGGGGCATGGGTTGTCTCTACGTCTGTTCACGTCCGAATCCGTCACCGAGGGTCATCCGGACAAGATCTGCGACCAGATCAGTGACGCCGTGCTGGACGCGCTGCTCAAGGACGACCCCAACAGCCGTGTCGCGGTCGAGTCCATGGTGACCACCGGCCTCGTCCACGTGGCCGGTGAGGTGACCACCCGCGGCTACGCCGACATCCCGGGCATCGTGCGCGACACCATCCTCGGCATCGGGTACGACTCCTCGACCAAGGGCTTCGACGGCTACTCCTGCGGCGTGTCGGTGTCCATCGGCTCGCAGTCGCAGGACATCGCGCAGGGCGTCGACTCCGCGTACGAGCGCCGCGTCGAGGGCGACCTCGACCCGCTGGACCTCCAGGGGGCCGGCGACCAGGGCCTGATGTTCGGCTACGCCAGCGACGAGACGCCCGAGCTCATGCCGCTGCCCATCCTCGTCGCGCACCGGCTGGCGCAGCGGCTGGCCGAGGTCCGCCGGTCCGGCGCCGTGCCGTACCTGCGTCCCGACGGCAAGACCCAGGTCACCATCGAGTACGACGGCGACCGCCCGGTCCGCCTCGACACCGTCGTCGTGTCGACGCAGCACGCGGCCAACATCGACCTCGAGCAGCTGCTCACCCCCGACATCGCCAACCAGGTGGTCAAGCCGGTCCTCGAGACGTTCGAGCTCGACGGCCACGACTTCCGGCTGCTGGTGAACCCGACCGGCCGGTTCGAGATCGGCGGCCCCATGGGCGACGCCGGCCTCACCGGGCGGAAGATCATCATCGACACCTACGGCGGCATGGCCCGGCACGGCGGCGGCGCGTTCAGCGGCAAGGACCCGTCGAAGGTCGACCGCTCCGGCGCCTACGCCATGCGCTGGGTCGCGAAGAACGTCGTCGCGGCCGGGCTGGCCAGCCGCTGCGAGGTGCAGGTCGCCTACGCCATCGGCAAGGCCGAGCCGGTCGGCCTGTTCCTCGAGTGCTTCGGCACCGAGACGGTCCCGGTCGAGCGCATCGAGAACGCCGTCAGCGAGGTCTTCGACCTGCGGCCCGCGGCCATCATCCGCGACCTCGACCTCAAGCGGCCGATCTACGCCCAGACCGCCGCCTACGGGCACTTCGGCCGCGAGCTGCCGGACTTCACCTGGGAGCGCACGGATCGGGTCGATGCCCTAAGGGCCGCCGCCGGCTGATCGTCCGCGCGGCGGAGGCGAAGATCGTCCCCGGGTCCCAGCGGGCGGCCCGGCGGCGTCCGTAGCGTGGTGGTCATGCGCCGCCTGTTGCCGATCGCCGCCCTGTCCACCGCCGCCCTGCTGACCGCCACCACGGCCGCCGCGGCCGTCCCCGCCGGTGCCACCGGCGACGGGATCGACGTGCCCGCGCTCGAGCGGGCCCTCGACGCCGTCGTGGCGGCCGGCGCGCCGGGCGCCCTCGTCGAGGTCCGCGACGGCAACGCGGTGTGGTCCGCCGCGGCCGGCGACCGCGATCCGCTCGACCAGCGTCCCGAGCCGGTCGAACCCACCGACCGGGTCCGCATCGGCAGCGTCACCAAGGCCATGCTGACCACCGTCGTGCTGCAACTCGTCGACGAGGGCCGGCTGGGCCTCGACGACACCGTCGCCGAGCACCTGCCCGGCGTGCTGCCGTACGACGAGCCGATCACGGTGCGCCAGCTGCTCAGCCACACCGGCGGCGTCCCCGACTATTTCCTCGACCTGTTCCCGTCGCTGGCCGAGGGCTCGCCGGCGGACGTCGAGAGCGGGCGGTTGCAGGTCCTGCGGCCGCAGCGGCTGATCGACATCGCCACCTCGCGGCCGCTCGACTTCGTCCCCGGCGACTCCATGAGCTACTCGAACACCGGCTTCTACGTCGCCGGCCTGCTGGTCGAGGAGCTCACCGGCAACGCCGTCGAGGACGAGTTGAAGCGGCGGGTGTTCGAGCCGGCCGGCCTGGCGCAGACGTCCATCCCGCGGCTCAGCCCGGTCATCCGGGGCGAGCACCCGCACGCGTTCCTCGCGACCAACGACCCGGACCGGCCGCTGCTCGACACCACCCGCATCTCGCCGACGCTGCTGTGGGCGGCCGGCGCCGTCATCTCGACGACGGCCGACGTGAACACGTTCTTCCGGGCGATGTTCGACGGCACGCTGCTGCCGGCCGAGCTGCTGGCGCAGGCGCGGGAGCTGACGCCGCAGTCGGAGGGTTCCTACGGGCTGGGCATCCAGGCGCTGCCCGCCGAGTGCGCGCCGGTCGAGGGCGGCGTCGCCTACGGCCACACCGGCAGCACGCTCGGCTTCGTCACGTACGCGTTCTCCTCGCCCGACGGCGAGCGGCAGGTCAGCGTGGCGCTCACCGTCGAGGACCTGATCGCGCGCAACGACGAGCTGGCGGCCGCGCTCAACGTGCTGCTCGGCACGGGGCTGTGCGCGACGCCGGCGGCGCCGGCCGCACGAGGCGCTCAGGTGGGCGTCGTGGAGAATCTGGACCGCATCCCCGGGTGAGCCTGTGGACAACGCGAGGTCGGCGCCGCCAGTGCGGTAGAAACGGTCTGTGAGCGCATCCGAGCCGGCCGAGCCCGACCAGCTGGCCCTGGTCGCCGCGCCCGGCAAGCGCCGGTTCCGCACCCGCGAGCCTGAGCCGGTCGCTGACGAGCACCCCGTGGCCGCCGTGCTGGTCGACGTCGGCCTGCCGCACCTCGACCGGCCGTTCGACTACCTCGTGCCCGCCTCCATGGCCGACGACGCCGTCGTGGGCGCTCGCGTGTCGGTGCGGTTCGCCGGCACCGACCACGACGGCTTCGTCGTCGCTCGCAAGGACTCCAGCGACCACGGCGGCAAGCTCGCGCGGCTGCGCCGGGTGGTGTCGCCGGAGCCGGTGCTGGCGCCTGAGATCGCCGCGCTGGCCCGCGCCGTCGCCGACCGCTACGCCGGCACCGTCTCCGACGTCCTGCGGCTGGCCGTCCCGCCCCGGCACGCCACCGCCGAGAAGGCCGCGTCGCCCGAGCCGCCGGCCCTGCCGGAGCGGCCCGATCCCGGCGGGTGGGCACAGCACACCGACGGCGTCGCGCTCCTCGACGCGCTGGCCGCCGGAGGCACTCCGCGTGCCGTCTGGAACCCCGGCCCGGCCGCCGACTGGCCCGGCCTCCTGGCCCGACTGGTCGCCACGGCACTGTCCGGCCAGCGGGGCGCGCTGGTGGTGGTGCCCGACGGCCGCGACGTCGCGCTGGTGTCGTCGGCGCTGACCCAGCTGCTGGGGGAGGGCCGGCACGTCGAGCTGGAAGCCGACGCCGGGCCGTCCGCGCGCTACAAGCGCTGGCTGGCGGTGCGCCGCGGCGCCGTGAAGGCCGTCGTCGGAACCCGGTCGGCGGCGTTCGCGCCGGTGCACGACCTCGGGCTGGTCGTCGTCTGGGACGACGGCGACGACCTGCACGCCGAGCCGCGGGCGCCGTACCCGCACGCGCGCGAGGTGCTGCTGCTGCGCGCCCACCAGTCCGGTGCGGCCGCCGTCGTGGGCGGGTTCGCCCGAACCGCCGAAGCCGAGCAGCTGCTCGTCACCGGCTGGGCCCGGCCGGTGACGCCGTCGCGGCAGACCGTGCGGGCCGCGTCGCCGCGGGTGCACACCAGCGGCGACGACCACGAGCAGGCCCGCGACGAAGCCGCCCGCACCGCCCGGCTGCCGTCGCTGGCCTGGCGCACGGCGCGGGCCGGGCTCGGCCGCGGGCCGGTGCTGGTGCAGGTGCCGCGGGCCGGCTACCTGCCGGGCGTCGCCTGCGCCAGGTGCCGCACTCCGGCGCGCTGTGCGGCCTGCTCCGGGCCGCTGGTGCTCGGTCAGGCCGATCGGCCGCCGAGGTGCGCCTGGTGCGCCACGGAGCACCCGTCGTGGCGGTGCGCGGAGTGCGGGCACGGAGCGTTGCGCGCGACCGTCGTCGGGGTGCGGCGGACGGCTGAGGAGCTGGGCCGGGCGTTTCCGGGCGTCCCGGTGCTGCTGTCCCGCGGCGACGCCGTCCGCTCCACGGTGGGCGCCGAGCCGGCGCTGGTGGTGGCGACGCCCGGCGCCGAGCCGGTCGCCGACGACGGCTACACCGCGGCACTGCTGCTCGACGGCACGGCGCTGCTGGCCCGGACCGGGCTGCGCGCCGCCGAGGAGGCGCTGCGGCGCTGGCTGCGGGCGGCCGCCCTGGTCCGTCCCGGCCCCATGGGCGGCGAGATCGTCGTCGTGGCCGACTCCGGCGCCCCGGCCGTCCAGGCGCTGGTCCGCTGGGACCCGGCCGGCTTCGCGGGTCGCGAACTGGCCGAGCGGACGTCCCTGCACCTGCCGCCCGCCGCCCGCGTCGCCGAGCTCACCGGCGCCCCCGCCGACGTCGACGACCTCCTCATGCACCTCGAGCTGCCGACCGGCGCCGAAGTCATCGGCCCCGTCCCGGTCGACGACGCCGCGCGGGCGATGATCCGCGCGCCCCGAGCCGCGGGGACGGCGCTCGCGGCGGCGCTGCGGTCGGCGGCCGGCATCCGCTCGGCGCGGCGTACCGGGGGGTCGGTGCGCGTGCGCATCGATCCGGTCGACTTCGGCTGAGTTCGCCCAGCTCGCCGTCCCGCTCGCCGTCTCGTTCGCCAGGAGGTGGGGTTCGCCGGGGGAGTGGCGACAGTGGGTCGTCCCCCTGCTGCCGATTGTCTTGGCCGCGGGGGCGCGCCTCGAGTCCGCGGCCTCTGCTGGGTGCGCTTGGTGCCTGGTTGGGGGCCTTGGACTTGACCCGCGCCCCCACGGCCCAAGAACGGGCAGCTATCAGGGGGACGGGGGAGTGCGGGCACGCTCGCTCGGGTGCACCGTCGCCTGGGCTGGCGGCGGTTCGCCGTCGTGTGCCGTTGGCCGCGGTACGGCGTTTGGTCTCGCAGCCGCCGCCGCGGGTGGCGGCCGTGATCTGGGGCTATGCCCAGGACTGTGTTCGCTCTGCGAGGCATGCATGCCTCGAAGAGGGGGAGAACGCCTGGTGATGTGGACGGGATCGTCGATGATCATCGCTGGTTGCGCGGCCGAGGGAATGGGCAGGAGGGGACGGCGAACTGTCACCCAACGGCGAGCGGCACAGTCAACGCGACACCAGATCGACGTAGAACTCGACAGCCTCCTGAGGCCGGCCGTCGAACACCAGGCGGCCGTCGTCGAACACCAGGACGCGGTCCATGGCCAGGACGGCGTCGAGGTCGTGAGTGACCAGCACGACCCGTTGCGGCAGCTCGGCCAGCAGTGTCAGCACCTTGCGGGTGTTGCGCAGGTCCAGCAGCGTCGTCGGCTCGTCGCAGACGAGGACCTTCGGCTCCGTCGCCAGCACCGAGCAGATCGCCAGCAGCTGCTTCTGCCCGCCGGACAGCAGATGCGCCGGGTGATCGGCGTGCCCGGCCAGCCCGAACGACGCGAGGGCCTCGGCGACCCGCGCGGGGACCTCGGACCGCGGCAGGTCGCGCAGCCCGAACGCGACGTCCTCGGCGACCGTCGGCATGAGGATCTGCGCGTCCGGGTCGGTGAACACGAACCCCACCGACCGCCGCACCTCCGCGCCGGATCGCCGCGTCGACAGGCCGTCGACCGTCACCGACCCCGACGACGGCAGCACCAGCCCGTTGAGCAGCCGCGCGAACGTCGACTTGCCCGATCCGTTGGCCCCGATGACGCCGACCCGCTGCTCGGTCAGCGTCACCGTGACGTCGCGCAGAACCGTCCGCTCGCCGTACCGATGCGTGACGGCGTCGACCTCGATCACCACGGCGTCACAGGGACGACGCGGCGAAGGTGTCGCAGGCCGCGAAGTCGCCGGTCTGGAAGCCCGTGGTGAACCAGCGCTGCCGCTGCTCGCTGGAGCCGTGCGTCCACGACTCCGGCGTGACGGTGCCCTGGAACCGTTCCTGGATGTAGTCGTCGCCGACGGTCTCGGCGGCGGCCAGCGCGTCGGCGACGTCCTGGTCGGTCAGGTCGGTGATCAGCGGCTGCCCGGTCTCGTCCTCGGCGGTGGTGGCGGCGTGCGCCCACATGCCGGCGTAGCAGTCGGCCTGCAGCTCGAGGCGGACGGCGTCGGAGTCGGGCCCGGACTGGGTGCGGACCCGATTCATCTGGCCGGTGAGGTTCTGCACGTGATGACCGTACTCGTGGGCCAGCACGTACGCCTCGGCGAACTGGCCGCCGGGACCGCCGTACGTGGTGCGCAGCTGGTCGAAGAAGCCGAGATCGAGGTAGACCTTCTGATCGCCGGGGCAGTAGAACGGCCCGACCTGCGACGACGCCGTGCCGCAGCGCGTGGTGACCGACGAGGTGAAGAACGTCGTCGTCGACGGCGTGTACTGCTGGCCGGCCGCGGTGAAGTAGTCGTCCCAGAACGCCTGCACGGAGTTGACGTAGAGCACGAACCGGCAGTCGGGGTTCTCGTCGATGTCGGAGACGACCTGGCACTCGCGCTCCAGCTCGCCCTCGGACCCCGGCTCGGCCTGGACCTGCGGCGTGCCGTCGTCGCCGCCGATGAGGTCGGCCGGGTTGGTGCCGGTCAGCAGCGCGAGCAACGCGAGGATGACCACCCCGATGCCTCCGCCGGCCGCCGCCGTGCGGCCGGCGGGGCGCCGGCCACGCTGGTCGGACACCTGGGAAGGATCCAGGCGTGCCCGCCGGTTGAACTTCATGGCCGATTCACCTCCCGCGTAGACTGCACACCATGATGCCCGTGGCGGACTGATCGTGCTGGACCGATCGCCCACCCATTCCGAGGCCACGGAGAGTTCACCCTGACATGATCACCGCTCATCAGCTCGAAGTGCGCGCAGGCGCGCAGATCCTGCTCGAGGACGCCAGCTTCCGCATCGGTCCCGGCGACAAGGTCGGCCTCGTGGGCCGCAACGGCGCCGGCAAGACCACGCTCACCCGCATCCTGGCCGACGAGGGGCAGCCGGCGTCCGGGTCGGTGGTCCGCACCGGCCCGATCGGCTACCTGCCGCAGGACCCGCGCGCCGGCGACCCCGAGATCATCGCCCGCGACCGCATCCTGAGCGTCCGCGGGCTCGACGTCGTCGTCGCGAGCATGCGCAAGGCCGAGAAGCAGATGGCCTCCAGCGACCTCGACGAGCACGAGCGCGGCATGCGCCGCTACGCCCGGCTCGAGGCCGAGTTCCTCGCGGCCGGCGGCTACGCCGTCGAGAGCGAGGCGGCCAGCATCGCCGCCAGCCTGGGGCTGCCCGACCGCGTGCTCTCGCAGCCGCTGAAGACGCTCTCCGGCGGTCAGCGACGCCGGGTCGAGCTGGCCCGCATCCTGTTCTCCGACGCCGAGACGCTGCTCCTGGACGAGCCGACGAACCACCTGGACGCCGACTCCATCGTCTGGCTGCGCGACTTCCTGCGCGCCTACAAGGGCGGCCTGGTGGTCATCAGCCACGACGTCGCGCTGCTCGACAAGACCGTCAACCGGGTCTTCCACCTCGACGCCAACCGCGCCACCATCGACGTCTACAACATCGGCTGGACGGCCTACCTCGCCCAGCGCGAGACCGACGAGCGTCGCCGGCACCGCGAGCGGGCCAACGCGGAGAAGAAGGCCGCCGCGCTCAAGGCGCAGGCCGACCGCATGCGCTACAAGGCCACCAAGGCCACCGCGGCGCAGAACATGGACCGCAGGGCCCAGCGGCTGCTGTCCGGCCTGGAGGAGCAGCGCCGCTCGGACAAGGTGGCCAAGCTGCGCTTCCCGGACCCCGCGCCGTGCGGCAAGACGCCGCTCACGGCCTCCGGGCTGTCCAAGTCGTACGGGTCGCTCGAGATCTTCACCGACGTCGACCTCGCCATCGACCGCGGCAGCCGGGTCGTCATCCTGGGCCTCAACGGCGCCGGGAAGACGACGTTGCTGCGGCTGCTGGCCGGCATCGAGACGGCCGACACCGGTGCTGTGGAGCCCGGACACGGCCTGCGGCTGGGCTACTACGCCCAGGAGCACGAGACGCTCGACACCTCGCGCACGGTGCTCGAGAACCTGCGCAGCACCGCGCCTGACCTCCCGGAACTGGAGGCGCGGCGCGTGCTCGGCTCGTTCCTGTTCTCCGGCGACGCCGTCGACAAGCCGGCCGGCGTGCTGTCCGGCGGCGAGAAGACCCGGCTGGCGCTGGCGTCGCTGGTCGTGTCCAGCGCGAACGTGCTGCTCCTGGACGAGCCGACGAACAACCTCGACCCCGCCTCCCGCGAGGAGGTGCTGGCCGCGCTGCGCTCGTTCGCCGGCGCGATCGTCCTGGTGACCCACGACGAAGGCGCCGTCGAGGCGCTCGGCCCGGAGCGGGTCGTGCTGCTTCCCGACGGAGTCGAAGATCTGTGGAACCCCGACTATGCGGAGCTCGTCTCACTCGCATAGAGAGGTCGATCTGCCCTGCGCTTTTTCGTTCCCTGGAGGGACGATCGAGCCTTCGAGTGGCGAAAAAGCGTAATGGAGCGGATCATTGTCCTCTGTCATGCAGGACAACGAAACGGGAGGACGCGTGGCCGAGAAGTTGGTAAAAGGCGCGCGGATCAGTGGGGGGCAGCGTGACAAGCTCGCCTCTGACCTGAAGAAGAAGTACGAAGGTGGCCGGAGCATCCGCGAGCTCGCCACGGAAACCGGGCGTTCCTACGGGTTCGTCCACCGGGTTCTGTCTGAATCCGGTGTCAACCTACGAGGCCGTGGAGGGGCCACACGAGGCAAGGCGAAGAAGCAGGCCTGAATCTAGCCCCAGTTGGTCGAGATGCCGGAGGAGGGTGGCCTCCAGCAGCTCGATCACCCCGACAAACGCTTCGTCACCCATTGCGCGGTCCCCGGCGCGCACGCCTGCAGAGGCGATGCGGCGGCGAGTCACCGAGCCAGCCCGGCCGGTGAATCGTTCGGCGGAATCTCGAGTCGTCGTACTCGAACCCGAGGGGCCTTCTTTCAGTTCAGTTGATCTTGGTCAGAGTCGGTAGCACTGTTCGGCGAGTCCGACATATCGGGCAGCCCTAAACCGTCGCACTCCGCACTGTTGATCTTGGATCACGTCATTGCCTGAGTATTCGGTGTGCTTTCACGCAGAGTGACGTGAAGGCAGTGTCGGTGCTAGTTCGCGTTCTTTGCGTGGAGCACCATCGGCGTGTTCAGTGCGCCCGGAATCGCTGCCACACAGCCGGTCGGGGTCACTCCGGCCGGTCTGTCGGCATGTCCCGGTACGGACCGGTTCTGTCACCGTGTGTAACGAATTCACCGGTGCCGGCGGGGGCGAGATCGATTACGGTGCGTGACGATTCGCCGGAGATCGGCACGCTCAGAGCGAACGGGGGAAGAACCACCCGCCGGGTGGCGTTGTCGGCGCCAGGTCGCATGATGGTCGGCAGCAGACGTGAGGAGGTCGACGCCGGTGTCGATGGGGATGGGTCAGGCGTGGCGCGCCTCCAGGTCGTTCTCCGGCGACCAGTCGGTCACCCACAAGCGGCTGGCCCGGGGCACCGTGAAGCGCATCGCGGGGTACGGCCGGCCCTACCGCCTCCAGCTGGCGGTGTTCCTCGCCACCACGGTCGCCGCCGCGGCGTCCGCGGCGGCCGTGCCGCTGCTGCTGAAGGTGCTCATCGACAGCGGCGTCAGCGCCGGCAACCGGTCGGTCGTCGTCTGGGCCGCCCTCGCGGTGGCCGCACTGGCCGTGGTCGACGTCATCCTGGGCCTGGTCGGCCGGTGGATGTCGGCGCGGGTCGGCGAAGGGCTGATCTTCGACCTGCGTCGCCAGGTCTTCGACCATGTGCAGCGCCAGCCGGTCGCGTTCTTCACCCGCACGCAGACCGGCTCGCTCGTGTCGCGGCTCAACAGCGACGTCATCGGCGCCCAGCAGGCGTTCACCGGCACGCTGTCGCAGGTGGTCAGCAACGCCGTGACCCTGGTGCTGGCGCTCGGCGCGATGATCGTGCTGTCGTGGCAGATCACCCTGATCGTGCTGGTCCTGGTGCCGCTGTTCCTGCTGCCGGCCCGGTTCATCGGCCGCAAGCTGGCCGACATCAGCCGCGAGTCCATGCAGCTCAACGCCGCGATGAGCCAGACCATGACGGAGCGGTTCAACGTCTCCGGCGCGCTGCTGGTGAAGATCTTCGGCCGCTACCAGAACGAGAACGCCGACTTCGGGCAGGCCGCGGGCCGGGTCCGCGACATCGGCGTCGTGCAGGCGCTGTACGCGCGCTACTTCTTCCTCGGTCTCACCTTCCTCGCCTCGCTCGCCACGGCGGTCGTCTACGGCGTCGGCGGCTGGCTGGCCATCGGCGGCACCCTCGAGGTGGGCACGCTGGTGGCGCTGGCCGCGTTGCTGACCCGCCTCTACGGGCCGCTGACCGCCCTGTCGAACGTCCAGGTCGACATCATGACGGCGCTGGTCAGCTTCGAGCGGGTCTTCGAAGTGCTGGACCTGTCGCCGATGGTGCGCGACGCGCCCGGCGCCCGGCCGCTGCCCGGTGGCGACGAGCAGCTGTCCGTCCAGCTCGAAGACGTCCATTTCACCTACCCGGGCAACGAGGTCTCGCTGGCCTCGCTGGAAGCGGTGGCCCGGCCGGTCACGGCGTCACCGGAGCCGGTGCTGAAGGGCGTCTCGTTCGACGTCGCGCCGGGGGAGCTGGTCGCGCTGGTCGGCCCGTCCGGCGCCGGCAAGTCGACCATCACGCACCTGGTGGCGCGGCTCTACGACCCGACCTCGGGCGTGGTGCGCGTCGGCGGTCACGACGTGCGCGACGTCACACTGGAGTCGCTGCACGAGGCCGTGGGCATCGTCACGCAGGACGCGCACATGTTCCACGACACCATCCGCTACAACCTCGCCTACGCGCGTCCCGGCGCCACCGACGACGAGCTGTGGGCGGCCCTCGAGGCGGCGCAGATCGCCGGGCTGGTCCGGTCGCTGTCCGAGGGCCTCGACACCGTCGTCGGCGACCGCGGTTACCGGCTCTCCGGCGGCGAGAAGCAGCGCCTGGCCATCGCCAGGCTGCTGCTCAAGGCGCCCCGCGTGGTCGTGCTCGACGAGGCGACGGCCCACCTGGACTCCGAGTCCGAGGTGGCCGTCCAGCGGGCGCTCGAGACCGCGCTCGCCGGGCGGACGTCACTGGTCATCGCGCACCGCCTGTCGACCATCCGCGGCGCCGACCAGATCCTCGTCGTCGACGACGGCCGCATCGTCGAGCGCGGCACCCACGAGCAGTTGCTGGCCGCCGACGGCGCCTACGCCGAGCTGTACCGCACCCAGTTCGCCCTGCAGGACGTCTCGGCCCGCACGGCCTGACCGCCGCTCTCGCGCCCGCCCGCCCGCCGGTCCCGCGTCGGTCCGCCGCTCCGGCCCCCGGGGAGTTGATCACGTGAAGTAGGGGTGCTCCCGCTTCCACAGGCATGCATTCCTGGGGAAGCGGGAGCACCCCTACTTCACGTGATCAACTCCGCCGAGCGGAGGCGTCAGAGGGAGCGGATCGAGCCGCCGTCGACGGCGATCATCGAGCCGGTGAGGTAGGACGCGGCGGGGGAGAGGACGAACGCGGCCACCCGGCCGAACTCCTCGGGCCGGCCGTACCGCCGCAGCGGGATGGTCCGCGACGCCGCCTCCTTGACCTCCTCGGGGTCGCGGCCGGACATCGCGGCCAGTTCGCGCAGGCGGTCGGTCTCGATGCTGCCGGGCAGCAGGCCGACCGTTCGGACGCCGTCGGGCCCCAGCTCGTCGGAGAGCTGCTTGATCACCATGGCGAGGCCCGGCCGCAGCCCGTTCGACGCGGCCAGCCCGGCGATGGGCGCCTTCACCGAGCTGGACAGCACGAACGCCAGTGCGCCGCCGCCGGACAGCCGTGCGGCGACGACGCGGGCCACCCGGACGGCGCCGAGGAAGACGCTGTCGAAGGCGGCGCGCCACTGGTCGTCGGTGAGATCGGTGACCTTGCCGGCGGGCGGCCCGCCGACGCTGACGAGGGCGCCGTCGAGCCGTCCGAAGCGGTCCAGCGCGGTGTCGGCCAGCCGCTCCGGCGTGCCCGGGTCGGCGTTGTCGGCCGCGACGCCGACGACGGAGTCGCCCAGCTCGCGGACGGCGGCGTCGACCGCCTCCTGCGAGCGCGACGTGAGCACGAGCCGGGCGCCGTCGGCGACCAGGGCCTCCGCCCCCGCCCGGCCGAGCCCGCGGGTGCCGCCGGTGACGATGTAGACGCGATCCTTCAGGCCGAGATCCATGGTCGTCGATCCTAGGGCCCGTCCCTCAGGCGTGTCCGGTGGCCGGGCCGGCGAGATCGGACAGCAGGTAGGCCGCCGTCACCAGCGGGATGTGGCTGAGCGCCTGCGGGAAGTTGCCGACCATGCGGCCGATGCGCGGGTCGTACTCCTCGGCCAGCAGCCCGAGGTCGTTGCGCAGGCTCAGCAGCTGCTCGAACAGCTCCCGCGCCCGCTCCGTGCGCCCGGTCAGGTGCAGCGCCTCGACCAGCCAGAACGAGCAGGCCAGGAACGCGCCTTCGTCGCCGGGCAGGCCGTCGACGTCGTGCTCGGTGCGGTAGCGCAGCACCAGCCCGCTGTCGGTGCACAGCTCCTTCGCGACGGCGTCGACGGTGCCGACGACGCGCGGGTCGTCCGGCGGCAGGAAGCCGACGATCGGGATCTGCAGCAGCGCGGCGTCGAGCGCGGGGTGGCCGTAGGACTGGGTGAACGTGTTGCGGTCCGGGTCGTAGCCGTGGTCGAGGACGTCCTTCATGATCGTCGCCCGCAGCGCCTTCCATCGGTCCGGGTGGCCGGTGGCGCCGTCGGTCTCCAGCGCAGCGACGCCGCGATCGGCGGCCACCCACGCCATGACCTTGGAGTGGACGAAGTGCCGGCGCTCGCCGCGGATCTCCCAGATGCCCTCGTCGGGCTGGGACCAGGCCTGCTCGAGGTGCTGCAGCAGCTTCTCCTGCAGCGCCCACACGTGCCGCTCCAGCGTCAGCCCCTGTTGGTGCGCGCGGGCCAGCGTGTCGATGACCTCGCCGTAGACGTCGATCTGCAGCTGTTCGGCGGCGGCGTTGCCGACCCGCACCGGGCCGGACCCCTCGTAGCCGGCCAGCCAGTCGATCTCGTACTCCGGCAGCCGCCGCTCGCCGCTGAGGCCGTACATGATCTGCAGGTCGGCGGGGCTGCCGCCGATGGCCCGGATCAGCCAGTCGCGCCACGCCCGCGCTTCGTCGACGTAGCCGCTGCGGATCAGCGCGTCCAGCGTGAACGCGGAGTCGCGCAGCCAGCAGTACCGGTAGTCCCAGTTGCGCACGCCGCCGATCGACTCGGGCAGCGACGTCGTGGGCGCGGCGACGATGCCGCCGGTGGGCTCGTACGTCAACGCCTTCAGGGTGATCAGCGACCGCATGACGGCGTCGCGGTACGGGCCGTCGTACTTGCACCGGGCCGCCCAGTCGGTCCAGAACCGTTCGGTGGCCTCCAGCGCCCGCAGGGCGTCGACCGGCTCGCTCGGCGGGCGGTGCGACGGCCCCCAGGCCAGCACGAAACTGACCCGCTCGCCCTGGCTGACGGCGAAGTCGGAGTGCGTCGTCAGCGACCGGCCGTACGTCGGCACCTCCGTGTGCAGCGCGACGGAGTCGGGCCCGGCGACGCCGACGATGAGGCCGTCCTCGCGGTGCATCCACGGCACCGAGCGCCCGTAGTCGAAGCGCAGCCGCAGCTCGCTGTGCATCGGCACCCGGCCGGACAGTCCTTCGACGACGCGGACGACGTCGTGCTCGCCGGTGCTCTCGGGCATGAAGTCGATGACCTTGACGCTGCCGTCGGGGGTGTCCCAGATGTGCTCGAGGATCAGGGTGTCGCCGCGGTAGGAGCGCCGGTCGGCCGGGCCGGCACCCATCGGCGCGATGCGCCAGAAGCCGTTCTTGGCACTGCCGAGCAGCGAGGCGAAGCAGGCGGCGGAGTCGAAGCGGGGCAGGCAGAGCCAGTCGATCGTGCCGTCGCGGTCGACCAGGGCGGCGGTGTGCAGGTCGCCGATGATGCCGTGATCCTCGATCAGACCCGTCATGTCTCCATGTCTACCCGACGGACTCCGTCGGCGCCGGGGTGTCGCTGCCGGAGTCGTCGTGCGGCTCGTCACGGCCGCGCGCCTCGCCGCGGATCAGCAGCACGAACCCGCCCACGCCGACGACGGCGAACAGGAACCACTGGATCGCGTAGGACAGGTGCGGCCCGGACTCGGTGGCGGGCGGGTCGATCAGCTGCAGCGACGTCGCCGGTTCCGGGTCCTGGGTGATCAGCTCGCCCCAGGCGCCGTAGAACGAGTAGGGGAGGCCGGCGGCGATCGCCTCGACGTCGACGAACCGCACCGAGCGCGACGACGGGTCGACGTCGTGGCCGGTCTCGCTGTGCCGGACCCGTGCGGTGACGGTGACCTCGCCGTCCGGCGGGGGCGGCAGCTCGATCTCGTCGTCGTCGCGGCCGTCGGCGGCGACGAATCCGCGGTCGACCAGCAGCGCGGTGCCGTCGTCGCCCACCAGCGGGGTCAGCGCGTGCACGCCGCGGGTGCCGTCGACCGGGCGCAGCCGCAGCCGCAGCTCGTTGTCGACGTCCCATCGGCCGGTGATCTGGACGGTGCTCCACTCGTCGCCCTCGGCCAGCGGCCGGCCCGGCGGCGCGAGGTCGGCGGCCGGCACAGGGTCGCCGCCCTCGTTCGCCTCGATGACGGCGTTGCGGTCCTGCCGCTGCTCGTTGCGGTCGAGCTGCCAGAGCCCGAGCCGTACGCACAACAGCACCAGCAGCACTCCGGCGAGCGTGCGCACCAGCCAGCGCCGCGACGCCAGGAACTTGTACACGCCACGACGGTACGCCGGGCGGCCATGGGCGTCGGCACCGGGGCGCGCGCGGGCTTAGGCTGGAACGGTGCTGGTTGACCGATATGGACGTGTGGCCACCGACCTGCGGGTGTCGCTGACCGATCGCTGCAACCTGCGCTGTACGTACTGCATGCCCGAGGAGGGGCTGGCGTGGCTGCCGCGCCAGGACATCCTCACCGACGACGAGGTGGTGCGGCTGGTCCGCATCGGCGTCGAGCGGCTGGGCGTGCGCGAGGTCCGGTTCACCGGCGGCGAGCCGCTGCTGCGCCGCGGGCTGGTCGACATCGTCGCCGCCTGCGCCCGGCTGGAGCCGCGGCCCGAGCTGTCGCTGACGACCAACGCCGTCGGCCTGGCCCGGGTGGCCGGCGCGCTGGCCGAGGCCGGGCTCGACCGCGTCAACGGCTCCCTCGACACCCTGCGGCCGGATCGCTTCGAGGCGCTGACGCACCGGCGCCGGCTCGACGACGTCCTCGCCGGGCTGGCCGCGGCCCGCGAGGCCGGGCTCACCCCGGTCAAGATCAACGCCGTGCTCATGCGCGGCCTCAACGACGACGAGGCGCCCGAGCTGCTGGCCTGGGCACTCGAGCACGGCTACGAGCTGCGCTTCATCGAGCAGATGCCGCTCGACGCCCAGCACGGCTGGGACCGCGCCACCATGGTGACGGCCGAAGAGATCCTGGCGTCACTGCAGGCGGTGTTCACGCTGACCCCGCTGGGCGACGTCGAGCGCGGCAGCGCACCGGCCGAGGCCTGGCTGGTCGGCGACGGACCGGCCCGCGTCGGCGTCATCGCGTCGGTGACCCGCCCGTTCTGCGGCAGCTGCGACCGCACCCGGCTCACGGCCGAGGGCGAGGTGCGCAACTGCTTGTTCGCACGCGAGGAGTCCGACCTGCGTGGCCCCATGCGTTCCGGCGCCGACGACGCGGAACTGGCGCGCCGCTGGGAGATCGCCATGGCGGGCAAGGCGGCCGGTCACGGCATCGATGACCCCGGGTTTCTGCAGCCGTCGCGACCGATGTCGGCGATCGGCGGCTGATTCCGTCGAAAGGCGGGCGAAGCGGGCTCTGTGCCGTTGATCAGCAGGTGACGTGCGGCAACCCGGCCGCGAGATGAAGACGACGCCGGGCAGCCACGGGGGAAGCCGCCCGGCGTCGCCGGTACGCAACGCACCGACGGGGGAATACGGAACGTGCGCCTGGGGAGTATTGCACGTTCCACAACCACTTCGGAAGGCCCAGTCAATGTTCGATTCGATCTTTGGCCACCGGGGCCGGGGGAAGCTCGAGACGCGGTGCCGGAGCCACGGGTGAGAGGGCGCTGTGGCGTGGCTGGCGGGCCGCGTTGGCGATGACGACGGCGATGTACGGCAGCACGACCGCCCCCAGGATGAACACGATGCGCAGCCAGCCCTGGCTGATGACTGCCAGTGGCAGACATGCGACACGGATGCCCATCATGATCAGGTAGCGGCGCTGCCGGCTGGCGAGGTCGTCACTGCGCGGCGCCGCGGCCGTCGTGACCGACGGCACAGGATCGCTGCGGCGCGCGCCGTTGTGTCGACCTGACCCGTTCACACTCCAACGGTAGGCCAGAATCGAGCGATCAGCGCAGCCGGGCCGCCCAACGGCCCGGCGACAAGACAGAGGAGAAACGGTATGAACCGCACCTACCGGGTGACCGAGATCGTCGGGACGTCGGCGGAGGGGGTGGACGCCGCGGTGCGCAACGGCATCGGCCGGGCCGCGCAGACGCTGCGTCACCTCGACTGGTTCGAGGTCACCGAGATCCGCGGCCAGATCGTCGACGGCGAGGTCCAGCACGTCCAGGTCGGCATGAAGGTCGGCTTCCGACTCGAGGACGCCTGACGGTAGCGTCGGCGCGGACATCTGCATACCCGACACGAAGGAGAGCCCGACGTGGGTCGGTCCGTACTGGTGACCGGTGGCAATCGAGGGATCGGGCTGGCCATCGCGCGCTCGTTCGCGCAGGCCGGTGACGACGTCACCATCACCTACCGCAGCGGCGAGCCGCCCGAGGGACTGGCCGGGGTGCGCTGCGACGTCACCGACAGCGAGTCGGTCGACGCGGCGTTCACCGAGGTCGAGGCCGCGCAGGGGCCGGTCGAGGTGCTGGTGGCCAACGCCGGCATCACCCGCGACACACTGCTGCTGCGGATGAGCGAGTCCGACTTCACCGACGTCGTCGACACCAACCTGACCGGCGCGTTCCGGGTGGCCAAGCGCGCCGCGAGGGGAATGCTGCGGGCCCGCAAGGGCCGGGTCGTGTTCATCTCCAGCGTCGTGGGCCTGCTCGGCTCGCCGGGGCAGATGAACTACGCCGCCAGCAAGGCCGGCCTGGTCGGGCTGGCCCGGTCCATGGCGCGTGAGCTGGGCAGCCGCAACATCACCGCCAACGTCGTCGCGCCGGGGTTCGTCGAGTCCGACATGACGGCCGAACTCACCGACGAGCGGCGCGAGGAGATCCTCGGCGGCATCCCGCTGGGCCGCTACGCCGGCGCCGACGAGATCGCCCGTGTGGTGCGCTGGGTGGCCAGCGACGACGCGGCATACGTGACGGGAGCCGTCATTCCGGTCGACGGCGGATTGGGGATGGGTCACTGATGGGCATTCTGGAGGGCAAGCGGATCCTGGTCACCGGGGTCCTGACGGAGGCGTCGTTCGCGTTCCACGTGGCCCGGCTCGCGCAGGAGCAGGGCGCCACCGTCGTGCTCACCGGGTTCGGCCGGATGAGCCTGGTCGAGCGCATCGCCAAGCGGCTGCCCACGCCGGCGCCGGTCCTCGAGCTGGACGTCACGAGCACCGAGCAGCTCGACTCGCTGGCCGACCGGGTCCGCGAGCACGTCGACGGGCTCGACGGCGTCGTGCACTCGGTCGGGTTCGCCCCGCAGACGGCGCTCGGCGGGAGCTTCCTCGAGACTCCCTTCGAGGACGTCTCGACCGCCGTGCACGCGTCGACGTACTCGCTGAAGTCGCTGACCATGGCCACTCTGCCGCTGATGCCCGGCGGCGGCTCCGTCGTCGGCATGGACTTCGACGCCCAGGTGGCCTGGCCCGGCTACGACTGGATGGGGGTCGCGAAGGCCGGTCTCGAGGCGACGGCGCGCTACCTGGCCAAGTACCTGGGTGAGAAGAACATCCGGGTCAACCTCATCTCGGCCGGCCCGGTGAAGACGATGGCGGCCCGGTCCATCCCCGGCTTCTCCGACTTCGAGGGCGTCTGGAACGACCGCGCGCCGCTCGGCTGGGACCTGTCCGACCCCGAACCCGGCGCCCGCGGCGTCATCGCGCTGCTGTCCGACTGGTTCCCCAAGACCACGGGAGAGGTCATCCACGTCGACGGCGGCGTGCACGCGGTGGGCGCGTGATCCCGGCCGGTCGCGACGGTTCCGTCCGGCTGGGCGGGCTGGTCCTGCGGGACCACTGGTTCGACGCGCCGCTGGACCACTCCGCGACCGGCGGCGAGACGATCCGGCTCTACGCGCGGGAGGTCGTGTCGGCGGCCGATCCCGATCGCGACCTGCCGTGGCTGCTGTTCCTGCAAGGTGGGCCGGGCGGGAAGGCGACCCGTCCGGCCGGCGCGTCGGGCTGGGTGGGCCGGGCGGTCAAGGACTTCCGGGTGCTGCTGCTGGACCAGCGCGGCACCGGCCGGTCGACGCCCGCCACCGCGGCGACGCTGGCCGGGCGCGGTGACGCCGCGGCGCAGGCCGAGTATCTCGCGCACTTCCGCGCCGACGCGATCGTGGCCGACTCCGAGCTGATCCGCCGGCAGCTGGCCGGCGACTCGCCGTGGCACGTGCTGGGTCAGTCCTTCGGCGGATTCTGCTCGCTGACCTACCTGTCGTTCGCGCCGGACGGCCTGGCGTCGGTCATGCTCACCGGCGGCCTGGCCCCGATCGCCGTGGCCGTCGACGACGTCTATGCCGCCACCTATCCCGCCGTCGAGCGGAAGAACGAGCGGTTCCACGCGGCGTTCCCGCAGGCTCGGGACCAGCTCGAGGCGGTGGCCGCGTTCCTGCGGGCGAACGACGTCGTGCTGCCGGACGGCTCGCGGCTCACCGTCCCGCGGCTGCAGGCGCTGGGGCTCGCCCTCGGCGCGAAGTCGGCGATCCCCGGCCTGGCCTACCTTCTGGAGGAGGCGTTCGCCGCCGACGGCGTGCTGTCCGACACCTTCCTCGTCGGCGCCTGGCAGGCGCTCTCGTTCGCCACCCAGCCGTTGTACGCCGTCGTGCACGAGGCCTGCTACGCGCACAACGCGGCGACCCGGTGGTCGGCGCAGCGGGTCGGCGCCGGGCTGGAGCGATTCGCGCCGGACGCCGATCCGCTGCTGTTCACCGGCGAGATGATCTACCCCTGGATGTTCGAGCACGACCCCGCGCTGGCGCCGTTGCGCGAGACGGCCGACCTGCTGGCCGAGCGCGAGTGGGGGCCGCTGTACGACCTCGACCGCCTGGCGGCCAACGAGGTGCCCGTCGCGGCCGCGCTCTACGCCGAGGACATGTACGTCGACGCCGGCCTGTCGCGCGACACCGCCGCGCGGGTGCGCGGGCTGCGGGCCTGGGAGACCAACGCCCACGAGCACGACGGCCTGCGCGAGACCGAGGACGTCGTCGACCGCCTGATCCGGATGAACCGGGGCGAGCTGTGAGCGGCCCCCGCTTCACCGTCGCGATGCGCGGCTACGACCGCACCCAGGTCGACGCCCACTGCAGCCGCATCGAGGCGACGCTGGCCGGTACGGCGGGCACCCTCGCGATCACCGCCGAGGAGGCGGTGAACCCGGTGTTCACCATCGTCCTGCGCGGCTACGACCCGCGCGAGGTCGAGGCGTGGGTGCGCGCCCAGGCGGCGCTGCTCTCCGGCGGCACGGGCGCGGCGCCGCTGGTCCGCCACTCGGAGGTACTGCGGGTGGCCGAGCGGCCGGCGGGGGAGCGGTTCACCGTCGTGCGGCTGGCCGAGGGATACGACATCGGCGACGTCGACGCGTTCCTCGACCGCGTCCGCACCACCGTAGGGACGACGCTGAGTGCCGACGAGGTCCAGCGGGTGCAGTTCACCACGGTCCGGCTGCGGGCCGGGTACGACATGCGCGCCGTCGACGACTACCTCGACGAGGTCGTCGCGGAGTTGCAGCAGCCGCCGGGTGCGCCGGCTCCCGCCGCGCCCGTCGCCGCCGAACCGGAGCCGGAGCCGGAGCCGAGCACGACGCAATGGCGCGAGTCGCTGAGCGAGCGGTACGAGCTGCTGCGGGTCGCCGAGCGGCCACGCGGCGAACGGTTCGGGCGCACCGGGCTGACGAAGGGCTACGACGCCGACCAGGTCGACGCGTTCGTCGACGAGGTGCGCGGAACCCTGACATCGACGCTCACCCGCGACGACGTCGTGAACGTGCACTTCGACGACGCACGCGGCGGCTACCGCCACCGCGAGGTCGACGCGTGGCTGGTGGCGCTCGAAGAGCACACCCGCAGCTGATCATGGAGAAGCAGCGGCCGACCGCTGCGCGGGCCGTCAGTGGGTGCGCTCGGTGGTCAGCTCGATGAGCTGGGTCAGTGCCTTGCGGCCGTCGTCGGTGACGTCGGCGGCGTCCAGAGCCGCGTGGGCGTCGCCGACCAGCTCGGTGACCAGCGCTTCGACCCGGTCCAGTGCTGCAGTGTCGATCAGCACCTCGCGCAGTGCCGTCACTCCGTCGAGGTCCAGGGCCGGGTCGCCGAGCAGCGACCCCACCAGCGCCGCCTGCGACGCCGTCGCCCGTTCCAGCGCGTACGCGATGAGCAGCGTCCGCTTGCCCTCGCGCAGGTCGTCGCCCGTGGGCTTGCCGGTCCGGGCGGGATCGCCGAAGACGCCGAGCACGTCGTCGCGCAGCTGGAACGCCTCGCCGAGGGCCGCGCCGAACCGGCGGTACGACGCCAGCAGCGGCTCCGGCGCTCCGGCCAGCGCACCGCCGATGACCAGCGGGTGCTCGACGGAGTAGCGGGCGGACTTGTACCGGATGACCGTCCGGGCGCGGTCGGCCTGCCCAGACGGCGCGCCGCCGCCGCTGACCTGTTCGAGCATGTCGAGGTACTGGCCGCCGCCGACCTCGGTGCGCATGCGGTCGAACACCGCCCGCGCGGGACGCAGCCGGTGCGCCTCGACGGCGGCCCGGTCGAACAGCTCGGCGCTCCAGGCCAGCAGCATGTCGCCGAGCAGGATCGCCGCCGCCGCGCCGAACGCGTCGGCGGCGCCCTGCCAGCCGGAGTCGCGGTGCAGCGTCGCGAACCGGCGATGGACCGACGGCAGTCCGCGCCGTGTGTCGGACGCGTCGATCAGGTCGTCGTGGACCAGCGCCGACGCCTGGAACAGCTCCAGCGCCGCGCCGATCGTCACCATCGCCTCGTCGGCCGGGTCGCCGCCGGCCGCCCGCCAGCCCCAGTAGCAGAACGTCGGGCGCAGCCGCTTGCCGCCGGACAGGAACGCCGCCGCGGCGTCGACCAGCGGCACCGTGTGCGGGCTGGCCGCGCCGAGCAGCTCGCGCTGCTCGCCCAGGAACGCGTCGAGGGCGTGCTGGATGCGCGGCCGCAGGAGGCCGACCGGGTCGTCGGGGCCCGCGAGGGGCACTGGGGTCACCACGCCAGCAAGGCTAGGGGGTGGACGTCCCGCCGGTGTCTGCCAGGGCGGCTTGCAGGTCGTCGAGGATCGCGTGCGCACCGCGGTAGGTCGAGCTGCCCCACACGGCGTAGTCGGCGTCGACGACGTCGCCGGCCTGCGCGGCGGGCAGGTTCTGCCAGAGCGCCGACGAGGTGATGGTCTCGCGCGCGCCGGTGTTCTCGCCGTTGGCCAGGACGAAGATCGCGTCGCCGTTCGCCTCGGGGATCAGCTCCAGGCTGATCTCGATGAAGTCGCGGTCCGGGTCCGGCTCCAGCTGGCCGGCCGGGCGGGCGAAGCCGACGTCGTCGAGCACCTGGCCGGGGAACGAGGCCGGTGTCTCCAGCCGCAGCACGTCGGCCGCCTGCACCCGGACCAGCGACACCTCGACGGCGCCCGGGTCGCCGACGGCGTCGCGGACCTCCTGGACGTGCGCGTCGTACTCGGCGACGACCTCGTCGGCCCGCTCCGGCACGCCGAGCGCCTCGGCCAGCTCGGTGACGTGCGAGCGCCAGCTGCCCGTGCCCTCCCAGGCCAGCGACACGGTCGGCGCGATCTGCGAGAGGGAGTCGTAGGCCTCCGCGAACCCGGCGACGTCCACGGACAGGATGAGGTCCGGGTCGGCGACGGCCAGCGCCTCGATGTCGGGCTCGCGGGAGCCACCCACCAGCTCGAGGTCACTAACGGGGAAGTCGGCGGGCAGGAACGTGGCGAGGTCGGAGCCGTCCGCCGTCTCGGCCGAGGCGGCGACCGGCTCGAACCCGAGGTCCACCAGCGCCGACAGCGTCGGCCGCCACAGGACGGCGATGCGCTGCGGGTCGTCGGGCACCTCGGTCTCGCCCTGGGCGTGGACGACGGTGTGCGTGGCGGCGGCCGCCCCGCCGTCGCCGGAGGCGGGTTCGTCGTCTCCGCCGCCGCACGCGGCGAGAACGAGCAGGGCGGCCAGGGGCAGAGAAGCGGCGAGGCGGCGCATGGGTCTCCGGGGGTTCGTGATCAGGACGGACGGCGTTCCAGCGCGGCCCGGCGCTTGGCGACGCGGACCTCGTCGTCGACGTACGGGCAGCCGCCGCAGAACGCCGCGGGCTCCTGCCGGGCGTCGCGCGGGCGGAGGTCGTCGACCACGTACTTGAGGCAGCAGGTGCCCTTGACGCTGCCGGCCGCGACACCGCCGGACCACGGCACGTGCAGCAGCCGGGGCCGGCGGCGCACCGGTGCGCCCAGCGCGACCAGCTCGTCGACGACCGCGTGGGTGCGCTGCCAGGTCTCGTCCGGGTCCAGGCCGGCGGCGTTGGCCGCGAGCACGGCGGGGCCGCCGAGGCGGTCGGCGACCGAGTTCCACATGGTGCGCACGCCGTACGGCGCCAGCTCTGCGACGGCGTCGACGACCGGCGCGAGGACGACGTGCAACCGCCGAGCCACCTCGTCGGCGCTGATGTCGTCGTCGATGGTCCCGCCGGTGAGCGCCAGCCGGTCGAACTGCGCGCCGTCGACGTGCACGCGCGTGGTGGCCGGGTCCAGCGGCAGGCCTCGGCGTTCGACCAGGTAGCTCGCCAGCAGAGCCGTCGCGACCCGGCCGGTCAGCCGGAGCACCAGGTAGGACGCGGCGACGTTGCGGTGGCCGCCGGCGGCATCGTCGAGGCGGTCCAGCCACGCGGCGACGACGCCGGGGCCGGCTGCCGCGTCGGCGAGTGTGGTCCAGCCGTCGCCGTCGGCCGACGTGACGAACCCGAAGGACGGATGGAGCCGCTCCAGGCGGCGCGCGGCGGCGTCGAGGGGCTCGGTGGCGGTGGCGGCGAACATAGGTATGACTAACCTAAGTCTTGGCGACGAAGATCGCCAATCGTTCGTACGCTGAGACGATCTGTCCGAAAGGCGGACGTCGTCGGTAGGCTGGGCGAATGGCTCTGGGACTTCCGTCGACGATGCCCGGTGGTTCGCGCACCATCCGGGAGTTGCTGGCCGCCGGCGGAAGATCGTTCTCGTTCGAGTTCTTCGCGCCGAAGAGCGAGGCCGCCGAGGTCGTCTTCTGGCAGACCATGCGCGAGCTCGAGCGGCTGCAGCCGACGTTCGTCTCGGTCACGTACGGGGCGGGCGGCACCACGCGCGACAGCACGGTGCGCGTCACCGAGGGCATCGCCCGCGACACCACGTTGACCGTCGTCGGGCACCTGGCCGCGGTGAACCACTCGGTGGCCGAGCTGCGCAACGTCATCGGCCAGTACGCCGACGCCGGCGTGCGCAACTTCCTCGCGCTGCGCGGCGACCCGCCCGGCGACCCGCGGGGCGAGTGGGTGAAGCACCCGGAGGGCTTCGAGTACTCCGAAGAGCTGGTGCGGCTCATCCGCGCCAGCGGTGACTTCTGCGTCGGCGTCGCGGCGTTCCCGGACAAGCACCCTCGCTCGCCCGACCTCGAGACCGATGCCCGGTTCCTGGCCCGCAAGTTCCAGGCCGGCGCCGACTACGCGATCACCCAGATGTTCTTCCACGCCGACGACTACCTGCGGCTGCGCGACCGGGTCGCGGCGGCCGGGGGAGACGCGCCGATCATCCCGGGCATCATGCCGGTGACGAACGTGCGGCAGATCCAGCACTTCGCCGTGCTCACGGGCGCCGTGTTCCCGGCCGCGCTCGCGCAGCGGCTGCTCGCCGTCGAGGGCGACCCCGAGGCCGTGCGCGCCATCGGCGTCGAGGTGGCGACCGAGCTGTGCGAGCGCCTGCTCGCCGAGGGCGTGCCCGGCCTGCACTTCATCACGCTCAACAGGTCGACGGCGACCCGCGAGATCTATCAGAACCTCGGGGTCGGCGCGCTGTCCTGAACCGCCCTCAGGCCCGGCCGATGTGGTCGGTGACGATCGCCGCCGACTCCGCGACCAGCGCGATCCCCGGCCCGGGATGGGCGCCGGCGCCGGCCAGGTAGAGGCCGCGGACGCGGGTGACGTTGGCCGGGCGCTGGAAGATCGCGGTGACGCGGCCGGCGGCGGCGCCGTGGACGGCGGTCGGGGCGACGTGCTGGACGCGGCCGTCGGCGGTGTCGTACGTGATGGTCGCCGGGCCGCCGTCCGCCGGGAAGCGGATCTGCGGAGTCGGGGCGGGCTGCGTGTGCGCCTCGGTGACGACGGTGCGCACCTGGCCGGGTTCCGGCTCGGCGTGGTCGAGCCGGCGCCGGAACGGGCCGCGGCGGTCGTCGGCGAGGCCGCCCGGGGGAGCCGTCCACACCACCGCGTCGGCGTCCACGGTGCCGCCGGCGGCCAGCGTCACGCCGGTGAGCCGCTTGCCGTCCAGCGCCGGGCCGGTCACCGGCGCCTCGTACCGGAACGTCGCGCCGCGCTCGGCCGCCCGCCCCGCCAGTACGTCGATGAGCTGCGCAAGCTCGGCCGTCCACACGCCGAAGGTCTGCTCCAGGTACGGCAGCACGGTGAGCGCGGCCGGAGCGGTCGCCGGGTCGGCCCCGAAGCGGGTCGCGTAGGACTCCAGCGCGGTCCTCAGGCGCGGCTCCCGCAGTGACGTCGCGACGTCGCGCAGTGTGCCGCCGGACGGCGCGGGCTTGGCGCCGGCGTGGCCGAGGACGAGCGGCCGCAGCGCGCGCCACGCTCGGTCGCCGTGCGCGACGACCGCATCCCACTGCGCGCCCGCGCCCCGGCCGAACGCCTCGTCGAGGGCTCGCCGAGTGCCGGACGGGCTCGCGTTCGGGACGGCGACCTCGGCTCCGTCGGCGAACACCCACCGGGCCGCGGGGTCGACCGGGACGACGTCGAGCTCCCGCTCCAGCGGGCGGCCGGTCTTGCGGAACAGGTCGCGCAGGACCGCCGGCAGGGTGAAGGGTTGCGGGCCGTACCTCAGCTGGCCGCCCGGTGCCGGGCCGGACTCCAGCACCGTGACGTCGTGGGCGAAGTCGGCGAGGGCGAGCGCGGAGCAGAGCCCCGCCAGCCCCGCCCCCACGACGACGACGCGTGCCACGCCTCAGCCGGCGACGTCGACGGGGGTGCCGCCGGTGACCCGGACCAGCTCGTCGAACGTCGTCGGGAAGACCGTGTGCGGGTGGCCGGCCGCGGCCCAGACCTGGTCGTGCTTCTCCAGCCAGACATCGACCAGCGTGCGCACCTGAGCCGGGTGCCCGACCGGGGCGACGCCGCCGATCGGCTGGCCGGTGTGCGTGCGGACGAACGTCGGATCGGCCCGCCCGACCGAGGTGGCGCCCGCCGCGCGGGCCAGCGCCGCGACGTCGGCCCGGTGCGCTCCGCTGGTGAGGACGAGCAGGGGAGCGCCGTCGCAGTCGAAGATCAGCGAGTTGGCGATGGCGCCGACCTCGCAGCCGAGCTGCTCCGCCGCGGCGGCCGCCGTCGGCGCGGAGTCCGAGAGGGCGACGATCTCGGGGGTGGCGCCGGCTGCCGTGAGCGCCTCGCGGACGCGCTGGACGTTCGGATGAGCGAGGACCTTGTCGGCACTGTCAGGGCTGGTCACAGGGGTCGACCCTACCGCCTCCGCCCTCATCCCCGACACGTTGTCGGTGCCGGGGTGTACATTTCTCCATAGGTCGAACAGTCGTTCGAACATGATGCGGAGGCGGCCATGACTGTCGAGATTCAGGAGTCCAGCAGGGTGGCGGGCGGCCACGGCCTGCCGGTCCCGCGCACGCGGCCGCCCATGGGTCACGCCGCCCTCGATCTCATCGAGCACGCGCGGCTGTGCCTCGCCGAAGCCGCCTCGACCGGCCACGCGGGCGACCGCTTCGCCGCGGCCCACCTCGCGGCCCTGCGCGCTGCGGCCGCCGTCCTGGCCGCGAAGGCCCGGCCGGCCGCGTCCGGGCGGGGCCGTGGGCGGCGTGGGCACGGTCCCCGCAACGTGTGGGAGCTGCTGCCCGGCGTCGCGCCGGAGCTGGCCGAGTGGGCCGCGTTCTTCGGCGCCAACGCCGGCAAGCGAGCCGCCGCCCAGGCCGGCCTGCCGGGCGCCGTCACCCCGCGCGAGGCCGACGACCTCCTCCGCGAGGCCGACGTGTTCCTCGGGATGGTCAGCGTGCTGCTGGGTCTGCCGTACCAGGAGCCGCTCGACGGCCCGGTGGTCGCGCTGGTCCCCGGGGCGGCCTGACCGGCGCGGCTCGCGGTGGCCGGGGCTGCGCGGTCCGGGTGGCGTGCCTCGCGTGGCGTGGTCCGGCTGCGACGAGCGGTGCAACTGTGGTGGCCGGGGCTGCGTGCTTCGGTTGGTCGCGGTGATCTGTGCCGACCGGCGCGACCTGGCAACGGCCTGACCCGGGCGGCTGGCTCACCTGTCCCGGTCGACGTCGCTGGGGTGGCTGACGTGGCCGATGTAGCTGAACCGGCATCGGCTGGCGGACGTGAGCCGACCGGCGTAGGGCTTTTTCGGACTGGCCCGACCCGGGCGCTGTGGCCCAGCAAGCCCCCAGCATCGCCTAGCCGCCGGCGTGCCTCCGGCCTCCAAGGTGCCAGTGGCGTCGGGCACGTCAGAGCACGGCGGCGTCACCCGCTCAGCGCCGGCGCCGCCCCTCGCATCCAACGTCACGCCGCCGCCGCGCCAGCCCATCACGCGAGCCGCCGCGCGGCAGGTCACCCGTCCGCCCCTCCCGCTCGCCGCCGCACCCGAAGTGCGCTCGGGGCCTCGGGAAGTCCTGAGGCGGCCGCCGCGTTATGTCAGTTGTCTTGTAAGTAAGTCTGATGTCGGGAGAGCCGCCATGCCGAGCCGCAGTGAGCTGTACGAGCTCGTCGAGGAGCCGTCCGAGCTGGAGTCCCCAGTTCTGGTCTACTGGTTCGACGGTTTCGTGGACGCGGGCCGAGCCGGCGGCGGTCTGGTCGACCACCTTCTCGCGACCCTCGACACCGAGGTCGTGGCGCGCTTCGACGTCGATTCGCTGATCGACTACCGGTCCCGTCGTCCGGAGATGCGCTTCTCCGACGGCGCGTTCCAGGACTACGACGCGCCCGAGCTGACGCTGCGGCTGGTCCGCGACGACGTCGGCGCGCCGTTCCTGCTGCTGTCGGGCCCGGAGCCGGACGTGCGGTGGGAGGCCTTCGTCTCCGCCGTCACCGACCTCATCGAGCGGCTCGGCGTGCGCCTGGCGATCGGCGTGCACGGCATCCCGAACCCGGTGCCGCACACCCGCCCCCTGAGCGTCCTCACCCACGCCAACCGTCCAGGCCTGCTCGACGAAGCGGCGCTGGTCGACGTCGAGCTGAGGGTGCCGGGCAACGTCGCGTCGCTGCTCGAGTACCGGCTCGGCCAGACCGGCCACGACGCCATCGGGCTGGTCGCCCGCGTCCCGCACTACCTCGCCGAATCCGAGTACCCGCAGTCGTCGCTGACGTTGCTGCGGGCGCTGAGCGCCACCACCGGGCTGCTGCTGCCGTCCGGTGAACTGGCCGAGGCCGCCCGCCGCACCGACGAGCTGGTCCGCGAGCAGGTCGAGGGCAACGATCAGGTCGCCAAGGTCGTCCACGCGCTGGAGAACCAGTACGACGCGTTCGCCGGCGGCGACGCTCGCGGCAGCCTCATCGCCGAGCAGCGGGCCGTGCCCAGCGCCGACGAGATCGGCGCCGAGCTCGAGCAGTTCCTCGCCGACCTCGACGACCGGGCCGATGACGACGAGGACGGCGACGACCTCGGCGACGAGGACCGCGGCGACCGCTGAGCGCTACTCGCCGTCCGACGGGCGGCGCATGCGGTTGGCGATGTTGTCGAACAGCTTGCCGCCGGCGTCGCCCACGCCGTTGACGATGTCGCGCAGCGAGCTGATCAGCGGGTCGGACGTGCGGGTCCACGACTCCTGGTACGACTTCGCCGCGTTGCGGACCTCTTGGCTGATGGAGGCGTCGCGGTCGTCGGAGCGGCGCGGATAGTCGCCGGCGAGGATGCGGCTGTACTCGCCCGACGCCGCCCAGCGGTCCAGCTCAGCCAGCCGCACCACGGACTGCGGGTGCGTGCGGCCCATCAGGCTCATCAGCTTGATGAGGCCGTCGCGGGCGTCCTCGCCGGCGTCGTACTCGCGGGCCTGCTGCAGGAACGCGTCGACGTCCATCTCGGCGAGCCGCGAGCCGCCGGCCAGCTTCATCAGCGAGCGCTTCGCGGCGTCGGGGTCCTGCGACGACAGCAGGCCGGCGCGGTCGGCGGACAGCTCGGACTTGCGCTGCCACTCCTCGAGCGCGAACACGATGGCCCGCAGCCCGACGTAGCCGAGCGGGATCCACGCGACCCGCAGCGCCAGCTGGGTCAGCATGAGGAGCAGCGTGCGGTAGACGGCGTGCCCGGACAGGATGTGCCCGACCTCGTGGCCGACGGCGAACCGCCGCTCCTCGGCATCGAGCAGATCGAACAGCCCGGTGGTGACCACGATGAACGGCTTGTCGGTGCCGATGGCCATCGCCCGCGGCTGCGCGTCCTGGATGACGTAGAGCTCCGGCCGCTGGACGTCGAGGATGTGGGCGGCGTCGACGACGTCCTGGTAGACGTCGCGGAACTGGGTCTCGCCGACCCGCACCGCGCTGGACAGGTAGTGCAGCCGCAGACTGCGCTCGTTGAACAGGCCGGACATCTTGCGCAGCACGGTGTCGAACCCGCGCAGCGACCGCATGGCGACCAGCGCTCCGCGATCGGCCGGGTGCTCGTACGCACGCGAGCTGATATCGGGGAAGCGGACGCGGCTACGGTCGGGCTCAGTCGTCATGCTGTCCATCGTAGACCGCCCTATTGACAATGCACATACTCGGTATACATGCTGTGCTCCCACCGTCATCGGAGCCCGAGAGGGAGCACGTTCGTGGGCGTCACGCGCCGCATCGTCCTGCCGACGATCAAAGTCCTGCTGCTGGCCGTCATCGCCGTGGCGGCGGTTCGCCTCGCCTTCGGCGGCGACGAGCAGTCCACCGCCGACGACGACCCGGCGATGCCGTCCGTCGACATCGTCCAGCCGGAGATTCCCGCCAGCATCGGCACCGTCGTCAACACCGTCGAGGTCGAGGCCACCATCACGGCCGACGCTCCGACGGCGGTGCGCGCGACCGACGCCGGCGAGGTGACGGTGTTCCTGGCCGACCCCGGCGACGTCGTCGAGGAGGGCGACCCGCTGGTCGAGGTCGTCTTCGAGGAGGAGGGCGAACCGACCACCGAGACCGACGACGAGGGCAACGAGGTCGAGGTGCCGGGCGAGCCGGTCCGCCGGTTCCGCACCATCGAGGCGCCCGCCCCCGGAACGGTCGGCGAGTACGACGTGCTGGCCGGCGAGACCGTCGCGGTCGGCGACACCCTCGGCAGCATCGCCACCGGCGGTTTCACGGTCTCCGGATCGCTGTCCGCGGAGCAGCAGTACCGGCTGGTCAGCGGCCCGACGTCGGCCGAGGTGCAGGCTCGCGGCGGCCCGGCCCCGTTCGCCTGCACCGAGCTGCGCACCGGCCGGTCCGCCTCCGGGAGCGGCGAGGACGGCGGCGGCGCCGTGTCCCAGGACCCGATGATGCCGCCCGACCAGAGCGGTGGCGGCTCCAGCACCGCCATCTCGTGCACCGTCCCGCCGGGCGTGACGGTGTTCGACGGGCTGGCCGCGACGATGGTCATCGAGGCCGGCCGGGCCGAGAACGTGCTGGTCGTTCCGGTGACGGCGGTCGAGGGTGCGTTCGAGTCCGGCAACGTGTGGAAGGTCGGCCCGGACGGCGCGCCGGTGGAGACGCCGGTGACCCTGGGGCTCACCGACGGCGAACTGGTCGAGATCCGCGAGGGCCTGGCCGAGGGCGACGCCGTCCTGGAGTTCGTTCCCGGCGGCTCGCCCGACGAGGAACTGCTCGGTCCCGACATGATCGGCGAGGCCGGATGAGCCTCATCGAGCTCGACGGCGTCGGCCGGACGGTGCTCCTGCCCGACGGCGACCGCCTCGAGATCCTCCGCGACGTCACCCTGACCATCGAGGTGGGCGAGCACGTGTCGATCGTCGGCCGGTCCGGGTCGGGCAAGTCGACGCTGCTCAACCTCATGGGCCTGCTCGACACCCCGACCGAGGGGGAGTACCTGCTGCAGGACCGGCCCACTCGCGGGCTGTCGCAGCGGCAGCGGGCCAAGCTGCGCGGCGCCGGGTTCGGCTTCGTGTTCCAGCAGTTCAACCTGCTGCCCGGGCGCACGGCGCTGCAGAACGTCGCCGCGCCGCTGCTGTATTCGGGCGGCCGCGACTTCTGGCGCCGGAACAGGCTGGCGGCGGACATGCTCGAGCGGGTCGGCCTCGGCGAGCGCGCCGGCACCATGCCGGAGAAGCTGTCCGGTGGCGAGCAGCAGCGGGTCGCCATCGCGCGCAGCCTGATCCGCTCGCCCCGGGTCATTCTCTGCGACGAGCCCACCGGCGCGCTGGACGTGCAGACCGGCACCGAGATCATGGACCTGCTCGACACCGTGGCCGCCGAGTCCGGCGCGACGCTGGTCACCATCACGCACGACACGATGGTCGCCGCGCGGGCGCATCGGCACTACCGCCTCGACGCGGGTCTGCTCGGCCCGCTGGACCCCGCCACGCTGCCCGCGCCCCGTCCGGTGGTCGCGTCGTGACGGGACTGGTCGCGGCATTCGCCGAGGCGTGGGACGAGGTCCGCATCCACAAGGTCCGCGTCATCGTGTCGCTGATCGGCGTCCTGATCGCCGTCGCCGCGATGACGGTGATCACCGCACTGGGCGACATGGCCCGGCAGGCCAACGCCGAGCACTCCGAGCGCACCAGCGGCCGCCCGGCGACGCTGCAGGTCAGCGCGTGGAGCATGGACGGCTCGTTGGTCGCCTCGGACACGCTGACCGGCGCCTACGCCGAGATCGTCGAGCGGCACTCCGTCACGTACTCGTCGGTGCTCAGCACGAACGAGCAGTTGTTCCGGTTCACCGACGGCGTCGAGCCGGTGTGGACGACCTACATCGACCGGTCCTACGGCGAGATGCACCGCATCGAGCCGCGGGAGGGCCGTTGGTTCACCGCCGCCGACGAGCGCCGGTTCGCGCCGGCGGTCGTCGTCAACGAGGCCTTCCACCAGCGGATGGGCGCGCCGGACCTGCGTACGAACCCGACGGTGGTGATCGGCGGCGAACGGCCGGTCCGCGCGACGGTCATCGGCGTCACGCCGGACGCGTACAGCGACGAGTCGCCGTCGGCGTTCCTGCTCAACTCCCACCAGGCGCAGTGGGGGATCCAGGGCGCCTATCCCGGCGCGCCGATCCTGGAGCTGTGGGTGCCGCCGGAGGCCGCCGACGAGCTCACCGGCGTCGTCACGTCCGACCTCGCCAGCCTGGTCGGCGTCGACCTGCAGGTCGACGTCTACCGCATCGACCCGTCCGACTTCGACGTCATCGACGGCCAACTGCAGTGGGTGATCCGCGGCGTCAGCGTCATCGCGCTGGGCATGGGTGCGCTGGGTCTGGTGAACATCGCTCTGGTGACGGTGCGGTACCGGGTCCGCGAGATCGGCGTGCGGCGCAGCTTCGGCGCGACGTCGGGCCGGGTGTTCTTCTCGGTGATGATGGAGAGCGTGTTCGCGACGGCGGTCGCCGGGCTGGCCGGCGTGGTGCTGGCCGTCGCGATCGTGAAGAACGTGCCGATCGAGGAGCTGATCGGCGGCAGCGTCACCGACGTGCCGGCGTTCCCGGTCCGGGCCGCCGTCGAGGGTCTGGTCGCGGCGACGGCGATCGGCGCCCTGGCCGGGATCGTCCCGGCCACCGTCGCCGTCCGCGTCAAGGTGATCGACGCGATCCGCTTCTGAATGATCACGTTCAGTTGGCGTGTTCACGCTCACCCAGGCATGCATGCCTGGTGAAGCGAGTACACGCCGGCCCGACGCCGAACACAGGACTCCTCCCGCTTACCCAGGCATGCATTCCTGGGTGAGCGGGAGTAACCCCACTGAACGTGATCATTCCGGGGCGGGCGCGGGTCAGTCGACGGCGACCACCGTCGTGCTGGTGGTGGCGGCGTAGCCGACCAGCCCGAGGTACGGCACGCCCGCGCCGAGGCCGCTCCACGAGACCGTCACCTCGGCGGGGTCGCCGGCTCGGGCGGGCAGCGGATCGGGCGCGACCGTCGCGTTGCCGGCCGAGTCGGCCCCGACGGCGAAGTCGCGCAGGCTGAAGTCGACCGCCGACCCGTCCGGGCTGGAGAACAGGTGCACCAGTACCTGGTACGTCCCCGGTTCGGGCGCGGTCAGGTCGACCCGCTCGCTGGCCGCGCCGGTCGCGCCGTTCACCGGCAGCTCGGCGCCGTCGGGGCCGTAGACGTAGAGGTCGTAGTCGGCCGATTCCTGACCCGCGACCAGGTCGAACCGGGCCAGTGACGTCCCCTCGGGCACCTCGAACGACACCAGCCGCGACGACGTGTTGCCGGCGGGGTCCGGTGCCTCGCCCGGCGTCAGCGCACCGTCGGTGACCTCGCCCGGCGCCAGGCCGCGCAGCGTGAGGTCGACGTCGCCGGTCGTCGACGTCGTCACCGAGTACGTTGCCGAGCCGTCCGCGGCCGTCGCTGCCACCTCGGAAGGCGCGGCGACGGCGACCGGGCGGGCCACGATCGGGCTGCGCACCGTGGTTCCCGCGCCGCTCCAGGTCAGCGTGCCGTGCGCGTACTCGTCCAGGGCCGCACGCGTCCGGGTGAGCGTCACCTCGAACGTCTTGCTCTGCCCGGGCCGGCCGAAGTACAGCACCGACGGGGTGACCCGCGCGGTGAAGCCGGGCACCGAGATCGACGCGCGGTACAGCCCCGGCGTGACGGCGGTGACGGTGCGGGTGACGGTCTGCCGCCCGGCCAGCGCGCCGACGGCGATGGAGGGCTGGTTGAGGTCGGACGGGTCGATCGGCTCGACGCCCGGGACGCCGGTGTCCTCGCCGGTGCCTTCGAGGAACGCCAGCCAGTCGGCGGTGCCGGACTCGTACACCAGACCGGGGTCGAGGAACCGGGCCGGGTCGACGTGCCCGGCGCCGGCGTGGAAGCGGTCGCGGTCCGGCTCGCCCGACGCGACGAGCAGGTCGTAGGCGGTCGTCATCATCGCCGACCTGATCGCCGCCGCCGACCACTCGGGGTGCTCGGCGCGGACCAGCGCGGCCAGCCCGGCGATGTGCGGCGCCGCCATCGACGTGCCGGAGAGGAAGTCGAAGTCGTTGCCGTCGTGCGGCCCGGGCGCGACGGCCGCGAGCACGTCGACGCCCGGCGCCGAGATGTCCGGCTTGAGCAGGTCACCGCCGTTGGCCAGCGCGGGGCCGCGGGACGAGAACCCGGCCAGCACCGGCTTCGGCGTCGGCGGCAGTTCCGTCTGGTCGCCGGGCAGCAGCGCCGCGGTGGCGCCGTCGCCCGCCGCGTACTCCCGGATCGCCTCGGCGTCCTCGGCCCCGACGTGCGTCGCCGGGAGGACGTGGAAGTCGGCGTTCAGCGTCTCGGCCGGGTCCAGGTTACCCAGCACGACGCCGACGCCGCCCGCCCGCCGCACCTCGGCCGACTTCGCGACGCGGTCGTAGACGCCGCGGTCGCAGATGACGACGGCACCCGCGGCGGCCGCGTCGTCCAGCGACGACGGCCCGCACAGCGCCGCCTCGCCCGGTTCGACGCCGGACGCCGCGATGTCGCGGGCGTACACCAGCGGGGTCTGTTCCGGGACGCCCGCGTCGTTGATCATCGACCCGCGGAAGAGCCTGCCGTCGCCCAGTTCGACGGTGCCCTCGTAGATCTGGTGCGTGCTGGCCGCGACCGTCGTGACCCACGGGCTGTTGTGCGCGACGGTCGACTCGCCCGGCCCGGAGTTGCCGGCCGACGCCGACACGAAGATGTTCGCCGACGCCGCCGAGAGGAAGGCCAGCTCCACCGGGTCGACCAGCGTGTCGGTGGCGCCGGAGATCGAGTAGTTGATGACGTCGACGCCGTCGAGGATCGCCTGGTCGACGGCGGCCACGGAGTCCGACGGATAGCAGCCGCCGGTGTTCTCGTCGTCGTCCTGCCAGCACACCTTGTACGCCGCGACCGACGCGCCCGGCGCCATGCCCGACCCGTCGCCGAACGCGCGGCCGTTCACCGTCATCGGCACGCCGTGGTTCCCGGCCGCCGTGCTGGCGGTGTGGCTGCCGTGGCCGTCGCCGTCGCGCGTGGACAGGTGCTCGTTCGGGTCGCGATGCTCCGGCGGCACGTTGGCGACGAAGCCGTCGTCGAAGTAGCGGGCCGAGACGAGCTTGCCGTTGCACAGGTCGGCGGTCCAGTTCTCGCCGGTCTCGCACTCGCCGGTGAACGTGTCGCCGTTCGCCTTCAGTACCGCCGTGCCGGTGTCCGACGTCCGGTAGGCGGCGCCCGGCTCGCCGGTGGGGCCGTCGGCCAGGTCGGGGCCGGCGAACGACGCGCTCTCCGGCCAGATGCCGGTGTCGATGACGCCGACGACGACGCCGCGCCCGGCCTCGGCCGTCCCGCCCAGCGCGGCCCACACGCCGTCGTCGCCGGTCAGGCCGAGGAACTCGGGCGACGCGACGGTGTCGACGGCGCGCGGCACGTCCGGCACGACGGCGAGCACCTGCGGGTCGGCGGACAGCTCGGCCGCCTGCTCCGCGGTGAGCTCGGCGGCGAACCCGTTCACCGCGACGGTGTACTGGTACCGCGGCTCGGCGCCGACCTCGCCGGCCACCTCGCGCTGCCGCTGGTCGAGGTGCGTGCGGTAGTCGCGGACGGCGTGATCGCCGGCCCGCAACCGCTCACCGTCGCCCGGAGCCGTCGCGTCGAGGCCGCGCACCCCGCCCTCGTAGGTGGCCGCGGGCGCCCCCGTCAGGACGACGACGTAGGAGCCGTCGGCGAAGTCGCGCGGCGCGGGCGCCGCCGGTGCGGACGGAGTGGCGCCGGCGACGACGGTCGAGGCCGCGGCCGTCGCGACGACGCCGGCCAGCGCGACGAGCAGACGGGTGCGTGGACGGCGGATCGGGTGCGGCACAGGCGGTCCTCCGGGTGAGCTGGGCCGGGCACAGGCGTGCCCGTGACATTCGTCATGGCCGGGCCCCGCATCGGTCATCGAGGCCGGTGACATCGCCCACCGGGTCCGGCCGCGTGCCCCGGCCACGATGGGGTCATGGCAGACATCGAACCATTCCCGGCGGCTCGAGGAGGCGGACATGGCTGAGGTCGTCGAGGTCTCCGACGTGCGCCGCAGCTACGGCGACTACGAGGCCGTGCGCGGCGTGACGTTCTCCGTCGCGCGCGGCGAGCTGTTCGCGCTGCTCGGCACGAACGGCGCCGGCAAGACGTCCACCCTGGAGGTGGTCGAAGGGCTGGCCCGGCCCAGCGGCGGCCTGGTCCGGGTGCTCGGCCGCGACCCCTATGCCGACCGCGCCGCCGTCCGGCCGCGTATCGGCGTCATGCTGCAGCAGGGCGGGTTCCCGGCCGACCTCACGGTGACGGAGACGGCGGCGATGTGGGCGGGGACGCTCACCGCGCCGCGCCCGGTCGCCGAGGCGCTGGACCTGGTCGACCTCGCCCATCGCACGAACGTCCCGGTCAAGCAGCTCTCCGGCGGCGAGCGGCGCCGGCTCGACCTCGCGCTCGCCGTCCTGGGACGGCCGGACGTGCTGTTCCTGGACGAGCCGACCACCGGGCTGGACCCGGAGAGCCGGCGCAACACCTGGGAGCTGGTCCGCACGCTGCTGGACGACGGCGCCACGGTGCTGCTGACCACCCACTACCTGGACGAGGCGGAGGAGCTGGCCGACCGGCTGGCGATCATGCACCAGGGCCGGATCGTCCGCACCGGCACGGTCGCGGAGGTGGTCGCCTCGCAGCCTGCGACGGTGTCGTTCGCGCTGCCGCCGTCGGTGCCGCGGGACCGCCTGCCCGACCTGGCAGGGACGCTCGTCGTCGACGACGGCGACCGGCTGGAGATGCACACGGACACCATGCAGGCGACGTTGACCGGCCTGCTGGTGTGGGCCCGTGACCACGGCGTCGAGCTGCGGGAGCTGTCGGCCCGGCCGGCGTCGCTGGAGCAGGCGTTCCTGGCGGTGGCGTCGTCGCCGTCGTCCCCGGAGCCGGAACGAGCGGAGGTGGCGGCATGAGTGCCGTGATGACGGCCGGATCGGTGCGCCGGGTGCGCGCGCTGGCGACGGCGGAGGTGCGGCTGCTGGTGCGCAACCGCACGGCGATGTTCACGGCGCTGGCGCTGCCGGTGCTCACCGTCGCGGTGCTCAGCTCGATCGGGTTCGGCGAGGAGACCGACCTGCCGCTCGGCGCGGTCGTCGTGACGATGCTGGCCGGGTTCGCGCTGCTCTACGTCGTCTACTACAACCTGGTGTCGGCGTACGTGGCCAGGCGCGAGGAGCTGGTGCTCAAGCGGCTGCGGGTCGGTGAGCTGCGCGACGGCGAGATCCTGGCGGGGACGGCGCTCCCGTCGATCGTCGTGGCGGTCGCGCAGGTCGTGCTGACCGCCGTCGTCTCCGCCATCGTGTTCGGGCTGGACGCGCCCCCGAACGTGGTGGTCGCGGTGCTGGCGATCGTCGCCGGTGTGGTCATGTTCGTGCTGCTGGCCGCCGCGTCGACCGCGTTCACCCGCAACGTCGAGATGGCGCAGGTCAGCACGCTGCCGGTGCTGTTCCTCTGCATGGGCAGCCTGATCTTCTCCGGCGTCGTGGTCCCGGCCGACTCGGTGCCGGACCGCGTACGCGAGGTCGCGCAGTTCATCCCGCTGACGCCGGTCGTCGATCTCGTGCAGCTCGGCCTGACCGGGCAGACGCCCGACGGCGACACCGTCGGGTTCGGGGCCAGCTGGGCCGAGGCCGTCAGCCCGGCGGCCATCCTGGTCGCCTGGATCGCGATCGGCGTGTGGGCGTTGCGTCGCTGGTTCCGCTGGGAGCCGCGAGGCTGATGCCGGCGGCGTGACAAGCTGATGTCCGTGTCGATGGTGAGCCGGTGGTGGGAGGAGCGCAGCGCGCCGCAGCGTTTCGACCTCTACACCCGCGGCACCCTCTACTCCATGCTGGCGGCCGAGCCGCTGCTGGCCCTGCTGGTGGCGTCGTCCAGCGAGGACCTCGGATCGGGCGCCGCGCTCGCCGTCTTCGTCGGCCTGGCCACCGCGCACGCCGTGCTCGGTCTCGTCGTCGTGCGGGGCGGGGTGGAGTGGTACCTCGGCCGCGGCTCCTGGCCGTACCGGTGGACGGTGGTGCTGCTGGTGGTGACGGTGTGCGCGGCGGCATCGGCGGTGTGGGCGTTCGGCTGGGAGCCCCCGTCGGAGCCGGGCGTCATCAGCGGCGCCGTGGCCACGCAGTTCGCCGTCATCATGCTGTGCGGCTTCACCGTCGGAGCGCTGACGCCGCGGCTGGACAGCCCGCGGCTGGCGCTGCTCGCGCTGGTGCTCGGCGGGGGCGCGGCGGTCGTCGGGCTCCTCAGCGACTGGCCGCAACCCAGCGCCGTCGGCACCGGGTTGGCCGGGGTGTTCGCCTACCTCGGCGGCTGGTCGGCCTTCCGGGCGTCGATCTGGATGCTCGGCATCGTGTGGGAGCTGGACCGGTCGCGACAGGTGCAGGCCGACCTCGCCGTCGCCGAGGAACGGCTGCGCTTCGCCCGCGACCTGCACGACATCCTGGGCCGCAACCTGTCCGTCATCGCCGTCAAGAGCGAGCTGGCCGCCGCGCTCTCCCGGCGCGGGCGCGACGAGGCGGGCGACGAGATGATGGCCGTCCGCGACATCGCCCAGGAGTCGTTGCGCGAGGTCCGCGACGTCGTCCGCGGCTACCGCGAGGCCGACCTCACGACCGAGCTGGCCGGCGCGCGCTCCGTGCTCCGCTCGGCCGGCGTCTCGACCCGCGTCGTCGGCGAGGTGGACCAGCTGCCGCCGGACGTGCAGGCGGTCCTCGGCTGGGTGGCCCGCGAGGGCACCACCAACGTGCTGCGGCACAGCTCCGCGTCCACCTGTGTCATCACCGTCGCCCGGCTCGATGGGAGCGTGACCCTGACCATGGAGAACGACGGTGTTCGCGCGCCGTCCGGCGCCGCCGGCTCCGGACTGTCCGGGCTGGCGGAACGGCTGGGCGAGCTGGGCGGCTCGCTGACGGCCGACCGGATCGACGGCGGCCGGTTCCGGCTCGCCGCCCGCGTGCCGTCGGAGGTGACCTCGTGATCCGTGTCCTGCTCGCCGACGACGAGAACCTCATCCGCTCCGCGCTGCGGGCGCTGCTGTCGCTGGAGGACGGCATCGAGGTGGTCGCCGAGGCCGCCACCGCCGACGAGGCGCTGGCCATGGCCCGGGCGCACACCCCCGACGTGGCCGTGCTGGACCTCCAGCTGCCGGATCGCGACGGCATCGCGCTCGCCGCCGACCTGCGGCGGGAGCTCCCGTCGTGCCGGACGATGATCGTCACCAGCCACGGCCGGCCCGGCTACCTCAAGCGCGCGCTGGCCGGGGGAGTCGGCGGCTTCCTGCCCAAGACCGTGTCGGCGTCGGTGCTGGCGCAGGTCGTCCGGACGGTGCACGAAGGTGGCCGCTACGTCGACCCGGAACTGGCGGCCGAGGCCATCAGCGCCGGCGACAGCCCGCTGACGGCGCGTGAGGCGGACGTCCTGGAACTGGCCGCCGAGGGTGCGCCGGTCGAGGAGATCGCTCGCCGGGCCGCGTTGACGCCCGGGACCGTGCGCAACTACCTCTCGTCGGCGGCGTCGAAGCTCGGCGCCGCCAATCGGCACGAGGCCGTTCACGTCGCTCGTCGCCACGGGTGGATCTGAGTTGATCACGTTAAGTGGGGCTACTCCCGCTCCAGTAGGCATGCATGCCTGGTGAACCGGGAGAACGCCTGGGGCAGGGGCGGGCAATCGCTTTCCGCGTCGCGCGTCGACCCGGCCTAGGCGGGCAATCGCTTTCCGCGTCGCGCGTCGGCCTGGCCCAGGCGTTCTCCCGCTTCGGTAGGCATGCATGGGTGGTGGAGCGGGTGCACCCCTACTTGACGTGATCAACTCCGGGCTCAGGCGGCGGGCACGGGGTCGGTGGGGATCGGCGGCGGGGGAGCGGGCGTCAGCTCCGGATCGTCGGCGGCGAAGGTCCGGACGGGGCCCGGCGGGGTGGCGGCGGTTTCGAAGCGGACCGTGACCCGCCCGCGTCCGGACCCCCACACCCAGCCCGCGCCGTGCTCCGCATGCACGACGTCCATGCCGGGGGACCAGCCGCGCCGCTCGTGCAGGACCTCCTCGACCTGGCCGGCCGGGTCGACGGCGGCACCGGCCGCACCGGCCGCACCGGCCGCACCGGCGGCACCGGCGTCGTCGGCGGGAGCGGCGGGAGCGGCGTCGGAGACGAACAGGTCGTCCTGGACCCAGTCGGACAGGCCCGACACGCCGACGCCGAGCAGGCGGACTCCGCCGGTCGTGTCGACGTCGGCGAGCAGGCGGGTCGCCACACGCGACATGACGCGGACGTCGTCCGTGGGGGCGGGCAGGGTGGCCGAGCGGGACAGGGTGGTGAAGTCGTGCAGCCGCGTCTTCAGCGTGATGGTGCGCCCGGACAGTCCGGCCTTGACCAGTCGCGAGGCCACCCGCTCGGCCAGCCGGGCGACGATCGCCACCAGCAGCGCGGGGTCGGTGAGGTCGCGGTCGAAGGTGTCCTCGACGCTGACGGACTTGGACTCGCGGTCGGCGCTGACGGGGCGGTCGTCGCGCGCGAGCGAGAGCCGGTGCACCGAACGGCCGTGCGCCTCGCCGAGCAGGTCGACGAGGTCGGGCTCGGTGATGCGAGCGAGGTCGCCGACGGTCTTGACGCCGAAGCGGGTGAGCCGGGCGGCCGTCGCGGGGCCGACGCCGGGCAGGGCGCGGATCGGCAGCGGGTGCAGCAGGTCGAGCTCCGTCCCCGGCTCGATGACCAGCAGGCCGTCGGGTTTGGCCTGCTCGGAGGCGATCTTGGCCATCAGCTTGGACGCGGCGACGCCGACGGAGGCCGTCACGCCGGTCTCATCGACGATCGTCGATCGCAGGGCGGCGGCGAGCGCGCGGACCTCGGCGGCGGACGTGGGGACGCCACCGTCGCGGGCGGCGAGGTCGACGAACGCCTCGTCCAGCGACAGCGGCTCGACCACCGGCGACAGCGTCCTCAGGCGCGCCATGACCACCGCGCTGACCACCCGATAGACGCCGAACCGGCCGGACAGGTAGGCGGCGTGCGGGCAGCGCGACCGAGCCTCGCTCATCGACATGGCCGACCGGACGCCGAAGACGCGCGCCTCGTAGGACGCCGTCGACACCACACCGCGCGGCCCCAGCCCGCCCACGATGACCGGTTTGCCGCGAAGGGACGGCTTGTCGCGCTGCTCGACCGAGGCGAAGAATGCGTCCAGGTCGAGATGGAGGACGCGCATGTCCCGATCGTCGCACGCCGCAACGGGACCGGGCCAACGCCGACCGCGAGGTCACAGCGGCAGCGATTCCCGCAAGGGAAAGGAAAACCCGCGCCGATGCCTGCGGTACGGTTGCGCCGCGACCGGAGTTCACGCCGGAGTGAGAGAAGGTTCCGATGACCGCGATCGTCGTGGGCTACGTCCCCAAGTCCGAGGGCCGGGCCGCACTGCGCCGGGCTGCCGAGGAGGCCCGGCTGCGCGGTGCGCGGCTGGTGGTCGTCAACTCCGCCCGGGGCGGGCGTGACTTCGACGACGAGGACGCCGTTCGCGCCGACGCCGAGCTGGCCGCCGTCAGCCAGCAGCTGAAGGACGCCGGCATCGAGGCCGAGGTGCGCCAGCTGGTGCGCGGCATGGACGTCGCCGAGGACCTCATCGCGGTGGCGGAGGAGCACGCGGCCGACATCATCGTCATCGGCCTGCGCCGCCGCAGCCCGGTCGGAAAGTTGATCTTGGGAAGCAACGCCCAGCGTATTCTGTTGGACGCACCGTGCCCTGTCCTGGCCGTCAAGGCCGAGGACGTGGACTGAGAAGGGTTCCCGCGACCGTGACCACCTTGTACCTGGCCGGCACCGCCGACGCCGACGCGCTGCTGGCCCGCGACCCGTTCGCGCTGCTCACCGGCATGCTGCTGGATCAGCAGGTGCCCATGGAGAAGGCGTTCTCGGGTCCGGCGGTCATCGCGGAGCGCATGGGCGTCGACCACCTCGACCCCGCGGCCATCGCCGCGCACGACCCCGAGGCGTTCGCCGAGATCTTCTCGCGCACCCCGGCCGTGCACCGGTTCCCCGGGTCCATGGCCGCGCGGGTGCAGAAGGTGGCCGGGTACGTCGCCGAGCACTACGGCAACGACGCGGCGAACATCTGGGCCGACGCCGCCACCGGCGCCGAGCTGCTGAAGCGGCTCAAGGCGCTGCCCGGGTTCGGCGAGCAGAAGGCGAAGATCATGGTCGCGCTGCTGGGCAAGCAGATCGGCGTGCGGCCCGACGGCTGGCGCGAGGCCGCCGGCGACTACGGCGCCGAGGGCGCCACCCGGTCGGTGGCCGACGTCGTCGACGCCGACACCCTGGTGCAGGTCCGGGCGACGAAGCGTGAGATCAAGCGTGCGGCGAAGGCCTAGCGACGATGCGACCGGCTGACGCCCAGCGCCTGCTCGGTGCGCTGGCCGGCGTCGACGCTCCCGTGGGATTCGCGGTGTTCGACGACGAACACCGTTTCCTGGCCATCAACGCCGCCCTGGCGGAGCGGTCCGGCAAGGGCATCGCCGACCACCTCGGGCGGACGCCGGCCGACGTGCTGCCGCCCGAGCTGGCCGCCCACACCGACGAGATGATCGAGCGGGTCCTGCGCACCGGCGAGTCGGTCGAGGCCGAGGAACCGGCCGTCTCCGGGCGCACCGACACCTACCACCTGCATTCCTCCTGGTACCTGGTCGACGAGGGGCGCGGCCGCGAGGTGGCCATGTTCGTCGTCGACGACACCTCGCACCAGCGCGCCATCTCGTCGCTGCGCCGCAGCCGGGCCCGCAACGCGCGGCTGCTCGAGGTGTCCGACGTGCTGTCGCGGGCGGTGTCGGTGCGCGAGGTCGCCGACGGCGCCGCCGCCATCGGGCGGCGCAACGCGCAGGCGCTGCGGACCGCCGTCACGCTGATCGGCCCCAACGGCCGCCCGTACCCCGTCACCACCGGATTCGGTGAGGACGACCACGTCGTCGCCTGGCCGCACCAGGCCGTCACACCGACCGACGAGGTGCTGCGCAGCGGCTGGCCGATGTTCCTCGGCAGCCGCGACCGCGCCCGGGCCGCCGCGCCCGGCGACCCCGTCTTCGGCGAGTTCCTGGACCACACCGACGAACGCGCCTGGGCGGTGCTGCCGCTGGCCGGCGAGGACGGCTGCGTCGGCGCCGTCCGGTTCTCCTTCGCCACCGAGCAGGAGTTCGACTCCGACCAGTGCCGGTTCCTGCGCGCCGTCGCCCAGCAGTGCTCACTGGCCTTCGCCCGCGCCCGGCTGTTCGAGCGGGAGCGGACGGCGGCCGCGTCGCTCAGCCAGGGGCTGTTGCCGCGCCGGCTGCCGACGGTGGCCGGCATCGAACTGGCGGCGCGCAGCCGCACCGACGTGGGGGAGCACTCCGTCGGCGGCGACTGGTACGACGCGCTGGTCATGCCCGACGGCGAGCTGGCCCTGGTGGTCGGCGACGTCATGGGTCACGGCGTCACCGCGGCCAGCGCGATGGGCCAGATGCGGGCGGCGCTGCGGGCGCTCGCTCTCACCGACCCCGATCCCGCGGCGGTGCTCGGCGGGCTCGACCGGCTGGTCGAGCGCGACGACGCCGTCGAGATGGTGACCGTCGTCTACGCCCTGGTCGATCCCCTCAACGGGACCGTCCGGGTCGGCGACGCCGGTCATCTGCCCCTGATCCGCATCCCCGAGGTGGGCGCCGTCGAGCTCGTCGACGCCGGCGCCGGCACCACGCCGATCGGCGTCACCGAGCCGCGGTCGACGCAGTCCGTGCGGCTGTGGCCGGGTGACGTGCTGATCGCGTTCACCGACGGGCTGATCGAGAGCCGGCTGCGTTCCCTGGAGGAGGGCTTCGCCCAGCTGCTGCGTTGCCTCGAGGAACAACGCGGAGTGTCGCTCGAGCAACTGCTCGACGCGGTCGTCCGGCGCATGCAGATCGACGGCGCCGCCGACGATCAGACGATTCTCGCGCTACGGTGGGCCGGGCGATGACAACTACGGACGTGTGCGGCGGCCTTTCGGGATGAACGGGACCCTGTCGCTGTGCCACAATGATGTGTTGCCGTCGCCACCTCGCGTACTGCGCTGCCCCTAACCAAGACATCGAGAGGTCGTACGTGTCGTCGAGCTCGTCCAGCACCAAGAACGCCCGGATCCTGGAGCTGCCGTCGGTCCAGGCGCTCGTCAGCCAGGGACGGAAGTCGGGCTCGGTCACCGCCGAGGACGTCCGGGTCGCCTGTGGTGCGGCCAACCTGGCGATGAAAGAGAGCCGGTTCGTTGTCGAGCATTTGAAGTCGACCGGTATTACCGTCGAGGTAGCGGCGGCGGACTCGCGGAGTCCGCGCAAGCGTGTCGCTGCGGCGACGTCCACCCGTCCCACCCCGGTGGCGATCGCGGCAGCCAAGAAGACCGAGCCGGCGGCCAGGAAAGGCGAGGGATCTGTGAAAACGGCGGTGAAGAAGGCGAAAGCCGACGTCCACGACGCGGCCGATGCCGGCCTTGCTGAGGAGCCCGCGGCGGCGGCGCCCAAGACGCGGGGTCGCAAGAAGGTCGCGAAGGCGGGCGAAGCACCCGCCAAGGCGGCCGGCGGCACCGGCTCCGACGGCGAACCCGACCCCGGCGAACTGGCCGCCGAGGAAGCCAAGATCGAGGACGAGGGCTTCATCCTCTCCGAGGACGACGACACCGACGAGCCGGAGCAGCAGGTCGCCGTCGCCGGCGCCACGGCCGACCCGGTCAAGGACTACCTCAAGCAGATCGGCAAGGTCCCGCTGCTGAACGCCGGCGAGGAGGTCGAGCTCGCCAAGCGCATCGAGGCCGGCCTGTTCGCCGAGGAGAAACTCGCCGAGGACGCCGACATGCCGGCGAAGCTCCGCAACGAGCTGGAGTGGATCGCCGAGGACGGCCGCCGGGCCAAGAACCACCTGCTGGAGGCCAACCTCCGCCTCGTCGTCTCGCTGGCCAAGCGCTACACCGGCCGCGGCATGCTCTTCCTCGACCTCATCCAGGAAGGCAACCTCGGCCTCATCCGCGCGGTCGAGAAGTTCGACTACACCAAGGGCTTCAAGTTCTCCACCTACGCCACGTGGTGGATCCGGCAGGCCATCACCCGCGCCATGGCCGACCAGGCCCGCACCATCCGCATCCCGGTGCACATGGTCGAGGTCATCAACAAGCTGGCCCGGGTGCAGCGGCAGATGCTGCAGGACCTCGGCCGCGAGCCCACCCCGGAGGAGCTGGCCACCGAGCTGGACATGACCCCCGAGAAGGTGGTCGAGGTCCAGAAGTACGGCCGCGAGCCCATCTCGCTGCACACTCCGCTCGGCGAGGACGGCGACAGCGAGTTCGGCGACCTCATCGAGGACTCCGAAGCCATCGTCCCGGCCGAGGCGGTCTCGTTCACGCTGCTGCAGGAGCAGCTGCACGCGGTGCTCGACACCCTCTCCGAGCGCGAGGCCGGTGTGGTGTCCATGCGCTTCGGCCTCACCGACGGCCAGCCGAAGACTCTCGACGAGATCGGCAAGGTCTACGGGGTCACCCGCGAGCGCATCCGGCAGATCGAGTCCAAGACCATGTCCAAGCTGCGCCACCCGTCGCGGTCCCAGGTGCTGCGCGACTACCTGGACTGACGCCTTCGGCGTTCGACGGCCCCGTCCCGGCCTTCCGGGACGGGGCCGTTTCGCGTTCTAGTCGGTCAGTTCGAGGTCCATCAGGTGCGCCTCGCCGTCGCCGTCGTCGCGGACCAGGCAGCTGTAGCTGGACCGCAGCAGCGCGCCCAGGCCGTTCTCCGAGGCGACCGTGCCCTCGACCCGCCAGCGTCCGTCGCCGAGCGGCGTGACGTCCGGGCGCTGGAAGTCGGCGGTGTCGGGAGCGTCGAGCCGCCCCCGCACGAAGCCCTCGCAGACGTACCGGGCCGCGTGCTCGTCCATGCCGTCGGGTTCGGGGGGACCATCGTCGCCGCGCAGGGCGCCGCCCATGGTCATCATCGTGATGGTGGCGACCACGCCGACCACGCCGAGGCTGGCATACACCAGCCGCGAGCGGGCGTACCACTCCGTTCGCAGATGCTCGCTCATGCCGCCCGACCCCCATCGGCCACCCATGTCCGTGCCTGGGGAGGCTACGCCGGGGCCGGGACACAACTCGTCTAGCGGCCGGCGGGGCGGTAGGTGAGCAGCAGGACGTCGGGGCCGACGGAGCGCGAGGAGACCAGGGCGAGGTCCGCCGGGGCGGCGCCGGCGCCGAACAGGCGCTTGCCGCGCCCCAGCACCACCGGGTGGAGCATCAGCCGGTACTCGTCGACGAGGTCGTGGTCGCGCAGGGCGCCGACGAGGGTGGCGGAGCCGGCGACGAGGATGTCGCCGTCGTAGCGGGACTTGAGCGCCGCGACCGCGCCCGGCAGGTCGCCGGCCACGACCGTGGTGTTCTCCCAGGCCGGCTCGGTGAGCGTCGTCGAGACGACGACCTTGGGCATCTCGTTCATCATGACGCCGAACTCGCCGGTGGTCTCCTTCATGGCCGGCCAGGCGGCGGCGAACTCCTCGTAGGTGACGCGGCCGAGCAGCTGTACGTCGGCGGCCCGCAGCTCCTCGAGCTTGAACTGCTGGCCGTCGGGGGCGGGGAACCGGAACGTCCACCCGCCGAAGTCGGTGCCCTCGGCACCGCCCGGGTCCTCGATGACGCCGTCGAGGGACACGAACTCGCTGACGACTACCTTGCCCATGATCCTTCTCCCATCGGGTGCCGATGGAATCGACGCTAGGACCGGGCACCGGTCCGCCGTCAGGTCCGATCCGTGCGCCGATTCGAGGACCAATGGCACAATCGCCCGATGACGCGCATCCTCGTGCCGTACCACCTCGACGAGCATCGGCCCGGCCTCGACGTGCCGTACGAGGCGGACGCGACGCTGACGCGTGAGCTGGCCGGCGACGACGTGTGGGGACGGCTGGCCGGGCTGTACGCCGACGTCGCCGACGCCGTGGCGGCGGACGTCCGGGGCGGTCAGGTGCCGTTGGTGATGTCCGGCGACTGCATGGTCTCGCAGGCGGTGGTCGCGGGCGTGCAGCGCGCACACGACGGCGTCCCACCCTCGATCGTCTGGTTCGACGCGCACGGCGACGTCCAGACGCTGGAGACGACGGCGTCGGGGTACCTGGGCGGCATGCCGCTGCGCATGCTGGCCGGCTACCGTCCCGACCTGGTCGCCGACGGGCTCGAGCTGGCGCCGGTGCCCGAGGACCGCATCGTCCTGGTCGACGGGCGCGACCTCGACCCGCCGGAGCGCGACTACCTGGCCGCGTCGGAGATCCGGCAGGTCTTCGCCGCCGAGCTCGACGCCGGCACCGTGCCGCCCGGCCCGGTCTACCTGCACGTCGACCTCGACGTCGTCGACGGCGCGCTGCTGCCGGGCCTGCTGTTCCCGGTCGCCGGCGGTCCGTCGGCCGACGAGGTCGGTCAGGCGGTGCGCCGGGTGCTCGACACGGGACGGGTCGCGGCGGTCGGTCTGGGCTGCACCTGGCACGACGGACATGGCGCGGCCGAGCGGGTGCGCGCCGCCCTGCCGTTCTAGCGCGGCCGGCGGACCAACTCGACGGTGCCGCCGGTGCGGCGGGCGCCGAACCTCGCGAACAGCGCGTTGGAGCCGTCGTTGGTCTCGTCGACCTCGCAGACCACCTCGGCGTCGCCGCGCTCGCGCACGACGCCGAGCACCCGCGCCACCAGCGCGCGGGCCAGGCCGCGTTGCCGGAACTCCGGCCGCACGCCGATCAGGCCCAGTCGCGGCACCGCCGGAACCGCCCGGATCCACACCCGCACCAGCCCGGCGTATCCGCCGCTGCCGCCGTCGACCGCGATCAGATAGGTCGACGGGTCGAACTCCGGGTCGTCGAACGTCTGACGGCGGAACGACTCCGGGTCGCTGCGCCAGACCCCGGTGCCGGGGACGTCGCGGCGCAGGTCCTGGTCGAGCGTGTTGAGCCGGACGAGGTCGGCGTCGGCGGCGGAGACCACCGTGAAGCCGTCCGGCCGCGTGTCCGGCCACCCGCCCGCCACGCCCGGCGGCGCCGTGGGCACGGCATACAGGTGCTCGCGCCGGACGACGGCGAAGCCGCGGCTGGTCAGTGCCGCGAGCCGGTCGCCGTCGTCCTCGTCGGCCTGGGCGTAGAGATCGCCCGGCTGCACGACGTCAGCCCCCAGAGCGGTGTCCAGCAGCGGCCCGTCGGCGCCGCCCTGCAGCGCGAGGTACGCGCGGTCGTCGGGACGGATCAGCAGCCGCAGCCCGCCGGCGGCGGTGCCGTCGGAGCGCAAAGCGACCCAGTGGTCCGGCGCTTCCCGCCGCACGGTGATCACGATCGCCGACGCTAGCCGGGCCGCCGTCGCGGCGGCCACCGATTTTCCGCCCGCATAGACTGGCGACATGTCGTCCTCGGGCCAGGTCACGCCGCGTCGATCCGTGCCGCCGGCCCTCGCGGCCACCCTGCCGGTGTTCGTCCTGGTGCTGCTCATGTGGGCCGAGGAGATCATCGACTCCTTCCCGGGCGTCGACCTCGACCAGTACGGCATCCGCCCGCACGACCCCGAGGGCCTCGTCGGCATCGTCACGGCGCCGTTCCTGCACGGCGGGTTCGGCCACCTCATCGCCAACACCGGCGCGTTCCTGGTGCTGGGCTGCCTCATCGCCATGACGACGCGGCGCTTCTGGCCGGTGACCATCGGCGTGGCGCTGGTCGGCGGGTTCGCGACCTGGCTCGCGGCCTCGCCCAACACCGTGCACATCGGCGCCAGCGGGCTGGTCTACGGCTACGCCGCGTTCCTGGTGGCGTGGGGCGTGTTCAGCCGCCGGGCGCTGTCCGTCGTGGTGGCGGTGATCGTGGTGCTGATGTACGGCGGCATCGTCATCGGCGTGCTGCCCGGCCAGCCCGGCATCTCGTGGCAGGGGCACCTGTTCGGAGCGCTGGCCGGCGTGCTCATGGCGTGGCTGTTGCGGGGGAGCGCGACGAAGACTCCCGCGTGAACCGCATGTCCATCCAGTGCCGCCACGCGCCGTCGTCGAGCCGCTCCCATCGGGCCGCCATGCTCGCGCCGTCGTCGGCCACGACGAGCCGCGCGCGCGAATCGGCGCCGGTCAGCGTCAGCACGCCCGGCGACCCGGCCGCGACGGTCATCGTGGCGGCGACGCCGTCACTGTCGTAGGACCGCGCGATGTCGCCCTCGAACACCTCCAGCGCCTGGTAGTGCCGCCCGTCGATTCTGACGTCGACCTGGTGCAGCAGGAAGTGCCGGCCGGGCAGCCACTCGTAGACGTCGCTGCCCTCGATGCGCACGACGGGGTCGTCCACGGTCTCGCCGGCCGATCGCCAGGCCCCGACCAGTGCGTCCAGTCCCTCCACCACGAGATCCTCCGTTAGGCTGTGTAAGCAATGTCTTACACAGACTAACGCCTGGGAGGGACGTGGACGACGCACTGCGCGCGGTCGCCGACCCGACCCGCCGGGCGATCATGGAGTTGGTGCGTGACGGCGAGTGCTGCGCCGGCGACATCGCGACGCGGTTCCCGGCGATGAGCCGCCCGGCCGTGTCGCAGCACCTCAAGGTGCTCGCCGACGCGGGCCTGGTGGACGTGCGGCGCGACGGCAACCGTCGGCTCTACGCGCTGCGGCCGGAGGGCCTGGCCGACGCGGCCGGATTCATCGAGCGCATGTGGTCCACGCAACTGCGGCGGCTCAAGGAAGCGGTGGAGAACGAGTGATCGAGCAGACGATCCGCATCGACGCGCCGCCGGAGCGGGTGTGGGCCTACTTCACCGACCCGGGCAAGCTGGCGCGGTGGTGGGGGAGAGCCGAGGCGGACCCGCGCCCGGGCGGGACCCTGCGCGTCGCGATGGACGGCGGGCCAGAGCCGGTGATGCGGGGCGAGTTCGTCGAGCTGGCGCCGTACGAGCGGCTGGTGTTCACGTTCGGCTGGGAGCCGGGGCCCGGTGTGCCGGACGTCGCGCCCGGCGCCTCGCGCGTCGAGGTCGACCTCCGGCCCGACGGGACCGGCACCGTCGTGACCGTCCGCCACGGTGGTCTGCCGGCGACGCTGGGCGGCGAGACCACCGATGGCTGGCGGATAGTGCTCGGCCGCCTCGCGAAGGAGGCGGCCGCCGGTCTCTGAGAAGAAGCGGGGGGTCAGTCGGTAACGGGGGTGGGCTGGGGCTGGAGGCGGTCGGTCTCGTCGTGCCACTCCACCGCGATGGGGCGGAGCTTGGCCTCGTGCCGGCGGCCGTGGTGACCGCAGAACAGCAGCTCGCCCTCGTTCAGGACGACGCGGATGTACGCCTGGGCACCGCAGCTGTCGCAACGGTCGACGGCCTTGAGAGGGCTGGTAGCGAGAGCCGTAGTAGTCACGTCGCCTGCCTTCCTGATCGTTGGTCCACCGAGAGATCCGGTGGTGTCGTGCATCCGTACCAACATGTAATCACCCCCAGGCGTTCCCGCATCTCGAGTGTGGGGTGGTTCGCTCTGCGCGTAATCGGCGCAGCTGTGACACTGGTCACCTGATCGACTCGTCAACACGTTCGGACGAGACCGCTCCAGCGCGCCTGCGCCGGTTCCGCCGGCCGCAGGGCTTACTCTGGCAACGCATGTGCTCACCGCAAGGAGGAACCGACACGTGACCGCCGAGCGAGCCGAGGCCCCGACCTCCGGTGGCGACTACACCGCCCGCCATCTGTCGGTGCTCGAGGGCCTGGAAGCCGTGCGCAAGCGGCCGGGCATGTACATCGGCTCCACCGACTCCCGCGGCCTCATGCACTGCCTCTGGGAGATCATCGACAACGCCGTCGACGAAGCGCTGGGCGGGTTCTGCGACCGCGTCGAGGTCGTCCTGCACGCCGACGGCTCGGCCTCGGTGGCCGACAACGGCCGCGGCATCCCGGTCGACACCCACGCGAAGTCGGGGCTGTCCGGCGTCGAGGTCGTCTACACCAAGCTGCACGCCGGCGGGAAGTTCGGCGGCGGCTCCTACGCGGCCACCGGCGGCCTGCACGGCGTCGGCGCGAGCGTCGTCAACGCACTGTCGGTCCGGGTCGACGTCGAGGTCGACCGCGGCGCCCGCACGCACGCCATGTCGTTCCGCCGCGGCGAGCCCGGTGTATGGGACGGCGACGGCCCGGCGGCCGCGTTCGCGCCGTTCACCGACCACTCCGAGCTGCGGGTCACCGGCCGGGTCGCCAAGCGGGTCACCGGCACCCGGGTCCGCTTCTACGCCGACCGGCAGATCTTCCTGCGCGACGCCGCGTACTCCTGGGACGACCTCATCTCCCGCGCCCGCCAGACGTCGTACCTGGTCCCGGGCCTGCAGCTGGTGGTCCGCGACGAACGCGCCGACGAGGTCGTCCAGGAGACGTTCCGGCACGACGGCGGCATCAGCGAGTTCGTCGAGTTCCTCGGCCCGGGCGCGGCGGTCACCGACGTCCTGCGGCTCACCGGCGAGCAGACCTTCCGCGAGACCGTCCCCGTCCTCGACGACGACGGTCAGCTGGTCAGCAAGGACACCGAGCGGGTCTGCCAGGTCGACGTCGCGCTGCGCTGGGACACCGGCTACGACACCGTCGGCCGCTCGTTCGTCAACGTCGTCGCCACGCCGAAGGGCGGCACCCACGTCGCAGGGTTCGAGCAGGGCCTGCTCAAGGCGCTGCGCGACCAGATCAAGGTCAACGCGCGGCGGCTCAAGGCCGGCAACGACAAGATCGAGAAGGACGACGTGCTCGAGGGACTCACCTCGGTGGTCACCGTCCGGCTCGACGAGCCGCAGTTCGAGGGGCAGACGAAGGAGGTGCTCGGCACGGCGGCGGTCCGCTCCATCGTCGCCGGCGTCGTCGAGCGCGAGTTGAAGACCGTCCTGACCTCGACGAAGCGGGCCGACAAGGCACAGGCGTCGCTGCTGCTGGAGAAGGTCGTCGCGGCGGCGAAGGCCCGCGTGGCGGCGCGGCTGCACAAAGAGACCGTCCGCCGCAAGAACGCGCTCGAGACCAGCTCGCTGCCGACCAAACTGGTCGACTGCCGGTCCAACAGCCTCGAGCGCTCCGAGCTGTTCATCGTCGAGGGCGACTCCGCGCTGGGCACCGGGCGTTCGGCCCGCGACGCCGAGTACCAGGCGCTGCTGCCCATCCGCGGCAAGATCCTCAACGTGCAGAAGGCGTCCGTCGCCGACATGCTGAAGAACGCCGAGTGCGCCGCCATCATCCAGGTGCTCGGCGCCGGCAGCGGGCGCAGCTTCGACCTCGATCAGTCGCGCTACGGCCGGGTCATCCTGATGACCGACGCCGACGTCGACGGCGCGCACATCCGCACCCTGCTCATCACGCTCTTCTACCGGTACATGAAGCCGTACGTCGAGGCCGGCCGGCTGTTCGCCGCCATGCCGCCGCTGCACCGCATCGAGCTGGCCAACCCGAAGAAGGGCCAGGACAAGTACGTCTACACGTACACCGACGCCGACCTCGACCGCACCCTGCGCGACCTCGCTCGCAAGGGCGTCCGGGTCAAGGAGACCCCGCAGCGCTACAAGGGCCTCGGCGAGATGGACCCGGAACAGCTGGCCGAGACCACCATGGACCCCCGGCATCGCCGGCTGCGGCGCATCAACGCCAAGGACGCCGAGCAGTCCGAGAAGGTCTTCGAGTTGCTGATGGGCAACGACGTCGCGCCGCGCAAGGAGTTCATCATCGCCGGCGCCGCCGAGCTCGACCGCGCCCGCATCGACGCCTGATCCCTGGGAGATTCCTCACCTCGGGGGCCGGAATACCGGTGCCGAGCCGCTGGTGACCGCGAATCCCGTGGTCGGCGCGGCAAGCCGCCGGTCCGGAGGCCGGCCTCCGGACCGGTAGGGTAAGGGCGACGAACGAGCAGCCGGGGGAGGTACGACGCATGGTCAGCGCCTCCCGTGCCGTGCTCCGGGACGTCGTCGCGGCCCTGCTCGCCGCCGGACTCGTCGTCCTGGCGGCCGCCATGGTCACCGCGGGCGGCGACACCGTTCGCGGTCTCGGCCCGGCCATCCACCCGGCCGCCGAGATCACCCCCAACTCCCTGCCGCGCACCGACGCCGACCAGCAACTGCTCGACGACGCCGCCCGGCAGGCCGCCGACGACGGTCCCGCGCCGGCGACCGACCACGCCGGCCCTGACTCCGCCGCGATCGTCACCGACGCCGCGCCGTCCGCTGCCGCCGCCCACACCACCGCGGACAAGGTCCGCGACACCACCGCGCGACCCGCCGCGCCGGCGCCCGCCGGCACGGTCGACGGCCGCGCCCCTCCTGAACCCGGCGTCTGACCGTCCCCGTCCGTGTGAATGTGCCCCTGTGACCGTCCGCAGGCGGCACCATCGAAGGGTTTCCCGTGTCCGACCGTGAGAGCCGCTCATGATGCTGGCCCTGATCGCCGCGCACCTCGTCGCCGCGGCGCTGGCGCCTGCCCTGGTGACCTGGTTGCGCCGCCCGGCGTTGCTGCTGCTGGCCGTCGTCCCCGCCGCCGGGTTCGTCTGGGCCGTCGCGATGACCGGGGAGGTCCGCCATGGCGGCGCCGTCGAGCAGCGCGTCCGCTGGGTCGAGACGCTGGGGCTGGAGCTGTCGTTCCGCCTCACCACGCTCACCTGGGTGATGACCCTGCTGGTGACCGGCGTGGGCGCGCTGGTGCTGGCCTACTGCGCCTCCTACTTCCGCCGCGGCGACGCCGGCCTGCCGCGGTTCGCGGGGCTGCTCACGGCGTTCGCCGGTGCGATGCTCGGGCTGGTGCTGGCCGACGACCTGCTGGTGCTGTACGTGTTCTGGGAACTGACGACGGTCCTGTCGTACCTGCTCATCGGGCACAACCCGGAGCGCAAGGCGAACCGCCGGGCGGCCATGCAGGCGCTCATGGTGACGACGTTCGGCGGGCTGGCGATGCTGGTCGGCGTCATCGTCATCGGCCAGGCGGCCGGGACCTACCAGATCTCCGAGGTGCTGGCGAACCCGCCGGCGGGTGACGCGGTCACCGTCGCCGTCGTGCTGGTGCTGATCGGGGCCGTGTCGAAGTCGGCGCTGATCCCGTTCCACTTCTGGCTGCCCGGCGCCATGGCCGCGCCCACCCCCGTCAGCGCCTACCTGCACGCGGCCGCGATGGTGAAGGCCGGCATCTACCTCGTCGCGCTGTTCGCGCCGGCGTTCGCCGGGCTGATGCCGTGGCGGCCGTTGCTGCTGACCCTCGGCGTGCTGACGATGCTGCTCGGCGGGTTGCGGGCGCTGCGGCAGACCGACCTCAAGCTGCTGCTGGCGTACGGGACGGTGAGCCAGCTCGGCTTCCTGATCGTCCTGGTCGGCGCCGGGACCCGGTCCGCCGCGATGGGCGGCGTCGCGATGCTGGTGGCGCATGCGCTGTTCAAAGCCACGTTGTTCCTGGTGGTCGGCCTGGTCGACCGCGCGACCGGCACCCGCGACCTGCGCGAGCTGTCCGGGCTGGGTCGCAGGCTGCCGTTGCTCATGGTGACGTCGGTCCTGGCAGCCGCGTCGATGGCGGCGATCCCGCCGCTGGCCGGGTTCGTGGCCAAGGAGACCGCGTACGCCGCCGCTGTCGACATCGCCGAGACCGGCGACGGCACGGGCATCGGGGCCTTCGCCGGCTGGGCGCTGGTCGCCGGGCTGGCCGTCGGCTCAGCACTGACCGCCGCCTACAGCATCCGGTTCGTCTGGGGCGCGTTCGCCGTGAAGCCCGGAGTCGCGCCGATCGCCTCGTCCGACTGCCGGTTCCCGACGGCCGGGTTCGCCGCCGCGCCGGTCGTGCTGGCCTTCGGCGGGCTGGCGCTGGGCTTCCTCGGCCCGATCGAGACCGAGCTGCTGGAGCCGTACGCCGACCTGTTCCCCGAGGGTGCGCACGAGCCCGAGCTGGCGCTGTGGCACGGCGTCAACACCGCATTGCTGCTGTCGATCGCGTCGGTGCTGGTGGGCATCGTGCTGTTCCGCTGGCGCGACCGCGTCGACCGGGTCGAGGCCGCGCTCGCGCCGCGCACCGACGCCGAGGCGTCGTACCGAACCATCATGCGCGGCGTCGACCGGCTCGCCGTCGAGGTCACCGGCGCCACTCAGCGGGGTTCGCTGCCCAGCTACCTCGCCGTCATCTTCCTGGTGGTGGTCGCGGTGCCGGGCGGCGTGCTGGTGGCTCAGCAGTTGTGGGCCGACGGCCCCGGTGTGCGCGCGTGGGACAGCGTCGGGCAGGCCGTGGTCGCCGTCATCATGATCGCCTCGGCGGTGCTGGCCGCGCGGTCGCGGCGCCGGCTGAAGGCGGTGCTGCTGGCCGGTGGCACCGGCTACGGCATGGCGATGCTGTTCATCCTGCACGGCGCGCCCGACCTCGCGCTGACCCAGGTGCTGGTCGAGACCGTCACGCTGGTGATCTTCGTGCTGGTGCTGCGGCGGCTGCCGCCGTACTTCTCCGACCGGCCGCTGACGAAGTCGCGCTGGTGGCGCATCGGGCTCGGCGTCGCCGTCGGCATGGTGATGGCCGGGCTGGCGCTGGCCGCGTCCGGCGCCCGCACCGCCCAGCCGGTGTCCGACGGGTTCGCCGAGCCGGCCGTCTCGTACGGCGGCGGGCACAACATCGTCAACGTCACGCTGGTCGACATCCGCGCCTGGGACACGATGGGCGAGATCTCCGTCCTGGTCGTCGCCGCGACCGGCGTGGCCAGCCTGATCTTCCTCATCACCGGCCGCACCGGACGGTGGCGGCCGGACGACGCCATCGCCAGCGCGCCCGCCCCGCACGAGCGCCGCGCGCACCGCAACCTGTGGCTGCGGGCCGGGCGCACGGTCGCGCCGGAGGGCCGCTCGATCCTGTTCGAGGTGGTCACCCGGCTGGCCTTCCACGTCATCATCGTGTTCTCGATCTACCTGCTGTTCGTCGGGCACAACGCGCCGGGCGGCGGGTTCGCCGGTGGCCTGGTGGCGGGGCTGGCGCTGATGGTCCGCTACCTCGCCGGCGGCCGGCACGAGCTGAACGAGGCCGCGCCGGTCGACGCCGGCCTGGTGCTGGGCATCGGGTTGTTCATCGCCACGGGCAGCGGCATGGTGCCGCTGGCCTTCGGCGGCGACGTCCTGCAGAGCGCGGTCGTCGACTTCTCGCTGCCGCTGGTCGGGCATGTGCACTTCGTGACGTCGTTGTTCTTCGACATCGGCGTCTACCTCGTCGTCGTCGGGCTGATGCTCGACGTGCTGCGCAGCCTCGGCGGCGGCATCGACAAGCAGGCCGGCGACGACGCCGAGCCCGGCGAGGCCATCGAGTCCGCGGAGGGGGTGCGATGAGCCCGAACCTGGTCCTGGTCATCGTGGTCGGCGTGCTGTTCGCCGCCGGCGTGTACCTGCTGCTCGAGCGCAGCCTGACCCGCGTGCTGGTCGGCGTCATCCTCATCGGCAACGGCGTCAACACGCTGTTCCTGGTGGCGTCCGGGCCGGCCGGGCGGGCGCCCATCGTCGGCCTCAACGACGTCGACGACATGAGCGACCCGCTGCCGCAGGCGCTGGTGCTCACCGCCATCGTCATCACCCTCGGCGTGACGGCGTTCCTGCTGGCCATGGCCTACCGGGCCTGGCAGCTCAACGGCCACGACGAGGTCCAGGACGACGTCGAGGACGCCTCGATCCGCCGCCGCGCCGAGCGCGACGAGGTGTCGTCCAGCTACGACGACAGCGCCGGCGGCACGATGGACGAGGAAGGCAGTGACGAGACCGCGGGCGAGGGCGAACCGGCCGCCGTCGGAACCGAGGAGGAGCGCCCGTGAACGCGTCCGTGCTCGTCCCGCTGCCCGTCGTGCTGCCGCTGTTCGGCGCCGGGCTGGCGCTCGCGCTGGGCCGCTCGGCCCGGGCGCAGCGCGTGGTCAGCGTCGTCGTCCTCACCCTCGTGGTGGGCATCGCGGCCGTCCTGCTGGCCCGCGCCGACGCCGACGGCCCGCAGGTCATGCACGTCGGCGGCTGGCCCGCTCCGCTCGGGATCTCGCTGGTCGCCGACCGGCTGTCCGCGCTGATGCTGCTGGTGTCGGTGGTCGTGGCGCTCTGCGTCCTGCTGTACTCGCTGAGCCAGGGCCTGGTGGAGTACGGACCCGACACCCCGCTGTCGATCTACCACCCGACGTTCCTGATCCTGGTCGCGGGCGTGTCCAACGCGTTCCTGTCCGGCGACCTGTTCAATCTGTACGTCGGCTTCGAGATCCTGCTGGCCGCGTCGTACGTGCTGCTCACGCTGGGTGGCACGGCCGACCGTATCCGGGCCGGCAGCACCTACGTCGTGGTCAGCCTGGCGTCGTCGATCGTGTTCCTGACGGCGCTGGCGCTGGTGTACGCCGCCACCGGCACCGTCAGCCTGGCGCAGCTGGCCGGGCGGCTGGACGACCTGCCGTCCGGCGTCGCGCTGCTGCTGCAGCTCATGCTGCTGACGGCGTTCGCGATCAAGGCGGCGGTGTTCCCGCTGTCGGCCTGGCTACCGGACAGTTACCCGACCGCGCCGGCGCCGGTCACGGCGGTGTTCGCCGGGTTGCTGACGAAGGTCGGCGTCTACGCGATCATCCGGACGCAGACGCTGCTCTTCCCGGACAGCCCGCTGTCCGACCTGCTGCTGTGGGCGGCGCTGCTGACCATGGTGATCGGCATCCTCGGCGCCGTCGCGCAGGACGACCTCAAACGAATGCTGTCGTTCACCCTGGTCAGCCACATCGGCTACATGGTCTTCGGAGTGGCACTGGCCAGCGACGACGGCCTGTCCGGCGCCATCTACTACGTCGTGCACCACATCGTCATCCAGACCAACCTGTTCCTCGTCGCCGGCCTGATCGAGCGGCGCGGCGGCAGTACGTCGCTGGAGCGGCTGGGCGGGCTGGCGCGACTGTCGCCCGTGCTGGCGCTGCTGTTCTTCATCCCGGCGATGAACCTGGCCGGCATCCCGCCGTTCTCCGGGTTCCTCGGCAAGCTGGGCCTCATGCAGGCCGGCGTCGACAACGGGAGCTGGCTGGCGTACCTGCTGGTCGCAGGGAGCGTCGCCACCAGCCTGCTGACGCTGTACGCCATGGCGAAGGCGTGGAACCGCGCGTTCTGGCAGCCGCCGTCGCCTGAGGCGGAGGCAGAGGCGATCGCCACCGGGGCGACGACGGATCTGCACGGCAAGCCGGTGCGCACCGACGCGCCGCCGGTCTCCGGCAAGGTGGCCGTCGCCCTGCGGGCCGGTATGGCCGGGCCGGCCGCGGTCCTGCTGGCGGTCGGGGTCGCGTTGACGGTGTTCGCCGGGCCGCTGTTCGGGCTCACCGACCGCGCCGCCGCCGACCTGCGCGAACGCACCCCATACATCGAAGCCGTCCTGCCGGGAGGTGCACCGTGAGCACTGACACGTCGAACGACCTGCCGGGCGACGTGCCGTCGCGGCGCACCGGTGTGCAGTGGCCGATGCTGATCGGGCTGACGGTCGTCTGGGTGCTGCTGTGGGGCGGCCTCTCGGTGGCGAACGTGGTGTCCGGGCTGGTCGTGGCCGTCATCGTCACGCTGGTGTTCCCGCTGCCGCCGATCGTGTTCGGCGGCCGCCTCCGGGTGCGCGGGCTGGCCGTGCTGATCGGCCGGTTCGTGGTCGAGCTGATGGTCGCCAGCGTGCAGGTCGCCGGTCAGGCGCTGCGGCTCGGGCGGCAGCCGTTGAACGCCGTCATCGAGGTCGACCTGCGCAGCCACTCCGACCTCTACCTGACGCTCACCGCCGAGTTGCTGTCGCTCGTCCCCGGCAGCCTCGTCGTCGAGGTCCGCCGCTCGACGTCGACGCTGTTCCTGCACGTCCTGGGCGTGCGCAACGAAGCCGACGTCGAGGAGGCGCGGCGGCGGGCGCTGCTGCAGGAGGAACGGGTCATGCGGGCGCTGGCGTCGGACGAGGAACTGGCCGCTTATCTGTCCGAGGGGGTGGGCCGATGACCGTCGTGATCTGGGTGTGTGCGGCCATGCTGAGCATCGCCGCCGTCCTGGTGCTGACCCGGATGGCCGTCGGCCCGACCATGCTCAACCGGGTCGTCGCGATGGACGTGCTGATCGCCATCGTCGTCGCCGGCCTCGGACTGGAGGCCGCGCTGAACCGGCACGCCACGACGTTGCCGATCCTGGTCGTCCTCTCGCTGGTCGGCTTCGTCGGCTCCGTCAGCGTCGCCCGCTTCGCCACCCACGACGACAAGGGGGAGGGCTCGTGAACTGGTTCGACATCGTCTCGGCCGCCTGCCTGCTGGCCGGGTGCGCGCTGTCGCTGATCGCCGCGATCGGCCTGATCCGGTTCCCGGACCTGCTCAGCCGCATGCACGCCGGCACCAAGCCGCAGGTGCTCGGCCTGCTGTTCATCCTCGTCGGCGTCGGCCTGCGGCTGCGCGACTGGAGCGACGTCGGCATGCTGCTGGCGGTCGCGATGTTCCAGCTGATGACCGCCCCGGTGGCGGCGCACATGGTCGGCCGGGCCGCATACCGGCGCGGCGCCGTTCGTCGCGACACGCTGCTGGTCGACGAGCTGACGCCGGCCCTGGAGGCCGAGAACCGCGACTGAGGGTCCGCCCGGGCTCAGAGCGGGCAGGTGTAGTAGCGGACCGACTTGTCCTTGCCGACCAGGTCGGCCGAGCCGACCGCCGCGAACCCCATCGACGTGTGCAGCGCGTCGGACGCCGGGTTCGGCGGGTCGAGGTTGACCTCGGCGCACAGCAGCGACTGGCCCTCGGCACGGGCCGCCGCGATGACGTCGTCGTAGAGCGCCCGCGCCAGGCCCTGCCCCCGCGCGGCCGGCGCCACGACGACTCGGTCGATGTAGGCGAAGCGCGGGTGGCGGGCCTTGAACCAGTCGAAGTTCTGGCTGGACCGCACGGTGTCCTGGTCGAATGCGATGACCATGGCGCTGAGGTCGTCGGTGACCCGGACCCGCCAGGCCACCTTCAGCAGCTCGCGGAGCTCGTCGGCGGTGAGCTCGGACAGCTCGAGGGCGTGGTCGTTGTTCAGCCGCAGCAGAGCGGCCTCGTCGGCTTCGGTGGGGGCGCGGAAGGTGTGCGGCACGCTTCGAGCGTAAGGGAAGACGCCGTGCCGCTCGGCGGTTGCCCACGGTATGACGATCGACGTGGGACGAGCAGGGGTGTGGGTCGGGGCGCGGAACTGGCCCGCCGACAAGGCCGAGGTGAGGGACGCGTTCGCGGAGCTGGAGGGGCTGGGCTACGACGCCGCCTGGCTGGGCGGCGCCGAGGGCGACCTGACCAGGCCGGAACAGATCCTCGCCGCCACGACGCGGCTGACCGCCGCCACCGGCATCGTCAACGTGTGGACCGAGCCCGCGGACCAGGCCGCCGAGGCGTTCCGCCGGGTCGGCGGCTCGTACCCCGACCGGCTGCTGCTGGGCGTCGGCGCGGGCCACGCGAAGTTCGTCGAGCGGAGCGGCCAGGAGTACCACCGTCCGTACAGCAAGGTCGTCGAGTACCTCGACCAGCTCGACACCGCGGGGGTGCCGGCGGCGCAACGCGCCGTCGCCGCCCTCGGGCCGAGGACCCTGCGGCTGGCGGGGGAGCGCAGCCTCGGAGCGCATCCGTACCTCGTCACGCCCGAGCACACCCGCCTCGCCCGCGACATCCTGGGCGACGGGCCGCTGCTGGCGCCGGAGCAGATGGTCATCCTGTCGACGGACGAGGACGAGGTGCTGCGCATCGCCCGGCCGGTGGTGGCGCTCTACCTCGGCCTGCCGAACTACGTGAACAACCTGCGCCGTCTCGGCTTCACCGACGACGACCTCAGCGGCTCGGGCAGTCGCCGGTTGGTCGACGCGCTGGTCGCCTGGGGCGACCCCGACACCGTCGCGCGGCGCGTCGCCGAGCACCACGAGGCCGGCGCCGACCACGTGTGCGTCCAGGTCCTCACCGACCGGCCCGGGCTGCCGCGGGCCGAGTGGCGCGCGCTCGCGCCGGTGCTGGTGCCGTAGTCAGGGGCGCGGTGTCAGGTAGCCGCGGGAGAACGCCGTCGCAACGGCGGCCGCGCGGTCGTTGACGCCGAGCTTGGCGTAGATGTGCAGCAGGTGGGTCTTCACCGTCGCCTCGCTGATGAACAGCTGCCTCGCCGCCTCGCGATTCGTGGCGCCGCCGGCGATCAGCTCCAGAACCTCCAGTTCGCGCTGCGACAGCGGCTCCGACGCCGGCTGCCGCAGCCGGCCCATGAGCCGGGACGCCACGGCGGGGGACAGCACCGCCTGGCCCTGCGCGGCGGCCTCGACCGCGCGGAACAGCTCGTCGCGCGGCGCGTCCTTCAGCAGGTAGCCGGTGGCGCCCGCCTCGATGGCCGGCAGCACGTCGCTGTCGGTGTCGTACGTGGTGAGCACCAGGATCCTCGCCTCGACGCCGCGCCGGGCCAGCTCCTCGATCGCGGCGACGCCGTCGGTGCCGGGCATGCGCAGGTCCATCAGGATCACGTCGGGGCGCAGCCGCTCGCCGACGGTGACGGCCTCGGCGCCGTGGGCCGCCTCGCCGAGCACCTCGAAACGCGGGTCGGCGCTGAACATGCCGCGCAAGCCGTCGCGCACCACCGGGTGGTCGTCGACGATCAGCAGCGAGATCACCGCCCACCTCCGGCCGGGATCGCCGGGACGGTGGCCGAGATCGCCGTGCCGCCGCCCGGCTCGGACTCGACGTCGAGCCGGCCCGCGAGACGCTGCACCCGCTGGCGCATGCCGGCCAGGCCGAACCCGCCGCCCGTGCCGCCGGTGCCGCCGGTGCGCAGGGTACCGGGCGCGAAGCCGACACCGTCGTCGCGTACGTCCAGGGTCACCACGTCCTCCATGTACGACAGTGTCAGGCCGACGCGTCCGGCCCGTGCGTGCTTCGCGACGTTGGTTAGGGCCTCCTGCGCGGCCCGCAGCAGCGTCACCTCGACGTCGGCGTGCATCGGCCGGGGATCGCCGGTGGTGGTGAGCACGGCGTCGACGCCGTTCACGTCGGACCAGCGCCGCACGACGTCGCCGATGGCGTCGGGCAGCCGGGCGCCGGCCAGCACCTCCGGCTGCACCGCGTGCACCGTCCGGCGGGCCTCGGTGAGGCTCTCGCGAGCCAGATCCATCGCGTTCGTCACGTGCCGCCGCGCCGTCACCGGCTCGCCCAGCGTCTGCTCGGCGGCCTGCAGCTGCGTGACGATGCCGGCCAGTCCCTGGGCGAGCGTGTCGTGGATCTCGCGCGCCATCCGCTGCCGCTCGTCGTGCACGCCGGCCTCCCTGGCCTGGACCAGCAGCTGCGCGTGCAGACCGGCGTTCTCCGCCAGCGCCGCCTCCAGCTTGACGTTGGCCTCGTGCAGGTCGGCGAGGGCCTGCTTCTGCGCGGCGCCGCGCCGGTCGGCGGCGTCGGCGAGGTGGAAGAAGATCGACGACAGTACGGTCGCGACGACCGAGACCACGGCCCACTGCCACCATCCGCCGGGCCGGATCGCCTCGATGCCGCCGACGTAGGTCACCGCGGTGATGGCCGACGTCGCGGCCACCCCGACGTAGCGCCAGGGCCCCCTCAGGCACACCGCGGCGTGCACGTAGCCGGTGAACGCGAAGATGCCGTACCAGGGGGCGAGCAGCACCAGGCCGGCCGACAACACCGTCAGGCCGACGTAGTAGAGCGCCATGAGCCGGTGGTGCCGCAGCCAGTCGGGGTGCAGCGTGACGAACCAGGCCACCCAGAGCGCCGTGACGAGCGTCAGCCCGAGCACCGCCGGGAGGTGCACCTCGAGGTCCCAGACCGGCAGCAGCGCCATGACGGTGCTGACGGCCAGCAGCGCGTACGGCGCGGCGGCGAGGAACGCGGTCTCGCGGCGCTCCCCGCGGTCGGCCTCGACGCTCAACGACTCACTCCCAGCGGAAATACCGCGCGGCCAACCCGCCGGCCACGACCGTCCACCCCAGCAGGACGGCCACGTGCAGCAGTTGCGGCCAGTCGCCGGCGGCGGCGTCCTGCAATGATTGCACGCCGGCCCCCAGCGGCGTGGCGTCACTGATCCGCAGCAGCACGTCGTTCATCGATTCGCGCGGGATCCACAGGCCGGCGAAGAACAGCAGCGGGAACAGCAGCACCATCCCGATCGACCCCGCGCTCTTCCCGTTCGGCGCCAGCGACGCCACGAGCAGGCCGAGCGCGAACATCGCCAGCGCGCACAGCACGAACGCGACGAGGTACGCCACCGGCTGCTCCGGCAGCCGCACGTCGAACACCAGCCGGGCGATGGCCAGCACGGCCAGTGTCGCCACGGCCGACAGGACCGTGCTCATGATCAGCTGGGCGGCGAGCATCCCGCCGGGCTTCACCGGCGTCGTGCGCATGCGGCGCAGGATGCCCTTCTCGCGGTAGAGGGCGAACTGCTGCGGCAGTCCGGTCAGCGCGAACATGGTGATCGCCGTCACGACGAGGATCGGTGTGTACAGGTCGATCACCCGCAGGCCGCCGAGGTCGGCCTCGTGTTCGCGGAACGCCGGGATGGCGCCGAGGATGACGAACAGGATCGGGGGGAACGCGAGCGTGAAGAACACGCTCATCGGTTCGCGGAAGAACAGCCTGGTCTCGGTGGCGGTGAGCCGGGTCACGGCAGACATGTGGTCTCCTTCAGGACGGGATCGGGCGGCCGGTGAGAGCGACGAACGCGTCGTCCAACGACGCCTGCTCCACCCGCAGCTCGGCGGCGGTGATCTGTGCGGCGGCCAGCGTCGTCGTCACGGCGAGCAGCAGGTTGCCCGTCCCGGTCACGACGAGCTGGGCGCCGGCTCGCTGGACGTCGTGCACCTCGGGCAGGGCGGCGAGGACGGCCGGGTCCAGCGGCGCGGACGGCCGGAACCGGATGCGCTGGCGGTCGTCCACGCGGGCCACCAGCCCGGCGGGCGTGTCCAGCGCGACCAGCCGCCCGGCGTCGATGACGGCGAGCCGGTCGCAGAGGCGCTCGGCCTCCTCCATGAAGTGCGTGACCATGAGGATCGTCACGCCACGGTCGCGGATCGCCTCGATCAGCCCCCATGCGTCGCGGCGCGCCTGCGGGTCCAGGCCGGTCGTCAGCTCGTCCAGCACGGCCACCCGCGGGTTGCCGACCAGCGCCAGCGCGATGGACAGCCGCTGCTTCTGCCCGCCCGACAGCCGCCGGAACTGGGCGCCGGTCTTCGCGGTCAGGTCGAGCGTCTCGAGCAGTTCTCGCCAGTCGGCGGGCTCGCGGTAGAACGAGCTGTACAGCTCCATCGCCTCGCCGACGGTGAGCTTGTCGGGCTGCTCGCTCTCCTGCAGCTGCGCGCCGAGCAGTTCGCGCACCCTGTCGTCGCGAGGATGGAGGCCGGCGACGCTGATGCGGCCGCCGTCCGGTGTCCGAAGCCCCTCGATGCACTCCACGGTCGTGGTCTTCCCGGCGCCGTTGGGCCCCAGGATGCCGAAGATCTCACCCTCCTCCACGTCGAAGCTCACGCCGTCGACCGCCGTGTGCTCGCCGTAGCGTTTGACCAGGCCTTCTACTTCGATGATCGCCATGCCCACCAGCCTGCCCGCGGGCACCGGGGTGGCGTATCGACCGCCGGGCCAGAGTGGCGATCAACCGATCGGTGGATGCGCCATCAGCCGCGGCGCCGAGGTGAGGGAACCGCGATCATGAAGCTGACGACATGACTCGCTCGCGGTCGCCGAGGGCCACACTGGGTCTTCGCGGGCGGGCTCGCGGACACCGACGCGGCCACGGTCGTCGACAACCGGGGCGACGACGTGGTGTTCGGCGACGGGCCCTTCGTGGAGTCGAAGGAGTATCTCGCCGCTGCCCGCGGGAAGCCTCAGGCGTGCTGGTCGAGCCGCCCGGTGTCGACGTCGTAGAGGAAGCCGCCGACGGGGACGCCGGCGGGCAGGAAGGGCCAGGAGCGGATCTTCTGCACGTCCTCGGCGAGGGTCGCGCGCTGGTCGGCGATCAGGTGGAAGTCGAGGCTGCGGACGTCGATGCCGGAGGACTGCTCGATCGCCACGACCACCTCGTCGGCCGTGGCGCTGGCCATCTTGCACCTCGTGTGCGCGACCACCATGATCCGCGTGACGCCGAGCAGGTGCGTCGCGAGCGCCAGCGTGCGCAGCACGTCGGTGGTGACGCGGGCGCCGGCGTTGCGCATGATCTTCGCGTCGCCCGGCTTCAGGCCGAGCATGGCCAGTGGCTCGATGCGGGAGTCCATGCAGGTGACGACGGCGAGGCCGCGCGCGGCGACCGGCTCGAGGCCGGCCAGCGCGAACCGGGTCGCGTAGTCGTCGTTGCCGGCCAGGACGTCGGCGAACTCCTCGGACTGCATCGGGCTCCTCTCACTGCGGAACGGGGACACCAGAAACGTACGCGATGGGCGTGACGGCCGGCTTACCGCACGACTCCGGACGGGGCGGTCGCTGCTCCTCGGCGTGGACGGCGACCGTCCAGCCGCGCCCGTCGCGGTGGGCGACGACGGCGTTCCAAGCGCGGTCGGCGGCCGCCGACACCGACGGCACCGACAGGTCGTCCAGCCCGGTGTCGCCGAGCAGACGGCGGACGGCGGCCTCGGCGGCCTGGCCCGGCCGGTCGAACGTGCTCCGCCCGCGGTACCCGTCGTCCAGGAAACGCCCCTCGCGCGCCGACTCGACCAGCAGCAGCGCCTGCTTGTCGTCCAGCCGTCCGTACGCGACGCCGTGCGGCAGCAGCACCGCCGTCGGCGCGAACCGGTGCCCGCCGAGGTGCGTCGTCTCCCAGACCCGGCCGAGGACGTCGTCGCGCAGGCCGGCGACGAGTTGCCGCCCCTTCGCGGCACAGCAGAGGTCGCGCCGTCCGTTCGTGCAGACGAGCAGCAGCGGCTCGGTCTCGTGGCGCAGTTCCGGCGCCGCGGCCAGCACCGCCCGCTCGTCGCCCGAGCGCAGCGCGGCCCACGGCAGCGACCGCAGCACGTCGACCGTGCGCAGCCAGCCGCCGAGCAGGAACGTCGCACCGGGCGTGGTGCCGGCCAGCCAGACGCGGTGAGCGGCGGGGTCGTGGGTGTCGGGGTGCCGGCGCGGCCGCCGCACCAGCGCGACCCGCCCGCCGTGGTCACCGGCGGCGGCGTCGAGCGCGGCCCCGAGCACGGGATCGAGGTGCGACTGCGTCAGCGCCTTCGCGCCCCACGGCCCGGGCTGCTCGACGACCAGCCACCAGGCCGCGACAGGTGCCGTGCCGGCCAGCGGCTCGGACAGCTCGCGGCCGATGTCCGAGCAGAGCGTCACGCCTCCACGGTACGGGGCCGGTGCCGAAGCAGCAGCACGGCACCCACGGCGGCCGCCGCCGCGCACACGGCCGCCCCGGTGAACGTCGCCTGCAACTGCTCGACGATCGCCTGCCGGACGGCGTCGTCGTACGGGCCGCAGTCGGTGGGGGAGTTGGGGCACAGGACGGCCGGCGACGCGATGTCCGCCTGCACGGAGTAGAGGCGCCGCAGCCCGATGGCGGTCAGCGCCGACAGTCCGGCCAGCATGCCGATCATCCGCGCGACGACGAGCAGCGCGCTGGCCACTCCGTGGGTCTCGCGCGGCGCCGCGGCCAGCAGCGCCGCGTTCACCGGCGCGATCGCCAGCCCGAACCCGAGCCCGGCCGCCACCAGCACCGCGTCGTCGCCGATGCCGTCCAGTGATCCGACGCCCCACGTCGCCATGACCGCGAGCCCGGCGGTGCCCAGCGCCATGCCGGCGCCGGCCAGCAGCGCGGGGCCGTACCGGCGCAGCAGCCAGCCGCCGAGCACCGCGCCCACCGGCAGCGCGACCAGGAACCGCAGCAACACCAGCGCGGCGTCGAGTTGGTCGGCGCCCTCGAGCACGGTGCGGGCGAGGATCGGGACGTCGACGACGACGGAGACCAGCGACGCGCCGATGAACAGGCTCACGACCAGCGCGCCCCAGGCGGGCATCGCCTTGACGGCGGCGGGCGGGACGAGCGGGGCGGTGGCACGGCGCTGCCGCCAGGCGAACGCCGCCAGCGCGACCGCGGACCCGGCCAGCAGCCACGGTCCGGACGGCGCCATCAGCTCGACCGCGGGGTCGGCGACGGCGAACGTCAGCACGATCCCGCCGAGCGCGACGCCGAGCAGCAGCGCCCCGGGCAGGTCGGCCGCCCGCAGGATCGCCGGGGTGCGGCGCAACGGCAGCAGCGGCCGGCGCGCCGTCAGCTCGCGGGCGACGAACGCCGCGAGCAGCACGAACGAGGCCAGCGCGAGCGGTGTCGTCCACTCCTGGCCGTCGGCGCGCGGGACCAGCAGCTCGCCCCAGCGGACGCTGCGTTCCAAGGAGGCCGGCCGGGTGACGGCGACGCCGGCGCAGGCCAGCGCGCCCAGTCCGAGGACCAGGCCGATGACGTCGAAGCGGCCGCGTGGAGCGTCCGGCTCGCCCGCCGGCCGGTCGTGGCGCGGCCCCGCCGCCGTGCCCACGAACAGCGCGGCACCGACCGCGAAGTTCACCCAGAAGATCGCCCGCCAGTCCGCCACCGCGAGGATCGCCGCGCCGAACAGCGGGCCCAGCACCGACCCCAGCTCCTGCACGGCGCCGACCAGCCCGAGCGGCACCCCGCGCCGTTCAGGCGGCCACAGGTCGGCGACCAGCGCGAGTGTCACCGGCACCAGCGCACCGCCGCCCGCGCCCTGCAGGAACCGGCCGACGATCGCGCCCGCGACACCGTCGGCCGACGCCGTCAGCAGCGACCCGGCGGTGAACACCAGCAGCGAGCCGGTCAGCACGGGCAGCCGCCCGGTGACGTCCGACACGCGCCCGACCAGCGGCAGCACGACCACGTAGCCGAGCAGGAACATCGACACCAGGGGAGCGGCGCGCTGGAGTTCGTCGACGTCCAGCCCGACGCCCACCATCATGTCCGGCAGTGCCAGGACGATGACGTACGTGTCGGCGGCGGCCAGCAGAACGCCGACGACCCCGAGGGCGAGTGCGGCGCGGCCGGTTCGGTCAGCTCTCTGGAGCACTGATCTCGGCGGGCTCGTCGTACTTGTCGAGGCGGACGGTGTAGGTCTGCTCGTCGCCGCTCTCGTAGAACGGGCCGGTCAGCGTGGCCTGGCGCAGCTGGCCGGTCTCGGAGTCGAGCGCCCACACGGCCTGGACCTCGGCGGAGGGATCGGCGATGGTGAGCACCTCGCCGACCAGCTCGCCCGGCAGCACCGACTCGACCTGGTCGTAGACGTCGCCGTCGACGCGCACCTGCTCGCCGGCGGTGATCTCGGTCCCCGACGTCAGCAGCTGGCTGACGCCGTGGTCGGGGTCGATCAGCAGACCGGGGTCGCCGAACCCGAGCTCCTCGGCGTTGACTTCGTCGAACCCGCTGGTCAACGGCAGCTGCGCCCAGAGCTTGCCGTCGACGGAGACGATCTTGATGGTGGCCGGCAGCGCGCCCGCGCGGATGCGGATCTCGCCCTCGAACGACGACGGCGGCACTGCGACCCCCTCGCCGCCGACGACGACCGTGCCTTCGTCGGGGAGGTCGTCGCCCTCCAGCTCGAACGTGACGCTGGACGCCTCGTTGAGTAGATCGGCGGCGGTCTCGAGTTGCGCCTGCGGGTCGCTCTCCGGCGTGCTTCCGCCGCCGTCGCCGTCGTCGCTGCACGCGGTCAGGGCCAGCGTGGCGGCGACGAGCGCGGCGGGCAGGACGCGGCGGGCGACGTTGCGCATGACGGCAGTCTGCCAGCCTTTCCACGCCCCGTGACCCGCGACACCCGACCTGGACATCGACAGCTCTCCTCCCGTTCGGTGCGCGGCCACGATGCGAGGTCGCGGCTGTGATTTTGCTGAGAGTTCCCGAAATTGCGATACGGGGCTGTTGCGTATCGCTGGCGATGGGTCTACGGTCGAGCCGAGAAACGATACGGAACGGATACGTATCGAAAATGTACAGCAGGGAAGGACCCGCCATCGTGGACCAAGCGACGATCCACAACCGGCGATGGAGCATCCTCGGCGTCCTCGTCGTCAGCCTGCTCGTCGTCGTACTCGACAACACGGTGCTCAACGTCGCGCTCCGCACGATCCAGGACGATCTCTCGGCCACCCAGGGCGAGCTGGAGTGGGCGATCAACTCCTACACCCTCGTCTTCGCCGGACTGCTGTTCACGTTCGGCCTGCTCGGTGACCGGTTCGGCCGCCGGCGCATCCTCATGCTCGGGCTGCTGCTCTTCGGCATCGCGTCGGCCGTCTCCGCGTACGCTCAGTCGCCGGAGCAGCTGATCACCGCCCGGGCGTTCATGGGTGTCGGCGCCGCGGCCGTCATGCCGGCGACGCTCGCCATCATCACCAACGTCTTCGAACCGGAGGAGCGCGGCCGGGCCATCGGCATCTGGGTCGCCTCCGTCGGGATCTCGATCGTGCTCGGACCGGTGCTCGGCGGCGCGCTGCTGGAGCGGTTCTGGTGGGGCTCGGTCTTCCTCATCAACGTGCCGGTGGTCGTGATCGGCCTGGTGCTGATCGCCTGGCTGGTGCCGGAGTCGAAGAATCCCGTGCCCGGCCGGCTGGATCCCGGCGGCGTGCTGCTGTCGATCATCGGCCTGACGCTGCTCGTCTACGGCATCATCGAGGGCGGTGAGCGGGCGACGGTGACCGACCCGCTGGTCTGGGGCTCGGCACTGGCGGGGCTGGCCGTGCTGGCGCTGTTCGTCTGGTACGAGCGGCGCTCGTCGCATCCGGCACTCGACATCGAGCTGTTCCGCAATCCCGTGTTCTCCGCGTCGGTGACCACCATCGGGCTGGTGTTCTTCGCCATGCTCGGGACGTTCTTCTTCATGACGTTCTACCTGCAGATCGTCCGCGGGTACACGCCGCTGCAGACCGGCCTGATGTTCCTGCCGTTCGCGGTGGCGCAGACGGTGTTCTCGACGCTCTCCGAGACCATGGTGCGCCGGTTCGGCATCCGGGCCGTCACGGCGACCGGGCTGAGTCTGGTCGCCATCAGCCTGCTCGGCATGGCGTTCGTCGGCATCGACACCCCGCTGTGGATCCTGCTGACGTTGTTCTTCATCCAGGGCGCCGGCATCGCCAACGTCATGCCGCCCGCGACGACGGCCGTCATGGGCGCCGTCCCGCGCGAGAAGGCCGGTGTGGGCTCGGCGGTGAACAACACGATGCGCCAGGTCGGCGGCGCGCTCGGGGTCGCCGTCCTGGGTGCGGTGCTGTCGGCGCGGTACCGCGCCGGTGTCGACGACGCGGTCAACGCCCTGCCCGCCGGGGTCCGGCACGCCGCCGCCGAGTCGCTCGGCACCACGATGCTGGCGGCGGAGCGGGCCGGCGTCGTCGCCCAGGTGCGTGGCCCGGCGTTCGCGGCCTTCGTCAGCGGCATGCACTGGGTAGCCTTCTTGGGAGCCGCGGTCGCGGCGCTGAGCGTGATCGTGGTCGCGGTGTTCCTGCCCGGCCGGTCGGCACGCGCGGCGCCCTCACCGTCGGGGGCTCCGGAATCGCCGGAGCCGGAGAGAGCGAGGACGTGACCTGACATGACGGAGATCGCTCGGGTGGAGCGGCGCAGCGGCCGGCCGCGCAGTGAGGGCGCCGACCGGGCGATCATCGAGGCGACCCTCGACCTGCTCGCGGCGTCCGGCATCGCCGGGACCACGATCGAGGGCATCGCCGCCCGGGCCGGCGTCGGCAAGACCACCATCTACCGGCGGTGGAAGGGTCTGGAGAGCCTCATCTGCGACGCTGTCGCCGAGCTCAAGGGCCCGCTGCCGACGCTGCCCGGCACGTCCATCCGCGACGACCTCCTGGCGCTCGCCGAGGCGGCGGCGCGCGGTCGCGAATCGGCGCGCAACCGCAAGGTGTATGCGTGCTTCATCGGCGAGATGACCCGCTACCCGGCGCTGGACGCCCAGTACCGCGAGTCGGTCATCCGCCCGCGCCGGGCCCTGACCCAGTCGGCTCTCCAGCGCGGCGTCGAGCGTGGTGAGCTCCGTGACGATCTCGACCTCGAGGTCATGGCCGAGATCGTCACGGCGCCGACGCTGCACTGGATGCTGCACAACCCCGACCTCAACCCGACCCGCGAACAGCTGGAGCAGTTCCTCGACGGCGTCCTCAACGGCGTGGCCCGGAAGTAGAGCCGCGGGGAGTGGTCGGGGCACCTCGCTCGGGTGGGGCGGGACGTCACTCGTCGGGGAGCCGTACTGGGGTCCGTTCGGTCTGAGTGCGGGCCTTGGAGGCCTGGGCCATCTTCCGGCCGGCCCTGACGCTGCCTTCCCCCCGATGATCGAGAGCAGCTGGGGGCCGGCCGGCCGCGCTACTCCAGCTCCAACGTCCCCTGTTCTCCGTCGCCGGCCGGTTCGGGCGCGGGCGGGGCCACCTCGGCATCGTCGCCCCCGGCGAGCGGGCCGGCGATCGCGGCGATCGGCTGCGCCACCGCGATTCCGGAGCCGTCGCGACGACCGGTCGCCGGCGGCAGCTCGATCGGCACGCCGCTCGCGGCCGCCGCCCGGGCCGGGGCCACCCCGGCCCACGCGAGCAGGAGGGTGTCCTCGCCCTTGAGGAACCGGTGGCAGCGCACGCCGCCGGTCGCCCGGCCCTTCGCGGGGTACTCCGAGTAGGGCGTCACCTTGACCGCCCCCGGCTGCGTGCCGGGCAGCGCCGTCGACGAGCCGGAGACGGTGACGACCGCGCCGGACCTCGACGCGTCGGCCGAGCCGAAGAACGTGACCTTGGCCCCGGCCGCCAGTTTGATGCCGGCGATGCCTCCGCCTGCCCGGCCCTGCGGCCGGACCGACGAGGCGGCGAAGCGCAGCAGCTGCGCGTCGGAGCTGATGAAGACGAGGTCCTCGTCGCCGGTGCGCAGCTCGACGGCGCCGACGACGCGGTCGCCGTCGTCGAGGCGGATGACGTCGTAGGCGTCCTTGCCGGGGTGGTCGGGGACGACGCGTTTGACGACGCCGCGTTCCGTCGCCAGCGCCAGGCCCGGCGACGAGTCGGAGAACGTCGTCAATGCCAGCGCCCGCTCACCGGGCTCGAGCTCGATGAACTCCTTCAACGCCGCGCCGCCGGCCAACGTCAGCGCCGCCGTCGGAGGCAGCGCCGGAAGGTCGAGCACCGACAGTCGCAGCACCCGGCCGGCCGACGTGACGACGCCGACCTGGCCGCGCGCCGTGGCGCCGGCCACGGACACGACGACGTCGTGCTTGGACCGCTTGTCGCCGTAGACCAGCGGCTCCTCGCCCGCTGTGCGGGCCAGCAGGCCGGAGGACGACAGCAGCACCTGGCACGGGTCGTCGGCGATCTCGAGCGAGGTGGCGCCCGCCCGCGAGGTGACGGCGCCGGACTCCTCGAGCAGGACGGTGCGTCGCGGCGTCGCGTGCGCGGCGGCGATCTCGGCCAGCTCGTCGGAGACCGCCTTGCGCAGCAGCGTCTCGTTCTCGAGCAGCGCCGTGAGCTCCTCGATGGTGCGGCGCAGCTCCTCGCCCTCCTTCTCCAGCTCCAGCCGGTCGTACCGGGTGAGCCGGCGCAGCGGGGTGTCGAGGATGTAGCGGGCCTGGATGTCGCTGAGGTCGAAGACGGTCATCAGGCGCTCGCGCGCGGCGCTGGCGTCGTCGGACGAGCGGATGACCGCGATGACCTCGTCGATGTCGAGCAGTGCGACCATCAGGCCGTCGACCAGGTGCAGCCGGTCGGCCGCCTTCGTGCGGCGGAACTCGCTGCGCCGCCGGACGACGTCGAGGCGGTGGGCGATGAAGACCTCGAGCAGCTCCTTGAGGCCCAGCGTGCGCGGCTGGCCGTCGACCAGCGCGACGTTGTTGATGGAGAACGAGTCCTCGAGCGGGGTGAGGCGGTACAGCTCTTCCAGCACCGCCTCGGGCACGAACCCGCTCTTCAGCTCGATGACCAGGCGCAGCGCGGTGTTGCGGTCGGTGTAGTCGACGACGTCGGCGACGCCCTGCAGCTTCTTGTTGCGGACGAGCTCGACGATGCGCTCGCGGACCCGCTCCGGGCCGACCATGTACGGCAGCTCGGTGATGACGATGCCCTTGCGGCGGGCGGTGATGTTCTCGACGCGGGCGGTCGCGCGGGTCTTGAACGCGCCCCGGCCGGACTCGTAGGCGTCGCGGACGCCGTCGAGCCCGATGATGCGCCCGCCGCTGGGGAGGTCGGGCCCTGGGACGAATCGCATGAGGTCGTCCAGCGACGCCTCGGGGTGGGTCAGCAGGTGCCGCGTGGCGTCGATGACCTCGCCGAGGTTGTGCGGCGCCATGTTCGTCGCCATGCCGACGGCGATGCCGGTGGCGCCGTTGACCAGCAGGTTCGGGAACGCCGCCGGAAGCACCTCGGGCTGCTCGAACTGCCCGTCGTAGTTCGGCACCATGTTGACGACGTTCTCGTCGAGCGACCTGACCAGCAGCATCGCCGGCTCGCTCATGCGGCACTCGGTGTACCGGTATGCGGCCGGACCGGCGTCGAGCGAGCCGAAGTTGCCGTGCCCGTCGACCAGCGGCACCCGCATGGCCCACGGCTGCGCCATGCGCACGAGGGTGTCGTAGATGGCGCCGTCGCCGTGCGGGTGCAGCTTGCCCATCACGTCGCCGACGACGCGGCCGCACTTGACGTGCGGGCGGTCGGGGCGCAGACCCATCTCGTTCATCTGGAACAGGATCCGGCGCTGCACCGGCTTCAGCCCGTCGCGGGCGTCCGGGATGGCGCGGGAGTAGATGACCGAATAGGCGTACTCGAGGAAGCTGCCCCGCATCTCGTCCGAGACGTCGACGTCGAGAATGACTTCCTCGAAGTCCTCGGACGGGGGTGTCGTGGTCCGGCGTGCCATGCCATCCATTCTCGCCCCCCGAGGGCCGTGCTCCGTGCAGCGACCCGCGCGCAGGTCAGGACGACATCTCGATCGAGATCACGAAGATGGCGGCCACGGAGGGCACCACGACGAGCACCCCGGCGAGGACGGGATAGCGCTCGAGCAGGGGGACGGCGTGCGGGTAGCGGCGGGCGAGAGCGCGCGCCGAGGCCAGCCGTCCGAGTTTGTGGGTCTCGACGCCGAGCACGGCGAGGAGCCGGCGCATGTCGTCCTCGACCCAGCGGGCGCCGGACATGCGGGCGAGCCGCCGGCCGCCACGGTCCAGAACGTACAGGTGGGCGAGGCTGCGGCTGTTCTTGTGCGTGCGGGGGAGCGCCGCGGTGACGATCGACCCGACGGCGTCGCGGGGGACGCGGCGCGTGCGCAGCAACCCCGTGACGGCCAGCTCGGACGGCGTGACGGTGATGGCGGCGCGCCGGAACCAGGCCGGCGCGATGCTCGACACCAGCACGATGACGCTCAGCGACACGATCGCGCCGAATGCGCCACCACGCAGCAGCAACGCCGCCAGCAGCACCACGATCGGCAGCAGCGACCACTTGACGGTGCTCAGGTAGCGGCGCAGCGACGGCCGCAGTACGAGCGCCGCTGCGGGCAGGGGTCCGGGCACGGCCAGCATCATAGGCGTGGACGGGGTCAGCCCGACAGGGCCGCGATCACGGTACCGACGACGACCGCCACGACGGCGAAGCCCAAGGCGCAGAGCAGGATGAACGCGAGCATGTGCCGCTCGACCCAGCTGCTGGCGCCGGGCTGCTCGCGGGCGAACTGCCCGGCGCTGACGGGACCCTCGGACCCGGCGACCGGCAGGTCGAGGTGGTCGACCAGCCGGTCCAGGTCGGCGACGGAGAAGAGAGCGCCGTTGATGCGCAGCAGGGCACGCTGGTCTGGATCGAAGAGGACGATGGTCTCGGCGGGTGCGGCCCCGGGCTGGACCACCTTGGTCCGGAGGATCGAGGCGGCGTCCGCGCGGTCGCGGCGGCGGTGGAACCACAGGCCGCGCACCGAGATCTCGGTGGGGGTGACGACGATGTGGGAGCGCCGCAGATAGACGGCGATGGCGGCGGCCAGCAGCAGGGCGAGGCCGATGCCGGTGAACAGGGCCGGCCTGCCGCCGGCCATGACGCCGCCGATGACGAGGACGACGGCGATCACGGCGGTGATCGCGAGGGCGTGCCGGCGCGGCCCGGGAGCCGGCCGGAGGACGAGAGCGTTGGACACGGCCCCGACCCTAGAACACGGCGAGGGGCGCTTCGGTCGTGGCGCGCTCGGCCGGGTCAGGCCGACAGGACCACGGCCGCGGTGCCGATGAGGATGACCAGCACCACGGTGCCGCACCCGACCGCGAAGGCGAAGGAATACGGCCGCCGCTCGGGCCACCGCACGATGCCGGGGTGCTCGCGGTCCAGCTGGGCCGCGGTCATCGGCCGGTCGTGCTCGACGGCGGGCCGGCCCAGCCGCCGGACCAGCTCGTCGAGGTCGTGGGTCTCGTAGTGCCCGGCGTTGATCCGCATCAGGACCTGGTCGCCGGCCCCGCGCAGGAAGAGCGTCGGCGCCGCCGGGCCGCGGGGCGGGATCACGGTGGCCCGGACGATGGTCGTCACGTCACCCAGCGGCTGCATGCGGGCGCCGAACAGCCCGGTGACCGCGACCTCCGACGGTGTGAGGACGATGCGCGATCGCGACAGGTAGAAGAAGCCGATGCCCAGGCCGGCGGCGCCGATGATCAGCGAGACCAGCAGCCCGGCGACCCCGCCGGCGATCGTCGCCGCCATGACGAAGACGGCGAGGACCAGTCCGGCGGTGACCATGACGGTACGCCGGCGCCGCGCCGACGGCCGCAACTCCAGCAGCATGGCCTGGAACCCTAGGGCATGAGTGCCGCGCTGCGCGCCCGGGTCAGCGGGTGCTGCTGACGACCGCGAGCACGATGATCAGCAGAGCCATCGACCCGAAGGCGACGAGCAGCGAGAACGCGATGGGCCGCCGCTCGGCGAACGGCACGATGCCCGGGTACCGGCGGGCCAGCTGCGCGGCGGTGACGGGCGCGCCCGGGCCGCCGGTGGGCAGCCCGAGTCGTGCCACCAGCTGGTCGAGGTCGGCGGTCTCGTAGTTGCTGCCGTGGATGCGCAGCAGGACGTGGTCGTCGCGGTCGCGGACGAAGACGGTGTCGGCCATCGAGCCGCGGACCGGGATGACGACCGCCCGGACGACCGACGCGGCCCGGGCGCGGTCACGTCGCCGGTGGACGACGAGGCCACGAACGGCGATCTCGGAGCGGGTGAGGACGACGCGGGCCCGCCGCAGATGACCGTGGAGGATCGCCAGCACGACGGCCGCGAGCACGAGTCCGCCGAGCAGGCCGACGATGCCGCCGGGAATCGCGAGGAACACGGTGATCAGGCCGGTGACCACCACGCCGAGCACCAGAGCGGACCGGCGCCGTCTCGACGACGGGCGCAGTTCGAGATCGTCCAGGCCGGCTGACATCGCCGTCGATCCTAGGGGACGCTCCTGGGCGGCCGCTCAGAGCATGGTGGCCGCGATGATCAGCGAGATGACGGTCACCAGCACGACGATCGCGCCCACCACGGCGAAGCCGAACTTGTACGGGTGCCGCTCGATCCACGGCACGATGCCGTGGTACTGCTTGGCCACCTGGTTCGCGGTGAGCGGCCGGTCCGCCGTCACGGTGGGCAGGCGGAGGTGCTCGACCAGCCGGTCGAGGTCGGCGGTGGGGTAGTTGACGCCGTGGATGCGCAGCAGCAGCTTCTCGTCGCGATCCAGGACGAAGAGCGAGTCGTTCGCCGGGGCGCGCGGCGCCACCACCGTGGCCCGCACGATCGACGCCGCCTGGTAGCGGTCGGCCCGCTTGTGCGTGACGAACCCGCGGACGGAGATCTCCGACGGCGTGACGACGATGCGCGAGCGCAGCAGGTGGCCGGCGACGGGCACCACCACCAGAGAGGCCACGGCCAGCCCGGCCAGCACCCCGGTCGTGCCGCCGGCGGCGCCCGCGTAGACGCACAACCCGACGAAGACGATGACCGGAATCAGGGCCAGGGGCCGGTGCCGAACGGTCGGCCGCAGGACGAGCTCCGTCATGCCCAGACCCTAGGACACGGCCTCGGGCGCGCCGATGGTGGCCTTGGCGGCCGGCAGTGTGACGACGAACCGGGCGCCGGGCGCGGCGTTCTCGACGACGATCGTGCCGCCGTGTGCGACGACGATCTCGCGGGCGATCGCCAGCCCCAGCCCGGACCCGCCGGCGTCGCGGTCGCGGGCGTCGTCGAGGCGGGTGAAGCGCTCGAAGATGCGTTCGCGGTCCGCCTCGCGCACACCGCTGCCGTCGTCGGCGACCGCGACCCGTGCCCTGCCGCCGGAGGTCGTCACGACCACCTCCACCTGCGACGACGCGTGCCGGACGGCGTTGTCGACGAGGTTGCGCAGCACCCGGGAGAGGGAGTCGCGGTGACCGCGCGTGTAGACGTCGTCGCCGGCGTCGACGCGCACCTCGACCCGTCCGTCGCGCACGCCCTCGGCCACCTCGATGGCCAGCTCGCCGAGATCGACCAGCTCGTCGCGCCGTACCGGCCGCGGGCTGTCCAGATGCGCGAGCACCAGCAGGTCGTCGACCAGCCGGGCCATGCGCTGGACCTCGACCAGGGCCTCGCGGGCGGTGTCGTGCGGGTCGACGGCGTCGGGGTGCGCCAGCGCGACCTCCAGCTCCGTCCGCAGCACGGCGATGGGACTGCGCAGCTCGTGGGCGGCGTCGGCGACGAACGCGCGCTGCCGGGCCGCCGCCGCGTCGAGCCGGCCGAGCATGTCGTTGAGCGTCACCGCGAGCCGGCTGAGCTCGTCGCCCCCGGCCGGGACCGGCAGCCGGTGCCCGCCGCCGGCGCCGGTGATCTCCTCGGCGCCGCCGCGCAGCCGGTCGACCGGGCGCAGCGCGCGAAGGATGACCAGCCAGCTCAGCACCGCCAGAGCGGCCGTGACGGAGAGGCCGCCGGCGAACACGCCGATCTTCGCGAACCGGACGGAGCGCTGCTGCTCCTCGAGCGACACGGCGACGATGACGGTGCGCGGCTCGCCCGCGTCGTCGGTGGGCACGCCGACCACGCGCAGCGGTTCCGGCTGGCCGAGCCGGGTGCCGTCGAGGCCGATCGCCTCGCCGGCCCGAACCGCGGCGAGGTCGTCGCCCGCGACCACCGGCGTGAGGCGGTCGCCGCCGGGCGTCGAGGCGACCACGCGATCGTCGTCGTCGAGCACCTGCGCGACGACGGCGCCGAAGCCGGGCAGCGGGTCGGGCAGCCGGCCGGACTCGACCAGCGTCGCGATGTCCTCGCCCTGCCGCCGCGCCGTCTCGTCCAGCGCGCCCAGCAGCGCGCGGTCCAGCGCGACCAGCAGCAGCACGCCGCCGATGCCCAGGCCCACCGCGGCCATCGCGGTGGCGGCCAGGGTGAGCCGGGCACGCAGGCTCATGCGGCCGAAGACGGCCACCTCAGCCGCCGTCGCCGCTCAGGCGGTAGCCGGCGCCGCGCACGGTCTGCACCGCGGCCCGGCCGAACGGGGTGTCGATCTTGCGCCGGAGGTAGCCGACGTAGACCTCGACGACGTTGGGGTCGCCGTCGTAGTGGGCGTCCCAGACGTGTTCGAGGATGTCGCGCTTGGACACGACCTCGTCGGCGCGGCGCATGAGGAACTCGAGCACGCCGAACTCGCGCGGCGTCAGCGTGACCTCGGCGTCGCCGCGGCGCACCGTCTTCGCGCCCGGGTCCAGCTCGAGGTCGCCGGCGCTCAGCACGGCCGGGCGGGCCGGCGCGCCGCGGCGCAGCAGCGCTCGCAGCCGCGCGACCAGCACGACGTAGGAGAACGGCTTGGTGAGGTAGTCGTCGGCGCCGACGTCGAGGCCGTCGGCCTGGTCATACTCGCCGTCCTTGGCCGACAGCATGAGGATCGGCACCCAGTTGCCCTCGGCCCGCAGCGTCTGGCAGATGCGATAGCCCGACAGCGATGGGAGCATGATGTCGAGCACGATGACGTCGTAGGCGTTCTCGCGGGCCAGGTGCAGGCCGTCGAGGCCGTCGTGGGTCACCTCGACGGAGAACCCCTCCGCCGACAGCCCGCGGTGCAGCGCGCGGGCCAGCCCGCGCTCGTCCTCGACCACCAGCACCCGCATGTCGTCAAGCATGCCCTGCCGCACGCGACGCCGGTCGGCGGCTCTCAGGGATCTCACAGCGACGGCGAGGCAACCTGGGTGTCATCGGGGTGAAACCCGACGCACCGAAGACGCACCGAAACGCACTGAGCACGTCAGGAGACGACATGCCGAACTCCCTTCTCAGCACCCCGGCCAGGCGGTGGGCGACCGGTGCCACGGTCGCGACCGTGGTCGTCGGCGCGGCCGTGGCCGGCCCGCTGATCGCCGGTGCCGACTCCGAACTGCCCGACCGCACGGCCGCCGAGCTGCTCGTCGACCTCGCGAGCCTCGACGTCCAGCCGTTCGCCGGCACCGTCGTGCAGTCCGCCGACGTCGGCCTTCCCGAGCTGGCCAACAGCGACACCACGTCGCTGCCCACGGCCGCCCTGTCGCTGCTCAACGGGTCGTCCACGGCTCGCATCTGGTACACCGACGGCGACACCTACCGCTTCGCGCTGCAGGACGACCAAGCCGAGTCCGACCTCATCCGCAACGGCCAGGACCTCTGGTTCTGGAGCAGCGAGGGGGCCAGCGCCTCACACCTGGTCCTCCCCGAGGACACGGGCGACGACGCCACCGGCGGCCCGTTCGGCGGCGACAACCCGTTCGGCGGCGAGGGCATGGAGGGCCTGCCCGAGGACCTCCCGGCCGACGTTCCCACCGCGGCCGCCTCGCTGGCGCTGGCGATGATCGAGCCGTCCACCCAGGTCGACGTCGACGGCACGGCCACCGTGGCCGGCCGGCACGCGTACGAACTGGTGCTGCGGCCCAAGGACGAGCAGTCGCTGATCGGCTCCATCCGGCTGGCCGTCGACGGCGAGACGTCCATGCCGCTGCGGGTGCAGTTCGTCGCCCGCGACGCCAGCGAGCCGTCGTTCGAGGTCGGCTTCACCTCGATCTCCTTCGACGAGCCCGACGCGTCGACGTACGAGTTCGCCCCGCCGCCCGGCACCACGGTCGACGAGATCCAGCCCGACGAGCTCGACGACGCCGCCGCGCAGCACCACCCGGGCGCCGGCGCCGGCCACGAGGGCATGGACCAGTCCGACGTGTCCGTGGTCGGTTCCGGCTGGAGCAGCGTCTTCGTCCTCCGCGGCGTCGACCTCGACCAGCTCACCGCCGGCCTCGACGGCGACGCCGCCGCCATGGCCGACGCCTTCCTGGCCGACTTCCAGGACGTCAGTGGCCCGTACGGCACCGGCCGGGCCATGACGAGCGACCTGTTCACCGTCCTCCTCCTCGACGACGGCCGGCTGCTCATGGGCGCCGTCCCGCTGGAGGTCCTCGAGCAGGCCGCGCAGGACCCCGCCGCCGCGCTGTAAGGCACCGGCGGAACGCACGGGGGCCGGAGGCCGCCGCGGGACAAGACCCCGCGGCGGCCTCCGCATGTCCGGGCCGAGCGCAGACGTTGCCGATGATCAGGTGATCTCCTCGGCACTTCGTGCCCATGCCCCGGAAACGTGTGATGCCTAAGTTGCCTCCAACGTGTCCGCACGGGTGACTTGGATCACCCGACCCACGTGGAGGAGGCCTCCGTGGCGCTCGGCTGGAAGGTGGTCTACGAGGGCAAGACACCGCCACCGGGGGCGGTGGTCCGGCCGGACGAACGGTTGTCGTGGGGGCGCACGGCCGGCCTCGGTGCACAGCACGTGGTCGCGATGTTCGGCGCGACGTTCGTGTTCCCGATCATCATGGGGCTGAATCCGCAGCTGGCCATCATGATGAGCGGCATCGCGACGATCTGCTTCCTGCTCATCGTCAAGGGCAAGGTGCCGAGCTATCTCGGTACCAGCGCGTCGTTCGTCGGCGGCGTGGCGGCGATCAGGGCGCAGGGCGGTGACTCCGCCGACGTGACCGGCGCCATCCTGGTGGCCGGCGTGGTGCTGGCGCTGTGCGGCGTGCTGATCCACTATTTCGGCTCCGGCACCCTCCACCGTGTGCTGCCGCCGGTGGTGACGGGCGCGGTCGTCATGCTGATCGGGTTCAACCTGGCGCCGGTGGTGGCGACGGTGTACTGGCCGCAGGACCAGTGGATCGCGCTGATCGTGATGACCGCCGTCATCCTCATGGCGGTCGGGCTGCGCGGCTTCCTCGGCCGCATCGCGATCTTCGTCGGGCTGGTGTTCGGCTACGCGTTGTCGTGGATGTTCGACCGGATGTTCGGCATGATCACCTCGCCCGACGGCGCCGGCGAGGTCGTGACCCGCGACCGGGTGAACTTCGACGGCGTGCGCGAGGCGTCCTGGCTGGGCTTCCCGGACGAGACGTTCGTGAACTCCCAGGGCGTCGAGATCCCGGGCTGGCACGTGCCGACCTTCAGCGTCACGTTCATCCTGCTCGTGCTGCCCGCCGTCATCGCGCTGATCGCGGAGAACGCCGGCCACGTCAAGGCCGTCGCCGAGATGACCGGCAAGGACCTCGACCCGGTCATGGGCAAGGCGATCGCGGCCGACGGCGTCGGCACGGTCATCGCGACGTCCGTCGGCGGCTCGCCGACCACGACGTACGCCGAGAACATCGGCGTCATGGCGGCGACCCGCGTGTACTCGTCGGCGGCGTACTACGTGGCGGCGGCGGTCGCGATCCTGTTCGGGTTCTCGCCGAAGTTCGGCGCCCTGATCGCGGCGACGCCGGCTGGTGTGCTCGGCGGCATCACCGTCGTGCTGTATGGCATGATCGGCCTGCTCGGCGCCCGCATCTGGATCGAGAACCGGGTCGACTTCGCCAATCCGGTCAACCTGGTGCCGGTCTCGGCCGGCATCATCATCGCCATCGGCAACACGTCGCTGGAGATCACCGACGACTTCGTGCTGTCCGGCATCGCGCTGGGCACGATCGTGACGATCGTCGCGTACCACCTGGCGCGGGCCGTCGCCCCGCCGCACCTGCGCGAGGGCGGCGCCGTCCTCACGGTCGGGCCGCCCGGCGTGCACGAGGTCGACGACGATCCGCCGGGCGAAACGGCGCGCGGCGAGAGAGGATGATGCCGTGAAGCCAGCGGGGTTCACCTACCACCGGCCGGTCACCGTCGACGACGCCGTCGCGGTCCTGGCCGAGGTGAGCCCTGCCGGAAAGGTGCTGGCCGGAGGCCAGAGCCTGGTCCCGCTGCTGAACATGCGGCTGGCCGCGCCGGAGCACCTGGTCGACATCAATCGGCTGTCCGAGCTGGCCTACGTGCGCGCCGGTGGCGACGCCGTCACGGTCGGCGCGCTGGCCAGGCACGCCGACGTCGAGCGCGACGACGCCGCGTACGCCGTGCTGCCGCTGCTGCGCGACACCCTGCGCCACGTCGCGCACCCGACCATCCGCAACCGCGGCACGACGGTCGGCAGCATCGCGCACGCCGACCCGGCCGGCGAGCTGACGGCGGTGCTGGCGCTCCTCGGCGGGACGGTCACGTTGCGCTCCGCGGCGGCCGAGCGCACCGTCACCGCGGCCGACTTCTTCACCGGACCCATGTCGACCTGCGCCGACGCCGGCGAGCTGGTCACGTCCGTCACGTTCCCGGTGCCGGAGGGCCGCACCGGGGCCGTCTGGACGGAGGTGGCCCGGCGGCACGGCGACTACGCCGTCTGCGGCACCGGAACGGTGGTGACGCTCGACGACGACCTGCGGGTCGCCGGTGCCAGAGCGGCCTTCGTCTCGATGGGCCCGGAGCCGGTGGTGCTCGACGTCACCGACGCGGTCGCGGGGGCGACGCACGACACCGCGGACTGGGCGGCGGCCGGGCGGCTGGCCGCGGGCCGCCTGGACCCGGAGGACGATATCCACGCCACGGCCGACTACCGCACGCACCTGGCCGAGGTGCTGACGACACGAGCGCTGCGCGACGCGGCGCGGCGCGCGGCTGAGGTGGCGCCATGAGCGCCGTCGAGGAGCTGTTCGAGGTGACGCTCGTGGTCAACGGCGTGCCGCGGTCGGCCACGGTGCCCGCGCGGCGGCTGCTGTCGGACTTCCTGCGCCACGACCTCGAGCTGACCGGCACCCACGTCGGCTGCGAGCACGGCGTCTGCGGCGCCTGCACGGTGCTCGTCGACGGCCGGCCGATCCGGTCCTGCCTGCAGTTCGCCGTCACCGTCGACGGCGCCGAGGTCACGACCGTCGAGGGCTGCGGGGGAGCCGACGGCGAACTCGGCCCGGTCCAGCAGGCCTTCCGCGACTGCCACGGCCTGCAGTGCGGGTTCTGCACGCCCGGCTTCGTCACGACGATCACCGCGTACCTCGAGGAGCACCCGGCGCCTTCCGACGACGAGGCGCGCGAGGCCATCGCCGGCAACCTGTGCCGCTGCACCGGCTACCAGAACATCGTCGCGTCGGTGCTGCGCGCGGCCGAGCTGCGCGCGGAGGAGGCGGGCCGATGACGACGAAGACGTTCGGCGAGCCGATCGCGCGGCTGGAGGACCCGCGGCTGCTCACCGGGCAGGGCCGGTTCCTCGACGACATCGGGCACCGCGCGCTGGCAGCGGCGTTCGTCCGCAGCCCGCACGCGCACGCCCGCATCACCGGCATCGACGTCACCGACGCGATCGGCGTCGACGGGCTGGTCGCCGTCTACACGCACGAGGACCTCGACGGCCGCGCCGGCGAGCCGCTGCCGCTGCTCATCCCGCACGAGGCCCTGACCCACGGCCGCACCGGGTACGCCCTGGCCAAGGACGAGGTCAACCACGTCGGCGAGCCGATCGTCATGGTCGTCGCCACCGACCGGTACGTCGCCGAGGACGTCTGCGCCCGCATCGGCGTCGACTACGAGTTCCTGCCGCCGGTGGTCGGCATCGAGGCCGCCCGCGACGGCGACCTGCTCGTGCACGACGACGTCCCCGGCAACGTCGCGGCCCGCATGGTGCAGTCCCGGGGCGACGCCGCGGCCGCCATCGACGCCGCGCCGCACGTCCTCGAACTGGACCTCGACATCGAGCGCAGCGCGTCCACCCCGCTGGAGGGCAAGGGCGTGCACGCGCGCTGGGACGCCGACGACGCCAGCCTGCGCGTCTACACGTCCACCCAGGCGTCGACGTCGGTGCGGGCGGCGCTGGCCGCGCGGCTGGAGCTGCCGCCGGACCGCGTCGAGGTCATCGCGCCCGACGTCGGCGGCGGGTTCGGCGTGAAGATCGTGCACCCGTGGCCCGAGGAGGTGCTGGTGCCGTGGGCGGCGATCCGGCTCGGCCGCGAGGTCAAGTGGACCGAGGACCGCCGCGAGCACTTCGTCGGCGCCACCCACGAACGCGGCCAGCTGCAGCACGTCAGGGTCGGCTTCGACGACGAGGGCCGGTTGCTCGGCCTCGACGTCACCGTCTGGCACGACAACGGCGCCTACACGCCGTACGGCATCATCGTCCCGATCATCACGACGACGCAGCTGCTCGGGCCCTACAAGCCGGGCGCGTACCGCGCGGAGTTCTTCAGCCTCTACACCAACACCGTCTCGGTGACGCCGTACCGCGGCGCCGGCCGGCCGCAGGGGTGCTTCGCGATGGAGCGCACCATGGACGCCGTCGCCGCCCACCTCGGCCTGGACCGCACCGTAGTGCGCGAGCGCAACTTCATCCGGCCCGACGAGATGCCCTACGACCACGGCCTGATCTTCCAGGACGGCCGGCCGCTGGTGTACGACTCCGGCGACTACCCGGCGACGCTGGAGAAGCTGAAGAAGCTGGTCGGCTGGGAGGAGTTCGAGGCCTACCGCGACGAGGCGCGGGCGGCCGGGCGGCGGGTCGGCATCGGCATCGCCTGCTACGTCGAGGGCACCGGCGTGGGCCCGTACGAGGGCGGCTGGGTGAAGGTCGAGACCGACGGCAGCGTCGTCGCGGCCACCGGGCTGACCACCCAGGGGCAGGGCCACCGGACGGCGTTCGCCCAGGTCGTGGCCGAGGAGCTGGGGGTGCCGGTCGACCGGGTCAACGTGACGACGGGCGACACCCGCCGGTTCGGCTACGCCGTCGGCACGTTCGCCTCTCGGGCGGCCGTCATGAGCGGCAACGCGCTCGCGGCGGCGGCCCGTAAGGTGCGCGACAAGGCGCTGCGGATCGCCGGCGAGGCGCTGGAGGCCGACCCGCGCGACCTCGAGATCGTCGACGGCGTCGTCCGGGTCATCGGGTCGCCGGCGAGCGCGCCGGGCGGAAGCATCCCGCTGGCCACCGTCGCCGTGCTGGCCAACCCGCTGCGCTACGCGTTCGACCGCGAGGCCGAGCGGGCCACCCAGTTCGGCGGGCCGGTCGACTTCTCCAAACCGCCGGTCGCCGAGGGCGAGTCGCCCGGCCTGGAGGACACCGGCTTCTACTCGCCGCCGCGCTCGACCTTCGCCAACGGCATGCACGCGGCCATCGTCGAGACCGACCCGGACACCGCCGAGATCACCATCCTGCGCTACTGCGTCGTGCACGACTGCGGCACGCTGATCAACCCGCGCATCGTCGAGGGCCAGATCCACGGCGGTGTCGCCCAGGGCGTCGGGGGAGCGCTGTACGAGCGCATGGTCTACGACGACGCCGGGCAGCTGCTCAACGCGTCGTTCATGGACTTCCTCATGCCGTACGCGACCGAGGTGCCGGTCGTCGAGACCGACCATCTCGAGACGCCGTCGCCGCTGAACCCGCTCGGCATCAAGGGCGCGGGCGAGGCCGGCGTGATCCCCGGCTCCGCCGTCCTCGCGTCGGCGATCTCCGACGCGGAGGGGTTCGCGATCACCCGCATGCCGATCTCGCCGTCGGACCTGTACTCGCTCCGGTCGACATCTACACGCATGGGGGAGACGCCGCGATGAAGGTGACTGGAACCGCCGTCCTGCAGGCCCCGCGGGCCGACGTATGGAAGGCGCTGAACGACCCCGCCGTCCTGGTGCGCACGATCCCCGGCTGCCAGCGGCTGGAGGAGGCCGGGCCGGACCAGTACCGCATGACGGTGAGCGCGGGCGTCGGCACGATCAAGGGCACCTACGCCGGCGACGTGCGGTTGCACTCCCAGGAGGAGCCGGGCTCGTTCGTCATGACGGCCTCCGGCGCGGGCGCGCCGGGAACGGTCAGCGCCGACGTCCGAGTGACGCTCGCTGACGACGGCACCGGCGCGACGCGGCTGGACTACGCCGCCGACGCCATCGTCGGCGGCATGATCGGCGGCGTCGGGCAGCGGATGCTCGCCGGCGTCGCCAAGAAGACGGCGGGCGAGTTCTTCGCCGCGGTGAACGACGTGCTGACGGGCGCGGCGCCGGCTCCGGCCGTCGCTGGGGTTGCGACGCCGGCAGCGTCCGCCGCGTCCGCCGCGCCTGCCGCGGCGCCGGGCGTGTACGAGGCGCCGCTCGCCGAGCGTCCCGCTGCCGCGCCCGCCGACTTCACCCGCGGCATCGTCGTCGGCGCCGCGGTCGCGTTGGCCGGCGTCGCCGTCGGCGGCTGGCTGTCCGGCCGCTCCCACAGAAGTTGATCTTGGAGTTCTTCGGCCATCTAACGGACATGTCGGACGTGAAGACCGAACAACTCCAAGATCAACTGCGTGTGAGGGGCGGTTTGTGGTGCGACAGTGGAGGTTCGAGCGCTGAGGAGGTGCCGTCATGCGGGCGTTCACCGCGGCCGCGGTCCAGGTGCGGCCGCTGGCCGAGCCGCTGACCGTGCAGAGCATCAAGGCCAACGTCGAGCACGCGCTCGACTACGTGGAGCGCTGCGCCGGCGACACCGGCGCGGAGCTGATCGTGCTGCCGGAGTCCGTCACCACCGGGTTCACCCCGGCGCTGCCGGCCGACGACCTGTGGGAGCTGGTCACCGACGTGCCGGGCGCGCTGGCCGAGCCGTTCCAGGAGGCGGCCCGCCGGCTGGGCGTCCACTTGGCATGGGGGACGTACGAGCGCGGCGCCGGGCGTGGCGTCGTCCACAACTCGGCCGTGCTGGCCGGCCCGGACGGCGAGATCGCCGGCGTCTACCGCAAGACGCACCCGTTCTGCACGGAGCTGGCGTCGCGCGGCGGCTGGGTGACACCCGGCGACGACGTGTGCGTGGCCGACACCGCGCTCGGGAAGATCGGCATGATCATCTGCTTCGACGGCGACTATCCGGAGCTGTCGCGCATCACCGCCGTCCGCGGCGCCGAGGTCATCCTGCGCCCATCGGCGCTGCTGCGCTCGGCCGACCTGTGGGAGCTGACCAACCGGGCCCGTGCCTACGACAACCACGTCTTCGTGGTGGGGGCCAACGCCACGGGCGCCGACCCGGCCGGCGTGCTCTACTTCGGCAACTCGATGATCGTCACCCCGATCGCCGAGGTCGTCGCGCGCGCGGCCAGCCACGAGTGCTGGGTCTCCGCTCGGCTCGATCCTGACGCGGCGCTGCGGTCGCTCACACCGGGATCCAGCGTCGGGCAGGGCTTCGACCATCTGGCCGACCGCAATCTGGAGCTGATCCGGCGGCACACGGACGAGCTCACCCGCCCGGCCGCCAGCTCGTTCAGGAGGGCCTGACCGGCCAGACGATCTCGGTCTCGAGCTTCGACGGGTCGCTCACCTGCGACGGGTCGTTGAGGTACACGTCGTAGGGTGCGCCGTTCGACGTCAGCCCCTGGGTCTCGAGCCACGCCTCGACCTCGCGGTAGGCGAGGCCCAGCTCTTCGTACGGACCGACGTGACGGGTGACGGCGGCAAGCCCGCCGGGCTGCCGGTGCAGGCTGAACCCGTCGGGCGCCGCAGGCAGCCCGGCGACCGGCACGCACGCCTCGATGGTCCACGTGTCGTCGGCCATCTCGAGGTACACCATGCGCGGCGGGCCCGCGGGCCGCCCGCCGGCCGCCTGGACGGCGGCGAACAGCCGGTGGTAGGCGACGGCGCTGGTTTCGGCCAGGGTGTCCGGCGTGGCCGGGTAGGTGGTGCCGAGGACCTCGGCGGGCGCGGTGTCGCGGGTGCTGATCTGGTAAGCCATGACGGCTCCCTTCCGGATGAAGGTCTCGACACGGTCGAGCATGTGCCGATGACGGTCGATGCGCCGCTCGAGCACCTGCCGGTAGTCGTCGAGGAGATCGCGGACGCGGTCCGGGTCGGACTCGGCCAGCACCTCCCGGATCGACGACAGCGGCATGTCGAGCGAGCGCAGGGTGGCGATGACCCGAGCCGTCGCCGCCTGTTCCGGCGCGTAGTACCGGTAGCCGGTGTCAGGGTCGACGTGCGCGGGGCGCAGCAGGCCGGTCTCGTCGTAGACCCGCAGTGCCTTGATGCTCAGCCACGTCAGCCGGGAGAACCGGCCGATCGTCAGGAGCTCGTCCATCGCCACCTCCTCTCACGTCAGGGAGCCTGGAGTCTTCCCCCGGGGACGAGTCAAGCACCTCAGCGGAGCTTGGGTACCACCTCCAGCGCGAGCCGCTCGAACCGTTCGACGTCCGCGGGCAGCGGCCAGCCGACGACGAACTCGGTGAAGCCGGCCGGGGCGTACCGATCGACCAGCTCCTCCAGCTCCGCCGGCCCGCTCAGCGCGTCGGTGCCGGCCCAGAGCAGCACCGACCTGCGGATCGACGCCGGGTCGCGGCCGGCCGCCGCGGCGAACTCGTCGACCCTCCGGCTCCACTGCGTGGCCAGCGCGACGTTCTCGTCGAGGCTCGCGTCGGGGCGGCCGTTGGTGTTCCAGACGTCGGCCCGCTCGGCCGCCACCCGCAGCACCGTCGGTGCCTGGCCGCCGACGATCAGCGGCGGGCGCGGCCGCTGCGCCGCGGGCGGGCCGGTCGGGAGGTCGCGGACGGTGTACCAGTCGCCCTCGAACGTGTACGGCCCGCCGTCTCGGCGCAGCACCTCGTCGAGGACCCGGACGTACTCGGGGTACCGGGCGACCCGCTCCTTGACCGTCCACGGCGCGGTGCCCGTGGCGTGGTGGTCGACCTCCATGATGCCGGCGCCGATGCCCAGCTCCAGCCGCCCGCCGGACAGCTGGTCGACCGTGAGCGCCTCCTTCGCCAGCACCGCCGGCGGACGGAGGATCGGGTTGCTCACGAGCGTGCCGACCCGGATGGCCGACGTGGTCAGGGCGGCTGCGGTGGTCATGGTCCAGCCGTCCAGCCAGGGCGGCTCGGTGGCGAAGATGTTGCCGATGTGGTCGGGGAGGAAGAGCTGGTCGAAACCGAGCTGCTCGACCCGGCGGAACCGGTCGAGCAGCGTGGGCGCGTCGGCGTCGGGGAGGACCAGGACGCCGAAGCGGCGGGGGTGCGTCGTCATGATGCGATCGTCGGCGCACACTTGCCGATGATCAAGTACTGACTATATTGTCAGGTACCCACCAGATGGTAAGTATGGGGAGAGCGCATGGCCCGGAACCGGCCCTACACCTGCGGCCTCGACGCCGCCATCGACGTCGTCGGGGGCAAGTGGAAGGCGACGGTGCTGTGGATGCTGGAGGACCAGGGCCCGCTGCGTTTCGGTGAGCTGCGCCGGCGCATCCCGGGGGTCACCGAGAAGATGCTGGTCCAGCACCTGCGCGAGCTCGAGTCCGACGGTCTGGTGCACCGCGAGGCCTACCACCAGGTGCCGCCGAAGGTGGAGTACTCGCTGACCGACTACGGCCGCACGCTCGAGCTGGCACTGCGGCCATTGGGCGACTGGGGGCACGCGAACATGGCCCGGATCGAGGCGACGCACGCCTGACCTCGCGAGCGTCCCAACGGCGGAGGTCGTCTCCGTCGGGGCGCTGCTGCTCGTGCTGGCCGCCGCCGTCGTGCGCCCGTTCGGCTGGCCGGAGGCGGCGGTCGCGGTGCCGGCGGCGGCGCTCGTGGTCGCCACCGGGGCGATCTCGCTCGACCACGTCCGTGCCGAGACCGACCGGCTCGGCGACGTCGTCGTGTTCCTGGCGGCGGTGCTCGTGCTGGCGCAGCTCTGCGACGACGACGGGCTGTTCCGCGCGTGCGGGGCGTGGCTGGCCCGGGGCGCGGCCGCCCGGCCGCGTCGGCTGCTGGGCCGGGTGTTCGTGGCCGCCTCGGCGATCACCGTCGTGCTCAGCCTGGACGCCACCGTCGTGCTGCTGACCCCGGTGGTGTTCGCCACCGCGGCGCGGCTCGGGATGCGGCCGCGGCCGCACCTGTACGCCTGCACCCACCTGTCGAACACGGCGTCGCTGCTGCTGCCCGTCTCGAACCTGACCAACCTGCTCGCGTTCGCGGTCAGCGGGCTGACGTCCGCCCGGTTCGCGGCGCTGATGGCGCTGCCGTGGCTGGTGGCGGTCGCGGTGGAGTACCTGGTGTTCCGGCGCTTCTTCGGCACCGACCTCGACGCGGCGCCCCCGCCCGTCGTCACCGGGGAGACGCCCGAGCTGCCGGTGTTCACGCTGGTGACGCTGGCGGTCACGCTGGCCGGGTTCGTGCTGACGTCCGCGCTCGGCATCGGCCCGGCCTGGGCGGCGTGGGCCGGCGCGCTGGTGCTCGCCGTCCGCGCCCTGGTCCAGCACCGTACGACGTGGAGGCGGCTGCTGCGCTCGCTGTCGCTGCCGTTCCTGGCCTTCGTGCTGGCACTGGGCATCGTGGTGCGGGCGGTCGTCGACAACGGGCTCGGGACGGCGCTGGGCGCGCTGGTCCCCTCCGGCACCGGCCTGCTCGCCCTGCTCGGCATCGCGGTGCTGGCGGCCGTGCTGGCCAACGTGATCAACAACCTGCCGGCGGTCCTGGTGCTGCTGCCGCTGGCCGCGCCGTCCGGTCCGGGCGCCGTGCTGGCGGTGCTGATCGGGGTCAACATCGGGCCGAACCTCACCTACGCTGGGTCCCTGGCCACCCTGCTGTGGCGGCGCGTCGTGCACGCCCACGACACCGAGGTGAGCCTGCGAGAGTTCACCAGACTCGGCCTCGCCACCGTGCCCGCGTGCCTCGTCGCCGCGGTGCTGGCACTGTGGGTGTCGCTGGCCGTGGCCTGAGGAGGCGGAGCCGATGCGCGTCGTGGTCTGGGTGGTCGAGGGCACCTGGCCGGCCTGCGTCGACGCCGCTCGTGCCTACGCGTCGCAGGACGCGGAGCTGGAGCTGCTGCACGTCACCCCGGCCGACCTGTCCGGGGCCGCGCACGGCGCGTTCGCGGGCCTGCTCGGACGCGGCCGCGCCGACCTCGACCCGGGCAGCCGGCTGGAGGACCTCGCGGCCGGTTCCGCGGAGCGGCTGCTGGCCGGCGCGGCACAGCGGCTGGGCCGTCCGTGCACCAGGGTGGCGCGCACCGGCCGGGTGGAGCAGGAGGTCGTGGTGGCCGCCGACGGCGCCGGCCTGCTGGTCCTCGCCCGCGACGGCGACCTGACCCACCTCGGGCCGCACAGCCTCGCACCCGCCAGCCGGTTCGTCGTCGACCATGCCCCGTGCCCCGTCCTGCTGGTCTGGCCCGAGGCCGCGCCCAGCGCCGCTACCCTCCCGCCGTCTCCTCCACCGCCTCCGCCGCACCCGCCACCGCCCGCCCCGCCGCCGCCGCGCGGCCAGCCACGTTGATCTTGGAGTTGTTCGGCCATCAATCGGGCGAATCGGACCGCATGGCCGAACAACTCCAAGATCAACGTCGGTCGTGGAAGGCGGCGAGCAATGCCGGCAGCGCCACCAGCAGCGCGGCCGCCCGGATCGCGCCGGCCAGCGGGTACGGCGCCCGCAGTCCGAACGCGTGCGCGATGACGCCGCTGACCAGAGCGCCCGCCGGGATCAACCCCCAGCCGACCAGGCGGTGCACGCTCATCACCCGGCCGAGCAGCTCTGCCGGCGCCAGCCGCTGCCGCAGCCCGATGCTCACCAGGTTCCACAGGGTGACGCCCAGCCCGGTGGCCGCCAGCAGCGAACCGAGCACGACGGCGTTGGGGCTCAGCCCGATCGCGGCCACGGCGGCGGCGTTCACAGTCAGCGCGGTGAGCAGCACCGCCCGGTCGCCGAAGCGGCGCAGCAGCCGTGGCCCGGCCACCCCGCCGATCAGGCTGCCGACCGCCGCCGACGCCAGCAGCAGGCCGAACCCGCGCGTCGACACCCCCAGCTCCGTCGTCGCCAGCAGCACCAGCGTCGCGTTGCCGAGCTGGAAGCAGAACGTGTTCACCGCGGCCAGCAGCGTCAGCGTCCGCAGCAGCCGGTGTGCGGCCAGCCAGCGCAGCCCGGCCCCGATCTCCGAGCGCAGCGACGTCGACGCCCGCCCGGCGACGCGGTCCCGGGGTGCCTGCCGGAGGGTCGCCAGCAGCGCCGCCGCCACCGTCAGCATGACCGCGTCCGCCCCGAACGGCAGCCCGATCGCGACGGCGAACAGCAGGCTGCCCAGCGGCGGGCCGAGGAACTGCTGCCCGACGACGGCGATGGTCTGCTGGTAGCCGTTGGCCGACGGCAGCCGCTCGGGCGACACCAGCGAGGGCAGCAGCGCCTGCGCCGCCGTCCCGGTCACCACCTGGGCGGCGCCCAGCCCGAAGGCCAGCGCCGTCAGCCCGGCCACGCCCAGCCGACCGCTCGCGGCCAGCACGGCGGCCAGCGCCGCGATCGCCGCCTGCGCCGCGACGCCGCGCCAGAGCAGCGCGGCCCGGTCGTGCCGGTCGACCAGCGCGCCGGCCGGCAGCGAGAACAGCAGCCACGGCAGGTAGGTCGCCGCGGCGACGACGGAGACCAGCCGCGGATCGCGGGTCAGCGTCGCCGCCAGCAGCGGCACGGCCGCCGCGAACATGCCGTCGCCGGCCGTCGTCAGGCTGGTGGCGGCGGCGAACCGGCGGTAGCGGGTCATGGCGGGGATCGTCCAGGGCGGGCGCGCCGAACGAGCACCATGTAGCGCTCTGCTACACACTGGGACGATGGCGCTGACCGTCGAGCTGAGCGTGGACGAACTGGCCGACACCCGGTTCGCGGTGTCGGCGCTGTCGGAGACGGTGGCCGCCCTGCAGCAGCTGGCCGGGCAGGACCGCCAGGCCGTGCACGACCGCTGGCTGCGCTGGGCCCGGTCCGAGCTGGCTCGCGCGCCGCTGGCGTTGCCGCTGACCTGGCCGCTGCTGTTCGGCACCGGGCCGGGCTGGCCGGAGTTCCTGGTCCCGGCGCCGGCCGGGCCGGGCGGCACGATCGACGACGACCTGGCCGCGCTGTGCCGCACGCCGCCGGGGAACGTGCGGGCGAACCTGCGCCGGAGGTTCGCGGCCGGGTACCCGTCGGAGGCCGTCGCCGGTCTCGCCGCGGACCCCGCGGCCGGGCTGGCCGAGCTGGCCGCCGAGCTGCGCGCCGTCCACGACCGCCTGATCGAGCCGCACTGGCCCCGCATCCGCGCCGTCCTCGAAGCCGACGTCGCGCATCGCGCCCGGCGGCTGGCCCGCGGGGGAGCGGCGGCGCTCTTCGCCGACCTGCACCCGGACCTCAGCTGGCGCGACGGCCGGCTCCGGCTCGGTGGCGACCGCTGGCGCGAGGACAGCTCCGTCGACCGCGGGCCGGGCGGGCTGGTGCTGATGCCGGTCGTCCTCGGGTCGGCGTACGTGCTGATCAAGCGGCGAACGTCGACCCAGACGACGGTGCGCTACCCGGCCCGAGGTGTCGGCGCGCTGTGGAGCGTGCGGCTCGGGGCGCCGCCGGCCGGGGCGACCGTCAGGCTGCTCGGCCGGGCCCGTGCGGAGCTGCTCGACGCGCTGCGCTCGCCCGCGTCGACCACCGACCTCGCCCGCGCGCTCGGCGTCACACCCAGCGCCGTCGGCCAGCACGTGCGGGTGCTGCGCGAGAACGGGCTGGTCGCGGGCGAGCGCCACGGCCGGTCCGTCCTCTACCGCACGACGGCGCTCGGCGCTGCCCTGCGCGACGGAGCGGTTCACGAGGGCGACGGCGCACCGTTGGCACCAGTTGCCGACGCCGGGCCCGGCGCCGCGCCGGTTGAATCGACCGCATGCCCCTGATCCGCATCGGCATCGACACCGGTGGCACGTTCACCGACGTCGTCGCCGTCGACGAGGAGACCGGCCGGCAGGCGAGCACGAAGACGCCGTCGACGCCGGGCGACCCCGCCGAGGGGTTCATGGCCGGCGTGCACAAGATCCTGCGCCTGCTCGGCGCGGCCGGCGACGACGTCGGCGCCGTCGTGCACGGCACCACCGTCGCGACGAACCGGCTGCTGGAGGGGAAGGTCGGCCACCTCGGCTTCGTCACGACCGAGGGGTACGCGCATGTGCTGGAGATCGCCCGGCAGTCGGTCCCGGACGGCTACGGCAACAGCTACTTCTGGGTGAAACCGCCGCGCATCGTCCCCGCCGACCTCGTCCGCACCGTCGGCGGCCGGCTCGCCCACGACGGCAGCGAGCTGCGCCCGTTCAGCGAGGACGACGCCGTCGCCGCCGCCCGGTTCTTCCGCGACCGCGGCATCACCACCGTCGGCGTCTGCTTCCTGCACTCCTACGCGAACCCGGAGCACGAGCTGCGCATGCGTGACGTGCTGGCGCGGGAGCATCCGGACGCCGTCGTGTCGATCTCGGCCGAGGTGCTGCGGGAGTACCGCGAGTACGAGCGCAGCGTGACGACGCTGGTCGACGCCGCGGTGAAGCCGAGCATCGCCCGCTACGTCGGGACCATCGCGTCCCGGCTGGCGACGCTGCGCGACGACGGCGACGCCGTTCCGTTCTACGTCATGAAGTCCAACGGCGGCGTGCTGTCGGCCGACGAGGTGGTCCGGCAGCCGATCTCGACGGTGCTGTCCGGCCCGGCCGCCGGCGCTCTGGGCGCCGCGGTCGTCGCGGAGGCGGCCGGGTTCGGCAGTGTCCTCACGCTGGACGGCGGCGGCACGTCCACCGACGTCGCGGTGGTCGTCGACGGGCATCCGGCGCTGACGACCGAGGGCAGCGTCGGCGCCTTCCCGAGCAAGATCCCGATGATCGACGTCGTCACCGTCGGCGCCGGCGGCGGGTCGGTCGCCTGGCTCAGTCCCGAAGGGACGCTGAAGGTGGGGCCGCGATCGGCCGGCGCCGATCCGGGCCCGCTCTGCTACGGCACCGGCGGCACCGAGCCGACCGTCACCGACGCGCACCTGCTGCTCGGCCGCATCCCGCCGCACCTGCTCGGCGGCGAGATCCCGCTGGACATCGACGCCGCTCGATCGGGTGTCGCCGCGCTGGCTGCCGAGCTCGGGCTGACGCCGGAGCGGTGCGCCGCCGGGATCCTGGAGATCTCCACGTGGAACCAGGCGAACGCGCTGCGGCAGGTCACCGTCACCCGCGGGCTGGACGTGCGCGACTTCCACCTGGTCAGCTTCGGCGGGTCCGGGTCACTGCTGGCCTGCCGGCTGGCCGACGTGCTCGGGCTGGCCGGCGTGCTGGTCCCGCCGGACCCCGGCAACCTGTCCGCATACGGGCTGCTCACCGTCGACGTGCGCAACGACTACGTGCGGACGGCGGTCGCCCGGCACGCGGTGCTCGACCCCGACGCCGCCGGGAAGACGTTCGACGACCTGCGGGCGGAGGCGTCCGCCGCGCTGGAGCGGGAGGGTTTCGCGGCGGGGGAGCGGCGGTACCTGCGCACGGCCGACCTGCGCTACTTCGGCCAGGCGTCGGAGGTGCGCGTCGAGGTGCCGGACGGCCCGGTCACCACGGCGCTCGCGGACGCCGTCGCCGCCGCCTTCCACGCCGCCCATCGGCGGCTCTACGGCTACGACTTCGCCGGCGACGCCCGTCAGGAGGTCGAGTGGGTCAACCTGCGGGTCACCGGCGTCGGCCCGATCGCCCGCCCGGCGCCGCGGTTCGCGCCGCGCGGGACGGGGGCCGTGCCGCGGACGTCGCGGCCGGTCGACTTCGGCGACGGGTGGGCGGACACCCCGATCTACGACCGCGCCGCGCTGGGCGCCGGCGACATCGTCGCCGGGCCGGCCGTCGTCGAGGAGTTCGGCTCCACGGTCCCGGTCCACCCGGGCTTCCGCGCCGTCGTCGACGCACACGGGAACCTGCTGATCACCCGGGAGGGGCACCAGTGAGCGCCGACCCGATCCTGGTCGAGATAGTCGAGGGCTATCTGACGTCGGTCGAGAAGGAGGTCGAGACCGCCATCGGGCGCACGTCCCGCTCGCCGATGATCCGCGACGCGCACGACTACCGCGCCGGCATCCACGACCGGCGGCTGCGCAAGCTGACCGGCCGCTCGTACTCGGCGCTGGTCGATCCCGTCGTCCGCGACTACCCGATCGAGACGATGCGGCCGGGCGACGTGTTCTTCCACAACGACGTGTACCTGTCCGAGGGCGGCATCGGTCACCTGCCGGACCTGTGCGTCACCGCCCCCGTCTTCGTTGAGAACACAGCGGGGGAGCCCGAGGTCGTTGCCTTTGTCCAGGCGTTCGGGCACCACGACGACATCGGCGGCACCGTCCCCGGCTCGATGCCGTCGCACGCCACCAGCGTGTTCGAGGAGGGCCTGATGGTCCCGCCGATCCGGCTGTGGGACCAGGGCGTGCCCAACGAGGCCGCGCTGAAGATCATGATCCGCAACTCGCGGATGCCGGAGTCGCTGGCCGCCGACCTCGACGCCGAGTGCGCGGCCTGCCTCATGGGCGCGCGGCGGCTGGCCGAGCTGTTCCAGCGCTACGGCCGGGCCGACGTCGAGGCGTGCTTCGACGCCATCCTCGACAAGACGACGCAGACGTTCCGGCGGGAGATCCTGGCGAAGATCCCGGCCGGCACCTACGTCTGGGAGGACTACGCCGAGCACGACGGCGTCGACCCGCCGAGGCTGCACACGCAGCGCATCACCCTCACCAAGCAGGACGACCGGCTGGTCATCGACTTCGCCGGCACCGGCCCGCAGGCGAAGGGGCCGATCAACCACTGCGGCGACTACGCCGACGGCGCGTTCCTGAAGAAGTGGCTGGCGCCGATCCTGCGCAACCTCGCCGACTCGCCGGAGCGGATGGCCGAGCTCGAGGTCAACGAGGGCGTCGTGCCGCTGATCGAGCTGCGCTTCCCGCCGCCCGGCACGCTGCTGACGCCGGTGTTCCCGGCGCCGACGAACGCCCGGACCTTCGTCATCCTGCGGCTGCTCGGCGTCCTGGCCGGCGTGCTCGCGAAGGCGGTCGACGGCCGGATGCCGGCGGACCAGGAGACGATCCGCTACACCGGCGTCTACGGCGACGACGCCGAGGGGCGGCCGTACCTCATGCGCGAGGTGCTGGGCGGCGGCTCGGGCGGGCGGTACTACGCCGACGGCGAGGACACCATCCACGTCGTGCCGGACTCCCGGAACCTGCCGACGGAGTTCAGCGAGTCGCGCTTCCCGTTCGTCGTCGAGAAGCTGGGCCTGGCGCTGGACTCCGGCGGGCCGGGCCGGTACCGCGGCGGCCTGGGCTACGAGAAGCACGTCCGGATGCTGCGCGACGCGCACTTCATGTCGATCGCGGACCGGTCGATCCTGTCCTGCTGGGGCGTGCGGGGCGGGCGGGCCGGGCGGCCGTTCTCGGTGACGATCGACCCCGGCGGCCCGCGCGAGCGCGAGGTCGACGCCCTGGCCGACGGCGAGCCCGTGCGGGCCGGCGAGGTGATCCGGATCCGTACCACCGGCGGCGGTGGCTGGGGCGACCCGCTGGACCGCCCGGCCGGCGAGGTGCTGCGCGACGTGCGCTGGCGGAAGGTCTCGGTGGACGGGGCGCGAGCCGACTACGGGGTCGTGGTGAGTGGGCCGGCGGACGACCCGGTCGTCGACGAGGCGGCGACGCGAGGGCTGCGGGCGACGCTGCTGGCGGAACGGACCGGCGACGAGCCGTTCTTCGACCGCGGTCCCGGCTACGCCCGCCTCTCCGGCGGCGCCACGTCGGCCGCCGTCGACCGGCTCTGATCGAGCGCGGCCCGGCCCGCGCGGCGGCCTGACCTGCGGCGAGACGGTCCCCAGGCGCCGTCTGTCGGTGCGGGCGCGACCCGACTCGCCGAACGTGACCATCCGGCGACAGCACCCATAGCGACAATCTGGACAAAGCCGGTATTGACGGCGATGCCGTTGATATCACATGCTCCCCTTTGTGGCTTCCGCGAGAGGCCACGACGTAGATATTCATCCGGGGGGCTGAATCTTGTCGTCGACGAGCCATGTCGATCATTTCACGCATGGTCTGACCACGCCTGCGATCGGGTACGCGTTCATGGTGATGGCGGCCGTGATCGGACTGATGTGCACCGTCCGCGCCCGAGAGGCGACCGGGGCCGCCAAGCGGAACTGGCTGATCACCGGCGCCGCGTCGCTGGCCGCCGGGATCTGGACACTGCACTTCATCGCAATGCTGGGATTCCGGGTATCCGGAAGCCCGATCCGTTACAACGTATCGCTGACCTTGATCAGTTTGATCGTCGCGTTCCTCGTCGTCGGTGGCGGGGTGCTGATGGTCGGTTACGGGAAAGATCGAAATCGCGCGCTGCTGTTCGGCGGGCTGGGCACCGGCATCGGCGTCGCCGCGATGCACTACACCGGAATGGCGTCGGTGCAGATCGACGGGTCGGTCGGATACCGCGCGGAGCTGGTGGTGGCGTCGCTGGCGATCGCCGTCGGGGCCGCGACCGCGGCGTTGTGGCTGGCGTTCACCATCCGCACGCTGTGGGGTGCGGTGGCCGCCGCGCTGGTCATGGGCATCGCGGTGAGCAGCATGCACTACACCGGCATGGCGTCGGTGTCGGCGCGGCTGGCCGCGGATCCCGGACCGGTCACCGGCGCGTCGGCGGGGGAGTTCGTGGTGCCCCTGACGATCGGGCTCGGGGCGCTGCTGCTGGCCGGCTTCACGGTCATCGCGGTGTCGCCGGTCGAGCTCGGTCCTCCGGACGACGACGAGGACGAGCCGTCGGCCGAGGTGGAGCGGGAGAACCTGTTCGCGCCGCCGCGCCGCCCGTCACCGGAGGAACCGGGCCAGCCGCCGGCCCCGGTGCGGCGGGCCGCGCAGACCCGCCCGCTGCCCAGACGGCCACTGGGCGACGACGAACCGGCGAAGGCCGATCCGGCGGTCGTTCAGAGCTGGCTGACCCGCCCGGACTCGAGGTCGTAGACCCCGGCGACGACCGTGGTGCGGCCGGCGGCGACCGCCTCGTGCACGATCGGCGACGCGCCGGTCAGCGCCGCCGCGGCACTGCGGACCTGCGCCTCGACGCAGGCGGCGAGGTACGCGGCCTCGTCGCCGCCGGCCGTCACACCGCGGACGGCCGGCTCGATCGCCTGCACGAGCGCCGCGATGGAGCCGTCGGGCGCCGGGCCGCCACGCACGACGTCGACGGTGGCCTGGACGGCGCCGCAGCCCGCGTGCCCGAGCACGACGACCAGCGGGACCGCGACGTGCTCGACGGCGTACTCGATGCTTCCCACGACGGCGTCGTCGAGCACCTCGCCGGCGGAGCGGACCGTGAACAGGTCGCCGAGGCCCTGGTCGAACACCAGCTCCGGCGTGACCCGCGAGTCGGCGCAGCTGAGCACGCAGGCGATCGGGTGTTGCCCGGCCACGAGCGACTCGCGGTAGGGCTCGTCGTCGTGCGGGTGCTGCGACTCACCGGCCGCGAACCGGTCGTTTCCGGCCGCGAGCACCGCCCAGACGTCATCGGCGCTGGTGGGTGCGGTCCGCGGTGTCGGCGTCGCCGCCGGGCCGGAGCCTTCCGGTCCGGACGAGCAGCCGGCCAGGCCGGTCGCCGTGAGGCCGACGAGACCGAACAGGCCGAGGGCGCGGCGCCGGGTCAGCCGGCCGTCGTTGATCACGATCGCTCAGCGTAATCTGTGAGGATGTCCGACACGCAGGAGTTCGCCGATGCCGGACCGCTGGCCGGCTACGTCGTGGTCGACCTCAGCCGGGCGCTGGCCGGGCCGCACGCGGGCATGATGCTCGGCGACCTCGGCGCCCGCGTCATCAAGGTCGAGGCGCCCGGCCACGGCGACGAGTCGCGTACCTGGGGCCCGCCGTTCCTCGGTTCCGACGACCAGCCGGTGTCGTCGTACTTCCTGTCCGCCAACCGCAACAAGGAGTCGGTCACCGCCGACCTCAAGTCCGAGGCCGGCAAGGACCTGCTCGCCCGCCTGGTCCAGCGGGCCGACGTCCTCATCGAGAACTTCCGCACCGGCGTGCTCGACCGCCTCGGCTTCGGCGTCGAGCGGTTGCACGAGCTCAACCCGCGCCTCGTCGTGCTGTCCATCACCGGGTTCGGGCCGGACGGTCCCGAGGCGGGCCGGGCCGGCTACGACCAGATCGCGCAGGGCGAGGCCGGCGTCATGAGCCTCACCGGCGAGCCGGACCACCCGACGAAGGTCGGCGTCCCGATCGGCGACCTGCTGGCCGGCATGTACGGCGTGTCAGGCCTGCTCGCGGCGCTGCTCGAGCGGGAGCGGACGGGGCGCGGCCGCGTCGTCCGGGTCTCGCTGCTGTCGGCGCTGGTCGGGGTGCACGCGTTCCAGGGCACCCGGTGGACGGTGGCCGGCGAGGTCCCGCACGCCATCGGCAACCATCACCCGTCGATCGCGCCGTACGGACTGTTCAACGCCGCCGACGGCGCCCTGCAGGTCGCCGTCGGCAACGACGCGTCGTGGCGGGCCTTCGCCGTCGTCGCCGGTCTCGACCCCGACGAGCCGCGCTTCGCCAGCAACCGGCTGCGGGTGCAGCACCGCGACGAGCTGGTCGGCGCCATCGAGAAGGCGTTCGCCGCGCATCCGCGCGACCACTGGCTGGCCCGGCTCGACGACGCCGGCATCGCCAGCGGCAAGGTGCGCACCGTCGACGAGGTCTACGAGTGGGAGCAGACCCGCTCGCAGGGCCTTCTGGTCGACGTCGAGCATCCGCTGCTGGGCACGGTCCAGCTGCCCGGCCCCGCCGTCCGCTTCGACGACGCGCCGCCCAAGCACCACACCCCGCCGCCGCTGCTCGGTGAGCACGACGCGTCCGTCCGCGCCTGGCTCGACCAGGACGAGACGTGATGCCCAGGTAGGTGGTTCAACCGGTTGATGGGTGGCTGACGGGCAAGACGCAAACGGTGCGTTCACCCCTCGTCTGCCGGCTACGGACCGGGGTGGCGTGGCGGGATCTGCCTGATTCCTTCGGTCTGCGGTAGACGATCTGGAGCGCCACGAGCGGTTCGGCACCGACGGCACCTGGGACAAGACCCACGCCCGGCTGTCCTGGCCGTCAAGTGTGTCGGCCCAGGCCGTCCGCGCACCCGCGTTCGACGCATCGATCTACAAGGGGTGCAACGTCGTCGAGCGATCACACGCTCCAGACCCGCGGCGTGGTTGGCGGTTTGATGGCGCCAGGGCCCCACCACACCGCCAACCATCCCGCTCCGCCCGTTCAGTGCTGGATCAGCCCGCCGACCGGGACCGGGTCGACGTGGCCGGTGGGTGGGACGATCCGGGCCAGCGCCAGCCCGACGTCGACGAGCGACGACCGGCGCCGGGTCGCGACCTCGGGGATCGGCGTCCACACCGATTCGGGGACGTCGCCGTTCGGCTCGGGCCGCGGCTCGCCGCCGGTGATGCGGACCCGGTAGAAGACGCCGACGTTCTGGTGCTCGATCCCGCGTACGGCCTCGGCGGCCGGGATGACCCGCGAGTCGACGCCGAGCAGCCGCTCGACCACGGCGTCGTAGCCGGTCTCCTCGGCGACCTCGCGGATCACGGCGTCGAACGGATCCTCGCCCTGCTCGACGCCGCCGCCCGGGAGCGTCCAGTGGGGCGTGGTGGGCGACGACGGCGCGTGCCGGGCGAGCAGCACCTTCCCGTCGTCGACGCACACCGCGTAGGCGGCCAGCCGGCGGCTCATCGGCCGAGGTCGCGGGAGAGGGCGGCCAGCCGGTCGAGGCGGGCGGCGAGCGGCGGGTGGCTGGCCATCATGCGGTCGAGCAGCCGGGAGAACGCGTCGGTGCCGGTGTCCTCGGCGTCCTTCGGCAGCGCGGCGATCGTCATCGAGGCCATCGTCCGCAGGTCGCGCAGGTCGCGCAGGTCGTTTGCCGGGATGGCCGGGCCGCCGGCCTCCAGGGCGGTGAGAGCGGCCGCCAGGGCGGCCGGCTGGCCGGCGAGCTCGGCCGCGCCACGGTCGGCGGCCAGTTCGCGGTAGCGGCCCAGCCGGGCGATGATCCCCGCCGCCGGCAGCGCGAGGATCAGCATCGGCGGCAGCAGCACCAGCCCGAAGCCGAGGAGCAGCAGGAAGACGGCCGCCCGCGCCAGCACCAGCAGCGGCAGGACGGCCGCCGCCAGCGGCAGCGGCACGTCCTGGCGGGGCGGCGGCATCGGGAAGTCGTCGTCCTCGGTGGCCGGCTTCCACGCCCGCCCGCACCAGCGCGCCGCCCGGCACAGCGGCACCTCCAGCGCCATGATCGGCGCCAGGACCGCCATCGGGGCCAGCGCCAGCGACGTCGACAGCGCCAGCGCGACGGTCATGGCGGCGGCGTCGCGGTGGGCGATGTGGGCCAGCTCGTGCGCCAGCACCGCGTCGAGCCGCTCGTCGTCGGAGCGGTCGAGCAGTCCGCGGGTGACGGCGACGGTCGGCATGCGGCCGGGCAGCCGCAGCGCGATCGCGTTCGGCCAGGCCACGTCGATGACCTTGAGCTTCGGCCGGTCCATGGCGGCCAGCGCGCAGAGCCGGTCGACGGCGGCGAGAAGGCGGTGGTCGGCGATGGGGTCGGGGTCGGCCACCGGCAGCCGGCGCGGCAGCACCGTCCCGCCCTCGATGGCGTAGACGAGGGCGCCGCCGGCCAGCGGGGCGAACAGCGCGAGCCACCACGGCCAGCCGGCCAGCCACTGGACCAGCAGCCCGAGCAGCGTCGCGTACCCGAACGCGAGCAGCAGGACCAGCAGCCAGGTCTCGGCGATGCGCAACGTCAGCCTGGTGTCCGGCGGGAAGCCCGTGCCGGCCATGGGAACCTCCGGGGGTCGAACGGACCGTGACGGCACATCATGCCGAACCCGCTGGGTCGATTGGGCGAACGTCACCGTCGTGGCGGGACCGGCGGGGTCCATAAGCTCGGCGCGTGCGGGTGCTGATCGCGCTGGGTGGCAACGCCATGACGTCGCCGGACGGGCGGGCTCGGCCGGGCGACCAGATCGCCGCGGTCACCGTCGCCATGGAGCCGGTCGCCGACCTCGTGGCCGCCGGCTACGACGTCGTGCTGACCCACGGCAACGGGCCGCAGGTGGGGAACCTGCTGGTCAAGAACGAACTCGCGGCCGCCGTCGTGCCGCCGGTGCCGCTGGACTGGTGCGGTGCGCAGACACAGGGGACCATCGGCTTCATCGTCATCGACGCGCTGGAGCGCGCGCTGACCGACCGCGGGGTGCGCCGCCGGGTCGCGGCCGTCGTCACTCGGACGCTGGTCGACGCCGCCGATCCCGGCTTCGCCCGGCCGACCAAGCCGATCGGCCGGTACCTGCCGCGCGACGAGGCGGCGGTGCTGATCGACCACGGCGAGACCTGGGAGGACCGCGGCGAGCGCGGCTGGCGGCGGGTCGTCGCCAGCCCGGAGCCGCTGGAGGTGCTGGACGCTCCCGCCGCGACCGCTCTGCTCGCCGCCGGGTTCGTCGTCGTGGCGAACGGGGGCGGCGGGATCCCCGTCGTGCGCGAGCCCGACGGGTCGGTCCGCGGGGTCGAGGCGGTCATCGACAAGGACCTGGGCGCTGCGCTGCTCGGCCGGGCGCTCGGCGCGGAGACGCTGGTCATCGCGACCGACGTCGACGGCGCGGTGCTCGGCTTCGGCACGCCGCACGAGCGCGCCGTCGGCACCGTCGACGTCGCCACCCTGCGCGGGTACGCCGTGGAGGGGCACTTCGCGTCCGGGAGCATGGGTCCGAAGGTGGAGGCGGCCTGCCGTTTCGTCGAGCAGGGCGGCCGGCGCGCCGTCATCACCACCCTCACTCGAATCGCCGACGCCGTCCGCGCGGATACGGGTGGTGCCGGGACGACCGTACTGCCAGCAGACATCACACGAGAGGTGGCCGGGCATGCCTGAGCCGATCGAGGTCCGCAAAGTGCCGATCACGCACGTCAGTGACGCCTCCGGGCTCGCCGAGCTGATCGACTCCGGAGTCATGGAGGCCGACCGCGTCATCGCCGTCGTCGGGAAGACCGAGGGCAACGGCGGGGTCAACGACTACACGCGGATCATCGCCGACCGCGCCTTCCGCGAGGTGCTGGTCGACCGCGGCACGCGCACGCCCGAGGAGGTCAAGCAGATCCCGATCGTGTGGTCCGGCGGCACCGACGGCGTGCTCAGCCCGCACGCGACGGTGTTCGCGACGCTCCCGGCCGAATCCGCGGAGGCCACGGACGAGCCGCGGCTGTCTGTCGGCTTCGCGATGAGCGAGGCGATCCTGCCCGAGGAGATCGGCCGCCGCGGCATGATCGAGAAGGTCGCCGCGGCCGTCCGGGTCGGTATGGGACGAGCCGGCATCACGGACCCCGCCGACGTCCACTACGTGCAGACGAAGACGCCGCTGCTGACGATCCATACGATCCGCGACGCCAAGGCGCGCGGCAAGTCGGTGTGGACGGAGAACACGCACGAGTCGATGGACCTGTCCAACGGCGCGACGGGGCTCGGCGTCGCCGTCGCGCTGGGCGAGATCGCCATGCCTGACGACGACGCCGTTCTGCACGACCGGTCGCTGTACTCGTCCGTCGCGTCCTGCTCGTCCGGTGTCGAGTTGGACCGCGCGCAGGTGGTCGTGGTCGGCAACGTGCGCGGCGTGGGCGGGCGGTTCCGCATCGGGCACTCCGTCATGCGCGACGCGATCGACGCCGACGGCATCTGGGCCGCCATCCGCGACGCCGGGCTGAAGCTGCCGGACCGCCCGCACCCGGACGACCTCGACGACCGGCTGGTCAACGTGTTCCTCAAATGCGAGGTCAGCGAGGACGGCGTCGTGCGCGGCCGCCGCAACGCCATGCTGGACGACTCCGACGTGCACTGGCACCGCCAGATCAAGGCCGCCGTCGGCGGCGTCACGGCGTCGGTGACCGGCGACCCGGCGGCGTTCGTGTCGGTGTCGGCCGCCCACCAGGGCCCCGACGGCGGTGGCCCGGTCGCCGCCATCGTCGACCTCGCCGAATGACGCCCCACCCGCCTCGGCGGCACCTCACTCCCGTGCGGACCGGACGACCTCCGGCGACCTGGGCAGCCTGGTCGCCGGGCGGGTGAGGTGCGCGCCGGCCTGGATCGTGAGTTCGCCGCACGAGGACCCCGGTAGAGACACCACACGTCCCTCGATCCGTGGGGAGGGCGGTTCGGCGACCTCGTCGACCTCGGCGAGCCGTACGCCGCGGGACCGATAGGCTCGGCGACCATGCGTGTGCTGTTCGCCGGTACCCCTGATGTCGCCGTCCCGTCGCTGCGGGCGGTGCTTGGGTCGCGGCACGAAGTGATCGCCGTCCTGACCCGTCCCGACGCGCCGGCGGGACGGGGCCGGAAGCTGACCCCGTCGCCGGTGGCGGAGGTGGCGGCCGAGGCCGGCGTCGAGGTGCTGAAGCCGCTCAAGCCGCGCGATCCGGAGTTCCTCGAGCGGCTGGGCGAGCTGGCGCCCGACTGCGCGCCGATCGTCGCGTATGGCGGGCTGATCCCGAAGTCGGCGCTGGACGTGCCGAAGCACGGCTGGGTGAACCTGCACTTCTCGCTGCTGCCCGCCTGGCGGGGCGCGGCTCCGGTGCAGCACGCCGTGCTGGCCGGCGACGACATCACGGGCGCCTGCACGTTCCAGCTGGAGGAGGGCCTCGACACCGGGCCCGTGTACGGCCTGGTCACCGAGGAGGTGCGACCCACCGACACCAGCGGCGACCTGCTGCACCGGCTGTCGCTGTCCGGCGCCGACCTGCTGGTGCGCACGCTCGACGGCATCGACGACGGCTCGCTGCAGCCGCAGCCGCAGCCGGCCGACGGCGTCTCGCTGGCGCCGAAGCTCACCGTCGAGGACGCGCGGGTCGACTGGACGACGCCGGCCATGCGCGTCGACCGGGTGGTCCGCGGCTGCACGCCGGCGCCCGGTGCCTGGACGACGTTCCGGGGCGAGCGGCTGAAGCTGCGCCCCGTTCAGCTGGAGCGGGGCCGCGACGGCCTGGCGCCCGGCGAGGTCGTCGTCGAGAAGTCCGGCGTCCGGGTCGGCACCGGCAGCCACGCCGTCGTGCTCGGCGAGGTGCAGCCGCAGGGCAAGAAGGCGATGCCGGCGGCCGACTGGGCCCGCGGTGTCCGGCCGGAGCCGGGGGAGCGGCTCGGCGCGTGAAGGGCGACTCCTCCCGCGAGGCCGCGTTCGAGGTCCTGCGCGCGGTCTCGGGCGACGACGCTTACGCCAACCTCGCCATGCCCGCGGCCCTGCGCCGGCACGAGTTGCGGGGCCGCGACGCCGCGCTGGCGACGGAGCTGGCGTACGGCGCGCTGCGCGGCCAGGGCACCTACGACGCGATCATCGCGGCGTGCGTGACCCGCCCGCTGGACGGCCTCGATCCGCCCCTGCTGGACGCGCTGCGGCTCGGTGCCCACCAGCTGCTGGCGACCCGCGTCCCGGCGCACGCGGCGGTGTCGACCAGCGTGAACCTGGTCCGGAGACACGTCAACGAGGGCGCGGCCCGCATGGCCAACGCGGTGCTGCGGCGGGTCGGCGAGCGCGACCTCGCCGGCTGGACGGCCGAGCTGGCGCCGTCGCGCGACGCGGACCAGACCGGCCACCTGGCCTTTCGGTACGCACACCCGACGTGGATCGTCCGGGCGCTGCGCGACGCCCTGGGCGGCGACGACGCGGAGCTGGAGGCGGCGCTGCGGGCCGACAACGAGCCGGCCGAGGTGACGCTGGCGGCGCGGCCCGGCCGGAGCACCGTCGAGGAGCTGGTCGAGGCCGGCGCCCGCCCGGCCCGCTGGTCGCCGTACGCCGCCGTCGTCGAGTCCGGGTCGCCCGGGCGGCTGGCCGCCGTCCGCGAGGGCCGCGCCGGTGTGCAGGACGAGGGCAGCCAACTGGTCGCGCTCGCACTGGCCGCGGCTCCGGTCGAACCGCCGGACGAGCGCTGGCTGGACCTGTGCGCCGGTCCCGGCGGCAAGGCGGCCCTGCTGGCCGGCCTGCTGACGCGGCACGGCGGCCGGCTGCTCGCCGTCGAACAGCACGAGCACCGCGCCCGGCTGGTCGCACAGGCGCTGGCCGGCGACCTCGGCGAGCACGAGGTGCTGGTCGGCGACGCCACGCGGCCGAGCTGGCCCGAGGCCGACTTCGACCGCGTGCTGCTCGACGCGCCGTGCACCGGGCTCGGCGCCCTGCGGCGGCGGCCCGAGGCGCGCTGGCGTCGCAGCCCGGCCGACGTCGCGGCCCTGCGGCGGCTGCAGGCCGAGCTGCTGCGCTCGGCGCTGTGGTCGGTCCGGCCCGGCGGGCTGGTCGCCTACGTCACCTGCTCGCCGCACCTGGCCGAGACGGTGACGGTCGTCGACGAGGTTCTGGCCGGCCGCGACGACGTCGAGCGGGTCGACGCGCGGCCGTACCTGCCCGGCGTCCCCGATCTCGGTGACGGGCCGGACGTCCAGCTGTGGCCGCACCGGCACGGCACCGACGCGATGTACCTGGCGCTGCTGCGCCGGACGGAGTGAGATGACCACCGTGACCTACCGCTACGACCTGGCCGCCGACGGCGACGCCGCGGCCATCGCGGAGCTGCACGCGCGGAGCTGGCAGGCCTCCTACCGCGGCATCCTGCCCGACGCATTCCTCGACGGCGACGTGGTGGCCGAGCGCACGGAGAAGTGGACGGCCCGGTTCGCCGACCGCGCCGGCACGCTCACCGTCGTCGCTCGCGACGACGCCGGCCGGCTGGCCGGGTTCGCGCACTCCGTCCTCGACGACGACGCCGCATGGGGCACGCTGCTCGACAACCTGCACGTCCGCCCCGACCTCAAAGGGCAGGGAGTCGGCCGCCGCCTGGTCGCCGAGACCGCGGCCCGGCTGGGCGTCGTCGCGCCCGGCCGGGGCCTGTACCTCTGGGTGATCGAGGCCAACGAGCCGGCCCGCCGCTTCTACGCGGCCGCGGGCGGCGAGGAGGCCGGCCGCGACGTCTGGGACGAGTACGGCGTCGATGTGCCGATCGTGCGGATGAGCTGGCGGTCGCTGGACGCGCTGGCGGGAGCGGGCCGGTGAGCGCGCCCCGGGACGAGCCACTGAGCTGGCCGGTCGTCGCCTCGACCACCGAGTTCGAGGGCCGGGTCATCGGTGTGCGCAGCGACACCGTGCGCTCGCCCGTCGACGGCAGCGAGTTCGTCCGCGACGTCGTCGTGCACCCGGGCGCGGTCGCCGTCGTCGCCGTCGACGATCGCGACCAAGTGCTGGTCGTGCGGCAGTACCGGCACCCCGTCGGGCTGCGGCCCGTGGAGCTGCCGGCCGGGCTGCGCGACGTCGACGGCGAGCCACCGCACGAGGCGGCCGCCCGCGAGCTCTACGAGGAGGGGCACGTGCGGGCCGCCGACTGGCGGGTGCTGGTCGACCTGCTCGTCTCGCCGGGCATGACGAACGAGGCGCTGCGGGTGTTCCTCGCCCGCGGCGTCGAGACGCTGCCCGACGACGCCCGGTTCGCCGGCGAGCACGAGGAGGCCGACCTCGGGGTCGCCTGGGTGCCGCTGGACGATCTCGTCGCGGCCGCCCTGGCCGGTGACGTGCAGAACGCCACGCTGGTCGCCGGCGTGCTGGCCGCCAAGGCGGCCCGCGACGGCGCGGGCTACGACGCGTTGCGCCCGGTCAGCGCGCCCTGGCCCTCGGGTGACAGGTCAGGGGAGAGGTCAGCCGGGTAGTCCAGCCCCAGCCGGTCCAGCTCGGCCCGGACCAGGGCGCCGACGGCGGCGGTGTCACCCGCGCGCCACCCGGCCACCAGCCCGCCGCCGATCCGCGGCAGCCGCACCGCCGCCAGCGCCCGCGCCGACAGCAGGTCGTCGCGGTCGGGGAAGGCCAGGACGGCGCGGGCGTCGGAGGCCTGCCGGTACCAGATCACCCGCGGCCGCACCCACACGTACGCCGCCGCGGCCAGCGCCAGCACGATCACGACCAGCCCGATGACGTCGCCGGCCCGCTCGATCGACGCCGCCGTGCTCGCGCCGGACGCGCTCATGCGGCCCGCGGCGTCGGCGGCCCGCTGCAGCGACTCCGACAGCGCGTCGCCGACCAGCGGCACTCGGGCGATCGACTCGGCGGTGTCGGCGAGGGCGGCGGCCAGCGCCCCGGCGGTGGACTCGACGAACGTGGCCGGGCGGGTGCGGGACCGGATCGAGTGCCGGATGGCCAGCCCGGCGACGATCATCCCGGCACACCACAAGGGGCCGAGCACGTCGGCGACGATCTGTTGTCTCCGCCGTTGGGGGCGGTCGGCGTAGAAGCGCATGGCAGTGGTCTACCGCAGCAGGGCCCATGAATGTCGTTGGTCACTTGTCATGACAGCACCGAGACGGCATGACACGAGTCGATTTAGACTCGCCCCGCCGTCCACAGGGGGTGGCGGCCCGACAGCGTCGTCGGGAGTACCGAGAGGGTGGGGCCAGTGCTCGTCGGCATACCAACCGAGGTCAAGAACAACGAATACCGCGTGGCCATCACGCCGGCCGGTGTACACGAGTTCGTCCGCAACGGCCACGACGTGCTGGTCCAGGCCGGTGCCGGCGACGGCTCGTCGGTCCGCGACGAGGAGTACGTCCGCGCGGGCGCCCGCGTCGCCCCGGACGCCGACTCCGTCTGGGCGGCCGCCGACCTGGTGCTGAAGGTCAAGGAGCCGGTCGCCGAGGAGTACCACCGCATGCGCCGCGACCAGGTGCTGTTCACCTACCTGCACCTCGCCGCGTCGCAGGAGTGCACGCAGGCGCTGCTCGACTCCGGCACCACGGCCATCGCCTACGAGACGGTCGAGACGGCCGACGGCCACCTGCCGCTGCTGGCGCCGATGAGCGAGGTCGCCGGGCGCATGGCGACGCAGGTCGGCGCGCACGTGCTGGAGCGGGCACAGGGCGGCCGGGGCATCCTGCTCGGCGGCGTGCCCGGTGTGAAGTCGGCGAAGGTGGTCGTCGTCGGCGCCGGGATGGCCGGCATGAACGCCGCGGTCATCGCCATGGGCATGCAGGCCGACGTCTGGGTGCTGGACAAGAACGTCGCCCGGCTGCGCGACGTCGAGGAGCTGTACGGCGGCAAGGCACAGACCATCGCGTCGAACCTGTTCGAGATCGAGACCGCGGTCGTCGACGCCGACCTCGTCATCGGCGCGGTGCTGGTGCCCGGCGCGAAGGCACCGAAGCTGGTCTCCGACGACCTCGTGGCGCGCATGCGCCCGGGCAGCGTGCTGGTCGACATCGCCATCGACCAGGGCGGCTGCTTCGAGAGCTCGCGGCCCACCACACACGACGACCCGACCTTCCGCGTGCACGAGTCGATCTTCTACTGTGTCGCCAACATGCCGGGCGCGGTGCCGCACACCTCGACGTACGCGCTGACCAACGTCACGCTGCCGTACGCCGTCGAGCTGGCCAACCGGGGCTGGCGCCACGCCGCGCGGGCCGACGCGGCGCTGGCGAAGGGCGTCAACGTGCACGACGGCGCTATCGTCTACGAGCCGGTCGCCGAGGCGCACGGCCTGCCGTCCGTCCCGCTGGAGAAGGTCCTGCACTAGAACCGCGGGCCGGCCCCAGCACCAGCAGCATCCACGGGAGCCGCCACCGATGGACACCACCGAGTCCGCGCTGGAACGTGCCGTCCGCGGCTACCTCGACCACCTCGCCGTCGAGCGCGGGCTGGCCGCCAACACCCTCGCCTCCTACCGGCGCGACCTGCGGCGCTACACCGAGTTCCTGCGCGATCGCGGCCGCGACGCCCCGGACAAGGTCGAGGAGGAGGACGTCACGGCGTTCCTGCGCAGCCTGCGCGAGGGCGACGAGGGCCGGGTCGCGCTGGGCGCCAGCTCGGCGGCCCGCACCGTCGTCGCCGTCCGCGGGCTGCACCGGTTCCTGCACCGCGAAGGGCTGTCCGACGGTGACCCGGCCGGCGCGGTCCGCCCGCCGACGCCGCCACGGCGGTTGCCGAAGGCGATCCCGCTGGCCCAGGTCGAGCGGCTCCTGGACGCGGCGTCGGTCGGCGAGGGCCCGCGGGTGCTGCGTGACCGCGCGCTGCTGGAGGTGCTCTACGGCTGTGGCGCCCGCATCTCCGAGGCGGTCGGCCTGGACCGCGACGACCTCGACGCCGAGTCCGGGACGGTGCTGCTGCGCGGCAAGGGCGGCAAGGACCGCGTCGTCCCGCTGGGCAGCTACGCCTGGGAGGCCGTCGACGCCTACCTGGTACGGGCCCGGCCCGCGCTGGTCGGCACCGGACGAGACACGCCTTCTCGTCGAGGGCCGGACATGCCTGGCCGGGGGGCACATGCTCTCTTTCTCAACGCCCGCGGCGGACGGCTGTCGCGGCAGAGCGCGTGGTCGGTGCTGCGGACGGCGGCCGCGCGGGCCGGGCTGTCGACGACGGTCACCCCGCACACGCTGCGGCACTCGTTCGCCACGCACCTGCTCGAGGGCGGCGCGGACGTCCGGGTGGTCCAGGAACTCCTCGGGCACGCCTCGGTCACGACCACTCAGGTGTACACGCTGGTGACCGTCGACCAGCTCCGCGAGGTCTATGTGGCGGCGCACCCGCGCGCCCGCAGCTCCGCGCCGCCGTCGCGAGGTAGGCTCCGGTCCCAGGACGAAGCGTAGAAGGCCACACAAACGACCATCGAGGAGCTCTGAACGACGTGGCACCCTCGAAGCCGGACGCCGCGGGCGTGCTGCCGTTCGACACCGAGCCTGAGCTCGATCTCGGACCCACGCGCCGTCCCCCGGTCGACTTCCCGAAGCCCAAGCGGCTGGACCACCACGGCCCGGCGCGCATCGTCGCCATGTGCAACCAGAAGGGCGGCGTCGGCAAGACCACCACCACCATCAACCTGGGTGCCGCGCTGGCCGACTACGGCCGCCGGGTGCTGCTGGTCGACTTCGACCCCCAGGGCGCGCTGTCGGTCGGCCTCGGGCTCGACGCTCACGACCTCGAGCTGTCGATCTACAACGTCCTGATGGACCCGTCGCTGCGGGCCGGCGACATCGTGCAGAAGACGCCGATCGACGGCATGGACCTCCTGCCGGCCAACATCGACCTCTCCGCGGCCGAGATCCAGCTGGTCACCGAGGTCGGCCGCGAGCAGGCGCTCGGCCGCATCCTCAAGCCGCTGGCCGGCGAGTACGACCTCATGCTGATCGACTGCCAGCCCTCTCTCGGCCTGCTGACCGTCAACGCGCTCACCGCCGCCGACGGCGTCATCGTGCCGCTGGAGTGCGAGTACTTCGCGCTGCGCGGTGTGGCGCTGCTGCAGGAGACCATCGAGAAGGTCCGCGACCGCCTCAACCCGCAGCTCGAGATCGAGGGCCTGCTGGCCACCATGTACGACTCCCGCACGGTGCACGGCCGCGAGGTGCTGTCGCGACTGGTCGAGGCGTTCGGCGACAAGGTCTTCCACACCGTCATCGGCCGCACGGTCCGGTTCCCCGAGACCACCGTCGCCGGCCTGCCGATCACCAGCTTCGCCCCGTCCTCACGCGGCGCGTCGGCCTACCGCCAGCTGGCCCGCGAGGTCCTGGCGCGCTGGGAGCCGGCCCGGCCGTGACCGACGCCCCCACCCTGCTGATCGAGCCGGAGCAGGACGAGAGCTCGAAGTTCGAGGTGCACCTCGCGAACTTCGAAGGGCCGTTCGACCTGCTGCTCACGCTCATCGCCAAGCACAAGCTCGACGTCACCGAGGTGGCGTTGTCGCAGGTCACCGACGAGTTCATCGCCTACATCAAGGTGTCGGACTGGGACCTCGACGAGACCAGCGAGTTTCTGGTCGTCGCCGCCACGCTGCTCGACCTCAAGGCGGCCCGGCTGCTGCCCAGCGGCGAGGTCGAGGACGAGGACGACCTCGCGCTGCTCGAGGCGCGCGACCTGCTGTTCGCCCGGCTGCTGCAGTACAAGGCGTACAAGGAGGTCGCCGGCGTGCTGGCGGCCCGGTTCGCCGCCGAGGCGCTGCGCTTCCCGCGCGCCGTCGGGCTGGAGGAGCGGTACGCGTCGCTACTGCCGGAGGTGGTCGTCGGGCTGGGGCCCGAGGAGCTGGCCATGCTGGCGGCCAAGGTGCTCACGCCCAAGCCGCCGCCGCTGGTCGGCCTGACCCACCTGCATCAGCCGCGGGTCAGCGTCCGCGAGGAGGCGCTGGTCGTCGTCGATCGGCTGCGTCGTTCTCGCATCCTGACCTTCCGCACCCTGGCGGCCGACTGCCCCACGACGCTGCACGTCGTCGCCCGCTTCCTGTCGCTGCTGGAGCTGTACCGCGAGAAGGCGGTCGCGTTCGAGCAGGTCGTCGCGCTGGGCGAGCTGACGGTGCGGTGGACCGGCGACGACGACGAGGACGTCGCGGTGAGCGACGAGTTCGACGCATCGGATGAGGAGAGGACCGTTGACGCAGCCGACGCTGACTGACGACGAGCCCGGCCTGCGTGCGGCCGTCGAGGCGATCCTGCTGGTCGTCGACGAACCCATCGACGTCGTCACGCTCGCGCAGGTGCTGGAGCGCCCGCGCGGCGAGATCACCGACGTGCTCGAGGTGCTGCGCGACGAGTACGCCCGGCCCGGCCGCGGCTTCGAGCTGCGCGAGATCGGTGGCGGCTGGCGGTTCTACACGCACGCGTCCTGCGCGTCCGTCGTCGAGCGGTTCGTCCTCGACGGCCAGCAGGCCAAGCTGACCCAGGCGGCGCTCGAGACGCTCGCCGTCGTCGCCTACCGGCAGCCGGTCAGCCGGGCCCGGGTGTCGGCCGTCCGCGGCGTCAACTGCGACGGCGTCATGCGCACGCTCACCGCCCGCGGACTGGTCGCCGACGCCGGGGTCGACCCGGAGTCCGGCGCGATCCTGTACCGCACCACGTCATACTTCCTGGAGCGCCTCGGCATGGCCTCGATCGACGAGCTGCCGCCGCTGGCGCCCTACCTGCCCGACGCCGACGCCATCGAGGAACGTGACACCGAGAATGCCTGACGACGCCGAAGGTGTCCGACTCCAGAAGGTCCTCGCCTCCGCCGGGGTGGGCAGCCGCCGGGCCAGCGAGGCGCTGATCGCGGCCGGCCGGGTCGAGGTCGACGGCAAGGTCGTGCGCACGCTCGGCACCCGGGTCGACCCCGCGACCGCCGTCATCAAGGTCGACGGCTCGCGCATCACCACCACCGAGGCCGGCCAGGTCTACCTCGCGCTGAACAAGCCGGTCGGCGTCGTCAGCACGATGAACGACCCCGAGGGCCGGCCCGACCTCACCGGCTACGTCCGCGGCCGCCGCGAGCGGCTGTTCCACGTCGGCCGGCTCGACGCCGACACCGAGGGCCTCATCCTGCTGACCAACGACGGCGAGCTGGCACACCGCCTCGCGCACCCCTCGTACGAGGTGCTGAAGACCTACGTCGCCGAGGTGCCCGGGCCGGTAGCACCCGTCCTCGGCCGCGAGCTGCGCGCCGGCATCGAACTCGACGACGGCCCGGTGCGGGTCGACTCCTTCCGGGTGGTCGGCCGCTCCGGCACCCGCGTCATGGTCGAGGTCGTGCTGCACGAGGGCCGCAAACACGTCGTCCGCCGGCTGCTCGAGGCCGTCGGCCACCCGGTGAAGCGACTGGTCCGCACACACATCGGTCCGGTGGCGATGGGCGACCTGCGGCCCGGCAACACCCGCGTCCTGACGAAGGCCGAGATCGCCGCGCTGTACCACGACGTCGGTCTGTAGTCCGGGCCGGTGACGCCGTCACCCGCCCCCGGCGGGTACCTTGCTGTCCTGTGACTGTACGCGCGATACGGGGGGCCACCCAGCTCGACGCCGACGACGCCGAGCACCTGCTGGAGCGGACCGCCGAGCTGATGACCACGGTGCTCGACCGCAACGAGCTGACGCCCGACGACGTCATCAGCATCTTCCTCACCGCCACGCCGGACCTGCGCTCGGCGTTCCCGGCCGTCGCCGTCCGCCGGCTGGGCATCACCGACGTGCCGATGATGTGCGCCCAGGAGATCGGCGTCGCCGGCGCGCTGCCGCGGGTGGTGCGGCTGATGGCGCACATCGAGACCACGAAGCCGCGCTCGCAGATCCGGCACGTCTACCTGCACGGCACGACGGTGCTGCGCGACGACCTCGCGGACCGGTGATGGACCCGTTCGAGGGTCGCGGCGTCCTCGTCGTCGGTACCGGGCTGGTCGGGACGTCGGCCGGGCTGGCGCTGACCCGCGCGGGCGTCGACGTGCGGCTGGCCGACGCGAAGCCGGAGGTCCTCGCCGAGGCGGTCCGGCTGGGCGCCGGACGCCCGGAGGGCGACGCCCCGGGCGAGCCGGCCGCGCTGGCCCTCGTCGCCGTCCCGCCGGAGGCCGTCGCGGCGGTCGTGGGCGAGGTGCTGGAGACCGGCCGGGCCGAGTACGCCACCGACGTCGCCAGTGTGAAGGTGCTGCCGACGACGCAGGTGCGCGAGCGGGTCGCCGACCCGGGCCGCTACGTCGGCAGCCACCCGATGGCCGGCCGCGAGATCAGCGGGCCCAACGCGGCGCTCGCCGACCTGTTCGAGGGCCGCCCGTGGGTGATCTGCCCCGACGACGGCACCCACCAGCAGGCGGTCACGCGCGCGCTCGCGGTCGCCCGGCTGGTCCGCGCCGTCCCGATGACGATGACGGCGGCCGAGCACGACGCGGCCGTCGCGCTGGTGTCGCACACGCCGCACGTGGTCGCCGCGTTGATGGCCGGGCGCCTCTCCGGTGCGACGGGCCACGAGGTGCGCCTCGCGGGTCCGGGCGTCACCGACGTCACCCGCATCGCGAGCGGTGACCCGGAGCTGTGGACCGAGATCCTGACGGCCAACGCGGCCGCCGTCCGTCCCGTCCTCGAGGGGCTGCGCGCCGACCTGGACCGCCTCATGGCGGCGCTGGAGTCGCCGCCGGCCGGCCAGCCGGTGTTGCGCGAGCTGCTGCGCGACGGCGTCGACGGCCGGTCCCGGCTGCCCGGCAAGCACGGCGCCGCGCACACCGAGTTCGTCACCGTCATCGTCGCCGTCGACGACCGGCCCGGCCAGCTGGCCCGGCTGTTCGCCGACGCCGGGGCCGCCGGCGTGAACGTCGAGGACGTCCGCATCGAGCACGCCGCCGGTCAGCCGCTCGGCCTGGTCGAACTGGACGTCCGGCCCGGCGCCGAGGACGAGCTCGCGTCGTCGTTGCGCGAACGCGGCTGGACGATCCGCGGGTGAGCGCGCCGGCCGGTAATCTTCTGGACGTGCCCGATACCCCTGCTGACGTCAGCATCACCGATCTCGTCGTCGCCATCGACGGCCCGTCCGGTTCCGGGAAGTCCACGGTCGCCCGCCGGGTCGCGGCGGCGCTCGGCCTGCGCTATCTCGACACCGGCGCGATGTACCGGGCGGTCACCTGGTGGGCGCTGGAGCAGGGGGCCGACCTCGCCGACACCGAGCGGGTGGCGCAACTGGCGCGCGACCTGCCGCTGGAGCAGGGGCTCGACCCCGCCGCACCGACGGTGACGGTCGGCGGCACCGACATCGCGGCCGCCATCCGCACCAGCCGCATCTCGGCCGCCGTCAGCGCCGTCGCCACCAACCTGGGCGTCCGCGCCGAGCTGGTGGCCCAGCAGCAGGCCGTGGCCCGGGCAGGCGGCGTCGTCATCGAGGGCCGCGACATCACCACCGTCGTCGCGCCCGACGCGCCGGTGCGCGTGCTGCTGACCGCCGACGAGCAGGTGCGGCTGTCGCGCCGCGCCCTCGAGGTCCACGGCAGCGACGACGCCGCCGCCGTCGACGCCACCCGCGACCAGGTGGTGCGCCGCGACGCCGACGACTCCACCGTCTCCAGCTTCCACGAGGCAGCCGACGGCGTCGACGTCGTCGACTCCTCGCTGCTGTCGCTGGACGAGACCGTCGCCGCCGTGCTCAAGCTGGTGGAGGCCCGCACGGGGGTGCGGACGTGAGCGAGGCGCCGCGGCCGCCGACGCCCGTGGGCGCCGTCTTCGGCAAGTTCGCCGCCGCCACCCTGGCCCGATTGCTCTACCGGGTCACGATCACCGGCCGCGAGAACGTGCCGCGCACCGGCCCGGTCATCCTGGCGCCCAACCACACCAGTTTCCTCGACGCGCCGCTGCTCATGGGCACCTGCCCGCGCCCGGTGCACACACTGGCCAAGAAAGAGCTGTTCAAGGGCCCGCTCGGCTGGCTGCTGCACGCCGTCGGGCAGATCCCGCTGGACCGCGACGATCCCAGCCGCGGCATGATCAAGGCGGGCACCGGCGTGCTCGACGTCGGCCGGGTGCTCGTCGTCTTCCCCGAGGGCACCCGCGGCGCCGGCGACTTCGCCGAGCTGCGCACCGGGCTGGCCTGGTTCGCGCTGCGCTCCGGCGCGCCGGTCGTTCCGGTCGTCTTTGCGGGAACAGCCGGCCGAGGACGTACATTGGGTGGGATGCCCGGCCTGCGGTCCCGGGTCGAGGTCGTCTTCGGTCGCCCGGTCACGCTGCCGGCGGGCGGCGGGCGCACACGCTCGGCCCTCGACGCGGCGACCGAACAGCTGCGCGAAGCCCTGGTGGCTCATCGCGAGGCCGTGGCGTCCCGAACCGAGGAGCACAAGTGACTGAGCAGTTCCCGGCGGAGGCCCTCGAGGCCGACGTCGAGGTGAGCGACGCCTACACCCCTGTGGTGGCCGTCGTCGGCCGGCCCAATGTCGGCAAATCGACCCTGGTCAACCGCATCCTCGGCCGCCGCGAGGCGGTCGTCGAGGACGTACCGGGGGTCACCCGCGACCGCGTCGCCTACGACGCCGCGTGGGCCGGGCGCTCGTTCACGCTGCTCGACACCGGCGGCTGGGACCCCGAGGCCAAGGGCATGGCGGCGCGCATCACGGCGCAGGCCGAGGTCGGCATGGTGGCCGCCGACGTCGTCATGTTCGTCGTCGACTCCACCGTCGGGGCCACCGACACCGACGAAGCGGTCGCGAAGCTGCTGCGCCGGTCCGGCAAGCCGATCATCCTGGTGGCCAACAAGGTCGACGGCTCCAGCGGCGAGGCCGACGCCACGGCGCTGTGGAACCTCGCGCTGGGCGAGCCGTTCCCGGTGTCGGCGCTGCACGGCCGGGGGAGCGGCGACCTGCTCGACGCCGTCGTCGCCGCGCTGCCCGAGGCGCCGCCCGAGTCGTTCGACGGCCTCGAGGGCGGCCCGCGCCGGGTCGCGCTGGTCGGCAAGCCCAACGTCGGCAAGTCCAGCCTGCTGAACAAGCTGGCCGGCGAGGACCGCGTCGTCGTCGACTCCGTCGCCGGCACCACCGTCGACCCGATCGACGAGCTGATCGAGCTGGGCGAGCGCGAGTGGCGGTTCATCGACACCGCCGGTATCCGCCGCCGCGTGCACGAGGCGTCCGGCGCGGAGTACTTCGCGTCGCTGCGCACCGCGTCGGCGCTGGAACGCGCCGAGGTCGCCGTCGTGCTCATCGACGCCAGCGAGCCGCTGGCCGAACAGGACCTGCGCATCATCTCGATGGTCGTCGACGCCGGCCGGGCGCTGGTGCTGGCGTTCAACAAGTGGGACCTGCTCGACGACGAGCGCCGCGATGTGCTGGAGCGCGAGATCGACCGGCAGCTCGACCGCGTCGCGTGGGCACCCCGGGTGAACGTCTCCGCCCGCACCGGCTGGCACGTCGACCGCATGGTCCGGGCGCTCGACACCGCGCTGGAGGGCTGGGAGCAGCGCATTCCGACCGGCAGGCTGAACTCGTTCCTCGGTCAGCTGGTCGCGGCGCACCCGCACCCGGTGCGCGGCGGCAAGCAGCCGCGCATCATGTTCGCCACCCAGGCCGACACCCGGCCGCCGCGGTTCGTGCTGTTCACCACCGGGTTTCTCGAGCCGTCGTACCGCCGGTTCGTGGAGCGGCGGCTGCGCGAGGAGTTCGGCTTCGAGGGCACGCCCCTGGACATCGCGATGAAGATCCGAGAGAAGCGCTCCCGGTCATGATGCCGCGGCCGGACACCATCACCCCGATGATGGCGTCGCTGTCACCGCAGCTTCCGGCCGACGACGGCGGCTGGGGCTTCGAGGTGAAGTGGGACGGTGTCCGGACCATCGCCTACGTCGAGGACGGCCGCATCCGGCTGTCCAGCCGCACTCTGCGCGACGTCACCCGGGTCTACCCGGACGTGCACGGCGTCGCGGCCGCGCTGGGTGGTCGCAACGCCGTGCTCGACGGCGAGGTCGTCGCGTTCGACGACACCGGGCGGCCCAGCTTCGAGAAGCTGCAGTCGCGGATGAACGTCGAGGTCTCCGGGCTGTCCGACCCGCTGGTCACGGGCGCGCCGGCGGTCTACGTCCTGTTCGACCTGCTCCACGTCGACGACCGCTCGCTGCTGAACGCCCCGTACGAGGTGCGGCGCGCCGAGCTCGACGCGCTGCTGCCGGCCGGCGGGCCGGGGTGGACGGTGCCGGCCTACGTCCCCGGCGACGGTGCGGCCATGCTGGCCGCCACGAAGGCGCAGCGGCTCGAGGGGGTCATCGCGAAGCGGCTGACCAGCCGCTACCTGCCCGGCAAGCGCGGCCGCGACTGGCTGAAGGTGAAGAACGTCGACCGCCAGGAGGTCGTCATCGGCGGCTGGCTGCCCGGTGAGGGCGGCCTGACCGGCACGCTGGGCGCCCTCGCCGTGGGTGTCTACGACGACGGCGGCGACCTGCGCTATGCGGGCCGGGTCGGCACCGGGCTGACGCTGGCCGAGCGGCACCGGCTGGCCGGACTGCTGGCACCGCTGACCACTGACACCAGCCCGTTCGTCGGCGCTCAGCCCGACAAGCCGGGCTGCGTGTTCGTCCGGCCGGAGCTGGTCTGCGAGGTCGCGTTCGCCGAGTGGACCGCCATCGGAACGCTGCGCCACCCCGCGTACAAGGGGCTGCGGCACGACAAGCCGCCGCGCGACGTCGTCCGGGAGATCGCCGGCCGCCGCGGCTGATCAGCCCCCGGTCGCCGCGATGTCGGTCACGTCGGTGAGGCTGCCGTCCGCGAGGTGGCCGGCGACCGACCCGGGCAGCAGGTAGGCGGACCCGCCGCCGGGCTGGTCGTGCCAGGGGACCGTCTGCCCGGCGAGAACGCGCAGCTCGCGTTGTACGCGATAGCGCCGGGGTCCCTGGTGCTCCCGCTCCGGCCGCAGCGACATGGCGGTGAACCCCGTGCCGGCGGCGAACGTCAGGTTGCCGCCGTCGGCGCCGTGGCGGACCAGCTCGCGGCCCGGCATCAGGACCGCGATGTGCTTCTCGGCGAGCAGCGTCAGCGGCGGCTCGCCGGGCAGTGGCTGGATCGGCCAGTCGTTGAGGGCCTGCGCCGTGTTGCGGTCCGGCCCGCCACCCCGCAGGCTCGACGGGATGATCGTCAGGCTGCCCAGGAGGAACGCGCCCGCGTCCCACAGCTGGGCGAACCGCTTGGGGCCGCGCGGCTCGCCGCGCTCGTAGTCGGCGACCTGCCATTCGTCGCCGACCCGCTCGAGGCAGGTGGCGCCCTCGGCGGAGCCGAGGATCCGGTAGGCCTCGGGGATCGCGCCCGCCTCGCTCACACGCTGCTCGATGATCGCGAGGACACGGTGGTCACGCTCGGAGAGCGGCGGCGCCGCCGGGAGCTCACCCGTGAGCGCGAGGTAGGCGGCCTCCCTGGTCTCCTGATCGAGCTGCGGAAGGGCGAAGTCGTGGCGCCGGACGTGCTCGACGAGGTCCGGCTCCGGTGCGATCGCGTGCTTCGCGAGATAGTGCGGCACCGACGCCGTCCAGATCCACACCCCGTCCGTGTGGTAGCCCGACGGCACGTCCTGCGCGCCGTCCGGGTCGAACACGTCGGGATCGAAGCCGCGGCCGCTCACGATCACCGGGGCGGTGTTCAGGTAGTCGAGCAGCCGCTGCCGCTCGCCATCGGGGACGGCGGGCCGGTCGGCCACGGGCCGGCCGTCGCCGTTCCGGCGGTCGAAGATGCGCGCACGCCGGAACCGTCCCGCCACCTCGGCCACCCGCCGCGCGTTCGGGAGCGCGGTCGTCATCCAGTCCGGGACGTGGTCGGCCGTCCTCGGGTACAGCTCGAGCTCGTCGAGCACCTCCCAGCGCGACGGCTCCCGGTGCCAGCGGGTCTCGTTCCGATAGTCGATCGAGAGCTTGATCGGGTACTCGACGACGGTGCTGGCCGCCGCCCACGTGCCGGCGCCCTCGGCGTACATGCCGGCCCGCAGCCGCCGGAAGTACGGCGTCAGCTCCGGCGGCGCGTCCCACTCCCGCAGTTGCCCGTCGATCCCGAGGACGTGTCCGACCAGCTCCTCGTGGTGGCCCACCGCGTTGTACATGACGCGGAGCTGGTCGCGGTCGGCGGGTGCCCGCACGACGAGCAGGTCGGCGATCTTCCGGTGCAGGGCGCGCTGTTCCTCGATGCCGATGCGCGCCGAGCCGGTCGGCTGACCCGGTGCCTCCGGCCGCGGCACCTCGGCCGGGACCGGCGGGTCCCACAGCGGGTCGTGGTCGTAGTTGTAGAAGACCTGGAACGCGCTCGGCGGGTCGATCGTGTAGCGGGCCGACAGCCAGGCGCCGCGCTGCTCGTCGTCCATCACCTGGCGCAGTTCCACGAACGCCGCGGTCAGGTGTTCCGGCGGCGCGACCCGGGCGTCGGAGAAATCGGACCTGATCACGGTGAGGCCGAGGTCCTGCACGCCCTCGGCGATCTTCGCGATCAGGTCCATCCGGCGCCACCCCGGCGGGGCGGCGTCCAGCAGTGCGCCGCCGATCTGTTGCAGCAGTTCGCCGTAGCGCTGCTGCCGGGCGTCCATGGTGCCTGGTTCGGACATGTCTCGTGGTCTCCGGTGGGGTCGGGTCGTCAGGACGTGAGGGACTGCCAGGGCACGCGGTGGCGCAGGTCGGTCATCAGGTCCGCCAGCGACATGGCGCCGTCGGGCGTGAGCGGCCCCGGCACCACCGCCATCAGCTCCGCCGGTTCGAACACGATGATCGCGGCCGTGGCGCGCGGATCGGACACCAGCCAGCTCGTCAGCGGCGGGCGCAGCACGAGCCGGGCGAAGTCCGGGGTGTCGGTGCTGACGTGGAAGACCTCGTCGAACCGTGGATCTCCGACCTCGGTGTCCCGGCGGAGCACGGTGGCCCACGACAGCCGCTGCGGGGCCAGCCGCAACGGGGGACCGGCCACCGGGCGTGGAACCAGCACCACCGTGTACTCCGGGGTGCGGGTGGAGACCTCGAAGGTGATCGCGTGCTGACGTGGTGGCGGACGACGCACCTGGAACGCCTGGAACGGCACGTCGCGCAGGGTTCCGTCGAGGTGGAAGTCCAGGTAGATGAGCGGATCGCCGACGATGTCGTTGATGCTGGGCGCCCTGGCCGGCAGATTCGGCTCGGAGCGCCCGAACCGCATGCCGTTGCGGGCGGCGAAGTCGGCCATCACCGCGGCGGTCCCTTCCAGCTTCTGCCGCTTGCGCACCCTGATCGGGATCAGGATGGCCAGCGCGACCAGGAACGCGGCGAGGACCAGCAGCAGAGCGATCCCTCCGGGACTCATCCGCGGTCCTCGACTCGGCCGCCCGCGTATTCGTCGACGTCCAGTTCCGCCCGGGTGGCGCGGAGGAAGTCCACCGTCCGCGCGTCGACGTGCCAGCCCAGCAGCTGGTGTTGTCCGGCGAGCTTCGTCAGGCCGCCGATCGGTGGGGGCACCTCTTCCTCCTCACCGTCCGGATGGTCGAAGATCCGGACGACCTGCAGCGTACTGACGGACGGCCAGTCGTCGAGCGTACGCAGCTCGGTCACCAGCTCGCCGATGCGGTCGGCGTGCTCGTCCAGCCGATCGACGACCCGGCGCAGCTGCTCGTCCACGGTGCGGCCGGGCTCGCGGCAGACGACGCGCCACCGGTGCGCGGCGGGCCGGGGCGGCTCGGCCCGCCGGCTGCCGCGGGTCGTCACCTCGTCCGGCTCGATGCCCAGCCGCGTCGTGATCTCGGCCGCCGGCATCCGCGTCGAGGCCAGAGCGAAGTAGACGTACTGGTGGACGCGCACCCCCGACACCCTAGAGCGAGGCCGGCGGAGATCGGGGTTCGCGGCGTGGACGCGCGGGGTGTGTCGCGCTGCTGGTCGCTGCCGGCCGCCGCTAGGCCTGCCCGGCAGGGACCCGGAGGCGGACGTCGCGGCGGTCGGCCTCCGGCGCGGCGAACGCCAGCAGCCGTGCGGCCTCGGCCTCCAGCTCGGCCTCCTGCTCGTCGCTGAGCGGGCGCAGCAGGTCGGTGGTGAGGACGGCGCCGTTGTCGTCGTCGTGGGTCATGGTCCAGAAGCCGCCGACCTCGCCGTCGATCAGCACGGCCGCCTCCCAGCCCACCCGCGCCGCCGCGTCGGGGCCGACCAGGCGGCCGCGGTCGGCGTAGGCGAGCACGACGTTGTCGACGAGGGCGAGCAGCCGGATCGGCGCGGGCGTGTCCGGATCGGGGCGGGGCGCGTCGGGGAGGTCGAACAGTTCCTCGCCCTGCTCCCCGGTGAACGTCACCAGCTCCGGCCGCATCGCCTCGACGACCTCGCGCAGCCGGGTCAGCCCGCTCCACGCCTGGACGTCCTTGACGGTGGCCGGTCCGAACGCGGCGAGGTAACGGCGGACCAGCGTGCTCGGCGGGACGCCGGGGGACAGCGGCCGGCCGAGCCAGGTCTGGGCCAACGCGACGTGCGCCGGGCCGTGCCGGTGCCACAGGCCGTCCGGCGGCGGGTGCACGACCGGGAGCAGCCCCTGCACCGAGCGGGCCAGCGCCGTCGAGTTGTGCTCGGGCCAGCGGGCGGCCAGCGCCCGGCTCAGCCGTGGTCGCGTGAGCCGGCCGTCGTCGAGCAGCCGCTCCGCGACCTCGGCCAGCTCCTCCACGTCGACGCCGTCGAGGGCCTTGCCCCAGGCGCCGCGTTGCCAGCGCTCCAGCATCGGCTGCAGCAGCGGCCGCAGCCACAGGTAGTCGTCGGTGGCGACGAGGTGCAGCGTGCCGCGGAACAGCGTCGCCCGGACGACGCTGCGGTCGAGCTGCAGCGTGGTCAGCTGCCCGACGGTGAACGCGTCGATGCGGTTCCACAGCATGACGTACGGCGGGTCGGCGTCCTGGCCCTGCAGCCCCATCAGATCGCGGACGACGTCCAGCGCCCGCCGGTCGGTGCGGCCGAGCAGGTGCTGCCGGGCGAGGGTCGCCCGGTTCAGCCGCCGCCCGTCGAGTCGCTGGTGCATGTCAGCACCGTAGGCCCGAATGAGGCCGTCCGGTGCCGGCGACGATGTCCCACCTCGAACCGTGACACGGCTCAGGCCTTTCGGGAGTACTGGTGGCCGGTGGGGCTGTGCCATCGGGTGGTGCCGCCGGGCTCTCGGCGGACGGTCCGGTGGCCGCGGTGTTCTGAGCAGGTGGTGTCTCGCAGAGCGCCTGGCAGTTGGCTCGGCTGGTGGCAGCCAGGGGCGCGGCAGGTGCGGTCGCGGGCGGTGCTGAAGCCGGCCAGTGCTTTGGCCGGCCAGGTAGGTGGCGCGGCTCCAGCCGCACGCGGTCGAAGGTGTCCGGATGCACCCCACCAGCCGCCCCGCCACCGGGTCGACACCCGGCGACGCGACAGCGTGTAGCGCTTCTTCGAACATGCAGCTGATCTTACTTCGCCCCATCGTCAAGATCAACTCGACCGAGGCCGGCCGGGATAAACCAGTTGCCCGCCACCGTGCCCGCGTGCTCGACTGACCTCACCGATCAGCGAGAAGGGAGAGCGCCATGCGGCGAGCTTTCGGGTCCACCCCAGTGACTCCATTCGTCCGAGCAGAGGACTCGAAGCTCATTGCGTACGCTCAACCTGGGAATCCTCGCGCATGTCGACGCCGGTAAGACCAGTCTGACCGAGCGGCTGCTGTACGCCGCCGGGGTCATCGACGAGGTCGGCAGCGTCGACGCCGGGAGCACTCAGACCGACTCCCTCGCGCTGGAACGCCAGCGCGGCATCACCATCAAGTCCGCCGTCGTCGCGTTCACCGTCGGCGACACCGCGGTCAACCTCATCGACACGCCCGGCCACCCCGACTTCATCGCCGAGGTCGAACGGGTGCTCAGCGTGCTCGACGGCGCCGTGCTGGTCGTGTCGGCGGTCGAGGGGGTGCAGGCGCAGACGCGGGTGCTGATGCGCACGCTGCGGCGGCTGCGCATCCCCACGCTGATCTTCGTCAACAAGCTGGACCGCGCCGGCGCCGACCTGGACGGCGTCACCGGGCAGATCGCGGCGCGGCTCACCCCGCACATCGTCACGCTGGGCACGGCCGTGCGGCAGGGCGGCAGGGACGCCGCGTTCCGCCCGTTCACGGCGGCCGACGACGGGTTCGGCGCCCGGCTGGCCGACGTCCTCGCCGACGGCGACGACGCGCTGCTCGCCGACTACGTCGAGAATCCGGCCGGCGTGACGCACCGGCGGCTGTTGCGGTCGCTGGCCCGGCAGGCGCGGCGGGCCGACGTCCATCCGGTCTTCGCCGGCTCGGCCATCACCGGCGCCGGCGTCGCCGAGCTGACGGCCGGCATCGTGCGGCTGCTGCCGTCGACCCCGTCACCGGACGGCGCGGGCGACGGTGGCGGCGACAGCGGTGGTGGCGACGTCAGCGACCTCAGGGCCCACGACGGCAGGCACGACGCCGGGCCCGCGTCGGGCACCGTCTTCAAGGTGGAGCGCGGCCCGGCGGGGGAGAAGATCGCCTACGTCCGCATGGTCGCCGGCACGCTGCGCGTCCGCGACAAGCTGGCCGCCGGCAAGGTCACGGCGCTCAGCGTCTTCGACGGCGGCGGCGCCCGGCCGCGCCCGGACGTCACAGCCGGGCGGATCGCCAAGGTCTGGGGCCTCGGTGGGGTGCGGGTCGGCGACACGCTCGGCGACGCCGCCGGCGGCGAGGGGAAGCACCACTTCGCCCCGCCCACACTGGAGACCGTCGTGGTGCCGCGCCGGGCCCGCGAGCGGGGCGCGCTTCACGCGGCGCTGGCCCAGCTGGCCGAGCAGGACCCGCTGATCGACCTGCGCCAGGACGACCTGCGGCAGGAGGTGTCGGTGTCGCTCTACGGCGAGGTGCAGAAAGAGGTGCTGCAGGCCACGTTGGCCGGCGAGTACGGCATCGACGTCGGCTTCCGCGAGTCCACCACCATCTGCGTCGAGCGGGTCGTCGGCAGCGGCGAGTCGGTCGAGCTGATCCAGCAGGACGGCAACCCGTTCCTCGCCGGCGTCGGGCTGCGGGTCGAGGCGGCGAGGTGGCGGTCCGGGGTGACGTTCGAGCTCGAGATCGAACTGGGGTCGCTGCCGCCGGCGTTCCTGCGGGCCATCGACGAGACCGTCCGCGAGTCGCTGCGGCAGGGGCTGCACGGGTGGGACGTGCCGGATTGCCGGGTGACGCTGATCCGGTCGCAGTACTGGCCGCGGCAGAGCCATTCGCACGCGACGTTCGACAAGAGCATGTCGAGCACCGCCGGCGACTTCCGGCTGCTGACGCCGCTGGTGCTGATGTCGGCGCTGGCGCGGGCCGGGACGCAGGTCCAGGAACCGATCCACCGGTTCGAGCTGGAACTGCCCGCCGACTGCCTCGGTCAGGTGCTCCCGGCGCTGGCCCGGTTGCGGGCGGTGCCCGGCACGCCGTCGCCGTCGGCGTCGGGCTACCAACTCGACGGCGACCTTCCGGCGGCGCACGCGCACGAGCTGCAGCAGCAGCTTCCCGGCCTGACCCGTGGCGAGGGCGTCCTGGAGACCCGGTTCGACCGCTACCAGCCGGTCGCCGGTCCGCCGCCGGAGCGTCCGCGCACCGACCACGACCCGATCCACCGCGACGAGTACCTGCTGCACGTCGTCCGCCGGGTGTGAACCGCTCACCCGGCGGACGGGATCGTCTCCAGGTCGCTGAGCAGCAGCTCGCGGTCCTCGTCCGTCGTGATGTCGGTGCTGGCCAGTCGCGCCTGTGCGACGTGCCGGCGGGCCTCCTCGTGGTCGCCGGCGACGGCGTGCGCGCGGGCCAGGGCCTCATAGGCGAAGGCGAGATCCCAGTCGCCGATGCCGTGCTCCTGACACGTCGAGAGCACCAACCGGGCGTGGAACAGCGCCGGCTCGGCCCGCCCGACGACGCAGTAGACCCGTGAGCACAGCCAGTGACTGCGCGCGACGTGGTTCGGCGTGCCGATCTGGAGCCAGTGGTAGGCCGAGGCGTGCGCCTGGTGGATCATCGCGACGTCGTCGGCGGGGGAGCGGTCCTCCAGCTCCATCAGCCGCCAGGTGTCGTTGAACAGGTCGGCGCCGAGCCGGCGGTGCAGCTCCGGGTCGGCCGCGGGTGCGGTGGGTGCGCTCATGGTCCAGTCCTCGTCCGTCAGCGCGTGGTCGATGGTGTGCAGGATCCCGCGGAGCCGGGTGACCCGCGCGTCGATGCGACGGCGGTGCTCGGCCAGCGTCGACCGGAACGCGTCGCGGTCGCCGGCCAGCGCCAGCAGCCGGCGGACCTCCTCCAACGGCAGTTCGAGCGCGCGCAGCCGGCGCACCAGCCGCACCTGCTCGACCTGCCCGGGCAGGTACCACCGGTACCCGGTCATGGGATCGACGTCGGCCGGCCGGAGCACCCCGAGACGGTCATAGTGCCGCAACGTCTTCGGGGTGACCCCGGCCAGCCGGGCCACCTGCCCGATGGACAGCCGCCGTGCGTCCTCCACGTCCGGAACGCTAGGCCCTGCCCCACGGGCAAGGTCAACGGGTCAGTCCAGCGGCGTGATGAGGACGTCGTCGTAGGCGTGCTCCATGTTGCCGACGTCCTCGGGGAGCAGGCCGGTCTCGGCGCGGAACCCGGTGAACTCCTCGACCTCCGCCAGCCGGAGCGACGTGCTGCCCATGACCGTCCCGTTCAGGCTTACCGTCGTCTCCGTGGCGGTGCTGTCGATCGTGACGGTCATCCAGGTCTTGTTCGCCGGCACCGGCCCCACCAGGCCGACGTCGACCCAGGAGTCGCCGTCCCACGCCCGGACCTTCATCTTGTTCGCCGTCCAGTCCGGCGCGAAGTGCAGACGGAACGCCGCGACCTCCTCGCCGTCGGCGTTCGTGCCGAGGACGTCCCACAGTGCGCCGCTGCCGTACCCGTAGCCCTCGAACCCGAACGAGACGTGCTGGGCGGCGGCCGGCCGCTGCGCCGGGAACGTCGCACCCGCCCGGGCGCCCATGTCGGCGTCGACCAGCGCCATGTGCGTGGCGGAGTGGTCGTAGCTGTCGACGATGGTGTCGACGACGAACGCGTAGCGGGTGTCGGTCAGGGTCCTCGGCACCTCGTTGATCGCGTCGTTCTCGAAGGTCAGCAGGTCGGCGGCGTACAGCTCGACCTCGGTGACGGCGGTCAGGGGCGCGCCGCCGGAGCCGCGGTTGATCCGCACGTAGCGCGCCTTCACCGGCTCGATGTCGGTGTAGGTCATCGCGTAGTCGGTGCGCGCGCCGGTGTCGAGGACGGGACGGGTCCAGCGGCGGCCGTCCTCGGACACCTGGACGCGGGCGCTGTTCTCCTCGCCGCGCGCCAGCATGAGGCCGATCCGGTCCAGCGTGTAGACGCGGTCCAACTCGATCGTGAGGCCGGCGTCTGACGACAGCCGGGCGGCCGCTCGGTACTCGGAGCTGCCGTCGACGGCGCCCTCGAGACGCTGTTCGGCGAAGCGGCCGTCGGCCGGGACGACGGCGCCGGTCAGGGTCGCGGCGCCGGTGCGGACCTTCGTCGCGAGGTCGATCCGGCCGACACCGGCCGAACGGGCCTCGACCTTGCGGGTCCAGATCTTGTTGTCGTGGCCGTACTCGCGGCACCACCAGATGTTGTGGCAGGTGTCCCCGAAGGCCAGCGACGCGCCGCTGTTCAGCGCGATGATGTCCATGTTGCCGCTGCTGCCCATCCAGCGCCGCAGCGGGTCGTCACCCGGGTGCCGCGAGTAGACGACCGTCCCGGCGTCCCAGGTGCGGCCGGTGCCGTCCTCCGACACCACGACGTTGTTGTCCGGACGGCCGTAGGCCAGCAGCAACTGCCCGTTGGGCTGCAGCGTCAGCTTCGGCGACACGCCGTTGTCCGGCAGGCCCTCCGGCGGCACGTACGGCTGCACCGCCGACCACGTGACGCCGTCGTCGTCGGAGAAGCTGACGGTGAGCGGCATCGCCGGCGGCCGGGCGACGGTCTCGGAGCCGCGCATGACGGCGATGAGCCGGCCGTCGCCGGTCCGGCTCAGGCCCAGCTCGTTGGTGCCGTACCGGGAGCCGGCGTTGACGGCGGCGCGCTGCCGGAACGTCTGCCCGCCGTCGCTGGACTCCAGGACCAGGCTGTACTCCTTCGTGACGCCGTCGATGGTGCCCTGTCCGTAGGCGCCCATGAGGAGGGTGCCGTCGGCCAGCTCGATGAGGTCGCGGTGGATGCGGTACCAGTTCAGCCGCCACTTGTTCTCCACCAGCTGGGCGGTGTACGTGCTCCAGGACCCCGCGGTGTCGGTGGAGCGGGCCATCGGGATGCCGACGCGGTTCGGCGTCGGCGGGTTCAACGTCGTCGGGACGAAGCTGGCCGACAGCACCGACCCGTCGCGCAGCCGCGTCGTCGCCGTCATGGTGAACGTCGACGGGAGCCCTTCGTACGGGACGAACACCTGGCCGTTGTCCTCGGCCACGGCCCGCCCGCTGCGCAGCGGCGCGTTGGAGCTGTCCTCGTTGCGTCCCCACGAGGCGACGACCAGCTTGGCGGTACGACCGTCGAGCACGTGGTCGATGGCGAACGCCGACGGCACCGCGCCGAGCTCGCCGGGACCGGGCGACCACGGGTACCACATGGCGCCGGCGGAGAGCGACGGCTCACCGCCGGGCGCCCCGTCGACGAGCTGGGGTGGCGCGGCCGACGCGGGCCCGGACGAGCCGGGCGTCAGCGCCGATCCGATGACGATGCCGACGGCCAGCAGAGCCAGGGCGAACGCCCCGAAACTCCAGCGACCGCCCGGCGACCCGGGTGTGCGACGGAACCAGCTCATCAGCGCCTCCAAGGTGCGGTGCACAGCATGGAACGATTTGCCATCCGATGTCGCGCGGCTCGTGCCAGCCGAACGCTGCCGGCCGATGATGGCCTGGCAGGGCGTTCCATGTCTATGCCTGCCTTCCAGGACGGAGCCGGAACTCTGCCCACGGGTGGCGTCGAGTTTGCGCTGCCCGGCCGGGCGGGAACCTCGGCTGGCCGGCGCTGACCGGACCGGACGTCGAGCTGCTCCCGCCGGGCACGACCGTCGTCGGGCTGCGGCTGCGGCCCGGCGCTCTGGCAGCGATCCTGGGCCGGCCGGTCGCGGACCTCACCGGGCACGTCGTCGACGCCGCGGAGCTGTGGGGGACGGCCTCGGCGGCCGCCGGCCCCGAGCCACTGCTCGCCGAGGCGACCAGACAGCTGATGCCATGGCACAGCGCCGAGGTCCGCGCCGTCAGCGCCGACCTGTACGTGTCCGAGCGCGGCTTCCGGCGGCACTGCCTGGGCGGCGTGGGCATGGGGCCGAAGGCGCTGCTGCGCATCCTGCGGTTCCAGGGCGTCCTGGCCCGCGCTCAGGCGTCGGCGGGCGCGGAGGGCGGCGGGCCGGCCCGGCTGCCGTCGAGGCCGGCTTCGCCGACCGGGCGTGACAGGCTGGGTTCGTGCAGGTAGGCATTCTCGGGCCGGTCCGGCTGAGCGACGGCGACACCGTCGTCGCGGTGGGTGGGGCGCGGCTGCGAGCGCTGCTCACCCGGCTGGCCCTCGAACCGGGCACCGTCGTGGCGGTGCCGGCCCTCGTCGACGCGGTCTGGCCCGACCAGCCTCCCGGCGACCCGGTCAACGCCGTTCAGACACTGGTGTCGCGGCTTCGCCGGCTGCTGCCCGCTGGGACGCGGGTGCGGCAGGTCGCCGGCGGCTACCGGCTGGAGCTGGCCGCCGACGACGTCGACGCGGAGCGGTTCGAACGGCTGGCGCGCACCGGTCGCGACCGCCTGAGGGCCGGCGCCCCGGCCGACGCGACGCCGGCGCTGCGGGAGGCGCTCGCGCTCTGGCGCGGCCGTCCGCTGGCCGATCTCGACGGCGCGGCGGTGGCCGGCCCGGTGGTCGCACGCCTGGACGAGCTGCGGCTGGCCGCGGCGGAGGATCTGGCCGAGGCCGAGTTGACGGCCGGCCCCGGAGTGACGCAGGCCGCCGACGTCGCCGTGCGGTTGCGTGCCCTGATCGCCGAGCAGCCGCTGCGCGAACGGTTGCGGGCGCTGCACGTGCGCGCCCTGGTCGCGGCCGGCCGCCGCGCTGAGGCACTGGCCGCCGTCGAGGACGCTCGCGCGTTGCTCGCCGACCAGCTGGGCACCGACCCGGGCGCCGAGCTGCGGGCCGCCCACCTGGACGCGCTGCGCGACGACGAGCCGGCGGCGTCCCGGCCGGCGCTGCCGGTGCCGCTCACCCCGCTGATCGGCCGCGACGGCGACGTCGCCGGCGTGACGACGGCGCTCGGCCGGGCCCGCCTGGTGACGCTGACCGGCCCGGGCGGGGCCGGCAAGACCCGGCTGGCGGTCGCGGCCGCCGCGACGCTGCCAACACCGGTCCGGCTGGTCGAGCTCGCCGCGGTCGCCGACCCGGACGACGTGGCGCAGGCGGCCGCCGACGCCCTGCTGGCCCAGGCGCCGCCCGGCACCGTCGAGCCACCCGCCCGCACCGCCACCGAACGCCTGGTCGAGACACTGGGCGGCGGCGAGTCCGTGCTGCTGCTGGACAACTGCGAGCATCTCGTCGACGCCGCCGCAGCGCTCGCCGGTGAGCTACTGCGGCGCTGCCCGCGGCTGCGGGTGCTGACGACCAGCCGGGAACCGCTCCGGCTGCCGGGCGAGGCGCTGTACGAGGTCCGGCCGCTGGCCGAGGCCGACGCCGTCCGGCTGTTCACCGAGCGGGCCCGCGACGTCCGGCCGGAGCTGGAGCTCGATTCCACCCTGGTCGCGGAGGTCTGCCGGCGCCTGGACGGGCTGCCGCTGGCGGTCGAGCTGGCCGCGGCCCGGCTCCGCTCGCTGCCGCTGCCCGAGCTGAGCCGCCGGCTCGGCGACCGGTTCGGCGTGCTGACCCGCGGCGCCCGGACCGCCGACCAGCGGCACCGCACGCTACGCGACCTCGTCGCGTGGAGCTGGGAACTGCTGACCGAGCCGGAGCGGACGCTGCTGGAGCGGCTCGGCGTCGTGCCGGTCGTGACACCGGCGACGGCGGCCGCGCAGGGCGGCCCCGACGCGCCCGACCTGCTGGCGGCGCTGGTCGACAAGTCGCTGCTGCAGCTGGCCGACGACGGGCCGGAGCCGCGGTACCGGATGCTGGAGACGATTCGCGAGTTCGCACTGGCCCGGCTGACGGAGTCCGGCGCCCGGCCCGCCGCGGAGGCCGCGCTGGTCGCGTCGGTGCTGGACCTGCTCGAGCGGGCCGAGCCGCGACTGCGCACGCCGGACCAGCTGCGCCAGCTGCCGGTGCTGCGGGCCGAGCGCGAGAACCTGCGCAGCGCCGTGCAGGTGGCCACTGCCGCCGACGTCGCCACCGCGGTCCGGCTCGGGGCCGCGCTGGCGCAGTTCTGGACCGTCTCGTCGGACCACTCCGCTGCCGCCCATCGGCTGCGCCGACTGCTGGACCTCGACGGTCCCGCCGACCCCGACCATCGCGGCATCGTGGCCACCTACTACGTGTTCAACGCCCTGCTCGGCGGCCACAATCCGGAGGCGCTGGCGATCGCCGCCCGGCTGCGCGCCTGGGTGGGCGCGGCCGGGTCCGGTGCGCATCCGGTCCTGACGCTGGCCGAGCCGCTGCTGGCCCTGCTGACCGACGACATCGAGACCGGCCTGGCCGCGACGGACCGACCGGCTGGCGGCGCCGACGACTGGACCCGCGGCGGGCTGCTCCTCGTCCGCTCGATGCTGCGCGGGACCAGCGGCGACATGCGCAGCGCGAGCGCGTCGCTGGCCGAGGCCGCGCGGGCCTACCGGGCCGCGGGCGAGCTCTGGGGTGAGTCGACGTCGCTCACGTTCCTCGCCCTGATGCAGACCATGTACGCCGATCCGCGAGCGGCGGAGGCGCTGGACCGGGCGATCCGGCTGCGTCAGGTGTTCGACCCGGCCGACGAGGCGATCGAGCAGCGCGCCTGGCTGGCCCAGCTGCACGCCTGGACCGGAGCGCCGGAGCGAGCCCGCACCGAGCTGACCGCGCTGCTCGACACCGACGCCGCCGCCTCGGTGCACTGCGTCATCCTGGTGCGGGTGCTGCTCGGCGACCTCGACCGGCTGGCCGGCGACCTCGTCGGAGCGGGGCGCTGGTACGAGGCCGCGGCCGAGCAGGCCGCGCGTGCCGCCGAGCCGATGTTCGCCGCGATCCTCGGTACCTCCGCCGCGCACCTCGCGGTCGCCGAGGGCGACCTCGGCCGCGCCGTCCGTGAGCTGGCCGTGGCCGATGACGGCGCCGCCCACATCAAGGACCTGCCGCTGGTCGCGGCCGTCGGCGTCGGCGCGGCCGCGCTGCGGGCCGCCTCCGGCGAGCCGGGGCGGGCGGCCGAGGCGCTCGGCGCCGCGCATGCCCTGCGCGGCGCCGCCGACGGCCTCAACCCCGACGTCGTGCGGCTCACCGCCCGGTTGCGCGACGACCTGGGCGACGACCGGTTCGCGACGGCGTACGAGCGGGGGCGGGCGCTGGCCGGCCCGGATGCCGCCGCGCTGGTCAGCGACTACGCGCGGCGGCGGTAGGCCCGCACCGCCAGGGGGACGAACACCGCAAGGAACCCGGCCGACCACGCCAGCGTCGCCAGCACCGCGTCGCGCACCGGCCCGCCCAGCAGGAGCCCGCTGGTCGCGTCCATCGCGTGCGTGACCGGGTTGACGTCGGCCCACGCCTGCAACCAGCCGGGCAGTGTGTCCGCCGGCGCCACCATGTCGGTGCCGAAGGCCAGCGGGAAGATGCCCAGGAACGCCACTGTCGTCACCAGCGTCTCCTCCTTCACCACCACGCCGATCAGCACGTTCACCCAGCTCAGCGCGAAACCGAAGAGGATCGCGAGCCCGGCCGCCGCCAGCGCCGACGGCAGACCGGCCGACGGGCGGAAGCCCAGCGCCAGGCCGAGCGCGAACAGCGTCGCCACCGCCACCGCGTACCGGACGGAGTCGCCGAGCACCGCGCCGAGCAGCGGCGCCGACCGGGGGATCGGCAGGCTGCGGAACCGGTCGAACACGCCCTTCTTGATGTCCAGGTTGATGCTCAGTCCGGTCGACGTGAGGCCGGCCAGGATCGCCGTCATCACCAGCACGCCCGGGAACACGTAGTGCAGATAGTCTCGCGTCGACCCGGCGACGGCGCCGCCGAACAGGTAGACGAACAGCAGCAGGAAGACCACCGGCGGCAGGATCGCGTCGAGGAACAGGCCGGGGTTGCGGCGGGCCTTCGTCAGGCCCCGTCCGGCCAGGACGACGGCGTGCCGTGGGAGCCCGCTCATGCGGCCACCCCCGCCCGTCCGGTGAGGGCGAAGAACACCTCGTCGAGGCTGGGCAGGCGCAGCGCCAGCTCCGTGACGGCGATCCCGGCGGCCGCCAGCGCCGGCACCGCCGCGCCCAGCACGCCGTCGCCGTCCACCGCGACGGTCAGCAGCTCGCCGGCCACATCGGGCGGCCGGCCGGCCACCCGCTCCAGCAGCGCGGCGGCGTCGGCCAACCGGCCGGGGTCGGCCGGGCGGACGGCCAGCGTCTGGCCGCCGACGATCCGCTTCAGCTCGGTCGGCGTGCCGTGCGCGATCACCGTCCCGTGGTCGAGGACGGAGATCTCGTCGGCCAGCGCGTCGGCCTCCTCCAGGTACTGCGTCGTCAGCAGCACCGTGCCGCCGTCGGCCGTCATCGACCTGATCATCCGCCACACGTCCTCGCGCTTGCCCGGGTCCAGCCCGGTGGTGGGCTCGTCCAGGAACACGACCCGCGGCCGGGCGACCAGGCTGGCGGCGAGGTCGAGCCGCCGGCGCATCCCGCCGGAGTAGGTCGACACCCGCCGGCCGGCGGCCTCGGTCAGCTCGAACCGTGCGAGCAGCTCGTCGGCTCGCCGCCGCGCCTCGGCTCGCCGCAGGTCCAGCAGCCGGCCGAACAGCACCAGGTTCTCCCGGCCGGTGAGGTCCTCGTCGACCGAGGCGTATTGCCCGGTCAGCCCGATGCGACGACGGACGGCGTCGCCGTCGCGGGTCACGTCCAGCCCGTCGACCAACGCCCGCCCGCCGTCCGGCCGCACGAGCGTGGCGAGGATCCGCACCGCCGTCGTCTTGCCGGCGCCGTTCGGGCCGAGCACGCCCAGCACGGTGCCCGGCGCGGCGCCGAGGTCGACGCCGGCCAGCGCCGTGGTGTCGTCGAAGCGTTTGACCAGTCCTTCTGTCCGGATCGCGTACGTCATGCCGGCAGCCTGCGGCCCGCCGCTGGCAGATCGCGCACAGTTCCCTGGCAGCCGGCTGAGTGTGAACCGTGGTGAGCAAGCGCTTACCCTGGACCCGAACCGCCACCGACAAGGGGGAGCTGCGATGGCCGCCGAGCGGGTCAGCGCCATGCTGGCCATGTCCGACACCGCCTACCGTGACCTGTTCGACGACGAGTTGCGGGCGCGGCTCGAGGCGCTGACCGACCTGGTCCTGCCGGAGCCGGTCGCGACGTTCGCCGACCCCGCGGTGCGGGCGGCACTCGAGCGCACGGACGTGCTGGTCACCTCATGGGGGTGCCCGCCTCTGGACGCCGGCGTGCTGGCCGGCGCGCCCCGGCTGCGGGCCGTCTTCCACGCCGCCGGGTCGGTCAAGCACCACATCACCGACGCCTGCTGGGAGCGTGGGCTGGCCGTCACCACCGCGGCCGCCGCGAACGCCGTCCCAGTGGCCGAGTACACGCTGGCCGCGATCCTGTCGGCGGGGAAGCGGGTGCCGCAGTTCGCGGCCGGGTTCCGCGCGCACCCGGGCGAGTTCGGCTGGCGCGCCGACGTCGCCGACGCGTCCAACTACCGGCGGGTGGTCGGCGTCGTCGGCCTGTCCCGCATCGGCCGCCGGGTCGTCGACCTGCTCCGGCCTTTCGAGCTGACGGTGCTGGTGGCCGACCCGTACGCCGACCCGGTGGCGGTCGCCGCCATGGGTGCGGAGCTGGTGGAGCTCGACGACCTCCTGGTCCGCAGCGACGTCGTCACACTGCACGCGCCGTCGCTGCCCGAGACCCACCACCTCATCGACGCGCGTCGATCGGCCCTGATGAAGGACGGCGCGACGCTGATCAACACCGCCCGCGGCGCCCTGGTCGACCACACCGCGCTGACCGCCGAGTGTGAGCGCGGCCGGCTGCACGCCGTCCTCGACGTCACCGAGCCCGAGCCGCTGCCGCCCGACTCCCCGCTCTACCGGCTGCCCAACGTCGTGCTGACGCCGCACGTCGCCGGTGCCATGGGCACCGAATGCCGCAGGCTGACGGCGCTCGCGCTCGACGAGCTGGAGCGGTTCGCGGCCGGCGTGCCGTTGGAGCACGAGGTGCGGCACGCGGACCTGGTGATGCAGGCATGAGCGTCCGGACGGGCCTGGTCTCGATCACGTTCCGGCAACTCGGCGTCGACGACGTGCTCGGCGTCATGCGCCGGGCCGGACTGGCGGCGGTGGAGTGGGGCGGCGACGTACACGTCCCCACGGGCGACGTCGCCGTGGCGAAGCGCACCGCGAAGGCGAGCGCCGACCACGGCATCCGGGTGGTCGCGTACGGCTCGTACTACCGGGCCGGCGACCACGATCCGGGCGACTTCGACGACGTGCTGCGGACCGCGGTGGCCCTGGGCGCGCCGCGGATCCGGATCTGGGCCGGGTCGGCGGGTTCGGCCGGCGCGACGGCGGAGGGGCGCGACCGGGTGGCCGCCGACCTGCGCCGCATCACCGAGCTGGCTGCTCGCGACGGCGTCGAGATCGCCGTCGAGCACCACCCGGGCACGCTCACCGACACCCTCGACTCCGCGCTGGCCCTCTACGCCGCCGTCGACCACCCGGGGCTGCGGCCGTACTGGCAACCGAGGATCGGGCTCGAGTCGGACGAGGCGCTGCGCGAGACGGCGGCGCTGCTGCCGGGGCTGGTGACGGTACACGTGTTCACCTGGGCCGCCGACGGCGCCCGGCTGCCGCTGGCCGACGGCGCGGCCCTGTGGACCCCGGTGCTCGGCACACTGGCGCGGCGCGACGACGCCGAGCGGTACGCGCTGCTGGAGTTCGTCGCCGACGACGACCCCGAGGTGCTGATCCGCGACGCCGTCACCCTGCGGGAGTGGCTCGCCGGGTCCTGACGACGGCGGCCGAATCTGGGCCCACCCCGACGCTTCGCCGTGACTATCCAGGTTCCGCGGCGTGATCACACCCCGAAACCTGGATGATCATGGAACGACCGCCGGGGAGTGGTCGCCGTGGCGGGTGACGAACGTCGTCGGTGCCACCCGCCGGCCACGGAATGCCGGACTCACTCAGCTGGCCGGGTCCTGACGACGGCGGCCGTCTCGGCGCCCAGCTCGACCGCGGCGCCGTCGGCCGTGGGGGTCAGCGGTCCGGTCGCCAGCAGCACCTCGCCGGCGGTCGCGGACAGCGGCACTCGCCGCGTCTCGCCGGCGAGATTGACCGCCACCCGCAGCGCGCCGCGGTGCAGCACGAACCACTCGGCGTCCTCGTCGAACCCGGACGCGACGGCGGTGAGGTCACCGTCGCGCAGCTCCGGCTCGGCGGCGCGCAGCGCGATCAGCCGCCGGTAGAGGCCGAGCATCTCCGCGTGCCCCGGCCGCGTGAGCTCGCTCCAGTCCAGCCGGGCGGCCCGGAACGCGGCCGGGTCCTGGGGGTCGATCATCGCCGACGTGTCCCACCCGTGCCGGCCGAACTCCTCCAGCCGGCCCGGCCCGATGGCCGCGGCCAGCACGGGGTCCGGGTGCGAGGTGAAGTACGGCCAGCGCGTCGCGGCCGCCCACTCCTCGCCCATCCAGAGCATCGGCGTGAACGGCAGCGACAGCAGCAGCACGGCGCCGATGCGCAGCCGCGCGGGCGAGGTCAGCTCGGGCAGCCGCTCGCCAGCGGCACGGTTGCCCACCTGGTCGTGGTTCTGCAGGCAGACGACGAACTGGTGGCCGGACGTGCGCGCGCGGTCGATCGGCCGGCCGTGCCGGCGGCCACGGAACGAGGAGAACCGGCCGTCGTGCAGGAACGCGTCGCGCACGACCTTGGCGAGCACCGTCAGGGAGCCGAAGTCGCCGTAGTAGCCCTGCCGTTCCCCGGTGAGCAGCGCGTGCAGCGCGTGGTGGACGTCGTCGTCCCACTGCGCGTCCAGGCCGTACCCGCCCGCCTCGCGCGGCTCGATCATGATCGGGTCGTTGAGGTCGGACTCCGCGATCAGCGGCAGCGGCCGGCCGAGCTCGCCGGCGAGCCGCTCGACCGCCGCGGACAGCTCGGCCAGCACGTGCGGGTGCCCGCGCCCGGCCAGCGGGTCGACCAGCGCATGGACGGCGTCCAGCCGCAGGCCGTCGACGTGGTAATCGCGCAGCCACATGAGCGCGTTGTCGACGACGTACCGGCGCACCGTCGCCCGGCCGAGGTCGAGGACGTCGCCCCAGGCGGTGCCGGCGTGGTCGGTGAGGTACGGGCCGAACCGGGGGAGATGGTTGCCGCTGGGCCCGAGGTGGTTGTAGACGACGTCGAGCAGGACCGCCAGCCCGCGCGCGTGACAGGCGTCGACGAACCGCTTGAAGCCGTCGGGCCCGCCCAGCGGCTCGTGCACGGCGTACCAGCCGACGCCGTCGTAGCCCCAGTTCCACTCGCCGGCCAGTGCGTTGACCGGCAGCACCTCGACGTGCGTCACGCCCAGCCCGACCAGGTGGTCGAGCCGTTCGATGGCGCCGTCGAAGGTGCCCTCCGGGCTGAACGTGCCGATGTGCAGCTCGTAGAGGACGGCGCCGGCCAGCGGGCGGCCGGTCCAGTCGCCGTCGGTCCACGGGAACGCCGCGTGGTCGTACACGCGGCCCCGGCCCTCGACGCCGTGCGGGAGCCACGCCGCGCGGGGATCGGGCAGCACGTCGGGGGAGTCGTCGAGCTGCCAGCCGTAGTCGGTGCCCGGCGGCGCCGGCGCGTGCGCCGTCCACCAGCCGCCCGGCGCCCGCACCGCCCGCGCCGTGCGCCCGCCGGCCCGCAGCACCACGCGGCGGGCGGCCGGAGCCCAGACCAGGAACGTCGTCATGCCGTCGGGGCGAGCAGCGCGACGGGGTAGGTGGCGAGCAACTCCGCGAGCGGCACCGTGCCGTCGTACGGCCGGCCGGTGAGCTGGTCGACCAGGCCGCCGGGCAGCTCGGCGACGGTGTCCGCCCACCCACCCCGCCCCTCCAGCCGCACCGGCAGCCGCGTCGCCACCGTCACCGCGCCACCACGGTCGAACGCGACGACGTGATCGGCGGCCGCGCCGTGCGCCGGGAGCGGCCGGTACGCCGTGAACAGCTCCGGCCGGTCGCGCCGCAGCCGCAGCGTCCGCGAGACGACCCACGCCTTGGCGGCGCCCGTCTCGTCGACCGGGGGAGGCGTGGTCGGCCCCGCCAGCAGCGACCGCAGCCGGGTCCAGTCGACCGGGCGCCGGTTGTCGGGGTCGACCAGGGAGTCCTCCCAGCCCTCGGTGCCCTGGTAGACGTCGGGCACGCCGGGCATGGTCAGCTGGACGAGCTTCTGGCCCAGCGCGTTGGACCAGCCGTACGGGCGGATCAGGTCGACGAACGCCTCGACGGCCGCCCGCAGGTCCGGCCGGTCCGCCAGCGCGTCGAGCGCGGCGTGCGCGGCGGCCTCGACGCCGGTGTCGGGATCGGCCCAGCTGGTGACCGTGCCGGCCTCGCGCAGCGCCTTCGTGGCGTAGGCGTGCAGACGTTCGGGCTGGTCCAGCCCGATGCCGGCCACCGTCTGCCAGAGCAGGTAGCCGGCCGCGGCGTCCGGGAAGGGCGCCTCGGCGGCCAGCAGCCGGACCAGCCGCGCCCATTGGTCCGGCACCTCGGCCAGCACGGCGAGCCGGGCCCGCACGTCCTCGCCGCGCTTGGTGTCGTGGGTGGACAGCGTGGTCATCGAGTGCGGCGCGTGCCGCTGCCGCCGCGCCTGGGCCGTGTGGAAGTCGTCCGGGCCGTGGCCGAACCGGGCAGGGTCGCCGCCGACCTCGTTGAGCGCGACGAACCGGGTGTACCGGTAGGCGGCGGTGTCCTCGACGCCCTTGGCCATGACCGCGCCGGTGGTCTGCTGGAACCGGACGCACAGCTCGTCGGCGGGGTCGGTGAGCCGCGGCTCCAGCGCGTCGAACGCCTCGGCCAGGTGCGGCCGCTCCCGTCGCGCCGCCGCGAACGCCGCGCCGAGATGGTCGGCGCCCGACGCCGGCAGGTACGACCGGTAGACCGGGAACGCCACCGCCAGGAACGTCAGGGCCGCGAACGCGTGCGGGACGTCGGGCGCCAGCCGGGCCAGCCGGTGGAACTCCGAACGCAGGATGGTGGTGGCGACCGCCCGCTTCCCGATCTTCGCGTGCGTGGGCCAGTCGTGCACGTCGCCGGTGATCGACCGGTACAGGTCGTCCAGCGCCGGTTCGGCCGCGGGGTCGACGAACAGCGGGCCCACCTCGGTCAGCGCGTCGTACCCGGTGGTGCCGTCGACCGGCCAGTCCGCCGGCAGCGCCTCGCCCGGCTCCAGGATCTTCTCGGCCAGGATCCACGCGCCGGGCGCGTGCGCGCGCAGCCAGCGCAGGTAGCCGCCGGGGTCGGCCAGCCCGTCGGGGTGGTCGACCCGCAGCCCGTCGACGTCGTGGTCGTCGATCCAGCGCAGGACCCGCTCGTGCGTCGCCGCGGCGACCTCGGGGTCCTCCACCCGCACCCCGGCCAGCGACGACACCGCGAAGAACCGCCGGTAGGTCAGGTGGTCCGCGCCCCGCCGCGCGTCGGCCAGCTCGTAGTGCTGGCGGGCGTGCACGTCGGCCGCGGTGTCGCCAGGCCGGGGCGCGGTGCCCGGCGCCAGCGGGTAGCGCACCCCGCCGGCCAGCAGCGCGTCGCCGGTCAGCTCGACGGCGTCCGGCTCGCCCAGCACCGGCAGCAGCAGCCGTCCGGCCGCCCAGTCGACGTCGAACCAGTCGGCGTACTTCGACGCGGGGCCGTGCCGCAGCAGGTCCTGCCAGGCCGGGTTCTGCTCCGGGTCGGCGACGCCCTGGTGGTTGGGTACGAGGTCCGCGACGACGCGCAGTCCGTGTGCCCGGGCTGCCTCGACCAGCGCACTCCAGCCGGCCTCGCCGCCGCGATCGTCGTCGAGCCGGGTGGCGTCGACGACGTCGTAGCCGTGCGCCGACCCGGCGGCGGCGCGCAGCACCGGCGACAGGTAGACCGCACCGGTGCCGAGGTCGCGCAGGTACGCGGTCAGGTCGGCGGCCGCGTCCAGCGGGAACGCGGCGCTCAACTGCAGCCGGTAGGTGCTCGCGGGCCGGGCGCTCACGGCGCCGCGTCCCGGGGCGTCAGCAGGACCAGCAGTGACCGTGCCTGGACGGTGACGACGCTACCGGCGGGGCGTGGGCCGCCGCGATCGCCGGCGTCGTCGTCGGCGGTGTCGAGGACGGTGTCCCAGGCGGCGCCGAACTCCGGACCGGGCAGGGTGAACTCCAGCGGCTCGTGGTGGGCGTTGAAGCAGAGCAGGAAGGAGTCGTCGACGACTCGTTGCCCGCGCCCGTCGACCGCGGCGATGCCGTTGCCGTTGAGGAAGACCGCGACGGCCCGGCCGAACCCGGCGTCCCAGTCGGCCTCGGTCATGGGGCTGCCGTCGGGCCGCAGCCAGTCGATGTCGGGCAGCCCTTCGACGCCCAGCCGGCGCACCGGCAGGCCGTTGAAGAAGCGGCGCCGCCGGAACGCCGGGTGGGCGGCACGCAACGCCATGACCCGCCGGGTGAACTCCTGCAGCGCGAGGTCGGCGTCGTCCCAGTCGACCCAGGAGAGCTCGTTGTCCTGGCAGAACGCGTTGTTGTTGCCGTCCTGGGTGCGGCCCAGCTCGTCGCCGTGGCCGATCATCGGCACGCCCTGCGACAGCAGCAGCGTGGCGAGGAAGTTGCGCTGCTGGCGGGCCCGGACCGCGTTGACCTGCGGGTCGTCGGTGCGGCCCTCGACGCCGCAGTTCCAGGACCGGTTGTGGTTCTCGCCGTCCTTGTTGTCCTCGAGGTTGGCCTCGTTGTGCTTCTCGTTGAACGAGACGAGGTCGCGCAGGGTGAAGCCGTCGTGCGCGGTGACGAAGTTGATCGACGCGACCGGGCGGCGGGTCGACTGCTCGTAGAGGTCGGCCGAGCCGGTGATGCGCGACGCGAACTCGCCCAGTGTGGCCGGCTCGCCGCGCCAGAAGTCGCGGACGGTGTCGCGGTACTTGCCGTTCCACTCCGACCACTGCGGCGGGAAGTTGCCCACCTGGTAGCCGCCCGGTCCGAGGTCCCATGGCTCGGCGATCAGCTTGACCTGGCTCACCGTGGGGTCCTGCTGCACCAGCTCGAAGAACGACGACAGCCGGTCGACGTCGTAGAACTCGCGGGCCAGTGTGGCGGCGAGGTCGAAGCGGAAGCCGTCGACGTGCATCTCGGTGATCCAGTAGCGCAGCGAGTCCATGATCAGCTGCAGCGTGTGCGGGTGGCCGACGTTGAGCGAGTTCCCGGTGCCGGTGTAGTCGAGGTAGTAGCGCTTGTCGTCGTCGACCAGCCGGTAGTAGGCGGCGTTGTCGATGCCGCGGAAGGACAGCGTCGGGCCGAGGTGGTTGCCCTCGGCGGTGTGGTTGTAGACGACGTCGAGGATGACCTCGATGCCCGCCTCGTGCAGCGCCCGCACCATCGCCTTGAACTCGCCGACCTGCGCGCCGGGTGTGGCGGCCGCGCTGTACTTCGGGTCGGGCGCGAAGAAGCCGATGGAGTTGTAGCCCCAGTAGTTCGAGAGGCCCTTCTCCATCAGCGTGGCGTCGTTGGCGAAGTGGTGCACCGGCATCAGCTCGAGCGCGGTGACCCCCAGCGCCTTCAGGTGGTCGAGGACGACGGGGTGCGCGATGGCCGCGTAGGTGCCGCGGATCTCCTCGGGGATGTCAGGGTGGGTGCGGGTGAGGCCCTTGACGTGCGCCTCGTAGATGACGGTCTCGGCGTACTCGCGGCGTGGTGGGCGGTCGGTGCCCCAGTCGAAGAACGGGTTGATCACCACCGACTTCGGCATGTGCGGCGCGGAGTCGTCGTCGTTGCGGCTGTCGGGGTCTCCGAACTGGTAGCCGAACAGCGACTGGTGCCACTCGAACGTGCCGTCGATGGCCTTCGCGTACGGGTCGAGCAGCAGCTTCGCCGGATTGCAGCGGTGGCCGGCCTTGGGCTCGTTCGGGCCGTGGACGCGGAAGCCGTAGCGCTGGCCGGGCTCGACGCCGGGCAGGAACGCGTGCCAGACGAAGCCGTCGACCTCGGTCAGCGTCAGCCGCGTCTCGGCGCCCGCGGCGTCGAAGAGGCACAGCTCGACGCTGTCGGCGACCTCGCTGAACAGCGCGAAGTTGGTGCCGGAGCCGTCATAGGTGGCGCCGAGCGGGTACGCCGCCCCCGGCCACTGCGGCATGGGCTCGGCAGAGGTCATCGGTGGCCTTTCGTCGCGGTTCCGTGTGGTGCTCGCTGCGCCGCGAGTCAGGTGTCAATGTTCCCGGCTCGGGCCGTTCGAATCCACCCGGTCCGCCCGGCTGGTGAGGTAACGGCGCAAGGAAGGGCCTGTGGCCAGCCGTGCGGCGGCCAGGTAAAGCGCCCGGGCGCCGGGCGCGTCGCCGACGCGTTCCAGCAGGTGCGCCCGGACGGCGTGCAGCCGGTGCCCGGCGGCCACCTTCCCGGCCGCCTCCAGTTCGGCGAGCAGCGCCAGCCCGGCCAGCGGGCCGCGGGCCATGGCGACCGCGACGGCGTGGTTCAGCCTGACCACCGGGCCGTCGTCGATGCGCAGCAGCAGTTCGTAGAGCGCCTCGATCTGCGCCCAGTCGGTCGCCGCGGACGTCGGCGCCTCGTCGTGGACGGCGGCCACGGCGGCCTGCAACTGGTACGGGCCGGTGACGCCGCGGGGGAGCGCGGCGGTGATCAGCGCCGTCCCCTCGGCGATCGCCGAGCGGTCCCACAGCGAGCGGTCCTGCTCCTCCATCGGGACCAGCTCGCCGTGCGGCCCGGTACGGGCCGGCCGGCGGGCGTCGGTGAGCAGCATCAGCGCCAGCAGCCCGGCGACCTCGCCGTCACCAGGCAGGAGGCCGTGCAGCAGCCGGGTCAGCCGGATGGCCTCGGCGATCAGGTCGACGCGGAACAGGACCGGGCCGGAGGTGGCGGCGTATCCCTCGGTGAAGACCAGGTAGAGGACGTGCAGGACGGCCCGCAGCCGGGCGTCGCGGTCGGCCGCGGCCGGCGGCGCGAACGGCAGGCCGCTGTCTTTGATGGTCTTCTTGGCCCGGCTGATGCGGCGGGTCATGGTGTCCTCGGGGACGAGGAACGCGCGTGCCACCTCCGCCGTCGTCAGGCCGCCGACGGCGCGCAGGGTGAGCGCGATCTGCCCGGCCGTCGTCAGCGCCGGGTGGCAGCACAGGAACAGCAGCACCAGCGTGTCGTCGCCGTCGTGCCCGTCACGGTCGGCGGCGGGCGCGAGCCGGTCCTCCGGAATCGTCCACCGGGCGATGGCGTCCTCGCGGCGCCGCCGGGCCTGCTCGCTGCGCAGCAGGTCGGTGAGCCGGCGCGACGCGACGGTGATGAGCCAGGCCCGCGGCTGGTCCGGGATGCCGTCGCGCGGCCACTGGGTGGTCGCGGCGAGCAGCGCCTCCTGGACGGCGTCCTCGGCGGTGTCGAAGTGCCCGTACCTGCGCACGAGCGCGCCGAGGACCTGCGGCGCGAGCGCGCGCAGCAGGTCCTCGACGCCGGTCACCGTCAGAGCTCCGGCTCGCCGCCGAACTCGTCGACCGGCCGGATGTCCGCGACGGCGTCGGCGAAGATGCCGCCCGGGCTCGGGCAGGCCGCCAGGCGCGCCGCGATCTCCGTCGCGCGGTCGAAGCTCGCGACGTCGACCAGCCAGTAGCCGGCCAGCACCTCCTGGGTCTCGGCGTACGGCCCCTCGGTGACCACCGGCACGCCGGCTTGCAGCTGGACCCGCCGCGTGTGCACCGGAGCGGCCAACCCCTTGGTGTCGACCAGTTCGCCGGACCTGGCCAGCTCGGTGGCGAACTCCTGCATGAACGCGTGCATCGGCGCGAACTCCTCCGGCGCCGGTCCGGTGCCGGCGCCGGCACCGGACATCAGGTCGTAGTCGCGCTGGGTCCCGTAGGTGAGGATCAGGTACTTCATCGTGCGGTCCTTCCGTGTGCGGCGAGGGCTGCGACGAACCCGAACAGAATGGCGGACGCGGCGACCAGCCGCAGGCTCAACCCGTCAGGCGACGGGATGACCAGGAGCAGACCGGCGGCGACGGCGGCCAGGACGCAGCCGGACGCCGCCCGCCGGTCGCGCCGGGCGCGGAACGCCTTGGCGTAGACGATCGCCGCGGCGATCCCGCCGAGCATCGCCAGCCCGGCGCCGGCGCTGTGTACCAGCGCGTGCCAGCTGACCTCCTCCGGCGCGCCCGGAGGCGCACCGGCCGGGAACCCGGCGCCGGGGTCGGTGACGAACGCGCCGCCCACCACCAGCCCGGTGCCGAGCAGGGCGATCAGGCGCGGGCCCCACCTCGTCCCGGGGACCGGCGTCCGGTGCAGCCCGACGGCGCAGGCGACGACCAGCACGCCCGTGACGACGAAGGTGGCGATCTGCACCCAGCCGCCGTCGCCGAGGGCGAGCAGGCTCGGCGGATGGCGGCGCGGGTCGAACCCGTCGCGGGTCAGCACCTGCGCCAGCCAGACGACGACGAACACCGGGCCGGCGACCAGACCGGCCGTGAGCAGGGACCGAGTGGTCAGGGTCATCGTGCTCTCCTCTCTCTCGCCCTGGACGTCGGTGCCGCCCGCCGATTCCGGACACGGGGGTGGGACGTGCCGGCGCCACGAGACGGGCGGTTACGGTGGAGCCGATGAGGATCCGCCCCCGCACGCCCGCCGACCTGCCCGGCCTGGCCGGCGTACTGGTCCGGGATCACACGGTCACCGGCTATCCGTACGACCTGCCCGACAGTCCGGCGGAGTGGATCGGGTCACCCGACGACCTCGCCGCGTTCGTCGCCGCCGACGAGGAGGACCACCCGGCCGGTCACGTCAGCGTCGGCGCGGCCGCCGGCATCGACCACGGCGCCGGTACCGCGTTGCAGGAGGCCTGGAGCGCGGCGCACGGCCGCCCTGTCGCCGGCTGCGCCGTCGTCGGACGGTTGTTCGTCGCGGCCGGCCGCCAGCGGCACGGGACCGGCGCGGCGCTGCTCGGCACCGCCGTCGGGTGGATGCGCGAGCGCGACCTCGCGCCCTGCCTGGACGTGCTGCCGATCGGCCCGGCCGCGTCGGTCGTGTCCTGGTACGAGGCGCGCGGCTGGGTGGTGGCCGGCGAGGCCAGCCCGGTGTGGCGGCGGCCCGGCTGGCCGCCGTTGCTGGCGCTGGTGCTGCCGCCGGAACCGGGCGACGGCGCACCGTGATGAGTCGTGGCCCACTATGTGTCACCGCGATACCGGTCGTCATGGTGGGTGGGCGATCATGGTGGGTCATACGCACCCGGGGGCGGGGGACGTGGAGGTAGACACATGGATCATGCTGCGCACGAACGGCCCGGATCGGCCGGCGAGCACGCACTGCAGGAGGCGAACGGCAGCCGGGAACGGGCCGACCGCTTCTACCGTGAGCAGGTGGCCGACCATCTCAATGGTCACATGCGCGAGTTCGTCGGCCGCATGGAGATGATGTTCGTCGGCACGGCCGACGGCGGCGGCGAGTGCGACGTCACGTTCCGGGCGGGTCCGCCGGGCTTCGTCCGGGTGGTCGACCCACGGACGCTGGCCTGGCCGGAGTACCGCGGCAACGGCGTCATGGCCAGCGCCGGCAACATCGTCGAGAACGGCCACGTCGGCCTGCTCTTCATGGACTTCGTGCGCGATCTCGTCGGCCTGCACGTCAACGGCGAGGCGGCGCTGCTGTCGGCGTCGGAGTTCGACGAACGGCACCCCGAGGAGCCGGTCGACGCCGACGTGCCCGGCCGCCGCCCCGAGCGGTGGGTGACGGTGCACGTCGAGGAGGCCTACATCCACTGCTCGAAGCACGTGCCGCGGCTGATGCCGGTGCCGCGGAACCGTCAGTGGGGCACCGACGACCGCAAGGCCAAGGGCGGCGACGCGTTCGGGGTGGCCGCGTCGCGCGGGCTCGGCGCGCACGCCAAGCGGGCGCTCAGGCAGGGCGCGCCACGGCTCTCGTGACCGCACCGGCGACCACCGCGTACCCGGCGCCGCGGCCGTCCGCGCGGGCGACGAGGCGGCCGGCCTCGACGCGCACGGCCGCCTCGGTGTCGTCGGCCGGCTCGGTGACGCCGGCCGCCGCGGCCAGGTCCGCGGCCGCGGGGCCGAGCAGCAGCCGCAGCGGCGGCCGGGCCGGCTCGGGGATCGCCTGGCGCAGCGTGCCGTCGAGCCGGGCCAGCACCAGCCGGGCCAGCGGCTCGAGGTCGTCGGGCCGGCCCGCCACCAGCGCGACGGTGACGTCGGCGCCGGCGGGCGCGGACCGGACGGACTCTTCGGCCGCCTCGAGCCGGTGCAGCCCCAGCACGTGCACGATGCCGTCGCGCGGCGCCGGCGCACCGGGCCACGGCTCGTCCACCGGCCGGGCGGGGGCGACGTGCCGGAGATAGGGCCGCGGCCCGCCGCGGTCCGGCGGCAGACCGGCCAGCAGCTCGCACGCCGCCACGACGTCGAACGGGTCGGCGAAGCCGGGCGCGCTGGTGGCGAGCCCGTCGGCGCCGGCCAGCAGCGTCAGCGCCGACGCCGCGACCCGGGTGCCGCGTCCGCGCCGGCCCAGGCGTTCCAGGGCCAGCCCCAGTACCACCGCCTCCAGCGTCAGCAGCTGCGCGTGCGCCGTGCGCACCCGGTCGTCGTCGAGGACCTCGGCCGGGAGCTCGGCGCCGGTCAGCGCCCGGCCGGACAGCCGGGCCCGGGCGATGGCGGCGAGCGCCTCGCGTGGCGAGCGCACCTGCGCGGCGCCGGCACCGCTCCTCCGCGCGGCCCGCTCCGCGTCGGCGGCCAGTACCGAGAGGTAGAGCGCCCGCTTGCCGGTGAAGTTCGCGTAGATGGCGCCCCGGGTGAGGCCGGCACGTGCGGCGATGCCGTCGATCTTCGCGTCGCCGTAGCCGTGGGCGGCGAACTCGGCGCGGGCCGCGGCCAACACGCCGGACCGGGTCCGCTCCTGGGTCTGCGCCCGTGTGAGCCGTACCATCGGCGCCTCCCGTTGTCTCCGGTCGCCAACCAAGATACCGTCACCATCCAGATGGTCCGAACATCTGAAATGTGGTCTGAATGTTGATGACGTGCGCCTTCTGCGGCAAGAGCCAGAAGCAGGTGAAGAAGCTGATCGCGGGGCCGGCCCGCGTCTGCATCTGCGACGAGTGCGTCGAGCTGTGCAACGAGCTGATGGACGACGAGGCCACCGCCGACGAGGTGGGCGGGCCGGGTGAACCGCCGAAGCCGCGCGACATCCACGAGTTCCTCGACCGGTACGTCGTCGGTCAGGACGCGGCCAAGAAGGCGCTGGCGGTCGCCGTCTACAACCACTACAAGCGGGTGCGGGCGCCCGCGTCGGACGTCACGGTCGCGAAGTCGAACGTCCTGCTCATCGGCCCGACCGGGTGCGGGAAGACGTATCTGGCGCAGACGCTGGCGAAGATGCTGAACGTGCCGTTCGCCATCGCCGACGCCACCGCGCTGACCGAGGCCGGTTATGTCGGTGAGGACGTCGAGAACATCCTGCTGAAGCTGATCCAGGCCGCCGACTACGACGTCAAGAAGGCCGAGACCGGCATCGTCTACATCGACGAGGTCGACAAGATCGCCCGCAAGAGCGAGGGCGCGTCGATCACTCGCGACGTGTCGGGCGAGGGTGTGCAGCAGGCGCTGCTGAAGATCCTCGAGGGCACCACGGCGTCCGTGCCGCCGCAGGGCGGGCGCAAGCACCCGGGCCAGGAGTTCATCCAGATCGACACCACGAACGTGCTGTTCATCGTGGGCGGCGCGTTCGCCGGGCTGGACGACGCGATCCGGTCGCGCACGGGCCGGCGCGGGCTGGGTTTCGGCGCCGACCTGTCGCGTCCGGCGTCGGACACCGACCCGTTCGGCGCGGTCATGCCGGAGGACCTGCTCAAGTTCGGGCTGATCCCGGAGTTCGTCGGGCGTCTCCCGGTCATCACCACGGTGTCGCCGCTGGACCGCGCCGCGCTCATCCGCATCCTGTCCGAGCCGCGCAACGCGCTGGTGAAGCAGTACATGCGGCTGTTCGAGATCGACCACGTCGAGCTGGAGTTCACCGACGACGCGGTCGAGGCGGTCGCCGATCTGGCGTTGCTGCGCGGCACCGGCGCGCGCGGGTTGCGGGCCATCCTCGAAGAGGTGCTGCTGCACGTCATGTACGAGGTGCCGTCGCGCGACGACGTCGCCCGGGTGGTCATCACCCGCGACGTGGTGGAGACCAATGTGCTGCCGGCCCTGCTCTCACGAGGCCGGGCGCCGGGGCGCCGGCAGCGGCGGGAGCGGTCGGCCTGAACCGCACCGTGTCGCCGGGCCGCAGCTGCGCGGCCGGCGACACGTCCGCCGCCGCGACGACGCCGATCACCGGGTAACCGCCGGTCACGGGGTGATCGGCCAGGAACAGCACCGGGCGGCCGTTCGGCGGCACCTGCAGTGCCCCGGTCACCATGCCCTCCGGTGCCAGCTCCGCGGCCGCGCCGGGCGCTCGGCGCAACGGCGGCCCGGCCAGCCGCAGCCCCACCCGGTCGCTGTCCGCCGTCACCTCGTACGCCGACCCGAACAGCCGGTCCAGGGCGGACGGCGCGAACCGGCCGGCCCGCGGCCCGGGCAGCACCCGCAACGTGACGTCGCCCGACGGGGGCGGCACCGGAGCGACGTCGACAGACGGCTCGCCGGCGTGGTCGGCGGCCAGCGGCAGCAGGTCGCCGGACCGCAGCGGCGGCGGGCCGATCCCGGCCAGCGAGTCCCACGACCGCGACCCCAGCACCGGCGCGACGCCCAGCCCGCCGCGCACCGCCAGGTACCCACGCAGGCCGCGCGCAGGCCGCCCCACCCGCAGCACCTCACCGGCCCGGACGGCGAACGGGGCGTTGAACGCGGCCGCGCGGTGGCCGGCCCGCACGTCGGCCGGTGCGCCGGTGAGCGCGACGGTCGCCGTCCGGCGGAACCGGACCGCCAGGCCGCCGAGCACGAACTCGATCGCGGCGGCCCGTTCGGCGTTGGCGACCAGCCGGTTCGCCAGCCGGAAGCTGGCCTCGTCGGCCGCGCCGGACCGCCCGACGCCCAGCGCGCCCAGCCCCGGCCGGCCGAGGTCCTCGACGATCGCCAGCATGCCCGGCTCGACGATCTCGAGCACGGGGGCGGTGGCGGCGGTCATGCGAACGCGGCGATCGGGACGCCGTTCTCGGTCAGCACCTCGCGGACCCGGCGCATCAGGTCCACGGCGCCGGGGGTGTCGCCGTGCACGCACAGCGACCGCGCCGAGACGGCGACCGGCTCGCCCTCGATGCTGGTGACCTGTCCGGTGGTGACGATCTGCAGGCACCGCGCCGCGACCTCGTCCGGGTCGGTGACCAGCGCGCCCCGCCGGCGCCGCGACACCAGCCGGCCGTCGGCGTGGTAGGCGCGGTCGCCGAACGCCTCGGCCGCCGTCGGCAGCCCGTGCACGGCGGCGATGCGCAGCACCTCCGAGCCCGGCAGCCCGAGGATCGTCAGCGTCGGGTCGTAGGCGCGGGCGGCGTCGACGACGGCGGCGGCCTGCTCGGCGTCGCGGACGATGGTGTTGTAGAGGGCGCCGTGGGGCTTGACGTAGCGGACCCGGGTCCCGGCCACGCGGGCGATGCCGTCGAGCGCCGCGAGCTGGTAGAGCACGTCGTCGGCCAGCTGGGTGGCCGGCATGGCGATCTCGCGGCGGCCGAACCCGGCGAGGTCGCGGTAGCCCACGTGCGCGCCGACGGTGATGCCGCGGGCGGCAGCGACCTCGCAGACGCCGCGCATGATCGTCGGGTCGCCGCCGTGGAAGCCGCAGGCGACGTTCGCGCTGCTGACGACGGCGAGCAGGCCGTCGTCGTCGCCCATGGTCCAGGCGCCGAAGCCCTCGCCCAGGTCGCAGTTGAGGTCGATCGGAGTCGTCACCGGCGCTCGTCCCGCCCCTGGACGGTGAACCGCACGCGGGTGCCCGGCAGCAGCGCCGCCGGCGGCGTCCGGTCGAGGTCCCACAGCACCGCGTCGGTATGACCCAGCAGGTGCCAGCCACCCGGCCCGGAGCGCGGGTAGACCCCCGAGTAGCGGTCGGCGATGGCGACCGAGCCGGCCGGCACCCGGGTGCGCGGGTTCTCGCGCCGGGAGAGGACCAGCCGCTGGTCGAGTCCGGTGAGGTAGGCGAAGCCGGGCGCGAACCCGGTGAACGCGACGGTGTAGACGGCGCCGGAGTGCCGCCGGACCACCTCGTCGGCGGACAGCCCCGCGGCGTCGGCGACGGCGTCGAGATCGGGGCCGTCGTAGCCGACCGGGATCTCGACCAGCGGCGGCTCGTCGGTGGCCGGTCGCTCGTCGGGCAGGTGCGCGAGGTCGTCGGTGAGCCGCTGCGCCGACGTCACTCCCGGGTCGAACGTGATCAGCAGCGTCTCGGCCGCCGGCACGACGTCGACCAGTCCGGCCGGCTCGTGGTCGCGCAACGCCGCGTTCAGGGCGAGGACGTCCTCGAGGTCGTCCAGCTCGACCAGGATCGCGTGGTCTCCGCACGGGAGAACGTGCAACTCGCTGGTGCGCATGGTCTCGCCTCTCCACACGGCTCGACGCTCGTTCGGCGCTGCTGAACCGCGCACCTCCGAGCGTCCCACGGCCATTGAAGGGAGGGCGAACCGATCATGTCAAGATGCTGCCCGCGGGTGCGGGACGGCGGCCGACGCGCGGCGTTCCAGGAGGACGCAGTCGTGCCACACGCCGTCGCGCTGGGCGAACTTCTCCCGGAGGCCGACGGTGCGGTATCCGGCCTGGTGGTGCAGCGACAGCCCGGCCCGGTTCGCGCTGAACACCGACGTCTGCAGCGTCCAGATGCCGGCTCGGTCGGCCGCCGTGACCTGGCGGAACAGCAGCGCCTTGCCGATGCCGCGGCCTCGGTGCGCCCGATCGACGTAGACCGATGTCTCGCCGACCCCGCGCAGCGGCTCGCGCTGCGACGCGTGCGCGACCGTCGTCCAGCCGACGACGGAGCCGTCGAGCTCGGCGACCCAGCGGTGGCCGGGCAGCCAGCGGGCGGCCAGCCGGGTGCTCGGCGCCACGGTGGTGTCGAACGACGCGATGCCGGTGTCGAGGCCCTCCTGGTAGATGCGCCGCACCGCCGGCCAGTCGTCCAGCCGGAGCTCGCGGACGGTGATGCCGGCGGGGACGTCCTCGGGGTGTCGCGGCCGCGTGGCCAGCGCCCCCATGACGACGTCGGCCATGTGCGGCAGCCCGATGATGCAGGCCTCGTTGACGGTGACCCGGCTGAACGGGCCCTGGCGGTCGACGTGGACGAAGCCGACCTCGGCGAGCTTGCGCACATGGTGCGAGCAGGTCGACTGACTGATGCCCAGCCGCTCGGTCAGCTCACCCACCGTCCGGCCGGCGGGCGCGGTCGCGACGGCGTGCAGCAGCCGGACCCGGGTCGGATCGGCCAGACAGGCGAAGGATTCGGCGAAGCGGACGACGTCATCGGTGGGGAGCAGATCGGGGTGCGCGAGCGTGCCGGCGGTCATGGCAAGTGAGCTTATTGAGCCCGATCGATGCTCGCGTGATGTTCGCGTATCGCTGAGGTTTCTTCGGACGGAACAGGGTCAGAACGCCGCGCCGTCGGGCCGCCACTCGGTGATCGCGACCTCGCCGCCGTCGACGATGTCGAGGTAGGTGTGCGGCCCGTAGCCCTCGACGACCCAGGAGGTCAGCGGCAGCTCGGTGGCCGGCGCGCCCGGAACGGCGGCCAGCACGACCTCGTAGGTGAGGTCCGGGTTGTCCGCCGTGGGCATGGCGTTCCAGTCGACCACCGCCATGGCTCGGGCGCCCGGCGGGATCACCACCCGCGCGGCGTCGGGCGTCGGGACGACGGTGACGGTCAGCGGCTGCTCGGCGAGGGTGCGGAAGGTGACGTCCGGGTGACCCTGGACGGCACACGGCGCCGGGCCGGTGTTCGTCGCGCCCAGGAACAGGTACCGCGAGCCCAGCGCGGCGTCGCTGCCGGTGATCTCGAGACGCAGAGCGGCCGGGTCGCACTCGGGCGCGGACGGATCGGCGGGCCAGCCGGCGCTCGGGGTGTACGGCGGCCGTGGCGGCACGTCGGCGACGGCGAGCTCCGCCGAGTCGAGGGTGCGGATGACGTCCACCCCGGCGCCCTGCACCGCCGCGACGTCGGCCACCTTCGCCAGGTCCGATGGGTCGCCCACCCGGACGTCCGCGGTCTCGCCGTCGAACACCGCCCGCACGACCCCCGGCGTGCCGGCGAAGAGGTACGCGTCGCCGATGGGCCCGCCGACCGCGTCGCGCACCTGCGGCAGCGGGTACGCACGGACGGTGATCTCCGACCCCGTCGGCGTCACCGGGTGCAGCCAGATCTCCAGCCGCGGCACGGGTAGCGGCGTCCCGGTCGCCCACGGTGTGGGTACCGTCCCCGGCGTCGTGGTGGGCGGCGCCGTCGACAGCAGCTGCCAGGCCTCGTGCAGGTCGTCCATCGCCTCGACCGTCGAGCCCGCGCCCTGCTCGGCGCGGTTCACGATGTCGAGCCGCATCGTCCAGGCCGCCCACTCGGCGGGATCGGCGGGCAGTTCCGCGTGCTCTTCGCCGTCCGGATCGCGATAGTGGAACGTGACGTCGCCGACGCCCGGGAGCGCGCGGGCGTCGGCGACGATCGTCTCGGGATCGGGGGCGCCGCCGGCGTCGGCAGGTCCCGTGCTCGTCGAACCGCAGGCGGCGAGACCGAGGGTGAGAAGTGCGGCGAGGAGGGTACGAATCGGCGCGGACGACACGAAGCAGACCCTATGTCCACGAAGGAGGCGCCGGTGCCGGACTCGCTCGTCCTCGGGCCGTTGCTGCGTCACGTCGACCAGAACTCGGCCCTGATCTGGGTCGAGACCGACCGCCCGGCGACCGTCCGGGTGCTCGACGCCGCCGCCCGCACGTTCACCGTCCACGGCCACCACTACGCGCTGGTCGCCGTCGACGGCCTCGCGCCCGGCACGTCCACGCCGTACGCCGTCGAGGTCGACGGCGAGCGGGTGTGGCCGGAGCCCGGGTCGCCGTTCCCGCCACCGGTGATCCGCACGCGCGGCGACGGGCCGGTGCGGCTGACCTTCGGCTCCTGCCGCATGAGCGTCCCACACGACGCGAAGCACGACCGCGTGTACGGCGCCGACGCGCTGCGCGCCCTGGCGCTGACGCTCGCCGGCGCCGACGAGTCGGACCGGCCGGACGGGCTGGTGCTGCTGGGCGACCAGGTCTACGCCGACGAGACCTCCGAGGCGATGCGCGAGTTCATCGCCGAACGCCGCGACGTCGACGAGGCGCCCGGCACCGAGGTGGCCGACTTCGAGGAGTACGCGCACCTCTACCGGCTGGCCTGGACCGACCCGGCGGTGCGCTGGCTGCTGTCGACCGTGCCGGCCGCGATGATCTTCGACGACCACGACATCCGCGACGACTGGAACACGTCGCACGCCTGGCGGCAGACGATGGCGGGGCAGGCGTGGTGGCGGCGCCGGATCACCGGCGGCATCGCCGCGTACTGGCTCTACCAGCACGTGGGCAACCTGTCGCCGTCCGAGCGGGCCGCCGACCCCGTGCTGGCCGCCGTCACGTCGGCCGACGGCGACGCCGGCGCGGTGCTCGACGAGTTCGCCTGGCGGGCCGACCAGGACCCCGCGTCGTACCGGTGGAGCTTCACCCGCGACCTCGGGCCGGCCCGGCTGGTGATGATCGACTCGCGCTGCGGCCGGGTCCTCGATCCGGAGAAGCGGACGATCGTCGACGACGCCGAGTGGGACTGGATCGCCGGTCAGGTCCGCGCCACCGAGCACGTCGAGCACCTGTTCCTCGGCACGTCGCTGCCGTACCTGCTGCCGCGCGGCCTGCACGACCTGGAGGCGTGGAACGAGGCGACGGCCGCCGGCGCGTGGGGCGGCCGGTTCGCCCGCGGCGCCGAGTCGCTGCGGCAGGCCATCGACCTGGAGCATTGGGCGGCGTTCGGCCGGTCCTTCGACGCGATGGCCGAGTTGGTGACGTCGGTGGCGACCGGGCCGGACGGGCGGCGGCCGCAGACGATCTCGTTCCTCTCCGGCGACGTGCACTATTCCTACGCCGCTCGGCTGGACTACCCGGGCCGGACGTCGCGGACCAGCCGCGTCCACCAGCTGGTCTGCTCGCCGGTGCGCAACCCGCTGAGCCGGACGCTGCGCTACCTCAACGGCGCCGCGGCCTTCGCCGTCGCGCGCGTCGCCGGGACCGCGCTGGCCCGGCTGGCCAGGGTGCCGAAGCCGCCCGTGCGCTGGTCGATCGAGGCCGGGCCGCGGTTCGACAACGCCCTGGCCACGCTCGAGGTGACCGACGGGACCGCCCGGGTGCGCTGGGAGACCGGCCGGGTCGACGGCGACACCGCGACGATGTCCGAGGTGCTGTCGGCCTCGCTGTGAGTCAGTCCGCGACGGTGACGCGCAGCGCGTGCGGCCGCACCGTCCACGTCCGGGCGCCGGCCAGTTCGGCCAGCTCGCCGTCCGCGTTCAGCGGCACCGGTCCGCCGGCGACGGTCACCTCGTGGCCGCGCGCCTCGATGACGTCGTGGCGCTCGGGGTGCCGGCCGCGGACCAGAGCGGCCGCGAACGCCAGCCTGGCCCGCCACCCGGTCGAGAACGACACCACGACGTCCACCCGGCCGTCGTCCGGCCGCGCCGAGGGCGTCACGGGGGCGCCGCCGCCGATCGTGACGCCGTTGCCGAGCGCGACCATCAGCGAGCGCCGGTCGCCGCGGGCCACCACCTGGCCGTCGACGGTGACCCGCAGCTTCCAGCCGCGCGCCGCCGCGCCGGCGACCGCGCTGCCCACCGGGTAGGCCAGCCGGCCCAGCCGCGGCTTCAGCGGGAGGGCGCGCCGGCCGGCCTCCGCGCCCACGCCCAGGTGCACCGCGTTCACCACCACCCCGCCGGCGTCGTCGGTCAGCACGTCCAGCTCCCGCGCCCGGCCGTCCAGCACCACCTCGGCGGCGCGGGCCGGGTCCAGCGGCAGGCCGAGCGTGCGGGCGAGGTCGTTGCCGGTGCCCAGCGGCACCAGCCCGAACCCGAACGGCCGGTCCAGCCGGCCGAGCCGCAGCGCGGTGGCGACCAGCAGGTGCACCGAGCCGTCGCCGCCCAGCACCACCGGCCGGTGCTCGGGATGGCGGTCCAGCACGCCCGCCATCGCGTCAGGGTCGAGATCGGCCACCTGGACCTCGTCGGCGCCGGCGCGCAGCACGCCGAGCACGGTCTCGACCGCCTCGTCGCGCGCGCCGCCGGCGCGGGTGTTCGTGATGACCAGCAGTTTCGTCACGCGAGCGATTGTGCCCCGTTGACATGAGAACAATCTGAGCGATAATCAACCTATCGGTTTATCAACTAGGTGGTTGTCTATGAGCGACGCTCTCAGCCTGGTCTTCGGCGCGCTCGCCGACCCGACCCGGCGCGGCATCCTCGCCCGGCTGGCCGAGGGGCCCGCGCCGGTCACCGAGCTGGGCCGCCCCTTCGACATGACCGCGCAGGCGATCTCCAAGCACCTCAAGGTGCTCGAGCGGGCCGGGCTGGTCACGCGCGGACGACAGGGCCAGTGGCGCCCGTGCCGGTTGGAGGTCGAGCCGCTGGACCGCGCCACCGGCTGGATCGAACAGCACCGCGCGGTCTGGGCCGACTCCCTCGACCGCCTCGAGCAGGAGATCGTCAGGATCCAGGAAGGACGGCACCATGACCAGGACTGAGGTCGAGTTCGCGCGCGGCCGGCAGGACATCGTCGTCACCCGCCAGTTCGCCGCGGCGCCGGACGTCGTGTTCGCGGCCATGACCGACCCGGAGCTCATCCCGCGCTGGTGGGGGTCGCGCCGGTTCGACACCACTGTCGAGGAGATGGACGTCCGCCGCGGCGGGCTCTGGCGGTTCGTCACGCGGCACCGAGAACCCCCGGCCACGCCGTACACCTTCTGGGGCGTCTACCACGACGTCGTGCCGGGTTCGCTGGTCGTGTCGACGCTGGAGTTCGCCATGGGCGGTCCGGGGCGGCTGCAGCTGGTCACCGACCGGTTCGAGGCCGGCCCGGACGGTGGCACCCGCTACACCAACGTCGCGCTGTTCCAGTCCGCGGAGGACCGCGACGGCTGGATCCCCACGGACATGGAGTCCGGCATCCGCGAGTCGCTGGACCTCGTCGACGGCCTGATCGGGTGATGCGCTGATGGACCTCACCGTGACGCGCGGGTACGACGCGCCGCCCGCCCGGGTCTGGGCGGCTCTGACGGACTCCGGCCTCGTCCGGCGCTGGTGGGGCCCCGACGGCTTCACCGCGCCGGTCGCGCGCATGGACGTGCGTCCCGGCGGCACGTCGCTGGTGGCGATGCGCTCGCCCGGCGGCGTCGAGCTCTACAACACGTGGACGTACGGCCTGGTCGATCCGCCACACCGGCTCGAGTACGTGATGGGCTTCTGCGACGCGTCCGGCCGGCCGGTGCCGCCGTCGTCGCTCGGACTGCCCGCCGACATCCCCGAGACCGGGGTCCCGCACGAGGTGACGCTGACTCCGTCGGGCGGCGGGACGGAGCTGACGGTCACCGAGCGCGGCTACGGCGCGCCGGACACCGCGCGGCTGTCGCGGCTCGGGCTGGAGCAGACCCTGGACAAACTCGCCGCCGTCTTGTGAGGGGCGCCGCTACTCGGCGACAATCCACGGATGACGCAGGGTGACGAGCCGCTCGACCTCGGCGTGGTGGGCATCGACGACGATCCCGCGCCGGACGAGCCGCCGCGCGGTCCCGGCCGGTGGCGGTGGACGATCGTGCCGTTGGCGACGTTCGCCGCGGGCGGGGTGCTCGGCCTGGTCGTCGCCGACACCCGCGGCGAGGCCGCCGAGTACGCCGACGTCCGGCTGGTGGGTGGCGCGGTCCAGAGCGTGTCCGGCTGGTCCGAACCGGACGCGCCCGGCCGGATCGAGCTCGACCTGTTCAATATCGGCGAGCACGAGGTCGAGATCCTGGGGCTGGAGCCGGCCGGCATGACCCTCGACCCCGGGGTGGAACCGGCCGAGCCGGTCCCGGCGCCGCCTGGCGCGTGGGTGACCGCCGGCCAGGACGGGCTGGTCGTCGACTGCGAGGCCCCGGTCGGCGACGGCGTGCTGGTACGGGTCCGCGATGCCGGCGGCACTGAACGGCTGGTCGAACCCGACCTGCGACCCGGCTCCGGCGGCCTCCAGGTCGCCTGGCTGACCGCTTGCGGGCCGCCTCACGCCATGTTCCCCGCGCCCGTCTCGACGGTGACGGCGACCGACGCCGAGAGCGTCAGCACCGACGTCCGGCTGGCGAACACCGGCACTGAGACCATGGAGGTGGTCGAGCTGGCGGCCCTGACCCCCGGACTGGACATCACGGGACCCGAGGTGCCGTTCGACGTGCCGGCGGGCGAGTCGGTGACCGTGCCGGTGACCTGGACGGTCGCCAACTGCAGCCTGGCCCTGCTCTGGCCGGAGCCGCGGCTCCTCTATGCGATCGCCGGGGAGGAGTCGTCGCGCGGCGAGTACCCGGTGGAGGGGCCGGTCCAGGCCGAGCTGGTGCTGCTGGTCGACCGCGTCTGCGGGAGCGGGTCGTGACGGACGGCGACGAGCCGCTCGACCTCGGCGTGGTGCGCGGCGGCCAGGACCGGGAGCCGCCGGCGGACCCGGGCGATCGGCCCGGCCGTCCCGGCAAGCGTTCCGCCCTGCGGCGCTGGGCGGCGGTCGCGGCAGCGTTCGTCGTCGGCGGGGTGCTGGGGTTGGTGGTGGCCGACGCCCGCGACGACGCGGCCGGGTACGCCGACGTCCGGCTGGTGGGCGGTGCCATCCAGGGCATGTCCGACCACGCCGACGAGACCGCACCCGGTTTCCTCGAGATCAGCCTGCTCAACCTCGGCGAGCACGAGGTCGAGATCCTGGGTCTCGAGCCGCACGGCATGACCGTGGCCGCCGCCGACGAGCCCGCCGAGCCGCTCCGGGCGCCGCCCGGCGAATGGGTGACCGCGCGGCAGGACCGCCTGATCGCCGACTGTGCCGGTCCGTCACGTGACGGCCTGCGGGTGCGGGTGCGCGACGCCGGCGGCACGCAGCGCGTGGTCGAGGCGGACACACTGCCCGAGTTCGGTGGCGTCGCCGGGCTGGTCGACTACGTCTGCCGGCCGGTCGACCTGGTCTTTCCCGCCATCGGCGCCACCATCGTGAGTCGCGAGTCCGGCAGCGTCACCATGGAGCTGCGCGTCGCGAACGACGGTACCGGGCCGCTGCCGGTGTCCGCCTTCGAGCCGGACACCCCGGGCATGGTCGCCACCGGCCCGGAGGTGCCGTTCGAGGTGCCGGCGGCCGGCTCCATCTCCGTCCCGCTGACCTGGACCGTCACCGACTGCCGGCTGGCGACGGGCTGGCCGGGGGTGCAGATCGCCTACACCGTCGGCGCCGACGGGCAGTCGCGCGGGCACTACCAGCTCGACGGCACGGCCCGGGCCGAGCTGGTGCTGCTGGTCGACCGCGTCTGCGGGAGCGGGTCGTGACGGACGGCGACGAGCCGCTCGACCTCGGCGTGGTGCGCGGCGGCCAGGACCGGGAGCCGCCGGCGGACCCGGGCGATCGGCCCGGCCGTCCCGGCAAGCGTTCCGCCCTGCGGCGCTGGGCGGCGGTCGCGGCGGCGTTCGTCGTCGGCGGGGTGGTCGGGCTGGTCGTCGCCGAGGCGCGCGACGACGCCGACGGCTACACCAGCATCGAGCTGTTCGGCGGCCCGGTGCCGCAGGTGTTCACCGGCGACCGGCCGCGGGGCGAGCTGACGGTGGACCTGCTCAACGCAGGCGACCACGCCGTCGAGATCCTCGGTGTCGAGATCGAGGGGACGACGGCCACCGAGACCGCCGAGCCCGTGGCGGCCGAGCCCGGCGTCTGGACGACCTACGTGCAGCGCGGCCTCGAGGTCGACTGCGCCCGGCCGCTCCCCAGCGGGTTGCAGGTGCGCGCCCGCACCTCGTCGGGCCAGGAGCGACTGGTCGACGTCGAGCCGCCGGACGACAACGAGGGCCTGCGCGGCTTCTGGTACCTCGAGTGCCAGCACCCGTACCATGTCGGGCTGCAACTGCGCGACAGCGCCGTGGTGCGCAGCGGCGACGGCGCCGTCACCCTGGGGCTGGAACTGGTCAACAATGCTCCGGACGACCTGCGTATCGGCACCGTCGCGGCGCGAGCGCCCGGTTTCAGCCTGACCACCGACACGGCCGAGCAGGCCATCCCGGCCGGGCGGAGCGTCGCCGTCATGACCACGTGGACGGTGACCGACTGCGAGCGGGCGCTGAACACCTCCGGCGGGTCGATCGCCGTCCGCATCCTGCACGGTTCGGGCGAGACGGAGCAGATCATCGTCCTCCCGAACATCGCATTCACCGCGCTGGCCCGGTTGTCCGGGCAGTCGTGTCCGGCGACAATCCAGGAATGACAGCGGGGGATGATCGCGGCGACGAGATCCTGGACCTCGGCGTCGTCGGCCCGCCCGGCGACGATCCCGCCCCCGCCGGCCACGACGATCCGGGGGAGCGGCCGGCGCACCGCTGGCGGCGCTGGGCCGTCCCCGTCGCGGCGCTGCTGGTCGGCGGCCTGCTCGGCACCGTCGTCGCCGACGCCCGGCACGACGCGGCCGAGCTGGCCCGGGTCGGCATCGTCAGCGGCCCGTCGAGCTGGACGCCGGAGACCGGCGGCGACGCGTCGATCAGGGTCGACCTCCAGCTCATGAACATCGGGTCGCGGCCGGTGGAGATCGTCGGCGTCGAGGTCGACGGTTTCGGTGTCATGCCTGGCACGGAACCGATCGAGTCGGTCGACGCGGCGGTCGGCGACTGGGTCGTCGTCCAGCAGGAGGGCATGGTCGCCGACTGCACGGCCGCGGCGCCGGCGACCCTGCGGGTGCGCATCCGCGACGCCGACGGCGGTGAGCGCACCGTGAGCGCCGAGCAGAACGTCGACTACGGCGGCATCGGCATGCTCTGGACCGGGCAGTGCGAGTTCGGGGAAGGCTTCGTCCATTTCATCGGCCCGGTGGACACCAGACTCGCCGACACCAGCGTCACGGTGACGCTGCCGCTGCTCAACTACTCCGGCCGGTCGGTGCAGGTCACGCACCTGGTGCCGATGGCGCCCGGAATGACGGCGACGCTGCCGGAGCTGCCCATCTCGTTGCCGGGCCAGGGCACCGCGCAGGTCGAGATCACCTGGACCGTCGACGACTGCTACGCCGCGATGAGCATGAGCGGCGACGCCGGGAAGGTCGAGTACACCGTCACGAACGGCACCATGGAGGTGCCCGAGGCGTACACGCTGGACGGCCCCATCATGGTCGAGCTGGTCCGGCTGGCCGCCCGTGTCTGCGGCTGACGCGCGGGTGTACGCGGGCCTGCGTAGGCGGCGGATCAGCGGCTGAGCGGACGAGCGCGACCGGTTCCCGCGGCCAGGCTGCTCGGCATGAGCATCGTCGACGCACCGCGGCTGTCCACGTACGTCCGGCACACGCCGTTCGCGCTCGAGCGCCGCACCGCCCGCCATCTCGTCGAGGAGCTCGGCTTCCGCACCGTCGCGTGCGACGAGAGCTGGGGGAGCGGCGTGGTCCTCGACCGCTACGTGCGCGGCGACGGCACCGACGCCCGCTCCGCCGTCGGGCAGGCGGGGCCGAGGTTCCGCGGCCGGACGATGCTCGACCTCGTCCGGTGGATGCGTGAGTTCAACCGCGGCCGCGCGGACTGGGACCAGGTGCGCTTCCTCGGCGTCGGTGTGCTGGAGCCGCGGGTGACGCAGCACGTGGAACTGCACCGTTTCGTCGCCGCCGTCGCGCCGGACCGGCTGCCGCGGGCGCACGAACTGCTGACGGCGTTGGCCCTGCGCGGCACGCCGCGTGAGCATGGCGCCTGGTACGCGCACCGGCTCACCGAGGACGAGCGGCGCCCGCTCGTCGCCGCGGCCCGCGAGATGCACGACCTGGTCCGCGACCTCGCTGCCAGCCGGGCCGCCCGCCGCGGCCGGCCCGTCGTCGACCCCGACGACGCCGTCCTGCACGCGTTCGCGCTACGGGGCTTCTACGAGTCGGGCGCCGCCGGCGGCGGCACCCTGCGCGACCGGTACGTCGCCGGCCTCATCACGGCCTGGCACGAGCGGACCGGGCACCGGATCGTCTACAGCACCGGCGACGCGACCGGCTGAGTCACGGCAGGATCGAGTCGACGTAGCCGCCGTCGACGCGAACCGCGGCGCCCGTCGTCGCCGACGCCTGCTCGGAGCTCAGGTAGACGACGAGGTTGGCGATCTCGTCGGGCTCGATCAGCCGCTGCAGCAGCGACTGCGGCCGGTGCAGCCGCATGAACTCGCGCTGCGCCTCGTCCCACGGCAGGCTGCGATCGACGAGCTGGTAGACGAGGTCCTCGACGCCGCCGGTGTGGGTCGGCCCGGCGATGACGCTGTTGACGGTGACGCCGCTGCCGGCCGCCTCCTTGGCGAATCCGCGCGACACCGCGAGCAGGGCCGTCTTCGTCATGCCGTAGTGGATCATCTCGGCCGGGATGACCACGGCGGAGTCGCTGGCGATGTACTGCACCCGGCCCCAGCCGCGCTCGCGCATGCCGGGGAGGTAGGCGCGGGTGAGCCGCACCGCCGCCAGCACGTTGACCTCGAAGTACCGCCGCCACTGCGCGTCGGTGATCTCCAGCGCCGGCGTCGCCTCGAAGATGCCGAGGTTGTTGACCAGGATGTCGGCGGCGGGCAGCGTCTCGAGGACGGCGGCGGCACCCTCGTCGGTGGCGACGTCGGCCGGGACGGCGACGACGTCGGCGCCGTCGACCTCGGCCCGCAGCCGGTCGACCGCGGCGCCGACGCTCTCGGCGCTGCGTCCGTTGACGCCCACCCGGGCGCCGGACCGGGCGAGCCCGGCCGCGACGGCCCACCCGATGCCCTGCGTCGACCCGGTGACGAGGGCCGTCTTCCCGTTCAGCTCCAGCCGCATGCCTCGATCCTGCCTCAGGCGCGGCGCCTGCGGCGGGAGATCGCGACGCCGACGAGGCTGATCGCGCCGCCGACGAGGCCGAACACCGTCGGGACCTCGCTGAGCAGCGCCCACGACATCAGGACGGACACCGTCGGGACCACGTAGGTGTTGGCGCTGAGCCGGCCGGCGTCCATGCGCTTGAGTGCGTACGCCCACGTCGTGAAGCCGATCGCGGTCGGGAACAGGCCCAGGTACACGGCCGACAGCACCGCGCCCAGCGACGCGTCGGCCAGTTCCGACACCAGCTGCGGCGTCCAGGGCAGCAGCACCGCGGTGCCGACGACGCAGGCCAGCCAGGTGGTCGTCAGGCCGTCGGTGACCCGCAGCACGACCTTCTGGATCAGGGCTCCGGCGGTGTACAGCACCGCGGCCAGGAGGCACAGCGCGACGCCCAGCCCGTCGCGGTCGCCGGTGGAGCCGAGCGAGATGACCGCGACGCCGCCGAGCGCCACCAGCGAGCCGGCGATCAGCGCGCGGGGGAACCCCTCGCCGAGGAAGAACCCGGCTCCGAAGGCGATGAGCAGCGGGGCGACGTTCACCAGCAGCGCAGCGGTGCCGGCGTCGACGTGCTGCTCGCCGGCGTTGAGCGCTACGGTGTAGCCGGCCAGCCAGAGCACGCCGCAGGCCGCGATGAGCGCGTGTGTCCGCCGCGACAGCGGCACCGGGACGACCCGGCGGCCGCGAGTCGCGAGCACGATCGCCGTGAGCGCCACCGTGGCCACGGCCAGCCGGATCAGTGCGAGCGGCGCGGCCGACAGCGTGTGCCCGACGTCGCGGATCGCGACGAACGCCGACGACCAGAGCAGGACGGTGACGGCGGCGGCGAGGGCGGCCTTGCGGCTCTCGGTGAGACGGGGTGCGGAGGCGGGAGGAGTCGCCGGGAGGGTCTGCGTCACTCGGCTATGGTGCGGCCCGCTGATTCGACAGCACAAGCACGTATTTCTGCCTGATCGTTAAGTCATGCTTATGCTAGAGCCATGCTGGACGTGCCTCGCCTCCGACTGCTCCGCGCCGTCGTCGCCACCGGCTCCGTCCGGGCCGCCGCCGATGCGCTCGGGTACACCCCGTCCGCCGTCAGCCAGCAACTGGCGGCGCTGCAGCGGGAGACCGGGCTGCGGCTGTTCGACCGCGCCGGCCGCGGCATCGAGCCGACGACCGCCGGTCGCACGCTGGCGGCGGAGTCCGAGCCGCTGTTCGAGGCGCTGAGCCGGCTCGACGGGCTGGTCGGCGATCTGCGGGCCGGCCGGGTCGGCAGCCTGTCCATCGGCTATTTCGCCTCGGCCGGCGCGGTCTGGCTACCGCCCGTCGTCGCCGCGCTGCATGCGCAGTTCCCGGAGCTGCGGCTGGACCTGCGGATGACCGAGGTGAAGCTGCCGGACAGCTACGAGCCCGACGTCGACATCTTCGTCGAACGGCCGGAGTGGACGCCGCCGGCCGGCGCCGACGTCCGGCACCTGGTCGACGATCCGTTCCTCGCGGTCGTGCGCGCCGACGACCCACTGGCCGAGCGGGGCGAGGTGCCGCTCGCGGAACTGGGCGGGCGGCGCTGGATCGACAACGACCTCAACGACGGCGCCTGCCGGCGGGTGCTGCTGCGGGCCTGCGCCGAGGCGGGCTTCTCGCCGGAGTTCGCGGTCGAGACGCACGACTACCACACGGCGATCCCGTTCGTCGCGACCGGTATCGGGCTGACCGTCGTCCCCGAGCTGGGCATTCGCGACCTGCCGCCGGGTGTGACGACGGTGCGCATCGTCGCGCCGACCCCGGTGCGGCGCATCTCCGTCGCCGTCCGCAAGTCCGCCGCCCAGCACCCGGCAGCGCAGCGCGCCGTCGACCTCCTCAGCGAGGCGGTCGACGGCGCGCTACGCGGCTGAGCGTCAGCCCCGGAGACCGGCGAAGAACGCCCGCAGGTCCCCGACCAGCACGTCCGGCCGCTCCAGCATGGCGTAGTGCCCGCCGTCGGGGAACTCGTTGTAGTGGACGATGTTGTCGTTGTCGCGGTCGGCGAACGCCCTGATGGTGCGGAAGTCGTCGGCGAAGACGGCGACACCGGTCGGCGCGTGGTTCACGGCCGGCTCCGCGCCGGAGTGCGCCTCCTCGTAGTGGTATCGGCCGGCCGACGCCGAGGTGTTGGTGAACCAGTACAGCGACACCTGGGTGAGGATCTGGTCCTGGGTGACCAGGCTGGTCCCGTTGCCGAAAGAGTTGAACAGCTCGTTCCAGGCCAGCTGGCCGACGGGGGAGTCGGACACGCCGACGGCCACCGTCTGCGGACGCGAGGCGTTGATCGCGTTGTAGCCGCCCACGGCCTGGAACCACTCCAGGTGCTTCAGGCCGGCGTAGTCGGCGGGCGACAGGTTCTCGAACTCGGCCGGGTCGCCCGACGGGAACGAGAACAGCTGCAGCACGTGCAGGCCGAGGAACCCGGGCGGGTTGAGCAGGCCGAGCTCGCGCGACACCATGGCGCCGCCGTCGCTGCCGTGCGAGCCGTAGGACTCGTAACCGAGCCGGCGCATCAGCGTGTCGTAGGTGCGGGCGACCCGGGCCATCGTCCAGCCGCGGTCCTCGAGCGGCGTACTGAAGCCGAAACCGGGCATCGACGGCACGACGACGGAGAACGCGTCCTCGGCCCTGCCGCCGTGCGCGACGGGGTCGGTGAGCGGGCCGATCATGTCGAGGAACTCGGCGAACGAGCCGGGGTAGGAGTGCGCGAGCAGTAGCGGCGTCGCGCCGGGCTCGGCCGACGGTACGTGGATGAAGTGGATCGTCTGGCCGTCGATCTCGGTGACGTAGTGCGGGACGTCGTTGATCCGGGCCTCCTGCTCGCGCCAGTCGAAACCGTCGCGCCAGTGGTCCACCATCTCGCGCAGGTAGTGGTTCGGGGTGCCGTAGTCCCAGTCGTCGCCGGGCGCGGGCTGCGGAAGCCGGGTGCGGGACAGACGCTCCTGGAGGTCGTCGATCTCGGCCTGGCTGATCTCGATGCGGAAGGACTGGATGGGTGCGGTGGTGTTCGTCATGACAGCTACGCTAGGGGCCTTATAGGCAAGCTACGTTCCTAATCAACCGGCAGAATGCAGAAATATGAGAGAGACCTCCGCCCGCATGCTCGCGCTGCTGTCCCTGATGCAGTCGCGGCCCGCCTGGACCGGTGCTGAGCTGGCCGAACGCCTCGGGGTCAGCCCGCGGACCATCCGCAACGACGTCGACCGCCTGCGCGAGCTCGGCTACCCGGTCGACGCCGCACGCGGCCCGGCCGGGCACTACCGGCTCGGCGTGGGCGCCCGCCTGCCGCCGTTGCTGCTCGACGACGAGGAGGCGGTGGCCGTCGCCATCGGGCTGCGGGCCGGCAGCGGCGTCGCGGGCATCGAGGACAGCAGCGCACGGGCGCTCGCCAAGCTCGAGCAGGTGCTGCCGCACCACCTGCGCCGGCAGGTGGCCGCCATCCACGACGCGATGTCGCGCGGCCCCGAGAACACCGGCAGCAACGTCGAGGACCCGGTCGTCGACGCCGCGGTTCTGACGGCACTCGCGGCGGCCATCCGCGACCACGAGTGGGTGCGCTTCGACTACCCGGGGACCGCCGAAGGGCCGCCGCTGGTGGTCGAGCCCTACCGGTTGGTCAGCTGGCAGCGGCACTGGTATCTGGTCGGCCGCGACCCGGTGACGGGCGAATGGCACCCGTACCGGGTCGACTGGATCGAGCTGCGCATGGCCACCGGCCGGCGGTTCCCGCCGTCTCCGCTGCCGGGTGAGGACTACACGGCGTTCGTGCTGCGCGAGGTCGCGTCGACCGGCTGGTCCGTGCACACCCGGATCACGGTGTTCGCGCCGGCGGCGGAGGTGCTGTCGCGGATCAACCCGACGGTCGGCGTCGTCGAGTCGGTGGACGAGGCGACGTGCGTGCTCGTGACCGGTGCCGACTCGCTGGAGATGATCGCCGTCTACATCGGGATGCTCGGGCTGGACTTCCAGGTCACGTCGCCGCCGGAGCTGGTGGAGCACCTGCGGGTGCTCGGGGACCGCTATCGCCGCGCGATCGAGCCGTCCTCGGCCGGCCGAACCTGAGCGACGTCCGGGGTTCGGTCGGCGCCCGGCATTCCGCGGGCGGTTCGTGACCCCCCGTGAGAGGCTGTGCAGGCCCGAATCGAGCGACCACGGGAGGACCGCGGTGCCCAGACGTGTGGTGCGGTTGCGTGACGAGGTGCTGTCCGCCGACGGCGAGACGCTGCGGGCGGGCATCGCGGCCATCCAGGCCGAGCTGGACGTGACGCCGCAGTTCCCGCCGAAGGTCGAGCAGGCGGCGCAGCAGGCCGCGAAGAACCCGCGTCTGCCGGACCTCGACCGCACCGATCTGCCGTTCGTCACCATCGACCCGGCGACGGCGATGGACCTCGACCAGGCGCTGCACATCGAACGCAAGGACGACGGCTTCGTCGTCTCCTATGCCATCGCCGACGTCGGTGCGTTCGTCAGCCCGGGCGACCCGATCGACGAGGAGGCGCACCGGCGCGGCGCGACGTTGTACGGCGCGGACTCGAAGGTGCCGCTGTACCCGAAGGCGCTGTCCGAGGACGCCGCGTCGCTGCTGGCCGACCAGGTGCGCCCGGCGCTGCTGTGGACCATCGAGCTGGACGGCGACGGCGGCACCGTCGCGGCCCGGGTCGAGCGGGCCCGTGTCCGCAGCCGCGCGAAGCTGTCCTACACCGAGGTGCAGGAGCAGTTGGACGCGGGCACGGCCGACCCGGTGTTCGCGCTGCTGAAGGAGGTCGGCGAGCTGCGCCTGGCGAAGGAGGCCGAGCGCGGCGGCGTCTCGCTGCCGCTGCCGGAGCAGGAGGTGCGCATCGACGGCGAGCACTGGTCGCTCGCGTTCCGGCAGCAGCACCCGGTCGAGCAGTGGAACGCGCAGATCTCCCTGCTGACGGGCATGACGGCGGCCGCGTTCATGGTCGAGGCCCGGACCGGCCTGCTACGCACCCTCGCGCCGGCCGACCCGCGCGACGTGAAGCGGCTGCGGCGCACTGCGAAGGCGTTGCGCATCGACTGGCCCGACGGCCAGAGCTACCCCGACTTCGTCCGCTCCCTCGACCCCGCCACGCCGAGCCACGCCGCCATGCTCGTCGCGTGCACCCGGCTGCTGCGCGGCTCCGGCTACGTCGGGTTCGCCGGCGAACTGCCCGAGCACACCGGCCATTCCGCCATCGCCGCCGACTACGCGCACGTGACGGCCCCGTTGCGGCGGCTGGTCGACCGCTACGCGGGGGAGATCAGCGTCGCGCTCAGCGCGGGCCACGAGGTCCCCGGCTGGGTCGTCGATCGCCTCGGTGAGCTGCCGAAGACCATGCAGGGCTCCACCCGCCGCGCCAACCAGTACGAACGCGCCGTCCTCGACCTCGTCGAGGCGGCGGTGCTGCACGAGTACGTCGGCGAGAGCTTCGACGGCGTCGTCGTCGAGGTGAGCGACCGCGATGCGCGCAAGGGCGACGTCACCATCCGCGAGCCCGCCGTCGAGGCCTCCATCAGCGACGGCGCCGACCTCCCGCTGGGCACCGACGTCCGTGCCCGGCTCGCCGCCGCCGACCCGTCGACCCGGACCATCCGCTTCGAACTCGCCTGAGCGCGGCCGTCCATGATCGACGCCCGGGCCAGGCGCGCCGACGACGCTGCTGTTCGGCGGCGCGGAGGTTCGCGTTGAGCGGCCGGTGCCGGGCCCCACGCAATGTCGGTTGAGCGCCGTCCGGAATGCGACACCTGTCTGATGACATCGCCGTGAGCCACCGCTAGCGTCCGAGCGTTCCCCGCCCTTCGAGGAAGGACCGCTCATGGCCCTGCGCGGACACCGGACCAGAGCCGGCGCGGCACTCGCCGCCGCCGGCGTCTGTACCGCCGCACTGCTCACCGCCGCCCACGGCGCCGCCGGCGCCGCACCCGCGCCGGCCCCCGCGCCCGCTCCCGCCGAGCCGACGTTCGTCGACGGCCTGGCGCAGCCGGTCTTCACCGGGCCGTTCATCCAGCACGAGCTCTGGGTCGAGACCGAGTTCGACACCGACGGCGACGGCCGGCTGGACCGCATGCACGTCGACGTCACGCGGCCGGCCGAGACCGACGGCGCCGGCCTGGACGTGCCGGTCGTGTACGAGTCCAGCCCGTACTACTCGGGCACGGCGAGCACACAGGCGAGGTTCTTCTGGAACGTCAACGTCGAACTGGGGCAGCAGCCGCCGCTGCGCACGTCGCCGGACACGCTGCCCGACGCGGCCCGCGCGCCGGGCAGCACCAGCCCGATCATCTCCACCAGCCTGATCAACACGTGGGTGCCGCGCGGCTTCGCCGTCGTCCACTCCGAGTCGCCCGGCAGCGGCCTGTCCGACGGCTGCCCGACGGTCGGCGGGCCGAACGAGTCGCTGGCGCCGAAGGCGGTCGTCGACTGGCTGAACGGCCGCGCCCGCGGCTTCACCAGCGCCGACGGCGACGAGGAGGTGACGGCGTACTGGTCGACCGGCCGGGTCGGCATGACCGGCACGTCGTACAACGGCACGCTGCCGCTGGCGGCCGCGACGACCGGCGTCGACGGCCTCGAGGTGATCATCCCGGTCGCGCCGAACACGTCGTACTACCACTACTACCGGTCCAACGGCCTGGTGCGGAACCCGGGCGGCTGGGTCGGTGAGGACCTCGACTACCTGTTCGACTACATCAACAGCGGCGACCTGGACAAGCGGCAGTACTGCCGCGACACCGTCCGCGACGTCATGCAGGCCGAACACGACCGCGCCTCCGGCGACTACAACGACTTCTGGGCCGGCCGCGACTACCTCAACCAGCTCGACGACGTGAAGGCCGCCGTCCTGATGGCGCATGCGTTCAACGACTGGAACGTCGTGCCGGAGCACAGCGTCCGCATCTCCGAGGTGCTCGAGGCCAAGGGCCTCACCGTCCACGAGTACTTCCACCAGGGCGGACACGGCGGCAACCCGCCCACCGACATGATGAACCGCTGGTTCTCGCAGTACCTCTACGGCCAGGACAACCGTATCGAGGACGACACCGACACGGCGTTCATCGTGCGCAACGAGCTCGGCGGCAGCACGCTGACGCCGTACGCCGACTACCCGAACCCGGCGGCCTCGGCGGCGACGCTGAACCTGCAGGCCGGCGGCGCGGCGGAGGGTGGCCTGACGTCGCTCGCGCTGGCCGGCGACGCCACCGAGACGCTGGTCGACGCAGGCGTGAACGCCTGCAACGCCGGTGCGCTGGCGACGACGCCGTCGGAGAACCGGCTGCTCTACACGACGCCGACGCTGACGGAGAACGTGCATCTGTCCGGCACGACGCAGGTCACGGTGCGGCTGGCGTCGTCGAAGCCGCGGGTGAACCTGTCCGTCGCGCTGGTGAAGCTGCCGTGGACCAGCGCCGCGGGCTGCACGTCGTCCACCCGCGGCACCACGACCAGCGTCATCACCCGCGGCTGGGCCGACCCGCTGAACCGCGACTCGCTGACCGCCGAGAAGCCGCTCACGCCCGGCAGGTTCGTCGACGTCACCGTGCCGCTGCAGCCGGACGACCAGGTGATCCCGGCCGGCTCGCGGATCGGCCTGATGATCTGGTCGACCGACCCGGAGTTCACGCTGCGCCCGCAGCCGGGCACCGAGCTGTCCGTCGACCTCGCGGGGACGACCGTCGAGCTGCCGGTCGTCGGCGGCCCGCTGGCGCTGCCGATCTGCGGTGACGAGGACACCCGCGCGACCGTCGTCATCGACGGCGTCGACACCGGCGTCGCGAACGCCGGGCTGGCCGGCACGTGCACCGTCAACGACCACGTCCTCGACGACCAGGACTGGCCGAACCACGGCGCCTTCGTCCGGCACACGACCGAGCTGGCCGACCAGCTGGCCGCCGCCGGGCTGATCAGTGGCCGCGAGCGCGGTGTGCTGGTCCGCACGGCCGCGCAGTCCGACGTCGAGTAGGTCCCGGAACGCACGCGGCGGGCCGCCCCCTGTGCTGGGGCGGCCCGCCTCTGTGCGTGGTGGAACGTCACCGGTTGACGGTGATCTCCGGGCTGGTGATCTGCTGGTTCACGCTCTCCAGGTACACGACGTGCGTGCTGAGCTTCTTCGCCGACGACGGGAACGTCACCGGCAACTCGAGGATGCGGCCCAGCTCGTCCGCGGTCGCCTCGCCGACCAGGACGTCCTGGCCGCGCTCGACGTTGCGGACGTAGACGTTCACCGTCTCGCCGGGGTCGTAGCCCCAGGCCGAGACGCCGACCGTGCCCTTGAAGTCCACCGCCGGCGTGTCGACGGCGACCTGCTCGCCGACGGTGTTGTCCGGTGTGCGGATCTCCTGAACGGTGCGCTCACCCGCGTCGTTCTTGCGGATGGTGACGCCGTCGTGGTGCTCACCGTTGGCGTAGCGAGCCTCGTAGGTGATGCTGTCGGCCGTGACGTCGATCATCTGGTAGAGCTGCATGTCCTGGCCGACGGACATCTGGTCGGCGCCGTTGTCGACCCAGTTGCTGTCGACGGCGTCGTACATCTTGCCGCCCGACACCGACGTCGCGTAGACGGTGCTGTCGTGGACGGTCACCGACCGGCGCGAGGCGGTGGTGCTGCCGCGGCCGTAGGTGTGGTCGTGGCCCTGAAGGACGAGGTCCACGCCGTACTGCTCGAACAGCGGGCCCCACTGGTTGCGGACGACCGGGTTGTTGCGGCCGGACGCGACCGAGTAGACCGGGTGGTGGAACGTCACGACGGTCCACTTGTTCGGGTTGTTCGCCAGCTGCTGCTCCAGCCACGCGGTCTGCGCGGCCATGATCGGCGCCTGGCTCTGGACGTTGGTGTTCAGGCCGATGAAGCGGACGCCCTGGTAGTCCACCGAGTAGATGGTGTTGCGCAGGGCGGCGTTCGTGGCGTCGCTACCGAAGTCCGGGCCGTTCTCCGGGTTCGGGAACGTCGGCTGCCAGAACGTCGACAGCTGGCCACCGCTGTACTCGTGGTTGCCGGTGACCGAGATGTTGTTGATCTGGCTGTTGATGAAGCCGTCGGCGGCATGCCACTGGCCCCACTCGAGCTCGCTGTTGGCCGTGTTGACGAGGTCACCGGCGTTGATGATGACCTTCGCCTCCGGGCGGTCGGCGAAGGCCTGCCGGAACACCCGCGGGCCGGCGGAGTCGATGTAGTTCTGCATGTCGCCGTAGTAGATGAACGAGAACGGCTCGAACCCGGCTGCGGCCGTGGTGAAGTCGATCCACTCGCTCCAGTTGACGCCGTCGCCGACGCGGTAGGTGTAGCGGGTGTTCGGCACCAGGTCGGTGAACTCGACCTGGTGGTAGACCGAGGCGTAGCCCAGGCTGGTGTTGACCGGGTTGGTCGAGCCGGCCATGACGGTGCGCACGGCGCCGTCCGCGGGACGCACGTCGCCGAGGGCGATCGGGGCCTTCAGGAGCTGGGCCTGCGCGTACTCGCCGCCGACCTCGGAGCGCCAGGTCACCTTCTGCGAGGTGGCCGGGGTCGCCGTCGGGACCAGGATGACGCGGTCGGGCAGCGCCGACGGCTCGTACACCTCGGCGTCGGGCACCTTGACCGGGGGCTCGCTGTCGGCACCGACCGCCGCCGGAACGGCGATCAGGCCGCCACCGAGCAGCGCGGCGCCGATGGCGGCACCGGCCGCACGGCGGGAGCCGAACGGCCCGCGCTTCCTCACATCACTCACGTTGAGTCTCCTCCCAGGACACTCTCGGGGGGCTGCCGGCGGGACGCGCGGCAGCCTGATCGATTCATCCCAGACCAGGCGGAAACGGCGAGAACGGGCAGGTCACGGCTCGTTGACCCCACGATGAACACCTGAAAACGATTCTCTTGTTGCGACGAGGTCGCAGGGTGCGACGGCCAATGGCCACGGCCGGGCGGCCACGCGGGCACCCGGACGTCATGTCGCGTTCATCCGCGGATGCCTACGATCCGGCCGTGCCCGACCCGTCCGCCGCCCGCCGTCCGACGCTCGTCGCGCTGCTCGTCCTGGCCCTGTCCGCTTGCGGCGGGCCGGCGCACAAGGACGACGCGTTCGTCGACGCGGGGGTCACCGGGCTGCTGGACATCGAACTCACGGAGTGCTTCTCCGACCCCGAGTACTCTGAACTCGCCGGCGAGGACGTCGTCCTCTATCTCGCGTGCGACGAGGGTGCGGACAACCAGTCGTTCATGTTCGTGCAGGCGCCCGACGGCCCCTGGGACCGCGACGCCGTCGCCGAGCTGGGCTGGGACGAGTGCGGCAGGGGATTCGAGCAGCAGTGGTCCAGCCAGGACGAGTCCGGCCTGGACTTCTACCCGATCCTGCCGACGCCGGAGACCTGGGCCGACGGCGACCGCGCCGTGATGTGCGCGGTGTACGACCCGGACGGCCGGCTGGAGGACTCGGTGCTGCCGCGGTCGGACGGCGTCACCCTGTAGCCGCGGGTTTGTCGGTGGCGGCTCCTAAGGTGTTGGCATGACCGAGGACCAGCCTCGCCCCCAGCCGTTCGCCCCGCGCGCCACCGCCGCGGAGCTGGACGACCTGCGCGCCCGGCTGCGGGCCACCCGCTGGCCCGACACACCCGAGGACGCCGGCTGGTCCCTCGGCACCGACGTCGGTTACCTGCGCGAACTGGTCGCCTACTGGGCCGACGAGTTCGACTGGCCGGCGCGCGAGGCGGAGCTGGCCCGGCTGCCCCGCTTCCGGGCGTCCGTCGGCGGGCTGGGCATCCACTACGTGCACGCGCGCGCCGTCGCGCCGTCCGGTCCGGTGCTGCCGCTGGTGCTCACGCACGGCTGGCCTGACTCCTTCTGGCGCTACACCAAGGTCATCCCGTTGCTCACCGACCCCGGCGCCCACGGCGCCGACCCCGCCGACGCGTTCGACGTCGTGGTGCCGGACCTGCCGGGGTACGGCTACTCCGACCGCCCGGCCCGGCCACTCGACTCCCTCGCCGTTGCCGGGCTGTGGGCGCGGCTGATGACCGTGGCCGGTTACGAGCGGTTCGGCGCGGCGGGCGGCGATCTCGGCAGCCACGTGAGCCGCTACCTCGCGCTCGACCACCCCGATCGCGTCGTCGCCGTCCACCGCATGGACGCGGGCGTGCCGGTCTTCGGTGGCGATCCGGCCGAGCTGACGACCGAGGAACGCCGCTGGATCCAGGGCGCCGCCGCCTGGGGCGCGGCGGAGGGCGCCTACGCGGCGATGCACCGCACGAAGCCGCAGACCGCGGCCGCCGGCCTCACCGACTCGCCCGCGGGCCTCGCCGCCTGGATCGTCGAGAAGCTGCGCTCCTGGAGCGACTGCGACGGCGATGTCGAGCGGCGGTTCAGCAAGGACGACATCCTCACCAACCTCACCATCTACTGGCTCACCGCGACCATCGGCTCGTCCATGCGCATGTACCAGGCCAACGCCGCCATCGCGCCGGAGCAGCTGGCCCGGCGGGTCGAGGTGCCGTCCGGGTTCGCGCTGTTCAAGGGCGACCTCGTGCGGGCGCCCCGGGCCTGGCTCGAGCGCACCACCAACCTCGTCCGGCTCACCGAGCCCGACGAGGGTGGGCACTTCGCGCCGTTCGAGGAGCCCGAGCGCTACGCCCACGAGCTGCGAGCGTTCTTCCGCCCGTATCGTGCGGCGGCGCCGATGGGCAGCTGACGACACGCCGAGCCGCCGACTCGGTGAGCGAAGCGAGCGCGCAGGCCTCGGGGCCCGCGCCGCCGGCCTCGGCGGAGGCCGGGTTGACGCCTGACCGGCCGGCGTCGGCTTGAACGCCCGGCGCGTGCAGGATGTGGCGCACTGCGTGCTGGCTTCTGGGTGCGGGGTGGTAGGTGCCGCGTCGGCCCCGACCGGCGCGTCGGGTCACGGCCGGCCGGCACGCCGGGATCACAGCTGGTGGCCTTCGGTCGCGCGGGAGAGCGGGCGCGTGTCTGGGGCAGACAGGTGCGCCGCAGCAACCCCCGGACGCCAGCCGGACGGCGGGAGCGCGCCGACCCCCAATGCCAGCCAGGCGGCGGGGGCAGTCCCGACGTCAAACCAGGCGAGCCGGGGCGGCGGCCGTCGGCCTCAGCCAGGTGGGGCGGGGCGTGGGTCCGCGGCGAGTGCCGGTGATCATCGCGTCCATCCGCTCCAGCGCCCGCTGCGCCGGCGACGACGGCCGGCCGACCCAGGTGGGACTCGCCACCACCGGGATCTCGGCGCCGACGATCACGTCGTGCGCCCGAGGCTAGTCGTCGCCGGCGCCGAGGTCCGTTCGACACCGGGCGGAACGGACAGGTCAGCGAGCCGGAACGCCCTGACGTCGACCCCGTCAGTGCGGTGTTCCACGGCCGCGGTGACGGTGTCAGCGTGCAGTTCAGGACGGCCGCTCTCATGTCGGTCCGCTACCCGGCTGCCGCGCATGTCATGCGCCGGGCCCGGGTATTGGCCGGTCATGGCACGGTCGATCTGGAGTGGGTTCCTGAGCTTCGGGCTGGTCTCGATCCCGGTGCGGCTCTACTCCGCCACACAGGAGCACGAGGTCGACTTCCACCAGTTCGAACGCGGCACGTCCGATCGCATCCGGTACCGGCGGGTGAACGAGCGCACCGGCGACGAGGTCGGGTACGACGACATCGTCAAGGGGCACGACGTCGGGGGCGGCGAGTACGTCATCGTGGAGCGGGACGAGTTGGAGGAGATCGCGCCGGGGCGGTCGCGGTCGCTGGAGATCGAGCAGTTCGTCGAGTTGGCCGAGACCGACCCGGTCCACTTCCAGAAGAGCTATTACCTGGGCCCGGCCGACGACGACACCGCCCCGTCGTACGCGCTGCTGCGCACGGCGCTGGAGAAGACCGATCGCGCGGCCGTCGCGACCTTCGTCATGCGGGGCAAGGAGTACCTGGCCTGCGTCCGCGCGTCCGGCCCGGTGCTCGTGCTGGAGACGATGTACTTCGCCGACGAGATCCGCGACCCGGTGAAGGAGCTCGGCGACCTGCCCAGAGCATCGTCGAAGGGCAAGCAGCTGGGCATGGCCGTCGACCTCGTCGAGGCGATGACCGAGCCGTGGAAGCCGGAGCGCTTCCGCGACACCTACACCGAACGGGTCGAGGAACTGGTCGAGGCCAAACGCGAGGGCAAGGAGGTCGTCGCCGAGAGCGCGCCGGCCGCCACGGGCGCGACCGACCTGCTGACGGCGCTGCAGGAGAGCGTCGCGGCCGCGCGCAAGAAGACGGCCCCGCGCAAGACGGCGCGAAAGAAGTCCGCCGCCTGATGTCGAAGACCCGACGCTGACTCCGACCTACGAGCATGACCACCACACAGAAGCTCCGCGTCCACACCTACTCCGTGTCCGTCGACGGCTACGGCGCCGGACCCAGCCAGAGCCTCGACGCTCCGCTGGGCGTCGACGGCGAGCGGCTGCACGACTGGGTCGTCCAGACCCGCACCTTCCACGCGATGACCGGTGAGGACGGCGGCAGCACCGGCGTCGACGACGAGTTCGCCCAGCACCTCTGGCGCAACGTCGGTGCGACGATCATGGGCCGCAACATGTTCGGCCCGGTCCGCGGCCCCTGGCCGGACGAGAGCTGGACCGGCTGGTGGGGCCCGAACCCGCCGTACCACCACCACACGTTCGTGCTGACCCACCACCCGCGCCCGTCCGTCGAGATGGAGGGCGGCACGACGTTCCACTTCGTCACCGACGGTATCGAGGCGGCCCGGGAGCGGGCGCTCGACGCGGCCGGCGGGCGGGACGTCATCGTCGCCGGCGGCGCGTCGACGATCCGGCAGTACCTGCGGGCCGGGCTGATCGACGAGATGGAGATCGCGATCTCGCCGGTGCTGCTGGGCGGCGGCGAGCGACTGTTCGACGACGGCGTCGGCGCGCCGGGCTACACGTGCACCGGGTTCACCGCCGGCGAGAACGCCGTGCACGCACGCTTCGAGCGCGCCGCTACGTCGTGAGCTCGGGCGGCGCGGAGTCGAGGGCAGCCTGGACGGCGGCCATCAGCTCCCGCGCGGCCGACGCCGTCAGCTCGACGGCGACCCGGGCGGACGGTCCACGGGACGGGTCGGAGAGGTCGATGTTCAGCGTGTGCTCGGCCATCGCGTGCACCGGATGGTCGAAGTAGACGGTGGCGTCGGTGACGTGGAACCAGGCACCGCCCGGACCCTTGGCGCTGCCGTCGGTGGGGATGCGGACGGTGGCGTACGTGCACATGTCAGGCTCCCAGGTGAGTGGCGAAGAACGCACCGACGCGCTCCCAGCCGTCGTTCGCGGCGGCGACCACGTAGGACGGCCGGTCGACCGCGAAGAATGCGTGCCCGGCGCCGTCGTAGCGGTGGAACTCGTGCGGCTTGCCCAGGTCGGTGAGCCGCCGGTCCAACTCGTCGACATGCGCGGGCGACGGGTAGCGGTCGTCGTTGCCGAACAGTCCGAGCAGCGGCGCCCTCAGCCGCGGCAGCTGGTCGACCAGGTTCGGGACCTGCAGCGGATGGCCCTCGGGTGGGGTGCCGGTGACGAACGCGCCGTAGCAGTCGACGGCGGCGTCGAGGTCGACGTGGCAGGCGGAGAGGACCGACTGACGGCCGCCGGAGCAGTAGCCGATCGAGCCCACACGGCCGTTCGACGTCGGTAGCGCCCGCAGGTACGCGGCCGCGCCCGCGACGTCGCCGACCAACCGGTCGTCGGGCACGCCGCCACGGGCCCGCGAGACCGCGGCCGCGTCGTCAGGGGCGGCACCGGGCGCCTCGCGGTAGTGCAGGTTCGGGCAGAGCGCGTCGTAACCCAGCTCGGCGAACCGGCGGGTGATCTCCTTGGTGGCGCGGTCCCAACCGGGCATGTGGTGGATGACGACGACCCCGCCGCGGGGGTCGTCGCCGCCGGGCCGGGCGAGGTAGCCCTCGATGTCGTCGCCGTCGGCGCCCGGCAGGTGGACGGTCCGCGCGCTCAGGGAGTCGGTCACGTCCGTATGCTACGGACGTGCTCGAACTGCGCGCCGACTGCGCTCGCTGCGCCGGAGTGTGCTGCGTGGGGCCGGCGTTGACGCGCTCGGCCGACTTCGCCATCGACAAGCCGGCGGGGGAGCCGTGCCCGAACCTGCGCGACGATTCCCGCTGCGGCATCCACGCCGAGCTGCGGCCGCGGGGGTTCCCCGGCTGCACGGTGTACGACTGCTTCGGCGCCGGCCAGCAGGTGGTGCAGGTGACGTTCGGTGGCGCGACCTGGCGGTCGGGGCCGGCCGTACGCGAGGAGATGCTCGCCGCGTTCGCCGTCTTGCGGCCGCTGCACGAACTGCTCTGGCACCTCGACGCGGCCCGCGGGATCGCCGCGGCGGCGTCCCTGCTTCCGGCGTTGGACGAGCAGGCCGCCCGGGCCGCGCGGATCGTCGGGGCGCCTGCTGCCGAGCTGGCGGACGTGGACGTCGCGGCGCTGCGGGCCGACGCGGACGTCCTGCTGCGCGAGGCGTCCCGGCTGGCGCGCGCGGGCACGCCGGCCCGCGACCTGCGTGGCGCGGACCTGATCGGGAAGAAGCTGCGCGGCGCCGACCTCACCGGCGCCGACCTGCGCAGCGCCTACCTCATCGGCGCCGACCTCCGTGGTGCGACACTCGACCGTGCCGACGTCATCGGCGCCGACTTCCGGGCGGCCGACCTGCGCGGCGCCGACCTCTCGGCCGCGCTCTTCCTCACCCAGCCCCAGGCAGCTGCGGCCGTCGGCGATGCCGCGACCCGGTTGCCCGCCGGCCTGGACCGCCCGCCGCACTGGACGAGCTGATCAGGGAAGGCCGCTCTCGACGGTGCTGCCCGGGTGAAACAGGGCGATCTGGTCACGGGTCAGGTAGCCGCCGCTGCCGTTGACCGCCCCACCGACCGAGACCGCCTCGCCGTCGGGGAGGACGACGGCGGGCGGCTCGGCCTGCCAGTGGGCGCCTTCGGGCCAGACGACCGGTGTGCGGCCGCCGTCGAGGACGAGCTCGCCCAGCACTTGGGCGTCGTGCCCGCCGTCGAGCCCGCCGCCGGCCGACAGCACGGCGACCGCGAACCGGTCCATACAGGTGGGACGGGGTCGGCCGGCCCCCGGTTCCTCACCGGCGCTCAGCCGCTCCCGACCGTGCTACCCGGTGTGAAAAAGGCGACCTCGCCGCTCGTCCTGCAAGCGGGTGCCGGCGGCCAGATCACCTGAGTACGCACGCCGTCGCGCACCACTTCGCCCCGCAGGAGGGCGGGCGCTCGTCGCCGTCGGGCCGCGCCGGCTCATGGCGGCAGCGTGCGGCTCAGGCGGTCCTGCAGGAACTCCTGCTCGGCGGCGTTGTCGCTCAGGGCCAGCGCCGCCCGGTAGGCCGCGGCCGCCTCGGCGTGCCGGCCCAGCCGCGTCAGCAGGTCGGCCTTCGTGGCGGGCAGATAGCGGTAGCCGGCCAGCCGGCCGTCCTCCTCGAGCTCGAGCACCTCCGCGAGCGCGGCCGCCGGTCCGTCCACCATCGAGACGGCGACGGCGCGGTTCAGCGCGACGACCGGCGACGGCCAGCGGCGGAGCAGCTCGTCGTACAGGGTGAGGATCTGCGGCCAGTCGGTCTCGGCATAGCCGGGCGCCTGAGCGTGCAGCGCCGCGATGGCCGCCTGGAGCGTGAACCGTCCCGGCGGGCCGGCCCGCAGCGCGCCCACCACCAGCCGGTCCGCGTCCTCGATCAGCGCGGCGTCCCAGACCGACCGGTCCTGCTCCTCCAGCCGCAGCAGCCGGCCGTCGGCGTCGGTGCGGGTGGCGCGGCGGGCCTGGTGGACGAGCAGCAACGCCAGCAGCCCGGCCGTCTCCGGCTCCGACGGCAGCAGCGGGCGCAGCATGCGGGCGAGGTCGAGAGCCCGGCCGGTGAGCTCGTCGCGGACCAGGTTCTCGCCGGAGTGCGCGGTGTGCCCGGTCGCGTACAGCAGGTGGATGACGGTGAGGACGGCGTCGACGCGGGCCGGGAGGTCGGCCGCCGCGGGAACGACGTAGGGGATGCGCGCCGCGGCGATCTTCTTCTTGGCCCGGGTGATCCGGGCCGCCATCGTCGGTTCGGTGACAAGGAACGCGTGCGCGATGTCGGGGGTGCTGACGCCGCAGACCAGCCGCAGCGTCAGAGCGACCTGCGCCTCCTGTGACAGCGCCGGGTGGCAGCAGGTGAAGATCAGCCGCAGCCGGTCGTCCGGAATCGGCGCGGCGTCGTCGAGCACCGCGGCCTCCACGGACGCGGAGTCGTCGACGTCCATCAGCAGCAGCGGCAGCTTCGCCCGCAGGGTCCGCTGCCGCCGCAGGTTGTTGAGCGCGGTCCGCCGGGCGACCGTCGTCAGCCACGCGCCGGGCCGAGCCGGGACGCCGTCGCGGCCCCACCGGGTCAGCGCCTGCACGTAGGCGTCCTGGACGGCCTCCTCGGCAGCGTCGAGGTCGCGCGTGACGCGCACCGTCGCGGCGAGCACGAAGGCCCACTCGCGACGGTGCGCGTCGGCGACGGCGGACTCGACGGTCAGGACGTCAGCCCGGAGAAGTCGAGCCCGACCAGCGGCCGCACCTCGACGCCGCCGCTGACGATGGGCGTCAGGGCGGCCAGCTCGATGGCGTGGTCGAGGTCGCGGGCCTCGATGACGAACACGCCGGCCAGCGCCTCCTTGGTCTCGATGAACGGGCCGTCGGTGACGAGGTCGCCGCGGATCGTCGTCGCCGTGGCGCTGGGCTCCAGTGCGATGCCGCCGAGCTCCTTGCCGCCCTTCTCGACGATGCGGCCGGGCAGCGCCTCGTGCGCCGCGATGATCTCCGGCGGCAGCTCGGCCGTCTGGCCGCCCTCGGCCTCGCGCTCGAAGATGAGAATCGCGTACTGGGTCATCAGGACTCCTCTGTGGTGTCGGTGCGGGTGGGGTGGAGGTCGTCGAGCGAGGGCAGGGCGGGCCTCCGGCCCGTCCAGGTGGACTGACACTGCTGAGTCATCTCTCTCGATCGTCTCCTTCGGGTGTCGCCTTACACACCCTCGACACGCGACCGGACGGCGAATCGACAACCCGGCGGAGAAATCTTCAGTGATGTTCGGAGACGAGCACGGCCACGGTGTCCGGCTCGAGCGCACGGAACACGTGCGGGAGGTCACCGGGGTAGCTGACGTAGTCGCCGGGCGCCAGCTCGACCGGGTCGTCGGTGAGCCCGACCAGCGCCCGGCCGGTGCTCAGCACGACGTGCTCGACGACGCCGGGCATGTGCGGGTCGGAGGCGCGCGGCTCGCCCGGCTGCGCGGTGACGAGGTAGATGTCGCGGCGCGCGTTGGGCGGGCTGGCGGACAGGACGGTCGCGACGTAGTCCGAGCGCTCGGACGCGACGGCCGGGCCCTCGCCCCGGCGGATCACCTGGACGCGGGGCCGCGGCGGCTCGACGAGCTGCGCGAACGGCACGTCCAGCGCGACGCTCAGCGCCCACAGCGTCTCGACGCTCGGGTTGCCGGCGCCCGACTCCAGCTGCGACAGCGTCGACTTCGCGATGCCCGCTCGCCGGGCCACCTCGGCCAGCGACAGGCCGGTGCGGCGCCGTTCGCGCTGGAGGGACGCGGCGATGACGGCGAGCGGGGCGCCGGGCGGCTGGCTCATCGGATCGTTCGCTCCATCGGTCTATCGTTCGTCTTGACGAACGATTGTCGGGTCGTTCAATCTAGTGGCCATGCGTTCGATCTACCGAACACTACGCGCCGATCGGGCGCTGGCGCGAGACATCGCGCTCGTGTGTGTCGCCGACGCGGTGGTGGGGCTGTCCTTCGGCGCCATCGCCGTCGGCGAAGGGCTGCCGGTGTGGGCGCCCATGCTGCTGTCGGTCGTGGTGTTCGCGGGTGCGGCGCAGTTCATGTTCGTCGGGCTGGTCGCATCGGGCGGCAACCCGGTCGCCGCGGTGCTGGCCGGGCTACTGGTGAACGTCCGGCACGTCGTGTTCGGCTTCACCGTCGGCGACGTCGTCGGCCGGGGCTGGCAGCGACTCGCGGGCAGCCACGTCATGGTCGACGAGTCGGTCGCGTTCGCGCTGGCCCAGCCGGCCGGGCAGCGACGGAGGGCGGCCTACTGGGGCTGCGGGGTGGCGCTGTTCGTCTGCTGGAACGTCGGCGTGCTGGCCGGCGCGTCGATCGGGACGGTGGTCAGCGACCCGGCCGCGCTCGGGCTGGACGCCGCGTTCCCGGCGGTGCTGCTGGCGCTGGTGCTGCCGGCGCTGCGGGACCGGACGACGGCGCTCGCGGCGGGCACCGGTGTGGCGATCGCGCTGGCCACGGCCCCGTTCCTGCAGGCCGGGCTGCCGGTGCTGCTGGCGCTGGCCGGGGTCGTGGTCGCGCTGGCCCGGCCGGGGTCGACGTCGCGGCCCGAGGAGGTGACGGCATGACGATGTCGGAGACGACGCTCGTCGCGGCGGTGCTCGTGCTGGGCGTGGGGACGTTCGCGTTCCGCTACGCCGGACCCGCGTTGCGCGACCGGGTGACGCTGCCGCCCCGGGTCGAGCGGCTGCTGGGGGTGTCGACTGTCGTGCTGCTGGCCGCGCTGGTCGCGACCGCCACCATGCTCGACGGCGGCGAGTTCGACAGTGTCGCCCGCCCGGCCGGCGTGGTGGTCGGGGCCGTGCTGGCCTGGCGGCGGGCGCCGTTCGTCGTGGTGGTGCTGGCCGCGGCCGGGACCGCCGCCGTCCTGCGGCTGCTCGGCCTCCCGTGAGCGGCTACTCCGCGTCCGGCGCGGCCGGCGCGTCGGCCCAGGCCTGCCGGCGCACCTCGTAGCAGGCGACGGCGGCCGCGGCGGCGACGTTGAGCGAGCCGACCCGGCCGGTCTGCGGCACGTAACCGACCGCGTCGCACAGGCTCAGGCAGGTGGCCGACAACCCGCGGTCCTCGTTGCCGAGCACGATGCAGACGTCGCGCCGCAGGTCCAGCGCCGCCAGCGGCTCGGCCTCGTCGGCCAGTTCCAGGCCGACCACGAGATAGCCGTCGGCCCGGGCGGCGCCGACCGCCGTCGTGACCTCCTCGTGCGTGCTCCACGACAGGTAGCGGCCGGTGCCGAGCGCGGTCTTCTGCGCCTTCGGCGAGCTCGGCGCGGCGGTGCGCCCGACGACGTACAGCTCGCTGACGCTGAGCGCGGCCGCCGTCCGCATGATCGAGCCCACGTTGAACGGCGACTGCACGTCCTCCAGCAGCAACGACAGCCGGAAGGAGTCCTTCCGCCGCCACGACCGGTGCAGTCGCTTCAGTTCCGTTCCGCCGAGCTGTCGCACGCTACTCCGATCGCAGGGGTTGGACCTCGAGCACCCGGTAGCCGGTCCGGGAGACCAGCCGCCGGGTCGGGAAGCCGGCCTCGGCCAGCCAGTTCGCCAGCGAATCGGCGCCGAGATTGCGCTGCACGACGAGGTACGCCGCGCCGCCGGGCAGCAACCGCGGCAGCCAGCGCAGCAGCAGGTCGTGCAGGGCGGCCTTGCCGACCCGGATCGGCGGATTGGAGTACACCGCGGCGAACCGCACGTCCTCGGGAACGTCGTCGGGCAGCGCCGCCCGGACGCCGCCCAGACCGGCCGCGGCGGCGTTCTCGCGCACCAGCTCCAGCGCCCGCTCGTTGACGTCGACGGCCCAGACCCGGCGGCGCTTGCGCCGGTGCGCCAGCGCGAGCGCGATGGGACCGTAGCCGCAGCCGAGATCGAGCAGGTCGCCGCGGACGGCCGGCGGCGGCGCGTTCTCCAGCAGCACCCGGGTGCCGGGGTCGAGCTGGCGGAAGGAGAAGACCCCGGTGTCGGTCAGGAGTCGTAGCCGCAGGTCAGGCAGTACGACGTCGATGGTCCGCCTCGAGCTGGCCACGCCGGGCTCACTCGCGTAGTAGTGCTCGGGCGGTTCGGGCAAGGCTGGGCCTCCATCGATCGGACGGGATGGCTCACAGGGTAGGTCACGGGAGGACGAACCGACGCGTCCACCCGCCGCCGACGCGGTCGAAGCGGACCCGGCTGGGCGGGCCGGCGTCGTCGGGCATCCACCACACCTCGACGCGGTCCGGGCGCAGGGCGAACGTCGTCCACGACGGGGGCGGCGCCTGGGGGTCCAGCTCCAGGTGACGGGCGAACACCGGCCGCACCTCGCCCGGCCCGGCCGGCGCACGCCCGCCGAGCTCCTCGTACACCCAGGCCAGGGCGCGTAGCTGGGGCGAGCGCCGCGCGTAGGCCGCGCGCACCTCGTCCGGCGGCAACTCGGCGGCGTGGCCGTGCAGCGTGACCTGCCGGGTCAGCGTCGGCCAGTGGAAGACGCCGGCCGCGCGCGGGTTCTCGGCGAGGTCGGCGGTCTTGACCGACGGACGCGACGTGGTGAACCGCACCGACGTGTCGTCGACGCCGGTGGCCAGCACCGTCCGCGCGTGCGGCGTGCCGTCTGCCGAGGCGGTCGCGAGTGTGAAGCAGCGCGGGTCGCCGGCGCCCGCCGCGGCTGCCTCGGCCAGCCAGCCCGCGAGCAGTTCCAGCGGCGGGCCGGAAACTGCGTTGAACGCGCCGTCGTCGTTTGCCATCATCCGTCCATGATCTCGACTTCCGGTGTCCGTCCGCTGCCCGTCGTCGCCCGCCGCGCGGTGACGAAGCAGCAGCAGACGCGCCGGGGCTGGAGGCCGTTCACGGCTGCGCGATGACCTCGGCGATCGTCGCGGGGTTGCTGGCCGGTTACGGCATCGCGATCCCGGTGGGCGCCGTGGGCGCCTACCTGGTGGCCCTGACGGCGCGCACCTCGCTGACGGTGGGCGCGGGCGCGGCGCTGGGCGTGGCGGCCGTGGACGGCGGCTACGCCATCGCCGCGGTGCTCGGCGGCGCCGCGCTGGCCGGTGCCGTCGAGCCGTACGCGGTCCCGCTGCGCTGGGCCTCCGCCGTCGTCCTGCTGGTCATGGCCGCGGTCGGGGCGATCGCCGCGTACCGCCGGCACCGTGCCGGTGCGGCCGCGGCGGGCCCCGGCGCCGGTCGCGACGTCCGCGCCGGCCGCGTCACGCCGGTCGGGGCGTTCGTCACGTTCGCCGGCATCACCGTGATCAACCCCCTGACCGTCGTCTACTTCGCCGCGCTGGTCATCGGCAGCGGCGCCGAACTGGCCGGCGGCGCCGAGGCGGTGGCGTTCGTCGCCGCCGCGTTCGCCGCGTCCGCCAGCTGGCAACTGCTGCTGGCCGGCGGGGGAGCGCTGCTCGGACGGTACGTGACGGGCCCGCGCGGGAGGCTGGTGACGGCGTTCGTGTCCAGCGCTGTCATTCTCGTGCTGGCCGTTCGCATGGTCGGCACCAGTGGCGGGTAACGTCGCGTCGGTGAGGGACGCCGGGCACGCGACGCTCGTGACGGACCGGCTGCTGCTCCGGCGGCCGCGGGCCGACGACGTCGACGTCATCTTCGACATCTACCGCGACCCGCGGGCCAGCGAGCACAACCCGTCCAACCTGCTGCGCGACCGCGACGGCGCGGAGAGCCTGTTCCACAGCTGGGACGAGCACTGGCGCACCGAGGGGTTCGGCTACTGGACGGTGCTGCGGCGTGAGTCCGACCGGCCGGTCGGCTTCTGCGGACTCAAGTACATGTGGTTCCACGACGACCAGGTGACGAACCTGTTCTACGGCTTCGACCCGGCGTGGTGGGGGCGCGGGCTGGCCGCCGAGGCCGCCCGCGCCGCCGTCGAATGGGCCGCGAAGCACCTGCCGGGCGTGGCCGTGGTCGCCCGGATCCGGCCCGACAACCACGCCTCGCAGCGGGTCGCCGTCCGGGCCGGGCTGGCCAGGGCCGAGCACCTCGACGGGCTCGGCTTCGACGGCCTCGAGTGGATCTATATCGCTAGCTGACTCAGGGCGTGCCCTTGGGAGACAACGCCCTAGCCGCCGGTCCGGGCCTGACCCAGGGGCTCGCGCACGAGGATCTCGTCGACGTAGCAGTACTGCCAGTCCGCGCCGGGCTGCAGCGACTGGATGATCGGGTGGTGCTCGGCCTCGTAGTGCGCCCGCGAGTGCCGCCGGGGCGAGTCGTCGCAGCAGGCGACCGTGCCGCACTTCATGCACAGCCGCAGCTGCACCCAGGTGCCGCCCTCGTCGACGCACTGCTGGCAGACGTCGACGTCGGTGTCGGTGACCTCCATCTGGTCCTGGTGGATGCAGGCGGTGCTCATGGTCTCGGACTGGACGTACTTCCAGCGCGAGCGCAGCAGGCGGTCCGGCACGAACCGGGCGAAGTGCTGGGACTGCGACGCGAGCAGCGGCGCCGCGATGGCCAGCACCAGCACGTACAGCGCGACGAAGGGGCCCATGCGCTCGTCCAGGCCGGCCGCGATGGCCAGCGTCGCCAGGATCAGCGAGAACTCGCCGCGGCCCAGCACCGTCAGGCCGATGTTCGTGGCCGCGCGCTGGTTGAACCCGAACAGCCGGGCCGTGAAGATCCCGGCGGTGAGGTTGGTCAGCAGCGTGACACAGACGGCGACCGCCACCGGCACCGCGACGGTACCCAGGTCGCCGATGTCGATGGTCAGCCCGAACGACACGAAGAAGATCGCCGCGAACACGTCGCGCAACGGCAGCACGAGCTGCTCGACCCGCTCCTTGAGCGACGTCCGCGACACCACCAGGCCGATCATCAGCGCGCCGATGGCCTCGGAGACCCCGACCTCGAGCGCGACGCCTGCTACCAGCACGACCAGCCCGACCATGATGATGGCCAGCAGCTCGTCCTCGCGACAGTCCAGGAGCAGGGCGATGGCCCGCGCGCCCCACCGGGCCAGCGCGAACAGCGCCACCAGGAAGCCGAAGCTGACGAGCAGGTCGACGACGAAGTCGGCGGTCGAGCCGGAGTCGTTCAGCACCGGCGCCAGCAGCGCCAGGTAGAACGCGAGGAACATGTCCTCGATGACGATGACACCGAGGATGATCGGCGTCTCGGCGTTGGTCAGCCGGCGCAGCTCGATCAGCAGCTTCGTCGCGATGGCGGACGACGAGATGCCGAGCGCGCCGGCGATGACCAGCGCCTCGGACGTGCCCCAGCCCAGCGCGAAGCCGAGCGCCAGGCCGGCGCTGACGTTGAGCGCGATGTAGACGCCGGCGGCGATGAACAGCCGCCTCCCGCTGCCCAGGACCTGTTCGGCGGGGAATTCCACCCCCAGATGGAACAGCAGCAGCACCAGGCCCAGCGACGCGAGCAGCGCGAGGTCCTCGGGGTGATCGATCAGCACCGGGCCCGGCGTTCCCGGGCCGAACAGGATGCCGATGAGCATGTAGCACGGCACCGTCGGGAAGCCGTACCGGCGGCCGATCCGGGCGACCAGCCCGGCGAGCAGAACGATCGCGCCCAGCCCGATGAGGTCTGCGTGCACCGGCGTTAACCCTCGAAGAACGTGCCGGTGAGCACGGCGCCCAGCTTCAGCGCCTGCTCGCGGCTCAGCTCGAGGACGGCGGTCGGCTCGTCGCCCTTGCTGGTGAAGACGTAGAGGTCGCGGATGTCGCCGCGGCGGACGACGACCGAGACCCGCTGCGTCGGGCTGCCGAGGTCGATGTCGTACCGCTTGCCGATGCCCGGCAGTTCCTGCATGTGCACGCCCTGGCCCATGATGGGTCCCCTTCCTTCCCTGCGACACCGTTCCCGGCGAACAGTGACCGAGTCTAGGGTCGTGGGGCGCCGGATGGCGCCAGCCGTCCGAAGGCCGGTTCGGGCCGGGCCACCCCGGGGTCGCCGGGCGCGCCGAGCTGGGCTCGCAGCCGGGCCGCGCCGCCGGGCACGAACGGTTCCAGCTCCGCGGCGACGACCCGGCACGCGTGCACCAGCCCCGCCAGGACGGCGCCCACCTCGGGGCGGCCGCGGCGGTCCCGCTCCCAGGGCCGGTCCGCCTCGATGACCCGGTTCCCGAGGTCGACGACGGCGACCAGCGCGGCCGTCGCGGCCCGCAGGTCGAACCCGTCCAGCGCCCGGTCGACGGCGGCCGGCAGCGCGCCGGCGGACGCGACCAGCTCGCTGCCGGGGTCGGGCGCGCCGACCACGCCGTCGTGCAGCCGGTGGGCCAGGGTGAGGGTGCGCTGCACCAGGTTGCCCAGTCCGTTGGCCAGCTCGAGGTCGTGCCGGGCGACCAGCCGGTGCTCGGTGAAGTCGGTGTCGCCGGTGCGCGGGACCTCGCGGACGAACCACCAGCGCAGCGCGTCGGCGCCGTACCGCCGCGCCAGGGCGGCCGGGTCGGCGGTGCCGCCGCTGCTCTTGGCGATCTTCGCGCCGTCCACCGTGAGGTAGTCGTGCACGAGGATCGCGGTCGGCAGCGGCAGCCCTGTGGAGAGCAGCTGGGCCAGCCAGTACACCGCGTGAAAGCGCACGATCCCCTTGCCGATGACGTGGACGCGGTCGGCTGAGCCGGTCCACCAGTCGCGGTAGGCCTCGTCCGCGCCGCCGTAACCGAGCGCCGTCACGTAGTTGGCCAGGGCGTCCCACCAGACGTAGACCACCTGGGCCGGGTCGCCCGGGACCGGGATGCCCCAGCCGCCGGCCCGTTCGGCCGGCCGCGACACGCTGATGTCGCGCAGGCCGGCCCGGACGAACGCGAGCACCTCGGCGCGCTTGGCGGCCGGCTCGATCCGGACCGCGCCGGACTCCAGGACGCGCAGCAGCTCGTCCTGGTAGCGGGACAGCCGGAAGAACCAGTTCTCCTCGCTGACCTGCTCGGGAGCGACGCCGTGCTCCGGGCAGGCACCGCCGGGCAGTTCGGACGCGGTGTAGAACTGCTCGCAGCCGGCGCAGTACAGCCCGGTGTAGCGGCGCCGGTAGAAGTCGCCGCGGGCGGCGCAGCGCTCCCACAGCAGGCGGACGCCCGGCGGGTGCCGCTGGTCGGCGCTGGTCCGGATGACGTCGTCGACCGAGAGCGCCAGCGGCTCGTGCAGCGCGACGAACCTGGCGGCGTTGGCGTCGACGAACTCCCTGATCGGCACACCCGCCGACCGCGCGGCGACGACGTTCTTCAGGGCGTTGTCGTCAGTGCCGGTGAGGAACCGGACCGATCGCCCGCGGTGGCGCCGGTGCCGTGCCAGGACGTCGGCCTGGACCAGCTCGAGCGCGTGTCCGAGGTGCGGCGCGCCGTTGACGTACGGGATTGACGTGGTGACGTAGTAGCGGTCGGTGGTCATGGTGAACTCCCTCGCCCTGGCGCGGCGGGGGAGTGCGGACACCCGAAACGCCCCCGCTGAGCAGGGGCTTCGCTGGTGGTGTGGTGACGGTGTCAGCGCACGCCGAGAGACCCCTGGACGGGGCGCATCATCGACCGGGTGCACTGGGTCATGGCGTCAAGGATACGTGTGACCTGCGCCGAACCCCAGCGACTAACTGTGACAACTCGGTGATGCCGCGTGTCAAGACAGGTATGTCCGTCTTTGAACGGCATTCTGTGCGTCGAGAATGCCTATTGGGCGACACGCAAGGAAAGATTTCTTCGTTTCTCCTTGCGCAACTACTTTCGCTGCTTAGACTCACAGTCAAGAACTCGGGGTCGTCCGGACAAGAGCTTGGCCCCGCGGTTCGCCACCGAAGGTCTTCATCCGAAGGAGTCACGATCATGGACGCACTCTCCGGCCTCCTCGACAGCATCGTCGCGCTGGTCAACCAGCTTCTGGGGACCGTGACCGGCCTGCTCGGCTGAGAAACCGGCACGTAAGCCCTTCTCCATCCGGTGGGCGCTTGGCGGCTCCCCACCACCCGTCCGCGTATGCCTCTGGGATTTCCCCGGGCATACGCGGACGGTTTTTTCACGGCTATTCTCCGGGCGGGATGTCCGGATTAAACTGGTTGCACCTGGGTCGGCTTTTCGATCAGGCTTGACGGTGTGATCGATACCGGATTGAGCGGAAAGGTCGTGCTCGTCACCGGCGCCGACGGCGGCATCGGCGAAGCCACCGCGCGGGCGTTCGCGGCACAGGGCGCACGCGTCGCCGTCCATCATCACGACGGGGGAGTGCCGGCACCCGAGGGCGTTTCGTTCGAGCACCGCCTGGGCGACGCCGAGGCGGCGGCCCGGGCGGTGGTGAACATCTCGACCGACGCGGCGCAGTGCTTCCCCGGTCAGGTCGGCTACGGCAGTTCGAAGGCGGCGCTCGAGGCGTTCACCCGGGCCGCGGCCGTCGAGCTGGGTCCGGCCGGCATCCGGGTCAACGCCGTCGCGCCGGGCCCGGTCCAGACCGGCTGGATGTCCGGCGAGCTGGTCGAGAGCCTGCTGCCGCACCTGCCCCTCGGCCGCGTCGGCCGTCCGTCCGACATCGCCGACGCCGTGGTCTTCCTCGCCTCCGGCCAGGCGTCCTGGCTCACCGGCCAGGTCATCAAGGTCAGTGGCGGCCACCACTGAGCGGGCTGCGGGACGACTTCGCCTGACTCGGCCGGCCGGTCCCGTCCGACTACTCCGGCGCGATCTCGCGGGGCATGAGGTCGTGCGGCAGCGACGTCCGTGCCGCGCGGAGGAACGCGAACGGCGTGCGCAGCCCCAGGTTCGCCACGCGCGACGTGTAGATGTCGGCGTACTTCTCGACCTGGCGGGCGAAGAGGCTCTTGTCGTTGCCGGCGCGCATCATCGGGCCCCACGTCGGGTTGCCGAGCTCGGCGGCGGCGCGGGCGAGCGGCACGATGCGCTCGTCCAACGTGCGCAGCGACTCGCGCAGCGACTCGACCGCCTCGCGCGACGCGGAGGAATCGGGACGCAGCAGCGCCATGCGGGCCTGCGCGAGCCGGTCCTCCAGGACCGCCTTCTCGACCATGAGGCGGCGCAGTTCGGCCTCGTCGGGGGCGAACGTCTGCGCGGCCGCGATCTCGGCCTCCAGTTCGCGCATGATCAGCGCGGTGCGCCAGCGCAGCGCGGACTTGGTGACATGGACGTCGCCGAAGAGGTGGTCGCCGACGTAGAGGATCTCGGCGCCGGTGAGGCCGAGGCTCTGCTCGACCTGCCGGGCGCAGCCGCCGTGGTAGACGTCGCCGGTCTTGAACGGGCCCCAGTGCGGCTGCAGCAGGCCGCGGTCGGCGTCGACGACGCGGTACACGGGTTCGACCTCGGAGAAGAACCGCGGCTTCGCGGCGGCCACGACGACGATGTCGAACAGGTCGCGCCACGACCCGGACGGCACGTGCCGGTCGAAGGCGTAGCTCATCATCGCCTTCGTGTACGACCAGTCGCTGTTGGTGATGAGCAGCAGCCGCTTCCCGGCCAGCCGCTGGTCGATGAGCGTCTGGGCGGTGTCGGGATCGATGTCGCAGAAGCGGTCCGGGTCGGCGACGATCTCCGCCTTCAGCGCGCCCGTGGTGTGCGACTCGTCCAGGGCGGCCGACACGATGCGGTACAGCTCGTCGTAGCCGAGCGGACCGGGGATGGTGCCGTCGTCGAGGCGGTCGACGAACTGGGCGTAGAGCGCGGACTCGGAGATGGTGAACAGCGTGTTCATGAACCGGAACCGCGGGTTGTTGAGGTCGACGGTGACGCCGTTGTAGGTCGTGCGCAGCTCGTCGAAGGAGAGCTGACGGGTGCCGTGCTGGGCCTGGATGACGTAGCCGAACCGGGTGGCCTTGACCAGATTGCCGAGGTCGAGGTCGATGACCAGGCCCTGCAGGTACCGGTCGGGCTCGAACACCAGGCCGGCGACGGGGTAGTCGCCGGCCGCGAGCACCCGCGTGGCGTGCTCGAAGGCCGTCCGCTCCCACGCGTCGGTGCGGTAGTGGATGAGCGTGTAGTCCATGTCGTAGCCGATGGCCTGCACCGAGCGCAGGTTCAGTGTGCGGTTGGCGTAGACACCGCGTTGCAGCCCGTCCGGAGGCGTCATGTCCCCGAGACTAGGGGGTGGCGGACGCTCCCGTGACCGGAAGACCCGCCGCAGCCCAGGCGTGAAATCCGCCGACCAGGTCGGTCGCGTTGACCAGTCCGAGGTCGCGCAGCGACGCGGCGGCGAAGCTGGACGCGTAGCCCTCGTTGCAGAACACGATGACGGTGCGCCGCGGGTCGTCGGCCTGCTCGAGCCGGTGCGGGCTGGTCGGGTCGAGTCGCCACTCCAGCACGTTGCGCTCCACGACCAGCGCGCCTGGGATGGCACCGAACCGTTCGCGGTCCGCGGCCGGGCGGGTGTCGACCAGGAGCGCCCGCTCGTGGGTGACGGCGTGCGCGGCCTGCTCCGGGTCGAGCCGGACCAGTTGCGACCGAGCCGTGTCCAGCAGCGTGTCGACGCGGGGGCTCATCGGGCCGGCTCCGGCTCGTCGGTGAGGACGGTCCGCACCCGCCGCAGCGCGCCGGCGCCGTCGACCTCGTAGTAGCCCATCGCGGTGAGCGGCGGCGAGTACGCGTGCACCGTCACGGCGGGCGCGGGGTCGGTGTTGACGACGTCGTGCACGTGGCCGACCGGGAACCCGACGCCCCGGCCGTCGCGCAGCCGCCGCTCGCGCAACCCCGACTCGGACGGCGTCCAGAACCGCTCGGTGACCACGCCGGACACGACGGTCAGCGCGCCGAGCGAGCCGGCGTGGTCGTGCAACTCGGTGGACTGCTCCTGCGTCCAGCTGATCAGCCAGACGTCGGTGTACGGGTCGCTGGACAGCCGGACCGACCAGCGGTCGTCGGAGTCGAAGTGGACCGGGTGCCGGCCCTCCCGCACCTGCGCGGCGACGATGCGGGTCAGGTCGACGAGGTCGTGCAACGAGACGGGTGTCGGCCCGTCGTGGCGGGCGGGACGAGGCAGGGCGATGGTCATGGCCGATCTCCGGTGGACGCGCCGAAAGGGATGCTGAAGGAACCGGAGGTCAGCGACAGATGGCCGTGCAGGTGCGCTTGAGGTCGATGTGCCGTCGCATGACGAGCACCAGCGCGGAAGCCTGCATGCGCACGATAATCCCCAGCGACTCGCTAGGAATCAAGTGGTGTCCACATGCTGGACTATGGGGTGCGGGGCTGGGCGGCTGTGGGCTCTTGTGGCGTCTCCACGTTGCCGGGCTGGTGAAGCACGGGGTCGGCGGTGGGATCTTTCGGGGACTTCTGGGTCCGGGGGTGATCTCGCCTGGAACTGACGCTGTGGGTGTCGTCGGTCGGTTCGTCGCCGGTGGCGGCGGCGGTGGCGACCGTTGCTGGCGTTGCTGGGTTGTTCGGTGGTCGGTCGTCGGGGGTCGGTTGGCCGTGGGGTCGTGGGGTTGGCTCGGGACTGCGCCGTTGGCCGGGGGCGACGGTTGGTCGTCCCTCTGCTGCCCATGGTCTGAGCCGCGCAACCGCGCCTCAAGCGGACTGACGGGCGCTTCGCGCCGGCGAAGGACCACTTGACCCACGGCCGCGGGGTCTCAGAACGTGGCAGCTGTCACGGGGACGGGGGAGGTGTGGGCACGCCTCGTGCTCCGCAGCCGACGCCACGGTCATTCGCGGACGTCGACCGGCTCATCGGCGGGCGTCGCCTCGACGCCACCGGTGCCGTTGGGGCTGTTGGGGCTGTTGGTGGCTGTGGGCTGGGGTGATCATCAACGATCGCCTACTTCACTAGGCGTTCTCCCGCTCTGCGAGGCGTGCATGCCTGGTGGAGTGGGAGAACGCCTGGTGAAGTGGTGCGTGAACCGGTGCTCACGGGCGTTTGGTGTGTCCGGGGGCACTTGTGAGCCGTCTTTGATCACTGTTCTCACCACGGCGCACGTCTCGTCAAGGGGGCAACGGCGGGCAGCGGTGGGGCGGCGGTCGCCGCCGCCGGGTCGGCGCCGGGCACGGTCGGGCCGACGGTCGCCGCGGCCAGACCGACGGCCGGCCTGCACGAGTGGACCAGGGCGACTGGGCCGCTGGATCTCTGGACCACGTCAGAGCGCCTGACGTCTGTCCAGCTTCGCCCCGTCCCCGATAGCTGCCCGTTCTTGGCCGCGGGCGTGCGGTCGGCCGGTCGGCGACGGCCGACCGAGTCGGCACCGAGTGAGCCAGGCGCCCGGCGCCCGACCCGGCCCGCGGTTCGGGTTGGGCGCCGCACCCACGGACGGCCTACTTGATGGCGCCCATCGACAGGCCGCGGACGAGCTGTTTCTGCGCCACCCAGCCGGCCAGCACCACGGGCAGCGAGGCCAGCGTGGCGGCCGCGGCCAGCTGCGCCCAGTAGAGGCCCTCGCTGGTCATGAAGCCGACGAGGAACAGCGGCACCGTCGCGGCCTGTGAGGCGGTGAGGTTGACGGAGAAGAAGAACTCGTTCCAGGAGAAGATCACGCAGATCAGCGCCGTCGCTGCCAGCCCGGGCGCCACCATCGGCAGCATGACGCGCAGCAGCGTCTGCCGCAGCGACGCGCCGTCCATCGCGGCCGCCTCGAGCACCTCGGCCGGGATCTCCTGCAGGAACGAGCGCATCATCCATACCGCGATCGGCAGGTTCATCGCCGTGTACAGCACGACCAGCGTCCAGATGTTGTCCAGCGCGCCGATGCGCCCGGCGATCACGTAGATGGGCACGATCACCGCGACGACCGGCAGCATCTTCGTCGAGATGAAGAAGAACAGCACGTCCTGCGTCTTCTTCACCGGCCGGATCGCCAGCGCGTACGCGGCCGGCACCGCGAGCAGCAGCACCAGCAGCGTCGACATCGTTGTGGCGAACAGCGAGTTGAGGAAGTACGGCCAGGCGCCGGCGTCGAACAGCGCGCGGAACTGCTCCAGCGTCGGCGTGAAGATCAGGCTCGGCGGGTCGGTGTAGGCGTCGGCCTCGTGCTTGAAGGCGGTGATCACCATCCAGAGCACCGGGAAGAAGAAGACGATCCCGATGATCCAGGTGAGGACGGTCAGCAGGGCGGCGGACCGGCGGCGCGGGCCGGTGACGGCGACGGCGGCGGTGGTCATCGGTCCTCCTGGGCGAACGAGCGGAACAGCAGGCGCAGCGCGAGCGTCGCGACGACGATCGTGCCGATGACGACGACCACGCCCATCGCCGCGGCCTGGCCGACGTCGAAGCCGAGGAACGCCCGCTGGTAGATGTAGAAGGGCAGGTTGGCGCTGGCGGTGCCCGGACCGCCCTGCGTCATGATGTAGATCTGGTCGAACGTGTTGACCACGTAGATCGCGCCCAGCAGCACGCCCAGCTCGATGTAGCGGCGCAGGTGCGGCAGCGTGATCGAGCGGAACATTCGGACCGCCCCGGCCCCATCTATCTGTCCGGCTTCCAGAACGTCGCGGCCCTGGCTCTGCAGCCCGGCCAGTACCAGCAGCGCCATGAACGGCGTCCACTGCCACACGAGCGCCGCGATGACGGAGACCAGCGGCGCGGAGCTGGTCCAGTCGTAGTCACCGGCGCCGAACGGCGACAGCACGAAGTTGACGATGCCGAACAGCGGGTCGAGCATCGTCGTCTTCCACACCAGTGCGCCGGCCACGGGCATGATGAGGAACGGCGTGATGATCAGCGTCCGCACGACCGACCGGCCGACGAACCGGCGGTCCAGCAGCAGCGCCAGCCCGACGCCCAGCAGCATCGCGACGATCACGCAGCCGGCGGTGATGACGATGGTGTTGAAGGCGGCCTGGCGGAAGACCCGGTCGGCGAAGACGTCGGCGTAGTTGGACAGCCCGACGAACCGCTCCGAGCCCGGGCGGACCAGGTTCCACGAGTTCAGCGAATACCAGAGCGTGACGAGGAACGGGATCTGCGTCACGAGGATCGCGAAGACCAGCGCGGGCAGCAGGGGCGCCCGCCGCCGCCAGCCCTCGCGGCGCGCGGAGCGGACGGGCTCGCGTGACGGGGTGGCCGGCCGCGGCGGGACGGCGGTGGTGGCGACGTCGGTGGTCACGATGCGGCCTCCTGCTCGTCCTGATACGACTCGCCGACGGTCTCGGCGTAGCGTTGCGCCTGGTCGAGGGCCTCGTCGATGCTGATCTGGCCGGCGATGGCCGCGGAGATCTGCTGGCCGACGCGGGTGCCGAGGTCCTGGAACTCCGGAATGGCGAGGAACTGGAGGCCGTCGTAGGGGACCGGCGCGGTCATCGTGTGGTCCTGGTCGGCGGCCTCCATCGACGAGAGCGTCGGCTCGGCGAACGCCGCCGCCACGTCGGCGTACTCGGGGATCTCGTAGGTCGACGTGCGGCTGCCCGGCGGCACCCGCTCCCAGCCCAGCTCGTCGGCGACGAGGAACGGGTAGTCCTTGTCGGTCATCCAGGCGATGAAGTCCCAGGCCTCGTCCGGGTGGTCGGACGACGCCGGGATGCCCAGCGACCACGTGTACAGCCAGCCGCTGGCGTCGGTCTCGACCACCGGCGCCGGCGCGTAGCCGTTGTGGCCGGCCGTGACGGAGTCCTGCGGGCTCTCGACCACGTTGACCATCGACGTCGCGTCGTACCACATGGCCGCCTGGCCTTGGCCGTAGCGCGTCGCGCAGTCGGCGAACCCGCTGGTGGCGGCGCCGGCCTGGCCGTGCTCGCGGACGAGGTCGACGTAGAACTGGACCGCCTCGCGGACCTCGGGGGAGTCCAGCTGGGCGTTCCAGTCCTCGTCGAACCAGCGGCCGCCGAACGTGTTGATGACGGTGTTCAACGGGGCCAGGTTCTCGCCCCAGCCGGCCAGCCCACGCAGGCAGATGCCGCTCATGCCCGGGTTGGCCTCCTCGACGGCGGCGGCCAGCTCGCGCACCTCTGGCCAGGTCGGCTGCTCGGGCATGGTGAGGCCGGCGGCGTCGAACAGGTCCTGGCGGTACACCAGGAACGACGACTCGCCGTAGAACGGGACGGAGTACATGTCGCCGTCGTAGGACAGCGACTCGCGGACCGGCGCGATGAAGTCGTCGGTGTCGTAGTCGTCGGTGGCGTCGGCGTACGGCTGCAGGTCGACCAGCCAGCCGTTCTCGGCCCACATTGCGGTCTCGTAGTTGCTGACCATGATGACGTCGAATTCGCCGCCGCCGGTGGCCACGGACGCGGTGATCTTCGCCCGTGACTCGTTCTCCGGCAGCGAGACGAAGTCGACGTCGACGTCGGGGTGCGCCGCCCGGAAGTCGTCGGCCAGCGCGATCGCGTCGGTCATCTGCGGGTTGGACACCACCGCGACGACGATCGTCGTGCCGGAGCCCGAGCCGGAGGTCAGCGCGCCGGCCCCGGCGCAGGCGGGCAGGAGCGCGAGCGTGCCCAGGCCCGCAGTCAGCCGCAGTGTCCGCCGGCTCATGCCGCACCGCCCGGCGCCACCTGCGCCTTGATCGTCGCGCCGGAGCGGACGAGGTCGAGGACAGCGGGGAACTCGTCCAGACCGACGGTGTGCGAGACCAGCGGCTCGGTGTGTACCTGCCCGGACGTGACCAGGTCGACGGCGTCGCCGAAGCTGTGCAGCACCGCCATCGAACCGACGACGGTGATCTCGTCGTTGTAGATGCGGAACGGCGACAGCGCGATGCGCGCCTCGGCCGGCGCGACCCCGAACACCTGCAGCCGTCCGCCGCGGTCGAGCGCGCCGAACGCCGCCTCCAACGCGGGCACCGCGCCGGTGACGTCGACCGCGGCGTCGAACCGCTGGGTCGGCAGCTCCGGCACCGACGTGGCGACCTCGGCAGCGCCCAGTTCGGCGGCCAGCGGCAGCTTGCCCGCCGCGAGGTCGACGACGCTGACCCGGGCGCCGGCGGCGGCCAGCAGCTGGGTCATGATCAGGCCCATCGTGCCGGCGCCGAGAACGAGCACCCGCTCGCCCGGCTCGGCGCCGAGCCGGCGCAGGCCGTGCACGGCGCACGACACCGGCTCGATCAGCGCGCCCTGAGCGAAGGTCAGCTCGTCCGGCAGCCGGTAGCAGGACGCGGCCGGAACGGCGACGTACTCGGCGAACGCGCCGTCGACAGTGTCGCCGACGGCGCCCCAGTTCTCGCACAGGTTGCCGCGGCCGCGTCGGCACTGGCGGCAGTATCCGCAGAACAGCGACGGGTCGACGGCGACGCGGTCGCCCACCGCGAGGCCGGTGGTGACGCCGGGGCCGACCTCGGCGACGACGCCGGCGAACTCGTGCCCCGGGACGAGGGGATAGGGGCTGGGCGGGAACTCGCCCGCCGCGATGTGCAGGTCGGTGCCGCACAGCCCGCACGCGCCGACCGCGACGATCACGTCGCCGGTTCCGGGGACCGGGTCGGGCACGTCGCGGACGGTGATCTCGCCGGGCTTCTCGATGACGACGGCGCGCATGCAGCCTCCTTGCTGTCGCTCATATGAGCGAATTTAGCGCTCATATGTGTACAATGAACGTTGTATCGCGGTGTCACGGAAACGGTCAAGGGGGTTGTCATGCCACGCAGGGGCAGGCCGCCGGCAGGCGGCGGTCCGGCGATGGGCCCGTCCGACCTGGTGCTCGCGGGCGCCGTGGCCCGCCGGCACTACGTCGACGACCGGTCGAAGGTCGAGATCGCCGAGGAGTTCGGGTTGTCCCGGTTCCAGGTGGCCCGCATCCTCACCGAGGCGCGGGCGCGCGGCTGGGTCCGGGTCGAGATCACCCTGCCCGGCCACCTCGACGACGAACTGTCGCTGGCGCTGCGCGACGCCACCGGCGTGCGCGAGGCGGTCGTCGTCGAAGCGCCCGCGCAGCCCGAGACGGCCACCCGCGACGAACTGGCCGCCGTGGTCGCGGAGCTGATCGCCGAGACCGTCCGGCCCGGCCAGGTGCTGGGGCTGACCTGGAGCCGGACCATCGAGGCGATGTCGCGGCGGCTGCACCGGCTGGCGCCCTGCACGGTCGTCCAGCTGGCCGGGTCGATCTCCGTCGAGGGCTCGTCGGCCAGCACCGTCGAGGTCGTCCGGTCGGTCGCGGCCTCGGCGGGCGGCGAGGCGCTGCCCGTCTACGCGCCGCTGGTGGTCGAGGACGCCGCCACGGCGGCCGGGCTGCGGCGGCAGCGCGAGATCGCCCGCGCCCTCGACCGGTCGAAGGCGCTCGACGTCGCCGTCGTGTCGGTCGGCGGCTGGGGTCCCGGCCTGTCGACGGTGTGGGACGCCGTCACCGAGCCCGAACGGGCCGAGGCGCTGGCACGCGGGGCCGTCGGCGAGTCCGGCGCGCGGCTGTTCGACGCCGCCGGGCACGACGTCACCGGCGACTTCGACGAACGCGTCGTCGGCGTGACGCTGCAGGAGCTGCGCGACACCCCGGTCGTCATCGCCACCGCGTACGGCGAGCGGCGGGCCGAGGCCGCGCTCGCGGCGGCGCGCGGCGGCTTCGTCACCACACTCGTCACCGACGCCGCCCTGGCCCGGCGGGTGCTGGAGCTCGTCGGCCCGTCATCGCCGTGACGCCTGGTGTTCGCCGCCGGGGTCTAGGGTGTGCCCGGTTCGGTCCACCACGGGAAGGACACCCATGCGCATCTCGATCCGCGCCGTCGCGGTGACGGCGGCCCTGACCACTGCGGCAGCGGTGCTGGCGACGGCACCGGCGAGCGCCGGGCGGCCCGGCGACAAGGCCGGCGGCGGCGCCGCGGCGATCCGCGTCGCCACCTACAACCTGAGCCTCAACCGCGCCGTCGAGGGCGAGCTGGAGGCCGACCTCGCCAGCGGCGCCGACACCCAGGCGCAGGCCGTGGCCGAGGTCATCCAGCGGACCCGGCCCGACGTCATCCTGCTCAACGAGTTCGACTACGTCGAGGGCGGCGTCGCGGCCGACCTGTTCCGCGCGGACTACCTGGAGGTCGGCCAGGGCGGCGCCGACCCGATCGAGTACCCGTACGCGTACGTGGCGCCGTCCAACACCGGCCTCCCCAGCGGCTTCGATCTCAACAACGACGGCACCGTCGGCGGCGGCGACGACGCCTACGGGTTCGGGCTGTTCCCGGGGCAGTACGGCATGGCCGTCCTGTCGAAGTACCCGATCCTCGAGGACGACGTCCGCACGTTCCAGAACTTCCTCTGGAAGGACCTGCCCGGCGCGCTGCTGCCGCCGGGCTGGTTCTCGCCCGAGGAGCTCGAGGTCGTCCGGTTGTCCAGCAAGTCGCACTGGGACGTGCCCGTCCAGGTCGGCCGCCGGGTCGTGCACGTGCTGGTCTCGCACCCCACGCCGCCGACGTTCGACGGCCCCGAGGACCGCAACGGCCGCCGCAACCACGACGAGATCCGCTTCTGGGCCGAGTACGTGGGCCCGGGCCGGGCGAACTGGATCTACGACGACGAGGGCGGCCGCGGCGGGCTGACGCCGGGCTCGTCGTTCGTGATCCTCGGCGACCAGAACAGCGACCCCGTCGACGGCGACTCCGTGCCGGGCGCGATCCAGCAGCTGCTCGAGCACCCGCGCATCGTCGACCCGCTGCCCACGTCCGACGGGGCGCCCGAGGCGGCCGTCCTGCAGGGTGGCGCGAACGCGACGCACGGGGGCGACCCCCGCTACGACACGGCCGACTTCGCCGACACCGCGCCGGGCAACCTGCGCGCCGACTACGTCCTGCCGTCGCGGCAGCTGCGCACGCTCGGCGCGGGCGTGTTCTGGCCGGTGCGCTCGGACCCGCTGTCGCGGCTGACCGGCGAGTTCCCGTTCCCGACGAGCGACCACCGGCTGGTCTGGGTGGACGTCCGGGTGCCGGGCGGGCGTTAGAGCTGCCCCACCCACAGCACGACCCACACCGCCGCCAGCGCGACGGCCAGCGCCGCCACGGGCCGGGCCCACCACGCCGCCGGTTCGCCCTGCTCCTGCAGGACGAGCCGGCGGCGCAGTCGTTCCGATGCGACCAGCAGCGCCCCGGCGACCAGTCCGATCGGCACCGCGAGGGCCGCGTGCACCAGCCACGCGCCCGACCGTGACGGCCCGCCCCAGGCGCCGTCGTAGGGGCCGGACTCGACCAGGCCGTAGAAGGGGCCCCGCACGATCAGCAGGGCGATCATGGCGATGAGCAGCAGCTGGACCAGCCGGAGGCCGCCGCGGAAGGGTGCGGTCGTCATGCCGCGGACGGTACGGACGGCGTCGGTGCGCGTCGTCACTCCACGGAGCCATCGTGGACCCCGTACCACAGGGGTACGGGCGGACGCACATTGTCAGGGAGTTGTCAGGGTGCTGTAGCTGTTGCGGATCGCTCCGGCACGTCATTGTTGTTCCCGCGGGGGGAGGAGTGCCGGATCCCGAAGCAGATGTGGGTGGACACAGCAAGGCGCCGGCGCCGCACAGCTTGGCCGGCAGCGCGTCTAGCGGGGGGCAAGACCGCTGCCGGCCGGGCCCCTCCCCGTACACCGCGCCCCGACCTCACCAGGGCGCGTCGAGAGTGCTGAGGGTGTCCGGCGGGTAGCCGTCGGCCACCGCGTGCAGGGGCGTGGCCTGACCGGCGCCCCAGGCATGGGCGAACGCGCGCTCGCCCAGCTTCTTGCGGACGGCGGTCGTGGTGAACTCGATGTCCGGACGTTCGCACAGCGGCACCGGGGTGCCGATGGTGTCGCGGACGGCCGCCGCGGCGCCGAGCAGGAACGCGGCGTACGCGGTGTTCTCGTGCTCCTGCGCCACCGACGCCAGCGCCTCCAGGACACTCGCGGCCCGCCACTTGTCGCCCAGTTCCTGCTGCTCGGCGAGGCTCTCGTCGAGCAGATGGATGGCCCGTTCGAGCCGGCCCTGGCGGCGGGCCACCACCCCCAGCTGGTTGAGCGACCAGCCGACGCCCTCACGGAAGCCGAGGCGTTGCGCCCGGCCGAGGCTCTGGTGCAACAGCCGCTCGGCGGTGTCGAGATCGCCGCTGTAGAGGGCGACGACGCCGAGGTTGAGCTGCGACCACGTGATGCCCTCGCCGTCGCCGGCGTGCTGGAAGTAGGCGAGCGCCGCCTCCGAGTAGTCGCGGGCGCCGTCGAGGTCCATGCGCAGCCAGGACATGAAACCGAGGTAGTGCCGGGCCCATGCGATGCCGGCTTTGTCGCCCAGCTGCTGGTAGAGATTCAGGCTCTCGACGTGCAGCTCGTGGGAGACGTCGTAGTCGGCGCGCTCGCGGGCGATGCTGCCGAGGTGCCGCAGGGTGAGGGCGGCGCCGGCGGTGTCGCCGAGCCGGCGGTAGAGCGCGAGCGCCTCCTCGAGCCGCTGCGCCGACACGTCGTACTCGCACTGCAGGAAGGCCAGGTACCCGGCGCCGCGGGAGGCGCCGGCGAGCGCGCCCGGCTGGACCGGATCGGGCGTGATGTCCGGTGCGGTGCGGGCGATGCGCAGCGCCGACTCCAGCCAGTCCCGGCCTTCGGAGTAGTGGCCGCGCAGGTAGAAGTACCGCCACAGCGCGGCGGCCAGCCGCATCGACTCGCCGCCCAGCTCGCGGCTGATCGCCCGGCCGAGCGCCACCCGCAGGTTGTCGAGCTCGATGTCGAGGTGGTTCAGCGTCGCGACCTGCTGGTCGGTGCCGAGTTTGCGCTCGGCCCGCTCGGCCAGCTCGACGTAATGGCGCAGGTGCCGCTGCTCGATGGCGGTCCGCCGGCCGCCGTCGTCGAGCCGCCGGTCGGCGTACTGCCGGATGACGGAGAACATCGAGTAACGCGCCTCGGCGGCGTCGCGGTCGACGAGGATCAGCGACTTGTCGATCAGCCGGCCGGTGAGGTCGAGCACCCGCTCGTGGCAGGCGTCGGTCTGCTCGGCGCAGAACACAGCGACGGCGGCGGACATCGTCCAGCCGCCGGAGAACGTCGACACCGCCTCGAAGAACTCCCGCTCCTCGGCACCGAGCAGCTGGTAGCTCCAGTCCAACGCGGCGTCGATGGTCTGCTGCCGCAACGGCGCGGTGCGGCTGCCGCCGGACAGGATGCGCGACGACGTGTCCAGCTCGTCCGCGATCTGCTCGATGGTCAGCACGTTGACGCGCGCGGCCGCCAGCTCGATCGCCAGCGGGATGCCCTGCACGCTGCGGCACACCCGGCTGACCTGCAGCAGGCGCTCGTCGTTGGGGTGCACACCGTGCGCGGCGGCGCGGGCCAGGAACATCCGCACGGCGTCGGCGTCGCGGATCTCCTCGGGCTGTGCGCGTGACGGCGGCACCGCCAGCGGCTGCACCTGCCGGACCACCTCACCGGGCACGCGCAGCAGCTCGCGGCTGGTGGCCATGATGGTCAGCTGCGGGCAGCGCTGCAGCAGGAGGGTCGACAGCCACGCGCTGGTCTCGACCACGTGCTCGCAGTTGTCCAGCACGACCAGCAGCTGCCGCGAGCCGATGTGCTCGGCCAGCGCGTCGACCTCGGCGGCATCGGAGGCGGGTCGCAGCCCGACGGCGGCCGCCACGGCGTCGATGACCTCCGGTCCGTCGGGACGGGCGGCCAGCGGCACCCAGCAGACACCGGCCTCGAACCGCAGCCGCACGTCGTTGGCGACGGCGACCGCGAGCCGGGTCTTGCCGACGCCGCCGAGCCCGGTGAGCGTGACCAGCCGCACACCGCCGTGACCGAGCAGCGACGACAGCTCGGATAGCTCGGCGGTCCGGCCGATCATCGCCTCGGGCGGCAGCGGCGGCCCCTGGACCTGCGGCGCGTAGGCCGCCGGGGACCGGCGCAGCGACTCGGTGAACTCGGCGAACTCGGCTTCGGAGAGATTCAGCGCGGTGGCGAGCAGCCGCACCGTCAGCGGACGGGGTGCGCGGCGGCGGCCGCGCTCGAGGGCGGCCACCGCGTCGGAGCTGAGACCGGCTTTCTCGGCAAGCTCCTCCTGCGACAGGCCGGCCGTCAGCCGATGCTGTCGCAGCAAGCTCGCAAAATCGGTCGCGTTGCCGCCCGTCACGCCTTGTTACCTCCGAGATGACCCGGTAGCTGTGAAATCGTACCGGGTGATCTTGGAGGTATCAGATGCGGTGGAGCAAGTGATTGCGCTCAGAACCTCCATACCTCTGCTACGGCGACGAAGGCACTGGAGGATGGGCGCTCGGGGGTGCCGGACCGTACCACCTGCCCGGGCAGCCGCCGTCCGCGCACTTCGATGGACGCGACGGCGCTCGGTCCGGTCACCAGACTGAGGCTGTGCACGCGGCCGCCGAGGTCGAACTCGTCGGTGGCGAACGCCCGCCGATCCAGTACGTCGGCGATCCGGACGGCGACGTCGCCGGCCCGGGCGTGGGTGCCGCGGGCGAGGTCGTTGGTGACGTGGACGGCGCGTCGCTCGATCCGCGGTTCGGGCCAGGGCAGCCCGTCGGCCTCGGGGAAGAACCGGGTGAACGTGCGTTCCAGCCAGGACCCGAGCTCCGGGTGGTCGGTGAGCACCCGCACCCGGCCGTCGTGCCAGAGCACGATCGCCGCGCCGGCGCCGTGGGTGGACCAGTCCACCGTCCAGACCGAGGCGTAGGCGCTGACGACGTCGCGGTGGAACAGCTGGACGCCCGGGTTGGCGCCGACGAGGACGACCTTGCGCTGGGCCGGGTCGGTGGCGGCGTCGGCGATGGAGGGGAGGGCGACGCCGGCCGCGGGACCGCTGGCGCCGGCCGCGAGACCGCTGCTGGTGGCGGCGTCGGCGATGGAGGGGAGGGCGACGCCGGCCGCGGGACCGCTGGCGCCGGCCGCGGGATCGCTGCTGGTGGCGGCGTCGGCGATGGAGGGGAGGGTGACGCCGGCCGCGAGACCGGCGGCGGTGGCGGCGCCGGCCCGCAGGACCCGGCGGCGGGAGAGAGGTTCGGTGGTGTCATGGGGGCCAGCCGACCGGGGCGGGCGGTGGCGTCGCCATGAATTCGAGTAGGTTCGAATCGTGACGGTCCGGAT
>NZ_QVAI01000011.1 GCF_003427025.1 Jiangella endophytica
GCGGGAGCTCTCATGAGACCGTTTCCCACCCGCACTCTGGCCGCCGCCGTCACGATCCTGCTGCTGAGCGCATGCGGCGGCACGGACGGCGGTGAGGTCACCGACCCGGCGGGCGCCGGCGACACGACGCCGCGATCCGGCGGCACGCTGCGCTACGCGCTCTCGTCAGCGCCGGTCTGCCCCGACCCGCACCAGGCCGGCCAGAACATGGCCATCTACATCGCCCGCCAGGTGGCCGACTCGCTCACCGACCAGGACCCGGAGACCGGGGAGATCGTGCCGTGGCTGGCCGAGAGCTGGGAGGCCGGCCCCGCGGCCACCGAGTTCACCTTCCACCTGCGCCACGGCGTCACCTTCAGCGACGGCACGCCCCTGACGGCGGAGTCGGTCCGGGCGAACTTCGACGCGATCGTCGGGCTGGGCGCGGCGGCACCGCTGGGCAACAGCTACCTGGCCGGCTACGTGGAGACCCGCGTGGCCGACGACCGCACGGCGACCGTGGTCTTCGAGCAGCCGAACGCCCAGTTCCTGCAGGCGACCGCCACCCACTCGCTGGCCCTCCTGAGCGACGCGACGCTGGCCACGCCGCCGGAGCAGCGCTGCCAGGGCGGCGTCGTCGGCAGCGGCCCGTTCGTGGTCGAGGACTACGTGCAGGACCAGAGCGCGACGCTGGTCCGGCGCGACGGATACGCGTGGGGCTCCGCCGTGTTCGGCCACGACGGCGAGGCGTACCTCGACGGCATCGAGTTCAGCATCGTCCCGGAGTCGGGCGTCCGCGCCGGTGGCCTGGCGTCGGACCAGCTGGACGCCATCAGTGACGTGCTCCCCCAGGACCAGCCGGCCATCGAGGGCGCCGGCGGGCAGGTGCTGACGACGGCGAACCCGGGCGTCGTCTTCGTGCTGCACGTCAACGTCTCGCGCGGGCCGCTCGCCGATCCGGCCGTGCGCCGCGCGCTGCTCCCGGCGATCGACCGGCAGCAGCTGGTCGACACCGTCCTGGGCGCGAACTTCCATCCCGCGACGAGCATCCTCGGCCACCGCACGCCGGGCTGGGTGGACCTGTCCGACCGGCTGGCGTTCGACCCTGACGCCGCCGCGGCCCAGCTCGACGCGGCCGGCTGGACGGCCGGCGCCGACGGCATCCGGGAGAAGGACGGGCAGCCGCTGAGCATCGACGTCGTGTACGGGCTGGCGTTCAACGGCAGCCAGGCGGTGCTCGAGCTCGTGCAGCAGCAGTTGCGCGCCGTCGGCGTCGACCTGCGGCTGCGTCAGACGACGCCGGCCGAGAGCGAGGCGGCGCTGTCGGCGGGCGACTACGACACCTTCTACTACAACACCACCCGGGCCGACCCGGACATCCTGCGCACGGCGTTCTCGTCCACCACGACCAACCGCAACCGGTTCCCGGGCCCGACCCCGCTGGACCCGGTCCTCGAGCGGCAGGCCGCCACCCTCGACGCGGCCGAGCGCGACCAGCTGGTGGCCACCGCACAGGAGTCGATCCTCGACGAGGCCTACGCCGTCCCGCTGTTCGAGCTGTCGCAGGCCATCGGGGTGACCGGGAGCGTCCGGGACCTGAGGTTCGAGGCGTCGGCCCGGCTGCAGTTCTTCGACACCTGGCTCGCGGAGTGACCGGTGGGACGGTATCTGGCCCGCCGGCTCGCCCAGGCCGTGTTCGTCCTGTGGGCGGCGTTCACCGTCGCGTTCGCCCTGCTGTACCTGCTGCCCAGCGACCCGGTGGCGATCATGCTGGACTCCGGCGGCGAGGGAACGTTCGTCGATCCCGAGCAGCGGGCCGAGCTGACCGCCCGGTACGGCCTGGACGAGCCGGTGCACGTGCAGTACCTCACGATGCTGGCCGACGCCGCCCGCGGCGACTTCGGCGTCTCGATCAGCACCGGCGCGCCGGTGCGCTCCATGATCGTCGAGGCCCTGCCGGAGACGCTGGAGCTGGCCGGCACGGCACTGGTGCTCGCGCTCGTCCTGGGCGCGGGCACCGCCCTCGCCGCCACCTACACGCGCCGTCCCTGGCTGCGGCAGCTGCTGCTCGCGCTGCCGCCGCTGGGCGTGTCGGTGCCGACGTTCTGGACCGGGCTGCTCCTGCTGCAGCTCGTGTCGTTCCGGTGGGGGCTGCTGCCGGCCATGGGCGACGACGGCGTCCGCGCTCTGGTGCTGCCGGCGATCACGCTGGCGTTGCCCACGGCCGCCGTCATCGCGCAGGTGCTGGCGAAGAGCCTGGCGCTCACCTGGTCCGAGCCGTACATCGGCACCGCGCGGGCGAAGGGCGTGAGCCGTTCGGGCATCCTGCTCGGCCACGCGGCCCGCAACGCGGCCATCCCGGTCCTGACGCTCGTCGGTGTCACCGTCGGCAATCTGGTCGCCGGCTCGGTGATCGTCGAGACGGTCTTCTCGCGGGCCGGGATCGGCCGGCTCACCCAGGCCGCGGTCGGAGCGCAGGACATCCCCGTCGTGCAGGGGCTGGTCGTGCTCGCCGCCGTGATCTTCGTGGTGGTGAACCTGGCCGTCGACCTCGTCTACCCGCTCGTCGATCCCCGGATCACCCGGGCCCGGACCCTGGCGGTGGCGTCGTGACCGAGCTGATCACCCCTGTCGCTCCGGCGCCGCCCGGCGGTCCGGCCGAGCCCGTCCCGGCGGCGGAGCGCCGCGACCGCGGCCTGGTGCGCCGGCTGCTGCGCCCCGGACTGGTCGTGGCGATCGCCGTCGTCTCCGTCGCGCTGCTCTGGGCGTTCGTGCCGGGGTGGTTCACGGGGCACGACCCGATCACCGGCGTGCCGGCGCAGAACCTCCGCCCGCCCGGCGCCGACCACTGGTTCGGCACCGACCACCTGGGCCGTGACCTGTTCGCCCGGGTCGTGCACGGCTCGGCGCTGTCGCTGCAGGCGGCGCTGATCGCGGTGCTCATCGGGCTGCTGGCCGGATCGACGATCGGGCTGCTGTCCGGGTTCGCCGGCGGCGCCGTCGACGACGTCCTGATGCGCGTCGTCGACGTGCTGCTCGCCATCCCCGGCCTGCTGCTCTCGCTCGCCGTGGTGACGGTGCTGGGGTTCGGCACCGTCAACGTGGCGGTCGCCGTCGGGGTCGCCTCGGTGGCCACGTTCGCCCGGGTGATGCGCGGCGAGGTGCTGCGGGTCCGGCAGGCCACCTACATCGAGGCCGCGTTCGCCTCGGGCGTGCGCTGGACCGGTGTCCTGCGCCGGCACGTCCTGCCGAACTCGGCCGGTCCGGTGGTCGTGCTGGCGGCGCTGGAGTTCGGCCAGGCGATCCTCGCGGTGTCGGCGCTGAGCTTCCTCGGCTTCGGCGCCGCTCCACCCGCGCCTGAGTGGGGCTCGCTGATCTCCGAGGGCCGCAACCACCTCGCGACGTCCTGGTGGCTGACCACACTGCCGGGACTGGTCGTCATCGCCGTGGTACTGGCCACCAGCCGGATCAGCCGGGCGCTGGGCGGCGACGGGAGCACGACGTGGTGAGCCTCGACGCGTCCCCGCCGGTGCTGGACGTGCGGGACCTGCGGGTCTCGTACCGCGGCCGTGGGCGCGTGGTCGAGGCGGTGCGCGGGGTCAGCCTTCGCGTCGACCCGGGCGAGGTGGTCGCGCTGGTCGGTGAGTCGGGCTCGGGCAAGTCGACGACGGCGCACGCCGTGCTCGGGCTGCTGCCGCCGGGCGGGACCGTCGACGGCGGACGCGTCCACATCGCCGGCCAGGACGTCACCGGCTGGCCGGACCGCCGGTTGCGGGCCGTGCGCGGGCTGCGGGCCGGTCTGGTGCCCCAGGATCCGACGGTCTCGCTCAACCCCGTCCGGCGGGTCGGCCACCAGGTCGCCGAGGCGCTGCGGGCGCACGGCCTCGCCGACCGGCGGACGGCGGCCGCCCGGTCCGTCGAGCTGCTCGACGAGGTGGGGCTGCCCGACCCGGCGACCCGCGCCCGGCAGTACCCGCACGAGTTGTCCGGCGGGATGCGCCAGCGCGTGCTCATCGCCATCGCGCTGGCCTGCCGGCCCGACCTGGTCATCGCCGACGAGCCGACCAGCGGCCTCGACGTCACCGTGCAGAAGCACGTGCTCGACCAGTTCGACCGGCTCACCGGCGAGCGCGGCGCCGCAGTCCTGTTCGTCACCCACGACCTCGGCGTCGCCGCCGACCGCGCCCGCCGCATCGTCGTGATGCGCCACGGCGTCATCGTCGAGGACGGGCCCGCGGCGCAGGTGCTCGGCACTCCACGGCACGACTACACCCGGCGGCTCATCGCGGCCGCGCCGAGCCTCACCAGCGCGCGACTCCGGCCGCGGGCCGCGCACGCGACGCCGTCGCCGCCGCTCGTCGTCGCCCGCGACCTGGTGAAGGAGTTCCGGCTGCCGGCCGGGCGGCGCCTGCGAGCCGTCGACGGGGTGAGCTTCGAGATCGCCCGTGGCACGACGTTCGCGCTGGTCGGCGAGTCCGGTTCCGGCAAGTCGACGACCGCGCGGCTGGTGGCCCGGCTGACAACGCCCGGCGCCGGGACGCTCGAGTTCGACGGGCAGGACCTCGGACGGCTGCGCGGGCCGGCCGTGCGCCGGCTGCGCGCCCGGCTCCAGCTGGTCTACCAGAATCCGTACGGCTCGCTGGACCCCCGGCTGGCGGTCGAGGACGTCGTCGCCGAGCCGCTGACGGCCTTCGGCGCCGGCAGCCGGGCCGAGCGGCGCGCTCGCGTCGCGGAGCTGCTCGACCTGGTGGCGCTGCCGGCCGGAACCGCGCGACGGCGGCCGCCGGAGCTCTCCGGCGGGCAGCGCCAGCGCGTCGCCATCGCGCGCGCCGTCGCCCTGCGGCCGGACCTGCTGATCCTCGACGAACCCGTCTCCGCGCTCGACGTGTCCGTCCAGGCGCAGATCCTCCAGCTGCTGGCCGGCCTGCAGTCCGATCTCGGCCTGACCTACCTGTTCATCTCGCACGACCTCGCCGTCGTGCGGCAGGTGTCGGACATCGTCGGCGTGATGCGCCACGGCCGGCTGGTCGAGACCGGCACCGCCGACCAGGTCTTCACCGCTCCTCGGCACGAGTACACCGCCGAACTGCTCGACGCGATCCCCGGAAGGACCCACCGATGAGCGTGACACCGCTGTCCGTCCTGGACCTCTCCCCCATCTCGTCCGGCTCCACCGCCGCGGCGGCACTGCGGAACACGCTGGACCTGGCGCGGCACACCGAGCGGCTCGGCTATCGGCGCTACTGGCTGGCCGAACACCACCTCGCGCCCGGTGTGGCGTCGTCGGCGCCCGCGGTGCTGGCCGGGCTCGTCGCCGCCGCGACGACGCGCATCCGCGTCGGGTCCGCGGCCGTCCAGCTGGGCCACGTCGCGCCGCTGGCGGTGGCCGAGCAGTTCGGCACCCTCGCCCAGCTGCACCCGGACCGCGTCGACGTCGGGTTGGGCCGGTCGCCACTGGCAGGGCTCGCCGCGGGCACGAGCCCGGCCCGGCCGCCGCGCAAGGGGCCGGCCGCCGACCGCGTGGCCGACGGCCTGCTGATCCCGGCGGTGCCGGCGTTCGACGTCGAGAAGGAGTCGTTCCAGCGGATCTTCCGGCTGATCGGCTCGAACAGCGCCACCCACCGCGACTACCACGCCGACGTCGGCGCCGTGCTCGACTTCCTGGACGGCGGGCACGTCGAGGCGGAGTCCGGGGTGACGACGCACAGCCCCGTCGCCGAGGGCGTCGACGCGCAGGTGTGGATCCTCGGCTCCAGCGGCGGCGAGAGCGCCCGTACGGCCGGCGCGCTCGGCCTGCCGTTCGGCGCGAACTACCACGTCAGCCCGTCGACCATCCTCGAGACCGTGCGCGCCTATCGCGAGGCGTTCCGTCCGTCGCGCCGGCTGGCCGAGCCGTACGTCGTCGTGTCCGTGGACGTCGTGGTCGGGCCCGACGACGACACCGCACGCGAGCTGGCGTCGCCGTTCGGCCAGTGGGTGCTGAGCATCCGGGCCGGCGAGGGCGCCATCCGGTACCCGAGCCCGAAGGAGGCCGCGCAGTTCCCCTGGACCGACGAGCAGCGGCGCATCGTGCGGGACCGGACCGCGACGCAGCTGGTCGGGAGTCCGGACACCGTCGCCCGAGGTCTCGCCGTCCTGCGCGACGCCACCGCCGCCGATGAGCTGCTCGTCACGACGATCACCCACGAGCACGCCGACCGCGTCCGCTCGTACGACCTGCTGGCCGCCGCCTGGGGGCTCGGAACGTCCGAAGGAGAGCACCGATGAGCACACTGCGCCTCGCCGTCGAGATCGGCGGCGCCGGCCACCACCCCGGCGCGTGGCGCCACGACGACGCGCACCCGGGCCGGCTCGTCGACGCGGGGTACCACGTCGAGCTGGCCCGCACCGCCGAGCGCGCGACACTCGACTTCGTCGCGATCCCCGACACCTTCGCACCGCCGCCGGCCGCGCTGCCCCCGTCGGCCCGTGGCCGCCTCGACGCCGTCGCGGTGGCCGCCAGGGTCGCGCCGGTCACCAGCGGCATCGGGCTGGTCCCCACGGCCACCACCACGCACACCGAGCCGTTCCATCTCTCCAAGGCGATCGCGACGCTCGACTACGTCAGCCACGGCCGGGCCGGGTGGGAGGCCGACGTCTCGCGCACCGAGGCCGAGGCCCGGCACTTCGGCCGCAAGCACGCCGCCCCGGCCGAGGATCTCTACGCCGAGGCCGGCGACGCGATCGAGGTGGTGACGCGGCTGTGGGACAGCTGGGAGGATGACGCGGTCATCCGTGACGTCGCCACCGGCCGCTATGTCGACCGCGACAGGCTCCACCCGATCGACTTCACCGGCGCGTTCTTCTCCGTCAGGGGCCCGTCGATCACCCCGCGGCCGCCGCAGGGGCGGCCGCTGGTCGTGGTGCGGGTCGACGACGACCCCGCCTGGGTGCCCGCGGCCCGCTACGCCGACGTCGTCCGCACCTCGGCGCCGGACCTGGAGACCGCGCGCTCGTTCCGGGCCCGGATCCGCGCCGCCGTCGAGGCCGCGGGCCGCGATCCGGACGCCGTCGCCGTCCTCGTCGACATCGCCACCCAGCTCGGCCGGTCCGCCGACGACGCGCAGCGCACCTGGAACGAGCTGGACCGGCTCGGCGGGCGGCCGTGGCGCCCGGAGTCGTCGCGGTTCGCCGGCACGCCGTCCGGCCTGGCCGACCTCGTCGAGGAGTGGTTCCACGAGGGCGCGGCCGACGGGTTCGTCGTCCGGCCGGCGCTGCTGCCGGCCGGGCTGACGGCGCTGGCCGACGGCCTCGTGCCGGTGCTGCGCGAGCGCGACCTGTTCCGCCACGCGTATCCCGGCCGCACGCTGCGCGACACCTTCGGCCTGGCCCGCCCCGCCAGCCGCTACGCCGCCTGATCCCCGCCCGTCCCCCGGAGATGATGACTGTGGAGCGACCCCTCAAGCAGATCCACCTCGCGGCGCACTTCCCCGGCGTCAACAACACGACCGTGTGGAGCGATCCGGCCGCAGGCAGCCAGATCGAGTTCGACTCGTTCGTGCACCTGGCCCGGACCGCCGAACGCGGCCTGTTCGACTTCTTCTTCCTCGCCGAAGGGCTGCGCCTGCGGGAGCACCGCGGCCGCATCCACGACCTCGACGTCGTCGGCCGGCCCGACACGCTCACCGTCCTGAACGCCCTGGCCGCCGTGACCACGCACCTCGGCCTGGCCGGGACCGTCAACACCACCTTCAACGAGCCGTACGAGCTGGCCCGCCAGTTCGCCTCGCTGGACCATCTGTCCGCCGGCCGCGCGGCCTGGAACATGGTCACCTCGTCCGACGCGTTCACCGGCGAGAACTTCCGCCGCGGCGGCTACCTCGACCACGCCGACCGGTACGGGCGCGCGGCGGAGACCATCGCCACCGCTCGCGAGCTCTGGGACGCGCCGAACGGCCGGTTCACCCACCACGGCCCGCAGTTCGACATCGCCGGCGTCTTCGACGTCCCGCGCAGCCCACAGGGGCACCCCGTCCTCATCCAGGCCGGCGACTCCGACGCCGGGCGCGATTTCGGGGCCGCGCACGCCGACGCGATCTTCACGATCCACTCCACCCTCGAGGCGGGGCAGGCGTTCCACGCCGACATGAGGGCCAGGCTCCTGCGGCACCGGCGCGGAGCGGACGAGCTGCGCATCCTGCCCGGCGCGACGTTCGTGCTCGGTGACACCGACGCCGACGCCCACGAGCGGGCCGACGTGATCCGCCACCAGCAGGTCGGGCCGCAGACCGCGATCGCGTTCCTCGAGCAGATCTGGGGCCGGGACCTGTCCGCCCACGACCCGGACGGCCCGCTTCCCGACGTCGACCCGGACCCCGACGCCGTCATCACCCGCGGCCGGGTGCGGCACGGCGACCCCGCCGCCGTCGCGAAACTGTGGCGCGAGACCGCGGAGGCGAAGAAGCTGTCGATCCGCGAGCTGGTCATCGAGCTGACCGGCCGGCAGTCGTTCGTCGGCAGCCCGGCGACGGTGGCCGCGCAGATCGACGAGTACGTGCAGAGCGACGCCTGTGACGGGTTCATCCTCGTGCCCCACCTCACGCCCGCGGGGCTGGACGAGTTCGTCGACACCGTCGTGCCGCTGCTGCAGGAGCGCGGCTCGTTCCGCACCTCGTACACCGGCACGACCCTCCGTGACCACCTGGGCCTGCGCCGCCCCGACCACGCCGCCGGCCGCGCCGCGGCGTCCTGATCGAAGGAGACCCGATGACGCAGACCACCCTGCTGGACGAGTGGACCACCTGGCATGCCGCCCGCGAGGACGACCTGCGCCAGCCGTACGGCTGGCTCAGCCTGGTCGCGTACCAGTGGCTGCCCGCGGAGCCGGTCCGGTTCCCCGGCCTGCCCGGTGAGTGGAGCGCGAGCGACGCGGCCGCCCGAGTGACGGCGTCGGCGGCGGACGCGCTCGTGGTCGACGGGACTCGGCTGGACGGCACCGCCGAGCTGTCCGTCGCCGAGTCGGCGTCGCACCTGTGGGCGGAGTTCGGCGCCGCGAAGGTCGAGGTCGGGCTGCGCGGCGGCCGGTACGCGCTGCGCGTGCGCGACCCGCAGGCGCCGGTCCGGGCCGCGTTCGTCGGCGTGCCGGCGTTCGACTTCGACGAGCGCTGGATCGTCACGGGGCGGTTCGTCCCGGCGGCCGAGCGGCACACCGTCGTCGTCGGGTCCGCTCGCACCGACCTGTCCCACACGCAACGCGTCGCCGGGACCGTGGTGTTCACCCTCGACGGCGCCGCGCACATGCTGACGGCGATCGACGGCGGCGACGGCGCCCTCGTGCTGCCGTTCCACGACCGCACCAACGGCCGCGAGACGTGGACCTGGCGGGTCCTGCACGCCGGCCCGGCCGGTCCGGACGGCGCCGTCACCCTGGATTTCAACCGGGCCGTCAACCCGCCGTCCTCGTTCACCGCCTACGGCACCTGCCCGCGGCCGCCGGCCGGCAGCACCCTCGCCGTCGCGGTGCGGGCCGGTGAGCGGGCACCGCGGTGAGGTTCCTCGCGGTCGACCTGATCGCGAACGCCCCGCACCTGCTGACCGGGCGGACGCCGAGCCAGCACGAGCGCTTCCGGCGGGTCGTCGACAACGCGCGCTACGCCGAGGAGCTGGGCTTCGACGCGATCGGGATCGGCGAACGGCACGCGCAGCCGTTCCTGTCGTCGTCGCCGCCGGTGGTGCTGGCGCACCTCGCCGCCGTCACGTCACGGGTGCGGCTGGTGACGACGGTGACGGTGCTCAGCCTGCTCGACCCGGTCCGGGTGGCCGAGGACTACGCCACGCTGGACCACCTCTCCGGCGGCCGGCTCGAGCTGATCATCGGCAAGGGCAACGACCCGCACCAGTCCGCGCTGTTCGGCTACGACGTGAGCGACCAGTGGGAGCGCAACCGGGAGAACCACGAGTTGCTGCGCCGGCTCTGGCGGGAGGAGCGGGTGACCTGGACCGGGACCTACCGGCCGCCGCTGGTGGGCGCGACGACGCAGCCGCGGCCACTGCAGCGGCCCACCATCCCGATCTGGCACGGCAGCGCGACCAGCGAGGAGTCGACCGAGCTGGCGGCGACGTGGGGCGAACCGCTGTTCTCCGCCAACGGCTTCCACCCGCTGGAGAAGTACGCCGCGCTGGTGCGCCACTACCGGCGCCGCTACGAGGAGCACGGCCACGGGCCGGCGTCGTCGGCCCTGGTGGGCGCCGGCGCCGGCGCGAGCGGGCTGCACCTCGAGCCCGACTCGCGCCGGGCGGTCGAGACGTTCCGGCCGTACTACGAGGCGTTCACCCGCACCGAGGGGTTCCGGCACAACGGGTCGCCGTTCGTCACGCTGGAGGACAACATCGCCGGAGGCCCGGCGCTCGTCGGCAGCCCGCAGCAGGTGCTGGAGAAGATCCACCTGCAGTACGAGGCGTTCGGCCACCAGGTGCTGGCCCTGGGCATCGAAGGCTTCGGGCTGCCCGAGGCGCAGCGACGCGCCAGCCTCGAGCTGTTCTTCGGCGAGGTGGCGCCGGTCCTGCGCAAGGAGCTGCCGAGCACGGTGTGGACCTGACCCGCACCCGCCCGAAACCCGAGGAGTGCCGCGGAGCGGCCGGGCCACGTGACAGGGTGGACCGATGCCGGTACGACAGGTGACCCTCGTGGCAGTCGCGGTCATCGCCCTCGCGATGACGGCCGGTTGCAGCATCCGCGTCGGCGGCGAGAGGGACGACGACGGAGCGCAGGTGTTCGGCGAGGACGCCGGCCTGCGGTGGGACCTCACCCGGCCGCTCGAGTCGGAGCCGCTCGGCCTCCCGTCGGACCAGCTGGCGATCGCCGACGTGCCCGAGGACGCCACCGTGGAGCTCACGCTCCCCAGCGGCACCTGGTCCGGGCGCGCCGAGCAGTTCACCGTGACCACCCGGCACGGCTACGTCGACCAGGTCAACGTCTACTGGACCGAAGCGGACGGGCAGGCCGCCGCCGACCGGATGGTGGCCGACGCGGACCTGCTCGGTGTCGACGCCGCTCAGGTCGCCGAATGGGCCGAGGTCGCGGAGTGGGCCGAGACCGCCGACATCAACGAGACCCGCACGGAGGACAACTACAACGGCTCGAACGGCGCGGTGTCCACCTCGATCAAACCCGGCATGGCCGTGGGCGAGGGCGCGGGGACACCGGTGCGGCTCTGGTACCACTTCTACGTCCGCGACGTGGTCGAGGCGGCGGACTGAGCAGGCAAGGCCGTGCAGATCGGATTCCGGACCCGCTCGGTGCCGCAGGCCGAGCCGTTCTCCGCGAGTGCGCCCAGGCAGCGGATCGGTCGCCAGCCCGCGGCGCCGTAGTTCGGGGACGACCAGCTTCCCGGCGATCTGGGGGGCCTTGCCCGGGCGTGGGTTCGCTCTGCGAGGCGTGCATGCCTGGTGGTGCGGGATGACGCCTGGTGAGGTAGCGGATCGTTGATGATCATCGCCGCCCACGCTCCGGCGAAACGGGGCACAACGGGAGCCAGGCGGGTGAAGCGTGCCCAGATCCTCCCCAGCCCACTGACGATCCAGCCCACTGACGACTCGGCGCACCCCGGTGTCCTGGCCACGACCGACTCGGCAACCAGCGGCGGCTGCGGGCATCGCCCCGCCTGAATACCCCCCCGGAGCGCCGTCGTGATCCGTGCGACGTCGCCCGGCCGATACGATCGGCGTTCGATGAGCATCTACGAGTTCCGCATCGACGGCCGGCTGAACGCCCGCGGAGGCGCCGCGCCGAGCGAGTTGCGCGTGGAGCACCACGGAGACGGCACGACCACGCTGACCGGCCCGGTGGGCGACCAGGCGGCGTTGCACGGCATGCTGGCTCGGCTGCGCGACGCCGACGCCACCCTGCTCTCGGTCCGCGCCCTCCCCGACCCGGTCCCCGGCGCGCTCGAGCGCGTCGACTGGCCGGTCCGTACCGAGCGCCTCACACTGCGCCCCGCCCGTGCGGACGACGCCGGCGCCGTCTGGCAGTACCGCCGCCTCGAGCCGGTGGCGCGCTGGCTCACCGAGCTGCCGGCCGACGCCGATGTCTTCCGTCGCCGGTTCGCGGCCCCCGAACGCCTGGCCACCACGCTGCTCGTCGAGCACCGAGGCACCGTGATCGGCGATCTCATGCTGCGCGTCGAGGACGCCTGGGCCCAGACCGAGGTGGCCGAGGCCGCCCGCGCCGTTCAGGCCGAGCTGGGCTGGGTCTTCGACCCGCACCACCACGGCCACGGCTACGCCACCGAGGCCGTGCGCGAACTGCTCCGGCTCTGCTTCGCCGACCTGGGCCTGCGCCGGGTCACCGCCCTCTGCTTCGCCGACAACGAGCCGTCCTGGCGGTTGATGGAACGCCTCGGCATGCGCCGCGAGTCGCACGAGGTCCGCGACTCCCTGCACCGCTCCGGCCAGTGGCTCGACGGCCTCGGCTACGCGCTCCTCGCCGAAGAGTGGAAGTCCCAGGCCTGAACTCGCTGGGGCCGGCCTGTATCGCGACGGCTCGTCTCAGCCCTCGGCATCCCCGGTGGACTGGCTGTCGGCCTCCGAGCACGTGCCGTTGGCGTACTCGAAGAAGGCCATGATGTCGGCGGCTTCGTCCTCGGTGATCCCGTAGATCTCCGCGAGACTGCTCTCGTCGGCGGCGGCCTGCTCCAACGACTCGAGATCGTCCCGATCGACCTCGGAGAGCGCGTCGACGAACACCTCGAAGCCGGCGCGCGCGGCGTCATCGACGTCCTCGGGCGTGCCGACCTCCTCGAGCCGCTCCGCGGACGCGTGCACCTCGTCGACCGTGCCACCTCGGCCATCGGTCCACGTGGCACAGAACTCCTCGGCGCCGGCATCGTCAGGAGCGCCGCCGCAAGCCGCTAGCGAGAGAGCGGCGAGAACCGCTGTCGACCCGATCCTGACCTGGCGGTTGAACGGCATCGCGTGTCCTTTCGGTCCTTCGCGGGTCGGGCTCATCGGGCGATACATCCTCGTCGCTCCCCATTCATTCACGCCAGCCCGCCGGACCGGCGAACGACGCGCGCTTCCCGCGGCCAGTCCGCACCGGCCCGACATCGACGCCCGCGCCCGCGTCCGCGTCCGCGTCCGCGCGCGAACGCTGAGATCCCCAACGATCAGGAGACGTCGGACGGACATCTCGCGCCGCCGCGTCGGCGCATACGCCGCCGGGGTGATCAGCTCTCCACTACAGTGATCTCCGCGAACGAAAGGGGTCCACGATGATCCGCTTCGCGATCCGCGCCGTGGTCTTCATCGGGTCGGCCGCCATCGGCCTGCTCGTCGCGAAGGCTCTCGTGGACGAGATGACCATCGACTGGGCCGACGTCTTCTGGGTCGTCGTGATCTTCGCGGTGCTGCAGTCGGTCCTCGCCCCGTTCATCGCGAACACGGCATCGCGCAACGCTCCAGCGCTGCTGGGCGCCGCGGGACTGATCAGCACCGTCGTCGCCCTGTTGATCACGTCCGTGGTCACCGGGCTGAGCATCAGCGGCGGCCCGGGGCCGTGGATCTACGCCAGCGTCGTCGTCTGGATCGTCACGATGCTCGCCACACTCCTGTTGCCGATCCTCCTGGTGAAGGCCGGCATCCGGCGCCGCCGCGATCGCGACCCGGACGCCACGTCACCACCCTGACGTCGGGCCGTGACGGGCCGCCGCGGGTGGCGTTGGGTCGATCTCCTCTGCGCAAGATGCCTGACATACGCCACACTCGGACATCGCTGTAGCAATTTGACAGGAACTACAGACAGTCGCTCACAGCATGCGCTAACGTCACCGACAGTGATCATCGGGGCGGTGGTCATGACAGGGGGTGGTGGGCAGTGGAGTCCGGCATCGACGAGCAGCCGTCGGCCGACAGCGCCCAACGCGTCACCGGACTCATGCCGAGCCTCGTCGAGGATCTGAAGCGCCTGGCCCGCGTCCCGCCCCTCGCCTCCCCCGGTCTTCCTTCCGAGCCGTGGTTCGAGGCGCACGACTTCGCCGCCGGCCCAGCGCCGGCGAAGGTGGGCAACGACGCCTACCCGCGCTTCGTCGCACCGTTGCTGGGCATCCTCGCGCTCTACGCCTGCCTCGTGCTGTTCGTCGCCGCCGGATTCGGCTGAGCCGGCGTTTCGACGTCCCACCCGACACCCGACCATCCGCAGGGAGACAGCATGTCCGAGCTCATCGTCATCGGGTACGACGACCACGACACCGCCAAGAACGCCTATGCAGAGGTCCAGCGGCTGCAGAGCGACTTCATCGTCGATCTCACCGGCCTGGCCGTGGTCACGGTCGACGACGACGGCAAGCAGCATGTCGACACCCCGGGACGCATCGTCAGCGCGTCGGCTGCCTCCGGCGCCCTGTGGGGCGCGCTGTTCGGCCTGCTGTTCCTCATCCCCGGCATGGGCCTGCTGCTCGGCGGCGCGATGGGCGCGCTCCTGGGCAAGCTGAACAAGTCCGGCATCGACGAGGCGTTCCGCAACCGCGTGCACGCCATGCTGCAGCCCGGCCGGGCCGCGGTCGTGATCATGGCCGCGAAGATCACCGAGGACAAGTTCGCCGCCGCGCTGCGGCCCTACGGCGGGGAGATCCTGCAGACGTCGCTGTCCAAGGAGCACGAGGAGGAACTGGCCTCCGAGCTCCGTGCGGGCTGACCGCCGCGGGCCGTTCCGCATCGACGGCTCGGGCCCGGCCGCCCGGCCGGCGCCATGACCGTCCGGTGGGCTCTGGCCGGCATCGTCGCGGCGACCGCGGCCACCGTCGGCGTGCTCGTCCCTGCCGCGCAGCCGGCCCGTGCGCAGGACGTCGCGGATCCAGCCGCCGAACTGGCCGAACGGTACGCACCCGTCCTGCGGATCCGCGCTCAGGCCGAACCGTGCGGCGAGGGCCAGCCGTACCTGCCGGTCGACATCGACACCGTCCTGGACAACCGCGACGTCGCCCTGCGCGGGCCGTGGTCCACCGACGACCTCGCCGGCATCGCGCCGTCGGCGACGGACATCGGCGACGGCCTGGGCCGCTACCACCTCGACTTCCCCGGCGACGCACTCGAGCCGGGCTGCGACTTCGAGGAGTGGTCGCGAGAGCTCAGCGCCGGCAGCCGGCCGACCGCCTACGCCCGCGTCGTCGGCGACCCGGACCGACCCGGCCGGGTCGCGCTGCAGTACTGGTTCTTCTACGTCTTCAACGACTGGAACAACAACCACGAGGGCGACTGGGAGATGATCCAGCTCGTCTTCGACGCCCCCGACGCGGCCGGCGCTCTGCGCACCGAGCCGACGATGGTCGGGTACAGCCAGCACTCCGGCGGCGAGGGCACCACCTGGGCGTCGGACGTCATGGAGATCATCGACGGCACCCACCCCGTCGTTCATCCGGCCGAGGGCTCGCACGCCAACTTCTTCGGCGCCGCGCTCTACCTCGGCCGCAGCGCCGACACAGGCGTCGGCTGCGACGACACCCGCGAACCGCACACCGACCTGCGCCCCGACATCGCGCTCATGCCGACGGACCAGGCCGCCTACCTCGACGCGTTTCCCTGGCTGGGGTTCCAGGGCCGGTGGGGTGAGCGGCACGAGGCCTTCTACAACGGTCCCACCGGCCCGAACATGAAGCACCAGTGGACCGAGCCGATCCAGTGGGCCGAAGAGACCTGGCGCGACGGCAGCGTCACCGTGCCCCTGTCGTCCGCCATCGGCCCGAACGTCACCAACGCCTTCTGCGGCGTCGTCGAGACCGGCTCCAACCTGCTGCGGGCCGTCGTCCGCAACCCCGGTGCCGCACTCGCCGTCCTGGCCGGACTGGTCGCCATCGTCATCGCCGCCGCCAGCCGTACCCGGTGGACCGGCGCCGCGCCGTACCCGGTCGTACGCCGCCGCGCCTGGGGTCAGGTGCTGAGCGCCGCATGGCAGATGTACGCCCGGCACTGGCCGCTGTTCACCGGCATCGGGCTGGTGTACCTGCCGGTCATGGCGCTGGCCACCGGCGCCCAGTGGATCGCCGTCACCGCCGCCGACCTCACCACGCTGGTCGGCCCGGACGGCGACCACAACGCCCTGACCGTCCTGGTGGTCGTGCTACTCGGCGACGCCATCTCCCTGCTGGCCTACCTGTGCGTCCTCGCCGCCGTGAGCCACTCGGTGGGCGCGCTCAGCGGCGGCCGGGTGCCCTCGCCCCTCGACGCCTACCGTGCCGTCGTCCAGCGACTACGTCCCCTGAGCAGTGTGGCGGTACGCATCGCCGTCGTCGTCGCACTGCTGCTCGTCGCGATCGTCACGGCCCCCTTCGCGCTGGTCTACGCGGTGCGCCGCGCCTTCGCCGTCCCGATCGTCATGATCGAGGACGAACCCGCGACCGGCGCGCTGCGACGCAGCCGCCAGCTGGTGCGCGGCCAGTGGTGGCGCACCGCGATGCTGCTCGTCCTCGTCGTCGGACTCGGCGCGGTCATCGGGCCGCTGGTCGGCATCGTCATCCTGCTGGTCTCGGGCGGCACGACCTTCTGGCTGATCAACCTCGTCGCCGGCCTCGTCTACGCGGCCACCATGCCCTACGTCGCCCTCGTCATCGCCTACCAGTACGCCGATCTCACCGACCGAAGCGTCGCCGAGGACGACCGGGAACCGGCGCTGGTCTCGTGACGCCGGTCGAGGACAGGGCCGGACGGCCACGATGGCGCTCCGTCGTCGCCGGCGTGCTGCTCTCGGTGGGCTGCCTGCTCGCGATCCCGGCCACGGCGGCGGTCTGGCTGGACGCCGTCGTCAACGACACCGACGGCTACGTCGACGCCGTCGGCCCGCTCGCGAACGACCCGGCCATCCAGAACGCCGTCGCCGCGCGCGTCACCGACCGCGTCATGACCGCCGTCGGCGGCTCCGGGCCCGCGACCGACCGCCTCCGCGGCCGGGTCGAGGAGCAGGTCGGCGCCGTCGTCGCCAGTGACCGCTTCGCGACCATCTGGACCGAGGCGAACCGCGCCGTCCACGGCCACGTCGTCGCCCTGCTCACCAGCGACGACGACAGCGGCGTGCTCGCGGTCCAGGACGACACCGTCACCGTCCGGCTCGGCGCCGTCGTCGCCGCCGTCCGGGAGCGCCTCGTCGCCGCCGGCATCCCCGCCGCCGACCGGCTCACGGCCGGCGACGCCGACCTCGTCGTGCTCCAGTCCGAGCACCTGCCCACCGCGCGGGACTGGCTCGCCCGCATCGACCGCCTCGGCACCTGGCTCCCGGTGGTCACCGCGGCTCTCCTCGTCGCCGGGCTGGCGGCCGCGCGGAACCGCCTCCGCGCCGCCGCGGCCGCCGGCGCCGGTCTGGCCCTGGGCATGCTCGCGCTGGTCGTCCTGCTGGCCGTCGTGCGCTCCCGCTACCTCGCCACGCGCGCGCCGACAGCCGACCGCGACGCCGTCGCAGCCGTCTACGACCAGCTCACCGACCCGCTGCGGACCATGTCGGCCGCCCTGATCATCGCCGGACTGGCACTGGCGCTGGCTGCCGTCGTGGTGCTCCGGCTCAGACGGCGCCCCGCCGACCGCGGGCCCGCCTGAGGCCGTGCTCCGTGCGACGGGTCAGGCGACGCTGCCGGCTCGGTGCCCGAAGACCGCACCGGCGGCCAGGCCCGTGCCGCCCGGGTAATTGCCGCTGAACAGCCCGCCCAGCATCTCGCCCGCGACCAGCAGGCCCGGAATCGGAGCGTCGTCGTCGGTGAGGACCCGCCCATGCGTGTCGGCTCGCAGGCCGCCGAACGTGAAGGTGATGCCGCACGTCACCGGGTAGGCGTAGTACGGCGGCGTCCGCAGCGGAGCGGCCCAGTTGCTCTTCGGCGGGCGGACGTCGGAGCGCCGGCCGTCCTTGACGGTCGGGTCGAACCGTGCCGTGGTGTCGATGGCGGCGTTGTACTCGGCCACCGTCTTGCGCAGTCCCGGCTCGTCGATGCCGGCCTGCCGCGCGAGCTCCTCGATCGTGTCGGCCACGACGACGGTGATGCCGGGCATGTCGTACTCCTCGGCCCGCAGCAGCGGCCGCAGCTCGGCGTCGAACAGCTGGAAGGCGACCGAGCCGGGCTGCTCGAGGATCTGGCTGCCGTACTTGGCGTAGGTGTAGTTGCGGAAGTCCTCGCCCTCGTCGACGAAGCGCTCGCCGTCGACGTTGACGACGATGCCGAGCGGATAGCTCTGCCGGGTCAGCCGGTTGGTCAGCTCGCGGTTGCTCTCGTTGTTCGGGTGGCCCGCGTCCCAGGCGACGGCGTGGCAGGTCGACCAGTCTCCGGACCGCCCGGCGCCGATCCGCAGCGCTTCGACCAACACCTCGCCGGTGTTGTTCTGCGTGCCGCGGACCCGGGCGTTGGCCCAGCCGCGGCCGAGGTGACGCTCGCGCAGCTGCGGGTCGGCCTCGAACCCGCCGGCGGCCAGGACCACCGACTCCGCCGCCAGCTCGCCGCGGGTGCCGTCGCTCGTCACGTAGGCGACCCCGGTGACGGTGCCGTCGTCGACCAGCAGCTCCTGGACGGCGTGGCCGAAGCGGAGGTCGACGCCGAGAGCGGCGGCGGCGCGGGCGTGGTCGGCCATGAGGCCCTGCCCGCCGTCGACGTTGCCGACGTGCAGCCCGCCCCAGAACAGGTAGGTGCCGTCGTCGCGCTGGTAGGCCTGCCGCTCGTACATCAGCCGGTACCGCAGCCCGTGCCCGTGCAGCCAGCGCAGGACCCGGCGGCTCTCGGCCACCAGCACCCGGGTGAGATCCGGGTCGTTGCGCCCGCCGGTCACCTTGGCGAGATCCGCGGCGTACTCGTCGGCGGAGTAGGGCGGCACCTCTGTGAGCCCGTGGCGGTCGTCGGGCTCGACGATGTCGAGCAGGTCGGACAGCCCGTCGTGCACGATGCGGGTCGCGCCCGCCGTGTAGTAGCTGTTGCCGCCCGCGTGCTCGCGGTCGCCCTTCTCCAGCAGGACGACCGAACGGCCGCGCTCGGCGGCGGCGAGCGCGGCGCAGAAGCCGGCGTTGCCGCCGCCCACGACGACGACGTCGGCGAACGGCCGGGCGGTTCCCAGTCGGTTCAAGATGTACTCCGCTTCTCCGGTGGACGGGCTGACGCGCGGACGCGGCGTCACGGGCCGAGCGTCAGCAACGTCTCCTCGGTCATCTCGCGGATGGCGTAGGCCGGACCCTCGTGGCCGAACCCGCTGGCCTTGACGCCACCGAAGGGCATGAGGTCGACGCGGGCGCTGGAGGTCTCGTTGACGTGCACGGTGCCGACGCGCAGCCGGCCGGCGACGTGCAGCGCCCGGCCGATGTCTGACGTGAACAGGCCGGCCGCGAGGCCGTAGGGGGTGTCGTTGGCCTCGTCGATCGCCTTGTCGACGTCGGTGAACGGCCGGATGGACACGACCGGGCCGAAGATCTCGCGGCACATGACGTTCATGTCCGGCGCGACGTCGGTGAGCACGGTGGGCTGGACGACGGCGCCCTTCCTCGTCCCGCCGGTGACGACCTCGGCGCCGCCGCCGGCCGCGGCCGACACCCAGCTCTCGACCCGCTCGGCCGCCTGCTCGTCGATGAGCGGGCCGATGAACGTGTCCGGTTCGCGCGGGTCACCGATCGCCCGGCCGTCCAGCGCGGCCTCCAGCGCCGCGGTGAAGTCGCCGGCGACGGCCTCGTGCACGTAGAGCCGCTGCACCGACGTGCACACCTGGCCGGCCTTGCGGAAGGCGGCGTTGACGCACAGCCGCACCGCGCGGGCGAGGTCGGCGTCCTCGCAGACGATGGTGCTGGCCAGGCTGCCCAGCTCGAGCTGGGCCCGGCGCACGCCGATGGTGCGCTGGATGTGCTCGCCGACGGCCGTGCTGCCGGTGAACGCGTAGTACGCGGGCACCTCGTCCTCGAGCAGCCACTGGCCCACCGTGGGACCGTCGCCGTACAGGACGCTGATCAGGTCCGGCGGCAGGCCGGCGTCGAGCAGCACCCGCAGCAGCAGGTCCGCCGTCAGCGGCGTCTGCACGGCCGGCTTCAGGACGACGCCGTTCCCGGCCGCCAGCGCCGGCGCGATCTTGTGGGCGACGGTGTTGAGCGGCGAGTTGAACGGGGTGATGGCGCACACGACGCCGACCGGGCGCCGCACCGTGAACGCGACCCGTGCCGGCCCGCTCGGGTCGGCGTCGATGGGCACCACCTCGCCCCGCAGCCGCTTGGCCTCCTCGCCGGACAACAGCAGCGTCTGCGCCGTCCGCTCCACCTCCCGCCGGGCGTCCACGGTGGTGAAGCCGGTGTCGGTGACGATCGACTCGACCAGTTCGCCGGCCCGCTCGAGCACCAGCTCGCCGGCACGGGCGAGGATCCGGTAACGGTCGTACGGCGAGAGGGCCTGCCCGGCCTGCGCGGCGGCGACGGCCCGGGTGGCCTCCGCGACCTGCGCGCGGCCGGGCGACTGGATGTCGGCCACCGGCTCGCGCGTGTAGGTGTCGCGGGCGACGGCGCTCTGCTCGCCGTCGACCCAGTCACCCGCCACGAACGGGCGCAGCTGCTTCATGCTTCTCCTCCGTGTCAGAACTGCGACGCGTACTGGGCCGGGTCGATGCGCGCCTCGACGACCAGTGGGCGGGTCAGGCCGGCGACGCCCTCGATGGCGCGGTCCAGCTCGGCCCGCGACTCCACCCTGATGCCGTCGCAGCCCATCGCCCCGGCCAGCTGGACGAGGTCGGTGTCCTCGATGCGGGTCGCGACGCTCGGGTAGCTGACCGCCATCTGCTTGAGCTCGATCCGGTTGAGGCTGCCGTCGACGAACACGACCACGACGATCGGCAGTCCGAGCGCCGCCGCCAGCCGCATCTCCGTCGCGACCATGGCGAAGCCGCCGTCGCCGACGAGGGCCGCGACCGGCCGGTCCGGGTGCAGCAGCTTCGCGGCGATGGCCGCCGGCACGCCGAAGCCCATCGCCGACAGGCCGTTGGTCATGAGCACGCTGCGCGGCCGGGTGGCCGGCCAGCCCTGCCCGACCAGCAGCTTGTGCGATCCGACGTCGGAGGTGACGATCGCGGTCGCGGCCAGCCGGCCGGCCACCACGTCCACCACGTCGGTGGGGTTGAGCCGATCGGCCACGCGGCCGTCGTAGTAGGCATCGCGCAGCCGGGCGCGGTGCTCCTTGACCTCCCGCTCGGTCCAGCGCGGCTCACCGGTCCAGCCGTCGGCCAGCCAGCCGAGCCCGGCCGCGACGTCGCCGACCACCTCGCTGGCGGCGGCGTAGATCTGGTCGGTGTTCGGTGTGGTGTCCACGTGCAGCACCGGGGTGGTGAGCCGCCACGGCTTGATCAGCTCGACCGGGTCGAAGCCGGCCGCCACGATGAGGTCGGCGGACCCCAGGAAGTCCCACACCACCTGGTTGCAGGCCATGTCGAGGACGCCGGCGAACATCGGCGAGTCCTCCGGGACGACACCCTTGGCCATCGGCGCCACGACCACCGGCAGGCCGGCGGTCTCGGCCAGCCGGAGCAGTTGCTCCGTGGCCTCGCAGCGCGCCGCGCCGATGCCGGCCAGCAGCACCGGGCGGCGCGCGGCCGCGAGCAGCCGCGCCGGGTCCGCGCCGCTGACTCCGACTCCCCCACGCACCGGCCCGAGCGGCGGGACCGCCACCTCGGCGTCGCGTGCGGTGGCCTTGAACGTGTCCGACCCGACGGTCAGGTGCACGGCACCGGGCCGCTCGGCGGTCGCGGTGCGCAGGGCCTTGCGCATGACGGTGGCGGCGGCGCCGGCGTCCATGCGTCCGGCCCACTTGGTGACCGGCGCGAACAACGCCTGGTGGTCGACGACCTGATGGGTGAAGAACGGCTCGCGGGCCGACTCGATCTGCCCCGACACCGCGAGCAGTGGCACGCGGTCCAGCGTGGCCGCCGCGACGCCGTTGACCAGCGCGGTCGACCCGGGGCCCAGGGTGGACAGGCAGACCCCGGGCCGGCCGGTGACCATGCCGTACGCCTCGGCCATGAACGCCGCCGTGCCCTCCCGCCGGGCCAGCACGACGTCGATGCCGCGCACCCGCGAACGCTCCATGAACTCGATGATCGGATCACCGGGATAGGCGAAGATCGCCTCGGTGCCCGCCTCCGCGAGGTAAGCCGCCATCACATCCGCGGTGCTCGCCGCCTCGGCCGCCATCGGTCAGCTCGCCAGCTCGCGCAGGCGCGGCAGCACGTTCTCGCCGATGAGCTTGATGGTGGCCACCGGGTCGTTGCTGGCCACCTGGATCGAGACCCACTCCGCGTCGATCTGCTCGACCAGCGGACGGTACGCCTCCACCAGCGCGTCGGCGTCGGATACCAGCGTGTAGCTGCCGAGCACCTCCGCGCGGTCCATCGCGTCGGCCCGCTCGCGCAGAACGGCGGGGTCGGCCGCTTCCAGCCGGCCCGGTGCGCGCAGGCCGCGCATCGGCCCGAGCGCCCGCCAGGCCTCCTCCTCGTCGCCGGCCAGGACGGTCCACCGGGTGGCCAGGATCCGCGGGTCGTGGTTGCCGCGCTCGGCGGCCGCGGCCCGGAACGGCTCGATGACCTTGGCGATGGTGTCCTGCGGGTTCTTGACGCTGGTGATGAGGCCGTCGGCGTTGGCACCTGCGAACGCGGCCGACTTCGGCCCGCCGGCCGCGAGCAGCGTCGGCACCTTGGACGTCGGCGGGCTGTAGAGCTTGGCGGTGGTCGTCTTGTAGTACTCGCCGGCGAAGTCCAGCTTCTCACCGTCATGCAGCCGGCGGATGATCTCCAGCGCCTCGCGCATGCGGCCCATCCGCTCGCCGTAGCCGGGGAACTCCCACCCGAGCGGCGTCTCGTTGATGGCCTCGCCGCTACCGACGCCCAGCAGCAGCCGGCCGCCGGACAGCCGCTGGACGGTGGCCGAGGCCTGGGCGACCAGGCCGGGGTGGTAGTGGAACAGCGGGCAGGTGACAGACGTACCGAGCTCGACCCGCTCGGTGCGGGCCGCCACCGTGCCCAGCCAGCTCCACACGAAGCCCGCGGCGGACGTGTCGTCGACCCACGGGTGGAAGTGGTCGGACCCCAGGACGGTGTCGAACCCGGCCTGCTCGGCCAGGACGGCCTGCTCGACCAGCTCCTCCGGCTGGTACGACTCGTGACTGCACAACCACGCGAACTTGACCATGCGCTCTTCCCTTCAGGCCCGGCCGACGACGATGGCCGACGGGCCCTGGTCGGCCGTACGGGCCACGACGGACAGGAACTCCGACCGGTTCGTGACGATCTTGGCCAGGCGGGTGGTGTAGTCGACGCCGACCGCCCAGCGGTACTCGCCGACGCCGTAGCCGATGAGGATCTCGCTGCCGCGAGGGCGCATCACGAGCGTGCCCGGGTAGATCGACGTGACCGGGTTCTCCAGCTCCGCGACCTCGCGCAGCGGCCCCTCGCCCGGGTGCAGCACGCCCACGTCGCCGGACCACTTGGCCGAGATGAGCTTGCGCTCGATCGGCTCGGCGAGCATCTCCCACAGCGCGGCGGTGGCCTTCGGCGCGTTCGCCTCCAGCAGCAGCGCCTCCGCGGCCACGCCGCCGGACTCCAGCCGGATCCGCTTCTCCGTCATCGTCACTCCCCCTGCTCGATCCGCACGTCAAGCGCTCCACGGTCGCGGGTGTCCTGGAGCTTCGCCGCCAGCTCGGCGGCGTTCTCGACCACGTCGCCCAGGTACGTCACCCAATGGGTGCCGGTGCTGCTGCGCGCCTGGCCCTGGCCGTAGGCGAACACCAGATAGCCGCGGACGGGGTCGTAGGCGACCATGCCCGGGTAGTACATGGAGACCTGGCCCTCGATGCCGGCCGACTCGTCACGCAACGCGGCGTCGTGCACGACGGCGCAGTTGCCGCTGCGGCTGGCGTGCACGACCCGGGTCTGCAGGGGCAGCGCGCCCAGGACCGCGGCCACGCCGTTGGGAGCGGCGGCGTCCTTCAGTTCGGCGACGGCGGTGACGCCGTCGACGGTGATCCGCAGCTTCGTCACGACTCGTCCTCCGCTCGGGTGATCGACACCTCGGTGGAACCGCCCTGCCAGGTGGCGCCGAAGGCGGCCAGCAGCTCGGCGCCGTCGCCGTCCAGCTCGGCCACCGGTGTGGCGTAGGTGCGTCCCACCGGTCCGCGCGACTCGGCCACGCCGTACGACAGGAACAGCTCGGCGACGCCGCGCGGGTTGGGCCGCACCACGATCGTGCCGGGGTAGATCGACGTCACCGGCAGTTCGATGTCGTCGAGGGCGGCGATCGGCTGGTTCGGTGTCTTGACCCACACCGCCGATCCGGCCCACCGGGCGTGCGTGATGGTGCCCTCGATCGGCAGCGACTCCCAGAAGGCGTCGGCCGTCTTCGGCGCGTCCTCGAGCAGGGTGTAACGCGCCGTGGCGTCGCCCACCCGGACTTCGATCCTCTTCATTCCCCATCCCATCGGTCGTCTCGATGTGTGCCGGCCGCGCTACGCGAACTGCGGGAGGACCTCCTTCCCGAGCAGCTGGATCTGCTCGAGCACCTGCTCCGGGGTGTTCCCGCTCGGGATGAGCCCGACGTGCTGCATGCCGGCCTGCTCGTACTCCCGCAGCCGGGCCGCGACGTCGGCCGGCGACCCGACGATGTAGGACGTCTCGGCCGACCGGCCGCGCGCCGCGCCCAGGCCTCGGGCCAGCGAGCTCTCCCACTGTTCCTGGGCCTGCGCGCGCGTCGGCGCGACGAGCACGTCGAACTGCAGACTGACGTCGATCTCGCCCGGGTCGCGGCCCACCTGGTCGCACGCCGCGCGCAGCGCCTGGATGCGCTCGGTCAGCTGCTCCGGCGTGATGTGCATGTGGATCCAGCCCGCGCCCCACCGGGCCGTGCGGCGCAGCATCTCGTCACCGGCACCGGTCATGTACAGCGGGAACGGTCGCTGCACCGGCTTGGGGAAGACCTCCGCGCCCTGGACGCTGAAGTACTCGCCGTCGTGGTCGACGACCTGCTCGGTGAGCAGTTTCTCCAGCAGCTCCAGCGACTCCTCGAGCCAGCGGCCGCGGTTGATCGTGCTGCTGAACCGGCCACGCAGGCGGTCCAGCTCGGTGCGCTTCCCGCCCAGCCCGAGGCCGAGCGCGTACCGCCCGCCGGACAGCACGTCGAGGGTGGCCACCTGCTTGGCCAGCAGGATCGGGTCGCGCAACGGCACCGTGATGGCCGACGTGACGAACCGGATCCGCTCGGTGCGGGCGGCCAGGAACGCCAGTGTCGTCTGGGCCTCGAAGAAGTTCGGCGTGGCGCGGGCCTGACCCGACAACGCCTCGTCGAAGGTGGACTGCAGGTCGTTGGCCCACAGCGAGTCGAACCCGCTCGCCTCCGCTGTCACCGCGATGTCGGTGAGCACCTGGGGCGTGGTGAACCCCGGTGGATAGACCTTGCCTTCGCGACAGTTCGGTATGGCTGCTCCGAAACGCATACGCGAGAACCTCCGTGTCTACGATTGCATCCCAATGTATACCGTCGCGCGCAATGCCGTCCAGACTCCGCCGGCATGCGCCCTCAGGCCTTGCTCAGTCGGTCTCCCAGAGCTTCAGCCGGATGTCGCGGGCCGCGGTGAAGTGCTGCCCGGCCAGCTCGGCGGCGAGCTCTCCGTTGCGTGCCTCGATGGCGTCGACCAACTGCTCGTGCTCGCGATTGGACGTCTCCCACCGGCCCGGATAGGCCAGCGTCGTCGCCGGGTAGCGGCCCAGGTGCATGCTCAGCCGGCCGAGCAGGTCGATGAGCGAGCCGTTGTGGCTGGCCCGCCAGACCAGCCGGTGGAACTCGGCGTTGACGGCCGCCTTCGTGGTGGCGTCGGCGTCGGCCAGCTTGGCCATGCGCGGGATCATCCGGCGCATCAGCAACAGGTCGTTCTGGTTACGCCGGTCGGCGGCGAACCGGGCCGCCGTGGCCTCCAGCACGATGCGGGTCTCGTAGATGTCGAGGATCTCCTCGGGGCTGCTCTCCCGCACCACCAGGCCGCGGTCGCCGCGTCGGATCAGGCCGTCCTGCTCGAGGCGGGTCAGGGCCTCGCGCACCGGCGTGCGGCTGACCTGACACCACTCGGCGAGCGTGGCCTCGACGAGCGCCTGCCCCGGCTCGAGTTCGCCGGAGAGGATCGCCTGCCGGATCTTCTCGTAGGGGTTCGGCCGGCGGTCCGGCGGCGGGAATCGTCGCTGATCGTCGCTAGGGGCCGTGACCATCGGTGCTGCCTTTCTCATGGACGTCGGCACCTGGCCCGTGATCCGCGCCCGATCCGCGACCGGTGCGGTGGCCAGGGCCGACACAGGATGAGCATTCGAGACTAGCCGATCTTGACCGATCGTCACGGCTCCAACGCGCTCCAGGTGAGGTCGCCCGAGAGCGCCCCTGACAGGAACTCGTCGATGCCGCCGAAGCTCGACCGGATGGCGTCCGGCTGGTCGGCCTGCAGGAGCGTGATCGCCGGCAGGTCCTCGGCGATGAGTGCCTGGGCCTGTGCGTAGATCCCGGCCCGCTGCCCCTGGTCCTGCGTGCGAGCGGCCTCGGCGAACAACCCGTCCAGCTCCTCGTTGCAGTAGCCGGTCGGGTTGTTGAACGCCAGCTTGTTCGGGTTGCACTTGTAGACCCGCCCGATGCCGAACTCCGGGTCCGGACGCGTGTCGAGGGAGAGCAGGTTGGTGCCGAAGTCCTGCTGGACGAAGAGCGCGTCGCTGTTGACCGTCGCCTCGTCCTGGGTGGGCTCGGCCTGCACCCCGATCGCTCGCCAGTTGTCGGCGATGATCGCGGCCAGCGCCTGTGTGTACGGCTGGGTGGCCACGTAGCGGAGCCGGACGCTGAACCGGGTGCCGTCGCTCTGCTCCGGGTACCCCGCCTGGTCCAGCAGCGCGGCGGCCGCGTCGGGGTCGTAGCCGTAGGTGTCCAGGTAGTCGACCCCGGTGTCGGTGGCCCAGAGCCCCGTCGGGAACGACCCCGCCGCCGGATCGGTGAAGTCCGGGTCCGCCGACTTCGACATCAGGTCGCGGTCCAGCGCCATGAACAGCGCCTTGCGCACGTCCGGGTCGCCCAGCGGCTCCTCGTTCTGGTTGAGCCACATGGTCATGAACGTCGCCGAGACCCGGCCGTTCTGCAGGGTGATCTCGTCGTTGCCGTCCAGTGCCTTGACGATGGTGTCGTCGACGTCGAACTTGTTGATGTAGTCGATCTCACCGCTGACCAGGGCGTTGGCGCGCGAGTTGCTGTCCGGGATCACCTTGTAGATCAGCCGGTCGATGGCCGGCGCGCCGTCCCAGTAGTCCGGGTTGGCCGTCAGGGTGATGGTGTCGCCGCTCCAGCTGTCGAACACGTAGGGGCCGGTGCCCACCGGGGCGCGGTTGTTCGGGTTCGTCAGCAGGTCGGTGCCCGCGTAGATGTGCTCGGGCTGGATGCTGAAGTCCTGCGGTCCCAGCGCCAGCAGCAGCGGCGCCAGCGGCTGCTTCAGGGTGACGACGACGGTCGCGTCGTCCGGCGCCGCGACGGAGGCGATGGTGCTGGTCAGCACGGCGCCGGTCGGCGACAGCGGCAGCACCTCCTGGAAGCTGAAGACGACGTCGGCCGACGTGAACGGCTCACCGTCGTGCCAGGTGACGCCCTGGCGCAGGTGGAAGGTGTAGGTCAGGCCGTCGTCGGAGATGTCCCACGACTCCGCCAACGCCGGCACGACGTCCTTGTCCTTCGTGGTGCGCACCAGGCCCTCGGCGACGGCCAGGCCGACGGTGGCCGTGAGGGCGTCGGAGGTGAAGCTGCGCACCAGCATCTCCGGCTGGCTGGCCAGGCCGGTGACGAACGTGGTCTCCTCGCCGCTGCCGCCACCGGTGGAATCGGTGCCGGTGCCGCCGCAGGCGGCCAGTAGCAGCGCCGTGGCCGCGATGGCCGGCACGATGCCGGCCCGCCGCGCGAACGTGATGGTCATGATCTGTCACTCTCTGCCGCACCGACGGTGCGGCGGTCATGGGCCGGCGGCGAAGCCGGCGACTCGGACAGCAGATGACATGCCGCCAGTCCGTGGTTCGGGACGGGCAGCAACGGGGGGTCGACCCTCGCGCAGATCTCCATGGCGGACGGGCAGCGCGGGTGGAACCGGCAGCCGCTCGGCGGGGCGAGGGCTGACGGCGGGTCGCCGGCGAGGGTGCGCCGGGACGGTGCGGAGCCACCCCGCCGGATCCGCGGCGTCGCGGCCAGCAGGGCCTGGGTGTAGGGGTGCCGGGGCGACCGGAAGATCCGTTCCGTCGGCCCCTGCTCGACGATGCGGCCGAGGTACATGACCGCGACGTCCTGGGCGGTCGAGGCGACGACCGACAGGTCGTGCGTGATGAGGAGCACGCTGATGCCGCGCTCGGCGCGGATGTCGGCGAGCAGGTTGAGGATCTGGCCCCGGATGGACACGTCCAGTGCGGAGACCGGCTCGTCGGCGATGATGACGTCGGGCTCGACGGCCAGCGCGCGGGCGATGCCGACCCGTTGCAGCTGCCCGCCGCTGAGCTCGTGCGGGCGCCGGGCCAGGAACTGGCGCCCCGGCTGCAACCCCACCTGGTCGAGCAGCCGGGCCACGTCGTCCTGGGCGGACCCGCGCGACGTGCGGCCGTACAGCGCCATCGCGCTGTGCAGCGTCTCGAAGACGCTCTTGCGGGGGTTCAGCGCGGAGCCGGGATCCTGGAAGACGGCTTGCACCTTGGGCCGGAAGCTGCGCTGGTACTCGCGTCGGCTCAGCTGGTCGATCGGCCGGCCGTGCAGCGCGACCGTGCCGGTGTCGGGCCGCAGCAGGCCGAGCGCCATCCGTGCGGTGGTGCTCTTCCCGCACCCGCTCTCCCCCACCAGCCCGAGCATCCGGGAGCGGTGCAGCTGCAGGTCGACGCCGTCGACGGCGAGCGCCTGGCCGGGTCCGCGGGACAGGACGCCGCGGCGGATGCCGTAGCGCTTGCTCACCCCGGACAGGCTGAGCACGGGTTCGCCGGTCACTGCGCCTCCCCGTCGGTGTCGGCCCGCAGCCAGCAGCGGGCGGTGCGGTCCCCGCCGAGCCGCACGACCGGCGGGTCGGTGGCGCAGCGGTCGTGGGCGTCCGGACAGCGGGACCGGAACCGGCAGCCGGTGGTGATGCTGCCCGGCGGTGGGACCACGCCCGGGATGGTGCGCACCCGTTGCTCGACCGGCTCGTCGACGTCCAGGACGCACGCGAGCAACCCCTGGGTGTAGGGGTGACCAGGTGCGTCGAAGACGGCGTCGACCGGGCCGGACTCCACGATCTGCCCGGCGTACATCACGTAGACGTACTCGCAGGTCTCGGAGACCACGCCGAGGTCGTGCGTCACCACCAGCAGCGCCATGCCACGGGCGCGGACGACGTCGGTGATGGTGTCGAGGATCTGAGCCTGCACGGTGACATCGAGCGCCGTCGTCGGCTCGTCGGCCACCAGCAGCTCGGGGTCACCGGCCAGCGCGATCGCGATGAGTACCCGCTGGCGCATGCCGCCGCTGAGCTCGTGCGGGTAGCGCCGGCGGAACGCTCGCGAGCTGTCCAGCCCGACGGAGCGGAACAGCGCCGTCACCTGCACCTCTCGCTCGCGCCGGCCCCGGGTGGCCAGCACCTCCTCGACCTGCTCGCCGACGGTCATCGTCGGATTGAGCCGGGCCAACGCGTCCTGGAACACCATCGCGATGCGACGACCGCGGTAGTCGCGCAGCTGCCGGTCGTCCAGCGCGGCGAGGTTCACGCCGTCGTAGCTCGCCTCACCGCTGACACCGTCCAGCGCCGACGGCGGGATGAACCGCAGGATGCCGCGCAGCGTCATCGACTTGCCGCATCCGCTCTCACCGACCAACGCGACGCGCTGAGCCGGCCGTACCTCGATGCTCACCTCGTCGACAGGCCTGATCACCCCGGCCGGCGTCTTCAGCGCGACCGAGAAGTCGCGAACCGCGAGTCCTGTGCTCATCGCTAACTCCGTCTCGTCGGGTGCGGTCAGAGGTGGCTGCTCGTCGGCCGCAGCGCGCGGTTGAGACCGTCGCCGACGAAATTGGCGGCGAGGACGACGAGGAAGATCACGAGGCCCGCCGGAACGCTCATCCACCACGCGGACAGGTCGCGCTGAGCCTGCTGGAGGATGTCGCCCCAGCTGAGGTTCGTCGGGTCGCCGAGGCCGAGAAACGCCAGGCCGGCCTGGAGCAGGATCGCGCTGCCCAGGTCGATGGTCGCCTGCACGATCAGCGGCGGCAGCGCGTTGGGCAGGACGTCGGAGACGATGATCCGCCGGTTGGAGTGGCCCACCGTCCGGGCCGCGGCCACCATGTCGGTCGTCATGATCCGCAGGACCTCGCCGCGCACCAGCCTGGCCATCTGCGGCCACAACGCCATCACCAGGGCCGCGCAGATGTAGGCGAGGTTGGCTCCGAGCACCGCGACGATGATCAGCGCCAGCGCGAAGCTCGGGATGACCTGGAAGACCTCGGCGATCCGCATGAGCACGGCGTCGACCCGGCCGCCGTAGAAGCCGGCGACCGCACCCACCAGCGAGCCGATCACGAGTGTGCCGAGCCCCGTGGCGAGGGCGACGATCAGCGAGACGCGGCCGCCGTGGATGAGCTGGGAGAGGATGTCCCGGCCGACGGTGTCGGTGCCCAGCAGGTGCTCGCCGCTGGGCGGCTCCAGCAGCGACTGCGAGACCGCCTGCGGATCGTAGGGCGCGATCCAGTCGGCGGCGACGGCGACCACCACGACGACGACCAGGACGACCAGCCCGGCGACGGCGGGCGGATGACCGAGGAAGCGACGCAGGGCCTGCCGGCCGCCGGGGACCGGCGGGCGGCGCCGGCCCGGCCTCCACCGCGGGCCGGACGGTGCGGGCGCGGCGTCGAGGGTGTCCGTGACGTCACGGTCGAGGCTCATGCGCGACCTCCCGCACCGGCGCCGACCCGGATCCGCGGGTCGACGAGGCCGTAGACGAGATCGGTGAGGAGGTTCACCAGCACGACCGCGACGGCGATGAGCAGGACCACCCCGATGGTCACCGCGTTGTCGCGGTTGCGGATCGACTCGTAGAGCAGCTGGCCCATGCCCGGCCAGCCGAACACCGTCTCGACCAGCACCGACCCGGCCAGGACGAAGCCGAAGCTGTACCCGATGACGGTGACGGCCGGAAGCAGCGAGTTGCGCACCACGTGCCGGCGGATGATCGTCGCCCGGCTGAACCCCTTGGCCCGCGCGGTCTCGACGTACGGCAGCGTCAGCACGTCGTGCACGCTCGTGCGCACGATGCGCGCCACCACGCCGATCTCCCGCATCGCCAGCACCAGCGCCGGCAGCAGCAGGTGCGCGAGCAGGTCGGGCAGCCGGTCGAGCCCTTCGGCGGTCGAGCGGGTGGAGTACATGCCCTGGGACGGCAGCACCGACAGCTTGATCGCGAAGACCAGCACCAGCATCTGGCCGAGCCAGAACATCGGGATCGAGAGCGAGCCGACGGCGACACCGGTGACCAGGTGATCCAGGAGCCGGGAGCGCGACACCCCGGCCCACACGCCCACGGCCACGCCGACGATCGCGGCGAACGTCATCGCGGTGACGGTCAGGATGAGCGTGTTGCCGAGCCGGTCGGCGATGAGGTCGGCCACCGGGACCCGGCCGGCCAGCGACTCGCCGAGGTTCAGCGTGAAGATCTGCTGCAGGTACTCCCAGTAGCGCACCAGCAGCGGCTGGTCGAGTCCGTAGGCCTCGGTGACCTGGGCGATGTACTCCGGCGTGGCCGGGTAGTCGCCGATGAGCGCCTGGATGGGATCTCCGGGCGCGAGCTGGAGCAGGAAGAACATCAGCGTCACCACGCCGAAGAGCAGCGGTACCGCATGAAGGAGCCGGCGTGCGGTGAAGCGGAGCATGAACACCTCGCTCTCGCCTGACGGGGGATCTCGGCTGCCGAGCGCACCCGCGTCCTGATGCGCCGTAGACCATTGCATACCGAAGTATGCGGCAGCGTACGACCGTGTCGGCGGAGCGTCAAGAGGTCTCTGCGGCCCAGCGCATCCGGCGCGCCGCCGCTTCGGCGAGCCACGGCTCGACCCCGGCGGCGGACAACGTCTTCGCGACCTCGTCGAGTTCGGCCGCCCGGCGTCGTCCGTGCTCGCGCACGCGGGACCGCAGGTAGGCCGACAGCGCCTGCCAGTCCGACGTGTCCGGAGTCCCGTCGAGGGAACTCAGCACCTCGCCGGTGACGCCGTAGTGCTCGGCGGCCGTCACGCATTCGACCACCAGCGACTCCAGGCCTTTGACCACCAGGCTGCGCAGCATCTTGACGGCCGCCGCCTGGCCGGGCTCGGCGCCGATGACCCGCAGGTTCATGCCCAGCCGCTCACCGTGGCGACGCAGATCGCCGGCGCCGCCGCCGCTGAGCAGCACCGGCACCCGATGGCCATGCGCGGGCACGGCCGCCATCACGGCGCCGTCGGCGAACCGGGCGCCGGTGGGCTCGACCACGGCGGCCACCCGCCGTTTGGTGTCCGGGCCGGCGGAGTTCCAGTCGGCGTAGAGGTGCCCGGGCCGCAGCTCACCGGTGATCTCCTCCGCCACCGCGACAGCGGACGAGCCGCTGGTGAGGGCGATGAGGATGTCGCATCGCGCGGCAAGCTCCGCCATAGTGCCGACCAGCGTGACGTCGCCGGCCGCGGCGCGCCGGCGTACTGCGGCGTCGCCGGACCGGACGTCGAACGCATACAGCCCCACGGCGGACGCGGACAGGCCGGCGGCGATGGCACCGGCGGCCTCGCCCAGACCGACGAAACCCCACCGGACGACGTCATGCGCGAACTCCATGGAAGTCCCTCCCACCGGCCACACCTGGTCGGACACCATGGCATACCGACGTACACCTGGAAAGGCCCCTTCGTGCCCGGCTGTGACGGGAGGACCGCACTGCCGCGGCGCCCCGGTGCAGCCCTCTCAGCCCACCGGGACGCCGACGGCAGCAGTCCAGGACGTCAACGGGCCGCCGCCCGGGCCGTCGTCGAGAGGACATGGTCTGCCTTGCCAAGGCAGGCCACCGACGCACACCTCGAGGACCAGCGCGCCGAACACGCGCTCCTTCATCGCTCACGACCACGAGAGATCATTCGGACGCACTCATCGAGGAGGCGCCTCCCGAGGCCGGCGGAAAGTGCTCGTCAGCACGCACTTCCGTGATCATCAACGATCCAACCACCCATAGGGGGTCGAATCCTGGATGATCATGAGACCTAGACGGTCACCCGTCGCAGCGGGCCGGAACACACCCACGAGCAGGCGGAACTGGTCTGGGACGTCACCGGCACGGTGGTCGCGGTCGCCTTCGACTTCGTCACGGATGCCGCCGGTCCCGGTCATCTCCCGCTCCCCACCGACCACCGCGCCCTCGTCGTCGCCCAGGCGCTGGTCGACGATCCCGCCGACGATCGCCACCTCACCGACTGGGCCCGGCTCGCCCACGCCAGCGTGCGGACGCTCAGCCGGCTGTTCGTGCACCAGACCGGGCTCACCTTCGCCCGCGTGGCGCTCGGAGCTGCGGTTGCGCCACTCGCTGGCGCTGCTGGCCGACGGCCACCCGATCGCGGCCGTCGCCGAACGCGTCGGCCACGACTCCACCAGCGCCTGCTCCGCGGCGTTCCGGCGCCCCCTCGGCCGATCCCCCGGCGCCTGCGCCCAGCCGCGCATCTCCGTCACCCCGGGACGGCCGTCCGCGCGTTGACGGACGCGGCCCGGTCAGCGCCGCCCGGTGCCGCCGATCGGGGTGGCCGCACCGGCGAACGGATCCAGCTGGATGTACGCGGCCGTGGGGTTCGCGTCGTGCACGAGGGACTCGTGGTTGCCGACGTCGTCGAAGGCGAACGCGTAGGCCCGGCCGTCGGCCATCTGCGCGTGGATGTGCTTGGCGTAGTGGTTGGTCACGGCGTCCTGGTAGAACGCGCCACCGTCAGGGTCGGGCTGCTGCGAGTTGACCAGCAGCGTGGACCGGTTGAACCCGGCGCACAGGGTCCGCGCGATCGCCCCGACGTCGTCGTTGGGGGCGGCGAGGTCGCGGTGGCACCCCAGGATCGAGTCGCTCGAGGGCCGGTTGAACGTGGTGACGACAGCACCGGCCGCGTCGGTGATCGTCATGACGTCGCCCGAGACTCGTCCGGAGAACACCCGGCCCGGCTCGTGGGCGTAGGGCCGGACGGTCAGGGTCTCGGCGCCGTACCGGGCCCAGACCTGATCGACGTAGGAGGCGAGCACGTCCGGGTCGAGCTGCCCGTTCCCCACCGCGTGCCCGGGCGACAGGACGCGCAGCACGGAGCCGTCCGCCGCGTTCTGCGCCAGGCCGCCCCACCCGGGGGTCGCCGCCAGGGCGGAGACCACGGCGGCGAAACCGTCCGGCTCGAGCATGCCGGTCCCGGCCACCGAGCCGTCCGGGCGACGCAGGCCGGTCTGGTACGGCGCGGAGAAGAAGTCGACCTGCGTGCTGTTGATCCACAGCCCGGAGTCGTTGAGGGTGTACTCGGTCCAGTTGAACAGGATGTCGCGATTCGGGTCGGTCGGGTTCTGCACCGCCGGCTGGACGAGCCGGCCGTCATCGACCACCTTGAAGACGAGCTTCCGGCCGTAGGAGAAGTAGACGCGTCCGGACAGCGGCGGCAGCGCGATGGTGATCGACTGCCCGTCGGCCGGCCCCGGGATCGACGCGTCCGGAGCATCGACCGGGACCTCGCCGACAGCGGGCCACGGGTGGAACGTGCCGGCGGCGTCGGCGTACCCGAGCCGGCCGTCCCGCTCCCCGAGGACGTAGACGTAGACGGGATCGCCACGGCCGGAGTCGTTGGTGATCGTGAGCGGGACGGCCTCGGCGGCGGCCGCGGGTGCCGCGGCGATCGATCCGGACGCGACGACGGCGAATGCGGCGAGAGCGCTGGCGAGCTTCCTCATGGCGGACGACGAGCCTCCTCCGGGCTTCCAGAGGTCCCGGCGGCCGTCCGCCGGACACCTCACCCGGCCGTGACAATATTGGAAAGCTTCCTTTCTGTAAACCCTCTTGTCATATCCGACGCTGCGAGTGCCCCGGGTTCAGCGACGCGGTTCCCACCGGAACATCCGGCCGGCCAGGGCGACGGCGACGACGACCCAGCTCAGCGTCGGCGCCAGGAGCAGCAGCGAGTCGCCGAGCGCCACCCCGCCGTTCCAGGCGTTGACGACCAGCTCGGTCGCGGCGCCGCCCGGCAGCAGCCGCTTGAGGGTCGCGAGGTCCTCGGTGCCGGCGATACCGACCCAGCTGGCGACGGCGATGACGCCGAGGCTGACCGGCAGCGTGGTCACCTGGGCGTGCTCGGGTGAGTTCGTCAGACCGGCGGTGGCCAGGCCGAGGCCCAGCATCATCGCCACCATCGCCAGTACCGCAACGGCCAGCAGGAGCACGTTGTCCGGCGATCCGGCGACGGCGGACAGGACGATCAGGATGACGACCACCTGGATCAGCGAGATCACGGTGATCGGCAGGAGCAGCCCGGAGATGATGCCGGTGTCGCTCTCCGCGGTCGAGCGCAGGCGCTTGAGGAAGAGGTTCTGCCGCCGCGACGCCAGGGTCGTGACGGTGGTGGCGTAGAGACCGAACGCCCCGACGGTGAACATCACGATCGCCGCGATGTAGCCGAGGCTCGCCAGGTCGGCGAAGACCTCGTGCTGGTAGACGAAGTACGTGCTCACGGCGACGGGCATGACGAGACTGGTGACCAGAACCAGCCGGTTCCGGAAGATCTGGATCAGCTCGCTGAGAGCGATCGAGAGCATGACTGTGGTGTCCTTTCGTCCTGACGGGTGCGGTGTGGTCAGTTCTCGCCGATGGCGCGGAAGACGTCGTCGAGCCGGGTCGGGCCGGCCTGCAGCTCCCGCAGTTCCACGTCGTGGTCGTGGGCCCAGTCGAGCAGGACCCGCAGGTCCTGTTGCAGGCTGAACGTCTCGACGACGAGGGCGCCGCCCGCCGCCCGGGTGGTTCGCACCGGCGGTGCCGGCGCGAAGTCAGGCAGCGCGAAGCGGATCACCGCAGGAAGCGTCTGGGTCAGCTCCACGACGGTGCCCTCGCGGTGAAAGGTCCCCTCGTGCATGAGCCCGATGCGGTCGGCCCGCTGCTGGGCCTCCTCCAGGTAGTGCGTGGTGAGCACGATGGTGGAGCCCTCCTCGCGCAGCTTGTCCACCGACGCCCACAACGCATCCCTGGACTGGATGTCCAGGCCCGTCGTCGGCTCGTCCAGGAACACCAGCTCAGGTGCGCCGTAGATGGCGGTGGCGAAGTCCAGCCGCCGCTTCTCGCCGCCGGACAGCTGCGACACCTTGGTGCCCGCCTTGCGGGTCAGGCCCGCGACGTCGAGCACGCGCCCGACGTCGTCCGCGCGCCGGGTGAGCCGGCCGATGAGCCGGACCGACTCACGGACCGTCAGGTCCGGGCTGAACCCGCTCTCCTGCAGCATGATGCCCATCCGCGGGCGTACGGCGCCGCGGTCGTCCGGGCTCTGCCCGAAGACGCGGACCGTGCCCGACGACGCCGGCCGGTGCCCCTCGACGACCTCCAGCGTCGACGTCTTGCCGGCGCCGTTGGTGCCGAGCAGCGCGTAGAGCTCGCCGCGTCGCACCTGGAAGGACAGGTCCTTCACGGCGTGGAAGTCGCCGTAGCGGACGTTGAGGTTCTCGACCTCGATGACAGGTGTAGTGGACATGCTTCGATCCCACCGGCCGGGGCGAGCTTCCGGTAGTGCGCGGCGTCACGAGCGCGCCATGACATTCCTGGCCCGGGCGTATGACGCAGTGTCACTGGTGAACCAGGGGCTCGGCACGAATACTGGACGAACGATGTCCGAAGTCACCGAGGCCACGCAGGGACGGCTGCGCAGGCTCAACCTGCTCATGGTCCTCCCGGCGGTCACCGTCGGCGGCGTGCTCGCGGTGGCGCTGGACGTCGAGACCTGGCGCGACGGCGTCGTCCTGGGCCTGGGCGTCGTCGCCGCTCTGGTGGCGTTCGTGTTCTGGACGAGGGGTGAACTCGCCCGGGTCGCCGTGCCGTGCCTGGTCGTCGTCGCCGGTGTCTGGCTGTTCGGCGTGCTGGTGGCCGGCAGCGGCAAGGCGATCTTCGGCCTGTCCATCGTGGGGCCCATGGTGGTGCCCCAGCTGCGTCGTCACCGCGGCGCGGCCGCCGTCGTCCTGATCGTCTTCGTCGCGCTCGTCGGAGCGGCCCGGTTCCTGGTGACGCAGGACGACCCGCGTGACGTGCTGATCGAGTACGTCATCCTCCCCACCGGCGTCACCGCCATCGTGACCGGGCTGATGTTCCCCAACAAGCGGTTCTACGACGTCGTCGAGGAGCTCGAGGAGTCGCGCCGGCGCGATGCGGAGCTCGCCGTCGTGCGTGAGCGCATGCGCTTCGCCAGCGACCTGCACGACATCCAGGGCCACACGCTGCACGTCGTGAAGCTCAAGGTCGCACTCGCGCAGAAGCTGGTCCATCGCGACGCCGGCCGCGCCGAGCAGGAGCTGCGCGAGATCCACGCCCTGGTCAGCGACACCATCACGCAGACCAAGGAGCTCGTCTACGCCCAACGCCGCCTCAACCTCAGCGCGGAGATGGAGAACGCGAAGAACCTCTTCGAGGCCGCCGGCATCGACGTGCGGATCGACCGCGACGGCGACGTCGATCCACGCGCGAACGAGCTGCTCGGTCAGGTGCTGCGCGAGACGACGACCAACATCCTGCGGCACGCGCAGGCCCGGCAGGTCCGGATCACGCTCACCCCGTCCGGCATCGCCATCGCCAACGACGGCGCGCCGGAGTCGCCGCTGCCGGAGCTCAGCGGGCTCGCCGCGCTCAGGGAACGCGTGGCCGACGGCGGCGGCGAACTGACCGTGGAGCAGCGCGACGGACGTTTCCTGACCGCCGCGGCGTTCCCCCGACAGGCGCCCGAGACACAGGAGGTTCGATGACGACCGTCGTGCTGGCCGACGACGAGGCGCTCCTGCGCAAGGCGCTGGCCGCGCTGCTGCCGCTGGAGGGCGACGTCACCGTCGTCGCCGAGGCCGAGAACGGCGAGGACGCCGTCAGCGCGACGCTGCGGCACCAGCCCGACGTGCTCGTCATCGACCTGGAGATGCCCGGCGTCGACGGACTCGGCGCCGTCTCGGCGATCCGCCGGGTCCGGCCCGGCCAGGTGATCCTCATGCTGACCCGGCACGCCCGGCCCGGGGTGCTGCGCAAGGCGCTGAAACTGGGCGTCCAGGGATTCGTCAGCAAGTCCGCGGAGCCGGCGCACATCACGTCCGTCATCGCGACCCTCGACGCGGGCCGGCGCTGGATCGACCCGGACGTCTCCGCGCTGGCCCTCGTCGACGACTGCCCGCTCACCGACCGCGAGATCGACGTCCTGCGCGCCACGGCCGACGGCTACTCCGCCGCCGACATCGCCGGTCAGCTGCACCTCGCCGAGGGCACCGTCCGCAACTACCTCTCCAACGCGATGCAGAAGACCCAGACGCAGACCCGGCACGAGGCGGCGCGTTACGCCCGCGAGCACGACTGGCTCTGACCCGGTCACGTCCCGGGCTGCTGGGCGCGGCGGCGCGCGAGGGCGTCGATGGCGTAGGCGTACCCGTCGGGCCCCATGCCGGCGATGACGCCGATGGCCACGGGCGCCAGGTAGGAACGGCCGCGGAACGCCTCCCGCGCGTGCACGTTGGACAGGTGCACCTCGATCACGGGCAGCGACACCCCGCTGACCGCGTCACGCAGCGCGATCGAGGTGTGGGTGTAGGCGCCGAGGTTCAGCACGGCGCCCAGGCTCACGCCCGCGGCGGTCTCCCGGCCGGCCTCGTGCACCCAGTCGATCAGCTCGCCCTCGTGGTTGGACTGCCGGACGTCCGCCTCGACGCCCAGGGCCGCGGCGGCCGCCTCGCACCGCCGGCGGAGGTCGTCGAGCGTGCCGGTGCCGTAGAGGCCGGGTTCCCGGGTGCCGAGCAGGTTGAGGTTCGGCCCGTTGAGGACGTGGACCTTCGTGGCGGCCGCGGTCATCGCCGACCCAATCGCTGGTCGTGCACGTGCTGCGCGGCCAGCCGGACGGCCGCGTTGGGGGCGCCGTACCCGTCGTAGCCGCCGCGTCGCTGCGTCACCTCGAAGAACACGCCTCCGATCGTCTCGGTGTAGAAGTGCAGGAAGTCGCCGTTCTCGTCGCGGTCGTAGAGCACTCCGAGTTCGCGCATCTCCTCCACCAGGCCGGCCGGCAGGTCGAACCGCGCGGCGAGGTCGTCGTAGTAGTTGCCGGGGATCGGCAGCGAGCGCAGGCCGCGGGCCCGGGCCGTGCGCGCCGCGAGCATGACGTCGGAGCTGGCGAAGGCCACGTGCTGCGGGAACCCGCGCGGGTGGTCGTACGCGAGCGGCGCGACGTTCAGGGCCAGCCGGACGGCTCCGTTCTCGCCGCGGATCACCTGGCTGCGCACCAGGCCCGTCGGCGCGGCGACGTCCTGGGAGCTGCCGGAGCGCAGGGCGAGCACGCTGCTGTAGAAGAGGACGGCTTCGTCGAAGGACTGCCACGGCTCGGCGAGGTTCACGTGGTCGATGCCGGTCAGCAGCGGTTCCTCGGCGCCGACGCCGGCGTCGTCGCTCTCGAACTCCGCGACCCACGCCGGCTCGCCGTCGCCCGCTCCGGAGAGGAACACCTCGGTGCCGTCGGGCGCGCGGAACGCCGGCAGCGGCTGCTCGCCGGCGTAGGTGCGGCGGAAGACGGGCGGCGCCTCGAGCTCGCCGGCCCGCTGCGTGGCGGCCTTCGGGTCGGTCACCTCGAAGCCGACCGCGGCCAGCGTCGGCGGCCACTCCCGCGCGAGGTTCTCGTTGCACACGACCCGGGCCGGACCGTGCGCCCACAGCCGGACGGGTTTGCTGCGGTGCCGGCCGCGGAACGTGAAGCCCAGCTGCCGCAACAGGGTGTCGACCTCGCCGGCGTCCTCCGCCTTCACCTCGACGAAGTCGAAGCCGGTGGGCTGGTCCACGTCAGGCAGCCGCTCGGGCCCGCCCGGCCGGGACAGCCGGCCGGACCTCCGGGCCACCTGGTCCTCGAGCCAGCGCAGCGACCGTTTGGCCTGCTGGGCGGTCCGCAGCACGTCGGTCTGGCGGAAGGTGTCGTTGAACACCTCCAGCGACAGCGGACCCCGGTAGCCGGCCGCGAGCACGTGCCCGACGAACCGGGAGAGGTCGAAGGCGCCCTCGCCGGGGAACAACCGGTGGTGCCGGCTCCACGAGAGGACGTCCATGGTGAGCGCCGGCGCGTCGGCGAGCTGGAGGAAGAAGATCTTCTCGCCGGGGATGTCCTCGATGGCGGCGGGGTCGTGGCCCCGCGACAGGATGTGGAAGCTGTCCAGGCAGACGCCCACGTTGGGGTGATCGGCCAGCTCCGTGATCCGCCAGGCGCGCCGGTAGTCGTCGACGTAGCGGCCCCAGGCCAGGGCCTCGAACGCCAGCCGGACGCCGTACGGCGCTGCCTCATCGCCGAGCCGGCGCAGCTGCGCCGCCGAGTGCTCGTCGTCGTCGACGGTGGCGGTCGCGACGTTGCTGCACACCAGCATCGTGTCGATGCCGAGCCGGCGCATCAGGCGGAACTTGGACCGCGCGCGGTGCAGCACCGCCGCGAACGACTCGTCGCTGACGCCCTCGGCGTCGCGGAACGGCTGGTAGAGGTCGAGGGAGAGCCCGAGCCGGTGGGCCAGGGCGGCGATCTCCTCCGGGCTCTCCGGAGCCGCGACGAGATCGGGTTCGAAGATCTCCACGCCGTCGAAGCCGGCCTCGGCGCAGGCGTGCAGCTTCTGCGTCAGGGTCCCGCTCAGGCAGACGGTGGCGATGGACGTGCGCACGGTCAGCTCTCCTCGTCGTCGGGCCGGCCGCCACCGAGGCCCGGCGCCAGCAGGCGCGCGGGATTGGTCACGAGCAGCTGGTGGATGTCGGCCTCCGTGGCGCCGGCGGCGAGCAGCCGCGGCACGATCCGGCGCGGGATGTTCTCCATGTGCCAGTTCGGTGCGTGGACGGCGCGCCACGACGGCGGCGTCACCTGGCTGAAGAACGCGGCGTCGTGCGAGAGCACCATCCGGTCGGCGTAGCCGAGCCGCAGCAGGTCGAGCACGACGCCGATCCGCCGCTCGTCCGGCAGCACGTGCTCCATGCCGAAGCGGTCCATGCCGATCGTCGCGCCGGCGTCCATCAGCGCGCGGAGGTAGTCGAGGTCCTCGCTGTCCCCGCTGTGACCGACGACGATCCGCTCGGGCGCCACTCCCCTGGCGGTGAGGAAGCGCAACTGGTCCAGGCCGCCCCGCGAGGCCGCGTGCGTGTGCGTCGTGATGGGGACGCCGGTCTGCCGGTGCGCGATCGCGGCCGCCGTCAGCACCCGCCGCACATCCGGCGTGAGACCGGGCCGGTCGGTGACGACCTTCAGCATGCCGGCCCGGACCCCGGTGTCCGCGACCCCGTGCTCGATGTCGCGGACGAAGAACTCGACCAGCGGGTCCGGGCCGTCGATCAGCAGGCCCGGGCCGTGGGTGTGGAAGTAGGCGGGCAGCACGTCGGCCGTGTAGTAGCCGGTCGACACCACGATCCGCACCGGGCTGCGTTCCGCCACGCGGGCCACCCGGGCGACGTCGCGGCCCAGGCCGAGGACCGTGAGGTCGACGACGGTCCGGACGCCGAGGTCCCAGAGTCGCTGGAGGCCGTCGGCCGCCCGCTCCTCCGCGGCCCGCTCGTCCCATTCGGGGTGGGGGAAGTTCAGCTGCAACTCCGGGTGCTGGACGAACACGTGCTCGTGGATCAGCGTGGTGCCGAGGTCGCCGGCACCGACCACACCCCGGACCGTCTGGACCTCCCCCGCTCCGCTCACTCCGCCGTGCTCCTGATGCCCTCGTAGACGGCCAGCTGCTCGTCGTTGAAGTTCTCGCGCAGGTAGGTGTCGGCCCGGGTGCGGAACGCCTCGACGTCGACGTCGTCGACGACCTCGATGGCGCCGGCGTCCTGCCAGTCGGTGAGCGTCGTCTGCTCGTCCTCGTCGACGCAGCCGGGCACCTGCGCGACCGCGGAGTCGACCGCCGCCTGCAGCGCCTCCTGCTGCTCCGCGGAGAGCTCGTCCCACACCCCGCCGATGATCACCAGGTTCGAGTTGGCCTGGTGCGAGGAGAGGCTGAGGTAGTCCTGGACCTCCTGGATGCTGTTCGCCGCGATGTTGACGATCGGGTTCTCCTGGCCGTCCGCGGTGCCCTGCTGCAGGGCGAGGAACAGCTCCTCGTAGGCGATCTCGACGGCCTGGGCGCCCAGCGCCTTGGCGTTCATGAGGAACTGCGGCGAGGCCGGGAACCGCATGCGCAGGCCGTCGAGGTCGTCCGGGGTCCGGATCGGCTCGTTCGCGGTGAAGTGGCGCATCCCGGCCGACCAGGCGCCGAGCGTCCGCACGCCGGTCTCCTCTGCGAAGCTCTCGATCAGGTCGTCGGAGGCCTCGCTCTCGAAGTACCGCGCCAGGTGGTCGGCGTCGTCGATGGCGTAGGCCGCGTCGAGGACGCTGACCGGCTCGTAGATCGCGCCGAGCGCCGAGGCGCCCTGGATGTCGATGTCGATGTCGCCCGAGACCACCGAGCTGATCCGGTCGGCGTCTCCGCCGAGCTGGCTGGACGGGAAGACCTCGACCCGCAGGCCGACGCCGGCCTGCTCGACCTCGTCGGCGATCACCTGGGCGCCGCAGCGGTGCTGCGGCTGCGTGTCGGTGTAGCTGTGCGCCAGGGTCAGCTCGACGTCGCCGCCCTCGCCGGCCGAGCCGGCCTCGGTGTCGTCGTCTCCGCAGGCCGCGAGTGCGAACAGGGGGACGGCGGCACAGAGCGCGAGCAGTGTGCGGGTGCGGTTGCTGGAATCGGGCATCTCTACGGCTTCCTCTCGTGACTGAGCTCCTGATGAGGGGGCACGTTCTCGACCTCGGCGGCGATCAGGTCGTCGAGGTCGCCGAACATCGCCTCACGATGCGCCGGCTGTCCGGTGATCAGCTCGAACGCGTCCGCGGCTTGGTGGACGGCCATGCCTGCCCCGGTCAGGGTCCGGCAGCCGGTCCGCTGGGCGTGCTGGAGTAGCGGAGTCATGACCGGGCGGTAGACGATGTCGGCCACCCACAGACCCGGGTGCAGCAGGCCGGGTTCGACGGGGCTGCCCGGGTGGCCGGCCATGCCGACCGGCGAGGCGTTCACCAGGCCGTCGGCGCCGGCCAGCGCCTCCGTCAGGTCGGCGGCGGCCAGTACCTCCAGCCTGACGTCCTCGCCCGAGCCCGCGAGCGTCCCGGCCAGGGCCGCGACCCGGGACACGTCGGGGTCGGTGACGGCGAGCCGGCGGACGCCCAGACGGACGAGGGCGTGCGCCACCGCGGTGCCGGCGCCGCCGGCGCCCAGCAGCACCACGTGGTCGAGGCCGGCGTCGGGCAGCCCTTGGCCGAACGCGCTGGCGAACCCCGTGACGTCGGTGTTGTGGCCGATGGTGGCGCCGTCGGCGATGAGGATCGTGTTGAGCGCGCCGATCGCCGCGACGTCCGGCGCGACCTCGTCGACCAGCGGCACCATCACCTGCTTGAGCGGGTGGGTGACGTTGAGCCCGTCGAAGCCCAGGGCGATGGCGTGGTCGAGCAATTGCTCGAGGTGTTCCACCGGCAGTTGCGCGTCGGCGAGATCGACGACCTTGTAGACGTAGCGCAGCCCGTGCCGCTGTGCTTCGCGCTCGTGCAGCTCCGGAGTCAGCGACGGCTTCACGCCCTGGCCGAACAGACCGGCCAGCACCGACCGCCCCGTCACAGCCCGAGCTCCCGCGGCAGGTACAGGATCGCGTCCGGCCAGAAGATGATCGCGAGGCACAGCAGGACGAACGGGACGAGGAACGGCAGCGATCCCCAGAAGACCTCCGACATCCGCGCCTTGGTGATGGCCTGGAGCACGAAGATCACCGTGCCGACCGGCGGGGTCAGCAGGCCGATCATCTGCGACAGGATCATGAGGACGCCCAGGGCGATCGGGTCGACGCCGTAGACCTCGCTCAGCGGCAGCAGGATCGGGACCGTCAGGGTCAGGACCGCCACGGCGTCCAGGGCGGTGCCGAGCACGAACGACAGCAGCAGCACCAGCAGCATGAAGACGGTGGGGTCGGTCGTCAGGCCGAGCACCCACTCGGAGATGTGCTGCGGGACCTGCTCGCGGGCGAAGATGTAGCCGAGCAGGTTCGCCGACGCGACGATGAGCATGACGGCGCCGGTCGTCAGCACCGCCTCGGTGAGCACCTTCGGCAGATCGCGCAGCCGCAGCGTCCGGTAGGCGAAGCCCAGCACGGCCATGTACGCGGCGCCGACCGCGGCCGCCTCCGTCGGCGTGAACACGCCGCCGAGGATGCCGCCGATGATGACCACCGGAGCGCCGAGCGGGGCGATGACCCGCACGCCCGTCTGGCGCACCCGGGCCCAGCTGAACTCCGACCGCTGGATGTTCGGGTCGCGGCGCACCAGCAGGAAGACGACGACGCACAGGCCCAGGGCCATCAGCAGGGCGGGCACGACGGAGGCCGCGAACAGGGCGCCGGTCGACACCGCCGCGAGCCCCGCGTAGATGACGGCCGGGATGCTCGGCGGCATGACCGGAGCGATCAGCGACGCCGATCCGGTGACGCCGAGCGCGAACCGCTTGGAGTAGCCGCTGCGCAGCATGGCGGGGATCTGCACCTTGCCGAGCGCCGCCGCGTCGGCGACGGCCGATCCGCTCATCCAGGAGAACCCCAGGGAGGTTCCGACGCTGACGTAGCCGAGGCTCCCCCGCACCCGGCTGAGCAGCGCCAGCGCGAAGTCGAACAGCCGGGTGGCGATGCCCGCGTGGTTGGCCAGGCAGCCGAGCAGGATGAACAGCGGCACGGCGAGCAATGGGAAGCTCGCGGTCGACTGGGCGACCAGCCGCAGAGCGTGCCCCGTCGAGTGGTCCGAGGTGACCATGTAGAGCAGCGCCGGGCCGATGAAGGCGAACGCGACCGGTACCCGGATGACCAGCAGCAGCGTGATCAGCAGGCAGAGGACGAGGATGCTCATTCCGCCGCCACCTCGAGGTCGTCGTACTGCGGGGCGGGGACGCCGTTGAGCCCGTAGTCGACGGCCGCCACGGCGGCGCGAAGCGTGGTGCTGACGAAGCCGATCAGCGAGATGCCGTAGAGCCACGACATCGGCATCCCCATGGCCGGCGACTTCAGGATGGCCTGGTCGTCGATCAGCGCCCACGCCTCGGCCGACAGCCCGACGCCGATGGCGGCGACGATCACGCACGACACGACCCGCACGATCCGCCGCATCACGGGGCTGTCGATGCCGTCGATCATCTCGATGGAGATGTGCGAGTCCCGCGTCACCAGCACGCCGGCGACCACGAACGTCAGCCAGACCAGGCAGAACCGGGCGAGCTCACCGGTCCACGGCCAGCCGTCGATCGGCAGATAGCGCTGCAGCGTCTGGACCAGGAGCAGGACGAAGATGGTCACCAGTGCGAGCGCGCCGATCCCCAGCTCGATGGCGGTGAGCACGCGAACGGGCCGCGCTGCCCAGGCCGGCAGGTCAAAGCGTCTCGACGTCGAGGTCGTGGGCCCCGATTCCCGTGTGGCGGCTGTCACAGGACGCAACGTAGGGAGGGCACAGAACGGACAGCAAGGGGTTGCCATCAGGTTGCCAAATGGTTACGTTGCCTCATGCCCCGGCCGACGATCTACGACGTGGCCGCCGCCGCCGGCGTCGCCACGTCGACCGTGTCCCGCGCCTTCTCCAGCCCGAACCGGGTCAACGCCCGCACCCGCGAGCACATCTTCGCGGTGGCCGCCGACCTGGGCTATCGGCCCAATCCGCATGCCCGCGCGCTGTTGTCGGGCCGCCATCACACCGTGGCGATGGTGGTGTCCGACATCACCAACCCGCACTACTTCGAGCTCATCCGCGGCGCCGAGCTGCGGGCCAAGGCCTCCGAGTACACCCTCGTCCTGGTCAACGCCGAGGAGTCGCCGCGGGTCGAGTACGACCAGATCCAGCGCCTGGTCCCGTCCGTCGACGGCTTCGTCCTGGGGGCCAGCCGGTTACCGGACGAGAACCTGGTGCAGATCGCCGGGCAGCGCCCGGTGGTGCTCATGAGCCGGGAACTGCCGGGCCTGCCCAGCGTCGTGCTCGAGCACACGCAGGGCTGCCACCAGATCGTCGAGCACCTGGCCTCGCTCGGCCACCGGCACCTGATCTACCTGGCCGGACCACGCAACTCGTGGATGGCCGCCACCCGCTGGTCCGCGCTGAGGACGGCCGCCGAGGAACTGGGCCTGCGCGCCGAGCGCATCGGCCCGTTCACGCCCAAGGCCTCGCACGGCGCGGCCGCGGCGGACAGCGCGATCCGCGCCGGGGCGACGGCGATCGTCGCGCACAACGACCTGCTGGCCATCGGCGTGATGCGGCGCCTGAAGCAACGCTCGGTCCAGGTGCCGCAGGAGGTCAGCGTGGTCGGCTTCGACAACATCTTCGCGGCCGACCTGTGCACGCCGGGCCTGACCACACTCGGCGGCGCCCATGCCGACGTCGGCCGGGTGGCGATCGAGATCCTGCTCCAGGCGACCGGCCCGCAACAGCCGACCGGCACGTCACCCCAGGTGGCGTTGCCCACGGAGCTCGTGATGCGGGAGTCGACCGGCCCCTGCGCCTGACCCGCGGTTCGACAACCCGGCGGCAACCCGTTGCCAGGCGGAGGTCATCGGGCGCCGTCGGCCCTCGGGGCGAGGACGGACGGGAGGACCTCGAGCACGCGCCGGACGTGCGGCGACCGCTCACCGGCCCGGGTGGCCACCGCGAGCTCCACCTCCTCGTCCTGGAGCAGGGGCCGATAGGCCGCGCCGGCGATCTCGAGCGACCGGACGGCGTCAGGCACCAGCGCCACGCCCAGGCCGGCCGCCACGGTGACGACGAGCGTCGAGGTCTCGGCGATCTCCTGGACCCGACGAGGCCGGAAGCCCGCGCGATGGCAGGCGTCGAGCACCAGCTCGTACATGACCGACCGATGATGCGACGGATAGCAGAGGAATCGCTCGGCCTCGAGAGCGGCGAGGTCGACGTGGTCCGCCGCGGCGAGCGGATGAGTCTCGGGCAGCACCGCGACGAGTCGTTCCCGGCGCAGGACCCGTACGTCGAGGTCGGGGTCGCCGACCGGCGGGCGGATGATCGCCACGTCGAGCGAGCGGTCGTGGAGGCCGCCGATCAGGGCCGGCGTCAGCTGTTCGCCGCGCAGGTCGAGGTCCAGGCCGGGCGCGGCGGCGCGGACCGCGCTCGCGAGTGCCGGCAGCACGGCGTAGGTGGCGGTGCCGACGAAGCCGACGGCGACACGTCCCACCTCACCGGCCGCGACCCGGGCGGCTTCCGCGGCCGCCGACTCCGCGCTGGCCAGGATGGCGCGGGCCCGGTCGAGGAAGCGGCCCCCGGCCGGCGTCAGGTCCACCCGCCGGGTGGACCGGCTCAGCAGCGCGACGCCCAGCTCGGCTTCGAGGCGCTGGATCTGCTGGGACAACGGCGGTTGGGCCATGTGCAGGCGGGCCGCGGCCCGGCCGAAGTGGCGTTCCTCGGCGACGGCGACGAAGTACCTCAGGTGCCTCAGTTCCATGCCCGGACGCCCTTTGAGATGTCGCGGATATCAATCATGCTTCGATCAATATTTCACGCAGCCGAATGAGCCGTCTAGCGTCGTCCGCACCGGAAGGACGATCGGAGGCACCGTGCCGGACGTGGTCATCTGCAATCCCGTACGAACGCCGGTCGGGCGCATGGGCGGCGCACTCGCCTCGCTCGACGCGGCGGCGCTGGCCGTCTCGGCGTTGACGACGCTGGTCGAGCGCACCGGCCTGGACGGCGACGCGGTCGACGACGTCGTCCTCGGGCACTGCTCCCCGAACGCGGAGGCGCCGGCCATCGGCCGCGTGGCCGCTCTCGACGCCGGCCTCGGCGACGGCGTGCCGGGAGCTCAGGTCGACCGGCGCTGCGGATCGGGCCTGCAGGCGGTGCTGAACGCCGCGATGCAGGTGGCCACCGGTTCCGCCCGGCTGATCGTCGCGGGCGGCGTGGAGTCCATGTCGTCCACGGAGCACTACGCGATCGGGCTGCGGCAGGGTGTGCGGGCGGGCGGCATCGAGTTGATGGACCGGCTCGACCGCGCCCGGGTGACCGCGGGCGGGCGCCTCCGGCCGCTCGCGGGCGGGATGGTGGAGACCGCCGAGAACGTGCGGCGGGTCTACGGCATCGGCCGCGAGGAGCAGGACGGCTGGGCACTGCGCTCGCAGCAGCGCGCCGCGCAGGCCGCCCGTGCCGGCCGGTTCGACGCCGAGACGGTCCCCGTCGAGGTGCCCGGCCGCGGCCGCGCCGCCGCCACGACCGTCACCGAGGACGAGCACCCTCGCCCCGGCACGACCCTCGACGCCCTCGCGGCGCTGCGCCCGGTCCGCGCGGGCATCGATCCGGACGCCACCGTCACGGCCGGCAACGCCAGTGGTCAGAACGACGGCGCCGCGCTGTGCGTCGTCACCACCGCCGAGGAGGCCGAACGACGCGGCCTGGACCCGATGCTCAGGCTCCGGTCCTGGGCGGTGGCCGGCGTCGACCCGGCGCTCATGGGCATCGGCCCGGTCCCGGCGACCGCGGCCGCGCTGGCCCGGGCCGGACTGACCATGGACGATCTCGACCTCATCGAGCTCAACGAGGCGTTCGCCGTGCAGGTGATCGCGTGCCTGCGGGACTGGGGGCTCGAGCCGGGCGACGTCGAGGAGCGGGTGAACGTGAACGGTTCCGGCATCGCCCTCGGCCATCCGCTGGGCGCCACGGGAGCACGCATCCTCGCGACCCTGGCCCACGAGCTGCGCCGCCGCGGCGGCCGCTACGCGCTGGAGACCATGTGCATCGGCGGCGGCCAGGGGCTCGCCGCCGTCGTCGAGGGGGTCCGGTGAGCGCCGGCAAGGTGGTACCGAGCGCGGCCGAGGCGGTGGCCGACATCCCGGACGGCGCCAGCCTGGCGGTGGGCGGCTTCGGGCTGGCGGGCATCCCCTGGATCCTGATCGAGGCGCTGCTCGACCAGGGCGCGGCGGACCTCACGATCGTGTCGAACAACTGCGGCGTCGACGGTGCGGGCCTGGGCCTGCTGCTGGAGCGGCGCCGGGTCCGCCGGGTCATCGCGTCCTACGTCGGCGACAACAAGGAGTTCGCCCGCCAGTACCTCGCCGGTGAGCTGGAGGTGGAGCTGACGCCGCAGGGCACGCTCGCCGAACGCCTGCGCGCCGGCGGCGCCGGCCTGGGCGCGTTCTTCACCCCCACCGGCGTCGGCACGCTGGTCGCCGACGGCGGGCTGCCGTGGCGCCATCGCCCCGACGGCTCCGTAGCGGTGGCCTCGCCCGCGAAGGAGGTGCGGACCTTCCGCGGCCGGGAGATGGTGCTCGAGGAGGCGATCGTCACCGACGTCGCGCTGGTGCGCGCCGCGGTGGCCGACCGGCAGGGCAACGCGCTCTTCCACGCCTCGGCACGCAACTTCAACCCGCCGGCCGCGATGGCCGGCCGGCTCACGATCCTCGAGGCCGAGCGCGTGGTCGAGGTGGGCGAGATCGACCCGGGCGCCGTCCACCTGCCGGGCGTCTTCGTCCAGCGGGTGGTCGCGCTGACGCCGGAGCAGGCGGCCCGCAAGGGCGTGGAGAAGCGCACGGTGCGGCCGCGTCCGGACCGGACGGAGGAGGACGGCCATGCCGTGGACCGCTGACCGGATGGCGGCCCGTGCGGCGGCCGAGCTCGCCGACGGGCAGTACGTGAACCTCGGCATCGGCCTGCCGACGCTGGTGCCCGGCCACCTGCGGCCCGGCGCCCAAGTCGTCGTCCACTCCGAGAACGGCATCCTCGGTGTCGGCCCGTATCCGTTCGACGACGAGGTCGACCCCGATCTGATCAACGCTGGCAAGGAGACGGTCACCGTCCGGCCGGGCGGGTCGTTCTTCGACTCGGCCACCAGTTTCGCCATGATCCGCGGCGGGCACATCGACGTCGCCGTCCTGGGCGGCCTGCAGGTCTCCGCCGAGGGCGATCTCGCCAACTGGCTCGTCCCCGGGGCGATGGTCAAGGGCATGGGCGGCGCGATGGACCTGCTGTCCGGCGCGGACCGGGTGATCGTGCTCATGACGCACGTCACGAAGAAGGGCGAGCCCAAGCTGCTCGACCGGTGCACGCTGCCGCTGACCGGCCGCCGGCGGGTGCACCGGGTCATCACCGACCTCGCCGTCCTGGACGTCGCCGGTGGCCGTTTCGACGTCGTGGAACTGGCCGACGGCGTCACCGCCGCCGACCTGGAGAGGGCGACGGCGGCGCAGCTGTCGTTCTGAGCCGCGCCCGCAGGCGCGGCCATGGTCGCCGGTTGCCGCCCGTTGCCACAAGCTGTTGCCAGAGGGTTGCCACCGCGGATGTCATGCCCGGACGACAAGTGCGGATCCGAGCCGGACGAGGCGCGTGGCAACGGATGGCAACGCATTGACCATGGTTGCCACACGCCCGCATGCTCACGGCGACCAGGCAGGTACGTGGGTAGGCAAGGAGGCCACCTTCATGACCACCATCGACCGACGTCAGCTCCTTCGTGGCGCCGCCGTGACCGCCGTCGCCGCCACGGTGGCCAAGGGCACGCTCGCAGCGCCGGCCGGCGCGGCCGCCGCGCCGCCGAGCGCCGGACGCGGGACCCCGCTCGGTGCGCCCCGGCCGCTGGACGGCCGGCCCTTCCCGGAGTACGACTACACCCGCGCCAACAAGCTCCCGCGGGAGATGACCGGCTACTGGGAGAAGACCTTCGACGTGGGCGGCGTGACCCGCACGGCGAAGGCCTACATCTCGCCGGAGACGCCGATCCGCTCCTACTACACGGTGATCGCCGTCCCCGGCGGCGTCGACACCACGGACTTCCTGCGCCGGTCGGGCTGGCGCGAGGTCGCCGACGAACGCGAGGAGGGCCTGTTCGTCCTCGAGCCCGGCGACGGCGGCTGGGGCGACGCCGGCGCCGAACTGGCCTACGTCGAGGCCGCGATGAGCTTCTACGAGTCCAACCGCTACTTCTCGATCTTCGGCGAGCACTATCTCGCCGGCTACGGCGACGGCGCGCCGGCGCTGGAGGCGTGGGCCGTCGCCCACCCGCTGCGGGTCATCGGCCAGGTGTACCTCGACTCCCCCGGGCTGCCCGAGGACTACCTCGGCGCCCACGCCGGCGTCGAGTTCGACGGCACGACGGCGCCGACCTACACCACCGTCGTCTTCCCCGAGGGCTTCGAGCTCATCCGGCACGACGAGGTCGTGCTGCCGACCTGGTACGTCAACCCCGCGGCGTCCGCCGGCGCGAGCCTGGCCTACTGGAAGCGCGCGAACGACACCGCCGGCGACGGCGAGCGCGACGGCACGCTCGGCACGGTGTTCCGGCAGCGGCACGACTCCGGCCGCTGGATGACGTCACACGCGGGCCCGATCGCCCAGGTCGCGGTGCGGCCACGGCCGCTGGAGCACGCCAAGCCGCACACCACCGACCGCGTCGTCGCCTTCCTCACCCGGTACACCCGGTACGAGAACTTCTTCGCCTACGGCAACCAGCTCTACGAACGCGCCGACTACAAGCGCCTCGGGGTCGAGGTCCGCACGATGACCGTCGAGGGGCACGTCCGCGAGTACCTCGTGCACGTGCCCCGCAGCGCCCGCCGGATCTGGCGCGGCCAGGCCCCGGTGGTCGTCGTCTGGCCCGGCAACAGCCAGACCGACAAGGTGTTCATGGACGCCGCTCAGTGGTGGGACGTGGCCGAGCGCGAGGGGTGCGTCGTCGTCATCGTGTGCGAGCAGTACAGCAACACGTCGATCTCGGTGAGCCATCGCGACTCCCACGCGTTCTTCCGCCAGCTGCGTGACGTCCTGACCCGCGAGTACGCGGTCGATCCGGCCCGGTTCTACTCCACCGGGCAGTCCGCCGGCAGCGGCGTGACCCAGAACTTCGCCATCGCCTTCCCCGAGTACTTCGCCGCCGTCGCCTCGACGTCGTTCACGGTGGCGCCCAACGCGGCGGGGACGGTGAGCCTGGACGGCGTCGCCCACCCCGCCAGCCACCGGCCCATCCCCAACTACCAGATCTACGGCTACGGCGACCTCGGGTTCCTCGAGGGCGGGCTCTGGGACGACCTCGACAACCAGCTCGACGGGTGGGCGCGATACCACCTGGCGGCCAACGGCCTCACGCTGGCCGACGTCGACACCGCCGACGGCGTGGCCGGCGGCTGGCAGGACCGGTACCAGACCTGGACCTGGCACGCCGCCGGCACCGCGGTCCCGATGCTGAAGCTGACCAGGAACAACTACCGCTCGCACAACACCATCCCGGAGGAGACGCCGCTGCTGTGGGACTTCCTGCGCCACTACAGCCACGAGGTCCGCGCTGACGGCGACGTGGTCCGCTATTACAGCCCGTCGGGCTTCCGCCGCGGCGGGGACCGGATCCGGATCGCGTCCTGACACCGGGCCGCGATGACGGGGTCCGCCGGAGCGCGCCGGCGGACCCCGTCGTCACGAGTCCGGCTCGTCGCCGAGGACGGCCTTCGCGATCGAGAACGCGTGGTTGGCGGCCGGTACACCGCAGTACACGGCGCCCTGCAGGATCACCTCGCCGATCTCGTGGGCCGTCAGCCCGTTGCGGCGGGCCGCCGCGATGTGCATCGCCAACTCCTCCCAGTGGCCGTTCGCCATCAGCGCCGTCACCGTGATCGCGCTGCGCATGCGCCGGTCGAGACCGGGCCGGGTCCAGATCTCGCCCCAGGCGTAGCGGGTGATCAGCGACTGGAAGTCCTCGGTGAAGGCGGTCGTGGCGGCGACCGCGCGGTCGACGTGCGCGTCGCCCAGGACCTCGCGCCGGACCGTCATCCCCGCGGCGTGGCGATCGTCGTCGTCGGTCATGGTGCCGCTTCCTCACTGGTCAGGAGGCCGGTCAGGAGGCCGGCCATCGCTTCGGGGACCTCGGCGGGCGGCAGGTGGCCGCAGCCCGGGAGCACCCGGACGTCCGTCGCCGGGACGCGCTCGGCCGCCGCGGGCGGCACGACGGGGTCGTGCTCGCCGGCCACCACGTACAGCGGCACGGTGCCCGCTCCCCCGGCCCCGGTGAGATCGAACCCGGCGAGCGCCTCGCAGGCCCACGCGTAGGACCACCGGTCCGCCTCCGCGAGCGACGTCAGCAGCGCCGCGGCCGTTGCGGGGTCCCGGTCGGTGAAGCCCGGCGCGAACCAGCGCCGCGCCGACGGACCGACCATCACGGGTGTCCCGGCCCGCCGCACCAGTGCGGCGCGTTCACGCCAGCCGGCCGGCTCGCCGATGCGCGGTGCCGACGCGACCGCGACCAGCAGGCCGAACGGCCCCGGCCGGGACGCGAGGTCGAACGCCACCGCGCCACCCAGCGAGACACCGGCGTAGGCGACGTCCCGGCCGGCGGCCAGCTCGGTCGCGGCCTCGCGAACCGCGCCGGCGAGCTCGGCCACCGTGAACGGGCCGGCCGCGGGCCGGCTCGACCCGTGCCCGGGGAGGTCCCAGCCGACGACGTCGAAGCGGTCCGCGAGCAGCCGTGCGCAGCCGCTCCAGAGCGCGGCCACCGAGGTCCCCAGCGAGGGGCCGACGACGAGCAGCGGGCGATCGTCGCCGGCTCCGCCGACCTGCGTCAGCGTCAGGTCAGGTGTCATCCGTCCGCTCCTCGTCGTAGCGCCGGAGCACCGCGTCGACGAAGGCCTCGCTCGCGCCGAGGTAGGTCGCGGGGTCGCCGCCGGTCCCACCCGGCCGCTCGGCGAGCAGGTGGGCCGCGGCGTCGTCGGCGCGCCGGCGCATCACGTCGGCGTGCACCCGCAGGCCGCGCACCAGCTCGGCGGACTGCGCCGCGGCCACGACGGTCACCTCCAGGAGCCGCAGCAGCGCGGGCCACTCGGCCTGCCAGGCGCCGTCGGGGCGCTGGTCGACGCTGCGGGCCGCGGCCAGGTGCAGCTGGGCGGCCAGTTGTGGGGCCTGCAGCGCGGTGCCGTTCACCAGCACCGCCAGCACCGGATTCCGCTTGTGCGGCATCGTCGAGGAGCCGCCCCGCCCGGCGACGGCGCCCTCGGCGACCTCGCCGATCTCCGGGCGGCCGAGGGTGAGCACGTCCGCGGCGAGGACCCCGAGGGCGTCGCAGGTCTCGGCCAGCGCGTCGCCCAGCCGGGTCACCGGCGTTCGGCGCACGTGCCACGGCAGGGCGGGCGCGCGCAGCCCCAGGTGCCGCGCGAAGGCGGCCGCCGTCGCAGCCGGGTCGGGGACGACGGCGCTCACGCGGGCCAGCGTCCCGGCGGCGCCTCCGCACTGGACCGGCAGCGAGCGGCGGACGTCGCCGAGCCGCTCGGCGGCGTCGAGGATCGCGGCCAGCCACTGGGCCGCGGTCAGCCCGAAGGTCACGGGGACGGCGTACTGGGTGAGCGTGCGACCGGCCATCACCGTGGACCGGTGCTCCCGCGCGAGCCGGGCCAGCGCCGCGGCGCCCTGCCCCAGCTCCGTGCGGATCCGGCCGAGCGCCTCCCCGGCCAGCAGCTGCAGCGCGGAGTCGAGGACGTCCTGGCTGGTCAAGCCGGCGTGAACGAGTGCCGCCACCTCGGGGTCGGCGACGCGTTCGCGCAGCGCGGTCACGAGCGGCAGGACCGGATTGCCGGCGTCCTCGACGTCGCCCGGGTCGAGCAGCGGTGACCACCCGGCGGCGGCCCGTTCCACCGCCGCGGCCTGGGCGGCCGTGGCCCCGCCGGTCTCGCTCAACGCCCGCGACCACGCCACCTCGACGCTCAGCATCGCCCGGACCAGTGCCGCGTCGTCGAGCAGGCCGCGGGCGCGATGCGCGCCAGGGACGAGCAGGTCCGCCATGTCAGCTCCGGTGACCCGGAAAAGTGAGGAAGACGGTCTCGGCGTCACCCTGCAGGTGGATGTCGAAGCGCAGGCCGCCGTCCGGCTCGCGCCGGGCGACGAGACCGGCCCGCCGGCCGGGGTCCAGGCCGGCGAGCAGCGGGTCGGCGGCCAGGGCCGCCTCGTGCTCCGGCAGGTAGCAACGGGTGAACACGCGGTTCAGCAACCCACGGGCGAAGACGGTGACCGCGAAGAACGCGGCGGCGCCCGGGCGGACCGGGCCGGGGTCGACGGTGCTGAACCAGTAGTGGCCGGTGCGGTCGGTGCTGCCGCGTCCCCAGCCCGTGAACGCGGCCCCGAGGCGGCAGAGCGATCCCTCCGTCGTGGGGACGACGCCGGCCGCGTCCGCCTGCCGGATCTCCACCAGGGCGTCCGGCGCCCCTGCGCCCGCGCCGTCGTACACGTACCCGTGCAGCCGGATCGCGCCGGCACCGCCCGGCGGGACGAGCTCGCGGTCGTGGTCGTAGGGCAGCGCCTCGTGGAAGAACGGGCCGATGGTCTGTCCCGGCGTGGCGATCAACTCAGCCATCGTGGTCCTCCGGCTCCAGATAGGTGGCATGGCTGCCGGTGAGCACGATGTCCCAGCGGTAGCCCAGCAGCCACTCGTGCTCGGAGAGGTCGTGGTCGTACCCGGCCACCAGCCGCTCGCGCGCCGCCGGGTCGGTGACGGACTGGTAGATCGGGTCCAGCGCGAACAGCGGATCGCCCGGGAAGTACATCTGGGTGATCAGCCGCTGGGTGAAGTCGGTGCCGAAGAGCGAGAAGTGGATGTGCGCCGGCCGCCAGGCGTTGCGGTGGTTCCGCCAGGGATAGGCGCCGGGCTTGATCGTCGTGAAGGCGTAGCCCCCGTCGTCGTCGGTGAGGCACCGGCCGAGGCCGGTGAAGTGGGGGTCGACCGGCGCCGGGTGCTGATCGCGCTGGTGGACGTAGCGTCCCGCCGCGTTGGCCTGCCAGATCTCGACCAGCTGCCGGCGGACGGGCCGACCGTCGCCGTCGACCACACGGCCGCGCACCAGCATCCGCTCACCGATCGGCTCCCCACCGCTCTGAACGGTCAGGTCGGCCTCCAGCGGGTCGACGTCGGAATGCCCGAACACCGGTGCCACCAGCTCCGCGCCCTCCGGGTCCGCGGGCCGCGGGTTCTTGGTGGGATGGCGCAGCAGCGAGCTGCGGTAGGGCGGGAAGTGCAGCCGTGGCTGGGTCTCCCCCACTTCGGCGGCGTCGTGCAGCGCCACGATCTCCGCGCTGATGTCGCGCTGGCTGGGCAGCGCCTCGGTCCGCTCCGTCACGCCGCCGACGCTAGGGAGCCGAGGATCGGCCGGTCAATCGTAGACTTCCGCTGAGTGGAAGGAGCGCGATGGCCGGCAACACGTCTCCACCGGGCGCGACGGTGACCTCGCGCACCGTCGCGCTGCTCACCGCGTTCGACGAGCAGCACCGCCGCCTGACGCTCACCGAGCTCGCCCGCCGCGCCGGCCTCGCCGTGCCGACGGCGCATCGGCTGTTGCGCGAGCTGACCTCGCTGGGAGCGCTCGCGCGCACACCGTCCGGCGAGTACGTCGTCGGACGCCGATTGTGGGACGTCGGGCTGCTGGCGCCGACCCCGACCGACCTGCGCGAGGTGGCGTCGCCGTTCCTCCACGATCTCTACGCCGCCACGCTGGCCACGGTGCACCTCGCCGTGCGCGACGGCACCCGGGTGCTGTACGTCGAGCGGCTGGCCGGGCGCCGCAGCGTCCCGGTGGTCAGCACCGTCGGCTCGCGGCTGCCGCTGCACGCCACGGGCGTCGGCAAGGTGCTGCTCGCTCATGCGCCGGCCGACGTCCAGGCGGAGGTGGCCGGGTCGCTCACCCCGGTCACCGTGCACACCATCACCCAGCCCGGTCTGCTGCGGTCGCAGCTCCAGGCCGTCGTCGCCGACGGCTACGCCACCACGGTGGAGGAGATGACGCTCGGCGCCTGCTCCGTCGCCGTGCCGGTCCACCGGGACGCCGACGTCGTCGCCGCGCTGGGGATCGTCGTGCGCAGCCTGCGGCGCGACAAGCAACGGCTCGTCTCCGCCCTCAAGGTCGCCGCCCATGGCATCGGCCGGAGCCTCGGCGCCGGCGACAGGAGGAGCCGATGACGGCGCCGAGCATGCGCGGCGTCTCGTACGCGGTCAGCCACCCGCCCGCCGTCGTCAGGCGCGTGATGACCACGATCCGCGACGACCTGCACGCCACGGCCGTGATGGTCCTCGACACCGACCCCCGCGCGCTCGTCGCCGCCTGCCGCATCGCCCTCGAGGAGGGCCTCGACGTCCTCGTGCGCCCGAGCCTGGAGAACGCGCGGCTGCCCGAGCTCACCCGCCATCTCCGCCAGGTGGCCGAAGGCGCCGAACAGCTGCGGCGCCAGCATCCCGGGCAGGTCACGCTGCTCCTGGGCAGCGAGTTCTCGCTGACGTCGCGGACCGTGCTCCCTGGACGGCACACGTTCGTCCGCCTGCAGTTGCTGCTGCGCTCGGGGCCGCTGCTCAGGCGTCGCATCCGCACCCGCCTCGCGCCCGTGCTCGCCGCCCTGCTCGCCACCGCGCGGGCGGAGTTCCGCGGCCCGGTCACCTACGCAGCCGGCGCCTGGGAACAGCTCGACTGGTCCGGTTTCGACGTCGTCGGCGTCAATCTCTACCGGTCCGGGCGCAACACCGCCCGCTACGCGGACCTCCTGCACACCCGCGTCTCGGCCGCGAGAGCGGCCGGCAAGCCGTTCATCGTCACCGAGTTCGGCTGCGGCGCGTTCACCGGCGCTGACGTCCAGGGCCCCGGATCGTTCCGCATCGTCAACTGGTTCACCGACCCGCCGGCCATCCGCGGCGACCACCCCCGCGACGAGCACACCCAGGCGGCCTACCTCAGCGGCCTCATCGAGCTCTACGGCGCCGCGGGCGTCGACGGCTGCTTCGCGTTCACCTTCGTCATGCCCGAGTTCCCCCGCGGCGACGACCCGCGGCACGATCTCGACCGCGCCGGCTTCGGACTCGTCTCGGTCCGCCCCGGCGAGCCGGACGCCTGGGCGCCGAAGGAGGCCTTCCACGCCGTGGCCCGCGCGTTCGACCCGTCCGCGGGTCGGTGAGCGGCCGGGCGGCTCACGAGCGCATCCGGACCAGCGCGCCGCCGAGGCCGGCGAGCACCAGGACGGCGGCGATGACGGCCAGCGTGCCGAGCGACAGCCCGGTGTCGGGGAGCTGCCCGCCGCCCGGGCCGGGTGTGGTGTCGCCGGTCGGGGCAGGCGCCGGCGGCTCGGTCGTCGGCGCCGGGGACGCGGTTGGCGTGGGTGTCTGCGTGGGTGACGGTGACGGCGTGGGTGACGGCGTCGGCGGGCTGCTGACGGTGAGGGTCGCCGCGTCGGAATGGACGGTCGCGACGTCGTTGGTGAGACGGGCGCGGACCCGCAGGCCGTCGTCGGCGGGGCCGGCCGACGGGACGGTGAGCGTGCCGGTGCCGACGTCGTAGCCGTCGGCGGAGGTGACGTCGGCCCAGGCGCCGTCGTGCTCGTGCTGCCAGGTCACCTCGGGTGCGGGGTCGCCACCGGGGATGACGGTGAAGGTGGCCGGTTCGCCCGCCGCGACGGCGACGTCGCGCGGGCCGACGACGACCGACGGCGCGGTGTGGACGGTGAGCGTGGCGGCCTCGGTGGCGAGCGCGCCCGCGGCGTTGCCGAACACGGCCCGGTACCGCGTGCCGGTCTCCCCCGCCCCGGCCTCGAGCCGGAGCTCCGGCGTGGTCGCGCCGGGGAGGTCGGCGAACGTGAGCGAGCCGGGGTCGCTGCGCTGCCAGCGCACCTGCGGCTCCGGGGTGCCGGTCGCCGCGGCGGTGAGGACCGCCGGGGTGGTGGACACGCCGGGGGCGAGGGCGACGGTGACGTCGGCGGGCTGCGTGGTGACCGACGGCGAGACGGCCGCGACGGCGAGCCGGGCGAGGCCGGCCAGCCGGTCGGCGGTGCGGACGGCGGTGAGCAGGGCGCCGTCCGCCGCGGTGGCGACCCGCGGGTACGGCGCGGCGTCGGCCGGCACGAAGGACGTGAGCACGGCGCCGCCGGCGACGGCCCAGTGGCGGCCCGACGCGGCGTCCTTCGCCCAGAACGTCGCGCCAGCCGGATCGAACGCGCCGGACACCGTCAGCCCGGCGGCCTCGTCCAGGACGACCGGCTCGTCCGCGACGCCGACGCCGTCGTCGCCGGCCGTGGCGGTGAGGACCCGCGTCGACGCCACGGTGGTGAAGTCGGAACCGGCGAACGCGAGCCGTCCGCCCGGCCCGGCGTAGACCTGCGACCACGCTCGCGTCGGGTCGCCGAGCGGCACCGCGCGGCTCGGCCCGGTGCCGGCGATCTCCGCGGTCTCGACGCCGTCGCCGCGCACGGTGAGGAGCAGCGCCGCCGGCTCGTCGAGGACGTGCTCGAAGGTGTCGTCGATGACCAGGCCGTTCGCGCGGGCCAGCACCAGGTCGCCGCCGGGCGTGACGGCGAGCGAGTCGTTCACGCTGCCCGGGCTGTACCAGTAGGCCAGCCAGCCCTCACGCGGCGGCAGCGGCCGCACGGCGGTCGTCCAGCCGTCGCCGGAACGGGTCCAGGAGACCAGCGTCGCGGCCTGGGCGGCGTCGGCCGTCAGCGCGTGCAGGGTGTCGCCGGCCGGGTCCCAGACGGGGTTCGCCTGGAGGGTGTGCGCCGTCGGCAGCTCGCCCACGACCTCGTCGGCGAACGCGCCGGCGGCGGCGTCCCAGCGCACCGCGCGCACGGTGGTCGACGTCCCCGACCGCTCCGGCAGGAACAGCGCGCCGCCGGCAGCGTCGAACGCGCCGGCGAACTGGGCCGGCCCGAGACCGTCCGGCGCGTACGAGCCCAGCGGCTCCAGCGATGTGGCGTCCAGCGCCTGGACGTACGGCGCCAGCTGCGGCGTCGCCGGGTTCGCCACGACGTACGCGACGTCGCCGGTCAGGTCGGCGTGCACGCCGTTGACGACGGAGCCGGCGGTCGGGTTGAGCCACCGGGCGTCCTCCTCGTGGACCGGCGTGCCGGGCGGCGTCCACTGCTCGTCGAGGACCGGCCGGCCGCCGGGGCCGTCGTAGGTCACGTCCACCGGCGCGAACGGCGCGCCGGCCGGGTAGTTCCCGAACGCCGGCACCGCCTGCGCGGCCAGCCCGGTGGCGATGTCCGTCCACGCCGTCGCGCCGCCCGACACGTCCAGATCGGCGCCGGCGACGTCCAGCCGGACCAGCGGGATGACGCCGTGGTCGACGACGGCCGGGATCTCGGCGCCACCGCTGAGCGGGCGGCTGGTCACCCGGGCGTAGAGCGTCTGCTCGGCGGGGTCGATGACCAGCCGCAGCTCGCTCAGCGACAGGTCGAGCGCGCACTCGTCGCCGGCCCAGCCGGGGAAGAATCCGCAGTAGGTGGCGTAGCGGACCGAGCCGTCCAGGTGCAGCTCGGTCGCGCCCGCCGCGGGGTCGAACGTGCCCTCGCGGACGGGGAACGCGAACCGCCCGTCCGGCTCGCGCGTGGCGCCGTCAGTCGCGGTGATGTTCCCGGCGCCGACGTAGTCGTTGAACGAACGGCGCACCTCCCAGAGCAGCGTGCCGTCGCCGATGCCGGCGGGCGGCTCGGTGCCGGAGCTCGCGGTCGCCGCGGGCAGCAGCGCGGTGGTCACCAGCACGAGGAGCGCGACCAGGACGCGGCCGGGCGTACGGAGCGGACGGGGCATCGGGAGACCGTTCTGTGAGTCGGCGGACGGGGCGGGCGGCCCGGCACACGCGCCGGGCCGCCCGAACACGGATCAGAAGACGATGTTCACGCCGTCGACGCCGACCGGGCCGCCGGTGGGCGGCCAGCTCGTGTACTCCGACGTCTGGAGCTGGCACTGCACGCCGCCGGTCGAGCACACCGTCGTGCCCGAGCTGGCGCCACCGGACAGGTTCACGTTCGTGAAGGTCCGGTGGACGGTGATCGTGGTGCTCCAGGTGCCGGACGCCGAGACCACGATCGGCGCGACGTAGTTGGTGCCGTCGCAGTGCGTGCCGTTCAACCCGCCCACGGTCGAGTTGCAGACCGCGAGGGTGACGACGTTGCCCGGCGTCCCGGTGCCGCTGACGGCGACGGTCTGGTTGTTGGTCACCGAGATCGGGCCGCTCGGCGTGGTGATGGTCGATGCGGACGCCGATCCGGCTCCGGCGAGCAGGACGGCGGGAAGGGCGAGCACGGAGACGAGCGCGGCGGCCCAGCCTCTGCGCGGGGACCGGCGTGCTGTCGTGCGGGCTGTACGCATGCTGAAGACCTCTCTGACGGGGTCGGACAGTGCTGATACCCGGCGAATGCGGCCGCAGCGCCTTGATCAGTGCTATCAGGTAAGGCTAACCTAAGTCAACGCAACCATCGACGGACCGGACAGGAGGGACGGATGACGCGGACGGCCGCGCATCGGGCGGATCACCCCCGGTTCGCCCACGTCAGCCACCGGGTGGAGGTGCTCGGCCCGCTCACCGGCGACAACCGGGACCGCGGGACTACCATCGTCATGGTGTTGCACGATCTCGATCCCACCTCCGGCCGCCACCACACCCGGGTGCCGACGCCGTGAGCGCGCCCGCTCCCCGCCGCCGCATCGGCGCCCAGACCGTGCTGACGGTCGAGGACGGCTGGTGGCTCGGTCCTCGGTTGCGCCGCGTCATCGCCGGCGGGCCCGAGTACGCCACGATCGTCGGCAACGACTTCACCGACGCGTACACGAAGCTGTTCTTCGCACACCCGGACACCGGCCTCACACCGCCCTACGACCTCGCCGAGCTGCGCCAGACGCTCCCGCCCGAGCTGTTGCCCAGCATGCGCACGTACACCGTCCGGCGCCTCGACGACACCAGCGGCCAGCTCACCATCGACTTCGTCGTCCACGGCGACGACGGCATCGCCGGGCCATGGGCGGCGACGGCGCGCAAGGGCGATCTGCTGGTGATGTCCGGCATCGGCGGTGGCTACGCCCCCGACCCGGCGGCCGACTGGCACCTGCTCGCCGGCGACGACGCCGCCCTCCCGGCGATCGCCCGAGCCCTGGAGGCCATGCCGCCCGACGCCCGCGGCGTCGCCCTCATCGAGGTCGACGGCGACGACGACCACGTCCCGCTGACCGCCCCGTCCGGCGTGGGCGTCGAGTGGCTGCACCGCGACGGCGCCCACCCGGGCACCACGACGCTGCTGCCCGACGCCGTTCGCGGCCTCCCCTGGCGCGACGGCCACGTGCAGGTCTTCGCCCACGGCGAGCGCGGCGCGATGAAGACCCTGCGTCCGTACCTGACGACCGAGCGCGGCCTCGACCGCTCGCAGCTCTCGCTGTCGGCGTACTGGGCGTACGGCCGCGCCGAGGACACCTTCCAGGCCGAGAAACGCCGGCCCGTCGGCCAGCTCTTCGACCCGGCCGGCTGACGGCCGACGCGCGACGGATCGGCGTGGTTGAGCGTTTGGTGTCGCCCTGGCAGCACCGAACCCTCACCCATCGAAGCGAACCGCCGAGGCGGCCGGAGATCCGTCCGCGCCATGGCAGATACTGAGGGCCATGCGGTTGGTCTCCATCGGCGACAGCTTCACCGAAGGCGTGGGCGACGAACTCCCCGACGGGACGTCGCGGGGCTGGGCCGACCTGCTGGCGAGTGGGCTCGCCCGCGACAGCGGCGTGCCGGTCGAGTACGCGAACCTCGCCATCCGCGGCCGGCTGGCCGGTCAGATCGTGGCCGAGCAGCTCGAGCCGGCGCTGGCGCTGGCGCCGACCGTCCTCACCTTCAACGGCGGCGGCAACGACCTCATGCGCCCGCGCGCCGACCTCGGCCGACTCCGCACCCTCACCGAGCACGTCATCCTGCGCTGCCTCGAGACCGGCGTCCGGCCGGTCGTCCTCAGCGGCGGCAACCCCAGCGGCGGCCTGCCCATGGGCCGGCGCATTCAGCGGCTCGGCGACCTGCTGACGGCGGTGGCCGAGGAGCTCACGGCGAAGTACGACGTGCCGTTCGCGGACAACTGGAGCGACGCCGAGCTCGCGCGGGCCGACTACTGGTCGGAGGACCGGCTGCACCTGAACAGCGCCGGCCACCACCGCGTCGCGGCCCGCGTGCTGGCGACGCTGGGCGCCTCTTCACCGCCGGAGTGGACGGCCCCGATCGCGTCGGGCCGGCCGGCGCCGACCGTGCGCGAGAACGTCGTCTTCTACCGCCAGTACGTGGCGCCGTGGGTCCGCCGGCGCCTCACCGGGCGCTCGTCCGGCGACGACCGCACCGCGAAGTACCTCGACTGGACCGTCGTCGGACCCTGAGGCGGCTACTGCAGACCGGCGCGGACCGAGGTGATGCGCCGGGTGTTGAACCCGAGCCAGTGCATGCGGCCGACGTAGCGGGCGTGCTCGACCTTGAGGCAGCGGTCCATGACGACCGTGACGCCGCCGTCCTCGGCGATGCGCGCGCCCTCGTCGTTGACGACACCGAACTGGGCCCACAGCGCCTTCGCCCCGATCGCGACGGCGTCGCGGGCGATGGCGGGCAGCGCGTCGGGCGCGCGGAAGACGTTGACGATGTCGACCGGCTCGGGGACGTCGAGCAGGCTCGGGTGGCTGACCTCGCCGAGGATCGACGTCTCACGCGGGTTGACCGGGATGACGCGGTAGCCGTGGCGCCGCAGGTAGTAGCCGACGAAATGACTGGCCCGCAGCTCGTTGCCGGACAGGCCGACGATCGCGATGGTCGTCGCGCCGTGCAGCACGCGCTGGATCGTCAGCGGGTCCTGGTATCGGGTGAGATCGCTCATCTCGTCGCCACCTTCGCGAAGCCCTGCTCGAGGTCCCAGATCAGGTCGGCCACCGACTCGGTGCCGACGGACAGCCGCACGGTCCCGGGCGACACGCCGGCCGCCGCCAGTTCGTCGTCGCCGAGCTGGCGGTGGGTGGTGCTGGCCGGGTGGATGATGAGGCTCTTCGCGTCGCCCACGTTGGCCAGGTGCGACCACAGCGACACCCCGCGGATGAGCGTCTGCCCGCCCTCGCGGCCGCCGGCGCAGTCGAACGAGAACACCGCGCCCGCGCCGCCGGGCAGGTACTTCTGCGCCAGCGGACGGTAGCGGCTGCCCGGCAGCCCGGCGTAGCTGACGTTCGACGCCAGCTCGTGCGCGTCGAGGAACTCCGCGACCGCCCGCGCGTTGGCGACGTGCCGCTCCATCCGCAACGACAGCGTCTCCAGCCCTTGCAGGAACAGGAACGCGTTGAACGGGGACAGTGCCCCGCCGAGGTCGCGCAGCGTCTCGGTGCGCAGTTTCATCAGGTAGCCGTACATGCCGAACGTCTCGTGGAAGCGCAGCCCGTGGTAGGCGGGCGACGGATCGGCGACCACCGGGAACCGGCCGTTCGACCAGTCGAACGTGCCGGCCTCGACGACCACCCCGCCGATGCTGGTGCCGTGGCCGCCGATGAACTTGGTGGCCGAGTGGACGACGATGTCGGCGCCCCACTCGATCGGGCGGCACAGGTACGGCGTCGCGAACGTGTTGTCGACGACCAGCGGCAGTTCGTGCTCGTGCGCGACCGCCGCGACGGCCTCGATGTCGAGCACGTTGCCGGCCGGGTTGCCGATGGTCTCGGCGAAGAACGCCTTCGTCGTGGGCCGGACGGCGCGCCGCCACGCGTCGACGTCGTCCGGGTCGACCCAGGTCAGCTCGACGTTCATCTTGCGCAGCAGGTGCTTGAGCTGGTTGACCGTCCCGCCGTAGAGCGCCGACGACGAGACGACGTGGTCGCCGGGCTGCAGCAGCGTGAACAGCGCGGCCGCCTGCGCGGCGATGCCGCTGGCGAAGGCCACCGCGCCGGCGCCGCCCTCGAGGTTGGCGACGCGCTCCTCGAACACCGCGACCGTCGGATTCATGATGCGTGAGTACGTGTTCCCGTACTCCTGCAGGTTGAAGTACGCCGCCGCGGACTCCGGGTCCTCGAACACGTAGCTGGTGGTCTGGAAGATCGGCACCGCGCGGGCGCCGGTGTTCGGGTCGGGCCGCTGCCCCGCGTGCAGCTGCCGGGTCTCGAACCCGAAGGCTCGATCCTGTTCGACGCGGTCGGTCACGACGTCCTCCGAGAGTCCAGGAACCGGTGGATGATGGGCGTCTGCCGGGCCTCCTCGAGCAGGAAGCAGTCGTGGCCGTACGGCGCGTCGATGACGTGCAGCTCGACCGGCTTGCCCAGCTCGCGCAGTGCCGCGTCCACCTCACGCGACGCGACCGGCGGGTACAGCCAGTCGGAGCTGAACGCGATCAGCAGCGTACGCGCCTCGACGCCCGCGAGCGCGCGGGCCAGCGACCCGCCGCCGTGCTCGCGGGCGAGGTCGAAGTAGGTCAGCGCCCGCGACAGCGTCAGGTAGGTGTTGGCGTCGAACCGGCGCACGAACGACGCGGCCTGGTGGCGCAGGTAGTTCTCGACCTCGAACTCCGGCTCGGTGAGCGTGTACCGGACGTCGTCGGCGAACTGCAGCCGCCGGCCGAACTTCTCCTCCAGCGCCGGCGCGGACAGGTAGGTGACGTGGCCGACCATGCGCGCGACGCCCATGCCGGCGTCGGGCGCGCGGCCGCTGCCGTAGTAGCGCCCGCCCTGCCAGTCAGGGTCGCGCAGGATCGCCTCACGCGCGATCGCGTTCCACGCGACGCCCTGCGGGTGCAGCGCGTGCGTGGTGGCGATCGCCACGACGGCGTCGACCTGGTCCGGGTAGCGGACGGCCCACTCCAGCGCCTGCATGCCGCCGAGCGAGCCGCCGGCGACCGCCGCGAGCCGCTCGATGCCCAGTTCGTCGAGGAACGAGCGCTGGGTCCGCACCAGGTCGGCGACGGTGAGCACCGGGAAGTCCGGCCCGTACGGGCGGCCGGTCGCCGGATCCGCCGACGACGGCCCGGTGGTCCCCCGGCAGCCGCCGAGCAGGTTCGTGGACACGACGAACCACCGGTCGGTGTCGAACGCCTTGCCCGGGCCGATCATCCCGTCCCACCAGCCCAGGTTCCGGCCGGTGGCGCCGTCGCGGTCCTCGGCGCCGAACCCGTCGCGGGCGCTCGCCGCGGACGCCGTCGCCGAGACGCCGGCCGCGTGCGCGTCGCCGCTGAGCGCATGGCAGACCAGCACGACGTTGTCGCGGCCGGGCGCGAGCGTGCCGTAGGTCTCGTACGCGACGCGGACCCCGTGCAGCTCGCCGCCGGAGTCCAGGCGGACCGGGCCGGGCAGGTCGAGGTGACGCGTCTCGACGACGCCGGCCGACCCGGCCGCGGCCGATGCCGCGTGTGTGCTCATGACCACCCCCGGCCGCCCTCACTTTGTGTATTGTCCACTAATACCATAGGGAATACCGGTAACTGCGAGAGAGGCGACGGCATGACGGCGATCGACAACGGGGTGAACGTCCAGGCACTGCTGGACGCGCGGGACGTGCTGAAGGGCACGCCCGAGGCGGCCCAGTTCACCTGGCGGGCGTCCTCGACGTGGCAGAACGGCGTGCACAGCACGACCCGGATCCAGAATTTCTACGGCCTCGGCGCCGAGCAGAACCACAAGAGCGAGACGGTGTTCGAGGCCGACCACCCGGAGGTGTTCGCGGCCCAGGACAACGGCATCACCCCGATCGAGTACCTGCTCGTCGGCCTGGCCAGCTGCCTGACCGCCGGCGTGGCGTCGGTCGCGCAGAACCGCGGCATCCAGCTGCGCTCCGTCGAGGCGACGGTCGAGGGCAACCACGACATCCGCGGGATCCTCGGCGCCGACAGCGACGTCCGCAACGGCTACAACGACATCCGGGTGGCCTTCCGGATCGACGCCGACGCCTCCCAGGAGGAGATCGAGGCGCTGGTGGCGCAGTCGCAGAAGCGCTCGGCCGTCTTCGACGCGCTCACCAACCCCACGGACGTGTCCGTCTCGGTCTCCTGACGGGACGCGCCATCGTCACCGCGGTCGTCGTCGGGGCCGGCCACGCCGGCCTCGCCGCGAGTCACGTGCTCACCGAGCGCTCGATCGACCACGTCGTGCTCGAGCGCGGTGAGGTGGCCAACTCCTGGCGGCGCGAGCGCTGGGACTCGCTGCGGCTGCTCACGCCCAACTGGCAGACCGGGCTGCCGGGCCTGCGCTACGACGGCCCGGACCCGGACGGCTACCTGACGGCGATCGAACTGGCGGGCTTCCTCGACCGGTACGCCGCGTTCTCCGGCGCCCCCGTCCGGACCGGCACGACGGTGACCTCGGTGCGCCGCACCGGCGACGGCTACCGCGTGGCGACGGACCGGGGCGAGCTGGACTGCCGGGCCGTCGTCATCGCCAGCGGCGCCTGCAACCGGCCCTCGCTGCCGCCGTTCGCCGCCGCGGTGCCGCCGGAGATCGTGCAGGTCACGACGTTCGACTACCGGCGCCCCGACGACCTCCCGGACGGCGGCGTGCTGGTCGTGGGCGCGTCGGCCACCGGCGTGCAACTGGCCGCCGAGCTGCGGCGGTCCGGCCGGCCGGTGACGCTGTCCGTCGGCGAGCACGTGCGGCTCCCCCGCACCTACCGCGGCCGCGACGTGCTCTGGTGGATGGACGCCTCAGGCGTCTGGGACCAGCGCCACGACGAGATCGACGACCTCGAGCGCGCCCGGCGGCTGCCGTCGCCGCAGCTCGTCGGCACCCCCGAACGGGCGACACTCGACCTCGGCACACTGGCCGCGATGGACGTGGAGCTGGTCGGCCGTTGGGCCGCGGTGCGCGACGGCCGGGCGTTGTTCTCCGGCGGTCTGCGCAACGTGGTCGCGCTCGCCGACCTCAAGCTGGACCGGCTGCTCGGCACGTTCGACGACTGGGCGCGTTCCAGCGGCCAGGAGTCCGCCACCCCGCCGCAGCGGCCCGCGCCGACCGCGGTGCCGCCGTCGCCGCGGCTGCGGCTGGACCTGTGCGGCGGCGAGATCCGCTCGATCGTCTGGGCGACCGGGTACCGCCCCGACTACTCCTGGCTCGACGTGCCCGTCGTCGATCCGAAGGGCCGGCTGCGCCACACCGCCGGCGTCGTCGACGGCCCCGGCCTGTACGCGCTCGGCCTGCCCGTCCTGCGGCGGCGCAGGTCCAGTTACATCCACGGCATAGAGGACGACGCCCGCGCGGTCGTCGCGCACCTCGCGGGCCACCTGGCCGCCGCGGCCTGACGCCGCCCCGCTGCCGGGCCGGCCGGCTCAGCGGTGGGCGCGGACGACCCAGGCGCGGGCGTCGAACAGCACGCCGTCCGGGGTCACGTGAGCGGCGAGGTGCGCACGGAGGCGTTCCCTGGCGCGGATCAGCGCGGCCCCGGCGAACCGGCCCAGGGCGTCGCGCGGCTCCCTCAGCCGCAGCACCGCCTCCAATGCGGCGTCGGCGTCGGTGCCGTACCAGACCGGCCGGGACACGTCGGAGAACTCGACGTCGCGGTAGCCGGCCGTCTCGAGCAGCTCCCTCGTCGGTTCCCGGCCGGCCAGCGAGAACGGGCCGTCGTCGCCGGCCACCCGTACGGCACCGCCCCCGACGGCGTCGATCAGCGGACCGGCCCACGCGTTGCCCGCCCGGCTCTGCCAGACGATCATCGCCCGGCGGCCGCCGGGCCGGGTCGCCCGCGCGAGGTTCGCGAACGCCGCCGCCGGGTCGGCGAAGAACATCGTCCCGAACCGGCTCATCACCAGGTCGAACCCCGCGTCGGGGAACGGGTGCGTCTGCGCGTCGGCGAGGTCGAACGCGACGTTGCTCAGCCCCTCGGCGGAGGCGCGTTCGCGCGCCCGGTCCAGTCGCGCCGCCGCGACGTCCACGCCGAGGACGTGTCCCTCGGCCGCGATGCCCGCCGCGTCGCACGTGGTGCGGCCCGCACCGCACCCGACGTCGAGCACGCGGTCGCCGCGGCGGATGCCGAGCGAGGCCCGGAACGGCGGGTCGATGTAGCGCAGCTCGGCGTCGTAGTCGAAGGCCACGTCGCCGACGCTAGCGCGCCCGCCCCGGGACGGGCACCCGGCTCACATACGATCGAGAGCGATGACTGAGGTCCCCGAGTTCCTGGCCGAGTTCCGGCAGCTGCGCGACGAGTTCTCGCGGTTCATGCTCTCGTACAAGTTCGGCATGGACGAGATCACCACGAAGGTGCGCATCCTGCAGGAGGAGTTCCGCACCGTCCACGTCTACAACCCGATCGAGCACGTCTCGGCGCGGTTGAAGTCGCCCGAGGGCGTGCTGGAGAAGGTGCGGCGCAAGGGCTGCGAGCCGACCTTCGACCGCATCCGCGAGCAGATCACCGACATCGCCGGCGTGCGCGTCACCTGCTCGTTCGTCTCCGACGCCTACCGCGTGTTCGACCTGCTGACCGGCCAGCGCGACATCGACGTCGTGACGGTGAAGGACTACATCCGCCACCCCAAGCCCAACGGCTACCGCAGCCTGCACGCGATCGTCGAGGTGCCGGTGTTCCTCTCCGACGGCCCGACGGCGGTGCCCGTCGAGGTGCAGTTCCGCACCATCGCGATGGACTTCTGGGCCAGTCTGGAACACAAGATCTACTACAAGTACGACAAGCAGGTGCCCGACGCGCTGCTGCTCAGCCTGCACGAAGCCGCCACCACGGCGGCCAAGCTGGACGAGGACATGGAGCGCTTGCACAGCGAGGTCCACGGCGACGACCGGGAGCAGCCCCCGCTCGAGCCGTCGCCGGGTGGGCTGGAGCTGTCCGAACGCGTGGTGGCGCAGCTGATCCAGCAGCGCGCCGCGGTCCGCGGCCAGTAGGGCGGGCACGGGAGGGCCGAAAGTCCCTCGGGACACGGACCGAACGCGGGTGGTGCCGCCATGCCCTTCGGCGGAGGCTCGAAGCAGGTAGAGAGCGCGGAAGGAGTCCATCATGCGCGCACTCGTCGTCTTCGAGTCCATGTTCGGCAACACCCAGAAGGTCGCCGAGGCGATCGCGGACGGCCTGTCCATCACCATGACCGCCGACATCGTCGAGGTCGGCTCCGCGGGCACGTCCCTCGAGGGCATCGACCTGCTGGTGGCCGGCGGACCGACCCACGCGTTCGGCATGAGCCGGGTGTCGACCCGCGAGAGCGCGGCCGGGCAGGCCGCCGGCGGAGTGGTCTCCAAGAGCACCGGCCTGCGCGAGTGGCTGTCCGAGGTGCGGGCCGACGGCGCCGTCGTGGCGACGTTCGACACCAAGGCGATCAAGCCGCGGCTGCCCGGATCGGCGGCGCACGCCGCCCGCCGCATGCTGCGTCGCCGGGGCTTCCGGCCGGTGGCCGCGCCGGCCAGCTTCTACGTCACCGGCACGACGGGACCCCTGGCCGAGGGCGAGGAGGACCGTGCCCGCGCCTGGGGCGAACAGCTCGGCCTCGCCGTCACATGAGGCGTTCTGGTGCTCTACTAGGCATGCATGCCTGGTAGAGCGGGAGAACGCCTGGTGATGTACGCGATCATTGATGATCTTCGCTGTCCACAAGCACACTTCCGCCCCACCACCGACAATCGGCCTCACCGTCACCTGGCGGCGAGGCGGGCAAGGGTCCGGGCATGCGCATCGTGATCTCGGGCACGCACGGGAGCGGCAAGAGCACGCTGGTGTCCGACTTCGCCACCGCGCACCCCGGCTTCGAGGTGTTCGCCGACCCGTTCGAGCTGATCGACGCCGCGGGCGACGAGCCCGACGCGGAGACGTTCTTCGCGCAGTTGCTGCTCGCCGCCGAACGGCTGGGCGAGCTCTCGCCGGGCACGCGCGTGATCGCCGAGCGCGGGCCGCTGGACTTCCTCGCCTACCTCGACGCACTCGAGGCGCTGGGACGCCCGACCCGGTCGCCCGGCCTGTTCCGGCGCGGCCTGGCGCGCACCGCCGAGGCCATGGCGCACGTCGACCTGCTGGTCCTGCTGCCCCTCGCGCCGCGCGACGGCATCGAGGTGCCCGCCGACGAGGACCTCGAACTGCGCGACGCGATGAACGACGCGCTCCTGGAGCTCGCCGACGACACCCAGCTCACCGGGGCCGCGGAGATCGTCGAGATCACCGGCGACCGGTCCGCCCGCCTCGCGCACCTCGACGACGCGGCCGACCGGCTCGGCCCGTGACGGCGAGCGCTGGCGACGGGTGGGACCAGCCGCGATCTGCTTGACGCCTACCCCCCAGCAGAGGGCCGCCTGAAACCCGGTCTCCCGCTCTTACCTCGCGACTCGGCCAGCGCTCGCTGACACCCCCACGACCGGACGCGGGCGCGATCCGTGGCAAGCACCGGTCGATCCGGGCATCAGCCCAGCTCGCGCGGCGGCTCCTGGTCGGTGTGCCGCCGGACGGAGTCGAGGTAGATGCGGTCGGCCCGTTCCTGCAGACGGTCCTCGGCCTCGAGTCGCAGCCGCAGGCGTTCAGTCTCCTCCCGCTCGCGCGCGATGGCCAGCTCCCGGGCGCGCTGCCTGGTCTGGACGACGCCCCAGACGATCCAGCCGCCGCTGCTGAGCAGCACCACGAAGAGGATGCCGAGGATCATGCTCAGTGCGTCCATCAGGTCTGCTCCGCCTTCCGCCGCCGCCAGACCACGGCCCACCGCAGCAGCGCGGCGACCACCAGGGCCTCACCGGCCAGGAACAGCACCGCCCACAGCGGGCCCCAGAAGCCGGCCAGGGTGAGATACCAGTACCGCACCGCGAGCACCAGGGCCGTCCCGAGGATGCCGACCGCGACCACCAGGTACGCCCCGTAGACGACCCGCAGCCGGGCCGGGTACTCCCCCGCTCCGCCGCGCACCGCCGCACCGGCGAACCGGAACGACTCCGACTGCAGGTGAAGGGTCGACGTCGCGTGCTCGAGCATGTGGTAGCCGTCGAGCTTGAGGACGGGGATCAGGTTGGCGATCGTGCTGACGGCCCCGAGCAGCAGCAGCCCGCCGGCCAGCCCGTGCCACCAGCCCGACGACGGGCCCCACCACCACAGCGCGGCGAACGGCAGCAACGCCAGCAGGTTGACGTACACGCCGGCGAACGACGTCATGACGCGCTGGGAGCGGCGCGGGAACGTGACGACGTCGTCGACCTTGCAGTAGGGCGCGATCAGCGGGAACCGCCACATCAGGCCGATCTCGGTGGGCACGCCGCCGTAGCGGTGGCACGCGACGCCGTGGCCGAACTCGTGCGCGCAGATCACCAGCCAGGTGACGACGGCGGCGGCGACGGTGACCGTCCAGTCGCCGGTGAACGCCGCGTAGAGCTCACCCCACGACAGCAGCGAGGCGGCGACGACGGCGAAGCCGGCGAGGGTGAGCGGCGCCGCGGCCAGCGGATGCAGCAGCCGGCTGAACCACCGCGCCGCCGACGGGACCAGTGCGGCGGCGCCGCGCACCGGCAGCCGCCACAGCAGCGGCGACCGGCCCTCCGTGCGCCGGGCGACGGCGGCACGCTCGCGGACCTCGGCCAGCCGGGTGTCGTCGGCGGGCTCCATGAGGCCGCGACCGGCGAGCAGACCGAGCAGCTGCTGCCAGTGCGCGACGGCGAGCCGGCGGCCGAACGCGTCGGCATAGTCCTCGCCGATCTCGGCCAGGGTGCGGTGGCCGTCGAGACGGCTCATCAGGAACGCCTCGCGCGCGCCGACCCGGACGTACGCGCCGGTGGCACGGTCGCCGACGATGTGCACGTCGGCGCTGCCCTGCGCCAGCGCGGGGCCGACCCGGACGTCGTCGCGCAGGCGAGGGCGGGCCTGGCGCAGCCAGCCCGCGGCCGGGTCGCTCTCGACGGTGGTCATGCCGGCACCTGGTCGCGGTCGGGTGCCAGAGCCCGCTCGATCAGGTAGGACAGGTAGATCTCGTCGAGGATCGCCACGCCCAGCCGGTTGTTGGTCATGTGCACGTACGAGCTGAGCAGCACGGTCGCGAGCGCGTCGGGGTCGTCGATCGGCGCCCGCCGTTCCAGCCGCTGCGACGGGAACACCAGCTCGCCGCGCCCGGCCGCGTCGGTCACACGGGCGTGCAGCTCACGGCAGTGGGTCAGCCAGGTCCGCTCGATGCCGGACAGCGCGGCGTCGTCCTCGGCGCCGGCGATGGCCCGGATGCGGCCGATCCGCTCGGTGAGGGTCGTCCGGGTCAGCTCGAAGCTCTTGTCGAACGAGCCGTGGTAGTCGTCCGACGGCTCCTGGTACGACGACTCCCAGAAGCCGCGGTAGCGCTGGAAGAACGTCCGGACCCGGTCGTCGTCGCGCAGGAACGTGTACGCCGTCATCAGCGACAGCTGGGTGGCCAGGCCGAGCAGCACCGGGCGGACGTGCGTGTTCGACGTCGCCAGCAGCGTCGCCACCAGGTCGCTGGACTGCTCGAAGTGCCACTCGGCGATCTCGATGCCGGCGGGGCCGCCGTAGCGGTCGTACTCGCGCTCGTACGGCAGCTCGGCGACGCTGTTGTTCGGCCGGAACGGCATCGCGCCGTCGCCGTACTCCGCGTCCCAACGCTCCTGCCCGTACTCGGCGAGGTACATCTTCTTGTAGAGGTCGCCGAGGCCGTCGATGTCGGTGTCGTAGAGCGCGGGGCGCCGGGCGAGGAACGCCTGCAGCGCGTCCGTCGCCCGGCGGCGGACGGTCTCCTCCAGCTCCGGGCGGGCGGGACGGAACCGCACCCGGACGTGCGGGCCCTCCATCCAGTACTTGATGAAGAACCAGCCGTCGATCAGCTCCTCGCGGCGCAGCTCCTCGACCAGCGGCCGCACCGCCTCGGCGATGACCGGGTTGGCGTCGCTGGCGTAGAAGACGTGCAGTGCGATCCAGTCACCGGACACGGGTGCTCCCTTCGTCGTAGCGTTCCGGCTGGTCGTAGAGCTCGACCAGGAACTCGCTCACGTACCGGCGGCCGTCCGGATCGGCCAGCCACAGCTCGTCGGTGCCGGGCAGCGCCTCGGTGAGCACGATCCGCGCCGACGCGCCCTGGGCGAGCTGGTCGAGCAGCTGCAGCGAGAGCCAGCTGTCGAAGTCGACGGGCAGCGGTTTGCGGCCCGCCTTCCGGCCGCCGCCTCCGTCGTCGCCGGACCCGGTCTCGGTGTCGACGGCGCTCCGGACGCCGGCCGCGTCGGTCTGCGCGAACAGCCGCCGCGGCAAGCCGTGCTCGCGCCGCCAGCGCCGCACGCGCAGCAGGTGTTCGGCGTCGGTGTGCGCAGGGTCGCGGACGGGGAACGCGGCGACGTCGAGCTTCCACATCCGCCGTTGCAGCACGAGGTCGCCGAGCACCAGGCGCGGGTAGCAGGTGATCCCCGTCTCCGGCACCGGGTCGCCGGTGCCCGCCCAGAGGTCGATCTGCGCCATCCCGCTGGGCGAGAAGCACAGCAGCACCTGCTGGACCTCCGGCAGCGCCATCGGCATGAGGAAGCCGAGGTAGACGGGGACGACCTCACGGCCGAGCCGGGCGGACACCAGCCGGACGCGGTCGGTGGCCTCGTCGTGCACCAGGGACAGCTCCTCCAGCCGGATCTGCTCCGACGGCGGCCGGGTGCTGGCGTCGCCCGGGCAGACGATCTCGTAGTCGGTGACGACCGGGTGGACGTTGAGGTTGGTGGTCTCGTAGCCGCCGCGCAGTTCGGCCAGCACCGCGTCGCCGGCGGCGTAGGACCGCAGCGTCCGCCGGATCAGCCCGGTCGCGTCCGCGCCGCCGGCGTCGAGGCTGTGCGCGAACCGCGAGAACATCAGCGTCATGCCGGCGTAGGCCTGGTTGAGCACCAGCCGGCCCGGCTCCTCGCCGGCCCCGGCGGCCAGCTGCAGGAAGAACGACCACGGCTGGCGCAGCCGCGCGGCGTCGGGCAGGTGCCGGCGGACGGCGTCGGCGAAGTCCGGGCCGAGCCGCAGCTCCTCCGTCTCCGCCGACGACGCCGCCATCACCTCGCGCAGGTGCGCCGACGCCGCAGCCCGGGCGTCGTCGAGCGCCTCGAGGTCGGCCAGCTTGAACCAGTTCTCCTGCCGGACCAGCGCGTTGTCGTCGTCGAACGAGCGCCGCCGCATCGAGCGCTGCAGGTACGGCCCGAAGAAGTCGCGCTGGAACTCGTGGCAGAACCGCACGACGTCGTCGCAGCGGCCGCCGGCGCCGTAGCGGGCCCGGAAGAAGCCGGTGGCGGTCAGCCGCCTGGACAGGTTGAGGTCGAACGCCGGCAGCACGTCGGCGAGCGCGGCGAGGTCGGGGCGGAACCCGTCGTCCCACGCGCTGCGCGCCGCCGCCAGACCGTCGCTGCCGACGGTGGTGTCCTCGTAGACCAGGGTCCGCGGCACCAGCGACTCAGGCGCGCCGACGACGTCGAAGGCGGCCCGCACGTGCCCGCGCACCCCGGCCAGCACCCGGGCCCGTTCGCGGGCGGGCGTCGCCGGGTAGCGGCCGACCAGCTCGCCGGCCGCCGCCAGTTCCGCGGCCACGGCGCCCAGCACCGGGTGCGCGTGCCCGGCGAGTGCCGCGGTGAACACCGCCGCCGGGTCGGCCGCCCGCAGGTCGACCTGCAGCTCCGGAGCGAGCAGGAACCCCAGCCGCAGCAGGTGCCCGGCCAGTTGGTCCGCCTCGGCCCGGCCGGCGACGTCGTGGCCCTGCGCCAGCGCGTCGACCAGCTCGCGCAGCACCAGCCGCTGGTCGCGGGTGAGCTCGGCCACCCGCGCCAGGGCCGGTCCGCTGGGCAGCAGGAACAGGTCCTCGTGCACGTTGTCGATGGCGACGACGGCGTCCGGATCGGCGCTCGTGGCGGTGCGGCGGCGCACGTAGCGGACGGAGTCGCCGTCGAGGCTCGCGCCCGGCGCCAGCGTGACCCGCACGCCGTCGCGCAGCTCCGGCACCGCGAGGATCACCGCCGCCAGCCGGGACAGGACGGCGACGTTCAGCCGCGCGGACGGGAGCTGGGACAGCGACGACGGCTCCGGCAGCGGATCCGCGCCGTCGAACCGCCCCAGGCCGACCGCCGTCAGCGTGCTGAACGGGCTGGTCTTCAGCGCCGCGCGGTAGAGCAGCTCGAGCAGCGTCCGCTCGATCTGCCGGGCGGTCTTGTCCAGCTTGCGTGCCGGATCGAGGTAGCGGTCCATGGTCCGCTCCAGCACCTCGGACTGCAGCAGGACGGCGCTGCGCAGGTCGTCGTCGGCGAGCAGCCGGCGAGCACGGCCGCGGGCGGCGGCGAGGTCGTCGGCCAGGACGGCGGCGCCCCGGTCCAGCTCGGCGGCGACGGCGCCGACGGCGTCCCGCCAGCGCTGCAGTGTCTCCCGGCCGGACGCGGTGAGGCCCGGCGCGGCCCGGTCCAGGGTCGCGGGACGCGGCCGGCGGGCGTTGAACACGTCGCGGCGCAGGTTGATCAACGCGATCCGGTGCGCCGCGCCGTCCGGTGCGGCCGCGACCGCCGCTTCCAGGACGGCGCGCAGTTCCTCGCCGGCGGCGTCGCGGGCGGCCTCCAGGTCGAGGACGCGGTCGGCCCAGGCGGCTGCGGCCGGCGTGCGCAGCTCGGCGACGGCGGCGGCGGGCTGGCCCGCGACGCGGAGCAGGAAGCCGTCACCGAAGCGCCAGCCGGCCCGTCCCGTGGCCGGGGCGGCGTGGGCGGGTGCGTGGTCGACGAGGTCGGTCATCGTGGCGTCCCCTCCTGGTGCGGTGCGCGCGGCGGCCGGCGCAGCGCGTGGTCGTAGCCGGGGCGCCCGGCGCGTTCGTGCCCGAGAAGGACGAAGAGCATGCTGCGCTCGTCGGTCTCCTCGATGCCGAGCAGTTCGTCGGCGGCGAGGTTGTCGATGCCCAGCACCGCGCCGACGCCGAGACCGCGTGCCGTCGCCGCGAGGTATGCCGCCTGCGCCGCCTGGCCGACCTCGATGGACAGCATCCGGTAGCCGCGCGCGCCGTAGGCGTCCACCAGCGCCGGCAGCCGCCCGGTGAACACGAGGACCGCGGCCACCTCGCGCAGGTTGTAGTTGGTCAGCGCGTAGTACCGCTGCAGCGCGCCGACGTCGAGCGGCGCCCCGGCGACCAGCCGGTGCCGCTCGTAGGCGTAGGCGCGCGGTTCCAGCCCGTCGACGGCGTTCGCGAGCACCCACTGCCGGATCCACGCCGGCCGCGGCGACGGCGCCACATCGGTGCCGGTGAGCGCGGCGTCGTCGACGGCGGCCAGGACCCGGCCGAGATCGGCGGTGGTCAGCGCCGGGTGGGCGGCGAACTCGCCGAAGCTGGAGCGCCGGCGCAGCAGGCTCGTGGTCAGGTCGAGATCGCCGGGCCGCGCTTGCGGCGCGGGCAGCTCGACGACGTCGCCGGTCACCGGCTCGAGTGCGACGACGGCGTCCGGCCGCGGCTCGTCGCCCACCAGCGCGGCGGCGTGCACGCGTTCGACCAGGTCGAACGTCCGCGCGCGCTCGGAGCGCTCCCAGACCGGGTGCCGCTGCACCGGCGCGGCCGGTGCCACGTCGACGGCCACCTCCCCGGCGGGACCGAGCGGGACGACCGCGAACGGCGCCTCCGTGTGCCCGTCGAGGTCGAGGGCTGCGGCGACCGCGGCGTCGTCGAACCACAGCACCGGCCGGACGTCGACGCCGGCCGCGGCCAGCACGGACCGCCAGGAGCCCAGCAGCGCGCCGGTGTCCTGCGTGACGACGTGGTAGCAGAACGAGTTGTACTTGAACGCGTTCTTCCAGAACCGCACGGCCGCCACCAGGTAGAGGCCGGTGGCCGTGCCGGTGGCGCCCCCGAGCGCGGCCGTCCGGTCGGCCACCGACAGCCGGTCCAGCGCGTGGTGGGCGGTGTCGTAGTGGTAGACGCCGGGCGGCAGCGGCGCCCCCGCACCCGCCACGACGTAGCTCTCGACCGGGTACATGCCGCCGCCCGACGCGGTCGGGCGGGACCACACGGCCTGGTGCGCGCGCACCTTGCGGGAGCTGTCCTCGTTCCAGTTGGGCGTCACCCGCCGGTCGGCCAGGCCGTAGCAGGCCAGCACACTGGCGAGCAGCGCGAGATCGAGGTCCGGGCCGGGCGGTGCGAACGGCTCCGGCAGCGCCACCTTGACGGTGTCGAGGTACAGCTTGTGCCGCGACGGCTGGTCCGCCCAGTCGACCCGGAAGCCCAGCGGCGGCAGCGGCACCCGCTGCCGCTCGAACATGCGGCGGGCGTAGTCCAGTGCGACGGCGTCGGTCGTGGTGGTCACGGTGCGGCCCTCCTCACGGGAACGGGTGCGGGACGAGGTGCAGCTGGTCCGGGCGCAGGGGCCGCGCGACGTGTCCGGCGCGGTAGGGCGCCCAGAGCGTGCGCGGCATCGTCAGCACCCGCTGCCGGTGCCAGCCGAAGTCGATCGGGATCAGGCCCGGCACGATCGTCGCCACGGTGGACAGCCCCAGGGCCCGCTGCTCGGGCGTCGTCTGGTCGACGACGACGGTGTCCATGCCGCGGTCGGCGAACATCGCCGTGAGCTCCGCGACGGGGTCGCGCAGGTCGGTGACCGGCGGCCGGCCGGTGGTCCAGTCGGCGTAGACGTCGGCCAGCGGCGTCCGCTCGCTCTGGCGCAGCCAGTGGTCGGCGTGCGGGGCCATCTGCGGCATCCCGAACAGCAGGGCGTGGTGCTCCAACTCGGTGACGTGCCGGTAGTCGGACACCATCAGCTCGGTGTGCTCGATCGACGCCTGGACCCGCTCGTCGAAACCGGTGACGTAGGACGCGACCTCGCAGACGGCGGCGCGGACGGCGTCGGCCGGGTCCAGCGAGGCGCCGCCGGCGAAGCACAGCGTGCCGAGCCCGCCGTCGCGCCGCACCGCCACCGCGCCGACCGCGGGCACCGCCAGGTCGGTGCGGATGTCGAAGCAGCGCAGGTCGTAGCCGAGCAGGTCGACGTGCGCCCGCATCTGCTGCACCAGCGGATGGGCGACGGTGTCGAGGTCGATCTCCACCGGCGTCCGCCCGGTGTACCAGCTGAGGAGGAACGCGTCGCGCTCGATCAGCTCGAGCAGGCCGTGCAGCACGGCCTCGGTGACCGAGCTGCCGGAGGCGCAGCCGTTGGAGCACTCCTGGACGGTGTTGCGGTGGTCCTCGCGGTGGTCGAGGTAGTAGACGATCTGCTCCGGGACCAGCAGCGCGCGGTCGTCGCGCAGGGACCAGCCCCACACCCACGGAATCCGCGGGTTCTGCTCCCACGGCACGTACTTCTCGGTGTGCCGCTCGTAGAACTCCGGCTCGTACAGCCCGCACTGCTCCATCTCGACGTAGGGCTCGTCGAGCTCGGTGACCCGGGCGCGACGCGCGACGTCGAGGCGCCGCGGCCGCTGGCCGGCGTCGCGCTCCAGGCCCTCCAGCGCGCCGAGCAGTTCGCTGCGCTGGTAGCTCTCGGCGTGCCCGCTCCACCACATCTCGTGCAGGCCGTACTTGCTGCGCACCTCGAAGTGGCCGCTGACCGGCGCCGTCGCCGTCGCGTGGTAAGCGCGCAGGGCCGGCCCGCCGAGCATCCCGCAGACCGGGTTGGCCAGCGCGTCCATGGGCAGGCCGAGGTCCTCCGGCGCCAGCGACCGGGTGCCGCCGGGCCTGGCCGGCGGGGTCGGCGCCGGCGTGACGCGGGCGCCCTCGGCGGTGTCCGGCGCCGGCGCCGAGCACTGGCAGCCGGAGTCGCGCAGCAGCCCGTACCGGCGTACCGCCGTCGTCGTGAGGTCGAGCTCCCAGACCGGGTGACCCGGGCCGCTCACCGAAGCCGACGCCGCGGCGACGAGCATCGCGGCGACGGTGACGGCGTGCGCGGGCAGCGGCGCGGCCGGGGTGACGAGCACGCCGTGCGGCTCGTCGAGGATGCGCCGCTCGGTGACCGGGCGGCAGACGGTCCAGCGCCGGTCGAGGCACTGGGGGCACGGGCCGGGGGCGCCGGGCGTCGCGGCGACGACGAGCGTGTGCGCGTAGCGGCGCACCGCCACCCGCGCAGCGCCGTCGCCGACCCGCGCCGTGTGCCGCTGTTCCGCTCCGGGTATCCCCAGGACGGCGACGTCGATGGCCGCGACCCGGGCGGCGGCGCCGGGTGGCAGGGCGCCGGCCAGCTGCCGGGCCAGCGCCGCGGCGGCCGGCTCGGCGTCACCCGGCGGTGCGGCCTGACGGTTCTCCTGCATGGTGGTCACGAGGGCGGCACCTTCCTGGGTCGTCGGACGCAGACGCGGACGTAGGCTCGGGGTGGGGCGCTGCGGGCCAGTGCGAGTGGCCCGCAGCACCCCGTCTCAGGGCGTCAGCCGCAGCTGGACGTGCTGGTGCTCGTCGAGCAGCAGCTCGACGTGCTGCACGAGCTGCAGCTGGAACAGCTGCAGGACGAGCTGGTGGCGGCCATCTCCAGCGACGGGTCGCTGATCTCGCCGATCTCGAAGGTCACGGCCTCGAGCTCGAGCAGCTCCAGGCCCAGGGTCTCGTTCGACATGGATCTCTCCTTCGCGGTGGACGCGGACGTACGCTCGGGTGAGGTGCTGCGGGCCAGTGCGAGTGGCCCGCAGCACCCCGTCTCAGGGCGTCAGCCGCAGCTGGACGTGCTGGTGCTGCACGAGCAGCAGCTCGACGTGCTGCACGAGCTGCAGCTGGAACAGCTGCAGGACGAGCTGGTGGCGGCCAACTCGACCGACGGGTCGGTGAGCTCGTCGATCTCGAAGGTCACGGCCTCGAGCTCGAGCAGCTCCAGGCCCAGGGTGGCGTTCGACATGGTTCTCTCCTTCGCGGTTGTCGATGCGGTGGTCGTCACGTGGACGCGGACCTGGCGTGTGGGCAGCGGATCAGCCGCCGCCGCAGCCCGTGCTGGTGCTCGTCGAGCAGCAGCTCGACGTGCTGCAGGAGGAGCAGCTCGAGCAGGAGCAGCTCGAGCTGCACCAGCCGGCGGCGTCCTGCCCGACGTCGGTGATGTCCTCGACCTCGAAGGTGGCCGTCTCGAGCACGAGGAGCTCGTCACGCAGAGCCATCTGTGTCACCCCCTTCCCCTGTGTGAGCGGTCCGCCGCCCGGGTCCGGGGGCGGAGACCGGGGTCCGAGTCAGCTCGTGCTGCTGCAGCTGCAGCTGGAGCAGCCGCAGCAGCTGGACGTGCTGCACGACGAGCAGCTCGACGTGCTGGTGCTGGAGCTGCACCAGCCGGCGGCGTCCTGAGCGACGTCGGAGATCTCCTCCACCTCGAAGGTGGCGGTCTCCAGGGCGAGCAGTTCGGTGGTGAGTGCGGTCACGGCGTCTCCTCCGGTGTGCGAGCGGTGAACAGCAGAACGCGAGCGACGGTGGTCACGCCGGCGAGGTCCGGCGGCGTGAGGTCGACGGCGGCTGCTCGGTGCCCGGTCGAGGCGAGCGCGGCGAGGACGTCCTCGGTGCCGACCTCGCGGTGCAGCCGGTCCGCGTCGGTGACGGCGGCGCCGGGAGCGGTGGCGGCGAGGTCGGCCTCGACGCCGTGCGGCACGGCCGGACGCTCCAGCGGCGTGCCGCTGACCTGTCGCTCCCCCAGCACCTCGAGCAGCGCGTCGCGGACTGCGTCGCCCCAGGAGGCGCCGGCCCGGGCGACGACGCGGCCCGCGCCACCGCGGACGTGGACGACGGCGACCGGGACCGCCCCGGCCTCGGCCACGTAGAGGTCGGCCCGGGCGCCGGCGGCGGCCAGCTCGCCCAGCAGCATCGCGACGTGGCCGCGCCGGTCGGCGTCGGGGTCGGCCGCCGCGAGCGTGGCCGGCACCGGGTGCAGCGTGAGCCCACCCCGGGCCACCGAGGTGAGGCACAGTGCCCCGGCGGCGTCGAGCAGCGCACGCCATCGGGCCTCGCCGGCGTCCGGCGCGGCGGCGAGGCCGGTGAGCGCCGGCTCGAACACGGCCGCCGTGCGGTCCCACGGCCCGGCGAGGACGGCCGACCGCTCGATCGCGAGGGCCGCGCCGCCGTCCAGGTCGGCCGCGGCGACCGAGCGGGGGGCGGGTACCGGGGCGCCGAGCCAGCCGGCCAGCCGCTCGGCGGGCACCGCCTCGGCGCCGGGCGCGGGGTCCGGCAGGTGCCCGGTCCGGCGGTGCAGGTGCAGCGCATAGCGAGCGGCGGTCGTCTCCAGCGCGATCAGCCGGGCCTGCAGAGTGGACTGGGCGCCGAAGGCGACGACCGGCTCCGGGTCGACGGCCGGGGCCACGAGGCCGGCCACCTTGACCGGGATCTGCACCGCGGCGTCGTCGTCGAACCGGCGGGCCAGGCCGACGGTGTCGGCGACGACCGGCTCGAACCGCCGGTACGCCCGCTCGTCGGCCGGCTGGTCCGCGTCGTCGCCGTCGTCCGCCGCGGCCGGGGCCGCCGGGACCGCCAGCGGTGAGCCCGGGTGCGGCACCAGCCGCTCGCGGGTGACGGTGAGCCGGTGCGGGTCGACGATCACGACGGCGTCGTCCAGGTCGCTGGGCACCGTGCCGGAGAGCGCCTTGAACACCTCGAAGCCGGCCAGGCCGACGGCCATCGGCACCGCGGTGCCGGGCAGCGGCGGCCAGGCCGGCGCACCGGCCGGACCGGCGATCGCGGCCTGCCAGAGCGCCGCGGCGCTGTCGACGCCGTTGTCGCTCATCCGCAGCGCGGCGGAGTGCAGGTCGGCGCCGCCGGCGTCCTGCCATGGGCCGAGGACGAGCCGCTCGCCCACCCGCAGCAGCGGCAGGAACGCGACGCCACGGGCCCGGCAGGCCGCGGCCAGCGCGAACAACCGGTGATGCGGCCGGCCGAGGGCGACCAGGCAGAGCGCGTCGGCGCCGTCGAGATCCGTGTCGGCGACGTCGCCGACGACGCGTACCGAGCCGCCGGCGCTGCCGGCGCCATTGGCCGTCAGCGCGTCGGCCAGCCCGGCCGGGTCGTCACCGGTCACGACGATCCGCGCGGCCGCCACCCGGGCGAAGCCGGTGCCGTCGTCGCCGAGGTGGTCCAGCAGCGCGAGCTGGCCGCCGAACCGCGCGACGGTGCCGGCGTCGTGGCCGGCCAGCGGATCCGGGCCGTCGACGACCACCCCGCGGCCGGCCAGCGTGCCCAGCAGCGACCGCACCGCGTCGGCGTGCGCCGGCGGCAGCCCGGCGACCAGGTCGGCGAGCGGCGTGCTGCCGTTCAGGTGCGGCAGCAGCGCCGACAGGTACCGGTAGGCGCCCGCGCCGCGGATGAGGAACGCGTCGTCGTGCCCGCGCACGTAGACTCCGTCGAGCGTCTCGAGGAACGCGACGTCGCGGCGCATACGGGGCCGGACGAGCTCAGGCGTGTCGGTGGTCAAGGTCACTCCTGTCGTCTGCGGTCGGCTGGAGCAGGCTGGGAGGGCCGCTCGGGTCAGGTGACGTCGCGGCGCCGCGTCAGAACCACCGCGACGGTGGCGCTGACGGCGATGTAGGCGGCGAGGACGAGGCAGGCGGCCGGCACGCCGAGGTGGTCGACGACGCCCGGAGTGCCGCCGGCGCCTTGAGTGGGCGCGCCGAGACCGGCGACGAGGGACCCGCTGGCCGAGCTGAGCAGGACCGCCCGGACCGGCTCGAGCGCACCGATCACCGAGGCCAGCCCGGCGACGGCGTTCTCGAGGCCCAGGGTCCACACCAGGCCCACCGCCAGGGCCACGCTGGTGCCGCGGAACACGACGGCCAGCGCGGCGCCGAGGCTCAGGAACGCGGTCGAGATCAGCAGTGCGGCGCCGAGCGACGCGAGCAGGTCAGGCACCGGCGGCAGGCCGCCGGACTGCCCCTCGACCGCGGCGATGACCAGCGACGCGAGCACCGACGCGACGGCGGCGGCCAGCGCGATCGCCGCGACCGCGAGCACACCGGCGCCGAGCTTGGCCAGCACCACCGTGGACCGGCTCGGCCCCTGCGACAGCCGCGCGCCCCAGGTCCCCCAGCGGTACTCCGAGCCGGTGATCAGCACGCCGAGGATCAGCATGATCGCGCCGCCGAACAGCGGGTAGCTGCTCACCGACGTGCTGTCGACGGCGGACGGCACGAGGACGGCCAGCAGATCGGCACGGTCGCCGGCGCCGTCGGCGGGGTCGAGGGTGCTGTAGACGATGTAGGGCACGCCGAAGGCGAAGATCAGCACCAGCAGCACCCAGGTGCCCCCGATGACGGCCGGGGCGAGCCGCTTGCGCAGCAGCAGGGTCTCGGCGGCGAAGGCGTCGCTCATGCGGACTCCCCCTCGGCGTCGCGGGTCAGGGCGAAGAACACGTCCTCGAGCGATCGGCGCTCGCGGCGCAGCTCGTGCACGTCGACGCCGGCCTCGACCAGCGCGCGGACCAGGCGCGGCACGTCCTCGGGCTCGACCGGCAGCTGCCAGCCCGGCCCGCCGCCGCCGTCGTCGTCGTCCACGGGCGTCACCGCATCGGCGCCGGCGAACTCGGCGAGGACGGCCCGGGCGCGATCGGCGGGCCCGGCGTCGACCCGCAGGACGGTGCCGCCGGCGCGCAGCCGCAGCTCGTCGACCGCGTCCTCGGCGATGACCCGGCCGCGGTCGAGGACGACGACCCGTTCGCAGACCTGCTGCACCTCGCTGAGCAGGTGCGACGAGAGCAGCACCGTGGTGCCGTCGGAGCCGAGCCGGCGAACCAGCGCCCGCATGGACGCCACGCCCTCGGGGTCCAGGCCGTTCGTCGGCTCGTCGAGGATGAGCAGCCGCGGGTCGCCCAGCAGCGCCGCCGCCACGCCGAGCCGCTGGCCCATGCCCAGCGAGTACCCGCTGTAGCGGTCGTCGGCGCGACCGGTGAGCTCGACGACGCCGAGCACCCGATCGGCCTCGTCGTCCCGCAGCCCGCGGGCCCGGCTGAGCACGCGCAGGTTGGTGCGCCCGGACAGGTGCGGCACGAACGCGGGCCGCTCGATGAGCGCGCCGATCGAGCGCAGCGCGGCGGGCGCGCCCGGAGGCCGGCCCAGCACGGTGACCGCGCCGTCGTCGGGGCGGACCAGGCCGAGCAGCACCCGCATCAGCGTCGTCTTCCCCGCGCCGTTCGGGCCGAGCAGCCCGTACACCTCGCCGCCGCCGACCTCCAGATCAACGCCGGCGAGCGCCGTGACGGCGTCGTACGCCTTCGTGACACCCCGGACGCGCACGACCGGGACACTGGAGACGGTGCGGTCGGACCGGGCGCCGGCGTCGGCATCGAGGGTCATGGCGGTGCCTCTCGCGTCGATGTTTCGCAAGGCGCGCTACGCCGTCACATCACCCACGGCACTGACGTCGGACACACCCCTTGCCCAATGTCACCCGGCTGGTCGTGCCCGACCAAGAACCCCCACGACCTTTCATGACAAAGAGGTCATCTGGGACCAGCGGGAGATTGTGAACTGAACGTAACGGACCGCAACGGGGCAGACAACCCCTGGAATGAGAATTCTTCGTAGCCGGGGTGACTCGCACGGAGGATCTGTTCTTCACCTGCCATTTCCTCGCAATTTCCACCCCAGACCCCGAGCGCGGATACAGAGCCGACGACATCATGTTCACTATAAGGAGAGTTAACAGTAAGGATGGATGCCGGGAATTCAACCGACAATATCGGTCGATTTAGACGGTCAAGCGCGGCGGGCGTCGGCGGCGGTGATGATCTCGTCGAGGCGGCCGAGGGCGGCGTGCAGTTCGGCGATGCGGCCGGCGATGCGGGCGCGCTCGTCGTCGAGCATGGCGCGCTGTTCGGCGGTGGTGGTGCCGGTGTCGACGCACGGCAGCAGCTCGGCGATGCGGCGGCTGGACAACCCGGCCGCGTAAAGCTGCTGGAAGAACCGGACCCGCCCGACGGCGTCGTCGTCGTAGTCGCGCTGACCGCCGGACGTCCGGCCGGAGGCGAGCAGGCCCTGCTGCTCGTAGTAGCGCAGCGCACGCACACTCACCCCGGACCGCCTCGCGACCTCACCGATGCGCACGCGCCCTCCTCAGGACTTGACTCTCACGTCAGCGTCAGGTTCTAGCTTCCACACATGACGCAGACCTTCCCCCTCCACGGTGCGGTCGCGCTGGTCACCGGCGCCAACCGCGGCCTGGGCCGGCACTTCGCCGGCCAGCTCCTCCGGCGCGGCGCGGCCCGCGTGTACGCCGCCGCCCGCCGCCCCGAGACCATCGATCTCCCGGGCGTCGTCCCGCTGCCGCTCGACATCACCGACGACACGGCGGTGCGGGCCGCGGCGGCGCGGGCCGGCGATGTGACGCTGCTGGTGAACAACGCCGGCATCAGCCGCTGGACCAGCCTGCTGACCAGCGACGTCGCCGACATCCGCGCGGAGCTGGAGACCAACTTCTGGGGCACGCTCGCCATGGTCAGGGCGTTCGCCCCGGCGCTCGCCGCGAACGGTGGCGGCGCGGTCCTCAACGTCCTGTCGGCGCAGTCCTGGTTCGCCTACCCCAGCACGAACGGCTACCACGCGGCGAAGGCGGCGCAGTGGGCGCTCACCAACGGTGTCCGGCTGGAGCTGGCCGATCAGGGCACGCTGGTGACAGGGCTGCACCTCGGCGCCGTCGACACCGAGTTCAGCGCCGGCTACGACGGCCCCAAGGGCGACCCCGCCGACGCCGTCCGAGCCGGCTTGGACGGTCTCGAGGCCGGCGCTGCCGAGGTGCTGGCCGACGATTGGAGCGCCCACGTCAAGCGGTCGCTCGCCGGCGATCCCGCCGTCCTGTACGACGAGATCCGCGCGGGCGTCGTCTGAGCGCCCCCGCAGTATCCGCATGCTCAGAGTGGGCCCAGGTCGTGCGTGTCATTCCTGACGTCCGCGCCGCGGGCGGCGCTGGTCACGCGGAGCCGTCACCGGTAGCTCGAAGGTCGCCGCCGCCCGGCCGGACCCTCGCAGCCGGACCGGCCTTCACCCGGTTGGGGTGAGGGCACGACCGGCCGCGGCCGCCACGATGGCCGGCGTCGGGGACTCCGAGGAGGCGTCATGGCATCGCAGGAGGCGGACCGCCAGACCGTGACCGGATGGGTGGGCTGGGTCTGGTTCGGCGGCATCATGCTCGTCACCCTGGGACTGTTCCAGGGGTTCCAGGGCCTGGTGGCACTGATCGACGACGAGTTCACCACCGCCATCGGCGATCGGCTGATCGTCGTCGACCTCACCACCTGGGGCTGGGTCCACGTGGCCATGGGCGCGCTGCTGGTGATCGCCGGCGCCGGCGTGCTCGCCGGAGCGCTCTGGGGCCGGATACTCGGCTCTGCGATCGCCGCCCTGAGCATCCTGGCCCAGCTGCCGATCCTGCCGGTGTACCCGATCTGGGCGCTGGTCGTGATCGCGCTGGACGCCATCGTGATCTACGCCCTGATCGTGCACGGTGCGGAGGCGAGCGCCGTCTAGTCGAGTGAGTCCGATCGTCCGTGGCGGGGCGGCAGTGTGCTCGGAATCGCATACAACACCAGGCGTTCTCCCGCTCCACCAGGCATGCATGCCTCGTGAGGCACCAGAAGGCCTCACGATGGCCCGCCTCCCTGAGGGTATCGATATAGTAATCGTTATCATTCGTCTGGCGCCGGAGGAGGCGACCGGTGCTGCGCGACCGCGCGTTCGTCCGGCTATGGGTCGGCGCCACCGCATCAGGCCTGGCCACGTGGGCGCTGCCGTTCGTGCTCGCGCTGGCCGTCCTCGACCGCGCGCTGACCGGCACCGAGCTCGGCCTGGCCCTCGGCGCCCGGACCGTGGGATTCCTCGCCGCGGTGCCGGCCGGCGGTGTGCTGGCCGACCGGCACTCGCGCCGCGGCGTCGTGCTCTGGTCCGGGCTGGCCGCCGCGGCAGCGGGCCCCGTGATGGCGGCGGGGCTGGGCCGGTCGCTCGTCCTGCTGCTGGCCGGGGCGGCCGTCGCCGGCGCCGGGCAGGGTGCCTGCCGGCCGGCCTTCCAGGCGCTCACCGCCGAGGTCGTGGCGCCCGAGCGGCGGCAGCGGGCGAACGCGGCGATGAGCCTCGCGGTGCGGGTCACGACGTTGGTGGCGCCCGGGCTGACGGCGCTCGCGGCGGTCGTCACCGGGACGAGCGGGCTGCTGCTGGTCGTCGGCGGGCTCTGGCTGGTGGCTGCGCTGCTGCCGCCCCGCGGTGCCGGCGCGCCCGTTCGCGGCCCGCGGCACACCTCGGTGCTGTACGAGTTCGCCGACGGCGTCCGCGAGGCGCGGCGGCACCCCTGGTTCGTCGCCGGACTGGCCGCGCTGACCATCGTCATCGCCACCGGATACTCGGCGACGGCGGTCGCGTTACCGCTGGTCAGCCGGGACCGCTACGACACCGAAGCGGTGCTGGCCGCGGCGCTGACGGCATACACCGCCGGGGCGCTGGCCGGTGCGGTGCTGATCGCGCGCTGGCGGCCGCGGGCACCCGGCTGGACCGCGCTGGCGGCGCTGGCCTGCTACGGCTTCGCTCCCCTGTGCCTGCTCGGGCCGGTCCCGGCGGCCGGGGTCGTCGCGGCGTACGTCCTCGCCGGCCTGGGCATCGAGGTGTTCAACGTGCTGTGGTTCACCGCGACCCAGCGCGAGGTCGAGCCGTCACGGCTGGCCCGGGTGTCGTCGCTGGACTTCCTCGCCTCGTACGGCCTGGCGCCGATGGGACTGGCGCTGTTCGCCCCGGCCATGGACGCGGCCGGGGCGACGGTCGTGCTGGCGGTCTGCGCCGCCGCCTGCTTCATGGCGCCGGCGCTCGCGGCCCTGGTCCCGACGACGCGGAACCTGGCCCGCTGACCCTCAGAGCCGCAGCGTCCGCAGATACGCGGCGAAGCCCTCCAGGCCGTCGATGTTGCGCGGCCCGCTGATGCCCTCGTTGTAGTCGAGCACGTAGAAGCGGTCGGCGACGACGGCCGGCAGCCCGCTGGTGATCGGCGACGTCTTCAGGAAGTCGATCTTCTCCTGGGCCGGCTGGTCGCCGTAGTCGAGGATGATGACGACCTCGGGCGCGGCCTGGACGACGGCCTCCCAGCTCACCTGGGTCCAGCGGGCCTCGAGGTCGGCGAAGACGTTGCGGCCGCCGGCGTACTCGATGATCTGGTTCGGCGGCACCTGGCTGCCCGCGGTGAACGGCTGGTCGGTGCCGGAGTCGTAGAGGAACACCGGCACCGGCCCGCCCTCGGGGGCGTTCGCTCGCACCGCGTCGACCCGGCCGCGGTACTCGGTGACGAGCTCGGTGGCGCGGTCCTGCACGCCGAAGATCGCGCCGAGCCGCTCGAGGTCGGCGTAGAGCGCGTCGAACGGCTCGACGCGCTCCGGGAAGCCCGGGTAGTTGAAGCAGGACTCGGTGTGCATGAAGCTCTGGATGCCCAGGCCGTCGAGGATTTCCGGGGTGATGCCCCGCTGGTCGCTGAAGCCGGAGTTCCAGCCGGCCACGACGAAGTCCGCCTCGGCGTCGACGACCAGCTCGCGGTTGAGCAGGTCGTCGCTGAGGAACTCGACCGCGGCGTAGTCCGACGCCCACGGCGACTCCTCGACCGGTGGGTTCGCCGGCGGCATGACGTAGCCGTGCACGTGGTCGGCCAGCCCGAGCGCGAACAGCTTGTCGGCGCTGCCGGCCTCGTAGACGACGGCGCGCTCCGGCGTCGTGTACTCGACCGGCTCACCACAGCGGTCGACGGTCACCGTCCGGTCGCCGGAGGACGTCTCCACCTCGGCGCCGCACGCGGCGAGGGTCAGGGCGCCGGCGGCGAGCGCGATCAGGGGGCGTCGGTGCGGGGTCGTCATGTCGGGGTTCCCTCCGAAGTGGTGGCGGTGACGGTGTAGAGCAGTTGCGGCGCGCCGGTCAGCGGGTGCGGGACGACGGTCGCGGCGACACCGAACACGTCGCGGACCAGCGCCTCGGTGAGCACTCCGGCCGGGTCGCCCGCGGCGACCAGCCGGCCGCCGTCGAGCACGCCGATGCGGTCGCACACGGCGGCGGCGAGGTTGAGGTCGTGCAGGACGACGAGCACGGTCAGGCCGGCGCCGCGGAGCATGCCCAGCAGCTCGATCTGGTGCCGGACGTCCAGGTGGTTGGTCGGCTCGTCCAGCACCAGCACCCGGGGCTCCTGGACCAGTGCCCGCGCGACGAGCACGCGCTGGCGCTCGCCGCCGGAGAGCGAGAGGACGCCACGTCCGGCGAGGTGCAGCAGGTCCAGCCGACGCATCGCCGTCCGGCACAGCTCCCGCTCGCGGGCGGTGAGCGGCTGGTTGCCGCGCTGATGCGGGGCCCGCCCGAGCGCCACGACCTCCTCGACGGTGAAGTCGAGGTCGCTGCCGCCCTGCTGGGTGAGCGCGGCGATGCGGCGGGCGCCGTCGCGGCGGCCCAGCCCGGCGAGGTCGTCGCCGCCGATCCAGACGGTGCCCCGGGTCGGCCGGAGCGCGCGGTACACGCAGCGCAGCGCCGTCGACTTGCCGCTGCCGTTCGGGCCGATCAGCCCGACGACCGTGCCGTCGGCGACGTCGAGGCTGAGGTCGCGCACCAGGTCGGCGCCGTCGATGGTGACGGTGAGGCGGTCCAGCCGCAGGTCCATGTCAGCGTCCCCCGAACAGGTAGCCGCGGCGGCGCAGCAGCGCCACGAACACGGGCACGCCGACCAGCGCGGTGATGGCGCCCAGCGGCAGCTCGCGCGGCGCGACGACCGTTCGCGCGGCGACGTCGACCCACACCATGAAGATCGCCCCGCCCAGCGGCGCGACCGCGAACACCCGGGTGTGCCCGGCGCCGACGACCATGCGCACCAGGTGCGGCAGGATCAGGCCGACGAAGCCGATCGCGCCGCTGACCGCGACCATCGCCCCGGTCACGACCGACGACAGCAGGAACAGCCCGCGCCGCACCCGGCCCGCGTCGACGCCCAGGCTGGCGGCGGTCTCGTCGCCGAGAGCGAGCACGTCGAGCAGCCGCCCGGACCGGCGCAGCGCGACGACCGCGACGGCCACCGCCGCGGCGACCACCGGCAGCGAGCCCCAGGTGGCCGCGCCGAAGCTGCCCATCGTCCAGAACAGCACCGTGCTGGTGGCCTCGCCGTCCGGAGCGAAGTAGACGATCACGCTCATCACGGCCTGGAAGCCGAACGACATCGCGACGCCGGTGAGCACCAGCCGCAGCGGGCTCATCCCCGCCCGCCCGGTGGCCGCGGCGTAGACGAGGACCGACGCCAGCAGCGCGCCGGCGAACGCGCCGGCCGACACCGCGTAGATGCCGAGGGCGGCCAGCCCGCCGGTGACGATCACGGCGACCGCGCCGACCGACGCGCCGGAGGAGACGCCGAGCACGAACGGGTCGGCCAGCGCGTTGCGGACCATCGCCTGCACGGCGACGCCGACCAGGGCGAGTCCGGCCCCGACGACGGCCGCCAGCAGCACGCGCGGGGTCCGGATCTGCCAGACGATCTGGTACGCCGTGGCCTCGTCCGCTCCGATCGAGCCGCCGGTCACCGCCGCCCACAGATACCGGGCGGTGTCCGCCGGCGCGATGCTCGCCGCCCCGATGCCGATCGCGACCAGCACCGAGACCAGCAGCACCGCCGTCAGCCCGGCGGCCGCGAGCAGCAGCCCGCGGTCCGCGGCGACGCGGCCGGACGGCGGCGCCTCGGCCGTCACGCGGCGGCCCGCCGGACCAGCGCCACACCGTCGCCGGCCGGCTCCAGTGCGAGCGTGGCCGGCAGGTCGGCGGCGATGTCCTGGGCGGTGAGGACGCGCCAGTCGCCGGTGAACCGGTACGAGCGGACCAGCCGGTCGCCCTGCCGGACCTCGTACAGGCTGGTGTACTCGTGCCGGGCGCCGGCGGCCAGGTGGTGCGCCCGGTACTCGTAGTCGCCGAGCCGCCGGGTCTCGACCACCTCCGCCCGCCCGGTCTCCGGGCGCTGCGTCGTGACCAGGCCGGCGCCGCCGGCGCACAGCCGCGACCCGAGCCACGCGAACAGCCCGCGCCGGTCGGCCCGGCCGAGATGGCCCAGCACGTGCGCGCAGACGAAGCCGTCGACGCGCTCGGGCAGCAGGCCGAGATCGGCCGGCGCCGCACCGGCGACGACCTCGACGACCTCGACGACGACCGCGCCGTCGCCGAATTGGGCGAAGGCGGCGCGGACGTGCGGGCCCAGCCGCTCCCACGGCTCGGTCATGAACAGGTCGTGGAACTCGGCGAGCCGCTCGTAGCTCGTCTCCGTCGACATCGGCGGGGCTACCAGCTGGACTTCGTGACGCCGGGCAGCTCGCCTCGGTGCGCCAGCTCGCGCAGGCGGATCCGGGACAGGCCGAACGCGCGGTAGACGGCGCGCGGCCGGCCGTCGATCTGGTCGCGGTTGCGCAGCCGGGTGGGGCTGGCGTCGCGCGGCTGCCGCGACAGCGCCCGGCGCGCGGCCGCCCGCTCGTCGTCCGTGCTGGCGGGGTCGGCGAGGACGCGCTTCAGCGCGGCCCGGCGCTCGGCGTAGCGGGCGACGATCTCGCGACGGCGGGCATCCTTGGCGATCTTGCTGCGCTTGGCCATCTAGATCCGCTCCCCGCGGGCACGGAGACCGGCGACGACGGCCTCGATGCCGCGCTTGTCGATGGTCTTGATGCCACGCGCGCTGACGGTGAGCGTGACGGTGCGGCCCAGCGACGGCACCCAGTAGCGCTTGCGCTGGATGTTGGGGTCGAACCGGCGCTTGGTGCGCCGGTGGGAGTGCGAGATCGAGTGGCCGAAGCCCGGCTGGGCGCCGGTGACCTGGCAGCGTGCGGACATGGTGGTGCCTTCCTGTGCGGAGCTGACGGGGTCAGAGCGGGCTGTGGATGTCGCCCAGCCAGGCCTCGAAGCCGTCACCGGCGGCCTCCCAGCAGGAGCCGCGCCGGCGCACCTCGGCGTCGTCGAGGAGACAGCGATCGAACGCTGCGGCCAGCTCGTCGCGGCCGTCGTCCATGCCGGTGACGACGATGCGCGTGAACGGCCGGCGACGGCCCCACGGCTCGGCGACGCCGATGCTCAGCTGGCCTCCGGCGCCGTCCCACGCACAGGCGACCGCCGACCGCGTCGGCAGCCAGAAGCAGCCGCGCGAGCGCCGCAACCCACCCCCGAGGGCGGCGATGTCCGCGTACAGGCGGTCCGGGTGGAAGGGCCGGTCCGAGTGCAGGTCCAGCCGCCAGGGCCAGCCGGCCGCGCCTGCCGTCGGACCCTGCGGCCGGCCACCACCGTCCGCTCCGGCGTGGGCCGGCAGCGGTCCCGGCCGCACCTGCGCGGCCCAGGCCTCGGCGGCCGCGTGGTCGTGGATGCCGGCCAGCAGCCGGGCGGTGTCGAGCCCGCCGTCGCCCTCCGGGACGACCGCGCCCGGGCGGGCCAGCGTGCGAACCAGCTCCAGCTCCGCCGCACCGGCCGCCCCGACGACGGTGACGGCGTCGGCGTACTCCACCTGCGCCGCGCCGACCTCGGCCACGCCGCGGCGGTCGTCGGCGGACGTGTGCACGCCGCGTTCGCACAGCAGCTCGTCACCGAGTAGGTCGTCGACCAGCCGGTCGCCGTCGACGGCGCACAGCACACCGGCGATGCGCACGCGCCGCAGCCGTGGGTCGCCGGCGGCGACCCGGCACACCTGCTGCCCCTCGGCACCGGCCGGCAACTGCGCGACGACGGCGCCCCAGCGGCCGCCCTCGGCCAGCCGCGCCAGCGTCGGCGCGACGTCCTCGCGGACGGCACAGCTGACGCAGGCGTGCTCGAGGTCGATCTCCTCGCTCTCGAGCACGCCGGTGACGTCGCTGACCGTCCGCAGCAGCACGCCGCGGCCCACGTCGATGCGGTGGTGCGCGACGACCGCGTCCGGGAGGTCCCACTGCAGCGCGATGGTCGCCGACGCCATCGCGTCGGGCGCGACACCGGTCACCAGGACGACGGGAGTGGTGTGCATGGGCGGCTCTTCCTAACGAGAATCAAACTCATTAGGGCCAGACCCTAGCACCCCGCCGTCCCGGGGGCGCGTCACGTGGGCGGCGATTGGGTCACGGCATGACCGTGCTCACCGGTGCGCAGGTGACGTTGCGGCCGGCCGGGCCCGCCGACGCCGGCCGGCTGGCAGACATCCGCGCAACTCCACGACCACGGGCACCACCGGCTGGTCATCGACCCCGCGGCGGACAACGCGGCGGCCATCGCCTGCTACGCCAAGGCCGGCTTCCGCCCGGTCGGCGTGATGCGCCAGTACGAGCGCGGCCCGGACGGCTCCTGGCACGACGGCCTGCTCATGGACCTCCTGGCGGCCGAGCTCGTCGACCGGCCCTGACGGCGCCGGCCGCCGTCGAGAGGTCACGGCGTCACCGTCACCTCCGCGGCGGTGCCGCGTCCGACCGTGATGGTCGCGGCACCGGGCGCGGCGTCCGCGGGCACGCTGACCGCGACCTCGACCCGGCCGCTCGGGGGCTCCGCGTCGACGACGGCGAGCTCGATCTCGGCGGCGCCCTGCCGCCAGATGACGGCCTGGTCGTCCAGCGGCTCCGCCACGAGCCCTTCGCCCAGGTCGTAGCACGCGTCAACGAGGTGGTCGGCCGTCACCCGCAGGACGTCAGCCGGCCGGACGGTCGGCTCGGCGACCTGCGTCAACGGTGCCGCGCAGACCGGTTCGGCGGCACCGCCCGGCGTGCGGCCCCCGCCGCCACATCCGGCGGCGAGCATCGCCATGGCGAGAAGGCTCGGCACGATCCGTCCGGCCACCATGTGCCCCCTCGCCCGGCGACTCCCCGTCCTGCGTCCGACGCCGTGAGCGCGGCGGCGGTTCCCTCGTCCGCTACCGGGCGCTCATGCGCTCTCAGGGCGGTACCGCAGCCACACGACGCCGGAGCGGTATGGCGTCGCCGAGACGAGACGCAACCGGACCGGGCCGACGCCGTCGAAGATGCGGGGGCCGGTGGGCCAGAGGTGCGGCTGCACCCAGAACCAGAACTCGTCGACGAGGCCGAGCCGGGTCAGCGTGTGGGCGAACTCGCCGCACCCGGTGACCATGAGCCGCCCCGAGTGCCGCTCCTTCAGCTCCGGCACGGCCTGTTCCAGCTCGCCCTCGATCAGCGTCGCGTTCCACTCCAGCGGCCCGGTGAGCGTCCGCGACGCGACGTACTTCGGCATCGCGTTGATCCGGCCCGCGGACCTGCCCATGGCGGGGTCGTCGCCCAGGTGCGGCCAGACGGCCGCCAGGCCTTCGTAGACCGGCCGGCCCATGAGCAGCGCGTCGGCGAGGACGAGCTGGTCGAGGCCGTCGTCAGAGCTGTCGTTGTCCAGCTCCAGCCAGGCCTCCGGCGCCGGAGACTCGAAGGCGCCGTTCACGGTGAGCATGTTGTGCACGATGAGTTTTCCCACGCCTGCGACGCTAGGAAGCGCGGCCGACCGGCCGCATCTGTCGAACGACCGGCGTCGCGATGCGCACCGACGCCGCATTGCAGCTGAAGGAGACCACCATGGCCAGGTCGCCGGGCCTCCCCGACTCCCCTCCGCCGGCCCGCTGACGTGCTCAGACTCCGTGCGGCAGTGGTCCTGCTCGCGCTGCTCGCCGGGTGCGGGAGCGACGACGACGGCGACGGCGACCACGACGGCGTGCGGCTCCCGCCGGCCGGCGCCCGGGTCGACTACCAGCTCGGCGGGGCCTATCCCCCGTCCGGCGACGCCGAGGTCGTGATCCGCGACGTCACCGCGGAACCGGCGCCGGACCGTTACGGCGTCTGCTACGTCAACGCGTTCCAGACCCAGCCCGGCACGCTGCGGTGGTGGCAGGACGAGAACGACGACCTGCTGCTGAGCGACGACGGCGAGCTGGTCACCGACCCCGACTGGCCGGACGAGGCGCTGCTGGACACCTCGACCGAGGCGAACCGGGCCGCGCTCGCCGAGATCGTCGGCACCGACCTCGAACGCTGCGCAGAGGCCGGCTTCGCCGCCGTCGAGCCGGACAACCTCGACTCGTGGACCCGCTCGCACGACCTGCTGAACGACGCGGACAACCTCGCGTTCGCCGCGCTGCTGGCCGAGCGGGCGCACGAGCTGGGCCTGGCGATCGCCCAGAAGAACGCCCCGGAACTGGGCGACGCCGGCCGCGACACCGCCCACCTGGACTTCGCGATCGCCGAGGAGTGCGAGGTCCACGACGAGTGCGCCGCCTACACCGACGTGTACGGGCGCCACGTCATCGAGATCGAGTACACCGACAACGGCCGCGACGCGTTCGCCGCGGCCTGCGCCGCACGCGGCGACCGCGTCTCGGTGCTGCTGCGCGACCGCGACGTCGTCCCCGCCGGCGCCACCGGCTACGTCTCGGAGTGGTGCTAGGAAGCGCACCCGGAGACCTTGACGTGGAACGGCGTTTCACAAACGATGACGTCATGCGGATCACCGACGTCACGGCCGTGCTGCTGACCGGCCCGTCCAGCAACGACCCGTACATCACCTTCGCCAAGAAGCTGCGTACGGCGGCCTTCGTCGAGGTGCGGACCGACGCCGGGCTGGTCGGGGTCGGCGAGACCTACCTGGGCTACTTCTTCCCCGAGATGGTCCCCCACGTCGTCGACTACGTGCGGCCGATCCTCGTCGACGGCGGCACCACCGACCCCGCCGTGCTGAGCACGCGGATGCGCCGCTGCCTCGGCTTCTGGGCCCGGGTCGGCGCCGGGTCGGCAGTGCTGTCCGGCGTCGAGGCCGCGCTGTGGGACCTGGCCGGGAAGGCGGCCGGCGTTCCGGTGCACCAGCTGCTCGGCGGCCGCAGGCACGACCGGCTGCGGGCGTACGCGACCGGCGGTCCGTCGCCCTGGCCGCCGGACGAGCTGAAGCGCAAGCTGGACCGGTACGCGGAGCTGGGCTTCACCGCGCTCAAGGTGGCCACCGGCTACCTGGAGACGTCCGGCCGCAGAGAGATCCTCCCGGCGCCGGGCCCGCAGGCCGCGGCCGAGTTCGAGGCGGAGAAGCTGGCGCTGATGCGTGGCCATCTGGGGCGGGACTTCGCGATCATGCTCGACGGCCACATGGGACACCGCGACGGCGTGCACCGCTGGGACCTCGACACCGCGCGGGCGGTCATGACGGCAGCGGCGCCGTACCGGCCGGCCTTCTTCGAGGAGCCGCTGGCGTACGAGGATCCGGACGAGTACGCGGCGCTGACCCGCGAGTCCCCGGTGCCGATCGCCGGCGGCGAGCAGTTGTTCTCCTACGACGAGTTCCGGCTCTGGATGAGCCGTGGCGCGTTCGCCATCGCCCAGCCCGACGCCGCGCTGCTGAGCATGACCGACTTCGTGAAGGTGGGCGAGCTGGCCGCGGCGCAGGGCCGGAACGTCGTGTCGCACGCCTGGAGTGCCGGCGGCGGCTTCCTGCAGAACGTCCACGCCGCCTTCGCGTCGCCGTCGACGCTGATGGTCGAGATGGCGCCCGACCCGGGCGAACTGCACACCGCGCTGTGGGGCGAGAACCTGGTCATCGAGGACGGCTACGTGCTGCCACCGGCCGCGCCGGGACTCGGCGTCACGCTGACCGACGAGGTCAAGCGGCGGTTCCCGTTCCGGCCGGGCATGGAGGAGTTCGCCGGCGTCCCCGGCAAGGAACTGCGCAGCTGACATGGCCGAGCGCATCCTGGTGGCCCAGCCCGTGCACGAGGCCGGCCTGGACCGTGTCCGCCGGCTCGCGCCGGACGCCGTCGTCGAGGTGATCGAGCCGTTCGGGCCGGGCGCCATCCTGCCCGAGCCGCTCGTCCGCGACGTGACCGTGCTGTTCTCCGACCTGTGCCCGGCCAACCTCGACGCGATGCCGCGGCTGCGCTGGGTGCAGCTCGGCTCGCACGGCTACTCGCAGCTCAACGGCCTGAGCCTGCCTCCTGCGACGACGGTGGCCAACGCGAGCGGCGTCAACGACATCCCGATCGCGGAGTGGTGCCTGTTGATGATGCTGGCGCTCGGCCGCGACCTGCCCGGCATGCTGGCCGCGCAGCGTGAGCACCGGTGGGACCGCGACGCCCGGTTCCAGGCGGAGCTGCGCGGGCGCCGGGTGGGCATCTTCGGCTACGGCAACATCGGGCGCGAGCTGGCCCGGTCGTGTCGTGCGCTGGGACTGGAGGTCTGGGCGCTGTCCCGGTTCCGTCCCGGCGGGCGGGAGCTGCGCTACGACCCGCTGGACCGGCCCACGCGGACCGTGCCGGTGCCGGACCGCCGCTTCGCTCCGGAGCAGCGCGACGAGTTCCTCGCCGGGCTGGACCACCTGGTCGTCACGACGCCGGTGACCAGTGCCACCCGCGGCTGGGTCGACGCCGCGGCGCTGCGCCTGCTGCCGCCGCACGCCGTGCTGCTCAACCCCGCCCGCGCGGGCGTGGTCGACGAGGCCGCGCTCCTGGCCGCACTGCGGGACGGCACCATCGCCGGCGCCGCGCTCGACGACCACTACCGCCAGCCGATGCCGCCGGACGACCCGTTCTTCGACCTGCCCAACGTCATCGTGACGTCGCACATCTCCGGTTCCAGCTCCAGCACCTGGTTCACCGAGCGCGTCTGGGACCTGTTCGCCCGCAACCTCGAGCGCCACCTCGCCGGTGACCGGCTGCTGAACGTCATCGCCCGCGACGACCTCGAGCTGGCCTGACCCGGGCCGCGGAGCGCCGCGGGTCGACGTGGACCTTGGGCGCGGGCCCGGCCGGGTACGTCCCGGCCAGCACGGCGGCGACGTCGTCGAGGCCGACGGTGGCGCCGACCAGCGGCCGCGGGTCGACCGTCCCGGCGGCGTACGCCTCGATGGTCGCGGCCAGGCCGGGCGACGCGGACAGGATGCCGACCGCCGTCACGTCGTCGAGCACCAGCGTCCGGGTGTCGAGGGTGCTCGGCGTGGCGGACAGCCCGATGTAGACGACCCGCCCGCCGGGCTCGACCAGCTCGACGGCCCGGGACGGCAGGTGGGCGGCGTTGGTGGCGTCGACGACGGCGTCGAACGGCAGGTCGGGCGGCTCGTCCTCGGTCCAGGTGTGCGGGAAGCCGAGCTCGCGGGCGAAGTGCAGCGACTCCTCGGTGCGGCCCAGGAGGTGCACCTCGGCGCCGTCGGCGCGGGCGAACATCGCCGCCATCAACCCGATGGTGCCCGGCCCGAACACGAGCAGCCGGTCGCCGTCGCCCACCGCCGCGGCCCGGGCCGCGCGCAGCGCGTTGCCGCCCGGCTCGACCAGCGCCCCCAGCACGGCGTCGACGGAATCGGGCAGCGCGTGCAGCGACGACACCGGGACGGCCAGCTGCTCGGCCAGCGCGCCGGGCCGGCCGTCGCGCACGCCGACCTCCTGCCGCGCCTCGCACACGTGCTGACGGCCCCGGCGGCAGCGACGGCAGACACCGTCGCCGATCATGGTGTCGCCCATGACCCGCCGGCCCAGCCAGGCGCGGTCGACGCCGGCGCCGATCGCGCTGACGACGCCGGCCCACTCGTGCCCGGGCCGCAGCGGGTAGGTCGTGTGGCCGGAGCGCAGGTAGGCCATGTCGCCGCTGTAGAACTCCGCGTCGGTGCCGCAGACACCGGCCCGCTCGACGTCGACCACGACCTCGCCCGGCACGGCGACCGGACGCGGCACGTCCAGCACCGCTCCCGCCCCGGGGCCGGTGAGTACGAACGCGCGCATGGTGGCGCCGCTCATCCGCTCTCCCCCAGCCGGCCGAGCACGCCCCGGATCTCGTCGACGGCCTCGACGAGCGTGGCCAGCGGGGTGCGGTAGGTGAGCGCGCTGACGCTGAGCGCGCCCGACGGCGTGCCCGGCGCCAGCGCGTACACCGGCAGCGCCAGGCAGGCGACGCCGGCCTCGTTCTCCTCGTCGTCGAGCGCGTAGCCGCGCCGCCAGACCGCCGCCAGCTCCGCCTGCAGCTCCGCGAGGGTGCTGCGGGTGCGCTCGGTGCGACGCTCCAGTGACCGGCCGCCGACCCAGGCGGCGACGGCGTCGGGTGTGGTCAGGCGGTGCGCGAGCAGCAACTTGCCGACACCGGTCGAGTGCGCCGGGTTGCGCCTGCCGATGGTCGACGTGAGCACCGCGGCGCCGCTGGGCGGATCGACCTTGGCGCGATAGACGACCTCGCGGCCGTCGAGCACCGCGTAGTGCGTGGTCTCGCCGAACCGGGCCGCCAGCGCCTCCAGCACCGGCTGCAGACGGACGTGCTCGGGCCGGGCCTCGTGGTGCGCGAACGCCAGCCGCAGGAACTCGTCGCCCAGCAGGTAGTGCCCGCGCGCGTCCTGAGCGGCCAAGCGGGCCCGGCGCAGCGACCGCAGCGCGCGGTGCACCGTCGGCTTCGGGCTGCCCACGAGGCGGGTCAGCTCGTCCAGTCCGACGCCGCCGGGGTGGCCGGCCAACTCCTTGAGCACGACCAGCACGCGATCGGATCCGACGACCCGGTCGCCCTCTTGACCGGGACGGTCGTCGCCCGCCACGATGCCTGGGTCCCGCATGTTCCAGATAGTAGATTGCCGTGTCGATTATCGGAAGGCACGTCGTGGTGTAGGCCGACCTGGACGTCCTGATCGGCTCCAGCGGATCGGAGGTCAGTCGTGCATCGCACTGAAAGCAGGACCGCGCTCGTCACCGGCGGCGGCAGCGGGCTCGGCGCCGCCGCGGCGGACCGGCTGCGTTCGTCCCCGCCATGCGCGAACGCGGCTGGGGCCGGGTCGTCAACATCGCCAGCATGGCAGGCAAGGACGGCAACCCGAACCTGTCCGCCCATCGCGCCGGCCGTCATCGCCACTCCCATGAACGACGACACCGCGCCCGACGTGCTCGCCCACATCGCCGGCCTCATCCCGATGAAGCGGGTCGGCCGGCCGGGGGAGGTGGCCGAGCTGATCGCGTTCCTCTGCTCCGACCGGGTCAGCTTCTCGACCGGCGCCGTCTACGGCATCAGCGGCGGCCGCGCCACCTCCTGGACGCCGCCCCGGCGTCAGCCCGTGACGAGCGAGGCCTCCGCCTCGGCGGCGGCGCGCTCGCGCAGGACGCGGCGCTCGAACCAGACCGTCATGAACGGCGGGATCGCGGACGCGAGGCCGAGGATCGTGGTCGTGAAGGACCAGCGCTCGGCGCGCCAGGCGGCGATCACGGTGACGAGGTAGACCAGGAAGATGCCGCCGTGGATCGGGCCGAAGATCTGCACGCCGATCTCGTTCTCGACGACGACGTACTTGAAGAACATCCCTAGCAGCAGGCCGGCCCAGGAGATGCCCTCGGCGACGGCCGCGATGCGGAACCAGCGAAGCGCAGCACTCACGCGGTCACCCTACGGGCCGCCCGGCGGCGCCGGTGCGGCGGCCCCACGCAGCCGGACGATCTCCGCGCGCGAGTGCGCCACCGCGGCGGACGTCTCGCCGCCCGCGGCGGCGAGGTCGTGGCCGAGGTCGCGAGCCGCCCGGACGACGTGCTTCTCCGCGCGCCGGCCGGTGCCCCGGGGCCGCTGCCGCAGGGCTGCTCGGCGCTGCCTGCGGTAGCCGGTCGCGGCGGCGAACTCGGCCTCGGTGAGCACACCGTCGCTGACCTCGGGTCGCAGGATGGCCGCCAGGTAGACCCGCTCGCGCCGTCCGGCCCACCGGATCGCGACGGCCAGCGCGACCAGGCTGAAGATCACCGTGGCGGCCATGATGACCAGCGAGAGCACCGTGCCACCGCCGAGCGCGAACGCGGAGTCCCAGACGCCGTGCACCACCAGCGCCGCGAGTACGAGCAGGACGCCCCGCCCGGCCCGCAGCGGCTGCGCCACCGTCCCGATGAGATAGACCAGGCCGGCCGAGAACAGCGCCGTGTACAGCGCGTGCGACGAGACGCCGGTGGCCATGCGGGCGGCGTAGGTGCTCAGCACGCTGCCGACCTGGTCGGCGCCGAAGTGCTCGGCCGCCGCGTTGCCGCCGTAGAGCACGTCCTCGAGCACCTGGAAGCCGAGCCCGACGTAGGCGCCGACGATCAGGCCGTCGGCCACCGTCCGGATGACGACCGGCGCGAGGCCGAGCAGCAGCAGGAACCCGATGCCCTTGGCGGTCTCCTCGACGAACGGCGCGGTCAGGCCCGCCTTCCAGTCCTCCGCCCAGCCCTGCCCGAAGATCTTCGCGTACAGCGACATCATCGCCGCGTTGGCCGGCAGCGCGATGGCGTACGTCGCCGCGAAGCCACCGAACACGAACGCCGCGGCGGCCAGTCCGGCGGGTGTGCGCTCCCATCGGTCGGCCCAGCGCAGGAACAGTACGAAGACCCCGGTGAACGCGGCCGCGCCCAGCAGAGCCGCGGTGTAGGCGTCGCCGTAGGCCGGCACCGAGCCGGCCGCCAGCCGCCAGGTGTGCCACAGGCCGCTGGCGACCAGCGCGACGTACACCCACCAGCAGGCGTTGTGCGGTTGCCAGAACACGAACCGCGCACCCCAGCCGGACTCCTCGATGGCGACCCGGCGCTGGTCGAGCACCTCACCGCGGGAGGCGCCGGCCGCCGTCGCCGTCACGAGGCGCTCCCGGCCGCGGAGAGGCTCTCGATCATGCCGGTGATCTCGTCGGAGCGCTGCGAGACCTGGTCCAGCGGACCGGCCACCTGGACCTCGACGCCGTCGCCGCCGAACACGAACGCGGCCAGCAGGCCGGTGACCCGCGGCGAGGTGAAGCCCTCCGTGGCCCCGGTGACGCCCTGGTCGGTGCGGATGGTGCCGGCCGGACCGGTGACGTGGAAGGCGTCGCCGCCCTCGGTCGTGGTGGTGATCGCGGTGATCTGCCGCAACAGCTCGCGCGGCGTGCCGTCCCATGGCCCGGCCCGCACGACCAGCGTGACGGAGCCGTCGGTGAGCACGACGTCGGGCGGCGACTGGTCGCCGGTGACGGAGTCGTCGCCGACCCGGATGCCGCTGGTGACGTCCCAGCCGACGGCCGGTGTGAACGTGACGTCGGGCGTCACCAGCATGACGTCGCCGGCCTCGATGCGGTCGTCCCACGCCACCTGGTCGTCGATCCACGGGATCAGGACGACCCAGAAGGCCCAGACGGCCAGCGCCACCAGAGCGAACGGGAACGTGCGGCGGTCGAGGCCGAGGAGCCGGTGCTCCGCCGGGACCCTGACCGCGGGTGTCTCGATCATCAGGACCTCCACCCAGAGTCACTGCTGATCAGAGCCATCAAACACCCTGCGGTCAGGGCCGGCAAGCGGTTCCGTCCGGCGGGCGGGCCGGACGGAACCGGTCCGGGGTCAGGACCCGGCGGCCGCCGCGAACGTGAGGCGGTGGATCTCACCGGCGCCCGGAGCGACGGCGTCGGTGACGAAGTAGACCTCGCCCTCGTCGTCCGTGCCGAACGAGGTGATCCGCGGCGGCAGCATGCCGACCGCGTCGTTCGCGACGTGCCCGCCGCGGCGCTGTTCCTGGATGGCGAACGCCTGCCCGGTGCAGTAGTCGGCCGCGACGTAGATGCCGTCGGCGACGTCCTCGAACTCCTCGCCGCGGTAGACGACGCCGCCCATCACGGCGCACCGGTCGTTGCCGGACAGGCCGTAGGAGAAGACCGGGTCGGTGTAGTCGGCGCGCGGGTTGCAGCGGATGTCGAGGAACGGGTCGGGGGCCTCGCCGGCCGACTCCGGAACGCGGTGCAGGTCCGTGCCCTCGCGGCAGGACCAGCCGAAGTTCCAGCCGTCGCGCGGCAGGTCGCCCTTGTCGATGGAGACGTGGTTGATCTCCTCCCAGCGGTTCTGCCCGACGTCGCCGATCCAGATCGAGTCGCTCTGCGCGTCGATGGAGAACCGCCACGGGTTGCGCAGGCCCCAGGCCCAGATCTCCGGCCGCGCGATCAAGCTGCGGGCGAACGGGTTGTCCTTCGGGATGCAGTAGAGGTGGCCGTCGCACCCGCGCATGACGTCGATCCGGACGATCTTGCCGAGCAGCGTGCTGAGGTTCTGCGCGCCGTAGAGCGGGTCGTCCGCGCTGCCGCCGTCGCCGGTGCTCCAGTACAGGTAGCCGTCGGGACCGAACATCAGGTCGCCGCCGTTGTGGTTGCCGTTGAGGTTGTGCTGCTGACGCAGTACGCGCTCCTCGGTGGCCGGGTCGACGACGGCCTGGGCGGCGCTGTCGAGCACGAACCGCGAGACGGTCAGCGCGCCGTTCTCGACGCCGGTCCCCAGGGCGGTGTACGAGACGAACAGCGTGTGGGTGCGGTCGAAGTCCGGCGACGGCGCGACGCCGAGCAGTCCGCGCTCGTTTCCGGCGGTGCTGACCCGGCTGGTGAGGTCGAGCAGCGGCTGGGGGTCGACGGTGCCGGTGTCCGGGTGGAAGACGAGGATTCGGCCGCCCTTGTCGACGACGAACAGCCGGCCGCTGCCGTCGTCGGGCGTGCCGATCGCGGAGAGCCGGAGCCCGGTCGTCGCGACGACCTCACTGCCGACCTGGAGCTCGGAGACGGGAAGGGGGCGGTCGCGGTCGGCCTGCGCCGCGGCCGTCGTCGCCACGGTGGCGACGAGGAGGAGCGGAAGCACGAGGGCGACCCGCAGTTTCCGGGCGAGGGGGACGGGTGTAGCGGACATGACATCTCCTCATGGACGATGAGTGTTCGCGCGCGGTGATACGTGACACGGCGCCGAATGGATTGCGCCGCGGGCGCGACTCTCAGGTCCGCGCGTCCTCGAGCAGCACGGCGAAGCCGTCGAGATGCCGGGCGAGACCGTATTCGAACAAGCCGTCCAGGTCGGCCGCGACGTCGCCGGGCGCGGCCGCCAGCAGCGGGAACCGGCCGTCGAGCAGCTCGCCGGTGCGCTCGCGCTGCGTCTGGCGCCACCGGTCCAGGGTCACGCCGGTCTCCTGCTCGGCCTCGACCTCGTCGGCGAGCGACAGCGCCACGGTGACGACCAGCGCGTGCAGCGTCAGCGCCTCGCGCATGCGGGTCCTCGGGGACAGCCCGAGCCCGTCGAGCGCCCGCAGCGTCCACTCGGTGTAGGCGGCCAGCCCGGGCACCAGCAACGGCCGGGTGAACGAGATCGCCCGCGCCAGCCACAGGTGCCGGCGCGACAGCGCCCACTGCCGTCGCGCCACCAGCTCGAGCTTGGCCCGCCAGCCGTCCGGCCCTGGGTCGGGCAGCTCGGCGGCGCGGACGACGTCGTCGACCATCTGCCGCACGAGATCGTCCTTCGTGGCCACGTGCCGGTACAGCGACATCGGCCCGGTGCCCAGCTCGGCGGCCAGCCGGCGCATGGTGACGGCGTCGAGGCCCTCGCGGTCGGCGATGGCGACGGCGGCGCGCAGGACGTCGGCACGGGTCAGCGACGGCGGCAGCGGACCGGTCGGCCGAGCGGACCGCCGCGCCGTGACCACGGGCCGGACGGCACGAGCGACGACGGCGCCGGAGCCGACCCGGGTCTCGGCCAGGCCCTCGTCGCGCAGGGTCGCCATGACCCGGGTCGCGGTGGCCAGGGCGACGCCCCACCGCTGCGCGATCTGCCGCACCGACGGCAGCCGCTCCCCCGGCCGCAGCTCACCGGCCAGGATGCCGGCGCGCAGCTCGGCGGCGATGCGCCGGTACGGCGGCTCGGCCGGTGTCATGGTCGCCAAGTGTACTAGTTCGCTGACTCGGGCGTCAGGACACTTCACCGTCGCTAACTGCACGTTTGTTGCTGTGGCGTTCCTACGCTGGAGGCATGCGAACCGATACACCGTACGCACCGATTCGCCGGATCGGTGCCGAAGAGCACGAGACCGTCGTGGGCGTCCTCGTCGAGGCGTTCCGCGACGATCCGTTCGTCGAGTGGCTGTTCCCGGAGCCGGCGGGACGGTCCGAGCGGCAGGCGGGGTACTACCACTCGCTGCTCGCCCACCCCGCCGCCGAGGCCTACCTGTCCGGCCGCGACGGCGTCGCCGTCTGGATCGGGTCGGCCGGCGGCCCCGAGCCGTCCGGTGCGCCGTCCGGTGCGCCGGACGCCGAGGTGGACGCCGGGCCCGAGCCCGCCGACCGGCTGCGGGCCGTCGGTGCCGCCCTGGCCGGGCGGCACCCCGCCGACCGGCCACACCTGTACCTCGCGGTCATGGGCGTCGTCGCCCGGCGGCGCGGCGGCGGGCTCGGCTCGGAACTGTTGCGACACCGGCTGCGGCGGGCCGGCTACGACGCCGTCGGCGCCTACCTGGAGGCCGCCTCGCCACGCAGCCGTGCCCTCTACCTGCGGCATGGCTTCGAGGACTTCGGCCCGCCGGTCCAGCTCCGCCGGGGCCCGGCGCTGTTCCCGATGTGGCGCCCGCCGACCGCCCGCACGACGTCCGTCCCCACCCTGCAGAGGAGCACCCGGCCATGACCACGCCCACCCTGATCTTCGTCCACGGCACGCACTCGGCGGCGCACAGCTGGTCCGGGCTCGTCGGCGAGCTCGCGTTGCGCGGCCACCGCGCGATGGCCGTCGACCTGCCCGGCCACGGCATCGACGGGTTCTTCCCGCTCGCGTACCAGGCGCCGCAGGATCTCGCCGCGCTGGCGGCGGAGAAGTCGCCGCTGGCCGGCTACACGCTGGTCGACTATGCCGCGCGCGTCGTCGACGTGGTGCGCCGGGCCCGCGAGCACGGCCCGGTGATCCTGACCGGCGCCAGCCAGGGCGGCGTCACCGTCAGCCGGGTCGGCGAGGCCGTCCCGGAGCTGCTCGACCGCGTCGTCTACGTCTCCGCCTACTGCCCGGTCGAGCTGCCCAGCATGGCCGCGTACTTCGCGACGCCGGAGAACGCGGACAGCCTGGTCGGCCTCGTCACCGCGGCCGTCGTCGGCGACCCGGCGCAGCTGGGCGTGGCCCGGGTCAACTGGCGCACGGCCGACCCGGAGCTGATCCGCGGCATCCGCGAGTGCCTGGCCGGCGGCTTCACCGACGAGGAGACGACCCGCCTGCTGAGCCAGTTCCAGCCGGACGAGCCGGTCGCGATCCCACCGGCCGAGACCCGCGTCGGCGCGCAACGCTGGGGCCGGATCCCGCGGACCTACGTCCGGTTCACCGAGGACCGGCTGATCCCGCCGGCGCTGCAGGACCGGTTCATCGCCGAGGCCGACCGTCTCACCCCGGACAACCCCACCGACGTCCGCAGCGTCGCCGCCCCGCACGTCGGCCCACCGCACCGTCCCGAGCTGGTGGAGATCTTCGCCGGACTCGCCGGCGGGTCGGCCGTGCCGCCTGCGCGGCCGGCCGGCGGAGGGCGATAATGCGACGGTGACCGATCCCGCGACGCCGCAGGCCGTGCTGGGGCCGCTGACCGAGGCAGCGATCTTCCTCGTGGTCACGGTCGACGACGGCGGCGAGCAGGCCGCGCGCGACCTGCTCGCCGACCTGTCCGGGCTGACCAGGGCGGTCGGCTTCCGCAGCGTCGACGACGGCCTGACCTGCGTCGCGGGCATCGGCGCCGGCGCCTGGCCGCGGCTCGTCGGCGGCGACCCGCCGTCCGGGCTGCACCCGTTCCGGGCCATCGCGGGCAGCCGGCACACCGCCGTCGCCACCCCTGGCGACCTGCTGTTCCACCTCCGGGCCCGGCGCATGGACCTGTGCTTCGAGCTGGCGACGCTCATCACCGGGCGGCTGGCCGGCGCCGCCACCGTCGTCGACGAGGTGCAGGGCTTCCGCTACTTCGACCAGCGCGACCTGCTGGGCTTCGTCGACGGCACGGAGAACCCGACCGGCGCCGCCGCGGCCGCCGCCGTCCTCTCCGACGAGCCGGGCTTCGTGGGCGGCAGCTACGTCGTCGTGCAGAAGTACCTGCACGACATGGACGCCTGGAACGCGCTGCCGGTCGAGGAGCAGGAACGGGTCATCGGCCGCCGCAAGCTCTCCGACGTCGAGCTGTCCGACACCGAGCAGCCGAGCAACTCGCACGTCGCGCTGACCACCATCGTCGACGACGACGGCGAGGAGCGCGAGATCCTGCGCGACAACATGCCGTTCGGGCGGCCGGGCGCCGCCGAGTTCGGCACCTACTTCATCGGCTACGCCGCCCACCCCGACGTCATCGAGCAGATGCTGGACAACATGTTCGTCGGCCGGCCGCCGGGTCACCACGACCGCATCCTCGACTTCTCCGTCGCGGTCACCGGCGGACTGTTCGCCGTGCCCACCGTCGACGCCCTCGACGACCTCGCCGACCCCCCGAGCCCGACGCCCGCGTCCGACGGCAGCCTGAACGTCGGCAGTCTCAAGAGGAGCGACGCCTCATGAACAACCTGCACCGGGAACTGGCACCCATCTCGGCCGCCGCCTGGACCGACATCGAGGCGGAGGCGCGGCGCACGTTCGTCCAATACGTCGCCGCCCGCCGTGTCGTCGACGTCATCGGCCCCGGCGACGGCGTCCTGCACGGGGTCGGCACGGGTCACCTGCGCACGCTCGACGCGCCCGGCGACGGCGTGCTGGCGCGCAGCCGCGAGGTGAAGCCGGTGGTCGAGCTGCGCGTCCCGTTCACCGTCGACCGCCAGGCCGTCGACGACGTCGAGCGCGGCGCCAAGGACGCCGACTGGCAGCCGGTGAAGGACGCCGCGAAGCGCATCGCGTACGCCGAGGACCGCGCCATCGTGGCCGGCTTCGCGGCGGCCGGCATCGAGGGCATCGTCGCCGGCACCACCAACGCGCCGATCGCCCTCCCCGACGACGTCCGCGACCTCCCCGACGTCGCCGCCCGGGCCCTCACCACCCTCCGCCTGGCCGGCGTCGGCGGCCCGTACAGCCTGCTGCTGTCCGCCGAGGTCTACACCGCGGTCGAGGAGACCACCGACCACGGCTACCCGATCCGCGGGCACGTCGCCCGCGTCCTTCACGACGGCGACATCGTCTTCGCCCCCGCCATCGACGGCGGCCTGCTGCTGTCCGCCCGCGGCGGCGACTACGAACTGCACCTCGCCCAGGACCTCTCGATCGGCTACCTCTCCCACGACGCCGACACCGTCGAGCTGTACTTCGAGGAGGCCTTCACCTTCCTCGTCCAGACCGGCGAATCCGGCGTCGCCCTCGGTTCCTGACGAGGCGGCGGCGGTGCGTATCGAGGACGCGGCCACGGGCGCGAGCATCGCGGCGGCCGGGCTGGAGCTCACTCCGGACGAGGCCAGGGAGCTGGTGGACAGCCTCGCGGCGCTGCTCGCCGGGCCGGCCGGGCGGCACGAGCACGTCGCCGACGCCGACTTCCGCACCGAGCTGACCGTCTGGATCGCCGCCTCCTCGCCACCGGGCGAGTGAACCCGGGGCACCGGCGGTAGCGGCCGGCCGAGCACCCAGGAATCGGGCCGGGAGTACCAGGATTCCGGCCGGTGGGCAGGCCAGTGCTCGGCAACCGGCGCGGGGTGGTGCATCGTCGGTTCATGGAGCACTCCGGCCACCACCACGAGCACACCGGCGCACCCGCCGCCCCGCCGTTCCCGGCCGATCCGGCCGGCCTGCCCGAGGCGACCGCCCCGGCGACGCTCGAACCCGGCGACGGAGGCACGGTCGCGCTGACGGTCGCGCCGGTCGCGAAGCGGATCGGCGGCACCACCGTGCGCATGCTCGCCTACAACGGCTCCGTCCCCGGCCCGGCGTTGGTCGTGCGGCAAGGCACCGAGCTGACCGTCGACGTCACGAACCGCGGCGACCTGGACACCACGGTGCACTGGCACGGCCTGCGGCTGGACAACAGCAGCGACGGCGTCCCGCACGACACCCAGGCGCCGATCGCCGTCGGCGGCGAGCACACGTACCGGCTGCGCTTCCCCGACCCCGGCCTGTACTGGTACCACCCGCATCTGCGCGAGGACTACACCCAGGAGCTCGGCCTCTACGGCACCATCCTGGTCCTCCCCGCCGACGACGACTACTGGCCGCGGGCCCACCGCGACGTCGTCATGACGCTGGACGACCTGCTGATCGAGGACGGCCGCATCGCGCCGTTCAGCCCGGCCGAGACGACGCACGCGGCGATGGGCCGGTTCGGCAACGTCTTCCTCACCGGCGGTGACCCGGCGCCGGAGCTGACGGCGGACGCCGGCGAGGTGGTGCGGTTCTGGCTGGTCGACACCGCCAACACGCGGGTGTTCAACGTCCGGATCCCGGGCGCGCGGCTGAAGCGGGTCGGCGGCGACTCCGGCCGCGTCGAGCACGACGAGTTCGTCGACGAGGTGCTGATCGCGCCGTCAGAGCGGGCCGTCGTCGACGTGCTGTTCCCGGCGCCGGGCGAGTACGCGCTGGAGCACCACACCCCCGCCGGCACGCACCGGCTGGCGACCGTGACCGTGGCCGTCACACCGGCCGCGCCCGCTCTCACGGAGGCGTTCGAGACGCTCGGCGGCGCGCCCGACCTCGCCGCCGAGCGCGCCGGGCTGGACGCCTGGCTCGCGGCCGCGCCGGACGAGGTCATCTCGCTGGTCGCCGAGATGACCATGGACCACGGCGACCACCATCACGGGCACCACGAGCACCACGGCCACGCGACCGCCGACGGCATCGAGTGGGAGGACGAGATGGCGGAGATGAACCGCGTCTCGACCCCCGCCACGATCCGGTGGCGCTTCGTCGACCCGGCGACCGGCGACGAGCCGGACTGGCGCTTCAGCGTCGGCCAGCGGGTGAAGATCCGGCTGGTCAACGAGCTGGAGTCGGACCACCCGATGCACCACCCGTTCCATCTGCACGGCGCCGGCCGGTTCCTCGTCCTCGCGCGCGACGGCGCCGCCGAGCCGAACCTGGTGTGGAAGGACACCGTGCTCATCCGCACCGGCGAGACCGTCGACATCCTGTTCGACGTCACCAACCCGGGCCGCTGGATGGCGCACTGCCACATCGCCGAGCACCTCGAGAGCGGCATGATGTTCGGCTTCACCGTCACCGCCTGAGCCCGCCGGCACCGCGATCGCGGCGGGTCGCTAGCGCGGCACCGTGAAGGCGTCGACCAGATCGCCGGACTGGTCGATCGCCCGGCCGACCAGGCGGTCGGCGTAGACCAGCAGGTCGACGTAGTGCAGCGTGGAGCTGCTGACGGCGGTGAAGTCCGCCTGGCCGGTGGGCCGCAGCTTCGCGCCCGCGCCGGACACCACGTAGACCACGCCGTCGAGCACCTTCGACCGCTGGTAGTCGTGGTCGTGCCCGGCCAGCACCAGCGGCACGTCGTACTCCTCGAACAACGGCACCCAGCGGGCCTGGACCTGCGGGTCGGAGCCGTGCTGGCCGGCCGAGTAGGGCGGCTTGTGCAGTGCGACGACGGTCCAGGTGCCGGCCGGCTGCCGTGCGGCCAGCCGCTCCTCCAGCCACGCTGTCTGCGCCGCGTCGCCGGTGCGCTCGGTGTCCAGCACGATCACCCGCACCGGGCCGACGCGCTGCTCGTACCAGGTGTCGTCGCGGCCGAGCGCGGCCATGATGCGGTCCTGCTCACCGCTCCCGTAGTCGTGGTTGCCGAGCACCGGCAGCAACGGCACCCCATTGTCCAGCAACGGCGCGAACGGCTCCGTGACCGCGTCGTCGACCCGCTCGGCGTCTCCGTCCTCGTAGACGAGGTCGCCGAGCAGCAGCACCGCGTCGTACGTGCCGCCACCGTCGCCGGACCGGCCGGCCATCTCGGCGACGGTGGCTCGCTCGGCCGCGTCTGCCGTCCCGGTGTCGCCGGCGACGGCGATCCGCGCGAGCGGGTCGTCGGTCACCGGCGGCGCCGGCTCCCCCGCGACGGCGGCCGGCGCCGGATCGTCGGGCGGACCCAGCGCCAGGCGCGCCCCGGCCACACCCGCCGCCACGATCAGCGTCGCGGCGACGGCGTAGCTCAGCAGCCTGCGGCCGTTCAGGTGGACGTCGCCTCCGCCCGCGCGACGGCGTCGGCGAACCGCTCGGCGACCGTCGGGCCGTCCGAGGGCGGCCGCGGGGCGCCCAGGTGGACCGCACGCAGCTCGTCCATGAACTCCCGCCACAGCGCCGGTCCGCCGTCGCGCAGCAGCTCCGCGCGCACCCGCAGCCGCAAGGTCGTCTCGCGGTGCCGCACGCCCCACGCGCCCAGCTCGGCCATGATGGGAACCAGGTCGATGGCCGCCTCGGTGAGGCTGTAGGCGGCCCGCTGCCCCTGGCGTGCGTCGTCGCGGGTGAGCAGCCCGGCCTCGACCAGCCGCTTGAGCCGGTCGGCCAGGATGTTCGACGCGATGCCCTCCTCGGAGCCGGTCAGCAGCTCGCGGAAGTACCGCCGGTTGCCGAACATCACGTCGCGCAGCACCAGCAGCGTCCACCGGTCGCCGAACGCCTCGACGGTCAGGTTGATCGGGCACCCGGACCGGGCCGGCTCACGCATACGTCTCCTCCCGGCAAGTGGTTGCACTTTACTATCACCACCCACGGGCCCGGCGGCAGCCCCGTCGGGAAAGCGCTCGCCGCTCCGACCTGGGTATGTCGTGACGAGGTGTTGACAGCGACGGAAACCGGTGTCCATCATGGCGTCGGATACCGGTTTCCATCCGTCCGTACCCACACCGCACGATGTCGCCAAAGGAGGCCACATGCGCGCGAAGGGCCGATGCACCACCCTGGCCGTCGCTGCCACCGCCGCGTCGCTGGCGCTGGCGCTGGCCGGCTGCGGCGGTGACTCGACCACCGGCGACGGCCAGGTCGAGATCACCGTCTGGCACACCGAGTCGACGCCGACGACCGTCGCCGCGATGGACGAGATCATCGCCGAGTACGAGGCCGCCAACCCGGGCGTGACGGTCGATCAGGAGTCGGTCGGCTGGGGCGATCTGCAGGTGAAGTTCCAGGCGGCGCTGGCCGCCGGCGACCTGCCGGAGATCACCCAGGTCGAGCCGATGTTCGTCCGCACGCTCTACTCGCAGGACCTGCTCGTGCCACTGGACGACGTGGTCGACTCGCTCGGCGACGACTACCTGCCGCAGCTGCGCGACATGTTCGCGCTGCCCGACGGCCACGACTACGGGGTGGTGCACGCGTGGGGCACCGACTCCGTCGTCTACCGCGCCGACCTGTACGCGAACGCGCCCGGCGCCGGCACCCCGGAGGACCTGGAGACCTGGGACGACTCCGTCGAACAGTGGCGGGCGGTGTCCGAGGCGAACGACGACGCCTACGGGCTGATGCTGGCCGGCGACGCGGCGCACAACGTCAACGAGGAGGTGTACCTCTGGCTCGGCTCCAACGGCGGGCGCCTGTTCGACGAGAACGGGCACGTCACCATCGACACGCAGGAGATGCGTGAGGTGCTGGAGTACTGGGTCGAGCTGCGTGACAGCGGCGCGCTGTCGCCGGCGTGGTCGTCGCAGACGTACGCGGACAGCCTCAGCTCGCTGGCGCTGGGCGAGGCCGCGACGATCTTCTCCTTCGGCCGCGCGACGTACACGTTCGAGGACCAGGCGCCGGACCTCGTGCCGGGTGAGGACATCAAGGTCGCGCCGAACCGGCCGGTCGGCCCGTCCGGCGACGACTGGATCACCCAGCTCGACGCCGAGCCATGGGTCGTGTTCAAGGACTCCCCCGATGCCGAGGCGGCCGCGGACTTCCTCGAGTTCTTCTTCGAGAAGCAGAACTACCTGCGCTGGATCGGCTCCGTCCCCACCCAGCTGCTGCCGGTGCGCGCGTCGACGTTCGACGACCCCGACTACCAGGCACTGCCGGAGGTGCGGGACTGGGGATTCTGGATCGACCAGCAGCGCCAGATGCTCGAGTCCGGCCAGGCGTACCCGCTGATGGTCACCCAGTGGTCCGACCTGGAACTGCCCTACCTGAGCGACCTCTACGGCTCGGAGATCCTCGTCGACATGGTCATGGACGTCGTCGAGAACGGCAAGGACATCGACGAGGCGCTGTCCGACGCCCAGGCCCGGGCCGACGAGCTGCTCTCCCCGCTCTACGCCGACTGACGACCCGACTGACCGCGCGAAGGGAACGACGATGTCTCTGACGCGAACGACGACGACCGGGCCGCCCCGCACCGGTGGCGCCGGCCGGACCGCGACCCCTCGGCGAGGCCGCCGAATGCCCGGCTGGTTCTGGGGCGCGCTGCTGCTCAGCCCGGCGTTCCTCCTGGTGGCCGGCGTCATCGCGGCGCCGATCGCCTACCTGGTGCGACTCAGCTTCACCGACGCTCACGCCTACCTGCCGAGGTTCGGCTCGGTCGGGTTCGACAACTACGCCGCGCTGCTGCGCGCGCCGCATTTCTGGGACAGCGTCCGCACGACGGTCTGGTACGCGGGCCTGACGGTGGGCCTGCAGCTGGTGCTCGGCGTGCTGATCGCGCTGCTGCTGCACCAGCGGTTCCGCGGCCGCGGCGTCGTCCGGCTGGTCGCGCTGGCGCCGTACATGGTGCCGTCGATCGTGGTGGCCCTGGTGTGGCGCTGGCTGCTCGACCCCACCACCGGCGCCTACTCGTGGTTCATCGACAAGGTGTGGCCGGGCTCGGAGCCGCCGAACCTGCTCAGCCCCAACCTGATCTTCTGGTCGCTGATCGCGGTGTCGGTGTGGATGTTCACCCCGTTCATCGTCATCAGCGTGCTGGCCCGGCTGCAGACCATCGACCCGTCGGTGGTCGAGGCGGCGACGGTCGACGGCGCGGGCGCGTGGCGGCGGTTCTGGCACATCGTGCTGCCCGAGCTGAAGCCGGTGCTCTACACGCTCATCCTGCTGCGCTTCATGTTCATGTTCACCAAGTTCGACGTGGTGTACCTGTTCGCCGGGACGGGCACCGAGGTGCGCACCCTGCCCGTGCTGACCTTCCAGCGGATCTTCGGCGAGGCCCGGCTGGGCTCCGGCGCCGCCGTCGCGATGATCCTGTTCGTCCTGCTGATGATCTTCACGACGGTCTACCTGCGCACTCTCTACCGCGAGCGGGAGGAGACGGCATGACCACCGCACTGCACCGGCTGTCGAGGGTCCGCTGGTACCTGGTGATCGGCGTCGTCCTGCTGGTCGCGATCAACGGGTTCCCGTTCTACTGGATGGCGCTGACCTCGGTGAAGCCGGGGACCGAGCTGTTCTCCTACCCGCCGGCGTTCTTCACGACGGCGCCGGACTTCGGCGGCTTCCAGCGGCTGTTCGAGACCACGAACTTCCTCACCTACGCCAAGAACAGCCTGATCATCGCGACCGGCGCGACGGCGCTGTCGGTGGTGGTGTCGGCGCTGGCGGCGTACGGGCTGACGCGGTTCCCGTTCCCGGGCAGCCGCGCGTTCAGCACGGCGATCCTCTACGCGTACACGTTCGCGCCGATCGTCATCGTCGTGCCGCTGTACGGGATGTTCCGCGAGGCCGGGCTGATCAACAGCCACCTCGGCATGATCCTCGCGTACGCCTCGTTCGGCGTGCCGTTCAGCCTGTGGCTGCTGCAGCCGTTCTTCCGGGCGATCCCGGCCGAGCTGGAGGAGGCCGCGTTCGTCGACGGCGCCAACCGGGTGAAGAGCGCGTGGTACGTCGTGTTCCCGCAGGCCGCGCCGGGGCTGATCGCCGTCTCGGTGTTCACCTTCCTGCTGGCCTGGGAGGACTACCTCTTCGCCCGGGTGCTGATCACCCAGGACGACCTGAAGACGCTGCCGATCGCGCTGCACGACCTCTACAACGCCAGTCTGCAGGACTGGCCGCTGCTGATGGCCGCCGCCGTCCTCATCAACCTGCCCGTGCTCATCGCGTTCCTGTTCGTCCAGAAGTACCTGGTCGCGGGCTGGGGCGCGGGAGCGATCAAGTAGCCCGGCCCGCCGCAGAGAGGGGACGCATGTACGTCGGTTACGAGGTCCGCGAAGGGACCGCCTGGATCCGGATCGAGCGCCCGGAGAAACTGAACGCGCTCGACCTGTCCGGCTGGCACCACATCACCGAGCACCTGGCGCGGGCGGCCGACGAGGCGCCCGGCCCGGTGGTGCTGACCGGGACGGGGCGGGCGTTCTGCGCCGGCGACGACATCGCCACGTTCCAGGAGCACGCCACCCCCGAGCAGGGCATGGACTTCTTCATCGGCGGGCTCTACCGCACCATCGAGGCGATCGCCACGCACCCGTACCCGGTGGTCGCCGCGGTCAACGGGCTCGCCTACGGCGGCGGCTGCGAACTCGTGCTGGTCAGCGACCTCGCCATCGCCTCCGCCGACGCGACGTTCAGCCTCCCGGAGGGACGCATCGGCGCCTGGCCGACGGTCGCCGTCGCCGTCGCGCCGCACGTCAGCGGCCGCAAGCTCGCCGGCGAACTGTCCTACGAGATGCCCGCGCTGGACGCCGCCGAGGCGCGCCGGTTCGGCATCGTCAACCGGGTCGTCCCGCCGATGGGTCTGGAGGACGAGGTGCGGGCCACCGTCGCGCGGATCCGGGCGGCGTCGCCGCACGCGATCCGTCAGACCAAACGGTTCCTGACCGAGGAACTGGTGAGCGTCGGCCTGCCGAAGGTGCGCCGGGCGCTGACGGCGCTGGTCGAGGAGACGCTGCCCACGCACGACCTGCGGGAGGGCACCGCCGCCTTCCTGGAGAAGCGCGCGCCGGTCTTCGACGGGAAGTGAGCACCATGCCGAATCTCCCCCTGGACGGCGTCCGCGTCCTGGACTTCGCCCACATGATGCAGGGACCGTGGGCCGCCGAGATGCTCGCCGACCTCGGCGCCGACGTGATCAAGGTCGAGGTCGTGGGCACCGGCGAGCGCGGCCGGCAGTCCGGCACGACGTTCCTCAACGGGGTCAGCGCGCAGTTCCTCGCGATGAACCGGAACAAGCGCTCGCTTGCCGTCGACCTCAAGACGCCGGCCGGGCTGCACGTCGCCGAGGCGCTGATCGGCACCGCCGACGTGCTGATCCAGAACTTCCGGCCGGGCGTCATGGAGCGGCTCGGCCTCGGCTGGGAGCAGGCCCGGGACCTGAACCCGTCGCTCGTCTACTGCACGGCCAGCGGGTACGGCGCCGACGTGCCGGACCCGCGTAAACCCGGCCAGGATCTGCTCGCCCAGGCCCGCACCGGCGCGCTCTGGCTCACCGGCACCGCCGGCGCCGCCCCCACTCCGGCCGGGCCGTTCGTCGCCGACGTCCACGCCGCGACGATGCTGGCGCTGGGCGCGACGGCGGCGCTGCTGGAGCGCGCACGCACCGGCCGCGGCCGCCTCGTCGAGGTCGACCTCGTCGGCGCGATGCTGCACCAGACCGTGCAGGAGGTGGTCTCGACGGTGAACTCCGGCGAGCCGCCGCGCCGCCCGTCCGTTCCCGGCAGCGCGTACCTCGAGGCGCCGTACGGCGTGCACGCGACGGCCGACGGGTTCGTCGCGATCTCGCTGACGACGATGGAGGCGCTGGCCGCCGGGCTGGACGCGCCGGAGCTGCTCGAGCGGTTCCCGTCCAAGGAGGCCGCCACCACCGGGCGGGACGAGCTGAACGCGCTGGTCGGCCGGCTGGTCGCGACGCGGCCCGCCCGGGAGGTGCTCGACGCGCTCGACGCGGCGGGCGTGTGGTGCGCGCCGGTCAACGACCACCGCGAGATGACCACCGACCCGTACGTGCGCTGGGACCGGCGCCGGCTCGAGGTGAAGCACCCGGTCGCGGGCACCGTCGAGCTGGTCGGCAACCCGATCACGCTGGACGGCGAGCAGCTGCCGGCCAGGCGCCCCGCTCCCCTGCTCGGCGAGCACACCGCCGAGCTGCTGTCCGAGCTGGGCCTCGACACCGCCGCGCTACTGGCGGACGGCGTCGTGGAGGTGCCCCGATGACGGCCGGCGCTCCCTGGTTCCCGCCGGTCGGCGCGCGCAGCGTGTTCCGCAAGACCGTCACCGAGTCCGACGTCGGTCTGTTCGCCGGCATCACCGGCGACTTCGCGCCGCAGCACGTCGACGACGAGTACATGCGGTCCCGGCCGCAGGGTCGCCGCATCGCGCACGGGGTGCTGACGCTGGGGCTGACGTCGACCGCGGCGGCCCGGCTGTGCGAGGCGCACGGCGTGACGGCGGTGTCGTACGGCTACGACCGCGTCCGGTTCCTCCGCCCGGTCTACCTGGGCGAGACCGTCACGGTCGACTACGTGATCGAGCGGCTCGACCTCGCCGCCCGCAAGGCGTTCGCGGCGATGACGGCGACCACGCAGGACGGCGAGCGCTGCCTCGTCGGGACGCACGTCCTCTACTGCTACCCGCCGGAAGGAGACGCGTGATGCTGGCCGAGGTCGACCACTTCATCGAGACGCGGGTCGCGCCGGCGGCGCGGGCCATCGACGCCGAGGCCGCGTTCTTCCCGGATCTGCTCGGGGACGCGGCGGCGCTCGGCCTGCAGGGGCTCGTGCACGACGACGCCGGCGGGCTGGACGTCGCGCGGATGGACCTCGCCCGCGAGGTCACCGAGCGCCTCGCGACGCACAGCCCGGCGGTCGCGCTGGGCGTCGCCGGGGCGCGGCTGTCGGCCTACCTGCTGGCCAAGTACGCGCCCGAGCACCTGCGCGAGCGCTGGGTGGCGTCGACGCTGGCGGCGCGGACGTACGGGTCGTTCGCGATCACCGAGCCCGACGCCGGCACCGACATCCGCGCGCTGAGCACCGTCGCCGTGCCCGACGGCGACCACTACCGGCTGACCGGGCACAAGTGCTGGGTCGGTTTCGCGCCGGTCGCGCACGTCGCGATCGTGCTGGCCAAGGTCGGGAGCACGGAGCGGGACGCGCCCATGGTCGCGCTCGTCGTCGACATGGCCTCCCCCGGCGCCACCGGCCGGCCCGGTCCGGAGCTGTCCGGGTTCCGCGGCATGCCCAACGGCGAGCTGCTCTTCGACGGCGTCCGGGTGCCGCGCGGCGACCGGCTGGGCGTCGAGGGGTTCGCCGGGATGATGGACGGTCTCAACATGGCTCGCATCGACGCCGCCGCGTACGCGTGCGGCCTGCTGCGCGGCGCGCTGCTGGCCGGGCTCGCCCGGGCCGGCGGCAGGCAGGCGTTCGGGCGGCCGATCGGCGACCTCGCGATCATCCAGCGCAAGCTCGGCCGGATGGCCGCCGACTACCGTGCGGCACGGGAGCTGACCCGGCGGGCGGCCGAGTCGTTCGCCCGCGGTGGCGGCGGCGACCAGGACGTCGTGTCGATGGCGAAGCTGTTCGCCTCCGACGCCGCCCGCCGGCACACCGACGAGGCCATGCAGATCCACGGCGCGCTCGGCGTCGTCGTCGACGAGGACGTGAACCGCATGCATCGCGACGCGAAGGTGACGCAGATCTTCGACGGCACCAGCGAGATCCACGAGACGATGCTCGGCCGGCGGGCGCTGCGGATGCTGGCCCGCGGCGAGCCGCTGACCGCGTTCCTCGACGCCGACGCCGTGGCGGGAGCGGGCGCATGAGCGGGCCGCTGACCGGCGAGGTCGCGCTGGTGACCGGGGCGACCGGCGCCCTGGGCGCGGCGATCTGCCGCGATCTCGCCCGCGCCGGCGCCGACGTCGCCGTCCACCACCTCGACGAGCCCGAGGCCGCCGGGGCGCTGGCGGACGAGCTGGCGTCGTTCGGTGTGCGGACGACGACGGTGGCGGCCGACGTGACGTCGTGGGACCAGGTGGCCGCGGCGGTCTCGGCCGTCGCGCGGGCACTGGGGACCATCACCGTGCTGGTGAACAACGCCGGGTTCATGGAGCCGGTGCGCATCGTCGACTCCGGGCTGGCCGACTGGCGGCGCACGCTGGGCGTCGACCTCGACGGTGTCTTCGTCGTCACCCGGCACGTGCTGCCCGGGATGCTCGAGACGCACGGCCGCATCGTCAACGTGTCGTCGCAGCTGGCCTTCAAGGGCGCCGTCGACTACGTCGCGTACGCCACCGCGAAGGCCGGCGTGCTCGGCTTCACGAAGGCGCTGGCCCGCGAGGTCGGGCCGCGGGTGCGCGTCAACGCCATCGCGCCGGGCCCGATCGACACGCCGATGGTGCGGCCGTACGCGACGCCGGACTGGGTGCACGCGCGCACCCGCGACTCCGTCACCGCGCGGCTCGGCTCGCCGGAGGAGATCGGCCCGGCCGTGGTGTTCCTCGCCGGGCCGGGCGCGGAGCTGATGCACGGGCAGACGCTGCACCTCAACGGCGGCGGGGTGATGACGTGAGGGGACGGGTCCGGTTCCTGACCGCCGAGGCCGCCGCGGACCTCGTCCAGGACGGGCAGACGCTGGCGATCGGCGGCTCCGGCGGCGGGCTGCTGGAGCCGGACGCCCTGCTGGCGGCGCTCGGCCGCCGGTTCCGCGCGACCGGGTCGCCGCGCGGGCTGGACCTCGTCCACACCACCGGGATCGGCGACCGGCAGGGCGGCGGCATGGACCACCTCGCGCAGCGCGGGCTGGTGCGCTCCGTCGTCGCCGGCAACTGGGGCATGGCACCGGCGATGAGCGCGATGGCCGTCGCCGGCGAGTTCGAGGCGTACAACTTCCCGCAGGGCGTGATGAGCCAGCTGTTCCGCGAGATCGCCGCCGGCCGGCCGGGGGTCGTCACGCACGTCGGGCTCGGCACGTTCTGCGACCCGCGGGTCGAGGCCGGCCGGCTCAACGACGTCAGCCCGCAGACCCGGGTCGAGGTGGTGGAGCTGGCCGGGCGCGAGTGGCTGTTCTACCCGGGGTTCGACCTGGACGTCTGCTTCATCCGCGGCACGACCGCCGACGAGCGCGGCAACCTCTCCTTCGAGCAGGAGGGTGCGCGACTGGAGATGCTGGCGATCGCGCAGGCCACCCGCAACCGTGGCGGCCTCGTCATCGCGCAGGTCAAGCAAGTCGCGAAGGCCGGCACCCTGGACCCGCGCCTGGTCGCCGTCCCCGGCATCTGCGTCGACGTCGTCGTGCACCATCCCGCGCAGAAGCAGGTGGTGACGCACGTGTACAACCCGGCGTTCTCCGGCGAGCTGCGGGCCGCCGCGTCGACGCTGCCGCCGTTCCCGCTGGACGCGCGGAAGGTGGTGGCGCGGCGGGCCCTGTCGGAGATCGAGGCGGGCGACGTCGTCAACCTGGGCGTCGGGATCGCCGACGGCATCGCCTCGGTGGCGGCCGAGGACGGCCGGCTGGACGAGTTCACGACGACGATCGAGCAGGGCGCCGTCGGCGGGATCCCGGCCCGTGGCGTGATCTTCGGCGTCGCGACGAACCCGGAGGCGATCCTGGACCAGCCGGCCCAGTTCGACTTCTACGACGGCGGCGGGCTGGACATCGCGTTCCTCGGGTTCGCCCAGGTCGACGCCGTGGGGAACGTCAACGTGTCGAAGTTCGGCTCGCGCGTCGTCGGGACCGGCGGGTTCGTCGACATCAGCCAGAACGCCGGCACCGTCGTGTTCTGCGGGACGTTCACCGCCGGCGGCCTGGACGTCCGCGTCGGCGGCGGCGAGCTGCGCGTCGTCACGGAGGGCGAGCACCCGAAGTTCGTCCCCGCCGTCGCCCAGGTGACGTTCAGCGCGCGCGAGTCCGTGGCCCGTGGGCAGCGGGTCCGCTACGTCACCGAGCGGGCGGTGTTCGACCTGACGGCTCGCGGGTTGCGCCTCCTCGAGGTGGCGCCCGGGGTCGACGTGCGCCGCGACGTCCTCGACCGGATCCCGTTCGACGTGCTCGTCGAGGACGTCAGGACGATGGAGCCCGAGTACTTTCAGTAGGTGCAGACGATGCAGGACGACGCTACGCCGGAGCACACCCGGCGGCCGACCATCAAGGACGTTGCGGAACGTGCGGGCGTCACCAAGGCCACCGTCTCGAAGTACCTCAACCGGGCGCACGGCTACGCGATGGCGGCGTCGACGCGCGAGCGGATCCGGGCCGCGATCCAGGAGCTGGACTTCCAGCCCAGCCCGCTGGCCCGCGGCCTCAGCCGCAGCGCGACGTCGACCATCGGGCTGGTGGTCGCCGACATCCGCAGCCAGTTCTACCCCGACCTCGTCGCCAGCATCCAGACCGCGGCCGAGGCGGCCGGCTACACGCTGGTCCTCGGCAGCTCCGGCGACGACCCGGGCCGCGAGCTGGACATCATCCGCTCCATGGCCCACCGCCGCGTCGACGGCGTCGTGCTGGTGGCGGTCCGCTCCGAGAGCGACCACATCCATTACCTGCGCCGGCGCGGCATCCAGATCGTGCTGGCCAGCCGCGACCTGCCCGAGCTCGTCGCCGACACCGTCGTGGTCGACAGCCTGGCCGGGGCGCGGTCGGCGGTGCGGCACCTGCGTTCGCTCGGCCACCGGCGGCTGGCCCACGTCGCCGGCGAGGCGACCGTCAAGCCGTTCGCCGACCGGCGGCGCGGCTTCTCGCTGGAGACCGCCGACCTCGCCGGCCTCCCCGTCGAGGTCGCGGCCTCGACCATCGAAGGCGGACGGGCGGCCGCGCGTGCCCTCCTCGACGTCGCCTCGCCGCCGACGGGCATCTTCTTCGCCAGCGACACCATGGCTCTCGGCGGCCTCATGGCCTGCGCCGACCTCGGCCTGCGCGTCCCCGACGACGTGTCCATCGTCGGCTTCGACAACGTGACGGTCGGCCAGCTGCCCGGCATCGGCCTCACCACCGTCGACTCCGACGCCGCCCGGGTCGGCGAGGAGGCGACGGAGCTGCTGCTCAAACGCATCCTCGCCCCCGCCGACGCCGCCGCCGACCCCGTCCTCGTCACCCGCCCCGCCGAACTCGTCGTCCGCACCTCCGCCGACTCGCCCCGCGCCTAGGTGTACCCGGCCATCGGGGTGGTGTGAGGCGGCTTGTGGTTGGGAGCCCGCCGAGTGCGCTGTGGCGTCGTCGAGTGTGGCGGTAGCCCAGGCGTTGTCGGTCATCGGCCGTTCGATCCGGCTGATGCCGTGCTCGGCGACATGGGCTTGGGGCTGGCCGCCCCCTCCGGATGGGTCGTGCAGCCTTCGACAAGCCACACCCCGCCCGGGGGCTCTCACCCGTTCGACCCGACACACCCGCCACCCACCTCGCGGCCGGATACAGCGAGGGGGTTCGTCTCCCTGCCCAGGGCCTAGGACGTTCCGGACCTGTAGACGCACACGCCAACAGTGGGCGCCGGTGTCGACACCCTGGGAGAGGACCGCCGACCCGACCGCCTCGACAGCGTCTGTTCCGCCGATCACACCGGGGCCGGAAACTGTCACGAACCACCCTTCTGCTCCGTCGTCTGGGTGAGAGCACGAGGAGGCAGCAGATGCGCAGGATCCTGATCGTCGGCGGCGGCTACGCCGGGTTCTACACCGCGTGGAAGCTGGAGAAGAAGCTGCGCCCGCACGAGGCGGACGTCACGATCGTCGACCCGCGGCCGTACATGACGTACCAGCCCTTCCTGCCCGAAGTGACCGCCGGTTCGGTCGAGGCCCGGCACGTCGCGGTGTCGCTGCGGCGGCACCTGCGCCGCACGCACATCATCGCCGGGCGGGTCGTGAACATCGACCACGCGCACCGGACGGCCACCGTCAGCACGGCCGACGCGGCGGACCGGGAGGTGGGGTACGACGTCATCGTGGTGACGGCGGGCGCCGTCACGCGGACGTTCCCGATCCCGGGGGTGGCGGACGAGGCGATCGGCCTCAAGCACGTCGAGGAGGCGGTCGCCATCCGGGACCGGCTGCTGACGGCGTTCGAGCGGGCGGCCGCGCTGCCGCCCGGCCGGGAGCGGCGGCGGCTGCTGACGGTGACGGTGGTCGGCGGCGGGTTCACCGGCGTCGAGGGGTTCGGCGAGCTGCTGTCGCTGGCCACCGCGCTGCTGAAGCACTACCCGGAGCTCAGCGCCGACGACCTCGCGTTCCACCTGGTGGAGGTGCGCGACCGCATCCTGCCGGAGGTCACCGACCAGCCGGGCGCCTGGGTCGTCCGGCACCTGGAGCGGCGTGGCGCGCACGTCCACCTCGGCACCAAGCTGGTGTCGGCGCGGGACGGGCACATCGTGCTGTCGGACGGCGCGGAGTACGACAACCACCTGCTCGTCTGGACCGCCGGCAACCAGAGCAACCCGGTCGTCGCGCGGCACACGGACCTGCCGGTCGACCAGCAGGGGCTGTTCCGGGTCCGGGTCGACCTGCGCCTGGGCACCGACGACGCGCCGGTGCCGGACGCGTGGGCGGCCGGCGACAACGCGGCCGTCCCCGACCTCACGTCGGACCTGCCCGACGCACACGTCGTGCCCAACGCGCAGAACGCCGTCCGGCAGGGCAAGCGCCTGGCCAAGAACATCGTCGCCGACCTCCGCGGCCGCAGGACGAAGCCGTACGCACACCACAGCCTCGGCACCGTCGCGACGCTCGGCCTGGGCAAGGGCATCTTCCAGTACCGCCGCATCGTCATCACCGGCCTGCTCGCCTGGCTCATGCACCGCGGCTACCACGTACTGGCGGTCCCGACGTGGGAGCGCAAGGTCCGCGTGTTCCTCGTCTGGGCGGCGGCACTGTTCTACGGACGCGACATCGTGTCGCTGCTGTCGGTGCAGCACCCACGGGCCGCGTTCCTCGACGCGACGCTGGGCGCCCGCGACCGCGACCGCGACGAGTAGCGCGAGGTCATCCGGAGCGGAGGAGGCGGCCGCACCGCGCACCGCGAGAAGGTGGGGGGTAGCCGACCCGCGGTGGAGGTGGTCATGACGACGACAGGTGCGAACCCGGCCGACGTCCTCGTGGTCTTCGGGATCACGGGCGATCTCGCGCGGGTGATGACGTTCCGCTCGCTGTACCGGCTCGAGGCGCGGGGCCTGCTCCAGTGCCCGATCGTCGGGGTCGCTGCCGACGACTGGACGGTGGACCGCCTGGTGCAGCGGGCCCGCGCGTCGATCGAGGGGACCGGCGAGCAGCTGGACCCGCAGGTGTTCGACCGGTTCGCCGCCCGTCTGTCGTACGTGAGCGGCGACTTCGCCGACGCCGCGACGTACGGGAGGGTCGGTGACGCGATCAAGGGCGCGGAGTCGCCGGTCTTCTACCTGGAGATCCCGCCGTCCCTGTTCGCCACCGTCGTGAAAGGGCTGGCGGACGCGAGCCTGACGGCGTCGGCCCGGATCGTCGTGGAGAAGCCGTTCGGCCACGACCTCGCCTCGGCGCACGCCCTGGCCGAGGAACTGCACCAGTACGTCGACGAGTCGCAACTGTTCCGCATCGACCACTACCTCGGGAAGATGGGGATCGAGGAGATCCTGTACCTGCGCTTCGCCAACTCGATCCTGGAACCGGTCTGGAACCGCGACCACGTGCGCTGCGTGCAGATCACCATGGCCGAGAGCTTCGGCGTCGACGACCGCGGGCACTTCTACGACCCCGTCGGCGCGCTCCGCGACGTCGTCGTGAACCACCTGATGCAGGTGGTCGCCGCGGCGGCCATGGAGGCCCCGGCGCGCGGTGACGTCCGGACGATCAAGGAGTCCCAGCTCGCGCTGTTCCGGGCCGTCGCCGAGGCCGACCCGGCCCACTACGTGCGCGGCCAGTACGAGGGCTACCTGGGCATCGACGGCGTCGCGGCCGACTCCGCGACCGAGACGTACGCCGCCCTGCGGCTGGAGATCGAGAACTGGCGCTGGTCCGGCGTCCCGTTCTTCATCCGGACCGGCAAGCGGCTGGCCGCGACGCAGACCGAGCTGCGGCTGGTCTTCAAGCACCCGCCGCGGCTGGGCTTCTGGCCGGAGGCGCAGCGCCCCCGCGCCGACCAGCTCGTGGTGCGGCTGGACCCGTCGACCGGGATCCGCATCGCGCTCGACGCCCGGCGGGCCGACCGCACCGGCGCCGCTCCCATCGACCTGGACATGGAGTTCGCCACCGAGGGCGGCGAGGGTCCGACCCCGTACGAGGTGCTGCTGCTCGCGGCCATGCAGGGCCGGTCCACCCGGTTCGCCCGGCAGGACGGCATCGAGGAGACCTGGCGGGTCATGCAGCCGCTGCTCGACTCCCCACCTCCGGTGCACCTCTACACGCCGGGAACATGGGGTCCGCAGGCGGCGGACGCGCTGACCGCGGGCGAGGGCGGCTGGCAGGACCCGTGGGTCGCGTCGTGACGGCGGGCGGAGGGTAGGCGTCCGCATGGGCGCGACGGCACGCACGCCGCAGCGGCCCGCGCTGGTCCTCACGGCGCTGATCCTGGTCGCGGCGGTGGCGAACCTCAATCTCGCGGTGGCCAACGTCGCGCTGCCCGACATCGGGAAGGCGTTCGACTCGTCGCAGACCACGCTGGACCTGATCGCCGTCGGCTACTCGCTCGGGCTGGCCGCGTCGGTGCTGTACCTCGGCGGGATCGGCGACCGCTACGGCCGCAAGCTCCTGCTGATCCTCGGCGTCACGCTGTCGGTACCCATTTGCCTGCTCGCGGCCTACGCCCCCTCCGACACCGTGCTGATCATCGCGCGTGTGCTGGGTGGGGTGTCGGCGGGGATGGCCTACCCGACGACGCTCGCGCTGATCACGGCGCTGTGGTCGGGCCCGGCGCGCACCAAGTCGATCGCTCTGTGGTCCGGCATCGGCGGCGCGATCGCCTCGCTCGGCCCGCTGCTGTCGGGCTGGCTGCTCGAGCACTTCTGGTGGGGGTCGGTGTTCCTGGTGACGCTGCCGCTCGCGCTGGTCGCGCTGGTGCTCGCCGTGCTGTTCGTGCCGAGCCACGTCAACGAGACCACCGACCCGGTCGACAACCTCGGCGGGCTGCTGTCGATCGTGCTGGTGGCGGCGCTCGTGTTGTCGATCAACTTCGCGCCCGTCCCGGGCCGGGGCACGCTGGCCGTCGGGCTGGCGGTGCTGACGCTGGCCGCCACGGCGGCGTTCGTCCTGCGGCAGCGCCGGGCGCCGAACCCTCTCTACGACCTGACGGTGGCCGGCCGGCGGGTCTTCTGGGTGGCCGCCCTCGCCGGGATCATCGTCTTCGGCACCCTGATGGGCGCCATGTTCGTCGGCCAGCAGTTCCTGCAGAACGTGCTCGGCTACTCCACGTTCGAGGCGGGCCTGTCGATCCTGCCCGCGGCCGCCTTCATGGTGCTGGTGGCGCCGCGGTCGGCCGCGCTGGTGGAATCGCACGGGTCGCGGGTCGTGCTGCTGCTCGGCTACAGCTGCTGCCTGCTCGGGTTCGTCGCGATGCTGCTGCTGTGGGACCAGGACACCTCGTACTGGGCGATCGGGCTGGCGTACGCGCTGATCGGCGCCGGGGTGGGGTTCGCCGGCACACCCGCGTCGCATTCCCTGACCGGGTCCGTGCCGGTGCGCCGGGCCGGCATGGCGTCGGGCACGGCCGATCTGCAGCGCGACCTCGGCGGCGCGATCATGCAGTCGATCCTCGGCGCGCTGCTCACCGCCGGCTACGCGTCGGCCATCTCGTCCGCGATCGCCAGCGCGCCGAACCGCCAGGAGATCTCCGACGGCGTGCAGACGCAGCTGATGAACTCGTTCTCCTCGGCCGAGGCGGTGGCCGAGCGGTACCCGCAGTACGCCGACGCGATCACCTCGGCCGCGGAGCAGTCCTTCCTCGACGGCGCCGACTGGGCCTACATCGCCGGCATCGTCGCGATCCTCATCGGGTCGACGGTGGTCTACGTGCTGTTCCCGGACAAGGAGGACGAGACCCGGCTGCTCGCCGAATACCACGCCACGGACACCCGGATCGAGCGCTAGTGTCGCCGCCGGCGGTCGAGGCGGCAGCCCGTCAGCAGCGGCTCGACGGTGCCGTCGACCAGCTCTGACGCGACCAGGCGGCCCACGGCCGCGGCGAGCGTGACCGCGGCGTGCGTCACCGCCAGGTAGAGGCCGGGTACCTCGGCGGCCGGCCCGACGATCGGCTCGCCGTCGGCCGGCATGGGGCGTGCGGCGACCCGGGCGCCGAGCAGTTCGACGTCCGCGGCGCCACGGAAGGTGGACCGGACGGCGGCGAGAGTCCGTTCGGGTGAGTCGGCGGCGGCGATGAGGCGGTCCGCGGCGACCTGCCGGAGGTCGAAGTCGCGGTTGTTGACCACGGTGCGGACCAGTCCGGCCGGTGCGCGGAACCGGAACAGCGTCGCCGGCGACGGGCCGACCGGGACGCGGAGGCCGAGCGGCCCGCACAGCGCGGCCGTGGCCGCCCCCGCCGCGAGCACCACTGTCGCACCGGGGAGGAACCCCGCTGCCGTCTCGACCCCGGCGGCCCGGCCCGCGGCGTCGCGGCGCAGCGCGGTGACCGGGGTGTCCGGACGGACCCGGGCACCGTGGGCGCGGGCACCCTCGACCAGCCGCTCGGTCACGCCCACCGGGTCGACGGCGCCGTCGCCGGGTGCCCAGACGGCCCACTCCGGCGGCTCCCGCAGGGCGGGCTCGAGTGTCGCCACCCTGGTCGCGTCCACGATCTCCTGACCGGGCCCGGCCTCCGGCGGGTCGTCCGTCGTGCCCCAGGACAGCGAGCCGGACCAGGTGACCGGGAGTCCCGGCAGCTCGGCCTCGAGCCGGCGGTACTCCCGCGTCGCGGTCGCCCGCAGCTCGGCGGCCGGACCGGTGCGCACGCCGGACGCTCCGATCCAGGCGAAGGAGTCGGCTGTCACGCCCCCGCCCGGCCGCCCCGCGTCGACGAGCGTCACGGCGGTACCGGCCCGGGCGGCGTGATAGGCCACCGAGGCGCCGACGATGCCGGCGCCGACGACGACCAGGTCGCTGCTCATCCGCAGCACTGTGCCGCAGGGCGGCCGCGGCGACAAGCGGCGATCCCGCGCGGAGCACCGCCGGCCGATCAGCGATGCGACCCTAGGCGAACCGCGCGAGCAGGTGATCGCCGACCCGCAGCGCGTTCGCCATCGCCGTCAGCGCCGGGTTCACCGCCCCGATGCTCGGGAAGATGCTCGTGTCGACGACGTACAGGTTGTCCAACTCGTGCGCCTTGCAGTCGCGGTCGAGCACCGACGTCGCCGCGTCGGTCCCGAAGCGGACGGTGCCGGCCTGGTGGGCGCAGCCGGCGACGGGCACGTCGTTCTTCATGTACACGTCACGCGGGATCAGGTGGTGCGGGTGCAGGCCCAGGTGGCTGAGATGGCCGGTGACCCGGCGGTACAGCTGCTCCAGCGGCTCGCGGTTGTTCGGTGTGTAGTCCAGCGCGATGTCACCGCCCGGGCGCAGCGTGACGCGGTTGTCCGGGTCGGGCAGGTCCTCGACGGAGAGCCAGAAGTCGACGGCGTGCTCGGCGACCTCGTCGAGCGCCATCATCGGCGCCAGCCGGGCCAGCGCGGGCTTCTCGCCGCGGTACATCGGCGCCGACGACTTGCCGACCATCTGCACGTTGCCCATCGGATAGGCGAAGTCGGCGTCGCCGAAGTAGTAGTCGTTGACGCCGAGGGTCTTCTGGAACCGCGTGTCGTTCTTCTCCGTCGAGACCGCCAGGAACGCGCGGCTGTTGTGGAACATGTAGTTGCGCCCGACCTGGTCCGAACCGTTCGCCAGCCCGTTCGGATGCCGGTCGTTCGCGCTGGCCAGCAGCAGTTTCGCCGAGTTGGCCGCACCGGCGGCGACCACCACGACCGAGCCCGTGAAGCGCTGCTCCGAGCCCGCGACGTCCGCGACCACCGTGGTCACCGTCCGCCCGGACGGGTCGGTCTCCAGCCGCCGCACCGCCGCGTTGCGCACCAGCGTGACGTTGTCGTGCCGCAGGGCGGGCCGCACGGCGATGACGTCGGCGTCGGACTTCGCGTGCACCAGGCAGGGGAAGCCGTCGCACGTCGCGCACCGGATGCAGGCGCTGGTCTCGGGGTGCGTCTCGTCGAGCATGATCCCGCTCGGCGCGTGGAACGGGTGCAGGCCCACGCGGGCGAAGTCGTCGGCGAGCTGCTGGATGCGCGGCTCGTGCGACACCGGTGGGTGGGGGTACGGCCCCGACGCAGGCGGCTCGGTCGGGTCCTCGCCGCGGACGCCGTGCACCTGGTACAGGTCCTCGGCCTGCGTGTAGTACGGCTCCAGCTCGTCGTAGCCGATCGGCCAGGCCGGCGAGACGCCGCCGTGGTGGCGCAGCTCGCCGAAGTCGCGTTCGCGCAGCCGGTACAGGGCGGCGCCGTAGAACTTCGTCGCGCCGCCCACGTAGTAGTGGATCTGCGGCTGGAACGGCTTGCCGTCGCCGTCGTACCAGGTGTCGGCCGACACGTAACGGTTGTCGACGAAGACGGCCGTCGCGTCCCAGTTCTCGATCTCGCGCGGCAGCCAGTCACCGCGCTCCAGGATCAGCACCCGCCGCCCGGACGGGGCCAGCCGGTGCGCCAGCGTGCCGCCGCCGGCCCCGGATCCCACGATGATGACGTCGTACTCGTCGGCCATGACGGCCTCCTCAGTCCAGCGCGATGTGCGGCCGGTCGGCCTCGTCGTCGCCCCACGCGATCCGCTGCGGCGCGGAGGAGACCTCGATGGTGGCCGCGCGGTCGCGGTCGAAGTAGTCCCAGGCCCACGTCACGAACGCGTCGGTCCTGCTGTGCACGCCGCTCATCAGCATCATGTGCACGCCGAGCCAGGCGGCGAACGCGACCGGGCCGTCGACCTGGTGGCGGTGCTTGCCGACCTCGGCGACGGCGGCGTTGCGGCCGATCATCGCCATGATGCCCTTGTCCTTGTACCGGAACGGCCGGGTCGGCTCGTTCCGCCGCTCGCGCAGGATGTTCTCCGCCGCCCACCGGCCGGACTGCTGCGCGACGGAGCCCAGCTGCGGCCACGTCCCGGTCTCACCGGCCGGGATGTTCGCGGCGTCGCCGACGGCGTAGGCGCCCGGGTAGCCCTCGATGGTCAAGTCCGGCCGCACGTCGATCCGGCCGCCGCGGCCGGGTTCCGGACCGGCCGTGCCCGCGACGGACGCGCCCTGCTCGCCGCCGCCCCACACCACGGTGCGGGCCGGGATGCTGGCGCCGTCGTCCAGCTCGACGTGGTCCGGGTGCACGGCCGCCACCCCGGCGCCCAGCCGGACGTCGGCGCCGGCCTCGCGCAGCTTGTGGACGGCGTACTCGTGCGCCTTCTCGGAGAACTCGCCGAGCAGGGCGTCACCGCGGTCGATCAGGGTGATCCGGCCCGGCTGGGCGAGCCGCCCGGTCTCGTGCAGGGCGCCCATCAACTCGGCCAGTGCGCCGGTGGTCTCGACGCCGGTCGGCCCGCCGCCGACCACCACGACGTCGAGCGTGCCGGGCGTCGCGTCTCGCAGCAGGTCCTGCAGGTGCAGCCGCAGCCGCTCCGCGTCGGCCACCGAGTACAGCGGGTACGCGTGCTCCGCGGCGCCGGGAACGCCGAAGAAGTTCGGCTGGGCGCCGGCCGCGACCACGACGTGCGACCCGCTGAGCGTGCGCCCGTCGGTCAGGACGAGGCTTCGATCGGACAGCCGGACCTCGGCGACCTCGGCGGTCACGACCTCGACCGTCGCGTGCTCCCGGAAGATGGCCCGGTGCGGCCGGGCGACGTCCTCGACCGGCAGCTGCGAACTCGCCACCTGGTACAGCAGCGGCTGGAACTGGTGGTAGTCGTTGCGGTCGACCAGCGTCACGGGGACGCCGTCCTCGGCGAGCCGGCGGGCGCAGGCGACGCCGGCCAGCCCGCCACCGAGGACCAGCACACGGTCGGACGTCCCGGTCACAGCGACAGCTCCGCGAGCCGCTCGTGCAGGACGATCCGCGCCGCCGCCTGGATCAGCGCGAGGTGCGAGAACGCCTGCGGGGTGTTGCCGAGGTGCCGGGCCCGGCCGACCTCGAACTCCTCGGCGTACAGGCCCAGGGGCGAGGCGACGGCCAGCAGACGCTCCATCAGCGCGCTTGCCCGGTCCGTCTCCCCCACCGCCGCCAGCGCCGAGACCAGCCAGAACGAGCAGATCAGGAACGTGCCCTCCTCGCCGGAGAGGCCGTCGTCGGTCTCGCCGGTCCGGTAGCGCAGCACGAAGCCGTTGTCCGTCAGCTCCTCGTCGACAGCGTCGATCGTCTTGCGGATCCGCTCGTCGCTGCTGGGCAGGAACCCGAACAACGGCGCCAGCAGGGTCGAGGCGTCCAGGGCGTCGGTGTCGTAGTGCTGGCGCAGCACACCGCGGTCGCTGACGCCGTGGGCGAGGATGTCCTGGCGGATCTCCTCGGCGGTGGCCGCCCATTCGCGCTCGCGCTCGGGGTCGTCGCGGATGGCCGCCAGCCGCGCGGCGCGGTCCAGGGCCACCCAGCACATGAGCTTCGACGAGACGTAGTGCTGCGGCTTGCCACGGGCCTCCCAGATGCCCTGGTCCGGGTCGCGCCAGACCGCGGTGGCGCCCTCGGCCTGCGACTCGACCAACGGCCACAGCCGGCGCGGCAGGTGCTTGCTCCGGCGGGTGTGCAGCAGCAGCGCGTCGAGGACCGCGCCGTACACGTCGTTCTGCCGCTGGTCGAAGGCCCCGTTGCCGATGCGCACCGGCTGGGCGCCCTCGTAGCCGGACAGCTCGTCGCGGGTGGTCTCGGTGAGGTCGCGCCGTCCGTCGATGCCGTACATGATCTGCAGGCTGCCGTCCGCCCGCGGCTCGACGTCGCCGACGAACTGCATGAACTCCTCGGCCTCCCAGTCCAGGTTGAGGTAGTGCAGCGCCTGCAGGGTGAACGTGGTGTCGCGCATCCACGTGTACCGGTAGTCCCAGTTGCGCTCGCCACCCGGCGTCTCCGGCAGCGACGTCGTCAGCGCGGCCACGGTGGCACCGGTGGGCATGTACGTCAGGCCCTTGATGGTCAGCGCCGACCGCTCCAGCGGGTGCCGCAGCGGGTGGTCGGGGATGCGGGCACGGGCCAGCCAGTCGCGCCAGAAGTCGATCGTCCGGCCGATGCGGGCGAAGGCGTCCTCCACGCCGGCCGGTCCGGCGAGTTCGTGCTGCCACGACAGCGCGCACCAGGCCCGCTCACCCTTCCTCAGCACGTGCCGGGCGCGGGCGGCGCCGCCCTCGATGCCGATCGACAGGTCGGTGCTCAGGCGCAGCGTCTGCCCGTTCCCCGCGGCGTCGGCCGCGTGCGCGCCGTCGTCGGCGCCGACCACCGTCCAGGTGGCGGGCGTGCGGCCGTAGTCGAAGACCGCCTCGCAGACGGCCTCGATCTCGACCTCGCCGTCCAGGCACTCCGCCGTGCGCACCAGCAGGTGCTCGGCGTCCTCGTCGGCCGGCGGCCGGGTGTGCGGCGTGACGACGTCGGTGCCATGACGCGGGCCCATCGTCAGGGCGTCGCGGATCCGCACCCATCCGCCGGTGGTGTGCCAGGTCGTCTCCAGCACGTTGGTGCCGGGCACGTAGAACCGCGCGGTCGGGGTGTTGATGCCGTACGGGCCCCAGCGGAACGAGCCGGCCCCGCGGTCGAGCAGGTTGCCGAACACACTCGGCGCGTCGAAGGCGGGCACGCACAGCCAGTCGACCGAGCCGTCCGGGGCGACCAGCGCGCCGGTGTGGCAGTCGGACAGGAACGCGTAGTCCGCGATCGGCGGGAACGGGGACGTCGACAGGCTCATGGCACTCACTCCTTCACTCCGGGTACGGCGTCGCCGGCACCCTCCTCCGGCAGCAGCCCGCGCTGGTCCAGGACGTACAGGACGACGAAGCCCGGCAGCACGATGACCGCGGCGAGCCCGACGACGACCAGGACGGTGGTCAGGGTGCTGTCGGGCGCGGCGGCCGCGGACACCTTCAGGCTCTCGGGCAGCAGGTAGGCCCACTGCGCCACGCCCCAGGCGGCGACGATGCTCGCGACCGCGCCGACGGCGAGCAGCCGGCCGCCGCGGGCGGCGTCGCGGACCAGCAGCACCAGGGCACCGACGCCGCAGGCCACGCTCACGATCACCAGCGGCAGCGCCCGCGACGTCAGCCCGTCGAAGACGTACTCCGCGTCAGCGCGCAGCACGAACACGCCGGCGGCTCCGATGACGGCGACGGCGAGCGCGGCGCCCACGGCGCGTCGGCGGAAGTAGGCCGCCATCGCCGGGTCGCCGAGCCGCCGCGCGTCCCAGACCAGGTAGGCGGCGGACAGGTAGGCGACGGCGGCGACCGCCAGCACCCCGCCGAGGATCGACGTCGGGTTGATCCAGCTCGACACCGGGTCGCCGGCCCGCCCGCCCGCCGGCACCCGGCCCGACGCGATGCCACCGGCGACCGCGCCCAGCGCGTACGGCACGATCACCGAGGACAGCGCGAACGCCCCGCCGAAGACCCGCCGGTACTCCATGCGCACGACCGCCTTGCGGAACGCGAACCCGGCGCCGCGCAGCACGATGCCCAGCGCCGCGATGGCCAGCGGCACGAACAGCGTCAGTGTGATGGACGCGTAGGCCTCGGGGAACGACGTCCACAGGACCGCGAACACGAAGATCAGCCAGACGTGGTTGGCCTCCCACACCGGGCCGATCGAGTGCTCGATGACCGCCCGCGGCCGGGCGCCGCGCTCCGGCCCGCCGGCGGTGAGGTCCCAGAAGCCCGCCCCGAAGTCGGCGCCGGCGAAGATCGCGTAGGCCACGATCGCGGCCATCAGGACGATGGCGACCGCCGTGCTCACGGCACCACCTCCTGCTCGTCGCGCTCGGCGGGTTCGGCGGGTGCGCGCGGGCCGTACGGGGTGCCCTCGTCGGTGAACCCGTCGCCGCGCCGCCAGCGCCGGCTCATCCCGCGCAGCACCAGCACCGTCGTGACGCCCAGCGCGGTGTACAGCACGACGACCGCGATGAACATGATCCAGACGCCGGTGTTGCCGGTGGCGGCGTCCTCGACCTTCATGTGGCCGTAGACGATCCACGGCTGCCGGCCGACCTCGGTGACCACCCAGCCGGCCTCCATCGCGATGACCGCGAGCACCCCGGACGCGGCGGCCACCCGCAGGAACCACTTGCTCCGCGGCATGTGCCGGCGGAACGCCCAGACGAGCCCGTACCAGACCGAGAGCAGGAACAGCAGCGTCCCGAGTCCGACCATGACGTCCCAGGCCAGGTGGACGATGTTGACCTGGCGGGTCGTGGGCCGCTCGTCGGCCGGGAAGGCGTCGAGACCCTGCACGACGGTGTCCCGGCCGGTGCTCGGGTCGGACAGCCACGAGGCCAGCCCGGGGATCGCGAAGCCGCCGCTGACGGTGCCGTCGTCGTTCAGCCGGCCGAGCAGCGTCTCGGGGACGTCGCTGGCGGTCTCCGGCACCAGCTCGATGGCGGCGAACTTCGCCGGCTGGTTGTCGTACACCCAGCGCGCCAGCGCGTCGCCGACCACGAGCTGCACCGGCGTCATGGCCGCGGCGACGGAGAACGCGATGACGAAGCCGACCCGGTGGTAGCGGTCGCGGCGGCCGCGCAGCATGCCCGTCGCGTACACCGAGGCGACCAGGAACCCGCCCACCAGATAGGCGGCGATGATCATGTGCGCGGCCTGCAGCGGCATCGCGTCGTTGAAGATCACCCGCCACGGGTCGACGTCGACGATGGTGCCGGACGAGTCGAGGGTGAAGCCCGTCGGCGCGTTCATCCACGCGTTCGCGGCCACGACCGCCGCACTGCCGAAGACGCCGGTCAGCACGATCGGGACGCCGGTCCAGAAGTGCGTCCAGGGCCGCAGCCGGCGCCAGCCGAAGATGTAGAGGGCGATGAAGATGGCCTCGGTGAAGAAGAAGATCCCCTCGAACATGAACGGGATGCCGAACGCGTCGCCCCACTGACCCATGAAGCGGGGCCAGAGCAGGCCGAACTCGAAGCTCAGGACGGTGCCGGTGACGGCGCCGACGGCGAACGTCACGGCCATGTACTTCGACCAGCGCTGGGCCAGCAGCAGCGCGTCGCTGTCGTCGTGGCGCAGCGCCCGGTAGTTGGCGATGAGGGTGAGGAACGCCCACGAGACGCCGAGCGGCACCAGGATGATGTGGAAGGCCAGGGTGAAGGCCATCTGCCCGCGCGCCCAGGGAACGGGATCGACCGTCGCCAGCGCGGCGAGTCCGCCACCCATGCACATCCCCCCTCGGTGTCTGGTGCGAACCTGACAGGTATTCGGCGCCCAGGCATCGTCCGCGACGGATGACCCCGCCGCACCGGGCTCAGACGATGCCCAGGTGCCGGGCCCGGCGGACCGCCTCGTTGCGTCGCGTCACGGACAACTTGCGCAGGATGCCGCGGATGTGGGTGCGCACCGTGTTGACCGAGATGTACATCGCCGACGCGACCTCCTCGGTCGTGAGCAGCGACGACAGGTGACGCAGCACCTCGAGCTCGCGGTCCGACAGCGCCCGGCCGACCGGCGGCACGCCGTCGGCCTCCGGCTCCGGCGCTCCGTGCGGCGCCGGACTCGGAGCCGGGCTCGGCTCCGGGCGCAGCCAGTCGGTGCGGCCCGACACCGCGGCGTCGGTGCGCATCAGCCAGCGGACCTGCGGCGAAGCGTGGGCGAACGGGCGCCGCAACCGCTGGCGCCGGGCCAGCCCGAGTGCCCGGACGACGGCGGACCGGCTCGTCGCGGCGTCGCCCCGGCCGAGCTGCCGGTGCGCCCGCTGCAGCAGTTGCTCCACCCGCGCGGCCTGCGGCTCGATGCCGGCCGGTCGGAGCGCGGTGACGGCGTCGCCGCGCGCGGGTGCGCCGACGGCGGCCGCCTCGGCTCCGATCAGCGCCCGGACCCACGACGGCCCGGCGTCGGCCCGGCGCAGCAGCCGCCGCGCGCCGTCGGCGTCGCCCTGGTCGCGCCGCAGGCGGACCTGCAGCAGCACCGAGACCGACGACAGCAACGCGTCGCCCCGGCACTCCGGGACCCGGACCGCGCGGCGCAGCCAGTGCTGGGCTCCGGTCAGGTCCTGCCGCTGCGACGCCACCCAGGCGCGGGCCAGGTGGACGGCGGCGGGCCGGTCCGCGGCGGCGACGGAGTGCTCGGCCGCCAGCGTGTCGGCGGCACCGGCGAGCTCCCGGACCCGCGACAGCTCACCGCGCGCGGCCTCGGCCAGCGCCAGCATCCCCAGGCAGCGCAGCCGGATCGCCGCGACGGCGCCGTCGCCCGGGGCGCCCGCGGGGCCGCGCTCGCCGTCGTCCCCGGTGACGGCGAGCGCGGCAGCCAGTTCGGTGCAGGCGGCGCCCGGGTCGCCGGCCCGCAACCACGCGGTGCCGGCGGCGAGCAGCGCGAGCGCCCGAAGTTCCTCGTGCCGGTCCGGACGCGCGGCGGGCGCTGCCTGGAGCGCGTCGCGCAGGTGCCGCGTGGCCGTCAGCGTCGCGCCGGCGTCGCCGACGGCGTCGGACAGGACCGCGCGGGTGACCGCGGTCGCCAGGACCAGGCCGGCGCCGGCCGCCCGGACCCCCGCCGAGGCGATGTGCTCATCGCAGCTCGAGAGCCCTTGGGCGGCTCGGCGCAGGTCACGCCGCCGGACGGCGAGTGCCGCCCGCACCACCGCGACGGCCGGGGTGTCCAGCTCGTCGGGCAGCCCGTCCAGGCGCCGCGCGAGCGCGGGCGCGGCGCCCGGCACCAGCAGCGGCGCCAGCGCGGCCCCGTCGACGACGAGGTCCGCCGCACCGGTCCAGTCGCCCGCCGCCACCAGGTGCTCCACCGCGTCGGCGACGCGCCCCGACGCCGCGAACCAGCGGGCGGCCCGCCGGTGCAGCTCGCCCGTCTCGGCCGGGCTCTCCTCGGCCAGCACCGTGCCCAGCAGCTCGCGTACCAGCGGGTGCAGCCGGTAGACGCCGGAGGCACCCGGCACCGGCAGGAGGAAGGCGTTGCCGCGCGCGAGCCCGGCCAGCAGCCGCTCGCTGTCACCGCGCCCGGTCAGCGCCTGGGCCAGTCCGGGGGTCAGTTCGGCCGCGACGCTGGTGCGCGTGAGGAAGTCCAGCTGGACGCCCGGCAGCGCCTCGAGCACCTCCGCGGCCAGGTAGTCGCCCAGCATCGAGCCGGCCGGCTCGAGGGTCGTACGGACCACGTCGGCCGCGGTGCCGTCCGGCCACTGCTGCACCGCGAGCGCCGCGAACCGGACGCCCGCGGCCCAGCCCTCGGTGCGATCGGCGACGATCCTGGTCAGCTCCGGGCTGCGCACCCCGTGCAGCTCGAGCATCGCGCCGATCTCGGCGAGGGTGAAGGCGAGGTCGTCGTAGCGGATCTGCGCCACCGTCCCGTCCAGGAGGTAGCGGTGCAGCGGCAGGGCCGGATCGGCGCGCGTGACCATCACGAGGCGGAACCGCGGCCCGGCGGCGCGCAGCAGCTGGTCGAGCCGGCGCGCGATCGCGTGGTCGGTCAGGCGTTCGGCCTCGTCGAGCACGAGCGCGACGGGGGCGTCGCGCTCCAGCAGCTCGGCCGCCAGCCACTCGACGAACGACGGGTCGACGTCGCGCTCCGGGTCCGGGGCACCGTCGGTGACCACCCCGGCCCGGGCGAGCGCGGCGACCACGTGCGACCAGAACACCCCCGGCCGGTCGTCGGTGTCGTCGAGCGTGAGCCATGCGGGTGGGGTGGCGAGCCGGGCGGGCGGCGCGTCGTGACGGGTCCGGCGCGCCCAGGTCGCCGCGAGCACCGTCTTCCCGGTGCCCGCGGGCGCACGAACCAGCGTCAGCGGAGCGGTGCGCACTCCGGCCGCGACGGCGTCGACCAGCCGGCGGCGCTCGACGACCGGGAAACCGTGCTGCGGCGGGCGCAGGCGGGCAGGCAGCGGCGGCGGCCGTCCACCGGCCGCGCGTGCCCCCACGATCGTTGTGGCAACGTGCCCCCTCACGATGCCTCACCCCCCGTGCCCCACTCTCGGCACGGCTGCGGCGCGGCGCCATCACCCGGAACGGGTTAGAGCGCTCTCACCCCGGCGTGAAGAAACCGGTGTCCAGGTCGCGGACCACCGCGTCGATGGCATCGCCGCCGACGGTGATCGGGCCGCGCCACGGCGCGCTGAGCGCGAACAGCAGCGCGAGGCTGAGCCCCACCACGCCCGCCAGGCCGGCCACCAGCAGCGAGATCCTCGTGCCGCCGCGGACGGCCAGTGCACTCGCGTTGGCGATCAGCGCCACCCCGCTGGCCACGAGCGTGACGACGTAGAGCCCGGGGATCTCGTGGTCGGCGGCGACGATGCGGGCCCGCCGAGTACTGGTGACGGCGTCGACCGACGTGAGCAGCTCCGTCGACGCCGGGGTACCCACCTGCGCCCAGCGGGCCGCCTGCGTGCGGACCACCCGCTCCATCACGGCGATCGCACGCTCGGTCTCCGGGTCGTCGCCGCTGGCGGCAGCCGACCCGCTCCACTCCCGGTCCCGCGTGGTCGTGAGGTAGTCGCGCAGCGCCGCATGGATCGGCTCGGAGTCCACGCCCGGGTTGGTGGCGGCCCAGGCCAGCCGCGCTGCGGCGGCCCCCTCGTCGCTGACGTACCCCTCCGCGGCGCGCAGGTAGCCGGCCTCGCTCGACAGCGTGAGGGCGGTGAGGATGGCGAAGGCCGCACCCAGGGCCGGCATCAGCGGCGCGGCGATCCGCTGCACACGGTCTCGCTCGGCCTCGGGCACCAGTGCCCGCACGGCCAGCGTCGTCGCGACGACGACCAGCAGCGCCAGCACCAGGCAGCCGGCCAGGAGCGCGCCGACCGGCAGGGAGCTGAGCCACGTCATCGGCCGGCCGCCAGCGCGACGCCACGCTCGTCACAGGGCGGCGGCTCGTCGTTGCCGACGAGCTCGAGCTCCTGGTCGATGACCTGCAGCGCGCGTTCCATCGCCACCGGCCGCAGCCCGCCGACGCCGCGGTGGAACGGGTTGTCGAGCGCCTGCACCAGGAGCAGCAGCGCCGTCATGACGGAGACCACGGTGCCCATGAGCAGCACCTGGACCTGGATCGCCTCGCCGCTGTCGGCGAAGAACAGCATGTACACGAAGATCAGCACGGAGGTGAAGACCAGGACGATCCACATCGGCGTGGGGATGACGCCGATGGCACCGTGGATGCGGTCGTTGCGCGCCGCCTCCCGCGCCGACGTCTGACTCAGCCAGGTGTCGAACGCCGACTCCTGGACCGGCGTCTGCGGCTCGATCGTCCGGAGCGTCCGGAACATCTCCGCGCCCCAGGGGTTGAGCTCCTCGCCGAGCGTGCCGGCGTACATCCGTTCCCACTGCACCCCGGCGACCGACCGGGCATAGCAGACCAGTTCGCCGGTCAGCTCCGTGGCCGACGGCTCCGGCAGCAGCTGCGCCGTCTCGACCTGCTGCGCGACGACCAGCGCCTCGTCCTCCGCGCCTGACCTGGCCGCGTCGTAACTGGTGAAGGAGAGGAACACCACGAACCCGAGCAGCACGGCGAACCCCGTGGCCAGGACGCCGAACACCCCCGCCGCGCGGTCGCCGTCGTGGAAGTAGCTGCCGTCCGGGGCACGCCGCCGCACCAGCAGCATGGCGCCGACCGCCACCGCCGTCACCGCGACGACCACGGCCGCGGCGACGACGACGTTCATCGGCGCCCGCCGGTCAGCTGCCGGCGGTGATGTCCCGGCCGTGAATGGTCAGCGCCCAGACGACGCTGACGGCCACGGCGATGATCACGATGGACCACACCGGGTAGTACGGCAGCCAGGCGAACGCCGCGAGCATGCTCAGCGCGGCGAGCACCACGCCCACGAACCTGGCCGCGACGGACCCGGTGAACAGGGCGGCGCCGGCGATCACCAGCACGATGCCCAGAACGAGGTGGATCCAGCCCCAGGTGGTCGCGTCGAAGTCGAAGACGTACTCACGGACCTGGGTGAAGAAGTCGTCGTCGAACAGCGACACCAACCCGGCGATCGCGTGGAAGACGCCGATCATCACCATCATGACGGCGGCGAAGACGGTCCAGCCGACGGCCCACGCGCTGGGCTCGCGGTAATCCCGCGGCACATCTCTCGGAGTCTGTAGATCGGTCATATCGCACCTGCCTCACGGCGGCCGGCGCGCGGTTCACGCCGGTTGCTCCGACGCTTCTCCGCTGCGGCGCCGCGGCGCATCACCCCGGGAGGGTGAGCTCAGTGCGGCACCCAGCGGTAGCCGTGCTCCGGCCGGCCCGCCGACCCGTACCGCGGCGCGACCGTCGCCCGTCCCGTCGCGGCCAGGTGCTCCAGGTAGCGCCGCGCGCTGATCCGTGACAGCCCGACCCGTTCGGCCAGCTCCGACGCGGACAGGTCGCCGTCGGCGCCGGCCAGCTCAGCCGACACCAGCTCCAAGGTCCGCTCGGACAACCCCTTCGGCAGCTTCACGGTGGCGGCGCCCCCGGGGTTGCGCAGCAGCGCGTCGACCTGGTCCTGGTCCAGCCGCCCGCCCTCGGCCCGGGCCGCCGTGCGCCGCAGCTGCTCGCGGCGGGCCAGGTAGGCGTTCATCCGGTCGGCGAACACGTCCAGCGTGAACGGCTTCACCAGGTAGTCGACGACGCCGCCGGCCATGGCGGCGCGGACGGTGGCCAGCTCGCGCGCCGCCGTGATCGCGATGACGTCGACCTCGGGCGCGGACCGGGCCCGCAGCCGGTTGAGGAACTCGATGCCGGAGATGTCCGGCAGGTAGATGTCGAGCAGGATCAGCTCCGGCTCCAGCTCGTCCACGGCGCGCAGCGCGTCGGCGCCCAGGTGCACCTCGCCGACGACGGTGAAGCCGGGCACCGCCTCGACGAACCCGCGGTGGATCGCGGCGACGGCGAAGTCGTCGTCGACCACGAGCGTGCGGACGTCGCTCACGGGCCCGCCCCCGTCGGGGCCGGCACCCGCGCGGGCAGCACGACCTCGAACTCCGCTCCCCCGGCCGCCGCGTCGCGCACCGTCACCCGGCCGCCGCGGCGCTGGACGATCCGGTGCACCAGCGCCAGTCCGATGCCGCGCCCGGCGCCGGGCGACGCGGCCTTCGACGTGAACCCGGCGGAGAAGATCAGCCGCCGCTGCTCGACGGGGACGCCCGGCCCGTCGTCGGCGACGAGGATGCGCACCGCGCCGTCCGCGGACTGGTCGATGCGGACGTCGACGGTGCCGCCGTGGCCGGTCGCGTCGGCGGCGTTGTCGACCAGGTTGCCGAGGATCGTCACCAGCTCGTCGGCGTCGTCGTCGAGCCGCGACCCGGCGTCGACCCGCAGCGTGAGGCCGCGCTCGCGGCAGGTCGCGGCCTTCGCCAGCAGCAGCGCCGACACCGCGGGCGCCGTCACCCCCTCGGCGGCGGTGCGGGTGACCGTCCCGCCCCGCCCGACCCGGTCGATGAACGACACCGCGTCGTCGGTGCGGCCCAGCTCCAGCAGCCCGGACACCACGTGCAGGTGGTTGGAGAACTCGTGCGCCTGCGCCCGCAGCGCCTCGGTCGCCGACCGCGCGCCCTCCAGCTCGCGCAGCGCGTCGTGCAGCTCGGTGCGGTCGCGCAGCGTCAGCACGACACCCACGGACCGGCCGTCCGACGTCGCGGATCGCCGGTTCACGACGAGGATCCGCACCCCTGCCAGCACCAGCCGGTCGGTGACGTCGGCGTCGTCGGTCGCGACAGCGGCCAGCGTCGGCTCCAGCACCTCGTCGACCGGCCGGCCGATCAGGTCGCCGCCGTCGCCGCCCAGATCCAGCAGCCGCCGCGCCTCGTCATTGACCAGCGCGATGCGCCCGGCGTCGTCCAGGGCCACGACGCCCTCGCGGATGCCGTGCAGCATGGCGTCGCGGGTCTCCAGCAGCGTCGCGATCTCGTCCGGCTCCAGCTTGAAGATGCGCCGCCGCACGACGTGCGTCACCCAGGTCGCGCCGAGGGTTCCCAGCACCGCGGCGCCGGCCAGCCAGGCCAGCAGCGCCGGGATGTCCTCGAGCAGGTCGTCCTGCAGCTCCGACTCCAGCGTGCCCACCGAGACCGTCCCGATGACCGCCCCGCCGGCGTCGTACACCGGCACCTTCACCCGCCACGACCGGCCCAGCGTCCCCGTCTGGGTCCCGACGTACACCTCGCCGGACAGCGGGACGCTCGGGTCGGTGGAGACCGGCTCGCCGATGCGGGCCGGGTCCGGGTGCGAGTAGCGGATGCCCGACTCGTCGGTGACCACCACGTAGGTGACGTTGGAGGCCTCGCGGATCAGCTCGGCCAGCGGCTGGATGGTCGCCGACGGGTCGGGGTCGTCGAACGCGTCGAGCACCGAGGGCAGTCCGGCGACGCTGTCGGCGACGGCGATCATGCGGTCCTGGTAGCTGTCGCGGATCTGCTCGGACTGCAGCCACGCGGCCAGCCCGCCTGCGGAGACGACCGTGACGAGCACGATCGTCAGCTGCAGCGCGAGCAGTTGCACCCGCAACGAGACCGACCGGAGCATGCGCATCAGTGTGCACCGAGGCGGCACCGGACCGAAACACGACCGAAATGATCAATACGACCAGTACGACCGGAGAGTTCCGGCGATGCGCGCCCCGCTCCTAGCCTCCAACGTCACCACGCCGCTGTGGCGTGGACCACAGACACCAGGAGGAGTCATGCGAGGTCCCATCCGGGTCGCGATCGGCGCGGCTGTGCTGGCGACGGTGCTGGCCGCCTGCGGCGGCAGTGACGAGGGCGGCTCGTCGGACTCCGGTTCCGGCGTCGAGGATCTGTCCATCATGGTCCCGGCCGACCCGGGCGGCGGCTGGGACCAGACCGGCCGCGCGTTCCAGAAGGCGCTCGACTCGAGCGGACTGGCCGGCGGCGTCGAGGTGACGAACGTCGGTGGCGCCGGCGGCACCGTCGGGCTGGCCCAGCTGGCCAACCAGCGCGGCGGCGGCACGACGCTGATGGTGACGGGACTGGTCATGGTCGGCGCCGTCGAGACGAACCAGTCGCAGGCCCGGCTCGAGGACACCACCCCGGTGGCCCGGCTGACGTCGGAGGACCTCATCGTGGTCGTCCCGGCCGACTCGCCGTACCAGACCGTCGCCGACCTCGTCGACGACATCGTCGCCACCGGCAAGGACGTCGCCGTCACGGGCGGCTCGGCCGGCGGCGCCGACCACATCCTGGCCGGGCTGCTGCTCAAGGACGCCGGGGTGCCGGCCGACGAACTGGTCGACACGCTCAACTACATCGCCTACTCCGGCGGCGGCGAGTCGCTGGCGGCGCTGCTCGGCGGTCAGGTCGACGCCGGCATCTCCGGCATCGGCGAGTACGCCGAACAGGTCGCGGCCGGCGAGCTGCGCGCGCTCGCGGTGTCCGGCCCGGAGCGGGTGGACGGTGTCGACGCGCCGACGCTGACCGAGGCCGGCTACGACGTCGAGCTGACGAACTGGCGCGGGCTGGTCGCGGCCGGCGACATCTCCGACGAGGACCACGCGGCGCTGGTCGACCTCGTCACCGAGGTGCACGAATCCGACGAGTGGCAGGCCGAGCTGGACCGGGCCGGCTGGGGCGACACGTTCCTCGCCGGCGAGGAGTTCGACACGTTCCTCGGCGAGGAGATCACGTCCGTGCAGAACGTGCTGCGAGACATCGGGCTGGTGCAGTGACGATGCCCGCGGCGACCGACGGGCCTGCGCCGTCCGCGAGCGGCACCGGCGAGACCGGCCGGCCGGCCCCTGACAACCACGGGGCCGGCCGGTCACTGCTCTCGCGGGCCGAGGAGTACGTCATCGGCGCGCTCGTCGCCGGCCTCGGCACCTTCGTCCTGCTCGACACCGCGACGATCGCGGTGCCCGGCTCGGCGAACGCGATGGGCCCGCGGACCTTCCCGTACGTCGTCGGCGTGCTGCTCATCGGCGCCGGCGTCGCGGTGCTGGTGGCGACGGCGCGCGGCCGGGTCGGCGACGCGGAGGACGGCGAGGACATCGACCCCAACGCCGGCACCGACTGGCGCACCGTCGTGCTGCTGGTCGCGGTGTTCCTCGCGCACGCCTGGCTGATCGAGCGGATCGGCTGGCCGCTCGCCGTCGCCGTCCTGTTCGCCGGGGCGGCGTGGACGCTGGGCGCCCGGCCGTGGTGGCGGTCGCTGGTCGCCGGGGTCGTGCTCGGCCTCGTGCTGCAGGTCGTGTTCGGGACCGGTCTCGGGTTGTCGCTGCCCGCCGGCCTGCTGGAGGGGGTGCCACTCATCGATGGCTGACGCGACCGCGGTGCTGGACGGCTTCGCCAACGCCCTCCAGCCCATGTACCTGCTGTACGCGCTGCTCGGCGTGTTCGTCGGCACCGCCGTGGGCGTGTTGCCCGGGATCGGCCCGGCGATGGCCGTCGCACTGCTGCTGCCGCTCACCTACGAGCTGGACGTCACCGCCGCGATGATCGTGTTCGCGGGCATCTACTACGGCGGCATGTACGGCGGCTCGACGACGTCGATCCTGCTCAACACGCCCGGCGAGTCCGCGTCGATCGTCACCGCCGTCGAGGGCAACCAGATGGCGCGGGCCGGGCGCGGCGCCGCCGCGCTGGCGACGGCCGCGATCGGGTCGTTCATCGCCGGGACGATCGGCACGCTGGCGCTGACGTTGCTGGCGCCGGTGATCGCCGACTGGGCGGTGCAGCTGGGCCCGGCCGACTACGTCGCGCTCATGGTCGTCGCGTTCGTGACGGTGGGCGCGCTGCTCGGGTCGTCGGTGGCGCGCGGGCTGGCGTCGCTGGCGCTGGGCCTGTTCGTCGGGCTGATCGGCACCGACACCCTCACCGGGCAGCAGCGCTTCACGTTCGGCGTCCCGCTGCTGGCCGACGGTGTCGACGTCGTGGTCGTCGCGGTGGGGGTGTTCGCGGTCGGCGAGGCGCTCTACGTCGCGTCGCGGCTGCGGCACGGGCCGGTCGAGGTGATCCCGGTGCCGAAGGGCTGGCGCTCGTGGATGTCGCGGACGGACTGGTCGCGGTCGTGGCGGCCGTGGCTGCGCGGCACCGCGATCGGGTTCCCCGTCGGCACCATCCCGGCCGGCGGCGCGGACGTGTCGACGTTCCTCTCCTACGCGACGGAGAAGAAGCTGGCCAAGGGCCGCAACAAGGACGAGTTCGGCCACGGCGCCATCGAGGGCGTCGCCGGTCCGGAGGCGGCCAACAACGCCGCGGCCGCCGGAGTGCTGGTGCCGTTGCTGACCCTCGGCCTGCCGACGACGGCGACCGCCGCGGTGATGATCGCGGCGTTCCAGACGTACGGCATCCAGCCCGGCCCGCTGCTGTTCGAGAACCAACCGGTGCTGGTGTGGACGCTGGTGGCGAGCCTGTACATCGGCAACCTCATGCTGCTGGTGTTCAACCTGCCGCTGGTCGGGCTGTGGGTGAAGGTGCTGCAGATCCCCCGCCACTACCTGTACGCGGGCATCCTCACGTTCGCCGCGCTGGGCAGCTACGCGCTCAACTTCTCCCCCGTCGACCTGCTGTTGCTCCTGGGCATCGGCCTGGCCGGGTTCTTCATGCGCCGGCACGGCTACCCGGCCGCGCCGCTCGTCGTCGGCATGATCCTCGGTCCGATGGCCGAGGAGCAGGTCCGGCGGACGCTAGCGATCAGCCAGGGTGACCTGAGTGCGCTGGTGACCAGCCCCTTCGCGGCCGTGGCGTACGGCCTGCTGCTGGTGCTGCTGGTCCTGGCGCTGTGGGCGCGGCAGCGCGAGCGGCGGCTGAACCAGAAGGAACCGGCCGTGATGTCGTAACGGGCTGCTCGCCGTTCGTCTCCTGGGTAGAAAGGCATCGACGACTCAGGAGGACCAGATGAGCGTGACACCGATCCCGGACACCTACCGCAGGGTCACCCCCTGCCTCGTCGTGCGCGGGGCGGCGCGGGCGCTGGAGTTCTATGCCGACGTGTTCGGCGCGACCGAGCGCCTGCGCTTCCCGGGACCGGGCGGCAGCGTCGCCCACGCCGAGATCGTCATCGGCGACTCCGTCGTGATCGTCGAGGACGCCTCGCCGATGATGGGCACCGAACCGCCACCGGAGCACGGGCTGCCCGGCTCGCCGGCGTTCCTGTTCGTCTACGTCGAGGATGTCGACGCGGTCGTGGCCCGCGCCGTCGAACTGGGCGCGACACTGAAGCGGTCGCCGGAGAACCAGTTCTACGGTGACCGCGACGGCTTCGTCGTCGACCCGTTCGGGCACGGCTGGACCATCGCGACGCACGTCGAGGACGTCGCGGCGGACGAGCTGACCCGCCGCCTCGCCGCCCTCCAGGGAGCCTGACCACCGTGAAGTACGTGCTGTTGTTCGTCGACACCGAGCAGTTCCACGCCGACCTCGAGGCGCTGACGCCGGACGACCGCGCCCGCGCGTTCGCCCGTGTGGACGAGTGGATGGCCGAGCACCGTCACCTCCTCCGCGGCGGCAACAAGCTGCAGGACCCGCACACCGCGACCACCGTCCGCCTCGACGCGCCGGAGCCGATCGTCACCGACGGCCCCTACGTGGAGGGCAAGGAGGTGATCAGCGGCTACCTGGAGGTCGACGTCGCCGACCTCGACGAGGCGCTGCGCATGGTGCGCACCTGGCCGGGCTGCCCGGTCGTGGAGATCCGGCCGTTGGAGTCGTGACGACCGAACCGGCACACGACGAGCTGGCCCGTGTGGTGCGCGAGCACGCGGCCCGGCTCGCGGCCGCCCTCGTCCGGCTGATCGGCGACTTCTCCGCCGCCGAGGACCTCGTCCAGGACGCCGTCGTCGCGGCGCTGGAGCGCTGGCCGGTCGACGGCATCCCGGACCGGCCGGACGCCTGGCTGTTCACCGTCGCCCAGCGGCGCGGCCTGGACGTGCTGCGGCGCGAGACCCGGTACCGCGAGAAGCTGGCGCGGGTGCAGTGGCCGGTCCGGCCGGAGCCGGACGAGCGGTTGCGGCTGGTCTTCACCTGCTGCCACCCGGCGCTGCCGCGGTCCGCGCAGGTCGCGCTGACACTGCGGGTGGTGTGCGGACTGACGACGGCGCAGATCGGCCGCGCGTTCCTCGTCCCGGAGACGACGGTGGCGCAGCGCATCACCCGGGCGAAGAGGAAGATCGCCGACGCCGGCATCCCCTACCGGCTGCCGTCCGATGCGGAGCTCGGTGGCCGGGTCGGCGAAGTGCTCACCGTCGTCTACCTGATGCTCAACGAGGGCTACCTGTCGACCGCCGATGCGGCCCACTCGCAGCGGCTGGTCGACGACGCCGCGTGGCTGGCGGCGCTGCTGCACGAGCTGCTGCCCGACGAGCCGGAGGTGGCCGGGCTGCTGGCGCTGATCCGGCTGCACCGGGCCCGGTCGAGTGGCCGCTTCGACGACGGCGGCGGGCTGGTGCTGCTGGCCGACCAGGACCGCTCCCGCTGGGATCACCCGGCCATCGCCGACGCCATCACGCTGCTCACCCGGGCCGCGCGGCGGCAGCGGCCGGGGCCGTACCAGCTGCAGGCCGCGATCGTCGCCTGTCACGCCGAAGCGCCGCGCTGGGAGGACACCGACTGGGAGCAGATCGTGCTGCTCTACGACATGCTGCTGCACCTCGCGCCGTCGCCGGTGACACGGCTGCACCGGGCGGTCGCCCTGCGCTACACCGCCGGCCCGGCCGCGGCGCTGACCGCGCTGGACGAGCTGGGCGACCGGCTCGTCGACTACCACCTGTTCCACGCGACCCGCGCCGGACTGCTGCGCGACCTCGGCCGTCCGGACGAGGCGCGGGCGGCGGACGAGCGGGCGCTGCGGCGCACCAGCAACCCCGCCGAGCAGGCGATCCTGCACGAACGCCTGCGCTGGACGAGCGCCGATGAGTTCCGTCCGCTCGCCTGGTCTACTCCCACCATGACGTACATCGCGTTGAACGGCGCTCGCAGCTGGGTCGCGGAGGACGGGACCGGCGCGCCGCTGGTGCTGCTGCACGGCGGCTTCAGCGACGGCCGCGAGTTCGCCGGCAACCTGGCCGGGCTGGCGGACCGGTTCCGGATCGTCCGGCCGGACCGCCGGGGACACGGCCGCTCCCCCGACCCTGCCGGGCCACTGTCGCAGCACGTCATGGCCGACGACACCGTCGCGCTGCTGGCGCGGCTCGGCGGCGAGCCGGTTCGGCTCGCCGGCTACAGCGACGGCGCCGTGGTGGCGCTGCTGACCGCGCTGCGCCGGCCGGACCTCGTGGAGCGGCTGGTGCTGATCAGCGGCGTGTTCGACCCGTCCGGCTGGCTGTTCGCGCCGGAGCCGGGCGACGACGGCGGCGGCGACCCGCTCGCCGGGATGCCGGCAGAGGTCGTCGACGCCTACGCGGAGGTCTCGCCGGACGGCCGCGACCACTTCCCCGTCGTGGCGGCGAAGATCATGGCGATGGCCGCCGAGCAGCTCGGCATCGGCGCCGACGATCTCGCGCGGCTGGACGTCCGGACGCTGGTCGTCGCGGCCGACGACGACATCGTCGCGCTGGAGCACACCGTCGCCCTCTACCGCGCACTGCCGCACAGCGAGCTCGCCGTCGTCCCCGGCACGTCGCACGACCTGCTGCGCGACAAGCCGGGCGCCGTCAGCGCCGTCGTCCGCGACTTCCTCACCTGCGACGCCGTCCCGACGTCGATCCCGGTCCGCCGCGCCTGACGGCTCAGCCGCCGCGGTAGAACTCCGCCAGCCGGGGCGCCAGCAGCGCCGGGTCGGCGACATGCCCCGCGACCTCGACGGTGAGCCGCCGGGCGTCTGGCAGCGCGGCCGCCGCGGCGTCGGCGGCCGCGCCGAAGAAGTCGACCGGCAGGCCGGCCGAATGCGGGTCCACCGTCGCGCCGGTCGAGAGCAGCACCGGCTGCGCCACCGTCGCCAGCCGGTCCGCGGGCGGCGGGCCGTGGCCGAGACAGGCGGCGTCGTAACGCAGGGTCGGCGCGAGTTCGCGCAGCGCCGGCCAGACCGGCGCGGTCTTTGCCGCCGCGATGTCCTCCTCGGACGACCCCGCCAGCCGCATGAACAGCCGCAACGCCTCGTCGCGGTCCCCTGCGTCGAGAGCGGCGCCAAGATCGGCGACGTACTGCCGCCAGGCCGCGACCATCGGCCCGGCCAGCAGGTACGGGACCTCGTGGACGGCGATCCGCTCGACCGGCAGCCCCGCGGCCGCAGCCTCCAGCGCCAGTGCACCGCCCGACGACGCGCCGAACAGGTGCGCCCGCCCGCCGGCCGCCGCGATGACCGCGGCGAGGTCATCGATCTCCCGCTCGACGGCGTACGGCTGACGGTCGCCGCTGTCGCCCCGGCCGCGACGCCGGTAGTTGACGACGGCGAACCCGGCGGCAGCGAGGTGCTCGCCCAGCGGCGCGTTCTCGCCGCCGTCGTCGAGCCCGCCCCCGACCAGCACCAGCGACGGCCCGTCGTCGCTCAACCGCTCGTAGCCGATGCTCGTCCCGTCGGCCGAGGTCACGTCCGGCATGGCGTCCTCCCGTGTCGGTGTTGCTCCTTATCTAGGAGTAACAGCTCCTCGATGGGAAGTACAATCTCGGCATGCGCAGCTATCGAGACCTGTGCGGCATCGCCCGCGCCCTCGACGTCGTCGGCGAACGGTGGTCGCTGCTCGTGGTGCGCGAGCTGCTGTACGGGCCGAAGCGCTTCGCCGACCTGCACCGCGGCCTGCCCGGCCTGAGCCAGAACGTGCTGACGCAGCGGCTGCGCGACCTCGAGGCGTCCGGCGTGCTGGTGAGGCGACGCGCACTGCCGCCGGTCGCCGGGTCGGTCTACGACCTCACCGAGCGCGGCCGTGCCCTCGAGCCGGTCCTGCTGGCGCTCGGTCGCTGGGGCAGCCCGCTGCCGCCGACACCCACGTCGGCCACCGAACTGAGCCCGGACGCGCTGGTGGTCGCGCTGCGCACCACCTACACCGGAGCCGACCTGCGCGGCACCGTCCAGCTCCGGCTCCCCGACGACGCCTTCGACCTGACGGCGGACGGCGGCAGCCTGCGCGCCGCCCGGGGTGAGTCCCCCGCCGCCGATGCGAGCCTCACCTGCCCCGTCCGCACCGTCCAGGACCTCGTCTTCGACGGCCGCCCCCTCGACGACGCGGTCGGCGCCGGCGAGGCGACGGCAGGCGGCGACACCGTCCTGCTCCGCCGATTCCTCGCCTCCTTCACCGACGGCCGCCGGCCGCGGCCCGCGTGACCTCCACACCCACTGCTCACCCCCCGGTTGATCTTGGCGAAGTCCGGGTCTCAACCGGGCATATCGCCCCGCAGGGGGCCCATTTCTCCAAGATCAACCGGGGTGAGCGGGCGCGAGGGTGGGTGCGGTCAACGAGCGAGTAGCCGCCGCGTGGTCTGCAGACCCCAGTCGTCCAGGCCGAGGAGGCGGTCGCTGCTGACGACGGCGCCGCCGACCTGCTCGACGTGGGCGGACCAGGCCTCGCGGTTCTCGACCTTGGCGCCGACGATCAGGCAGTCGGGGTCGTTGGCGAAGAACACGCCGTTCATGAACTGCCGGCCGTGGGCGCTGAGCTGCGCCGCCTCCTGGCTGGGCGAGCACATGTCACCGTCGTCGGGGGCGAGGGTGTGGCCGGTGTCGGCGCTGACGCGGATCGAGTCGACCAGGCCGACGGACGGCAGCACGGGGGCGCCGCAGCCCAGGATGTGGGCGTCCACCCCGACCGCGTCGCGAATCAGGGCGAGGCCGTCGCGGTAGGCCGTCACCGGGTCGGCGCCGGAGTGCCGCGGCCCCGGGATCGCGCCGGCCGCGATGAAGTCGATCTTGAAGTAGTCGATCCCCCACGACGCGAACGTCGAGAACACGGTGTGCACCCACTCCGCGGCGCCCGGGTGGGACAGGTCGACGGAGTAGAGGTCCTGGTTCCAGTTGTGCCCGGCGTGCAGCGCCCCGCCGTGCGGGTGACGCAGCAGCCAGTCGGGGTGCTCGGCGGCCAGCCGGGACCGTGCGCCGGCGAAGAACGGGGCCAGCCAGATGCCGGCCCGGCGGCCCTCGCCGCGGATCGTCTCGACCAGGCCGCGCAGGTCGGCGAAGCCGTCGGACGGGATCAGCCAGTCGCCGATCTCGGCGGAGTAGCCGTCGTCGATCTGGACGACGTCGACCGGCAGGTCCAGCGTCCGCATCGCCTCCAGGTTCTCGACGACGTCCTCGCGGCGCACGTCGCCCCAGTACTCGTACCAGGAGCACCACGCCGTCGGCGCCGGCCGCGCGGCCGGCAACCCGGCCGTGGCCACCGCGTCGACCGCCCACGACCGCAGCGCCGCCTGCACGTCCGCCCCCGGCACGACGCTCACCCGCACCGGCCCGTCCGCGCCCACCACCACGGACGACCCGTCGACGGCGGCCTGCACCCGCGTGCCCGTCGTGAACGGGTCCTCCGCCGCCACGACGTGAACGGACCCCGACCCGTCGGCGACCGCCAGGACGCCCTCGCCGAAGTAGCCGCCGGGGCCGGGATGGGAGGCCTGCCGGTAGTTGAGCATCCGGTTCCGCTCCGACGTGGGCCGGTGCGGCCGGGCGCCCAGCGCGTACGCGGTGGTCGGGCTGAACGACTGCCAGCCGTGCTCGAAGACCTGGGCGCCGTCGGAGACGGTCAGCTCGTGGACGATGTCGAAGCCGGGCGAGAGAACAGACATGGCGAACGCTTTCGTGTGAGGGGCCGTCAGGCCTTGAGTCCGGACATCGCGATGCCGCGGATGAACTGTTTCTGCAGCAGGACGAAGACCAGCACCATCGGCAGGATCGTCAGCAGTGAGCCCGCCATCAGGACGGGGTAGTCGGTGCCCTGGGCGCCCTGCAGCGTGGCCAGCCCGACCGGCAGCGTCATCCGGTCCGGGACGGTGTTGACGATCAGCGGCCACAGCAGGTCGTTCCAGGAGAACAGGGAGGTGAGGATGGTCAGGGCGGCCAGCGCCGGGCGGCACAGCGGCAGGATGATGCGCAGGTAGATCTGCCACGGGTTCGCGCCGTCCATGCGGGCCGCCTCGTCGAGCTCCGGCGGCAGCGTCCGCATGAACTGGTAGAGGACGAAGACGCCGAAGGCGCTGAACATGCCCGGCAGCGCCAGCGCCTGGACGGAGTTCAGCCAGCCCATCGTCCGGATCACCTCGTACTGCGGGATCACGAACAGCTGCGGCGGCACCATCAGCACGACGAGGAAACCGGCCAGCAGCGGCCCGCGGAAGCGGAACCGCAGCCGGGCGAACACGTACGCCGCCAACGACGCGACCAGCAGCTGCCCGGCCACCCGCAGCGCCAGGGCCAGCACGCTGTTGACGGCCATCGACCCGACCGGCACCACGTCGAAGAAGGCCGAGTAGTTCTCCCACCGAGGCGCCTCCGGCAGCACCGTCAGCGGGATCCGGGTCGACTCCCCCAGTGTCTTCAGCGACGTGAGGAACTGCCAGAGGAACGGCGACACCATGAGCAGCGCACCGGCCATGAGGACGACGTGCGTCACCAGGTGCCGGGAACGCAGACGGTCACGCATAGGTCACCCACCGTCGTTGCAGGCGGAACTGCACGGCCGTCACCGCGAGCGTCACCACCAGGGTGACCAGCGCGATCACCGCGCCGAGCGGGCGGTCGTTGCGCACGAACGCCTCCTCGTAGAACAGGTAGACGATCGTCTTGGAGTCGGCCAGTGCCGGGTTGGTGCGGCCGAGCATGATGAACAGCAGGTCGAACATCTGCAGCGACCCGATCACCGAGAGCACCGACACCAGGAAGATCGACGGCGTCAGCAGCGGCACGGTGACGGAGAAGAACCGGCGCACCGGTCCGGCACCGTCGAGCATCGCCGCCTCCTCCAGGGTCTGCGGCACCGCCTCGAGGCCGGCGGCCAGGATGATGAGGTTGGTGCCCAGCGCCATCCAGATCCCGACGACGGCGACGGCGTACAACGCGGTGTCCGGGTCGGCCACCCACGCGCGGGTCGGCCCGCCGACGGCGTCGAGCACCTCGTTGAGCAGCCCGAAGTCGCCGTTGTAGATATAGCGCCAGACCATCGCGACGGCCACCGGCATGGTCACGACGGGGACGAAGTACAGCGTGCGGTAGAAGGACCGGCCGCGCAGCCCGCGCTGGTGCAGCAGCGCCGCGATCACCATCGCGATCGGCACCCCCAGCAGCACGATCGCCGCGTAGACCAGCGTGTTCACCAGCGCCCGCCACACGTCGTCGCCGTTCTCGAACAATCGCTGCCAGTTCTGGAACCCGCTGATCGTGTAGCCGGTGAACGCGGTGCCCTCGGAGAAGCTGAGCAGGACGGTGCGCAGCAGCGGCCACAGGTAGAAGATCACCAGGCCACCGAACGGCACCGCGAGCAGGAGCGCCGCCCAGGCGTTGTCCGGGTGCCGGTTCGGCCGGTTCCGCCGCGGCGGTCCCCCGGCCGGCCCGTTCCCCGCCGGGGGCGCCGCGGCCGGCGCCCCCGTGGTGTCCGTCGTCGGCATCCGGCTCAGTCCTGGTTCTCCTGGGCCAGCGCCTCGTTCATGGCGTCGGCCAGGTTCGCGGCCGCCTCCTCGACGCTCTGCTCGCCGGTCCACGCCGAGGTGAGGAACTCGCCCTCGCGGCTGGCCCACGCGTCGGTGTTGCGCGACACGGGCAGGACCACGCCGTTCTCGGCCTGGTCGAGGAACGCCTGCAGGTTGAACTGCGGGAACGCATCGATGAAGGCCTGCTCGGTGCCCTCGTAGGAGCCGATGACGGTGCCGGTCTCGCTGGAGATCCGCGACGCCTCCTCGCCGCTGAGGAAGACGGCCAGCCGGGCGGCCTCCTCGGGGTGCTCGGTCGAGGCCAGCGCGACGTTGCCGATGCCGTTGATGATGGTCGCCTCCTGGGCGCCGCCCGGCAGCTCGGTGACGTCGAAGTTCTGCGACGAGTACTCGTCGTTGGCGAACCGGATCGCGTAGAACGAGCCGGTGGTCAGCATGGCCAGCCGGCCCGACATGAACTGCGCGACCGACTCGGTGTCGGCGAACGACTCCAGCGTCGGCGACACGTGGTGCACGTTGATCAGGTCGGTCCAGAACCTGATGCCCTCGATCGCCTCGGGGCTGTCGTAGCCCGACGTCGTGCCGTCCTCGGAGATGACCTCACCGCCGGCCTGGTAGATCGTGTTGTAGTACGTGGCCTGCGGGTCCATCGGCGCGCCGATGCCGTAGACGCTGCCGTCGGGCTTGGTCAGCGCCTGCGCGTTGGTGATGACGTCGTCCCAGGTCCAGTCCGGCGTCGGGTAGGCCACGCCGGCCTCGTCGAACAGCGCCTTGTTGTACCAGAGCCCGATGGTGTCGAAGTCCTTGGGCAGCGCGTACGTGGTGCCGTCGTCGACGAACAGGTCGACCAGCTGCTCGGGGTACTTGTCGATGTCGAGACCGGACTCCGCGAACGCGTCGTCCAGCGGCAGCAGCACGCCGCCGTCGATGTACTGGCCGATCTTCGCGCCGAGCATCCAGGCGACGTCCGGGCCGGTGCCGCCGGCGGTCGACGTCTGCAGCGTGCTCCAGTAGTCGGTCCACGGGATGATCTGGATCTCGACCGAGACGCCCGGGTTCTGCTCCTCGAACACGTCGAGGATCTGCCGGATCGCCGGCTCCTGGTCGGGCGAGAACGTCGCGAAGGTCAGGTCGACCTCCTCGCCGTCGCCGCCGGAGCCGCCGTCGGAGCCGCCGGCCGAGGCGCCGTTGTCGCCGCAGGCGGCCAGCGTCAGGACGGCCGCGGTGGCAGCCAGGGCCACCAGAGTCTTCGTCGACTTCATCGTCGTGTGCCTCTCGTTCGGATGGGTTCGTTCAGTTCAAGGGCCGCACGTGCGGGTCGATCCAGTCCACGTGCGCGGGCTCGGCACCGGCTGCCGGCGGCTGCACGACCAGCCGCAGCCGGGTGACGCCGGTGAGGTCCACGTCCAGCTCCTGCGCGGGGTCGCCCGCGGTGAGCTCGACCGTGGCGAGGACGCGCCCGTCGCCGACGACGGAACAGGTGGCCGTCGTGCCGGCGGGGCTCTCGTCGTCGACGCCGACGGACGCGGTGAGCCGCGCCGCGACGCCGTCGAGCACCCAGGTGACGTCCGACGGGGCGCAGACGCCGAGTCCCTTGGGGTGGTGCACGCCGGCCACGGACATCGGCCGACCGTCGGCGGGGTTGCCCTCGCCGTTGGACATGTCCCGCTCGACCGGACCGCTGCCGTTGGCGGCGGCGACCGGCGTGAGCGCGACGAGCGACGCGGGATCCGCGCCGAGGGGGCTGACGACGCGCACGTGCGCGAGGGTGGAGCGCCGGGCGCCGAGCGGGTCGCCGGCATGGACGGCCAGCACGGCGACGTGGCCGGGCTCGGTGCCTGCGGGGACGGTGACCGACCAGGCGACGGCGCCGTCGGCGGCCGGCTCGCGGGTGAGTCGCGGCGGGCCCCAGCCAGGCGGCACGACGAGGTGCGGCTCCGCCCCGCCGACCACGGCGGCGATCTCGACCGGCTCGCCGGGGACGCCACGGACGATCGGGCCGGCGACGGTGACCACGGACCGCGGCGTGGGCGCCGGGCGGGTGTGACCGGACGGCGCCAGCAGCACCAGCGCGCCGCCGTTCGGCCGCAGCGTGACGTCGACGGCGTCGGCGGCGGTGACCGTGCGGGTCGCCCGGGTGAGCCGGTCGCCGTCGTCGTCGGTGATGATCGTGGCGTTGTAGTCACCGGTGTTCAGCCCGAGAACGGTGAGGTCGACGGTGACGGCCTTCGGCTCGGCGAGCGCGGACAGCGCGCCGACGAACCACTCCGCGCCGGAGCGCCGGGCCAGCACGACGTACTCCCCGGCCCGCCCGGCCAGCAGCAGGGTCTCGTCCCAGTGCGCCCGGATCCGCTCGATCGCCGCCTCGGCGATCGGCCGCTTCGCGTACTCGTCGACGTCGTCGGCGTAGTTCAGCAGCCCGGACTCCAGCACGACGGCCAGCGCCAGCTCGTGCGCCTCGGTGGTGAGCCGGGCCTCTGCCGAGAAGGTCACCGGCGTGTAGTCGGCCGAGCCGACGACGTTGCGGGTGAACGGCACGATCGTGTTGTGCTCGGGGGTCAGCGGCTCGCTGTAGAAGACGTAATACTCCGCGCCGCGCACCGCCTCGTAGCTCATGACGTGCGGATACGTGCGGGCCCAGCCGCGTGGGATGACCGAGCCGTGGAAGTTGATCATCAGGCCGGCGCGGGCGCACTCGGCGATGACGTCGTCGTACCAGCGGTAACGCTCCTGCGCCTCGGACTCCATGAAGTCGACCTTGACGCCGGCGACGCCCCACGACGCCCACTCGGCCAGCTTGCGCCGCTGCTCCGGCGTCGCGAGGTGGTCCCAGACGACCCAGACGAACACGCCGACGCCGCGCTCGCTGGCCGCGGCGACCAACTCGGGTATCCAGACACCGTCCCAGCCGCAGTCGACCAGCACGTACTCCCAGCCGCGGGCCGCCGCGTAGTCGAGCATCCGCAACTGCTTGGACAGCTGCGCGCCGCTGTAGAAGTCCGACCACCACGACCACGCCGCGCGGCCCGGCCGCGCCCACACCGGCACGCCGTCCGCGGCCGGCGGCGCGAGGTCGTCCACGAGGTGCGACGCGACGACGGTCGCGAGATCGCCCAGGATCACGACCCGCCACGGCGTCGCCACGCTCGATCCGGACAGCGCGACGTCGCCGGCCAGCGTCACGGTCACCGCGCCGCCGCCGGCGTACCGGGCGAACGAGCCGCCGTACCGGCCGTCCAGGTCCGCCTCGGTGACCAGCGCGAACGTGTCGCCGGCCAGTTCGACGAGGAAGGGGAAGCCGTAGTCGCCGGGCTCCAGCGCGTCCAGCGTGCTGGTGAACCGGGTCGTCTCGTACCAGGGCGTATAGGTCAGCGGCCAGACCGCCGCCCGCTCCGGGAACCGCAGGGCGACGTCGCCGCCGGTGACCGTCACGCCGTCCAGGCCGTCAAGCACGAACCGCAGCGCGACGCCGTCGGACGCGGCCCGCAGCACGATCGCGACCTCGCCGCCGCCCACGCAGGCGAACCGGACGGTGCGCTCGCGGTGGTCCACGATGTGCCGGCCGACCCGCTTGCCGACGACCAGCTCGTACTCCTCGCTCACCTCGCGGGCGGCGTCGGACACGTACGTCGCGCCGGACAGCAGGTCGCGGCCGTCGGCCGTGCGCAGGTGCAGCTGTGCCGGCGGGGTGACCTGCACGTCGCCGGAGAGCGCCGTCCAGGTGAGACGGCCGCGGAACCAGGTGACGGCGACGGTGTGGCGGCCGTGCCGCACGGACCAGGTGGTGGACTCAGACACGACGAACTCCGGGACGACGGCGCACGTCGGCGGCGACGCGCTGGCGGGACGGGAAGACGAGTTCCTGGATGGCGACCGCGGCGGCACCGCGGGCCCACTCCTCGAACGGCAGGTCGCGCACGTGGATGGGCACCTGGTGGGCGGCGCCGAACGCCTGCTCCGCGAACGCCTCGCGGATGGCGGTCTCGAACAGGTCGAAGCTGGAGACGCCCTCACCGGCGACGATGACGCGCTCCGGGCCGAGCAGGTTGGCCACCGAGGCCAGCGCCAGCCCGATGAGCCGGCCGGCCCGGGCGAAGATCGCGCGGACGCCGTCGTCGCCGGAGCGGGCCAGCTCGACCGCGGACTCGATGGTGAGGTCGTCGCGGCCGGTGACGGCGCGGCAGCTGTCGAGCAGCGCCTTCGTCGACGCCTCGGCCTCGACGCAGCCGTGCGCGCCGCAGTGGCACTGGACGGCGGGGTCGCCGAGCGGCAGATGCCCGATCTCACCGGCGACGCTGTGCGCGCCGCGGACCAGCCCGCCGTCGACCACGAGGGCGCAGCCGATGCCGGTGCCGATCGTCACCACGGCGAAGTTCGTGATGCCGCGGCCGAGCCCGAACCACTGCTCGGCGACGGTGAGCGCCTTGACGTCGTTCTCGACCACGACGGGGGCGCCGACGGCGACGCTGACCGCGGCGCCGAGGTCGACGTCGCGCCAGCCGAGGAACGGCGAGTAGCGGACGTAGCCGGTGTCGTGGTCGATGTCACCGGAGAGGCTGAGCCCCAGGTCGTGGGGTGCGACCACGAAGCCGGCCGCCTCGGCCCGTTCGACCAGCTCGCGGTAGAACGCGGCGATGGCGGCGACCGCTGCGGCGACGGTGGTGTCGGCCAGCGGGCGGCGCTCGGACACCCGCGGCGCGCCGGCGAGGTCGCACACCATGCCGATCAGCTCGTCGCGCCGGACGATGATGCCGAACGAGCCGGTCTGCCGCGCGTGCACCCGCAGCGGGCTGCTCGGCCGGCCCATCCGGGTCTCGTCGTTCGCGGCCGGCTGGTCGGGCGCATACTCGAGGTAGCCCTCGTCGATGAGCAGCTTCGCCACCCTGGTGACGGCCGCCGACGACAGCCCGGTCTCGCGGGCGATGTCGACGCGGGCGATCGGACCGGCGGTGAGCGCGGTGAGGAAGACGGCGCCCTCGGCCGGAGTTCCCTCGACCGGGCCGCCTCGTTGGATCGGCACGGGAGTGACGCTACGAAGACTTAATAACCTTTGTCAAGTATGTAACTCGTGGGTGCCACCTGCGCGGCAGCGACGTGTCCGAGGTGCCGCGCAGGGGTACGCCTCGATGTCCACTGGCGTGGTCCGGGGTGCGCTGGGGGTGTTGGCGCCCCGTAGACGGCCATGATCATCAACGATCGCCTACCTCACCAGGCGTTCTCCCCCTCCACCAGGCATGCATGCCTCGCAGAGCGAACAAACGCCTAGGTAAGGCCCCCGAATCGCCGGGACATCTCACCCACTGGACACCACAGCTGCCGCGACGATCCCGATCACCAACCAGACGCCCCCCAGGGGAGCGTCGCCGGCGGCATAGGGCCACCGTCACGTCACGATCAACGGCGCAAGACGGCGAACGGCCGTCGCCCCGGTTCGACGGCGCACCAGAGCGGGCGGTGCCCGCACTCCCCCGCCCCCCTGATAGCTGCCCGCACCGAGACCGCGAGGGTGCGGGTCAAGCGGCCATCGCCGGCGCGAAGCGCCCACCAGTCCGCTTGAGGCGCACCCTCACGGCTCAGACAATCGGCAGCAGGGGGACACCCAACTTGAGCGCCCCCAGCCAACCGGTGCACCCCAAAGCGCACGGCAGCAAACCCGGCGAACGCCCGACGCCACCAAAGCGACGCCACCGAAGTAGCGCCCCTTGAGCGACGCCACTCGAGCGACGCGGGGCGGTCGCCATCGGCACACGCCCTGACGGTGACCCGGTCGAGATCCCGGCGGCGGACCGGACCGGACCCGCCCGTCACGGTGATCGCCATGCTCGCGCCGGCCGTCAGGCCGAGCCCCACCGAGACCGTCGCACCGCCCGTCGACGGGAACGAGACGGTGACGGGCAGCCCCCCGTTGACGCCGACCTGCGCCGTAGTGTCCGCGGTCGCAGTCGCGGTCGCGTCCGCGGTCGCGGTCGCGGTCGCGGCACAGTCGACGGCGACCAGCAGGCCGTCCAGCGGCGCCTCCAGCCTGCGAGCACGGCACCCCTCGTCGAGATGATGCGGAACCGGGCTGGGAGTCCCCGCCGCGTGGCGCCAACCGTGACTCCAGATCGGCCGAACTGACGAACCGCGCGCGCACCTGGAGCAAGTGATGATCTTGGTCGATCCGTCGACCGCGGCGGAAACGGCGACGGAGCGGACGGTGAACACTCCCCCGGCAGCCGCTCCCGGGGTGGATTCCGGGCAGGCCGTCCGGCAAGATGCGACACGGTCGCATCTGTTGACGCGACTGAGTCGCATGTGCGACCTTGTACTCGATGGGCGTTTGTATCTGAAATCTAATGGCCGCTCGGAGGTGCCGTGAGCTCGACCACGACCGGCCACAACACCCCCGTGGCACCCGCCGACAACCTCGACGATGACCTCGACGTTGACCACGACGATGACCTCGGGCAGGCGGCGCAGCGGCGCCGGACCACGCTCTGGATCGGCGGTCTGTCCGCCGGCCTGCTCGTCACCGTGGTCCTCGCGGTCGGGCTCGGCGCCGTCGGCATCGGCCCCGCCACCGTCGCCCGCATCGTGGGCCACCACACGCTCGGCAGCCCGGCCGGCGTCACCTGGACGCAGGCCGAGGACTCGATCGTCTGGCAGGTCCGGCTCCCCCGCGTGCTCCTCGGCGCCGTCGTCGGCGCGGCGCTGGCGGTGTGCGGCGTCGCGCTGCAGGCGATGGTGCGGAACCTGCTGGCCGACCCCTACCTGCTCGGCGTCACCTCCGGCGCGTCGACCGGCGCCGCGGCGGCGATCCTGTTCGGTCTCGGCGCCGGGTTCGGCGAGAACGCGCTGTCGGCGAGCGCGTTCCTCGGCGCGCTGGCCGCGTCGGCCGCGGTGTTCGTGGTGGCACGGGCGGGCGGGCGGATCACGTCGCTGCGGCTGCTGATGGCCGGCGTCGCGGTCGGGTACGCGCTCTACGCGGCGACCAGCTTCCTGATCTTCGCGTCCGACTCGGCCGAAGGCGCCCGCTCGGTGCTGTTCTGGCTGCTCGGCTCGCTCGGCCTGGCCCGCTGGGGGCTGCCGCTCGCCATCGTCGTCGTCATCGTCGGCCTGACACTGGCGGCGCTGCTGCTGTGGAGCCGGCGGCTGGACGCGCTCGCGATCGGCGACGAGACCGCCCACACGCTGGGCGTGCCGCCGACCCGGTTCCGGGTACAGCTGCTGATCGTCGTGTCGTTGTGCGTGGGCGCGGTCGTGGCGGCGTCCGGCGGCATCGGCTTCGTCGGCCTGGTCATCCCGCACGTCGCGCGCCGGTTCGTCGGCGCGGCGCACGGGCGGGTGGTCCCGGTGGCGGCACTGATGGGCGCGATCTTCCTGGTCTGGGCCGACGTCGTCGCGCGGACCGTGCTGGAGCCGCGCGAGCTGCCGATCGGCATCATCACCGCGCTCGTCGGCGCACCGTTCCTGCTGATCCTCGTCCGGCGCTTCCACTCCGCCGGCGTCTGACCCCGACCGTCCCGAGGAGACCGATGCGATACCTGCCGTCCGTCGTCGCGCTCGCGCTGCTGGTCACGGCCGCGGCGTGCGGCGCCGACGACACCAGCGACACGGCCGCGTCAGGCGCCGCCGGCGACTACCCGGTGACCATCGACAACTGCGGCGTCGACGTGACGGTCGACGCGCCGCCGGAGCGGGTGGTGCTGCTGGAGAGCGCTCCGGTGACGATCATGCACGACCTCGGCGTGCTGGATGCCGCCGTGCTGCGGGCCGGCGCGTTCCCCGAGGCGTACTACGACGACGAGACCAACGCCGCGATCGCCGGCATCGAGTCGCTCGGCGACGACGTCGATACCAGCGGCCACCTGCAGATCTCGCAGGAGGTCATCATCGCCCAGCAGCCGGACCTGGTGCTGGGGCTGCCCGACGGCATCACCCGCGAAGGGCTGTCCGGGGTGGGTATCGACGCGCTGATCCAGCCGGTGTACTGCCCCGCGGGCGTCGACGCGACGACGTTCGACGACGTCTACGAGCAGATCGAGACGTACGGCCGCGTCTTCGACCGCACCGACGAGGCCGACGCACTGGTCACCGAACTGCGCGACCGGGTCGCCACGGTCGAGGCGGCCGCCGAGGGAGCGCCGGAACGCACCGCGGCGGTGCTGTTCCCCACCGTCGGCGGCGGCAGCGGCTACGCGTACGGCAACCGCAGCATGGCACACCCGCAGCTCGAGGCGGCCGGCTTCAGGAACGTCTTCGGCGACGTCGACGAGCGGGTCTTCGAGGTGACGCTGGAGCAGATCATCGCCGCCGACCCGGACGTGCTGGTCCTGCTGCACGTCGACGGCGATCCGGCCGCGGTGAAGGACGCCGTCGTCAACCTGCCCGGTGCGGAGGACCTGCGTGCCGTCCGCGAGGACGACATCCTCGTGCAACTGTTCAACTTCACCGAGCCGCCCACGCCGCTGTCGATCGACGGGCTGGAGCGGATCGCCGAGCGGTTCGGCACCCGGTGATCGCCGCCGCCGACGTCTCGTTCGCCTACGGCGACACCCTGGTGCTCGACGGTGCCCGGGTCACCGCCGCACCCGGCCGGGTCGTCGGGCTGATCGGGCCGAACGGCAGCGGCAAGACCACATTGCTGCGCACCCTCTACGGCGCGCTCGCCCCGAAGGCCGGGCTGGTCACGCTGGACGAGACGCCGGTCGGCGAGCTGCGCCCGCGCGAGCTGGCCCGCCGGCTGGCCGTCGTGGTGCAGGAGGGCTCCGGCGAGCTGCCACTCTCCGTCACCGAGACGGTGCTGCTCGGCCGCGCGCCGCACCTGGCCACCTTCCAGCGCCACGGCCGCGACGACTACCGCATCGCCGCCGCGTCGCTGGCCCGGGTCGGCGCCCGGCACCTGGCCGGCCGGGTGTTCGCCGGGCTGTCCGGCGGCGAGAAGCAGCGGGTGCTGATCGCCCGCGCACTGGCCCAGCAGGCCGACCACCTGCTGCTCGACGAGCCCACCAACCACCTGGACATCCGCTACCAGCACGAGGTGTTGCAGCTGGTCAGCCGGCTGGACGTCACGACGGTGGTGGTGCTGCACGACCTCAACCTCGCCGCCCGCTACTGCGACGAGCTGGTGCTGCTCGACGGCGGCAGGGTCGCCGCCGCGGGCCCGCCCGACGCCGTCCTGCGCGCCGAGGTGCTGGAGCCGGTGTACCGCATCGGCGTCCAGCGCATCGACACCGGCGACGGCGTCCAGCTGCTGTTCCGTCCCCTCGACCCCACCCCCGAAGGAGCGTCCGCATGACCGACGTGACCGCCGCCCAGGACAACATCAACCGCTACTGGACCGAGCGCGCCGACTCCTACGACGCCCACCACCTGCGTCAGATCGGCAACGCCGAGATGAAGACCGGGTGGACGGACGTGTGGCGGCGCGCGCTGCCCGCGCCGCCGGCCCGCGTGCTCGACGTCGGCACCGGCACCGGACACGTCGCGCTGATCCTCGCGGAGCTGGGTTACGACGTCGTCGGCACGGACCTCGCCCCCGGGATGCTGGCGAAGGCCCGGGAGAAGGCGGCCGGACTGGCGCACCCACCGGAACTGCTGATCGGCGACGCCGTCACGCCGGACTTCGCGCCGGCCACGTTCGACGTCGTCACCAACCGGTACCTGCTGTGGACGCTGCGCACCCCCGAGGTCGCGCTGCGCAACTGGCGGGCGCTGCTGCGGCCGGGTGGGCTGCTGGCCGCCGTCGACAGCACCTGGTTCCCGGCCGGCATCCATCCGATCGGCACCGACACGGACACCCCGCTCGAGCGGCAGCCCGGGTTCCGCGACCGGTACGACCGCGACGTGCTGTCGCTGCTGCCGCTGGCGGAGGCAGCCACCATCGACGACTCCGCGGCGCTGGTCCGCGCGGCCGGGTTCGCCGACGTCACCGTCACGCCGCTGCCGGAGATCCTCGACCTCGACCGCCGCCACGGCGTCGCCGACGGGCACGAGGTGCAGCTGCAGTTCCTCGTCACCGGGCGGGCGGTCTGATCATTCGACCAGCTTGCCCTCGGTGGAGACCTCCTGGATGAGGGCGGCGATCTCGGCGGGCACCGGCGGGATCTCCTCGCGGACGACCCCCGTGGCGGGTGACCACACGAGGTTGACGCGCAGCACGGGGTCGAGCTCGGGGTGGTCGGCGCGGTTGTGGCAGCCGCGGGACTCGCGACGCTCGAGCGCGGCCTCGAGCGTCGCCCGGGCGGACAGCGCGGACGCCTTCAGGTCGAAGGCGTGGGCGAGGTCCTGGAAGCCGGCGATGTCGGGATGGATGCCGACGTCGCGCATGCGCGCCTCGATGTGGTCGAGCTCGGCGAGCCCCGTCTTGAGGCCCGGCTCGTCGCGGACGACGCCGGCGTGCTCCGTCATGGTGTCGCGGATCGATCGCTGCAGGGCACGCACGTTCTCGCGCCCGTCGGCCGCCAGCAACTCGTCGATCTCGGCCCTGGCCTGCGCCACCGCCTCGGGCGAGCGGCGCTGGGCGTCGAGGCCGGCGGAGTGCGCGACGGCGGCCCGGCCCACGATGCGGCCGAAGACGAGCAGCTCGATCAACGAGTTGCCGCCGAGACGGTTGGCGCCGTGCAGCCCGCTGGAGGCCTCGCCGATGGCGTAAAGGCCGCCGACGTCGGTGCCGTGGTCGTCGGGGCGCACCCAGACACCGCCCATCGAGTAGTGCGCCGTCGGCGCGACCTCGATCGGGTCGGTGGTGATGTCGAGCATCTGGACCTCGAGCATCGTCTGATAGACGCGCGGCAGCCGCGTCATGATCGTCTCACGCGGCAGGTGCGACACGTCCAGCCAGACGCCGCCCTTCTCGGTGCCGCGCCCCGCCTTGATCTCGGTGTACGCCGCCAGCGCGACGCGGTCGCGGGTCGACAGCTCCAGGCGCTCGGGGTCGTACTTCGCCATGAACCGCTCGCCGAGCGCGTTGCGCAGGATGCCGCCCTCGCCGCGCGCGGCCTCGGAGATGAGCGTCCCCGCCGCGTTCTCGGGCTCGATGATGCCGGACGGGTGGAACTGGACGAGCTCGGGGTCGCGCAGCCGCGCGCCCGCGTCGACGGCGAGCCGGAAGGAGTCGCCGGTGTTCTCGTCGCGACGCGAGGAGGTGCGGCGCCAGATGCGGTTGTGACCGCCGGCCGCCAGGATGACGGCGTCGGCGTGGATGAGGTACCGGGTGCCGTCGCGCAGGTCGAAGCCGTACGCGCCGAAGACGACGTTGTCGCGCACGAGGATGCGGGTGACGTACAGGCTGTCGATGATCGGGATGCCCAGTTGCCCAGTGCGCCGCACCAGGGTGCGCTGGATCTCCAGCCCGGTGTAGTCGCCGGCGAACGCCGTGCGCCGGTACTTGTGCGCGCCGAAGAAGCGCTGGGAGATGCGGCCGTCGGCCTCGCGGGCGAACTCCATGCCGTAGCGCTCGAGGTCGCGGATGCCGCGCTCGGCCCCCTGCGCGACGATCTCGACCGTGTGCGGGTTGGCCAGGAAGTAGCTCTCCTTGATGGTGTCGGCGGCGTGCTGCTGCCAGGAGTCGTCGGCGTCCATGGTGCCGAGCGCGGCGTTGATGCCGCCGGCCGCGAGCGCGGTGTGGGCGTCGTCGCGCGGGCGCTTGCCGACGGCGAGCACGTCGATGCCCTGCTCGGCGACCTCGATGGCCGCCCGCAGCCCCGACCCTCCCGTCCCGATCACGAGCACCGTGGTGGACAGCTGCCGATGGGGGATGCCTGCGCTCATGTCCTTCACGCTAGGCGTGCCCACTCGATGTGGCCAATGCATTGTTGGCGTCGTTTCGATGCGCCTACGCTATTGGCTATGAACCTGGAGCAGCTGCGCGGATTCGTGGAGGTCGCCCGGCTCGGCCACTTCACCCGCGCCGCGGAACAGCTGCACCTCGCGCAGCCCTCGCTCAGCCGGCAGATCTCGTCGCTCGAGAGCGACCTGGGCGCAGAGCTCTTCCACCGCGCACGCGGGCACATCTCGCTCACCGCGGCCGGCGAGGCGCTGCTGCCGCTCGCGCGGCGCATGCTCGCCGACGCCGACAGCGTCCGGCGCGAGATGGCGGAGCTGGCCGGCTTGCGGCGCGGCCGGGTCCGGCTGGGCGCCACGCCCACGCTGTGCATCAGCCTGGTCGCCGAGGCGATCAGCACCTTCCACGGCGCCCATCCGGGCATCGACCTGCACGTCACCGAGGGCGGCTCGCGCGCCCTGATCGACGACCTGGCCGGCGGGGCGCTCGACCTCGCGCTCATCACCGCGGCCGAGGGCGGGCCGGCCGCCGGGGCCAGCCTCACCCGCACTCCCCTGCTGACCGAGGAGCTGGTGGTCGTCTCGTCCGCCGCGCGACCGCCCGTCGCCGCGCAGCCGTCGATCGATCTCGACCGGCTGGCCCGGCTCCCCCAGATCGTCTTCCACGAGAGCTACGACCTGCGCGTGACCACCGAGGCGGCCTTCCGCGCCGCCGGGCTCGCCCCTTCCGTCGTGCTCGAAGGGGCCGAGATGGACGCGGTACTGCGCTTCGTCGAGCGCGGCCTGGGCGTCGCCGTCGTCCCCGCGATGGTCCTGCTCGACCGTCCCGGGCTCCGCTCGGTGCGCCTCACGAAGCCCCGGCTGACCCGCACCGTCAGCCTGGCCCGCCGCTCCGACGTCACCCCGACCCGGGCGGCCGCGGCGATGCAGCGCACGATCGCCACCACGGCCGAAGCGCTCGCGGCCGGCAGCGCACTGGTCAGTCCGGCAGCGGCTGCGGCTCGGGCCCGCCGGTCCACGCCCAGCGGGTGAAGGTCGGGCCGGTCAGTGCCTCCCACCAGGCCAGCGCACGCTCCGGGCGCAGCTCCCAGAGCCGGTTCGGCGGGTCCATGGCCAGCCGGTACGCGGTGCCGTCGGGCGTGAGGTACTTCGCCGCCATGGCGTCGTCAACCCGCGCACGCACGGCGTCGTCGTCGACCCGCGCCGTCGTGCCCTCGACCACCAGGACGTCCTGCCCGCCGTCGAGGTGGACGGCGGCGCGCGGCTCGGCGGCGAGGTTGCGGCCCTTCACGGAGTCGGGGTCGGTGCTGAAGTACAGCCGGCCGTCCTGCCAGACGCCCCACAGCGGCACCACGTGCGGGCGGCCGTCGGGACGGGTGCTGGACAACCAGTAGTCGGTGGCCCGCTCGAGGCGGCGACGGTGATGCGGCCATGGGACCCGATGGGTGGCGGTCATGGCGGCACCCTCTCATCCGGCACCGACGGGGCTGGAGGTCTGGGTCGGAGGGGGCGGCGGATGCTGCGCCGGCTCCGCGCTATCCGCCGAGCCCATCGGCGAAGGTGAGCAGGTCGGCGGCGAGCAGGCCGGGCGCCTCGAGCGCGGCGAAATGGCCGCCGCACGGCAGGTCGGTCCAGCGCTCCAGCCGGCACATCCGCTCGACCCACGACCGCGGCGGATCCTCCCGGAACCCGCGCTCGCGACCGAACCGGGCGACGGCGGCCGGCACCTCGACCCGCAGTCCGGGCGGCAGCAGCGCCGTACCGGCGGCCCGGTTGTCGGCGTAGTCGAGCACGGACGTCTCGATGGTGCCGGTCGCCCACCACCAGGTCAGCAGCTCGGGCAGCGCGTCGCGGCCGGCCCGGGCGGCGACCGTCGGGCCGAGGGCGGGGTCGGTCCAGGCGGCCCACTTGTCGAGCACCCACGCGGCCAGGCCGGCGGGCGAGTCGAGCAGCGCCGGCACGAGCGCGCCGGGCCGGGTCGACTGGATCTCCTTGTAGCCGTTCTCGCCGCGCCACCAGGCCTCGAAGCGGTCGAGATAGTCGCGCTCCCGCGGCGTGGGCGGGTCGTCCGGATCCGGCGACGGGCCGAGGTCGAGGTTGGACAGGTGCAGACCGGCGAGCAGCTCGGGCCGGTCCAGCGCCAGCCAGGTCGCGGCCGCCGAGCCGAAGTCCGTCCCGTGCGCGACGAACCGGCCGTACCCGAGCGTCGTCATCGCCTCCGCCAGCAGCCCGGCGGTGTCGCGGGTCGTCCACCGTCCGGCCGGCCGCGTGGACAGCCCGTACCCGGGCAGCGACGCGACGACGACGGTGCGCGGCGCGAGCAGCGGGACCAGCCGCTCGAACTCCAGGAAGCTGCTCGGCCAGCCGTGCAGCAGGAGCAGCGGCGGCCGCTCGTCGCCGTCGTGCAGCGCGACGTGGAGCTCGGTGGTGCCGGCCCGGACCAGCAGGTGCCGGGCCCGGTTGACGCGCGCCTCGGCGGCCGGCCAGTCGAAGCCGCCTGCCCACCACTCGCACAGGTCGCGCAGCTCATCGGTCCGCGGGCCGAGCGCGTCGTCGCCGGACTCCCGCCGCGGCCAGCGGGTCGCCCGGAGCCGCTCGGCGAGCCCGTCGAGCACGGGCCGGCCGACCGCGATCGTCGTCGGCTCGAGGTCCACGGCCTCAGCCTAGCTATATCTACTTGCATGTATATATGTATCGATGTATGTTCGAGCCATGGACGAACTGCTGCAGCACCGGCTGAGCGTCATCGCGGAACCGAACCGGTTCCGCATCGTGGAGCTGCTGCGGTCCGGTCCGCTCAGCGTCGGCGCCATCGTCGACGCTCTCGAACTGGCGCAGCCGCACGTGTCGCGGCACCTGCGGCTGCTGGCCGACGCCGGCGTCGTCGACGTGACGCGGCAGGCCCAGCAGCGCATCTACCGGCTGCGGCCGGAGCCGCTGCGCGACATCGGCACCTGGGCGCAGAGCTTCGCCGTCCTGTGGACCGAGCGGCTCGACCGCCTCGGCGACTTCCTCGACGACACCGACCAGAACGGAGACCGCTCGTGACCGCCGACGGCATCGTCATCGACGAGCAGACGAACACGCTGACCATCGCGCGGCACTACCGCGCGCCGGCCGGCCGGGTGTGGACGGCGTGGACCGATCCGGACGCCGTCGCCCGCTGGTGGGGCCCGCACGGCTGGACCACCACCGTCGAGCGCATGGACGTCCGCCCCGGCGGCCAGTGGCGCTTCTCCATGGCCCCCGACGACGGGTCGGCCGACCCCGTCCACATCGTCGTCACCTACCGCGAGGTGCGGCCGCACGAGCAGCTGCGCTACGTCGACCAGTTCGCCGCGGCGGACTGGACCGTCACCGGCGACGGTGTACTGACCGACGTCGCCTTCACCGCCGACGACACCGGCACCCGGGTGACCGTCACCGCCGCGTTCGCCGACCGCGACGCCCTGCAGCAGGCCGTCGCCCTCGGCATGGCGGACGGCTACCAGGAGGCACTCGCCCGCCTCGGCACCGTCGTCGACACCCACTGAAAGGAACTGATCGTGAACACCCTGACCTCGAAGGACGGCACCACCATCGCGTACGAGACGACCGGCTCCGGCCCCGCCGTCATCATCATCAGCACGGTCGCCGAGGACCACACCGGCGTCGCCGGCATCGCCGCCGAGCTGGCCCAGCACTTCACCGTCGTCAACTTCGACCGGCGCGGCCGCGGCGGCAGCGGCGACCCGCAGCCGTACGACCCGGCCCGCGAGATCGACGACATCGAGGCACTCATCGATACCGTCGGCGGCCGCGCGGCGCTGGTCAGCGGGTCGGGCGGCTGCGTGCTCGCGCTGGACGCCGCCAGCGCGCTCGGCCCGAAGGTCACCGGCCTCGGGCTGTTCGAGCCGCCCTTCATCGTCAGCGGCATCCGCCCGCCGTCGCCGGCAGGCTACGTCGCGCACCAGGAGGCACTGGTCGCGGCGGGCCGGCGCAGCGAGGCGGTCGAGTACTTCATGACCGAGCTGCTGCTGGTCCCGGCCGAGTGGGTCGAGGGCATGAAGCAGGACCCGTCGTGGGACGCGATGGCCGCGCTCGCGCACACCTATGCCTATGACGGGCGCATCGTGCAGGGTACGCAGGACGGCAAGCCGCTCCCCCGCGACCGCTGGTCGATCGACGCCCCGGTCGTGGTGCTGGTCGGCGAGCACGGCGAGCCGTTCGTGCACGAGGGCGCCCACGCGCTGGCCGACGTGCTGCCGCACGTCACGGTCGAGACCCTGCCCGGCCTGGACCACTCGGCGTTCTGGATGGCGCCCGGTCCCGTCGCGGAGTCCGTCCGCGCCTTCCTGACCCGCTGATCGGGTGGGCGGCGGCTCCTTCACGGGGCCGCCGCCCCGACATCGGTCAGTCGGTGCCGGCCTCCATGGCCGCCCGGTCGAGCATGACCTCGTCGGCGTCGACCTCGCCGCGCGAGGCGATGGCCTCGGCGCCGCCCTCCGGAAGCTCGCCGATGAGGTGCGTCGCGCCGATGAGCTCGGCGTGGGAGTCGCCGACCAGGCCGAGGCCCGCGTACTGCTCGAGCTTGGCCCGGGAGTCGGCGATGTCGAGGTTGCGCATGGTCAGCTGGCCGATGCGGTCGACCGGGCCGAAGGCGGAGTCCTCAGTGCGCTCCATCGACAGCTTGTCCGGGTGGTAGCTCAGTGCCGGGCCGTTGGTGTCGAGGATCGAGTAGTCCTCCCCGCGCCGCAGCCGCAGCGTCACCTCGCCCGTCACCGCCGAGCCGACCCAGCGCTGCAGCGACTCGCGCAGCATGAGCGCCTGCGGGTCGAGCCAGCGGCCCTCGTACATGAGCCGGCCGAGCCGCCGGCCCTCGTTGTGGTAGTTGGCGACGGTGTCCTCGTTGTGGATGGCGTTGACCAGCCGCTCGTAGGCCGCGTGCAGCAGCGCCATGCCGGGCGCCTCGTAGATGCCGCGGCTCTTGGCCTCGATGATGCGGTTCTCGATCTGGTCGGACATGCCCAGCCCGTGCCGTCCGCCGACGGCGTTCGCCTCGAGGACCAGCTCGACCGCGCTGCCGAACTCGTGGCCGTTGATGCTGACCGGCCGGCCCTGCTCGAAGCCGATGGTGACGTCCTCGGTGGCGATCGCGACCTCGGGGTCCCAGAACCGGACGCCCATGATCGGGTCGACGGTCTCGATGCCGTTGTCGAGGTGCTCCAGCGTCTTCGCCTCGTGCGTCGCGCCCCAGATGTTCGCGTCGGTCGAGTACGCCTTCTCGGTGCTGTCGCGGTACGGGAGGTCGTGCTCGCGCAGCCACTCGCTCATCTCGCGCCGGCCGCCCAGCTCACCCACGAACGCGGCGTCGAGCCACGGCTTGTAGATGCGCAGGTTCGGGTTGGCGAGCAGGCCGTAGCGGTAGAACCGCTCGATGTCGTTCCCCTTGAACGTCGACCCGTCGCCCCAGATCTGGACGTCGTCCTCGAGCATCGCCCGCACCAGCAGGGTGCCCGTGACCGCGCGGCCGAGAGGGGTGGTGTTGTAGTAGCTGCGGCCGCCCGAGCGGATGTGGAACGCGCCGCACGTCAGCGCGGCCAGCCCTTCCTCGACCAGCGCGGCGCGGCAGTCGACCAGCCGGGCGATCTCGGCGCCGTAGAGCTTCGCCCGCCCCGGCACCGAGTCGATGTCGTCCTCGTCGGCCTGACCGAGGTCGGCGGTGTACGTGCACGGCACCGCCCCCTTGTCGCGCATCCACGCCACCGCCACGGAGGTGTCGAGACCGCCGGAGAACGCAATGCCGACCCGCTCGCCGGCGGGCAGGGAGGTGAGCACCTTGGACACGAGCAAAAGTATGCAGGGTTCCGCATGACTATGCAAGCGGGTCTTCTGGTGATGTGGCCCACCCTGACCGACTGGGCTGGCGCTGCGCCGCGGGGTGGCGACGACGACCGGCTGACACCGGAGCGCCGGGGTGCCCGTTGGCCGGACCGACCGTTCGCCGTTGGTGCGACCGTTCGCCGTTGGTGCGACCGTTCGCCGTCCCCCCTGCTGTCCCATTCTCTTGCCGCGAACGTGGGCCTCGAGCGGACCGACGGGGCGCTCCGCGCCGGTGATGACCGCATGACCCGCACGCCCGCACGCCCGCAGCCCGCAGCCCGCAGCCCGCAGCCCGCAGCCCGCAGCCAAGAACGTGGCCGCTATCCGGGGGACGGGGCGAGCCCGGGCACGCCTCGATGTTCACCGGCGTGGTCCCGGGGCGTGTGCCGTGGGGTGACGTCGTGGTGGCGCCTGTGGACAGCCATGATCATCAACGATCGCATCCATCACCAGGCGTTCTGGTGCTTCACGAGGCACGCATGCCAGGCGAAGCGGGAGAACGCCTGGTGATGGCTCCTTGATCGCCGGCGACCGTGGCCCCGGCCTCAGTGAACTCCCGCACCGACCTCGCACACCGATCTCACCGTCGACCACGACGGCGTCCCATGGCTGCCGCCGGCCTTGCTCCGCGTCACCCGTCGACCGTGCCCGAAGCCTCCCGCCGGCCTTGCCCCGGCTCCCGTGAGCCGATGCGCCGGATGCCCTGATGCACGTCGGCCGACCTGTGGACCACGATGATCATCAACGATCGCATCCATCACCAGGTGTTCTCCCACTTCACCAGGTACGCAGATCTGGTGAAGCGAACAGAGTCCTCGTGATGGCTCACCAACGGCGCCGAAGTCTCACCGTGGACGCCACCACCACCCGGCCGGCCCCGAGCCGCCGGCAAGGCCGCCGTCACGCGTCGGGCGACGGATCCGGGAGGGCGGGATGCTCCGTCGGGTAGAGGGCGGCGACGAACCCGAAGACGGCGTCGCCGGAGCGCGGGATCGCGCTGAACTCGCGAACCAGCTCCAGCACCTTCTCCCAGAACTCCATCCCCCGCTCCCGCGGGATGCGGGCGTGGCGGTGGATGCTCATCATCACGTCGGCCTCGTACGCGGCCCGAGCCTCGGCCGACGCGACCGAGAGGTCGTTCTCCCAGATGACCGGGTGGTCGACCTTGCCGATGCGGAACAGCCGCGCCGTCCGGCCGTAGTAGCGCTCGTCGATGGCCCGCACCCGCCGGGTCCGGACGACGCGCAGCAGGCCGGCGTCGACCAACACTCCTACGTGGTGCGCGACGGTCGACTTGGGGCGGCCGACCGCCGCGGCCAGCTCGGTGACCGTCGCCGCGCGCTCGAGGACCAGATCGAGGAGGGTCGATCGCAGTGGGTCGGACATCGCGCGCAGCTGCGCCGGCGCCGTCACTACGGCCTGGTCGTCCAGGTCGTAGTCGGGCGTCGCGCGATCGATCGACATTTCCGGTCCATTCCATTAGTTTGGATTGATCCGTAGATCTGGATCATATCGAACCCGAGAGGGCGAACCACCATGCACATCGTTCTGATCCCCGGCCTCTGGCTGGACGGCTCGTCGTGGGAGCGGGTGATCCCCGTCCTCGAGCGGGCCGGTCACACCGCACACCCACTCACCCTCCCGGGCCTGGAGTCCCGCGACGCCGACCGCTCCTCGGTCACCCTGCGGGACCACATCGACGCGGTCGTGGCGGCGATCGACGCGGTGCCCGAGGAGGACGGGAAGGTGCTGGTCGTCGGGCACTCCCTCGGCTCCGGACTCGCCTACGCCGCCGCCGACGCGCGGCCGGACCGGGTCGCCCGCACCGTGTACATCGGCGGCTTCCCGGCGACGGACGGCGAGCCGCTCGGCCGGTTCGCGGCCGAGAACGGGGAGATCCCGCTGCCCAGCTGGGAGGACATCGGCGAGGCCGACCTCAAGGACCTCGACGACGCCGCGCGCGCCGACTTCCGCGCCCGCGCCGTCCCGTCGCCCGAGCGCGCCACCACCGACCCGATCCGGCTCACCAGCGAACGCCGCTACGACGTCCCGGTCACCGTCATCTGCCCGGAGTTCTCCGCGGCCGAGCTGCGCGCCTGGATCGACGGCGGCGAGCCGCCCGTGCAGGAGTTCACCAAGCTCCGCGAGGTCGAGTACATCGACCTGCCGACCGGGCACTGGCCGCAGTTCAGCCGTCCCGACGACCTCGGCCGGGCGATCAACGAGGCGGCGGCGAAGTGACCGACGTCGACGAGCACGGCCGCCCCGAACCCCCGGTCGACGGCGACGAGCTGCGCACGCTGACCGGGTTCCTCGACTTCCAGCGCGCCACCCTGGCGTGGAAGTGCCGCGGCCTCGACGCCGCCGGCCTGAACACCACCGCCGGCGCCTCGACCATGACGCTCGGCGGGCTGCTCAAACACCTCGCCTTCGTCGAGGACGACTGGTTCACGTTCTGGCTGTTCGGCCGCGAGCGCAGCGCGCCGTGGGCCACCGTCGACTGGCCCGCCGACTACGACTGGGACTGGCACTCCGCCGCCGACGACACCCCGGAGCAGCTGTTCGCGCTGTGGGAGGAGTCGGTCGAGCGGTCCCGGGCGAACCTGGCCGAGGCCATGGCCGACGGCGGGCTGAGCCGGCTCGCCGACCGTCCCTGGCGCGACGGCCGCATTGCCAGCGTGCGCTGGATCCTGACGCACATGATCGAGGAGTACGCGCGGCACAACGGCCACGCCGACCTCATCCGCGAGTCCGTCGACGGCAGCACCGGGGAGTGACCATGCCCGAGCCGATCACCATGCGCGCCTTCCACGCCGACGACCGCACGCGCGACTGGCGGGTCGTCGGCGACGGCGCCACCGCGGTCTTCCGCACCGGCTCGTTCGCGGCCGGCGCCCGGCTCGTCGCGACCATCGCGGCCGCGGCCGGCGCCGGGCCGCACCGTCCGGACGTCGACCTGCGGCACGACACCGTCGCCGTCCGGCTGCTCACGGAGACGCCCGACTACATGGGCATGACGACGGACGACGTCGAGCTGGCGGTGCGGATCTCGGACCTGGCCCGCGAGCAGGGGCTCGTCGCCGACCCGTCGCTGATCCAGACGGTCCAGGTGACCATCGACGCGCTGGTCAGCGCCGACGTCATGCCGTTCTGGGCGGCGGTGCTCGGCTACGAGCGGCGCGCCGACAGCCCCGACGAGGACCTCGTCGACCCGCGCTGGCGTGGCCCGTCGATCTGGTTCCAGGACATGGACGCGCCCCGCCCGCAGCGCAATCGCTTCCACTTCGACGTCTGGGTGCCGCCGGAGCTGGCCGAGGCGCGCGTCGAGGCCGCCCTCGCCGCCGGCGGCCGGCTGGTCCGCGACGCGTCGCCCACCTGGTGGACGCTGGCCGACGCCGAGGGCAACGAGGTCGACGTCACGTCCGCGGCCGGGCGCGACTGACCAGGGCCGGCCCCTCGCGCCCGCCTGGCGCGCGAGGGGCCGGCCGTCCGTGGTGCCCGGCGCGGTCAGCGCCGCAGGTCGGCTGCCTCGTCGACGTCGTCGACGTCGTAGACGGGGCCGGCGTCGCGGTGCGTCTGCGCCCGCAGCTGCGCCGATCGGGGCTCCTGGAACTCGACGGTGACGCCGGGCCGGCCGGCCTCGACCAGGAACTCGGCCGCCGTTCGCACCGTCGCTCCACCGGGCTGCCAGACGGTGTCGACCAGCCGCAGCGAGCTGAGCATCCGCTCAGGCGTCACGTCGCAGACCACGTAGCCGCGCTGGTTGTCGAAGTACTTCCAGTGCGGGCTCTCCTCAGCGATCGGCCGGTAGGTGTTCTGGAACGCGACCGGGTCGGAGTTGCCGCCGGACGAGATCGACGTGCCGGTGATCTCGGCGCCCACCACCGGCGACGACGGGTCGTCGAAGTCGGGGTGCAGGTCAGCGACCCAGGTGCAGTGCCGGTCCCCCGTCAGCACGACCGGGTTGGTGACGGCGTCGCTGCCGAACACCTCGAGCAGCCGGCGACGCTGGACGCGGTAGCCGTCCCAGTTGTCGAGGTCGAACGTGTCGACCTCGCCGGCGGTGCGGTCGTTCTGCGCCCACATCACCTGGTTGGCCAGCAGGTTCCACCGCGTCGCGCCGTCGGTGACGCCCTCGACCAGCCAGCGCTCCTGCTCGTCGCCGGTCATCGTCAGCGGCTCGGTCTCGGCCTGCTCGAGCGTGGCCGGCTGGTCCGAGCGGTACTGCCGGGTGTCGACGACGTGCAGGTCGACGAGGTCGCCGAACCGCAGCCGCCGGTAGAGCTGCAGGTCGAGGCCGCGCGGGCGGGCGCCGCGGCGCAACGGCATGTGCTCGTAGTACGCCTGGAACGCGGCCTGCCGCCGGGCCCGGAACGCCTCGGGCGTCTGGAGGTCCGGGTCCTGCGGGATCTCGTCGGCCCAGTTGTTGTCGACCTCGTGGTCGTCCCAGGTGACGATCCACGGGAAGCCGGCGTGAGCGGCCTGCAGGTTCGGGTCGGAGCGGTACTGGGCGTGCCGGTTGCGGTACTCGGCCAGCGTCATCGGCTCGCCGGTGCCCTCGTGGGTGCGGACGGTGGTGGTGCGCGGCACCGACTCGTAGATGTAGTCGCCGAGGAACGCGACGAAGTCCAGGTCCTCACCGGCCAAGTGGTGATAGGCGGTGAAATAGCCGTCCTGCCAGTTCTGGCAGCTGGCGAACGCGAACCGGACGGCGGCGACGGACCCCGCCGGTGCCGTCCTCGTGCGGCCGACCGGCGAGATCCGGCCGCCGGCCCGGAAGCGGTAGGCGTAGTCGGCGCCGGCACGCAGGCCGCCGACCTCGACGTGAACGCTGTGGCCCTGCTGCGGCAGCGCGATGGTCCGGCCGCGGCGCACGACCCGTGCGAACGTGTCGTCCTCGGCGACCTCCCACTCGACGGGGAACGGGCGATCCGGCATGCCGCCGCCGTTCAGCGGATCCGGCGCGAGCCGCGTCCACAGGACGACGCCGTCCGGCAGCGGGTCGCCCGAGGCGACCCCGAGCGAGAAGACACCGTCGGGCAGCGTGCCGCCGGTGCCGGGCGGCGCCGCATGAGCGCCGTCGACGCGGATGAGGCCGGGGACGGAGGCGGCCGCGGCGGTCGCGCCGAGACCGGTGACGAAGTGACGACGGGACAGGGGACGCTGGGGGGAGACATCCATGGACTCACGCTTCCCGCGGGGGTTAACGGAGAGTATGACAGGAAGTGACCGTCCGCTGAACGTCGCCGCGAGTCAGGTCGCGTCAGCGACACCGAGGTCACGCAGCAGCGGGCCGAGAAGGCGCCGGCTGATGCCGCCGGCATCCTCCGGCACGTCCGCGGCGCTCGCCTGCACGGTCATCACGTAGAGCTCCCGGTCGAGCGGCCTCGGGTCGCCGCCGGCGAGCAGCGTCGCCGACCCGGATCCAGTCGCCGGCCGTCAGATCGGGGGCGAAGCCGGCCCGGCCACGCCTCGTCAGCGCGCGCCCGGCCGCGGCCGCGACACGTTCGGGCTCCAGCGCCCAGTGGCGCGGCGCCGATGGCCGGACGACCAGGGCGAGGTGGCCGTTGCGGCGGTCCGCCCCGGGGACTCCGGTGGCGGTGAGCCGCGTCAGCTCATCCATCAGGTCGGCGCGACGACGGCGTGCGAGGAACCGCGAAGCGGTGGCGCGAGGAGCGCTCCGCTTCGGCCGGAGCCGGCGCCGCACCATGACCCAGCCGACCCAGCCGGTCAGGACGAGCCCGGCCACACCGAGCGGTGTCGGCCGTGGGAAGGCGAACTGCACCAGCAAGCCCAGGGCGCTGACACCGAACGCCGCCATCGCGATACCGGGCTCCACTTCGGCGAGCCCGGCCCGGACCCACGACCTGCGCCGGCGCGCGCTGCGGACGGCGATGTCCGTCGCCCAAGCCGCACCGCCGAGGAACGTCAGCGCGGCGAAACCGTCGGCCGGAACGGCCTGCCAGGGATGCGCCGTCGTCTCCAGCACGGTCCCGGAGGGCAGCCGAACCCACACCGCCTCGGAGCCGGCGAACAGAACCTCGACCATCGCGCCGGCCCGCAACTCGTCACGACCGGCTTGCCGGCGGAACTCCACCTCCAGCCGTCGCTCGTACGGTCCGCGCGGCCAGTCGCCCTGGACGTCCAGTTGCCACGTCCGGATTCCGGTGGAGCGGTTGCCACGGCGGTCGAGCGTCGATTCCGGCATCGCGTCACGGCTGGTGAGGCAGCTGGTGTCGAATTCACGGACGCACCGGGCGATGCCGGTCGGCTCGGCGGGGCGGGCGAACGCCCGCACCGCCTCGGCGGCGAACACCAGGCCCGCAAGGGCCGCGACAAGAGCCACGACGAGCCACAGGAACGGCCGGTTGAACCAACCTGTCCACCGCCGCACGCGCCCCTCCCCGTCGCCGGTGCGCGCAGCCTATCCCTGGAACCGCAGGTCAGGGATCTCGTCCTCGGGGACAGCGGTCCGGCACCTCAGGTGGAGGCCCCGGACCGGCCGCCGTTCCTAGCGTGCTGGACATGACGATTCTCCTGTCCGACCCGCGGGTCGCAGCCATACCGGTCGCCGACGAGGGCGAGCCGCTGGTCGAGCTCACCCCGTCGTTCGGCCTGGCCCGCGCGCGGGTGCGGGTCTCGCTGGCCCAGCGGCTCCTCCTCGCTCGCGACCGGCTGCCCGAGGGCGTCGGCCTGCGGGTGGTCGAGGGGCACCGCAGCGTCGCGGACCAGCGTGCGATCATCGCCCGCTACGCCGCCGAGCTGTCCGCCGTCCACCCCGGCCTCGACCGAGACCTCGCCGAGCTCGAGCGGCTCACCAGCCGGTTCGTCTCCCCCGTCGCCGTCGCGCCGCACGTCGCGGGCGCGGCGGTCGATCTCACCCTGGTCGACGGCGACGGGCGGGAGCTGGACCTCGGCACGCCGATCGACGCCACGCCGGAGCAGAGCGACGGCGCCTGCTACTTCGCGGCGCGCAACGTCTCGGCCGACGCACGGGTGCACCGCGCACTGCTGGCCGACGTCCTCGGCTCGGCCGGGCTGGTGAACTACCCGACCGAGTGGTGGCACTGGAGCTACGGCGACCGCTACTGGGCCCTGACGACCGGCGCGCCGGCCGCGCTGTACGGCCCGATCGGCGCCCACCTGGTGGCGGCATGATCGCCGCCGCGACGATCGACGCACGCCCGCGAGCCGCCGCCGTGACCAACCGCCCCCTGCTCACCGCCGACCTCGCCGCCGTCGCCGCCAACACCCGCGACCTCGCCGCCCATGCGCCCGGCGCCGCGCTGATGGCGGTCGTCAAGGCGGACGGGTTCGGGCACGGCGCCGTGGACGTCGCCCGGACGGCGCTCGCCGCGGGCGCGACCCGGCTCGGCGTCACCAGCGTCGACGAGGCGCTGGCGCTGCGGGCGGCCGGCATCGCCGCGCCGATCCTGAGCTGGCTGAACCCGGTCGACGCGGACTTCGGCGCGGCCGTCGCGGCGGGCATCGACCTGGCCGTCGCGAGCCGCCCGCACCTGGAAGCCGTCGCCGCGGCGGGCGCCGGACCGGCCCGCGTCCACCTGCACCTCGACACCGGCATGGCCCGCGACGGCGCCCCGCCGGCCGAGTGGGCGCAGCTCTGCGGCGCCGCCCGCCTCGCCGAGCAGCGCGGGCAGCTCCGTGTCGACGGCGTCATGGGCCACCTGGCCTGCGCGGACGTCCCCGCCGACCGGGCCAACGCGACCGGCCGGACCCGGTTCGCCTGGGGCGTCGAGGTGGCCCGGTCGTCCGGGCTGCGGCCGGCGCACCGGCACCTCGCCGCGACCGCCGCCACCCTCACCGACCCCCGCACGCACCACACGCTGGTCCGGATCGGAGCCGGTCTGTTCGGCATCGACCCCTCGCGGACGGTGCGCCTGCGGCCCGCGCTGACGCTGACCGCTCCACTCGTCGGCGTCCGCAGGGTCCGGGCCGGAACGCCGGTCGGCTACGGGCACGCGTGGACGGCGCCCGCCGCGACACACCTGGGCCTGCTGCCGCTGGGCTACGCCGACGGGCTGCCGCGGGCCGCGTCCGGGCGGGCCGAAGTGCTGGTCCGCGGCCGGCGCCGCCGGCTCGTCGGGCTGCTCTCGATGGACCAGGCGGTCGTCGACCTCGGCGACGACGCGGTCGCGCCCGGCGAGGTCGCGACGCTGTTCGGCCCCGGCGACGACGGCGAGCCGACGGCCGCCGAGTGGGCCGCCTGGGCCGGGACCATCGAGCACGAGATCGTCACCGGCATCGGCCCCCGCGTCGCTCGCGAGAGCGTCGCCGTGCTGCGGAGCGTCCGATGAACGCCCGCGGCGCCGCCCGGGTCGCCGTCATCGGCGGCGGGCAGAACTGCGAGCACGACGTGTCGCTGGCCTCGGCCTCCGCCGTCGCCGACGCCCTCGAGACCGCCGGCTACGCCGTCGTCAGGCTCACCATCGAGCGCGACGGCGGCTGGCGGCACGGCGCCGGCGGCTGCCCCGCCGACCTCGCCGACGCGGTCCACGTGCTGCGGACCTGCGACGTCGCCGTCCCCGTCCTGCACGGGCCGCGCGGCGAGGACGGCGCGCTCGCCGCGCTGTGCGAGCTCGCCGGCGTTCCCTACGTCGGCTCCGGCGTGCTGGCCGGCGCGTTGGCGATGGACAAGTGGGCGACGAAGCTGGTCGCGGCCGACCTCGGGATCGCTACCGCGCCCGGCGTGCTGCTGACCCCGTCGACGGCGCCCGGCTACCGCTGGACCCGTCCGGTCGTCGTCAAGCCGGTCGCCGCGGGGTCCAGCCAGGGCGTCACCCTCGTCGAGTCGCCCGGCGAGCTCCCCCAGGCGCTCGACGGCGCCTTCGCGCTCGACCGCCGCGTCCTCGTCGAGGACGTCGTCGCCGGCCGCGAGGTGGACGTCGCCGTCCTCGGCCGCCCGGACGGGTCGCGCACCGTCGCGCCCGCGCTGGAGATCGTCGTCGACGGGCTGTTCGACTTCGCGACGAAGTACGGCGGCGCCGCCGACTTCCGCATCCCCGCCGAGCTGGCCGACACCGAGCGCAAGGAGCTGGAGGACGCCGCCGTCGCGATGTTCGACGCGCTCGGCTGCGCGGGCGTCGCCCGGGTCGACTTCTTCCTGACCGCGGCCGGACCGGTGCTCAACGAGGTCAACACGATGCCCGGGTTCACCGAGCAGTCGCAGGTCCCGAAGATGTTCGCCGCCGCGGGCGTCTCCTACGCCGATCTGCTCGACCTGCTCGTCCGCGACGTCATCGGATGAGCCGCCGGATCGACGGGCTGGACCTGATCCGCGGCATCGCGGTCGGCCTGGTCATGCTCCGGCACGCGTTCCCCGGCCCGTTCGCCGGGGCCGGCGTGGTCGGTGTCGTCATGTTCTTCGCGCTGTCCGGCTACCTGATCACCGGGCTCCTCGTCGACGAGCTGGGCCGGACCGGGCGGATCGACTACCGCCGCTTCTACGCGCGACGCGCGCGCCGGCTGGTGCCGCCGCTGCTGGTGCTGGTCGCGGGCGTCGTGGTCGTGACGCTCACCTTGGACCCGCTGGGCGACCGCGCCGAGCTGCCGAAGACGGTGCTGGCGGCGCTGACGTGGACCGGCAACCTGCCGTTCGGCCACGCCAGCGACGCGACGTTCCACCTCTGGACGCTGGCGACGGAGGAGCAGTTCTACCTGCTGTGGCCGGCGCTGCTGGCGGTCGCGTTCGCCCGCGGCCGGGTGCGTTCGGCGCTGGTCGTGACGGCTGCCGCGTGCGGGCTGGCGTGCGTCGCGACGCTGGTCTGGCTGCGCTCGGACCCGGACCTCGCCTATGCGCTGCCGACGTCGTGGGCGGTGTGCTTCGTGATCGGTGCGGCGGCGCGGGTGTACCAGGACCGCTGGTCGGCGCCGCGGGGTCATGGCCCGCCCGGCTGGGAGGGAGTCCCACCCTACGGGCGGGCACCGACACCCACCGCGCGCACGCCCACACCGGCCGGGCGGGCGCCGGCGTCGATCGCCGTCGTCGCCGCTCTGACCGGCCTCGCGGTGCTCAGCGTGGTTCCATTACGGGGACACGCCCTCACCTACCTCGCCGGAGGCCCGACCATCGCCGCGCTCACCGCCGTCCTGCTGCTGGCCTGGCGCGGCTGGGCCGACGTGACGACGCCGGCGCTGCGGGCGCTGGTGTGGCTCGGGACGGTGTCGTACGCCGCGTACCTCTGGAACTACCCGCTGACCCTCTGGCTGCGACCGCACGCCGGCGCCGTCGCCGGGCCGCTCGCCCTCGTCCTCACGCTGGTCGCGGCCGAGCTGAGCCGTCGCTACGTCGAGCAGCCGCTCGCGCGCCGCGCCGTCCGGTACCGGGCGGTGGCGACGTGACGACGACCTGGCGGGCATGGGTGCCCGACATCGTCGCGGCGGCGATCGTCGCGGTGCTCGGGCTTTACGAGGCGGCGACGGCGGACGTGCTGCCGGAGTGGCGCATCGAGCTGGCGTTCGTCGCCGTCGGCACGGCGGTCGCCGTCGGGCTGAGCCGCCGGTTGCCGGCCGCCGCGCTCGCGCTGGTGTGGGCCGTGTGCGGGCTGCAGCTGCTGAGCGGCATCGACCTCATGCTGGTACAGGTCGCCATCGCCGCGGTCGCGTTCGGGACGGCGCGCTGGGGCAGTGCGGCGACGGTGTGGCTGAGCGCGCTCTCCATCCCGGTCGCCGCGGTGATCGTCAGCGTCATCGTCAACTCACGCGGCCTCGGCGGGCTGGCCGACCTCGCCGGCAACCACGGCCTCCTCGAGACCGTCCGCAGCCTCAGCATCACCTGGCAGCTCGCCGCCGTCGTCATGGGCATGGCGACGCTCGGGGCGCCCTGGCTGGTGGGGCTCGCGCTGCGCTTCGGCGACCGCGCCCGCACGTCGAAGGCGTCGCAGGAGGCCGCCGAGGAGGACGCCGCGCGCGCCGTCAGCGAGACCGAGCAGGCGCGCGAGATCGCCCGGCTGCGCGAAGACCAGGCACGGCTGGCCAACGACGTGCACGATGTGGTGGGGCACTCGCTGGCGGTCATCCTGGCGCAGGCCGAGTCCGCCCAATACCTCGACGACACCGACCCGAAGGCACTGAAGGACACCATGGCGAAGATCGCGACGTCGGCGCGGACCTCGCTGCGCGACGTCCGGCAGGTGCTGGCCGACACCGAGCAGCGGCCCGCTCAGCCGGCCGGCCTCGACACCCTGGTCGACGGCGTCCGCGCGAGCGGGCACGAGGTGGTGTCGACCGAGATCGGGATGCCGCGGCCGCTGCCGCCGGAGCTGGAGGTGGTCGCGTTCCGGGTGCTGCAGGAGATGCTGACCAACGCGATCAAGCACGGCCGCCGCGACGCCCCGGTCCGGGTCGAGCGGCACTGGGAGGGCGAGCTGCGCATCGAGGTCCGCAACGTCGTCGCGGCGTCGCCGTTCGCGGCCGCGGGCGCCGCCGACCCGGCCGGCGGGTCCGGCCTGGACGGTATGCGCCGGCGCCTCGAGTCCGTGGGCGGGCGCCTCGACGTCCGCCGCCGCGACGAGGAGAGCGGGACGACGTTCACGGCGACGGCGTGGGTGCCGGTCCGGGCGGGCGGCGCATGACCGCTGACATCCGGGTGCTCCTGGTCGACGACCAGGAGCTGTTCCGTGAGGGCGTCCGGGTCATCGTCGGCGCCCAGGACGGCATGACGGTGGTCGGCTCGGCCGGCGACGGGCTCGAGGCGGTCCGTCTGGTCGACCAGCTCTCCCCCGACGTCGTTCTCATGGACATCCGGATGCCCGACATGGACGGTGTCGAGGCGACCCGGCAGATCTTCCTTCCCGACCGGGTCGCGCGGCGGTCGCAGCCGGTGCGCGTCGTCGTCCTCACCACCTTCAACCTCGACGACCGCGCGGCGACGGCGATCCGCTACGGCGCCAGCGGCTTCCTGCTCAAGGACACCACGCCGCTGCAGCTGCGAGACGCGATCCGGACGGTGTACGCGGGCAATGCGGTGCTCGCGCCGCAGGACCTCGCGACGCTGCTGGACGGCCAGTTCCGCTCCCGCTCCGCCGTGCCGTCGGCGTACCTGTCGTTGACGGACAAGGAGCGCGAGGTGTTCACCGCGGTGGCGCGCGGCCTGTCCAACACCGAGATCGCCGGCCTGGTCTTCGCCAGCGAATCGACCGTCAAGACGCACGTCGGCGCCATCCTGCGCAAGCTCGCCCTGCGCGACCGCGTCCAGATCGTCGTCTTCGCCCACGAGCACGGCCTGCTCGACGGCGCCTAGCGACGCGAAGGCAAGCAGCGAGCAAGGGCGACGAAAGCGGGCTCGTCCACGCTGTGCGGCGTACCTGCACGACGACACGAGGAGGACGACGTGCGGACGCGAACACGACGCATGGCCGCGGTGGCGCTGAGCGGGCTGACGGCGACGGTGGTCGGTGCCGCACCGGCGGCGGCCGACGTGCAGCCGAACGTGACCTGGCGTTCCTACGGATACTCGGAGGCGTCGGAGGACGACGTCGGCGGACGCGACGTCTACGCGAGTCTCAACACCGGGACGGGGTCCGCCTACGAGGCGGGTTTCCGGGCCTACGGCGAGTGGTTCTGGGTGCGCGAGAACCGCACCGACGGCCACGGCCTGCGGGCCTACCTCTCGGTCGAAGGCTTCGGCACGGCGACGTACGTCATCAACACCTCGGGCGACGACTGGAACCTCAGCTTCCCCGAGGGCCGGGCGGTCTCGGTGAAGGTGTGCATCGACGGCACCAGCACCTGCTCGAACTGGTACGGCGGCGGCCGCACCTGACCTGGACCGACAGGCGGGTGAATTGCCGCTAGAGTCCGCTCGTGGCAGTCCACCTTCGAACACCTGGGACACCGCGTCTGACGGTCCGTGCCGCCGCCGGTCTCAGCGTCCTCGCGCTCTTCGCCGCCGGTTGCGGCGGCGAGTCCGCTCCTGCGGAGGCCGAGGACGACAGACCGGCGGCCGGCTCGGCCACGCCGGCCGCGACGGACGCGCCGGAGGTCGTGCCGTGGGCCGAGATCGAGACCTATCTCGCGGCCCGGCATGGCTACTACCGGAAGTTCGACAACCTGGCCGCCGGTGGCGAAGAGGTCACGATGACCAGTGAACGGGTGCAGTTCGACCTCGACGTCCCGTACCACGACCGGAGCATCGACATCTCCGCCGCGGCGGCGGAGATGTTGCCGGACGAGCCGCTGACGGGCAGCGGGATCATCCGGTTCGTCACGACCGACACCGTGGTGCTCATGCGGAACCCGGCCGCCCAGGAGCCCTGTGGGACACCGTGGGTCGACATGACCGCTGCGCTGGAGGACCGCACCGCCGAGTTCGGGCTGCCGCCCGCCGACCCACGGCTCGTCGAACCCTTCGACGTGCTCCGCTCGATCGTCGGCGAGCCGGAACCGGTCCGGGTCGACGCCGACGGCACGCTGTACGAGATCACCGTGCCGGACGGTGTCGGGCTGTCGCTGTCCGGCGAGGCGCAGACCGACCCCGGCATCCTCGCGACGATCGCCGGCATGGAGTCCGCCGGCCAGGTCTGGCTGCCGGCCGACGGCGGGCAGCTGCAGGTGAACGTCGACTACACCGACATCGTCATGGCGGTCACGGGGAACCCGGCCCCGGACGACACGACGTACACGTCGTCGTGGTTCATCAACACGGACATCGCCGAGATCCCCACCGACCTGCCGCCCGACGTGGCCGACCTGTCCTGCATGGACCAGGGAGCGGACGGCTGAGCGCCATGCGGACCGTCGGCGTCGACCTGAGCGCGGAACCGGCCGGCACGGCCGTGGCGACGATCCAGTGGGCCGGCGGCGCCGCCGTCGTGACCGCACTGGCCGAGAAGGCCGACGACGCGGTCATCATCGAGGCGATCGCGGGCGCGGACAAGAGCGGCATCGACTGCCCGTTCGGCTGGCCGTTGCCGTTCGTCGAGTTCGTGTCCGGCCACCGCGACGGACACGTGTCGGGCCACCCGACGCTCGAGGGGCGCGACTGGCGGCGCGAGCTGGCCAACCGCCGCACCGACGAGGTCGTGCGCGAGGCGACCGGGCTCATCCCGCTCAGTGTCGCGGCCGATCGCATCGGACACGCGGCGTTCCGGTGCGCCTGGCTGCTGGCCCAGCTCGCCCGCCGCGGGCTCGACGTCCATCGCGCGGGGAGCGGCACCGTCGCCGAGGTGTACCCGGCCGCGTCGCTGAAGGTCTGGGGGCTACGGCACCGCGGCTACAAAGGCACCGCGAACCGGCCGGCCCGCGAGGGGCTGGTGACGGCGCTGCGCGAGGCCGCACCGTGGCTGGACCTCGGCCCGTACGACGACACCTGCCGGCGGTCCGACCACGCGTTCGACGCGGTCGTCGCGGCGCTCAGCGCGCGGGCGGCGGCGCTGCGGCTGGTCTCGGCGCCCGAGGGCGAGCAGGTCGAGAAGGCGCGGGTCGAGGGCTGGATCGCCGTCCCGGAGTGCGGGCTCGACGACCTGCGCTAACGGCGCCGCCGGCCGCCCGGGGTGTGCCCGAACTCCTTGCCGTACGCCGCCACGAACGCCGACGGGCTGGCATAGCCGACCTGCCGTGCCACCCGCGTGACCGGCTCGGTCTCCAGCAGCACCCGGGCCGCGCGCAGCCGCAACTGCGCGCGGTAGCGGCGGTACGACGTGCCGAACTCGCGGCGGAAGTCGCGCTGCAACGTCGTCACGCTGGTGTGCAGCCGCGCCGCCCACTCCTCCAGCCGGGTGTCGTCGCCGGGGTCGTGCGCCAGCGCCCGCGCGACCGTCGCGGCGAGGCCGGCGCCGGCCACGGGCCGCCCGGGCAGCTCGTCCGCCGACGCGCCGAGGCCGGCGAGGATCCGCGCCCGCGCCGCCAGCGCCCGTTCCTCGTCGTGGCCGGGCCGGGCGATCATCCGCAGCGACCGGCCCGCCTCCGCGTCGACGGCGACGGCACCGGCCCGCAGGTCGCCCAGCGCCGGCGGCACCTCGCGCAGGCACACCCGGTAGACCAGCTCGCCGCCAGTGACGCGCACCTCGTGGCTCACGGCCCGCTGCACCCAGAACGCCTCCCCCTCGCCGACGAACCGCACGCTCAGCCCATGCCGCGCCGTCAGCACGCCGCCGGGCGCCCAGTACAGCTGGTGCAGGAAGTCCTGCCGCCGCTCGCCGAACTCCAGGACGCCGGACGACCGGTACTTGAGCAGGTAGATGCCGCCCGGGCTGCCGATGCCGTAGCCGTACTCCTCACACCACAGCGGATCGCCCCCGAACCGCTCCGTCAGCGACACAAGTTGACCTCTCGTCGACAGTTCCACCTCGTCCGGTAAGGCTAGCCTCACCTGCATGCGTACTCTGCTCCTCCCCCTCGTTCTCGTTCTCGCCCTGGTCGCGGCCTGCGGCGACGACGACGGCGGCAGCGCGAGCTCCGCGTCGCCGGAGTCCGGCGACATCCGCACGTTCGCCGCCGACAACGGCGACATCGACATCCCCGCCGACCCGCAGCGCGTCGTCGCCACCGGATACGCCGTCCCCGCGCTGATCGAGGCCGACGCGGCGCTGGTCGGCGTCTCGTCGTGGGAGCGCGGGCTGGCCATGATGACCGACGAGGACCGGGCGACGTACGAGGAGCTGCCACGGGTCGCCGGCGAGGCGGCGGCGGAGACGGACTACGAGGCGATCGCCGAGCTGCGGCCGGACCTCATCGTGCTCGGCATCCCGCAGCCGGTCATGGGCGACATCGACCTCGACTACCTGGAGTCGATCGCCCCTGTCGTCGCGATCGGCCCGACCGTGCCGGACGCCTGGCGCCAGCTGTCCGAGCGGCAGACCGACGCGGCCGACCGGCTGGAGGACTTCGAGGCGGGCCGGTCGGCCTACGAGGAGCGCGCCGCGGAGCTGGCCGCGAAGTACGAGGACGCGCTCGCCGGCCTGGAGTTCGGGCACGTCGGCGGCTACGGCGTCGCCGAGGACGGCACGTTCCAGCGCGAGTTCTCGCGGTCGTGGGGCACGAACATCGCCGAGGACGTCGGCGTCACGTACTACGGCGAGGTGGCCGAAGCGGGCGGCGGAGGGCGGGACGTGTCGGAGTACCCGGCGCTGGAGCAGATCACCGACAGCCTCGGCGAGGCCGACGCGATCACCTACACCGTCCAGCCGGACGGCACGCCGAACCCGTCGGTGCAGGCGGTCCTCGACTCCGGGCTGTGGCAGAACCTGCCGGCGGTGCAGGCCGGGCGCGCGTTCCCGATCCGCTACACCGAGGCGTCCACCTACCCGTCGGCGATGTTCACGCTCGACGCGCTGGACGAAGCCCTCGCGCCGCTGCTGGCGGCCCGATGAGCGCCGACATCGACCGCAGCGACCCGGGCCCCAAGGTCGCCGCCCACCACCGCTCCGGCAGCGGGGTCACGCGGATCCCGTACCCGATCGGCGTCCGCAGCGTCGCCGTCCGCCGCCGCGAGCAGGTGACGCCGCGGATGCTGCGCCTGACGCTCGGCGGTCCGGGCCTGGCCGGTCTGCACACCTACCACGCCGACGACCACGTCAAGATCGTCTTCCCGGACGACGACGGCGTCCTGCGCGCGCCGGTGCCCAACGACCGCCAGCTGCTGGACTGGCCGCGACCGCTGCCGCCGACCCGCGACTACACGATCCGCCGCTACGACCCGGACGGTCTGGAGGTGGACCTCGACGTCGTCCTGCACGACGGCGGCCTGGCGTCGTCCTGGGCGGCGGGCGCGCGGGTCGGCGAGGAGGTGACGATCGCCGGGCCGCCGGGCGGGAAGGCGTTCCCCTACACCTACGACCACTACGTCCTGGCCGTCGACGCGACCGGGCTACCGGCCGTCGCGCGCTGGCTGGAGTCCGCGCCGGCCGGCGTCAGCGCCGACGTCGTGGTCGAGACCGGCGAACCGGCCGAGCACGACTATCCGGTCCCTCACGGTGAGCGGGTGACGGTGCATCCGCTGGTCCGCGCCACGACGGGCTCGGCGCTCGCCGCGACCGTCGACGCGTTGCCGCGGCGCCTCGGGCGGACGTTCCTGTTCGCCGCGGGCGAGGCGGGCGACGTCAAGCCACTGCGGAGCTCGCGGCGCGGCGAGGTCGACGCCCTGGTGACCGGGTACTGGAAACGCGGCGTCGCCGGGCACGACGACGACTAGGACTCGTCGCCGGACTCCTTGATCGGCTCACCGGCCGGCGAGACGACGTACCAGACCTCGCCGACGTCCTCACCGGTGACGTCGCCCGGAGCCTGGTCCTGGGCGTAGGTGTAGAGCGGCCAGCCGTTCAGCGTGAGCTGCGGCTTGCCGTCGACGCCGGTGATGGTGCCGACCTCGCCGGTGACCCCCTGAACCGCCGGGGTGGCCGACGCGGCGGGGACGGCCGGCCAGGCGGCCGCACACTGGTCGGTGCACGTGGACGTGCCGGCACCTTGCGTGTCGTTGGTGTAGACGTACACCGTCATGCCCTTGCCGTCGACCACGATCTCGCCCAGACTCGACGACGCCGCGGCCAGCTCGAGCGAGGCCGGCGCGACCGGCGCGGACGGCGCCTCCGACGATCCGGACGACGACGTGGGCGCCGCGGGCGCGGCGGTGTTCCCGTCTCCGCCGCTGTCCGAGCAGCCGGCCAGTGCGAGCACGAGCCCGGTGCCGAGGACGGCCACAGTGCTGATCCTCATGATGACGTTCCCCCTGCCTGCCGCGAGTTCGCGGCCCACGACAGGTCATACGGAGGACGCGCGCCGCGGGATGGGCCGGTCCGCCCGCACTAGCCTGGGCGGGTGACGACGCAGCCACCGATCCCGGACCCGGCGCTGGTGGTGCTGGTGGGCGCCTCCGGCGCGGGCAAGTCCGAGTGGGCGCGGGCCCGCTACCGCGCGCAGGAGATCGTGTCCTCCGACGACCTGCGCGGCGTGGCCGGCAGCGGCCGGCACGACCTCGACGCGACGGACGACGCGTTCGCGCTGCTCGACCGCATCGTCGCCGCGCGCGCCGGCCGCGGGCTCACCGTCGTCGTCGACACACTGGGCCTGGAGGCCGACCGCCGCCGCGGCTATCTCGCCGTCGCCCGCGAGGCCGGGCTGCCCGCCGTCGCCGTCCGGTTCGACACGCCCGCCGAGCTGTGCCGCACCCGCAACGCCGCCCGCGACCGGCCGGTCCCCGCCCCGGCGCTGGCCGGCCAGCTGCGCCGAGCGGGCCAGGTCGCGGCGGAGCTGGACGGCGAGGGCTGGGACCTGGTCGTCACCATCCGGGCCGACACCCCGGAGACCGCCGCCGCACCGCCCGCGCCCGCCGCCGTGCCGGCGACGGGCGACCGCCAGGTGATCCTGCAGGTCTCCCGCTTCCCCTGGGGCGACGACCCGTCCGGCTGGCTCACGGAGGTCGCGCTGGCCGCCGACGAGGCGGGCTTCGCCGGGCTGGCGCTGATGGATCACCTCATCCAGATCCCGCAGGTCGGACGCGCGTGGGACCCGATCCCCGACTCGTTCACGACGCTGGGCATGCTGGCCGGCCTCGGCGCCGGGCTGCGGCTCGGCCCGCTGTGCACGCCGGTGACGTTCCGGCCCGGAGGCGTCATCGCGAAGGCCGTCGCGACGCTGGACGTGCTGAGCGGCGGCCGGGCGTTCGTCGGCATCGGCGCCGGCTGGTTCGGCCGCGAGCACGAGGTGCACGGGCTGGCGTTCCCGCCGCCGAAGGAACGGCTGGACGAGCTGGAGCGCGCCATCGAGATCATGCGAGCGCTGTGGGCGTCGGGCACGAAGGCGTATTCCGGGACCCGGGTCGCGCTGCCGGAGACGACGTCCTACCCGCGCCCGACCGGCCGGCCGGAGATCGTCGTCGGCGGGTCCGGCGACCGGTCGCTGCGCATCGCCGCGGCCCTCGGCGACGCCTGCAACCTGCGCACCGACGACGGCTTCGACGAGCGGCTGGCGGTGTTCGAGAAGCACCGCGACCGCACCGGCCGCGACGTCGCCGTCACCGTCCTCGACCTGCCGATCGTCGGCAGCGACCGCGACGACGTCTGGCGGCGGGTCGAGCGGTCCCGCGGCAACGCGCCGGCGGCGGCGTACGCCCGCAAGCACCACGCCGCCACGGCCGACCGGACGGCGCGGCGCTACCGCGAGCTGTTCGACCGCGGCGTCCGCACGATCTTCGTCGCCGTGCAGGACCTCGCCTCGCCCGACGACGTCCGCGCGCTGGCCCCGATCGCCACTCCCTGACGCCGTCAGCGGAAGTCGCGCTCCAGCCACGACGTCGGCGGCGCGTCCCATGCCAGCAGCACGAGGGCCGCGAGCAGCGCCAGCAGCACCGCCAGCACCATCCAGTCGTCCCGGTCCCAGGACCGCCGCGGCGGCCTCACGACGCCAGCCCCAGCGCGCGCTCGAGCAGGTCGCACCAGGCCGCGACGCCCGCGTCGGACGGATGCACGCCGTCGGACAGCAGGTCGCCGGTCACCGCCCCGGCCCAGTCGACGACCACCAGGTTCGGATGGCGCTGCGCGAGGGCGCGCAGCTGGTCGTTGAGCCAGTCCGAGTGGCTCCGGTCGGCCGCCCGCTGGACCGCGTCGCCGCTCCACCGGTCGACGTGGACGGTGAGCCAGTACACCGGGCGGCCGTCCGCCGCGGCCAGCACCCGCTCGACCTGCCGCCACCAGCCCAGCGGGGCGAAGACGTCGTTCGCACCGCTCACGACGACGATGCCGCGGTCCGGGATCAGCGCGGCGTTCTCGTCGATCCAGTCCGCCGCAGGCTCCGTCGGCCGGCCCGGGTGCGCGTTGACGGCGACCGGCAGGCCGTACGCCGCACCGGCCCGGACGGCCAGCTCGTACGCCGTCGCCTGCGCGATCGAGTCGCCGACGACCAGCAGCCCGTCGGCGTCGCGGACCCGGCGGAACTGGCGGGGCGTGCTGATGGACGGTGTGCGGTGCCGCCACTCCCCCAGCGTGCCGGTGCCCGGCACGGTCCGATCCTCGGTGAGCGCGGGTGGCAGCGCGGCTGCGCTCGGCGGTTGCGCCGCGAGCGGTGATGGCGCGGCCAGCACGGTGACGTCGTCCGGGGCGGCGCAGCCGGCGGCCGCGCCGAGAGCGAGCGCGAGCGTCAGGGCGCACGCGGGCAGGGTGAACCGGGGCATGGTGGTGCCCTTTCGCGAGGCGGCGCCGTCCTGGCGCCGTGACAAGGAGTTCTGGTGGCTCTGTCCCGCGCGGCCGCCGTGCCCGCGGCCGGCGTGCGGGCGGAGCGCTCAGCCCGGCCCGTCGCGCCCGTTCGCCATCGCCGACCCCCCGATCCGCGGGTTCTCCCCCGCCTCACTCTCAAGGACGCTGCGAGCGGACGATTCGGTTGCATTGGACGAATCCATGACGGAATCTCGATGCAGCGTTCCGGGCACGTGGCGCGTCCTCGGCTGTGACGGCCCACGACGGGAGGCAGGGTGGATTCGCAGATCGATGACGAGTTCCGGCGCTTCGTGGCCGGACGGTCGCTGGCGCTGCTGCGCACCGCGTACGCGCTGTGCGGCGACCGGCACACGGCCGAGGACCTCGTGCAGGGCGCGCTGGCCAAGCTGTACCGCCGCTGGCGCAAGGTCGACGACCCCGAGGGGTACGTCCGCCGGATCCTCTACAACGACCAGATCAGCCGGTGGCGCCGGCGGCTGGTCCTGCACGAGGACCCGGTCGACGTCGTGCCGGAGAACGCGGCGCCCGATCTCGCCGGCGCCGTCGGCGACCGCGTGGACGTCCTGCAGCTGCTGCGACAGCTGCCGCCGCGGCAACGGGCCGTGCTGGTGCTGCGCTACTACGAGGACCTGTCCGAACGCGAGATCGCCGCGGTGCTCGGGTGCTCGACCGGGACGGTCCGCAGCCAGGCGCACCGGGCCCTCGCCCGGCTGCGGGGCCTCGCCCTCGAACCGACCCTGGACGGAGCCTGACCATGAACGTCGATGACCTGCTCAAGACCACCGTCGACGACGCGGTCCGGGACGTGCCGCCCGGCTTCGCCGACGGCGCCATCCGGCGTGGACGTCGTGCCCGGCGCCTGGCCCGTGCCGCCGCCGGCGGTGGCGCGGCGCTCGTGGTGGCGGCCGCCGCGGTGGCCGCCGTCGTCGTGCCGAGCTCCTTGCGCGACAGTGCCGAGCCGCCGGCGGTCGACCGGCCGCCGGCCGAGGAGCCGGCGCCGGGGATGCCGGACGTCGTGCTCGACCTCGGCGCCCTCGGTCGTGGTCCGGAGCCGGCAGTGCCCTGGTACGAGCCGGCCGGCATCCTGCATTTCGGCACGGAGCAGTCACCGCACGTCATCGAGTCCGACTACCCGGCGCTGCGTCGGGTGGACGGTGGCTTCGTGGTGTGGGACGAGCTCAGCCTCGACCAGCCGGAGCGGTCGCTCGTGTTCGTCCCGGGGAGCGGCGGCCACACCGTGGAGATCGCCGGCGGCCCGATCTCGCTCCCGGTGGTCTCGCCCGACGGCACCCGGGTCGCCTGGGCGGTCAGCAACGGAGACCGGGACACCGACACCAGCACCCTGCTCGTCGCCGACGCCACCACGGGTGAGGTGCAGGAGGAACTGCCCGGCGTGCCGGGCCCGAGCACCCGGCCGATGGGCTTCCTCGACGACGACACGATCCTCGTCCAGGCAGGGGCCAACACCGTGTCGGGCCTGCACACCTGGGAGCTGGGCGGAGGGCTCACGCCATACCGGGACGAGACCGCGGTGGACGCGATGTCACCCGCCGGTGACCTGCTCGCCCTGACGGGAGCCGCCGGCGGCATCGACGTGGTCGACGTGGCCTCGGACGCGACGCTGTGGACCCTGCGGGACGGCTACCCACTCGCGTTCTCCCCCGACGGCAGCTACCTCGCCGTGGGTACCGAGCCGGTGAGGAACTGGCTGACCCCCGAGGACCTCGCGACCGCTCGGCCCGGCGACGTCATCGCCAGAGACGAGCACGAGGTCACCGTCACCCAGGACATGCTCGACACCGCGGCGCGCTATCCGGACGGCTGGGACCACCTCGAGCACCTCGTGGTCCTGGACGCCCGCACGGGCGCGGAGCTGCTGCGGGTCGAGGGCGAGCTGCCCGAACTCTCGGTGGTGTGGGAGTCCGGCACCAGCGTGGTGTTCAGCGCCTACCAGGACAGCGCGGAGGCGGCACTGGTCCGGTGCACCGTCCGGGCGAGTTGCGAGCTGGCCACCGAGCCGGCCGTCCTCGACGACGACCCGGATACCTACGACATCCCGTACCGCCTCGGGTTCTAGTCGCGCAGGGCGAGGTACTCGGCCCGGGCGGCGAAGATGCCGCGCATCTCGGCGGTCACGCCGGCCATGAACTCGTCGCGGTAGGTGGAGTCGGTGAGGATGGAGATGGCGTAGTAGAGCCCGGTGAACGCCGCCATCCCGCCGGCCACCCGAAGCAGTGTCTCCGTCAGGTGCACCGGGTGGCCGAACAGGTCGAACGGATAGTCCCACGAGCCGGTCGTGCCCGCCCAGGACTGACCCACCTCCGGAGTCACCGCGAACAGACCGAACGCGACGAAGAACGCGCCGACGCCCAGGCTGACCACGGACACCTGCATGATCTGGCTCACCACCAGCGTCAGCCCGACGTTGATCCGCTGCCGGCGGCTCAGCGGCCGGGAGTCGCCGTTGAGGTCGCCTTCGAGCTGCCGCACCAGCCCGGGCGCCCGGACGGCGAAGAACACCAGCCCCAGCCCGAACAGGAACCCGATGACGACCAGCGCGAACGCCCGCGGCATGGTGCCGAACATCTGCCACATCTCGGCGTTGACGAACAGCACCAGCGAGAAGATCAGCAGCAGCGGCAGCGTCCGGACCAGCCGCCCCAGCGACGCGGCCAACTCGTCGGCCATGCGGCTGAGCGCCCAGACCACCGTCGCGATCAGCCCGTACCCGACCACCAGGTAGACCAGCAGCAGGAACAGCGAGTTGCCGGCGATGATGCCGAAGAACTGCCGCCACTGACCGGAGAAGATCACCGGCAGCAGCGCCGGCACCAGCACGAACGCCACCAGCTCGGGCCGGCCGACCTCGCGCGGCAACTCCAGGAACCGGCGGCCGCGGATGCGGTTGAGCGCCCCGAACGCGGCGACCAGGATGGCCAGCCCGCCGAGGGCCGCGGCCACGTTGAGCAGGATCGGCCACTCCAGCTCGGTCGCGGCGAGCATCTCGCCCAGGAACACCAGCGCGAGCCACGGCGCCGCGCGGGTGAAGATGTCCTCGCTCGCGCTGTAGTCCTCGATGAACAGCGGCAGACCACTGCGCCGGAACCGGCGCTCGTAATCGGCGAGGTCCTCGCGATGAGCCACGTGCCGGACTCTAACCGACCACCGGACACGCACCCGTGTCAGCCGGGACGTCCGACAGCCGATGTCTCCCGCTTCGTCCGGGTACGATCCGGTTCTCGGGCCCACGAGGAGGAGCGGTGAGCGAGCAGCGCTACAAGCGGGACGAGGACCAGGCCGACCGCTACGACCGCCACTGGAACGAACTGCTCCAGGAGTTGCGCATCGCCCAGACCGGTGTGCAGATCCTGTTCGCGTTCCTGCTCACCATCGGTTTCACCACGCCGTTCCGCGAATCCGACGAGTTCACCCACGACCTGTACGCGGTGACGATCGTGCTCTCCGCGATGTCGACCGCGCTGCTGATCGCGCCCGTGTCGTTCCACCGGATCGTGTTCCGGCGGCGGGTTCGCGACAGAATGATCCCGATGGCTTCCAAGATGACCGCGGGCGGTCTGCTCTTCCTCATGCTCGCCGTGTGCGGCGGGCTGCTCCTGGCGCTCGACGTCGTGCTGGATCGCTGGCTGGCGATCACCGTGAGCGCCGCGGCGCTGCTGTGGTTCGTGACGTTCTGGTACATCATCCCCGGCCGGTTGCGCGCGCGGAGCGCGTCTTGACGCTCGTCCATCACCGGCACGACGGCGACGGCTGGGTGGACTGCGCCTGCGGGCAGCGGCACTGGGGCCGGTACGGCGCCGCGGGGCTGCTGCTGGTCGACGACGAGCGCGGAGTGTTGTTGCAGCACCGGGCGCACTGGAGCCACCACGGCGGCACGTGGGGCGCCCCTGGCGGCGCGCGGGCGTCGTCGGAGACGGCGCTGGAGGCGGCGCTGCGCGAGAGCGCCGAGGAGGCCGCCGTCCCGCCCGACGCCGTGCGACCCAGCCACGCCTGGGTCGAGGACCACGGCCCGTGGTCCTACACGACGATCGTCGCGCGCGCGACGCGGCCGGTCGAGGCGCGGCCGGCCGACCCCGAGAGCCTCGACATCACCTGGATCCCGCTCGACGACGTCTCGGCGCTGCCGCTGCTGCCGGCGTTCGGCGCGCTGTGGCCGCGGATCCGCGCCGCCGCGCCGTCCGATCTGGTGCTGGTGGTCGACGCCGCCAACGTGGTGGGCTCGCGGCCGGACGGCTGGTGGCGCGACCGAGTGGGCGCGACGACGCGGCTGCGCGACCAGCTGGGGCTGCTGGCGCCGGTGCCCGCGGCGGCGCTGGAGCTGCCGGCGACGCAGTGGTGGCCGCGCATCACGCTGGTGGCGGAGGGCCGGGCCCGCGGGGTCGGGTCGCTCGACGGCGTCACGGTCATCGACGCGCCCGGCAGCGGCGACGACGCCGTCACCACCGCTGTCGCGTCGGCCGCCGCCGAGCGGCCGCAGGACCACGTCGTCGTCGTGACGGCCGACCGGGAGCTACGCGGCCGCGTCGCCGACGCGGGCGGCCGCAGCATCGGCCCTTCCACCCTGTTCGAGATCGTCCACGGCGGGCGCTGAGCGGCGCAGACACAGATCTGAAGAGATTCTGAAGATCGCGAGTCGTTCCCTGGGTCGAGGCGGCCGATCGGCCGCCTCGACCTCCACAGGAAGGGGAACGACATGTCCCGGCTACGTCCTCACCGACTCACGGCACTCCTCACGGCCATGCTCGGCCTGGCGCTCCTGCACTTCGGCGCCACGCCGGCGACGGCCCAGCCCGACACCGCCGCCTCTCCGCGGGTGGCCGGCTGCGTCGGCACCTCGTTCGCCGGGACCCTCGGCAACGGGAAGGCGATCTGCAACGGCAACTACCTGGTCCGCATGCAGGGCAACGGCGACCTCGTCCTGCGCGTGATCTCCACCGGGCGGGCCTGCTGGACCAGCGGCACGGCGGGCGCCTGGTCGAACGACGCCTCCGCGACCTTCAACAAGAACATCTGGGGCCGGCCCTACGTCGACATCGACAAGGCGTCGCAGGGACGCATCGGGCGCGTCGTCGGCGCGCACACAGCCACGACGTTCGGGACCAACGCCAGCGTCAACAGCCGAGGCGAGTTCTGGATCGGCTATCGGAAGGTCGGTTCCTGCTGAACCCTCCCGCACCGGCGGCCGTCAGGCGGACTTGCGCTTGGCGGCCGCCTTCTTCGCCGTCTTCTTCGCCGGAGCCGGCGCTTCCTCGGCCTCGGCCTTGCCCGCCGCTCGGTTCTGCTTGGCCTCCTCGACGCTGCGGCGCAGCGCCTCCATGAGGTCGACGACCTTGCCCTCGGCCGGCGCGGCCTCCGGCGGCGCGACGACCTCGGCGCCCTCGGCCTTGGCCTCGACCACCTTCAGCAGCGCCTCGCGGTAGTCGTCGTGGTATTCCTCGGGGTCGAAGTCGCCGGAGAGGGTGTCGATGTAGGACTCGGCCATCGCCATCTCCTGCTTGCGGACCTCGATGTCCTCGCCGAGGAAGTCGAACTCGGGCTTGCGGATCTCGTCGGGCCACAGCATGGTCTGCACGATCAGCGTGCCCTCGAACGAGCGCAGCACCGCCAGGCGCTCCTTGTTGCGCAGCGCCACCTTGACGACGCCGACCCGGCCGGAGCGCTCCAGGGAGTCGCGCAGCAGCGCGTACGGCTTGGTGTCGCCGGTGGGCTCGGCGTAGTAGGCGCGGTTCAGCGACGTGGGGTCGATCTGCGAGAACGGCACGAACCCGAGCACCTCGACCGACCGTGAGGACGAGATGGGGAGGTCCTCGAAGTCCTCGTCGGTGAGCACCACCAGCTGGCCGCCGGGCAGTTCGTAGCCCTTGGCGATGTCGGCGTAGGCGACCTCATGCCCGCCGGCCTCGCAGACGCGCTTGTAGCGGACACGCCCCCCGTCGGCGGCGTGCACCTGCCGGAAACTGACGTCCTTCTCCTGCGTGGCCGACACCAGCCGGACCGGGATCGACACCAGCCCGAACGAGATCGAGCCCTTCCAGACCGTCTGCACAGGCATGTTCCACTCCGTCCGCCGGCACCTCATCCATCGTGCCCGTCCAGCCTAGTGTGGCTCCTACCGGCCCCGGCGCGCCTCCTGGGTCCGGTCCGGCCCGCGTGTCACTCTCGGAACATGAGGGCAACACGCAACCTGAACGTCGCGGCGCCCGAACTGCTCATCGGGTCCCTCACGGCCTGGTGCGGTGAATGCGACGCGGAGACCGAATTCGACAAGGTCCCGGGCGGACTGGGCGTGGAATTCGCCTGCCGGGAGTGCTCGGCGGCCGTCTTCAACGGCGACCTGCCGCTCATCGAGTCCATCTTCCAGCCCGTCGCCGTCTGACGACACCGAGCCGGAGGCGGCGGCCGGGCTGCTGCCGCGGTGTGTCCACTGGATGAGATTCCCCGACGATTTCGGGGGCCTTGCCCAGGACTGTGTTCGCTCTGCGAGGCATGCATGCCTGGTGGAGCGGGAGCACGCCTAGCGACGTACGCGATCGTTGATGATCACCGCTGTCCACAGGCACCAACGCCGCGTCACACGCCCCGGGACCACGCCCGTGCACCCCGAGGCGTGCCCAGACTCGCCCCGTCCCCCTGATAGCTGCCCGTTCTCGGCCGCGGTCGTGCGCGGCAGGAGAATCGGGCAGCAGGGGGACGGCCAACGGTCGAACACCGGCGAACGAGAGCACCGCCCCACGAGAGCCCGTGCGACTACGCCGCTGCCGCGGCGTCCACCACCTGGCCGTCGCGGAGCTCGACCGTGCGGTCGGCCTGCGCCATCAGGGCGGGGTCGTGCGTGGCGACGATCGCGGTCGTGCCGCGCCGCCGCACGAGGTCGTGGATGAGCTCCATCACCGAGGCGCCGGTCCTGGTGTCCAGCTGCGCCGTCGGCTCGTCGGCGATCAGCACGCCCGGATCGCCCGCAAGCGCCCGCGCGATGCCGACCCGCTGCTGCTGCCCGCCGGACAGCTCGTACGGCCGCTGTTCGGCGTGGCCGCCCAGCCCCACCAGCGCCAGCAGGTCGGCGACCCGCGCGGCCCGCGCGACCGGGTCCAGTTCCTGCAGCCGCAACGGGATCTCGACGTTCTCGGCGGCGGTGAGGATCGGGATCAGCCCGAACGACTGGAAGACGTAGCCGATCTGGTGCCGCCGCACCGGGACGAGCTCCTTCTCGCTCATCGCCGACACCTCGAGGTCGCCGACGAACACCTGGCCGCTGGTCGGCCGGTCCAGCGCACCGAGCATGTTCAGCAGGGTGGTCTTCCCCGACCCGGACGGCCCCTTCACCACCAGCAGCTCACCGGGGTGTGCTTCGAGGTCGACCGCGCGGACGGCGTGCACCTCACGAGCGCCGCTGCCGAAGACCCGGCCCACGGCGACCGCGCGGACGGCGTGGTTCTCACTCACCGGCGACCCCTTCTCCACGACGTTCCCGTTCGTCCGGCCACACGCCGATGTGGTCCGGTTCCAGCGCCAGCCGGACGCGGTCCTGCAGCTGCAGCTGCCCCACGAAGTCGTCGGGCAGCTGGAGCCTGCCGGCGCGGTCCAGGACGGCGAACTCCTCGGCGATGTGCTGCTCCTGACCGTGCTCGTCGAGCTCGGTGCGCCGCAGGATCTCCGTGGCCGTGCGGCCGTCGCGGATCTGCACCGTCCGCCCGACGTGCCCGGCGACGGCCTGATCGTGCGTCACCACCAGGACCGTCACGCCGAACTCGGTGTTCGCGCGGCGGATCGCCTCGAACACGTCGGCCGACGTCGCCTCATCCAGCTCGCCGGTGGGCTCGTCGGCCAGCAGCACCCGCGGGTCGTTGACCAGCGCGACGGCGATCGCGACACGCTGCTGCTCGCCGCCGGACATCTCGGCGGGGCGGCGGTCGCGGCAGTGCCCCACGCCCATCGCGTCGAGCAGCAGATCGATCCGCGCCGCGCGGCTCTTCGACCGGGCGATGGCGGCCGGGACGGCGAGGTTCTCGGCGGCCGTGAGGTACGGCAGCAGATTGCGCGACGCCTGCTGCCAGACGAAACCGACGGTGTGCCGCTGGTACCGGACCCGCTCACGGCCCTTCATCGTCAGCATGTCGTGCCCGGCGACCTTCGCGACCCCGGCGGTCGGCGTGTCCAGCCCGGACAGGATGTTCAGCAGCGTGGACTTGCCCGACCCGGACGCCCCGACGACCGCGACCACCTCGCCCGCGTCGATGCGCAGGTTGAGGCCCTGCAACGCCTGCACCTCGACACCCTCGGCGGTGTAGATGCGCACGACGTCCTCGCACACGATGTCGCGCCGGTCGGTCCGGTCGTCCTGCAGGAGTTCTGTCACGTCTCGTCACCAATCCGTAGCACGCCGGACGGGGCCAGTCGCCGTCCCGTCAGCACCGACACCACCACCGCCGCTCCGACCACCAGCACGAAGCCCAGCGTCACGAGGCCGAGCAGCCCGAACGGCAGGTGCACCGCCGGTTGCTCTCCGCCGCCGGTCAGCGACCGGAGGTCGACGCCGGAGAGCACCGCCCACGGCAGCGCCACACCCAGCACCAGCCCGGTCACCAGCGACACCGCCGCCACGGGCGCGGCTTCCCAGACCACCAGGCCCTCGCCCTGCCGGCCGGACAGTCCCAGCGTGCGCAGTTGCGAGAGCAGCCGGCCGCGGGACGGGGCGCCCACCACCATGGTGAGGACGACCGCGGCCGCGCACAACACCCCGGTGAGCGCGATGGCGCCGACGATGGCCCGGGCCGTGCCGTCGGTCACCGGGCCGCGCAGGTCCTCGATCGCCGACGCGGGCGTCGTCACCGTCCGCTCCCCCAGCTCCGCGCCGACGGCGGAAGCACTGCCGCCGGAACCGAGGTCGACCAGCGTGATCCGTGGCGGGATGATCGGCAGGCCGGCGTCCTCGAGCACGCCGCGGTCGACCAGCATCCACTGGCTGCCCGTCGTCAGCCCGGCGATCGGACCGGAGGTTCCGGCGACGACGGCGTCCAGCCGCTCGCTCAGCGACAGCGTGCCCGTGACGTCGTCGTCGACGACCCCGTCGGCGACCAGCAGCGGGATCGCGCCGTCCGGCCCCGGTGTGGTCAGACCGGACGGCAACGGGTCCAGCGCGGTCCCGGCGGCACGCAGCGCGTTGAGGGCGTCGACGTCGACGACGTAGAGCGGGATGCGGTTGTCGATGGGACCGACCTTGAACAACGTCGGCCCGGTCGTCACGACGGGCACGACGGCGTCGACACCCGGCAGGTCCGCGACGGCGGCGAGCTCGTCCTCGGACAGCGGCGGGCCGGCCACCCGGACATCCGCGCCGACCTGCTGCCATGCGGTCTGCTCGATGCCCCGCTCGGTGGTGGACCAGACGACGATCGAGAACGCGGCGATCGACATGCCGACGACCAACGCGAGCATCGGGACGAACCCGGCGACGGGGTCGCGGACGGCCCGCGCGGTCCCGAGGTAGGCGACGGTGCCCCGGCGGCCGCCGAGCACCCGGCCCAGCGTCGCCATCGGCCGCGGGTACAGCCGCATGACCAGCACACTGACGGCCAACGCGAGCAGCAGCGGCGTGGCGGCGGTGAGCGGGTCGACGCCCGCGCCGCCGGCATCCAGCCCCCGGGCGTTGAGCGCCAGGCAGGCGGCGGCCGCCGCGCCGACGGCCAGCCCCTCGACCAGCTTGCGGGCCCGCGACGGGCGACCCAGCCCGAGGTCGCGGCGGACGGCGCGCAGCCCCTTCGGGCGCGCGGCCAGCGGCAGCAGCACGGCCGGCGCCAGCCCGACGATCAGCGGCAGCACCATCCCGGCGGCCCCGCCGACGCCGTCGACGAACCAGGCGACGAGCACCGTGGCCAGCGCGGCGGCCGGCAGCCCGAGCAGCACGCCCTCCGTCACCATCAGCAGCCGCAGTTGCAGCGGCGACGCACCCCGGGCGCCGATCAGCGCCAGCGCGGAACGCCGTCGCTCGACCATCAGGCGTGCGGCCAGCGCCAGCACCGCCAGCGCGACGCCGAACGGGCCGGCCGCCACGATCGCCATGACCGCCTGGGAACTCTCGTGCCGCTCGGCCACCCGGTCCAGGACGTCGACCGAGCCGGTGGTGAGGATCGGGGCGAACGGATTGCCGTACTGGCCCGTCCCGGCGCCGACCGGCGGCGCGGCGGCGATGAACCGGCTCAGCGCGTCGCGCAGCGGCACGGTGAAGTCCGCCCGAGCCGACGAGACGTCCACCGGGTACCAGAGCCGGGTCTCGATCGGGGACCCGAGCACGGGTGCGAGCGCCGCCCAGGACTCCGGGTCGACATACCCGGCGACGGTCAGCACCCGGCCGAGGTCCCAGTCGTCGAAGACCTCGGGCGCCAGCGCGGCGCGGTGGTGCGCCCACGCCGGCGCGTCGGCATCCAGCGGCTCGTACACGCCGGACAGCCGATACGCGATCCGCAGCATGCTGACCGGCTCGAACGCCGGCGTGACGGTGCCGATCGTCCAGCCGACGTCCTCGGCCGAGGACCGCTCCACCATGACGTCGACGACCAGCGGCTCGCCGGGCGTGACCGGTCCGGTGACCGGTGCCGGCGGCTCGCCCTCGACCACGCGGACGGTCTCGGCCCAGTACGGGTCGGCGGTCGGCAGGAGGTTCGTGACGCTGTCGAACGCCCGCACCTCGACCCGCCAGATCGGCGAGGTGACGACGAACCGGCCCGGCCCGGTGGCCGCGCGAACGGGCTCCGGAGCGCCGTCGCGGACCGCGGCGATCGATCGGTCGAGCGGCCCCCAGAGGTCACCGTCGTCGCCCATGGGCGGCGGCACCGCGGCCACCGACGTCACGTCACGCAGCACCGGCCGCGTGCCGGCCATCTCCGAGCGCAGGTCGTCGGTGAGCACCTGCTCGGTCAGCCGCGGCAGCGCCGCGGCCACGAACGCCAGGACGAACACGACGCCGACGACGACCAGCGCCGCGGCGCGGTCGGCGAGGAACTGCCGGCGGAACAACCGCCCGGTCCCCAGACCCCGGCTCATCGCCGCTCCTCCCCTGGGACGGCCAGCGCAGCGTCACGGCCCGCGCGCGAGGCGTGCAGCAGCGCCACCGCCGCGACCACCGCGCCCAGCACGATCCCGAACAGCGCCAGCGCGCCCAGGCTCGTCCCGCCGACCGGATCCAGCGTCTGCGGCACGCCGGACGTGGCCGCCCTGGCCAGCACGGCCACGGTCAGGGCCGCGACGACGAGCCCGCCCACCCCGCCCGCCACCATCGCCAGGAGTCCCATCCCGGCCTGCTCGATGCGCCGCGACCTGGCCTGCTCCGACGGCGCCACTCCGACGACCCGCAGAACGGCCAGCTCGCCGCGCCGCTGCCGCTGCAACGTCGTCGCCGAGGCGATGGCGCCGATCGCCGTCAGCACGATCGCGGCCCCGGCCACCGACCAGAACGCCGGCACGACGTGCCGGGCGAGGCCGTGGTCCAGCAGCCCGGACCGGACCGTCTCGCGGTCGGTCAGCTGGGCCGCGGCGGCCAGCCCGGCGTCGCCGACCGCCGCCGCCAGCCCGGCGGCGTCACCGCCGCCGGCGCTCATCCACACCTCGGTGATGCGCTGCGGACGAGAGGCGACGCGCAGCAGTCCCTCGGTGAGGCTCGGCAGGTCGGCGACAAACGCGACCGGCTCGGCCACACCGGGCACCACCGGCACCGACGCCGCCACCAGACCGTCGATCTTGGAGCCGACGACGTGCATGCTGACCGGGTCGCCGACCTGCAGGCCGAAGCGATCCAGCGCCGCCTGCGACGCGACGACGGGAATCGGCTCGCCCGGGTCACCCTCCGGCATCAGCCGGACGGTCGCGCCGGGAACGGCCAGGAACGAGGCCGACACCGCGGAGACGGCGCCAGGGGCGATGTCCGGTCCGACGAGACGACTGGCGCGCGGCTGTGGTCCCCACGGCCCGACGTCCCCGAGCGGCACGTCGGTGGTCGCGCCGGATCCGTCGACCGCCCGCAGCGCCGTCACGGCCGGCTCGGCCGGGCCGGAGTGCGAGACGGCGAGGTCGGCGGCGACGACGGTCTCGAACCCGGCGGGCAGCTCCGCGACGCCGTCCTGGACGACGGCCTGGGCCAACACACCGTCGGCGTCGGCGACCAGCAGGGTCAGCGCGGAGACATCGCTGACGTCCACCTCCAGCCGCTCGGTGCCGGCCGGCAGCTCGAAGCCGGTGAGCCGCGGCCGTTCCGGCGCGACCTGGTCGGCGACCCGCCCCGCGGGGAACACGTCGTCGCGGCCCTCGACCACGTCGCGCAGCCCGTAGGCCGGCATCGCCAGCAGCGCGGTGCTCTCGTCGCCGATGCGGGCGCCGGTGGACAGCACGCCGACGGCCTCGCCGGCGCCGTCGACCCGCTGGAACGGCTCGGCGGACTCGGCCGGCCGGGTCGGCGTGAGTGGCCCGGCGCGGTCGAAGGTCACCCGCACGTCGGCGCCGGAGCGCACGTCGGCCAGATCCTCCTGCAGACCGGTCCACGTGGCGGAGTACGACGCCGCGAGCACGCCGGCGCCCGACGTCACCACCACCAGCACGACCACCGACGCGTAGACCGGCAGCCGGCGGGTCACCTGCCAGGCCGGCAGCAGCAGCCCCAGCCGGCGGCGGCCGGACAACGCCCGCTCGGCCAGCGCCAGCGGGAACGGGACGGCGAGCAGCGCGAGCGCCGCGCAGGCCAGCAGCGCCAGCGCCGGACCGGGTGTGGCCAGAAGATCAGCACTGCTGCTCTCGGACGCCCCGTCGCCCGCGCCGTAGCGGCGCAGCTGCCAGATCGCGACGGCGGCGGCGATCAGCGCGACCGCGGCGAAGGTCCAGCCGATCGCCCCGGTGGCGCGGCGGCTGGTGAACGCGACGGTGTCCTGGACGCGGCGGCGGGCGGTCGCGGCGGCGCCGGCCACCAGCAGCACGAGCGTGCCGACGGCGACGCCGGCAGCGCACCAGGAGGCGATCGCGGTGTCGACGGCCGGTCCGCCGCCGGCACGCAGCGCGGCCACCGTCGCGGCCGCGCCGAGCGCCGCGGCCGGCACGACCACGGCCACCGACTCCAGCACCGACCACCACACCAGTTGACCGGCGGACATCCCGCGCGAGCGCAGCAGCGTCGTCTCGACCTCGCGGACCACGCCGAGCAACCGGGCCACCTGGGCGCCGGTGACGATCGCGACGGCCACCAGGACGACCAGAGGCACGGCCGAGACGCTGGTGCCGCGGGCGACGTCGTCGTCCAGGGCGGCCGCGGTGGCGGCGAGGTCGCCGCTGGCCGCGACGCCGCGGACGCTCACCCGCTCGTCGTCCTCGAGCGCGCCGATCAGACGCGGCAGCGTATCGGCCAGGGCGGCGACCTGCCCCGGCGTGATGGCGTCGGCCTGCGGCGTGATGCGCCACCGCACCCGCGGCGTCGCCTCGACGGAGGTCAGCGCGTCCTCGGTGACCACGAACGGCCCGTAGGCGGACCCGTCGACGCCGGCCACCTCTATCGGCTCGCCGAACCAGAACGGGTCGGCGGGGTCGGCGGGCAGCCAGGTGCCGGTGACCAGGACCCGGGTCTCGCCGACGGTGATCTCGTCGCCCGCGGCCAGGCCGAGCGCCTCGGCGGCGGTGGCGTGCAGGGCCGCCTCGGTGCCCGCGCCATCGGCCGGCCAGGCGCCGGCGACCAGCTCCGCGTGCTCCTCGAGGCCCTCGTAGACGGTCAGGACGCCGCGGGCGTCCTCGTCGCTGCCGGGCACGGCGAGGGTCTCCTCGCCGCCGGCCAGGCTGCGGTACACGTCCAGCGGCGCGCCGCCGGACCGCGCGGCGACGACCTCGCGGACCGCGTCGTCCTGGCCGGTCGCGTCGGGGCCGAGCCGGGTGACGGCCTGCACGGCCGCCTCCGCCGGGGGCGCGTCGCGCAGCGCCTCACGGACGCCGTCCTGGCTGGCCACGACCAGATAGCCGACCAGCCCGGTGGTCACCGCCGCCACCACGAACACCCAGGCGGCCACCGTCGCCACGACGGCGGCATGGGCCCGCGCGCGCTTGACCCGCATCAGCCGTGCTCACCGGCCTGGCAACCGTTTCCCCCACGCATGATCGGCACAGACTACCCGGGACGACGCAGGGCATAACAGGCCACCGCGGTCGCTGCGGCCACATTGAGACTATCCACGCCGGCCTCCATCGGGATGCGCACCCGACGCTCCGCCGCCGCCATCCAGCGCGCGGACAGCCCGTGCCCCTCGCCGCCGACCAGCAGGGCCGTCCGCTCCGCCGGCACGACCTCGGCGAGGTCGACGGCGTCGTCGGCCGGCGTGAGCGCCAGCGTCTCGAACCCGGCCGCTGCCAGCGCCGCGGGAGCGTCGTACCACTCCTGCACCCGCGTGTACGGGACGGAGAACACCGTGCCCATCGAGACCTTGACGGCGCGCCGGTAGAGCGGGTCGGCGCAGCGCGGCCCGAGCAGGACGGCGTCCCAGCCCAGCGCCGCCGCGCAGCGGAAGATCGCGCCGACGTTGGTGTGGTCGACCAGGTCCTCCAGCACGACCACCCGCCCGGCCCGCTCCAGCACGGACTCCAGCGGCGGCAGTGGCCGGCGGTGCAGCGACGCCAGCGCGCCGCGGTGCACGTGGAAGCCGGTGACGCCCTCGATGACCGGCTCCGGCGCGACGTAGACGGGGACGTCCCCGGCCGCGGCGAGCACGTCGGACAGCCCCTCGACCCAGCGTGGCGCCATGAGGAACGAGCGCGGCCGGTAGCCCGCGGCCAGCGCGCGGCGCACCACCTTCTCACCCTCGGCCAGGAACAGCCCGTGCTCGGCCTCCAGCGACGTGCGCAGTTGGACGTCGCGCAGCGAGACGTAGTCGGCCAGCCGGGGGTCGTCGACACCGGCGATCTCGACCAGCCGCGGCCCCGCGTCGCCCGTCACCGCAGCACCAGCACGACGACGGCGACCGAGCCGACCACGACGATGACCACGCGCAGCACCAGCGGCGACAGCCGCCGGCCCACGCGCGCACCGACCAGCCCGCCGGCCGCGGAGCCGAGCGCGATCAGCCCGGCCACCGCCCAGTCGACGTCGGCGACCACCATGAACACCAGCCCGGCGACCAGGTTCACCAGCCCGGCCTGCACGTTCTTCACGGCGTTCAGCCGCTGCAGCGAGTCGGACAGCGCCAGGCCGAGGACGGCGAGCAGCAGCACGCCCTGCGCGGCGCCGAAGTAGCCGCCGTACACCGCGGTCAGCAGCACCAGCAGCCACACCACCGGACCGCCGTGCTCACGCCCGGCCGGCCGCTCCTTCAGCCGCCCGGAGATCCACGGCTGCGCCGCCACCAGCACACAGGCGAGGACGATCAGGATCGGCACGATGGCCTCGAACGCGCCGGGCGGCAGCGCCAGCAGCAGCACCGCGCCGCCGGCGCCACCGATGATCGCGGCCAGCCCGAACCGGAGCACCCGGTCGCGCTGGCCGCGCAGTTCCTCGCGATAGCCCCAGGCCCCCATGACGGAGCCCGGGACCAGCCCGACGGTGTTGGACACGTTGGCCACCACAGGCGGGTAGCCCAGCGCCAGCAGCGTCGGGAACGTGATCATCGTCCCGGAGCCGACGACGACGTTGATCGCACCGGCGGCGAACCCGGCCGAGACGATCGCGACGACGTCGAGCAGGCTCACCCTGCCGGAGGCGCGGGCGGAGCGGGCGGCGTCGGCGGGGTCGTGGGCGGCTCGTCACCGGGGTCGGTGGTCAGGTCGCGCCCCAGCGCAGGGCCGTCGTCGGCCGGGCCGCGCTCGTCGTCGCCGGACGCGCCGTCGGACGCGGAGTCCTCGTCGTGCTCGCTGACGTCGACCTCGGCCGGCGGCAGCGGCTTGGTCGGGTCGGACGCGACCTCGGCCGCCTGCAGCGCCAGCCGGACCTCCTCGGCCGCGGCGGCAGCGGCCGCCTCGCCCTCGGCGGCGGCCGCCCGCGCGGCGGCCTCGACCTCTTCGGCGGCGCTGTCGTCGGCCGGGATGGCGCCCGGCGCGAAGCCGGAACCGAACCGGCCGACCGCGTCGCCGAGGCCCTCCAGCGCCTTGCCGAACTCGCTGGGCACGATCCAGACCTTGTTGGAGTCGCCCTTCGCGATCTCGGGCATCATCTGCAGGTACTGGTAGGCCAGCAGCTTCTGGTCGGGGTTGCCGCGGTGGATGGCGTCGAACACGGCGCCGATGGCCTTCGCCTCACCGTCGGCGCGCAGGACCTGCGCCTGCTTGTCGGCCTCGGCACGCAGGATCTGCGCCTGCTTGTCACCCTCGGCGGTGAGGATGGCGGACTGCTTCTGGCCCTCGGCCGTGAGGATCTGCGACTGCCGCACACCCTCGGCGTTGAGGATCGCCGCACGCTTGTCGCGGTCGGCGCGCATCTGCTTCTCCATGGAGTCCTGGATGGACGGCGGCGGGTCGATGGCCTTCAGCTCGACCCGGTTCACCCGGATGCCCCACTTGCCGGTGGCGTCGTCGAGGACGCCGCGGAGCGCGTTGTTGATCTCCTCGCGGCTGGTCAGCGTGCGCTCGAGGTCCATGCCACCGATGACGTTACGCAGCGTGGTGACGGTCAGCTGCTCGATGCCCTGGATGTAGTTGGCGATCTCGTAGGTCGCCGCCTTGGGGTCGTTCACCTGGTAGTAGATGACGGTGTCGATCGAGACCACCAGGTTGTCCTGGGTGATCACCGGCTGCGGCGGGAACGACACGACCTGCTCGCGCAGGTCCAGCAGCGGCAGCACGCGGTCGATGAACGGCACGACCACCGTCAGGCCGGGGTCGAGCGTGCGCTGGTAGCGGCCCAGCCGCTCGACGATGCCGGCCCGTGCCTGAGGCACGATGCGCACCGACTTGGCCAGCGTCACCAGCACGAAGATGGCCAAGAGGATGACGACGAGGAGAACGAATATCTGACCGGCTTCCATGAATTGACCTTCCGAGTTTCCGTGTGGCCGGGCGAGTCGCGGAAAACCTATCAGTGACGGGTCTATCGCGGGTCGGCCTCGAACACGAGCGCCGTGGCCCCCTGGATCTCGATGACGTCGACGTCGCGGCCCGCCTCGATGACCGAGGTGCCGTCGTAGCTGCGAGCGGTCCAGATCTCGCCGGCCAGTTTGATGAGGCCGCTCTCGGAGTCGACCGTCTCGACGACGACGCCCTTGCGGCCGACCAGCGCGGCGGCGCCGGTGCGGGTGCTGCCGCTGGTGCGCAGGTGCCGCTTGGCGACCGGCCGGACGAACCCGAGCAGCGCGACGCTGACGGCGATGGCGATGACGATCTGCAGCCACAGCGCGTCGATGCCGACGGCCGCCGCGAGCGCACCGGCCAGCGCACCGCCGGCCAGCATGAGGAAGATCAGGTCGACCGTGGTGGTCTCGACGATGCCGAGCACGAACGCCAGACCGAGCCAGGCGACCCAGTCGTGGTCGCCGAGCCAGTCAAGGAATCCCTGCATGGTCTCAGTCTATTGCGCGGGGACGGTGTCCCGCTCGCCCAAGACCGCGCGCGCGGACCACCGCCCGTCCTCGTGGCGTACCCGCAGGGGCAGCCCGAACGCGGTGGTCAGGTGCTGGTCGGTGAGCACGTCGCCCATCGGTCCGGCGGCCACCACCCGGCCGCCGGCCAGCAGCAGCGCGTGGGTGAACCCGGGCGGGATCTCCTCGACGTGGTGGGTGACGAGCACGGTGGCCGGCGAGGCGGGGTCGGCCGCGATCTCGCCGAGCGTCGCGACCAGCGTCTCGCGGCCGCCGAGGTCGAGGCCGGCGGTGGGCTCGTCGAGCAGCAGCAGCTCGGGGTCGGCCATCAGCGCGCGGGCCAGCTGGGTGCGCTTGCGCTCGCCCTCGGACAGGGTGCCGAACGTACGCTCGGCGAGCTGCCCGATGCCCATGCGCTCGAGCAGCCAGCGGGCCCGCTCGTCGTCGAGGCTCTCGTACGACTCGCGCCACCGGCCGACGACGCCGTACGCGGCGGTCTGCACGACGTCGAGCACCGACTCCTGCCGCGGGATGCGCTCGGCCAGCGCGGCGCTGGTGATGCCGATGCGCGGCCGCAGCTCGAACACGTCGACGGCGCCCATCATCTCGCCGAGCACGGCGGCGTAGCCGCTGGTCGGGTGCATCTGGGCGGCGGCGATCTGCAGCAGGGTGGTCTTGCCCGCGCCGTTGGGCCCGAGGATGACCCAGCGCTCGCCGTCGGCCACCGCCCAGGTGACCTCGTCGAGCAGGCGGTTGCCCGAGCGCACGAGCGTGACGTCGGCAAGTTCCAGCACATCGGACATCGCGTGGACCGGCTCCCTCGGTGACTGCGGACGAAGCCCGTGACGTGCTCGTCCCGGAACCCCCGCCCGACTCTATCGGGCGGGTCGTAGGCTCTGAGGTCATGGTCACCCTCCCCCGATCCGCCCGCCTCGCCGCGTGGGGCACGGCCTGGCTGCGGAACGAGGCAAGCCTCGACGACGTCGTCGACCGCGTCCGCGCCGACGACGAGCCGCACGACGCCGTCGACGTCCCCGGCAGCGCCACCTCGACCGGGCTGTCCGAGGCGCTGCGGGCACTGCGCGGCGCCGGTGTCACGGCGTTCCTCGTCGCGCTGCCCGCACCGGGCGACCCCAGCGGCCTGGGCGGCCCGGCCGACCTCAACGGCTACGCCGTCGACGCCGGCGAGGCGGTCATCGCCGAGGGCGCCCCGTACGCGATGGTGCCCGACGTCCGCACGTTCGGCCCGCCGGGCGACCAGGGGCACCTGGTCACCTGGATGGTGCGCGACGCACAGCCGGCGCCGCCGGGTCCGTCGCTGGCCGAGGCCGACCGCGAGCTGACGACCGCGCTGCTGGCCGCCGGGTCGATCCTCACCGACCTCGACGTGCCGTCGTGGCGGCCCGAGGTCGAGGCGCTGCTCGGCGACATCCGCGCCAACCGCGAGTCCGACCCGCTGCCGCGCGCGTTCCCGCAGCAGGCGCAGGCCCTGGCGGCGAAGGCGGCCCGGCTGCTCGCCGTCGTCCGGTTCGCGCTCGGCGACGACGGCGGGGCGGTCACCACGGCCGAGGCCACGTCGCGGCGGGCGGCGCTGACGCCGCTGGAGCGGGCGTCGCGATCGGCCCTGGCCGCCGCGTGCAACGCGCTGGCCGCACGATAGCGTTGCGGCTTGCGATGAGCCTGCCACCGGAACCCCCCGCCACCACCCTGCTGGTCACCCTCACCGGGCGCGACCGCCCCGGTCTGACCGCCCGGTTGTTCGCGACGTTGTCCGCGCACGACGTCGAGGTGCTCGACGTCGAGCAGGTGACCGTCCGCGGCCGCCTGGTGCTGGCAGTGCTGCTGAATCCCTCGGGCGCCGCGCAGTCCGACACCGCGCTGCGCGGGTCGCTGACCTCGCTCGGCGAGCAGCTCGGCGTCGAGGTCGAACTGGCGCCCGGCCACGGCGACCACCGCCGCCCGCCGGGCCGCGCGCACATCACGGTCCTCGGCTCCCCGCTGCGGCCCGGCGCGGTCGCGGCACTCACCGACGCCGTCGCGAAGGCCGGCGCGAACATCGACCGCATCGTGCGGCTGGCGTCGTACCCGGTCACGTCGATCGAGTTCGAGGTGTCCGGCGCCGACCCCGCCCGGTTGCGGGCCGACGTCGCCGCCGTCGCGCTGGCCGAAGGCGCCGACGTCGCCGTCCAGCCGTCCGGCCTGCTGCGCCGGGCCAAGCGGCTGGTCGTCATGGACGTCGACTCCACCCTCGTGCAGGGCGAGGTCATCGAGATGCTGGCCGAGAAGGCCGGCGTGCTCGACCAGGTCGCCTCCGTCACCGCGAGGGCCATGCAGGGCGAGCTGGACTTCGCGGCGTCGCTGCGCGAACGGGTCCGGCTGCTCGCCGGGCTGCCCGCGTCCGCCGTCGCCGAGGTGCGCGCTGCCGTGCAGTTGACTCCGGGCGCGCGGACTCTGGTGCGCACGCTGAAGCGGCTCGACTACAAGTGCGCCATCGTCAGCGGCGGGTTCTCGCAGATCACCGACCCGCTGGCCGACGAGCTCGGCATCGACTACTCCGCCGCCAACACGCTCGAGATCGCCGACGACGTACTGACGGGCGGGCTGGTCGGGCCCATCCTGGACCGGCCCGGCAAGGCCGCCGCGCTGGCCCGGTTCGCCGCCGTCGAGGGCATCCCGCTGTCGCAGACCGTGGCGGTCGGCGACGGCGCCAACGACCTCGACATGATCGCCGCTGCCGGACTGGGGGTCGCGTTCAACGCCAAGCCGATCGTCCGCAGCGCCGCCGACACCGCCGTCAACGTCCCGTACCTCGACGCGATCCTCTACCTGCTCGGCATCAGCCGCGACGACATCGAGGCCGCCGACGCCGCCGACGGCACCCCGACCCCCGCGCCACCGCTGCGCTGACCCACCCCGAGTTGATCACGTTCAGTGGGGGTGCTCCCGCTTCACCAGGCATGCATGCCGCGCGAAGCGGGAGGACGCCAACTTGACGTGATCATTCCCGGCTCGCGGGGTCAGCCGCGGGCGACCGTGTAACCGACCAGCCGGACGCCGCCCGGGTCGACCGCGGCCCAGTCGCCGCCGACGGTGAACACCGCGACCGACGACGTCGGGAAGCCGGCCCGCATGCGCGCGGTGTCCTCGACCGCGGAGTCGCCGTCGTCGAGCGCGTTGGCCAGCATGCCGATGCCGGGGTTGTGCCCGACGATCACGGCCGACGCGACCTCCGGCGGCAGCGCCCGGACGATCTCGAGCAGATCACCGGCCGACGCGTAGTAGACGTCGTCGGTGACGACGGGATCGGGCGCGCCGGGCAGTTCGGCCGCCAGCAGCTGGTACGTCTGCCGCGTTCGCTTGGCGCTCGACACCACGGCGACCTGCACCTGGACGTCCTGAGCGTGCAGCCAGCGGCCGATGACCGGAGCGTCGCGGCGACCCTGGCCGGCGAGCGCGCGGCCGTGGTCGTCGCGGTCGTCCGGGTGCTCCGCCTTGGCGTGCCGGATGAGCACGAGGGTCCTCGCCATCCACGCAAGCCTAGGGGCTCTAGTACCTTGCGGCAGGATGGGGTCGTCCGTCGATTGCCCGCGATGGCCCCATGGCCACGATCGTCCCGATCTGGTAAGGATTCGCTGTGGAGATCACCGTGCCCGAAGCCGATGCCGCCGTGCCCGACGTCCCGCCGCCGCCGGCCGCCCCCGACCCGGCGGCCCCGCCGGTCGCCAGCTCGCGGGCCGACCTGCGGCATCGGCTCAACACGGCCACGGCCGGGTTCGAGGCGCCGCTCGCCGCCATCGACATGGAGGCGTGGGACGTCAACGCCTCCGACCTCGTCCGGCGCGCGGCGGGCAAGCCGATCCGCGTCGCCAGCAAGTCGCTGCGCAGCCGGGCGTTGCTGCGCGACGTGCTGGGACGCGACGGGTTCCACGGCGTGCTGGCGCTGACGCTGTCCGAGGCGCTGTGGCTCGTGGGCACCGAGCTCAGCTCCGACGTCGTCGTCGGGTATCCCACCGCCGACCGCCGCGGCCTGGCCCGGCTGGCCGGCGACGAAGAGCTGGCCGCCGGCATCACGCTCATGGTCGACGACGTCGCGCAGCTCGACCTCGTCGACGCGGTGGCGCCGTCCGACGGGCGGGTCGACATCCGGGTCTGCCTCGAGCTGGACCTGTCGTGGCGGCCCGTGGGCGGCCGGCTGCGGGTCGGCGCGAAGCGGTCGCCGCTGCACTCCGTCGACGACATCGTCCGGCTCGCCCACGCGGTGCAGTCGCGGCCGGGGTTCCGGCTGGTCGGCGTCATGGGTTACGAGTCGCAGATCGCCGGCGTCCAGGACGCCCCGCCCGGACGCGGCTGGCGCGGGCGCATGGTGCGGTCCATGCAGAAACGGTCGTGGGCCGAGCTGTCCGATCGGCGCGTCGCGGCGGTCGAGGCGGTCCGCAAGCTCGCCGACCTCGAGTTCGTCAACGGCGGCGGCAGCGGTTCGGTCGAGCGGACCGTGTCGGACGTGTCGATCACCGAGGTGACGGCCGGGTCCGGGCTGCTGGCGCCGCGGCTGTTCGACGGCTACACCAGCTTCTCGCCGCGCCCGGCGGCGTTCTTCGCGGTACCGGTGGTGCGCCGCCCCGGTCCGGGCATCGTCACCGTCGCGGGCGGCGGCTACATCGCCAGCGGTGCCGCCGGCGACGACCGCCTGCCGGTGCCGTGGCTGCCCGAGGGCCTGACGCTGGACAAGGACGAGGGCGCCGGCGAGGCACAGACCCCGCTGCTCGGCTCCCCCGCCGACGACCTCGCCATCGGCGACCGCGTCTGGTTCCGGCACGCCAAGGCCGGTGAGCTGTCGGAGCGGTTCGACCAGTACTACCTCGTGCGCGGCGAGCGGCTGGTCGACACCATCGCCACGTACCGCGGGGACGGCAAGACCTTCCTGTAGTGGCCGTTCTCAGTTTCGACGCGCTGGCCGCGCGGGTTCGCGGGCTGGCGCCCCGGGCCGGGTCGACGACGGTGGTCGCCGTCGACGGCCCGGCCGGTTCCGGCAAGACCACGCTGGCGGCGCGGCTCGCGGCCCGGCTCGACGACGCGCCCGTCGTGCACATGGACGATCTCTATCCCGGCTGGGACGGGCTCGCGCACGCCGCTGCCGCGGTCGCGTCGGAGGTGCTGCGGCCGCTGGCCGAGGGCCGGCCGGCCAGGTACCGGCGGTGGGACTGGCACGCGGACCGCTGGGCCGGCCGGGTCGACGTCCCCGCCGCACCGTTCCTCGTCGTCGAGGGGTGCGGCAGCGGTTCCACGCCCGGCGCGCCGTACCTCGCGCTGCTGCTGTGGGTCGAGGCGCCGCACGACGTACGCCAGGAGCGCGGCTTCGATCGCGACGGCGACGGCTTCCGGCCGCACTGGGAGCGCTGGGCCCGTCAGGAGGCCGTCCTGTTCGCGGCCGAGCGCACCCGAGAGCGGGCCGACCTGCGCATCGACACCGCGTCGCCGGTCCCGCACGACCCGTCGCGCGAGGTCGTCGCTACATCCGGAGTCTGAGCCGCCGCCCGTTCTCGGTTAGCGTTGGGCCGTGCGCGTCGCCGAGCTGACCATCTACCCCGTCAAGTCGACCCGTGGGCTGGCGCGGACGGAGGCCGAGGTCGAGCCCTGGGGCCTCGCCGACGACCGCCGCTGGATGGTCGTCGACGACGCCGGCTACGTCGTCACCGCGCGGGTCCGGCCGGCGCTGCTGGGCGTCACGGTGACGCCGTTGGAACGCGGCCGCATCCGGCTCGAGGGCCCGCACGCCGCGCCGCTCGAGGTCGACGCCACGGCGTCACGCGACTACGTGCCGGTGCAGATCTGGAAGAACACCCTCGACGCCGTCCGCCCCGGTGCCGCCGCCGACGCCTGGTTCGGCAAGCTGCTCGACCAGGACGTCCGCCTCGTCTGGCTCGACGACCCCACGCGGCGGCCGGTCAACCCCGTCTACGGCCTGCCCGCCGACCGCGTCTCCTTCGCCGACGCGTTCCCGCTGCTGGTGACCACCACCGGGTCGCTCGCCCGCCTCAACGACTGGATCGTCGAGGAGGCGCTGCTGCGCGGCGAGGAGCCGCCTGACGAGCCGCTGCCGATGCGCCGGTTCCGTCCCAGCGTCGTCGTCGACGGCGCCGACGCGTTCGCCGAGGACACCTGGTGCCGCCTGCGCATCGGCGACGTCCCGTTCCGCGCGGTCAAGCTGTGCGACCGCTGCGTCCTCACGACGATCGACCCGGACTCCCAGGCGCGCGGCAAGGAGCCGCTGCGCACCCTGGCCCGGCACCGCCGCTGGGACGGCAAAGTGTGGTTCGGCATGAACCTCGTCCCCGACGGCGCCGGCCGCATCGCCGTGGGCGACGTCGTCGAGATCACCGCCGGCTAGGACGGATCGGGCAACACCGAGAAGACCGCCTGCATGGTGGCCCGATGCAGCGCGGCCACGTCGCCGGAGACGCCGTCGAGCACCAGGTAGGCCTGCCCCTGGTTGCCCAGCGCCGTGCCGCCCAGCACGTCGGACGGCGACATCAGCAGCGGCTTGAAGTACTCACGACTGCCCGGCCAGACGTCGCAGGCCAGCAGATTCGTGCACAGCGCGCCGTAGATCACGCCGGTGTCCCAGACCGCGAGGTTCACGGTGCCGCCGGTGGACGTCCGGTACGACGCGGTGACGGCCTGGGGAGACTCCACCTTGGCCTGTGGGTCGTTCAGCGGGCCCGGCTCGTGCCGGTCTATCCGCACGCGGGTCAGCGGGCCGAGGGCTCTGGTCAACGCCGCCTCGACGTTCGCCCACGACTCGGCGACATAGCCCATGCCGAAGTCACTCCTCAGTTCCGCGAGGTTGCCGCCGACGCTCCCGGTCAGCCGGGCCATCGAGTCCAGGGCCACGCCCCAGACCGCGTCGCCGATGCGTTCCGCCTCACCGTCGCTGAGCACGTCGCCCGGCCGCGTCGCCGGCTCGGCCTCCGGGGTCTCCCACACGACCGTGATGGCCACCCAACTGCCGTCGAGCGCGAGAACCCGGTGCTGGGGGTCCGGCGAGCCGAGCACCCGCACCGTGCCGTAGTGGTCGGGCGATTGTGTGCAGTCGTCCCAGACCGCCGTCCGGCTGAACGCGGCCACCGGCTCGGTGCACGGCCGGAACGCGCGGGACTGCATGGCCCCGGTCTGCCACCAGACGCGCAACGTGAACGGCGTCCCGTCACGTTCGACGGAGTACACCAGCCGGTGCCGGCCCACGGCCTGCGCCGGCGCTTCGCCGCCGGCGAACTCCACGTCGTCCGGCAGCGCATTCTCGACCGCCGCCAGCATGCCCGACGGCATCGTCGGGGTGGCGGACTCCGGGACACCGGCCGACTCCTGCACCTCGACCTCGACCTCGGCCGCGCCGTCACCGGACGTGCGGCGGGGCTGGGCCAGGAACCGCATGCCCGGCTCCGGGTCGAACGGCGGCAGCTCGTCGTAGCCGGGGGCCGCCGCCTCGACGCCGGGCGCCCGCAGGTCGACGAACGCGTCGGGCACCACGAGGCCCAGCGTCCCGGCGGCCACGACCGCCACGACGCCCGCGACGATCCGTCGGCGGCGCCGGCGTGTGCGCAGGGCGCGGCCGCGGGCGATGTCGTCGTCCGGCGAGACGATGCGGTCCGGCTCGTCGAGCACCGCCTGCGCGAACAGGTGCTTCAGGTCGTCGTCGGTCATCGCACCTCCCTGATCGACGCGAGCTGGGCCGGGCCGAGCACGGCGCGCAGCCGCTCCAGGCCGCGCGCCGTCTGGCTCTTGACATTTCCGGTGCTGCAGTCCAGCAGCTCGGCCACCTGCTCCACCGAGAGGTCCTCCCAGAACCGCAGCACCAGCACGGCCCGCTGTTTCGGCGGCACCCCGGCAAGCGCGGTCATCAGCCGCGTCCGGGTGTCCGGGTCGCCGCCGTCGGCCGGGTCGCCGCCGCCGATCCGGTCCGGCACGGCCGCGACCGCGTACTCACGGCGCCACGGGCGGCGGGTGCTGTCGACGTAGGCGTTGAGCATGGTGCGGCGGGCGTACGACGGCGCGTCCTCGCGGCGGCGGACCCGGCGCCAGCTGAGGTACAGCTTCGTCAGCGTGTCCTGCACGAGATCCTCCGCGGCGTGCCAGTCCCCCGTCAGCAGATAGGCGGTCCGCAGCAGGCCGCGGCGTCGCACCGACACGAACTCCCGGTACGACGCCTCGTCGATCGCCGACATGCACCGCCTCCCACCCCCGGGCCGCGCCCGTCACCTGTTGGACGGTGACGGGCGCGTTCCAGGTTGCACGGAATCGGCGGCAGGTTCGTCAGCCGGCCGGGAACGGCGTCCGCACCTGTGCTTCGAGCGCCGAGATGATCTCGCCGAGCGCCCCCATGGCGCCCGCCAGGCCGGCGGCGGGATCGTCCGACTGCGGCACCTCGTCCGACGTGACCCGCAACCAGAGCTGACCGCGTGGCCCCACCGAGCCGCCACCCTCGTGGTTCTCACCACCGCCGCCGGCCGGGCCCAGCAGTTCCTGACTACCGGTCGCGATGGCGCACTCCATGATCGCGTCGATGCACATCGTGTCGGTGATCCGCGGCCGCTGCCAGAACCACACCTCCACCTCGACGCCGTCCGCCGTCACATAGTTCGCCGAGACCGTGCCGACCTGGTGCTCGACGTCCTGCAGGTCGATGGCCGGGTCGCCGGCGGGGCCGTCCACCGCGGTCAGCGCGGCGCCGACGGCGTCCTCCAGGATCGAGTGCACCTCCGGCCACACGCCGACGATGTCGCCGAGGTCGGCGCCGCTGGTGAGGTCGTCGGAGTCGAGCTCGGCGGTCGCCGCCAGCACCGCGTCGCGGACGGCCTCGCTCTCGGCCCGGTCGAGGGACGGCCCGGTCGGCAGGGAACCGGGTTCGGAGCCGTTCGACGACGTCGCCTGCGAGCCCGGCAGCGGGAACGGACGCGTGCTCCACGTCACGATCACGGCCGCGTCGTCGTTCTGGGCCATGACCACTGACGAGTCGAACTCGAGGTCTCCGGCGGCCTGCCAGACGCCATCGTCGCTGCCCTCCGAGCAGTTCCGCCACTGACTGGAGGTGCCCTCGAGCGGGCCCGGCTCGCTGCACGGCCGGAACTCCCCCAGGTCGGTGCGTGCCTTCTCCACGGTGACGCCGAACTGGAATCCCGTGCCGCTGTCGCCGCGCTCCAACTGCACGCCGATGGCGGCACCGACCGACGGAGGACCCTGCAGGCCCGGATCGTCGAGTCCGACGACCTCGACGTCGGCGGGGAGGGCGGACTCGACGGCGTCCCAGATCACCTGCTTGACCGGGTCGTCGCCGACCGCGGGCGGGTAGTCGCCGCCGTCCGGCGCGCCGTCCGCCGCGACGGAGTCGTCGCGGTCATCGTCGAAGACCGCCGGGAGGACGGCCGCGCCCAGACCGGCCACCGCGAGCAGCGCCACGCCGCCGGCGACCCGCTGACGGCGCATCCGCCGCTGCCGGGCACGGCCGCGGGCGACGTCCTCGTCGGGGACCACCGGCCGGAGCGGTTCGCCCGTCAGAGTCGTCCGGAACATGTCCTTGAGAGTGGCCTCGGTCATCATGCGTCCCTCAGTTCGACGAATGCCTCGGAGCCGAGAACGTCTCGTAATCGTTCGAGACCTCGCGCCGTCTGGCTCTTGACGTTGCCGGAACTGCAGTTCATGAGGTCGGCCACCTGCTCGATGGAGAGGTCCTCCCAGAACCGCAGCACGAGGGTGGCTCGTTGCCGCGGTGGGACGGAGGCCAGGGCGGCCAGCAGCCGAGACCTGGTCAGGAGGTCACCCGATTCAGCCGGGTCGCCGACGCCGACGACGTCCGGGATCGCGCCGACCGCCTGCTCTCGACGCCACGGACGGCGGGTGCCGTCGATGTGCGCGTTGACGAGGATCCGGCGGGCGTAAGCCAGCACGTCGTCGCGGCGGCGGACCCGCCGCCACGACACGTACAGCTTCGTCAGTGACTCCTGGACCAGGTCTTCGGCCGAATGCCAGTCGCCCGTCATCAGGAAGGCGGTTCGGAGCAGCGCGCGTCGTCGAGCGCTGACGAACTCCCTGAAGGACGTCTCGTCCGTGGGTTGCATCTACCGCCTCCACTGCCGTTCCGGGTGAGGGCCCTCACCCTGCTCACGGAACGACCGTGGTCCCGGGTTGCATCAATGCAACCCGGACGTCGATCAGATGCGGCAGGCCAGGATCTCGGTGACGAGGATCGCGCGGGCGCCGACCGCCCACAGGTCGTCCATGACGCGCTGCGCCTCGGTCCGCGGCACCATGGCCCGGACGGCGACCCAGCCCTCGCGGTGCAGCGGCGACACCGTCGGCGACTCCAGGCCGGGAGTGAGCGCGCTGGCCTCGTCGACGCGGTCGGCGCGGATGTCGTAGTCCATCATCACGTAGCCGCGCGCGACCATGACGCCGTTGAGGCGGCGCAGCAGGAGGTCGATGGCGGCCGCCCCGTCGCCGTCGGCGCGCCCGATGAGCACGGCCTCGGACCGCAGGATCGGCTCGCCGACGATCTCGAGGCCGGCCTGCCGCAGCGTCGTCCCCGTCTCGACGACGTCCGCGATGACGTCGGCGACGCCCAGTTGCACCGCCGTCTCGACGGCGCCGTCCAGCCGCACCACCGACGCGTCGACGCCGCGGTCGGCGAGGTAGTCGCGCAGCAGCCCCGCGTACGACGTCGCGACCCGCAGCCCGCCGAAGTCGGCGACCTTCTCGGCGGTCCCCGGACGCGCCGCGAAGTGGAACGTCGAGCCGCCGAAGCCGAGTGCGAGCAGCTCCTGGGCCGACGCACCGGAGTCGAGCAGCAGATCGCGCCCCGTGATCCCGGCGTCGACCGTACCGGCGCCGACGTAGACGGCGATGTCGCGCGGGCGCAGGTAGAAGAACTCGACGTCGTTGTCGGGGTCGCGCAGCACCAGTTCCCGGCCGCCGTCGGAGCGCTGGCGGTAGCCGGCCTCGCGCATCATCTCGGCGGCGGGTCCGGACAGTGAGCCCTTGTTGGGCACGGCGATCCGTAGTGTCATCGGACAGGCCTCTCAGAGTTTGTCGTAGACGTCGGCGAGGGTGATGCCGCGGGCGAGCATGAGCACCTGCACGTGGTAGAGCAGCTGCGAGATCTCCTCGGCCGCTCGCTCGGTGCTCTCGTGCTCGGCCGCCATCCACGCTTCGGCGGCTTCCTCCACGACCTTCTTGCCGACGTGATGGACCCCATGGCGGACCGCCTCGACGGTTCCGGAGCCGGCCTCACCGGACTCCACCTTCGCGGACAGCTCGACCCAGAGGTCCTCGAAACTCTTCACGTCGCACAAGGGTACGGATACGGTGCCCCTCGCCGCCGCGCTGGTTCACGAGCCGGACACCGCGCCTGCGTCAGGGACGCGCGCGGGGCCATGTCCGCGGCGCTGCGCGGGCGGCGAGTGCGGTGCTGTCCAGCGCCCGTCCGCTCGCGGGCGGACCCCGCCCCGAGGGGGTGGGTGGCCCACCCTACGGGCGGGCACCGACACCCTCGCCGCACGCCGTCCGGCGCGCTCCTCACAACCGGCGCTAGGCGTAACAGTTGCGCAGCGCGACGACCGTGGCCAGCGCGGCCTGCGTCGCCTCGTAGCCCTTGTCCTCCTTGGATCCCGCCAGGCCGGCACGGGCCAGCGCCTGCGCCTCGTCGTCGCAGGTCAGGACGCCGAAACCGACCGGCACCCCGGTGTCGACCGCGACCCGAGTCAGGCCGTCGGTCGCGGCCTGGCAGACGTAGTCGAAGTGCGGCGTCTCGCCCCGCACGACGACACCCAGTGCGACGACGGCCTCGTAGTTGGCTCGGGCCAGCCGCGCCGCCGCCACCGGGAGCTCGAACGAGCCGGGCACGCGCAGGATCAGCGGATCGTGCACCCCGGCCTCCTCCAGCGCCCGCTGCGCCCCGGCGATCAGCCCGTCCATGATCTGCTGATGCCACAGCGACGCGACGACGGCGACCCGGAGGTCGCCCACCTTGCCCACCTGCAGCTCGGGCGCGCCCTGACCACTCATCGTCCGGTGTCCTCTCGTTCCGCGGATTCCTCGGAGCCTGACAGATCACCGAGGTCGTGCCCCATGCGGTCCCGCTTGGTCGTCAGGTACCGCAGGTTCTCGGGATTGACGGCGACCGGCAGCTCGACGCGTTCGGCCAGCTTGAGGCCGTACCCCTCGACGCCGGTCAGCTTGGCCGGGTTGTTCGTCATCAGCGCGATGGTGCGCACGCCGAGGTCGGCGAGGATCTGCGCGCCGGTCCCGTAGTCGCGGGCGTCGGCCGGCAGGCCCAGCTCGACGTTGGCGTCGACGGTGTCCAGACCGCCGTCCTGCAGCTCGTACGCCTGCAGCTTGTGCGCGAGTCCGATGCCCCGGCCCTCGTGCCCGCGCAGGTACACGACCACGCCACGACCGGCGCCGGCGACGAGGTCCAGGGCGGCGCGCAGCTGCGGGCCGCAGTCGCAGCGCAGCGAGCCGAACGCGTCGCCCGTGAGGCACTCGGAGTGCAGCCTGACGAGGACCGCCTCGTCGCCGGCCGCGTCGGCGTCGACGTCGCCCATGACCAGCGCGATGTGCTCACTGCCGTCGAGGACGTCGCGGTAGGCGTGCGCGGTGAACGTGCCGTGGACGGTCGGCAGCCGGGTCGTGGCGACCCGCTCGATCTGCCGCTCGGTGCGCCGGCGATACCGGATGAGATCGGCGATCGAGATCATCGCGAGGTCGTGCTCGTCGGCGAACTCGCGCAGCGCCGGGGCGCGCATCATCGAGCCGTCGTCGTGGACGACCTCGCAGAGGACGCCCGCGGGTGTCAGGCCGGCCAGCCGGGCGAGGTCGATGGCGGCCTCGGTGTGCCCCGGACGCCGCAGCACGCCGCCCTCCCTGGCTCGGAGCGGGAACACGTGGCCCGGCCGGCTGAGCTCGTACGCCTCGGTCGCGGAGTCGGCCAGCACCCGCGCCGTGTGGGCACGTTCGGCGGCCGAGATGCCCGTGGTGACACCGTGTCGGGCGTCGACGGAGACGGCGAAGGCGGTGCCCTTGCGGTCCTCGTTCACGACGGTCATGGGCGGCAGGTCGAGCCGGTCCAGCTCGGTGCCGAGCATCGGGACGCAGATGACGCCCGAGGTGTACCGGATGGTGAAACCCATCAGCTCCGGCGTGGCCTTGGAAGCGGCGAAGATCAGGTCGCCCTCGTTCTCGCGGTCCTCGTCGTCGACCACCACCACGGCCTTGCCGGCCGCGATGTCCGCGATCGCCCGCTCGACGGTGTCCAGCTGCACGGTCATGCATCCACCTCTGTCGTGTTCTCGGCTGTCACTCCGGGCGCCGCGGCGCCGCCGGCCAGGAGCCGCTCGACGTACTTGGCGACCACGTCGACCTCGAGGTTCACTCCGTCGCCGGGCTGCCGGCGGCCGAGCGTGGTCAGTTCGAGCGTCGTCGGGATCAGGCTCACCTCGAACCAGCCGTCGCCGAGCCCGGACACCGTCAGCGACACCCCATCGACGGCGATCGATCCCTTCTCCGCGACGTAGCGCAGCAGGGTGTCGGGCGCCTCGACGCGGACGACCTCCCAGCGGCTGCCCGGCGTCCGGGAGACCACCGTGCCGACACCGTCGACGTGGCCCTGGACGATGTGGCCGCCGAGACGGTCGCTCGCCCGCACCGCCCGCTCGAGGTTGACGGCGTCGCCGACGCCGAGCTTCGCCAGCGTGCTGCGGTCGAACGTCTCGCGCATGACGTCGACGGTGAACGTGTCGCCGTCGACCGCGGTGACGGTCAGGCAGACGCCGTCGACGGCGATCGACGCGCCGTGCACGGCGTCGTCGGCGACCTTCGGTCCGCGGACGGTGAGCCGCCCGTCGTCCGCGTCGCCCTCGACGGCGATCAGTTCGCCCAGTTCTTCGACGATCCCGGTGAACATTGCCTCACGCCTTCCTGTGTTCTCGCGGGGTTGCGGTGATGCGCAGATCGGGGCCGACCATCCGTACGTCGGCGACGTCGAGCCGGATCGCGGCGTCGATGGTGTCCACGCCGGCGTCGGCCAGCGCGGCTGGACCGGAACCGAGCAGCGCGGGCGCGACGTAGCCGACGACGCGGTCGATCAGACCGGCCCGCCAGAACGCGCCGGCCAGCGTCGGCCCGCCCTCGAGCAGGACGTATCGCCGGCCGCGCTCGTACAGCTGGTCCAGGAGTTTCCGGAGGTCGACCCGACCGTCGGATGCCGCGCCGACCTCGTCAGCGGTCGCGATCCACGTCGGCGCCTGATCGTCGCGCACCCGCGCCGTCGCCGGCGTCGTGCCGGCACTGTCGACGACGACGCGCAGTGGTGGCGCCACGGCCGCGCCATCGAGCCGTGCGGTCAGCCGCGGATCGTCGGCGAGCACGGTCCCCGACCCGACGACGACGGTGTCGACCGCCGCCCGCAGCCGATGGACGTCGGCACGGGCGTCCTCGCCGGTGATCCACCGGCTCGTCCCGTCGGCTGCCGCGCTGCGCCCATCGAGCGTCGCGGCGAACTTCCAGACGACGAACGGCCGATGAGTGCGGAATGGCGTGAGCCAGCGGGCGTTGGCGCTGGTCGCCTCGTCCGTCAGCACGCCCACCTCGACGTCGACGCCGGCCGCGCGCAACGTCGCCGCTCCCCCGGCCGCCACCGGGTTCGGGTCGGCGACGGCGACCACGACCCGGGCGACCCCGGCCGCGATCAGCGCATCGGTGCACGGCCCGGTGCGTCCGGTGTGGTCGCACGGCTCCAGCGTGACGACGGCGGTGCCGCCGCGGGCGCGCTCGCCGGCCTGCGTCAGCGCATCGATCTCAGCGTGCGGTCCGCCAGGGCGCTCGTGCCAGCCCTCGCCCGCCGTCGCACCGGTGGCATCGAGGACGACGCAGCCGACATCGGGGTTGGGCGGCGTGGTGTGGGCACCGTTCATGGACAACTCGATGGCGCGGCGCATCGCCGTCAGCTCCACCGGACTCGCCACCGGCCCTCCTCGCCTCGTCGGGCGAGCTCCGGGGCGGGCGCGAATGCACCACTGACGACCGGCTCAGCGCTACGGCCGCGCACGTAGGCGCGACCAGCCGAGACGGCCGCGCGTGCTTCCTCCCATCCGGACTTTAACCGTCGGTCTCGGAATTTCGCCGAGTCAACCGTTCGTCATCCGCTGGTGCGGAGGGCGACCGGGTCGCGGACTGTCACCGCCGGTTCGGACTTTCACCGACCCCGGAGCACGCTTCGTGTCTCGAAAAGCGTAACTCTCCCCGCACGAAACGCATTCCCGGCCCTGCCAATTGTCCGCCTTCTCACATCCCAGCCGAGGTCACCGGGGCGAACTCGGCGGCCCGCAACGGGCGGTGGGTGGCGGAGCTAGTGCGCGGCCTTCGCCGCCAGCTCCCGCAGCTCGGTGACGGCGGCGGCGGCATCGTCGGCGCCGTAGACGGCCGACCCGGCGACGAACACGTCGGCGCCGGCGTCGGCGCAGCGCTCGATCGTCTCGGCCGACACGCCGCCGTCGACCTGGATCCAGACGTCCAGCCCGGACCGGGAGACCAGCTCGCGCGCCCGCCGGATCTTCGGCAGGCACACGTCGAGGAACGGCTGCCCGCCGAAGCCGGGTTCGACCGTCATGACCAGCAGCATGTCGATCTCGGGCAGCAGGTCGGCCCACGGTTCCACGGGCGTCGCCGGACGCAGTCCGACCCCGGCGCGCGCCCCGTGCTTGCGCAGCTCGCGGGCGAGCCGGACCGGCGCGGCGGCCGCCTCGGCGTGGAACGTGACGTTGTGGGCGCCGGCCTCGGCATAACCGGGCGCCCAGCGGTCCGGCTCGTCGATCATCAGGTGGCAGTCGATCGGCCGGTCGGTGCGGGCCAGGATCGCCTCGACGACCGGCAGCCCGAGCGTCAGATTGGGGACGAAGTGGTTGTCCATGACGTCGACGTGCACGAGGTCGGCGTCGCCGAGGCGGGCGATCTCCGACTCGAGGTTGGCGAAGTCGGACGACAGGATGCTCGGCGCGATCTGAATCCCCACGAGCGCCCAGATTACTAGTGCGGGCCCGCGCTCATGGGCGTCCGATGGTGCCGGAGCACGACCAGCGCCTGGACGGCGGCCGCGACCACCATCAGCGCACCGACCACGCTGGTCACCTCGACCGCCCGCGTGAAGGCCTCCTCGGCGGCCGCCACCAGCGCGGACGCGACCGGCGAGGGCAGCGTCCCGGCGAGGTCCACCGCGCCGCCCAGCGTCTCGCGCGCCTGCGCCAGCGTGGCGCCGTCGACCCCGCTCACCGCGCCGAGCGACGACCCGTACACGGCGGTCAGCAAGCTGCCCAGCACCGCCGTGCCCATACCGCCGCCGACCTCGTACGCCGTCTCCGACACGGCCGCCGCAGCACCGGCCCGGGCCGGGTCGACGGCGCCCATGATGACGTTGTTGGTGATCGTCTGCACCAGACCGACACCTCCGCCGACCAGCACGAACGCCACCATCACCAGCCCGGCGCCGAGACCGCGCCCGGCCAGCACCATCAGCGCGAACCCGGCCGCGACGACCAGCAGCGCGCCGAACAGCAGGTACGGCATCGGCAGCCGGCGCATCAGCGGCACGGCGAGCAGCCCGGTGACGATCGCCAGCGCCAGCCCCGGCACCAGCACCAGTCCGGACCGCAGCGGCGCCATGCCGAGCACGATCTGCAGGTACTGCGTCATGAAGAACAACGCGCCGATCATCGCGAACGTCGTCAGCAGGTTCGTCACGACGGACGCCCGGAACGCCGGCCGCGCGAACAGCTCGAGATCCAGCAGCGGCGTCTCCAGCCGGCGCTGGCGCCGGACGAACGTCACGCCGATCAGCACGCCGGCCACCAGAGCGGACGCGTACCCGAGCGAGAGCCCGTGCGCGGCCAGCCCCTTGATGCCGTACACCGCCAGCAGCATCGCGACCAGCGACATCCCGGCACTGGGCAGGTCGTACCTGCCCGGCGCGGGGTTCTTCGACTCCGGCACCAGGAACGGCGCGAAGATCAGCAGCAGCGCCAGCACCGGCAGCGCGACCAGGAACACCGAGCCCCACCAGAAGTGCTCGAGCAGCCAGCCCCCGACGATGGGCCCGAGCGCGGCACCGGCGGAGAACATCGTCGCCCAGATCGCGATCGCCAGCGTGCGCTGCCGGACGTCGTGGAAGATGTTGCGGATGAGCGACAGCGTCGACGGCATCAGCGTCGCCCCGGCCACGCCGAGGAGGGCCCGCGCCGCGATCAGCATCTCGGGAGAGGTCGAGTACGCCGCCACCGCGGACGCCAGGCCGAACGCCGTCGCGCCGGCCAGCAGCAGCTTGCGCCTGCCGATCCGGTCGCCCAGCGTGCCGGCGGTGACGAGCAGCCCGGCGATCATGAAGCCGTACACGTCGACGATCCACAGCAGCTCGGTGCCGGAGGGCGCGAGGTCCTCGCTGAGGTGCGGGACGGCGAAGCTGAGCACGGTCATGTCGATCGAGATGAGCAGGACCGGCAGCAGCAGCACGACGAGGGCGCCCCATTCGCGCGGCCCCGCCAGCACCCGCTCCTGCTCCACCATCGTCATCGCGCACCCCTCCGAGGTAAGCTAAACCGTCCAGACGGTACAGTAACACCGTCAGAATCGAGGTTCATCCCCGTGCCACGCCCCTCTTCTCGCGATCGCATCCTCGACGCGCTGGAGCGCATACTCGTCGAGACGGGCCTGCACGCGGTGACGCTGGAGCACGTGGCCAGCGTCGCCGGCGTCTCCAAGGGCGGCCTGCTGTACCACTTCCCCACCAAAGAAGCGCTGATCACCGGGCTGGCCCGGCGGCTGGCCGACGCGGTCGAGGACGAGTTCGACCAGGCGCTCCGCTCGGACGACGTCGTCGGCTTCTTCCTGCGCACGTCGGTGCCGTCGTCGGAGGACGGCGCGGTCTACTGGTCGCTGCTGGCCGCGCTGCGCACCAACGACGTCGCCAGCGAAGAGGCCCGCCGCCTGGTGATGTACTGCTTCGTCCGGTGGGCGGAGATCCTGCGTGAGCACATCGACGACCCGGTGACGGCCGAGATCGTCCGGCTGGTCGGCGACGGCCTCTACCTGAGCGCGCTGGCCGGGCTGCCGATGCCGGACCCCGCCCTGCTGGACGAGGTACGACGCCGGCTCACCCGCGAGGCGAACCAGTCTCCTTGACCTGCGCCGGGCCGGGCCGTAGGCATGACCCGCCCGGCCCGGGTGGTGCCCACCCTAAGGGCGGGCACCGACAACGTCGCGCCGCGAACGAGCCCGGGTGCGTCGCCCCCGTCTCGGCCGCCTTGTGGCAGGCCACGGCCTCGGGAGACGCACCCTAGGAGACGACGGCCGGCTCGACGTCGACCGGGAGCTGCGTCTCCTGCTGCCTGCTGACGGCCGCCGCGACCAGGCCGGTGAACAGCGGGTGCGGGCGGGTGGGCCGCGACTTCAGTTCCGGATGCGCCTGCGTGGCGACGAAGAACGGATGGACGTCGCGGGGCAGCTCGACGAACTCGACCAGCGTGCCGTCGGGCGACGTCCCGGACACCACCAGCCCGGCCTTGACCAGGCGGTCGCGATGCTCGTTGTTCACCTCGAAGCGGTGCCGGTGCCGCTCGGTGACCCGGCCCGCGCCGTACAGCTCGCGGGCCAGCGTCCCCTCGCCCAGCACGGCCGGGTACGAGCCCAGCCGCATGGTGCCGCCGAGGTCGCCCTTCCCCGCCACGATGCCCTTCTGGTCCTCCATGGTCGCGATGACCGGCTCCGGCGTGTCGGGGTCGAACTCGGCCGAGCTGGCCTGCACGAGGCCGGCCTCGGACCGGGCGTACTCGATGACCATGCACTGCAGGCCCAGGCACAGCCCGAGGGTCGGGATCTGGTGCTCGCGGGCGTACCGGATGGCGCCGATCTTGCCCTCGATGCCGCGGATGCCGAACCCGCCCGGGATGACGACGCCGTCGACGTCGCCCAGCCGGGCCGCGGCGCCCTCGGGCGTCTCGCACTCGTCGGACGGGACCCAGCGGATGTGCACCTTGGCGTCGTTGGCGAAACCGCCGGCCCGCAGCGCCTCGGTGACCGACAGGTACGCGTCGGGCAGGTCGACGTACTTGCCGACCAGCGCGACGGTGACGTCGTGGCGCGGGTGGTGCACGCGGCGCAGCAGGTCGTCCCACGCCGTCCAGTCGACGTCGCGGAAGGACAGCCCGAGCCGCTTGACGACGTAGGCGTCGAGACCCTCGGCGTGCAGCACCTTCGGGATGTCGTAGATGGACGGCGCGTCGACGGCGGCCACGACGGCCTCGGCGTCGACGTCGCACATCAGCGAGATCTTCCGCTTCACGCCCGCCGGGATCGGCCGGTCGGACCGGCACACGATGGCGTCGGGCGTGATGCCGACCTGGCGCAGGGCGGCGACCGAGTGCTGCGTGGGCTTCGTCTTCAGCTCGCCCGACGGCGCGAGGTACGGCACCAGCGAGACGTGCAGGAAGAAGCAGCGGTCGCGGCCGACGTCGTGGCGGACCTGCCGCGCGGCCTCGAGGAACGGCAGCGACTCGATGTCGCCGACGGTGCCGCCGATCTCGTGGATGACGACGTCGACGTCGCCCTCACCGATGGCGATCATGCGGTCCTTGATCTCGTTGGTGATGTGCGGGATGACCTGGACGGTGTCGCCCAGGTACTCGCCGCGCCGCTCCTTCGCGATGACGTCGGAGTACACCTGCCCGGTGGTGACGTTGGCCGAGCCCTCGAGGTCGCGGTCGAGGAAACGCTCGTAATGGCCGACGTCGAGGTCGGTCTCGGCTCCGTCCTCGGTGACGAACACCTCACCGTGCTGGAACGGGTTCATCGTGCCGGGGTCGACGTTGAGATACGGGTCGAGCTTCTGCATGGTGACCCGCAGTCCGCGGGCGGTGAGCAGGCTCCCCAACGACGAGGCGGTGAGCCCCTTACCGAGGGAGGAGGCGACTCCTCCGGTCACGAACACATGGGTAGTCGGCTGCAAGGCCAAGAGGGGCTCCCGTGGTCAATCCGTCAACTGGCGGCTCGGCGACGAAACGCTGAACCTTTGCTCCACGGACCTTCAGCCTAACAGTCCCGGGGCCCTGCTCGGGCCGACTCGCCGCAGCCCGTGTTCGCCGTCACAGAACTTGATGAGATCTTTCTCCGATCGGGGTGGCTTGCCGATCTTGATCCGGTACGTTTGGCTTCGGCCACTTTCCCCCGTGGTGGCCACCGCCCCCGCCGGACTCGCGGCTGGCGGGGGCGGACCAAACGTGCGTCAACGCCCGGCGAGGTCCCGGCACAGGTCGGCGACCAGCCGGGCGTTGTCGTCCTCGTCCGGCCAGGTCTCGGCCTGCCTGCGTGCCCGAGCGCCCAGATCGGCCCGGGCCCGCTGGTCGTCGAGCAGCTCGCCGACGGCGTCGGCGACGGCGGCCACGTCGCCGACGGGGACCACCCGCGCGCCGTCACCGACCAGCTCGGGCACGCCGCCGGCCGCCGTCGTCACCACCGGCAGGCCCACCTGCATGGCCTCCTGGATGACCAGTGGGCGGCCCTCCCAGACGGACGTGAGCACATAGAGGTCCGCGGCGCCCAGCAGGTCGGGGATGTCGGAGCGGCGGCCGAGCAGCCGCACCGGCAGGTCGTCGGCCTCGATGGCGCGGTTCAGCTCGTCCTCCAGCGGACCGTCGCCGGCCACCACGACCAGCGGCGACGGGGTCCGTTCGCGCCAGCGGGCCGCGGCGGCCAGCAGGACGTCCAGCCCCTTCTGCTCGGCCAGCCGGTTGACCGCCAGCAGCAGCGGGCGGTCCCCCGCACCGAGCTCGGCCCGGACGGCGTCCGCGTCGCGCTTGGCGGGCTGCACCCGCGGCGCCGCGACCGGGGCCAGCCGGACGTCCGGCGCGCCGAGCTCACGGGCCCGGGCGACCAGGTCGGACGAGACGCCCAGCGTGACGTCGGCCCGGCGCGCCGCCAGCCGCTCCAGGCCGGTGATCAGCACCCGCTTCGGGCCTGTCGCGAGGACCGCGTTGTGCCAGGTCGCGAGCAACGGGACCCGTCCCTCGCGGCGCCTGCCGAGCGCCAGCCCGGACAGCGCCGCCGCCCGGAATCCGTGCGCATGCACCGCGTCGGTGCCGCGGAACGCCCGCCGCAGCCCCTGGACGGCGGCGAAGTCGGCCGGCGGGTTCGGCGCGCTGCCGATGCGGACCGGCGCGAACCGGGCGCCGGCGGCGGTGAAGTCGAACCGTTCCTGCGTCTCCGGTGGGCCGGCCACGCCGACCTCGATCCCGAGCCCGCCCAGCCGCTCGACCAGCGACCGGACATGCATGCCGACGCCCCCCGCCGTCATGCCGACGACGATCGTCAGCCTCATCTCTCTCCTCCGTGTGGTCCTTCACCAGGCGTGCTCACGCTTGCCCAGGCATGCATGCCTGGTAGAGCGGAAAGAGCCCAACTTAACGTGATCATCTCAGCGGCGGAGCAGGGCCCGCAGGTCGCCGCGGAGGACGGGCCAGGCCAGGGCTGCCGCGACCACCGTCACCGCCAGCGCCGCCAGCAGCCCGGCCAGCACCAGCTCCAGCGCCGAGCCCGGTCCGAACGCCGACGCCACCGCCCAGCCGGCCGCCGCGCCCGCCCCGGCCGCCACCGCGCCGACGACGAACGTCCGCGCCACCCCGGCCAGCGCGACCCCGCCGGAGTCGCGGACGATCCCGGCCAGCAGCAGCACGCCGGCCACGCTCAGCCCGGCCGTGTGCGCCACGCCGAGCGCCGCCGTCGTGCCGTCCTCGCCGACCGACGACGTCAGCGCGACCGCCAGCGCGATGACCACCAGCCAGCCGCCTGCTGTCGCGGCCGCCGACGTCTTGCCGCGGCCGCGCGCGTAGAGGGCCCGGCCGAGGTGCGCCACCAGCCCGTAGCCGATCAGCCCGGGCGCGAAGGCGACCAGCGCCCATGCCATGCGTTCCGGTGGCGCGTCGCCCGCTCCGATCGCGGCGAAGAACCGGGCCACCGGCCAGGCCACCGCGGTCAGCACCGCCGCGCCCAGCAGCGACACCAGCACGACGGCCCGAGTCGACCGCGCGAGCACGTCGGCGTACGAGGACCGCGCCGTCTCGGCGTGCTCGGACAGCCGCGGGAACGCCGCCGTGGCGATCGGGACGGCCAGCACGGCGTACGGCAGCAGGAACACCATCCAGCTGTTCAGGTACGTCACCGCGCCGCCGGTGCCGCCGTGCTCGTTCGACATCAGATACGACGTCAGGTAGGCCAGCTGCTGCGCGACCAGCGTGACCAGCCCGGCGCCGGCCAGCAGCGCCGCCCGCCGACGAACGCCGTCCGGGAACCGCAGCGTCGGCCGCAGCCCGGTCACCCGCAGTAGCATCGGCAGCAACGTCGCCAGCGCCAGCGCGAGCACGCCGAGCGTCGTCCCGCCGGCCAGCACCAGTTCGTCACCGCGGTCCAGGGTCGACAGGTCGTTCGCGTCGCCGCTGAACACCACGCCGAACGCTACGTACGCGCCGGCCACGACCAGGCTGGACAGCACCGGTGCGAGCGCCGCCGCCAGGAACCGGCGATGTGCCTGCAGCGTCCCGGCGGTCACGACGGCGATGCCGTACAGCGGGATCTGCGGCAGGAACAGCAACAGCATGGCGCGTCCGGCGTCGACGCCCTCGGAGCCGCCGGCGCCGCCGAGCATCAGCTCCATCAGCGGCCCGGCGATCAGCACCCCGAGCAGCGCGACCGGCACCAGCAGCACCAGCGTCCAGCCGAGCAACGCGGACACCGTCCGGCGGACGTGCTCGTGGTCACCCCGGCCGGCCGCGGCGGCCAGCAACGGGACGACGGCGCCGGCCAGCGCGCCGCCGGCGACGATCTCGAAGACGACGTTGGGGATCGCGTTGGCGGTCGCGTAGACGCTGCCCAGCAGCGTCTCGCCGACCTGCGACTGGAAGACCAGCTGGCGGCCGAAGCCGACGACCCGGGCCAGCACGCTGACCACGGCGATCAGCGCCGCGCCTCCGGCGATCCCGGCGGCCGCCCCAGCGGCGACCCGGCGCGCGCTCACCGCGTCAGCGCTGGCGGCCGAGGTCGTCGAGCTCGCGCAGCACCGGCGTGCGCTCGATGACCTTGGTGAAGCTGACCTTCTCGCTGGCCAGGGTCAGCCCGGTGACGACGGCCAGGTGCGCCAGCCGCGCGGCCCGGCCCTCGCGGGCGACCAGCGCCAGCCCGAGCAGCGCGCCCAGCGTGTTGGCGCCGGCGTCGCCGAGCATGGTCCGCTCGCCGAGGTCGTCGGGCAGCATGGCCAGCGCGGCTCCGACGGCGGCCGCACCCACCGGCGCCGCGGGGCCGCCCACGACGGCCGGCGCGTGCAGCAGCACGGTCTTGTTGGCCCGGCCCGGCCGCAGGTCGAGCAGGTTCAGCAGGTTGGCGTGCCCGGCGATCGCCGCGCCACCGATGGCGGCATCGACGACGTTGTCGCTGACCAGCGCGCCACCCACGACCCCGGCCGCACCGATGACACCGATCTTGACGACGCCGCTGGTCACCTCGCCGGACTGCAGGGCGCTGAGGTGACCGCGCAGGCCCTTGCTCGCCGTCGTGCCGAACAGGTCGTCGTAGAGCCCGACGGCACCGACGGCGACCGCGGCGGTCAGCCCGGCGGTGCGGGCCCGCGCCGGCAGCCCCGGCGCGACGGCGATGCCGACGGCGGCACCCGTGGCGACGGCCGGCCCGGCGGCCAGGGTCACCGTCGAGCCGCGGAAGTTCTTGCGCTCCCAGCGCTCGGCGCCGCCGGGCTTCGCCTCAGCGACCTTGCGTGCCGCCAGCCAGGCGGCCGCGCCCGCGGCGCCGGCCGCGACCAGCGAACCGACGATGCGCCTCACGACGAGCTCCCATCGGTCGGCTCGCCGGTGACGGCGGCGCCGGGCTCCTCGGGCACCGGCGGCAGCGCGCCGTCGGTCTCGCCGACCACGCCGTACTGCCCGGAGCCGCCCCCGGCCTGCTCGCTCAGCGCGAAGACGACGGCCGCGCGGCCGCTGGGCAGGTCGACGGAGTCGACGGTGGACACGACCTCGGCGAGGTCGCCGTTGTCGCGGATGGTGCGCAGCAGGCCGTCCTCGGCGGTCGAGGCCGGACCGGCCACGACGGTGCCGGCGTCGGCGGCGTCGATGCTGCCCACGAGCGTGGCCAGGCGGTCCAGCCGGTCGCCCGCGTCGTCGCCGGAGACGTTGCCGGCGACCAGCACCGCGAGCGACGGCGCCACCGAGGCGTCCTGCTCGAGCGTGATGAGGTCGGACTCCTCGAACGCCGTGACCGTGGCGGTGTCGACGGTCTCGTGCGAGGCGCCGGGCTCGGTCGGCGGCGCCATCAGCGCGGACGCCAGCACCGCGGCGCCGCGGGCGTACCCGCCGCCCTCGGTCGGCAGTTCGGTGCCGGACGACACGAGGGTGCTGGCCAGCTCGTCGAGCACCGGCTCGGAGTCGGGGTCGGTCCACGTCGGCTCGATGCGGACCGTGAGGTCGGCCGTCGCGCCCGCCTGGGCCAGAGTCTCGCGAACGGCGGTGACGGTCTCCTCGTCGGCACCCGGGAGCGCGATGACGCCGACGTACTCGCCCTCGAGCTGGCCGGTGACCAGGCGCGGCGTGACCTCCTCGAGGAAGGCCTGCTGATATGCGGTGTCGGCCTCGGTGGCCTCGAGCTGCTGGCGCAGCTCGCGGTTCTCGTCGCGCAGCGAAGAGGTCTGCTCGGCCAGTGTGTCGTCGACGGTGTCGCCGAGCGGGCCAGCGCCGAGCACGATGCCTGCCGCCAGCGCGAAGAAGACGGCGATGATCGAGACCAGGTGGTAGCGAAAGTCGATCACGTCAGAAGAGTCCCTGCACCCAGAAGTAGAAGCGGTCCCACCACGAGCCCACGATGTCGAGGTAGGCCTGGCCGGTCGGGGTCGCGTTCATGGCGGCGACCACCGCCGTGATGCCGGCGATGATGAGCACGGCCAGCATCCACGTGGGGACGCTGCTGTGGTAGAGCCGGCTCACGCCCTTGGCGTCGACGAGCTTACTGCCCACCCGCAGCCGGGTGAGGAACGTACTGGCCATCCCGGAACGGCCCTTGTCGAGGAACTCGACCAGGGTGGCGTGCGTGCCGACGGCCACGATGAGGCTGGCGCCTTTGTCGTCGGCCAGCAGCATGGCGATGTCCTCGCTGGTGCCGGTGGCCGCGAACGGGACGCCCGACAACCCCATGCGCTCCAGCCGGCCCAGGCCCGGCGCGCGGCCGTCGCGGTAGGCGTGCACGATGAGCTCGGCGCCGCTGGACAGTGCGTCGTCGGACACGGAGTCCATGTCGCCGACGATCAGGTCGGGCTTCTGCCCGACCTCGAGCAGCGCGTCGGCGCCGCCGTCGACGCCGATGAGAATGGGGTCGTACTCGCGGATGTACGGCCGCAGAGTCGCGAGGTCTTCTTTGTAGTCGTACCCCCGCACGACGATGAGGACGTGCCGGCCCTCGAGGTCGGTGCGGATCTCGGGCACGCCGACGCCGTCGAGGAGCAGCTCGCGCTCGCGCTTGAGGAACTCCATGGTGTTGGCGGCGAACGCCTCGAGCTGCGCGGACAGGCCCTCGCGGGCCGCGCTCATCAGCTTGGCGAGGCTCTCCTCGTCGTGCCGGATGCCGACGCCGACGGTGTCGCCGGTGCTGTCGCGGTACAGCGTGGTGCCGTCGACGCGCAGCCGCTCGCCCTCTTTGACGGCGCTGAACAGATCGGGTCCGACGTCGTCGACCAGCGGGATGCCGGCCCGGACGATGATGTCGGGCCCCAGGTTCGGGTAGCGGCCGCTGACCGACGGGCGGACATTGACGACCGCGCCGGCCTGACAGGCGACGAGCGCTTCGGCGGAGACGCGGTCGAGGTCGAGGTGATCGATGACGGCGATCTCGCCCGGTTTGAGGCGTTTCGTCAAGTTCTTCGTGCGGTGATCGAGGCGCACGACGCCGCTGACCCCGGGCAGGTCATCGGGCTTGCGGCGGCGCAGTGCAGGCATCCTCACCAAGCGAATCCTGCCATGTCCGGACGCGTAACACCGCATCGGTCCGGCGTGTGTTGGCCGATTCTCCCAGCTTCACCCGGGCCGTTCGGCGGTCCCGGCGGGGACCGGCCGGGCCGGGTGCGGCGGTGCGGAACGGGCGAGCGGACGGCCTCCTGAACCGCTCGCTGGACGACCCTGCGGAAGAGGCGGCGGACGGCGCGGCGGGCGGCGCGGCAGCCGGTTGCGGCACGCGGCCGCGGCCGCGCATCGGCCCCGCGCACGCCGGCCCCACGTCCTGTGTGCTCCCGCACCGGCGAGCCGCCGCCACCGTGGGCGGACCTCCGTTGAAGCAGGCGCACGAGCCCTACCGGGCAGGTCAGCCGGCCACTGCCCGAGCACCAGCGCCGAACACCTGAGCCGGTCGCCTGAACCGGTCACCTGAGCCGATCACCTGAACCGGCCACCTGAGCCCACTGTCCCGGCCGAAGGCGCCCGGCTCGGGCAGCCGTCTGGCCCGCAACGGCCGGTCAGGCTGGGGTCACTGGCGCGCCAGCGCGATCCGGATCTCCGCCTCGTGGTCGACGATGCCGTCACCGGACACGTCGTAGACGACGCGGTCGATGTCGCCGGTGAACGGGAACGGCGCCGAGTACACCTGGGTGACCGGCGAGCCGGCGTCCGCGCCGACGGCGACACCCGACGCCAGTCCCATGGCGATGGGAATCGTCACCGGCAGCTCGCCGGAGCCGATCGCGACACCGTCGACGAACAGGGTCGCGGTGCCGGGCGTGCCCTTCCCCTCCGTGGTCCGGGCCTCCCCCGTCGGCGCGAACTCGAAGCTCAGCGCGTGCCGGCCGGGCGGGACGGTGCCGTCGGAGACGACGTGGAACTCCTGGTCCGCGACGTAGTTGTAGACGTAGTGCAGGCGCCCGTCGCGCAGGAAGAACGTGAAGCCGCCGTCGACGCCGCCCTGTGAGACCAGCACGCCCTCGGCGCCGTCGTCCGGGACCGTGACCAGCGCCGTGATCGTGTGCGCCCGGTTGACCAGCCGTGGCGCCGCCACCGACGGCACCTCCTGCGTCCCCGGCCGGTAGACGTAGCGGGTCCGCGGCGGGGCGATCATCGGCCGCTCCTCCGCGAGGCGCTGCTGGCCCCGTCCGTCGACCGGCAGGACGTTGTATTTGCCGGCCTCGACGTACCACTGGGCGATCAGCTCGATCAGAACGTCGCGGTGTTCGGCGGCGAGGTCGTGGTTCTCCGTCGGGTCCTCCGTGACGTGGTACAGCTCCCAGCCGGTCGCGTCGAGTGTGGTCAGCTCCTGGTCCGTGATCGGGGTGCCGAACGGGCGCCCGGACTCGGCGAACGACGGGCCCGGCCACGGGCAGACAGCACGCCACTCGCCGTGGTGGATCGCGCGGGTCCCGAGCATCTCGAAGTACTGGGTGACGTGCCGGGTGGGTGCGTCCGCGTCGTCGAAGGTGGAGGCGAAGCTGACGCCTTCGAGCGGCGCCTGCGTCACGCCGCGGAGCTGGTCCGGCGGCTCCAGCCCGAGCGCGTCGAGCACCGTCGGGACCAGGTCGATCGCGTGTGCGTACTGGTGGCGCACCTCGCCGTGCGAGGCGATCCCGCGCGGCCAGTGCACGATGAACGGGTCGCTGACGCCGCCCCGGTAGGTCTCTCGCTTCCAGCGGCGGAACGGCGTGTTGCCGGCCCACGCCCAGCCCCACGGGTAGTGGTTGAAGTGCTTCGGCCCGCCGAGCTCGTCGATCGCGGCGAGGTTCTGCTCCAGCGACTCCGGCACGAAGTTGAAGAACTTGTTCTCGTTGACCGAGCCGGTCGGCCCGCCCTCCGCGCTGGCCCCGTTGTCCGACAGGACCATGACCAGTGTGTTCTCCAGCTCGCCGAGGTCGTCGAGGAAGTCCAGGAGCCGCCCGATCTGGTGGTCGGTGTGCGTGAGGTACCCGGCGAACACCTCCATCATCCGGGCATAGAGGCGGCGCTCGTCGTCGCTGCAGTCCTGCCACAGCTGCACGTCCGGGTCGTGCCGGGACAGTTCCGCGTCGGACGGGAGCAGCCCCAGCTCACGCTGCCGGGCGAACACCCGCTCGCGGTAAGCGTCCCAGCCGTCGTCGAACACGCCCGCGTACCGGTCGGCCCACTCGCGCGCCACGTGGTGCGGCGCGTGCATGGCGCCGGTGGCGAAGTAGAGGAAGAACGGTTTGTTCGGCGCGACCTGCTTGGCGTCGGCGATGAACGCGATCGCGGTGTCGGCGAGGTCCTCGGTGAGGTGATAGCCCTGCTCCGGCGTCCGCGGCGGCTCGACGCGGTGGTTGTCGCGGGTCAGCTCCGGGTAGTACTGGTGGGTGTCACCGCCCATGAAGCCGTAGTAGCGCTCGAAGCCGCGGCCCAGCGGCCAGCGGTCGTACGGCCCGGCTGCCGACGTCTGGTCGGCCGGGGTCAGGTGCCATTTGCCGACGGCGTAGGTGTTGTAGCCGTGGCCCAGCAGCGTCTCGGACAGGAAGCCGTTCTCGAACGGGATGTAGCCGTCGTAGCCCGGGAAGCCGGTGGAGATCTCGGTGATGCCGGCCATGTGGTTCGAGTGGTGGTTGCGGCCGGTCAGCACGCACGACCGCGTCGGCGAGCACAGCGCCGTCGTGTGCATGTTGGCGTACCGCAGGCCGCCCTCGGCCAGGCGGTCCAGGTTCGGTGTCTCGATCGGACTGCCGTAGCAGCCCAACTGGCCGAAGCCGGTGTCGTCCAGGATGACGAACAGGACGTTCGGCGCGTCGTCGGCCGCACGCCGCGGCTCCGGCCAGGCCGGCTCGGACACGTCGAACGTCCGGCCCACGACGCCCGGGAACGCCCGCCCGGCCGGGTACTCGGTCAGCGGCATCGCCCGCTCCTCCTCGGTCAGACCAGCAGCTTCGCCTTCTGCGTCGCGAACTCCTCGGCGCTGATCACCCCCTCGTCGCGCAGCCTGGCCAGCTTCGTCAGCTCGTCAGCGGTGCTCGTGCCGTCGCCGTTGCTGCCGGCCGCGTCGCGGACGTATTCGCGGAACGCCTCGTCGCGGCGCTGGTAGTCGGCCGCCATCCGCTCGGCCATACCGGAGCCGCGCGCGATCAGGTAGATCAGCGCACCGAACAGCGGCAGCACCAGGATGAAGATCGTCCACAGCGCCTTCGTCCAGCCGCCCAGGTCCTTGCTGCGGAACACGTCGGTGAGCAGTGTCACCAGGAGCCAGATCCAGGCGATGAACAGGAAGAACCAGAGCATCGTCAGGAACAGGTTCAGGAGCGGGTAGTCGTCCATGGTCCACCTCCGGAGGCAGAATCCCGCTTCGCGGCGCCGGCTTCCTCACCCCGGGCGGGTGATCCCGGGCGGTTCGGCGTCCCCGCGGTCCTGACCGGCGCGCACGACACTCATCCGGTGCGCGATCTGCGACGACGCGACGGCGAACAGCGCGCCGATCACGACCAGGTCGAAGACGATCTGCACCATCGCCGCGATCCGCGCCTCCTGCCCGGCGGCGTGCACGTCGCCGTAGCCGACGGTGCCCAGCGTCACGATGGCGAAGTAGAGCGCGTCGGTGCGGGTCTCCAGGCCGGCGAACTGGTCCGGGTCGTTGCGTTCCATCAGGTAGTACGCGAGCGCGAAGAACACCACGACGACGTACAACACGGTCAGCAGGCCGGACACCCGGGCCTTGGCCTGGTCGAGGTGGGCGGCGAACCGGCGGACCTCGTGCAGCGTCAGCCAGATCAGCCCGGCGACCCCGGCCACGAAGGCCGTGGCACCGACGATCTCCGGCGGGGCGTCCGGCGGACCCAGCGGCAGCGTGTAGTAGACCAGGATCGTGCAGGCCAGCGTGCCGACGCTGCGCAGGATGTTCCTCATCGCGCGACCTCTCTCACCGGCGGGTCGTGGACCATCGTCGTCCTCGCGACCAGGTCGTGGACGGCGCGGGAGTCGCGGCTGAACAGCGTCCACAGCACCCCGATCGGGAACACGACGACGACCAGAGCGCGGACGAGCGCCCGGGGGACGCCGGGCAGCCCTCCCCCGGGCGCGAGCACGCGCAGCCCGAGCACCAACTGGCCCGGCGTGCGGCCGATCAAGGCCCAACCGGTGGTCAGATAGGCGACGACCAGCACCGAATGCCCAGCTCCGAAGGCCCATCCGGGGAACGACGGGAGCGCGAACGGCGGCCCCTCCAGCGTGTACCGGATCCCGCTGAGTGTCACCCCCACCAGCGCCGTCGCCGCCGCCACCACAGCGACGTCGACCAGTGCGGCGGCAACCCGGGACACCAGACCCGCTCCGCTCACGGCGGCGCTCGCCCCGGCCCTTCGAGTCCGCCCTCGTCATCGGCCGACGTGCCGGTGTCCGGCGCACCGGTCGGCTCCTCCGTGGCCCGCTCAGCCTCGGCCGGCCCTTCACCGGCCGGCGGGCCGGCAACGGCCCCACCAGCGGCCGGCTCGTCCCCGGACCTCGCGTCCTCGTCCGCCAGGCCCGCGTCCCGCCCACCAGCCGCCGGGCCACCCCCGCCGTCCGCAGGCGGCGCACCGTTCGCCGGCCCAGCAGTCACCTCGCGAGGCCGGTCGGCCGGCGTCCGAACGGTGTCGCGAGGCGCCCGGCGCAGGACGACGCGGTCGACGAAGCCGTTGATCACCCGGTCGGCGTCGGCGCTGCGCGCCCGCACCGCGTCGACCGTCTCGGCGGCCATGCCGGCGCTGGACTCCCGCACGATCCGGCCCAGGTCGATGTCGTCGAGCACCCGCTCGACCAGCTCCGGCACCCGCAACCGCGTCACGACGGCGTCCAGATCCACGCGTTGCACCACCTCGTCGACGTCCACGCGGCTCACGGCGGTGTCGAGGTCGACCCGGCCCACGATCGCGTCGACGTCCACCCGCCGGACGATCCCGTTCACGTCGACCTCGTCGAGGACCGCGTCGACGTCCGTCTCCTCGACGACGCGGGCCACCGAGCGCCGCCACGCCGTCCGGAGCAGCAGCGCCGCCTCACCCTCGTTCCGGCGCTGCTGCTCGCGGCCGACGCCGGCCAGACGGTCGATCCGTCCCGCCAGCCCCGTCCGGCCGGCGACGAACGCGCCGGCGCGGACCGTCACCGATGCCGCGGCCTCCATCGGCATCGCCACGCCCGCCGCGACGTCCAGCACGCGGCGACTGGTCAGCGCGGCCAAGCCGAGCGCCGCCTCCCCCAGCCGGCCGGCCGCCGCCCACGCGATCGCCCCGGTCTCCCCGCGACCGGCCGGTGGTGGCGGCGGGCCCACGCGACCGTCAGCCGTCCAGTCCCGCGCCCGCGGCGGCTTGACCAGGTCCGTCAGCCCGCGGACGGCCAGTCCGGCGCCGCCCGCCAGCACACGTCCGGCCCGTCCGGCCGCCCGTACCGGCGCCGGTCGCCGCCGCACGCCGTCCGTCTCGTCCGTGCCCATCGCGCCACCTCACCCTCACGGCAAGGCTCCCGCGGGCACGTCCGGCCGGTCCTCACCCGCCTCAGGTGATCCGGCCCGCAGGCTCAGGTCGACGTAGAGGTAGCCGAGCACCAGCGCGACGAACGGGATGGTCACCACATAGACCAGCGCGGTGATGACGTTGATGACGTTGAACGAGCCGTCGGACACCAGCAGCAGGACGATCCCGACCAGCGGTCCGGTGATCGCACCCAGCCCCACGACGAGCGCTCCGACCGCCGTCGCGCGCCACCACTGGCCGCGGACCACCTCGCGGCTGCGATGGAACGCCGTGCCGGCGCGGTGGTCCTCCATCATGACCGCCTGGACGGCGAACCCGTTGCGGACCGCGTAGATCAGCGCGAGCGGCGCCGTTACGACGAACAGCAGCAGCGCCCAGACGATGACCACCAGCCGCGCCGCCACCAACGCCAGCGGCCGCAGCTTCGCGCGCACCGCGCGGTACGCCGACAGCACGGTCACCCGTTCCCCGGCGTCGAGGTCGCGCAGCGCCTCGGCCGTCGCCGCGACCACGCAGAAGTACGCGAGCAGCGAGATGGCGCCGCCCATCAGCACCACGATGAACACCGTCGCCGCGTTCTGGTCGCCGTCGGTGTCGACCAGCGACGTCAGCTCGCCCGCTTCGACCAGCACCCACTGCAGTCCGGCCGCGATCAGCATGACCGGGATGTAGACCAGCCCGATCCCGATGAACAGCAACGGATGCCGCGCGTACATACGCCGTGCGGCGACGATGATGCGCCCCCAGCTGCGCCGCTGCATGACGGGGTACGGGTCGCCGGGTCCCCAGCGGGTGCGGCTGGCGACGGCGGCGATGGCCGCGACGAGGACGGCCAGGCCCAGCAGGACGGCCGGTGGGTTGCGCACCAGCTGACGCAGCAGGTTCGACCCGGTCGCGACGACGCCGCAGAACGCGTCGGTGGCGCTCGGCCCCAGCGACGCGCCGAGTGGGACGGTCGCACTGGTGTCGCGCCAGCTCGTCTCGGACCAGCGGATCGGCGCGGTCCACTGGCTCTTCATGTTCGGGCCGGTGGGACCGTTGTAGAAGGACTCCTGCCGCTCGCCCCAGTGGCCCTGGAACCCCAGCCACGGGTACTCGGACACGTAGTCGTCGGTAGGGATCACGTCGGTGCGGGTGCGCAGCTGGGTGTGCGGCCCGGTGGTGTCGTCGCAGCCGACACCGGTCGCGGAGCTGGCGCCGAGGTAGAGCGCCGGGGTGAAGAAGTTCGCGTGCGACCCCTCCGCCGGATAGACGACCGGGTGTGTGCCGTCGACGATCTCCAGCTTGTCGTCGCCCCAGCCGGCCCGCTCGGCGCCGGAGTGCTGGCTGTAGCCGATGCTCGTAGGGTCGACGTCCAGTGCGGCCTCGGCGTCTGGGGCGTCGAAGACGAGCTGAATCATCTCCCAGTCGCCCTCATGCAGGTTGTTGAAGTCGTTGAAGACGTAGAAGAACCAGTACTGGACGGCGGTCTGCTCGGGCCGGGCGGCGTCCTCGACGACGCGGCCGTAGACCGTCGGGACGGTGCCGCGGCTGATCGCGCGCCCCCACTGCTCGTAGCCGCAGCCGGGGTTCAGCGGGTCGCCGGGGAAGTCGAGGTGGTAGTCCAGCAGCCCGGCGCCGAGGTCGTCGGCGCTCGGTGCGATCTCGACCAGGTCGTTCGTGGTCCACGGCCCGCGCAGCGCGACCCCGTCGTTGTCCATCAGCACGTCGACGTCGGTCGGCGGATACGGCTCACCGTTGCCGCACGGCTCCAGCTGCTCGCGGACCCGCACGACGGGCGCGTAGCGCTGGACGAGTTCCTCCTCCGCGGGCTCCTGCATCCGAACGGCCGAACGCGGGCCGTCCGCGAGCGGGACGGCGTCGACGGGGATCGCCGTCGACGCCGCGCTGGTCGAGACCGTCGTGGGCGTCGTCGCGGCCTCGGCCTGCGCCTGGGCCGCCGGGACCGTCGTCGCGGCGACGGCTACGAGGGCGAGCAGCGCCGGGACCATGGCGCTCACCCTAGCCTCGCGCCGGGCCCGCGGGCAGGAGGTTCAGCGACCCCGTTTCGAGCTCGCCGCGGTCTCGAGCAGCTCCTCGGCGTGCGCCCGCGCCGAGGCCGATCCTTCGAGGCCGGCGAGCATGCGCGACAGCTCGCTCACACGGCCGGTGTCGTCGAGCGTCTCGACGCCGCTGCTGGTGACGCGGCCGTCGTCGGACTTGACGACCTTGAGGTGCTGGTCGGCGAACGCCGCGACCTGCGGCAGGTGCGTCACGACGAGGACCTGTGCGTGCTGGGCGAGCATGGCCAGCCGGCGGCCGACCTCGACCGCCGCCTTGCCGCCGACCCCCGCGTCGACCTCGTCGAACACGAACGTCGGGACCGGGTCGGCGCCGGCGAACACGACCTCGATGGCCAGCATGAGCCGCGACAGCTCGCCGCCGGACGCACCCTTGTCGAGCGGCCGCGGCTGGGCGCCGTTGTGGCCGGTGAACAGGATCTCGACGTCGTCGACGCCGGTCGGGCCGAAGCCGTCGCGGGGGCGGACCTCGACGACGATGCGGGCGTGCGGCATGGCGAGCGCGGTGAGCTCGACGCTGACGTCGTCGGCGAACCGGGCGGCGGACTCGGTGCGCGCCTTGGTGATGGTGGCGGCGAGGTCGCCCAGCTCGGCCGTCAGCGACTCCCGCTCCTGCCCGAGCGCCGACACCCGGTCATCGTCGCCGTCGAGCTCGAGCAACCGGCGTGACCCGGCCTCGGCCCAGGCCAGCACCTCGTCGAGGGTCTCGCCGTACTTGCGGGTCAGCGCGGTGAGCGCGGCGCGGCGCGACTGGACACCGGCCAGCCGCTCGGGGTCGGTGTCGACGCCGGCGCCGTACGAGGCGAGGTCGGCGGCGACGTCGCCGACCAGGTAGGCGGCCTCGGCGAGCCGGTCGGCCAGGCCGGCCAGTTCGGGGTCGTGGTCGCGTTCGGGGTCGAGTGCCTGGCGGGCCTGGGCCAGCAGGCTGAGCACGTCGGGCGCGTCCGGGACGGCTTCGTCGCCGGACAGCCCCTGGTGCGCGGTGACGGCGGCGGTGCGCAGGGCGTCGGCGTGCGCGAGCCGGCCCTCCTCGGCGCGCAGGGCGTCGTCCTCGCCGGGCTGTGGGTCGACGGACTCGACCTCACCGAGCCCGAGCCGGAGCAGGTCGGCCTCCTGGGCGCGCTCGCGGGCCTTCGTCGTGACCTCGTCCAGCTCGGCCTCGACGGCGCGGAGCCTGGCGTAGCGGATGGCGTAGTCGGCCAGTGGCTCGGCGACCGACGCCCCGGCATAGCGGTCGAGGGCCGCGAGCTGCCGCGATGTCCTGAGGAGGCGCTGCTGGTCGCTCTGCCCGTGCACCGCGACGAGCCCGTCGGCCAGCTCGCCGAGCAGGCTCACCGGGGCGCTGTGCCCGCCGACGTGCGCGCGGGACCGGCCCTCGGCCATGACGGTGCGGCTGAGCAGCAGTTCGACGCGTTCTTTCTTGTTCCTGCCCTTGCCGGTGCTGCCGGCCGGCTCGAGTTCGGCGCCCGCCTCAGCGGCCCGCTCGGCGACCGTTCCGCCGGCGTCGATGGTGACGCGGCCCTCGACCAGCGCTCGACGGGTGCCGGTGCGGACGGCGCCGCCGTCGGCGCGACCGCCCATGAGCAGGTTGAGGCCGGTCAGCACCATGGTCTTGCCGGCGCCGGTCTCGCCCGTGACGACGGTGAGCCCGGGCCCCAGCTCGAGTTGGGCGTCGTCGATGACGCCGAGTCCACGGATACGGATTTCCTCAAGCACGGGACCTCAGCCTACCGTCGCGCTGCCGCCGAACGCGGGAGCGACTTGTCGGTGGATGCGTGGTTGATCCGGGGCGCCGGCCGGGCGGAAACGCGTCGGACGACCACGGACACGCCGCCCCAGAGCAGACTCGAACCGTCGACCCCCAGCCCGCGCATCAGGAACGCTGCGGGCCGGCCCGGGCCTCGGCCTCGGCGTCGGTGCGGGCGCCGGCGCGGCCGGGCGGTCGCGGCGGGTCATGAACGCGGGCCTCGCCAGCCCTCGACCGGGAGGGCGAACTTGGCGACCAGCCGGTCGGTGAACGGAGCGGTGTGCAGCCGCGCCAGCCGGACCGGCTGCGACCCGCGGCAGACCTCGACCCGGGCGCCGGGCGGCACCTCGACCGCGCGACGTCCGTCGCACCAGAGGACCGCGCCGCGGGTGCGGTGCTGCACCGTCACCGCCATGACGGACGTCGGCGCGACCACGAGCGGGCGGGCGAACAAGGCGTGCGCGCTGATCGGGACCATCAGCAGCGCCTCGACCTCCGGCCACACCACCGGGCCCCCGGCGCTGAACGCGTACGCCGTCGACCCCGTCGGGGTGGCCATGACGACGCCGTCGCAGCCCCAGCGTGAGAGCGCCCGGCCGTCGATCTCGGCGACGAGGTCGAGCATGCGTTCGCGGCTGGCCTTCTCGACGCTGACCTCGTTGAGCGCCCAGCCGGCCGCGGTCTGCGTGCCGTCGTGCCGCACGAGGACGTCGATGGTCATGCGCTCCTCGACGGTGTAGTTGCGCTTGACGATGTGGTCGACGGTGAATCCGAGGTCGTCGACCTCGGACTCGGCGAGGAAGCCGACGTGGCCGAGGTTGACCCCGAGGATGGGCGTGCTGGTGGTGCGGGCGACCTCGGCGCCGCGCAGGATCGTCCCGTCGCCGCCGATGACCACGACCAGCTCGCAGTCGTCAGCGGCATTCGGATCGCCCTCGGCGACGACCGCGGCGACCCGGCTGTCGGACTCGGGGATGTCGATGTCGTGACGCTCGTCGGCCATGACGCGCACGGCGACGCCGGCCGCGCTGAGCTTGTCGATCACCTTGGCGGCGACCTGTCGGGCCTCCTCGCGTCCGGTGTGGGTGACGAGCAGCACCGTGCGGGTCATTGCGGCCCTTCCTCTACTGCGCGCTGGACGTCTTCCTTGCGGACTTCGGGAGCGCCGGCCCGCATCCAGAGGAAGTACTCGACGTTGCCGGACGGGCCGGGCAGCGGACTGGCGGTGACGCCGTTGACGCCGAGGCCCAGGTCGCCGGCCGCCCGTGCGACGTCGGCCACGGCCTCTGCCCGCAGCGCCGGATCGCGCACGACGCCGCCCTTGCCGACGCGGTCCTTCCCGACCTCGAACTGCGGCTTCACCATGAGCGCGAAGTCGGCGTCGGGCCGGCTGACCGCGACCAGCGGGCCGAGCACCAGTCGCAGAGAGATGAACGACAGGTCGCCCACCACGACGGCGACCGGCTCCCCCACGATGTCCGCCGACAGGTCGCGGACGTTCGTGCGGTCGTGCACCTCGACCCGCGCGTCCGACCGAAGCGACCACGCCAACTGCCCATACCCGACGTCGACCGCCACGACGGACGCCGCCCCGCGCCGCAACAGCACGTCGGTGAAGCCGCCGGTCGACGCGCCGGCATCGAGGCAACGCTTACCGGCGACCGTCAGCCCGGCCGGCTCGAACGCGTCGAGCGCGCCGGCCAGCTTGTGCCCGCCGCGCGAGACGTACTCGTCGCCCTCGACCGGGTCGGTCACCAGCACCGCATCGGCAGGGTCGACGGCCGTCGCCGTCTTCGTCGCGACCCGTCCACTCACCATCACCCGGCCGTCGCCGACCAGCGTGGCGGCGTGCTCACGCGAGCGGGCCAGGCCACGGCGCACCAGCTCCGCATCGAGGCGTCGTCGAGGTGGCACCGGGCGGTCAGCCTTCGCCGTCGCCGGGACCGGCATAGCCCGCAGCCCCGCCAGAACCCGAGCCCGCGCCGTCACCAGCGGTCCCCCCGTAGGGCGTCGGCCGACCGGGTGAAGCGGACTCACCGTGGTCGTCGCCGGCCGCCGCGTCGTGCTCGGCAGCCGACAGCGCGTCGGAGTCGTCCTCCGGCAACGCGTCGGGCTCGCCGGCCAGGCGGTCCAGCAGCACCTGATGGACCCGCTCGACCATCGGGGCGTGCTCGTGCACCGGCAGCCCCTCGAGCGACTCGAGCGTGCGCACCGCCTCGTCGACCTGGGCGTCGCCGCTTCCGCCGTCGTCCATCAGTTCCCGCATGACGGTAACGCTAGTACGGCCGCGTGGACGGGCGGGTGATTCGAGCGGCATCGAGCGCAGCCCGGACCGACACAGGATCGACGGAGCTCCCGCTGCCTTCCCCGGCGGCGTCGGCAGCGGCCCAGACCGCGCCGCACACGGCCCGCAGCGCGTCCAGGCCGCCGTCGCCCGCACCGTCCGCACCCGCACCGCCGTTGCCCGCACCGCCCGCACCCGCACCCGCGCTGAACTCGTCTGCGCCGTCTCCGCCCCGGCCCGCCCCTTCGACGCCGACTTCGCCCACGGCAGACCCGTGCGTGCCGGGACCGCCCGAGCGGGAACCGTCCGCCGGGACCCGAGCGAGCCGCAGTTCGCCGCCCTCGACGACCGCATGCCAGTCGCCCACCTTCGCCTCGCCCGCACGGACCGACAACGCGTCGGCCGGCTGCGCCAGCGCGCGCAGGTCGTGTCCGACGTAGGTTGGGCGCAGCCGCGGCGGCGCCTGCACGAGGTCGATCGGATCGGTGACGCCCGTGAGCACCAGCAGGCTGTCCGCGCCGGCGGCATTGGCCCCTTCGACGTCGGTGTCGAGGCGGTCGCCGACCACCAGCGGTCGCGTCGCCTGGGAACGCAGCATCGCCTCACGATGCATCGGCGGCTCCGGCTTGCCCGCGACGACCGGTTCGCGCCCCGTGGCCGTCCGGATCGCGTCGACCAACGTGCCGTTGCCCGGGGCCCGGCCGCGGTCGGTCGGGACGACGGGGTCGGTGTTGGTGGCGACCCATGGGAGTCCGGACGCCACGGCATAGGTGCCTTCGGCGAGCATCGGCCAGCCGACCTTCGGCGAGAAGCCCTGCACGACCGCGACCGGTCCGTCGTCGGCGCCGGAGACCGGGACGAGGTCCTGCTCGCGCAACGCGACCTCGAGCCCTTCGCCGCCGACCACCAGCACCTTCGAACCACTCGGCAGTTGCTCGGCCAGCAGCCGGGCGGCGGCCTGCGCCGACGTGACGACCTCGTCGGGCCGAGCGTCGACACCGATCTCGGTGAGGTGCACCGCGACCCGCTCCGGTGGGCGGGAGGCGTTGTTGGTGACGAACGCCAGCCGCATGCCGGCCGCACGAGCCTGCCGCAACGCCTCGGGCGCGTGCGGCACCGGGTGGGCGCCGATGTAGACGACACCGTCGAGGTCGAGCAGGGCGACGTCGTAGGTCTGGGTCAAGGGCTGCACGACACCCATCCTCCCAGCCGGTTCACCCGGCGGGCGCAGCCGGGCAGCCGGACCAGCCCGCGTACCATCCGCTAGATGACCTCCGCCGGGCCGCCACCGCCGCTGCGGCTGTCGCCGTTCCGCGCGACGACCTACGCACCCGGCACCGACCTGGCTGCGGTGGTGTGCCCGCCGTACGACGTGATCGGTGACCGTGCGCTCGCGGAGTTCGAGGCGCACGACCCGCACAACATCGTCCACCTGACGCTCCCCCGCGCCCTGCCCGGTGACGGCGACCGCTACGCCCGGGCCGCGCAGACGCTGCGGGAGTGGCGCGAGGCCGGCGTGCTTCGCCGCGACCCGGCTCCGGCGTTGTACGTCTACGAACACGTGACCTCCGGTGGCGCTGCGATCGGCCTGGTAGGTGGCATCGGCCTCGACGGCCCCGTTCTTCCACACGAGAACACCTTTCCCGGCCCGGTGGCCGACCGTGCCGCGCTGATGAACGCGACCCGGATGCAGCTCGAGCCGATCCTGCTGACGTATGACGGCGGCGGCGCGGCCAGCGAGGTCGTCGACCACACGGCCGGCACGGTGCCGCACCTGGAGTTCACGGTCGCCGGTGAGACACACCGGCTCTGGCGCGTGGATCATCCCCCCGAGCTCGACGCCGTGGCCGCCGACCTGGCCGGCCGCACCGCGCTGATCGCCGACGGACACCATCGGTTCGCCGCCTACCGGGCCGTGCACGCGGCCGACCCCGCACCAGCCGGCACCGACCACGGCCTGGCCCTGCTGGTCGACGCCGCTCGGCATCCGCTGGAGCTGCGCGGCATCCACCGCAGCGTCGCAGGCCTATCCCTCGACGATGCGGCGGCCGCCGCTGCCAAGGCGTTCGACGTCGTCGCGCTCGCTGCCGATGACGACCCCACCGCCGCACTCGAGGCCGAGCGTGGCACTGCGTTCGTCATCGGTGACGGGCGGCGGCAGGCGCTGCTGCGCGCACCGCGCGCGTCGGTGGTCGCCGACGCGCTGCCGGCCGAGCGGCCCGACGGCTGGGGCACGCTGGACGCGGCAGTGCTGGTGGACGTGCTGCTGGCCTACCTGTGGGACGTCGACGACGCCGACCTGCGTGTGACGTACCACCACGACGGCCGCGACGCGCTTCGCGCAGCTGCACGCGACGCGGGGCTCGCTGTGCTGGTGCGACCGCCCGCACTGGCGGACGTGCTGGCTCTGGCGTCTCGTGGCGAGCGGATGCCGCGCAAGTCGACGTCCTTCGGGCCGAAGCCGTGGACGGGGCTACTGATGCGCGACCTCGCCCCCGATCAGCACTAGGCGCCTTTCGGGCGGTGGTTCCGGCTGCGGCGGTGCCGCCGCGACGGGCGCTTTCGCCGCGCGCTTCTTCGGTGTCGGTGGCGGCTCGCGGATCAGGAGGCTGGCCGTCTCGATCTCGATCTCGAAGGTGCTCTGACCAGGGCCGGCGCCCGAGCGCCAGAACCGGCGGCGGAGAGCCCCAGTGATCTCGACGGTGTCGCCCTGGTCGAGGACGCGCAGGCTACGTCGCTGCGCGGGCCCCCACGCGGTGCAGGTGACGGTGTCGACCCGGCGGGGAGCCGGAACGCCGGCCGGCGGCCGTGGTCGCTGGACGACCAGACGGGTCGTCACGATCTCATCACCGCTGGGCAGCATGACCGCCTCAGGTTCGACGGACAGTCTGCCGATGAGCCGGACCTCGTTGGAATGCTCGACCGGCTTCGTTGTCGCTCTCATCGTGCTGCTCCTTCGGCTGATGGGGGAATCGGGATCTGCCTCAAGGGTGGGTGGGGCAGAGGGGTGTGTGCAGCCGTGGAATGCCGAATTGTGGATGAGCGACGGAAGTGGTTAGGGCTGTGGACGGGGACGAGCGGGACCGTCTCGCGACGGGATGCCGGGGCAGGTCGCCGCCGTCCGGACCGGATTCTCCTCAGATGGTCGGCGCCGGGTGAGTGGCTCGCGGTGCGGGCGCACAGAGGCCAGCGGTGCCCCGATCCGGCGGGACCGTACGCGGTAGGCGTGCGGGCCTTGAACGGCGGCGCCGGACGAGGCTCCTGTGAGTGGAGCATCAGGCGGCGTGCGGCCTGGGCCTCTGCGCCGCCGGTCCTCCGTGAGCGGAACGTCCAGCAGCCCGGCTCCGCTGCCGCTCCGGCCCAGCCGACAGCACACAGCGAGCCGAACCAACCGCCAGCAGCCCGTGCCCCCTGCCGCCCCGGCCCAGCCGCCGACGCCCGAGCAGCCCCGACGTCTCGCGGTTGACGCAGCCTCCGTCAGTGCCACCGACGTCTCACTCACGAAGCGGTCCACGCTGCCCCGCCCGGCCGCCGGTTCACCGTCGGGCTGGGCCGGCCCGCGGCCACGATCAGCTCGAGGCGTGCCGCATCGTCGGCACCGGCGCGAATGACGGCGCCGGCGTTCCCGCCGCGACAGCGGTCGGATCGGAACGCGACGACGGTGCGCGAACGCGCGTGAGGCGCCGGCCCCGGGGCGGTCGCGTCCGCCCGACCGCGCCAGCGCCCGCAGACGTCGCCGAGGTCGCGGAGCTGGCGCTAGGCGGGCCCGTACCGTCCGGCCCGAGCCCGGCGCCCGGGCGTGGCGGCCTGGCTCTGTTGCCTCGCCCTGTCGTCCGGGCCTGCCGCCGACGCGGGCGCCGGGAGGGTGGTCAGTCCTCGCCGAGCTCGGCCGCCCGCTCGGCGGCGTCGGTCTCGCCGTCGACGTCGGCCTCGGCAGACCGCTGGAACCACCGGCGGGCCTCCTTGTCGCGGCCGGCGGCGAGCAGAGCATCGGCGTAGGCGTAGCGGAGCCGGACGACCCATTCCGCGCGGGAGTTGGATCGCAGCTCGGGGACCTGCAGCGATACCGCCGCGGCCTCGTGATCGCCGAGGTCGCGCCGGGCGCCGGCAGCCACGATGAGCATCTCGATGCGACCAGCGGTGTCGAGACCCGTGACGGCGGGATCGTGCGAGAGGTCGAGTGCTCGACGAGGCCGGCCGAGGCCACGCTCGGCATCGGCCATCATGGGGAGGTACTCGGCCGAGCCGGTCATCCGGCGGGCGGCGCGCAGTTCGGCGAGCGCGTCGGAGTACTTGCCGGCCAGGTAGGCCGCAACACCGGCGGCCTCGCGGACCACGCCGATGCGACCGGCCTTCCGCCGCGCGGCCATCGCGTGCTCGTACGCCTGCTGAGGGTCGTCGTCGAGCAGGCGCTGAGCCATCACCAGGTGCCGCGCCACGGCGGCCGCCATCTGGCCCGACAGCGCGCTGAGCTCGGACCTGATCTCCTCGTCGAGCTCGCGACCGGTGACGTCCTCGTCGACGATGGGGTCGGGGACGCGGGGCGCGCTGCTCGGTCCCGGAGCCGTCCGAGAGCGGTCTGCCTCGCCTGTGGGGCCACGGGACGCGCCTCCGCGCGGCCCACGGTCGCCGCTACCACCACCGGGGCCGCCGCCACGGCGCTCGCCACCGGGTCGGTCGCCACCGCGGCCGCCGCTGGGACGGCCACCTGCGCGGCCCCCGGACGAACGGTCGCCCCAGCTGCCGCCGGACGAGCCGGAACCTCGATCGCCGCCGCGACTACCCGAGGGACGGTCGCCGCCACGGGAGTCGTCGCCGGAACGAGGGCCGTAGGACCGGCCGCCACCGGGACCGCTGCGCCGGCCGCCCGAGTCGGACCCACCGTCATCGCGGCGACCGCGCCCGCGCGGGTCGTCACCGGAACGCTGACTGTAGGGGCGGCCGCCACCACTGGGGCGATCGCTGCCACGCGAATCGTCTCGGGAGCGTTCGCCGTAGGACCGTCCACCGCCAGAGGAACGTTCGCCGCCACGGGAGTCGTCGTCCGGTCGTCGGCTGTACGAGCGACCGCCCTGGCCGCCGGAGGGGCGGCCACCGCCGCGCGAGTCGTCACCGGAACGCGGACCAGACGAGCG
>NZ_QVAI01000012.1 GCF_003427025.1 Jiangella endophytica
CGCCCGGTCGTACCCTTTCGGGTTCCCCGGACGAGCCCGGCCTCAGCCGGTGTGGCCCAGTTCGCCGTCCAGACCGGCCAGGACGGCCGCGGCCTCGGCACGCTGCGGTGAGCCCGGCGGGAGTCCGTCCATTCGGGCCCGCCAGATCTGGGCGTCCTCGCGGCCGGACGGCGACATCGCGTAGCGCCGCAGCGCGTCGCCGTCACCGGCCTGCAGCAGCACGTTGCGCAGCCAGCCATGCAGCCGGTAACGCAACGCGACGACGCCCGGCGCCGCCGAGCGCGGCAGGAGGTCGCCCCGGTACAGCTCGACGGCGCCACGGTGGTCGCCGCGGGTGAGCCGGTCGGCGACGTCCATGGCGTCGGTGCGCAGCTCCGTGCGCAGGCGGTACTGGCCGGCGGGTGACACCAGGTCCGGGACGGCCTTGCGCAGCCGCGACATCTCCGCGCGGACGGTGACCTCGGCGGCGTCGTGCTCGTACAGCTGCCACGCCAGCTCGCTGGCCGGCAGACCGTCGGGGTGCTCGGCGAGCAGGAGCAGCAGCTCGGTGTGCCGCAGGCTGAGCTCGATGCTGCGGCCGTGGTGAACCAGCAGCCCACGCGGGCGGCCCAGGACCTCCAGCCGGCTGTCCGGCGCTGCCGCGACGGCTCCGCCGAGAAGCCGCAGCTCCGCCTCGACCGCCGCGACGGCGGAGCGGACCAGGAACGCCGACTGCGGCGTCACGACCGAGGCGCCGCCGGTGATGTCGAGGACGCCGATGACCTGGCCGGTGCGCGGGTCGCGGATCGGAGCCGCGGTGCAGCTCCACGGCTGGACGCTGCGGGCGTAGTGCTCGCTGCCGAAGACCTGCACGGTCTCGCCGACCGCCAGCGCCGTGCCGATGGCGTTGGTCCCCATGGCGTCCTCGCACCAGTCGGCACCGGCCTGCAGGCGCATGCGCTCGGCCCGGCGGCGCAGGTCGTCGTCGCCCTCGGCCCACAGGATGCGACCCCGGGCGTCGCTGACGATGACCAGCACGCCCGCGTCGGCGGCGTCGTCGATGAGCAGGCGGCGCACGACCGGCATCGCGTGGCGCAGCGGGTGGGTGGCGCGGGCCTCGTCGAGAGCGTCGTCGACCAGCGTCATCGGCGAGTCGCGTCGGTCGGGGTCGACCTGCAGCGCGGCGGAGCGTCGCCACGACTCCAGGACGACCGGCCGGACCTCGGCGTCGCCGCGTGGGTCGGACAGCAAGAAGTGCTCGTGGGCCCGGGCCGTCATGCGCCAGCGGCTGACCGGGTCGACGCCGTTCGGGAGTGCGAGCTGGAGGCTGGGCACGTCACTCCTCCTGGGGAGGTGGTCCGCGGACACGCCTAGAGTAGGCCGTCCGGAACCGGCGGACGGCCGAACCCCGGCGATCGGCAGACTGTCGGACCGGCTGCATAGGCTGAGTGCATGCCCGTCGACCTTCCCGACCGCCGCCTGCTGCTGGTGCACGCCCACCCCGACGACGAGTCCATCGGCACCGGCGCCACCATGGCCCGCTACGCGGCCGAGGGCGCCCACGTCACCCTCGTCACCTGCACCCAGGGCGAGCTGGGAGAGATCGTGCTGCCCGAGCTGGCACACCTCGCGCCCGAGCACGACGACACGCTGGGGCCGCACCGGGCCGGCGAGCTGGCCGACGCCATGGCGCAGCTGAAAGTCGGCGACCACCGGTTCCTCGGCGGTCCGGGGCGCTATCGCGACTCCGGCATGGTCTGGGGGCCCGACGGTCGCCGCGCGGTCGCGCCCGACCAACTCGACCCGCGCGCGTTCTGGTCCGCCGACCTCCGCGAGGCGGCCGACCACCTGGTCGCCGTCATCCGCGAGGTCCGGCCGCAGGTGCTGGTCACCTACGACGAACACGGCGGCTACGGCCACCCCGACCACATCCAGGCGCACCGCGTGGCCACCTACGCGCGCGACCTCGCCGCCGTCCGCTCCTACCGCACCGACCTCGGCCCCGCCTGGGACGTCGCCAAGGTGTACTGGACGGCGACCCCGCGGCAGGTGCTGCAGGAGGCGCTCACGGCGCTGCGCGAGCGGGGCGGCACCGGCTTCGAGAACGCCGCCTCGGCCGACGACTTCGGGTACGTGGTCGACCTCGCCGACATCGACGCCGTCATCGACGGTTCGCAGCACATCGACGCGAAACTGGCGGCCATGCGGGCGCACGCCACCCAGATCGACGTCCAGTGGCCGTACTTCACGCTTTCCGACCACGTCGGGCAGCCCGTCTGGGCGCAGGAGTACTTCCGGCTGGCGCACGGCCGTCGCGGCCTGGCCGACTCCGCCGGCGGCTTCGAGACCGACCTCTTCGCCGGCGTCGCACCGTGACCGTCGCACCCGGGGCGCCGGTGCGGTCCGGGCCGGTGCCCGGCCCGACGCTGCGGGCTCGGGTGCTGTCTACGCTCGCCGTCGCCGGCCTCGGGGCGGTCGCGGTCGCGGTGGCCGTCGCCGGGGCGTTCCTTCACCGGTGGAACAACCCGGCCGGCATCCTGCTGGCGGTGGGTGGCGCCGTGTCGCTGGGCGTACTGGTGCGGGCGTGCGCGCGCAGCCGGGCGGGCATCGCGGTGGTCGCGTTGCTGTGGCTCGCGCCGGTGCTGGTCCTCGCTCAGCTGCCGCCGGGCGACGACCGCGTCATCCTCGGCGACGAAGCCGGCCTGGTGTTTCTCTTCGGCGGGACGACCAGTATGGCCATCGTTCTGGGCCGAGGCGTCGAGGCGAGATCGACTCGACCAGTGACGTAAGATGCCCCGGGCAAGACCTGACTACTGACGAATTGCGCATATTCAAAGCGATAGGTGCCCTAGCGTGACCGACAACCCACCTGGCCGGGGCGACGCCGCGGCCGGTTCCACTGACCGTGGCGACGCGGTCGGCGTCGAGAACGACCGGCCCGCCGACGCACCGGCGACGTCTTCCGCAGACCCTATCGGGTCGGCCGGAAACGCATCCGCCACCCCTGCCACTGAGACGAACAGCACACCCACCCGGCCGGCCTCCGCCGAGGGCGGGCGTCCTGATGCTGCCGGGGGTGCGCCGGCACGGCGGACCACCATCGCCGCGTCGGCGGCAGCGCTCGCGGAGAAGCGGGCGGCCAAGGCGCGTGCGGCGGCGGAAGCCGCGGCGGCCGGCGACGGCGCTGTGGGCGCATCCGCGCGTCCACGGGTCATCGACGCCCGGCCCACCGGCCCCCAGCCTGCGCGCGACGACCAGCCGGCCGCAGACGAGGTTCGACCGGTGCGTGAGGGGCAGCGGCCGGAGAACGGCCGCCGCCAGGACGACAGTCGTGCCACCAGCGACCGTGGGCCGAGCGACGGCCATCGACCGGACGACGGGCGCGGCGCCAGCGACCGTGCGCCGAGCGACGGCCGACGGCCCGATGCTGAGGCCCGGCCCATGCGTGACGGTCAGCGGCCGGAGAACGGCCGCCGCCAGGACGACGGTCGCGCCACCAGCGACCGTGCGCCGAGCGACGGCCAGCGGCCCGACGCCGGAGCCTCCGAGGTTCGGCCCATGCGTGACGGTCAGCGGCCGGAGAACGGCCGGAGCCAAGACGGCGGTCGCGCCACGAACGACCGTGCGCCGAGCGACGGTGGGAGGCCGCAGACCGGCCGCCGCCAGGACGACGGGCGCGGCATCAGCGACCGTGCACCGAGCGACGGCCAGCGGCCCGACGCCGGAGCCTCCGAGGTTCGGCCCGTGCGTGACGGTCAGCGGCCGGAGACCGGCCGCCGCCAGGACGACAGGCGCGGCGCCAGCGACCGTGCGCCGAGCGACGGCCACCGACCGGAGGCGGCCGCGGGCAACGCCGCGGGTGCTCGTGCGCCGCACGAGTCGCGCGGTGACGCGGCGCCGTCGCGCGAGGTACGAGGCGTCGACGAGTCGCGGCGGCCGGATCAGGGCGCGCCGAACCCCGAGCCGTCCCGCGAGCCGCGGCGACCGGACCCGGCGGCACCGAGCACTGCCACGCCGCGCGACCCGCGCCGTAGCGACGAGACGCGGGCGGCGCAGAGCGCCGAGGCCGCACCGTCGCGGGCGGAACAGTCGCGGCGGGCCGGTGAGACACCGGAGCGCGGCGGCCGCCAGGACGAGCAACCGGCCGCCGAGCAGCAGGGCCTGCCGACCCGGCAGCGCCCGACGTCGGCGCCGTTGGGTGCGGCATCGCCCCAGCCGTCGATGCTGCCGCCGGTCCAGAAGGAGGCACGCGCGGCCGGGGCGATGCAGTCCCGGCCGGCCGCCGACGAGGCGAGGTTCGCGGCCACGGCGCAGGCGTTCACCGGCGCCCAGGCCGCCCGTGCCCGGGTCGCCGAGCAGTCCGAGAACACGCCCGGGCCCCGCGATGCGGAGGAGCAGCGGCCCAGCGGGCCGACGCCGCCCCCGTCGGCGCAGCGGCCGGCGCCCGGTCGCTCGAACGTCAAGGACCGCAACCGCTCGGGTCAGACCCCGGTCGATCCGCGGCTGTCCGGCCCGGTCCCGACCGCCGCGGCAGCCGCCGCGGCGGCCGAGGGCAGCGGCCAGCGCTTCGAGGAGCCGCGCGTCGTGCAGGATGCTCTCGCGGCCAAGGCCCGCGCCTCCGAGCGGGCGGGCGCCGGCTCCGACGAGTCCGGCGTCGCGGAGACCGCTGCCGCAGCAGGTGCGGTCGGCGCCGCCAGGACGGCCGAGGCAGCGACCGCGAGACCGAGCGAGACGCCGGCGGCGACACCGAGCGAGACATCGGCCGCGACACCGAGCGAGACCCCGGCGGCGGCACCAGCCGCCGAGCAGGCCCGGCCCGGTACGGCACCGGCCGCCGAGCAGGAGCGGCCCGATGCCGCACCGGCACCCACACCGGCACCCGCACCGGCAGCAGTACCGGCCGCCGAGCCGGCCCGGCCGCGTCCGGAACCGGGCGTGCGGGCGGCCGGCATCTACACCTCGGGCCGCGAGCCGGCCGAGGAGCCGACCCAGGAGTTCGGCGCCGTCGACGCCCCGATCGTGGCCGCCGCACCGCCGGTTGCCGCGGCGGCCGACGCTCCGCCGCAGGACGAGTCCGCCGGGCGAGCCAACCGGCGTCAGCAGCAGCGCTCCTTCGGGCAGGCCACGGCGGCCGCCCTGCTGGACTCCTCCAAGCGCGGTGACGACGGCAACGGCGGCGACGGTAGCGGCGGCAACGACGACGAGGCATCCAGTGGCCGGAGTAGGGCCAAGGTGGCAGCCCTGGTCGTCGCCGGGGTGGTCGTGGTGCTGGGCATCGGCTACGGCGTCGCCTACGCGGTGGCCGGCGACTCGCTGGCCCGCGGCGCGACGGTCGCGGGCATCGAGGTCGGCGGCATGACGCCGGAGGAGGCCGAGGAGACGCTCAACACGCAGCTCCCGGCCCTGGTCGACCAGCCGTTCCACCTGACCATCGGCGAGGAGGAGACCTCCTTCGAGGTGGTCCCGTCGGCGGCGGGCATGACGGTCGACGTGCCTGCGACGATCGACGAGATCCCGGGCGGCAGCGCCAACCCGGTGTCGCTGTTCCAGGCGCTGCTGGGCGGCGGCGAGACCACCCCGGTCCCGGCGTTCGACCAGGCCGCGCTGGAGGCGGCGCTGACGGAGATCGCCGCTCAGGCGAACATCGAGCCGGTGAACGGCGCGGTCGCGTTCGACGGCGGTGAGGTCGTCACCAGCGACCCGCAGCTCGGCCGTGCGGTCAACCTCGACGCCACCATCGAGCGGCTCGAGGGCGCGTTCTTCGGCGCCGAGTCCACCCTGCCCGTCGGCGACGTCCAGCTGGCCATCGACGAGGTGCCGCCGGCGGTCAGCGCCGAGGAGGTGCAGCGTGCGGTTGCCGAGTTCGCCGAGCCGGCGATGTCCGCGCCCGTGACGGTCGTCGCGGGGGAGGAGAGCGTCGAGCTGCCGGCGGAGCTCGTGGGTCAGGCGCTCGCCATGGCGCCCGACGAGGCCGGGACCCTGCAGCCGGCGCTCGACGGCGCCAAGCTGACCGATGTCGCCCGCGACCTGCTGACCGAGGTGGGCCAGGAGGGCCGCGACGCCACCATCACCATCGAGGGCGGCGAGCCGACCGTCGTGCCGGCCGAGCGCGGCATGGGCATCGCGCCGGAGTCGCTGAGCGCGGCGCTGCTGCCGGTGCTGACCGCCGAGGGCGACGAGCGGCAGGCCGCGGTCGAGCTCACCGAGGTCGACCCCGAGCTGACGACGGCCGCCGCCGAGGAACTGGGCGTCACCGAGGTGGTCGGTGAGTTCACGACGCGGTTCCCGCACGCCGACTACCGCAACGTCAACATCGGCACCGCGGCCGAGCGCATCGACAACACGCTGCTGCTGCCCGGCGACGAGTTCAGCCTCAACGGCATCGTCGGCGAGCGCACCGAGGCCAACGGCTTCACCGCCGGCACCATCATCAACGGCGGCCGGCTGGAGGAGTCCCTCGGCGGCGGCGTCTCGCAGGTGGCGACGACGACCTTCCACGCTGCCTTCCTGGCCGGCCTCGAGGACGTCGAGCACTGGCCGCACTCGATCTACTTCGACCGCTACCCGGTCGGCCAGGAGGCCACCGTCGCGTGGGGGGCGAAGGACATGCGGTTCAGCAACGACACCCCTTACGGCGTCGTCGTCGACACCAGCTTCACCCCGAGCTCGTCCGGCAACCAGGGCACGCTCAACGTGAAGATCTGGAGCACCGAGTACTACCGGGTCGAGACGTCGGTCTCCGACCGTTCGAACTACTCCTCGCCGCAGACCATCTACGACACGTCGGACAACTGCTCCGCACAGGGCGGCAGCCAGGGATTCGACATCACGTCGTACCGGCAGGTGTGGGACCCCGACGGCAACCTCGTCAAGGACGAGGCGGACCCGTGGACCTACAACCCGAACCACCGGGTCATCTGCGGTCCCGACCCGGGCGAGGACGACGGCGAGGGCGGCGGCGACAACTGACGCGCGACCACTACCGCCGGCTCAGCGCAGCCGGCGGTAGTGGTACGCGTGGTGCTCGGCGAAGCCGGCCTTGCGGTACGTCGCACGGGCCGGCTCGTTCGGTTCAGCGACCTGCAGGTACACGTCGGTGGCGCCGAGCTGGTCCGCCCACGCGGCCAGCCCGGCGACGATGTGCCCGCCCAGCCCGCGCCGCCGGGCCACCGGCGCCACCTCGACCGCGGTCACCCCGAGCCAGCGTCGCCCGCTCGACGCGTCGCTGACGGCGCCCCGCGCGATGGCGACTCGCTCGCCGTCGTCGTCCACCGAGGCGAACCCGACGCGGTCGGCGTTGACCAGCACGTCGACGGCGTGCGCGGGCAGCTCACCGCCTCGGTAGTGATAGCCGGCCAGCCACGCGTCGTCGGGCCGGTCGTCGACCCGGACCCGCGGCAGCTCGGCCCGCTCAGCGCCGCGCACCACGTCGACCGACGCCACCATGACGAAGGTGCGGTCCTCCAGCGCCGGCCAGCCGCGCGCGTCCAGCACCGGCCCCAGGGTGCGACCGAGCGGCTCGGGCACCTGGAACGCCGGCACCAGCCCACGCGCCCGGTACCACCGCTCGACCAGCTCGACGGCCTCGGGCAGCGGCCGCCCGGGGTCGTCCAGCGGAAGGCACGAGTTGGCCCGGCCGGTGAACCCGCCGGAGGCCCGCAGCAGCCAGCCGCCGTGCCACTCAGGCTCCAGCGCCCGCCAGCCGTGCAGCGCGGCCGTCTCGAGGTCGCGGACGTCGCGTCGGGTCACCGTCAGCTCGGGGATCTCCTTGACGACGATGACGTCGTCGGCCCGCACCACGACCACGTCGCCACCGCGCGACGGCCGCACCCGCAGCTCGTCGCGCGAATGGGATTCGAGGAGGCCGAGCACGTCCGTGGCGCCGAACTCGTCGCCGTGCAGACGGTAGCGAATCACGACACGCCGTCCGACCAGGTCGGACGGGTTCTGATTCGCACTGGGCTGTCTCATAGGCTGACCTTGGTGCACGATGGATTGCGGGCAACGCGATACTAGGGCTGAGCACGAAAGAGTAGCCGGACCGGTATGCGCCGGAAGGGCTTGCGATAGGAGGATCCCGCCGTGACGTACGTCATCGCGCAGCCTTGCGTCGATCTCAAGGACCTCGCTTGCGTCGAGGAGTGTCCGGTCGACTGCATCTACGAGGGCGAGCGGATGCTCTACATCCACCCGGATGAGTGCGTCGACTGCGGTGCGTGCGAACCGGTCTGCCCCGTCGAGGCGATCTTCTACGAAGACGACGTCCCCGGCGAGTGGAAGGACTACACGCAGGCCAACGCGGAGTTCTTCGACGACCTCGGTTCGCCCGGAGGCGCAGCCAAGCTCGGTGCCATCGACAAGGACCACGCGGTCGTCGCGGCGCTGCCCCCGCAGGAGCACGAGGGGCATTGAGCACGTCGCAGGGCCGGCCGCAGCGCACACCACGCCAGCTGCCCGACTTCCCCTGGGACGCTCTCGTCCCCTACGGCGAGCGGGCGGCGGCACACCCCGACGGCATCGTCGACCTCTCGGTCGGCACGCCGGTCGACCCCACGCCGGAGGTGGTGCGCCAGGCGCTGGCCGCGGCGGCGGACGCTCCGGGCTACCCGACGACGCTGGGCACGGTCGCGCTTCGTGAGGCGGCCGTGCGCTGGCTCGGCCGCCGGGCCGGCGCCAAGGGGCTCGACCCCGGCGCCGTCATTCCGGCCATCGGCTCGAAGGAGCTGGTGGCGTGGTTGCCGACGCTGCTCGGCCTGGGCCCCGGCGACACCGTCGTGTTCCCCGAACTGGCCTACCCGACGTACGACATCGGTGCCCGGCTGGCTGGGGCCGACCCGGTCGCCAGCGACTCCGTCACGGCGCTCGGCCCGCGTCCGGTGGCGCTGATCTGGGTGAACTCGCCGGCCAACCCGCACGGCCGGGTGCTGCCGGCCGCGCACCTGGCCAAGGTGGTCGACTGGGCTCGCGAGCGTGGCGCCGTCGTCGCCTCCGACGAGTGCTATCTCGAGCTGGGGTGGGAGGAGCGGCCGGTCTCGATCCTCGACCCCGCCGTCAACGGCGGCTCGCTCGACGGCCTGCTGGCGGTGCACTCGCTGTCCAAGCGGTCCAATCTGGCCGGCTACCGTGCCGGGTTCGTCGCCGGCGACCCCGCGCTGGTCGGTCAGGTGCTCGCGGTACGCAAGCACGCGGGCCTCATGGTCCCGACGCCGGTGCAGGCCGCCATGGCCGCCGCCCTCGACGACGACGCTCATGTCGACGCCCAGCGGGAGCGGTACGCCCACCGCCGCGAGGTGCTGCGGGCGGCGCTGGTCGAGGCCGGGTTCCGCATCGACCACTCGACGGCCGGCCTGTACCTCTGGGCGACCCGCGACGAGCCGTGCTGGGACACCGTCGGCTGGCTGGCCGACCGCGGCATCCTGGCCGCGCCGGGCGTGTTCTACGGCGCCGCCGGCGGCTCGCACGTCCGCATCGCCCTGACGGCGACCGATGAGCGGGTCGACGCCGCCGCCAAGCGCCTCACGCCCTGAGAATGATCACGTTGAGTGGGGGTGCTCCCGCTCCACCAGGCATGCATGCCTGGTGAACCGTGAACTCGCCTGGGCCGACCCTGGGAAAGCGATTGCCGAGCCGACGCTCGGCGTTCTACCGCTTCCCCAGGCATGCATGCCTGGTGGAGCGTGAAGAGCCCCACTTAACGTGATCATTCCGGGGTGGGGGTCAGCTGATGGCGGCGGCCGCGATCTGGGGGTCCGGTCCGACGCCCAGCGCCACCTCGGAGCCGGAGCACGACACGACGGCCGACTGGCCGGTGCCGGTGAACACCGTACGGCCGTCCTCGTCGCCGGCCTGTGCGTCCGGGAACGCCGCCGCGTAGAACTCGGTGACGGTGTCGCACAGCGGCGTGACCCCGTCGTCGCCGCGGTCGGCGAGCACGAGCGCGAGCGCGGTGTCGTCGCCGTCGCCCCAGACGGTGACCTCGCCGCCGGCCCAGGCCGCGACGCGGTCCTTGGCGTCGGACGGCGCGGCGGACTCGTCGTCGCCCGGCGCCTCGAGCAGGAACAGCAGGTCGGCCGCGCCGAAGGTGTCCATGCGCAGCTGCTGCCAGCCCGGCCCGGCCGGGTCGCGGACGTCGACGGCGGCCTCGCCGGCACGGTAGCGGTCGGGGAAGAGCACCTGCGCGGTGGTCGCCGGCGGCGTGGAGTACGTGGCGTCGACCGCGTCCCAGCCGCCGTCGAGGAACACGTCGCAGGTGAACGTCATGCCCTCGACGTACGGAAACTCCAGCTGGCGGGCGATGAAGTGCGGCAGTGCGTTGAGGTCGGCCGTGGTCCGGCCGGAGGTCTCCTGCAGCGCGAGCAGCTGGTCGAGCGGCAGGTGCTGGCCGATGAACTGCTGGCTGTACAGCGACGCGTCGCCCTCGATGGCGTTGAGCGCGGCGTACGCGGCGTCGGAACCGGATTCGACGGCGATGGCCTCCTGGTCGGGCAGCCCGATGGCGGCGTCGGCTTGCGCGTGCACCAGTTCGTGCGCCGTGATCAGCGCGCCGAGGCCGTCCATCTCCTCCGACCCGATGACCAACTGCCGCGTCTCGGGGTCGTAGAAACCGCCGACGCCGGCGTCGAGGGCGTCGAGCTGCGCCTGGCCGAGGTCGGTGCCGGGCTCGACCGCGCCGAGCGCGGCCAGCAGCCGGGAGTCGACGGCGGCCCGCTCCGGGTCGAGGTCCTCCTGGGTGAGCTCCACCGCCCGTCGCTGCACTTCGTCGAGGCCGACGAACTCGATGTCGACGTCGTCGCCGGCGGGCAGCCCGCGCTCCTCTTCGACCAGCTGCGCGATGGCCGCCACCTGTGTCTCGACGTCGGCGTCGGGAATCGAATCGGAGCCGCCGAGGCCGAGCCCGCCGGAGCCGAGGCACTGCAGCAGGATCGGGTCGAAGTCGCCCATGCCGCCGAGATCGCCGCCGAGCTCGCCCAGCAGTCCGTCGAGCCCGCCCTCGCCGAGCAGGTCCTCCAAACCGCCGAGCCCGCCCTCGGAGCCGCCCAGCAGGTCCTCGAGGCCACCGAGCCCCGACGACTCCTCCTGCGCCGCGGCCAGCTCCTCGCGGGCGGTGTCGCGCTCGGCGCGCAGGTCGTCGACGCGCCGGTCCATCACCACGTACGTGACGCCGGCCAGCACCAGCCCGACGGCGAGCGCGAGGGCGGTGGCGACCTGCCAGACGGCGGTGCGCGACCCCCCGCTCGGCGAGGCCGACGGGGACGGCGACGGGTCCGACGGCGGAGGCGGCGGGGTGGGGGTGCTCATGATCGTCCTAACGTAGCCCGGCGGTCACGCCGTCGCGACCGCCGTGGTGGCGACGCGGGGATCGCGGGCGGACAGCCGCCAGCCGGCGTCGTCGACCCGGATCACCGAGACCGGGCCCCAGCCCGGCTGCGGGCCGTCGGCCGGAACGACGTCGTGGCCGCGCCGGCGCAGGCCGTCGACGATGCGGGCGGGGACGTCGGGCTCCAGTCGCACCCGCGACCCGGACGGCACCGGCGTGCCGGTGGCGCCCTCGTGGGGCTCGATCGTCCATCGCGGCCGCGCCTGTGCCTCGTCGGGGTCGAGGCCGGCGCCCAGCACGGACGCGGCGACCTGCTGGACCAGTTGCGGCTGGACGTGGCCGCCGCGGGTGCCGAGCACCATCGCCAGCCGCGTGCCGTGGGTCCACAGCGTCGGCGACAGCGTGTGCAGCGGCCGACGGCCCGGCGCCAGCTCGCCCGGATGGCCGGGGAGCAGCGAGAACCCGCGGCCGCGATCCTGCAGCAGGAAGCCGGTCGAGCCGGCGCCGACCAGCGAGCCGATGCCGTGGAAGTTGGACTGGATCAGCGAGACGCCCATGCCGTCGCCGTCGACGACGCACAGGTAGGCGGTGCCGCCGGCGGCCAGCGCGGGCGCGTGGCGGTCGCGGGCCGCGGCGGGGTCGACGGAGGCGGCGACGGCATCGAGCCGGGCGGGGTCGAGCAGCCGGTCCAGCGCGACCGGGACCCGGCCGGGGTCGACGGCGACGTCGTCGCGCTCGGCGGCCAGCGCGCGCTGCGCCTCGATCTGCAGGTGCCAGGACTGCGGGTCGGCGGGGTCGTCGGTCCAGCCGAGGCGGTCGAGGACGGCGCAGCCGCCGATGCCGAGGTAGCCCTGCGAGTTCGGCGGCATGGTCCAGCCGGTAGCGCCCCAGACGTCCACGGACAGCGGGTCGACCCAGTCGGCCTGGACATGGCGCAGGTCGTCGGCGGTGATGACGCCGTCGACGGCGGCGCTGATCGCCCGGCCGGGCGCGCCCTCGTAGAACGCCGCGCGACCACCGTCGGCGACCAGCCGCAGCGACGCGGCCAGCTGCTCGCGGGCGACGGTGGAGCCGCGGCCCGCCGCGAGCATCGGCTGCGCCGCCTCGACTCCGGCCAGCGCCTCGGCGTTGGCCCGGAACGCCGCCACCAGCTCGTCGTTGGCCGGGAAGCCCTCGGCGGCCAGCCGGATGGCCGGCGCGAGCACGTCGGCCAGCCCCAGCCGGCCCAGCCGCGACGACAGCGCGGCCCAGCCGTCGACGCAGCCCGGCACCGGGATGGCGGCCGGGTGGCTGCGCGGGATCTCGTCCAGTCCGGCGGCCCGCAGCGCGGCCGCGTCGACGCCGGAACCGGCCCGGCCGGAGGCGTTGAGGGCCAGCGGCACGACCTCACCCGGCGAGTGCACCAGCGCGAACAGGTCGCCGCCGATGCCGCACGTCTCGGGGGCCACCACACCCTGCACGGCGCACGCGGCGATGGCGGCGTCGACCGCGTTGCCGCCGGCCTGCAGGATCTGGACGCCGGCGCGGGTGCTCAGCGTGTGCGGCGTCGAGACGACACCGCCCGGACTGCCCGTCATGCTCACGACCCTTCGGCGACGTCGATGTGGACGTGGTCCAAGTGGCGCAGGGTGACGTTGGTGGTGTCACCGGACGGGTGATTGTACTCGCGCCACCCTTCGTCGGACCGGCGCGCAGACCATATCCTGTCGTCGTAGATGACGGTCGCTATGCCCAGTTCCTGGGCGTTCGCGACGGCCCACTGGGCCACCGCCCAGCCGCGGCGGTTCACGTCGGCGTTGTCGTACGGCTGGAACATCACGTCCAGCGCGCGGCCGTCGTAGTGCGCGGAGCCCTCGACGTGCCCGGAGTCGACGCCGCCCGGCTCGAAGCCGCCGATGTCGAGATCGTCGAACGTGCTGGCCAGCTGGTCGCGGACGGCCCGGGCGCGGTCGGTGAGACCGTCCTCGCCCTCGGTCTGCACGGCGACGTCGTCGGCCTGGAACGTGCAGTAGAAAGCGGCCTCGGAGTTGCCGGTCAGTGCCGACGCCAGCACCCGGGCGTCGTCCTCGTGGTCGGCGTAGGCGTCGGGGAACGCGCTGCGCTGCACCTCCTGCGCGGCGACGGTGATCTCGAGCTCGCGATAGCCGGGGATCTCCACGAGTGCGTCGTAGAAGGCCCCCGCCGCGTAGACGGGGTCCTGCACCTGTTCGGGCGTGCCCCAGCCCTGCGACGGCCGCTGCTGGAAGAGCCCGAGGGAGTCGCGGTCGCCGTAGTCGATGTTGTAGATGTCGGATTCCTGGTACGCCGTGGCCAGCGCGATGGTGACGGCGCGCGCCGGCAGTCCGCGCTCGACCGCGACCGCGGTGATGGTGGCGGCGTGCCGGGCCTGCTCCGGCGACAGCGCGACGGTGAGGCCGTCGACGGTGGCCCGGCAGTCGTTGCGGCGCATGAACGGGTTGTCTTCGCGGCCGACCCACCAGATGAGCAGCGCGGCGATGCACCCGCCGAGGGCGAGCAGGGTCCCGAGGGTGGCCGTCAGGCGGGCAGCGCGACTCATTTGGCGGGAGAACGTCCGTGGCGGGTGCGGCGGTTCCGGATGGCCCGCGCGTCAGTTCGCGTGCAGGACGGAGTTGAGCCCGCCCCAGTCGCCTGACCGGGCCAGCGCCTCGACGGCGCCGGTGACGCTGTTGCGCCGGAACAGCAGGCCGTCGCGGCCGGACAGCTCCAGCGCCTTCACGACCCGGCCGTCGGGCAGCCCGACCTTCGTGCCGGCCGTGATGTAGCAGCCGGCCTCGACGACGCAGCCGTCCCCGAGCGAGATGCCGATGCCCGCGTTGGCGCCGATCAGGCAGCCCTCGCCGACGCTGATGACCTGCGTCCCGCCGCCGGACAGCGTGCCCATGATCGACGCGCCGCCGCCGACGTCGGAGCCGTCGCCGACCACCACGCCGGAGGAGATGCGCCCCTCGACCATGGACGAGCCGAGCGTGCCGGCGTTGAAGTTGACGAACCCCTCGTGCATGACGGTGCTGCCGGCGGCGAGGTGGGCGCCGAGACGCACGCGGTCGGCGTCGGCGATGCGCACACCGGCCGGGACGACGTAGTCGACCATGCGCGGGAACTTGTCGATGCCGTACACCGTGACCGGGCCGCGGCGCAGCAGCCGCAGCCGCGTCAGTTCGAAGCCCTCGACGACGCACGGGCCGTGGTTGGTCCACACGACGTTGTTCAGCACACCGAACAGGCCGTCGAGGTTCTGGCCGTGCGGCGCGACCAGCCGGTGCGACAGCAGGTGCAGCCGGAGGTAGGCGTCCTGGGCGTCGGCGGGCGGGGCGTCGAGGTCGATCTCGGTCTGGACGACGGCCCGGCGGACCTCGCGGTCGCGGTCCTCACCCTCGAGGTCGCGCAGCTCGACGAGGGCGTCGTCGGACGAGATGGGCGGTTTGCCGAGAGCCGGCGATGGGTACCAAACATCCAAGATCGTTCCATCTGCGGCTATGGTGGCCAGGCCGAAGCCCCATGCCCGTCGCTCGTCGGTCATGGGCTCAGCCTACGGAACACGGCGGTATGCGTGAGCGCGGTGGTCGCCGCGTCGATCGCCGCAGCAGACACGGGAGCTGGGAGGCGCCGATGGTGCGACGACGGCTGCTCGCCACCCTCGCGGGGGTTGCGACGACGATGCTGGTGGCGGCGGGCGGTGCGTACGGCGGCGCCGTCACCGCTGACGCGGAGCCGTCCGGCCCGCTCGCGGCGGAGATGGCGGCGGCGCTCGAGCAGCAGCCGGGTGGCGTGCAGCTCTCGGACAATGCCATGGCCTGGGACGACGGCGGGGTCATCGTGGTGTGGCCGGACCCCGGTGCCGACACGGCCCCGTTCGGGCTGGGCGACGGCGTCCGGTCCGGCGTCGTCGAGGCGCTCGGGCTCGCCGACCTGGCTCTGCCGGTCCAGCCGGCCTCCGGCGCCGAGGCGCGCGGCAGCGCGTCGTCCTGCCCGTCCGGCTACTACTGCTTCTACACGGCCACGAACTTCGACGGCGCGCGGTACCAGTTCTCCAGCACGTGCTCGGCCTACGCCAGCACGTACGGCTTCGACAACACCGCGTCGTCGTGGGTCAACCGCAACTCCGGCCGCAACTACCACGCCTACGACTACGTCGGTGGCGCCAGGCTGTGGACCATGGCGCCGGGCGCCAGCGACTCCTACGTCGGCGCCGCCGCCGACAACCGGATGAGCTACTGGAGCTGCAGCAGCGCCTGACCGGCCCGGCCGTCAGAGGAAGACGGTGTAGGTGGCGACCACCGGAGACTTGACGTCCAGGCCGCCGGTGTCGCCGGTGAGGACCTCCTCGTACCCCAGCAGCCCGCCCGTCCGCGGGTCGACCATGAGCACGTACCGGCGGTCCAGCCCGGAGTCGTCGCCGTCGGCGCCGAACGCGACGGCCGTGCGGCCGCGCCGGTCGGTGGTGTCGCCGAGCGCCACCACGCCGGGCTCCTGAGCCAGCATCGTCAGTGCCGCGGCCTGCACCGAGGCGTCGAGGACGCGGGTCGAGGCGACCTCGTGCAGCGCCTGGAACAGCGCCGCCGCGGAGTCGTCGGCCTGCGGCCAGGCGGACAGCAGCTGCTCGCGCAGCGCGGCGGGCTCGGTGGCCAGCGACGCCGGGTAGGACGACGCCAGCCCGCCGGCCGGGAACGTCTCGTCGAGCAGGACGGCACCGGGGGTGGCGGCGTCGTCGGCCTCGCTCCACTCCGCGGTCGGGAACCGCGGCTCGCCCTGCGTCTCGCGCACGTGTACCGAGCCGTCGGCCAGGAACCGCTGCTCCCGCACCACCGGCACGACGGCGGTCGTGACGGCCGGCGCGGCCAGCGACAGGGTCGCGGCGGCACCCTCGGCGGGCGCACGGCCCTCGGCCGGCTCGCCACCGGTGGTCTCCGTCACCGTCAGCAGCCAGCTCTCGGTGGTGACGGTGGTGTCGGCGGCGTAGAGCTGCGCCTGTGTCTGGGTCGCCGTGGTGGCCAGGGACCGGAGCTCCGTGCCGGCCGGCTGCCCCATCGCCAGCTCCGCCGCCAGCACCGGCGGCGTGGCCGCGTAGGCGGTGTCGGCGCCGTCGGACCCGAGGTCGCCCACGATCAGCACCGCCGCCGTCACCGCGGACGCCGCTACCAGGCCCGCCGCCGGCCACAGCGCCAGCCGGACCTGCGGCCGCGGCAGCACAGGCCGCAGCCGCGGCCGCCCGGACACCGCCTCCTCCAGCAGCCGCCGCATGGCGTCGCGCCGGTCAGCGGGCAGCTCCCGCCTCGGTGGCAGGTCGAACGCGAAGTTCATGCCGGTGGAACTCATGTGTAATGCGCTCCTTCGGGGCGCGAGCCGGGTCGCGGCTCGGCTGGCTTCGTGGCCGCGGCCTCGGTGAGCCGCTCCATGTGAGCTCGGGCTCGCGCCAGACGCGAGCGTACTGTGCCGACGGGGATTCCGAGGGCGACGGCGGCCTCGGCGTAGGTGCGCTCGCCCCAGACGCACAGCGCGAGCACCTCCTGCTCCTGCTTCGGCAGCCGCCGGAAGACCCGCAGGACCTGCTTCATGTGCCGTTCGTCGTCGGCCCGCGCCTCGGCGTCGGCCTCGACGGGGTCGGGCACCGGCGCGGCGTCGGCGGCGCCACCGGCGATGACGGCGGGCGGCAGCTTGGCCAGCAGCCGCCGGTGCCGGCGCACGGCCCGGGTGCTGTTGCGGGCCACCCGCCCGGCCAGGCTCAGCAGCCACGGCACGAACCCGGCCTGCGCGGCGACGTCCTCGCGCTTGCGCCAGGCCTCAAGGAAGACGACCGAGGTGAGGTCCTCGGCGGTCTTCCAGCTACCGGTGAGCCGGAAGCAGTAGTTGTAGACCACCGTCGAGTGCCGGGTGAACAGCTCGCCGAACGCTGCCGGGTCGCCTCGGCGCGCCCGCGACCAGAGATACTGGTCGTCGGGCGGAGCGGCCGGCAGGGAGCTCATGGTCGTCGGGTCACCTGGCTGGGTACTCGGGCGGTCATGGGTGTCGGTGCGCTCGGCTAGCGTGGTCGTCGTGAGCCAGACACCACCCGTCGCCACCTGGCAGGCCCTCTGCCTCGACGCGAGTGACCAGCCCAGGCTCGCCGAGTTCTGGGCGGCGGCACTGAACCGCCGGCCAGATGCAGACGATCCTACGCATCTGCGAGGTGAAGCAGAAGGCGAGCGCGTCTGGGTCGACGCCGTGCCCGAGGCCAGGACGGCCAAGAACCGCGTGCACCTCGACGTCGAGGTGGGCGACCTCGACGGCCTGCTCGGGCTCGGCGCCACCGTCCTGCGCGGTCCCGACGACGAGATCTCGTGGTGGGTCATGGCCGATCCCGAGGGCGGCGAGTTCTGCGCGTTCCTCCGCCTGGAGCGGCCGTCGCTGCCCGGGCGGCTGCACCAGGTGGTGGTCGACTGCGCCGACCCCTACGCGCAGGCCGCGTGGTGGGGCGAGCTGCTGGGGCTGGTCTCCGAGCGCGAGCCGAAGGAGCACCACAGCGCACTCGAGAGCGACGGCCGGCTGCCGTTCGACTACCTGTGCTTCGTCCCGGTGCCGGAGCCGAAGTCGGTGAAGAACCGCGTCCACTGGGACGTCGACGTCGCCGACATCGGCCTGCTCACCGAGCGTGGCGCCACGGTGCTGCGGCCGCCCGGCGGCGACATCTCATGGCACGTCATGGCCGACCCCGAGGGCAACGAGTTCTGCGCGTTCACGCCACGTCAGTAGGCTGAGGCGCTTGTGGGCACTCTTCTCGACCTCGACCTCCCCGCGCCGGAGCTGACGGCGCAGCTGTGCGACCTCGCGTCCCCGAGCGGCCGCGAGGGACCGCTGGCCGACGCCGTGGAGGCCGCGCTGCGCTCCGCCGGGCACCTCACGGTCGACCGCGACGGCGACACCGTCGTCGCCCGCACGGCGCTCGGCCGGCCGTCGCGGGTCGTGCTCGCCGGGCATCTCGACACCGTGCCCGTCGCCGGCAACCTGCCCACCAGACTCGACGACGGCGTGCTCTGGGGCCGCGGCACGGTCGACATGAAGGGCGGCGTCGCGGTCGCGCTGCGGCTGGCCGCCCACGTCCCGGCGCCCGGCAGCGACGTCACCTACGTCTTCTACGACAACGAGGAGGTCGAGGCCGAGCGCAACGGCCTCGGCCGGGTCGCCAGGCAGCACCCCGACTGGCTGACGGCCGACTTCGCGGTGCTCATGGAGCCGTCGTCGGCGTCGGTCGAGGGCGGCTGCAACGGCACGCTGCGGGTCGCCGTCGAGCTCACCGGCACCGCCGCCCACAGCGCCCGCTGGTGGATGGGCAGCAACGCCATCCACGCGGCCGGGCCCGTGCTGCGCCGGCTGGCCGACTACCGGCCGGCCACGGTCACCGTCGACGGCCTCGACTACCGCGAAGGGCTCAACGCCGTCGGCATCAGCGGCGGCATCGCCGGCAACGTCATCCCCGACCGCTGCGAGGTCACGGTCAACTACCGTTTCGCGCCCAGCCACTCCGAGGCGCAGGCGCTCGACCACGTGCGGCAGGTGTTCGACGGCTACGACGTGCGGCTGCTCGACTCCGCGCCCGGCGCCCGGCCCGGCCTGGACCGCCCGGTCGCCGCGGCCTTCGTCGCGGCCGTCGGCGGCGAGCCACGGGCCAAGGTGGGCTGGACCGACGTCGCCCGGTTCGACGCGCTCGGCGTCCCGGCGGTCAACTACGGTCCCGGTGACCCTCAGCTCGCCCACGCCGACGACGAACGCGTCGACGTCGCCGAGATCGAGGCCTGCGAGACGCGGCTGCGGGCCTGGCTCGAAAGCTGAGGCCGGCGGGCGGCGCGGCAACTACCCTGGCCGCGTGACCCGATACGACGAGTTCGAACGGCCGGTGGAACAGCACTCCGGGCCGGTGATCAAGCGAGGGAAGCAGTACGACGTGACGACGACCGACCAGCGGCTGCTCGACACCGCCGGCCCCACCGACTGGGTCCACACCGACCCGTGGCGCGTCCTGCGCATCCAGTCCGAGTTCATCGAGGGCTTCGGTGCGCTGGCCGAGCTGGGCCCGGCCATCAGCGTCTTCGGCTCGGCCCGCACGCTGCCCGACGACCCGTCCTACCAACGCGCCGTCGAGCTCGGTGCGCGGCTGACCAGCGCCGGGTACGCCGTCATCACCGGTGGGGGCCCGGGCATCATGGAGGCCGCCAACAAGGGCGCCCAGGAGGCCGGCGGCACGTCCGTCGGGCTGGGCATCGAGCTGCCGTTCGAGCAGGGCATCAACGCCTACGTCGACCTCGCGGTCAACTTCCGCTACTTCTTCGCCCGCAAGACCATGTTCGTCAAGTACGCGCAGGGCTTCGTGGTGTTCCCCGGCGGTTACGGCACCCTCGACGAGTTGTTCGAGGCGATGACGCTGGTGCAGACGCACAAGGTCACGGCGTTTCCCATCATCCTGGTCGGGGAGTCCTACTGGAAAGGGCTCGTCGACTGGCTTCGTGACACGCTGGTCGCGGAGAAGAAGATCTCGCCTGTCGACATCGACCTTCTCACCGTCACCGACGACCTCGATCAGGTGATGTCGGTGCTGGCCAGGGCCGAAGAAACGCGTCGCGCGGCGGGCCGGGAATAGCACCGGAATTCCCGCATCGCGGGCCTTGACTCGCCGCATCACTGCTTGCGTTGTAGACCCTCCAAGAGGTAGACCAAGGCAACCGATTGGAGGCGGCACATGGCAGATGCGCCCGTGCAGACCGGCGAGGCTCCCCGTCAGCCCGCGGAGGAGCCCAGCCTGAAACGGGTCATGGGCCCGAGTCTGCTGTTGCTGTTCGTCGTCGGCGACATCCTCGGCACCGGGGTCTACGCACTCACCGGCCAGGTGGCCGCCGAGGTGGGCGGTGCGGCCTGGCTGCCGTTCCTCAGCGCGTTCGTCGTGGCCATCCTCACGGCGTTCAGCTACCTCGAACTGGTGACGAAGTACCCGCAGGCCGCCGGTGCCGCGTTGTACACGCACAAGGCGTTCGGCGTCCACTTCGTGACGTTCATCGTCGCGTTCACGGTCATGTGCTCGGGCATCACGTCGGCGTCGACGGCCTCGCGCACGTTCGCGGCCAACCTGGGCGAGGCGTTCGAGCTCGACCTCGGCACCGGCGCCGGCGTCACCATCGTGGCGCTGCTGTTCATGGGACTGGTCGCGGCGGTGAACTTCCGCGGCGTCGGCGAGAGCGTCAAGGCCAACGTCGTGCTCACCTGCGTCGAGCTGAGCGGCCTGCTGATCATCATCATGATCGGGCTGTGGGCCATCGGCGGCGGCGACGCGGACATGTCCCGCGTCGTCGAGTTCGACACACAGGGCCACGGCGTGTTCGGCGCGGTCACCGCGGCGACGGCGCTGGCGTTCTTCGCGATGGTCGGGTTCGAGGACTCCGTGAACATGGCCGAGGAGTGCAAGGAGCCGTCGCGCATCTTCCCCAAGGTCATGCTGAGCGGCCTGATCATCACCGGTGTCATCTACGTGCTGGTGGCCATCTCGGCCGTCGCGCTGGTGCCGGTCGACGAGCTCGGCGAGGGCGACACCCCGCTGCTGAAGGTGGTCGAGGCCGGTGCGCCGGGCTTCCCGTTGCAGATCTTCGCGTTCATCACGATGTTCGCCGTCGCCAACTCGGCGCTGATCAACATGCTGATGGCCAGCCGGCTGGTCTACGGCATGAGCCGCGAGCGGGTGCTGCCCGGACCGCTGGGCCGCGTGCACCCGAGGCGGCGCACGCCGTGGGTCGCGATCATCTTCACCACGGTGCTCGCGATCGGGCTCATCACGTTCGTCGGCGAGGTGCCGGCGCTCGGCCGGACGACGGCGCTGCTCCTGCTCGGCGTGTTCACCATCGTCAACATCACCGTGTTGGTGCTGCGCCGCAACCCGGTCGAGCACAAGCACTTCCGCACCCCGACCTTCATCCCGGTCATCGGCGCCGTGGTCTGCGCGTTCCTGACCACGCCGCTGGCCGGGCACACCAGCGAGCACTACCGCATCGTCGCCGTCCTGCTGGCCGTCGGCGTCGTGCTGTGGTTCGTCACGTGGACGGTCAACCGGCGGCTGCACCGGTCGCAGGGCGACATGGACGACCCCGAGAACCTGGGCGTGGGCGGCCCGGTCAACTGACCGGGCGGCGTCAGCCGGCCTGCTGGGCGGTGTCGTCCAGCAGGCCCTCGCGGTGGGCCAGGGCCGCGGCCTCGCCGCGGCCCGAGACGCCGAGCTTGGCCAGGATGTTCGACACGTGCACGCTGGCGGTCTTGGTGCTGATGAACAGCTCCTCGCCGATCTGCCGGTTGCTCCGCCCGGCCGCGACCAGGTGCAGCACCTCGCGCTCGCGGTCGGTCAGCGCGGCGAACGACCCGGCGTCCTGGCCGTCGGGTCGCGACGGGGGCAGGCCCAGCCGGGCGCGGCGCCCGAGATCGTCGATCCAGCGCCGGATCAGGCCGGCGCCGAGCCGGTCGGCGTCGTCCGCGGCCCGGCGCAGCGGCTCCTCGGCCGCGCCGCGGTCGCCCAGCAGGACGTACGCCTCGCCCAGCCGGTAGCCGGCGAACGGCCGCAGGTGCGCAGGTCCTTCGGCCCCCTCGACGGCGTCCAGCGCCACCCGCCAGGCGTCCGGCGCCGGTCCGTCGAGGCCGGCGAGGTGCGCCCGGACCACCGGCGTCCACACCGGCGCCGGACCCCAGTCGCCGATCGGCGCGAGCCGGCCGCGCAGCCACTCGGCGTCGGCCTCGACACCGTCGGCCTGGACTCGCGCCCGCGCCTCCAGCGCCCAGCCGGCCGCCCCGAGCAGTGGCAGCTCGTAGCCGAACTGCTGGCCGGGGCATGCGTCGACGGCGGTGCGGACGAGCTGCCAGGCGAGGTCCGGCTCGCCGCGCCCGAGCGCCGCCTCGGCGCCCGCGCGTGTCGCCGGCAGCACGTACTGCGGCCCGGGATCGTGGCCGGCCAGCCGCTCGCGCACCTCGACCGCGAACCGGGACGCGGCCTCGACGTCGCCGCGCCACAGCGCCAGCCACGAGCGCAGCCCGGACAGGTGCCAGACGTGCCGCCCGGGCGGCCGGAGTTCGAGGGCGCGGACGATGACCCGCTCGGCCTCGTCCCAGCGGCCCAGCGCCATCAGCGGTTCGGCGGCGTTGCCGGCCAGCATGGTCCCGAGCGTGCGGGCCAGTCCGACCGCACCGGCGCCGTCGATGCCGCGCTGCGCGACCTGTTCCGCCTCGCCGTGCCGGCCGAGCAGGTGCAGCGAGTCGGACATGTTGATGTGGTAACTGACCAGCCACTCCGGCCGTTCGCCGGCCAGCCGGTGCGCCGTCGCCAGGGCGTCGAGGCCGTCGTCGACGTGGCCGGAGTGCACCAGGCAGGGCCCGAGCACGACGTACGCGCGGAACTCCGACTCGGCCTCGCCGGTCTGGCGCGCCAGCGCCGCCGCCTCACGGGCCAGCGCGACGGCGTTCGCCTGCCGGCCGTCCATCATCAGCCCTGACACGTACTTCTGCAGCAGCCGGGCCCGCTGCGGCGTGGGCGGGTCGGCCGGGATCAGCGCCAGCGCCCGCTCGATCTCGGCGGTGGCGCCGCCACGGCCGAGTTCGCTGAGCAGCCCGCCGCGGAAGCCCAGCAGCCGGGCGACGCGGCTCGGCTCGACGGCGTCGCCTGCGGCCTGGACCTCGGCCAGCGAGGCGTCGACCAGCGCGAGGGCGCGGTCGAGCTCGCCGGCGTGGTCCGCCGCCGCGGCGGTGCGGGCGAGCAGTTCCGCGTGGTCGTGTCCGGCCTTCTCGGCGGCGTCGGGGACCTGGTCCCAGAGCTCCAGCGCCCGCTCGAGGTTGCGCTGCGCCTCGTCGTAGGCGGCCAGCGAGCGCGCCTCGGCGGCGGCGTCGAGGGAGGCGGCGAACGACTTCTCGTGCTCGTGCGCGCAGAACCAGTGGTGCGCCGCCTCTGCGGTGACCGCGCGGCGCGACGCGGCGCCGGACTCCAGCCGTCGCTCCAGCGTGGCCGCGTACAGCGCGTGCAGCCGGGCATGCTCGCCTGGCAACAGGTCGTCGTGGACGGCCTCGCGGACCAGCGCGTGCCGGAACACGTACCCGTCGCCGTCGACCCGCAGCACGTTCGCCGACACCGCCTCGCGCAGCGTGCGGTCCAGAGCGTCGGGATCGACGGCGGCGACGGCGGCCAGCAGGTCGTGGTCGACCCGGTCGTTGCCGACGGCGAGCATCCGGACCAGCCGCTGCGACTCCTCGGACAGCTGCTCGACCCGGACCAGCAGGAGGTCACGCAGCGACTCGGGCAGCGTGGTGCCGTCGTCGAGGTCGGCCAGCTGCTCGACGAAGAACGGCACGCCCTCGCTACGGGCGTGGATGCGGTGCACGGCGTCGACCGGCGGCGGTGCCCCGGCCAACCCGGTGAGCTGCTCGGCGACCTCGTGCTCGGTCAGCCGGGGCACGTCGATGCGGTGCACCGTCCGGATCCGCTCCAGCTCGGCCAGCAGCCGCCGGAGCGGGTGATCGCGGGACAGCTCGTCGCTGCGGTACGTCCCGACGATGAGCACGCGGGAGCTGCCCAGGGCCCGGACCGCGAAGCCGAGCAACTGGCGCGTCGCGCGGTCGGCCCAGTGCAGATCCTCGAGCACCAGGACCAGCGGGCGGTCGGTGGCGACCTGCTCGAGCAGCCCGGTGACCGCCTCGAAGACCCGGCCCTGACTGGTGCCGCCCGGCTGCTCTCCGTCGTGGGGGAGATCGGGCAGCAGGCTGGTCAGTGCGGCTCCGCCGGGACCGGCGGCGGCCAGCAGCGCGTCGGTGCCGAGCTGGCCGGCCAGCTCGCGCAGAGCGCCGGCGATGGGGGCGTAGGCGAGCCCGTCGCCGCCCAGGTTCACACACTGGCCGAGAACCACCCGGGCGCCGGCGCGCTCGGCCTCGGCCGCGAACTCCGTCACCAGCCGGGTCTTGCCGACACCCGCCTCACCGCCCAGCACCACCGTGACCGGGACGCCGTCGGCGGCAGAGGCCAGTGCCGACCGCAGGCCGTCGAGCTGGTCGGTGCGGCCGACCATCGCGGGACTCATCGCTGCCAACGCCACGGTGTCCATCCTGCTACGCCCTGGCCGCCGCGGGCATCCGGGTCCGCTGTGGACAGGGCGAGGCCCCGGTGTCCGTGACGGACACCGGGGCCTGGGTGGTGGTCGCTCGTCAGACCGCGTGGCGGCGGGGCAGGTGGCGGATCGCCCACGTCGACCGGCGGCCCGCGGACCGCTTGGCGGCGCGACGGGCCGCGCGGCGGGCGATACGGGCCAGGCGATCGGCGTCGGCCTCGGCCCGCAGCCGGCCCGCACGCTCCTCGTGGACGAGCTGGGCGACATACGTGCTGTTCATGACCGGACCTCTTTCGGTGCTCCGTTGTGCTGACACTGAAGAGTCTGGTCCGTAAGGGGTGGTCGCCACATGCGGTGACTGCCGCATCTTCCCAGGTGGAAGGGGCCTTACTCGGCGCCTGAGGGCCGTCTGAGGGGGCCTGAGGTAGCCCCTGGGCGGGCTGAGGTGCCTCAGGCGTCAGGTGAGGCCCCGCAGCGGGGCCGCCGGCGGCCGGTCGCCGCGGATCGACGCGACCATGTCGAGCACCTGCCGGGTGGCCGCGACGTCGTGGGCACGGAAGACCCGCGCGCCGTGCCAGGCGGACACCGCCGTCGCCGCCAGTGTGCCGGTCAGCCGCTCGTCGACCGGGAGATCGAGCGTCTCGCCGACGAAGTCCTTGCGCGACAGGCTGACCAGCACCGGCCAGCCGGTCGCGACCAGCTCGTCCAGCCGGCGGGTCAGCTCCAGCGAGTGGAAGGTGTTCTTGCCGAAGTCGTGCGTCGGGTCGATCAGGATGCTCTCGCGCGGCACGCCCAGCTCCGCGGCCCGCTCGGCCAGCCCGGCCGTGTGCCCGGCCACGTCGGCGACCACGTCGTCGTAGCGGACCCGGTGCGGCAGCGTGCGCGGGCGCATGCCCCCGGTGTGGCTGCAGACCAGCCCGGCGCCGTGCCGCGCGGCGACCGCGGCGACCTCGGGGTCGGCGCCGGCCCAGGTGTCGTTGACGAGGTCCGCGCCCGCCTCGCACAGCGCCTCCGCCGTCCGCGCCCGATAGGTGTCGACGCTGACCACGACCTGCGGATACGTCTCGCGGATCGCGCCGACCAGCCCGGCGACGCGGTCGATCTCCTCGTCCTCGCTGACGTGCTCGCCCGCGCCGGCCTTCACTCCGCCGACGTCGATGATGTCCGCGCCCTCGGCCACCACCTGCTCGACCCGGCGCCACGCCTGCTCGAACGCGAACGTCGCGCCCTGGTCGTAGAACGAGTCAGGGGTGCGGTTCACGATCGCCATGACGGCGAACCGTCCGGGCGGGAACGTCGATCGGCCCAGGCGAAGAACACCCACGGGACTCCTCTGATCGGATCGCATCCAGGTCGCCAGTAAGCCTCGCACGCCGTGTCCACCCGGTGTGGCGCGGAGGTGGAACGCCGGACGTGGCACCCTTGTGCCGTGTTCGTCGTCTTCGTGATCGTGGCCGCGGCCGTGCTGTTCGGCGCGGTCCTGCTGGTGCTCGGCCGCGGCGACGTGCTGCAGCCCGAGACCCCCGGTGAGCCGGCCCGCCTCCTGCCCGACGGTGCCGTCGGCTCCGGCGACATCGCCGAGCTGCGCTTCTCCGTCGTGCAGCGCGGCTACCGCATGGACCAGGTCGACGCCGTCCTCGACCGGCTGCAGCGCGAGCTCGCCTGGCGCGACCACCGGCTGGCCGAGCTGGAGTCGCGCATCCCCGGCCTCGGCGGCCCGCTCCCGCGCCGGCCCGCCCGTCCCGGCGATGCCGACGAGGGCTGATCCGCCGGTCACGGGGTATGAAGGGGGCACGGAGGGTGCTGGGTGAGCTCTTGGGGGTGCCGGGTGAACAGCGGGGTGAAGTGGGGGGTTCGCGGTGATCGGCGGAGCACCGCACGACCTGCGAGGAGGGCGACGTCGACGCCCGCGTCGGCGCCCGTGGCGGTGTGGCCGTCGGTGAGTGCTGACGTCACGGTGACGCGCAGGGTCGCCGCGCCGGCCGACGTGGTGTGGCATGTTCTCACCGACTGGCCGGCGCAGAACGCGTGGATGCCGATGACCCGGGTCCGCGTGCTGGGCTTGGGCGACGGCCGCGAGGTGGGTGCGCGACTCGAGGCCTGGACCGGGTTGGGGCGGGCCGGGTTCCTGGACTCGATGGTCGTCACGGCATGGGACCCGCCGTGCCGGTGCGAGGTCCTGCACACCGGCAGGCTGGTGCGCGGGCCGGGCGTGTTCTCGGTGCGGGCGCTCGGTGCGCACGCGGCCGAGGTCACCTGGGAGGAGCACCTGGACCTGCCGTTCGGCGCGGTCGGGCGGGCCGGGTGGCCGCTCGCGCGGCCGGCGGTCCGGTTCGGCCTGGGCATCGGGCTGCGGCGCTTCGCCAGGTTCGTCGAACGGCTGCCGCGCGGCTAGCGGGAAATGATCACGTTAAGCAGGCGTCCTCCCGGTTCACCAGGCATGCACGCCTCCTGAACCGGGAGAACGCCTGGTCCGAGCGCACCGATGGCGAGGGACTCACGTGTGCCGCGAACGGCCGTGCGTCGCCGGGCCTGCCGCCGTGGTGACGCGCGGGGGTTCCTCGTGACGGCCAGGGAGCACCGGCGGTCGATGGAGCACCGGCGATCGGGGATGCCAGAACGCCGGTGTCGCCGTGACGGTGGTCAGCGGGCGGTGCAGCCTGCCAGGTGGTCGTTGACCAGGCCGCACGCCTGCATGGCCGCGTAGGCCGTGGTGGGGCCGACGAAGACGAAGCCGTGCTTCTTCAGGGCCTTCGCGAGGGCCTTCGACTCGGGGGTGGTGGCGGGGACGTCGGCCAGGGAGACCGGGGCCGGGCGGTCGGCGGGGGCGAACGACCAGATCAGCCGGTCGAGCGCGCCGTCGCCGTCGGCGTCCTGCAGGGCGACGAGGGCGCGGGCGTTGGAGATGGCGGCCGCGACCTTGGCGCGGTTGCGGACGATGCCGGTGTCCTGCATGAGCCGCGCCTCGTCGTCGGCGCCGAACGCGGCGACGGCCGAGGCGTCGAACCCCGCGAACGCCTTGCGGAAGCCGTCGCGCTTGCGCAGGATCGTCAGCCACGACAACCCGGACTGGAACGCTTCGAGCGTGAGCCGCTCGTACAGAGCGGCGTCGCCGTGGACGGGGCGGCCCCACTCGTCGTCGTGGTAGGCGACGTAGTCGGGGGTGCTCAGGCCCCACGGGCAGCGCGGCCGGCCGTCGGGGCCCTCGACGAGGTCACTTGCCATGGAACACCGCCGGCCGCTTGGCGAGGAACGCCTCGACGGCGGCACGGTGGTCGGCGGAGGCGCCGGTCCACTGCATCATGTCGGCCTCGTGGTCGAGCGACTCGTCAAGAGAGTGCGTCGCGGAGAACTCGAGGGCGCGCCGCAGCGCCGCGTAGGCCAGCGTCGGGCCGGCGGCGAACTCGCGGGCCAGTTCCATGGCTCGCGGCAGGACGTCGGAGGCGGGGACGACCTCCGTCGCCAGGCCCAGCGTCAGCGCTTCGCCGGCGGGCACGGTGCGGGGACGGAACAGCAGCTCGCGCGCCTTCGCCCAGCCGACCAGCCGTGGCAGCGTCCACGACGACCCGGTGTCGGAGGAGAGGCCGATGGCGGCGAAAGCGAGGTTGAAGCCGGCGGTGTCGGCGACGATGCGCAGGTCGCAGGCGAACGCGTACGACGCGCCGGCGCCGGCCGCGACGCCGTTGACGGCGGCGATGACCGGCTTCGGCATGGTGAGCAGCGCCTTGACCGTCGGGTTGTAGTGGGCCCGGACCGTGGTGGCCAGGCCGGAGTCGCCGGACGCGAGCGCCTCGGCGTGCTCCTTGAGGTCCTGGCCGACGCAGAAGGCGCGGCCGGAGCCGGTCAGCACGACCGCGCGCACCGCCTCGTCGGCGGCCGCCGCCAGCACGGCGTCGCGCAGCGCGACCTTGGTGGCGGTGTCGAGGCTGTTCATGGCCTCGGGCCGGTCGAGCGTGATGACGCCGACGCCGTCGTCGGCCTCGTAACGGACCAGGCTCACTGGTCGCCCTCCTTGGTGGTTCCGGCGGACAGGCAGGCGTCGACGAAGCGGCCGGCGGCGGGCTGCAGCCGCGCGGCGTGCTCGTCGAAGTAGTCGGCGGCGTCGTCGCCGGGCCAGACGGCGGGCAGCAGCTCGCGCGGCAGACCGGGGTCGGTGAACAGGAACTTGCGCCACTCGTGCACCAACCGGCTCCGCGCGGCGAACGCCTGCTCGTCGGTGGGCCTGGCGGGCAGGGACGCGAGCAGCCCGCGGGCGTCGGACAGCCAGCGCAGGTAGGACCGCCCCACGGCGTCGAGGTCCCACGCGCGGCGCACCAGTTCGGCGTCGTCGCCCTGGTGCCGGGCGCTGAACCGCTCGGCCCGCAGCTCCTCGGCGTCGAGCAGCGACGCCAGCTCCGGCGACGGCCTGGCGGCGATCCAGGTGCCGTCGCCGACCGGCGCGTAGCCGAGGTAGGCCAGCCCGTTGCGCAGCCGCTCGCGGGCGGCCCGCTGTGCCGACCGCTCGGGCACGACGACGTGCCAGCGGCCGTCCCAGTCGCCGCGGCCGTTGGTGCGGTAGATGCGTGCGGCGGCGTCCTCGAGGCGGCGGTCGGCCCGCTCGGTCAGCTCGTAGCCGGGCGAGCCGTCGATGCGGACCGGGCGCAGCCAGCCCTGCTTGACCATGCGCGACACGGCCGTGCGCACCGCCGGCGCGGCGACGCCGAGCGGGGCGAGCAGCCGCACCAGCGCGGCGACGCGAGCCTTGCCGCCGCGCGAGCGCACGTGATCGCCATAGAGGTCGAACAAGGCGGATCTGGCGTTCACAGTCCCCCATCCTGCCAGCCCGCACCGACAGCCACGTCCGCTGATCCGGGATCACCAGGTGAGGACATACCGACCGCGGTCTCCCCGCGACGACCAACATGCGGGATAATGACCTCCATCGTGACGCACACGGCTGGTGCTCCCTGGACATCAGGGGGTTTGGGTGTGCGCCTGAAGAAGGAAGGGGTGCGCGGATGGCGGCGATGAAGCCGCGGACTGGCGATGGGCCGCTCGAGGTCACCAAGGAGGGGCGCGGCATTGTCATGCGCGTCCCGATCGAGGGTGGCGGTCGTCTGGTCGTCGAGCTCACTGCTGACGAGGCCGGCGCGCTGGGTGATGCGTTGAAGGATGTCGTCGGCTGACGTGTCGTTGCCGTGAGCATTGAATAGGTGCCCTCGTCCGGCGCCTGAGGCGCTGGGCGGGGGCATTACTCTGCCCGGAGGACCGGGAGTCAGGACGAGGAGTACGCGTGCCAGCTGAGAGCACTGTTCGCCGCACCGACGTCGTGGTCGATGCCAGACCGCTGCTGGACGCCGAAGCCGGCGTGCTGGCGCTGGCCGTGTGGCCGGACGACGGACCGGCCCCGGCCGAGCCCGGCGACGGCTCGCCGTGGATCGGTCCCGGCGGCGCGGAGGTCGCCGATGCGCTCGGCCTGGATCTGTTCGCCGCGCTCGAACGCGACCGCGGCACCGGCAAGGCCGGCGAGGTCGTGTCGGTTCCGGTGTTCGCCGAGGGCCGCGGCGCCGCCAGCGTCGACGGTGAGGTCGACGTCACGCGGGTGCTGCTGGTGGGGCTCGGCGACGGGTCCGCGACGGCGTACCGCAGGGCCGGCGCCGCGTTGGCGCGGGCGGCCCGCGGCATCGACCGCCTGGCCTCCGCCGTCACCGCGACCGCCGACGACGCCGCCACCCGCGCGTTCGTCGAGGGCGCCGTCCTCGCCACCTACGCGCTGGGCGGCTTCCGGGGCACGCCCGCGCCCGAGGCGAAGCGGCCGCTCGGCATGCTCGTGCTGACCGGCGACGGCGCACGCGCGGACGTCGTCGACACGGCCGTCGCGGTCGCCGGGGCCAGCTGGATCGCCCGCGACCTCGCGCAGACCCCGTCGAACGTCAAGGATCCGGAGTGGCTGGCCGAGCAGGCCCGCCGCATCGGCGCGGAACACCGGCTCGACGTCCGGGTGCGCGACGAGAAGGCGCTGGCCGACGAGGGCTTCGGCGGCATCCTGGCGGTCGGCCAGGGGTCGGAGCGGCCGCCGCGGCTCATCGCGCTGCGCTACGAGCCGCCGAAAGCCGGCAAGGACACCGCGCACGTCGTGCTCGTCGGCAAGGGCATCACCTACGACACCGGCGGGCTGTCGCTGAAGCCGCGCGAGGGCATGGTCCCGATGAAGACGGACATGAGCGGCGGCGCCGTCGTCATGGGTGTCCTGTCAGCCGTGCGCGAGCTGGGCGTCGACGTCCGCGTCACCGGGCTGGTGGCGGCAGCCGAGAACATGCCCGGCGCCAACGCGCAGCGGCCCAGCGACGTCATCCGGCAGTACGACGGCACGACGGTCGAGGTGCTGAACACCGACGCCGAGGGCCGTCTGGTACTCGCCGACGGCATCGGCTACGCGGTCGCCGAGCTGGAGCCGACGGTCATCGTCGACGTCGCCACGCTCACCGGCGCCGCCACCACGGCGCTCGGCCGCGGCCACGGCGCGCTGTACGCGTCGTCCGACGAGCTGGCCGCCGCGCTGCGCGAGGCCGGCGAGGCCGCGGGGGAGCGGCTGTGGCGCATGCCGCTGGTCGACGACTACCGCTTCGGCCTCGACTCCTCGATCGCCGACGTCTCGCACATCGACACCGCGCACCTCGGCGGCGGCTCGATCATGGCCGCGTTGTTCCTGCAGCGCTTCGTCGGCGACGTGCCGTGGGCGCACCTCGACATCGCCGGTCCGGCCCGCGCCGACTCCGACAAGGTCGAGCGGACCAAGGGCGGGACGGGGTTCGGCGTGCGAGCGCTGCTGTACTGGCTCGAGGCCGGCGCGCCGGTCGACTGACGATTCTCTGGAGGATCCCATGTACGGACTGAGCGTGCGCTGGTCGCTGGCCGAGGCGCCCGACGGCGTCGACGCGGCGCTGCGCGACTACGTCCACGGCACGTCGCTGGCCCGGTTCACCGGTATGGACGGCCTGCGGTTCAAGACCTGGCGCACCCGGCCGGGCGAGTGGTTCGAGGGCACCTACGTGTTCGAGACCGCGGCCGCCCGCGACGCGTTCGCCGCGTCGTTCGCCGAGATCGCCGCGGAGTCGCCCGGCTCGCAGCTGATCGGGTCGTCGCCGGTGCTGCAGGAGTCGTTCGATGTGGTCGCGGTCGCCGAGGGCGGGGCGGGCTTCGCCGCCGGCCCCGGTCCGGCCTAGCAGCTCAGGTGGCCCGGCACCGGTCGCGGACCTCGGGGAGGTCGTGAAAGCCGGCCGACCGGTAGGTGGCGACTGCGGCCACGTGGGAGCTGGGCGTGCAGACGATGGCGCTCGACGACCCCAGCTCCCGCAGCGCGGCCGCCGCGGCGATCGTGATCGCCCGGCCGTAGCCGTGGCCGCGGTGGTCGCGGTGGACGCCCACCGGCTCGAGCAGCCCTGGTCGCCCGGGTCCCGCCGACCACACGGTCAGCGCCGCCACGGCATCGCCCCGGTCGTCGTACGCGACCAGGCACCGGGCGTCGGCGTACGGTGCTCCGTCCGCCATCGCGTGCCAGCGCCGCTCGGTGAACGTCGACCCGTCGAACGCGGCTCGTTGCACGGCGGCCCGCACGTCCGCCAGCTCCGGCCCGATCGTCACGACGCGCACACCCGGATCGTCCACCGGGTCGGTCAGGTCGCGGTGCAGCGGCCGCCACGGTTCGTCGGTGTCCCAGCCGGCGTCGGCCAGCAGCTCCTGGAGCAGCGCGTCCGCCGGCGCTTCGACGGACGCCTTCCCCTCGGGCAGGACACCGCGTTGCGGCCGGATGAGGTCGTCGGCCAGCTGCCCCGCCAGCTCCTCGTCGCGCCGGGCGTCGGGCGCGATGGTCATGCGCAGCAGCCTGGACCCGTCCAGCAGCCCGACGGCGAGGATGCGTCCGTCCCGGCTCCAGGTGCGGATGGCCGCGGCCGTCGCCGCTGCTCCGAACCGCCAGAACCACCCGACGTCGCCCGGGTGCAGTTGTGTCGGCGCCGCGTCGTCCTGCCACTCCCGCAGCGCGCCCACCGCCGCGCCCAGCTCGTCGATGCGGGGCCTGCCCGTCACGATCGCCATGCCCGGAGTACACACCACCGGACCGAGCCCGGCCCACCGATTTTCGGTGTGGCGACCGGCTCGGGTCAGAGCAGCCCCTGCTCGCGGAAGATCTTGTCGTAGATCTCGCGGATCACCGGTTCCTTGTGCCGGTTGTAGTCCGTGACGATGCCGCCGGACGCGGTGGTGTCGGCGGCGGCGCGCAGCTTGGCGTCGCGGTACCGCGCGAGGTCCTCGGGGTGCTCGATCAGCCAGTCGCGGAACAACCGCTGGCGGGTCACCTCCGGGCAGCCGGGACCGAAGACGTGCAGGTTGGTGTTCGGGTCGGCGTACTTCAGCGCGCGGTGCTCGTGCCAGCTCGGCTCGCGGATGACCAGCACGAATCCCGCCGCCTCGAGGTCCGGCAGGTAGGCGGGCTCGTCGGCGGGGTCGGCGACCGTGAGGTCGACGTCGATGACCGGCTTGGCCGGCAACTCCGGGACCGAGGTCGAACCGATGTGCTGCAGGCCCAGGACCCGCTCGCCCAGCGCGTCGCGGATGCGGGTCGCGACCGCCTCGTAGCGAGCGGGCCAGGCGGGGTCGTAGTCGACGACGTCGATGGGGCGCGTCTCAGGGCGGCCGTGCACCCAGACGTCGTCGCCGGGGTTGTCGCGATGCTCGGTCAGGTCGTCCGCGGGTGGCATCCAGGCACCCTACGCCCGGGCCTCATCGCGCCGTGTGCGCGACGACCTCGGCGACGACGGTGTCCCAGACGGCGCGCGGCGGGTATTGGTGTCCCATGCCCTCGAGTGGGACCAGCCGGGCGCCGGGGATCTCGGCGGCCAGCGCCTCGGCGTGCGGGTAGGGCAGCAGCGGGTCGGTGGTGCCGTGCAGGACCAGCGTCGGCGCGGTGATCTCGGCCAGGCTGGCGCGGTCGAGCTCGCCGTCGACGAGGATCCAGTGGTTGGTCTGACTGGCGGCGACGTCGGTGGTGCGGTCGTACATGCGGGCCACCGTGGCGCGCACGTGCACCTCGTCGAGCGGGATGTCGCCGCCGAACAGCCGCTCGCCATCGACCATCGCCTCCATGGCGGCGTCGCGGTCGGACCAGTCCGGGCCGGGCTCCTCGGAGGCGAACACCTCGGCGAGCTGGGGCGACATGGGCGGCAGGTCGGGACGGTCCGGGCTTGCGGGCCCCGCGGGGCTGGTGGACTGCAGCGTCAGCGACAGCACCCGCGCCGGGTACTCCACGCCCAGCTGCTGCGCGATGCCGCCGCCCATCGACACGCCGTAGAGGTGCGCGGCGGCGACGCCGTAGCCGTCCAGCACCGCCAGGGCGTCGGTCATCAGGTCGGCGCCCGTGTAGCCGGGTGAGCCGGCCGGGTATGCCGTCGACCGGCCGGTGTCGCGGAAGTCGTAGCGAACGACGAAGCGACCGGCCGCGGCGAGCCGCGAGCAGAACTCGTCCTCCCAGTAGTCCATGGACGCGGCCGCGCCGCCGATCAGCAGGATCGCCGGGTCGTCCGGCGAGCCGAACGCCTCGGCGCACAGCTGCGCGTCGCCGGCCGGGATCATCTTCTCCGTCATCGCCCTCTCCTCGCTTGCTATGAAAAACGTAGTGAGTGCTATTCTTTTCATAGTTTCCAAGGAGGCGCAAGTGACCCGGACCTACGGCGAGGGCTGTCCGATCGCCCTCTCGCTCGACATCGTCGGCGAGCGCTGGGCCCTGCTCGTCGTGCGTGAGCTGCGGCTGGGCCCGCGCCGCTACCGCGACCTGCAGGAGGCGTTGCCCGGCATCACGCCGGCCGTGCTGTCCAAGCGGCTCAAGGAGCTGGAGGAGTACGGCGTGCTGCGCCGGCGCGAGCTGCCGCCGCCGGTCGCCGCCAGGGTGTACGAGCTGACCGCGTGGGGCGCCGAGCTGGAGCCGGTGTTCCAGTCGCTGGCCCGCTGGGGCGTCCGGTCGCCGGTGCTGCCGCTGACCGGCGAAGTCAGCGCCGACTCCGTCATGCTCGGCCTGCGCACCTTCTTCGACGGCAACGGCGACGGCGATGGCGAACCGCGCACGCCGTGGTCGGCGAGCTACGAGGTCGCGCTCGGCCGCGACGTCTACCGGCTGCGGGTCGAGGACGGCCGGCTGACGGAGCTGGCCCGCGGCCCGGCGGCCGACGCCCCCGACGTCCTGGTGCGAACGACGAAGCCGGCCTGGCAGGCGGTGCTCCACGGCACCGACCCGCTCGACGACGCTGTCGCGGCGGGCCGGCTCTCCGTCACCGGCGACGTCGCGGCGCTGCGCCGGCTGGTCGCCGCCCGCACCCACCCCACGCCCCGTTGATCTTGGAGTTGTTCGGCGCTACGGTCCGGAATGTCCGATAGATGGGCGAACAACTCCAAGATCAACGCGGGGGTGCGGGGGCGGGGGCGGTGGGCTCCAGCCGGACGATGACCGACTTCGAGGCCGGGGTGTTGCTGACCTCGGCGGTGTGGTCCAGCGGCACCAGCACGTTGGTCTCCGGGAAGTAGGCGGCCGCGCAGCCCAGCGCCGTCGGGTAGGACACCACCCGGAACGACGGCGCGCGGCGGTCGCCGTCGCTCCACTCGCTGACGAGGTCGACCATGGCGCCGTCGGAGAAGCCCAGCTCGGCGAGGTCGGCCGGGTTCACGAACACCACCCGGCGGCCGTCGCGGATGCCGCGGTAGCGGTCGTCGAGGCCGTAGATGGTGGTGTTGAACTGGTCGTGCGAGCGGACCGTCTGCAGGATCAGCCGGCCCCGCGGGACCCGCAGCACCTCCAGCTCGTTGACGCTGAACCGGGCCTTGCCGCTGGCGGTCGGGAACGACCGGGAGTCGCGCGGCGGGTGCGGCAGCACGAACCCGCCCGGCACCGCCACCTTGGCCTCGTAGTCGTCGAAGCCGGGGATCACCCGGGCGATGCGCCGGCGCACCGCCGCGTAGTCGGCGGCGAACGAGCCCCACGGAACGGGGCCGTCGTCGCCCAGCACCCGCCGGGCCAGCCCGCAGACGATCGCGACCTCGCTGCGTAGCTGGTCGGAGGCGGGCTTGAGCGTGCCGCGGGACGAGTGCACCGCGCTCATGGAGTCCTCGACCGTGACGAACTGCTCGCCGCCGGCCTGGACGTCGCGCTCGGTGCGGCCGAGGCACGGCAGGATGAGGGAGCGCCGGCCGGGCAGCGCGTGCGACCGGTTCAGCTTGGTCGACACGTGCACCGTCAGCGGCACCGTCTGCAGCGCCGCCGCCGTGACGTCGCTGTCCGGGGTGGCCGCGGCGAAGTTGCCGCCCATGGCCATGAACACGCCGACCCGGCCGTCGCGCATGGCCCGGATGGTGTCGACGGTGTCGTGGCCGGGCCGCCGTGGCGCGGTGAAGCCGAACTCGGTCTCGAGCGCGTCGAGGAACGCGGCCGGCGGCTTCTCCCAGATGCCCATGGTGCGGTCGCCCTGGACGTTGCTGTGCCCGCGGACGGGGCACGCGCCGGCGCCCGGACGGCCGATGTTGCCGCGCAGCAGCAGGAAGTTGACGATCTCGCGGATGGTCGGGACGGCCTTCTTGTGCTGCGTCAGGCCCATGGCCCAGCAGACGATGACGCTCTCGGCTCGTCGCACCTCGTCGACGAACGCCTCGATCGCCTCGCGCGGCAGGCCGGTCGCGGCGGCGACGTCGTCCCAGTCGAGCTTGTCCCAGGCCGCGGCGGCGTCGTCGTAGCCGGCGGTGTACTCGCGGACGAACTCGTGGTCGACGGCGCCGGCGTCGACCAGCATGCGGTTGACCGCCTGGAAGAACGCGAGGTCGCCGCCGAGGCGGACCTGCAGGTACAGGTCGGACAGCAGAGTGCCCTTCCCGACCACGCCGCGGACCTTCTGCGGGTTCTTGAACGTGTGCAGGCCGGCCTCGGGCAGCGGGTTGACGGCGACGATGCGGGCGCCGCGCCGCTTGGCCTGCTCGAGCGAGGTGAGCATGCGCGGGTGGTTGGTGCCCGGGTTCTGCCCGACGATGACGATGAGGTCGGCGTGATCGGTGATGTCGGTGAGCGAGACGCTGCCCTTGCCGATGCCGATGGTCTCGGACAGCGCCGCACCGGACGACTCGTGGCACATGTTCGAGCAGTCGGGCAGGTTGTTCGTGCCGAGCGTGCGGGCGAACAGCTGGTACAGGAACGCGGCCTCGTTGCTGGTGCGCCCGGACGTGTAGAAGACGGCGTCGTCGGGGCTGTCGAGGCCGGTCAACGCGTCGGCGACCAACCCGAACGCGTCGTCCCAGCCGATCGGCCGGTAGTGGGTGCCGCCGTCCTCGCGCAGCATCGGCTCGGTGAGCCGGCCCTGCTGGCCCAGCCAGTGGTCGGACCGTTCGGCCAGCTCGGCGATCGGGTGCGCGGCGAAGAACGCGGCGTCGACCCGGCGGACGGTGGTCTCCTCGGCGACCGCCTTCGCGCCGTTCTCGCAGAACTCGGCGAGGTGCGGTTTGCCCGGCTCGGGCCAGGCACAGCCGGGGCAGTCGAAGCCGCGCTGCTGGTTGACCAGCCGCAGGGTCTTGACGCCGCGGCGCACACCGGCCTGCTCGAGCACGGCCGCCAGCCCGTGCACGACGCCGGGGACCCCCGCGGCGCTGGTGGCCGGCGGGCTCACCCGCACGCCGGCCTCGTCGTGCTCGTCCTTGGGCGCCCGTGTGGTCATGTACCGACGGTAGCGCTCGGCGTGCGCCGATGGGCAGCCCGGAGCGCCCTCGTGACCCGTCCGGCGCCGGTGCGGACGGCCCGCTCGATGTCCCAGCGCCGCGCCTGGAACTCCGGCGACGGCAGCGAGATGGCGACCGAGCCGATGATGTCGCCACCGGGGGAGCGGACCGGCGCCGCCATGCACGACAGCCCGGCCTGCAGTTCGCCGATCTCCAGCGCGACGCTGGCCTCGCGCACGTGCGACAGGTGCCGTTCCAGATGGTCGCGCCGGACGATCGTGGCACCGGTCAGCGGCGCCAGGCCGGCGGTGTCGAGATAGCCGTGCAGCTGGTCGCGGTCCATGCCGGCCAGCATGACCTTGCCGAACGCCGTGGCGTGCGCGGACTCGTCGAACCCGACGTCGAGCTGCTGCACCCGGCGGCGCCGCTCGGAGTCGGCGATGTGCGCGATGACGATGCCGGCCTCGCGGAAGACCGCGTAGTAGGCGGCGGCGTCGGCCTCGACGTGCAGGGCGCGGATCGCCGCCGCGACGTCGTCCTCGACGGCCAGCTGGCGGTGCAGCCCGCGGTCCAGCCGCCGCACGCCGTAACCCAACGCGTAGCGGTGTTCGCTGGCGAGGTGGACGACGTAGCCGCTGTCGATCAGCGTGCTGAGCAGGTGGTAGGTGGTGGGGAGGGCGAGGCCGAGCTCGTCGGCGATGCTGCGGGCGGTGACGCCGCGCGGGTCGGCGGCCACGGCCTCCATGACCCGCAGGGCCTTGGCGACCGAGGCGATGGTTCCCGACGAGGACCGCACCATTGCCCGTCCCATTCGTCCAGCCTAACCGCCATATCGGGTGCTGAGCAGGCCGCGGCAGAATCCGGAGTTCCCCTCGATGCTGATCCGCGTGGTGCGGGCCAGGCGCAGCCGCAACGGCAGCGCGTCGGCCGGGATCGGCGCCCCGTCGTCGCCGACCAGCAGCGGCGCGTCGTCGCCGGCCGGTAGCCCCAGCCGCTCGCGCCGTCGTCGCAGCCGGGCGGTGTCCGGGGCGTCGCGCAGCCGCGCCGTGGCGAGGTCGACGCCGTCGCGTGCCAGGCGCGACGCGACCCGCTCCTGCTCCGCGGCGTGCGCCTTGCGCCAGAACGTGATCCGCAGCTCCTCCAGTTCGCCGGCGGCGAGGCCGGGGAACGCCGCGGCGAACCCGTCGCCGGCCGCGACGCCGTCGTTGATCTCGTCCGCGGCGAAGTGGTCCTCCAGCCGCACGTCGACGGCGTCGACGCCGGGCACGGCGCGGGCGGCCTCGTAGGCGTCGGCGACCATCAGGTAGGCGAAGTTCGGCGCGCAGAAGTACGTCGGCAGCCGGAGCCGGATGTGGGCGACGCGGTCCTCGACGCTCACCGCGGTGACGAAGCCCAGCTCCGTCACCGGCTCGTCCAGCTCGGGGTCGACGACGGCGTCGAGTGCACGCCAGATCGCCGGCACCGGGCCGGCGGCTGGGTTGCCGCCGGCCCGGGCGGCGTCGGCGCCGCTTGGGGGGCTCGCGGCGCGCGACGCGGTGGTGGCGCTCACGGTGCCACCGGTGCGACCGGTGCGGGTTCGGATCCGATCGCCTCGTCCGGCTCCGTCGCGCTGGGCAGACGCAGCCCGGCCGGAACGTCGAGGTCGTACAGGCGGGCGGCGTTCAGGCCGAGGATCTTCTTCTTGATCTCCGGCGTGAGGACGCCGTACTCGGACTGCATGTCCTCGGGGATCTGGAAGTCGACGAACCTCTCGATCAGCCACTTCGGCGTCCAGATGGCGTAGTCGCTGGCGAACGTGATGCGGTCGGCGCCGATCCAGTAGAGCAGCTCACCGAGCACCTGGGCGAAGTATCGCGGCCGCGAGTGGATGAACGGCATCGCCACCGCCAGCCCGCCGTAGACGTTCGGCTCCTGCGTGGCGATCCAGCAGAAGTCCTCCAGCCGCGGCAGCCCGCAGTGCTCGACGATGAACCGCAGCTGCGGGAACGCGGACGCGACGTCGTCGACGTCGGCGACGTCGAACGCGTCGCGGTTGAGCGGGTAGATGGTGGGGCCCTTGTGCACGTGGATGTTGCGGATGCCCAGCTGCTGACACCGTTCGAGGTAGCGGTACGACCACGGGTCGGACAGCTTCCAGCCCTTGGAGTCGCCCTTCCACTCCGCCGTGTACAACTTGACGCCCTGCAGGTTCCAGCGCTCCGCCAGCTGCTCCAGCCGGCCCAGCCCGGCTTCGCCGTCGCGCGGGTCCCACGAGCCGTTGACGATGAACCGCCCCGGGTGCCGTTCCGCCAGCGCGCCGTCCTGCTCCGTGGTGTTGAAGCCGTTGACGAAGAAGTCCGTGAGGTACGTGGGCTGGAAGATGGCCTTGTCGACGTAGCCCTCCTCGAACAGGTCGTGCATGACCTGCTCCTCGGTCTGGCGCTGGAAGTGCTCCAGCGACCACACCCGGTCCTCCGGACTGAGGTTGCGGTGGTAGTCGTAGAAGCAGTTGAGGAAGCCTTCGCCGTACCGGTTGGCCTGATTGGCCGGCGTGCCGTCCCAGAAGTGGATGTGGCTGTCGACGACGAAGTAGTCCTGGCCGTCCTTGCTGTACATCGGTGTCTCCTCTAGAGCGCCGGGACGAGGATGGCCCGGCCGCCGGGCACCAGGCCGTTGTCGAGGTCCGACAGCGCCTGGAGCGCGTCGTCGAACGTGTAGAGCTTCGTGTGCAGCCTGACCTTCCCCCGCGCGGCCAGGACCATCAGCTCGTCGAGATCGTTGTACGAGCCGACGAGGTTGCCGATCACGTTGATCTCGCGCGAGATCAGCTCGATCGTCGGGACGTCGACGTGCCCGCCGTACCCGATGACGAAGTACGAGCCGGCCCGCCGGGTCATCGCGACGCCGGCGTCCTCGGTTCCTTGTTCTCCGACGAAGTCGAACACCACGTGCGCGCCACCGCCGGTGAGCTCGAGCACCTGCGCGACCTGGTCGGCGCCGGATCCGACGGTGTGGTGCGCGCCCAGTTCGGCGGCGAACTCGAGTGCCTCCGCGGACAGGTCGACGACGGTGACCTCGGCCGCCGTCGTGGCCAGCAGCGTCTGCAGGCCGATGTGGCCGAGCCCGCCCGCGCCGATCACGACGGCGTGCGTGCCCGGATACAGCAGCGGCCAGGCCTTGCGGACCGCGTGGTAGGCCGTGAGGCCCGCGTCGGCGAGCGCCGCGACGTCGCGCGGCGCCAGGCTCTCGTCCAGCTTCACGACCGACCGGGCGCCGGTGAGCAGCAGCTCGGCCATGCCGCCGTCGCTGTCGATGCCGGGGAAGCGCGAGTTCTCGCAGTGCACGTCGTCGCCGCCACGGCAGGCCCGGCACAGACCGCACGTGACCAGCGGGTGCAGGATGACGTGGTCGCCCGCGGCGACGTTGGTGACGGCGGGACCGACCTCGATGACGGTGCCGGCGTTCTCGTGCCCGATGGTGTACGGCAGCGTGACGCCGCTCTTCTGCGCCCATTGCCCTTCGACGATGTGCAGGTCCGTGCGGCAGACCCCGGCCGCGTCGACCTGGACGAGCACGTCGAAGGGTTGTCTGGGTGCCGGCGCCGGCACCTCGTCGATCGAGGGTTCCTTGCCGTACTCGTGGACCCGGACCGCTCGCATCGGCACCCTCTCCCTCGTCGCCACGTTGCGCTGGTGCCAGGCAATCTGCCGCGTCCGGCAGCCGTTGGGAACGGTGCTTATCGGATGGCGATAAGTGGGTAAAGAGAAGAGGACGGGGGTCGACTCCTGACCTTACGGTGGTGCTATGGGGCAGATGACGACGCGACGGCCGGTGTTACGGCTGAGGCCCGGCCGATCGGCACGGCGCCCCGACACGCTGGCGGTCGAGGAACCGCTGCTGGTCCGGGTCGGCGGCCAGATCCTCACGTCCACCATGCGCACGCCGGGGCACGACTTCGACCTCATCGCCGGCTGGCTGGTCGCCGAGGGCGCCATCGGCGACCGCACCGACGTCGCCGGCATGAAGGAGTGCGTCGACGAGCAGAACACCATCGAGGTGACGCTCGCCCACGGCGTCGAGCCGCCGCGCGCCCGCGCCTTCGAGACCACCAGCGCCTGCGGCGTCTGCGGCGCCGACCGCGTGGTCGACGTCCGTGCCGCGCTGCGCTGGCGGCTGGCCGACGACCCCACCCGCGTCGACGTCGGCGTCCTGGCCACACTGCCCGACCGCATGCGCGCCGAGCAGCGCGTGTTCGATCGCACCGGCGGGCTGCACGCGGCCGGCCTGTTCACCGCGACCGGTCAGGTGGTGGCCGTCCGCGAGGACGTCGGCCGGCACAACGCCGTCGACAAGGTCATCGGGTCGGCGTTCATGGGTGGGCTGCTGCCGCTGTCCGGTCACGTGCTGCAGGTCAGCGGCCGGGCGTCGTTCGAGCTGGTGCAGAAGGCGGCCGCCGCGGGCGTGCCGGTGCTGGCCGCCGTCTCGGCGCCGTCCAGCCTCGCGGTCGACCTCGCCGAGGAGTGCGGGCTGACGCTGGTCGGCTTCGTCCGCGGCGGTGGCATGAACGTCTACACGTACCCCGACCGCGTCCGCGTCGCCGTCTGACGCCGGACACTGCTCAGCTCGCGGGGACCCAGTAGCGCAGCTTGCCGTGCCGTTCGTCCTCGAAGACGCCGCCGGCGGCCTCGATGACCTTGCGCGAGGCGACGTTGTCGACGTCGCAGGTGACGAGGGCGGGGTCGATGCCGAGCTTGGCCGACCACGGCATGGCCTGCTGCAGCATCGCGGTGGCGTGGCCGCGGCGTCGCGCCGACGGGCGGACGTCGTAGCCGATGTGGCCGCCGTAGTCGCGCAGCCACGGGGTCAGGTGGTGCCGGATGGACAGCCGGCCGAGGAAGAGCGGGCCGTCGACGTACCAGAGGTGGGTCGACGGCACCATGCCGCGCGAGCGCGGCGCGTCCTCGCGCTCGTCGTCGATCTGCCGGCGGACGTACGTGGCGAACCCCTCGGGCCGGACCATGTCGGCGAGCTGGAGGTCGTCGGCCCATCGCGGCTCGTAGCCGGGCTCGCCGACGGCCTCGAGCCACGACTCGTGGACCTCGACGGTAGGGCGGACCAGTTCCGGCACGAGATCTATCGTGCCCGGTAACCAGCCGGTCAATCGCGCGGATCGCGGAATCGGCCGTATTTCGCGGCGCCCGGCCGCCCCGCCGGTCGGGCGGGGCGGCCGGACCTGCTATCGCTGGGCGCGGAACACGAACCGCGCCTGATCGGGCAGGTGGTTCGGATCGCCGTCGTAGGACGCGACGACGCTGTACGGCCCCGGCTTCAGACCGGCGGCGGTCTCGCAGCTCGCCGTCCCGTCCTCGACCACCGCGACGCAGAGCGTCGAGCCGCGCGAGTCGAATCGCACCTCGCCGGTCGCCGACGGCGCGAGGGTCGCCGTCAGCACGGCCGGCTCGCCGGGCGGGACGGGGTCGTTCACCGGGCCGGCCGCGAACTCCGCGGGCGCCCGCCGGACCGTCACCCGGGCGGTGCCGGTCGACGGCGCGTACTCCGCGTCGCCCGAGTACGCCGCCGACACCTCGTGCGTCCCCGCCGGCAGGATGCCGAGGGAGCAGCTCGCCACGCCGCCGGTCACCGTCGCGACGCACGCCGCCCCACCTGCCAGGCCGAACGTGACCGTCCCGGTCGCGCCGGAGGGCGTCACCGTCGCCGACACCTCCACCGGCGTCCCGTACGTCTGCGTCACCGGCCGCGCCGTGACCTCGGACGCCGCCGAGCCGGCGCCCGCACCCGTGGTGAACTCCCAGATCGGCGACCTGGCGTAGTAGCCGTCCGGGTCGGTCGCCTGGGCGTACCACTGGTACGTGGTGTCCGGCGTGAGTCCGTCGACGGTGACCGCCGCCCGCTCGCCGGAGGTCACGCCCGTCGCCAGGCCCAGCCGAGCGTCGCCCCAGGCGCTGACGCCGAGGCGGTCCGTCGCGATGCTGCGGGTGGGCGTGTCCAGCTGCAGCGGCGTCGTGAAGTTCTCCGCCGCCGGGTCGCCGAAGGCGCTGTCCGCCTCGGGGGTGAGCACGGAGAACGAGTCGTGTGTCATCGTGCCCGCGACGGTGTCGAAGTCGATCGTGCGCATCCAGCCGCCGCCGGCGGTCGGCAGCTCCTGGGTGTCGTAGAGGACCTCGACCACGACCCGGCCGTCCTCGAGGTGCTTGATGTTGTAGGCCGTGTTGTGGATGTGCCCGCACAGCACCAGGTCGACGTTGTCGTTCGGCACCACGATCTCGTCGAAGATCCGCTGGCCGGGACCGGTGAACACGCCACCGCCGCCGATGTACCAGTGCGTCGCGATGATCACGTTGTGGTCCGGGTGCGCCTGGATGATCTCGTTGGCCCAGGCGATCTCCGCGTCGTCCAGCGTCCAGTCGAGGTACATGACGAGGAAGTCGGCCTTCGGCGTCGACAGCACGTCGTAATGCTGGACGTTGTCGGCCACGGTGCCGCCGTACCAGGGGTTGTCCTCGTACCGGTCGCCGCCGAAGTGCTCGCGGTAGGGCCGGTACTCGCCGCCGCCGACATCGTCGTGGTTGCCCGGCACCAGGCCGTACGGGAAGCCGGCCTCGTCCCAGGTGCGCATGATCTCCGACGCGCGGGCCCACTCGATCGCGGCATTGGGCGTCTGCACGATGTCGCCGGTGTGCACGCCGTAGCTGAGGTCCTTCGCCGCCCGGTTGGTGACGACCCAGTCGACCATCTTCTGGTAGGTCTCCGGCTCCTTGTTGGAGTACCACTGGGTGTCGCTCATCCAGGCGAACGAGACGACGTCGTCATCGTCGACGACGGCCGCGCCGGCGTCCTGGACCAGCACCTGGGCCACGCCCTCGCGGACGGTCTCGTCGACGCGCACCTCGCCGCTCAGCGTCAGCGGCCGGCCGCCGTCGCCGTCGGCGAGCAGCTGCCACGACCGGGTCGCGTGGTTCCACACCAACAGTTCCGCGCGGTGCCCCCGCGGGACCTGGCCCGCCCATTCGACGGTGAACCGGGCCGCATCGATGTCCGCGGGCACGGTGACCTCGAACTGCTGGAACGGGTAGGCGCCCTCGGCGCTGGTGGTCAGGGCGTCGTCGTCGGCCTCGGCGACGGCGTCCGCGTCGGCGACCGGGTCGCCGGTGCCGCGGCCGGGCCGCGCGTTCGCGGACGTGCCTTCGCGGACGACCGCGGCGCCGGCGGCCTCGTAGCCGCGCTTGAACTCGACGGCGAGAACGTCGCCGGCCGGGTCGAGCGCCGTCACGGACAGGTCGGCCGCGCCCGGCGGCACGTCGGTCGCGCCGTCGGCCGGCCCCGGGTCCGACGGAGCGTCGGGCTGGTTGCCTGCGGTCGTGAACGTGACGGTGCTGGTGCTGGTGTTGAGCAGCCCGTCGGTGGCGGTGGCGACCAGCGTGTGCTCGCCGTCGGTGACCGTTTCCGGGTCGATGACGGCGCCGTCGGCGATCGGCTCGCCGTCCAGTTCCAGCTCCAGCTCGTCGACGCCCGCGGGGTCGTTCGCCACCACGTCGACCGTGACGGTCACACCGTCGTAGGTCGCGCCGTCCCGCGGCGAGCGCACGGTGATCTCCGGGCCGGTCGCGTCGACGCTGAACTCGACCGTCTCGGTCTCGGCCGTGCCGTCGTCCGCGGTCGCGGTGACCTCGACCGTGTGCGTCCCCGTCGCGACCTCGGTGAGCTGCGCGTCGAACGTGCCGTCGACCCGGCCCAGTGACACCGGGTCGCCGCCGTCGAGCCGGAACGACACGTCCGTCGGCCGGGTGACGACGCCGGTCAGCGCGACGGTGCCGCCGCCGATCTGCTCGCCCGGCCGCGGCGACAGCAGCGTCACGACCGACTCCTCGTCCTCGAACGCGGCGTCGGCGAGGACGGCGACCTGCTCCGCCGTCAGCGCCTGGCTGTAGACGCGCGCCGACTCGATCGAGGACAGGCTGTACGACTGGAGGGCACCGTTGCTGGCCGCGTCGGCGCCGAGGACCCAGTTCTGCGCGTGCGCGGGCGGCAGCCGCAGCGCGCCGGTCGCGGCGATCTGCGACGCGACCCGGCCGTCGACGTACAGGAAGAGCGTGGAACCGTCCCAGACCGCCGTCGCGTGGTACCAGCGGCCGGGTTCCAGCCGCGCGTTGATCCGCTTGTACGCGCCGCCGATGTGCGCCCACACCTCCATCACGCCGCCGCCGACGTCGATCGCGATGCCGCCGCCCTCGGCGTCGGAGCAGACGTTGCCGTGCTGGTCGGGGCTGTCGCCGTCGAACCGGAACACGCACTCGACGCTGAACGACGTGGTCAGCTTGCTCCACTGGGCGGTGAACGGGTAGACGAGCGCGTCGTCGCCGTCGAAGGTCGCGACGGTGCCCGGCACGCCCGGGTCGGTGCCGTAGACCGGCGCGCCGACCGTCCGCGCGGGCAGGTTCTGGGTGTGCTCGACCGGGGTGCCGTCCTCGAAGTCGACGTCGAGGACGTCGGCGTCCGGCACCACGACCGGAGCGGCGGTGACGGTCGACGAGACCGTGACGTCCTGGGTGGCCTGGCCCGGCGGCACGGCCAGGCCGCCGGCCAGCAGGCCGAGGCCGGCGACGGCCGCCACCGTTCGGAGTCGTCGATGCTGATGGGGGTGCGATCTCACGGCGATGCGCTCCTCAGGAGTGGGGATGTCCGGTGCCGACGCCGTCAGCGGACGGCTCCGGCCGCCGGCGGCGTACGAGGAGGGTCACGGCGGCGGCGGCCACGGTCACCGCGGCGAGCACGGTGCCCACCTGCGGCAGCGCCCGCCTGGCGAGGCCCGCGCCGTCGGTCGTCGTCGCGGCCGCCGCCGGGTCGAACGCCCACTCGGCGGTGTCGTCGGCCAGCGTGTAGACGTGCCCCTGGTCGCCGGCGCCGGTCGCGAGCGTGCGGTAGGCCGCGTGCAGGTCGGTGAGTGTCGAGATCGACACCTCGGCCGTCCGCACCGGCCCGGCGCAGGTGAAGGAGAGCTCGGCGCCGTCGTCGGCCAGCCGGTCCAGCGCGCCGACGGACCCGGCGCAGTCCTGCCCGCCGGCCCGCACCCTGATGCGCTCCAGCAGGTAGCCGGCGAACTCGGGCGCCGCGGCCAACGCGTCGACGTCGGTCGGGTCGGACTCCTCCGGGACCAGCGCGCCGTCCTGGTAGACGAACGTCCGGCCGGACTCGACCACGCGCAGCTCGATCGCCAGCGCGGACAGGTCGTCGGCGGCCGCCCGCCAGCTCACGTGGACGGTGTCGCCGTCGGCGCCGACCCGCGCTGTCTGCGGGTCACCGAACGGATGGGCCTGCGCGACGCCGCCGGTCAGCGCGGCCGCGGCCAGCGCCGCGGTGCCGACGCGCAGCAGGCGGCGACCTGGTGCCACGGTCCGGCCTCCCGCGGGGTCCTGGGGCGGCCCGGCGGACCCGGGCTACCGACAGGTGCCGAGCCTGGCGGCCGTCCTCGACCCGTGCGGGGCGGCCAGGTGACCAGGCCCGGTCGGCGCGGTGAACTATTGGGACAATCCACGTCCCACGGTGGTGTCAGTCGGCGCGCTTGACCGCCACGAGCAGGCCGTCGCCGACCGGGAGCAGCGCCGGCACCAGGTGGTCGTCCTCGCGGACGAGACGGACCAGCTCGCGGATGGCGACGGTCTCGGGGTCGCGCTGCGCGGAGTCGGCGACGCGGTCGTGCCAGAGCGCGTTGTCGAAGGCCACCGCGCCGCCCGGGCGGAGCAGCCGCAGCGCCTGCTGCAGGTAGTCGCTGTACTCGGTCTTGTCGCCGTCGCAGAAGACGAGGTCGTAGGCGCCGTCGGTGAGCCGGGGCAGCACCTCGAGCGCCGCGCCGGCGATGAGCCGCGTGCGGTTCGCCGCCACGTTCGCCTCGGAGAACGCCTCGCGAGCCAGCCGCTGGTGCTCGGACTCGATGTCGACGCTGGTGAGTACACCGTCGGCGCGCATGCCGGACAGCAGGTAGAGCCCCGAGACGCCGCAACCGGTGCCGACCTCGACGACCGTGCGGGCGTCGAGCGCGGCGGCCAGCACCCGCAGCGCGGCCCCGGCTCCGGGGCCGACGGGGACGGCGCCGACCTCGGCGGCGCGCTGCCGGGCGCGGCCGAAGATGTGGTCCTCGTCGAGGTAGGCCTCCGCAAAGGCCCACGACTCCGGCGTGATCGGGGTGGTGCTGCCCGTGGAAATGACGGCCTCCAGGTCGGGAACGTCCTGTGTCGCGCGCGAACTTTGTCAGTCCTGAGCTTAGGCCGTCAAGCATCCGCATCGTGGGATCCGGAACCGGGTGGGCGTCCCGGATCGTTCTGGAGGTCAGGGAACGTCGGGAATAGATGGGGGGCTTCCCTGATTGGCCACGAAAGGGGCAATGGGTGACGATGGATGTAGCGCTCGTGCCGACGAGCCGTGTCGAGGAAGGACCCCGGGTGGCCGACGTTGAGACCTGGACGCCGCCGAGCTGGGAAGAGATCGTCCGCGAGCACTCTGGACGGGTCTACCGGCTGGCGTACCGTCTGACCGGCAACGCGCACGACGCCGAGGACCTCACCCAGGACGTCTTCGTCCGGGTCTTCCGCTCGCTGTCCTCCTACACTCCCGGCACGTTCGAGGGCTGGCTGCACCGCATCACCACCAACCTGTTCCTCGACTCCGTGCGCCGCAAGCAGCGCATCCGGTTCGACGCACTGGCCGACGACGCCGCCGAGCGGCTGCACGGCCGCGAGCCGACGCCCGAGCGTGTCATCACCGACAGCATGCTCGAGGCCGACATCCAGCGGGCGCTCGAGGCGCTGCCGCCCGACTTCCGCGCCGCCGTGGTGCTGTGCGACATCGAGGGTCTCTCCTACGAGGAGATCGCGGCCACGCTGGGCATCAAGCTCGGCACCGTCCGCAGCCGCATCCACCGCGGCCGGGCCCAGCTGCGGGCCGCGCTCGACCACCGTGCGCCCGACGACGCCAGTGCGCTCAGCTTCGACGAGCACGAGGCCGACGCGCCGCGTGAACACGGAGACTCCGCATGAAACACCTCGACGAGCGGATCAGCGACCTCGTCGACGACCGCCTCGAACACCACGAACGCGACCGCGCCCTGGTCCACCTGACGGTCTGCGCGCACTGCCGCGAGGCCGTCGAGCTCGAACGCGACGCCCGCAACGCGCTGCGGTCGCTCCCCGCCCTCGCGCCGTCCGACAAGCTGGTGGCCAGCCTGATGGCGCTGGCCGAACCGGGCGAGCCGCTGCCGCCCGCCCCGCCGGCGTCGTCCACGCAGCCGGCCCCGGTGGCCGGTTGGCGCCCGCGCGACTCCAGGCCGCCGTCGGGCCCGTCCGGCTCGCGTCCGGGCGGCCGCGCCAGCCGCCGCGTCCGCGCGGTCCGCGTCGTCGCGCTGGGCATGTGCACCACCGGCGCCATGCTCATCCTGCTGGCTTCGCTCGGCGGCACCGGCAGCTCGCCCGGCACGCCCGACACCCCGGTCAGCGTCGTACCTCCGCTCGAGGAGTTCACCGTCGAGCACGCCCGCTCCACCGGCGGGCTGCCGTTCGTCGAGCCCGCCTCGCTGCTGGTGGGCACCGTCAGCTCCACCGGAGACGGCTGGTGATCTTGGGCAACCGCGTCGGGCACGGCAGGACCGGCGGGTTGGCCGCCCTGGTCGTGCCGGTCCTGGCCATGCCCCTGCTCGTGGGCGCGCTGGCGGTGTTCGTGCAGGCGGTTCCGGCCTCCTCGCGCGACGTCGGCGACGACCCCCGTGCGGTCGAGCTGCTGCGGCAGTCCGCCGCGGCGGGCGAGCACGTCTCCTACAGCGGCACGCAGTACGTCTCCACCTGGTCCGCGCTGACCCAGTCGGCGGCCTCGTCCAGCGCCGTCGTGCAGGTCCAGCACGCCGCCGGCGGCCAGACGTCGATCCGGGTGCACAACCGCCAGTCGGCGATCTTCGACGGCCGCACCGCCTCCCGGTGGCTGGCCGGCGAGGACCCCGCCGACCTCCTGCTCGGCGCCTACACCGTCCGGCTGGCCGGTGAGGACGCCGTCGCGGGCCGCTACACCGACGTCGTCGTGGCCTACCGCAGCGACGGCTCGGTCGCCGCGCAGCTCTGGCTCGACCGCGAGACCGCGCTGCCGCTGCGCCGCGAGTCGTACACCAGCGACGGCTACACGCTGTCGGCCAGCGCGTTCGTCGACATCAACGTCGGCCGCCCGGGCACCTGCTGCAAGGCCGGCGACGGCGTCGGCCCCGCGGCCACCTTCGACCGCGACGACTCCATGCTGCGCTGGGACGACATCGATCAGCTGCGCGAGGACGGCTGGCACTGCCCGGACTCCCTGGGCGAGGGCATGGACCTCTACGAGGCGCGGCGCATCGGCGACGCCATCCAGCTCAGCTACTCCGACGGCGTCATGACAGTGTCGGTGTTCGAGCAGATCGGCTGGCTCGACCCCGACCAGCTCGACGGCTACGACACCGCCGACTACGAGGACGGCGTCGTCTACACCCGCCCCGGCCCGCCGGCCCGGCTCACCTGGTCCAGCGGTGGCCGGGTCATCACCGTGGTCGCCGAGGCCCCGCTCGACAGCGTCCGCGACCTGCTGAAGAACCTGCCGCCTGACCCCGCCGCCACGCACGAGGAGAAGAAGGACGGGTTCCTCGACCGCATCGCCCGGGGCGCGCAGCGGGTGGGTTCGTGGGTCAACCCGTTCGACTGACCATCATCACGCGCGACCGGACGGTGCGTCTCGCGCCGCCGCCTGGGAGAATGACGCCATGAAGGCAGGCTGGAGCAGTCTCGGGCCGACCACGCCCCCGGAGCGGAGCCCGGGCGGCGACCCCTGGGCGGGTGGCTCGTGGCAGTACTCCGACGAGACGAGCCGTCCCGCGCCGGCCGTGAGCCCGGCCGCGGCCACCCGGCCCCTCGTCGCGGGCAACGGAACCGGCGCCGCGCCGGCCAACGACGGCACGACCCGGTTCCTCGCGACCGCTCCCGACGGCACACCGGCGGCCGGCACCGCCGCGGCGGCGCCGGGCGGGCCCGCCGCGCCCGGCCCGGGTGTTCCTGCCGACGGCGCCGGGCATCGGCGGCCGCCGAAGAAGCGCCGCGGTCTGGCCACCCTCGGCATCCTGGTCCTGGCCGTCGCCGCGGGCGGTGCCGGCGGGCTGGTGGCCGAGGCCATCGACGACGACGGCAGCGGCGGCGGTGGCACGGTCACCGTCATCGGGGCCGACCCCGCCGGGCTGGTCGAGCGGCCGCCCGAATCCATCGCGGGCGTGGCCGCCAGCGTGCTGCCCAGCGTCGTGTCGGTCAGCGTCGCTGACGCCGGCGGCTCGGGCTTCGTCATCTCCGAAGACGGCTACGTCATCACGAACAACCACGTCATCGCGACCGCGGGCGACGGCGCCATCGAGCTGGCGTTCTTCGACGGCCGCCGGCTCGAGGCCGAGCTCGTGGGCGCCAGCCCCAGCTACGACATCGCCGTCCTCCACGTCGACGCCGACGACCTCCAGCCGGTCGTCTTCGGCGAGTCCGAGTCCGTGGCCGTCGGCGACCCCGTCGTGGCCATCGGCAGCCCGCTGGGTCTCGACGCCACCGTCACCAGCGGCATCGTGTCGGCGCTGGAGCGGCCGGTCAGCGCCGGCGGCGAGGACGACCAGTCCTACATCAACGCGCTGCAGACCGACGCCGCCATCAACCCGGGCAACTCCGGCGGCCCGCTGGTCGACGGCTCCGGCCGCGTCATCGGCGTCAACTCCGCCATCGCCAGCCTCGGCATGGGCCAGCAGGCCGGCTCCATCGGGCTCGGGTTCGCGATCCCGATCGAGCAGGTGCAGCGCACCGCCCAGCAGCTGATCGCCGACGGCGAGGCCGTCTACCCGGTCATGGGCGTGCTGCTCGACAACGCCTTCGTCGGCAGCGGCGCGCGGGTCGCCGACGACGGCGACAACGGCCCCGGCGTCACGCCCGGCGGCCCGGCCGACGAGGTCGGCATCGAGTCGGGCGACGTCGTGGTGGCCGTCGACGGTCAGGACATCCGCACCCCGGCCGAGCTGATCGTCCGGCTGCGCGCCCACGAGCCCGGCGACGACATCACCGTCGTCGTCGATCGCGACGGCGAGGAGCTGGAGTTCACGCTCACCCTCGGCTCGGCTGTCGGTTGACGCGGCACGTAGTCTTGCGGGGACGGATGCACGTACGTAACCGACGTGGGGGCCGACTGTGTTCGACATAGGTATCGGCGAGGTGTTCGTGCTGCTCGTCGTCGCCCTGCTCGTCTTCGGCCCCGACCGGCTGCCCGACATGGCGCGGCAGGCGGCCGGCTTCGTCCGTGATCTTCGCACCATGGTGGCCAACGCCCGCAAGGATCTCTCCGGCAGCGTCGGCGATCTCGGCATCGACAAAGAGGACCTGAAGACCCTCTCCGACCTGCGCAACCCGAAGTCGTTCGTGCGCCAGAAGGTCCTCGACGGCATCGACCTCGGTCTCGACGACGACGATGACACCTCGCCGTCCCGGCGTACCAACGGCAACGGCACCCGCCCGTCGGCGCGGTCGGCCTCCACGGGCGGCGAGCGGGTCGGCGAGACGGTCGACGTCCCTCCGCCGTCTGCCGACGTGCCCCCGGCCCCCGAGGAGGAGACTCCTCCGCCGCCGATGGAGGACACCCCCGCGGCTCCGGCTGCTGCGGCCGCTTCGCCGGGCGCTGACGCGTCCGAGCAGCCCGCGTCCGAGCCGTCGACCCCGGCAGCGTCGGCTCCGGCTCCGGCTGCGTCGGCGGCGGTGGCGGTGGAGTCGGCGGCTGAGCCTGCGGCCGTGGAGCCGGAGGCGGTGCCCGCTGAGACGGCCCGTTCGCCGCGCTTCGACCCCGACGCCACCTGACGTCTCGCTGCTGCCCGTTCTGCCCGCGTCACCACCCCTTCCATGATCATCAATCTTCCGCGTCGTGATGACGCCGCAGAAGGTTGATGATCATGGACGCGCTGCTCGTTCCGGCGCCTGGGGCCTCGCTCTTCCCGGTGGCGAACGGGGCGTTCGCTGGTGGTACAGACCATTTTCGGCGCGGCGAGGATCGTCGGACCAGGCGTTCTCCCGGTTCGCCAGGCATGCATGCATGGTGAAGCGGGAGAACGGGTGGTTCACGTGATCATTTCCAGCCGGTGGGCGACGCGGGGTGGCGGCGCGTGGGCCGATACTCGGCGACGGCGCTCCTGGGGGCACCTGGTCGTGGGTCGGGGCTGTCGTCGCACGTGTGACGTCCACTGGGTGAGATTTCTCGTCGATTCGGGGGCCATGCCTAGGACTGTGTTCGCTCTGCGAGGCATGCATGCCTGGTGGAGCGGGGGAACGCCTAGTGGCGTACGTGATCGTTGATGATCATCGCTGTCCACAGGCCACGGCGTCGGTGATCCCGAGGCGACGGTCGCCGAGGGCGGGTTCACGTCGCCGGTCGGACCACGGCGACGTCGGTCGGCGTTGCGCAGCCGGCGATGGCCGAAACTGCGCCCCGGTCGCCGATGGGAGGGTGGATTCGGCTGCGGAGTTCGAGGTGTGTCCAGACTCGCCCCGTCCCCCTGATAGCTGCCAGGTTCTTGGCCGCGGAATCGCGGGTCAAGCGGTCTCGTCGGCGCGAAGCGCCCGTCAGTCCGCTTGAGGCGCGGTTGCGCGGCTGAGAAAATGGGCAGCAGGGGGACGGCGAACGGCGCGAACCCGAGGCACGCACGCCCGGCCAACTAGAGGGCTGAGCGAACGAGCGGACCGAACCGACCGAGTCACCCGGCTCACGAACGGTGGAACCGGGACCACGCCCGCGCACCTTGAGGTGTGCCCAGACTCGCCCCGTCCCCCTGATAGCTGCCAGGTTCTTGGCCGCGGAATCGTGGGTCAAGCGGTCCTCGTCGGCGCGAAGCGCCCTTCAGTCCGCTGGAGGCGCGGTTGCGCGGCTGAGAAAATGGGCAGCAGGGGGACGGTGAACGGCGCGAACCCGACACACGTCCGCCCGGCCCACGAAACGCCGGCCCACCAGCAGGCCAAGCCGAGCCGGGCCGGGCCGCCGAGCCGGGCCACCGAGTGGGTCGACCCGGTCGCTCTGTCCGCGAACGGTGTACCGATCCGACCTGAGTTGGCGGCGCACCCGAGTCGACCGCTCGACCGCTCGACCGGCCTGTCCGGCCTTCCGAGTGACCCGAGCAGCCCGAGCGGCTCCTCGCAGCTCCAGCCGCCGAGCGCACGGTACCCCCACCCGAACCCGCCCACCAGAGTCGGCCCGTTCCCGCGCGCCAGCGGCTCGGCCACCACCTACGTGAGCGACAATGGACCCCCACCCACCTGCGCATTCACCGCCGGCACCGCCGAGGCGATGATGACTCCAGGGTCACGGCACGGTCACGATTGTCGACAGAAAAGTGATTTAGTGATCTAATCACTCCAACGCCGCAAAGCACGTCGAAGGGGACGGGGCTGTGACTGCCGGAGATGCGAGCCGCCGGACGCTGGCCGATGAGCTGGCCACCGGCGTCGTCGAGCTGATCCGGGAGCGCCGTCTCGAGGCGGGCGCGCAGATGGACACCGTCCGGTCGATGGCCGAGCGGTTCGCCGTCGCGGTCCCGACCATGCGCGAGGCGTTGCGCCGGCTCGAAGCGATGGGTGTGGTGGTGCTGCGGCACGGCTCCGGGGTGTACGTGGGGGAGAACGTGCGCCGCTCAGTGTTGCCGAATCCGCATGGACCGCTGCTGACCAGCGAAAGTCTGGTCGACCTGTTGCTGGCGCGCAGCACCATCGAACCGCCGATCGCGGCCATGGGCGCCACCGTCCGTGACCCCGTCGGCGTCGAGCTGATCACTGAGACGCTGCGGGAGGCGGAGCGCTGTCTCATCGAGCGCAACGAGCGGCTCTGGGTCGTCAACCTGGACTTCCACCGAGCGGTCGCGCAGGCGTCCGGCAACACGGTGCTGGCCGAGGTGGTCGACTCGATCGTGCTCGTACACGCCCAGGAACAGCGCGAGATCCTGCGGCTGCACGGCGACGAGGGCGAGGACTTCGAGGAGCACCGGCGCATCGCGGGGGCGGTGCTGGACGGCGACGCCGATGAGGCGTACCGCGCCAGCAAGGAGCACCTCGACAACGTCATCATGGCCATCCGCAGCAGGAGACCCGATTCCGGGCGGTAACCGTTGATCCTGGCATACTGCCTAGTCACGGGCACATGCAGACAGGTTACACCCGATGTCATACATGAAAGCTACGAGGTGAGGTCACGTGAGATTGCGTCACACCGGGGTGGCGGCGCTGGCGGCGTCGACGCTCGTTCTGGCTGCGTGCGGGGGCGGCGACGACGAGGACGCCGAGGGTGCTGCCGGACCGGGCATGATCAACTTCTACACCGACAAGGGCGCGTGGGAGCCTCAGTTCCTGGAGGTGTCCGACGTGTCGGAGACCAGCCTGGGGCTGGGGCTGGACTTCACCGGGTACTCCGACGCCGAGCAGTACTCGGCGTTCGTCCGGCAGTCCTTCCGCACGGACGAGAAGCCCGACCTGTTCACCTGGCACACCGGCAGTGAGCTGGAGGACCTCGTCACCGAGGGCCTGCTCGCGCCGACGACGGACATCTGGCAGGGCGCCATCGACAACGGCGACGTGCCCGAGGCCATGCGCGAGCACTTCACCGTCGAGGGCGAGCAGTACTGCGTGCCGATGAACGCCGCCTACTGGGTCATGTACTACAACAAGGACGTCTTCGCGGAGTACGGCCTGACCGAGCCGACCAGCTGGGCCGAGCTGATGACGATCGCCGACACCCTCAAGGCGGGCGGCGTCACCCCGTTCTACGAGACCAACATCCTGTTCTCGTTCGTCTGGTTCCAGACGCTGATGGCCGGCACCGACCCCGAGCTCTACAACGCGCTCGGCACCGGCGAGGCCAACTACACCGATGCGGGCGTCGTCGCGGTGATGGAGCAGTGGCAGTCGATGCTCGAGGCCGGCTACTTCGGCGACCCGGGTGACCAGACGGCGCCGCAGGACCAGCTGAAGAACGGCACCGTCGCGATGATCAACTTCGGGACGTTCCTCAGCGGCCAGCTCAACAGCGTCGACATGGTCTCCGGCGAGGACTACGACTTCTTCCTCATCCCGAACGTCAACCCGGACCTGGCGCAGACGTCGCTGATCTTCGAGACCGGCCCCATGTGCACCGCCCTGGACGCCGCGAACGAGACCTCCGCGCTGCAGTACGCCGAGTGGTGGATGACCGAGGAGGCGCAGACGGCGTGGGCCAACGCACGCGGCGACGTGTCGTTCAACCCGAAGGCGCTGGTGCAGGACCAGTTGCTCGCGGGGCTGAACGAGCAGTCCGCGAGCGGCGACTACCTGCTGCTCGAGCGCTACTTCGAGGCGACGCCGACGCCGGTGCTCACCGCGGCGCTCGACGGCTTCAGCGCGTTCGTCACCAACCCGGGTGACCCGACCTCGATCCTGCAGACCATCGAGGCCGAGGCCGACGCGTACTGGGCCGAACAGGGCTGAGGCCCGCGCACCGAGAGGAACGAGCGATGTCCGCGCCGGCCACGGCCGCACCCACGACGCCGTCCCGCGGCTCGGCACCCCCCGAGCCGCGGCGGCGCCGCCGGAACACGTACGGCTGGCCGGCGCGCGGCTTCAGCGTGCCCGCCGTCCTGGTGGTGGCGGTCCTGCTGTACCTGCCGTTCCTCTGGACCACGTGGATCAGCTTCACCGAGTACAACGGGCTCGGCTCGCCATCGTGGGTCGGCCTGGACAACTACCGGGCGATGTTCGACGACCCGAACTTCGCCACGTCGCTGCGCAACACCCTGATCTGGGTGGTGGGCAGCATCACGGTCCCGGTCGGGCTGGGCCTGCTGATCGCGGTGCTGTCGCACGGGATGCGGTTCGGCGGCTGGTTTCGGCTGCCGTTCCTCATCCCGTACGCGATCTCCGGCGTCGCGGTCGGCGTGGTGTGGCGGTTCGTGCTGCAGAACGGCGGCGGGCTGAGCCAGGCGCTGGACGCGCTCGGCCTGCCCGGCGCCGACCTGCGCTGGCTGAGCGACGCGCCGCTGAACACGCTCGTGATGATCGGGGCGTCGTCCTGGCAGCAGAGCGGGGTGAACGCGCTGCTGTTCGTCATCGGGCTGCAGTCGATCCCGCGCGAGCCGATCGAGGCGGCCCGGCTCGACGGCGCGTCCGGCTGGCGGATGTTCCGGCACATGCACTGGCCGATGCTCCGCCCGCTGACCACCGTCGTGGTCGGGTTGTCGCTGGTGGCCAGCCTGAAGACGTTCGACATCGTCTGGATCATGACGAAGGGCGGGCCGGGCCGCAACGCCGAGACCCTCGCGGTGACGATGTACGAGGAGACGTTCGTGAACAGCGCTTACGGCGCCGGTTCGGCGGTCGCGGTGTTCCTCAGTGTGGTGACGTTCCTCGCGGCCATCACCTACCTGCGGCGGCAGCTGTCGCCCGAGCGGGCGGTGTGACCCGATGACCGCACGCATACTCCGTCCCACGATCCTGCTGGTGCTCGGCGCCATCTGGCTGGCCCCGATCTACCTGCTGCTGGTCAACGCCAGCAAGGCCCCCGCGCAGTACGCCGCCGACCAGGTGTGGAAGCCCATCAGCGACTTCGCCCTGTTCGACAACATGCGCGAGGCCTGGGAGATCGGCGGCCTGGGCGAGGCCGTCACGAGCACGCTGCTCTACAGCGTCATCGGGCCCGCGCTGGCGGTGCTGTTCGGCGCGGCCATCGGCTTCGCCATCGTCGCGCTGCGGCTCAGGCACGGGTTCTTCTGGTTCGTGCTGGTGTTCGGCGGCACGGTGTTCCCGCTGCAGATGATCCTGATGCCGCTGTTCGTCGGCTACGTCGAGGCCGGCATCTACGACAGCCGGCTCGGCATGATCGCCATCTACACGGCCGTCACCGTGCCGTTCGCGGCGCTGGTCATGCGCAACTTCCTCGGCGGCATCGCGCATCAGGTGTTCGAGGCGGCGGTCGTCGACGGCGCCAGCACCTGGCGGATCTTCTGGCGCATCTACCTGCCGATGTCCACCAGCGCGCTGGTGGCGGTGTTCATCCTGCAGGCCACGTTCGTCTGGAACGACCTGCTGCTGGGGCTGGCGCTGAGCCAGTCCAACGACGTCCGGCCGCTCATGACGGCAGCGGCCGCGCTGCAGGACACCTACGGCGGGCTGCAACTGACGGCGGTGCTGGCCGGCGGTCTGCTGGTGTCGCTGCCGACGGTGGTCCTCTTCCTGTCCACCCAGCGGATCTTCAGCCGGGGTCTCAACCTCGGTCAGTTCTAGGAGGCGTGCGATGAGAGTGGCCGTGGTCACCGGCGGCGGCGCGGGCATCGGCCGGGCGGTCGTGGAGCGGCTGGCCGGCGACGGCGAGCTGGTGGTGGCGCTCGACCGCGACGCCGCCGCGCTCGACCGGCTGGCCACCGACGCCGCGGTCCGCGGGTGGCAGCTGCGGACCTCGCCGCTCGACGTGGCCGACGCCGCCGCCGTCGAGGCGTGCGCCGCCGAGCTCACCGACCGGTACGGCAGCATCGACACGCTGGTCTGTGCCGCCGGCATCCAGCGCTACGGCACCGTCGAAGAGACCAGCATGGAGCTGTTCGACGAGGTCATCGACGTGAACTTGCGTGGCGTCTTCGCGGTCTGCCACTTCCTGATGCCGCTGCTGCGGGCCGACGGCGGCGGCGCCGTCGTGGTCGTCGCGTCGGTGCAGTCGTACCAGTCGCAGACTCGGGTCGCGGCATACGCGGCGTCGAAGGGCGCGCTCGTCGCGCTGGTCCGGTCGATGGCGCTCGACCACGCGCCCGACGGCGTCCGCGTCAACGCCGTCCTGCCCGGCTCGGTCGACACCCCGATGCTGCGCTGGGCCGCCGATCTGCACGCCGAGGGCCGTCCCGCCGACGACGTCGTCGCCGAGTGGGGCCGTTCGCACCCGCTGGGCCGGGTCGCGCTGCCGTCCGAGGTGGCCGACGCCGTCGCCTACCTGGCCGGGCCGCAGGCCGGCTTCGTCACCGGCACCGACCTCGTGGTCGACGGCGGCCTGCGGGCCGGCCTGCCCGTGGCGCTACCCGAGCACGTGAAGGAGAACTGAGTTCGTGAAGATCGTCGACGTGCGCGCCACCACCGTGACGGTGCCGCTGCAGGCGCCGCTGCGACACAGCAACGGGGCGCACTGGGGCCGCTTCGTCCGCACCATCGTCGAGGTCGAGGCCGACAACGGCCTGGTCGGCCTCGGCGAGATGGGCGGTGGCGGGCAGAGCGCCGAGGACGCCGTCCGCGGTCTGCGCGACTACCTCGTCGGCCACGACCCCGCCCGCACCGAGGCGCTGCGGTTCATGCTGGCCAACCCGACGGCCAGCCTCTACAACAACCGCACCCAGCTGCTCGCGGCCGTCGAGTTCGCCTGCCTCGACCTGCAGGGCAGGCAGCTGGGCGTGCCGGTGCACGAGCTGCTCGGCGGCAAGGTCCGCGACCACGTCGAGTTCGCGAGCTACCTGTTCTTCCGTTACCCGGCCGCCGACGGCAGCGGCGAGGTGCGCACGCCGGAGCAGCTGGTCGCGCACGCCCGTGAGCTGAAGGACGCGCACGGCTTCACCGTGCACAAGCTCAAGGGGGGCGTCTTCCCGCCCGACTACGAGCTGGAGTGCTACCGCGCCCTGGCCGACGCGTTCCCCGGCGATCAGCTGCGCCACGACCCCAACGGCGCGTGGTCGCCGGAGGAGTCGGTCCGGTTCGCCGCCGCCATCGACGACCTGCGCAACGACTACCTCGAGGACCCGACCTGGGGCATGAACGGCCTGCGCCGGGTCCGCGAGCGCACCGCCATCCCGATCGCCACCAACACCGTCGTGGTGAACTTCGAACAGCTGGCGGCGAACGTCCGTGACCCTGCCGTCGACGTCGTCCTGCTCGACACCACGTTCTGGGGCGGCATCCGCCCGTGCGTCAAGGCGGCCGGCGTGTGCGAGACGTTCCAGCTGGGCGTCGCGGTGCACTCGTCCGGCGAGCTGGGCATCCAGTTGGCCACCATGCTGCACCTCGGCGCCGTCCTGCCGAACCTGTCGTTCGCGGCCGACGCGCATTACCACCACCTGACCGGCGACGTCATCGCCGGCGGGCCGTTCCGGTACCGCGACGGCGGCATCGACGTGCCCGACGCGCCCGGGCTCGGCGTCGAGCTGGATCGCGACAAGGTCGCCGAGTACGCCGAGCTCTACCGCGAGCTGGGCGGGTACCCGTACGACCGCGATCCCGGCCGGCCGGGCTGGTACCCGTTGCTGCCCAACTCCGACTGGGCCGACCCGGCGATGGCCGGCCCCGTCGATCTCGGAGGACGCTGACCGATGCGGCTCATCCCCACCGTCGACGACTTCACCTCCGACCCGGTGGTGCAGCGCTACGACGACATGGTCAACCCGCCCGGCCTGACCAACTTCCTCGGCGCGGTGCAGGTCGACCACGACGTCACCGCGGTGCGCAGCGTGAACTTCGCGCCGGTCTCGCACGGCGACACCGTCACCGGTGCGCTCTGGGTCGACGGCCGGCTGTTCCGGTCCTACGGCGAGCCGGTCACGATCCAGTGGCGGCCGGACCGCGTCGTCCGGTCCGCCCGGCTGGGCGACCTCGCCGTCGAGTCGACGACGGTGACCCCGCCGGGTGTCGACGGCGTCGTCGTCGACATCGCCGTGACCAACACGTCCGACGCCGAGCGGATGGTCCGGCTGGGCCTGTCGGTCGCGTCGACGGCGACCCAGGCCGCGCCGTGGCGGGTGCCGGAGCCGCCGTCGGAGCCGAACGCGCTGGCCCCGCTGCCGGGCCGTGCCGCGCTGCTGGGCCGGGCCGAGACCACCGCCGCCGTGAGCGTGCAGGGCTTGGACGCCGACGGCGCCCGGGCCGGCGACCGCACGCTGGAGGTCGACGTCTCCCTGGCGCCCGGCGAGCGGTACCGCTTCGGCTACGTGCACGTGGTCGGCGCCGACGCCGACGGCGCCCTGGCCGCGTACGACACCGTCGTGGCCGACGTGCCCGGGCAGGTCGCCGCCGCGCGCACGCTGTGGGACGACACTCTGCGGGCCGCCTTCACACCCGGGAACGACCAGTTCAGCGGGCACGTGCCGACGCTGGAGACGTCGAACGACGCGCTGCGCCGGCTGTATTGGTGGGGCGTGCTGGGCGTCATCTGGTTCCGCCGCGACAGCCCGGCCAGCCACCTGGGCCGCGTCTACGACACGCTGATGCCGCGGTACTGGCAGACCACCACGTTCATCTGGGACTTCAGTCTCAGCTCGATGATCCACGCGCTGCTGGACCCGGTGCCGATGCGCCGCCAGATCGAGCACTGGATCGCGCTGGACATCCACCGGCACTTCGGCACCGAGTGGCAGACCGGCGGACCGGCCGGCTACTGGTACTCCGTCAACGACTACGCGATGATCCGGCTGGTCCGTGACTACGTGCGGTGGAACGGCGAGCCGGGCTTCCTGGACGTCGAGCTGGCCGCCCACGACGGGCCGGCGAAGCCGGTGGCCGGGCACGTCGCCGACTGGGCGACGGCCTGGGAGGGCCTGCGCAGGAAGCACGCGCTGGCCGACTACGGCGGCATCGACAACCTGCTCGAGTGCGTCAGCTCCTACGTGCACGAGGTGGCCAGCCTCAACGCCGCCAACGTGTGGAACCTGCGGGCCGCGGCCGACATCGCGGCGCTGCGCGGCGACGACGGCCTCGCCGGCGACCTGCGGACGAAGGCCGACGCGCTGGTCCCGCACGTCGGCGAGCTGTACGTCGAGGGCCAGGGGTTCTGGCACGCGCGCCAGCCCGACGGCCGCATGCTGCCGGTGCGGCACTGCTACGACTTCACGACCGTCGGCATGACCATCGCCGCCGATCTGCCGGAGCGGCGGCGCGAGGAGATGGTGGCGTTCTTCGTCCGCGAGCTGCGCACGCCGTCGTGGATGCGGGCGCTGTCGCCGTACGACGACGACGCCGCGTTCAGCGTCCGCCCGGACCACCAGTGGAACGGCGCCTACCCGGCCTGGCCGGCCGACGCCGCGCGGTCGCTGATCGAGCTGGGCCGGCCCGACGTCGCCGCCGACTGGCTGACCGGCCTGGCCCGGACCGCCAACCAGGGGCCGCCCGGCCAGGCGCACTTCGTCGAGGAGGCCGCCGAGCCGCTGAACGGCGGCGCGGTGAAGTCGCCGCCGCAGTTCCCGTACCTCATCGACTGGTCGTGCTCGTCGGCCGGTTCGTGGTCGGCGCTGGTGGTCGAGGGGTTCTTCGGCGTCCGCCCGGACGTCGACGGGTCGGTGACGGTGCGGTCGCGGCTGGCCGCGGTCGACCCGGACGCGCGGCTGCGCGGCCTGCGGGCCGGCGGCCGGCTGGTCGACGTCGACGCGAACGGCGTCACGGATTCACAGGGCACGCACAGCTCCGCCGTGGGCTGAGCACAGGATCGCCGCCGAAGGTCGGGAGGACGTGCACCAGCCGGTGCGCGTTCACCACCTACGGGGAGGTTCGATGTCCGACAGTACGACTGACACTCCTGACCGCCTGCGGCGCTGGCGCACGCCGATCGTGTCCGCCGCCATCGCCGGCGGGCTGCTGCTCGGCGGTTACGGGATCGCCGCGGCCGCCGACTCCGGCTCGTCCACGCCGGACACCAGCGAGAGCGAGCCGGCCGCGCCGGACACCGAGTCCGGCCGGCCCGACGCGCCGGAGTCCACTGCGCCGGACCAGGCCCGGCCCGGCCAGCCGAGTGACGGCGAGGGCCGTGGCGGTCCCGGCGGGGCCGGTTGCGACGAGGCCCCGGACGACGGCCAGGCGCCGGAGGACGGTCAGGCGCCGGACCAGGCGCCGGAGGGCGAGCAGGGCCGGACGGAGTCGTCCGCGACGACCTGATCGCCGAGGCGGAGCCGCCTCGGCGGCTCCGCCTCTCACAGGAACTTCACGGGAACCTCTCAGCGGATCCTCAACCTGCCTGGATAGACCGGAGCCATGATGGACGCGACGCTCGATCAGGCACCGCTGACCCGCCCGGACGGCACTCCGCCGCGGATCCTCGTGGTCGACGACGAACCGAACCTGGCCGAACTGCTGACCGCCGCCCTGCGCTACGAGGGCTGGGCGACGTCGACGGCGCTGACCGGCCAGGACGCGATCCGCACCGCGATCGACGAGGCGCCGGACGCCGTCGTGCTGGACGTGATGCTGCCCGACGTCGACGGCCTCGGCGTGATGCGCCGGATCCGGGCGCATCATCCGGGCGTGCCGGTGCTGTTCCTCACCGCTCGCGACGCCGTCGAGGACCGCGTGGCCGGGCTCACCGCCGGTGGCGACGACTACGTGACCAAGCCGTTCAGCCTGGAGGAACTCGTGGCCCGGCTGCGCGGGCTGCTGCGCCGGGCCGGTACGGCGCGTCCCGCGGAGGTCTCCGTCCTCGCCGTCGGCGACCTCGTCATGGACGAGGACGCGCACGAGGTCGAGCGGGCCGGACAGCCGATCCGGCTCACCGCGACCGAGTTCGAGCTGCTCCGCTTCCTGATGCGCAACCCGCGCCGGGTGCTGTCCAAGGCGCAGATCCTGGACCGCGTCTGGCAGTACGACTTCGGCGGCCAGGAGAACATCGTCGAGCTGTACGTCTCGTACCTGCGGCGCAAGATCGACAAGGGTCGCGAGCCGATGATCCACACCGTCCGCGGCGTCGGCTACCTGATCAAACCCGCCGCCGAGGCGGGGCCGTGACCAGGCACCCGCTGCGCCGGCGGCTGGTCTGGACCGTCGTCGCGCTGGTGTTCGCCGTCACCGCGGCGCTGGCCGTCGTGTCGGCGGTCGCGCTGCGTTCGACGCTCTCCGACCAGCTCGACGAGCAGGTCCGGCTGGCCTCGGAGCGGGCCGCGGCAACTCCGCAGCCGGGGCCGCCGGGATCCATCGGCTCCGGCGGGCCGCCCGGCGGCTCGCACCTCCCGCTCGGCCAGGCCGCCGGCACCGTCAGTGTCTACTACGACGACGGCGAGGTGGTGGACGCCGGGTACATCGACGACGCCGGCACGTTCCAGCCGCTGGACACCGGGCAGCTCGACGCGCTCGAGGAGCTGCCGCTGGACGGCCGTCTCCACACGGTCGAGCTGCCCGGACTGGGCAGCTACCGGGCCGTCGCGACGCAGACCCCGCGTGGCGACGCCGTCGTGACCGCGCTGAGCTCCGACGGCGTCTCCGGCACCGTCGGCTCGTACGTGACGGTCGAGGTCGCGCTGGCCGGGGCCGGCGTCGTGCTGGCCGGGGTCGCGGCGACGGCGCTGGTGCGGCGGGCGCTGCGACCGCTGGACCGGGTCGCCGTCACCGCGCGCCAGGTGTCCGAGCTGCCGCTGGACAGCGGCGCCGTCGGGCACATCCCGCGGGTACCGCCGGCGCTGGCCGAGGAGCGCGGCGAGGTGGGCGCGGTCGGCGCCGCGTTCAACCGGATGATCGCCCACGTCGAGACCGCGCTGTCGGCCAGGCACGAGTCGGAGCAGCAGGTCCGCCGGTTCGTCGCCGACGCCAGCCACGAGCTGCGCACACCGCTGGCCTCCATCCGCGGCTACGCCGAGCTGGTGCGCCGCTCGCCGGACGAGGTCCCGGCCGCGGCGACGCACGCGATCGGCCGGGTCGAGTCGGAGGCGCGCCGCATGACCGGGCTGGTCGACGATCTCCTGCTGCTCGCCCGGCTGGACGCGGGCCGGCCGCTGGAGCGGGCGCCGGTGGACCTGGCCGGGCTCGCCGTCGACGCGATCGCCGACGCGCATGCCGCCGGCCCGGACCACGTCTGGCGGCTCGACCTCGGCACCCGGCCCCGGCCGCTGCTGGTCGACGGCGACGACCCCCGGCTGCGGCAGGTGCTGGCCAACCTGCTGGGCAACGCCCGCGTGCACACGCCGCCCGGGACGACGGTGACGGTGTCCGGGCGCCGCCGCGGTCACCACGTCGTGCTCGGCGTGGCCGACGACGGCCCCGGCATCCCGGCGGACCAGCGGCCCGGACTGTTCCAGCGGTTCAGCCGCGGCGACACCGCCCGCAACCGCACCGGCGGCTCGACCGGGCTGGGCCTGGCCATCGCCGAGGCGATCGTGCACGCACACGGCGGGACGATCGCCGTCGCGAGCCGGACCGACGGCGAACCGGGCGCGTCCGGGCCCACCGGTACGACGATCACCGTGCGGTTGCCGGCACTCACAGCCGGCGCACAGGCGCAGCACAGCCCGGCCCGAGCGGAGTCGCCGACCGTGGCGGCATGACCACACTCCACACCAGCCCGGCGCCGGTCGCACCCGCGGTCCCGGCCGCCGGACCGCCGGTCCTGGACCTGGTGATCCCGGTCCACAACGAGGCGGCGACGCTCGACGAGGCGGTTCGCCGCACCCACGACCACGTCCGCCGGCGGCTGCCGTTCACCGCGCGGATCACCATCGCCGACAACGCCAGCACCGACGACACGCTCGCCGTCGCGCACCGGGTCGCGGCCGAGCTGGACGGTGTCCGGGTGCTGCACCTGGACCGCAAGGGCCGCGGCCGCGCGCTGCGCGAGGCCTGGAGCACGTCCGACGCCGCCGTGCTGGCGTACATGGACGTCGACCTGTCCACCGACCTGTCGGCGCTGCTGCCGCTGGTCGCGCCGCTGGTGTCGGGGCACTCCGAGGTCGCGGTCGGCACCCGGCTGGCGCGCGGCGCCCGGGTGGTCCGCGGCCCGAAGCGGGAGCTGATCTCGCGCGGCTACAACCTGCTGCTGCACGGCGTGCTCGCGGCCCGGTTCTCCGACGCCCAGTGCGGGTTCAAGGCGATCCGGGCCGACGCGGCCACGCAACTGCTGCCGCTGGTCGCCGACGGCGCCTGGTTCTTCGACACCGAGCTGCTGGTGCTGGCCGAGCGGGCCGGGCTGCGCATCCACGAGGTCCCGGTCGATTGGGTCGACGACCCGGACAGCCGGGTCGACATCGTCGCGACGGCCGTCGCCGACCTGCGCGGGGTGGCGCGGCTCGGCCGGGACCTGGTGACCGGCCGGGTGCCGCTGGATCGGGTGCGGGCGGCGCTACCGGCACCGCTGCTGGACCGCAACGGCGCGCTGCCGCCGTCGGCCGCCGGCGCACGGGCGCCGCTGGCCGCCCAGGTGCAGCGGTTCGCCGTCGTCGGCGTGGTGTGCACGGTGCTCTACGCCGTGCTGTTCCTCGCGGCCCGCCCGTCGCTGGGCGCGCAGGCGGCCAACCTCGCCGCGCTGCTGGTGGCCACGCTGGTGAACACCGCGCTCAACCGGCGGCTCACGTTCGGTGTGCGCGGCCGGTCCGGGCTCGCCCGCCACCACGGTCAGGGCCTGGTGGTGTTCGGGCTGTGCTGGGCGCTGACCGCCGGTGCGCTGGCGCTGCTGGAGCTCGGCGGCGCGGCCGTCTCGCACACCGCGGAGCTGGCCGCCGTCACCGTCGCGAACCTGATGGCGACCGCGCTGCGGTTCGTCCTGCTGAGGGGGTGGGTGTTCCGATGACCACGACGACCTGGACCACGTCGGCACCGGTCGCGGCCGCCACCGACGCCGTGCGGCGGGTGGGCCGGGACCGCGTCGTGCTCGGCGCGCTGCTGGCCGGAACCGCGGTGCTGTACTTCTGGGACCTGACCGCGTCGGGATACGCCAACGAGTTCTACGCGGCGGCCGCGCAGGCCGGCTCGCAGAGCTGGTCGGCGTTCCTGTGGGGCGCCTCCGACGCGGCCGGCTCGATCACCGTCGACAAGCCGCCGGCCGCGATCTGGCCGATGGCGCTGTCGGTGCGGCTGTTCGGGCTCTCGTCCTTCGCGATCCTGCTGCCGCAGGTGCTGATGGGGATCGGCTCGGTCTGGCTGGTGTTCGCCGGGGTGCGGCGCCGGCTCGGGACCGGCCCTGCCGTGCTGGCCGGCGTCGTCCTGGCGCTGACCCCCGTCGCGGCGCTGATGTTCCGGTTCGACAACCCCGACGCGCTGCTCGTGCTGCTGATGACGGCGGCCGCGTACGCGGTGCAGCGGGCGATCGAGTCGCCGTCGGACCGCCGCCGGCTGGGCTGGATGGCGCTCATGGGCGCCCTGATCGGGCTGGGCTTCCTCACCAAGCAACTGCAGGCGTTCCTCGTGCTGCCCGGCTTCGCCGCCGCCTACCTGCTGGCCGCGCCGGTCCCGATCGCGCGGCGGCTGCGCGACGGGTTCGTGGCGTTGGGTGCACTGGTGGTCGCGGCCGGTTGGTGGGTGGCGCTGGCCGAGCTGGTCCCGGCGTCGGCGCGACCGTACATCGGCGGCTCACAGACGAACTCGTTCCTGGAACTGACCTTCGGCTACAACGGCTTCGGTCGGCTCACCGGCGACGAGGCCGGCTCGGTCGGCGGCGGTGGCGGCTGGGGTCAGACCGGGCTGACCCGGCTGCTCGAGGGGCAGTTCGGCGGCCAGATCGCCTGGCTCGCCCCGGCTGCCGTGGTGCTGGGCGCCGCCGGGCTCTGGCTGCGCCGCGGCCGGCCGCGCACCGACCCCACCCGGGCGATGCTGCTGCTCTGGATCGGCTGGCTGGTCGTCACCTGGCTGACCTTCAGCCTGATGGCCGGGATCTTCCACGAGTACTACACGGTCGCGCTGGCGCCGGCGATCGCCGTCCTGGCCGGGCTGGGCGGCGGGCTGGTGTGGCGTGCCCGGGCCGAACGGACGTGGGCGCTGCCGCTGCTCGCCGGAATCGTCCTGCTGACGACGGTGTGGGCGTACGCGCTGCTCGGCCGCAGCGCCGACTGGCAGCCGTGGCTGCGGCCGGTCGTGGTCGTGGCCGGCGTGGCCGCGGCGGTGCTCCTGCTGGCCGCGCAGTGGCGCGGGGCCGCGCTCGCCCGGGCCGGGATCGCGCTCGCGGTGGTCGCCGGGCTGCTCGGACCGGCCGCCTACACCTTGCAGACCGTCGCGACCCCGCATGCCGGCTCGATCGTCACGGCCGGACCCGCGGTGACGGCGGCCGGGCCGGGCGGCATGGTGCGTGGCGGACCCGGGGGCGCTGCTGGTGGCGGCGCCGGCGGCGGACCTGGCGGCGGGCCGCCCGGGGGTGTCGCGCCCGGCGGCGGGACGCAGTTCGGCGGACCACCCGCCGGCCAGGGCGGCGGCGGCGCGGTTCCGGGCGGCGGCGCGATGGGCGGGCTGCTCGGCGGCGGCACCGCGAGCGCCGACGTCACCGCGCTGCTGCTGGAGAACGCCGACGACTACACCTGGGTCGCGGCCACGGTCGGCGCGCAGAACGCGGCGAGCTACCAGCTCGCCACCGAACACTCCGTCATGCCGATCGGCGGCTTCAACGGCAGCGACCCGTCGCCGACGCTGGAGCAGTTCCAGCAGGACGTGGCCGACGGGAAGATCCACTACTTCATCGGCGGCGGCGTGGGCGGCGGTTCGGAGATCGCCGACTGGGTGGCCGAGAACTTCACGGCCGTCACCGTCGACGGCGTCACGCTCTACGACCTCGGCGCGACCAGCGGAGGGGAGTCGATCGATGCATGACGAGGTACGCGCCAGCCGCCGCCTGATCGCGCGGCGCCGGGCGCTGGGACTGGGCGGGACGGTCGGGCTCGGAGCCGTGCTGGCGGCCTGCGGCGTGGGCGCCGCGAACGGCACCGGCAGCCCGGCGGCGACCGCGACGCCGTCGGCCACCGGGACCGATCTGGTGGCCCTGCTGGACGCGGTCGACATGGCCGGGACGTCGCCGGAGACGACCGAGGGCCCGTACTGGTTCGACGTCGACTCGATCCGCTCGGACCTCCGCGAGGACCGGCCCGGCGCGACGTTGACGCTGGCGCTGCGGGTGCAGGACGCGCAGAACACGCCGCTCCCGGACAGCGTCGTCGAGATCTGGCACTGCGACGCCGGCGGCGAGTACTCCGGGTTCGAGGTCGCCTCCGGCGGGCCGCCCGGCAGCGACGGCGGGCAGTCGACGTCGGACGGCTCGTACAGTCAGGGCGACACCGAGTCCGAGCCCACCGACGACGGCACCTACCTGCGCGGTGCCCAGGTCGCCGACGCCGACGGCATCGTCCGCTTCACCAGCATCTATCCGGGCTGGTACCGCGGCCGGACCGTGCACATCCACGTCCGTGTGCACGTCGACCAGCAGACCGTGCTGACCACCCAGCTGTTCTTCGACGACGAGCTCAGCGACCAGGTGTACGCCGCGGCGCCGTACAGCGACCACACCGGCCGCGACACCGGCAACGACGCCGACTCCATCTACGCCGACACCGGCCTGCTCACCGTCGTCGCCGACGGCGACGGCTGGCTCGGCTACACCAACCTCGGCGTGTGAGCGGGTCAGTCGTTGCAGCGGTCCAGCAGGACGTGGTCGCCGGCGCCGGTGACGGTGACCGTCCCGCCGCCGGCGCCGCTGAGCACCACCCGCCGCGTGTCGACGCCGTCGATCGTCGCGGCGACGTCGGAGTCCACGGCCGGGACCTCCGCGAACGACGCCGTGCCCAGGTGCTCGACCCACGCGCTCACGGCGTCGCCGGTGCGCTGGACGTCGCTGCCGCGGACAACGGCGACGAAGCCGCCGGTGGCGCACGTCGGCATGATCGGCGGCGCGAGCAGTTCGTAGCCGTCGAGCAGCCGGTGGTCCTCGCCGGACGGGGCGAACGGCGCGCCGATCGGGTCGCCGGGCCCCGGCCGGTCGTCGGGGAGCGGCTGCGGCATGACGGGCGAGTCACCCGCCGGTGTGGGCGCCTGCGCCTCCAGTTCCGGCAGCGGCGACGACGGGCTGTCCTGGACCTCGGTGACGCGGACGAACGACAGGTACGGGTCGGTCCGCTCGCTGACCACGAGCTTCAGGTCGAGCCGGTAGCCGTCCGGCCCGAACGCGTGAGTCTCGCACTCCAGCGCCAGCGGGTCGTCGCCGTCCGGGACGTCGTCGCTGCCCAGCGGCCAGCGTTCGCCGGTCGCATCGGGGTAGGTGACGTCGGCGACCTGGCAGGCCGCCGGTTCGGCGTCGTCGTCCGGGTGGTACGTCAGCGGCTCCAGCCCGGCGGCGCGCACCTGGTCGACGAGGTCCGCGAAGGCCGCGACCGGGTCGCCGTCGACCAGCAGCAGCGCCTCGGTGCCGGCGGGCGGGCCGTCGCTCGCGGCGGCGTACGGGAACGGCCCGCCGAGCAGCACGGTGCCCGGCGGGACGCTCAGGTCCGCGCTGATCGGGCTGCCCGGCGGCTCGCCGGTGGGTGCCGCCGAGCCGCCGTCGTCGTCGTTACCGCAGGAGACGACGAGCAGGGCACTGAGCAGGACGGCGACGTGACGCATGCCGCCGACCCTGCCACAACCGGCGGGAGAGAGAGGCACAACGCCATGCCGGCCAGGACGTGCCTGCCATCAGCCGGCGGGGGAGAGGCTCAGCGACATGCCGGCCAGGCCGCGCTGGCGGTGCGAGAGTCGCTTGGCCACTTGACGCAGCGTGGCCGACGCCGGAGCGTCCGGCTCGCTCAGCACCAGCGGCGTGCCGGCGTCGCCGCCCTCGCGCAGCCGGGTGTCGAGCGGGATCTCGCCCAGCAGCGGCACCGTGGCGCCGAGGCGCCGCGACAGGCCGTCGGAGACCCGCTGCCCGCCGCCGCTGCCGAACAGCTCGAGGCGGTGCTCCGGGCCGCAGTGCGGGCACGGCAGGAACGACATGTTCTCGATGACGCCGGCCACCTGCTGGTGCGTCTGCATGGCGATCGAGCCGGCCCGCTCGGCCACCTCGGCAGCGGCCAGCTGCGGCGTCGTGACGACCACGATCTCGGCGTTGGGCAGCAGCTGCGCCAGCGAGATGGCGACGTCGCCCGTGCCGGGCGGGAGGTCGAGCAGCAGGACGTCGAGGTCGCCCCAGTAGACGTCGGTGAGGAACTGCTGCAGCGCGCGGTGCAGCATGGGGCCGCGCCAGGCGACCGGGATGTCGCGGTCGGGCTTGAACATCTCGGTCGAGATGAGCTTCACGCCGTGCGCCGGCACCGGCATGATCATGCGCTCGACGACGGTGGGCTGCGAGCCCGCGACGCCGAACATGCGCGGCATCGAGTGCCCGTAGATGTCGGCGTCGACCAGCCCGACGTTGACGCCGTCGGCGGCCATGGCGGCGGCCAGGTTGGCCGTCACCGACGACTTGCCCACGCCGCCCTTGCCGGACGCGACCGCATAGACGCGGGTGAGCGAGCCCGCCTGGGTGAACGGGATCTCCCGCTCGGGCGCGCCGCCACGCAGCTGCTGCGACAGCTCCTTGCGCTGCTCGGCCGACATGACGTCGAGCACCACCTCGGCCGACGTGCTGCCCTGCAGCGCCATGACCGCCGCGGTGACGTCGCGGGTGATGGTGTCGCGCAGTGGACAGCCGGCGACCGTCAGGTAGACCTCGACCGTGACGCGGCCGTCAGCCGCGACGTCGACCGACTTCACCATGTTCAGCTCGGTGATCGGCCGCTTGATCTCCGGGTCCTTGACCCCGGCCAGGGCCGCGGTGACGTCGTCGACGGTGGGGAGCGCACTCATATGGTCGATGCTACGTCCGCCGCGCTTCTGCGCCGTGCCGTGGTCGGCGGCGTCTAGGATCTGGACGACATGACGGCCAGCAAGGACATCGACCAGTGGGTCACACCTGAGCAGCTCGAGGTGTGGCGGCTGTTCATCCGTGCCCAGTCCAGGGTCATGCGGCGCCTCGAGGCCGACCTGCTCGCCCACCACGACCTCCCGCTCGCCTGGTACGACGTCCTCGTCCGGCTGCTCGAGGCCGACGGCCGCCGGCTGCGGATGAGCGAGCTGGCCGACCGCGTCATGCTCTCGCCCAGCGGCCTCACCCGGCTGGTCGACCGGATGGTCGACGAGCGTCTGCTCGAACGCACCCAGGCCGAACGCGACGGGCGCGGCTTCTACGCGGTCCTGACCGACGCCGGGTTCGAGCGGCTGCGCGAGGCCAGCGGAACCCACCTGCGCAGCGTCCACGACTACGTCGTCGGCCGCTTCGACGACGCCGAACTGGCCACGCTGGCCGAGCTGCTCCGCCGCATCGAGCCCTGAGGTTCGCCGGGCCGCGGGTTGGCCCGTGGGGCGCTGGTTGGCCGTGGGGCGCTGGTTGGCCGTGGGGCGCTGGTTGGCTGAGGGGCGCTGGTTGGCCCGTGGGGCGCTGGTTGGCTGAGGGGCGCTGGTTGGCCGTGGGGCGCGGGTTTCGCCGTCCCCCTGCGGCCCATTCTCTTGGCCGCGGGCACGCGCCTCAAGTCCGCGGCCTCTGCTGGGTGCGCTGGTGCCCGGTGGGGGCCTTGGACTTGACCCGCGCACCCGCGGCCCAAGGACGGGCAGCTATCAGGGGGACGGGGGAAGAGCGGGCACGGCCGGCCTGGGCGCACCGTTGCCGGGGAGGGCGGCCGGTTGCCGTGCTGCGACGAGTGTCCTCGTCACCGTCGTCCGGGGTGGCGGCCGTTCGCCGTGGTGCGCCGGTTGCCGTGGTGCGACGAGTGTCCTCGCAACCGTCGCGGCGGGGTGGTCGCCGTCCCTGTCGCCGCTGGGTCGTGATCGGGCCGCCGTCGCCTGTGTGGTGTCCACGGGGTGAGATTTCCCGGCGATCCGGGAGCCATGCCCAGGCGTCTGTTCGCATTGCGAGGCATGCATGCCTCGCAGAGCGGGAGAACGCCTGGTGAGGTAGCGGATCGTTGATGATCACCGCTGTCCACAGGTGAGGAAACCGCAGGGGGCCGGCGAACTATTGACACCGGGCGGCGAAAGTCCCTAGCGTACGCCGGAAAGCCCTTACCACCTCATCCACCTGCCGCTCTCCGGCTAGTGGGAAGGCGCTTTCCCGGTCAAGGAGGCCCGATGTCCCGGAGCACCCGCCGCCTCACGTCGATCGTCGCCGCGCTGGCCCTGCTGCTGACCGCCCTGGTCGGCGCGGCCACCGCTGCCGCGCAGGAGGAACCGGACGCACCACGGTTCCGCGCGCTCGTGTTCTCCAAGGTCACGAATTTCTACCATCAGTCGATCCCCGCAGGTCAGGCGCTCATCGAGCAGCTCGGCGCCGACCACGACTTCGAGGTCGTCACGACCGACGACGCGGCGATCTTCAACGACGCGGACCTCGCGACGTTCGACGTCGTGATCTTCAACAACACGAACTCGACCCCGCAGAGCGGCGACCTGCTCAACGCCGGTCAGCGGGCCGCGTTCCAGCGCTACATCCAGGCCGGCGGCGGCTTCACCGGCCTGCATGCGGCGACGGCGGCCGAGCGCGACTGGGAGTGGTACGAGGGTCTGGTGGGCTCGATCTTCACCAACCATCCGCCGGGCACGAACCCGGACGGCACGATCAACGGCCGGGTGAAGGTGACCGACCGCGTGCACCCGTCGACGGCGAACCTGCCGGAGCTCTGGGAGTTCGAGGAGGAGTGGTACAACTGGAACCAGCGCGTCGTCGGTGACGTACACGTCCTGACCTGGGTCGACACCAAGGTCGGCATCGCCGGGCTCACTGAGGGCCCGAACCACCCGTTCTCGTGGTGCCAGGTCTACGACGGCGGCCGGTCCTGGTTCACCGCGGGCGGCCACAGCCCGGCGGCGTTCGAGGACGCCGAGTTCGTCGAGCACCTGCGCGGCGGCATCGAGTGGGCGGCGGGCGTCGCGGACGGCGACTGCGGCGGCACCGTCGAGGACAGTTTCGACAAGGTGCAGATCGCCTCCAACCCGGCCGACCCGATGGCGCTGGGCTTCCTGGACGAGAACGAGGTCGTGTTCGTCGAGCGCGGCGGCGCGGTGAAGATCATCGACCAGTCGACGCTCGGGGTGACGACGGCCGGCACGATCCCCGTCTACACCCCGGACTCCGACGGCCTGCTGGGCATCGCCGTCGACCCGGACTTCGCGACGAACCGGTGGATCTACCTGACCTACTCGCACGCGACCGCGGCCCGGATCCAGATCTCCCGCTTCACCCTGACGGCGCAGAACCAGCTGGACCCGGCGTCGGAGCAGGTGCTGCTGGAGATCCCGACGTACCGCGCCATGAACCGCTCCGGCGTGCACATGGGCGGCGCGATGGACTTCGACGCGGCCGGCCACCTGTACGTCGCGCTCGGCGACAACATCGACCCGTTCGAGTCCGGCGGCTACACGCCGATCGACGAGCGCGGCGGGCGGGCGCACTTCGATGCGCAGTCGACGTCGGCGAACACCAACGACCTGCGCGGCAAGCTGATCCGGATCACGCCGACCGACGACGGCGGCTACACCGTCCCGGAAGGCAACCTGTTCGCGCCGGGCACGGAGGGCGCGCGCCCGGAGATCTACGCGATGGGCTTCCGCAACCCGTTCCGGTTCCGCGTCGACGACGCCACCGGCGACGTCCTGCTCGGCGAGCACTCGCCGGACGCTCGCAGCGACAGCGCGACCCGCGGACCGCAGGCGCACGGCGAGTGGAACCTCATCACCGAGGCCGGCAACTACGGCTGGCCGTACTGCATCGGGCCGAACCGGCCGTTCCACGACTACGACTTCGCGACCGCCACCGCTGGCGCTGCGTTCGACTGCCAGGCGCCGGTGAACGACTCGCCGAACAACACCGGCCTGCGCGAGCTGCCGCCCGTCGTCGGAGCGACGATGTACGAGAACTACGGCGCCACGCCGGCCTGGGCGGAGTTCGGCACCGGCGGCGTCGCACCGCACGGCGGCCCCGTCTACGACTACGACCCGGAGCTGGACTCCGACACCAAGTTCCCGGCCTCCTACGACGGCAAGTGGTTCATCGCCGAGTGGGACCGGCGCTGGATCAAGACGGTGTCCGTCCTGTCCGAGGACCACGTGGGCGAGCGGTACCCGTCCGCGTCGGCGGGCGACGTCTACTCCGTCGACCCGTGGGGCATCGACCAGACGTGGATCCGGCCGATGGACATGGACTTCGGCCCGGACGGCTCGCTCTACGTCATCGAGTGGGGCAGCAACTTCGGCGGGGCGCTGCGCGGCGAGCCGAACGACGACTCCGGCATCTACCGCATCGACTACGTGGCCGGCGACCGTCCGCCGACGGCGCGCGCGGCGGCCACCCCGTCCGACGGCCAGGCGCCGCTGACCGTGCGGTTCTCCAGCGCCGGCAGCGGCCACCCGCAGGGCCTCGCGGTGACGTACGCGTGGGACTTCGGCGACGGCGCCGGCTCCACCGAGCCGAACCCCAGCCACGTCTACTCGGCCAACGGCACGTACCAGGCCCGGCTCACCGTCACCGACGAGGAGGGCCGCGAGGCGCTCGCCGCGGTGCAGGTGGTGGTCGGCAACACCCGGCCGGTCGTGACCGTCGAGCTGCCGCCGGACGGCGGGTTCTTCGAGTTCGGCGACCAGGTCCCGTACCGCGTGTCGGTCGAGGACGCCGAGGACGGGTCGATCGCCGACGGCGGCATCGCCTGCGAGGACGTGCTGGTGCAGACGCTGCTCGGCCACGACGAGCACGCGCATCCGCTGGACACCGTCGAGGGCTGCGAGGGTGTCGTCCCGACCATGACCGACGGCGGCCACGGCGGCGACGTCAACCTCTACTACGTGCTCGAGGGCGTGTACGTCGACCGCGGCGGCGAGGGCGTCGGCACCTTGACCGGCGCGTCCGGGGTCCAGCTGCGCACCAAGCGCACCGAGGCCGAGTACTTCGACGGCAACAACGGGGTCACGCCGCTCGCCCGGGCCGGCGCCAGCGCCGGCGTCCGGCTGGGCGAGATCCGGCCCGGCGACTGGGTGTCGTACGAGCCGGTGAGCTTCCACGGCATCGACTCGGTGACCGTCGGAGCGTCGTCGGGCGGTCAGGGCGGCGTCATCGAGTTCCGCAAGGACGCGCCCGGCGGCGAGCTGCTCGGCAGCGTCGAGGTGCTGAGCAACGGCAGCTGGGAGGTCGTCCAGGAGCTGGACGCCGACCTGGCCGACCCGGGCGGCTCGTTCGAGCTGTTCATGGTCTTCCAGGCTCGCGGCGGCTACACGCCCGGCGGCCCGGACCTGCTCTCCGTCGACTGGCTGCGGTTCAACGGCCCGGGCGTCGCCGAGCCGCCCGGCCCGCAGTGCCCGCCCGGAGACGACGAGTTCGACGGCACGGAGCTGGACACCTGCCTGTGGTCGCGGATCGTCCGCGAGACGGCCGCCGACTACCGCGTCGCCGACGGCCGGCTCTGGGTGAGGACGACCTCGGGCGGCAACTTCGGCGCCAACAACAACCCGCCGGTGCAGAACCAGTTCCTGCAGCCGATCGGCCCGGGCGAGGACTGGCTGATCCAGACCAAGGTCGACGCGCCGCTGGAGCAGCGGTTCCAGCAGGTCGGGCTGCAGTACTACGAGGACGACGGCGACTACGTGAAGCTCGACCTCGTCGCCGACAACCTTCCCGGCCAGCCGCGGACGCTGCGGGTGGAGCTGCGGTCGGAGACGAACGACGTGCCGTCGGCGACCCAGCCGAACCTGCAGCCGGCGCCGGCCAACCCCGGCGACGAGTGGTGGTTCCGGCTGCGGAAGTCCGGCACGACGTTCACGGGCTGGATCAGCGTCGACGGCGTCACGTGGATCGAGCTGCCCGGCACGGTGGAGAACGCCGGCATCACCGACGGCGGGATCGGCCCGCTGCACCAGGGGCGGACCCAGACGGCGCCGGTGGAGGTCGGCTTCGACCACTTCCGCGTCGACCCGCCGGACGAGCCGGCCGCCTGCCCGACGCCGGACGCGCGCACCACGGTGGTGGTCGGCGAGGTCGACAGCGGGGTGCCGAACCGGGCGCTGCCGGACGGCTGCACCGTCGGCGACCTCATCCTCGACGACCAGGCCTGGGCCGACCACGGCGAGTTCGTCCGCCACGTCGGCGAGGTGCTCGACCAGCCCGCCGTCGCGGCGCTGATCACGTCGCGGGAGCGAGGCGCCATCGTCCGCGCGGCCGCGCAGAGCAGGGTCGGCACCACCCCGGAATGATCACGTTGAGTATGGCTCCTCCCGCTCCACCAGGCATGCTTGCCTGGTGGAGCGGGAGCAGTCCTAGGCCCGACTGACCAAGGCGAGTACTCGCGTCACTAGGCATGGATGCCTGGTAGAGCGTGAAGACCCCTACTCAACGTGATCATTCAGGAGAGGACGGGGGACCAAGCGCCGGTCGCCAGGGCGGCGGCGACGGCGAGGGCGGTCAGCAGGGCGGACGCGGCGAGCAGGGCCGCGTCCGCCCGGCCGAACGCCGGCCGCCGGGCACACGTGCGACGCGCCGAGGCCGCGAAGCCACGGGCGTCCATCGCCACCGCGAGATGCGTCCCCCGCCGCACGGCGCCGACGAGCAGCGCGAACAGCCGGCCGCCCAGCACCGTCAACGCCCGCAGCGGGTTCCGGTCGCCGCCGAGTCCACGGGCCCGCCGGGCGCGGCCGAGCACCTCCCACTCGGCGGCCAGCAGCGGAGCCAGCCGGAACGCCGCCAGCGAGCCGTAGGCGAACCGGGCGGGGACACGCAGGTGCCGCACCAGCGAGTCGGCGAGGTCCACCGGGTCGATCGTCAGCACCGCCAGCACGCCGGGCAGCGCGATGGCCGCCACCCGCAGGCCGGCCGTCGCGCCGGTGGCCAGGCTCTCGGTCGTGATCAGCAGCGGACCGGCCTCGAGCAGGGTCGCGCCGCCCTTGCGAGCGGTGAAGACCGCGTTCCCGAGCGCCACCATGACGACGGCCAGCCCCAGCGGCCACAGCCGGCGCAGCAGCCCCGGCCAGCCCACGCCCCACGCCGGCACCGAGAGCAGCCAGGCGGTCAGGAGCAGAGCGGACGACACCGGGTCGACGCTGACCAGCAGCACCAGCGACGGGATCAGCGCGGCCGCCAGCTTCGCGACGGGGTTCCGGCGGGCCAGCGGCGCGGCCGGATCGGTGGACAGATGGGTCTGCACCAGCGTCACGACCGCACCTCCGCGTCGGCTGCGAGCACGCCGCCGGCCACCGTCACCCTCGAGTCCGCCAACGCGCCGGCGAACGCCTCGTCGTGCGTCACCGCCACGATCGCCGTCCCGCCCTCCCGCAACCCGACACACAGCTCGAGCAGCTCCGCCCACGTCCGCGCGTCCTGCCCGAACGTCGGCTCGTCCATGACCAGCAGGTCGGGCGCGGTCGCCAGCACCGCCGCCACCGACAGCCGCCGCTTCTCGCCACCGGACAGGGTGAACGGGTTCGCGCCGGCCAGCCGGGTCAGGCGCAGCCGCTCCAGCAGCTCGTCGGCCCGCCGTGCGGCCGCGTCCGCCGCGACACCTGCCCGCCGCGGCCCGACCAGCAGCTCGTCGCGGGCCGTGCGGGTGACGAACTGATGCTCCGGGTCCTGGAACACCGTCCCGACCCGCCGGCACAGGTCACGCGGCCGCCACCGGTGCAGGGGCCGCTCCGACCCGCCCAGCCGGACCGAACCCTCGTCCGGCGGCAGCAGACCGGCCAGCAGCATCGCCAGCGTCGACTTGCCACTGCCGTTCGGCCCGGTGACGGCGACCGCGGTGCCGCGCCGCACGGACAGCGACGCCGCCGACAGCGCGGGCCGGCGGGTGTGCGGGTAGGTGAGACTCAGGCCGCGCGCCGTCAGCAGGACGTCGCCGCCGGGGCCGGGGCGGAACAGGGGAGCGGCGGGCCCCCACGGCGCCGGCACCCACACCCCTGCCGCGGCCAGTGCGGCGCCGCGGCGGCCGAACACCTCGGCCGGGGGACCGTCGTCGGCCACGCCGCCGCCCGGCTCCAGCACGACGACGCGGTCGACCAGCCCCGCCGCGGCGTCGACGCGGTGCTCGACCAGCAGCAGCGTCGTCGCCGCGCCGGTCAGGGCGGACCCGACGGCGGACAGCACGGTCGTGGTCCCGGCCGGGTCGAGGTTCGCCGTCGGCTCGTCCAGCACCAGCACCGACGGCCGCCGGACCAGCGCGCCGGCCAGGGCCAGCCGTTGCTGCTCGCCGCCTGACAGCGCGGAGGTCGGCCGTTCGCGGCCGTGCCGGAACCCGACCCGCGCGAGCGCCTCGTCGACCCGCGGCCAGATCTCCTCGGCCGGCACCGCGGCGTTCTCCAGCCCGAACGCGACGTCGTCGCCGGAGCGCGACATCACCAGCGACGCCTCCGGATCCTGCAGCAACATGCCGACGCGGTCTCGCGCAGCCGCCGCGGGGACCCCGTCCACGAGGACGGAGCCCTCGTGCTCCGCCGCCGTCTCCGGGTCGAGCAGCCCGGCGACCGCGCGCAGCAGCGTCGACTTGCCCGCACCCGACGGCCCGACCAGCAGCACGCGCTCACCGGCGGCGATGTCCAGGTCGACGCCGCGGCAGGCCCACGCCTTCCGGCCGGCGTAGCGCCAGCCGAACCCGCGGACCCGGATCGCGGCGCCGCCGTCTGACACCGTCATCAGATCTCGCTCTGCACGCGACCGGCCGCGAACGGCGCCAGGGCGCCCGTCCGCGCCAGCGCCCGCACCAGCAGCCAGCCCAGCCCGCCGGCGAGGACCAGCCCGGTCGCCACCGAGGACAGCACGTAGACCAGCTTCCAGTCGGCCGCGTACGGGGAGACGTAGGCGACGATCTCGTAGAGGCCCATCGCCAGCCCGGCCCCGCCGCCGGCCAGCACCGCCGGCAGCAGGCCCCATCGCCGGTAGAGCAGCAGCGCGAACACGAGCTCCGCGCCCAGCCCCTGCCAGACGCCGGACATGAACACCGACAGCCCCCACACCGAGCCGAAGAACATCGACACGGTCGCGGCGACCACCTCGGTGTAGAGCGCGGCGCCGGCCTTGCGGATCACCAGCCCGCCCACGACGGCCGGGATCAGCCAGACGCCCGCGATCAGCGGGGCCGCCGGCGAGCCCGTCAGGGGCCCGCTGATGGCTGTGTAGACCACGTTGTTCCAGATGGCGAAGACCACCCCGAACACGACGCCGATGACGGACGCCACGACGATGTCGACGGTGCGCCAGCGGTGCCGTCGCAGTTGGACGGTTCCTGGCTCGCTCATCGGACTGCTCCTCTCGTACGGTGTACGACGAGGGGCCTCGAAGACATGACACAGCGCGCCGCCACGGGAGAGCCCGTGGGACGCGCTGCTGCGGTCGAGGTGTCGACTTCCTGCGCCGGCATTACCCGGATCAGGTTCGAGGGTCTGCGGGCCTGTCCCGCACTCTCAGCGCTGCAGCGCTCCCCTGTCGTGGGTATTCAGTTGTCTCGTGAAAGAGATTACACCCTTTGGCCACACCCGCGTTGATCAGCAGTAACGTCCGGAAACTGGTATCCGTGGGGCCCGGGCCAGGTCACGTTTCGGTGACGACGCCGCTGGAGCGTGGGTATGCTCCATCAGGCGCTCCAGCCGGAGCCGCCTCGTGCTCGACACCGAGCCGACCCTGAAGCGAAGAGGTCTGCCGCACATGCAACTGGTCGTTCGCCGACTGGCTGCAGCCGGTTCCGCCGCGCTCGTGACCATCGCCTTGACGGCGTGTTCCTCCGGGCCGGAGCACCCGGCGGTCTCGCCGTTGGCTCAGATCAGCGTCGACGAGGGCCTCACCGAGGCGCCCAACGGCATCGACGAGATGGCGCCCGCCGACGTGCTGCAGCAGTCGCTGGCGGCCATGCGGGCCACCGGCTCCTACCGCGTCACCGGCACCACGGTGAGCGGCAACACCATCGACATCGCCTTCAAGGACGGCGTCGGCTCGGTCGGCACCGTCGGCTCCGAGACCACCGTCCAGCTGGTCTCCACGCCTGGCGCGGTGTACGTCACCGGCGACGAGTCGCTGGCCGCCTCGGTCGGCGCCGACGTCGGCACCACGCTGGCCGGCAAGTGGCTGCTGATCTCGCCCGAGGCGGCAGCCAGCTTCGCCATCTTCTCCGACGGGTCGACGTTCGCGACGGCGGTGCTCGGCGCCGACGATCCCGAAGGGCTCACCGCGGTCCGCGAGGTCGACGGCCAGCCCGCGGTCGGCCTGCTGTTCCCCGAGACCGGCGGCACGCTCTGGGTGGCCGCCGCAGGCGAGCCGCTGCCGCTGCGGCTGGAGGAGACGGGCGCGTCCGCCGGTGCGGGCGTCATCACCTTCTCCGACTACGGCACCGAGGTCGCGGTCACGCCGCCCGCCGAGGACGCCGTCGTCGACATCACCAAGATCCCCGCCGCCACCCCGGCGCCCACGCCGTGACGCGACGCTGTCGCGTGCGTGACGGGCGCATGGGTTAATCTTCCCTCGTGGAGCTGGTGGGGACGGTCGCCGTTGGCCTGACCAGACTGTTCGGCAGCGTCGAGCCCGACGGCCTGTCGTCGTTGCCGCTGCGCGGGCCCGCCATCGTCGCCGTCAACCACACCACCATCGCCGACGTTCCTCCAGTGCTGGCCACGCTCTACCGCGCCGGCCTGCGGCCCAGCGTCCCGTGTCACCGCGACGGCTGCGGCGTCACCCATGGTCACGTCCGCTTCATGGCCTCGTCGCTGGTGTTCGCCAACCCTTTCATCGGCCCGCTGGCCCGCCAGGCCGGCATGATCGAGGTCGGCGGACGGCAGGCGGGCGCGGCCGCGCTGAGGGCCGCCTTCGACGCGCTCGACCGCGGCGAGGTCGTCGGCATCTACCCCGAGGGCGACGTCTCGGCCACCCCTGACGGCTCGCCACGGCGGTTCCGCTTCGGCGTCGGCCGGCTGGCCGCCGAGTCGAAGGCGCCGGTCGTGCCCGTCGCGCACCACGACGCACGGCGCATCGGGTCCGGGTCCACCGCGCGCAGCCTGGGCGGCGCGCTGACGTCCATCGTCCGGCGGCCGACCATCAAGCTGCGGGTCGGCAAGCCCATCGTGCCCGACGAGTTCACCGGCCTGCCGCTGCGCGACGTCGTCGAGCTCATCCAGGACCGCGTCACCGACGTGTGGCGCTCCGTGTCGGGCGAGTCGCTGCCGCGGCTCGACCTGGACCAGAAGGAAAAACCGTTGTGATCCCGGCGGCGTCGATGCACTGTAGAGGCGGGTCCGCGAGCGCGGACCTCGCTTGCGATTGGTCCAGATTTTGCCGTTACGTTCCCTACCGAGCGAATAGGTCACACTAGAGTCAGAGCGGCGAGCCCTGACGCGGGCTCGGGAAGGAGGCGTGTGCGCTGTGAACACACTCGTTCTGAACGCCTCCTACGAACCGCTGGCCGTCGTGTCGGTGCGCCGGGCCGTCATCCTCATCCTCACCGAGAAGGCCGTCGTCGAGCACGCCGACACCGAGAAGCTCATCCGGTCGGCCACCCGCGAGCTGCCGACCCCGCTGGTCGTCCGGCTGCTCCGGTTCGTCCGCGTGCCGTACCGCCGCAAGGTGCCCTGGTCACGCGGCGGGGTACTCGAACGCGACGGCCGGCGCTGCGCCTACTGCGCCGGCCGGGCCAACTCCATCGACCACATCGTGCCCACGTCCCGCGGCGGTGCCCAGCGCAGCTGGCTGAACACCGTCGCGGCGTGCGTGTCGTGCAACCAGCACAAGGCCGATCGCACGCCGGTCGAGGCGGGCATGACGCTGCTCATCGACCCGTTCGAGCCCAAGGCGCACCGCGCCCTGGTGCTGGCGCTCGGCATCACCGCGGCCGAGGCGCTGCCCGAGTGGCTGATCGCCTCCACCGCGTAGCTCTGCCTCGTCCCGATTCGCCCCGCTCAGCAGCGACGTTCCGGTGATGTCGCGGCCGAATGAGCCGTCCGGTGATCGTCCGCGCGAGTACTGTCGGCCTCTAGGAGGTGTGTCATGGTGAGTCCCGTTCCCGGTCTTCCGACCGGCATCGTCGTCGGCACGTACGACGACTACCCCGCGGCGCAGAAGGCAGTGGACTATCTGGCCGACCAGAAGTTCCCGGTCGAGAACCTGGCCATCGTCGGCAGCGACCTCCGTCAGGTCGAGCGGGTCACCGGGCGGCTGACCTGGGGCAAGGCGGCTCTCGGCGGCCTGGCCACCGGTGCCTGGCTGGGCCTGTTCGTCGGGCTGTTGCTCGGCCTGTTCACCGACGAGGGCTGGCTGGCGATCATCCTGCTCAGCGTGTTGTGGGGCGCCATCTTCATGATGATCTTCGGGCTGGTGGGCTACGCGCTGACCGGCGGACGCCGCGACTTCACGTCGCAGAGCGTCACCGTGGCCGGCCGCTACGAGGTCTACTGCCAGCACCAGCACGCCGACGAGGCTCGCAACCTGCTGGCCCGGCTGTCGCTGCAGACGGGCACCGGCACCCCGCAGGGTCCCTAGAGCCAGCCGCGCCGCTTGAAGTTGACGTACAGCATCCAGCACAGGCCCGCCATCAGCAGCAACACCCCCGGGTAGCCGTAGGTCCAGTGCAGTTCGGGCATGTGCCGGAAGTTCATGCCGTAGATGCCGGCGATCGCCGTCGGGACCGCGACGATCGCCGCCCACGACGTGATCTTGCGCATGTCGTTGTTCTGCGCCACCGACAGCTGTGCCAGGTTCGCCTGCAGCATCGAGCTGATGATCTCGTCGTAGCCGTTCAGCTGGGCGTGCAGCCGGTCGACGTGGTCGGCGATGCCGCGGAAGTACGTCTGCACCTTCGGCGCGATGAGGTCCGGCACGCGTTGCGTCAGGAGCCGGACCGGCAGCCCGAGCGGCGCGATGGCCTTCTGCAGCGTCAGCTGCTCCCGCTTGGCGCGGTAGATCCGGCCGGCCTGGTTGCCGCTGACGTCGTCGAACACGGCCGCCTCGATCTCGGTGAGGTCGGCCTCGAAGGCCTCCGCCGTCGCGGTGTACTCGTCGACGGTGGTGTCGGCGACCAGGTAGAGCACGGACGCCGGCCCGTGGCCCAGCAGCTTCGGCTGACCCTCCAGCCGCTCGGCGATCGCCGGGACGGGGTCCGGGTCACCCTCGCTGACCGTCACGACGACGTCCGGCCCGGCCAGCACCGTCAGCCGGCCCGCGTCGTGCACGCCGCCGTCGTAGCGCACCCGGCGCAACACCAGGTAGACCAGTCCGTCGTAGTGGCCGATCTTGGTGCCCTGCCGCTGGTCCAGCGCGTCCCGGACGGCCAGCGGGTGCAGGCCGAAGTCGGCCGCGATGCGATGCAGATCGTCCTCGCCCGGCTCGTGCAGCCGGAGCCACACGAACCCCTGCCGCTCTCGCGCCGCGGCGACGGCGTCGTCGTAGTCCTCGCCGGTCTGCCGCCGGCCGTCGCGGTAGAACGCCCAATCCGTCACCGTCACGGTTCCTCCCCACTGAGCCGATCCCCAGCGCTAGCGTTACCAGCATGGCGACGTTCCGGCAGCCGGACGGGGAGACTCTCCGTCCCGAGATCTGGCTGGTCCGTCACGGCCAGACCGAGTGGAGCCGCGACGGCAAGCACACCAGCAGCACCGACCTGCCTCTGACGCCGGAGGGCGAGCGGGCCGCCCGGTCGCTGGCCGCCCGGCTCGACGGCGCCGCGTTCGACCTGGTGCTGTCCAGTCCGCGGCGGCGCGCTCGGACGACGGCGGAACTGGCCGGCTTTCCGAGCGCGGAGATCGACGACGACCTGCGCGAATGGGACTACGGCGAGTACGAGGGCGTCACCACGGCGCAGATCCGCGAGACCGATCCGGACTGGTCGCTCTGGACCGACGGCGCGCCAGGCGGCGAGCAGCCCGCCGACGTCGAGGCGCGGGTCGACCGCCTGATCGCCCGCCTGCGGTCGGTGACCGGGGAACGGGTCCTGGTGTTCGCCCACGGGCACGTCCTGCGGGTGGTCGGCGCGCGGTGGACGGGCTGGCCGGTCGCGGCCGGGGCGCACCTGCGCCTGGACACCGCGACGGTGTCCGTCCTGGGCTGGGAGCGCGAGACGCCGGCGATCGGCCGCTGGAACGCGCCGTGACCGTTGGCCGGGGGTTGTTGCACGTTGGCCGGGGTGTGCGACAGTTGGGTGTCCCCCTGCTGCCGATTGTCTGAGCCGCGGGGGTGCGCCTCAAGTCCGCGGCCTCTGCTGGGTGCTGTTCGCTGGTGTTGGGGGCCTTGGCCTTGACCGGCGCCCTCGCGGTTTCAGTGCGGGCAGCTATCAGGGGGACGGGGGGAGTGCGGGCACGGCCCGCTTCTGGTGCGCCGTCGAACCGGGGCGACGGGCGTTTCGCCGTTGTGCGCCGTTGGTCGTGGCGTGATGGTGGCGCTTGCCGCCCGGTGACGCTCCCTTGGGGGCGTCTGGTTGGTGATCGGGATCGTCGCGGGAGCTGTGGTGTCCAGTGGGTGAGATTTCTCGGCGATTCGGGGGCCTTGCCTAGGAGTGTGTTCGCTCTGCGAGGCATGCATGCCTGGTGGAGGGGGAGAACGCCTGGTGAGGTAGGCGATCGTTGATGATCATGGCTGTCCACAAGCCACCACGGGTACCAGCAGCCCCAACGGCACCGGTGGCGTCGAGGCGACGGCCGCCGATGAGCCGGTCCACGTCCGCGAACGACCGTGATGTCGGCTGCGAAGCACGAGGCGTGCCCAGACTCGCCCCGTCCCCCTGATAGCTGCCAGTTCTGAGACCGTGCGGCCGTGGGTCAAGCGGTCTCGTCGGCGCGGAGCGCCCGTTGGTCCGCTTGAGGCGCGGGTGCGCGGCTCAGAGAATGGGCAGCAGGGGGACGGCGAACGCGGCAGGCCCAACCCACGGCCGCCCGGCCCACCGGAACCCGGCCCACCGGAACCCGGCCCACCGGAACCCGGCCCACCGGAACCCGGCCCACCGGAACCCGGCCCACCGGAACCCGGCCCACCGGAACCCGGCCCACCGGAACCCGGCCCACCGGAACCTGGCCCACCGGAACCCGGCCCACCGGAACCCGGCCCACCGGAACCCGGCCCACCGGAACCCGGCCCACCGGAACCTGGCCCACCGGAACCCCGGCGACCCGTCGCCGACGAGGCGCACGAAACGTGCCGAGCGACCTCATTTCCGGCGACGGCGGCACGCGTTGGAGCCGAGGCGCTTGACGCGACAGGAGGGGACCCGTCAGCGTCGGTGATGTGAGAGGCGAACAAACCTGTCCGCGGTGCGGCGCGCCCGCACGTCCGCCGGGCGCCTGGTCCAGCCGGTGGCTCTGCGATCTGCACGGCGAGGTGTACCCCCTGGCGCCGGTGACGACGCCGAACGCGCCGCTGGTGCACCAGCTGGCCCGCGACTCCCACGTGCCACTGTGGCTGCCGTGGCCACTGCCGCGCGGCTGGGTCGTCGGCGCCGTCATCCACGCGGGCGACGACGCCAGTGGCGTTCGGGCCAGTGGCGTCGGCATCACCGGGCCCAACCCGATGGGCGGCCCGGGCGACTTCGTGCTGGTCGCCGAGGAGCAGGGCGTCGGACTCGGCGCCGGGCTGGCCGGGCTGGAGGGTGTCGACCCGGGCAAGGCGGTCGAGGGTGAGCCGCAGGCCAAGGTGCTGGTGCAGGGCCGCACGGTGCCGCTGTGGTTCGTCGAAGGGCCCGCCGACCGCGCTGTCTACGCAGGTCACTGGGGTGGCAGCTGGCTGTGGGCGATCCTGTACCCGCAGTCGGCCGGTGTGCTGCTCCTCGAGGACGTCGAGGTGGTCGATCTGCGTGATCTCGGCCACGAGGCGGACCTGTTGCCGTACGGAACGCCTCCGCCGTGGCTGGCGCCGGGCTACGATCATTGAGGTCATCGGACGTCCAGCGATCACATCGAGGGTGCCCCGGTTGCGCATCGATCTGCACACGCACAGCAGCGTCTCCGACGGCACCGACCGCCCGGAGGACGTCGTCCGGCGGGCGAAGGAGGTCGGCCTCGACGTCGTCGCGCTGACCGACCACGACACCTTCGACGGCTGGGAGGCGGCGCTCGCGGCGGGCGCCGAGACGGGCGTCGACGTCGTGCCGGGCGCGGAGATCTCGACCGACCTGCGCGGCCACGGCGTGCACCTGCTGGCGTACCTGGTCGACCCCGGGAACGAGCCGCTCTCCGCCGAGCTGGGCCGGGTCCGGCACGACCGCCGTACCCGACTGGCGCGCATCGCCGCCGCGCTGACCGCGGCCGGCCTGGAGCTGGACGTCGCCGACATCCTGGCCCACTCGCCCGACGCCGCCACCGTCGGCCGCCCGCACGTCGCCGACGCGATGATCGCCAAGGGGTACGTGCGCGACCGCGAGGAGGCGTTCGCCTGGTGGCTCGGGCACGGCCGGCCGGGGTGGGCGGCGAAGTACGCGCCGGACGTCGAGGAGGCCATCCACCTGGTGCACGCGGCCGGCGGGGTGTGCGTCCTGGCGCATCCGTGGGGCCGCGAGGGCGCCCGCCGCGCGCTGACGCCGTCGGGCATCGAGGCGCTGCGCGACGCCGGGCTCGACGGCATCGAGGTCGACCACCAGGACCACGACGACGCCAGCCGGCGGACGCTGCGCCGCATCGCGCAGGACCTCGGCCTGGTCGTCACCGGCTCCAGCGACTACCACGGCACCGGGAAGCTCGATCACGAGCTGGGCGTCAACACCACCGCTCCGCAGGAGTGGGAGCGGCTACGATCGCTGGCCGGCGGGCACTGACCCCGTCCACCAGCGATCACCCGAGTCACCGCGGAGACACCCCAGATGAACTGGCAGCTGTTCGGCGAGGTCGTCGTGACGCTGTTCGTGATCATGGACCCGCCGGGCACGGTGCCGGTGTTCCTCGCCCTGACCGGCAACCGGCGGCCGGCCGAGCGGACCCGGGCCGCCTGGCAGGCGGTGGCCGTGGCGGGCGGCGTCATCACGATCTTCGCGCTGTTCGGACGCACGATCCTCGACTACATGCACATCAGCCTGCCCGCGCTGCAGGGTGCCGGCGGGCTGCTGTTGCTGCTGGTCGCGCTGGAGCTGCTGACCGGGAAGGCGGACCAGCCCGAGACCGCGGCCGCCGGGAACGTCGCGATGGTGCCGCTCGGGACGCCGCTGCTGGCCGGACCGGGCGCGATCGTGGCGACGATGGTGTTCGTGCAGGACTCCGACGGCGGCTGGGACTTCCTCGCGCTGGCGCTCGGCATCGTGGTGGTGCTGGTGTCGATCTGGGCCTCGATGCGGTTCAGCGTGCTGCTGCTGCGGGTGCTGAAGGAGTCCGGCATCCTCCTGGTCACCCGCATCGCGGGTCTGCTGCTGTCGGCCATCGCCGTGCAGCTGGTCGCCGATTCCGTTCGAGCCTTCGTCGAGGGCGCGGGGTGACGACGCTGTCGGTGCCAGGCGGGAGAATGACGACATGAGCCAGCCCATCCTCGACGGCATGCCGCGGCGCCTCTACAGCGCCACGCCCACGCGGCTGAACAACTGGCTCGACTGCCCCCGTCGCTACCGGTTCACCTACCTCGACCGCCCGCCGCCGCCGAAAGGGCCGCCGTGGGCGCACAACACGCTGGGCGCGGTCGTGCACAACGCGCTGGCCGGCTGGTGGCGGCTGCCTCGCGACGCTCGCACGCCGCACCGCGCCGGCGCCATGGTCGACGAGTACTGGACGTCCGAGGGCTTCCGCGACGCCGAGCAGGCCGACCTCTGGCGGGTCCGGGCACGCGACATGGTCACGGGCTACGTCGCTCGGCTCGACCCCGACGACGAACCCCGCGGGGTGGAGCGCACGGCCGGGGTCGTCCACGGCGGCACGTCGCTGACCGGCCGCATCGACCGCGTGGACCAGCGCGGCGACGAACTGGTCATCGTCGACTACAAGACCGGCCGCCACGTGCTCACCACCGACGACGCTCGCAGCTCGCTGGCGCTGGCCGTCTACGCCGCCGCGGCCGCGCGCACGCTGCGCACGCCCTGCCACCGGGTCGAGCTGCACCACCTGCCGTCCGGCACCGTCGCGGTGTGGGAGCACGACGACCGCACGCTCACCCGCCACCTCGACCGCGCCGACGGCATCGCCGCCGAGTGCGCCGAGGCCGACGCCGCCTTCAAGGCCGGCGACACCAGCGACGCCCGGTTCCCGGCGCGGCCGTCGTCGCTGTGCGGGTGGTGCGACTACCTGCAGCACTGCCCCGAGGGCCGGGCGTCGACGTCCACCCGCGCGTCGTGGGCCGGTCTGGAGCCGTCCTGACACCGGCGGCCGTGACACCGTCCTGACCACGTTTCGTCCGATCGGTCACGTTTATCCGGGCGCGCCCGAGAGCATGATCATGCCGGCGCGGACACCGTGAGGGCCCGGTGACGTACGCTGAGTGACGGTTGTCCCCGACCTGAAGGAGCGCGGATGGCAGGGCGCTACGGCGTCTCGTCCCGAACGGCCACGCGGCACTCGTCCGGTCGCCGTTCCCGCGTTCGCCGACGGTTCCGCGTCCACGGCGTGCGGGTCACCGTGCTCAGCTGTTCGCTCGCCGTCACCGCCGGTCTGTTCGCGCTGGCCGGCACCGCCACCGGCCCGGACGTCCCGGCCAGCGCCGGCGTCCTGCCGCCGCTGTCCGAACGCGACGGCGACGACGCCTCGCGCGGCGAGGCCAGGGTCCCGTCCGCGAAGGCCGCACGGCCGGTCATGGTCAAGGTCGTCGTCCAGCCGCCGGCCGACCCGAACGTCAAGCCGGTCGCCACCGCGCCGCTCCCAGCCGGCAGCGGCTCCGGTCACCGCGTGGTGTTCGACATCACCCAGCAGCAGGTCTGGCTGGTCGACGCCGCCGACGCCGTCGTGCGCACCTACTTCGTCTCCGGCAGCCGTTACGACCAACTGCCCACCGGCACCTTCGAGGTCTTCTCCAAGTCGCGCGACGCCGTCAGCTGGCACGGCACCGAGACCATGGAGTACATGGTGCGGTTCTTCCGCGGCCAGAACTCCAACATCGGCTTCCACGACCTCCCGGTCGCCACCGCCACCGGCACCGAGGTGCAGACACTCTCGCAGCTCGGCACGCCGCTCTCCGACGGCTGCATCCGCCAGGACCTCGACGACGCCGTCGCGCTCTGGGAGCACACCGAGGTCGGCACCCCCGTGGTCGTCGTCCGTAGCTGAGCCCGGTCCCACCATCACCTGACGAAGCCGCCCGTGACCGCGGGCGGCTTCGACCCGCGCCCAGAATTGAACGTCCGTTCTGAACGTTCGTTCAAATCTGGGGTACGCTGCCGCCCATGGGACATCGCGAACAGCTCATGACCGCCGCCAAGCGGTGCCTGGAGGAGCGCGGTTACGCGCGCACGACCTCGCGCGACATCGCCGCGGCGGCCGGGGCGCCGCTCGGCACCATCAACTACCACTACGGTTCCAAGGAGGCACTGCTCAACCAGGCGCTGCTCGAGTCGCTGCGCCAGTGGGGCGACCGCGCGCTGGACTCGTCGGACGAGCCGGACGCGACCACCACGCCGGGGGAGCGGATCGTCGCGATGTGGGCCCGCATGATCGACTCGCAGCTCACCGAACGGCAGCTCATGGTGGCCAGCGTCGAGGCGATGGCGCAGGCCGAGCGGTCGCCGGAGATCCGCCGCCAGCTGGCCGACGCGCTGGAGTGGTCGCGGTCGAGCCTCGCCGCCGACCTGCACGGTCTCGACGACATCGAGCCGTCCGAGGAGACCCGAGCCGTCGGCTCGGTGCACTCGGCGCTGGTCGCGGGCCTCACCCAGCAGTGGCTGGTCGACCCGGAACGGGCGCCGTCGGCCCGGGAGGTGGCCATCGGGTTGCGGGCCATCGCCCGCGATCTCGAGGGCGACGCCTGACCGGGGGCGGGAGTGCCAGAGCCGTTCACGCACCTGCACGTCCACACGCAGTACTCGCTCCTCGACGGCGCCGCCCGGGTGAAGGACCTGTTGACCGCCGCCCGTGACCACGGCATGACGCACCTCGCGATGACCGACCACGGCAACCTGCACGGCGCCTACGACTTCCACCAGCAGGCGGCCGCGGCCGGCGTCACCCCGATCATCGGCATGGAGGCCTACGTCGCGCCGGAGTCGCGGCGGCACAAGGCCCGGGTCCAGTGGGGCCAGCCGCACCAGAAGCGCGACGACGTCTCCGGCTCCGGCGCGTACACCCACCTGACGGTCTGGGCGGCCGACCGTACCGGGCTGCACCACCTGTTCCGGCTCTCGTCCGACGCCTACCAGGAGGGCTGGCTGCAGAAGTGGCCGCGGACCGACAAGGAGGCCCTGGCCGCCCACGCCGAGGGGCTGATCGGCTCGACCGGCTGCCCGTCCGGTGAGGTGCAGACGCGGCTGCGGCTCGGCCAGGACGACGACGCGCTGCGTGCGGCCGCGGACTACCGCGACATCTTCGGCGCGGACCGGTTCTTCCTGGAGCTGATGGACCACGGCGTCGAGATCGAGCGGCGGGTCCGCGACGGCCTGCTCGACATCGGCCGCCGGCTCGGCATCCCGCCGCTGGTCACCAACGACTCGCATTACACGTACGAGCACGAGGCGGCCGCGCACGATGCGCTGCTGTGCATCCAGACCGGCACCACGCTGTCCGATCCGAACCGGTTCCGCTTCGACGGCACCGGCTATCACCTGAAGTCCGCCGTGGAGATGTACGCCGTCGACTCCTCCGACGCCTGGCAGCAGGGCTGCGCGAACACCCGGCTGGTGGCCGAGCAGGTCGACCCCACGGGCTGGTTCCAGAAGCGCGACCTGATGCCCCGCTTCCCCGTCCCCGACGGCTCCACCGAGGTGACCTGGTTCCGCGAGCAGGTGGAGGCCGGGATGCGCCGGCGCTACCCGGACGGGGTCACCGACGAGTACCGGCGGCAGGCCGAGTACGAGATGGACGTCATCGTCCAGATGGGCTTCCCCGGCTACTTCCTCGTCGTCGCGGACTTCGTGATGTGGGCGAAGGAGCACGGCATCGCGGTCGGGCCGGGCCGCGGGTCCGCGGCCGGCTCGCTGGTCTCGTACGCGATGGGCATCACCGACCTCGACCCGCTGGTGCACGGGCTGATCTTCGAGCGCTTCCTCAACCCCGAACGGGTCTCGATGCCCGACGTCGACATCGACTTCGACGAGCGCCGGCGCGCCGAGGTGATCCGCTACGTGACGCGCAAGTACGGCGCGGACAAGGTCGCGCTGATCGGCACCTACGGCACCATCAAGGCGAAGAACGCCATCAAGGACTCCGCCCGGGTGCTCGGCTTCCCGTACGCGGTGGGCGACCGCATCACCAAAGCGATGCCGGCCGACGCCGGCGGCAAGGGCATCCCGCTGTCCGGCATCACCGACCCGCGGCACCCGCGCCACGCCGAGGCGGCCGAGGTGCGCGGCATGTACGAGAACGAGACCGACGTGCGCAGCGTCGTCGACGCGGCCAAGGGCGTCGAGGGCCTGGTGCGCCAGATGGGCGTGCACGCCGCGGGCGTGATCATGTCCAGCGAGCCGATCGTCGACCACGTCCCGGTCTGGGTGCGGCACTCCGACGGCGTCACCATCACGCAGTGGGACTATCCCACCTGCGAGTCGCTCGGCCTGCTCAAGATGGACTTCCTCGGGCTGCGCAACCTCACCATCCTCGACGACGCGGTCGCGCTGGTGCGGCGCGGCACCGGCGCCGGCCTGGACCTGCTGACGCTGCCGCTGGACGACCGCGCGACGTTCGAACTGCTCGGCCGTGGCGACACGCTCGGCGTCTTCCAGTTCGACGGCAGCGCGATGCGGGCCCTGCTGCGGCTGATGCGGCCGGACCAGTTCGAGGACATCACCGCGGTGACCGCGCTCTACCGTCCTGGGCCGATGGGGATGAACTCGCACGTCAACTACGCGCTGCGCAAGAACGGGCAGCAGGACATCACCCCGATCCACCCGGAGCTGGAGGCGCCGCTGAAGGAGGTGCTCGACCTCACCTACGGCCTGGTCGTCTACCAGGAGCAGGTGCAGAAGGCGGCGCAGGTGCTGGCCGGGTACACGCTCGGCCAGGCCGACCTGCTGCGCCGGGCCATGGGCAAGAAGAAGCAGGAGGTGCTGGACCAGGAGTTCGGCTCGTTCCGCGACGGCTGCCGGGAACGCGGCTACTCCGACGCGGCGATCCGCGCGGTGTGGGACGTGCTGGTGCCGTTCGCCGGCTACGCGTACAACAAGGCGCACGCCGCCGCGTACGCGCTGGTCTCGTACTGGACCGCCTACGTCAAGGCCAACCACCCGGCCGAGTACATGGCCGCGCTGCTGACGTCGGTGCGCGACGACAAGGACAAGTCGGCCGTGTACCTCAACGAGTGCCGCCGGATGGGCATCAGGGTGCTGACGCCGGACGTCAACGACTCGGTGGCCGACTTCACCCCTCGCGGCGACGACACCATCGTCTTCGGGCTCAGCGCCGTCCGCAACGTCGGCGCGTCGGTCGTCGACGCGATCGTCCGCGCGCGGGAGGAACAGGGCCGGTACGCGTCGTTCCCGGACTACCTGGCCAAGGTCGACGCGGCCGCCTGCGGCAAGCGGACGGTGGAGTCGTTGATCAGGGCCGGCGCGTTCGACGCGCTCGGCCACACCCGCAAGGGCCTGGCCGCCCGGTTCGAGCCGCTGGTCGACACCGCCGTCGCGGTGAAGCGCAAGGAGGCCGAGGGACAGTTCGACCTGTTCGGCGACCACGGCTCCGGCGGCGCCGAACAGGTGCCCGGCACCGATGCGGACTTCCCGGCCGACGAGTGGGACAAGACGTTCCTGCTCGCCCAGGAACGCGAGATGCTCGGTCTCTACGTCTCCGGCCACCCGCTGTTCGGCCTCGAGCACGTCCTCGCCGAACGGGTCGACGCGGCGATCTCGGCGCTGACCAGCGGCGATCACCCGGACGGCGCCGTCGTCACGATCGGCGGCATCATCTCCGGGCTGCAGCGCAAGGTGACCAAGCAGGGCAGCGCCTGGGCCATCGCCACCGTCGAGGACCTGGCCGGCTCGATCGACTGCATGATCTTCCCCGCGACGTACCAGCTGGTCGCCGCCGGTCTCGCCGAGGACGCGATCGTCCTGGTCAAGGGCCGTCTGGACAAGCGCGAGGACGTGCCCCGGCTGGTGGTCTCCGACCTGACGATCCCGGACCTGAGCAGTGCCGACGCGCCCGTGCGGCTCGACGCGCTGGCGGCGCACGTGACACCGGAGTGGGCGCGGCGGCTGGGGGAGGTGCTGGCGGCGCACCGCGGGCCCACCGAGGTGCACCTGTGGGTGCGCCGGCAGGCGAGGAGCACCGTCTACCGGCTGGGTCCGCGGGTCACCGTCCGGCCGGAGCTGTGGGCCGACCTCAAGGCGGCGGTGGTGCTCACGCCGCCGTCCTGACGCCGCGTCAGCGGCCGCTCAGCGCGGCCGGGAGCTCGGCGCGGCTGGTGATGCCGAGCTTGGCGTAGATGCGGGCCAGGTGGCTCTCGACCGTGCGGGTGGAGATGGTCAGCCGGCGGGCGATGTCGCGCGACGAGATGCCGGCGGCGGCCAGCGGGGCGATCTCCTGCTCGCGCCGGGTCAGCGCGATCGTCTGCTGCCGCGGCGGATTGGCCCAGATGCCGAAGCCGGCCAGCGTCGCCTCGAAGGCCGAGGCCAGCTCGGCGTCGCCGTCGGCCAGCGCGCGGGCGTAGCCGGCCATCGCGTCGGCCCGCAGGAGGCCGTCGCACTGCTTGGCGGCGGCGGCCATCCGCTCGGAGACGTCGGAGAGCGTCAGTTCGCGCGCCGTCGGCAGCCCGTCGGCGAGCCCGAGCAGCGCGACGTGCAGCGAGTCCAGCTCGGCGGGCGGCAGGTGCGCCGCCGCGGCGGCGTCGGCGGCGTCGACGGCCTGGTCGACGGCGTCGCCCTCGCTGCGGGCCAGACCCACCCACAGCAGCGTGCGCCGGCGCCGGCCGAACATCGTCGACGACTCGTGCACCGGCTGCCGCAGCGCCTCCTCGCGGAACCGGGCCGCCTCGTCGACGTCGCCGAGCCAGACCGCGGACTCCGCGGCCAGCGCCAGGACGGCGGGCAGCAGGCCGCGCGGGTCGGCGTCGCGCAGTGCGGCGATGGCCCCGCCGATGTGCCCGGACGCCTCGGACCAGCGGCCGCGGGCCATCGCGATCTGGCCCTCGACCAGCCCCGGCACGTTGCGGTGATGGTGCACGTGCCCGATGTCGAGGTCGGACTCGTCGGCGTGCATCCGCTCCGCGCCGTCGACGTCGCCGGCGAACAGCCGGATCACCACCATGGCGGCGCGCAGCGGCATGAGGAACGCCGTCGCCTCGGACAGCGACTCGCGGGCGGCGTCCAAGTACCGCTCGCCCAGGCGGAGCGCCTCGGCCACGCGGCCCGCGCGCGCCAATGAGAGCTGCACCGGCGCGGCCAGCTGGATCCTGGCCAGCAGCGGCAGCGACCCGTCGCCGAGGAAGTCGACCGCCTCGTCCAGCGCTTCGTCGGTGCGCCCGACGTTCATCAGGACGGCCAGCCGGTGCCCGCGCACGACGGCGGACGACTGCGGGCAGACAGCGACCCGCGGCAGCGCCTCGTCCAGCAGCCGGACCGCGGCCGCGGGGTCGGCCTGCCCGTGGAACAGCACGTCGGCGCCGGTGATGGCCGCGTGCGCCTCCAGCGCCGGCGTCAGCACCTCGGCGGGCAGCGCGTGCAGCTGGGCGAGGTCGGCCTGCGCGCGGTCGACGGCGCCGAGAACACGGTGCGCCCGGGCCCGCTCGGCCAGCGCGCCGGCCACCACGCCGTCGTCGGGGTCGGCCAGCAACGCGAGATCGGCGAACCGGCGCGCGTCGGCGGCCTGCTGCAGCCGGTTGGCCAGCGCGGCGGCCTCGACCAGCAGCTCCGGCTCGGGTACCGACCCGGCCTCCAGCGCCCACGACACCCACCGCAGCAGGTCCGGCAGCGACGCGTCGTGTGGGCCCGGGATGTGCCGCACCACGCGCTCGCGCAGCACCCGGCGCCGGCCGGGCGGCACCAGGCTGCGGATCGCCTCGCCGTACACCGGGTGCGACAGCCGGGCGGTCGGCGGCACGGCCGCGTTGTCGACGACCAGCATGCCGGCCTCGACCAGCGAGTCGACCGCGTCGGTGTCGGCCAGTTCGAACAGCAGCGGCAGCGGGAGCGACTCGGCCAGCGACACGATCTCCAGCACCTCGCGCTCGCCGTCCGGGCGGCGCCGCAGTTCCGCGGTGACCAGTTCGATCAGCCGGCCCGGCACGACCGGCCCGGTCCACGTCCACACGCCGTGGCTGTTCAGCAGCTCGTCGCGGCTCAGCGCGGACCGGACGAGCTCGCGCAGGTAGAGCGGGTTGCCGAGGCTCGCCTCCCACATGCGGCGATCGGTGTCGCGGCCGATCACGCCACCGAGCGCCTCGCGCAGCAGCAGCGTCGTCTCGGCCCGGTCCAGCGGCGCGACGTCGATCCAGCGCAGCCAGCCGTCCTTCCACAGCGCCACGAGGTCGTCCGGGATGCCCGGGTTCGGCCGGCTGGTCACCAGCAGCCGGGCCCGCTTGGACATCGCCAGCATGCGCAGCACGCCCGCGCTGGCGCCGTCCAGCAGATGGCCGTCCTCGACCCGCAGCACCACCGGCCGCCCGCCTGAGTCGCGCGCCAGCCGCGCCGCGGCCGCCTGGAACACCGAGATCGGGCTGGCGTCGGCATGTGCGGCGACATCGGTCAGCAGCGGGGCCAGTGCACCGAGCATGACCGGCTGCGCCCGGCTCGGAGATGTGACGGTCACCACATAGGCGCTGTCGCCGATGGCCTCCTCGAGCCTGCTCGCCAGCGTCGACTTGCCCACGCCCGACTCGCCGACCAGCAGTGCGCCATACCCTGTCGCGGAGTATTCGCCGGTCAGGACCTGCAGCGCGGCCGCGTACTCGTCATACCGGCCGACGAGGGGCCAGTGACTCAGCGCGTGAGTGGCGTGCATGCACGCCAACGGTAGAGGCAGATGAGCATGATCGCGGTGATCGGCGCGGAAGAATTTACGTAATCACTACGGATGCCGCCGACGTGTGCCTCTTCGTAGCGTTGAGCACAGCTTGTCACCCGGTGAACCGGGTGCGACAGGTTCGGGACGACGGCGGGCTGGTACCACGTCTGACTCCCGTGCTCGGCCGGAGAGCAGGGGGCGCCTGCAACGCCGGTCGTGCGGCCTTCCGATGACCGGCGGCACCCTCCACCCCGAGGTCACACCACCCCTGCGCCGGCGGTCATCGGAAGGCGTACCAGACCGAAGGGCTCCGACGACCCCCTCCCCCGTGGGGTCGCCGGAGCCCTTCGCCGTCTCCGCTGTTCGCGTGGGTCAGGACGTGGCGGTGGGGTCCGCCTCGGGCGCGTGGCCGGTGCTGCCGCCGTCGTCGACGGACTTGCCGCCGCGGGTGCGGCGGCGCGAGCGCTGCCGGCGTGGCCGCGCCTCCTCGTCGGAACGGTGCTCGGCGCGGCCCTGGGCGCCGACCGCCGCGGGCTCGCCGCCACGGGTGCGGCGTCGCCCGCCGCGGCGCGCGGGACGGCTGCGGGTCTTGCCGGTCTCGCCGAGGTCCTCGAGCTTCTCGGCCTCCAGACCGGCGCGGGTGCGCTCGGACCGGGGCAGCGTGCCCTTGGTGCCCGGGGGGATGCCGAGGTCGTGGAAGAAGTGCTCGCTGCTGGAGTACGTCTCGACCGGCTCCGGGTAGGGGAGGTCGAGCGCGTCGTTGATCAGCTTCCAGCGGGTGAGGTCGTCCCAGTCGACGAACGTGACGGCCACGCCCGACGCGCCGGCCCGGCCGGTGCGGCCGATGCGGTGCAGGTACGTCTTCTCGTCCTCGGGGCAGGTGAGGTTGACGACGTGCGTGACGCCCTCGACGTCGATGCCGCGGGCAGCGACGTCAGTGGCCACGAGGACGTCGACCTTGCCGCTGCGGAACGCCCGCAGCGCCTGCTCGCGGGCGCCCTGGCCGAGGTCGCCGTGCACGGCGGCGACGGCGAAACCACGGTCGCGCAGCTCGTCGGCGAGCCGCTGGGCCGCTCGCTTCGTCTGGCTGAAGATCATGGCGAGGCCCCGGCCCTCGGCCTGCAGCAGCCGCGCCACCATCTCGTCCTTGTCGAGCTGGTGCGCCCGGTAGACGAACTGCGCCGTCGTGGGCACGGTCTGGGTCTCGTCGGGAGACTCGGCCCGGATGTTCACCGGGTGCCGCAGGTACCGGCGGGCCAGCCCGATGACGGCTGCCGGCATGGTGGCCGAGAACAGCATGGTCTGCCGCAGCTCAGGCGTCAGCGCGATGAGCTTCTCGACATCGGGCAGGAAGCCGAGGTCGAGCATCTCGTCGGCCTCGTCGAGCACGAGGACCTTGACGTGGCCGAGGTCGAGGTGGCCCTGGGCGGCGAGGTCGAGCAGCCGTCCCGGGGTGCCGACGACGACGTCGACGCCCTTGGTGAGGGCGTTGACCTGCGGCTCGTAGGCGCGGCCGCCGTAGAGGGTGGTGACGCGGACCTTGCGCACCGTCGAGGCGGTGGCGAGGTCGCCGTTCACCTGGACGGCCAGCTCACGGGTGGGTGTGACGACCAGCGCCTGCGGCTTGCCCGGCTCGGTGGCCAGGCCGTAGTCGCGGTCGCCGGGTGCGACGATGCGCTGCAGCAGCGGAATGCCGAACGCGAACGTCTTGCCGGTGCCCGTCCGGGCCTGACCGATGAGGTCGCTGCCGGTCAGGGCCACCGGGATGGCCATCTCCTGGATGGGAAACGCCTCGGTGATGCCGACGCGCTCGAGCGCCTCGGCGATGGGTGGGAACACACCCAAGTCGGTGAAGGTTGTCAGGGCGTCTCGCCTCATTCGTCGCTGGGACCCCGAGGCCGCGAGACGGCGTGTACGCGACGCGCCACCGGGCCGCGCGCCGGCGGTCATCGCCGGCGGGCCCAGAGGCCGCGTGGTACGCGTACGGACGTCCGGTTCGTCCCCAGGGGGCGCCCGTTTCGCCCGGACGCCATCTATACCATCGCCCAGTGTAACGGCAAGTGGAATGGAGTGCTGTTCACCGTCATCCGCGCCACGCCGTTATCGTTGCCAGCGTGAGCGCCAGCGACGCCTTCGACGACCCCGCCTACCGCGCCGGAGTCGTGGATCTGCTCGGCCTTCTGGGGCTGGGCGAGCTGACCGGTTTCGAGCGCATGGCCGCCGACGCGGGCCTGGCACCGACCCTGGCCGACAAGGCCGCACTGGCCGGCATGGCGGTCACCGAGTTCCATCACTTCGAACGCATCCGCGACCGCCTCGACGAGCTGGGCGCGCCGGTCGACGAGGCGATGGCGCCGTTCCGGGTGCCGCTGGAGCAGTTCCACGCCAACACCGCGCCGGCAGACTGGCTGGAAGGCCTGGTCAAGGCCTACGTGGGCGACGGCATCGCGGCCGACTTCTACCGCGAGGTCGCTGAGACCGTCGACCCCGCGACACGGCAGCTGGTCATCGACGTGCTGGCCGACGCGGGCCACGCGGACTTCGCCGTCGGCCGGGTGCGCGACGCCGTCGACGCCGACTCCCGGCTGGCCGGACGGCTCGCGCTGTGGGCCCGGCGCCTGGTCGGCGAGGCGCTCGCCCAGGCCCAGCGGGTCGCCGTCGACCGCGACGCGCTGGCGGCGTTGCTGGTGGGCGGCGTCGACCGCCCGGGAATGGACCTCGCCGAGCTCGGCCAGCTGTTCGCGCGCATCACGAAGAAGCACACCGACCGGATGACCAAGCTCGGCCTGTCCGCCTGACCGGGCGGCTCCGCAAGGCGTTCTTCGCAGGTCGCGCAACGCGGCGGCGCCTCGTGGCCCTGCTTGGGAACGAAGAAGGTGCCGCATGGAGCTCGTACGCCGCGCTCGCCGTCGAGGTTCACGGCCCACATCACGAGGCGTTCTCCCGCTCCGCTGGGCATGAATGCCTGGTCAAGCGCGAGAACGCCTGGTGAGGTACGCGATCATTGATGATCATCGCCGTCCACAAGCGCCGATGCCACCCCGGAAACGACCACGCGGGCCGGAGCGGCCGGAGCGCCCGATTCATCCCGGCGCGTGAAACACGCCAGTTCGCCACGAACCGGCTCTGCGAGGCGCATGCGGCGCTGTGCGGAGCGAGCGCCGCTGCTGACCTGGATGCCGCCGGTCAGGGCGCCGTCGACGACGAGGTCGGTGCCGCTGATACGTGCCGACCGCCACGAAGTCCCGGAGGACTGCGGGTGGTCCGCAGGCCTCCGGGGCGACGCTCAGACGGTGCCGAAGCCGACCCGTCGCTCGACCGGCTCGCCGATCTCGACGTACGTCAGGTGCTCGGTGCGCACCAGCAGCCGCCGGCCGCGCTCGTCGGTGAGGTCGAGCAGTCCGTTGGGGTCGCTGAGCGCCGAACGGACCGTGTTCTCGAGCTCCTTCGGCGACTGGCCGCTCTCGAGTACCAGCTCCCGCGTGGCGTTGTGCACGCCGATCTTGACCTCCACGGCCACCCTCTTTCTCCCCTCGACCAGGACCTGCTTGTCGGTGTGGTGAAACCTCAGGCTAGTCGAGCCGATTCCGCCGCCGACGCCCTGTGCGCCGCGAGCGTAATCGGGCCGCCGCCGATCAGCCGTCGCGCTTGGGGAAACCGCGGATGCCGCGCCAGCCGAGCGTGGCGACGAGCTCGGCGGCGGCCTGGCGCGGGATGCTGCCGCCGGACGACAGCCAGTACCGGGCGGTGACCTGCGCGATGCCGACCAGACCGACCGCGAGCAGGTTCGACTCCTCCGGCGGCAGGCCGGTGTCGTCGGCGATGATCTGGCTGACCTCCTGAGCGCACAGCTCGGTCAGGCGGTCCAGCCGTTCGCGGACGGCCGGCTCGTTCGGCAGATCGGACTCGAACAGCAGCCGGTAGCCGCCGGAGTCGTTGTCGACGAACTCGAAGTAGGCGTTGACGGTGGCGATGACCCGCTGCTTGTTGTCGTCGGTGGAGGCCATGGCGCGGTGCAGGATCGCCAGCAGCTCGTTCTTGCTGGCGTCGAGCAACGCGATGTACAGCTCCATCTTGCCGGGGAAGTGCTGGTAGAGGACCGGCTTGCTGACCCCGGCGCGGTCGGCGATGTCGTCCATGGCCGCCGCGTGGTAGCCCTGTGCGACGAACACCTCACGGGCGGCGCCGAGCAGCTGGGTGCGGCGCTGGTCCCGGGGCATGCGGATGCCGCGGGCCGGGATGGCGGGCACGGTCGTCACGGCACTCCTCGGATTGGATATATGTCGGGATCGTATCGTTCCCGGCGCCGGACACTCAGCGGTAGTCGTCGTCGTCGAAGCCGACCGGCTGGCGTTGTTCCTGCGCATCGGCGGGGTCGACATCGTCGGGGACGGCGGCCGCGGTGTCGTCCGGGCCGTTCGGATCGTCCAGCAGGTCGCGGTGCTGTTCGCTCAGATCGCCCTCGGCGACCTCGGGATCGTCGCCGTTCCAACGCTCGGTCACAGTGCACCTCCTGGACCCCGTACCTCTCATCGACGGTACCCGCTCACCGTTCCCACAGTCCGGGGTGTGCCAACATCTCAGTGTGGAACGGATCGAGGCCTGGCCGGGGGAGCTGCGGACGCTCTCGACCGGGCGGCGCGTCAACGTCCGCCACACGACGCCGCCCGGAGCCGGCGACGACGACCGCACGCCGCTGGTGTACGTGCACGGCCTGGGCGGCTCGGCCACGAACTGGACGGCGCTCATGCGCGAGCTGCGCGACGACGCCGAGCAGTGGGCCATCGACCTCCCCGGGTTCGGTGAGTCCCCACGCGGCGACCACCACACCGTCGCCGAGTACGTCGCCGACGTCATCGCGTTCCTCGAGACGTTCGACCGGCCGGTGCACCTGGTCGCCAACTCCCTCGGTGGGATGATCTGCGTCTACGTGGCGTCGCGGCGGCCCGACCTCGTGCTGACGCTGAGCCTGGTGTCCCCGGCCATGCCGCAGTACCGGCTGCCGTGGGCGGCGCAGGCGACCGCCGTCATGGCCGTGCCGTGGCTGGGCGAGCGGATCCTGCGCACGGCGACCATGATCCCGGCGGAGAAGCAGGCCGAGCGCCTGACCGCCATGCTGTTCGCCAACGCGGCGGTGATCCCGGTGGCGGAGTTGACGTTCGCCGCGGAGCAGCGCGACCGCTGGATCGAGAAGCCCTACGCCGACGCCGTCCTGCTGGCGGCGCTGCGCTCGATCGTGCGCCACTACACGCAGGCGGGGCGGCGCTCGGCCTGGCGCGCGGCGAGCCACATCCTGCGGCCCACGCTGGTCGTCATGGGCGCCCGCGACGCGCTGGTCGGCGCATGGGGCCGTACGCGGTGGCGGCGGGCGCTGCGCTACGCCCGGCTCGTGTACATGCCGAACACCGGACACGTCGCGATGATGGAGCACCCGCGCGCCGTCGCCGAGATCATCCGCGAGTTCATCAGCGACACGTCCAGGATCCGGACACCGGCGTCCACCAGGCGAACACTCGACCGGGGAATGCGGCAGGCCGTGGCACCGTTGGCAGAGGAAAGAACACACGCCTCGAACTGACGGAGCCGATCGTGTCCCTGCCTCCTCTGGTGGAGCCCGCCCCGGAGCTCACTGTGGACGAGGTGCGCCGCTACTCCCGGCACCTCATCATCCCTGACGTCGGTATGGACGGCCAGAAGCGGCTGAAGAACGCGAAGGTGCTGGTGGTCGGCGCGGGCGGACTCGGTTCGCCGGCGCTGCTGTACCTCGCCGCCGCCGGAGTGGGCACGCTGGGCATCGTCGAGTTCGACGAGGTCGACGAGTCCAACCTGCAGCGCCAGATCATCCACGGCCAGTCCGACGTCGGCCGCTCGAAGGCGCAGTCGGCGCGCGACTCCGTCAAGGAGGTCAACCCGTACGTCGACGTCGTGCTGCACGAGACGCGCCTCGACAACGACAACGTGCTCGAGATCTTCGCCGGCTACGACCTCATCCTCGACGGCACCGACAACTTCGCCACTCGCTACCTGGTGAACGACGCCGCCGTGCTGCTCGGCAAGCCGTACGTGTGGGGCTCGATCTACCGGTTCGAGGGTCAGGTCAGCGTGTTCTGGGCCGAGCAGGGGCCGAACTACCGCGACCTCTACCCCGAGCCCCCGCCGCCCGGCATGGTGCCGTCGTGCGCCGAGGGTGGCGTGCTGGGCGTGCTGTGCGCGTCCATCGGTTCGATCATGGTCACCGAGGCGATCAAGCTGATCACCGGCATCGGCGACCCTCTGCTGGGCCGGCTGATGATCTACGACGCGCTCGAGATGAACTACACGACGCTCAAGATCCGCAAGGACCCGACCGCCGAGCCGATCACCGAGCTGATCGACTACGAGGCGTTCTGCGGCACGCTCAGCGACGAGGCGGCCGAGGCCGCCGCCGACGCCACCATCTCGGTGGTCAAGCTGAAGAGCTGGCTCGACGAGCGCGGCCGCGGCGAGCGCGACTTCCTCCTCGTCGACGTGCGCGAGCCGAACGAGTACGAGATCAACCGCATCCCCGGCGCGGTGCTCATCCCGAAGGGCGAGTTCCTCACCGGCGAGGCGCTGGGCAAGCTGCCGCAGGACAAGCAGGTCGTGCTGCACTGCAAGTCGGGCATGCGCTCGGCCGAGGCACTCGCCGTCGTCAAGGGCGCCGGCCTGGCCGACGCCGTCCACGTCGGTGGCGGGGTCGCCGCGTGGGTCAACCAGATCGACCCGTCCCAGCCCTCGTACTGATCCTCGGTTCCGTCCGGCCGGGGTGACACCCTGGCTCCATGCGACGCCTGCTGGCCGCCACGACACTCGTCGTGGCGGCCGGTTGCGGTTCTGACCCCGACGACGGCGAGCGCGAGCCGGTGGTCTACGGCATGCGGGTCGAGGTGGGGGAGCGCTACCTCGCCGTCCTGATGCTGGCACCGGCGGCTGATGGAACGGGGCCCGCGTGGCACCCCTTGGCCGCCGACGCCCTCTTCACCGTGGACGACGAAGGCGTCCCCGAGGCGACCGGCCCCGACACCCCGGCGCGCGGTGCGCTGTCCGGCGAGTCGGTGGAGGACGTCACCGCCCGGCTTGCCGCGACGGCGGCGGACCCAGTCGCCGCCCGGTTCTTCGACCTCGACCCGGTCGCCCGCTACGAGGCGGTCGTCCGGGCGACCGAGCGCTGAGCCGTCAGAGCAGGTCGCGGCGCTGCATCTGGGTCCAGAGCACCCAGCCGGGCAGGATCGGCAGCCAGAACGAGACCAGCCGGAACACCAGCACCGCCGTCACGGCCGTCGTCGCGCCGACGCCCAGGGTGCTGACGCCGGCCGTCAGCGCGGCCTCGACGGCACCGAGGCCACCAGGGGTCGGGACGGCCATGCCGAGCGTGTTGCCGACGAGCTGGACGACGGCCATGGCGGCGAGGTTCGCGGCGCCGCCGACCGCCTTCAGGCACACGTAGAAGCAGAAGATCAGGCTGGCCGACTGCAGCACGATGCCGGCCAGCGCCATCAGCAGCTTGCGCGGATTGCTGAGCACGTCGAGCAGCCGCGGCAGACCGCGCTGGGCGAAGTCGCTCCACAGCGCCCGCAGCCGCAACCGCACCGGCGGGATCAGCGCCAGCACGGCCGCGGCCGCCAGCACGATCAGCACGATGATCAGCGTGTTCAGCGACGGGTCGATGTCCGGCGCGGCCGACGACCCCGACACGACGCCGAGGATGCCGATGACCGGGAAGGTGATGGAGACGTTGGCGACCTGGTTGGCGGCGACGCTCGCCGCGGCCAGCGGGGCCGCGACGCCGGCCTTCGTCAGGACCCGGATGTTGATCGCGACGACGCCGACCGTGGCCGGCGCGAACAGCCGCAGGAAGCCCAGTGACACCTGCGCGCCGACCACCCGCCAGAACGGCACCTTCTCCGGCACGAACCCGAGCAGCGCGAACGTCGCCCCGATGTAGCTGGTGAAGATCAGCACGATCGCGAGGAACAGCCAGCGCCAGTCGGTCTGCGACCACAACTGGGTGAGCGACACGTCGGACAGCTGGGTGCCGACGAGGTAGACGGCGAACACCACGCCCACGCCGGTGAGCAGCGACAACGGCCGCAGCCGCTGCAGGCGCACCGGCTCGTCGGGTTCCTGCCCGGTGCTGCTGACCAGTCCGTCGCGCAGCTTCGTCAGCACGTCGCGGCGGCCCTTGAGGTCGAGCCGGGTCGAGCGGGCCAGCGCCACCGGCTGCAGCAGCGGGATCGCCGCGCTGACGACGTCGCGGCCGAGCACCCGGATGGCGGTGTCGATGGTGCGGTCGACGCCGACGACGAGCGCGCAGCCGACCAGCGCCTGGGCGAGGTCGGCTCGGATGGCCAGCTCCGGCGCCGCCACCTCGCCGCCGGACGGGTCGAGCAGCCAGATCTTGCCGGCCTCGGAGATGAGGATGGTGCGCCCGGAGATGCGCCGGTGCGCCACCTCGTTGCGGCGCAGCCGGCCCAGCTGCCGCCACAGGTCCTCGAGCATCGCGTCGGTGACCTGGTCGGCCGGCATGTTGGCGAGGATCGTGCCGGGCACGTGGTCGTAGACGATGGCGGCGGCGTCGGACCCGATGCGAAGGACGTTGCGCAGCTTGGGCGTGCGTGCGCCGGCCCGCGAGACGGCGAGGGCCTGCAGCGTGATCTGGTTCACGGCGTTGCGCATCGTCACCATCTGCCGCGGCAGCACCTCCTCGCGGGTGCGGATCTGGTCGGCGGCGCGGACGACGATGCCGGCGCCGTCGTCGTCGCGGTCCAGCACGAGGACGCCGAGCGCGCCCTGTGAGCTCTCGGCGATGTAACGGCGGTACTTGTCGACCGGGTCGGCACGCAGCGAGGTGACGTCGTAGCCGTTGTCGCGGAGCACGGCGGCCACCTTGTGCCCGTTCGGCGCCAGCGACGGCTGACCGCTGATCAGCCGCACGAGCAGGCCCATCGCCCGGCCGAGGGCCAGCGAGACCAGCAGCCCGCCGACGGTGACCTCGCCCTGGAACAGCCAGACGGCGAAACTGCCGGCGATGGCGAACGTCGCGACCTGCCGGATGCGGGGCAGCTGCAGCCGCGAGATGACGGTCATCATCGCCACCAGCAGCGTCGGCATGGCGGGCACTGCCGTGCCGTCGAACCCGTTCACGACCGGCACGAAGGTGTCGTGCAGGCGCTCCGGGGCCGCTCCGGCCAGCCAGTTCGACAGCAGCGCCGCGGCGACCGAGGCCACCGCGCCGGCGGCCAGCAGCTCGACCGTCGTCCGCATGCGGCCGCGGACCATCAGCAGGAACACCAGCACGGGCGGCAACAGCAGGCTGGCCAGCTCGGACGCCAGCGCGATGAAGTCGACCGGGCCGCTCGGGACGACGCGGTTGAGGGCGGCGAGGTCGGCGGTCAGGCTGGTGAGCGTCCGTTCGGCCACGACGGCCAGCGCCGCCAGCGCCGTCATGAGGACGAGGACGAAGACAAGCCGCAGACCGTCGATCGGGCGGCGGGTACGACGGGGTAGCGGCGGCTCCTCGACCACGATCTTCCCGGCCGGGACTCGCCGGGTGCGTGTCACCTCGGTCGTCTCCGTCATCGCAGACCGATCGTCGCATGCGCGCGGTTCGGTCATGGTGACGACCCGCAACTCAGAGCAGGCCGCGCCGCCGCATCTGCGTCCACAACACCCAGCCGGGCAGGATCGGCAACCAGAACGACACGATGCGGAAGACGAGCACGGCGGTGACCGCCGCCGAGGTCGTGACGCCCAGGGTGCTGACCCCGGCGGTCAGCGCCGCCTCGACCGCGCCCAGGCCGCCGGGGGTCGGCACGGCGGTGCCCAGCGTGTTGCCGACCAGCTGGACGACGGCGAGCCCGGCCAGGTTGACGGTCTCGCCGACGGCCAGCAGACAGGCGTAGAAGCAGAGGATCAGGCTGGCGGACTGGCCCAGGATGCCGCCCACCGCCATGGCCAGCTTGCGCGGGTCGCTCAGCACGTCCAGCAGCCGGGGCAGACCGCGCTCGGCGAAGTCGCTCCACAGCGTGCGCAGCCGCGACCGCACCGGCGGGGTGATCGCGACGACCGAGGCCGCCAGCAGCAGCCCGAGCACCACGATCAGGGTGCTCGACGACGGCAGCCCCGGCAGCGTGTTGTATCCGGAGACCACCGCCAGCACGGCGAGCAGCGGGAACGTGACGGCGACCTGCGCGACCTGGTTGGCCGCGACGCTGGCCGCCGCCAGCGGCGCCGCGACGCCGGACTTCGTCAGCAGCCGGATGTTCATCGCGACGTTGCCCACCGTCGTGGGCGCCATCAGCCGCAGGAACCCGATCGCCACCTGCGCGCCCACGACCCGCCAGAACGGCACCCGTTCCGGCACGAAGCCGAGCAGGCCCAGCGCCATGGTGAGGTAGTTGGCGAACATCAGGCCGACCGCCAGGATGAGCCACCGCCAGTCGGTGCGGTCCCACAACTCGGTGAACGACACATCGGACAGCTGGGTGCCGACGAGGTACACCGCCACGACCGTGCCGACGCCGGTGAGCAGCGACAGCGGCCGGATCCGCTGCAGCCGCAGCGGCTCGGCCGGCGCGCCGAGGCGGTCGACCAGCCGGTCGCGCAGCCGGATGAGCACCTCGCGGTGGCCCTTGACCTGTTGCCGAGTGCCCGGCGTCAGCGCGATCGGCTGCAGCAGCGGGATGGCCGAGCGCACGACGTCGGGGCCGAGCACCTCCAGCGCGGTGTCGACGACGCGGTCCGCGCCGGCCACGATGCTGGTGGCGGTGAGCGCCTGGGCGAGGTCGGTGCGCATCGCGACGTCGGTGGCGGCCAGCTCGCCGCCGGACGGGCTGAGCAGCCAGATGCGGCCGTCGTCGTCGGCCAGGATGGTGCGGCCGGACAGCCGGCGGTGCGCGACGTGGCCGCGGCGCAGGTCGCCGAGCTGCTGCCAGAGATCGACCAGCATGTCGTCGGTGACCTGGTCGGCGGTGAGGTCGCTGAGCGCGGTGCCGTGGACGTAGTCGTACACGAGCGCGGCGGAGTCGCCGTCGATGCGCAGGATGGTGCGCAGCCCCGGGGTGCGCGCGCCGGCGCGGGCGACCGCGAACGACTGCAGCGCGATGCGGTCGATCGCGTCGCGCAGCGTCACCGTCTGGCGCGGCAGCACCTCCTCGCGGGTGCGCAGCCGGTCGACCGCCCGGGCGATGGTGCCGGCGCCCTCGTGGTTGCGGTCCAGCACCAGCACGCTGTACCGCGCGTCGGGAGTCTCGGCGGTGAGCCGGCGGTACTCGCCGGACGGGTCCGCGCGCAGCGCCTTCAACTGGTAGCCGGCCGCCTCGAGCGTCGCGGCGATCTTCTGCCCGCTCGGTGCCAGCGACGGCTGCCCGCCGACGATGCGCACCAGCAGCCCGGCCGCGATGCCGATGCTGGTGGCGATCAGCAGGCCGCCGACGGTCGCGTCGCCCTGCAGCAGCTCGACGGCGTACGTGCCCGCGATGGCGAACAGCGCGACCTGCCGCAGCCGCTTGACGTCCAGCTGCGACACGACGGTGACGACGGCGACCAGCAGCGCCGAGTAGGCGGGCACCGGCGTGCCCTCGACGCCGTCGACGAAGGGGACCAGGCTGTCGTGCAGCCGCTGCGGCGCCGGCCCGGTCAGCCACTCCGACACCAGCGCCGCGGCGACGGACGCGGCGACACCGGCGATCAGCAGCTCGACGGTGGTCCGTACCCGGCCGCGGATCATCAGCACCGCGACCAGCACGATCGGGATGACGACGCCGGCCAGGTTCGCGGCGAAGTCGACGATGCCGACGATGCTGCCCGGCACCCGGGTGTTGAGATCGGCGAGATCCTCCGTGATCGCCGTCATGGTCCGTTCGGCGATGATGGACATCGCGACCAGGCCCGTCAGCACGCCGCTCACGATGAGCAGCGACAACATGTCGGCCGGTCGCCGCGTGCGCGGAGGCAGCGGCGGCTCGTCGACCACGATCTCGTCGGCCGACGTGTTGGCTGCATCCTGGGGTTCTGTCATCGAAGGAGCATCGTCGCACGCCGGGCCGCTCGTGATGGTCAGGCACCATGGGCCGATGGACGACGAGTACGCCGAGGCGGTGCTGAACGTGGTCGAGCGGATCCCCCCGGGCCGGGCCATGTCCTACGGCGCGATCGCCGACGTGGTCGGGTCGTCGCTCGGGCGCGGCGGACCTCGGCAGGTCGGGACGGTGATGTCGACGATCGGCGGGACGGTGCCGTGGTGGCGGGTGGTGACGGCCGCCGGCCGGCCGCCGCGCGGGCACGAGGTGCGGGCGCTGACCGAGTTCGCCGCCGAGGGCACCCCGCTGACGCGCGACGGTGAGCGGGTCGATCTGCGGCGGGCGGCTTGGTATCCGGAGTGAGCCTGCCGGGTTCGCCGGTTCGCCGGTTGGCCGGGGTTCGCCGGTTGGCCGGGGTTCGCGGGTTCGCCGGGGTTGGTTCCGTTGGCGGGGTGACCCCGTCCCCCTGCTGTTCATTGTTTGGGCCGCGGGTGCGTGCCTCAAGTCCGCGGCCTCTGCTGGGTGCTGTGTGTGGTGGTGGGGGGCCTTGGACGTGACCCGCGTACCCGCGGCCCGAGTGCTGGCAGCTGTCCGGGGGGACGGGGGAGTCTGGCGACGGGTGGGGCGTCGGGGTGGACGCTTTGGGTGTGTTGGTCGGGGCGTCGGGCGTGCCGGTGGGGCGTCGGCGGTGCGTTCGTGAGTCGTTGATGGGGCGTCTGCCGGGTTGGTGGGATCGGTGGGGTTGCCGGCCGGGCGGGGTTGGTGGGGCCTGTGAGGCTGGCAGGGTCTGTGAGGTTAGTGGGTTCAGTGGGGTGGTGTGGGTGTCCACGGGGTGAGATTTTCCGGCGATCTGGGGGCCATGCCCAGGCGTGTGTTCGCTCTGCGAGGCGTGCATGCCTCGCAGAGCGGGATGACGCCTGGTGAGGTAGCGGATCGTTGATGATCATCGTCGCCCACCCTCCGGCACACGGGGCACAACGGGAGCGAGGTGGGTGTGGCGGGGAGTGAAGCGTGCCCAGATCCTCCCCGTCCCCCTGATAACTGCCCGTTCTTGGCCGCGGGCGTGCGGGTCAAGCGGTCGTCGTCGGCGCGAAGCGCCCGTCAGTCCGCTTGAGGCGCACGGTCGCGGCAAGAGAATGGGCGGCAGGGGGACGGGGAGCCCCAGCCAACTCAGCGCATCCGGGCCAACCCGCGACCCGGTGCACCCCAGCCCCGCTCCAGCCAACTCGGCGAGCCCGGCCACTCGGCGGCCCCGGCGTCCCGGCGGCACCGGAGACCCGGCGACCCGGCGGCCCCGGCGACCCGGCGACCCGGCGGCCCCGGCGACCCGGCGACCCGGCGACCCGGCGCACTCCAGCCGACTCGGCGAACTCGGCGGACCCCGGCGTGCCGCGGGGACCCGGCGCACCCCAGCCAACCGGAGCGACCCGGCGCACTCCAGCCGACTCGGCGAACTCGGCGGACCCCGGCGTGCCGCGGGGACCCGGCGTGCCGCGGGGACCCGGCGCACTCCAGCCAACCGGAGCGACCCGGCGCACTCCAGCCAACCGGAGCGACCCGGCGCGGGAGAACGACCCTGTCGGACCCGCGTGGTGGGATGGGACCAGTCGTCGGGAGCAGAGGAAAGGAGCGGCACTCGGTGAGGCGTCCCGCAGCCGTGCGTCTGGTGCGCACCGTCCGGTCCGCGCCGCCGCCGGTCCTTCTCGACGATGCCCAGCGAGCGGCCGTCGAGCACCGGGGCGGACCGTTATTGCTGCTCGCCGGTCCGGGCACCGGCAAGACCACCACGTTGGTCGAGGCGGTCGCGCACCGGGTCGAGCAGGACGGCCTCGACCCCGGCCGGGTGCTGGTGCTGACGTTCAGCCGGCGGGCCGCCGGTGAGCTGCGCGAACGCATCGCCCGCCGGCTGGGTCGCACCATCCGCGAGCCGCTGGCACGCACCTTTCATTCCTACGCGTTCGGCTTGTTGCGGCGCGAGGCGGTCGCCCAGGGCGAGCCGTCGCCGCGGCTGCTGGGCGGGGCCGAGCAGGACGTCCTCATCCGCGAGTTGCTGCGCGGCGACGTCGAGCAGCTGGGGGCCGGCTACTGGCCCGACCACCTGCGGCCGGCCCTGCTGACCCGCGGGTTCGCCGCCGAACTGCGCGACTTCCTCATGCGCGCGGTCGAGCGCGGCATCGGGCCCGACGAGCTGGCCGGTCTGGCCCGCATGCACCGCCGCGACGACTGGCTGGCCGCGGCCCGTTTCGCCCAGCAGTACGCCGGCGTCACGGCGTTCCGCTACCCACCCACCTTCGACCAGGCCGAGCTGGTGCGGGCCGCCACCGGGCTGCTGCGCGACGATCCGGCGCTGCTGGCCCGCGAGCGCCAGGCGCGCGCCTTCGTCGTCGTCGACGAGTACCAGGACAGCGACCCGGCGCAGGAGGATCTGCTGCGGCTGCTGGCCGGCGGCGGCAGCGAGCTGCTGGTCGTCGGCGACCCCGACCAGTCCATCTACGGCTTCCGCGGCGCCGAGCCCGAGGCGATCCGTCGCTTCGACGACCGCTTCCCGGCCGCCGACGGCTCGCCCGGCACGGTCCTGGCGCTCACGGCATCACGCCGCTGCGGGCCGCGGCTGCTGGCTGCGTCGCGACGGGTCGCGTTGCGGCTGGGCGGGCTGAGCCGGCACCGCGAACTGCGCGCCGCCGGCTCGGCGTACGACCACGGCGCCGATCGCGCGTCCGTCCACCTGCTCGCCAGCGCCAGCCAGGAGGCCGCGTTCGTCGCCGGGCGGCTGCGGTCGGCGCACCTGCTCGACGACGTGCCGTGGGACCGCATGGCGGTGCTGGTGCGCAGCGCGTCCGCCATCCCGGTGCTGCGGCGCGCGCTGGCCGGCGCCGGGGTGCCGGTCACCGTGCGCATCGAGGACGTCCCGCTGGTCGACCAGCCGCCGGTCCGGGCGCTGCTGACGGTGCTCGAACTCGCCACCGGGCTGCGCGAGCTCGACGTCGAGACCGCGCTCGACCTCATCACCGGCCCGCTGGGCGGCGCCGACGCGCTGGCGGTGCGGCGGCTGCGCCAGGAACTGCGTGCGCACGAGCTGACCGCGGGCGGCGGCCGCGCCTCCGGCGAGCTGCTGGTCGAGGCGCTGACCAGCCCCGACGAGCTGAGGTTCCTCGACGACCACGCGGTCGCGCCGGCCACCCGCGTCGCGGGGCTGATCACCGCCGCGCGAGAGGCGGCCGAGGCCGACGGCGCCACCGCCGAAGAGGTGCTCTGGGCGGTGTGGACGAGGTCCGGGCTGGAGGCCCGCTGGACCCGCGCCGCCCTCTCCCGGGGACGGGCCGCGCCGGCCGCCGACGCTGACCTCGACGCCGTCGTCGCGCTGTTCGACACGGTCGCGAGGTTCGTCGACCGCATGCCCGGTGCCCGGCCCGAGGGGTTCGCCGAGCACCTGCGCGACCAGCAACTGCCCGCCGACACCTACCGCCCCGGCGGCCCGGCCACCGCCAGCGCGAGCATCCTCACCGCCCACGCCGCCAAGGGTCTGGAATGGGACGTCGTCGTGGTCGCCGGCGTGCAGGAGGGCGTCTGGCCCGACGTTCGCGAGCGCGGCAGCCTGCTGGGCACCGAGTCGCTGGTCGACCTCGTCGCTCAGCGCGACGACTCCGCCGTCACGCGGGCCAGCGCCCGGCTGGCCGAGGAGCGCCGGCTGTTCTACGTCGCCGTCACCCGGGCCCGCCAGTGCCTCTACGTCACCGCGGTGTCCAACGAGGAGTCGCAGCCGTCGCGGTTCCTCGACGACATCGACCCGCTGCCCGCCGACGGCGCCGTCGAGCGGCTCGTGCAGCCGCCGGGGCGTGGGCTGGACCTCCCCGCCGTCGTCGCCGAGCTGCGCGGCGTCGTCTGCGACCCCGCCGAGCCCGAGCAGCGGCGGCACGGCGCCGCGCACCAGTTGGCCCGGCTGGCCGCCGCCGGCGTGCCGCAGGCCGACCCCGACGAGTGGTACGGCCTGCGCCCGGTCTCCGTCACCGACCCGCTCGGCCACCCCGACCGGCCGGTGCGCGTGTCGCCGTCGAAGGTCGAGGAGTTCAACCGCTGCGAGCTGCGCTGGCTGCTCAAGGCCTGCGGCGCCACCGACTCCGACCTGCGCCGGGCCGGCATCGGCTCGCTGCTGCACGACCTCGCCGAGCGGGCCGCGGTCGAGAGCTGGTCCGACGACAAGCTGCTCACCGAGCTCGACAACGCCTGGCCGGGCATCGACGCCGGTGAAGGCTGGGTGGCCGCGCGCGAGTACGGCCGGGTCCGCGACATGGTGCAGCGCCTGGGCCGCTGGCTGCGCGACAACCCGCGCACCATGGTCGGCGCCGAGCTCGACTTCGACGTCCGCGTGGGCGACGCCCGGCTGGTCGGCCGGGTCGACCGCCTCGACGCCGACTCCGGCGGCCGGCTGGTGGTCGTCGACTACAAGACCGGCGTCTCGGCGCCCACCACCGCCGAAGTGGCCGAGCACGCCCAGCTCGCGGCCTACCAGCTGGCCATCCTGCACGGCGGCTTCGACGTCCACACCGACGGCGAGCGGCGCAGCGGGGGAGCGAGCCTGGTCCAGCTCGGCAAGGACGCCAAGGGCCAGGCGAAGGAGCAGCTGCAGGGTGCGCTGCCCGACGAAGGCGAGCCGACCTGGGCGCACGAGCTGATGGAACGCACCGCCGAGGGCATGCGGCAGCCGGCGTTCCGCGCCGAGAAGGGCGGATGGTGCGGGTTCTGCCCGGCCCGGCCGTCCTGCCCGGTCTGGCCCGAGGGCGAGCAGGTGACGCCGTGACACAAGCCATCAGCGGGACGCTCATCTCGCCGGCCGACCTGGCCCGCCGTCTCGGTCAGCCCGACCCCACCCCGGAGCAGGCGGCGGCCATCGCCGCGCCGCTCGCGCCGGGTGTCGTCGTCGCGGGCGCCGGGTCCGGCAAGACCGAGACCATGGCCGCCCGGGTGGTCTGGCTGGTCGCGTCCGGCCTGGTCCGGCCCGAGGACGTGCTCGGCCTGACGTTCACCCGCAAGGCCGCGCGCGAGCTGGCCGCCCGCATCCGCCGTCGGCTGTCCCAGCTGGCCGCCCGTGGGCTGGTGCCGCCCGACCTCCTCGACGGCGAGCCGACCGTCCTCACTTACGACGCCTATGCCGGGCGCATCGTCGCCGAGCACGCGCTGCGGCTGGGCCGCGAACCCGGCGCCAGGCTCATCACCGAGGCGGTCGCCTGGCAGTACTCCCAGCGCGTCGTCGGGTCCTACGACGGCGACATGGAGGCCGTCGGCTACGCCCCCTCCACCGTCGTGCAGAAGGTGCTCGACCTCCACAGCGAGCTGGCCGGGCATCTGGTCACGCCCGAACAGGTCCAGGACTACGCGGCCGAGCTGCGCGGACGCATCGAGGCGCTGCCGAAGGCGAAGGGCCAGCGCACCAAGGACCTCCTCTACGCCGACGTCGCGAAGGGCCTGGCCGTCCAGGACGCCCGGGTGGCGCTGCTGCCCGTCGTCGCGGAGTTCCGGGCCCGCAAGCAGGCCGACGAGGTGCTCGACTTCGCCGACCAGGCCGAGCTGGCCGCCACGCTGGCGGCCCGATTCCCGGAGGTCGGCGAGGCCGAGCGCGCGACGTACGGCGTCGTGCTGCTCGACGAGTACCAGGACACCAGCCACGCCCAGCTGGTGCTGCTGCGGTCGCTGTTCGGCGGCGGCCACCCGGTCACCGCGGTCGGCGATCCCTGCCAGTCCATCTACGGGTGGCGCGGCGCCAGCGCGGGCACGCTGACGTCGTTCCGCCGCGAGTTCCAGCCGGCTGGCGACGACGGCGCGCTGGCCCGGCTCGACTCCCTGACCACCAGCTTCCGCAACGGCGCCGAGATCCTGCAGGTCGCGAACCGGCTGTCGCAGCCGCTGCGGGCGCAGGGCCTCGACGTCCCGGAGCTGACGGCGTTCCCCGGGCTGGCGCCGTCCACCGTCGTCGCGTCGCTGCACCTCACGGCCGACGACGAAGCCGCCGACGTCGCCCGCCGGGCACGTGCGTTCTGGGACGCCTCCGACGAAGGCCGCACGGTTGCCGTGCTGGTCCGCAACCGCAGCCAGATCCCGCGGCTGGAGTCCGCGCTGCGCGCGGTCGACCTCCCGGTCGAGGTCGTCGGCGTCGGCGGGCTGCTGGCCACGGCCGAGGTCGGTGACGTGGTGGCCACGCTGCGGGTGGTCAACGACCCGTCCCGCGGCGACGCGCTGATGCGGCTGCTCACCGGGTCGCGGTGGCGCATCGGGCCGCGCGACCTCGACGCGCTGGCCCGCTGGGCACGCCGGCTGGGCCGGCCCGACGACGACGCCGGCGGCGCGCGCCTGCCGACCATGCGCGAGGCCGCCGCCGAGGGCATCGCGCTCGACGAGGTCGACGAGCTGAGCATCGTCGACGCGCTCGATGCGCTGCCGAAGGCCGGCGACTGGTTCTCCGCCGAGGGCGACCGCCGGTTGCGGGCGCTCTCGGCCGAACTGCGCGAGCTGCGCACCCGCACCGGTCAGTCGCTCACCGAACTGGTGCACGACGTCCAGCGCACCCTCGGCCTCGACATCGAGCTGGCCGCCCGGCGCGGACCCGGCGGCCGGGCCAACCTCGACCGCTTCCTCGACGTCGCGGCCGAGTTCGAGAACACCGACCACGCTGCCAGCCTCTCCGGGTTCCTGGCCTACCTCGACGCCGCCGAGACCGCCGAGCGAGGCCTGGCGCCCGGCGAGGTCGAGGTCTCCGGCGACCGCGTCCAGGTGCTGACGGTGCACGGCGCGAAGGGCCTCGAGTGGGACGCCGTCTTCGTTACCGGCCTGGTCGACAAGGTGTTCCCGTCCGGTGGCGAGCGGCAGCGGGCCTGGCTGGGCGACCCCGGCGAGCTGCCGTACGCGCTGCGCGGCGACTCCGGATCACTGCCGCCGCTGGAGCTCGCCGGCGTGGCCGACCAGGTCGGTGTGCGCGATGCTGTCGACGCGTTCTACGGCGACGCCGCGGCGGCGGCCCGGCTGGAGGAACGCCGGCTGGCCTACGTCGCGGTCACCCGGGCTCGGGGGCTGCTGGTCTGTTCCGGCTACTGCTGGGACGACGCCGTCCGGCCACGCGAGCTGTCCATGTTCCTGCACGAGATCAAGGTGGCCTGCGACGATGGCGCCGGCGAGATCGGCGTCTGGGTGCAGGCTCCCGAGGGCGACGACACCAACCCGCTGGCGCTGGAGGTCCGCGAGCTGCGCTGGCCGTACGACCCTCTCGGCCAGCGGCGCGCCCTGCTCGAGGACGGCGCCGCGCTGGTGCGGGCCACGCAGGGCGCCGTCGACGGCGTGCTCTTCGACCTCGCACAGCCGGTGACCGAGTGGGACGCCGAGGTCGAGCGGCTGCTGGCCGAGCGCGAACGCAACTCCTCCCTGCGGCCCATCGACGTCGCGTTGCCCGAGCACCTGTCGGTGTCTCAGCTGGTGGCGCTGCGCGAGAGTCCTGAGGGCCTCGCCCGGGCGCTGCGCCGGCCGGTGCCGCGGCCGCCGGCGCCGCTGGCCCGCCGGGGCACGCTCTTCCATGCCTGGCTGGAGTCGCGGTGGGGCGCGCCGCGGCTGCTCGACGTCGACGAGCTGCCCGGCTTCGCCGACGACGGCGCCGCTCCCGACCGCGAGCTCGCCTCGCTGCAGGAGGCGTTCCTGCGCAGCGAGTGGGCCGGGCGCACACCGGTCGAGGTCGAGGCGCCGTTCGAGCTGCTGGTCGCCGGCGTACTGCTGCGCGGCCGCGTCGACGCGGTCTTCACCACCGGCGACGGCGGCATCGACGTCGTCGACTGGAAGACCGGTCGGCCGCCGGCCACCGACGAGGAGGCCGCGACCCGCACCGTGCAGCTGGCCGCGTACCGGCTGGCCTTCTCCCGGCTCTACGACCTGCCGCTCGACCACGTCGGCGCCGCGTTCCACCACGTGCGCCAAGACGTCACCGTCCGGCCGGCCGACCTGATGGACGAGGCGGAGCTGACGGCGCTGGTGACGGCTGTGCCGGAGGCGGAGGGCTGAATCCCACGATGGCCGCCGGACCGCGCTGCCCTGCAAGGCGTCGGTCCGGCAACCATCGCACTCTCGCTGCTCGGTCCCCGTCGAGCTGCTGCGAGAGGCGCGTCCCCGGCCGCGGCGCGAGAGACGCGGCCACAGGACCTATGGCCACCACTGTGGTCAATTCGGGGGTAATCATCCAGGTCACGCGGCGAAGTGTGACGATCGGCGAGATTCTGTGACGACTCGGCCGCCGGAGGCCGCGGAACGCCCGATCGTCGCACGTCGGCGGGGCGCGTCGAGTGAGAAGGGCCGGCCGGGCCGCAAAGGCGCCCGGTGAGCGTCGAAGTGCGCATCATACCTGTTCGCGAGCCGTTTGGCAGTAGAAATGACTCATTGTCTCGGTCTCGGAGACAGCCCTTGATCGGTATGGCTCGCCGGGTGAGACTCCTGTCTCGTGACCCCCGCGCTGAAACCGCTGCGCCGCATCGCCGCGTACGCCGTCTGCCTCGACGCGTCCAAGCGCGTGCTGCTGATCCGCGAGTCCGTGCGGTCGGGTACGCCGGGTGTGTGGACCCTGCCGGGCGGCAGCGTGCTGCACGGCGAGCACCCGCGCGACGCCGTCGTCCGTGAGGCGGCCGCGGAGTCCGGGCTGCTGCTGCGCGCCGTCGCCCCCATCGACGTGCTCGCCGACACCCGCGCGCGGCCGCACCGCGAGGTCACGCTGCACACCGACCGCATCCTGTTCGAGGCCGAGGTGATCAGCGGCGAGCCGGAACCGCTGTCGCCGATGGTCGACGAGGTCCGCTGGGTCAGCCTCGACGAGGCCGCCACCCTGCAGCTGCGCCCGTTCGTCGCGCAGGTCCTCAAGCTGCCGCTGTCGACGGTCGACCTGCCGCCCGAGCGGATGCCCGAGCTGCCCGGGTTCCACATCCAGCAGGCGCCCGACGGCCGGCACACCGTGCAGCGGTTCGCCGCGTACGGCCTGGTCCGCGACCCGCGGGGACGCGTCCTGCTCACGCAGGTGGCCGACGGCTACCCCGACGCCGGGTGCTGGCACCTGCCCGGCGGCGGCACCGACTTCGGTGAGCAGCCCGGCCAGGCGCTGCTGCGTGAGCTGCACGAGGAGACCGGCCAGGTCGGCCGACTGCGCCGGCTGCTCGGTGTCGCCAGTCACCGTGAGCCCGAGCAGGTCGGCCCCGAAGGCTTCGCCATCGACTGGCACGGCGTGCGGCCCTACTACGACGTGGTGGTCGACGAGCCGGCCGAGCTCGTGCTGGCCGACGTCGGCGGCTCGACCGTCGGCGCCCGCTGGTTCGACCCCGCCGACGTCGCCACCCTGGCGCTCACCGCCGTCACGGCCGAGGCGCTGCGCGCGGTCGCCTGACGCGCTTTCGGGGTCCATGCCAGGCGCCCTGACGCGTCGCCAGGCATGCACGTCTGGTGAAGCGGGAGAAGACCTGGTGAGGTAGCGGATCGTTGATGATCTCTGCCCGCCGGGCCAGGGCGACGGTGCGCGCTGGACGGCGTGTGACGGATCGGCGAGGACTCGGCTGCGGTCCGGGCCGTCGTGGCAGGTGCGGGTGTCCAGGGGGCGAGATTTTCCGGCGATCTGGAGGCCTTACCTAGGCGTTTGTTCGCTCTGCGAGGCATGCATGCCTGGTGGAGGGGGAGAAGGCCTGGTGAGGTAGCGGATCGTTGATGATCATCGCCGTTCACAGGTCCACGTCGCCGGTGCCCGAGGCGACGGCCGCCGGAGGCTCGGTCAACAGGCCAACGGTCGCCGACGGGAGGGCGACGCCGGGCGGGGACATTCAGGTGTGCCCAGACCCGCCCCGTCCCCCTGATAGCTGCCAGTTCTTAGACCGCGGAATCGCGGGTCAAGCGGTCCTCGTCGGCGCGAAGCGCCCCAGCAGGTCCGCTTGAGGCGCGGTTGCGCGGCTAAGAGAATGGGCAGCAGGGGGACGGCGAGCGGCACGAACCCGGCGCACGGTCCGCCGGCCACGGCCACACCGGTCCACGGTCGCGCCGAGCCGGCCAGGATCACACCGGTCCACGGTCGCGCCGAGCCGGCCAGGATCACACCGGTCCACGGTCGCGCCGAGCCGGCCAGGATCACGCCAGTCCACGGTCGCGCCGAGCCGGCCAGGATCACGCCAGTCCACGGTCGCGCCGAGCCGGCCAGGATCACGCCAGTCCACGGTCACGCCGAGCCGGCCAGGATCACGCCAGTCCACGGTCACGCCGAGCCAGCCAGGATCACGCCAGTCCACGGTCACGCCGAGCCGGCCAGGATCACGCCAGTCCACGGTCACGCCGGGCCGCCCCACCCTGCGGAACGGGTCGAAGCCCCGCCTCCGGAACGTGCCGGGTCAGGACGACGAGGCGCGGTTCTCGCCGTTGCCGGGAGTCATGGCGTCGTCGAGCCAGCGCCGCAACTGCGCCTCGGTGAGCTGCGGCGCGCGGGCCAGCGCGACCGCCTCGACGGCGGCGCGGGTGGCCGGGCCGAGCCGGCGCGTGCGCTGGGCGATGAGCCGGGCCTTGGGCAGCGTGATGCGGCCTTCGTCGAGTGCGGTGAGTGTGGCGGAGAGGCCGGTGACGAGGTCGACGGCCAGGGAGACCAGTTCGGTGGCGGCGTCGAGTTCGAGGTGCAGCGCCTCGGCAACGGTGACGGCGGTGGCCGGGCCGCCGGGCGGGTCGGTGCGGCCGGCCAGCTCGGCGATGACGCGAGCCTGCATGGCGTCGAGGTGGGCGCCCTGGCGCTGGTAGGCGGCCGCGACGCGGGGGAGGTCGCGGCGCGACAGCGCGGGCGGCTCGAACGTCTCGAGCACGGCGTTGAGCACGGTGCCGGGGACGAGGCTCGCCCAGGCCGCGCTGGGGTGATCTCCGGGGCGCATCATGCCCGCACCCTATCGCACAGGTGTTCGAAGCGGCGACCAGAAGTCTGCTATCCGGCCGGGCGCAGCACCGCCAGTACCGGCCGGTGGTCACTGCCGCCGGCCGCGTCGAGCACGCTGAACGACACGACGTCCCAGGCGCGGGCGTCAGCCAGGACGTGGTCGATCGGGGCGCCGGCCCAGGACGGCCAGCCGGCCGGCCAGGTGCCGGAGGCGGCCGCGTCGCGCACCGCCGCGGCGTCGGCGCACGGGGCGAGCGAGCGCAGCGCCGGGTGGTCGAGCGTCGCGTTGAAGTCGCCCGCGACGATCGCGCCCTCCATGCCCTTGCATCGGCGCACCGCCCAGACGGTGTCGTCGCGCCAGCGCGCCATCGCCCCGCCGGTCGGCGGCCAGGCGTGCACGGCGGTGATCGGCGGGCCGTCCGACGCCGCCACCGGCCGGACGGTGAACGAGCCGAGTCCGCCCGACGGGTCCGGCTCCGGCTCGCCGTACGTCCCCAGTGACGACGCCACCAGCAGCCCCGTCGCCGACGTGATGCCGGCGTTGACCTGGTGATGGAAGATCTGGAAGCCACCGCCGGCCAGGTCGGCGGCCTGCCGGGTCGTCGCGGCGGACGTCTCCGGCAGGACGACGACGTCGGCCCCGGTTGCCGTCACCAGGTCCGCGACCACGTGGGGGCCGGCGCCGTCGTAGAGGGTGTTGAACGCCAGCACCCGCACCTCACCGGGGGTGTGCGCCGCCGGCACGGCGTCGGGCGACAGTCCGCGCGAGACCACCAGACCGGCCGAGAACACCGTCGCGGCCGCGATCACCACGGCGACGGCCGCCAGTGGCCGCCGCGCCCGGCGGATCGCCAGGGCCAGCGCCGCGGCCACCACCGCCGCGACGGCGCCGCCGGCCACCGTCAGGCCGCGCAGCGCCACCACCTGGGCCGGGCCGTAGACGCCGGACAGGCCGAACGCCTGCGGCCACACGACCACCACCGCCAGCAGGGCGGCCGGCGCCGCGGAGGCCGCCGGCCACGCCCAGCGGCGCGGGCTCACGCCGAGACGGCGTCCAGCGCCAGCTCGACCATCTCCGCGAACGTCCGCTCGCGCTCGTCGGCCGACGTCTCCTCGCCGGTGACGAGGTTGTCGCTCACCGTGCAGACCGCCACAGCCCGCGCGCCGAACTTGGCCGCGAGCGTGTACAGGGCGGCGGCCTCCATCTCGACCGCCAGGACGCCGTACTGCGTCAGGCGGTCCCGCAGCTCCGGGCGGTCGTGGTAGAAGGAGTCGGTGCTGAAGATCTGCCCGACGTGGTACCGCGCGCCGGCCGCCTCGGCCTTCTCGACGTAGGCCCGCACCAGCGAGAAGTCTGCCGTCGGGGCGTAGTGGAAGCCCTCGAAGCGCAGCGCGTTCATCGACGACTCGGTGGCCGCGGAGATGCCGATGACGAGGTCGCGGATGGCGACGTCGGCCAGCAGCCCGCCGCACGACCCGACCCGCACCAGAGTCTTGGCGCCGTACTCGGCCAGCAGCTCGTGCACGTAGATGGAGATGGACGGCTGGCCCATGCCGGTGCCCTGGACCGAGATGCGCTCGCCGCGGTACGTGCCGGTGAAGCCGAGCATGTTGCGCACCTGCGAGTAGCAGGTGACGTCCTCGAGATAGGTCTTGGCGATCCACTCGGCGCGGAGCGGGTCGCCCGGCAGCAGGACGGTCTCGGCGATCTCGCCCGGCGCGGCGGCAATGTGGGTGCTCACGAGTGCACACGGTATCCGGCGTAAGGTCGTGGGTCGTGCACGAGGCCTACGTCTTGCCCGGACCCCTCGCCCTCTCGCGCTCCACCGTCGACCGCGCCGCCGACCGTCGCGCCGACGCCGCGTGGCTCGATGCGCTGTGGGCCGACGGCGCCACCCGCGTGCTGCTGGTCGGCGACGGCACGGTGGCCGCCGACGGCGACGCGCTGCGGTTCGTCGCGCCGTCCGACGCGCCCGACGGCGAGCGCTTCCTGCTCGGCCTCGACGACGGCGTCGCCTACGTCGCCGTCCACGTCGGGGAGAAGCCGGCCGGCGGCGCGACACTGCGCGAGGTCGGCGCCGCACTCGACGACCGCGACGCCGGTCTGGCCGTGCACGCCATCGCGCTGGCCAACTGGCACGCCACCCACCGCTTCTGCCCGCGCTGCGGCGCCCGCACCCGGCCGGAGCAGGGCGGGCACGTCCGGGTCTGCGAGGCCGAGGGGTCGCAGCACTTCCCCCGCACCGATCCCGCCGTCATCGTGCTGGTCGTCGACGAGCGCGACCGCTGCCTGCTCGGCCGGTCGGCGGCCTGGCCGGGGAACCGGTTCTCGACGCTGGCCGGCTTCGTCGAGCCGGGGGAGACGCCGGAGCACGCCGTCGTCCGCGAGCTGTACGAGGAGGTGCGCGTGCGCGTGACGTCGTGCCGCTACGCGGGCGCGCAGCCGTGGCCGTTCCCGTCCAGCCTCATGCTCGGCTACTACGCGACGGCGGACGGCGAGGACCCGACGCCCGACCGCGAGGAGATCGCCGAGGCACGCTGGTTCAGCCGCGACGAGCTGACCGCGGCGATGGCGGCCGGCGACGTGCTGCCGCCCAGCGGCATCTCGATCGCCCGGAAGCTGGTCGAGGGCTGGTACGGCCGGCCGCTGCCGGTCGACGTCAGCTGGCGATAGCGGCCAGCCGCTCCTTGACCTGCGCCGGGCTCGGGTTGGTCAGGGCGCTGCCGTCGGAGAACACCAGTGTGGGCACCACGGCATTGCCGTTGTTGAGGCTCATGACGAGGTCGGCGGACGTCGGGTCGACCTCGATGTCGACCTCGTCGAACACGATCCCCTCGCGGTTCAGGGTGGACTTGAGCCGACGGCAGTAGCCGCACCAGGTGGTGCTGTACATGGTGAACTGCGACATCGGCGCTCCGCTCCTGTGACTTCGTTGCCGTGACAGCCATTCCAACACGATCACTCGCCCGGATTGTTCCGTGGCGCCTCGCATGCTGTCGGTGCCGGCTGCGAGGATGGGGCGATGAGCGCACCCGACGTCCTCGCCGGCCTCGATCCCGAGCAGCGAGCGGTCGCCGGCGCGCTCAGCGGGCCGGTCTGCGTCATCGCCGGCGCCGGCACCGGCAAGACCCGCGCCATCACTCACCGCATCGCCCACGGCGTGCACACCGGCGCCTTCGACCCGCGCCGCACACTCGCCGTCACGTTCACCACGCGTGCGGCGGGCGAGATGCGCGGCCGGCTGCGCACGCTCGGCGCCGAGGGGGTCCAGGCCCGCACGTTCCACTCCGCGGCGCTGCGCCAGGCCCGCTACTTCTGGCCGCAGATCACCGGGTCCGACCTCCCCGAGATCAACCAGAGCAAGCTGCCCATCGTCGGCTCGGCCGCGTCGCGCTGCCGGGTGCCCACCGACCGCACGGTGCTGCGCGACCTCGCGTCCGAGATCGAGTGGGCCAAGGTCAGCAACGTGCTGCCCGAGTCCTACGTCACGGCGGCCGAGGCCGCGCACCGCGAGGTCGGCGGCGTCGACCCCGAGTCCGTTGCCAAGGTCTACGCCGCGTACGAGGACCTCAAGACCGACCGCAACGTCCTCGACATGGAAGACATCCTGCTGGCCGCGGTCGGGTTGCTGTCCGGGCACCCGGGCGTCGCCCAGCAGGTCCGGTCGCAGTACCACCACTTCGTCGTCGACGAGTACCAGGACGTCTCGCCGATCCAGCAGAAGCTGCTCGACCTCTGGATGGGCGATCGCACCGACGTCTGCGTGGTCGGCGACCCCGCCCAGACCATCTACTCCTTCGCCGGCGCCCAGCCCGACTACCTCGTCCGGTTCCCGCAGCGCTTCCCCGGCGCCACCGTCGTGCGGCTGTTCCGCGACTACCGCTCCACGCCCGAGGTGGTCGGCGTCGCCAACGGCGTGCTGCGCGCGGCCCGCGACGGCCACCAGGGCGTGGTCCTCGAGGCGCAGCGCCCGCCCGGCCCGAAGCCGCAGTTCGTCGAGCACTCCGACGAACTGGCCGAGGCCGCGTGGGTCGCCGGCCAGATCGCCAAGCTGGTCGCCAACGGCACGCCGCAGCGCGAGATCGCGGTGCTGTTCCGGGTCAACGCGCAGTCCGAGGCGTACGAGCAGGCGCTGGCCGACGCCGGCGTCGCCTACGTCGTCCGCGGCGCCGAGCGGTTCTTCGACCGCGGTGAGGTGCGCCAGGCGGCCATGCTGCTGCGCGCCGCGGTCCGCACGACCGACGGTGCCCCTGACGCTCCCGACGCCGCCGCGGCCACGTCGGCCATCCTCACCACGGCCGGCTGGTCGCCCACGCCGCCGGCCGGTGGCGGCGCCGCCCGCGAGCGCTGGGAGTCGCTGGCGGCGCTGGTGTCGCTGGCCGAAGAGGTCGTCGCGGCCAAGCCCGGCGCTGGGCTGGCCGACGTCGTCGACGAGCTCGAGGCGCGGGCCGCCGCCCAGCACGCCCCGGTCGCCGACGGCGTCACCCTCTCCTCGCTGCACTCCGCCAAGGGCCTCGAGTGGGACGCCGTCTTCGTCGTCGGCTGCCACGAGGGCACGCTGCCGCTGAGCTACGCCGAGACACCCGCGCAGATCGAGGAGGAGCGCCGGCTGCTCTACGTCGGCGTCACCCGCGCCCGCGAGCACCTGTCCGTGTCGTGGTCGCTGGCCCGCCAGCCGGGCGGCCGCGGCAACCGGCGGCCCAGCCGGTTCCTCGACGGCGTCCGGCCTGGCGGCGCCGCCCGCAGCGACCAGCGTCCCGAGCGGGGTGCCGGGGGCAAGGGCCGCCGGTCCGGCGCGCCGGCCCGCTGCCGGGTCTGCGGCGCGCCGCTGGTCGACGCCGTCGACCGCAAGCTCGGGCGATGCGGCAGCTGCCCGTCGTCCATGGACGACGCGTTGTTCGAGAAGCTGCGTGCCTGGCGGCTCGAGCGGTCGCAGGAGCAGAAGGTGCCGGCCTACGTCGTGTTCACCGACGCCACGCTGATCGCCATCGCCGAGTCCACGCCGGTCAACGAGACGCAGCTCGCGGCCATCCCGGGGGTGGGTCGCACGAAGCTGGAACGCTACGGCGACGACGTCCTGGAGCTGTGTCGTGAAGTCGTCGAAGAATGAGCGTAAAAATAGGTTGCCCCTTACACATAAGCCGGAATAGCATGTCCGAGCGCGTTGCGATGCGACGCGACCACGAGTCGGAAGGCCCGGCTCGGGATGACGTCGAAAGGAGGGACGCCTGATGAAGATCACGACTCTGAACCCGTCTGAGCTCGGTGTCGGCTTCGCCTATGCGCCTGCCCTCCGTGGCGTCTCCCTGAGCACGTGGGAGTGCATGATCGCGCCCGTCACCGCCCCGCAGACAGGTGAAGTGCGTCCGCAGGCAGGTAACACCGGCGCGCTGACGCACCTCGTCGATGGGGTCAAGCAGGGCGTGCGTGTCCGCACTTGGGGTCCACCGGTCTAGCCATGACAAGACCGGCGCCTCCGAGGCCGCGGACCCCACACCCGGGATCCGCGGCCTTTTTGTTTGCCCAAACGGAACTGGGTTTGCCCGAACCGAACAGGGTTTGCCCAAACCGACTCACGAGGAAGGGAGGTGACCGAACTCATGATGCTGACCAGCGTTCTCGACCGGGCCGTAGTGGCCGACGAGTCCATTCCGTGCCGGAAGGACCCGGAGCTGTGGTTCGCCGAGTCGCCGGCTGACGTCGAACACGCCAAGCTGCTGTGCCGCGAGTGCCCCGTCAGGGAGCAGTGCCTCGCCGGTGCGATGGACCGGGCCGAGCCCTGGGGCGTGTGGGGCGGAGAGCTCTTCGTCTCCGGAGCCATCGTGGCGCGCAAGCGTCCGCGTGGCCGGCCCCGCAAGAACGAGATCGCCGCGTAGGTGAGACCAGCACCGCACGGCACCCGATCTCGGCACGACCAACGGCAGCTGCCGACGACCGATGACCCCGATGGACGGACCACGACATGACCACGACGCTCCGGCCCGATGCGGCCACACCCGACCACCCGCAGATCACCACCACCACCAGCGTGAACCGAGACTTCAGGAGCACCGAGATGCATCTCATGAACGAAGCCCTCGCGCGGGCGCACTGTATGGAGCAGCGCGAACGGGCAATGCAGGAGCAACGAGTACGACGCGTGCTGGCCGCCCGCAGGCTCGACCGGCGGGCCGCCCGGGCGGCGCAGCGAGCCAGGAACCTGGCCGCCGCGGCCATCGCCCTGCGCAGCCGCACGTACTGACCGGGTTGAGGCCGGGTCTGTCTGATGACAGGCTGAGGCCTCGTGAGCGCCGGTCGTGAACGCGCCGTCCAAGCAGTTGCCGACACTCTGAGCGACCCCGCGCTGTCCGGGATCGTCGACCTCGTGGCCTGGCCCGAGAACGACGACGGACGGCGCGGGGTCGTCGTCATGAACGCCACCGGAGCCGCGCGGCTGCACCCGGGCGAGCCGGACGAGGTGCTGTCCGGCCGCAACCCGGTCGCGAACCAGGACCCGATGGCGTTCCTGCCGACGGCGGCCGAGGCGGCCGACCCGTCACCACCGAACGAGCGCAACGCCTACCCGTACGCGGCCGAGCGGCTGCTGTCGCTGTTCGCCGACCCCGAGCGCTCGCCCGACCTCGTCGTGCTGCACACGCCCCGGCACTACTTTCCGGAGCACGGCGGCCACCGCGGCGAGCACGGCAGCCTCGACGTCATCCAGTCGCGGGCTCCACTGCTGCTCAGCGGGCCAGGCGTGACGATCGACGGGCTGGTGGCCGAGCACGCCCGGCTCCGCGACGTCGGGCCGACGCTGGCCTGGCTGGCCGGCGTCGATCCGTCGCCGGTCCACGGGCGGTTGTCCGACGCCCACGGCGCGCCCCTCGACGGCGTCGTCCTCGACCGGTTCGTCGGCCGTGGCGCCCGCTGGGTGGTCGGCATCCTGTGGGACGGCGCGCACTGCGGCGACCTGCTCGAGCAGACCGCGGCGGGCCGGCTGCCGAACGTCGCCCGGCTGCTGGAGCGTGGCGGGGCGCTGACCGGCGGCGCCGTCGCGGAGTTCCCCAGCCTGACGCTGACGAACCACACGTCGATCCTCACCGGCGCCGCGGTCGGGCGGCACGGTGTGCTCAGCAACCTGTTCCTCGACCGCTCCACCGGCGAGCGCATCGACGCCAACGACGCCACCACCTGGCACCGCTGGCCCGAGTGGGCCCGCCCCGACGTCCCGACGATCTTCGAGCAGGTCGCGTGGGCCCGGCCCGATGCCGTCACCGCGTGCGTGAATGAGCCGGCCGACCGCGGCGCCACGCACTCGACGATGCAGCTGATCCGGCAGAGCGGCATGAACGACGGCTCGGCCGCGCTGGCGCACCTGATGCCCGACGCCGCCGCGTCGCCGTACCTCGGCAACCGCGCGCACCTGGCCGACGACTACTACACCTGGGCCACCCGTGCCGACGACGTCGGGCTCATGCAGGTGCTGGGGCTGTGGGAGTCCGCGGCGTCGGCGCCCGCGCTGACGTGGTGGGCCAGCGCCGTCACGGACGCCGGGCACCACGCGGGCGGCCCGCGCTCGCCGATCGCCCGCGACTCCTTCGCCGACTCCGACCGCCGCCTCGGCGCGTTCCTCGACCGCCTCGACGCGCTCGGCGTCACCGACGACGTCGTCGTGCTGCTCACCGCCGATCACGGCTTCGAGGGCGCCGACCCCGCGCGCACAGGTGGTTGGGACCAGTCATTGCGATCGACCGGCGTCGCGCTCGACGATGTCGGGCCGGGGTTCGTGTACCTCGGCTGAATGGGTGGGTGGATCCGATGACGACGACCATGGGGGAGAGCCGCGTGTCCGAAGCGGTGACGTGTGCACGCTGTGGAACGACCGCGGACGAGCTGCCGCTGACCTGGGTCAGCAGCGTCGAGCGGGGCCGCACCCTCTACTACTGCGACCGATGTGCCCGCGACAACCTGCGCTCCATCGAAGCCCGGCTCGACGACGTCTGGTGGTGACGCCACCGCCGCGGCTCAGTGGGCGGAGTGGCCGCTCAGCTCTGCGCACAGGGCCCAGACGGCACGCTGGTTCACGGGGTCGAGCGTGGTCACGGGCCAGGCGGCCGGGCGCGCCCGGCCGCTGAAATAGGTGGCCGTGACGCCGTGCAGCCGCGGGTTCGAGGCGAGCTCGATGCTGGATCTCGCGGCCCGGACGGAGCTGGCCGAGGTGGCCATGGGCCTGCTCGAGCGGCAGGGGTTCGACGAGACCACCGTCGACGACCTCCGCCCGGCCTGCCGACGAGGACCCGTGGACGTCGCTGCACGTCGTCCTGCGGGCCTGGCAGGACCAGATCCACGCGACCGAGCGGTCGTTGGCCGGCCTGCGCCTCATCGAGGCGCACTGGCGGCGGGTCAGCGAGGCGCTGCGCCGTCCCGGCGTCGATCTCGACCCGTTCGCGGCCGACCTGCTCACCAGCGCCGCCACCGCCGTCCTCGACGCCGTGACGAGCGAGTGGTCCCGCTCGGGCGGCGACACCGACCGCGCGGCGCTGCTGGACCGCGGCTTCGCGGTGGTGCGGCCGGGAGTCAGCCGCTGAAGCCGGGCAGCCAGCGCTCCAGCTCGGTGCGGAACGGGGCCTCGCAGTCCAGCTGCGAGAGCACGCCGATGCCGCCGATCCAGACCCGGTGGATGAGCAGGTACGACGGCGGCAGGTTCAGCTTGAGCCCGATGGAGTAGCCGGGCCGGCGGGGGTCGTTGATGCGGGCGAACTGCTCGCGCATCCACGGCCGGTTGAAGTGGAACCACTCGACCCGGGCCGGTTCGAGGAACGGCGCGAGGTAGTCGTAGAGGTCCTCGGGGTCGAGGTCGATGTGCGACTTGACGAAGCCCTCCTCGCGCAGGCCGTCGAGCATCTCGTCGGCCTCGCCGGCCAGCGCGCGGCGCATGAGCTGGCCGATGGACGGCGGCAGACCCTCGGGCAGCCGGGCGACGGCGCCGTAGTCGAGCACGCCGAGCCGGCCGTCGGCCGTGACGCGGTAGTTGCCCGGATGCGGGTCGGCGTGCAGCAGACCGGCCCGGGCCGGTCCGGAGAACAGGAACCGGACGTAGAGCAGCCCGGCGTGGTCGCGCTCTTCCTTGGTGCCGTCGGCGATGACCTTCGACAGCGGCACGCCGTCGAGCCACTCGGACACCAGCACGTGCTCGGCGCCCTCGACCAGCCGGGGGACGGCGAACTCGGGGTCGTCGGCGTAGGCGAGCGCGAAGCCGTCCTGCGCGTCGGCCTCCATGCGGTAGTCGAGCTCCTCGACCATGCGGTCGTGCAGCTCCTCGACCAGCGCCTTCGCGTCCATGCCGGGCACCAGCGCGCCGATGGAGCGGCCCAGCCGGGCGACCTGGCGCAGGTCGGAGCGCAGCGCGTCGCCGGCACCCGGGTACTGGATCTTGACCGCGACCGTGCGGCCGTCGTGCCAGACCGCCTTGTGCACCTGGCCGATGGAGGCCGACGCGGCGGGTGTGTCGTCGAAGGACCGGAACCGGTCGCGCCAGTCGGCTCCGAGGTCGGCGGCGAGCACACCGTGCACGGTGGCGGCCTTCATCGGCGGCGCGGACTCCTGCAGCTTCGTGAGCGTGGCGCGGTAGGGCGCGGCCAGCTCCTCGGGGATGCCGGCCTCGAGCACGGACAGGGTCTGCCCGAACTTCATCGCCCCGCCCTTGAGCTCGCCGAGGACCTTGAAGACATGCTCGGCGGTGCGCTGCTGCACGTCGGCGCTGACCGACTCGGCCGACGCGCCGCTCAGCCGCTTGCCCAGGCCCAGAGTCGCCCGCCCGGCCAGGCCCAGCGGCAGCGACGCGAGCTTGAAGGCGCGGTTCACAGCGTTGCGTGGCAGATCGCTCACATCTCCCATTGTGCCGCCTCGTCGTCGTGAGCCGCCCAACCGCATCCACAGCGCGGATGACGTGTCCAACTGCGCCGCCGCGGCAACCCGGACGGCAGCGTCACCTCCATGGTGCCGTCGACCGTGGCCGGAGTGAAGCCGTCCAGGTGAGCCAGCACCTGCGTGGCGGCCAGCCCTGCGACGACGGCGGACAGCGCGGTGTCGCAGGCCGGCTCCGGTGGCGGCCGGCGCAATGCTTGGTCGAGCACCAGTGGCCAGTGCGGGTCGCGGCCGGTGCGGTGGAGGTCCTGACAGCGCAGGCACGACGACCGGCCCGGTAGCACCAGCGGCCCGACCACGCCGGTGACCTCGACGACCTGCGCGAACAGATGCGGAATGCCCTGCCTGACCAGCTCGGCGGCTTCTTCGCGCCCGGTGCCGCCGGTCGGCGCGAGGACGGCCAGGCCCGGCCCGGACGGCCGGCGGCCCGCGGTGGCGACGTGACCGGCGTCGGCCTGGAGGAGCGGGCCGAGCGAGCGCCGCCGGGGTGCGCCGACGGCGTCGGGCGGGTGGCCGCCGGGGCTGACGTCGGCGGGCCGGACAGGGCCGGCGTCGAGCACCGCGACCGTGCCGACGCCGGCCGCGGCCAGCAGCCGGGCGATCTGCGCGCCCACCCGCCCGGCGCCGTGCACATCGACCCGCGACCCGGCGCGGGTGGCCAGGGCGGCGTCGCCGCCGTCGGGAGCGCGAGTGAGCAGCGCCGCGCTGGAGCGGTCGGGCTGCCGCCGCGGGTGGGCCGGGCCGAGGCGGTCGCCGTCGACGACGGCGCCGGCCGAAAGCAGCAGGTCGGTGAGGCAGTCGGCGGCGGACCGGTCGAGGCCGACCTCGGCGGCCAGCTCGCGCAGCGCCGCCAGGTCGGCCGCGCCGGTCATGGCCTCGACGACGGCTCGCTCGGGCCGGCTCAGCCCACCGACCACCAGCCCCAGCCCTGGCGTGGCGCCCACCTGAAGGGTGGACTCGTCACGCCAGGAGCGGCTCAGAGCGGGATGAAGGATGGGACGCACAGCGGCATACTGCCGCGTTCGGCGCCGCCGTGCGTTCCACTATCCACAGGCCCGCGGGAACGGGCGGATCGGCGTCAGACGCGGCCGAGGATGCGGTTCAGGTTGGTGGAGCAGACCGGGCAGGTGGCCTTCGCCATGCGGGTGCCCTTGTCGTTGACGACGATGTCGCCGGTGGCCTCTCGCTTTTCCTTGCACTTCACGCAGTAGAACTCCCCCGTGTACGTCTCAGCCATTCGTGGCCTTCCTTTCCTCGTTGCAGGATGTGGAAGCAGCAGGTCAGCCGCGTCCCCCGTGTGGTTGAGCCGACACATTACGCCAGCCGGCGGATCCTTCGAGGCAGAAATGACGAGCGATATGCGCTCGGCGGGATCTCAGTTCCGCTGACGGTCGCGCGCCTTCCCCGGACGCGCGGAGATGTCATCGTTTTCCGAGATCCCGCCGAGCGGGGGTCGGGCGGCTCGTGCGGAGTGTGGTGTGCAAGGGATTCGAGCCGCCGGACATGTCAGTGAACGTACGGCGATCCCCGGGTGGCGGCAACGGGAACGGCGGGGGACCGTCCCAAGGCTGTGGATAACTCTGTGGACGACTTGTGCAGGACTGCCGGGGTACTTGTGGACCACCGGTGCGCAGCATGTTGACAACCCGGTGGCTACGCATCGTCAGTGGCGCTGACCTGTGCAAACGCAATCCACCACATGTGTACGAAGAAAGTAGGGCCCGTGGCGCGCTCAGGAAGCCGATCGAGGCGGGCATTAGTCTCGTAGACCGCATTCTCGACCAGTTATCCACATTGCATCCACGCAATCCCCGGCTGATGGGTCTACGGTGCAACCATGGAGGCACCGGACGTCGAGATACGGCGCTCGCTGCGCCGCCGGCGCACCGTCACGGCGTTCCGCGAGAACGGCCGCATCGTGGTGTGCCTCCCGTCGCGTCTCAGCAAGGCCGAGGAGCGCCGCTGGGTGCAGGTCATGCTCGACCGCCTGGCGGCACAGGAGAAACGCCGCCGGCCCAGCGACGAAGGGCTGCTGGCGCGGGCCGGTGGGCTGTCGCGCAAGTACCTCGGCGGCCGGGCGACACCCACCAGCGTGCGGTGGAGCTCCACCCAGCGAGCCCGATGGGGCTCGTGCACTCCCAGCGACGGCTCGATCCGGCTGTCCAGCCGGCTGCAGGGACTGCCCACCTGGGTCATCGACTACGTGCTGGTACACGAACTGGCGCACCTGCTGGTCAACGACCACGGCCCGGAGTTCTGGGCGCTGGTCGGCACGTACCCGCGAGCCGAGCGGGCGCGCGGTTTCCTCGACGGCTACAGCCACGCGGCCGGCGCGGCCCCCTCCGGCGACGCCGACGAGACCGGCGACGGCGACGAGGACGACGTCGCCGAGGTGGCCGCGACCTGACTCCGCGCCCGATTCGGGTGGATTCGTGGCGGATCCTGGGTACCGTCCGGCAGTGACCTTGACGCAGGCGTTCGTGGGCATCCCGGCCGGCACCATCACCTGGGACGGGTTGCTGACCGGTGCGCTCGCCGTTCCGGGCGCGTTCCTCGCCGCGCTGCTGGCGTTCTGGCTGCAGTCGCGCCACACCGCACGGCAGGGGCTGGTCGAGGCCGTCGAGTCGCTGCGCGAGCTGGTCATGAGAGTGGCGTCGACGCCGGCCCCGGCCGACGGCCCTTGGGTGCCGGGTGGCGCGCGCCGGCTCACGGAGGCCGAGGCGCGGCTGTTCGTCGACCTCGGCGAGCGGATCGCCCGGGTGCGCTCGCGGTGCGGCCGTCGCGACCGCGCACTGGCCGCGGGCCTGCGCGACGCGCACGTGAGCGTCATCTCGGCCGTCGTCGCCGGCGAGACCGCCGAGGCGGCCGCCGTCTGGCGGTTCCTCGACGCCTGGCTGGACTCCCGCGGCGGTGTGCGGCGCGGCCGGATCACCGTCGAGGCGCTGCGGCCCAGCCGCCGGACGGCGGAGGAGCGGGTGCCGGCCCGGTCGTGACCGGGACACACCCGCTCGGGGTCAGAGCGCGGCGCGGGCGGCCGCGATCAACTCCACCACACCGCCGCCGAGCGGCGCCGGCAGGTCGTCGTAGCCGAACCAGCCGAGGTCGTGCGACTCGTCGCTGACCGCGGCGACCGCACCGGACGGCGCCAGCGCGAGGTACTGCACGTCGAGGTGCCACTCGGCGACGCCAGGCCGGCACGGCGCCGGATGGCGGTCGAGCTTGATCGGCCGCCCGCCCGCGGCGAGCGTCAGCCCGTCGATCCCGCTCTCCTCGGTGGCCTCGCGCAGCGCCGTGGCCGCGAGCGAGTCGTCGCCGTCCTCGCAGTGACCGCCCGCCTGCAGCCAGAGGTTCGCCCGGCCGTGCAGGAGCAGCAGCACCCGCTCGGCGGCGGGGTCGACGATCAGCGCGCTGCCGGTGAGATGCGCCGGGACGCAGTCGCGACGCATCGCCCGCGGGTGGGCGCTCAGCAGATCGAGGTAGTCGTGCCGCAACCGGTCCTGCTCCGGCGACGGCGCGGCCCACCCCGTCAGCACGGCGACGGCGTCGGCGTGCAGCGGGTCGGCCGGCATCAGGACGGGCTGCCGCCGTTCTCGTCCTCCGGCGGCGCCGGGGTGTCGTCGAGCCCTGACATGTCCCACTGGTCGACGACGAGGAACGCCGCGGGGTCGGCGAGGTCGTCGGCCGACGGCATGAGGTCGGGGTGCGCCCACACGGCGTCGCGGCCGTCGGCCCCGCGCGCTTCGCGGACCGCGGCCCAGAACCCGGCCGCCTCACGCAGCTTGCGCGGGCGCAGCTGCAGCCCGACCAGCGTGGCGAAGGTCTGCTCGGCCGGCCCGCCGGACGCGCGGCGGCGGCGGACGGTCTCGCGCAGCGCCGCCGCGGACGGCAGGCGGTCGGTCGTGGCCTGCGTGACGACGTCGTCGACCCAGCCCTCGACCAGCGCCAGCGCCAGCTCGAGGCGGTCGAGCGCGGCCTGCTGCTCCGGCGTGGTGGGCACGTCGAACAGCCCGCCCTCGAGCGCCTCCTGCAGCGCCTCGGGCCGCTGGGGGTCGATCTCGCGCATCTTCTCCTCGATGGCGCTGGTGTCGACGGAGACGTTGCGGGCGTACTCCTCGACCAGCGCGACGATGTGTGCGCGCAGCCACGGCGCGTGGCCGTACAGCCGGACGTACGCGGCCTCGCGCAGCGCGAGGTAGAGCGTGACGTCGCGTGCCTCGACGCCGAGGCCCTCGCCGAAGGCGCGGACGTTGGCCGGCAGCAGCGCCGGGTGACCGGCGGCCAGCGGCACGCCGATGTCGGCCGAGCCGACCACCTCGCCGGCCAGCTTGCCGATGCTCTGGCCCACCTGGGCGCCCCACATGGAGACGCCGACCTGCTGCATCATGCCGACCAGCGGGCCGGCGGCCTGCGCGACCTCGGGCGGCAGCGACTTGCTCATGGCCTCGGAGACTCGCGCGGCGAGCGGCTCGACGAGGTCCTTCCACGCGGCCTGGGTGCCCTCGACCCACTCGGCCCGGCTCCAGGTGCGCGGCGAGCCGCCGGTGGACGGGAACGAGGTGGCGTCGTCGAGCCAGGTGTCGGCCAGCCGGAACGCGTCGTCGACCTCGCGGCGGTCGGTGCCGCTGACCGAGCGGTCGCCGGCGGCCGCGACGACCTCGCGAGCCGCCTGGTTGGCGAGGTCCCAGTTCACCGGCCCGCCGGACCAGGAGAACATCTGGCCCAGCTGCTGGAAGAGCGCGCCGAGGTCGGGGTTGCCCCCGGGGCCGCCCGGACCGCCGGCGCCGAACATGCCGAACAGCCCGCCGAACGGGTCGCCGGGACCGGACCCACCTGGGCCGCCGGAGCCGGAACCGGGCTTCTCGGGCCGGTTCTCGTCCGGGTCGTCCTCGGAACGGAAACCGAAGGGGACATCATTCATGGCAGCGCCTCGGGCAGGATGGGAAGCGTTCGGGAGCGCCTCATGCGTTCCACGGTAGTCGTTGAAGGGGAATTCGTGGGCAGACAGTCGGGCCGGGTTCGCGCTGGGCGCAACGTCGGCAACGGCCTGGTGATCGCGGTCACCGGCGCCGCCTCCGGCGTCGGTCGTCTGCTGGCCGCACGGCTGGCCGCCAGCGACGACGTCGCCCAGGTGGTGGGCCTCGACGACTCCCGGGGCGACGTCGACGGCGTCACGTGGCGCGTGATGGATCTCACCGATCCCGCCATCGTCACCCGGCTGGCCGGCGTCGACGCCGTCGTCCATGCGGCCGTCGACACCGGCATCACCGACGACACCGCCGTCCGCTCGCACCGCAACGTGCGCGGCACCCAGACCATCCTCACGGCGTCCGCCGCGGCCGGCGTCAGGCACGTCGCGGTCCTCACCAGCGCGATGGTCTACGGAGCCCAGGCCGAGAACCCGGTCCCGCTCGACGAGGACGCCCCGCTGCGCGCGGAGCCCGACGGCTCGGTCATCAGCGACCTCCTGGAGATCGAGGACCTCAGCGCGCGGGCGCCGCGGTCGCACCCGGGCATGTCGGTGACGGTCGTCCGCCCGGCCGCGGTGGTCGGCCCGGGCGTCGACACCGTGCTGACCCGGCACTTCGAGGCGCCGCGACTGCTGGTCGTGCGCGGCAGCGAGCCGGCCTGGCAGTTCTGCCACGTCGACGACCTCGCGTCCGCGCTGGAGTACGTGGTCCTGCACGACGTCGCCGGACCGGTCGCGGTGGGCAGCGAGGGGCATCTCGACCAGGCGACCGTCGAGGAGCTGTCCGGGCGCAGCCGCATCGAGCTGCCCGCGTCGTTCGCGTTCGGCACGGCGCAGCGGCTGCACCGGCTCGGCGTCACACCGGCGCCGGCCAGCGAGCTGCACTACGTCACGCGGCCCTGGGTCGTCGCCGCCGAGCGGCTGCGCAAGGCCGGCTGGCATCCCGCGTACGACAACGCCGGCGCGCTGGCGTCCCTGATGGACGAGGTCGGCGGCCGGCACGCGCTGGCGTCGCGGCGCATCGGCAAGCGCGACGCCGCCACGGCGGCCACCATCGGCGCCGCCGGCGCCACCGTCGCGATCCTCGGGACGGCGGTCGTCGTCCGCAAGGCGCGTCGCCGGAAGAGGACCTGAGATGGATGTCATCCGCCTGCTCGACGTACGGCCCGACCCGCTCTCGGTCGACGAGGTGCTCGCCGCGGTGTCCGACCGCGGCGCCGGCGGCACGGTCGTGTTCGTGGGGACCGTCCGCGAGGCCGACGGCGGGCGCGGCGTCACCAGCCTCGGCTACGAGGCACACCCGACGGTGTCCGAGGTGCTGCGGACGGTCGCCGAGAAGGTCGCCGCCGACCACCCGCTGCGCGCACTGGCCGCCGTCCACCGCGTCGGTCAGCTCGACATCGGCGACGTCGCCGTCGTGGTCGCGGCCGCCGCCGACCACCGTCAGGAGGCGTTCGCCGCCTGCCGCCAGCTGATCGACGACCTCAAGCGCGAGGTCCCGATCTGGAAGCACCAGCGCTTCGACGACGGCAGCGAGGAGTGGGTCGGCTCTCCCTGACGCCGGGTGAAACGTCCCGGCCTCCCCATAGCGTCTCTCAGGTTGAGGACGACGAACGGAGGCGGGCATTGGCCGGCGACGCGGAAGGCTTCATGGACTTCGCCTCGGCGTGCGGAGGACGGCTGTTCCGCACGGCCTGGCTGCTGACCGGCGACTGGCACCTGGCCGAGGACCTCGTGCAGGAGACCCTCGGCAAGGTGTACCGCGCCTGGACGAAGCGCAGCCGGCCCGACGACCCGGCCGCCTACGCCCGCACGACGCTGGTGCGCACGTTCATCACCCACCGACGTCGGCGCGGGTCGGGCGAGCGGCCCACGGACTCGGTGCCGGAGCTGCCGGGCCGCGAGCCGGACGTCGCGCTGCGGGTCACGCTCCTCGACGCGCTGGCCCAACTGGACGCGAAGGACCGGGCGGTCCTGGTGCTGCGCTACTGGGAGGACCGCACCGTCGAGGAGACCGCCGCCGCGCTGGGCCTGTCGGCCGGCGCGGTGCGCTCGCGCTGCTTCCGTGCGCTCCACCGGCTGCGTGCCGTCCTCGGAACCGACGCTGACGACCCGACCAGGAGTGGAGTGGCATGATGACGATCGAAGAGGACCTCGAGCTGGCGCTGCGGGCCGAGGCGGGCCGGGTCGACCCGCCGGTCGCCGACCTCGTCAGCGGCGGCGTCGAGCGCGGGCGTGAGCTGCGGCGGCGGCAGCGGGCCCGGCTCGCGGTCGGCGCCTCGGCGGTGGTCGTCGCGGGCACCGTCGGCGCCCTCGTCGCCGTCCCCTTCGTCGGCGGCGACGACCCGGTCACGGCCGGCAGCGACGACCCGGTCACCGCCGAGGCGCCGGTCGCCGACGACGACGTCAGCGGTGTCGCCGCACCGGGGCAGGGCGAGCTGGACCCCGACGCCGTCCTCGACGCCGTCGTCGCACTGCTGCCGCCCGGCGAGATCACCGACGCCGAGAGCGGCACACCCGAGCCGGGGTCGGCCTGGTATCAGTTCAGCTACGACGACGGCGACGGCGCCAGTTGGATGATGGGCTCGGCCGCCGTCGTCGCGAACCCGGAGACCCCGGTGTGCCCAGTGATCGTCAACGGTGGGTCGTGCGAGGTGCGCACGCTCGACGACGGCACGGTGCTCATGCTCACGGCCGGGCCGTACTACCCGCAGCCCGACCGCGAACCCGACCGGCTGCACTGGAGCGCTCACGCCGTGGCGCCGGGCGGCCTCATGGTCGCCCTCGGCGAGATGAACACGCCCACCGAGAAGGAATCCGAGCCCACCCGCGACGAGCCGCCGCTGTCGCTGAACCAGCTCGCCGCCGTCGTCACCGACGACGTCTGGGCCGAGCTCACCGCGGGGCTGCCGGCCGAGTCGGCCGAGCAGCGCGCGGCGGAGGACGCCGCGGAGGAGGCCGCCGCCGCGGCGCTTGCCGGGGTGGAGGCCTCCGCCGCGGCGCACGCGCTGGCCGAGTCGCTCGGTCCGGATTGGGTGCCGACGCCGGACGGGTTCGCCGAGCCCGGCCCGAGTGTGCTGGAAGGGTTGCCCTCCGGCTACACGGCAGGACCGGCGATCGTCGACGACCTCAGCTTCGGGCTGGGCCTGGCGGAGCTCTGCGTGGCCGGCGAGGAGAAGGGCGCCGTCAACGAGGGCTGCGTCGCCGGCACTGCGCCGGGCGGCGAGCCGGTGCACGTCCAGTGGGGAGGCACGGTGCCGGACGGCCCCTACGCCCAGGGGTCGATCGAGGACAGGGTCGGAGTCATCGTCGCCGACGACGCGGGAATGCTGCTGCGCGCGAGCATCTGGGTCGCCGAGCCCGCCGAGGCCTCGACCCCGCAACGTCGGGCCGAGGCGCGCGCCTGGCTGCAGGAGCGGGTCGACGACCTCGCCCGCGCGGTGACCGCCGCTGCCGCCGGAGAGCGGCGCTGACCACGTACGCTTAGGGTGTCCGTTCCCGTTCACCGTGAGGACCGCCCACACCGATGACCCGCCGATCCGCGACGCTGGCCGTCGCCGGTGCCCTGATCGTCGCGCTCGTCGCGGTCGCGTCCATGCTCAACCTGCCCTACGTCGTCTACTCGCCCGGGCCGGTCGAGGACACGCTGGGGGAGTGGAACGGCCAGCAGGTCATCCAGATCGACGGCGCCGACACGTTCCCGACCGACGGCGTGCTGGACCTCACGACGGTCGGGGTGACGTCCGCCGACGCCGACCTCGACCTGCTGACGGCGCTGCGGGCGTGGCTCGACCCCGACCGCGCCGTCGTCCCGCGTGAGCTGGTCTATCCCGAGGGCACGACGGCCGAGCAGTCACGGCAGCAGAACGCCGCGATGCTCGCCAACTCGCAGCAGAACGCCGAGGTCGCCGCGTTGCGCAAGCTGGGCTACGACGTGCCCGAGAAGGTGGTCGTCGACGCCGTCGTGGCCGACGCGCCGGCCGACGGCATCCTCGAGCCGGGCGACATCGTGGTCTCGGTCGACGGCACCGCGGTCGCCACGCCCGAGGACGTCGTCGACGCCGTCACCGCCCACGAGCCGGGCGAGACCGTCACGTTCGTCGTCGACCGCGACGGCCAGCAGCTCACCGAGGACATCCAGACCATCGCCGCCGAGGACGACGGCCGGGCGCTCGTCGGGTTCAGCCCGACGCTCGGGTTCGACCTTCCGGTCGACATCACCATCGGCATCGACGAGCGCATCGGCGGCCCCAGCGCCGGCATGATCTTCGCCGTCGCCATCTACGACTCCCTGACGCCGGGCGCGCTCCTCGACGGCACGCACATCGCCGGCACCGGCGAGATCAGTCCCGACGGCGAGGTCGGCGCCATCGGCGGCATCCAGCAGAAGATCGCCGCCGCCAACCACGACGGCGCGGAGTTGTTCCTCGCCCCCGCCAGCAACTGCGACGAGGCGGTCGGCGGCAACAACGGCGACATGCGGGTCGTCCCGATCGAGACCCTCGACGACGCCGTCAGCTCCATCGAGGCGTTCGTCGCCGGCGACACCGGCGACCTCGCCACCTGCCCCGCCTCCTGACGCGGTTCGCCGATTCGGCCCTGGCTCGGGGCTACACGGCGGGCCGTCCACGCTTGCGGGCGCACGTCGTCAGCCGTGTGCGCGTGCCTTGAGCGGACCAGCGGGCGCCACGCGGCCGTTATGGCCGTTCGATCCGCGTACTTCGCTAGGCGTCCTCACGCTTCACCAGGCACGCATGCCTGGTGAAGCGGTGGGACGCCTGGGGAGGCCACGGGATCGTCGATGATCTTCACGGTCGGCGAACGAACTCACGACCACGCCGTGAATGCACCGAGTGGACCGGGCAGACGCGAGTAAGCGGGAGCCACGGGACTCGCCGGGCTCACGCGGAGTGGGCCGGGCCGACGCGCGTACGCCGTTCGGACCGGCGGTGGGGCAGTGGTGTCAGCGCCCGCCCATAGGGTGGGCAGCCCACCCAGCCGGGAGGGGACCGTACCCCGGGCGGCGGGTGCGTCCCCGGCGCAGAGCGGTGGGCCGGCGGTGTCGGCGCCCGCCCGTAGGGTGGGCAGCCCACCCAGCCGGGAGGGGACCGCACCCCGAGCGGCACGTGCCGTACCACGCAGGGCGGCGGACCGTACCCATGCAGGTGCCGCACCCCGAACAGCAGGTCGCGCCCCGAACAGCAGGTCCCGCATCGCGCGGGGCGGCGGACCATGCCCCCAGCGGCCGGAACCGCCGGCTCAGTCGAACGTCTCGGCCAGCGCGTTGCCGAGCTCGGGCGACAACTCCGCGCCGCGGACCAGCTCGTCGTCGGCCTCGTGGCCGCGGATGCGCAGCACCGAGGCGCGGCTGCCGTCGCGCAGGACGCCGACCACGACGCGGACGTCGGAGCGGTCCGGGTGCTGCTGGGCCCACTGTGCGGCGTTGCCGTCGTCGTCGGGCATCTGCTCCTCGGCGCCGGGCGGCAGCACGATGCGCTCGAGCACCAGCGCGCAGCCGGTGACGGTGTCGGGCCAGGTGATCTCGACGAGGAGGTCCTCGATGGGCCGCCCGGCGACGTCCTGTTCGATCGGGGTGAGGGAGTCGGCGGGCGCCTCGGGGTCGATGCCGATGTTCGCGGCCAGCGCGGGCTCGCGCGACAGCAGGTCGGCGGTCGGGGCCAGGGCGTAGAGCCGGGCCGGCTGGTCCCACCCGTCGCCGCGGACGTGCGCTTCGATCTCCGCGATCGCGCGCGCCAGGGCGGTCGGCTGCTCGTCCGTCGTGCTCATGACCGCATCGTCGCACGGGCGGCGACGGCTCGCGACACCGGTCACGGCCCGACGACGAAGAGGTCACGGTTCGCCCCGGATGCGTCCGCCGACAGCGATGTTCCTACCGCGGTTCGGAACCGCAGGGGCCGGTGAGATAGTTTTCCAGGGGTGAGCCAGGACATGCCCCGACCCGCCGGACCGTTCCGCGGCGCGCCCCAAAGACGGTCACGCGCGCTACTGCCCACGCTGATCGTGCTCGGCGTGCTCATCGCCGCGTACGTGCTCATCGTGTCCTTCTGGACCGACAGGCTGTGGTACCAGTCAGTCGACTTCACCCAGGTGTTCACGACGCAGCTGATCACGCGAATCGCGTTGTTCCTGGTCTTCGGCCTGCTCATGGCCGCGTCGGTGGTCGTCAACGGCTTGGTCGCCTACCGGGTCCGGCCGCGGTACCGGCCGATGAGCGTCGAGCAGCAGAGCCTCGACCGCTACCGCGACGCCATCGACCCGGTCCGCACCTGGGTGCTGACGGCGGCGGCGATCCTGCTCGCGATCATGGCCGGCGCCAGCGCGGCCGGGCAGTGGCAGACGTTCCTGCTGTGGCGCAACGGTGGCGAGTTCGGCCAGACCGACGCCCAGTTCGGCGTCGACCTCGGCTTCTTCGCGTTCGACTACCCGTGGTGGCGCTACGTCGTCAGCTACGGGTTCGCGGTGGTGGTGCTGGGCCTCGTGGTCGCCGCCATCACCCACTACGTCTACGGCGGCATCCGGCTGCAGACCGCCGGGCAGAAGGTCAGCCCGGCCACGACGGCCCACCTGTCCGTCCTGATCGGGCTGTTCGTCCTGCTCAAGGCCGTGGCCTACTGGCTCGACCGGTACGCGCTGGTCATGCAGGACAACGACCGCTTCACGGGCGCGTCGTACACCGACGTCAACGCGGTGCTGCCGGCCAAGACGATCCTGATCTTCGTCGCGACCATCTGCGCGATCCTGTTCTTCGTCAACGTGTGGCAGCGCAACTGGACGCTACCGGGCATCGGGCTGGGCCTGCTGGTGCTGTCGGCGGTCCTGCTCGGCGGGCTGTGGCCGTTCCTCGTCCAGCAGTTCCAGGTGCGCCCGAGCGAGGCGAGCCGCGAGCAGCCGTACATCCAGCGCAACATCGAGGCCACCCGCGACGCCTACGGCATCCAGGACGTCCAGACCGACGAGTACCGCGCCACCACGGATGTCGCGCCCGGCCAGCTCGCCGCGGACTCCGCGACCATCCCCGGCATCCGGCTGATGGACCCGAGCGTCATCCCGCCGGCCTTCCAGCAGCTGCAGCAGGTCCGTGGCTTCTACACGTTCAGCGACCCGCTCGACGTCGACCGCTACACGGTCGAGGGCACCGACGGCGTCGTGGCCGAGCAGGACATGGTCGTCGCCGTCCGCGAGGTCGACTCCGACGGCATTCCGGCCGAGCAGCGCAACTGGATCAACGAGCACACCGTCTACACCCACGGGTTCGGCGTCGTCGCGGCGTACGGCAACACCCGAGAGTCCGACGGGTCGCCCAACTTCGCCGAGGAGGACATCCCCACGCAGGGCGTCCTCGGCGAGTACGAGCCGCGCGTCTACTTCGGTGAGAACTCGCCCAGCTACTCCATCGTCGGTGCTCCCGAGGGCACCGACCCGGTCGAGTACGACATCCCCGAAGACCCCGACACCGGCAGCGAGCGCCGCAACACCTACGACGGCGACGGCGGCGTACCGATCGGCTCGTTCTGGCACCGGCTGCTCTACGCCACCCGGTTCCAGGAGGCCAACTTCCTGCTGTCCGACCGCCTCAACTCCGAGTCGCGGCTGCTCTACGACCGCAACCCGCGCCAGCGGGTCGAGAAGGTCGCGCCCTGGCTGACGGTCGACGCCAACCCGTTCCCCGCGGTGGTCGACGGCCGCGTGGTCTGGATCCTCGACGGCTACACGACGCTCAACTCGCTGCCCTACAGCCAGCGGGTGTCGCTGAGCGAGGCCACCAGCGACTCGCGCACCGCCCGCCCGGCGCTGGCCGCGCAGCCCGACGACTTCATCAACTACGTCCGCAACTCGGTGAAGGCGACGGTCGACGCCTACGACGGCACCGTCACCCTGTACGCCTGGGAGGACGACGACCCGGTCCTGCAGGCGTGGATGAACGCGTTCCCCGACAGCGTGAAGCCGCGCTCGGAGATCCCGGCGCCGCTCATGGACCACCTGCGCTACCCCGAAGACCTGTTCAAGCTGCAGCGCAACATGCTCGAGCAGTACCACGTCACCGACGCCTCGACGTTCTACGGCGGCCAGGACCGCTGGGTGGTGCCGGCCGACCCGTCCTCGAACGTCGACGTCAAGCAGCCGCCGTACTACCAGTCCATCCAGCTGCCCGACGCCGACGCGCCGATGTACTCGCTCACCACGACGTACACGCCGCGTGGCCGGCCGAACCTGGCCGCGTTCATGGCGGTCAACGCCGACGCCCGCAGCGAGGAGTACGGGCAGCTGCAGATCCTGCGACTACCCAGCAACACGCAGATCGACGGTCCCGGTCAGGTCGCCAACGACTTCGAGTCCAACGCCGACGTCGCTCAACAGCTGACGCTGCTGCGGTCCGGCGACGCCGAGACCCAGCTGGGCAACCTGCTGACGCTGCCGGTGGGCGGCGGCCTGCTGTACGTGCAGCCGGTCTACGTCGCGCGGGCCACCGGCGAGGCGGCCTACCCGCTGCTGCGCCGCGTCCTGGTGCAGTTCGGCGACAACATCGGCTTCGACGACACCCTGCAGGGCGCACTCGACCAGATCTTCCAGGGCGAGTCCGGTGCCGAGACCGAGGAGGACGGCGAGATCGTCGAGACGCCGCCTCCGGGTGGTGAGGAGACCCCGCCGACGGAGGAGACGCCGCCGTCGACGGAGACGCCGACCACGCCGCCCGAGCAGCCGGCCGACCTCACCGCCGCGCTCGAGGCCATCCGGGTCGCCTGGCAGGAGGCCCGCGACGCGCAGGCCGCCGGCAACTGGGCGGAGTACGGCGCGGCGCTCGAGCGGCTCGACCAGGCGATCGACGCCGCCGAGGCGATCACCGGTGGCGAAGGCGCCGGCGGCGCCACCAGCGGGGCCACGCCCGGCCAGTAACGGCAGACACACGCGGAGCCGTCACCCTTCTCGGGGTGGCGGCTCCGTCGCGTTTGCGGCCCAGGCGCTCGTCAGACGGCGCGCTGGTAGGCGAGCAGCAGGAAGCCGGGCAGCGGCTCGTGGTCGCGTTCCGGGATCCGGACGAAGCCGAACCGCTCGTACAGCCGGTGCGCGGTGCGCATGCGCGGCAGCGACGACAGCACCAGGGTCTCGTCGCCGTGCTCGCGGGCGAGGTCGAGGCAGGCCTGCACGAGGGCCGCGCCCACGCCGCGGCCGCGCGCCGCAGGGTCGACCGCGAGCATGCGGAACTCCGACTCACCCTGCCGGGCCACCTCGACGTACGGGCTCGGCGGACGGCAGAACGTCACCGCGCCCAGCACCGTGCCGTCGGCGTCGGCGGCCACCAGCAGCGTCGCCTGCTCCGAGCGGTGCTCGATGTCGGACAGCTCGTCGGCGTACTCCTCGTCGCCGTCGAGGAACCCGTCGGCGTCGTACGCCGCCACCGTGATGGCCGCGACGGCGGCGTGATCGTCGGGGCGGGCGGGGCGTACATCGAAGTCCGTCATAGGGCACATTCTGGCGGCGTGCACCGACACCGGACCCGGCCGCCGGCGCGATTTGGCGCACCGGAACTGATCGCGTAGACTCATCTCAGCGACGCGGGGTGGAGCAGCTCGGTAGCTCGCTGGGCTCATAACCCAGAGGCCGCAGGTTCAAATCCTGCCCCCGCTACCAGATGAAGGCCCGGACCACATGGTCCGGGCCTTCTGCATGTCGGGTGGTGCGCCGTCGGGGACGACAGCCGGGCGGGCGCGGTCAGCGGCGCCAGACGGTGCCGCGGCGATCATGGCCGATGCGGCCCTCGATCTCGACCGCCACGTGGGGTGCGCCCAGCCGTTCGGCGACCAGGTACAGCCCCAGATCGAGCCCGGCCAGCCAGCCGCTGCCCGACGTCACGAGGTCGCCGTCGTCGACGATGCGGGCGTCGACCACGTCGGCCCACTTCGACAGGTACTCCATGTCAGGGCGGAAGGTCGTCGCCGGACGGCCGTTCAGCAGGCCGGCCGCGCCGAAGATCAGCGCCCCCGAGTCGATCCCGCCCAGCAGCAGTCGCTCGCCGGCCTGCTCCTTGTACGCCCGGACCTGCCCGGGCAGTTCGCTGGCCTCGATGACGTCGAGGTCCCACCCGCCGGCGACGAGCAGCGCGCCGGCGCTGGCCGGGTCCCAGCCGCGCAGCCCGGCGAACCCGGTGCCGTAGCAGCCGGTCACCTCCGTCCGGCCGTCGACGGTGACCAACGCGGGAGCCACGTCCACGCCCATCACCCGGGCGCGCGCCAGCACGTCGAACGTCAGCAGTGCGTCCATCTCGGCGATGCCGTCGTACATCAACACGTCGATCCGCATCCGGTCAGTCTTCGCGGCGCCGCCCAGGCGCCGCCATGGCGCGAATGCCAATCTTCGATAGATTCACGCCATGCACAGTGTGGTCGTGCTCGCGTTGCCGGGCGTGGTGGCGCTCGAGCTGGCCATCCCCTTCCAGGTGTTCGCGACGGCGCGGGCGGCCGGCCACCGCACCCCGCGGCTGACCGCGGACGGCCGGCTGTACGACGTCCGCATCGGGGCGCCGCAGCCGTCCCTGGGCGCGACGGCGTCGGGCGGCGCCGCGTTCGCCCTCACCGGGCTGGAACCGCTCGACGTCGTCGACGGCGCCGACACCGTGATCGTGCCGGCGTCGGAGTCGGCCGCGCCGCCGCCCGTGCGGGTGCTCACGGCCCTGCGGGCGGCGCACGCCCGGGGCGCCCGCATCGCCTCGATCTGCACCGGCGCCTACGTGCTCGCGGCGGCCGGCCTGCTGGACGGCCGGCGCGCGACGACGCACTGGGCACACGCCGACGAGCTGGCGGCGCGCCACCCGGCCGTGCGGGTCGACCCGAGCGTGTTGTTCGTCGACGACGGCGACCTCCTCACCGCGGCAGGCGTCGCGGCCGGGCTGGATCTGTGCCTGCACCTCGTTCGCCGCGACCACGGCGCCGCCGCGGCCGCCTACGTCGCCCGGCGCACCGTGATGCCGCCGCACCGCGAGGGCGGCCAGGCGCAGTACCTCCCGGCCGCCGATCCGGCCGACGACGGCGGCCGGCTCGCGCCGACACTGACCTGGATGCGGGCCGGCCTCGCCGACGACCTCCAGCTCGCCGACATCGCGCGGCACGCGGCCATGAGCACCCGCACCCTGGTCCGGCGGTTCCGTGAGGAGTGCGGCACGACGCCACTGCAGTGGCTGATCCGCCAGCGGGTCGAGCACGCCCGCGAGCTGCTGGAGACGACCACGCTCCCGGTCGAGGAGGTCGCCAGGCGCGCCGGCTTCCGCACGTCGGCCTCGCTGCGCCAGCACTTCGCCCGCCGGCTCGGCACCAGCCCGCTGCGCTACCGGCAGACGTTCCACTGGGCACCGACTCAGGTCCCGGGGCGGAATAGCATCGGCGCGTGGACGACCTGACCCTCATCCAGAGTGTGTTCGACCTCGGACCCCAGGTGCGCTACGTGGCCGTCGGCCATGGCCAGGACGTGACCATCCGCGAGCGCGGCGGTCTCGCCGACGCCTCGTCCGGCGAGTCCGACCGGTACGAGGAGTTGTTGGTCAACCCCACTCTGCTGACGCTGGCTCGGCAGCGGGGCGAGATCGACTGCGGCGGCCTGCGCTATCTGGTCGTCCGTTACGGGAACTTCCATCAGGTGGTCGTTCCGCTGGCCGGCGGCGGGCACGTGTCCGTCGCGGTCGAGCCCGACGCCGACCCGGTGGCGACGGCGGAGCGGGTCCTGGCGTTGCCGGCATGAGCGGTCCCACCACGGTCGGCGTGCCGCGGGTGTCGCGCGACCACCTGAGCCGGCCGCGGCTGCTGACCACGCTCGGCGACGGCGAGCTGCCGCTGCGGGTGGTCCGGGCGCCGGCCGGGTACGGGAAGACGGCGCTGCTCGCGGAGTGGGCGCACGGCCGCCCGGCCGGCTCGGCGACCGTCTGGATCACGGTCGACGACGAGTGCGCGACGAGGCGGGGCTTCTGGTCGCGGGCGGTAGCGCTGCTGGGCATGGTGCACCCCGGGCTGGCCGGGGTGGAGGTCGGCCCCGACACCGTCGGGCACCTGCCGACGCTGCTGCCGCCGCTCCTCGACGCCGCGGACCGGCCGCTCACGCTCGTCGTCGATGCCGCCGAGCGGCTCGCCGACCCGCAGGTCGAGAGCGACCTGCTGCGGCTGGTCCGGCACACCACGCGGCTGGAGCTGGCGGTCGGCACCCGGCGCGCCGGCGAGCTCACCGACCCGGCGACGGCGCTGAGCGTCGACGCCGTCACCGTCGGCCCGCGCATGCTGGCGTTCACCGCCGATGAGTCCGCCCGGCTCGCCGCCGAGCTGGACAGCTCGCTGACGACCGAACAGGTGGACGCGCTGCACGAGACGAGCGCGGGCTGGCCCCTGGCGGTGCGCGCCGGGGCACGGCTGCGGCGCGAGTACCCGTGGCCGGCCGCCGACGAGAACGACACGCTCTCCCAGCTGCAGCGGATGCTCGTCGGCGACCTGGAGGAGCTGCCCGGGTTCGACGACCTCGTGCAGCTGTCCGTGGTCGACGGCGTCAGCGTGCGGCAGGCGGAGCTGCTCGGGGTCGACCTCGACGGTCACCCGATCCTGGCCGCCGTCGAGGTGCGCGGGCTGGGCGGCTGGGAGGACGGCCTCGGCGAGCCGCGGTTCCGGCTGCAGCCGCTGGTGCGCGACGCCTTGCGCCGCCGCGTCGACGACGATCGCCTGCGGGCCGCGCACCGGCGGCTGGTCGACTGGTACGAGGACCGTGGCGAGCGGGCCGCCGCGTTCGAGTCCGCCGTCATCGCGCAGGAATGGCAGCGCGCCCGCACCCACCTCGGGCAGGCGTTCCGCGAGGTCGCCGGCGGGCTGGACCGGCAGTGGGTCCGCAACGCCCACGTGCCCAAGCCGGTCCTGAGGGCGCAGCCGCTGCTGGCGCTGTTCGTCGGCGTGGGCCACTACGCGGTCGGCGACGTCGCGAAGGCGGTCCGGCTGCTCACCGCCGGCGTCGCGACGGCGGAGTGGCAACGGCTGTCGGGGCACGGGCGGGTCAGCGTCGACCACGTCTGGATCCAGGGCATGCTCACGCTCGGCCTGCGCTTCGCCGGCCGCGACGAGTTGGTGCAGCCGGCGCTGCGGCGGCTGCACGCCATGCTGCCGCGCGCCGCCGACCCGACCGGCGAGCTCGAGTACCTGCATCCGCTCATCGCCACGCAGACCGCCTCGACGTACCTGCTGCTGGACCGCCTCGACGACGCGGTCCGCGCGTTGGCCGAGCGGCCGTCCGGACCGGCCCGCGGGAGCGGCGCGCTGCACCCGGAGTCGCTGACGGTGCTCGCGCACGCCGCGGCCGGGCGCGTCACGCAGGCGCGGGCGGCGCTGGCCGAGCTGGTCGACTCCCGGCTGCCGCGGTTCTTCAACGCCGGCTTCTACGCGATCCCCAAGCACGTCGGCGCGGCCAACGTGCACCTGGAGGACCACCGGCCGGACGCCGCAGACGCCGAGCTCACCCAGGTGCTGCCGCACTGGCCGACGATGGAGTGGTGGCCGCTGGTACTGCACGCCCGGACGGTGCAGCGCTGGCACGCCGCAGGGCCGGCCGAGGCTCTTCGGCTGCTGGAGAGCGGCCTGGCGGAGAAGAGCCGCAAACCGCTCGGCGCGGCGATGCGGGCCATGCTCACCGCACTGCGGGCCGAACTGCTGCTGGCCGCCGGACGCCCGGCCGACGCCCGCCGGCTGGTGCCGTCACGGCGCATCCGGCCGTACCCGCGGCTGGCCGTCGCCAAGGCGCGCGGCCTCCTGCTCGACGGCGACCACGCCCGCGCGCTGGCGCTCGCCGCGGCGCCGGAACACGAGCACCGCGGCACGCCGCGCGACCGGCTGCACTTCGAGCTGATCGCCGCCTCGGCGCGGCTGCGTTCCGGCGACCCCGCCGCCGCCGCGCGCGCCTTCGCCGACGCCGTCGCGCTGTCCGCCGACATCGGACTGCGCAGCCCGTTCGCCGCCATGCCACGCTCGGACCTGCGCACCCTGGCGGCGGCTGTCCCGGGCGGCGCCGAGCTGCTCGCCGACGTCGAGCGGTTCCCGGTGCTGTTCCCGGAGCCCGACGCGCTGGTGTCGCTGACCCGGCGTGAGTCCGCGGTCCTGGCCGAGCTGGCCACACCCGACACGCTGCCGGTCATCGCCGACCGCCTCGGCGTGGCAGCGGGCACGGTGAAGAGCCAGTGCCGCGCCGTCTACCGCAAGCTCGGGGTGTCCGGCCGCGACGAGGCCGTGGCCGAGGCCCGCCGCCGCGGCCTGCTCTGACCGTCGCGCGAGGGGGTAAGAACCGGGGGGATATCCGCGAGACCGCATCCGGCCGCACCCGCGCTCTCTGCTGCTCTGGAACCCGCACGACGGGAGCGGGGAACGCGAGGGACGGGTGGAACGACGCACGGACGGCCGCGTGCCGCGCACTCGGCTGCTCGGCCGCCTGGACCGGCCGGCAGCGCTCACGGCGATCGTCGGCCTGCCGGGGACCGGCAAGACCGCGCTGGTGGCCGACTGGGTACGGCGCCGCGCGGCCGCCGGCGCCCAGGTGACCTGGATCGACGACGTCGACGGTGTGCGCGCCGCCCTGGTCGCGGCCGGCGCTGGCGTGCCGGGCGAGACCGTCCTCGTCGTCGACCACGGCGACGACCTGGGCGAGCCCGGCGCCGTCGCCGCCGCGCTCGCCCGCGTGCCGCACGTGCGTCTGGTGGTGTGCGGCCGCCGCCCGCTGCCGTTGGTCGCCGCCGCATACCGGGCCGGGCTGGAGGTCACGCAGCTCACCGGTCCGGAACTGCTCGCCACTCCGGAGGAGTTCGCCGCCGCGTGGGGCGAGCGCGGCCTGGCCGCGGTCCACGAGCACACCCGGGGCTGGTTGCTCCCGGCCCGCCTGATGATCGACGCGCCGACGGCCGAGGACGGGCGGCGCGCGGCCGCGGACTACGTGCGGGCGGTCGTGCTCGACGGGCTGGACGACGCGGTCCGCGCGGCCGCGCTGCTGCTGGCGCTGCCCGACGCGATCACCCCCGTTCACCAGCGTGCCGCCGGAGTGGACGACGACCTGGTGGGGGAGCTGCGGGCGGTAGCGGCCGGCGGGTGTCGGTACCCGCCCGTAGGGTTGGGCCCCACCCAGTCGGGCGGGCCACGACGTCGGGCGGTTGCGGCTGAGGCGGCCGCTGCGGGGGCGGCAGACACGGCGGCGGGCGCGGCTGCCGATGACGACGGTGCGTGGTCGATGCCGCCGGTGCTGCGCGACGCGCTGCGGGCCGAGCTGGCCGCCGTCGCGCCGGACCGACCGGCCGCATGGCACCGCCGGTACGCCCGGGCGCTGCTCGACGGCGACGCGCCGGGTCCGGCGGTCCGGCACGCCCGTGCGGCCGCGGACTGGGCGCTGCTGGCGCAGGCGTGGAACGCGGCCGGGCTCTGCCTGCTCACCGAGTGGGCCGACGATCTGGTCGCCGGGTACGCCGACCTGCCCTCGCGGGTGCTGCGCGACGACCCGGGGCTGCGACTGCCGGCGGCAGCCGCCCGCATCCTGACGTCGCATCCACCCGGTGTCCGGACGCTGCAGGCGCTGGTCAGCGCGTTCCGAACCGAGGGCGAGCAGGTGCTGCGGACGGAGGAGGCGACCCCGGGCCGGCCCAGCGACCTGCAGCTGCAGCTGCGGTCGCTGGCGATCGTCGCCGACCGCATGGACGGCCGGTACGAGCGGGCCGTCGCCGGCGCCGCCCGGCTGGACCGTGAACTGACCGGCCGCGACGGTGACGGCTGGCCCATGCACCGCGCGTGGGCGCTGCACCAGGCCGCCCAGGCGCTGCTGCTCAGCGGCAACGGGCCGCGCGCGCTCGCCTTCGGGACGCAGGCCTACGCCGCGGCGCACGAGCGGGTGGCGCACCCCGTCACCGCGCACATCGCCGCCGACCTCGCGCTGCTGCACGCCGCCGAGGGCGCGACCGTCGACGCCCGGTACTGGCTGGACGTGGACGAGCTGCAGTCCGCGCCGGCCCGCTGGCTGGAGTATCTGGTCCGGCTGCCCGCGCACCTCGCCGCCGCCTTCGTCGCCGTCGACCGGCTGGACGGCGGTGTGGCCCGGGCCCACCTGGACCGGGCCGAGGACGACACCGGGCAGGCCGAGCTGTGGCCGTTCGTCATGGCCGCGCAGACCCAGTACGCGCTGAGCTTCGGCGACCCGCTGCTGGCGCTGGCCGCCGCCGATCGATACGCCGCCGGCCACGTCTCCGGGACCGACGTCGGACTCCGCGGCCGGCCGCCCGCGTCCGCGCTGCCGGCCGACAGCCTCGCGGCCCGGCTGGTCGACCGGTGCCGGGCCGAGCTGCTGCTCGCGCTGGGCGAGCTGAACCGCGTCGACACGCTGCTGCGGGCGGCCGGTCCCGACGCGGCCTGGCTGCGGGTGCCGCGCGCCCGGTTCCAGCTCCTGCGCGGCCGGCCGGGTCAGGCGGCGCTCGTGGCCGACACGGCGGCGTGGGAGCCGGGCACCGCACCGCGCGACAGGATCGAGCTGCTGCTCATCGAGGCCGCGGCGGCCGAGGCACTCGGCGCGTCCGGGAACGCGGACCGCTCGTTCGGCCGGGCCGCCGAACTGGCCGCCCGTGCCGGCGTCCTGCGCCCGTACACGCTGCTGCCCGCCGACGTCCGCGACGCGCTGGCGAAGCGGTCCGGAATCGCGCTGGACCCCGTCGTGACGGCCGCGCGGCCGGCCTACCCGGCGTCCGCGGAGCTGGTGGTCCTGACCGAGCGCCAGCAGGCCGTGCTGCGCGCGCTCGTGCGGCACGAGGACGCGGCGGCGATCTCGTACGCGCTGGTCATGGCGCCCAGTCTGGTCGAGGAGCAGCTCCGGTCGCTGTACGCGCGGCTCGGTGTCGCCGGCCGGGACGCCGCCCTGCTGCGCGCGCGCCGGCTCGGCCTCCTCCATGATGATCGGTGATCACGGAGGTGCCGCTCGTTCGGGTTGCGGGGGTGGCCGGGTCCGTCCATGATCGTCCGGACCCCATCGCCCCCGACGAGACGAGCCGACGTGGTCGCGCCCGACACCCTCGTCCGCCCGCTGGTCAGCAGGCGGGTGCTGCCGTCGCTGGCGCTGGTCATGTTCGCCGTGGTCGCGAACTACGCCGCGCTGCTGTCGGTGCTGCTGCCGAACCACGTCGAGGCGATCGATCCTGACCGCAAGGTCGCCAACCTGGCCATCGTCACGTCGGTCTCGTTCGCGTTCACGATCCTCGCCCAGCCGCTGGTCGGCGCGCTGAGCGACCGCACGCACAGCCGGTTGGGCCGCAGGGCGCCGTGGCTGCTGGCCGGAGCCGTCGTGGCCGCCGGGTTCCTGCTGGGTCTCGGCGGGCTCGGCTCGGTCGCGTGGATCTGCGTGTTCTGGGTGGTCGTCCAGTTCGCGCTCAACGGCACCGACGTCGCCGTCGCGGCCACGGTGGCCGACCGCATCGCGCCGGCCCGCCGCGGCCGTGCGTCGGCGGTGCTGGCCGGCGGAGGGATGGCCGGCGCGGCGGCGGGGACGGCCTTCGCCGGTCCGCTGGCCACCGAGCACCGGCCGGTCGCGTACACCGTGCTCGGGCTGGCGGTGGTCGCCGCGGCCACGGTGTTCGTACTGGTCAACCGCGCGACGCTGCGCGACGATGCCCCGGCGCCGACGCGCGACGGGCCGCGGCGAGAGCTGCTGCGCGGGTTCTGGCGACGGCCGCGCGAGCATGCCGACTTCCTGCGCGTGTTCGGGTCGCGGCTGCTGTTCGTGCTCGGCTACCAGCTCATCCTGACCTACCAGCTGTACATCCTCACGGACTATGTGGGTCTCGGCCGCGACGACGCCAACCGGCTGATCGGGCTGCTCACAGTGCTCGGCTTCGCGACGACGGTCGTGGGCGTGGTCGTGGGTGGCTGGTGGAGCGACCGGACCGGCCGGCGCACGGTGTTCCTGGTGGCGGCGGCCGCGATCCTCGGCGTGGCGCTCGCGGTGCCGCTGGCGTCCGCGACGACGGCGGCGGTGGCGGTGTTCGCGGCGGTCCAGGGTCTGGCCGGCGGGCTGTACCTGGCCTGCGGCAACGCACTGGCCATCGACGTGCTGCCGGATCGGGCGGGTGGGGCGGGGAAGGACCTGGGACTGTTCAACGTCGCGGTCAACGTGCCGCAGACGATCGCCCCGCCGGTGGCCGCGCTGGTCATCACCGTCTTCGACGGCTACCGCCCGCTGTTCGCCGTCGCGCTGGTCAGTGTCGCGGCCTCGGCCGTCCTCGTCGCCCGGGTACGACAGACTGGGGACGGAGGCGGTGAGGCCAGATGACCCCGACACACGACGAGCTGCAGCGGTCCGCGGCGGACCACCTGCTGCTCCACTTCTCCAAGCAGCGGCTCGACGACCTGCTGGTGCTCGAGCGGGCCGAGGGCCCGTACGTGTTCGACAGCCGTGGGCGGCGCTACGTCGACGCGCTGTCGAGCCTGTTCTGCGCCCAGCTCGGCTACTCCTACGGGGCCGAGATGGGCGCCGCGGTCACCGAGCAGCTCACCCGGCTGCCGTTCAACACCAACTGGGCGACGGCGCACCCGCCGGCCATCGAGCTGGCCGAGCGGCTCACCGGCCTCGCACCGGCCGGGCTGACCCGCGCGTTCTTCACCAACGGCGGCTCCGAGGCGGTCGAGGCCGCGTGGAAGCTCGTCCGCGAGCACTACCTGGCCATCGGCCAGCCGCGGCGCACGAAGGCGATCGCCCGCGACGTCGCCTACCACGGTGTGACGCTGGGGGCGCTGGCGTTCACCGGCGTCGCGCGGTTCAAGGACGACTTCGGCCCGCCGCCCATCGACGTCACCCACGTGTCGAACACCAACGCGTTCCGGGCGCCCGACGGCGCCGACCCCGCGGCCTTCCGCGCCCGGCTGCTGGCCGAGGTCGAGGCCGCGGTCGTCGCGGCGGGGCCCGACGAGGTGGCGCTGATCATCGCCGAGCCGGTGCAGAACGCCGGCGGCTGCCTGACCCCGCCGCCGGGCTACTGGCGCGGGCTGCGCGAGATCGCCGATCGTTACGGCATCCTGCTGATGGCCGACGAGGTCATCACCGGCTGCGGGCGGCTGGGCGAGTGGTTCGGCGTCGCGCGCGAGGGCGTCACGCCCGACCTCGTCAGCCTGGCGAAGGGCCTCACCGCGGCGTACGCGCCGATGGGCGCTGTGCTCACGACCGACCGCGTGGTCCAGCCGCTGGTCGACGGCGGCCGGGTGCTCCGGCACGGCATCACGTTCGGCGGCCATCCGGCCAGCGCCGCGGTAGCCCTGCGCACCATCGACATCGTCGCCCGCGACGGCGTCCTCGAGAACGTCCGCGCGCTGGAGCCGTACCTGCGCGACCGCCTGGGCGAGCTGCTCGGGCTGCCGATCGTCGGCGACGTCCGCGGCGCCGGCTTCTTCTGGGCGGTCGAGCTGGTGCAGGATGCCGCGAACGGCAGGTTCGACCAAGCCGAGCGCGACGCCCTGCTGCGTGGCTACCTGCCCGGCCGGTTGCTGGAGGCCGGCCTGATCGCCCGCGCCGACGACCGCGGCGATGCCGTCCTGCAGATCGCGCCGCCGCTGATCAGCGACCGCGCGGTCCTCGACGAGATCGTCGACGGGCTGCGCGACGTGCTCACGGACGCGGGGAAGCGGTTCGCGGCCGCTTGACCCCGAACACCGTCACGAACAGATAGCTCTTGCCGGCCGCGTGCGGCGAGAAGAGCTCGACCACCTCGTCGTCGGCCGACGTGGAGCCGACGGCGCCCAGGCCCAGCGCGTGCGTGCCGAGGTGCAGCTTGCCGGCCCGCAACGCGCTGGTCAGCTGAGCCGCACGGTAGCCGCGGTTGCCGTACGTCCTCAGCAGCGGCCCCAGGTCGGCCAGCCAGTAGGCGTTGACGTGCGCGTCGGCGCAGTACTCCTGGCCGACGGCGATGCGCGCGGCGTCGGCGCGGAAGTCGCCCGCACGCAGCAGCTCGACCGCGCCGCGATCCGGGTGGTGCAGGTAGCTGCCGGGGGTCAGCCCCTCGACGGCGTTGACGATCAGATAGCAGTCCAGCGGCGGCCCGACGTCGGCGGCGAAGGCCCGTGACGAGCGGTCCAGCAGCGTGGAGAAGTCGCGGAACCCGAGTTCGGCGGTGGTGTCGTAGGTGCGGGTCGAGCGGCGCCGCAGGATCACGTCCTCGACCGGCGACGGCGGGAGCGCGTCGTCGGGCAGCGGGTCCAGCGGGGTGAGTGGCCCGGCCGGCTCCGGCGCCGCGGCGGACAGTGTCCCGGACCGCCAGGCCGCCGCGTCGGCGCCGGTGTCCAGCGACGACGCCAGGTGCATCGCGCCGATCGCGGGGAAGTCGACCTCGCGCGGAGAGACCGGGCGCACCGGCAGGTCCACCGGCGGCAGTGCCGCCGCGTCGGGCGCCGGCGCCGCACCGCGGCCGAGCGCGCAGAGCGCGACGGCGGCCTCACGCGTGCCGTCGACGCCGAGGACGGCGTTGACCTCACGGTCGGAGAAGCCGAGCACCAGCTCCGCCGGGACGCCGGCCGACGCCGCGACCGCCAGCGCCTGCGACAGCGACGTGCCCGCGTCCCAGAACGCGTGCCGGTAGGCGCGCGCCTTGTAGCGCCAGGCGTTGCGCCAGAACGTGCTGGTCACCGCCAGGACGACGGGTGCTGCCGCCACCGCGGGCTCGGCGCCGGTGGCCCCTACGAGCGCCGCGCGGACGTCGCCGGAGCGCACCCGGCGCAGGCTGTGGTCGTGCGCCGCGTACTGGTAGAGGCCCGCGGTGAGACCGGGCAGGTCGGCACAGGCGAAGTACAGCTCCAGGTGGTAACGGGCGCCGGTGCCGCCCGCCGTCCGGTAGGTGAGCGTGCTGCCGCGGACGCTCACGGTGCGGTCCAGCAGGCCGTTGCTCAGCCGCGCGATGCGCGCCAGCAGCTCGACGTCGGGCGCCGCCGTGCCGTCCAGGCCGGAAGCCGACACCGCCGCCAGCGCCGGGACGGCCGACGGCGCGAACTCGCGCGGGATCGCGATCGGCTCCAGCGTCTCGTACACCTTGAACGGGTACGGCTCGAGCGAGCGGTCCTCCTCCCAGATCGCGTTCTCGAGGTGCGGCGGCGTGCCCATGACGATGCCGCCGTCGTCTCCGCGCCGGTACTTCGTGGCCGCGTGGAACTCGAGAGCGGCCCTGACGTCGGCGTTGGGCTGGGTCATCCTGCGAGGGTAGACGCCTGTGCCAGCGGGTCGGGGGAGCCGAAGCGGTGCGCGGTGATGCTGACCGCCTGCTCGTGCAGGAACGGCAGCAGCTCGACGCGGCCGGCCTCGGTCACCGGCTGGGCGTAGACGGCGAGGTCGGGACGGCCGCCGGCGGCCTCGTACAGCGCCGCGGGGTCGCCGCCGACCAGCCGCACCCGGCCGGTCAGCGTCGCCGCCCGGCGCTGCCAGTCAGCGGCGGGCTCGACCGACACGGCGACGCCGAGCGCCGTCAGCGCCGACGTCACGGCCGCGGGCAGCTCGCCGGCCGCCGACACCGTCACCCGAGCGCCCGCGAGCAGGCCGGCCGCGACCACCCGCAGCAGGTCGGCGACCGGCGCGCCGGACTCGTGCCGGACGGTGACCGGATACGGCAGGTACCGGAACACGTTGCGTTCGGCGATCAGCCCGGACACGTCGCGGGCGACGCCGAACTCGTCGCGCCAGGCGGCGGCGTCGCTGCGCAGCGCCCGCTCCAGCGCGTCGGTGCCGGCCAGCCCGGCGGAGTGCCCGGCGGCCAGCAGCGCGGCCGGTCCGGCGGCCAGCGGCGTCGCCGCGGCCGTGGACGGCGCGGCCGACCAGTCGGTGAGGCCGACGAGGTAGTTCGGCCCGCCCGCCTTCGTCCCGGCGCCGACGGCGGAACGCTTCCAGCCGCCGAACGGCTGCCGCCGGACGATCGCGCCGGTGGTGCCGCGGTTGACGTAGAGGTTGCCGGCCTCGACGCGGTCGAGCCAGGCCGCGAGGTCGCCGGCGTCGCGGGTGTGCAGGCCCGCGGTGAGGCCGTAGGCGACCCGGTTCTGCAGCGCGATCGCCTCGTCCAGCGTGGCCGCGGTCATGATGCCGAGCACCGGGCCGAAGTACTCCGTCAGGTGGTACTCCGAGCCGTCGGTGACGCCCACCTTGACGCCCGGCGACCAACTGCGGCCCTCGTCGTCCAGCTGCCGCGGCCGGACCACCCACGACTCGCCCGGGCCGAGCGTCGTCAGCGCCCGCAGCAGCTTGCCCTCGGCCGGACCGATGAGCGGGCCGACCTGCGACGTCGGGTCGGTCGGCAGGCCCACCTTCAACGATGCGACGGCGTCGACCAGCTGGTCGCGGAACCGGCGCGACCGCGCCACCGAGCCGACGAGGATGACCAGCGACGCGGCCGAGCACTTCTGGCCGGCGTGGCCGAACGCGGAGTACACGACGTCGCGGACGGCGAGGTCGATGTCGGCGCTCGGCGTGACGACGATCGCGTTCTTGCCGCTGGTCTCGGCCAGCAGCGGGAGGTCCGTGCGGAACGACCGGAACAGCTCGGCGGTCTCGTAGGCGCCGGTGAGGATGACCCGGCCGACGCGCGGGTCGGACACCAGCCGGCGGCCCAGCGCGGACTCGCCGACCCGCAGCAGCCGCAGCACGTCGCGCGGGACCCCGGCCGCCCACAGCGCCTCGGCCAGCACCGCGCCACAGCGCACGGCCTGCGACGCCGGCTTGAGCACGACGGCGGACCCGGCGGCCAGGGCGGCCAGCGTCGACCCGGCCGGGATCGCGACCGGGAAGTTCCACGGCGGCGTGACGACGGTGAGCGGCACCGGCCGGCGGACCGCGCCGTCGACGTCGTCGAGCCGTTCGGCCAGGCCCGCGTAGTAGTCGGCGAAGTCGATCGCCTCGGACACCTCGGGATCGCCCTGGTCCAGGGTCTTGCCGGCCTCGGCCGCCATGACCTCCAGCAGCTCGGCCCGGTGCCGTTCCAGCTCGACCGCCGCGCGGCGCAGCACCGCCGCCCGCTCGGCGCCGGTCAGCGCACCCCAGCCGCGGCCCGCCTCGGCGGCGTCGCCCAGCAGCTCGTCGAGCGCGCCCTCCGACGTGACGACGGCGGCCTCGGCGGTGGCCGCACCGGCCGAGCTGGTGGCCGCGCGGGCGAGGATGTCGCGGCTCCATGCCACGTTGCCCGGCAGCGAGGGATCGGTGTCGGGCACGTTCTGGAACTCGGCCTGGACGGTGCCCGCGACCGGCTCGCGGCGGTCCTGCGCGCGGTGTGGCCGAGGAACGGCGCGGTCGAGCGCGGCCAGCGAGGCGAGGAACCGGTCGCGCTCGCGGACGAACAGCTCCTCGTGGTCGTGCAGCCCGGCGAGAGCGGACAGGAAGTTCTCCTCGCTCGCGCCCTCCTCCAGCCGGCGGACCAGATAGGCGATGGCGACGTCGAACTCACGCGGGTGCACGACCGGGGTGTAGAGGCGGACCTTGCCGACCTCGCGGCGGACCACCTCGGCCTGACCCTGGGCCATGCCCAGCAGCATCTCGACCTCGACGCCGTCGCGGACCCCGCGCCGCCCGGCCAGCAGCCAGGCGAAGGCGAGGTCGAACAGGTTGTGCCCGGCGACGCCGATGTGCACGTTGTCGATGTGCCCGGGCCGCAGCGCGTAGTCGAGCAGCCGCTTGTAGTTGGTGTCGGTCTCCTGCTTGCTGTGCCAGGTGGCCAGCGGCCAGCCGCGCAGCGACGCCTCGACCCGCTCCATCGGCAGGTTCGCGCCCTTGACCACACGCACCTTGACCGGCGCGCCGCCGCGGGCCCGGCGTGCGGCCGCCCATTCCTGCAGCCGGATCATCGTGCCCAGCGTGTCCGGCAGGTAGGCCTGCAGGACGATGCCGGCCTCCAGGCCCTGGAACTCCGGCCGGTCCAGCAGCGTGGTGAAGACCGCGGTCGTGAGCTCGAGGTCGCGGTACTCCTCCATGTCGAGGTTGACGAACGTCGACGCGGCCGCGGCCCGCCGGTACAGCGGCGTGAGCGCCTCGACGACGTGGGCCACGGTGTCGTCGAACGCCCACGCCGAGTGCGGCGCCACCGTCGACGACACCTTGACCGACACGTAGTCGACGTCGGGGCGGTCCAGCAGCTTCAGCGTGCCGTCGAGCCGGCGGCGGGCCTCGCGCTCGCCCAGCACCGCCTCGCCCAGCAGGTTGACGTTGAGCCGGGAGCCGCCGCGGCGGATACGCGTGATCGCCCGGCCCAGCTGCGCCGGCCGGGCGTCGACGACCAGGTGGCCGACCATCGCGCGCAGCGCCCGCCGGGCGATCGGCACGACCACTCCGGGAGCGGCCCGTCCGGCCAGCCCGCCGGCCCGGACCGCGAGCCGCAGGTGCGCGGGCAGGAACGCCGGCACGTCCGCGGCGAGGTCGCGCAGCGCCCGGGCGGCGACCTTCGGGTCCTCGGGCCGGACCACGCCGTCGACGAAGCCGACCGCGAACGGCAGCCCGCTGGGGTCGGCGAGCACCTGCGAGAGCCGCTGGGCGGCGGCGCTCGCGGGATGCTGCGCGGCCTCGTCCAGCCAGCGGCGGACGGTCGCGACGACCTCGTCGGAGAGCGCCAGCAGATCGTTCAACCCGTCCGCCCGAGCGGCGGTGTCGTCCAGGTCACGGCCATGTCCACAGTCTGGTCACCCACTGGCATAAGGTAAAGCGATGTTTTCTGACGAGTACTCGTCAGATCCACTTATGGTTTCCTGGAGGCAACCGTGCTCGACGTCCGCCGGCTGCGGCTGCTGCGCGAACTGGCCGTCCGCGGCACCATCGCCGACGTCGCCGCGGCCCTGCACCAGAGTCCCTCCTCGGTGTCGCAGCAGCTCACGCTGCTGGAGAAGGAGGCCGGCGTGCCGCTGCTGCGCAAGGTCGGCCGGCGGCTGCAGCTCACCCCGCAGGCGGAGATCCTGGTCGAGCACACCGCCGTCGTCCTGCAGCGGCTCGAGGAGGCGGAGTCCGACCTGCGGGCGTCCCTGCAGGAGGCCACCGGAACCGTCCGCATCGCGGTCTTCCAGTCCGCCGCGCTCGCGCTGATGCCCGACCTGCTGCACACCCTGGCCGAGCGGCATCCGCGGCTGCGCGTCACGATGACGCAGCGCGAGCCGGAGACCGCGCTGATGGAGACGTTCGCCCGCGACTTCGACCTGGTCGTCGCCGAGCAGTACCCGAGCCACGCGGCGCCCTGGCACCCCGAGCTCGATCGCGTCGGCCTCACCCGCGACGCCATCCGGCTGGCCGTCCCACCCGGGCCGGAGTGGGCGCACATCACCGGGCTGGCCGACACCGCCGGGCTGCCGTGGGTGGTCGAGCCGCACGGCGCGGCGTCGCGGCACTTCGCCGAGCAGGCCTGCCGGCAGGCCGGGTTCGAGCCGGACGTGCGGTTCGAGACGGCCGACCTGACGGCGCAGATCGAGCTGATCGAGACGGGCAACGCGGTGGCGCTGATCCCCGACCTCATGTGGGCGCGGCGCCCGCCTGCGGTGCGGCTGATCGACCTCGACGGTGTGCCGCACCGGACGGTGTTCACCGCGGCCCGGCACTCCATGGCCCAGCGGCCGTCCATCCTCGCCTGCCGCGAGGCGCTCGCCGCCGCCGTCGAGCACGGGCCGGGCAGCGGCGCGGGCTCTGTCGGTGCCCGCCCGTAGGGTGGGCACCCTCCCTGTCGGGGCGGGTCATACCTACCCGAGCGGTGCGGGCCGGCCGAGGTTCGCATCGCCGGATGAGACGAGGCGGGCGCGGCCGTGCAACTCGCCCGGCGCCGGTGACCGCGGCGCCGGTGACCGCGGCGCCGGTCAGGCCGTGAGCCGCCGCTCGCGCCGTGCCGGCAGCAGCGCCGGCACCAGCAGTGCTGCGGCCAGGACGAAGACGACGGGGTAGCCCGCACCGGCGGCGACCATGCCGGCACCGGCCGCGCCGACCGCCATGCCGACGTCGTAGGCGGCGTTCCAGATCGCGCTGACGGTGCCGTAACCGGCCGGCCGCACCCGGCTGTACATGAGCGCGAGCGTCGCGTTCTGCAGCACCCCGAAGCCGGCACCGAACACGGCGGCTCCGGCGACGACGGCGGCCGGCGTCCCCGTCGCGCTGACCCCGAGCAGGCCGGCCGCGGCCAGCAGCAGTCCGGGGACCAGTAGCCGGGCCTGACCGTGCCGGTCGCCGAACCTGCCGGCCACCCAGCGCGCGGCCGTCGCCGTCGCCGGCTGCACCAGCAGCGCGGCCGCGGCGACCGAAGCCGACGCGGTGGCCAGCGGCAGGAACGTCACCAGGACGCCGATCGCGACCGTCGACGCCGCGAAGACGGCGGCCGGCCGAACCAGCCCGGCGTCGCGCAGCCCCGCCAGCACGCCGTGCGTGCCGCCGGCCGCGTCCGTCCGCCGGGGGAGGCCCGGCACGGCGGCGAGGCTCAGCAGGGTGGCGACCGCCGTGATCGCGAACACCGTCCCGGCGCCCCACCGCTCGGCCGCCCAGACGCCGAACGGCAGCGCGACCAGCGCGGGCACCCCGCCGACGACCCCGACCAGCGCGAGCCCTTCGCCGCGGCGGTGCTCGGGCAGCAGAGCGGCCGTCAACGCGCCGCCCGCGACGATCGTGACGCCGAAACCGAGGCCGCGCACCAGGTTCACCGCGACCACCACCGCCAGGTCCGGCGCGGCCAGCAGCACCAGGGTGGGCGCACCGAGCAGCACGAGCCCGGCGGTCAGCGCCAGCCGGTAGCCGAACCGGGCGACCAGCCGCGGCGTCGCGACCTCACCGGCGACCGAGGCGGTCAGCAGCGCGCCGGTGGCCAGACCCGCGGCACCGGCGGACCCGGCCGCCTCGGCGACCAGCGGCACGACCGACAGCGGCAGGTAGAAGCCGAGCGACGAGCCGACGATGGTGACGAACCGGAGCAGCAGCGCCCGGGTGACCAGCGGCGCATGGGAAGCGGCGGGAGCGGCGGCGACGGCGAGCGTGACGGTGGTCATGCCACGACGCTAAGGACGAATCGGTCCGCTCGTGAGTGCCAATCGCGCCGTGGAACTACGGACCGATTTGGCTACGCGCCGGCCGGTCGACCCTTCGTCCGGCCGTGAACGGCGTCGATGAGGCGGTCGTCGACCTGGTCGTAGATGACGGTGCCGACCCACACGATGAGCGTGACGAAGATCCAGGTGCCGACGCCCTCGAGGTCGAAGTTCTTGCGCTCGGTGAACAGATCGGTCAGCAGCAGCCCGACCCACGTCAGCGCGATGCCGCCCACGAACGTGGCGCTGGAGGCGTACTTGCGCGCCAGCGACGCCATGACCCCACGCAGCAGCATGGTGAAGACGGTGAACAGGACGGTGCCGATCAGCCAGCCGGTGAAGGAGAGGCTGAACTTGTCGAACAACACGGCGGCGATCATGAACAGCACGCCGTTCGCCGCGGCGGCGAGCACCAGACGGATTCCCCACTTCATAGTTCGTACTGTGGCCCAATTGCTGTCGCGGCGCCACTGACCTGCGGATTTCACAAGTGGATAATTCCGGCGAAGCCTGCCGATACGGGCGGGTTCGGCGGGCGCGGGTTGCGTAGAGTTCTGCGCCATGGGCGACGAACCTGGGCGGCGCGAGGACCTGGCCGCCTCGCAGGCGCTGCAACGGGTCTCCGACGCCGACCGCGAGCGGGCCGCGGAACTCGTCCGGGCGGCGTATGGCGACGGACGGATCGGCGTCGACGAGATCGACGAACGGCTCGGCGCGGTCATGGCGGCACGCACCCGTGGCGATCTCGAGGCGGCCTTGGTCCACCTTCCCGGCGCGGACGACGTGCTGGCCGCGACGCACCCCGTTCTCGCGGTGAGTCGTGCCGGCGAGCCCACGACGATCAACGGGACGCACGCCAGGATCGAGCGTACGGGCCGGTGGGAGGTGCCCGCCCATCTCGTCGTCACCCTGGTCCACTCGTCAGTGGTGCTCGACCTGATGGAGGCGGTCCTGCCCGGGCCGGAGATTCGCGTGGACGTCGACCTCACGCACAGCCGGCTTCGCGTGATCGTCCCGGACGACGTCCGCGTCGACGTCTCGAATCTCGAGCAGCACGGGTCGAAGGTGCGGGTCGACCCGAGGGGCGACGCCGCGGCGCCTCGTGCCGTCGTCCGGCTGACCGGCCGGCTGGGCTGGAGCCGAGTCGCCGCGGCGGCGCCGGGCCGGCGCCGCCGCCGAGAGCTGCGCAAGGCCGCACGCCCGTCGCCCTGATCGCCGCCTCGACGTCCACCCCGGGTGAACCGCTCGCGTCGACGCCGACGCGGCGCCACGGTCCTGCGAGGTTCGTGGCGCCGCGTCGTGGTGCTCGTGGCCGTGCGTCCTGATCCGCCTAGTCGGCGGACCTGGCCAGTTCGCCCTCGCTCGGCGGGGCCGGCTCGTCGCGCCGGTCGCCGTGGCCGGGCCACCAGGCGGCGTGCCCGATGAGCGCGGTCAGTGCCGGCGTGAAGAACATCGCCATGACGAACGCCGCGACGAAGATGCCGAACGAGATGGCGAAGCCCATCGACGTCAGCAGCGCGTTGCCGCCCAGCATCAGCGAGGCGAACGTGCCGGCCAGGATGACGCCGGCCGCGGCCACCGTCGGCCCGGCGTGCCGGACCGCCATGGCCGCGGCGTCGCGCGGCTCCAGGCCGTTGCGGGACTCCTCGCGCAGCCGGGCCACCATGAGGATGTTGTAGTCGGTGCCGAGCGCCACGACGAACAGGTAGATGTAGATGGGCAGCATGAAGATCAGCCCGTCGTCGCCCTGGATCGTCTGGAACACCAGCACCGTCGCGCCCAGTGTCGCGCCGAAGCCCAGGCCGACCGACGCCATGAGGTACCAGGGCGCCACCAGACTGCGCAGCAACACGGCCAGGATCACCATGATGATCAGTGCGGCTACCGGGAACACGACCGAGTAGTCGCGGTTCATGGCGTCCTGCAGGTCGACGAAGACCGACGTCGTGCCGCCGACCAGCGCCTCGGTGCCGTCCGGCGCCGCGTCGTGCGCGGTGTCGCGGATGGGACCGGCGACGTTGTCCATCGACGCGTCCGAGGTCGGATCGGAGTCGAGGACGACGCTGTAGACGACGACGCTGCCGTCGGCGGAGGGCACGGGCGGCGCGACCTGCGCCACGCCCGGCGCCTCGCCGAGGGTGGTGCCGAACGCCGCCTGGTCCGCCTCGTCGATCGGGCTGCCGTCGGCGCTGCGCAGGAACACCGTCGTCGGGTCGGTCGCGCCGGGCGGCAGGCCCTTCTGCAGCGTCTCGAGCGCCACCGACGACTCCGCGGACGACGGCACGCCGGTGTCCGACAGGTCGAACGTCGGCCGGAACCCGAACGCGAACACCGCCAGCGCCGCCAGCACCAGGCCGGACACGACGGCGAACCGGACCGGGTGCCGGCCCAGCGAGGTGCCGACGGCACCGAATCGGGCCGCCTTCGGCTCGTTCTTCCACGCCTTCGACGGCCAGAACACCCTCGTTCCCAGCAGCGACACGATGGCCGGGACGAGCGTCAGCGCGGCCAGCACCGTGACGGCGACCGCGATGGCCAGCGCCGGGCCGATCGAGCGGAAGATGCCCAGCGTCGACAGGATCAGCGCCATGAACGCGACGATGACCGCGCCGCCGGCCGACGCGATGGCCTCACCGGCCCGCTCGGTGGCGTGCGTCACCGCGGTCTTGCTGTCCAGGCCGCGCCGCAGCGCCTCGCGGTAGCGGAACAGGAAGAACAGGATGTAGTCGGTGCCGATGCCGTAGAGCACCACGATCAGGATGACCGTGATCGACGAGTCGGCCTGCAGGTCGAACGCCTCGTTGGCGAACGCGATCAGGCCGGTCGCCACCTGCGAGATCACGGCGACGACGATGATCGGCATGAACGCGATGATCGGGCTGCGGAAGATGATGAAGAGCAGGCCGAGGATCAGCAGGATCGTCGCGATGCCGACGATCGCCTCGGCGTTCGACGCCGCCTCCTGTGAGTCCAGTCCCTGTGCGGCCGACCCGGTGACACCCATGCGCAGTCCGGTGCCGTCGAGCAGCGGTTCAGCGTCCTCGCGCAGGTCGCGGACGCTGTCCATCAGCTCCTCGCCGAACGGATCGGCGTCCTGCGCGAGACTGATGACGGCCGTCTGCACCAGCCGGTTCTCCGACGGCGGGCTCGGCGTGATCGGGCCGAACTCGGGCAGGTCCAGGCCGGCCAGCTCGCCCGAGATCCGCTCGACGGTGGCGGAGTCGTCGTCGGTCAGAGGTGCGCCGTCCTCACGGTCGAACACCATGATCGCGGCCATCTCGGTGCGGTCGGGGAAGGCGTCGGCCTGCAGTTCGGCGGCCTGGATGGACTCGTAGTGCTCGGGCAGGAACTCGGACTCGTCGGTGGTGGACGTGAGAGCGGGGGCGGTGGCGACCACCGCGACCGCCACCACGATCCACGCGACGATGACCTGCCACGGGTGTCGGGCGACGTAACGACCCAGCGCAGCGAACATGAATCAGACGGTAGCCAACTGACGCGGTGTGGGAAGGACGACTGGAAAACTGCGGTGGTAACTCTCTGGTGACGGTGACGTTGACGGCGCTCCCGCCGGGTGCGCGGAATGCGGCGGGAGCCGGAGTTCGAAGGGGTGTGATGTGGTGCCCGTCACGTTCGTCGCAACTTCACGAAATGCGTGACTGCGCCCATTTCTGGGCGTCGTGCGAGCGGTGAATCCGGACGGGCCGAGTCCGCCCGAGGGGTGGGTGGCCGGCCGCCGTCAGCGGCGCGACCAGCCCCGCTCCGCCTCGGTCAGCCCGCCCCAGATGCCGTACCGCTCCGGAAGGGCCGAGGCGGCCTCCCGGCACTGCTGCGCGACCGGGCAGGACGTGCAGATGTTCTTGGCGATCTGCTCCCTGGCCCGCAGCGTGCTGCCACGGCCCTCGGGGTAGAAGAGGTCGGTGTCCATGCCCCGGCAGGCGGCATACGCCCGCCATGCGTCCCGCAGCTCGAACCAGTCCTCTGCGTACGTGTTCATGTGATCGGCCAATGCGGTCATGCGGCCAGTTCCCCCTTCGCCGTCGTGTCGAGTGGATCAGGGCCTTTGATCGACAAGACAGAGATCGGGCCCCGCTATGACGCGGCTGACGAAGAATTTCTCGAGGAATTTCTGGGCCCCGGACGAACCGGATGAAAGGCCTTACTCGGCACCCGTTCGAAGTGTCGGGAACGGGCGGCGAAACGAACCGGCCCGGTGAGCCGAGAAGGGCTCACCGGGCCGGTGTGGAGGCGCTCTGCGCGCCTACGGCTGCAGGTAGCGGAACTGCTGGTTGACGCCGCTGTGGATCGGGAAGAGGAGTGCCCGGCCGTCGGGCGCCACCTGCTCGATGTCGAGGGTGAAGCCGTGGTACTTCACGCTCCTGACCAGCTGCGGGTCGGACGTCTCGGGGTCGAGGTTCCACTGCTGGCTGTTGCTGCCGTCGCACTCGGTCAGGACGACCGCGTCGATGGGGTGGACGCCGTCGAGGCACAGGCCGGTGGCGCGCCAGACGATGGTGCCGTCGCCCGGCACCTCCCAGCCGCGGCTGGGCGCCTCGGCGCAGTCGCCGGCTCGCGGCACGCCGTTGGCGTCGACGACCAGGCAGCGCGTACCGGCCTCGCCGAGGTCGACCTGGAACCGCCCGGCCCGCACCACCTCGAGCGTGGCGGCGTCGGTGGTCGCCGAGCCCAGCTCGTTGGTGAAGACGGCGCGGTAGCGGGTGTGGTCGTCGTCGAGCGTGACTCCCGGGCGGGTGAGGGTGGCGTCGGGGCCGGTGCCGGTGGCGTCGGGGACCGGGGTCCACGGGCCGTCGGCCGACGGCGCGCTCTCCCAGGCCCAGGTCGCCTCCGGGTTGGCCGAGGCGCTGGCGGTGAACTCGACGTCGTCGCCGGGTGCGGCCTCGACCGGCTCGGGCTGCGCGGTGATCTTCGGCTGCCAGCGCACGGTGAGCGTGGCCGGCTCGGACGCCGCCTCGCCGACATCGTTGGTGAACACCGCACGGTACTGGTAGCCGTCGCGCTCGCCGCTGACGTTGGTGAGCTCGAGCGTCGACCGGACGCCCTCCTGACGGGCGGAGGCGACGGACGGGTCGGGTGCGCCCCACTCGCCGCCCGGCGCGCGCACCTGCCAGGTGATGGACATGGCGGTCGGGTTGGCCACGGCGGTCGCCTCGAACACGGCGGTGTCGCCCTCGACGACCGTGACGCTCTGCGGCTGGTCCTCGATGGCCGGTGGGTACTGCACGGTGATGACGGCCGGCTCGGTGGTGATGGTGCCGAGCGGGTTCGTCGCCTTGACGCGGTAGAGGCGGCCGTCGAGCGCGCGGTCCGGCGCCTCGATGACCAGCGTGTCGGTGGTGGCACCCGCGACGTCGACCCAGTCGTCCTCGGCCGGCGTGCCGGGGCCGTCGGGCGTCTCGCCAGGCGTCTCGCCGGCCCGCTCCTCGGCGGAGCTGATGTACGGCGTGCCCGACGTGGTCGGCGCGAACACGAACCTCGGGGCGGCCTTCTCGGTGCTAGCCGTCGTGGCCGTGGCCGGCTGGTCGCCGCCGGAGCCCGCGGGCGGCTCGGCGTACTGCCACTGCAGGTCCGGCGGCGGGTTGCCGGTGACCGTCACCGTGAGCGTGACGTCCTCGCCGGCCACGACGACCGGGTTCGACGGCGGCTGCTGCTCGATGGCGGGCGGCGCCTCGGCCGGCGGCTGGGTGGGGTCGGGAGTGGGCTCGTCGGTCGGCTCTTCCGAGGGCTCGCTGCTCGGCGTCTCGGACGGCTGCGACGGGTCGACGTCGGGCTGCTCGGCCGGCGGCTCCTCCTCGACCGGCTCGTCGGGCTCCTGCTGCGGCGGGGCGTCGGCGACCGGCTGGTCGGCCGGCGGCTCGTCCGCGGGCGTCTCGGGCTGCGGTTCTTCCTGCTCGGGCGGCGCCGGCGGCTCGTCGGCCGGCGGCTCGTCCTGCGGCTCGTCGGCCGGCGGCTCGGGCTCGGCGCTGACGGACGGCGCGGCGGCCGGCGGGTCGGTCGGGTCGTCGCCGCTGGTCAGGGCCCACGCCGCGACGGCGATGGCAGCGGCGGCGGCCGCCGCGCCACCGGCGGCGGCGAACTGCCGGGCCTGCTTGCCCCAGTTGGCCGGCGACAGGAACGCGAGCACGCCGCCACCCGCGGCGCCGGCGCCGGCCGCCACCGCACCGGCGGCGACCCCGGAGACCGGGAGCAGCAGGGCGGGCCAAAGGATGCCCCGCATGTCGGAGACGAGCAGCAGCAGTTCGTCGCGCCGTTCGCGGCAGTGCGTACAGGTGGCGAGGTGGGCGCTCATCTCGCGGGTGTCGTGCGCCGACAGCGTGCCGCGGACGTACGACGCGATCTTCGGCGCGTACGGACGGCACTCGGGCTGGACCTCGGCGGACAGGTTCACGGCGAGGTAGGCCTGCCGCAGGCCCTCGCGGGCGCGGTAGGCCAGGGCGGCGACGGCGTTGGCGGAGCTGCCCAGGGCGGGCGCCAGGGAGGCCGGCGAGCGGCCCTCGATCTCGGTGTGCCACAGCACCTGCTGCCAGCGTTCGGGGAGCGTCTCGAACGCGTGCCGGACCAGCTGGCGGTCGGTGGAGCGGGCCATGGCGTCGTCGGTGTGCGGGAGGACGTCGAGGATCGACGGGTCGGTCTGCGAGCCGTCGCGCTGCGAGCTGCGGTGGCGGTCGATGGCCAGCCGCCGCACGACCGTCTTCAGGTAGGGGGCGAACTCGAGGTCCGGGCCGCCGCCCTCGCGCAGCCGCGTGAGAACCCGGGTGAACGCCTCGGCGACGACGTCCTGCGCCTCGTCGCTGTTGTTCGTGACGATACGGGCGACCTTGGAGGCGTCGTCGACATGGCGACGGTACAGCTCGTCGTAGGCGCCCATGTCGCCTTCGCGCGTGCGCGCGATGAGCTGTTCGTCGCTGGCGGCGTCTGCTGGAATCGTCACCTGTTCTCGCTATCCCGGTTGCACCCAGGCAGCTCAGTCCAGGGATCCACTCCCTGAATGACGAAACCTGGGCGGCCTGATCTCATGATCGACATTAGCCCCCCCGAGCAGCCCAGTCACGAGTTCAGGCAATCGTGCCCTGGAGTCCGGGACAGCGAACACGTCGACCCGCACATTTGCTGTGCTCAGTTCACCGGTTTCGACCGCCTTCGTCAAGGAGATCCGCTCGACCCGTGCCTGCGCATCGTCGGGTACCAGGGCCAGCGCCATCGCGGTGCCGACCTGGCTCAGCGTGGCGTCCGGCCGGACGCGTGAACGCAGCGCCGACGCGGCCTGGAGGACCCGGGCGATGCGCCGCCACGGGCCGTCCGCCGGGTCCCATCGCATGACGAGCAGAACCAGCGCCATCGGCTCGATGCCGGACAGCCGGTCGAGCTCGTTCACGCGCCCGTAGAGGTAGCCGGCGGTGTGCAGTCCGGACAGCGGATCGATGCCCGGCGAACCCCGCTCGGCGGCGACCGCGTCGACCCACGCGTCGACCAGCCGGTGCCGCGCCGTCACGCGGGGGAGCGGCGCGCCCACCGACGCCTCGAGCACGTCCCACAGCTCGTCCAGTTCGTCCAGCAGACAGGTGAGGTCGCGCGTGCTGGCGGCGCGCTCCCACGCGAACACCGTCAGCCCGTGCGCGACGTCCTCCGGATCGGGCACGTCGGCGGTCAACGCGTCGACCACGGCCTCGACGCCGGGCGGAGGCAACTCCCCGGTGGTCGCCTCCGCCCGGCTCGTCTCCGGTGCGGGGTCGTCGTCGCGCGCACTCGCCGGCACCGGCCGCTCCAACCAGGCTGCCAGCAACGATGTCACCGGAATGTCGTCGTGGTTGAACATCGTCATCCTCGGAACTCCCCGTTCTCGCGCACGCTTCGTCCGACCCTTGCACCCACCACGACGGTGGCCGCACCGGATCATGACGCGAGATCGGCAAAGAATTTCGCGGCGGTCCTCCGACCACACCGCCGGAGCGGCCGGGGCCGTGTGTCAGGCTGGCCCTTGTGCCGGACCGCATGGTGCGACTGAGTCGCTGGTTGACCGACGTCCGCCAGCGGCTCGCGCAGGCCGCGGCGGCCGGTCAGGACCCGACGCCCGACGGCGCCCCCGTGGCGGCGGCCGACCCCGCGACGGACGGCGTGTCTCGTTCGCTCGACGAGGCGACGACCACCGGCACGGCCCCCGGTCCGGTGCCGCCGCCGCCCGCGTCCATGCCCGTTCCGCGCGCCCCCGACACCCACCCGGTGCCGAAGGTGGTCCGCGACGCCGCCGACTGGAGCTGGCGGCTGATCATCATCGCGGCCGCGGTGGCCGGGGTGGGCTGGCTGGCGTGGGAGTTGCGGGTCGTCATCTTCCCGCTGGTAGCCGGGCTGCTGCTCGCCGCCGGTCTGCAGCCGTTGGTGCGCCGGCTGCGGACGGCCGGCTGGGGGCGCGGCCCCGCGGCCGCCGCCGTGTTCATCGGCTTCCTGCTCGTCGTGGTCGGGTCGCTGACGCTGGTCGGCAACGCCGTCGGCGGCCAGTTCCAGGACGTCGTCGACCAGGCCGAGGAGGGTCTGCAGGAGGTTCGCGACTGGCTGGCCGGTCCGCCGTTCAGCATCGACGAGGCGCAGCTGGACCGCTACATCGACCGCGCCGTCGCCCTCTTCCAGGACGACAGCTCCGTCACCGAGCAGGCGGCCACGGCGGCCACCGTCGCCATCGAGATCCTGGTCGGGCTGGCCCTGGCGCTGTTCGCGCTGATCTTCTTCCTCTACGACGGCGAGCGCATCTGGACCTGGCTGGTGCGGCTGTTCCCGGCCCGGGCGCGGGCCCGTGCGGCCGCGGCCGGCGACGTCGCCTGGCTGACGCTGGGGCAGTACATCCGCGGAACGGTGCTGGTGGCGCTGTTCGACGCGGTCGCCATCACGATCCTGCTGTTCATCCTGCAGGTGCCGCTGGCGCTGCCGCTGGGCGTGCTGGTGTTCTTCGGCGCGTTCGTGCCGCTGATCGGCGCGTTCGTCACCGGGACGGTGGCCGTGCTGGTGGCGTTGGTGACGCAGGGCCTGCTGATCGCGATCGTGGTGCTGGTCGGGCTGATCGTGGTGCAGCAGATCGAGAGCAACATCTTCCAGCCGTTCATCCTCGGCCGCATGGTGAGCGTCCACCCGTTGGCGGTCGCGGTCGCCGTCGCCATCGGCACGCTGGCCGGCTCGATCATCGGCGCGATCATCGCGGTGCCGATCGTCGCGCTGGTCAACACCGTCGGCAGCTACCTCGCGTCGACCCGGGAGCGGCCGCCGCCGATCGCGTCGGGCTGAGCCAGAGCGCGGAGCGCGGACGCGAGGTCGGCCGCCGACGGCGCCGCGTCCGGGTCGATCAGCCACTGCAGCACCATGCCGTTGATCAGGCACAGCGCCGTCGAGCCGATGGTGCGCGCCGTCGCGTCGTCGATCTCCGCGGGGTCGCGTCCGAGCACCAGCCCCGCGAGGTCGCGCCGGGCCGCCTCATAGGTGCGGGCGAGGTCGTCGCGCAGTTGCGGGACGTATTCGAACTGGCCGAACGCCTGCAGGCTGGCCACCATGATCGAGCGGTTCTCCTTCTGCCCGTCCTGCAGCCCGGTGAGGAACGCCTCCAGCCGATCCATCGCGGTGTCGCCGGACCGCCCGTGCATGGCCGCCTCGATGTGGTTGCCCCAGTCGTCGAACGAGTCGATGATCGCGGCGTTGAGCAGGGCCTCCTTCGAGCCGAAGTGGTACCCGATGGAGGCCAGGTTGGTCCCTGACTCGGCCACCAGGTCGCGGGCGGTGATGTGGGCGAATCCCCGCTCCGCCAGCAGCCGCTTCGCGGCGGCGAGCAACTCCTCACGGTGTCCCATGGCGTCAGTGTAGACCCCGATTCATACGCTCGTCATAGACATATGTTTAAGACGTTTGTATAGTTCCGGCCATGACAGAGATCGTCGAGCGAGCCGGCCGCCGGGAATGGGTCGGACTCGTCGTCCTCACCATCCCGGCGCTGCTGGCGTCCATGGACCTGTCCGTGCTGTTCATGGCGGCGCCCTGGCTGAGCGCTGACCTGGAACCCAGTGGCACCCAGCTGTTGTGGATCATGGACGTCTACGGCTTCCTCATGGCCGGGCTGCTGATCACCATGGGGTCGCTGGGCGACCGGATCGGCCGCCGCCGGCTGCTCCTGGCGGGCGCGGTGGCATTCGGCGCCGCGTCGGTGCTGGCCGCCTACGCCACCAGCCCGGAGATGCTGATCGCCGCCCGGGCCCTGCTCGGCATCGGCGGCGCGACACTGGCGCCGTCGACCCTGTCGCTGATCCGCGGCATGTTCCACGACGCGAACCAGCGACGGGCCGCCATCGGGGTGTGGACCGCGGCCTTCACCGGCGGGGTGGCCGTCGGGCCGATCATCGGCGGGCTGCTGCTCGAGCACTTCTGGTGGGGGTCGGTGTTCCTGATCAACCTGCCGGTCATGGTGCTCCTGCTGATCGTGGGGCCGTTGCTGCTGCCGGAGTCGCGCAACCCGGCCCACGGCGGCGTCGACGTCGTCAGCGCCGTGCTGTCACTGGCCGCGGTGCTCCCGGTGATCTACGGCATCAAGGAGATCGCCGCTCACGCTGCCGTCTCCGCGCCCGACGTGGCCGCGATCGCCGCCGGGCTGCTCCTCGGCGTGCTCTTCGTCCGGCGCCAGCGGTCCCTGGACGACCCGATGATCGACGTGCGGCTGTTCCGCAGCCCGGCCTTCAGCGCCGCCGTGGGGACCAACGCGGCCGTGACCTTCGCCACCGCGGGCATGGGGGCGATCGCCGTCCAGTACGTGCAGTCGGTGCTGGGCATCCGGCCGTTCACCGCGGCGCTGTGGATGCTGCCCACCGTCGGCGGCACCGTCGTGGGCATCGTTGTCGCGAACCTGCTGGTGCGCCGCATCTCGCCGGGCATCGTCGTCGGTTCCGGAGCCGCCGTGGCCGCGCTCGGCTTCGCGCTGGTGGCTCTGACCGTGGAGGTCGACTCCGGCGTGGGCGTCGTCATCGCCTGCTATACGGTCCTCGTCGCCGGTGTCGGGATGGCGGCCAGCCTGGTCATCGACCTGATCGTCGGGTCGGCGCCGCCCGAGCGCTCCGGCTCGGCCGCGGCCACCTCGGAGACCGCGGGCGAGCTCGGCGCGGCCACCGGTATCGCGGTCCTGGGCAGCGTCGCGGTGGCGGTGTACGGCGACTCGCTGCGCCAGTCCGTCGCCGGTGTGACGGAGGCGGCGACCGGGTCGCTGGGCGGGGCGTTCGCGGTGGCCGACTCGTTGCCCGCGGTCGAGGCCGAGGCGTTGCTGGTGGCCGCCCGGGTGGCGTTCACCGAGGGATTCACCGTCACGGCCACCGTCGGGGCGGTCGTGCTGGGCGTCGTCGCGGTGGCCGCGACCGTCGCGCTGCGGCGCCGTCCGGTCGCCGTCCCGGTGTCGGAGTGAGCTCAGCCCTCTGCGCCGAGGTGGGCGAGCACCTCGGCGTGGAGCGGGCCGTTGGTGGCGACCGCGTCGCTGCCCTGCGGCCCGGCGACGCCGTCGAGGCTGGTGAAGCGGCCCCCGGCCTCCTCGACCACGATCGAGGGGGCCGCCATGTCGTGCAGGGCCAGTTCTGGCTCCGCCGCGATGTCCACCGCGCCGTCGGCCAGCAGCATGTACGACCAGAAGTCGCCGTAGGCGCGGGTACGCCAGCAGGCCCGCGTGAGGTCGAGGAAGGCGGGCAGCAGGCCGCGCTTCTCCCACCCGGACAGCGACGAGTACGACAGCGACGCCCGCTCCAGCGACGTCACCGCCGACACCCGGCAGCGGGTCGCCGACGACAGCGAGCGGCCGGTGTAGGCGCCGGTGCCGCGGGCCGCCCACCAGCGCCGGCCCAGCGCCGGGGCCGACACGACGCCGGCGACGACCTGGTCCTCGACCATGAGCGCGATGAGCGTCGCCCAGACGGGGACACCGCGCAGGTAGTTCTTGGTGCCGTCGATCGGGTCGACGACCCAGCGGCGGGCGCCGTAGCCGCCGGCGCCGAACTCCTCGCCGATGACGGCGTCGCGGGGCCGGGCGCGCGACAACGTCCGCCGGATCGCCTCCTCGGTGGCCTTGTCGGCGTCGGTGACGGGGGAGTGGTCGGCCTTGGTCTCGACCCGCAGGTCGGGGGCCCGGAACCGCGACATCGTCTGCGAGTCGGCGTCGTCGGCCAGGACGTGTGCGAAGCGGAGGTCGTCGTCGTGGGCCACGATCGGTCAACCTACACGGTCAGGGGTGGCTGACGGGTCTTCGGCGGCGCGGATCGACGCACAGACGTCGACCAGCTTCGTTGTCGTCGCCCGATGGCACCGCATCGAACTCCTCCTCCGCCTTGCCGGACCGACGACTGGACGCCGCCCGCAACCACCACTACCCGTCAGACACTCCTAATCGCCCGCCTGGCGGTCGCGGCTGGCCAGCAGCCGGCGGTAGGACGCCAGGCGGTCCGGGTCGACGCGGCCGGCGGCCAGCGCGGCGTCGAGGCCGCACTCCGGCGCGCCGTCGGCGTGGGTGCAGCCGCGCGGGCACTCCTCGGTCTCGGCGGCGAGGTCGGGGAAGGCGAGGATCAGGCGGTCGGGGTCGACGTGCGCCAGGCCGAACGAGCGGATGCCCGGCGTGTCGATGACCCAGCCGCCGTCCGGCAGCGGCAGCGCGACGGCGCTCGTCGACGTGTGCCGGCCGCGCCCGGTGACGACGTTGACCTGGCCGGTCGCGCGGTCCGCGCCCGGCACGAGCGCGTTCACCAGGGTCGACTTGCCGACTCCGGAGTGGCCGACGAGGACGGTGACGCGGTCGTGCAGGTGGCCGGCGACGTCGCCGACGTCGGCGACGGCCGATCCGGGCGCCAGCCGGGTCGCGACGGCCGGGACGTGCAGCGGGGCGTACGCCGCCAGCAGCGGCCCGGGGTCGGCGAGGTCGGCCTTGGTGAGGCACAGCAGCGGCTCGATCCCGGCGTCGAACGATGCCACGAGGGCGCGGTCGATCAGCCGCGGCCGCGGCTCGGGGTCGGCGACGGCGGTGACGATCATCAGCTGGTCGGCGTTGGCGACGATGATCCGCTCGACCGGATCGTCGTCGTCGGCGGTGCGCCGCAGGACGGTGGCGCGTTCCTCGACCCGCACGATGCGGGCCAGCGTGCCGGGTGCGCCGGACACGTCGCCGACCAGGCCGACGCGGTCGCCCACGACGACCGCCTTGCGGCCCAGCTCGCGCGCCGCCATGGCCGTCACCGTCATGGCGTCGAGCACGCACGTGTAGCGGCCACGGTCGACGGCGATGACCAGCGCCGGCCTGGCGTCGGCGTGGGCCGGACGGAGCTTGCTGCGCGGCCGCGAGCCGCGTCCCGGGCGGACCCTGACGTCGCCCTCGTCGTAGGACGAGGCGGCGGTCCGCCGGGCCATCACGCGGACGTGTCCTGACCGAGGAGGGCCGACCACATGCCGGGGAAGTCGGCGAGCGTCTTCGATGTGGTCGCGATGTCGTCGACCTCGACCCCCGGCACCACCAGCCCGAGCACGGCGCCGGCCTGCGCCATGCGGTGATCGGCGTAGCTGTGGAAGACGCCGGCCCGCAGCGGTGCCGGCGCGATGTCGAGGCCGTCGGCGGTCTCGGTGACCTCGCCGCCCAGCCCGTTGATCTCGGTGGCCAGCGCGGCCAGCCGGTCGGTCTCGTGTCCGCGCAGGTGAGCGATGCCGCGCAGGTGCGACGGCGTGCTCGCGACGGCGGCCAGCGCGGCCAGGACGGGGGTCAGCTCGCCGACGTCGTGCAGGTCGGCGTCGATGCCGAGCACCGTGCCGGTGCCGCGCACCGTCAGCGCGCCGTCGTCGAGCGAGACGTCGGCGCCCATGCGGGCCAGGAGCTCGCTCAGCTGGGCGCCCGGCTGTGTCGTGGCGGCAGGCCAGCGCGGCACCCGGACCGTCCCGCCGGTCAGCACGGCGGCGGCCAGGAACGGCGCGGCGTTGGAGAGGTCGGGCTCGACGACGGTGTCGACGGCGCGGACGGTGCCCGGCTCGACCCGCCAGACGTTCGGCTCGGAGTCGTCGACCTCGACGCCATGCTCGCGCAGCATGGCCACCGTCATGTCGATGTGCGGCTGCGACGGGACCGGCCTGCCGTCGTGGTGGACGGTGACGCCCTTGTCGTAGCGCGGCGCCGACAGCAGCAGCCCGCTGACGAACTGCGACGACCCCGACGCGTCGATGGTGACGTCCCCGCCGGGGACCGCGCCCGTGCCGGCGACGGTGAACGGCAGCACGCCGCGCCCGCCGTCGTCGATGCTGACGCCGAGGGCCTGCAGCGCGTCGAGCACGGTGCCCATGGGGCGCAGCCGGGCCTGCGGATCGCCGTCGAACCGGACGTCGCCGTGGGCCAGCGCGGCGACCGGCGGCACGAACCGCATGACGGTGCCGGCCAGGCCGGTGTCGATGGCGGCGTCGCCGCGGACCGGCGCGGGCGTGACACGCACGTCGTCGCCCTCGGTCTCGAGGCCGACGCCGAGCACCCGCAGCGCGTCGATCATCAGCCGGGTGTCGCGCGCCAGCAGCGGATGGCGGACCAGCGACGGCCCGGCGGCGAGCGCGGCGAGCACGAGTGCGCGGTTGGTGATCGACTTCGAGCCGGGCAGCGCGACGGTGGCGTCGACCGGTGCGGCGGCGGTCGGTGCAGGCCAGAGCGGGGCAGTGGTGTCGGTCATCGGGCACCCAGCCTATCGGGTGCCCGACGACCTCACCCGCGGATTATTCCGCGTCGACCCAGTCGAAGGTCTTCGTGACGGCTTTCTTCCAGGTGCGGTACAGCTTCTCGCGGTGGGCATCGTCCATGTCGGGATCCCACTGCTTGTCCTGCGCCCAGTTGGTGCGGATGTCGTCCTCGCTGTTCCAGAAGCCCGTCGCCAGGCCGGCCGCGTAGGCCGCGCCGAGCGCCGTCGTCTCCGCGACGACCGGCCGGATGACCGGGACGCCGAGGACGTCGGCCTGGAACTGCATGAGCAACTCGTTCGCCACCATGCCGCCGTCGACCTTGAGCGACGTCAGCGCCACCCCGGAGTCGGCGTTCATGGCGTCGATGACCTCGCGGGACTGGAAGGCCGTGGCCTCCAGCACCGCGCGGGCGATGTGCCCCTTGTTCACGAACCGGGTCAGCCCGACGATCGCCCCCCGGGCGTCGGACCGCCAGTACGGTGCGAACAGACCGGAGAACGCCGGGACGAAGTAGGCCCCGCCGTTGTCGTCGACGCTGCGGGCCAGCGGCTCGATCTCGGGTGCCGCGCCGATGATGCCGAGGTTGTCGCGCAACCACTGCACCAGCGAGCCGGTGACCGCGATGGAGCCCTCCAGCGCGTAGACGGCGGCGTTGTCGCCGATCTTGTAGCAGACGGTGGTGAGCAGGCCGTTCTCGCTCATCACCTTCTCCGTCCCGGTGTTCAGCAGGACGAAGTTGCCGGTGCCGTAGGTGTTCTTCGCCTCGCCCGGCGACAGGCAGGCCTGGCCGAACGTGGCCGCCTGCTGGTCGCCCAGGATCCCGGCGACGGGCAGCCCGCCCAGCGCGCCGCGCTCGCGGATGGTCCCGTACACCTCCGACGACGACCGGATCTCCGGGAGCATCGACAACGGGATGCCCATGTCGGAGGCGTTGTCCTCGCGCCAGGACAGGGTGTCCAGGTCCATCAGCATGGTGCGCGAGGCGTTGGTCGGGTCGGTGTAGTGCAGCCCGCCGTCCGGCCCGCCGGTGGCGTTCCACAGCACCCAGGTGTCCATGTTGCCGAACACCAGGTCGCCGGCCTCGGCCTTGGCCCGGGCGCCCTCGACGTTGTCGAGGATCCACTTCACCTTCGGTCCGGAGAAGTAGGTGGCGAGCGGCAGCCCCGTCGTGGCCCGGTACCGTTCCTGGCCGCCGCCGAGCTTCCCGAGCTCGTCGACGATGCGGTCGGTGCGGGTGTCCTGCCAGACGATGGCGTTGTAGACCGGCTTGCCGGTCGTGCGGTCCCAGACCACGGTGGTCTCGCGCTGGTTCGTGATGCCCACAGCCACGACGTCGTTGGTGACGAGGTCACGTTTGGCCAATGCCCCCGCGCAGACCTCACGCGTGTTCTGCCAGACCTCCACCGGATCGTGTTCGACCCAGCCGGCCTGCGGGAAGATCTGCTGGTGCTCCCGCTGGTCGACGGAGACCACCCGGCCGGAGTGATCGAAGATCATGCACCGGGTGGATGTGGTGCCCTGATCGATGGCGGCTACGTACTGAGTCATCCCTTCTCCTCACATCGTCGTACGGGGGCAGGCAGTACCCGGTTGGGCGATCAGTAGATGGCCTTGGCGAGCAGGGCGCCGAGGACACCACCGATGATGGGACCCACCACGGGCACCCAGGAGTAACCCCAGTCGCTCGTGCCCTTGCCTCTGATGGGCAGGAGCGCGTGCGCGATGCGGGGGCCGAGGTCACGGGCCGGGTTGATGGCGTAGCCGGTCGGGCCACCGAGGGAGGCACCGATGCCGACGACCAGAAGGGCGACGGGCAGCGGGCCGAGGTCGACCGGCGAGTTGCCGAACGAGAGGATGACGAACAGCAGGACGAAGGTACCGATGATCTCCGTCACGGTGTTCCACAGCGGGTTGCGGATCTGCGGGCCCGTGGAGAACACGCCCAGCTTCTTGCCGGCTTCCTCCTCGGCGTCGAAGTGCTGCCTGAACGCCAGCCAGCAGACGATGGCACCGACGAACGCGCCGCAGAGTTGGGCGAGGATGTAGGTCGGTACGTCCGACCAGTCGGTGGTGCCCTCGACGGCGAGGCCGATCGTCACGGCGGGGTTGATGTGAGCGCCCGAAGGCAGCGCCACGTACACGCCGGAGAAGACCGCAAGGCCCCAGCCGAAGTTGATGAGCAGCCAGCCACCGCCGAGCCCTTTGCTCTGCGTGAGGATCGCGGTGGCGACCACACCGCAGCCCAGCAGCGTCAGCATCGCGGTGCCGAGGAACTCGCTCTGGAAGATGTCGCCGAAACTCAGGTCCATGTGAACCTCCGCTTCCGTTGACGACAACGGCCGTGGCGTCCCCGGTATCCCGGCTGGTCTCGGCAACGTTGCCAAGGGTCTCTTCGGAACTTACTGGTGCGTAGAGCAACTGTCTACGTTCTTCGCGACCTGAGCGGGTAGCGTGTTGCAGGGGTGCCGCTGACGCGATGCGACCTTGGCGGCATTCGACCGCTTTATGCGCTCTGAGCTGCAAGGAGACGTGATCGACGTGACCCGTGACAGCGAGCGGGCCGAAACGGCCGGCCCGAGTGGCCGGCTGGGGCCGCAGGCTCGGCAGGAGAACTGGGACCGCCTCGGCTCCGAACACTTCGACGTCGTCGTCATCGGCGGCGGCGTGGTGGGTACGGGCGCCGCGCTCGACGCCGTCACGCGCGGGCTGCGGGTGGCGCTGGTCGAGGCGCGCGATTTCGCCGCCGGCACGTCGAGCCGGTCGAGCAAGCTGTTCCACGGCGGCCTGCGCTACCTCGAGCAGTTCGAGTTCGGCCTGGTGCGCGAGGCGCTGCACGAGCGCGAGCTGATGCTCACCCGCATCGCTCCGCACCTGGTCAAGCCGGTGAGCTTCCTCTATCCGCTCAAGCACCGTTGGTGGGAGCGCCCGTACACCGCGGCCGGTCTGCTCATGTACGACACCATGGGCGGCGCCCGGTCCGTGCCGGGCCAGAAGCACCTCACCCGGGCCGGAGCGCTGCGGCTGTTCCCGGGCCTACGCCACGACGCCCTCATCGGCGGCGTCCGCTACTACGACGCGCAGTCCGACGACGCTCGCCACACCCTCACCGTCGCTCGCACCGCCGCCCACTACGGCGCCGTCGTGCGGTCGTCGACGCAGGTCATCGCGTTCCTGCGCGAGGCCGACCGCATCACCGGCGTACGTCTGCGCGACGTCGAGACCGGCGCCGAGCAGGAGGTCACCGCCGACGTCGTCGTCAACTGCACCGGCGTGTGGACCGACGAGATGCAGCGGCTGGCCGGCACCCGTGGCCGGTTCCGGGTCCGGTCCAGCAAGGGCGTGCACATCGTCGTCCCGCGCGACCGCATCGCCGCCGAGAGCGGGCTGATCCTGCGCACGGAGAAGTCGGTGCTGTTCGTCATTCCGTGGCGCAACCACTGGATCATCGGCACCACCGACACCGACTGGAACTTCGACCTCGCCCACCCCGCGGCCACCAAGGCCGACATCGACTACATCCTCGAGCACGTCAACTCCGTCCTCGCCACCCCGCTCACCCACGACGACATCGAGGGCGTGTACGCGGGGCTGCGGCCGCTGCTCGCCGGCGAGAGCGAGCAGAGCTCGAAGCTGTCGCGCGAGCACGCGGTGGCCCGGCCCGCGCCCGGCATGGTCGCCATCGCCGGCGGCAAGTACACGACCTACCGGGTCATGGCCAAGGACGCCATCGACGCCGCCCGCACCGACCTGCGCGGCTGGATCCGCCCGTCCATCACCGACAAGGTGCCGCTGCTCGGGGCCGACGGCTACCACGCCCTCGTCAACCAGGTCGACCGCCTGGCCGACGAGCACGGCGTCCACCCGCACCGGCTGCGGCACCTGCTCGACCGCTACGGCTCGATGGTGTACGAGGTGCTGGCGCTGGCCGAGGGCCGGCCCGACCTCCTGCAGCCCATCCCCGGCGCCGCCGACTACCTCCAGGTCGAGGTCGTCTACGCGGTCACCCACGAGGCCGCGCTGCACGTCAGCGACGTGATGACCCGGCGCACGCGCATCAGCATCGAGTACCCGCACCGCGGGCTCGACTCCGCCGACGCGGTCGCGCGGCTCATGGCCGAGACCCTCGGTTGGGACGACGCCACCATCGCCCGCGAGGTCGACGTCTACAGCAAGCGCGTCGAGGCCGAACGCGCGTCCCAGACCGAACCCGACGACCAAGCGGCCGACGGCGTCCGTTCCGCGGCCCCCGAGTTCCGCCCCGGCGTCGCCGAACCCGTGGTCTGAGGCCCACTCACCTCTCCTCCGGCGGGCCGACGCGTCCACGGCGTCCGAGAACCATCCACACCGCGAGTCCGGACACGGCGAACCCGGCGAGCGTGGCCACTCCGAGCGACTCCCCGAACATCGCCCACGCCCACACGGCGGTCGTGGGCGGCGTCAGGTACAGCAGACTGCTCACCCTGGTGGCGCCGCCCCGCCGCAGCACCAGCAGGTACGCCCCGTACCCACCGGCGGTCGACAGCACGAGCACCCACACGACCGCCCACCAGAACCCGCTCGACTCCGGCACGAAGAACCGCCCGAACGCGACCGCCTCGCCGGTGAACGCGACCGCCGCGATCACGACGTGCACGCTCAGCGACACGGTCAGACCTCCGGCCGGCCGCCACCGCTGCTCCAGCACGGTGCCCGCCGAGAGCGCCAGCATGCCGCCCACCGGCAGTAGGTACGTCCACGCCGACCCGCCGGCGCCGATGTCGTCCGCGACGACGATGCCGACGCCTACCAGGCCGAGCCACAGCCCCAGCCGGGCGCGTCCGCTGACCGCCTCGCCGAGCAGCCGTCGCGCGGCCGTCGCGACGACCAGAGGCTGAAGGGCCGCGATCAGCGCGGTCGTGCCGGCGGGGACGCCGAGGCCGATGCCCGTGACCACGCCGCCGAGATAGAGGGTCTGCGAGAGCAGGCCCACGACGGCGTGCCGGCCGAGGTCGCGGCGGGCCATCCGGACCAGCGACGGCGCGACGACCGGGAGCAGGAGCGCCGCGGCGACCAGGTAGCGCCACGACAGGAGAGTGTCGGCGGGCGCGTGCTCGGTGCCGAGCCGGGCGCCGATGAACCCGGAGCTCCAGAAGACGACGAGCGCGGTGGCGGTGCCGACGTCGACGGCCGAGGTGCGGGGGGCGAGCTGCGTCGTCGTCATACCGCCGATATAAACACACCGGTCGGTATACTGTCAGTGTCCACAACGGAGGAGCGGCGATGGCACGGAGGCAACCGGGCACCCTCACGCCGGCGGGGCAGCGGCTGCTCGACACCGCGAGCACGCTGTTCTATCGGCACGGCATCCGCGCGGTCGGCGTCGACGCCATCGCCGAGGCCGCCGGCACCACGAAGAAGACGCTGTACGACCGGTTCGGGTCCAAGGACGCGCTGGTCGCGCTCTACCTGGGCCGCCGGTTCGAGCGGTGGCGCGCGTTCGTCGCCGCGTATCTCGACGAGCACGCGCCGCGGCCCGGCCCGGACCGGGTGCTGGCGGTGTACGACGCACTCGCGCAGTGGCAGCGCGACGCCGACCGCGGGTGCGCCTTCGTCAACGCGTTCGCCGAGATCGGCGGCACCGACCACCCGGGGGTGGCGGTGATCCGGGCGGAGAAGGACACGGTCCGCGAGCTCTACGTCCGGCTGGTCGCCGAGGCCGGTGTGCCGACGGCCGAGGCCACCGACGTGGGCCTGCGGCTGGCGCTGCTGCACGAGGGAGCGCTGGTGACGATGACGGCGGGCGGGCAGCCCGACGCGCTGACGCACGCCCGCGCGGCTGCCGCCGACCTGCTGGCGGCGGCCCTGGACGAATCGTGGAACACACCATGACCGACGAGATCCAATACCCATCGATGCGCGCGCAGATTGTTTCGGCGCTTGAATCCCTCAGCGATCCGGTCCACCAGTCCACCCGCTGGGGCCGGGTCGAGGAGGGCGTCAACTACTACGACGACTTCTCGATGGCCGTGCACATCCTCTATGACGACACGACGGTGTTGCCCTCACCCGAGAACTCGGTTCCGTCGCTGCTGCACCCCGAGGAGGTGCCCGCGCTCCGGGCGCTCGACGAGGCTCTGGACCCGATGATCACTGACTTGAGCGGCAGCCCGGATGAGGTCTATCTCGCCGATCCCCGGTGGGCGGGGGTCGTCGGCGCGGCCCGTACGGCGCTGCTGACCATGCGAAGCTCCGATCAGAACGACCCACCGGCCTCGTGAGCGAACTCGAGCGTGAGCCGGGCCTGGACTTGAACGTCCCGGCCCGAGCAGGGCGCCGTCAGGGCGAGACGCGGTGCTGCACCGAGCGCAGGCCCGCCCGGGCCTGACCGGCGGTGGCCTTGGCGGCCAGCCTCGCCTCGCGCTTGGCCGTCTTGGTGGCCCGCTTCGCGTCCTTGGCGGCTCGCCGCGCCCGCCAGGACAGGCCCGGCTTGCCCTCGGTGTCGACGCTGGCCAGCAGCAGCCCACCGGCGAGTCCGACGTTCTTCAACGCCTGGATGCGCTGGGTGTTGCGCTGGGTGGGGTCCTCGATCGTCCAGAACGGGTGCCCGGCCAACGTCGTCGGGACCAGCGACGCCAGCAGCGCGACCGACGCCAGCCGCGGGAACCTGCTCGTGGCCAGCGCCAGCCCCGCGCCGACCTGCACGCCGGCGTTGATGCGGACGAGGGTCTTCGGGTCCGTCGGCAGCTGCGGCGCCCGCTTCTGCAGCGTGGGGCCGAAGCGGTCGGAGAACGTGGTGGCCGCGGGGAGCAGCGGCTCGGGGTCGCGCAGGTTCTTGGCGCCCTGCGCGATGAAGATCGTCGCGAGCATCGGGCGGGCGATCATTCGGACGAGGCTCATACCCCTTGCCTACCACGAAACCCGCGCTCGCCGGTGCGAGGATGGGCGTATGTGCGGACGGTACGCGGTCAGCCAGAGCGCCGACGACCTCGCCGACGAGTTCGGTGTCGAGCGGGCGGAGGTGCGCGAGCGCCTCGACCCCGACTGGAACGTCGCCCCGACCAAGAAGGTCTACGCGGTGCTCTCGCGCGGGAGGAAGGACGAGCCCGCCGAGCCGCCGGTGCGCCGGCTGCGCACGCTGCGGTGGGGCCTGGTGCCGTCGTGGGCCAAGGACGTCGCCATCGGGAACCGGCTGATCAACGCGCGGGTCGAGACCGCGGCGGAGAAGCCGGCGTTCCGCAAGGCGTTCGCGCTGCGCCGGTGCATCCTCCCGGCCGACGGCTTCTACGAGTGGCGCGGTGAGAAGGGGCAGAAGCAGCCGTTCTTCATCCACCCGAAGGACGGCTCGCTGGCCATGGCCGGGCTGTACGAGATCTGGCGCGACAAGAGCAAGCCCGAGGACGCCGACGACGCGTTCGTGTGGTCCGTGGTCATCCTCACCACCGACGCCACCGACGACGTCGGCCAGATCCACGACCGCATGCCCATGCTGGTCGGACCGGAGAGCTGGGACCGCTGGCTCGATCCCGGCAGCACCGACGCCGACGACGTGACGCGGCTGCTGACCCCGGCCGTGCCGGGCGTCCTCGACGCCTATCCGGTGTCGACCGACGTCAACAAGGTCGGCAACAACGGCCCGCACCTCGTCGACCCGGTGGAGCTGTGATGGCGCCGGTCCGGACCACGGTGAGCACCCCCATCGGCGAGGCCGCGTTCTGGACCGATGCCGCCGACGAGCCCCGGCTGCGGCTGGTGCTGGGCCACGGCGCCGGTGGCGGGCCGAAGGCGGCCGACCTCGAGGCGCTGTCCCGCGAGCTGCCGGCCCAGGGCGTCACCGTCGTCCGGTTCGAGCAGCCGTGGCGGCTGGCCGGCAAGAAGGTCGCGCCGCGCCCGCCGGTGCTCGACGAGGCCTGGCTGGCGGCGCTCGCGACGCTGCCGCGCGACGTGCCGCTGGTGCTCGGCGGACGCAGCTCCGGCGCCCGCGTCGCCTGCCGCACCGCCGCCGAACTGGACGCCGCCGGCGTGGTCTGCCTGGCATTCCCGCTGCACCTGCCCGGCAAGCCTCAGGCGTCGCGGCTGCCCGAGCTGACCGGCGCCGCCGAGAAGCTGCCCGTACTCGTCGTCCAGGGTGAGCGCGACACCTTCGGGGGTCCGGGCGAGTTCCCGGCCGGCCCGCACCGGCTGGTCACGATCCCCGGCGCCGACCATGGAATGCGGGTGCTCAAGGGCCACTCGCAGCGCGAGGCGATCGACGCCGTCGTGGCCGCCGTCAGCGCGTTCCTGGCCCCGCTGGGGGAATGAACCGGGCACCGTCGCCGTTGACCCCAACGGAACGACAGAGTCTTGGAGGTTCAGCTGACTGTGGGTGCAACGTGCTTGGAGCGACCGGTGTCCGAGGACACGGGAAGCGACGGCCGGGCGACGTGGGAAGCCATGACGCCGGTAGACTTGACGGCGATGGCTGATCAGGAGAGTGACGAGCAGCGCACGCAGCGGTTCGAGCGCGATGCGTTGCCGTTCCTCGACCAGTTGTACTCGGCGGCGCTGCGCATGACGCGCAACGCGAGCGATGCCGAGGACCTGGTCCAGGAGACGTTCGCGAAGGCCTACGCCTCGTTCCACCAGTTCAAGGAGGGAACGAACCTCAAGGCGTGGCTCTACCGCATCCTGACCAACACCTTCATCAACACCTACCGCAAGAAGCAGCGCGAGCCGCAGCAGAGCGCCACCGAGGAGATCGAGGACTGGCAGATGGCCCGGGCCGAGGCGCACACCTCGTCCGGCCTGCTCTCGGCCGAGGCCGAGGCACTGGCGCACCTGCCCGACTCCGACGTGAAGAACGCCCTGCAGGAGATCCCCGAGGAGTTCCGCATCGCGGTCTACCTCGCCGATGTCGAGGGCTTCCCGTACAAGGAGATCGCCGACATCATGGGGACACCCATCGGCACGGTGATGTCCAGGCTGCACCGTGGCCGCCGTCAGCTGCGCGGGCTGCTCGAGGACTACGCCCGCGAGCGTGGGCTGGTGCCGAAGGTCACTCAGGAGGTCGGGGGATGAGCTGCGACGACAACGAGGTCGACTGCGCTGAGGTTCTCGATCGGGTCTACGTCTTCTTCGATCACGAGCTCGAAGGCGACCGCGCCCTGACGTACGACGAGATCAAGGCGCATCTCGACGACTGTCAGCCGTGCCTGTCGACCTACGACATCGAGCGCGTCATCCGCGAGGCTGTCGCCCGCGCCTGCGGCTGCGACCACGCGCCCGACGAGCTGCGGCTGAAGATCCGCGCTCGCATCCAGGAGGTCCGGGTGCAGATGACCCGGACGCCCTGACCAACAGACGTCGCACACACGAGAGCCCCGGCCCTGCCGCTGCAGGTACCGGGGCTCTCGTCGGTGCGGTGCGCCCAAGGGGCTGGCTAACGGATCTTCGGCGGCGCGGATCGACGACTGGACGCCGCCCGCATCCACCAATATCCGTCAGACACCCCTAGGAGTTGGGGCGCTTGCCGTGGTTGGCGGCGCTCTTCTTGCGCGAACGGCGCTTGCGTGCCTTCTTGCCCATGGCGAGCTGACTCCTCTCCGGGATCGGTGTGTGCTGCCGACGGCCGGACCGCCGGGATCCGCAGATGACGGTGCGACCGTCACGCGGTGACGCGCGGCGACTCCGGCGCGGTCGCGTCGTCGTCCATTGTCGCATGACCGGCGGCCGGTTCCGGCGGGGGCGGTGGCGGGGCGGACGGCCGGGGCCGCGGCACGGGCCGCTGCTGGGGCCGTCGGGGCGTCTCGGCGCGCTCGCGGGCCGACGCCGTACGCCGTCCGGTCATCGCCGTGGCCAGCGCGGCCGCGACACCCGCCGCGACCGCGACGTCGCCCGGGCTGACCGCCTCCGGGCTGGGCGGGAACGCGACCGGGATGGTCTTGCCCAGCCACCGCAGCCGGGTGTCGTCGGCGGCGACCGTGACGACGCCCTCCTCGGGCCGCTCGGCGACCGTCGTCTCGACGCCGGCCCGCACCTGTGCCGACGGCGACACCGGCATGCCGCCGTTGAGCAGGATGACCAGGCCGTTCGCGGCCAGTCCGAGGGCGATCAGCCGGGCGCCGTGGTACTCGCGGTTGAGCCAGGCGTAGAAGCCGATGGTGAACCAGCACAGCGCGGTCATGACGGGCAGCAGCGGCTCCCAGGCCCAGCTGCCGCCGACGCCGATGGCGTACGCGCCGAGCGCGGTGAGGATGAGCCGGCTGCGGATCGGTGGCCGTTCGCCGAGCCGACGCAGGCGCCCGCCGCGTGCGTACCCCGCCGCCAGGCCGGCGGCCAGGGCGAGCAGGAGGAGCGCCATATCATCATCCTGACCTGGCCCGGCGCCGAACCGGGGACGCCACGCCCGGGAGTCAGCAGCTTCGTGGTGGAATGCTCCGAGCAGGCGAGAGGAGTCAGCGCGTGGCCGAGATGGTCGCCGCCGAGATGGTGGCGAATGTCCACTCCGTGGCGGTATCCGTGGGTGACCAGGTCGATGCGGGGGCGACCCTGCTGGTCCTGGAGTCCATGAAGATGGAGATCCCGGTGTTGTGCGAGGACGGCGGACTCGTGTCCGAAGTCAAGGTCGGCCCAGGCGACGTCGTCCAGGAGGGCGACGTGCTGGTCGTCATCTCGTGACCGCGCTCGGTCCAGGCCTGACGGCGAGCGAGTCGCACACCGTCACCGAGGTCGACACCGCGCTGGCGGTGGGCTCCGGCGACGTCCCCGTGCTGGCGACGCCGCGGCTGCTGGCGTGGATGGAGGCCGTGACCGTGGCCGCCGTCGAGGACGTACTCGCCGACGGCGACACCACGGTGGGCACTCGGGTCGAGGTCGATCACGTCGCGGCGAGCACGCTCGGCGCCCTCGTGGAGGTGCGCGGCGAACTGGCCGCCGTCGACGGGCGGACCCTGCGGTTCGACGTCGTCGCTCTGGACGGCGACGGCGAGCCGGTGGGCCGTGGGACGATCACCCGCGCCGTCGTGGGGCGCGAGCGGTTCCTGGCTCGTTGGGCTCAGCGCGCGTAGGGGTGCGTGGGCAGGGTCGGCGACCAGTCGTCCTCGGTCCGCGGGAGCGGATGCCGAGGGCCGCCGTCCTTGACCGTCCACCGGGCCGCGGAGACCGCGGCGGCGAGCGCGACTGCCAGGACGAGAAGAACGAATACTGTGCTCATGGCAGTAATTCTGCTCTCCTCGTGATTCTGCCAACAGTGGCAGGACTGCCAGTAGGCATCGACTTCCTGCCAGTCGTCTGGCAGACTGTCTGAATGCTGCGAAATGTCGCTGTCCTGGTGCTCGACGGCGTCGCGCCGTTCGAGCTCGGCGTGCTCTGTGAGGCGTTCGGCATCGACCGCTCCGAGCAGGGTCTGCCCGTCATGGACTTCGACCTGTGCGGGCCGTCTCCGCAGGTCCGCACGTCGCTCGGGTTCGGGGTGACGCTCGAGCACGGCCTCGACCGCCTCGAGTCGGCCGACCTCGTCGGCGTGCCGGCCGTGCCGCGGATGAACCCGGTGCCCGACGACGTGCTCGACGCGCTGCGCACCGCCGTCGACCGTGGCGCGCGGGTGCTGTCGGTCTGCTCCGGCGCGTTCGTGCTCGGCGCCGCCGGCCTGCTCGACGGCCGCCACTGCACCACGCACTGGATGTACAGCGACGAGCTGTCCGCCCGGTTCCCCGCGGCCAAGGTCGACCCCGGCGTCCTCTACGTCGACGACGACCCGATCATCACCAGCGCCGGCACGGCCGCCGGGCTGGACGCCAGCCTGCACCTGTGGCGCAAGGAGTTCGGCGCCGACGCCGCGGCCATGGTGGCCCGGCGCATGGTCGTCCCGCCACACCGCGACGGCGGCCAGGCGCAGTTCATCGAGGCGCCCATCCGCGCCACCCCGGCCCGCACGCTGGCCGGCGTCGTCGACTACATGGTCGCCCACCTCGACCAGGACCTCGCCGTCGACGACCTCGCGGCGCTGGCCAACATGTCGCCGCGCACGTTCGCCCGCCGGTTCCGCGCCGAGACCGGCACCACGCCGTACGAATGGCTGCTGACGGCCCGGCTGGCGGCCGCGCAGCGCATGCTCGAACGCGGCGACGACGTCGTCGAGACGGTGGCCGCACGGGCCGGTTTCGGCACCGCGGCGGCCATGCGGCACCACTTCGCCAAGCGGCTGGGCACCACGCCGCAGGCCTACCGGGCGGCGTTCTGCGACCGCCGCCCGGCATCCACCGCCTGACGAGAAATGATCACGTCAAGTGGGGGTGCTCCCGCTCCCACAGGCATGCATGCCTAGTGGGGCGAGCACTCGCCTGGGCCAGTACGGCCGAGGACTCCGTTCGCTTCCCCAGGAATGCATGCCTATGGGAGCGGGAGCACCCCCACTGAACGTGATCATTTCGGCGGGGTCAGATGCCGGTGGTCGAGCGCGGGTAGGCGACCTTCGGGTCGCACTGGACGTTGACGAGGTACGGCACGCCGGCGTCGAACGCGCGGCGCAGCGCCGGGCCGACGTCGCCGGGCTCGGTGACGGTCTCGCCGGCGCCGCCGAGGGCCTCGACGACGGCGTCGTAGCCGGTCTCGGGGCGCAGGTCGGCGGCGACGTCGTAGCCGTACAGGAAGCGCATGGGGTGCTTCTCCAGGCCCCACGCGCCGTTGTTGCCGACCACCATGACCACTGGCAGGTCGTGCCGGACCAGGGTGTCGACGTCCATCAGCGACATGCCGGCGGCGCCGTCGCCGTAGAGCAGCACGACCTGGCTGTCGGGGCGGGCCAGCCGGGCGGCCGCCGCGGCCCCCGCGCCGGCGCCGAGGCAGCCGTACGGGCCGGGGTCGAGCCAGCAGCCGGGCTTCCCGGGCTCGATCAGCTTGCCGGCCCACGACACGAAGTCGCCGCCGTCGCCGATGACCACGGCGTCGTCGTCGAGGACGCGGTTGAGCTCGCCGTAGATGCGCGCCGGGTGGATCGGCTCGCCCTCCGACACCAGCAGCGGCGCGTCGCGTTCGACGGCGGCGGCCGCCTGATCGCGGAGGCCGTTGGCCCAGTCGTCCCAGCGGCGTGTCGCCCGCAGCTGGTGCAGGATGCCGTCGAGCACCAGGGTGAGGTCGCCGGCGGCGCCGGCGGCCAGCTCGACATGCTTGGCGAGGCCCTCGGGGGAGTCGGTGACGTGCACGACCTTCGCCGGTGCCGAGCCGTCGGAGCCGCCGAACGTGCCGAACCCGAGCCGGAAGTCCAGCGGCGTGCCGACCACGACCACGAGGTCGGCGTTCTTGAACGCGGCCGACCGAGCCCGGTTGACCAGCAGCCGGTGGCCCTTCGGCAGCACACCGCGGCCCATGCCGTTGGCCACCACCGGGATGCCGGTCTCGTCGGCGAAGCGCAGCGCGGCCTCCTCGGCGCCGTCCATCCAGACGTCCGAGCCGAGCACGACGACCGGGTGCCGGGCCTCGCCGATCAGGGTGGCGATGGCGGTGAGGCTGTCGGGGTCGGGTTCCGCCCGCGGCGCCGGCGGGGTGAGCTCGAGCGTGACGTCGGCGAAGCTGTACAGCTCGTCCATCGGGACGTCGACGAACACCGGCCCGCGGTGCGCCGACCGCGCCACGCTGAGCGCGCGGTCGATGACGCCGCCGACGTCGGCGGCCTTGTGCGCCGTCGTCGACAGCTTGGTGACCGGCGCCAGCAGCGGCGGGTGGTCCAGTTCCTGCAGCGCGCCGGTGCCCCAGCGCCAGGCCGGTGCGCGGCCGCCGACGGCCAGCAGCGGGACGCCGCTGAAGTGCGCCTGCGCGATGCCGCTGATGCCGTTGGTGACGCCCGGGCCCGCGGTGAGCACGACCAGCCCGGGCTCGCGGGTGAGCTTCGCGGTGGCCTCGGCGCCGAAGACGGCGGTCTGCTCGTGGCGCACGTCGACGATGCGGGTCGGCGACTCGGCCTTGACCACGGCGTCGTACAGCGGGAACACGTGGGCGCCGGACAGCGTCCACATGGTGCCGACGCCGTGCGCCTCGGCGACGGCCAGGGCGTGCTGGCCGGCGTGGCCGTTCAGGGTGAGATCTTTGCGCTGCGAAATACTCACGCGGTCACCGTACCGGAATCCACGCGTCGATCATGGCGTAGTGGCGTGAGTGCCTCGTGCAGGGCCCGCAGCTGCGCCTCGTCGAGCCGGAGCAGGTCGGCCGGCGGCGCGTACATGGCCCGCACCAGCTCCGCCCGCATGGCCGCCCCGCGCGGCGTCAGGACCACGAGCCGGGCCCGCCGGTCGGCCGGGTGCACCCGGCGTTCCGCGAGGTCGAGGCGTTGCAGGCGGTCGACGGTCCAGGTGGCCGTGGATGCGTCGCACTGCCACTCGGCGGCCAGCTCCTTCATCGTCCGGCCGTCCTGGTCGTCCAGCGAGTGCAGCGCCTTGTACTCGTTCGCCGTCAGGCCGAGCCGGGCCAGGACGGCGTCGCGCTCGGGGCGGGACCGTACGAGGAGGTCGAACATCAGCCGCCAGGTGTCGGCGGCGAGCGTGGCGTGGTCGTCGGCGGGCACGTCGCCAGCATACTGCTTGGATGGCTCCAATAGTTTGACGAGTCCAAGTATTCGGTTCTAGGGTCGGACCATGAAGGTCAGCATCAGCGTCACCACCTACTCGTGGCCCGGTGGCGGGCTCACCGACGAGCTGACGCGCGTCGTGCGGACCGCCGACCAGGCCGGCATCGACACGGTCTGGGTCGCCGACCACCTGGTGCAGGGCGACCCTGCCTCGCATCTCGACGACCCGATGCTCGAGGCGTACACCACACTCGGCTATCTCGCCGGGCAGACCGAGCGGGTCCGGCTGGGCACCATGGTCTCGGCCGCGACGTTCCGCGCCCCAGCGCTGCTCGTCAAGGCCGTCACGACGCTCGACGTGCTCTCGGACGGCCGCGCGTGGCTCGGCGTCGGCGCCGGTTACCACGGCGACGAAGCCCGCATGATGGGCCTGTTCCTGCCGCCCACGGCCGAGCGGTTCGAGCGGTTGGAAGAGCTGCTGCGGCTGGCCACGCAGATGTGGGCCGGCGACGAGTCGCCGTTCGAGGGCGTCCATTACCGGCTGGACCGGCCGATCAGCAGCCCGAGCCCGGTCACCCGGCCGCACCCGCCGATCGTCGTCGGCGGGACGGGGGAGAAGGTCACGTTGCGGCTGGTGGCGCAGTACGCCGATGCCTGCAACCTGTTCGACATCCCCGACGGCGGGCAGACCGTCCGGCGCAAGCTCGACGTCCTGGCCCGGCACTGCGACGCCCTCGGGCGCCCGTTCGACGACATCGAGAAGACCCTGGCCATGGCACTGGAGCCGGACGAGCCGGCCGCGTCCTTCGTGGCCCGTGCGCGGGCCGCGCGCGAGTTGGGCATCGAGCACGTCGGCGTCATCGTCCGGGGCGCCGGCTGGACCGAGCGGCAGATCGAGACCGTGGCGGCCGCCGTCGGCGCGTAGCTCAGGCGGCGGCGCCGCGCCGCTCGGCCACCCGTTCGCGCACCGCGGGGACCACCTGGGACGTGAACAGCTCCGGCTGGGCGGCCGGGTCGGTGGGGTCGAGACCGACCCCGAAGGTGAGGGGGCGTCCGGAGTCGGCCACGCCTTCATCGTCGGCGCCCCGGGCGCCGATGGCGACATGGTGGTCAGTGACTCACCCTGTCGCGGGCCGGACGACCTCGTAGCGCAGGTGGGTGACGTCGCGGCCCTCGAGGCGCCGCACCGGCCGCAGCTCGACCCGCCGGCCGTCGTCGCCGAAGAGCCGGCGGCCGCCGCCCAGCAGCACCGGCACGAGATGGAGCTCCAGTTCGTCGAGGAGGCCGGCCCGCAGCAGCGACTGTGCCGCGGCCGCGCCGTGCACCATCACGGCGCGGTCGCCGGCGGCGGCTCGGGCGTCGTGCACGCACGCCGTGAGATCGGAGTAGAAGACCGTGCCGGGCGCCGCCGCGGGCTGCTCGCCGGGGCGGCTGGTGAGGACGTGGATCGGCACGCCGTTGTGGTGGTCACCCTGCCAGCCGCCGGCCAGGTCGAACGTGCGCCGGCCGGAGATGATCGCGCCGGTCGCCATCGCCTCGCCGAACACCTGCCCGTTGACCCCGGTGCCGTGGCGGTCGTCGAGCCAGTTGAACAGCCGCCCACCGCCACGGCCGAGTTCCTGGCCCGCGCGGTCGTCCGGGCCGGCGATGTAACCGTCGACGGACATCGTCATGTACAGGCGGATCGGTGCGGTCGTCATGGGCGCGGCCGGTTCAGCGCTGGCGGTACAGCCACGGAGCGCTGGAGCGCAGCGTCGCCTGCAGCGCCAGCAGCAGGTCGGAGCGGACGGAGGGCATCGGCTGGACGGTGCTGGCGACGTTCTGCGCGGGGGTGCCCTGCACGCCCAGCAGCAGCTGCAGGTGCAGCGCCCGCAGGTAGTCGAGGGTGTTCTCGCGCGCGGCTGCTCGCGACGACGGCGGCCGGGCGTCGTCGCGCCAGGCCTGAGCCAGCCGTTCCAGCCAGCCCTCCAACGGCTCGATGCTGACGAGGTCGCGGTGCAGGACCGACATCGTCGCGTAGGCCAGCCGCTGCTCCTCGCCGGCGGAGAACCGGTGCCGGGTCGGCGAGGTGAGCCGCTCGGCGACGACGTCGAGCAGGACGCGCAGCTCGTCGGCGCTCAAGTGCCGCGACGCGCTCAGTGCGCCGAGGACGTCGGCGCCGTGCACGAGCGCGTTGGCCCAGCCCTGGTTGGGGGTCCAGCCGCGTAGGTCGCGCTCGCCGAGCAACCAGCCGACCGCTTGGTCGGCCCAGGTGAGGACCGCCGCCGGGTGGAGTCCGTGGGTGGTGTTGTCGCGGGCGATGACCTCGGCCAGCACGCTCGCGGAGAACGAGCGGCGCAGGACGGAGTCGGTGCCCTCTTCGCCGAGGCCCTTCTTCAGCCCGAGCGCCAGCCCGTCGCCGAGCCCGATGAGCAGGTCGTCGTAGACGCCCTCGCGGATCCAGGTCTGCAGGACCGACCGGGCGATGTCCTCGCGCACGTGCGGATCGGTGTCGCCGAGCATCGTGACCAGCTCGATCGTGAGCTCGTCGAGGGCAGCACCTTGGGGTAGCCGGAAGCCGTCGGCGACGACCTGCTCCCAGTACGACTGCTGCACGGAGCAATCCTCGCAGAACCACCTCCATGGAGGGAAGCGACGTGACGAGAGCTACGCTCGGTGACGTGCCGTCGCTCAACGACGTCGTCCAGCGTCATACCGACCTCTCCGAAGCAGATCTCGACTGGCTGCATGCCCTCATCGCCGACTGGCAGCTGCTCGCCGACCTCTCCTTCGCCGACCTCGTGCTCTGGGTGCCCGACCGTGACGGCGAGGGGTACCGCGCCGTGGCCCAGATGCGTCCCACCACCGGCCCGACGGCCTACGTCGAGGACCTGGTGGGCACGTACCTGGTGAAGGGCCGCCGGCCGCTCATCGACACCGCCTACACCGCGGGCGTCATCCGCCGCGAGGGCGACCCTGAGTGGTGGGACGACGTCCCGGTGCGGGTCGAGGCGATCCCGGTGCGCCACGACGGCCGGGTGATCGCCGTCATCGGCCGCCACACCAACCTCATCGCGGTCCGCACCCCCAGCCGGCTGGAACTGTCCTACCTCGAGTGCGGCAGCCAGTTGGCCACGCTGATCACCGAGGGCCGGTTCCCGCACTCCACGCGCACCGACATGGGCCGCCGGGGCGCGCCCCGGGTCGGCGACGGCCTGGTCCGCCTCGACGCCGACGGACAGGCGCTCTACGCCAGCCCCAACGCGGTCTCCGTCTACCGGCGTCTCGGGCTGGCCGCCGACCTCGTCGGCCAGCATCTCGGCAAGGCGACCGCCACGCTGGCGCCGCCGCCGGGCGCGCGCGACGAGCCGCTCGAGGACGTGCTGGGCGGGCGGCAGCACGTCCGCACCGAGATCGAGGGCAACGGCACGGTCATGACGTTGCGGATCATCCCGCTCGACCCCGCCGGGCAGCACGTCGGGGCGCTGGCGCTGTGCCGCGACGTCACCGAGGTGCGCCGGCGCGAGCGCGAGCTGCTGACCAAGGACGCGACCATCCGCGAGATCCACCACCGGGTCAAGAACAACCTGCAGACGGTGGCGGCACTGCTGCGGCTGCAGTCGCGGCGCATCGCGTCGGCCGAGGGGCGTGCGGCGCTGGACGAGGCGGTCCGCCGGGTCGGCTCGATCGCCATCGTGCACGAGACGCTGTCGCAGACCGTCGACGACACCGTCGCGTTCGACGACGTCGCCGACCGCCTGCTCGGCATGGTCGCCGAGGTGGCCGCCACGACGTCCGACGTCAGGGCGACGCGGTCGGGGACGTTCGCGATCCTGGCCGCCGAGACGGCGACGCCGCTGGCCATGACGCTGACCGAGGTGCTGCAGAACGCCGTCGAGCACGGGCTGGGCCGCCGCGGCGGCGCGGTGCTGCTGACGGCGGAGCGGTCGGAGGGGCGGCTGCTGGTGACGGTCGAGGACGACGGCGTCGGCCTGCCGCCCGCGTTCGACGCGACCACCACCGGGAACCTGGGACTGCAGATCGTCCGGTCGCTGGTGGTGGGCGAGCTGGGCGGAACGCTGGACATCGGGCCGCGAACCGGTGGCGGTACCCGGGTGGTGCTGGATCTCCCGGTCAAGGCCGACGCGCCGCGCTGACGGGGCGCCTCCGGGCGAGCCGGGTCCGGACATACCGACGCCCCGCCATTCCGGGGTTCTGGCGGGGCGTAGCGTTCAGCGCGGGTGTCGGTGTCTCAGTAGGCTCGCGCGCGGGCTCGGGCGTTGCGACGCTTCAGGGCACGACGCTCGTCCTCAGACAGCCCGCCCCAAACGCCGGCGTCCTGACCGCTCTCGAGCGCCCAGCTCAGGCAGGCCTCGCGTACGTCGCAACGGCGGCAGACGGTCTTGGCCTCCTCGATCTGAAGCAGCGCGGGCCCGGTGTTCCCGATGGGGAAGAACAGCTCTGGGTCCTCGTCTCGACAGGCGGCACGGTGGCGCCAATCCATGGTTCTCACAGCTCCTTATGGTGTGGTGCCGGACGGCTCGGCCGTCCAGCCACGTTGCAGTACGTGAATTCGTTCACGAATCCCTGCCCGGCCCTGTGGCTTCATGAGGCCGAGGGGGATGACGCGAAGTCTTGCGGCGGCCTACTGCGCGCTCCTGGCGCGCCTGTAACCGCGTCGCCCTACCAGGGTGACAAGTTCGTGATGCATCTACAAGGGCTTTGTGTAATCCGTCTCATGAAGGTCGGTGTAGCGTCGGTCACAACATCGGTTCAAAACAGCCAAGATGGGACGATAACCGGCACCTCCTGCCCTGGCAAGGGTGCTGCGGACCTGCATCCGGCCGGGTTCGGCCCGTCTACCGGCTTCGGATCGACGGAGGCTCCACTTAGTAGGCGATCCGAAGCGCCTGTGGCACCGACGTCAGCGTGATCTCCGTCCGCTCGCCGATGTAGTCGCCGTCGACCTGCACCGGCTGCGGTTCGGGCGCGCGCAGCACGATCTCCTTGCGGTCGTGCAGCGACACGACGGCCCGCCCGCGCGGCCCGCGCCGCGTCGTCAGCTGGGCCAGGTGCAGCAGTGTCGGCGCCAGCCGCAGGCTGGTCAGTCCGAAGACGTCGAGACCGGCGTTGAGGTCGGCGAACGGCGTCGGCCGCAGCGGCCGGGCGCCCAGATACGTCCACGGCGTGCAGTTCGTGATGATGACGACCGCCAGCCCGGCGACCGGCAGCCCGCCGTCGGCGGTGAGCTCGATGATGCCGTGCCGCCGCTCGGGCTGGGCGAAGAAGCGCCGGACGGCGGTGCGGACGTACAGCTGGACGGTCGACACGCGGCCGCGTTCACGCTCGCCCTCGACGGCGTGGATGACGTCGGCGTCGAGCCCGAACCCGGCGGTGAAGGTGAAGTAGCGGTCGTCGACCCGCCCCAGCCCGATGCTCTGCCGCCTGCCGGTGCGCAGCGCGTCCAGCAGCAGCCCGGTGGCCTCGATGGCGTTCTCGGGGATGCCGAGGTTGCGGGCCAGCACGTTGGTGCTGCCGCCGGGGATGATGGCGATGTCGGGGACGGTCTCGCCCTCGGCCGGCGCGGGATCGAGAAGGCCGTTGACCACCTCGTTCACGGTGCCGTCGCCGCCCACCGACACGACCAGCCCCACGCCGTCGGCGCGGGCCTTCCTGGTCAGCTCGGTGGCGTGGCCGCGATGGGTGGTCTCGGCGACCTCGAGATCGAGGTCGTTGCTCAGCGCCGACAGCAGCACGTCGCGGGTGCGCACGGACGTGGTCGTCGCGTTCGGGTTGAGGACGACGAGGGCGCGCATGCCTGACAGCCTACGGTCCGTGGTTGCGCCGCCGGTCAGCGGAACATGGTCTCACGCAGTTGGATCAAGGTGCGCGCCAGCAGCCGGGACACGTGCATCTGCGAGATGCCGATCTCGCCGGCGATCTGCGACTGCGTCATGCCGCGGAAGAACCGCAGCACGATGATGCGCCGCTCGCGGTCGGGCAGGACCTCGAGCATGCGGGCCAGCGTCTCGCGGTTCTCGACGCCCTCGAGCGCTTCGTCGTCCTTGCCGATGGTCTCGATGGTGCTCGGCGCGTTGTCGCCCGGCTCGGGGGAGTCGAGCGAGACCGTGCTGTAGGCGGACGCCGTCTCCAGGGCCTCGAGCACTTCGTCCTCGGTAGTGCGGGTGGCCTGGGCCAGCTCGGCGATGGTCGGCGACCGGCCCAGCTGCTGCAGCAGGTCCGTCGTCGCCGTGCTGATGGACAGCCGCAGCTCCTGCAGCCGGCGCGGGACCCGGATGGCCCAGCCCTTGTCGCGAAACCAGCGTTTGATCTCGCCGAGGATGGTCGGGGTGGCGTACGTGGAGAACTCGGCGCCGCGGCCGGGGTCGTACCGGTCGATCGCCTTGATCAGGCCGATGGTCGCCACCTGGACGAGGTCTTCGTACGGTTCGCCGCGGCCGGCGAACCGGCGGGCCAGGTGTTCGGCCAGCGGCAGGTGCAGCGTCGTCAGCCGGTTGCGGATCTCGGCCCGCTCGGGAGCGTCGGCGTCGAGGTTGGAGAGCAGCTCGAGCAGCGCCCGGCTGGTGGCGCGGTCGACGGTGCCGCGCGTGGTCGCGCCCTCGGCCGGCTCGGCCTCGATCGGTCCGACGGCCACCACCGGCCGGACGACGTCGACGGCCGTCCCGGCGGGCTCTTCGGTGGCCTCGCTGGTCAGCCGCGCCTCGGCAGCTCCCACCGCCTGACTCAACCCCGCTTCTTGCGCAGCATGATGGACACCCGGCCGTCCTCGGCGCGCGAGTGGACCTCGCCGGCGAGCGCGGACAGGACGGTCCACGCGAAGCTGTCGCGGCTGGGGAGGTCGGTCTGCGCCGCGGGCACCGACACGACGACGTCGAGGATGTCGGTGTGCAGCTGGAAGCTGCAGTGCATGTTCGAGCCGGGGACGGCCAGAGGCAGCAGCATGGCGCCGGCTTCGTCGACGGCGATGCGGAGGTCCTCGATCTCGTCGAGCGTGAACCCGATGCGGGCGGCCAGTCGGGCGGCGGTCGTCCGCAGCACGGTGAGGTAAGCGCTGGACGCCGGTACCTGAAGCTCCACCAGGTCTCCGAACGACGATCCGGACTCGCTCACCAAACCTCCTCGTGTGAGTTGCTCCGGACCACAGTGTCACATGCGCGCCGGAACGCGTAGTCGGGCACTGTGCGACGAGGAGGGTCAGAGCACCTTCGAGAGGAAGGCCTGAGTGCGTGCGTGCTGCGGATCGGACAGGACCTCCCTGGGACGGCCCGACTCCACGATGGCGCCGCCGTCCATGAAGATCAACTCGTCGCCCACCTCGCGTGCGAAGCCCATCTCGTGGGTGACGACCATCATCGTCATGCCGCTGCGGGCCAGGTCGCGCATGACGTCGAGGACGTCGCCGACCAACTCCGGATCGAGCGCCGAGGTCGGCTCGTCGAAGAGCATCATGTCCGGATCCATCGAGAGCGCGCGGGCGATGGCGACGCGCTGTTGCTGGCCGCCGGAGAGGTGCGCCGGGTAGGCGTCGACCTTGTCCATGAGGCCGACCCGCTCGAGGTTGTGCCGGGCGACCTCCGCCGCCTCCGCGCGGCTGCGGCCGAGCACGCGCCGCTGGGCGATGGTGAGGTTGCGCAGCACGCTCAGATGCGGGAACAGGTTGAACTGCTGGAACACCATGCCGATGCGGGCGCGGATCCGGTCGAGGTCGATCTCGGGATCGAGGATGTCGATGCCCTCGACCCGGATGCCTCCCGACGTCGGCTCCTCCAGCCGGTTCACGCAGCGCAGCAGGGTCGACTTGCCCGAGCCGCTGGGTCCGATGACGCAGACCACCTGGCCCGGGTCGACGGTGAGGTCGACCCCCTTCAGCACCTCCAGCTCGCCGAAGCTCTTGTGGAGGGCGACGACCTCGATGGCCGGGATGCCCGCCACCGGCGCCGGGGCGGCCGTCACCGCGACCGTCCCAGACGCCGCTCGAGGACCGCGACCAGCCGGGTCAGCGGAATCGTGATCAGCAGGTAGAGCATCGCCGCCATCAGCAGCGGCGTGCTGTTGTTGGAGTTGATGACGCCGTCGCGCGCGAACGTGGTGATCTCCTTGGTGTCGAGCGTGGACCCGGCGATGAACAGCAACGACGTGTCCTTGATCAGCAGGACGAACTCGTTGGTGAGCGGCGGGATGACGATGCGGAACGCCTGCGGGAGCACGATGGAGACCATCGTGCGGCCGGCCGGCATCCCCAGGGACCGGGCCGCCTCGGCCTGGCCCTTGGGCACGCCCTGGATCCCCGCCCGGATGCTCTCGGCCATGTAGGCGCCCGCGACCAGGATCAGCGCCAGCAACCCGGCTCCCACCGTCCCGCCGGGCACGTGCACCTGGAACGCGATCGGCAGCACGTACGCCATCGCGAAGATCGTCAGCAGTGCCGGCAACCCGCGGAAGAGCTCGATGTAGGCCACCGCGAGCCAGCGGTACGGCAGCACCGTCGACAGCTTCATCAGGGCGAGGAGCACGCCCAGGACCAGCCCGCCGCTGAACGCGATGATCGTGAAGAGCACGGTGTTCTTGGCCGCGATGGTGATCATCTCGGGCAGCTGGTCACGGGCGACGTCGACCTGCAGGAAGTTCGTCTTCAGACGTTCCCAGTCCGCCGAGACGGCCACGACGACGACCGCCGCGGCGAACACCAGGTAGAGAACGCCTTGGCGGATCCGTCGCTGCGTGGTCCGGCGCACGGCGGTCAGCTCGTGCTCGGGCTGGGTCCTGTTGGGCTCGCCGCTCCCGTCGAGTCCATCGCGAAGTACTTCGCGTAGATCTGGTCGTAGGTGCCGTCGTCGCGCAGCGCCTGCAGCTGCTGGTTCACGGCGTCGAGGAGTGCGGTCTTCTCGCCCTTGCTGAAGGCGAAGCCGTACTGCTCGTCGGTCTGGTACTCCTCGACCACCTCGTAGTTCGGGTCGGAGCGCGCGTGGGTCTGGTTGACGGGCAGGTCCTGCAGGATGGCGTCGATGTTGCCGGCCTGCAGCGCCGGCCACAGCTCTCCGTCGCTCGGGAACGACTGCGGTGGGTTCGCACCCTCCGGCAGGTGCTCCTTGGCGTAGATCTCGCCGGTCGTGCCCTGCTGGACGCCGACGGTCTTGCCGTCGAGGTCGTCGAGCGAGGTGATCCCCGAGTCGGTGGCCACCAGCAACGACTGCAACGAGTCGTAGTACGGCGTCGAGAAGTCCAGGTGCTGCTTCCGCTCGTCCGTGATGGTCATGGCGGACGCGCCCAGGTCGCACTGGCCGGCGGCCAGCACGGCGCCGCTCTGCAGCGGGTCGAACCCGACGTCCTGGACGGCCATCTGCAGCCCCAGCCCGTCGGCGATGGCCTGCATCAGGTCCATGTCGAAGCCGCTGTAGCCGCTGGGCGCGTCCGAGCTCTCGATCTCGAACGGCGGGTACGGGACGTCGGAGCAGACGGTCAACGTGCCGTCCTGGACCAGGCCGAGGTCGGCCGCTTGGGTGCCACCGCCCGTGGCGGTGGCGCCGCCACCGTTGTTGTTGTCGTCGTCGCCGCCGCACGCGGCCAGCAGGAGCGTCGCGGCGGCGGCAGTGGCGGCGAGCCGGGTCAACCCGGCGATGGTGTTCTGCCTGGACATGGCATCCCCCCTTGGACGCGCCTACTGTCCTGATCGCATCCTGCCACCGCTCGTGCCAGTCGGACGGTCAGTAGGCTCGGGGAATGTTCGCCGCCTACGCCTCGACCCTGGACGCCGACGACCCTCTCGCCGGGCTGACCCTGGGGGAGCGGCCGGAGCCGTCGGTCCCCGACGGCTGGACGACGGTGACCGTACGGGCGACCGCGCTCAACCACCACGACCTCTGGTCCCTGCGCGGCGTCGGCCTCGACGCGGGCCGGCTGCCGATGATCCTCGGCTGCGACGCGGCGGGCGTCACCGACGACGGCCGCGAGGTGCTCGTCCACGCCGTCGTCTCCGATCCCGACTGGCGCGACGACGAGACGCTGGACCCCAAGCGCACGCTGCTGTCGGAGCGATATCAGGGCACGTTCGCCGAGCGGGTCGCGGTGCCGGCACGGAACCTGGTGCCCAAGCCGGCGGTGCTGTCGTTCGAGGAGGCGGCCTGCCTGCCGACCGCCTGGCTCACGGCGTACCGCATGCTGTTCACCCAGGCACGGGTGACGCCCGGGCAGACGGTGCTGGTGCAGGGCGCCGGCGGCGGGGTGTCGACGGCGCTGGTGGCGCTGGGCGCGGCGGCGGGCGCGAGGGTCTGGGTGACGTCGCGGAACCCGGACAAGGCGGCGCGAGCGCTGTCGCTGGGCGCCGACCAGGTGTTCGCCGGCGGTGAGCGGCTGCCGGCCCGGGTCGACGCCGTCATGGAGACCGTGGGCGCGGCGACGTGGCAGCACTCGGTGCGGTCGCTGCGGCCGGGCGGCACGCTCGTGGTGTCCGGCGCGACGTCCGGTTACGTCGCCGAGACCGAGCTGAACAGGGTCTTCTTCCTGCAGCTGCGGCTGGTGGGTTCGACCATGGGCACCCGCGACGAGCTGGTCCGGCTGCTGGCGTTCTGCGAACGGACGGGCCTGCGGCCGGTGGTCGACCGGGTGCTGCCGCTCGAGCAGGCCCGCGACGGCTTCGCCGCCCTCGACTCCGGCGACGTCTTCGGCAAGGTCGTCCTCACGCCCTGACGGGCCGCTGCCGGCGATCAGGTGACGTGGCGCAGGTAGCGGCCGGGTGCGTCGAGGAAGGCGCGCCAGTGGCGGACGAGGTCGAGGTCGGCCCACGCGACCTCGCGCAGCCCCCATTCGCCGGCCTCGAGGACGGTCGCGCCGGGGAGCGCCGCGACCAGCGGCGAGTGGGTCGCTACCAGCACCTGGCCGCCGGCTTCGGCGATCTCCTTCAACGCGCCCACGAGTGCGAGGCAGCCGCTGAACGACAGCGCCGACTCAGGCTCGTCCAGGCAGTAGAAGCCCGGGCGCTGGAACCGGTGGCGCAGGACGGCGAGGAACGACTCGCCATGGCTGAGCTCGTGGAAGGCCGGGTCGCCGCTGCGGGGCTCCGGGTTGGCCTCCAGATAGCTGAAGAAGCCGTGCATCGTCTCGGCGCGCAGGAAGAAGCCGTCCTTCGGCGCGCCCGGGCCGCGGGTCAGCCGCAGCGCACGTGACAGGTCCGACTCGCTGACCCGGGTGGAGTGGCGGGCACCGGTCGACCCGCCCTCGGGGGAGAACCCGTACGCCAGCGCGATGCCCTCGACCAGGGTGGACTTGCCGCTGCCGTTCTCACCGACGAGGACGGTGACCGGCGCGAGGTCGAGGCCGTCGGCGACCAGCCGGCGCACCGGCGGCAGGGTCCACGGCCAGCTCTCGAGGTCAGGCGGCGGGTCGTCAGGCGGGGCGAACTCCACCCGCCGCACCGGCCGCCGGTCGAGCAGGCTCACCCGGTGCTCACGACGTGGTGCGCGGCGCCCGGCGGTCCTTCACCGGCGTGCTCGGCGCCTCGACGCCCAGCCACGGGTACCAGCCGCCGTTGAGGACGAGGTAGGCGAGCAGGCCGTAGCCGGTCTGGTCGGGGTGCAGGCCGTCGTCGGCGCGGGCGGTCTGCCAGGCGGCCTTCGCCGCCAGCGGGCCGAACGTCTCGACGTACGGGACGTCGCGCCGTTCGCACAGCCGCGACCACGCGGCGTCCAGTTCGCCGATGCGCGCCACCATGGCGTCGTCGCCGACCGGGGGTGGTCCGACCACCAGGACCGGCACGCTCACCGACGAGAGCCCGAACTCCAGCGCCGCCACCGACCGCGCCACCGCGACGCCGCGGTATGCGTCGGCGACGCCCGGCGCCAGCACGACGCGGTGCTCGTCGCCGCGGGCGAACCGGGGCGCGGACTCCAGCGGCATCCGGACGACCACCTCCTCGGTGGCCTCGCCGCGCACACCCAGCGGGTACGCCGTCAGCTCGACACCGGTGGACGGCGGCGTGCGGGCGGCGACCCGGCCGACCCAGCCGAGGGCCTTGGGGTCACCGACCCCGGCGACGAAGGAGTCGCCGAAGACGCAGACCCGGACGTCGCGGGGACCGGTCACTCAGCGTCCTCGCCGGCGTCGTCGTCCTCGTCGTCGGCGCGGGCCAGCCAGGTGGCCAGCCGCTCGACGGCGGTCTCGAACTCCGGGTTGTGGTCGACGAAATCGCGCAGCCGCTCGGCCAGCCAGGCCAGGGTGACCTGTTCGTCACCCCGGCGCTCGTCGAGCTCCTCGATGCCGCGGTCGGTGAAGTACATCCTCGAACTCCGGCGAAATGGGTCGGGCGATCAGGCGAAGGCGGCGTCGTGCAGGGCCTTCTGCTGGTCGAGGTGGACGTTGTGGTTGCCCACCGCCGGCGACGTACTGGCCGGCCGGGTGACCGGACGGAACGGCATGCCGTCGGGCAGTCGCGGCGCCAGGTGCAGCGCCATGAACGGCCACGGGCCCATGTTCTCGGGCTCGTCCTGGACCCAGCGGATCTCCCGCGTGTTGGGGTACTTGGCGATCTCGGCCGCGATCTCCGCCGCCGGCAGCGGGTAGAGCTGCTCGACCGGGATGATCGCGGTGTGGTCGTCGGACCGCTTGCCGCGCTCGGCCAGCAGCTCCCAGGTGATCTTCCCGCTGCACAGCAGCACGCGGTCGACCTTGGCGGCATCCAGCGGCTCGGGGTCGGGCAGCACGGGCCGGAACGTGGTGGTGCCGGTGAAGTCGTCGGGCGTGGACACCGCTCGCTTGTTGCGCAGCATGGACTTCGGCGTGAACACCACCAGCGGGCGGTGGCTGCCGCCCAGTGCCTGCGAGCGCAGCAGGTGGAAGTGCGACGCCGGCGTGGACGGCTGCGCCACCCGGAACGCGTTCTCGGCGCCCATGAGCAGGAACCGCTCCATGCGCGCCGACGAGTGGTCGGCACCCTGGCCCTCGTAGCCGTGCGGCAGCAGCAGCACGACGCCGGAGTACTGGCCCCACTTGGCCTCACCGGCGCTGATGAACTCGTCGATGATGGTCTGCGCGCCGTTGGCGAAGTCGCCGAACTGCGCCTCCCAGAGCACCAGTGCGTCGGGCCGGGCGACGGAGTAGCCGTACTCGAAGCCCATGGCCGCGAACTCCGACAGCAGGGAGTCGTAGACGTAGAACTTCGACTGCGACTCGTCGAGGTGCTGCAGCGGGAGGTACGACTCGCCGGTCTTGCGGTCGACCAGCGAGGCGAACCGCTGGACGAACGTGCCCCGGCGGCTGTCCTGGCCGGCCAGCCGCACCGGGCGGCCGTCGAGCAGGAGCGCGCCGAACGCGGTGATCTCGGCCGTGGCCCAGTCGATGCCGCCCTCGGTGAGCGCCTGGGCGCGCCGCTGCACCTGCGGCAGCACCTTGGGGTGGACGGTGAAGCCGTCGGGCACCGTGAGGTAGGCGTCGGCGACCCGCTTGAGTACCTCGGGCGTGGTGGCCGTGACGGCCTCGCCCTCGGGCGTCGGCTTGTCGGGGTAGGTGGGCACCGTGGTGACGCTGGTGGGCGCCGTCTGCCGGGTCTCGGCGAACACCCGCTCGAGCTGCTGCTGGTAGTCGAGCAGAACCTGCTCGGCCTCCTCGATGGTGATGTCGCCGCGGCCGATCAGCGCCTCGGTGTAGAGCTTGCGCACCGGCCGCTTCGCCTCGATGAGGTCGTACATGAGCGGCTGGGTGTAGCTGGGGTCGTCGCCCTCGTTGTGGCCGCGCCGGCGGTAGCAGACCATGTCGATGACGACGTCCTTCTTGAACGCCTGCCGGAACTCGAAGGCCAGCCGGGCCACCCGGGTGCTCGCCTCGGGGTCGTCGCCGTTGACGTGGAAGATCGGCGCCTGCACCATGCGCGCGACGTCGGTGGAGTACATCGACGAGCGCGACTGGTCGGGCGAGGTGGTGTAGCCGACCTGGTTGTTGACGACGACGTGCACGGTGCCGCCCGTGCGGTAGCCGCGCAGCTGCGAGAGGTTGAGTGTCTCGGCCACGACGCCCTGGCCGGCGAACGCGGCGTCGCCGTGCACCAGGATCGGCAGCACCGGGAACTCCTCGCCGCGGTCGAGGATGTCCTGCTTGGCCCGCGCGATGCCCTCGAGCACCGGGTTGACCGCCTCGAGGTGGCTCGGGTTGGCGGTCAGCGAGACCTTGATCGTGGAGCCGTCGAGCGCGGTGAACTCGCCGTCGGCGCCCAGGTGGTACTTGACGTCACCGGAGCCCTGGACCGTCCGCGGGTCGATGTTGCCCTGGAACTCGCCGAAGATCTGGGCGTAGCTCTTGCCGACGATGTTGGCCAGCACGTTGAGCCGGCCGCGGTGGGCCATGCCGATGCAGGCCTCCTGCAGCCCGGCCTCGGCGGCGGCCTCGACCACCTCGTCGAGGACCGGGATCAGCGACTCGCCGCCCTCGAGCGAGAAGCGCTTCTGCCCGACGTACTTCGTCTGCAGGAACGTCTCGAAGGCCTCGGCCTGGTTGAGCTTGAGCAGGATGCGCAGCTGGTCCTCGCGCGGGGTGAGGTCGACCGGCTTCTCGACCCGCTCCTGGATCCAGCGCCGCTGCTCGGGCTCCTGGATGTGCATGTACTCGATGCCGACGGTGCGGCAGTAGGCGTTGCGCAGCACGCCGAGGATGTCGCGCAGCAGCATGAACCGCTTGGTGCCGCCGAACGAGCCGGTGGCGAACTCGCGGTCGAGGTCCCACAGCGTGAGGCCGTGGGTGCTGACGTCGAGGTCGGGGTGGGTGCGCTGCTTGTACTCGAGCGGGTCGGTGTCGGCCATGAGGTGGCCGCGCACGCGGTAGGCGTGGATCAGCTCCAGCACCCGGGCCTGCTTGCTGACCTCGTCCTCGTGGCTGTGCGGGACGTCGGTGGCCCAGCGGATCGGCTCGTACGGGATGCGCAGCGCGCGGAAGATCTCGTCGTAGAAGCCGTCCTGGCCCAGCAGCAGCCCGTGCACGATGCGCAGGAAGTCGCCGCTCTGGGCGCCCTGGATGATGCGGTGGTCGTAGGTGCTGGTGAGCGTCATGGTCTTGGAGACGCCCAGCCGGGCCAGCGTCTCCGGCGCGGCCCCCTGGTACTCGGCCGGGTACTCCATGGCGCCGACGCCGATGATGGTGCCCTGGCCCTTCATCAGCCGCGGCACCGAGTGGACCGTACCGATGGTGCCCGGGTTGGTCAGCGTGATGGTGGTGCCCTGGAAGTCGGCGACCGTCAGCTTGTTGTCGCGGGCGCGGCGCACGACGTCCTCGTAGGCGGCCCAGAACTCGGCGAAGTTGAGGTCTTCGGCGGCCTTGATGCTCGGCACCAGCAGCTGCCGGGTGCCGTCGGACTTCTTCATGTCGATGGCCAGGCCGAGATTGGTGTGCGGCGGCTTGGCCAGTGCCGGCTTGCCGTTGTTGTCGGCGTAGGCGTAGTTCATGTCGGGCATCTGGTGCAGCGCCTTGACCAGCGCGTATCCGATGATGTGCGTGAACGACACCTTGCCGCCGCGCGAGCGCGCGAGGTGGTTGTTGATGACGATGCGGTTGTCGACCAGCAGCTTGGCCGGGACGGCGCGCACGCTGGTGGCCGTCGGGACCTCGAGGCTGACCTCCATGTTGGTGGCCGTGCGAGCCGGTGCCCCGCGCAGCGGGACGATCTCGGGCTGGTCGCCCGAGGTGTCCTGCGGCTGCGCCGGCGCCTTGGCGCCCGGCTGGGCCGGGGTGGGCTTCGGCGCGGCCTTGGCCGCCGTGGTGGCCGGCTGTGCCGGCGTGGCCTGCGACGCTGCGGCCTGCGACGGTACGGCGGCGGGCGTGGAAGTCACGATGGTCCTCGCGGGGGACGTGGCAGTGGCGGTCGGTGCGGAGGTCGGCTTGGCTGCGGTGGCGGCGTGACCCGGTGGTCCGGTGGGGGCGGCGCCGGCGGCCTTGCGCTCGGCGAAGAACTCCGCCCACTGGGGGTCGACGCTGGAGGGGTCTTCGAGCCAGCTCTCGTAGAACTCCTCGACGAGCCACTCGTTCGGTCCGAATCCCGATTCCGGGCCGGTGGGGGCCACTGTCGCGTTCGCCTTCTTCCGTTCGAATCTGCGCGGCTGCTCTGGTACAGGGTAGTCGGGGTCGCCGACTCCGCGCATCGGCGCAATCGTGGCCTAGATCACTTGGGCCGACAAGTCGAGATCCTGTCCACCGTCCGATGCACGTCAGGGGCATCCCTGACCGGTCCCGGAGATGCCGGTCCGGACCTTCTGCGCGGTCCGGCCACGCCGTTACGCTGGCGGCGAACCACCCCAACGTCGGAGGCGTCGTGATCGACGAGTACGTGGCGCGGCTGCGCCGCGAGGTGCGCGGACCGCTGCTGCCCCGGCGCAGCATGCTCCGCGAACTGCGCGACGGCCTGCTCGACGCCGCCGACGCGCACCGGTCGGCCGGCGCCACCCGCGCCGAGGCCGAGCGGCTCGCCGTCGAGGAGTTCGGTCCGGTCCCGGTGGTGGCCGCCGAGGTGCGCGCGGAGCTGGCCGCCGTGGCCGCGCGCTACCTGGCCGGGCTGATCGCCGTCCTCGGGTCGGTGCAGTTCGCGCTGTCGACCTACACGTGGACCACGGCGGCCGCCGAGCAGGGCTGGCCCGAGCCGGCGCCGTGGTACGGCGTGCTGTCGCGTGCCGTCGACATCTCCAGCTTCGCGTTCGTCGGCCTGGCCGCGGTGGCGGTGCTGGCGCTCGGCCGCGGCGCCCGCCTCTGGCCCACCCGCCGGGTGGTACGGGTCATCGCGGTGGTGACGCTGGTCGACGTCGGCGTGCACGTCGTCAGCGGCGTGGTGCTGAGTGCCTTCGCGCCGGCCACGGTCGGCGAGTGGGACGGGTCGTGGCTGGCGGTGATGTCGCTGCTCTCGGTGGGGTCGACGCTGTGGATCACCTGGCTGGCGGTGAGCTGCCTGCGGCTGACCTCACGCCGGTCCCAGGATGGCGTTCATGACGGAGCTCATCTCGCTCCAGGCCTGCTGCTGCGTGGCTAGGAAGCCCCTGCCGTCGCGGGTGATCTCGTACGTGCGGCGCTTCCGGCCGCCGACGGTCTCCCAGGAGCTGCGCAGGTAGCCCAGCCGCTCGAGCCGCCGCAGCGCGGGGTAGAGCGTGCCGGTGGGGAGGTCGACGGCGCCGTCGCTGCGCTCGCTCAGCGCCTCGGAGACGCCGTAGCCGTGCAACGGCCGGTCTCGGACGACGGCGAGGATCAGCGCGTCGAGGTTGCCGCGGAGGGCGTCGGCCTTCATGTCGGTAGTCTACGCATCATCATGTAGCGTGCCTACATGTAGACAGTCGGAGAGCGCGGGAGGGGCGAGGATGAGCGTGCTGGACCTGTCGCGGCTGCAGTTCGCGCTGACGGCGATCGTCCATTTCCTGTTCGTGGTGCTCACGCTCGGCCTGGCGCCGATCGTGGCGTTCTTCCAGACCCGCTGGGCGATCACCGGGAAGGAGATCCACGAGCGGCTGACCCGCTACTGGGGCCAGCTCTACATCGTCAACTACGCGATGGGCATCGTCGTCGGGCTGGCCATGGAGTTCCAGTTCGGCCTGCACTGGGGCGGGCTGATGACGTTCGCCGGCGACGTGTTCGGCGCGCCGCTGGCCACGGAGACGCTGGTCGCGTTCTTCCTGGAGTCCACCTTCCTCGGTATGTGGATCTTCGGCTGGCACCGGCTGAACCGCTGGGTGCACACGACGCTGATCTGGCTGGTGGTGCTCACGGCGTACCTGTCGGCGTTCTGGGTGATGGTCGCCAACGGGTTCCTGCAGGAACCGGTCGGCCACGTGATCGAGGACGGCGTCGCGCGCATCGACGACTTCGGCGCGCTGCTGACCAACCAGCAGGCCATCGGCGCGCTGCTGCACATCGTCCCGGTCTGCCTGCTGACCGGCAGCGTCGTCATGGTCGGCATCTGCTCGTGGCACTTCCTGCGCGGCACGCCCGACGTCGACTTCTTCCGCCGCTCGCTGCGCGTCGCCGTCGTCGTGGGCGCGGTGGCCGCCGTGTTCGCCGTCGGCAACGGCTACGCGCAGTTCGGCTACCTGACCGAGGGCAAGGAGCTGGCGCTGGGAGCGTCGGTGGCGGACCGGGCGGACTTCCAGGCCGAGATGGAGGCGCTGCACGGGCCGGGTGACTGGACGCCCCCGACGTGGATCTCGTTCGCCTGGCCGCTCATGGAGATCAGCGGGACGATCTACCTGATGATCTTCTCCGGACTGGTGCTCTTCCTGATCAAGAACGCCTTCGACCGCGCCCGGCCGGCCCGGCTGCGCCGGTTCTGGCACCGGTTCTACGTGTGGACGCTGCCCTGGCCGTTCGTCGTCGTCGCCTGTGGCTGGCTGCTCCGCGAGGTGGGCCGCCAGCCGTGGGTGGTCTACGGCGAGCTGACCACGGCCGAGGCCGTCTCCGGCCACTCGGCCCGCACCGTGCTGGCCAGCCTGGTGGTGTTCGGCACACTGTTCGCGACGCTGGCCGTGCTCGACTGGTGGCTGATCGCCCGGCTGGCCCGGCGCGGCCCGCACGACCTCGTGCTGGGCTCGGACGGCGCCGGCCGCGGCCTGGGGACGCCCGGCGGCGAGGCCGAGCTCGTGCTCGCGGAGAGGAGTTGACGTGGATGTGCTCTGGCTGGGACTGCTCGGCCTGCTGCTGACCGGCTGGTCCGTGCTCGACGGCGCCAACCTCGGCCTCGGCGCGTCGCTGCGGCGCATCGGGCGCAGCGGGCCCGAGCGGCGGCTGCTGCTGACCGCGATCGGGCCGTTCCTGCTCGGCGGCGAGGTCTGGCTGGTCGCGGCGTTCGGCATCATGATCGGCGCGTTCCCCGGGCTGGAGAAGGACCTGCTGTTCGCCTACTACCCGGTGATCGTCGGGCTGGTGGTGTCGTGGATCCTGCGCGACATCGGTATCTGGTTCCGCAGCAGGCGGTGCTCGCGGGCCTGGCAGCGCGGCTGGGAGACGATCGTCGTGCTGGCCAGCACCGCCATGCCGTTCGCCTGGGGGCTGCTGCTCGGTAACGTCGTCCAGGGGGTGCCGACGAACGGACGACCGGGGGTTGAGACACTGATCGGGCCGTATTCACTGTTGTGGGGGGCCGTCGTGGTCGCCGTGTTCACGCTGCACGGCGCGGTGTTCGCCGCGCTGCGGCTGCCGCCTGAGCGCCGTACGCGCGCCGCCGGCACGGTCCACCGGGCCGGTGCCGCCGCGCTGGCGCTGCTCGCCGTCGTCGGCGTCGCGACCCCCGCGTTCAGCGTCGATCTCGCCCGCCCGCTGCCGGCCGCCGTGCTCGGCGTGGTCGCGGTCGCGGCGGTCGTGGCCTCGACCCGGCTGTTCGCCGGCGAGCGCGACCGCTGGGCCTATGTCTGCACCGCCGTCGCCGCGGCCGCCCCGGTGCTCGCCGCCGGGCTCGCGACGTCGCCGCGGCTGCTCGACGGCATCGCCGCGTCCGGCACGCTCGACCTGCTGACGGTCGTCGTCGCCCCGCTGGTCCCGGTCCTGATCGCCGTCCAGGCGTGGATGTGGTGGACGTTCCGGCACCGCGTCGGCGTCGGATCGGCGGTGTTCTTCTGAATCGGCTCGCCCGCCGGCTGCTCGCCGGACTGCCCGCCTTCCGGGTCACCGCCCTGGTCTTCACCCTGCTGGCGGTGGCCGCGGCGGTCGCCATCCTGGTGCAGGCCGAGCTGCTGGCGCGGCTGCTGGCCGACGGCGTCCTCGACGGCCCGTCCGCGGGCTCTGTCGCGGGCATGCTGGCGCTGCTGGCCGGGGTGTTCGCCGTCCGGGCCGGGCTGTCGTGGGCGCAGCAGGCGCTGGCTCAGCGGGCCGCGGCGTCGGCGAAGGCAACGCTGCGGCGGCAGGTGCTGCGCCGCACCCAGGAGCTGGGCCCGGGCTGGCTGTCCGGCCAGCACACCGGCGGGCTGACGACGACGCTCGGGCGCGGGCTCGACGCGCTGGACCCGTGGTTCACCGGCTACTTCCCGCAGCTGTTCCTCGCCGCGGTGATCCCGTTCGCGGTGCTGGTGCGCATCGCCGTCGCCGACCTCGCGTCCGCGGTGATCATCCTGGTCACCTTGCCGCTGATCCCGATCTTCGGGGCGTTGGTCGGCATGTCGACCAAGCGGGCGACGCAGCGGCAGTGGCGGGCGCTGGAGCGGCTGGGCGGACACTTCCTCGACGTCGTGGCCGGGCTGCCGACGCTGCGGGCGTTCGGCCGGGCCAAGTCGCAGGCGGCGCAGGTGCGGCGCATCGCCGACGAGCACCGTTCGGCCACCATGGGCACCCTGCGCATCGCCTTCCTGTCCGCGCTGGTCCTCGAGCTGGTCGCGACGCTGTCGGTGGCGCTGGTCGCGGTGCCGATCGGCCTGCGGACGCTGAACGGCGGGCTCGGCCTCGAGGCGGCGCTGCTGGTGCTGCTGCTCGCGCCGGAGGCGTACCTGCCGCTGCGGGCGCTCGGCTCGCAGTTCCACGCGAGCACCGAGGGACTGGCGGTCGCGGAGCGGTGCTTCGAGGTGGTCGACGCCGAGGGCGGGCCGCCCGGCCGCGTCGCCGTCGCCGCCGCCGAGGCGCCGGACGCCGCCGCGGGGGTGCGGTTCGAGGGCGTCACGGTGCGCTACCCCGGCCGCGACGAGGCGGCGCTCGACGACGTCTCGCTGGCGGTCGCCTCAGGCGAGCGGGTCGCGCTGGTCGGCCCCAGCGGCGCCGGCAAGAGCACGCTGGTGAGCGTGCTGCTCGGGTTGGTTTCGCCGACGTCCGGGCGGGTGCTGGCCGGCGGCGTCGACCTCGCGGAGGCCCCGGCGGAGAGCTGGCGGCGGCAGCTGGCCTGGGTGCCGCAGCGGCCGCACCTGTTCGCCCGGACGGTCGCCGAGAACATCCGGCTCGGCCGTCCCGACGCCACCGACGACGAGGTCGTGCGGGCCGCGACTCTGGCGCACGCCGACGAGTTCGTGCGACGCCTGCCGCGCGGCTACGAGACCCCGCTGGGCGAGCGCGGCGCCGGGCTGTCCGCGGGACAGCGCCAGCGCATCGCTCTGGCCCGCGCGTTCCTGCGCGACGCCCCGTTGCTGCTGCTGGACGAGCCGACCGCCGGGCTCGACGCCGGGAGCGAGGCCGTCGTCGTCGAGGCCACCGCGCGGCTGATGGCCGGGCGGACGGTGCTGGTCGTGGCGCACCGGCCGGCGATGGTGCTCGACGCCGACCGCGTCGTCACGCTCGACCACGGCCGCATCGCCGAGCCGGCGCCGGCCACCGAAACCGGTGGCCGACCGCAAGGTCTGACGTCGGTCGCCGATGACGAGACGGGCAGCCGGCCGCGAGGCCTGACGTCGGTCGCCAATGACGAGGTGGGCTGATGACGCGGCGCCTGGCAGGTCTGCTCCGCGCTCATCTGGGCCGGTTGCTGGTCGCGGTGTCCGCGTCGGTGGCCACCGAGCTGGCCGCGCTGGCGCTGATGGGCACCGCCGCCTGGCTGCTGGCCCGGGCCGCCGAACAGCCGCCGCTGGCCGCGTTGTCGCTGGCCATCGTCGGCGTGCGCGCGTTCGCCACCGGCCGCGGCGTGTTCCGCTACGCCGAGCGGCTGGCCAGCCACGACGCCGCGCTGCGGGCGCTGGCGACGCTGCGCGGCCGGGTCTACGACGCGCTGGTGCCGCTGGCGCCGTCGGGACTGCCCGCCTACCGCAGCTCCGACCTGCTCAGCCGCATGGTCTCCGACGTCGAGGCCGTGCAGGACCTGGTCGTTCGGGTGCTGGTGCCGGTGAGCACGGCTGTCGTGGTGGCCGGCGTCGCCATCGGGTTCTCCGCGGTCGTGCTGCCGTCGGCGGCCGTGGTGCTGGCGGCCGGATTGGCGCTGGCCGGTCTGGTCGTGCCGCTGCTCATGGTGGCGACGGCGCGGCGCACCGCCCGGCGGCTGGCGCCGGCCCGGGCCGAGCTGGCGGCGCACCACACCGACCTGCTGCAGGGCAGCGCCGACCTCGCGGTGTTCGGTGCCACGGCGACGGCGCTGGACGAGGCCGAGGCGGCCAGTCAGCGGCTGGCCCGGCTGGAGCGGCGCACGGCCCTGACGACGGCGCTCGCCGGTGCGGCGGCCATGCTCGTGCAGGGCGTCACGACGGTCGCGGTCACGGTGCTGGCGTTGGGCGCCCGCGACGACGGCGGGCTGGCCGGCGTCATGGTGCCGGTCGTCGCGCTGGTCGCGCTGATCTCGTTCGAGCCGGTACTGCCGCTGGTGCCGGCGGTGCAGCGGCTGCTGGAGGCGCGGTCGTCGCTGCGCCGGGTGCTGGCGGTGCTCGACACCCCGGCGCCGGTGGCCGAGCCGGGCGACGCCGCGCTGCCGGCGCCGGTGGCACCGGTCACCGTGGCGCTGCACGGCGTCTCGGTCCGCTATCCCGGTGCCGACGTCGACGCGGTCGACGGCGTCGACCTCGACCTCACCCCGGGCCGGCGGGTCGCCGTCGTCGGGGCCAGCGGGTCGGGCAAGAGCACGCTGCTGGCCTGCCTCATGCGTTTCATCGAGCCGTCGGCCGGGACCGTGCTGCTCAACGGTGCCGACGTGCGCCGCTACGACGGCGACGACGTTCGCGCCGTCGTCACCGGCGTCACCCAGGACGCGCACCTGTTCCACACGTCGATCCGCGAGAACCTGCGGCTCGCCCGGCCCGCCGCCTCCGACGACGACCTGCTGGCCGCGCTCGAGACGGCCCGGCTGCGCGACTGGGTCGACTCGCTGCCCGCCGGGCTGGACACCATGGTCGGCGAGTCCGGCGGCCAGGTCTCCGGCGGTCAGCGCCAGCGGCTGGCGCTGACCCGGGCGCTGCTGGCCGACCCGCCGGTCGTGCTGCTGGACGAGCCGACCGAGGGCCTGGACCCGCGTACCGCCGACGACCTCATGACCGACCTGCTCGCCTCGACCCGCGGCCGCACGACGGTCGTCGTCACCCACCGCCTCGCCGGCCTGGACGCCGTCGACGAGATCGTCGTGATGGACGCCGGGCGGGTCGTGCAGCGCGGCACCCACGCCGAGTTGGTCGCCGTCGACGGCGCCTACCAGGACCTCTGGTGGGCGTCGCGCCCCGCGCTGGCCTCTGAATGATCACGTTAAGTGGGGGTGCTCCCGCTTGACGAGGAATGCATGCCGCGCGAAGCGGGAGAAGTCCTATGCCGGGCCTCGGCAGGGGAGTACTCGCTTCACCAGGCATGCATGCCTGGGTGAGCGTGAGCACCCCCACTTAACGTGATCATTCAAGGTCAGATCGTGTCGAGGGCGCCGGCGAGGTCGGCCCAGAGGTCCTCGACGTCCTCGATGCCCACGGAGAGCCGGAGCAGCGACTCGTCGACCGCCGTGCTCTCGGTGGGCCAGCGCCGCCGCCGTTCCAGCGACGACTCCACCCCGCCGAGGCTGGTCGAGTGCACCCACAGCCGGACGGCCGCGACCACGGCGTCGGCACCGGCCGCGCCGCCGGCCACCTCGATCGAGCACATCGTCCCCCAGCCGGGATGACGCACGACGTTCACCGAGCGGTGGGCGCGCAGCCTGGACGCCAGCTCCGTGGCGTTGGCCTGGGCCCGCTCCAGCCGCACGGACAGCGTCCGCAGGCCGCGCACGGCGAGGTAGGCCTCCATCGGGCCGGGGATGGCGCCGTGCAGCCGGCGATGCGCGTCGAGCCGGTCGTGCAGGGCGTCGTCGGCCGTGACGACAGCGCCGAGGACGACGTCGGAGTGCCCGGCCAGCAGCTTGGTGACGCTGTGCACGACGATGTCGGCGCCCAGCTCCAGCGGCCGCTGCAGCAGCGGCGTCGCGAACGTGTTGTCGACGACGGTGAGCGCGCCGGCCGCGCGGGCCGCCGTGGCCGCCGCCGCGATGTCGGCGACGTCGAGGTTCGGGTTGGTCGGCGACTCCAGCCACACCATCGAGGCGCCTCGGGCCGCCGCGGCGATGCCGTCGGCGTCGGTGACCGGCAGCTGCCGCAGCGTCAGCCGGCCCTGTGCCGCCCGCTCGCGCAGCAGGTCCAGCACGCCCAGGTACGCGCAGTCGGGCGCGACGACGACGGCGCCCTCCGGCAGCAGCGACATGACCGCGTCGGACGCCGCGAGGCCCGACGCGTACGCCAGCGCGCGGCCGCCTTCGAGGCCGCCGAGCGCCGACTCCAGCGCCGTCCAGGTCGCGTTGCCGTAGCGGCCGTAGCCGACGTCGCCGCCGGCGTGGAACGTCGAGGCGAACGTGACCGGCTCGTTCAGCGGGGCGTCGGCGTCGCGGGCAGGACGTCCGGCGGTGACGACACGGGTGGCGGGGGACTGGGACATGCCGCCAGTATCGGTCACGCCGTCGTCGCCGCGAGCGTCAGCGTCACCGTGGCGGTGCGCTGCTGGCCCGGCTCGATGCGGACCTGTGTCCCCGTGGTCGACCGCACGCCCGTCACTCCGGCGTCGGGCCAGCTGGTCGCGGGTTCCAGCGCGAGCACGTACGCCCCCGAGTACCACGGGAAGCCGGCCCGCCCACCCGCCTCCAGCCAGTACCACGCGTGCGGCATCAGCGAGGTGTCCCAGGTGAGGTCGGCCCGCAGCCCCAGGTCGTCGTTGACGATGCCGGCCCGTCCCTCCGTGAAGTCGGACAGGAACGCCAGCCGGCTGACCCCGGAACCCGGCGCCGGGATGCGGTCGAACCCGTCGCCTGGCCAGGCCGCCGGTGTCGTCGGGTCCAGCCAGACGGTCCGGGCCGCGGTCTCGACGCGGGCGGCCGGGCCGACCAACGGAGCGCCGAACGCCGGGTGCTGGCTCCACGTCACCTCGACCGGCTCGGCGCCGTCGTTCGTCACCGTCTCCGTGACCGTGACCGACGGGCCGGCCACCTCGATGCGCTTCACGATCGAGAAGGGGCTGCGGACGAGGTCGGTGCGCAGCTCGACGGCGGCCCGGCCGTCGGCCGTCCAGTCGTAGGACGCCAGCCACGCCTCGCCGTGCATGCCCCACTCGACGCCGTGCTCCTGGCTCGGCGAGCCGGCGTTCGGGAACACCGTCTGCCAGCCGCCCGGGTAGGCCTGCATCAGCAGCGCCTCGCTGCTGCCGACGGTGACGTGCTCGCCGCGCGGCCGCAGCCCCCACCGGGTGCGCCACATGACGTCGACGTCGAGCGGGCGCCAGCGCACCGACGTCACGTCGCCACCCTTGCCGGGCACGACGTCGACGCTGAGGTCGTCGGAGGTGAGGTGGAGGATCTCCCAGCCGCGATGGGACGACACGCTCGGTTCGGTCACGCCGCTACCTTAGGGCTCCGGGTGCCGGGCGTCGTAGCGGACGAAGCGGCGTTGCGTCACGGCCAGCACGCTGACGATGACCACGCAGGCCAGCCCGCCGATGATGGCCGCCCACGCCTCGCTGCTGAGCTCGGCCATCGAGCCCAGCACCAGGTCGCCCAGCCGCGGGCCGCCCGCCACCACGACGATGAACACGCCCTGCAGCCGCCCGCGCATCTCGTCCGGCGTGGCCGCCTGCAGGATCGTCATCCGGAAGACGGCGCTGACGGTGTCGGCGGCGCCGGCCAGCACCATGCAGAACACCGCGGGCCAGAGCGCCCAGTGGACGACGCCGTCGTCCGGGCCGGTGACGACCAGGAGCACCAGGCCGAACGCGACCACCGACAGCGCCCACGCGATGATCGCGACCACCACGGCGAGGCCCTGCCGGCGCACGTGTCCCAGCGGCCCGGAGAACAGGCCGGCCAGGAACGCGCCGACCGCCATGCCTGCCACCAGGATGCCCACCGTCGTCGACCCGCCGCCGAGCACCGCCGCCGCGACGGCCGGGAACAGCACCCGGGGCATCGCCAGCACCATGGCGCACAGGTCGACGATGAACGTCATGCGCACGTTCGGGCGCGTCCGCAGATACGACAGGCCCTCCAGCACCGAGCTCAGCCCGGCCCGGCGCACCAGTCCCTGCGGCGGCAACGGCGGCAGCGCGAACAGTGTGGTCAGCGCGAACGTCAGCAGCACCGCCTCGATGCTGTACGTCCAGCCGTAGCCGACCGAGTCGATCAGCACACCGGCCAGCAGCGGGCCGATCGTCAGGCCGAGGCTCATCGACATGCTGCCGAGCGCGTTCGCCGCGGGCAGCAGCGGGCCGGGCAGCAGCCGGGGGATGATCGCCGTCCGCGCGGGGGAGTTCACCGCGAAGAACCCGTTCTGGACCGCGACCAGTGCGTACAGCAACCACACCTGGCCGAGGCCCAGCCAGGCCTGCACGGCGAACGCGGTCGCCACCAGCAGCAGCCCGGTCGAGCTGACGATGACGACCCGCCGCCGGTCGTACGCGTCGACGATCGCCCCGCCGTAGAGGCCGAGCGCGACCAGTGGCGCCAGCGCGAACAACCCGACCAGCCCGACGTTGAACGTCGACCCGGTCAGGTCGTACACCTGCAACCCGACGGCGACGGTGGTGAGGTGGGTGCCGATGCCGGACAGCGAGATGCCGATCCAGAGCCGGCGATACGGAACGCTGACCTTGAGCGGCGTCACGTCCAAAAGCAGCCGGCGCACCTGGACATCCTTCCAGTGGCGCCCCGGGTCCGGACGGACGGGTCCTCAGACGGGATCGAGGTCGGTGCCGCGCGAGACGGCCTCCCAGGTCAGGTACTCCGCGCGCAGCCGGTCCAGGCTGTCCGCGATCGCGTCGGCGGCATCGTTGCCCAGGACCAGCCGCAGCGGAGGCTCGTCCGCGTCGAGGGCGGCGCGGATGGCGGCGGCCGCCTTGGCCGGGTCGCCGGGCTGGGCGCCGTCGAAGGCGGTCTGCATGGCCCGGATCGGCCCGACGACGGCGTCGTAGGCAGGGATCGGGGCGGTCATCCGCATCGCCCCGCCATGCAGGCCGGTCCGGAACGCGCCCGGCTCGACGATGAGCACCCGGATCCCGAACGGCGCCACCTCGGCGGCCAGCGCCTCCGAGTAGCCCTCGAGTGCGAACTTCGTCGCCGAGTACGCCGGCACCGCGGCGAACGACAGCCGCCCGCCCATGCTGCTGATCTGAACGATCGCTCCCGAGCCACGCGTCCGCATGCCCGGCAGGACGGCGCGGACCAGCGCCGCCGGACCGAAGAAGTGCACGTCCATGAGGTCGCGCAGCTCCTCGTCGGTGGTCTCCTCGGCCGCGCCGATCAGTGCCCGGCCGGCGTTGTTCACCAGGACGTCGATGCGGCCGAACGCCTCTGCGGCGGCCTCGACGGCGGCGGGGATGCGGGCGGTGTCGGTGACGTCCAGCTCGACGGCGGCGACGTGGCCGGGGAACCGGTCGGCCAGGTCGTCGAGGGCGCCGGGCTTGCGGGCGGTCGCGACGACGGCGTCACCGGCGGTCAGGGCGGACTCGGTGATGGCTCGACCGAACCCGGACGTCGCGCCGGTGACCAGCCAGACACGGCCGGTGGCGGGGGTGATCATGGTGGCGACCCTACGGAGCGCCGGCCGCCCGGGAATGTACGTTCTTGCGCTCGGCGGCCTCACGGGCATAGCGGCCGGGCGGGACGCCGACGAAGCGCTTGAAGTGCCGGGTGAAGTGGCTGAGGTCGAAGAACCCCGCCTCGTGGCCGGCGTCGCTCACCGGACGCCCGGCCAGCAGCAGCCGCTTGGCGTGGTCGACGCGCAGCTGCAGCTGGTAGGCGTGCGGCGGCATGCCGACGTCGGCGGTGAACAACCGGGTCAGGTGGTATGGGCTCAGCTCACTGACGCGGGCGAGGTCGGCCAGCGCGACCGGCGCGGCGTGGTGCTCGTGCAGGTAGTCGCGGGCCTGGCGGACGGCGCGGTGGGCGGGTGGGAGCGGACGGCCTGAGCGGACCCGTGCGTGCCGGTGCAGCAGCCCGGCGACGAAGCCGAGCAGCCGCACGTCCTGGTTGAGCACCGAGGCCGTCCCCGGGCCGCCGGCCAGCGCCGCGTGGGCGCGGGCGAACCGGGCGACGGTGTGCGCGTCGGCGATCGTGAGGTCGCGGAAGAACGGCAGCCCGGCGGGCCGGCCGGCGATCTCGGCGGCGGTGGCGGCGACGGCGTCCGGTGCCAGGTAGAGGACGAGGTGCTCGGAGTCGCGGTCGCGGTGGTCGGGGTCGACAGGGGTGTGCGCCTCGCCCGGCATGACGACCGTGAGGCGCCGGGGCGGCACAACGTGGTACTCGCCGCGGTAACGGATGCCGCCGGGCAGGTCGAGGTTGAGGTTGAGCTGATAGCCGTCGTGCGTGTGCCGCGGGATGGCGACCGGCGGGCCGGGTGGGTAGCGGTACCACTCGAGCAGCACATCGCGGCGGAGCAGGCCGGTGACGTCGGTCCGCGGCGGGGGCGAGGTCACGCCGTCCAACCTAGGGCGCTCGTCACCCAGAGTGACGGCGGAGGTCGCATCACGATTCCGTAACGACGAGTGGCCCCGTACCCCGCACGAGGCGGGGCCGGGGCCACTCGGGTCGATCTGGTGGTGCGTTACCCGATGATCAGGCGGTGGTGGTGTTGCGGCGAGCGCGGACGGCAACCGCGGCACCGCCGGCCAGCAGCAGCGCGATGCCGCCGACGATCATCCAGGTGGTGCCGGACGAACCGGTGTCGGGGAGGTCGTCGTCGCCGCCCTCACCGTTGCCGCCGTCCTCGTCGCCACCGCCGCCGTTCGCCACGGTGAACGTGGCCACGGCCTCGGAGTCGGCCAGCTCGGGGTCGCCGCCCTCGAGGGTCGCCTGAGCGGTGATGGTGTACTCACCCTCCGGCAGGTCCTCGGCCGGGTCGAACGTCCAGTTGCCGGCGTCGTCGATCTGGAACTCGCCGGCCCACTCGTCGACGTCGTCGTCGCCCTCGGCACGAAGGCCCAGGCGCGGCTGCACGTCGTCGCCAGCGGCGTCGGCGGCGGCCTGCTCGAGCAGCAGGCCGATGGAGGCACCAGCGAACGAGGTGCCCTCGAAGTTGACGTCACCGGTGACGGTCGAGCCGTCCTCGGGCGCCGTGATGGTGACGTCGGCCGCCTCGATGCCGAGGTCGGCGACGGTCGCCTTCTGGGTGTCGTCCTCGAAGGTCTGCGTCACGACGGCGTCGAACCGCACGCCGACCGGCAGGTCGCTCTCGGGGGCGAGCGCCCAGGCGCCGTCCTCGTTGACCTCGACCGAGCCGAACTCGGCGTCGCCGACCGTCAGCGCGACGGTGGCGCCGGGCTGGCCGGTGCCGGAGAACTCCGGACGGGCGTTGCCGGTGGTCTGGCCGTCGGTCGGGGAGTCGACCGCGAGCTCCTCGACCGGAGGCGCCTCGGTGACCGTCCACGAGCCCTCGGCGACCTCGGACTGCGAGTGGTTGCCGTAGAACGCCTGGACGGCGTAGCTGTGCTCGCCCGGCTCCAGAGCGTCCGGAAGGGCCACGGAGAACGTGCCGTCGGCCGCGACGTCACCCTCGACCGCCTCGCCGCCGTCGACGGAGACCGTGACGCGGTGGTCGGTGGTGGCGCCCTCGACCGAGCCCTCGAAGGTGACGGACTCGCCGGACTCGCCCTCGGGGGAGGTGACCGCCGGGGTGTTCACCGCGACGTTGAGCTCCCACTGGTTGCCCAGGACGTCCAGCGCGTTGTACTGGCCGCCGGACACCGCGAAGCCGATGCCGAAGTCACCGGTGCTGCAGTCGGGGCCGAAGTTCGAGCCCGAGTTCACGCCGAGGGCGTAGTTGCCGACGACGATCGAGCCGCCGCTGTCGCCGCCCAGCATGCAGGCGTCGAAGATGAAGCCGGTGACCGTCTCGCCCGTGTTGAAGGTGACGGACTCCTCGGCGCTCTGGATCTGGCCACAGGTCCAGCCGGAGGTGGAACCCGACTTGCAGGCCTCGGCGCCGACGACGGCGTCGATGGTGCCGTGGACCGTGACGGAGTTGGCGTCGGGGTTGCCCTCGCCGCCACCCCAACCGGCGACCTGGGGGACGCCCTCGAAGTCGGAGTTGGTGATGTCGACCAGGCCGGCGTCGTAGTTGTCGAAGTCCGGGCCGAAGTGCATGGAGCCGTCGGTGATGGCGCCGAGCTCGTCGCCCACGTTCAGCGGCGGCTGCGGCGTCTGCGGCGGGCCGATCGGGCCCTCCAGCGGCAGGTGGAACACCGGGCCGGACAGCTGCTCGTAGGTGCTGCCGTCCACGCCGCAGTGACCCGCGGTGAGGTAACGGTCGGCGCCGTCGGGCGTGTAGCCGCTGAAGCCGACCGAGCAGCGGTAGCCGCTGCCGTCCGGGTTGGCCTGGGTGAAGAAGCCGTAGCCGCCCTTGTGGTCGACCTTGGGCTCGAAGTCGTAGTCGGAGTAGTCGCGCTCCTCGGGAGCGCCGATCTCGACCTTGGCGCCGACCGCCTCGGCAGCGGCCACGTCGGCCTCCGCCTCGACGTACAGCGTCACGTCCTGGCCGTCGATGACCGTGGCGTTGATGTTCACGCCGGCGTCGACGAGCTGAGCGGACACGTCGGCGGCGACCTTGGCGGCCGCCGCGTTGGCGAGGTACTCCTCGGCCGACAGGCCGAGGTCACGCTGGATGGCCTCCACGAGACCGGTAGGGAGCTCATCGGCCTGGGGGGCGAACGCCTCCGCGGCGAACGTCTGCAGAGTCCCGGTGACGGTCTCTTCCTCAGCCGAAGCGGCCGTGGAAGAGATGACGACGCCCGTGCTCACGAGAGCGCAGACGCCCAGCACACCGGAGACCCGTGCGACGCCACGACGGCGCAGCAGGGCTGTGCTCACAGTTACTCCAAAATGAAATGTCATTGACATGGAATGGTTCCGGTGCTCCGCCGGCGGGGTGGAACTGCCGACGGGTACCCCGGAGCCTGTGTCACCCTACAGCACCGTTCAGACCCATATTCAAGTACTCGGTACCTATCAGGGTGAATGTCCGACATCACTCTGTGTGACGAGAAATTTGAATGCTCAAGTGGTGAATTTCGCAAATCGGACACAACCGCGGGATTGACCGTTGGTGTCACTCAAGAGATGTGCAGGTCGGCTCGCGTGTCGCGGAGGCCCGTGAGCGGGCTCGGGCCTGCATCCGCGGGAGTGCGGCGCGCGGTGCGACCGGCGGCCCTGACGGTGATCGGTCGCGGAGTTCGGGCGATGGTGACGACACGGGTGGCGCGGTCGTATAGCGCGCGTATAGCCGGCGCTGGTGCGGGTGGTGCCACTGTGACGGCTGGGGTCGGCGGGACCGGGCGGGGGGTCAGCCGGCCGCGCGGCGGCGGCGCCAGACGAGGGCGCCCGCGACGGCCGCGCCGGCCACCAGGATGCCGGCCGCGGCGGCCAGCGCTCCGCCCGGCAGGCCGCCGTCGTCGGCGGAGGAGGACGCAGCGGCGGCGCCGTCGAGGCCGCCCGCCGCCCGTGCCGTCGCGGCGACGTCGACGACGACCGGGGAGGAGGGCTCGGAGGTGAGGTCGTCCACGGACTGGGTCGCGACGACCACGTGCCGCCCGGCGGGCAGCGGGGTGTCCAACTGGACGGTCCAGGCGCCGTCGGGACCCGCCTCGGCACGCAGCTCCGGCGCGGCGGCGACGTCGGCTCCGGCGTCCGCGACCCGCACCGACACGGCGGCGCCGGGCGCCCCGGCACCGGTGAGCGTGCCCGCGTCGGTGGCGGGGATCCGGCCCAGCGGCGCGCTCACCACGGGTGCGCTCGGGGCCACGCCGACACCGGCGACGGTGACCGACGCGTCGGCGGCGTCCGCCGAGTGGCCGTGGCCGGACTCGGCGGTCCCGGAGCCCGGCTCGGCCGAGGCCGTCCCGGCCGCGCCCTCGTCGGGCACCGCCGCCGCGGGCAGGTGCTGGGTCAGGACGGCGTCGAACCGGCCGGCGGGGCGGGCGGACTCCGCGCGCAGCGACCAGGTGCCGTCCTCGCCGACGGTGGTGCTGGCCAGCTCCTCGCCGCGGACGGTCAGGGAGACGGCGGCGCCGGGCTGGCCGGTGCCCTCGAACGCGAGCCGCCCGTCGGGGCTGACATGGCCGGCGGCCGGCCAGCTGACGCCGAGGCCGGCCAGCTCGGCCACCTCGAACTCACCGCTGGTCTCCGCGGACGTGACGGCCTGGTCGCCGGTCGCGGGCCGGAGTGAGGTGCGGGCGGTGTACGTGTACGTCCCCGGCTCGAGCGCCGTGCCGACCGGGGCGCTCCACCGGCCGGCCGCGCCGACCTGCGCCTCCAGCTCCGGGCCGTCCTCGATCCGGACGGTGACGACGGCGCCCGCGGCGGCGTCGGCGGTCCCGGTGATGGTGGGCGTCGGCCCGGTGGTGGCGTCGTCGGCGGGCGAGGTCACCCGGGGTGCGCCGACCCGGACGGCCAGCTCCCAGCCCGTGCCGTAGAGCCCTTCGACGTCCGGCATCGCGTACCCGACGCTGAGGTCGTCGCCGCGGGAGGCGGGGTCGCCGTCGGCGCAGGACGGCCCCGGCCAGGTGGAGCCCGAGCTCAGTCCCAGCGCGTACGTCCCGACGGTGACGGCGCCGCCGCTGTCGCCGGGCAGCACGCAGGCGTCGAACAGGAAGCCGGTGACCGGCCGGCCGCTGACCGGCACGGTGGTCCGGGTGTCGAGGACGTGCCCGCAGGTCCAGCCCGACGCGACGCCGGCCGCGCAGACCGGCGCGCCGGCGACGGCGGCGACGGAGTCGTGCACGGTGAGCGCGGGCTCCTCGCCGGCGCCGGGGCTCCAGCCGGACACCTCGGGCCGCACGTCGCCGTCGACCGAGATGAGAGCGGCGTCGTGGCCGTCGCCGAAGGTGACGCTCTCGGGGATGTACGCGCCGAGTTCGTCGCCGATCAGGCCGGGCCACTCGAACGGCTCGGTGGTGGAGAGCGGCACGTCCGGCGCGAGCTCGTCGACGCCGGAGGTGAAGAGGCCGTCGGCGCCGGCGCCGCAGTGCCCGGCGGTGAGCAGCCGTGGCTCGCCGTCGGCGTCGGTGCCGGCGAACGCGGTGGAGCAGTGGTAGTCCGCGAGGGGGGTGCGGACGGCGACCCCGGAGCCGCCCGCGTGGTCGGCGGAACGCGCCGACAGCCGCACCTGGCCGACCGGTGCGCCGCGGACCTCCGCGCCGACGGCGACGACCCGCTCGGCCGCCCGGTCGATGTAGGCGAGCTTGTTCTGCGTGCGGGCGGCGGACAGGGCGTCGGTCAGGACGTCGCCGACCTGCACCTCAGCGCCGGTGCCGCGGGCGGCGATCGCGGCACCGCGGTCCCGGACGGCGACATGCAGCGTCTGGCCGTCCAGCCAGGCCGAGCGGACCACGTCGCCGAGCGAGCCGACGACCTCGCCGGCCAGCCGCGCCGCGGCCGCTGTCGCGAGGTACTCCTCGGGCGACTGGCCGAGGTCGCGCCGGATCGCCTCGGTCAGGCCGGCCGGCAGTTCGGCGGCGCGGTCGGCGAAGTCGGCGGGGTCGAAGGCGCGCATCCGCACCTCGGGCGTGGCCGGCGTGGTGTCCACCTCGAGGGCCGCCGAGGAGCCGGCGGCCGGACCGGCCAGCACGACCCCGGTCGCCGCGACCGCGGCGACGGCACCCAGGACGCCATGGAACCGACGGCCGAACGACGATCCGTCCACCGGCGTCCGCTTCCCCTCTGACCGAAGTCCCCCAGACCGGTTGAACCGGTCGAATCGCTGATCAGCGGCCCCGTGGGCCGCTCCGCCGACCGAGGTTACCCATGGCGAGCCCGGCGCTGCCGTTGATGTGTCAGGAATCACCCGTACGGGCGACCCTCCATCCTCCGAGGGCACCCCGCTGACGCGCGACGGTGAGCGGGTCGACCTGCGGCGGGCGGCTTGGTATCCGGAGTGAGCCTGCCGGGTTCGCCGGTTCGCCGGTTGGCCGGTTGGTCGGGGTTCGCGGGTTGGCCGGGGGTTGGTTCCGTTGGCGGGGTGACCCCGTCCTCCTGCTGTTCATTGTTTGGGCCGTGGGTGCGTGCCTCAAGTCCGCGGCCTCTGCTGGGTGCTGTGTGTGGTGGTGGGGGGCCTTGGACGTGACCCGCGTACCCGCGGCCCAAGTGCTGGCAGCTATCCGGGGGGACGGGGGGAGTCTGGCGACGGGTGGGGCGTCGGGGTGGACGCTTCTGCGTGCGTTGGTCGGGGCGTCGGGGTGGACGCTTCTGGGTGCGTTGGTCGGGGCGTCGGGGTGGACGCTTCTGGGTGCGTTGGTCGGGGCGTCGGGGTGGACGCTTCTGGGTGCGTTGGTCGGGGCGTCGGGGTGGACGCTTCTGGGTGCGTTGGTCGGGGCGTCGGGGTGGACGCTTCTGGGCGCGTTGGTCGGGGCGTCGGGGTGGGCGCTTCTGGGTGTGTTGGTCGGGGCGTCGGGCGTGCCGGTGGGGCGTCGGTGGTGCGTTCGTGAGTCGTTGATGGGGCGTCTGCCGGGTTGGTGGGATCGGTGGGGTTGCCGGTCGGGCGGGGTTGGTGGTGCCTGTGAGGCTGGCGGGGTCTGTGGGGTTAGTGGGTTCAGTGGGGTGGTGTGGGTGTCCAGGGGGTGAGATTTCCAGGCGATCTGGGGGCCATGCCCAGGCGTGTGTTCGCTCTGCGAGGCGTGCATGCCTCGCAGAGCGGGATGACGCCTGGTGAGGTAGCGGATCGTTGATGATCATCGTCGCCCACACTCCGGCACACGGGGCGAAGCGGGAGCTAGACGGGTGTGAGGTGGGTGTGTGGCGGGTGAGGCGGGGAGTGAGGCGTGCCCAGATCCTCCCCGTCCCCCTGATAGCTGCCCGTTCTTGGCCGCGGGCGTGCGGGTCAAGCGGTCGTCGTCGGCGCGAAGCGCCCGTCAGTCCGCCTCGCGTCGCCGTCCCAGGGGCTCGACCGGGAGTGACGGCGACGGACGGATGCATCACGCACTAATATAAGTACGTTATGGATTCCATGGAGCTCGCATCCGCCCTCGAGCGGCTGGTCCGGTTGTTCCGCCAGCTCACCACCGCCGGCGACCTGTCGCTCACGGCCGCGGCCACCCTTGCGACGCTGGAGCGCACCGGCCCGCGCCGCCTCACCGAGCTCGCCGTGCAGGAGGGCGTCACCCAGCCGGCCATGACCCAGTTGGTCGCCCGGCTGCACGACGCCGGGCTGGTCGAGCGCAGCGCCGACCCCGCCGACGGCCGGGTCGTCCGGGTCGGCCTCAGCGACGCCGGCCGCGCCGCGCTGGCCCTGCGCCGGGAGACGCGCGCCGACCGGCTGGCCGTCCTGCTGGGCACGCTCGACCCCGCCGACCGCGCGGCCCTCGAGGCGGCCGTCCCGGCCATCGACGCCCTGACCACGACCACCCTCACCACCACCGTCCCCGACCGCACCGGAGCCACCGCATGACCGGCACCGCCACCACCGCCCACGCGGCGGGCACCGCCGCCCCGTCCACCAACCCGTTCCGCCAGCCGAAGGCCGTCTACGCCGTCGCGTTCGCCTGTGTCGTCTCGTTCATGGGCATCGGCCTGGTCGACCCGATCCTGCCGGCCATCTCCAGCGACCTGGACGCCACGCCGAGCCAGGTGACGCTGCTGTTCACCAGCTACCTGGTCGTCACGGCGGTCGCGATGCTGGTGACGAACTGGGTGTCCAGCCGCATCGGCGCCAAGCGGACGCTGATCGCCGGGCTCGCGCTCATCGTGGTGTTCGCGGCGCTGGCCGGCGCCTCGGACAGCATCGGCGGCATCGTCGGGTTCCGGGCCGGCTGGGGCGTGGGCAACGCCCTGTTCATCGCGACGTCGCTCGCGGTCATCGTCGCGTCGGCCAGCGGCGGGTTCGTCGGCGCGATCGTGCTGTACGAGTCGGCGCTCGGCCTGGGCATCGCGGTCGGGCCGCTGCTGGGCGGCGTCCTCGGCGAGATCAGCTGGCGCGGCCCGTTCTTCGGCGTCGCCGCGCTGATGAGCATCGCGCTGATCGCCACCGTCGTGCTGGTCGAACCGCAGCCGCTGCCGGCCAGACGCACCGGCCTGCTCGAGCCGCTGCGGGCGCTGCGGCACCGCGGCCTGCTGGCGATGTCGCTGACGGCGCTCTGTTACAACTGGGCGTTCTTCACGGTGCTGGGCTACGCGCCGTTCCCGATGGGCCTGGGCGCCATCGAGCTGGGTCTGGTGTTCACCGGCTGGGGCCTGCTGGTGGCGATCTTCTCGGTGGCCGGTGCGCCGTGGCTGCAGCGACGGCTCGGCATCGCCCGCACGCTCTACGCGAACCTGGCCTGCTTCGCCGTCGTCGTCCTGGTCATCGCGATCTGGACCGACCACGTGCCGGTGCTAGTGACGGCGGTCATCGTCGCCGGCGTGTTCATCGGCATCAACAACACGGTGACGACGCAGGCGGTGATGACGGTGTCACCGGTCGACCGGCCGGTGGCGGCGGCGGCCTACGGCTTCGTCCGGTTCATCGGCGGCGGGCTGGCGCCGTTCGCCGCGGGCAAGCTGGTCGAGGCGACGAACGTGCACGTGCCGTTCTTCCTGGCCGCGGGCGTGCTGGTGGTCGGCATCGCGATCCTGACGACGGCGCGGGACGCGCTCTCCGACGCCGAGCGGGTCCAGGCCGGCGAGACGGCGCCGGCGTCGGCGCCGCGACTGGAGACCGTCGGGCCCGAGACGGCGGCTCCTGACGGCGTCATCGTCGCGGCCGTGGCCGGCACCGACGGCGCCGAGGTCACCCGGGTGGCCGCCCGGCTCGCGACCCTGAACGGGCGCACCGTCGACGTCCTGCACGCGCAGGAGTCCGCGATCGCCGGCGACAGCGCCGCCGAGACCGAGGACGACTCGGCCGCGCGCGACGCCGTCCGGCAGCGGCTGGACGAGGTCGCCGCGTTGGGCGTCCCGGCCGTCGGTCACCTGTTGCGCGGTGTGACCGACCATGGTGCCGTCGGCCGGCTGATCGCCGAGCATGCCGAGCAGGTGGGTGCACGGGCCATCGTCATCGGCACCCCCAGCCACGGCGGACTGGCGGCCTTGATGGACGCCAGCGCCAGTCAGGAACTGTGGCGGCACGCCCGCTGCACCATCGTGATCGTCAACGACTCACGGGTGTGACGGCGCCGGCTCCTGGCCCTCGATCTCGAACGTGAGCTCGTCGGCGTAGCAGTACCACCAGTCCTCGTCCGGCTCGAACGACCGGATGATCGGGTGGTCGGCGTGCTCGTGCGCGTGCGCCGTGGCGTGCTTGCCCGGCGAGCTGTTGCAGCAGCCCACGTGCCCGCAGGCCATGCACAGCCGCAGGTGCACCCAGCGGCCGCCGTCGCGCAGGCACTCGACGCAGCCGTCGCCGGACGGGGCCACCTCGCGGACGGTGTCCAGGTGCGTACAGGTCCTCATGGCCGACATGCTCTCACGCACCCCGTCAGCCGGCGGCGAGCGCGGCCAGCCCGCGTCCGGCCAACTCGCCGCGGACGACGGAGAGCGCGAACTCGCGGTCCGCGCGTTCGCCGGACGGGTCGAGCAGCTGCGCCGCGAACTCGGTGAGATCGACCAGCGCGCGGACCGCCCGGTAGTAGGCCAGACGGTCCGGATCGACGTCGACGCGGCCGTAGCCCACGGTGAACCAGCCCAGCTCACGCTCCCCGACCGGGGCGAAGCCGGGCAGCCCGCCGACGACGAACATCAGGTCGCGCTCCGGCGGGGCCAGCGTCGCGTCGTCCCAGTCGATCAGCCAGACCTCGGCGCCGGATGTGTCGGTGCCCGCCCCCGGGGTGGGCCCCACCCGGGCCGGGAGGGGTCTGCCCACCCCGCCACGACCCGACCGCAGCAGCACGTTCCCGAGGTGCGCGTCCGTATGGCAGACCACCGCGCGGGCCGGACGACCGCGCAGCCGGGCGCCCAGCACGGCGGACCGTGCGGCCAGCGCGCCGAGCAGTCCGGCGCCGTCGCGCCAGGCGGCGGCCAGCTCGCGGACGAGGTCGTCGCCGCCGTCGCCGGACGCCAGTCGCGCGGTCACCGCAGTCGTCGCCGTCAGCACCGCGTCCGGCCGGTGCTCCTCGACCGGCAGCTCCCGCGCGACGGCGTCGTCCGGCGGCACCGCGTGCACCCGCGCGAGCAGCGCGCCGTACGCCGTCCACTGCCGCGGTGTCAGGCCGGCGTCGACCGCCCGCGCGTCGCCCACCCACGGCTGCAGCGACAGCCGCCGCCCGCCGCGCTCGGACCACAACCCGCCGTCAAGGGCCCGGACCGGCGCCGGGACGCCGTCGATGCCCAGCGACGCCAGCCGCGCCGGCAGCAGCAGCCCGGCCGCCGATCCGCCGCCGGTCCACTTCACCGCGTAGAACGCGCCGCCGGCCCGCACCATCCAGACCGCGGCCGCCGCGTCGGCACCGTGTCCGATGGGCGTCACCTCATCGGCCACGATGCCGAAGTCCGCGCGGATCCAGTGGCGCAGCTCGTCCAGCCTCACCCGGCAGTCACCGCGGGCTCGTGCCGCACCGGCATCCGGACCGACGACGCCAGGAAGCACAGCTCGTGCGCCCGCTCGTGCAACGCGACGGCCTGGTCGATCATCGCCGCGTCGGCGACGGTGACCACCGGGCGGAGCACGACCTCGGTGAACGCGCCGCCACCGTCCGGGGTCAGTTCCAACGTCCCGGCGGCGGTGTCCTCGTACCCGGTCACGACCACGCCGGCGACCGCGCACAGGTGCAGGTACTGCAGCAGGTGGCACTCCGAGAGCGCGGCGACGAACAGCAGCTCCGGGTTCCAGCGGTCCGCCTCGCCGCGGAACGCCGGGTCCGAACTGGCCGCGAGCACCGGCCGGCCGTCGGCGGCAATGTCGTGCGCGCGGGAGTAGCCGCGGTACGACGCGGTGCCGGCGCCCTGGTTCCCGGTCCAGCGGACGGTGGTCGTGTACTGGTGCCTCGTCATCGGCGCTCCTCACGGGTGACTACGCTGCGAGCATGACAGGCTCCCGCGTGATCGCCGTCGGTCACCACCAACCCGAGCGCGTGCTCACCAACGCCGAGCTGGCCACCATCGTCGACACCAGCGACGAGTGGATCCGCTCCCGGGTCGGCATCGAGACCCGGCGCATCGCCGCCGACGACGAGACCGTCGACGCCATGGCCGCGAACGCCGCGGCGAAGGCGCTCGCCAACGCCGGCCTCGCCCCCGCCGACATCGACTACCTGGTGGTCGCCACGTGCACCGCCATCGACCGGTCGCCGAACATGGCCGCCCGGGTCGCGGCCCGGCTGGGCATGACGACGCCGGCCGCCATCGACGTCAACACCGCCTGCTCCGGGTTCACCCACGCGCTGGCGACCGCCGACCACGCCATCCGGGCCGGCGCCGCCACCCGGGCGCTGGTGATCGGGTCGGAGAAGCTGACCGACTTCACCGACTGGAGCGACCGCTCGACCTGCGTGCTGGTCGGCGACGGTGCCGGCGCGGTGGTGCTGGTGGCCGCCGACGAGCCCGAGGTCGGCCCGGTCACGTGGGGCTCGGTGCCGGAGATGTCCAACGCGGTGCGCATCGAGGGCCGGCCCGGCACGTTCGGGCAGGAGGGCCAGGCGGTGTTCCGCTGGGCCACCACCGAGCTGCCGCGCATCGCCCGGCTGGTGTGCGAGCGCAGCGGAATCTCACCCGAGGAACTGGGCGGCGTCGTGCTGCACCAGGCCAACCTGCGCATCATCGAGCCGCTGGCCGCCCGGGTCGGCGCGGTGAACGCCTTCGTCGCCCGCGACGTCGTCGAGTCCGGCAACACGTCGGCGGCGAGCATCCCGATCGCGCTGTCCAAGCTGGTCGAGCGGCGCGAGGTGCCGGCGGGCGCGCCGGTGCTGCTGTTCGGCTTCGGCGGCGGGCTGTCCTACGCGGGGCTGGTCATCCGCTGCCCGTGACGGCGTCGGCCGCGGGCCGGTCCAGCCGGTAGACGTAGTGGAGCGGGTCGTCGACCGGGTTGTCCGGTTCCATCGGACCCTCGGCGACGCGGCGGAAGCCGGCCCGTTCCAGCGCCCGCCACGACCGCGGGTTCGCGGCGACCACGGCGACCAGCAGGGCGGGCACCTCCGGCCGGGTCCGCCAGGTGTCGGCGACGACGGCGTGGATCATCGCCGTGCCCAGCCCGCGGCCGATGCTGCCGGCATCGCCGACGAGGTAGTCGATGGTGGCGGCGCCGTCGGGCACGTCGGTGAGCGCGGCGAACTCGTCGCGGTACTCGGCGAAGTCGGCCAGCCGGGACCGTTGCACCAGCCCGACCGGCGCACCGTCGGCGAGGGCCAGCAGGTCCTCACCCGGCTCGGTGCCGTCGGCGGTGCCGCCGAAGTCGCGCTCCAGCGCCTCGGGCGTGGTCTCGTGATCCCACCACCGGGCCACGTGCGGCTGCTCGAGCCAGCGGCCCAGCAGCGCGAAGTCGGCCCGGGTGACCGGCCGGAACGCGAACGTCACCGGCCGAGCCACGCCGTGCACCAGGTGTCGTCGGCGCACCGGTCGCGCAGGGCGGCGAGCGCGCGGAGCATCGTCTCGCGGTCGTCGCCCGGCCCGACCGCCGCCAGCAGGTCGTCGGTCTTGGCCCGCAGTTCGCGGGTGGCGGCTCGGGCCAGCCGGCGACCGGCGGCAGTGACCTCGATGCGGTTGGACCGCCGGTCGAGGTCGTCGACGCGGCGGACCAGCAAGGCCCGCCGCTCGAGATCGTCGAGGTCGGCGACGATGCGATTGCGGTCGTAGCCGATCGCGCCGACGATCTCGCGCTGAGTGCGCCAAGGGGGCTCCGCGGCGGCGCGCAGGACGGCGCACTGCCACGATGTCATGCCGTGCCGCCGCGCTACTGAGGACTCCAACGCGGCGAGCGCCTTGGCGAGTGGAAGCACCAGGCCGGCGAGGTCTAGGCCGGCCGTGCGCGTAACAGCCATGCGCCAAGGGTAGGCGAAGGGTCGGAGAGATGCCCTGAGCTGCGGTTTCGGGTCAGTGCTCCTCGCCGGGCCGGACCGTCGAGCCGGTCACTCTCAACCCGTACTGGTCGATGACGTGGCAGGCGTGGTCCTTCTCGTCCGCGTGCGCGTGCGCGGCGTTCTCGGCGCTCGAGTAGCGGGAGAAATCGCGGCTGGTCCACGGGCAGGCGGGACAGTGGGCACGATAGCGAGCGACGTCCACGCACCAAGACGTTAGCGGCGGCGGGCCGAGCCCGCGCGCGGAACGGCTCAATGGGTGAGACGACGCTTTCGTTCCGGCCTGCCCCATAGGGTGACGAGGCGAGGCCGCCGGGGTCCGGGCGGCAGAACAGGAGCGCGACGTGCCAGATCCCACCGCCGACGAGTCGCCCGCCGTTCCCGCTCCGGAACCGACGCCCATCCCCGTCCGCGCGCAGCTGCTGTCGACCGAACACTGGAGCCTGCTGGCCACGCGCAACCTGGCGTGGAGCGAGAGCTTCAGCCGGGCCAGCTGGTTCCTGACCGTGGTGTCGGCCACGGTGGTCGCGCTCGCGCTGGTCGCCGACAGCACCGACTTCGGTCCCGGCTTCCGGTTGTTCGCGCTGGTGCTGATGCCGTTGCTGGTCGTCATCGGCGTGGCCACCGTCATCCGCCTGGTCCAGCTCAACAGCGAGGACGTCGAGCTGGTCGCCGGGATGAACCGGCTGCGCCGGGGCTATCTCGACCTCGCGCCGGAGCTCGAGCCGTACTTCGTCACGGGCCACCGCGAGGACGTCGCCGGGCTCATGCAGACCTACGGCGTACGCCGCTCCCGCCTCCCGGCCGGCCAGTACCTGTCCAGCATCGCGTTGCTGGTCAGCGTCATCGTCGCGGCGCTGATCGGCGCCCTGGCCGGACTGATCGGCGACGCGTTCGGCGCCGGGATCGAGGCGGCGATCGTGGCGGGCATCGGCGCCGGCGTCGTCGCGCTGACGATCCTGGTCAGGCTGGTCGTCCGGCAGGTCAACCGGACGTGGGACCGCCGCTGAACCGCACCCGCCGGGCGGCCGCCGTGGCCGACACCACCGCGACGCCGATCGCCACGGCGGCGACGGCCGGGGCCACCCAGAGCCCGCCGTCGGGGACGAGACCCTCGCCGCGGGCCCAGGAGAACGGCACGACGGTGGTCGCAGCCGCCGCCACCCCCAGACCGGCGCCCAGCAGGCCGGTCACCAGGCTCTCGACGACGACGGACGCGCGCACCGTGCGGGGCCGGGCGCCGACCAGCCAGAGCCGCCGGAGCTCGGCACGGCGGTGCGCCACCGCGGCGGCCCAGGCGTTGACCACCATGATCGTGGCGAACAGCGAGATCATCACCACGACCACGACGTTGAGCAGGGTGGTCACGTCGTCGGCGCCACCGGCGCCGGCCATGGACCGCACGTCGATGTCGACCAGCATCAGCGTGCCGATCGAGGAGCCGGTCAGCACGATCACCGGCGCCAGCGTCGCGCTGAGCAGCTGCGACCGGCGCGCCGCGTTCGACAGCGCCAGCTCGGCCGCCGCACCGCGGCCACGGAACCGGCCCGCGAACCGCTTCAGCAACCCGGGCGCGGCCACCGCCAGGCCGATGCTCACCATGACGCAGGCGTTCCCGGCGGTCATCATCGCGTCGTAGGGGTCGGCGGAGTGACCGGTGACCGTCATCGTCACGACCGCGAAGCCCAGGCCGTACAGCAGCAGCGTCGCGGCGGCGATCAGCCGCCAGCGCGGCATGCGGTACTCGCGCACCTGCTCGGCCCCCGCTTCGCGCACCGGAGCGCGGCTGGCCCGGGCGACCGCGACGGAGGCGGCGAGGCGCGCCACGAGGACGGTCGCGACGACGGTGGCGAGCAGGGCGAGCGCCCCGCCCTGGAACCGGACGTCGTCGCCGACCACTTCGCCCGATCGCAGCGCGTCGAGCAGTGCGCGAGCGCCGAACCACGCCGGGACGGCACCCAGGGCGGCGGCGACGCTCGCCATGGCCAGGGTCTCGCCGCGCACCAGGGACCGGACCTGGGCGCCGGCCGCGCCGATGGTGCGCAGCAGCACGACCTCGTCGGTGCGCTGCCGGACGGTGATGCCGATGGTCGAGGCCAGGGAGAAGAGGACGATCACCAGACCCCAGCCGCCGACCACGCCGCCCATGATGAGCAGGGCCAGCCGGTCGTCACCGCTGCTGTGCAGAGCGGTCTCGATCATCGTGGCGAACGGCCCGATGACGACGGTGCCGAGGAACACCGTCAGCGCCGCCGCCAGGAACGCCGCCGGCCGATGCCGCAGCGACGGCCTGGCGAGCCAGCCCACCCGCCCCAGCCGGCCGCCGCCGGGACCGCCCGGCCGCCGGTTCGCCGGCCGGGTCCCCACCGGCGCCTGCCCAGCGGCGGCGCGGCGCGCTCGCTTGCTCGGCCGCGTGGCCGTGCGTGCCGCGCTCATCGGGCCACCGCCGAACCGGCCGCGACGAGCTGGTCGAGGTGGGCCAGCTGGCCCGCGACGGCATCGGCCGTGGGGTGCGCCATGTGCCCCGCGACCCGGCCGTCGACGAGGAAGACGACGCGGTCGGCGTACGAGGCGGCGACCGGGTCGTGGGTCACCATGACGATGGTCTGCCGCAGGTCGGTGACGGCGGCGCGCAACAGCCGGAGGATCTCCTTGGCGGTCGCGGAGTCCAGCGCGCCGGTCGGCTCGTCGGCCAGCACGACGGCCGGCGAGGCGACGAACGCCCGCGCGATCGCGACCCGCTGCTGCTGGCCGCCGGAGAGTTCGCCCGGCAGGTGGCCGGCCCGCTCGGCCAGGCCGACGTGACCGAGCAGGGTTCGCACCAGCCGTGGGTCGGCCTTGCGCCCGGCCAGCCGCAGCGGCAGCGCGACGTTCTGCGCGGCCGTGAGGTACGGCATCAGGTGGAAGCTCTGGAACACGAAGCCGATCCGCTCGCGCCGCAGCCGGGAGCGCGCGTCCTCGTCCCAGAACGTGACGTTCTCGCCGTCGACCAGGACCTCGCCCTCGGTCGGGCGGTCCAGCCCGGCGACACAGGACAGCAGCGTGGACTTGCCGGACCCGGAGGGGCCCATCACCGCGGTGAAGGAGCCGCGGGGGAAGTCGAGGTCGACGCCGTCGAGCGCGCGCACACCTAGTTGGTGGTCGCCGTAGACGCGGGCCAGCCGGCGTACCTGCACGGCCATGGTGTCCATCGTGGTCTCCGTTCGTTCGGGTGTCGTCGACGCTACGGATCGCCGCAGGTCAGAGGCGATCCACCTGACTCCCGACCCGGGGTGGGGAAAAGTCCACCCGGATCGGGGATCCAACCGGATCGAGGCCGTGGCCGCGGCTCCGTAGCGTCGACGACACCCCGACCGAACGAAGGAGACGACGATGCGACTCGACGACCTCACCGGGCGGCTGCTCCGCCCCGACACCGTCCCCGCGAGCGCCACCGACCGGACCCGCGCGCTGGCGGTCCTGGCCGCGGCCGGCCTGGCCGACGAGGAGCTGCGGGCACGCAGGGAGGCCGTGGGTGCGGCCGCCACTCGCAACGACCTCTACCTCGCGCTGGAGGGCCTCGGCGCCGGCGTGCCGCCGTGGGGCGTGACGACGGCGCTGCGGGTCGCGACGACGGCCTGGATCGCGATGACGGCGGTGCAGATCGTGGTGTGGCTGGCCATCGGTGTGGCCACCGGCGGGCTGGACGTGCCGTGGTGGCTGTACTCGACGGTCGGCGGCGCGGGCGTCGTCGGCGCCCTGTGGTGGGTGAACGAGTCCTACCATCGAGGTCCGGGTCGCCGCCCTGCCGGCGCGCTCGCGTGAGCACGACGACGGACGGCGGGAGGTGATCTGGTGGTCGACGACGTGGGCGACGGCCGGCCGTCGGGCCGGCCCGCTCCGGTCGTGGCGCTGCCGTCGTTCCCGGTCGACACCCGAGGGGTGCTCGAGCGGCTGCGGCTGACCGCCGTCGCCACCGGCACCGCCGCCCTCGCCGTGCCCGGCTGGATCCTGCTGATCCTGGCGATCATCGCGGTCCCGCTCAGCGTCATCGGCATCGGGCTGTGGATCGGCCTGATCGTCGTGCACGGCACGGCGACGCTGGTCCACGTCCTGCGCACCATCGCCGCGGGACTGCTCGACGCCGACCTGCCGGAGTACCCCGTCGAGGGCCAGGGCCGTTCGCCGGTGCGGCTGATCGCCGCCTGGGTGCGCGACCCGCTGCGCTGGCGCGAGCTGGCGCTGGTGGCCTTCACCGGGACGTTCGGTCTGGCGCTGTCGGTGCTCCCGGCCGGGCTGCTGCTGTCGCTGCCGGTGCACGCGACGCTGCTGCTCACCGACGGCGGGCCCGTGTGGTCGGCGCTGACCGTCCTGGCCGTGCCGATGACGGCGCTGTGGTGGGTGGGCACACCGTGGCTGGTGCGCGTGCGGGCGCTGGCCGACGCCGCGATCCTCGGCCACTCGCAGAGCCGCCGGCTGGCCGAGCGCGTCGCCGAGGTCGAGAAGACCCGCGCCGAGCTGATCGACCACTCCGCCGCCGAGGTGCGGCGCATCGAGCGCGACCTGCACGACGGCGCGCAGGCCCGCATCGCCGCCGTCGGCATGAACGTCGGCCTGGCCGAGCGGCTGATGAAGATCGACCCCGACGCCGCCGCCGAGCTGCTGCGCGAGGCGCGCGAGGGCACCGTCTCGGCGCTCGAGGACCTGCGCTCCGTGGTCCGCGGCATCCACCCGCCGGCGCTGGCCGACCGCGGGCTGACCGGTGCCGTCGAGGCACTCGCCCTGTCGCTGCCGGGTCCGGTCACGGTGACGCTGCGGCTGCCCGGGCAGTTGCCGGCGCCGGTCGAGTCGGCCCTCTACTTCGCCGTCGCCGAGTGCCTGGCCAACGCCGTCAAGCACGCCGGCGCCACGCGTATGTGGGTCGCCGGCGCCGCCGAGCCCGGCCGGGTGAGCGTCGTCGTCGGCGACGACGGCCGCGGCGGCGCCGACCCTCGCGGCTCCGGGCTGGCCGGCGTCGCCCGGCGGCTGGCCGCGTTCGACGGTACGGTCGCCGTGGCGAGCCCGGCCGGCGGCCCGACCACCGTGACCCTGGAGGTGCCGTGGCACAGCTCAGAGCCCTGATCGCCGAGGACCAGGCGCTGCTGCGCGTCGGGCTCACCCGCATCCTGCAGTCCGACGGCATCGAGGTCGTCGACGCCGTGCAGGACGCCGCCACACTCGCGGCGGCGCTGGCCAAGGACGACTTCGACGTCGCGATCCTCGACGTCCGGCTGCCGCCCACCTTCACCACCGAGGGCCTCACTGCGGCGACCATGGCGCGCGCCGCCCGCCCGGCGCTGCCGGTCCTCGTCCTCAGCCAGCACGTCGAGCCGCTCTACGCCCGCGACCTGCTCGCCGACGGCCAGGGCTGCATCGGCTACCTGCTCAAGGACCGCGTCGCCGACGTCGACGGCTTCCTCGCCGCGGTCCGGCAGGTCGCCGCGGGCGGCACGGTGCTCGACCCCGAGGTCGTGGCCGGCCTGCTGACGAACCGCCCGGACCCCGTCGACCGCCTCACCGACCGCGAGCGCGAGGTGCTGACGTTGATGGCCCAGGGCCGGTCCAACGCGGCGATCAGCGCCCGCCTTCACGTGTCGGAGGGCGCCGTCACCAAGCACATCAACAGCATCTTCACCAAGCTCGACCTGCCGCAGGCACCCGACGACAACCGCCGGGTGCTCGCGGTCCTGGCCTGGCTCGACGGCGCCGGCGGCTGACCGTCAGTGGTTCAGGAACAGTTCGATGACGGGGACGGCGACGTCGGGTCGTTGGATCGGCAGCTCGAGTGTGAGGTCGTCGGGCGAGGTGCGCAGCGCGTGGTGGGTGCCGGCACCCTCGTCGTGCGGGACCAGCCGGATTTCGGAGGCGTCGTTGAGCAGCTGTGCGTAGCGGACCTTCCCGGCCAGCCCGGGCAGGTGCAGGTGTTTGAACGGCCACGAGAGCACGTGTAGGTACAGCCGGTTGCCGTGTTGGGTGTAGCGGCAGTCCGGGGGCGGCACGAACGCGCTGGCGCCGGCGTCGTGGATGGAGCGCGCGTGCAGCCGCATCCAGCGTCCGATCTCGGCCAGCGTGTCCAGCGCCCGCGGCTCCAGCTCGCCGCGGCCGTTGGGGCCGACGTTGAGCAGCAGGTTGCCGTCTTTGGAGACGGTGTCGATGAGCAGCTTGATCAGCAGC
>NZ_QVAI01000013.1 GCF_003427025.1 Jiangella endophytica
TGCCCAACGTCGCCCAGGGCCGGGACCTTGGTCATCCGCCCAAAGGACCGACGGCTCGGCACGTCGCGCGAAGCGGTGGGAGACGACCCTCAGGAGTCCGCCTCGGCGTGATGCTCCCGCCGATGGTGGACGACGGCGTCGGGTCCGGGAAAGACCAGGGTCACGACGCCGCTGCCGGACCAGCGCACGACGTAGGGCGGAGCGCCGCCGGCGCCGCGTACCTCGATGATCTCGCCCTCGCGACCGTGTTCGTCGAGCACGGGTCCCTGGACGACCAGCAGATCGCCGACTTCCGCATGCATGAGACCCACCTCCTCCTTCCCAGGCTCCCGCCCGCTCGGCCGGTGGAGCAGGGTCGAACGTCCCACCGCCGGGGTCCCTTGGCCCTGCCGGGCGACCGGGCCGGCCGCTACCGTCCAGGCATGCTCCGGCGTGCACTCGTCGAGCTGCCCGAGCGGGACTACCCCCGCGACCCGTGGCGGCTCGTGGAGGCCCGCTTCGATCCGCGCCACGTCGCGCGGGCCGAGACGGTGTTCGCGCTCTCCAACGGGTACCTGGGTGTTCGAGGCACGCAGGACGAGGGCCGGCCGGTGTTCTCGCCCGGCACGTTCGTCAACGGCTTCCACGAGACGTGGCCGATCACGCACGCCGAGAACGCCTACGGCCTGGCCCGGACCGGCCAGACGATCGTCACCGTGCCCGATCCGACGACGCTGGCGCTGTTCGTCGACGACGAGCCGTTGCTGCTGCCGGTGACCCGCGTCCGCGAGTACCGTCGCGTGCTGGACCTGAGGGCCGGGACGCTCACGCGGGAGCTGCTCTGGTCGACACCGTCCGGCAAGCACGTCCGGGTCCGCTCGACCCGGCTGGTGTCCCTGCACCACCGCCACCTCATGGCGATCGACTACGAGGTGACGGTGCTCGACCACGCGGCGCCCGTGGTGGTCCGCTCGCTGCTGGTCAACCACCAGGACAGCCCTGCCACCCGCACGCCGGAGCGGACGGCCGACCCCCGCCTCGGCACCGCGATCCCGCACCGGGTGCTCGACCTGCGCACCCGGCGCCTCGACGGCGGCCGGTTCGTCCTCGGCTACCGCACGGCGGACAGCGGCATGACGCTGGGCGTCGGCGTGGACCACCGGATCGAGGCCGGCGACGGACCCGAGGTGACCAGCCGCGTCGAGCCCGACCTCGCCGAGCTGGTCGTCCGCGTGGACGCCCGGCCCGGCACCCCGATCCGCGTCACCAAGTACGTCAGTTACCACGGCTCCCGATCCGCGGACACCGCGGAGCTGGCCGACCGCTGCGCGCGGACCCTGGACCGCGCCGTCCGGGACGGCTTCGCCGAGCTCCGCACGCTGCAGCGGGCGGCGCTCGACCGGTTCTGGGAGCGGGCCGACGTGCAGGTCGAGGACCGCGACGGCTCGGCGGGGCTGCAGCAGGCCGTGCGGTGGAACCTGTTCCAGGTCGCGCAGGCCACGTGGCGGGCCGAGGGCAGTGGCGTCCCCGCCAAAGGGCTGACGTCGCCGGCCTACGAGGGGCACTACTTCTGGGACACGGAGATGTACGTGCTGCCGTTCCTCTGCTACACGCGGCCGCGCATCGCCCGCAACCTGCTGCGGTTCCGGCACGACATGCTGGCGCAGGCCCGCCGCCGGGCCGCGGAGCTGGATCTGACGGGCGCGGCCTTCCCGTGGCGGACGATCAACGGCGAGGAGGCGTCGGCGTACTACGAGGCGGGCACGGCCCAGTTCCACCTCAACGCCGACATCGCCTACGCCGTGCGCCGCTACGTCGACGTCCGCGGCGATCCGGGCTTCCTCGTCGAGGCCGGCGCGGAGCTCCTGGTCGAGACCGCGCGCATGTGGGCCGACCTGGGCTTCCACGGCGACGACGACCGGTTCCACATCCACGGCGTGACCGGTCCGGACGAGTACACGACCATGGTGGACGACAACACCTACACCAACCTGATGGCCCGCGAGAACCTGCGCGACGCGGCGGCCGTCGTGGCCCGGCTACACAGCGACGACCCGGACGCGTACGCGGCACTGGCCGACGCCGTCGGGCTGCGGCCGGAGGAGCCCGAGGTCTGGCGGCGGGCCGCGACCGCGATGGCCGTCCCGTACGACGAGGCCCGCGGCATCCATCCGCAGGACGCGGGGTTCCTGCGCCGTGAGACGTGGGACCTCGACGCGACCCCGCGCGACCGGTTCCCGCTGCTGCTGCATTACCACCCGCTGGTGATCTACCGGCGCCAGGTGGCCAAGCAGGCCGACGTGGTGCTCGCGATGTTCCTGCTGAGCGACGGGTTCACCACCGAGCAGAAGCGGCGCAACTTCGCGTACTACGAGCGCCTCACCACCGGCGACTCGTCACTGTCGGCCTGCGTCCAGTCGATCGTCGCGGCGGAGATCGGCGAGGAGCGGGCCGCGCTCGACTACTTCCGCTATGCGCTGTTCATGGACCTCGGCGACGTCGAGGGCAACGTCGCCGACGGCGTGCACATCGCCGCGGCGGCCGGCGTCTGGATGGCGCTGGCCTACGGGTTCGCCGGACTGCGCGACCGGGGCGGCGAACTGTCGTTCGACCCGCGCCTGCCCGCCGGCTGGACCCGGCTGCGGCTGCCGCTGCGCTTCCGCGACCGGCAGCTCGAGGTCGTCCTCACGCACGAGGGCGAGACGTACCGTCTGGTCGGCGGCGAGCCGCTGGACGTCGTCGTGCGGGGCGACCGCCACCACCTCACCGTCGCGAGCCCACGGGTGATCGGACGGCGGCTTCGGGACCATCGCCTCTCGCCGCGACCGGCGGGCGGAGGTGGACTGGAGACATGAGCACGGAGAGGAGGTGAGCAGATGAGCCACACCCCACGGCACGACCTCCGCCGCGCGGTTCCCGACCTGCTCGAATGGGTCGAGGACCTGCCCAGCATGTTCGCCTGGCCCGGCCCGCCCGGCCTGCGGCCGTTCCGGCTGGAGGAGCACCTGGACGACGACGAGTACGTCGTCCGGGCGGAGCTGCCCGGCATGGTTCCGGAGATGGACATCTCGATCGAGATCACCGACGACGAGCTGACGATCAACGCCGAACGCACGGACAACCGTGAGGAGTCCGACCGGTCCGAGTTCCGCTACGGCCGGTTCCACCGCAGCGCCGTCCTACCCAAGAACGCCGACAGCACCAGGGCGACGGCTCGCTACGAGGCGGGGATCCTGGAGATCACCGTCCCGATCGCGGATCAGCCGTCCGAGTCCCGCATCGTTCCCATCACGAGAGGATGACCGCCACGACCCGTTGAGCACGCAGCATCCGTGTGCCTGCCCCTCTCCCGTTCGGGCGGGCACACGCGTGCTCGGCCGGGTTCAGTCGCGGACGCGCACGGCCACGGCCGGCCGGATCCGGGCGGCGCGCTGGGCGGGCGCCAGGGTGGCCACCGCCGAGGCGACCAGCGTGACCGCCACGAGGGTCAGGATCTGCCCCCACGCGATGGGGTACGGCCCGCTGATCGTCTCGAACGCGGCACTGTTGCGGTACAGCAGCCAGGTGATGACGACGCCGAGCACCGAGCCGATGACCACGCCCTCGACCGCGATGAACGCGCTCTCGGCCAGGAACGCCGTCCGGATGGTCCGGGCCTGGAAGCCCAGCGCCCGGAGGACGCCGATGGCCCGCCGGCGCTCCCGCACCGCCCGCACCATGATCACGCCGAGGCTGGTGATGCCGACCAGCAGGCCCAGTGCCAGGTAGCCCTGCATGAGCCGGAAGAACTGGTTGTTCGCGGCGTAGCTCTGCTCGACGGCCGCGCCGAGGTCGGTCGCCACGACACCGTGATCGACGAGCACACCCTGCAGCTGCGTGGCGAGGGAGGGGACGTCCACCCCGGGAGCCGTCCGGAGCATGGCGCTGGACTGCGTCGCGGCCACCCCGAAGGTGTCGACGACGGAGTCGATGCCCATGAAGACCGGGAACCGCAGGTCGGCGCCCGTCACGCCGTAGAACGGGCTGCCGTCCCGGACGACGCCGGCGACGGTGCGCTCGACCTCGCGTCCGGTGCGCGGGTCGGTGAGCGTGATGCCCTGGCCCGGCGCCACGGGCTCCCCCGGCGGCCCGCCGCTGGAGCCGTAGAGCGTGTCCACGAGCACGTACGCCGGGTCCAGGCGCACCAGGTCCCAGGCCGCGCGGTCGCTGGGCAGCCGCGCCAGCCTGGCGTCGAGCACGGGCGGGGTGAAGGTGAAGTCCTCCGGCACGCCGACGGCCACGACAGGCAGCTGGACATCGGTCGTGAGCCGCGGGTCGTCGCCCTCGGCGACGGCGATCGTCAGCGGCGCGGCGTCGGTGATCCGCCCGGCGAACGGTCCCGTCGTGAGCTCCTGGCCCAGGTTCGCGATCGGCGTCGTCGGGTTGTAGTCCAGCCGCAGCGACCAGCCGGACGTCGCGTCGGCGACCGCCTGGTCCATGTTGCGGTCGATGACCGTCATGATCTGCGTCATCAGCACGATGACCAGGACGACGACGGAGTACATCGCCAGCGTGGCGCCGGTGCGGAACCGCTTCGCCGTGGGGTACGCGACCGCGAGCCGGGTGGCCAGGCCGCGCTGGGTCGGCCGTTCGACCAGGCGCCGGAACGGCCGCAACAGCACCGGCTGGTGCAGGCTCACCAGCGTCACCGCGGCGAAGGACAGCATGCAGCCGAGCACGACGTACGGTGCGGTGCTCGCCTCGTCGTAGATGTCCGGCCGGACGGTATTGGCCAGCAGGCCCCAGGCCAGCACGCCGAGCGCCACGACGGTCAGCGCGGCCCGCGACCCGATCAGCCGCGACAGCATCGGCACCGCGGCGACGGCGGCCAGGGTCGGCAGCAGGTAGGTCTGCGTCGCCGCACTGGCCACCACCGCCGGGATCGCGGCCGCGGTGAGCAGCACCGTGGCGACGGCCGACAGCACGACCAGCCGCGTACGGGTCTTCGGCCGCACCGGCGGCTCCAGGTCGCGGATCGCCGCGATGATGTTCGTCCGGGCGATCCGCACGCTGGTCAGGACGACCGCCAGGAACGCGAACAGGAAGCCCGTCGCGGCCCCGCCGATCAGGCTGGCCGGGGTGATCTCGAACGCCACCCGCAGCTGGTTCCCGCCCTGGTCGTAGCTGTTGAGGATGCGCAACGCGATGGCGACGACGACCCGTCCGAGCAGGACCCCGAAGGCCGCGCCGAGCACGGCGGAGGTCAGCGCGTAGACGGCGCCCTCGATGGCGAACTCGCCGGTCACGTGCCGGCGCCGCATGCCGATGGCCCGCAGGATGCCCAGCTGGCCGCGGCGCTCGTCGGCGAGCATGACGAACACGTTCACCAGCAGCAGGATCCCGGCGATGATGCAGAAGCTGCCGATGAACAGGAACAGCGAGCCCAGGCTCTCGCCGGTCTCCGCGGCGGCGTCCAGGACGTCCTGTTTCGGCGTCGCGACCGACGCTCCACGCGCGGTCAGCGGCCCGAGCCGGTCCGCCATGGCCGCGCTGACCTCATCGGTGAGCTCCGCTCCCGATTCCACCCCGCCGGCGTTGGACACCAGGCTGGTGGTGGTCGGCTGCACGCCGCCCGCGGCCGCGGCGGCGGTCAGCACGCCGGGCGACACGAACGCGTCCTGGTTGGCCGACGCCCCCAGGCCGAGCCCGGCCAGGCCCTCCGCCGGAACGACCCGGGTCACGGTCGCGCCGATCCGCTGCCCGTAGGCATGGAAGACCAGCTCGTCGCCCGGGCCCGCGCCCAGGCGGCCGGCCAGGTTCGCGTTGATCACGACGCCGCCCGGTCCCGGGTCGGCGACGTCCAGGCCGGACGCGTCCGGCGCGCCGAAGCCGGCGGCCGCGTCGAAGTCGACCTCCCACAGCAGCACGCGCGGCTCGGCGACGACGCCGTCGGCGCCCTGCCGGACGGCGGCGGCCTGGTCGCCGCGGATCGTCAGCAGGCCGTCGACGCGGGGGTCCGACGCCAGTGGCGCGAGCCGCTGGGCCACCTCGTCGCCCTGCTCCAGCGTCGCCGAGCGCACCGACTCGTCGACCGGGCCGAGCACGTCGTAGGCGGTCTGCCGGACCGAGCGGTCCAGCGAGTCGCCGACGGCGAGACTGGCGACGATCAGGGCGGTCCCCAGCACCGACCCGAGGACGACGAGGATCGTCTCGGCCGGGCGGCGGGTCAGCTGCCGCCCGGCCAGGCGGCGCAGCACCGCCTTGCCGAGCAGCACGGCGACGAACGCCAGGACCGCGGCCACGGCGACGATCAGGCCGAGTGTCAGCGGGTCCAGCATCGTCCTCACCCCACGGCCGAGCGAACCTCGTCGCCGATGACCCGGCCGTCGCGCATCGTCACCAGCCGGCGCGCCGAGCGCCCGATGTCGTCGTCATGGGTGACCAACACGATCGTCTGCGCCTCCTCCTCGTTCAGGCGGTGCAGCAGGTCCATCACCTGCGCGGCCATCGCGCTGTCGAGGTTGCCGGTGGGCTCGTCCGCCCAGACGACGGCCGGCTCGGCGACCAGCGCGCGGGCGATGGTCACCCGCTGCTGCTCGCCGCCGGACAGTTCGGCCGGCCGGTGCCCCGCCCGGCCGGCCAGGCCGACCTTCGCCAGCATCGCCAGCGCGCGCTCGCGGGCCGCATGCGCGGGCACGCCGGCCAGCAGCAACGGCAGCTCGACGTTCTCCGCGGCGTCGAGCACGGGGATCAGGTTGAACGACTGGAACACGAAGCCCATCGAGCGGGCCCGGTGTGCCGTGCGCTCGTGGTCGCTCATCGCGAAGAGGTCGCGGCCCTCGACCAGCACCCGGCCGCCGTCGATGTCGTCGAGCCCGGACAGGCAGTTCAACAGCGTGGTCTTGCCCGAGCCGGACGGCCCCATGACCGCGACGAGCTCGCCGCGCCCCACCGTGAGGCTCAGCCCGTCCAGTGCCACGACCGCCTGCGACCCGGTGCGGTAGACCTTGGTCACCGACTCCGCGACCAGCAGCGGTGTGCTCTCCTCGGTATCCATCACGCACCCACTCGTGTACGGTCCCGCCGCAGGGCGAGGTAGACCAGCAGTGCGGCGACCAGCAGGCCGAGACCGCCGGCGCCGATCGCGATCAGCGCCACCCACGGCAGGACGGGCAGCTCGGCGGCCGCCCGTGCGGTCAGGTCGACCCCGGCGGTGCCGTCGGCGTTCATCGCGACGACCACCCACTGACCGTCGTGCGGCTGGAAGGTCAGCGTCTGCTGCCCGGTGCCGCTGGCCGAGGCGGTCCAGAAGTCCTGCGCCGCCGGGTCGCTCGCCGGCGCGCCGCCGGCATGAGCGGCGTAGCCGGCGTCGTCGCCCTCGATCCGGGTGATCTCGTCGTACCCGAGGCCGTCCAGATAGGCGCCCGCGTCGGACGCGGGGGCCACGCCCACGAACACGTCGCCGGCGCCCGCGTCATAGCGCAGCCGCACCTGGCCGACGATGTCCTCTTCCTGCAGCCAGCCCGGGGCGTCGGTGTCCACGTCCAGGCCGGTGGCGACGACGGCGAACTCCTGGCTCGCGACGTGCACGGCGGCGCTGGACAGGTAGCCGTCGGCGTCGCGCTGGGTCTGGTCCACCACCAGTCCGGCCACACCGGCCGCGACCAGCCCGAGCGAACCGAGCCCGATCAGCGAGCCGAGCACCAGCGCGACCACCCGCGCGGCCCCCTTCGGCCGGGCCGGCGGTGGAGAGGGCGGCTCGGCGGACGGCACCGTGCCGGCGTCGGGGCCGGCGGGTTCTCCTTCCCCCGTGCCGGGGCGGACCGGCGGGTGCTCGTCGGTCATGAGGGCGGCGTACGCGACGACGACCCGGAGCACGAGCACCATGTGGTGCGGAATGGCCAGGAACCGCGTCACCAGCCATGACCACCGCGAGATGCCCGGCTCGAACCGGGCCGCTGGGCGGGCGGCCACTGCCATCGGGCTCATCTCCTTCGGTGGAGCTTCGCCTCCAGTTCACGCCCACGCCGCCCGGACCGGCAGAGGAGTTCGTCGTGGCCGGCCGGGACGAAGGGCGGGACGCATGCCCGCATCGGCCGGGCCGTTCGCCCCTGCCCCGCCACGGCCGCGGGTGGTGTCGTCGGTACATGACCGCTCAGCCGCAGGGACGCGTCGTGGACGCCCGGCGCGCCAAGGAGCGTCGCCGGACCCTGATGGCCGCCGCGGCGCTGATGGCGTCCACCACGGCCGCCGTCGCGGCACGCGCGCGGCTGCGGAACTGGGGCGCGACGGAGGACGAGACCCTTCGCCGGCTCCCCGGCGACGACTTCATCTTCGATGCCGACGCGGCCACCACCCGCGCGGTCACCGTCAACGCGCCCCGCGAGGAGGTCTGGCGCTGGCTGGTGCAGATCGGCCAGGACCGCGGCGGCTGGTACAGCTACGACTGGCTGGAGAACCTCTTCGGGCTCGACATCCACAGCGCGCACACCGTCCGCGACGAGTGGCAGCACCTCGAGGCCGGCGATCAGGTGCGCGCCGCGCCGGCCGGCGCGCTGGGCATGCAGGACGGCTACGTGTTCCGGGTCGCCCGCGTCGAACCCGGCCGGGTGCTGGTCCTGCGGCAGCGGCCGCCCGTGCACCCGTGGAACGCCACCTGGGCCTTCGTCCTCGTCGACGACGTGCCGGGCAGCTGCCGGCTGCTGGTCCGCTGCCGGGCGAAGCGCACGCCGGGCCTGAGCGGGCGGCTGGCCTGGATCGGCGGCGAACTGATGGACCCCGTCGTCCTGGTGATGACCCGCAGGATGCTGCTCGGGATCCGAGCGCGCAGCGAGTTCGCGCACGACCAGCGGCGACGCCGGGCGCTCACCTGAGCGCACAGCGGCGGTGGTCATCGCCGCGGGAGCGTGTCGCGGACGACGGTGACGGGGATCGGCATGCGCCGCAGGATCTTCCGGGCGGACGAGCCGAGCAGCATGCCGGTGATCCGCCCGTGCCCACGTCCGCCGATGACCGCGAGATCGGCGCCGGCCGCGTACTCGGGCAGTGCGAACGCGGGGTGCTGGTACTCCACCGCCGTCGTCACGTCCACGTCGGGGAACTTGGCCCGCCACGGCTCGACCGCCGTCGCGAAGACGCGGGCCGCCGCCTCCTCGTAGCGCGGCTGCTCCGGCGTCAACGGCCGCCCGGCCGGGTAGCCCAACGGCAACTCCATCGCGTACACGGCGACGATGCGCAGCCGCCGCTCGGCGGCCAGCGTGAACGCGTACTCCACCGCTGGCAGGCCGCGCTCGGACCCGTCCACGCCGAGCACCAGTCGCCGGTGCGGCCGGCCTCCGGCCTCCCAGGTGTCCGGGACGATCGTCAGCGGCACCCGGGTGTGCGCGGCGCAGGCCAGCGACGTCGACCCCATGACCAGCTCCGCGACGCGGCCCAGTCCCTGCCGCCCGACGACCAGCATGGGCGCACGCAGTGCGGCGCGCAGCAGCACCCGCGGCACCAGGCCGTACCTCGTCACGGTGCGCACCGGCAGGTCGCCGTGGCCCCGCCCGGCCAGCCGGTCCAGGGCCTCGTCGAAGATGTCGTCGGCCAGTTCCTCCGGCGCGGTGTCGAGGACGGCGAGTGCGTGCCGCTCGCCGGGGTGCGCGAAGAGCAGCGTCAGCCCGCACCCGCGCGTCCGGGCCTCCTCGGCGGCCCAGTCCAGCGCGAGCAGCGCGCTCGGCGATCCGTCCAGCCCGACGACGACGGGTGCGGAGGTGGCGGTCATGACCCCAGCTCACCGCGCCCGCACCGGTCGCCCACAGGGCAGGGCGTCCCGGCCGGACGGGTCGAAGGTCCCACCAGGCGCACGCCTTCGGCCCTGGGCCCTGTCCCGTCCGCTTCGTAGCGTCGACGGTGAAGCACAGCTGAGGAGGACGTCATGGCGACGCGCAGATACTGGGCCGTCGACATCATCATCGGTGAACGCGACGGCGAGACCCTCGCCGATGCCCGGCTCACCACTCATGCGACCAGCGGCCTGCGCGCCGCCGGCCGTGCGCACCTGAGGCCGGGCGAGGTCGACGTGCCGGAGGTCGGTGACGAGATCGCGGTGGGCCGTGCCCTGCACCACCTGGCCGACCGCCTGCTGGACGTCGCCGCCGCCGACATCGAGTACCTGACCGACGAATCGGTCGATCTGAGGAGCCGGTGAGTCCGGTGCGCATCCTGTTGTCCTGCACCATCCCGGGCGGCGACGCGGTCGACGTGCTCGGCCGGCTGCGCCGCGCCGGGCACACGGTCTACACCTGCGCCGGCGGCGCACACTGCGCACTCGCCTCAGGCGGGACGTGCCCGCTCGCCGACCACCTGGTCGACGTCCTGGTGCACGTCCGTGAACGCCCGGATCCGCCGGCCGACCGGGATCGTCCCTTCCTGTGCGGCGTCGTCGCCGACGTGCCGAAGGTGCTCTGCGGCTACCCCACGCCCGAGGGCCCGTGGTCCCGCGCCGACGCCCACTGCTCCCCCGCCGGCGTGGTCGACGCCGTCGAGAAGGTGACCCTCCCGACCTCGCGTACCGCGCACCACCGGGTCCGTCAGGCCGTCGCCGACGTGCTGCGCCCGCACGGGCTCCGGCCACCGCGCTACGTCCGGATCAACGCCGATCACGATGTCCTCGACGTCGCGCTGACGTTCGAGCGGCGGGTTCCGGTGCTGGTCCGCGAAGAGTTGCGGCCCGCGGTCCGCTCGGCGCTGGCGCCGTTCAGCCCGCACTGGGCCTACGCCCGGGTGCGGGTCCTCGAGGACCTCCCGGCCGCGACGGTCTGAGGCGTCCACGGCCGCAGGACGGTGCGAGTGGCGACGGCGCCGGCGAGGTGCGCCGTCCGGAGAACGGAGCCGACGATGCCGAACGTGCTCGAAGCGACCACCAGGCCGATCGTGGCCGGTATCGGCGGCCACCCGGACAGCGAGGCCGCCCTGCACTGGGCCGTGACGGCCGCTCGGGCGCGCCGGGCGCCGCTGCGCGTCGTGCTGGTCGCCGACGAGCCCGAGCTGCAGCGGTACGTGTCGTACCGGCCGGCGATCGACGGCGAGACGTTCCTGGTTCCCGCCCGGCCTCGCCGGCATCCGTACGACGACCTCGACCGCGCGGTCGCGTTCGCGCGGCTGCACCTGCGGCGCGGCACCGTCACCGGACGGCGGGCACCCGGCTCCGCCGCGACGGCACTGATCGAGGACTCCGTCGATGCGGCCATGCTCGTCGTCGGCACCCGCCGGCGCGGCCCGCTCGCGGCCGCCGCGCTGGGGTCGGTGAGCGCGACGGTGGCCGCCCACGCGCGGTGCCCGGTGGTCGTCGTCGGCACCGCGCCGCCGGAGTCCACCACCGACCTGCCGGTCGTCGCGGGCATCACGGACGACCGGGCCGCCGACGGCGTCCTCGACTTCGCCTTCCGCGAGGCGTCCGCGCGCCGGGTGCCGCTCTCCGCCGTCCATGCCGCCCCGCCCGGCCTCGGCGAGCCGCGCCACCCCGGCAGGTTCTTCGGCGGCCTGGTGCCGACGCTGGCCGCCCGGCTGGCGAACTACGCCTCCCGGTATCCCGGCGTTCCGGTGACGTCACACCTGTCCGGCGCCGACGCGGCCGGCGAGCTGGCCGCCGCGAGCGCGCGGGCTCAGCTGGTCGTCGTCGGGTCCCGCGGGCGGGGCCGGGTGTCCGGTCTGGTGCTCGGCTCGGTCGGGCAACACCTGCTGCACCGGGCGCACAGCCCCGTCGCCGTCGTCCACCCCTCCCGGGCGCGCCCGCCGCTGCGGGCCAGGACCCGGCCGGCCGCCGGCTCCGCCTCGTAGGACGAGTGTCTTCGGTCCCGCCCGGGCCGGGACCGAAGGCCCTGTCCGCACCCCGCGCGACGGGCGCATCGTGAAACTGACGCCCACCAGCCTGGTGAGGCAAACCCCGGAGCGTTGGGGGATGGCGGCCGATGCGCCGCGAAACACACCATCGCCGCGATGGGTCGGCTCCGGCGGGATCACCCGGCTGGTGGGCGTCCGGGCGCCGGTGACCGGCTTTCGGGCCGAAGGTCCCGACATCGCCGCCTTCGGTCTCTACGACCGGGGCCGTCCCGGGTGGACATTGGAGGTATGGGTCACCACGCCAGACCAGTGCCAGCGGTGCGGCGGCTGCTCGTCGTCTGCGCCCACCCGTACGACGCGACGTTCGCGCTCGGCGGCGTGATCGGCGCCTTCGCCGACGCCGGGACGTCCGTCCACCTCCTGTGCCTGACGCACGGGCGACGTCCCGACCCGACACCGCGGCGGCGGATCGACCGCGCCCGCGACCTCGGCCGGGCCGTACGGCGGCTCGGCGCCGAGGACGTCGTCCTGCTGGATCACTCCCCCGGGATGCTCGGGGCCGCGACGACCGATGAACTGGCCGCCGAGATCCAGCAGGCCGCGGCCGCCGCCGACGCGCTGCTCGTCGTCGACGCCACCGGCCGCGACGCCCACCCCGACCATGTGCGGACGATGCGCGCGGCCTACCGCGCGGCGGCCGCCACCGGCGCCGTCCTGTACGCCTGGACGCTGCGACCGGCCGAGCCCGGGACCGCCCGCCAGGAGCTGATGGTCGACGCCGACCGCGAGCGGCAGCGCGCGGCCATCGCCTGCCACACCGGCCTGCCCGAGGACGACCCGCTGCGCAGCCGCTGGATGCGGAACCAGGACTCGGCCGAACGGCTGGTCGTGCTCCGGGACGAGCCGCTCCTCACGCCCGCGAACCGGCCGGCTGGGACGCCGTAACGCCTCGCAGGCGGGCGTCGTCATGACCGGCTCGGACTCCATCGTCGTCGGCGTCGACGGCTCTCCGGACAGCGGCATCGCCCTCACCTGGGCGGCCGCCGAGGCGTACCGCCGCGACGTGCCGCTGTGCGTCGTGCACGGCCTCTGGCTGCCGATGGCGGCCACGCCGTTCAGCGGCGCCACCCTCGTCCTGGCGCCGGACGAGCTGCACGCCTACGCCACCCAGGTCCTCGACTGGGCCCGGCAGCGGGTGAAGGACGAGTGGCCCGCCGTCGATCTGGTCACCTACCTGGTCCACCGAGCGCCGGTCGAGGCACTGCTCGACGCGGGCCGCGACGCCGCGCTGACGGTCGTCGGCACCCGCGGCCTGAGCGACCTCGGCGCTCTGCTGCTCGGCTCGGTGAGCGGACGGCTCACCGCCCGCTCGAAGCGGCCCGTGGTCGTCGTCCCGCGGCAGCTCTCCCCCGGCGACGGGACCATCGTCGTCGGCGTCGGCTGCTCGGCGCACAGCGACGCCGCGCTCCGGTTCGCGCTCACCGAGGCCCGCCTGCGATCGGCCCCGGTGGTGGCGGTCAGCGCGGTGCAGGCGCGGGCGGTGCCGACCGTCGGTCCCGACGGCGTCACCCAGGCGGCAGCGCGGGAATGCCTATACGCCGAGGCGATGGCGGCCGAGGCCATCGCCCGCGCCCGCGCGGCCACCGGCTCCCGGGCCGACGTCACCGTGCGTGTGGTGTGCGGCCGCCCGATCGACGTCGTCGTCGAGGCCGGCCGGACCGCCGAGCTCGTCGTCGTCGGCACCCGAGGCCGTGGCGAGGTGCGCAGCCTGCTGATCGGCTCCACCAGCCACGGCGTCCTGCACCACGCGACCAGGCCGGTCGCCGTCGTCCACGCCTGAGGAGGAGTCCATGTCCAACACCGTCGTCGTCGGGGTCGACGGCTCGGCCGACAGCGGCCACGCCCTCAGCTGGGCCGCCGCGGAGGCACGCCGGCGCGGCAGCACCCTCGACACCGTCTTCGGGCTCTGGGCGCCGCTGACCGCGGTCCCGTTCGGCGGACGGGCGGTCGTCCCGCCGGACGACGAGCTCCGCGCGTACTCCGCGCTCGTCCTCGACCGGGCCGAGCGGCGGGTCGAGGAGGAGCAGCCCGGTGTCGACGTGAGCAGGGTCCTCGTCCTGCGTCCGGCGGTCGAGGCGCTGCTCGACGTCTCCCACGACGCCGCGCTGGTCGTCGTGGGGCGGCGCGGGCTCGGGGCGTTCGGCGCGATGCTGCTCGGCTCGGTGAGCGCGCGGGTGGCCGCCCGCTCGACGGTGCCCGCCGTCGTGGTGCCCGAGCCCGCCGGCCCGGGCGACGGCACGATCGTCGCCGCGGTCGACGGATCGCCGCACAGCGATGCCGCGCTGCGCTTCGCGCTGACCGAGGCGCAACGCCGCTCGACCTCCGTCGTGGCGCTGACCGCCTACCAGCCGGCGCCGCTCATGCTGCCGGTGACCGACCCCGCCGCCGTCGACCGGGCCGCCGCCGCGGAGGAGCACGACGCCGAGCGGCTGGTATCCGACGCGGTCGGCCGGGCCAGGGCGGCGACCGGGTCCGCCGCACCTGTCACCGTCCGTGCCGGGGCCGGGCACCCGGCCGAGGTCATCGCCGACGCCGGCCGTGACGCCGAGCTCATCGTGGTCGGCTCGCGCGGGCGGGGCCAGGTGCGCGGCCTGCTGCTCGGCTCCACCAGCCAGGGCGTCCTGCACCGCGCCCGGCGGCCGGTCGCCGTCGTGCACGCCCCGGCCGGCTGCTCATGATCATCAATGATGCGACCACGTATGGGTGGTCGGATCATTGATGATCATGGAATCAGCGCGCGGCGCCGAGATAGGTGCGCCAGCCACCGTAGGAGGTGATGTCGGGGGCCCCGTCGAGCGCGATCGGCTCGCAGAGGAAGCCCGCGACGCCCCGGCCGTCGTCGAGGCGGACGGAGCCGATGCCCATGGGCGCGGGCAGGCCGGCGACGAACGCGCCGAAGCCGGACGCGGGCAGCCGCCACAGCTCGCCCTCGATCGCGGCCCCGCCGGTCGCCACCCGGGCCAGGCCGGGCTTCGGCGGCGTGGTCGGCAGCGCGTGCAGCCGGTACGACGGCTCCGTCCGCACGCCGGCGACGAAGCTGCCGCCGGCGGAGACCAGCTGGTGGTTCAGCGGCTGTCCGCGCAGGTGCGCCCCGACGACGAGCAGGTCGACCGGCGGGGCGGCGATCCGCTCCGCGAGCTGCGCCAGCGTGCGGTCGGCGAACGGGTCGCCGGTGAGCATCACCCCGAACGGCAGGCCGGCGACGGCACCGGCCGGGACGGCGAGCGCGCTGCGGTCCAGCAGGTTCGCGAAGTTCGTGTAGCGGCCCATGCGCGCGTTGGCGCCGACCGGGTCCGCGGCGACCTCGGCGAGGGTGGGATGCCAGGTGGTCGTCGGGGTGAGCAGCGCGGCCGTGCCGTCCAGCCGGGACAGCCCTTCGCGGCCGAGGCGGTCCAGCCGCTCACGGTCGCGGACGTAGTCGACGGCGCGGACCCGCTCGCCGGCGAGGATGATCGCCGCGACGGTCGGATCGAGGTCGCCGCCGACGAGTTCGGGGTGGGCGGCGATGAAGTCGCCCACCGCCGCGGTGCGCTCGGCGACGAACGCGCCGTCGTACAGCAGGGCTGCCGCGTCCAGCAGCGGCGCGATGTCGACCTCGACGATCTCGGTGCCGGTGGCGGCGAGGTCCGCCACGACGCGGGCAAAGGCGTCGCCCCAGCCGCCGGCCAGCCCGTCCAGGTGCTCGGCCGTCGGTACGGCGACCCGGGGCACGGCGGGCAGGGCCGGCGCCGGGCGGTCTGGGCGGGTCAGCGGGTCGGCGCCGTCGGGGCCGCTCATGAGCTCGGCGGCGCGCCGGGCCAGGCCGAGGCCGCGAGCGAACACGGTGACGCAGTCGAGGGTGCGGCAGGCCGGGACGACCCCCGTCGCCGGCACCAGCCCGAGGGTGGGCTTGACGCCGTAGACCCCGTTGAGGGCCGCCGGCACGCGACCGGAGCCGGCGGTGTCGGTCCCCAGGGCGAGATCGACGATCCCGAGCGCCGTCGCGACGGCCGAGCCGGAGCTGGACCCGCCGGAGACGCGCGCCGGATCCCAGGCGTTGCGCACGGCGCCGAACGGGCTGCGGGTGCCCACCAGGCCGGTGGCGAACTGGTCGAGGTTGGTCTTGCCGATCACGACGGCGCCGGCCGCCCGCAACCGCGCGACGGTTGATGCGTCGTGCTCCGGGTCGTACGCGAACGCCCGGCTGCCCGCCGTCGTCGGCAGACCGGCGACGTCGATGTTGTCCTTGACCGCCAGCACCGTCCCCGCGAGCGGGAGCCGCTCCCCCGCCTCGGCGCGCCGGTCGGTCTCCGCGGCCTCGGCCAGCGCCGCCGCCTCGTCGCGCAGCGTGATCCAGACCTCGGGCCGGCCGACCTCGCCCACCCTGGCGTAGGCCGCCGCTACCGCGTCGGTACTGGTCACGGACTCGTCACGATCATCCGCAGGGGCGTGCAACTGAAGTCGTTGCAGGGGTTGTTCATCTGCGGGCAGTTCGAGACGACCACCAGCACGTCCCGTTCGGCGCGCAGCGCCACCCGCTTGCCCGGGGCGGACATCCCGTCGACGATGCCGAGCGAGCCGTCCGCCTCCACCGGCACGTTCATGAACCAGTTGAGGTTCGACACGAGATCGCGCACGCCGAGCCCGTGCCGGGCCGCCTCGGCGAGGAAGTTCTCCCGGCACGCGTGCTGGTAGGCCGTGTGGTGGCCGTAGCGCAACGTGTTGGACTCCTTGCCGCAGGCGCCGCCGATGGTGTCCTGCCGGTCCACCTCGTTGCCGGCCACCGTCATGAGCGGCCGGCCGAGGTTGCTGCGCAGGACAGTGCCGGTGCGCACGTAGACGTTGCCCTGCCAGGCGATGGTGTCAGCCGCGCTGTACCGCTCGGCGGTGTCGTCAGCGGCGTAGAGCAGGCAGTCGGCCGACTGGTTGCCGCCGACGTCGACGATGGTCAGCACGTCGCCGGTGGCCACGACCCCGGACCACGCGGCTCGCGGGGCGACCCGTTCGTCCAGCACGACCCGGCCCGGCACGAGCGGGCCGGACCAGTCGAGCGGGCTGTCCGGGGCGTGGACGGGCCGCGGCGGGACCGTCGTCGTGAGGCTCATCTCGTGCTCCTTCGTGCTCACAGCCCGGCCAGGCCGGCGTAGGCGATCGTGTTGCGGTAGGCCCTCTCCCGCTCCGGTGAGGCCACGGCGACGGCGTCGTCGAGGGCGGTGGGCCTGGACCGCCAGGCGTGCACGCGCAGCGGCCCGGCGACGTAGTCCGGACGGGGGTCGCGTGGGTGCGGCGCGTTCGCGATCAGGACGATCAGCGGCAGCTCCGCGAGCAGGTCGACGCGGCGGCCGGGACCGGCCGAGCCGGTCCACTCGAGCGTGCCGTCGGCGGCGACCCGCACCCCTTTGAAGAACGACACCGCGGGCGGCAGGTCGCGCGTCTCCAGCCCGTGCTTGGCACCGGCCAGCCGCAGCAGCGCGTGGCCGGACGGGGACGGGCCCTCGGCCGCCGCGTCGCCGTACTTCGCCTCGTTCCAGGCGTCGCTGCTCGCGCCGCAGAACGCGTCGTGCCGCCCGGACGTGTCGGCGACGATCGTCGCCAGCACCCGGCCGTCGCCCGACAGCAGCGGGTGGCCCGCGCCGAGGTAGGCCTGCCACGGGATCTTCTGCGTGTCGGCCACGTTGAGCCGCTCGCCGGGCTCCACCGCGTTGTGGACGAGGACGCTCGCGCACGCCTCGCCGTCGGCGTCCTCCAGGCGCAGCCGGGTGCCGCGTGCCACCCGCAGGTGCGTGTAGCCGCCTGGCGCGACGGTCTCCGCCCAGGTCAGCGTGGCCGGGTCGATCCCCTCCGGTGGGTACGGCGTGTCCGCGGGCGGCAGGTAGGGCATCCACGCCGAGACCGCAGCCCGGCCGCGCGCGTCCGCCCGGGCCCGGCCCACGTCGGCGAGCGCTCCCTCACGTCCTCCTGTCGTCATGGACCTGTCTCCTCGCTCGTCGGTGGTTCTCCGTATCCGCCGCCGCCCGCGGCGGTGAGCCGCACGACGTCGCCCCGGCGGACCGCCAGGGACGACGTGTCGTACGGCAGCGGCTCCCAGGCACCGCCGGCCCGGCTCACCAGGACGCTCGCCGGGGCACCGGGCCCGCCTCCGGCCACGCCGCGCGCGGCGTGCTCGGGCCGGCGTTGCTCCGCCGCGACCCGGCCGCTGGCGTCGTCGGCGAGCAGCTCGTAGTCGCGCCGCACCGCACGGCCGCCCGGCCACGCGCCCGGGCCGCCGCTGCCGGGCACCAGAGCGCAGGACCGCACCCGCCACGGGTACTCCAACTCGATGACCTCGGCGGAGATGAGCGCGCAGTTGGACGTGTACGAGTCGATGCCGTCGTCGCCGGGCGCGCCACGGCGCGCGCCGCCGCCACCACCGACGGTGTCCATGAGCGTCTTCGCCGCGGCCGTGCGAGGGTCGACGGCGCGCATCAGCAGAACGGGGAACGAGACGTGGCTCGCCGCGACGGCGCGGTCCGGCAGCAACTCGCCGAGCGCGCGGAAGACGACATCGGTGAGCACCTGCACGGCCATGTGCCGCGACATCACCGCCGCCGGCCGGCGCGGCCGGAACAGCGACCCGTCGGGCACCCGGGCCTCGACGTGGCGCATGTAGCCGTGGTTCTGCCGCACCCCAGGGCCGAGGAAGCAGCGCAGCGCGTAGTACAGACTCGAGTAGGTGCTGGACCACGGCACGTTGAACGTCCCGGTGGTCTGCGCCGCCGACCCCGCGAGGTCCACGACCATGCGACCGGCCTCGATGGTCACGGCGGCCTGGACCCGCAGCGGCTCGTCGTAGTGCAGGCCGTCGCCGTCGAGGAAGCCGGTCGCCGTCACCGTGCGCCCGGGCCAGCCGCGCAGAACGGCCTCGGCGCGCGCCGACGTGTCGTCGATGAGGTCGTCGGCGGCGTCGCGCAGCGTTCCGGCGCCGTGCCGTGCCGCCAGCTCGCGCAGCCGTTCGACGCCACGCCGGCAGGCCGAGAGCTGGGCGGTGAGGTCACCTTCCACGGACTCGGGGTCGCGCACGTTGCGCAGCACGACCTCCCACAGCGCGTCGTTGCGGACGCCGCGTTCGAACAGCCGCACCGGCGGGAGCTGCAGGCCCTCCTCGAACAGATCGCGCGAGGCCTCGGTGTGCCCCGCGACCGCGCCCCGGTTGCGCGCCGAGATGCCGCCGATGTCGACGTGGTGCGCGACGGTCGCGACGTAGCCGAGCAGCTCCCCGCGGGCGTACACGGGCGTGAACACCTCGAGGTCGGGCAGGTGGGTCGCGCCGGCGTAGGGGTCGTTGGTCACGACGACGTCGCCGTCGGCCAGCGGTCCCGTGCGGGCCAGCGCGCCGGCGAGGGCGAACTCGAGCGTCCCGGCCTGCGCCGGGATGAGGTGGGAGTCGGCGACGAGACGCCCGTGCACGTCGAGGAAGCCGCAGGAGAAGTCCAGCATCTCGCGGATCAGGGGCGAGAACGAGCTGCGCTGCAGCAGCAGCGACATCTCGCCGACGACGGCCTCGAAGCCGTTCCACAGCAGCTCGCGCACCGCGGGCTCGGTCACTCGCATCGGGCCTCCTCGCGTTCCAGGACCATGCCGACCCCGTCGGCCCGGGCCACGCGCCAGCCGGACGGGATGAGCGTCGTGGTGTCGGTCTGCTGCACGATCGCCGGTCCGCGCAGCCCCGTCTCGACGTCACCGCGGTCGACGACGACGTACTCGACCGGCGCGCCCGAGGCGTCCCAGCCGGCGCGGCGGCGGGCCGGAGCCCGTTCGCGCGACGACCGGCCGTCGGCGGCCCAGTCGGCCGCGGCACGCGGCACGACGGCCCGCACGCGCAGCGTCACCAGCTCGATCGCGACGTCGTCCCAGGCGTGGCCGTACACCGACCGGTGCGTCCGGCGGAAGGCCACCTCCAGCCGCTCGACGTCGCCGGGACCCAGCGCGCATGCCGCGGACACCGGGATCGTCAGCTCGTAGGCCTGCCCGGCGTAGCGCAGGTCGGCGTCGAGGCTCAGCGCCGGCTCGGCGGCCACCCCGGCGCCGCGCAGCAGGCTCGTGGCCTCCTCGACCAGCGCGCCGACGAGCGCGTCGACCTGCCCGTGGTCCAGCGCGCGCAACGGCGCCACGTGCGTGCGGCTGAGGTCGTACCGCCCGTCACCCATCAGCAGCCCCAGCGCCGACGTCAGCCCCGGGTAGCGCGGCACGACGACGCGCCGGATGCCGAGGTCCGCCGCGATGGCGCAGGCGTGCAACGGGCCGGCGCCACCGAATGCCATCAGCGCGTGGTCGCGCACGTCGATCCCGCGAGCGACCGTGACCGCGCGCAGGGCGTCGGCCATCCGGCCGTCGGCGATGCTGACCACGCTCGCGGCCGCGGTCTCGCCGCCCAGGCCCAGCGGCGCCGCGACGTCCCGGTCGATCGCCGCCCGGGCCCGGACCGGGTCGAGCGGGAGCGCGCCGCCCAGCAGGCCGGCCGGGTCGATGGAGCCGCGGACGACGTGTGCGTCGGTGACGGTCGCGTGCCGGCCGCTGCCGTAGGCGGCCGGTCCCGGATCGGCGCCCGCGCTGTCGGGACCGACGGCGAGCGAGCCGAAGTCGTCGACCCGGGCCAGCGACCCGCCACCGGCGCCGATCGGCAGGACGTCGATCTGCGGCAGCGCGACCGGCAGGCCCGCGACCTCGCTGCGGTAGCGACGCCGCGCCTGCCCGTCCTCGATCAGCGCGACGTCGGCGCTGGTGCCTCCGACGTCGAGCATGACGACGTCCGGTTCACCGAGCCGCCGGCCCAGCTCGGCGGCCGCGACGGCGCCCGCAGCCGGGCCGGAGACGAGGAGTGCGACCGGCAGGTCCTTGGCCAGTGCCGCGGGGATCACCCCGCCGGTCGACGTCATCAGCTGGAACGCGCCGGTGAAGCCTCGCTCGCGCAGCCGCTCCTCCAGGCGCGCGAGGTAGCCGCCGCTGCGCGGCAGCAGGGCGGCGTTGAGCACGGTGGTGGCCGCTCGCGGGTACTCGCGGAACTCAGGCGCGACCGACGACGACATCGTGACGGGCAGTCCGGGCAGCTCCGCCCGCACGATCGCCGCCGCCCGGCGCTCGTGCGCGGCGTCGGCGAACGAGAACAGGAACACGATCGCGACCGCGTCGACGGTGCCGGCGAGCTCGCGCGCCGCCCGGCGGACGTCATCCTCGGCGAGCGGCGTGACGACCGCGCCGTCCACGCCGACCCGCTCACGCACTCCGTGGACCCGCTCGCGAGGCACGATCGCCGCGGTCTTGGGCCGCCAGGGGTCGTAGAGGTCGGGCCGCTGCTGGGTGCCGATCTCGAGGATGTCCTCGAACCCGGCCGTGACGAGCAGCCCGACACGGGCGTAGTCGCCCATGATGACGGCGTTCGTCGCGACCGTCGTGCCGTGGACGACGGCGGTGATGTCGCCCGGCGCCAGCCTCGACCGTTCGAGCAGGCGGTCGACCGCGGTGACGAGGGCGATCCCGGGATCGGACGGCGTCGACCTGACCTTGTGGACGTGCAGGGTGCCGTCGGCCGTGAGCAGCGCCGCGTCGGTGTGGGTGCCGCCGATGTCGACGGCGACGACGTTGCGCCCGCTCACCGCAGCGCCACCAGGTCCGCCGCCGCCCGGGCGGAGCCCCACGACAGCGCCACTCCGGCGCCGCCGTGCCCGTAGCAGTACACGACGTCGCGTCCGCCCGTCCGCTCCGCGGCGACCCGCACCTCGGGACGCACGGGCCGGTGGCCGACCGCCCGGCCGACGACGCGGGCGCCGGCGAGCGCGGGCTCGGCACGGACCGCCCGTTCGACGAGCTCCCGTTCCAGCACGGGATCGGGATCGGGGTCCCAGACGCCGTCCTGCGCCGGGCCGCCGACCACGACGTCATCGAAGCGCGGGACGACGAACAGCGGCGCGAGCGGGCCGTCGCGGACGATCGTGGTGCGGGTCAGTCCCGGGTTCTCCAGCACCGCGACCTGACCGCGGACGGGGCGCAACGCGTCGTCGCCGGCCAGCGCTCCCGAGCCGCACCCCGCTGCCAGGACGACGACGTCGCCGGCCGGTCCGCCGTCGTCCAGCCGCGCCACCTCGCGCCGTTCGATGTCCACGCCCGCCTCGGCACAACGCGCTCGGAGCCAGGGCAGGTACCGGCTGGTGTCGACCAGCGGGATGCTCGCCACCGTGCCCACGCGACAGCCCGGCGGCAGCTCCTGCGCCGTCGCCTCGCGCAGCGGCGGGGTGAAGCCGCGCAGCCACGGGTCCGGCGTCGCCGCCGCCACGCCGACGGTGCGGGCCGGCTGCTCGCGCACGCCCGTCTCCGGACCGGCGTCGCGGCGCAGCCGCGCGAGCGTCGCATAGGCCCATGCGCGCACCCGCTCGCTGCGCTCCACGAGCGGCACCGCCCACAGCGACGCGGCCGCCGCCGAGGCCGTCCCGGCGCCGGTCTCGCGCGCGACGACCCGCACCGGGTGGCCCCGTTCGGCCAGCACGAGCGCGCAGCTGAGGCCGACGACGCCGGCCCCGATGACGGTCACCGCGCGTCGCGTCACGAGTCGCCCGCCGGGCGGTCGAGCAGCCGCCGCGGCTCGTCCACGAGCATCCGGTCGAGGCGCCGCGCCGGGATCCCGCTATCGCGCAGCGCGGGCACGATCCGCGCCAGCAGGTGACCGTAGCCGTGGCCGCCGTAGGTCCGCAGCTGCGCCTTCGTCCACAACGACCCGCCCAGGACGTGCCGCGACCCGGGATGCTCCGCACAGAACCGGGTGAAGAAGTCCAGACGCTCGGCGTCGGAGGGATTGCGGACGCGGTCCAGGTGACCGGCCTCCGTGCCGAAGCACATCTCGAGCACGGCGCCCGCGGCGGCGAGCTCGGCCCAGTACGCGGCGTCCATGTACTCGTCGGCGTTGGTGAACACGACCCGCTCGGCCGGCAGGCCCTCGGCGGCGCAGAGGGCGAGCACCTCCGGGCCGCGGGCGGTGTCGGGGTCGAGCCGGATCGAGACGGCGGCGCCGGCCCGGACGGCGGCCCGCGCGGCGGCGCGGAGCATGGAGCGCTCCTCCTCCGGCAGGTCCGCCGTCGTGCCCATGATGCCGAGCAGGCCGGCGCGGTATCCGGTGCCCGGCACGCGGTCCAGCAGCGCACCGGCCAGGTGCCGCTCCAGGCCGTCCTCGTCGAGCTCGGCGATCCAGCCGGGCAGGGTGCGCCGGATGTAGGCGCCGTAGCTGCAGACGATCGTCATCCCGGAGCGGCGGGCCACGTCCGGCAGACCGGCGTGGCCCGGGCCGAGGCCCCACGACGTGTCCTCGACGAGCGCACGCTGGCCGAGTTCGACGGCATGGGCCAGTTCGGCGACGGCGACGTCCGGCTCGTCCAGCCGCAGGTTGTCCGCCAGCGCGAGCATGTTCGAGCGCAGGTAGTCCTGCGTTTCGGGGCCTACCCGCTCCGATGCCGGGCCGGGCGCGGCGCCGTCGCGACGCAGCGCCGACGCGTCGCTCAGGACGTGGTCGTGCATCGACGTGACGCCCAGCCGTTCCGCCGGGACGGGGCCCAGGACGGTCTCGATCACGCGCGTCCCTCCGGTGCGGGGTCTCGGGTCTCGACGACCGCGACCAGCTCGAACACGTTGCCGCCGGACAGGCTCAGGACGCCGATGCTGGCCGACGTCCCCCGCCCGGCCTCGGCACCGAAGACCTCGACGAACAGGTCGAGCGCGCCGTTCGCGACGAGGTTGACGTCGGTGAACTCAGGGGTCGTCACGACGAAGCAGAGCGTGCGCACGAACGCGGTGACCTCGTCGAGCGTGCCGGCGGCGTAGCGGATGAGGCCGAGCACGTTGACCGCCGCCGCACGGGCGGCGAGGTAGCCCTGCTCCTGCGTGACGCCGGCGCCGACCCGGCCGGGGTACAGCTTGATGCCCTGCCGGTCCTCCGGCGTCATGCCGCTGATCGTGACCGTGCGGCCGGAGCGATGGAAGGCCTTCATCGGGCTGTAGCGCTCGCCGTAGGGCGGATCGGCGTAGTCGGGGATCACCAGGCCGAGCTCGGCCACGCGCTGCTCAGGGGTGGGGGTCGTCGGCACGAGGCTCCTCCGCTAGAATGGATCCATTCAGGATGTTATCGGATCCACATCTGTTTGGGGAGGGTACATGGCCGGTGCGGAACAGCGGGCCCGGGAGCTCGGGCTCGCCATCCCCGACTACGCCGATCCGCCGTACGGCCGGCGCTACGGGCCCATGAAGCCGTTCCATCGCATCGGTGACCTGCTGCAGCTCAGTGGCCTGACCCCCGAGAACCGCGCCGGCGAGCGGCTGCATCCCGGCGTCGTCGGCGTCGACGTGACCATCGAGCAGGGCTACGCAGCAGCCCGGCTGACCGCGATCCACACGCTCGGGATGATCCGTTACGCCATCGGCTCGCTCGACAACGTCGCGAGCCTGTCCCGTGCCCTGTGCTTCGTGGTCTGCCCGCCGGGGTTCGAGCTGCCGCACGAGGTGTCCAACGGCGCCAGCGACCTCTTCCTCGAGGTCTTCGGCGCCGACGTCGGCAGCATGGGCCGCGCGTCCATCGGCGCCACGACTCTGTCGCGCAACAACTGCTTCGAGCTCTGGCTCGACCTGGAGTGCGTGCCCGAGCCGACCGCCGTATGAGGGGCGAGCACGACATCACCCGCACCGTCCCGTTCTGGCTGATCTTCGCCGCCTCCGCCCTCGGCGCGATGACGAACGCGGCCAGCACGCCGATCATCCCGGTCTACGTCGAACGCGTCCTGGGTGGCGGCACCACACTGTCGGGGGTGGTCATCGCCCTCGCGGCCGTCTCGTCGATGATCGCGATGCCGGTCGCCGGCATGCTGGGCGACCGGCGCGGGTACCGGACGGTCGCCCTGGCCGGCGGTGCACTGGCGGCGCTCGGCATGGTGCTGCTGGCGGCGCTGCCGTCGCTATGGGGCGCCGGCCTGGGCCGCATCCTGTTCGGCCTCGGCAACGCCGCGGCGATGACGCTCGTCATGACCTGGCTGGTCGCCATGGCACCGGCGGCGCAACGCGGCAAGGCGCTGAGCATCTTCGGGCTGAGCGTGTGGATCGGGCTCGCGCTCGGACCGCAGGTCGGCACGGCCGTGAACCAGGCCGCCGGACCCGTCGCCGTGTTCGTCGTCTGCGCCACGCTGGAGCTGGCCACCGCCACGCTGATCGCCTTCCTGCCGCGTCCGTCACGGCCGGTGTTGCCCGACGTGACGGCACCGATCCCCCGGCGCACCGTCGCGGCCGGGCGCGCCTTCGTCGCCGTCTGGGTCCCCGGCATCGCCGCGGCGGCGGCCTGGTGCGGCGAAGGCCTCATGCTCGGCTTCCTCATCGTGCATCTCGAAGGCGGCGGCGTGCCGTCGAGCGGCCTGCTGAGCGCCGCGTCCGTCTTCGGCGTCTTCTCCGTCGCCGTCATCGCGGCCCGCATCGCCCTCGCGTCCCTGCCCGACCGCCTCGGCCCGCTGCGCGCGACCGCCATCTCCCTGTGCGCGCTCGCGGCCGGCCTGGCCACGCTCGGGTTCGCCCGCAGCTTCTGGACCGCGGCCCTCGGCGCCGTGCTCATCGGGGTCGGCTTCTCACCGCTCTACCCCTCGCTGACGATGCTCGCCACGCGCGGCCTGACCCCGGAGAACCGTGCGCTCGGCCTGGGCATGTTCTCCAGCTTCACCAGCGTCGGCTACGCCAGCGGCGCCCTCATCGGCGGCCTCGTCATCGCCGTCGCCTCCACGACATGGGCGTTCACTCTGGTCGCCGCCCTGCAGGTCGCCGCCCTGGCCGCCGTCACGATCTTCACCCGCGACGACTCACCACGCGAACGCCCGGACGGCGACGAACCGCGCGACCCCGCCGCCTGACGCGGCTGTCATCGATGCTCCTCGATCCACCGGTTCGGTCGGCGTGCTCGCGTCGGCCCGGGCCTACTCGCGTCAGCTCGACGTACTCGCGTCAGCCCGGCGTGCCCGGGTCGGCTCGGCGTGCCCGGGTCGGCTCGGCGTGCCCGGGTCGGCCCGGCGTACCCGCGTCAGCCCGGCGTGCTCGCGTCGGCCCGGCGTGCCGTTCCTTGGGTCTGCCGCGTTCGCCGTCCCCCTGCTGCCCATTTTCTGAGCCGCGCACCCGCGCCTCAAGCGGACCAACGGGCGCTCCGCGCCGACGAGACCGCTTGACCCACGGCCGCACGGTCTCAGAACTGGCAGCTATCAGGGGGACGGGGGAGGTGTGGGCACGCCTCGTGCTTCGCAGCCGACGCTACGGTCGTTCGCGGACGTGGACCGGCCCATCGACGGCCGTCACCTCCACCCCACCGGTGCCGTTGGGGCTGCTGGTACCCGTGGTGGCTTGTGGACAGCCATGATCATCAACGATCGCTTACTTCACCAGGCGTTCTCCCCCTCCACCAGGCATGCATGCCTCGCAGAGCGAACACACTCCTGGGCAAGGCCCCCGAATCGCCGAGAAATCTCACCCACCGGACACCACACCTACCGCGACGGCCCCGACCATCAACCAAACGCCCCCCAGGGGAGCGTCGCAGGCGGCATAGGGCCACCGTCACACCACGACCAACGGCGCAAGACGGCGAACGGCCGGCGCCCCGGTTCGACGGCGCACCAAAAGGGGGCCGTGCCCGCACTCCCCCCGTCCCCCTGATAGCTGCCCGCACCGAGACCGCGAGGGTGCGGGTCAAGCGGCCATCGCCGGCGCGAAGCGCCCAACAGTCCGCTTGAGGCGCACCCTCGCGGCTCAGACAATCGGCAGCAGGGGGACACCCAACTGAGAACCCCCAGCCAACGCGCGCCCCCGGCCAACTTGCACCCCAAAGGGCACGGCAGCAAACCCCGGCGAACGTCAGGCAGCGACCATCGCCTTCGACGGCGGGGCGGCGATGACGTGAACGCGTTCCGGGTTGCGGCAGGCGACCCGGGCGGGCGCCCCCACCACGAGCGCCGACGCGTCGACGGACGTGGGCAGGGAGCAGACGACCCGCCGGCCGGCGCCGGTGAGCAGCTCCAGCCGGAACCTCGTGCCCTGGAAGCTCAGCAGGTGGATGGTGCCCTCGACGTGCCAGGCGGGACAGGCGTCGCCGGCGGGCACCAGTTCGAGGTCCTCGGGGCGGAGGACGGCTGTGCCGTCGACGTCGGCGTCGCGCGCGTCGTCGAGGATGCGGCCGCCGGCCGTCGGCAGCAGGTTGGCCTCCCCGAGGAAGCCGGCGACGTACTCGTCGACGGGATGGCGGTAGAGATCCTCGGGCGAGGCGACCTGGACCAGGACACCGTCGCGCATGATCGCGACCCGGTCGGACATCGTCAGCGCCTCGGTCTGGTCGTGCGTCACCGACACCGTGGTGATGCCCACCTTGCGCTGGATGCGGGTGACCTCGACCTGCATCTGTTCGCGCAGCTGCTTGTCCAGCGCCGCCATCGGCTCGTCCAGCAGGAGGACGCCGGGGTTGGCCGCCAGCGCCCGGGCCAGGGCGACGCGCTGGCGCTGGCCACCGGACAACGACGCCGGCGAACGGTCGGCCATGCCCGGCAGCTGGACGAGCGCGAGCATCTCCTCGGCGACGGCGCGCCGCTCCTTCGCGGGACGCCGGGCGGCGCGCAGCGGGAACGCGACGTTGTCGCCCACCGACATGTGCGGGAACAGCGCGTACGACTGGAAGACGACGCCGACGTTGCGCTTCTGCGGCGGCCGCTTGTCCACGTTGACACCGTCGAAGGTGAGGTGGCCGCTGTCGACCGCCTGCAGCCCGGCGACCACGTTCAGCAGGGTCGACTTGCCGCTGCCGCTGGCGCCGAGCAACGTCACGAACTCCCCCGGCTGGACGTCGAGCGACACGCCCTTGAGCACGTGGTTGTGGCCCAGTGTGACGTGCACGTCCGAGATCGAGAGGGCGATGGTCATGGCGTGACTCCTTCCAGCGCGGGCGTGCGCTCGGCGGGGCGAGCCGAGGCCGCACGGCGCGCGCGGCGCCGCCTGACGGCGTTGCTCAGGGGAATGACGGCGAGCACGAGGATGGCGAGGATCGAGACGAGCGTGGACGCCGCGGTCAGCTCGGGCGAGAACGCCTCCTGCGACGCGTTCAGCATCCGCAACGGCAGCGTCTGCTCGCCCGGCGGCATGAGGAAGACGGCGAGGACGACCTCGTCGAAGACCACCACGAACGCGAACAGCGCACCCGACAGCAGGTACGGCACCAGCGCCGGCAACTCGATCTTCCACAGGATCAGCGGCCACCGCGCGCCGAGCGTGCGCGCCGCCGGTCGCAGCGCGGGATCGATGCGGGCGATGCCGCCGGAGACGATGACGAAGACGTACGGCAGTGCGACGAGCGCGTGCCCGATGATCAGCGTGACCAGCGTGCCGCGCAGGAAGCCGAGGTCCATGTTCACGCCGTAGAGACCGACGGCGTAGGCGATCGGCGGCAGCGCGATCGGCACGATGAACAGGGTGCGGATCCAGCGTTGCGCCAGGCGGCTGCGCACCCGTGTCAGGCCGAGCGCGCCCAGCGTGCCCAGGACCGTGGCGATGGCGGTCGAGACCGTCGCCGTCCACAGCGACAGCCGGAACGACTCCATCCACCGGCTGTCGGTGAGCACCTCGGTGTACCACTGCAGCGAGAAGCCCTCGGGCGGGAACAGGATGAAGCTCCCCCCGGTCCACGACGTGGCGACGAGGATGAGGAAGGGGACGATCAGCAGCAGGCTCGCGAGTATCGCCACCACGACGACGGGCACCCGGTACCAGCCGAGACTGCGACCGACAGGCGTGCTCATCGCCTCACCCCCACTTCTCGCTGACGCGGAACAGGCGGTCGGCGATGAGGTAGACGATCATCGTCCCGCCCACGAGCAGGATGCTCATCGCCGCGCCGATGTCCGGCCGGTTCGCCTGGTTCATCTGGGCGTTGATGACCCCCGACACCGTCATGTTGCCGGGCCCGCCGAGCAGCAGGGGCGTGACGTAGAAGCCCAGCGACATGACGAACACGAGGACGCCGCCGCTCAGCACCGACGGCAGGATCTGCGGCCAGGTCACCGCCCGGAACGTCAGCAGCGGACCGGCGCCGAAGATCGTGGCCGCGTTGAGCTGCTCGCGGTCGAGCGACTGCAGTGCCGACATCACCGGCAAGACGGCGAACGGCAGCATGACGGCCACCATCGCCGGATACATGCCCAGTGTCGTCTGGTAGAGCTCGATCGGCTCGTCGGCCAGGCCGAACAGGCCGAGGAACCAGTAGATGGCGCCGCGGGGCAGCTCGAGCAGCATCCAGCCGAACGAGCGGACCATGATCGACGTCCACAGCGACAGGATCAGCGCCGCGAGCAGCGCGAAGCGCAGCCAGGCCGGCGACGCGACGACCGCGAGGCCGTAGGCCGTCCCCAGCACCATCGTCAGGACCATGACGACCACGGCCATGACGACGGTGCGCATGAGCGAGCCGGCGAACGCGGGCACGTCGAGCGCATCGATGTACGCCGATCCACCGCCCTCCAGCGACTGGATCACCAGCGTGACCAGCGGGAAGCCGAGCGCGAGGGCGAAGAAGACGAGTGGCGGCCACAGCAGCCACCGCGACTCAGCGGCGGTCGTCCCCGGTGGCCGGCGCACCGGTGCTATCCCGCGTGCTCGCGGCATGGCGGTCCCTGGCGTGGTCACGGCGTCATGCTCCTGGATCGACATTGCTCGGGTGTTTCGGGACGATCCGCGCGGGCGTCGTCATGGGGTCGCTCGTCACCCGGCCAGCCAGGCCGTGTACGCGGTCAGCAGGTCCTCGTAGTTCTCGCCGCGCCACTGGTTGTCCCAATGCAGCACCTGGTCCTCGTGCTCGGGCGAGTTCACCACGTTGGCCGCGACGTCTTCGGGGATGTGGTCGAAGACCTCGGAGTTCACCGGGCCGTACAGCGTGCGCTCGGTGAAGTCCGCCTGCCGCTCCGGGTCGTTCATCCAGCCGGCGAGGGCGGTGACGGCGTCCGGGTTGCCGGAGACCGCGGGGAAGGCGAAGCCGGACGGGACGACGAACGCCTCGTTCCACTGGATCGTGACGTCCTCACCGGCGTTCATCAGTGCCGTGTACTGGCCCGTCACGGTCACCGCGATGGCGGCGCTGCCGCTGACCAGCAGCTGCTGCACCTCCGGGTAGGCCTGATAGAACACCAGGTCGTCGCGGATGGTGTCGAGCTTGGCCTCGGCGCGCGGAATGTCGAGGGGGTAGAGGTCGTCCGGCGCGACGCCGTCGGCCAGCAGCGCGATCTCGTACGACGCGTCGAAGCTGCCCGGCGCCCCCGGCCAGGCACGCGTGCCCGGGAACGCCTCGGTGTCGAAGAAGTCCGCCCAGGTCTGCGGGCCGCCATCCGGGAAGGTGTCGGTGAGCCAGCCCTGCGCGATCCCGAAGACGAAGCCCCCGACGACGTACGGCCGCAACTCCTCGGGCAGCAGGTCTCCGCGCATCTCCTCCGGGAGCTCGAGGAGGTTGTCCGTGTGGGTCAGCGTCTCGGCGGCGCTGGACTGGAAGACGTCGTAGTCGCCGTCCTCGCCGTCGAGCATGCCCATGTAGATGGCGTCCTCGATGGCGACGGAGACCACCTCGACACCGGTCTCGTCCTGGAAGCCGTCGAAGTACGCCGCCTGCCGGCTCTCGTTGGTCGGACCGCCGTAGTCGGCAAAGATGATCTCGCCGCTCAGGTCGGACCCGCCGCTCGCACCGGCCGACGCGGTGTCGTCGGAGCCCGCGCAGCCGGCGGCCAGGGCGGTGACCAAGGTGAGAGCGATGCCGGCCATCGCGGCACGGCGCACTCGGATGAAGCCTGCCATGGGAAGCGGTCCTCCTCGATCGGCCGGGGCTCACGGTTACATTCAGTGGATCCAATCTAGGCGTCTATGGATCCTAGAGCGTATCCGGGATGTTTCACCTCTGCAACAGTCGTTCCGATTCACGCGCGGAGGTCAGTCGCCGAGGACGGGCGCGCCGGACACGAACCTGTCGACGACGTTGCCGAGCAGCCGGGACACCGACGTCTCGCCGTCGTCGCCGTCGCGCAGCGCCCCGGCGAAGGCGATCGATCCGGTCGAGAACACCGCTCCGCCGCCGGCCCGCGGCACCAGGACGAGGTCCGACCGCACCCTCGGGTTGCGGGCGCCGCCCAGGATCCTGCTCGTCATGTTGAAGTTCTCGCGCGCCTCGAGCATGTCGTCGCCGTGACCGACGGACGTGGCGAGGACGACGGCGTCGGGCGACGTGCCCAGCTGAGGGCTGGCCGAGTCGATCTCCAGCCCGGCGGCGCCGCCGGAGACGCCGTAGCGCCCGAAGTCCGTCCCGCCGTCCGGGCCCAGGACGCCGTCGAACACCCAGGCCACGCGCGGATCGCCGGTGGCACGCCGGTACCCCGCGGAGGCGCCGGGGTTGCCCGCCGCGACGAACCCGACGCCGAACGTCTTCTGCGGGGCGCGCCCGCGGAAGCGCCAGATCCCGCCCGGCTCGCCGGTGAACGACAGGTGGTACTCCCCCGGGTCGGCGCACCAGGCCTGCGTGCCACCCCATCGACGGATCTCGATGACCTGCTCGTCCTCCGGGTCGTAGGCCGTGACCCAGTACATCCCGTTGCCACCGAGGTAGAGCAGCCGGCCGCCGGTCGACACGTAGCGCTCGTACGCGTCCAGCATCGGACCGCTCGCGTACTCCGGGTGCGAGCCGGTGAGCACCGCCGCGTACCGCGCGAGCAGGCCGGCGCCCTCGCGGTGCAGCTCGAGGTCGGTCACGACGTCGTACGGCCGGCCGGTGCGTTCGAGCCAGTCGACGATCTGCAGGTCGCCGGTGAACTGCCAGACCGGCGCGTTGTGGTCGTAGACGCGCTCGCGCATGGTCAGGATCGGCCGGCGCCAGCTGGAGTAGAACACCGGCGAACCGTCGCCGTGCACCTCGTACAGCGACGAGCCCAGGTCGCGGCGCGCGTTGCGGAACAGCTCGAAGTCGTCGAGCGTGGGCACCATCTGGCTCCACACCTGCGTACGCGGGCTGTCGACGCCCACGTGGTCGTTGGCGTACGCGAGGTAGGAGTTCGTCGGCAGCACGAGCAGCAGCGGCGCGGTGGCGGTCCCCTCCGGCGGCCCGACGAACACCGGCACGAGGTCCTCGGTGTCATCGTCGGCCGTGAGCCGGACCGCGTACACGCCGCTGCGCAGGTCCGGCGGCAGCGCGATGCCGACCTGCGAGCGCCAGCCGCAGTCGGTCAGGTCGTCGCGGTGAACGTGGATCGCCGCGTACTCGTCCGGTGCGAACCGCGCATCGGTGACCTCACCGCGCCAGCCTGACGCGGTGACGGCGCGGTGCGGATGCTGCGCGGCCACGCCGTGCCGGCCGTGGCCGCTCGCGTCCGTGACGTGCGTGGTGGCGGCGACCCCGGCGGGCCCGATGCCCGCGCCGAGGTCCCAGGCCGCGACGACGGCGGGATGCCCGGCCAGGTCCGCGCGCGAGCCCTCGGCCGTCGCGTCGGCCACGATCACCGGGTTCTCGACGCGGCCGTCGAAGCTCAGTTCGGGCTCGCGGCCGTCGCGCAGCGACCGGCAGCCCCACAGCAGCGGCCCGCGCGCCGGCACGACCGGCGAGCCGACGACGACCGACGCCGACGCGGGTCCGGCCGGCGGCCGCACGAACCGGTTGGCCGCCAGCGTGCCGGCCGGGCTCACCTCGATCCCCAGCCGCTCGCCGGGACGGCCGGGGATGGTGGCCCGGATCTCGACCCAGCAGCCCGGCGCCAGCGGCTCCCCCACGGCCAGACTCACCGGGCCGGACCTCGTGCACAGGCCGGCGCTCGCCCGGCCGTCCGGGGTCAGGCCCACCCACCAGCCGGTGCCGTCGGACGCGTGCGCGATCGCGACCTGCGGACCGTGTGCGGGGTCGCCCGGGGTGGTGGGCATGAGCGCGAGCGCGACGACGAGACCGTCCGCCCCGATCGGCGGGACGCCGTCGACGCGCACGTAGGAACCGGGGGCGGTCGACTGGTGGAGACCGGGCGCCATCACCGGGACGACGCCGGGCACCTCCTCGACGTGCTGGCGGACACCGGCGGACGGGATCTCCAGCGCCAGCAACCGCACCAGGTCACCGCGCCAGCGCCCCGCGCGCGTGCTCACGTGCAGGCCGACGGTGTCACCCGGCCGGTAGGAGACGCGGTCGGTGTAGCCCATGACCCGTGCCGGGACGACCACCGGGCGCGTCTGCTCACCCATGGCGACGTCGCCCGCTCATGACATCAGTCGGTCGCCTCATGCGGCGAAGACCTCGCGCCCGCCGACGACGGTCCGCAGCACCGTCGCGGCGGCCAGCTCGTCGTCGCCGGCGTCCACCGGGTCGGCGCTGACCTCGACCCAGTCGGCGAGCTTGCCTGGTGCGAGGCTGCCGCGCACCTCGTCGGCGAAGCAGTAGTAGGCCGAGCCGAGGGTCCACATGCGCAGCGCCTCGGCCGGCGTGAGCGCCGAGTGCGCGCCGAGCACGCCGTCGCCGCCACGGATCCGCCGGGTCCGCGCCTGCCACATGCCGAACAGCGGTGACATCGGGAAGTCGGGGCCGTCGGAGCCACCGGCCAGGCACACGCCGGCGTCCGCCCACGCCCGCAACGGCGCCAGGCCCTCGGCCGCGGACCCGAACCGGTCGGCGATGCCGGCGCCGACCCGCCAGTGCATGGACGGCTGGGTCGACAGGACGACGCCCAGGCGGGCCGCCAGGGCCATCGAGTCCGCCGACGGCCACAGATAGGCGTGCATGATCGAGAAGCGCAGGTCGCGGATCGGGTGCCGCCGGTCGGCCTGCTGGAAGCAGTCCAGGACGATCCGCACCGCCTCGTCGCCGACGGTGTGCACGGCCAGCGACCAGCCGCGCGCGGCACAGTGGTCGACGAGCGCCTGGAACGTCTCGGTGGAGCAGACCTGTGTGCCGTGGTAGCCGGGCTTCCCGGGCCACTCACGGCTCAGCAGCGCCGTGCCGAACCCGCCGGTGCCGTCGAAGTACACCTTGAGCGGCCCGATCCGCAGCCGCTCGTCACCGAAACCGGTGACCGTGCCCAGTCCGGCCAGGAACTCCTCCGGCGCCGGCGCGGTGTCGACGAGCGGCATCGCGAGCGTGCGCAGGGTGAGGGTGCCGCGGGCCCAGGCCTCCTGGTAGACGGCCAGCTCGGCCGGGCTCAGCCCCGGCTCGGCGCCGCCGACGATGCCCAGTCCGTGCAGGTAGGTCTGCGCCTCGGCGAGCGCCGCGTGCAGCTCGTCGCGGTCCACCGGCGGCACGTGCGAGAAGACGAGGTCGGCCGCGGGGCGCTCGACCAGCACGCCGGTCGGCTCGCCGCGGGCGTCGCGCTCGATGGTGCCACCGGGCGGGTCCGGCGTCGACCGATCGATCCCGCATCGCTTCAGCGCCGCCGTGTTGACGATGGCGTCGTGCGTGCGGCGGTCGAGGTACAGCGCGGTCGAGCCCGAGACCGGGTCGAGGTCGTCCCGGTTCGGGAGCCGGCCCTCGGCGAGGTCCTCGGCGTGGAAGTGGGCGCCGACGACGGCCCAGTCGAGCCCGGGCCGATCGGCCAGCCAGTCCCGGACGCGCTCGACGACCTCACGTACCGACCCGGCGTCGGAGATCGTCAGCCGCCGCCGCTCCAGGCCGACGACGAGCGTGTGCAGGTGGGCGTCGACGAAGCCGGGCACGACGACGCCGCGAGCCTCGTCGACCCGGGCCGACGGGTCGAGCTCACGCACCGCCGCCAGGTCTCCGGTCGCGACGACGCGGTCGCCGTGCACCAGCATCGCCTCGGCCAGCGGCCGCGCGTCGTCCATCGTGCGGATCCGGCCGCGGACGATCACCCGGTGATCGTCCGCGGCCGGTGCGGCGGGCGGGGTCAACCGGCCAGCCACGTCGTGTACCAGTTGAGCAGGTCCTCGGTCACCTCGGAGCGGGCCTTCGAGTCCTGGTAGACCACCTCGGTGTGGCTCGGGGCGTTGACGAGGTTGTCCTGGACGTCCTCGGGGATGAACTCGTACGCCTCCGGGTTGCCGGGGCCGTAGTTGGTGCGCGCGGCGAACTCCGCCTGCAGCTCCGGGTCGTGGAAGACCTCGGTGAGCGCCAGGATGTTGTCGGGGTTCGGCGCCTCCTTCGGGATCGCGATCACGTTCGGCGCCACGACCGCCTGGTTCCAGGAGACCGTGACGTCCTCGCCGGCGTTGCGCAGCGCCGCGAACTGGCCGCTCGGGCCGACGGCGATCGCGGCCGTGCCGGAGACGAGCAGCTGCTGGATCTCCGGGTAGGACGTGTAGAACACCATCTCCGGCCGCAGCTCGTCGAGCTTCGCCGAGCAGCGGTCGAAGTCCAGCGGGTACAGCTCCTCGGGCGCGACGCCGTCGGCGAGCAGCGCGATCTCGCACGAGCTGTCGTAGCTGCCCGGCGTGCCCGGCCAGGCCCGCTTGCCCGGGTAGGTCCCGACGTCCCAGAAGTCGGCCCACGTCTGCGGGCCGCCGTCGGGGAACGTGCTGGTGAGGTACCCCTGTGCGTGACCGACGAAGAACGTGCCGAAGGCGTAGGCACGGATGTCATCCGGCAGCGCCTCGTCCTGGAACTCCGCCGGGATCTGGATGACGTTGTCCATGTTGGCGTAGACCAGGTCGAGACCGACGTGCGTCGCGTCGTAGTCGCCGGGCTCGCCGGACATCATCGACTCCTGCATGGCGTCGTTGACCACGACGGAGGTGACCTCCACCCCGGTGTCGTCGGCGAACGGCGCGAAGTAGATCTCCTGGCGGGCCTCGTTGGTGGGCCCGCCGAAGTCGGACCAGATGATCTCGCCGCTCAGCTCGGCGGCGTCGCCGCCACTGCTGGTCTGCGGCTCGTCCGCGTCATCGCCGCAGCCCGCGAGCAGGGCGATGCTGGCCACCGCGGCACCGAGCCCGGTGCCCGCTCGGCGTAGGTCCCTGCGTGTGAGCGCCATGTCGAACCCTTTCTCCGCAAGAATGTGGATCCACTATAGCGAGCCGTGGATCCAATTGGGTCACGGATGTGTTACACCTGCACAGCCCGCGGACGTCACCAGGTCCGCGGGCGCTTCGCGGGCAGCAGATCGGCCGCGGTGACGGCGATCGTCTCGTCGCCGCGCGTCACCCAGACCCGCGCCTGCGGCCAGTAGTCGCTGAGCAGTTCGGCGCAGACGCCGCACGGCTCGATGACGTGCGTCGTCCCGGCCGGGCGGCGCAGCACGCTCACGCAGCTCACCACGGTCGCGGCGGCGCCGGTCGTCGCGGCGTGCGCGACGACGTTGCCGGCGGCCACGCCCTCCGCGCAGACGGCGCTGCGCCGCGCGGACCCGTCGACGTGCACGCCGAGCTGCACCGACCCGTCGGCCAGCCGCATCGCGGCGACGACCTCGTGCCGGCCGGACGCGTGGACGCGGTCGAGCAGCTCCATGGCCGCGTCCATCGCCGCGGCGTCGGCGTCGTCCATCTCCGGCGGGCGGGTCAGCGGCGGCCTGCTCATCGGCGGTCTCCTGGATGAGAACCATGATCATGGCGCTGTTCGTACCGCCGGAGCAGCAACAACGGCGCCATGACCCTGGCCCGCGTGGCCTGCCGGTACGTGTCGGACTCACCCATCTAGGCGTCGATGCCGAGCAGCGCGGCGATGTTGCCGCCCTCGACGCGGGCCCGATCGGCCACGTCGGGGATCGCCTTCGCGATCTTCAGCCGCTCGATGTCGAAGTCCGACCCCGGCCACTCGGTGCCCATGAGGATCCGCTCGGCGCCGAGCCGCGCGTAGGCGCGCTTGACGTCGGCCATGAGGGTGGCCGACGTCTCGAGGTAGATGTGCGGCCGGCGCTCGGCGACGATGATCGCCTCCGGCACGTTCCAGACCGCGCCCATGTGGGCGATGATCGTGGGCACGTCCGGGTGGTCCTTGGCGACCTCCTCGATGGCGAACGGCGCGCAGAACGCGTCGTCCAGGGCGTTGATCAGCACGACCATCCCGTGCGTCGCGCACGCCCGGAAGACCGGGTCGAGCAGACCGTGGTCGGCCACGTGGTAGCCGTGCAGGCTCGGATGCAGCTTGAGACCGCGGATGCCGGCCTCCGCCAGGCGGCGGATCTCGTCGAGCGCGCCGTCGGCCTGCGGCATGACCTGGCCGAAGCCGATGAACCGGTCGGGACGGGAGTCCTGCATCGCGATGATGAAGTCGTTCTCGATGCGCTGCGAGAGCGAGCACACCATGGCCATGTCGACACCAGCGGCGTCCATGCTGGTCAGGATCCGCTGCGGGTCGAAGGGCACGTACGGAGGCGGCTCCTCGCCCGGCCGGGACCCCGTGAGGTAGTCCGAGCGGCCACGCACGTCCTGGGTCGTGTTGTAGGCGTCGATGATCATCAGCCGGCCAGCCATTCCGTGTAGGCGTCGAGCATCGCCTGCTTGTTGTCGGCGCGCCACTGCTCGTTCCACGGAATCACGACGTCCTCGTGCTCGGGCGAGTTGGCGAGCGTCGCGGCGAACTCCGGGTCGAGGTGGTCGAACACCTCGGAGTTCACCGGTCCGTAGCCGGTGCGCTCGACGAACACCGCCTGATGCTCCGGGTCGTTCATCCACTCCGCGAGCGCGAGGACGGCGTCGGGGTTGCTCGACTCCGCCGGGACGACGAAGCCCTGCGGAGTCGTGAACGCCTGGTTCCACTGCACGGTGACGTCCTGCCCGGCGTTGCTCAGGGCGGTGAACTGGCCGGTCACCGTCACGGCGATCGCCGTGCTGCCGCTGGCCAGCAGCTGCTGCACCTCGGCGTAGGACTGGTAGAAGACCAGGTCGTCGCGGATCGTGTCGAGCTTCGCGATGGCCCGCTCGAGGTCGAGCGGGTAGAGGTCCTCGGGCGCGACACCGTCGGCGAGCAGCGCGATCTCGTAAGAGGAGTCGTAGAAGGGCGGCTGGCCCGGCCACGCGCGTTTGCCCGGGTACTTCTGCGTGTCGAAGAAGTCGGCCCAGTCCTGCGGACCGCCGTCGGGGAAGGTCTCGGTGAGCCAGCCCTGCGCCATGCCGAGGTAGAAGCCGCCCATCAGGTAAGGGCTCAGCTCGTCCGGCAGCAGGTCCGACCGCGCCGCCTCCGGCAGCTCCCGTGCGCCGCCGGCATAGTTCAGCGGCTCGGCCGCGCTGACCTGGAAGACGTCGTAGTCGCCGTCCTCGCCCTCGAGCATCGGGTAGGAGACGGCGTCCTCGATCGGAACGGAGGTCACCTCGACGCCGTGCTCCTCGGCGAAGCCGTCGAAGTACGCGACCTGCCGGCTCTCGTTCGTCGGGCCGCCGAAGTCGGCCCAGATGACCGAGCCGCCGATGCCGCCGTCGGACGTGACGTCGTCGGACGAACCGGTGCAGCCCGCGACGAGGGCGCCGGCCGCGATCAATGCGAAGCCGGAGGCGGCGAGCCGCCGGCCGTGAACGTGGGAGGTCATGTCAGCACGCTCCTCTTGCTGAGGTGGTGAGGTCCGCGGCGCTGCGGATCGCTGTCAGAGCCCGGGGCGACGGCGGATGTGGCCGAGTGCCGCCTCGATGCCCGCAGTGGCGCACAGCAGGTCGAACTCGCCGCGGTGGCGGCCGACCACCTGGAGCCCGACGGGTCGTCCGTCGCTGAAGCCACCGGGCGTGACGACGACGGGGTGGGCGGTGACGGTGAACCGGTTCGCCAGCATCTGCCAGCGGAAGTACCGGTCGTACACGACGTCGCCGACGCGGTCGACCCACTCCACCTCGGCGGGCGGGGCCACCACCGGGGTCGCGGGGGCGATCAGCACGTCGACGTCGTCGAAGAGTCGCTCGGTGCGCCGGAAGATCTCGGTCCGCACGCGCAGCGCGTCGGCCAGCTGGGCCGCCGTGAGCCGCTCCCCCTGCCGGATGTTGCGCAGCAGGTCGGGGCGGAGCAGGTCCGGCCGCTTCGCGGCGTCGTCACGGCCGAAGGCGAAGAAGCCGAACATCTCGATCGTCTCCCACGCCTCCTCGGCGTCGGCCAGTTCCGGCTCGAGATCGACGATCGGGAACCCGGCGGCGTCCAGCGTGTCTTTGGCAGCGGCGTGCGCCGCGGCGATCTCCGCGCTGATCGGCACTCCGTCCGCCGTCGCGCTCCACCCGATCCGCACGCTCGGCGGCGCCGCCGGGGCGACCTCCAGGAAGCGTGCGGGATCCTCGGGGATGGAGATCGGCGCGTACCGGTCGGCGCCGCTCATCGCCGCGAGACCGAGCGCTGCGTCCAGGCTGGATCGCGCCATGGGGCCGAGCACACCGTGCGCCGTCCAGCCGTTGTCCGGCCGGCCGCTCGCGACGCGGCCGGGGGTCGGGCGGACGCCGACGACGTTGCAGAACGCCGCCGGGTAGCGCAGGCTGCCGCCGCTGTCGGAGCCGTCGGCGATGGGCAGCATGCCGGCCGCCAGCGCCGCGGCGGCGCCTCCGCTCGATCCGCCCGCGTGACGGGACGGGTCGTACGGGTTGCGGCAGACGCCGTGCAGCGGGTTGAACGTCAGCGTCCCCAGCCCGTGCTCCGGCGTGTTCGTCTTGCCGACGATGATCGCGCCCGCGTCGCGCAGGCGGCGCACCATCAGGGCGTCCCGGGTCGCGGGCGGCGCGTCGGCATGGGCGGCCGAACCGTGCGTCGTCGGCAGGCCGGCGACGTCCATGAGGTCCTTCACCGCGGTCGGGAGGCCGTGCAGGACGCCGACCTCGTCGCCGCGGGCGACGGCACGGTCGGCGGCCCGCGCCGCCGCAAGCGCGTCGGCCTCCGGGACCATCGTGACGATCGCCCCGATCGCGTCGTTGGTCTCGGCGATGCGCTCCAGGTGCGCGCGCATGACCTCCTCGGCCGAGATCTCGCGGGCGCGGATGCCGCGGGCGAGGTCCGTGGCGCTCCACCAGTGCAGCGGGCTGTCGGTCGTCATGCGACTCCGTTCGTCCGGTCCAGCAGCGCGGCGGGACGCGCGATGAGCATGTCGTCGATCCGTTCCGGCGCGACGCCCAGGCGGGCGAGGGCGGGAACGACCCGGCGCACGACGTGCGCGTAACCCATGCCGCCGTAGCGGGTGAGCTGTCCCTTGGTCCACACCGAGCAGGTCAGCGTGACCGCGGCGGCGGGACGGTCGCCGAGCAGCCCGCAGAGGGCGTCGATGCGCTCGCCGTCGGTGGCGTCGCGCGCGCCGTCGGCGAAGTAGTGCTCGCTGCCGAAGGCGAACTCGACGACCGCGCCGGTGTCGGCGAGCTCGCGTACGTACCCGCCGTCGAGCACCTTGTCGGCGTTGCAGAACAGCACGCGCGACGGGTCCAGCCCTTCGGCCGCCAGGAGCTCCGCGACCTCCGGGCCGCGACGCGCCCGGGCGTCGAGCCTGATGCTCACGGCCGCGTTCGCCGCGGCGGCCGCCCGGGCTGCGGCGCGCAGGGCACGGCCCTCGGCGGGCGTGATCCGGTCGCTCGTGCCGAGCAGCCCCAGCAGGCCCGCACGGAAGTCCGTGCCCGGGACGGCGCTGGTGAGCGCCGTCGTGAACGCGCGCTCCATCTCGGCCTCGGTCTGCACGGCCCACCAGCGCGGCAGCGTCTTGTCGATGTAGCTGCCATAGGCGGCGACGATGTGGACCCCCGTGGCACGCGAGACCGCCGGGAGGTCGGCGTGGCGCGGGCCCATCCCCCATGACGTCGCCTCCACGATCGTGCCGAGTCCCGCCGCCACGGCGTCGCTCAGCTCGGCGACCGCGGTCCGCGCCGAGTCGAGGGTGAGGTTGTCCGGCAGCGACAGGTAGCTCCACCGCAGGTCGCCCAGGATCTCCGGGCGCAGCGGGCCGTCGAGGGTGCCGCCCTCGCGGGTCAGGCGCACCAGGCCGCGTGCGTCGGTGAAGACGTGCTCGTTCGTCGCGACGCGGCCGAGGCTCGACGCCTCGACCGGGCCGAGGACGGTCTCGATCATCGAGCCGTCACGTCATGGACGGTGCGCCCGCCGACGTCGGTCCGCAGCACCCGCAGGGCGCGCAGCTCGTCCGTCGCGACCGTCGTCGGATCGTCGGACCACAGCGCCCAGTCCGCGAGGCGCCCGGCCCGCAGCAGCCCGCGGGTCGACTCGGCGAAGGCCGCGTAGGCCGCGCCCGTCGTGTAGGCGGCCAGCGCCTCCTCGACGGTGATCGCCTCGTCCAGGCTCAGCGGCCGGTCCTCGCCACGGACCCGCCGGGTGACGGCCTGCCACATGAGGTGGCGCGGATCGAAGGCGAAGAACGGCCCGTCCGAGCCGAACGCCACGACGGCGCCGGCGTCGAGCCAGCTCCGCACCGGGTTGGCGTGCTCGGCCCGCTCCCCCAGCGCGGCGCGCAGCCCTGCGCCGTTGTGCCAGATGATCGACGGCTGCAACGAGGCGATGGCACCGGCGCGCGCGGCGATCGCGATCGTCTCCGGTGCCGGTTCGAGGTACCCGTGGATGATCTGGAACCGTCGCTGCGCGACCGCGTCGCCCGCGGCCGCGTACTCGCGCGCGACCAGGGCGATGGCCGCGCCGCCGACCGCGTGCGTGCCCACGCCCCAGCCGTGCTCCGCGCAGAAGCGCACGAGCCGCGCGAAGTCCTCGTCGGAGATCCGCTGCAGTCCCAGGTAGCCGCTCTCGTCCCACGGCCGCTCCAACAGCGCCTGGCCCTTCAGCGCCTCGCCGTCGGCATAGACCTTGATCGGGCCGATGCGCAGCTCGTCGTCGCCGAAGCCGGTGGACACGCCGGTGCCCTCCAGGTGCGCGATGACGGCGTCGACGTCGGGCGTCGCCGTGGAACCGAGCTCGAGGTAGGGCATCGCGACGGTGCGCATCGTCAGCTCGCCGCGCCGGTGGGTCTCCTGGTAGCCGCGCATCTCGTCGACGGTCGTCGCCGGGTCGACGATGCCGGTGACACCCAGCTGATGGAACAGGCTCTGGGCGACACCAACGGCCTCGACCCGCTCGTCGAGCGTGGGCGGCTGCGCGCGGGGCCACCCCTCGTCGTGGAAGGTCCGGTCCATGGTCTCGATGAACTCGTCGAGACCGGCACCGTCGGGCAGGTAGGTCAGGGCCTTGAGACCGCCCCGCTGCATGTGCAGGTGGGCGTCGATGAGGCCGGGCAGGATGACGCCGTCGTGCGTCTCCTCCGGCGTGCCCGCGGGTACGGCCGCGCGCACCTCGGCGGCCGTCCCGACCGCGACGACGCGGTCGCCCGCCACGGCCATCGCCTCGGCGCGCGGGCGGTTCGGGTCCATCGTGAGCACCGGCGCGACGTGGATCCGGGTCATGCGACCACCGCCTGGGCCGGCTGGCGCGGGTCGGCGGCGGACTCGAGGAAACCGGTCCGGGCGTTGCGGTAGATGGCCTCCACTGCCGCGGCGTCGCGGGTGAAGGCGGGCCAGCGGCGCACGTCGTGCCCCCGCCGTCGCAGCTCGGCGTCGACCGCGGGATCGAAGCGGTCCTCCAGGAAGACGTGCGCCGCCAGGTAGTCGAACGGCGCGAACGAGTTCGGGAAGCTCCAGGTCGAGAAGCGCGGCGCGTTCACCGCCTCCTGCAGCTCCATGCCGAAGTGGAAGGCGTTGAGGAAGACCTGGAGCATCGCCTGCACCTGCATGTCGCCGCCCGGGCAGCCGAACGGCAGCACGCTGCCGTCGTCGCGCACCGCGATGGCCGGGTTGGGGGTCAGCCGTGGCCGTTTGCCCGGAGCGACCCCGGACGGATGCGCGGGGTCCGGGCGCGACTGCAGGCCACGCAACGACGGCACGAACCCGGTGCCGGGGACGACCGGCGCGGTCGACGCGCCGTCGGACGGCGTGGCCGAGAACGCGTTGCCCCACCGGTCGACCACGCAGACGTAGCTCGTCCCGCCCTCGCCGATGTGCCGCACCTCCTCCGCGCTGATCGCCTCGGGCAGCGCCTGCGACTCGCCGAACAGCGCCGGTGGCAGGCCCTCGTAGGCGCGCTCGGCGTCGATGGCGGCCGCCCGTGCGGCGATGTGCTCCTCGCCGAGCAGCCGATCCAGCGGGACGTCGACGAAGGCGGGGTCGCCGAAGTGGTGCTCGCGGTCGGCGAAGACGCCCTTGAGTGCCTCGATGACCGTGTGGACGTACTCGGCGCCGTTGTGCGCCAGCCCGTCCAGGCCGTGCCGCTCCAGAATCAGCAGCGCCTCCGCGAGGATCGGCCCCTGGCACCACGCCCCGCAGGTCAGCAGCGTGAAGTCGCGCCAGCGGGTCTCGACGACCGGCTCGTACCGCGACCGGAACTCCGCGAGGTCGTCACGGCGCAGGTACCCGCCGTTGGCCTCGTGGTAGGCCACGATGAGGTCGGCGATCTCGCCCTCGTAGAACGCCGCGCGAGCGGCCTCGAGGCCGGCCGCCCGGTCGCCGCCGGCCCGCCCCTCGGCGTCGATCATGGTCTGGATCGTGCGGGCGAGGTCGGTCTGGACGAAGCGCTCCCCGACCCGCGGCGGCCGGCCACCGGGCAGGTAGATCGCCTCGTTGGCGGCCCATCGCCGGTAGCCCGCCTGCCGCTTCGCGATGCCGTCGGCCAGCAGCGGGAACACCGCGAACCCGTCCCTCGCCAGCCTGAGCGCGGAGTCGGCGACCTGCGCGAACGTCATCGTCCCGTGGTCGCGCAGCGCCGTGATCCAGGCGTCGGGAGCGGCCGGGACGACGGTGCGCAGAATGCCGGTGGGAATGGTCGCGCCGTGCTCGGTCATGAAGAGGTCGGCCGGCAGCCGCCGCGGCCAGACGCCCAGTCCGTCGAGGCTCACGGTGGTGCCGTCGGCGAGGCGGATCATGATGGGCGCGACGCCGGCGAAGTTCACCTCGTCGGCGTGCAGCACGGCCAGCGCCATGCCCGCGCAGCACCCGGCGTCGACCGCGTTGCCGCCCGCCTCGAGGATCGCGAACGCCGCCGACGACGCCAGATAGTGTCCCGACGACGCGGAGTGCCGCGTGCCGAGCAGCGTCGGGTTCGGGACCGGCCAGGTGGGTGGCGTCATGGTCGAGCCTTCCTCCGAGATGTGGGCGCCGCATCGTCGTCTCGGATCCTATTATCTCCAGATTGGATCCACAACTCGCTTGAGGGCCGAGCCGCGCCAGCACGGTGGATGACGGTCGGGGTGTCGCGGGCGTTGGTGCCGGTGGCGTTGTGCGGGGAGGTTCGCCGCGTTGGCCCGGGGTTTGCGACAGTTGGCCGTCCCCCTGCTGCCGATTGTCTGAGCCGCGAGGGTGCGCCTCAAGTCCGCGGCCTCTGCTGGGTGCTGTTCGCTGGTGTTGGGGGCCTTGGACTTGACCCGCGCCCTCGCGGTCTCAGTGCGGGCAGCTATCAGGGGGACGGGGGGAGTGCGGGCACCGCCCGCGGGTGCACGGTTGCCTGGGGCTGGCGGGCGTTCGCCGTCTTGCGCCGTTGATCGTGGCGTGACGGTGGCCCTATGCCGCCTGCGACGCTCCCCTGGGGGCGTCTGGTTGGTGATCGGGGCCGTCGCGGTAGGTGTGGTGTCCGGTGGGTGAGATTCCTCGGCGATCTGGGGGCCTTGCCTAGGAGTGTGTTCGCTCTGCGAGGCATGCATGCCTGGTGGAGGGGGAGAACGCCTGGTGAAGTAAGCGATCGTTGATGATCATGGCTGTCCACAAGCCACCACCGGTACCAGCAGCCCCAACGGCACCGGTGGTGTCGAGGCGACGGCCGCCGATGGGCCGGTCCACGTCCGCGAACGACCGTGATGTCGGCTGCGGAGCCTGAGGTGTGCCCAGACTCGCCCCGTCCCCCTGATAGCTGCCACGTTCTTGGCCGCGGGTGCGCGGGTCAAGCGGTCGTCGCCGCGCGAAGCGCCATCAAGTCCGCTTGAGGCGCGCACCCGCGGCCAAGAAAATGGGCAGCAGGGGGACGGCGAACGCGGCAGACCCAAGGAACGGCACGCCCAGCCGACCCGAGCACGCCGAGCCGACCCGAGCACACCGAGCGGACCCGACCACGCCCAGCCGACGCGACCACGCCGAGCCGACGCGACCACGCCGAGCCGACGCGAGTACGCCGAGCCGACCCGGGCACGCCCAGCCGACCCGAGCCCGGCCCGTGACCTCACCAGTCGATTCCGTAGTCCCGGAGGCGCTGCTCGAGGACGGCGTGCTCGGCCGCGCCGCGGTCCGGGTGGCGACGCGCGTCGAGCGGCTCCGGTGGCTGCCCCGGCGTCGCAGCGCGGACGGCGACGGCGTACCCGTCCGGGAGCCGCAGGATCGCGTACCGGGGCAGGTCGGGGTCGGGGTTGCGCCGCACGAAGTCGAGCACCTCGGCGATGTCGGGGTCGTAGGGCGGCGCCGGCCGGGCCCGGGCACGCCGCATGAGGTCTTCCGTGACGAGCGGCCGCACCCGGGTGCGCAGGATCTCCGCGTCCTGGATCGACAGCGCCATCGGGGCCTCAGCGCTCCTCGAGCAGCAGCCGGGCGACCTTCTCGCCCATCACCACCGCGGGCATCGCCGTCGTCGCGCGCGGGATCCTCGGCATGATCGAGCAGTCCGCGACGCGCAACCCGTCGATGCCGTGCACCCGCGCTCGCTCGTCCACGACGGCCAGTGCGTCGTCGCCGGTGCCCATGCGGCAGGTGCCGACGGGGTGCCAGTAGTTGTCCGGGTGGCGGTACAGGTGGGCGACCAGCGCGTCGCGGTCGAACGTGTCCGGCCCGGGGTGGATCTCGGTGCCGGCGAGCGGGGCCAGCCGTGGGTGAGCCGCCAACTCACGCAGGATGGCGGCGCCCTCGGCGAGGACGGCGACGTCGATCCCCTCGGGGTCGGCGAGGAACCGGTGGTCGATGACCGGCTTGGCCTCCGGGTCCGCGCTGCGCAGGCGCACGAACCCCCGCGACCGGGGCTGCAGCGCCGAGACTCCGACGCTCCACCGCTTGCGCTCGACCAGGTGGGTCGGGCTGTACGGCAGGAAGTGCAGGTCGAACGCCTCGGCGTCGAAGCTGGAGGCCACCTTGCCCATCGCCTGTTCGTCGGGGCACCAGCCGGCCGCCCGGGCCCGCTCCATCGCGGCGGTCATCTCGTCCGAGCCCGACCAGCTCATCAGCAGGAACGGCTGGTCGTGCAGGTTCTCGCCGACGCCGGGCAACTGCTGGACCAGCGGGATGTCCAGCGCCGCGAGCTGGGCGTACGGGCCGATGCCGGAGCGCAGCAGGACGGTCGGCGAGTTGTACGCGCCCCCGGCGAGCACGACCGTGGCGGCCCGCACCGTCGACGTGACGCCCTCGTGCCGGACCACGACGCCGTTCGCCCGACCGTTCGCGACGGTCACGCGGTCGACGAGCGCGCCGCCCACGACGCGCAGGTTCGGCAGCGCCCGCACGGGGTCCAGGTAGGCGAAGGCGGTGTTGACGCGCACGCCGTCCTGGATGTTCACCGACTCCGGCGCGAACCCGGCGGCCTCGTCGACGGCGTTGAAATCGTCGAGGCACGGCATGCCTGCGGCGGGCGCGGCGTCGTACCAGGCGCGCTGCCAGGGCGTGAGGTCGGCGGCGGCGTAGGTGTGCACGCGCATGCGCCGGGTGCCCTCGTGGAACAGCGGCAGCAGGTCGTCGGTCGACCAGCCGGTCAGGCCGGCCTCGGCCCATGCGTCGTAGTCGCGGCGGTGCCCCCACGTCTGCGTGCAGCCGTTGAAGTCCGAGCAGCCGCCGATCGCCCGGGCCCGCTCGAAGCCGACGGTCCACGGGTAGGTGTCGCCGGAGTCGTAGCCCCAGTCGTGCGAGCGGGCGAGCCGTGTCGCGTCGAGGATGTCGGCGGGCCACGCCGCGCTCCCCTCGGGCCCGAAGTCGGGCCCCGCCTCCAGGACGAGCACGTCGAGACCCACCTCGGCCAGCCGGGCCGCGACCACGTTGCCCGCGGTACCGCCACCGACGACGACGTACTCGGCTTCCTCCGGCAGTGCCGTCATGACTCAGGCCTCCGCGCGTTCGGTCAGCCAGGCGGCGACGTCGTCGGACAGCACCAGCGCGTCGCGCTGCAGGTACTCGATCGCTTCCAGCGCGTAGCCGTGGGCCCGCTCGCTGGAGCCGCCGACGCAGTCGGTGATCACCCGCACCCGGTAGTCGTGCTGATGGGCGTCGACCGCGGTGTAGTGGATGCAGACGTCGGTGAGGCCGCCGACGAGCAGGAGCGTCTCGGCGCGGTGGGCCTTCAGCACGATCTCCAGCTCGGTGCCGAAGAACGCGGAGTAGCGGCGCTTGCGGATCACGAACTCCTCCGGCCGCGGGTCGAGCCACGAGGCAAGCTCGGTGCCGTCGTCGCCCTCGATGCAGTGCGGGCCCTCGGCGCCATCGAGCTCGCGGCCGATGTCGACCATCGACGGCTTGTGCACCTCCTGGATGAAGACGACCGGGACGCCCGCGGAACGGGCGAGGTCGATGAGCCGGCGCACTCGGGGCGCGCGCTGTTCACGCCCGCCCATGACGGGGATGCCGCCCTCGCCCGGTGCGGACTGTCCGGACCCGCCCTGGATGTCGACGACGATGAGAGCCGGGCGTCCGACGATGTGGGCGCGGCCGGGGTCGGGGTTCGGTGTTTCGGAGGTCATGGGCGGTCCAGGAGTCGTCGGGGCGTGTGGACGAGGATGGTGTCGGCGACGGCGCCGTCGTCACCGGCCAGCTCGGCGATGGCCGGTCCGATGCGGCGGAAGAGATGGTCGTAACCGTTGCCGCCGTTGCGGCGGAGGTTGGCCTGCGTCCAGACGTCGGCGCCGATGATCAGCTGTCCGCCGAAGCCCTCGCTCAGCAGCCACTCGACCATCTCCAGCCGCTCGGCGTCGGTCGGGTTCCGCAGCGCCGGTGAGCCGTAGTAGAAGTCCGAGCCGAAGGTGTCGTAGCCGAGGACCGCGCCGGCCTGGGCGATCTCGCGGTGGTAGCCGCGGTCCCAGCGCTCGTCGAGGTGGCCGACGACGACGCGGTCGGCCGGCATCCCCTCCTCCAGCAGCGCGGCGAGCACGTCGGAGCCGCCGGAGCCGCGGAAGGACAGGTGGACGTAGACCGCGGCGCCGGTCCGCGCGCCGGCCCGGCCCGCGGCCCGCAGGACCCGCCACTCCGCGGCGGTGACCGGCCAGCTGGTGCCGATCTCACCGAGCAGGGCCGGTCTGACACCGCTCGCGCCCATGCCGTCGGTCAGCTGCCCCACCAGGGTCTCGGTGAGCTCGTCGACGTCCGCATGACGCACGTGGCCGGGCATCGTCGGCTCGACGTAGTAGCCGCCGCCGACGCAGACGTGCACACCGGCCCGGCGGGAGATCCCCGGCAGCTCCTCGATGCGCCGGCCCATGCCCGGCAGCGTCAGCTCCACCACGGCAGACCCGCCGGCCGTGCGCACGTGGGCGAGCTCGGCGGCGGCGACGTCCGGGTCGTCGAGCACCAGATTCTCCGGCAGCGACAGCGCGTTCCAGCGCAGGTAGGCGGCCAGCTCCGGGCCCATCGGCACACCGTCGGGCGGCGGCTCCCCCGGCGGCTTGGCCCAGAGGCGCAGATCGCTCAGCAGGTGCTCGTGCATCGACGTCGGCCCGAGCTGGTCCGGCGCGATGGGGCCGAGCACGGTGTGGATGGGCATCGGCGCTACTCCCCGAAGATCGCGCGGCGCGGGTTGACCGTGTGGATGTCGTCGAGCACCTCGGGCTCGATGCCGGCCTCCGCCGCGAGGGTCCGGAACTCCTCGAACAGGAACGTGTAGCCGGGACCGCCCAGTGCCCGGAGGTGCGAGCGCTGGCAGACGTCTTGGGAGAGCAGGATCTGGTTCTGGTAGCCCTTCTCGATCATCGTCTTGAGGTAGGACAGCCGGCGGTCGATCTGGTGGCGGATCAGGGCGCCGCCGATGCGGCAGGTCATGAGGCAGTCGAACTGGACGAACGCTCCGCGCCGGAGCAGCTCCAGCGAGTAGTCGACGCTCTTCACAGTGTCGGAGTGCCCGATGACGACGCGGGCGGGGTCGACGCCCTCCTCGACCATGATCTCCAGCTGTGCCAGCCCGGTCGGGAACGACGCCGCGTGGGTGCTGACCATGATGCCGGTCTCGCGGCTGGCGCGCGCGGCTGCCCGGAATGAGCGCTCCTCGACGGCGGTGATGTGCGACAGGTCCGAGGCGATCTCACCGATGATGCCCGCACGCACGCCGGTGCCGGGGATCTCGTCGAGCAGGTCGGCGACGAGGTACTCGGCGATCTTGTTCGTGGAGTTGCGGTCGAACCAGCGCTTGTCGAGGTAGGTGTCGTAGTAGTGGCCGGTGCCGAGGATGACCTGCACGCCCGTCGCCTCGGCCATCGCCTTCGTCGCCAGCACGTTCGCGACCGACCGCGACCCGGTGTCGGGGTTCTGCTGCATGACGCGCAGGTCGTCGCTCCAGCCGACGGGCGCGGCGTAGTCGCTGAGCTCGCCGTTCGTCATGTCGATCAGCGTCGAGCCGCCCGCCGCGGTGAACAGCCCCAGCTCGTCCTCCATCTCCGACCACACGTTGAGGTAGCCGTCCTGCGGCGTCGTCCTCGTCATGTTGATGAACACGTGCTCGTGCGGCAGGGTGACACCGAGCTGCCCGGGCAGCAGCGGGCCGGTGACGCTCTGGACCGTGTCGACCATGTCCGTCCTCTCCGCTAGATCGCGATCACGACGCTCTTGGGTTCGCAGAAGCCGCGTAGTCCCTCGTCGCCGAGGTCGCGGCCCAGCCCGGACTCGCCGACGCCGCCGAACGAGAGCGCCGGGTCGAACACGTTGTAGGTGTTGACCCACACGGTGCCGGCGCGGAGGGCGGCCGCCATGCGGTGCGCCCGGGACAGATCGCGCGTCCAGACTCCGGCTGCCAGGCCGTACGCGGTGTCGTTCGCGATGCGGACCGCGTCGTCCTCGTCGTCGAACGCGATGACGCCGACGACGGGGCCGAAGATCTCCTCGCGCGCGATCGTCATGTCGTTCGTCACGCCGGTGAACAGGGTGGGCTCGACGTAGTAGCCCGGGCCGCGGGTCCCGCCGCCGGCGACCAGCGTCGCGCCCTCGTCGACGCCCTTGCGGATGTAGCCGAGCACCCGTTCGCGCTGCTCCTCCGACACCAGCGGGCCGACGGTGACGCCGCCGGCGAGGCCGTCGCCCACCGGCACCGCAGCGACGGCCGCCGTCAGCCGCTCCGTCATCTCGTCGGCGATCGAGCGCTGCACGAGCAGCCGGCTTCCGGCCGTGCACATCTGCCCGGAGTGGCCGAACGAGGCCCGCATCGCGGTGACGACGGCGGCGTCGAGGTCGGCGTCGGCGAAGACGATGTTCGGGCTCTTGCCGCCCAGTTCGAGGGTCAGTCGCTTGAAGCCGTCGGCGGCGGCGTGCATGACGGAGCGGCCCACCTCGGTCGAGCCGGTGAACGAGACCTTGGCGATGCCGGGGTGGCGGGTGAGCGCGGCACCGACCCGGCCGTCGCCGGTGAGCACGCTGACGACGCCGTCCGGGATCCCTGCCGTCCGCAGGATCCGCGCGAGGCGCAGCAACGTGAGCGGCGTGTCCTCGGCCGGCTTGGCGACGACGGTGCAGCCCGCGGCGAGCGCCGGGGCGAGCTTGAACGCCGCGGTCATGATCGGGAAGTTCCAGGGCAGGATGACGGCGACGGCGCCGACCGGCTCCAGGACCGTGTAGACGTGGTGGCCGCCGCCGTCGATCGGGACGACGGTGCCGCCCAGCCGCGACGGGGCGCCGGCGAAGTGCCGGAACGTGCGCGCGGCGCTGGCGGTGTCGGCGCGTGAGCGCTCGATGGGCTTGCCGTTGTCGCGCGTCTCGAGGATCGCGAGCTCCTCGAGGTCGTCCTCGATCAGGTCGGCCACCCGGTTGAGGATCCGCGCGCGCTCCAGCGGCGCCAGGCCCCGCCAGCGCCGGTCCTGGTGTGCGGCCACCGCGGCAGCGACCGCGGCGTCGACGTCGGCGTCGGACGCCTGCGCGACCGTGGTGAGCACCTCCTCGGTGGCCGGGTCGACGACGGCGCGGACCTCGCGATCGCCCAGGTCGACCCAGGTGTCCCCGCGGAGGAACGGCTCGTAGCCGGGCAGCGCGGCCACGGCTGTCCTGATGGTCATGCGCATCCTTCCGGTCGGCCGGTGTCAGAAGATCCCGAAGTACTCGCGCTGCTCCCAGTCGGAGACGTGGCGCAGGTACCGGTCGAACTCGGCGCGCTTGATGGTCGCGTACCACTCCACCACGGCGTCGCCGAAGGCCGCGCGGAAGGCGGCGTCGTCGCGCAGCGCGTCGACGGCGGCACCGAGGTTCGACGGCAGCGCGCGGGCGTCGGCGGCGTAGGGCTGGGCGGTCGGCGCCGGCGGCACGAGGCCGCGGTCGACCCCGTCCATCCCGCTGACCAGCTGCGACGCGATGTAGAGGTACGGGTTCGCGGCCGGCTCCCCGGAGCGGTTCTCCAGCCGCGTGGCAGGATCGCCCGGACCTCCGACGGCACGGATCATGGCGCCCTTGTTGTCGACGCCCCACGCCACCCGGTCCGGCGCGAGCGAGTACGGCTGGTAGCGCTTGTAGCCGTTGACGGTCGGCGTGGTGAACGCCGCGGCCGCGAACGCGTGGTCGAGCAGTCCGGCGAGGTAGCCGGACCCGACGGCGGAGAGGGTCTCGCGCGCGGTGTCCGGGACGAACACCCCGGCGCCGGTCGCGAGGTCCTGCAACGACTGGTGCAGGTGCCAGCCGGTCGACGCGCCCTCCGCCCCCTGCGGCCGGGACATGAACGTCGCGTGATAGCCAAGTCCAGCGGCAATACGCCGCACCGCGGTGCGGCACAGCACGACCGCGTCGGCGACCTCGGCGGCGTCACCGGCCTCCATGGTGAGCTCGAACTGGCTCGGCCCGAACTCCAGCTCGATCGAGCGCAACGGCAGGTCCAGCGACGTCAGCCCGCGGTAGAGCGCGTCGACCAGCGGCTGCATCGCGTCCAGGCCCTCGTCGTGCAGCAGTTGCGCGCCGCGCGTCGTGGGCAGGGCGGGTGCCGCGGCGCCCGGCCGGCCCGGGCCGCCCACCTGCTCCGGCCCGACGCCGACGCCGGCCTCGCGGAACACGTGGAACTCCAGCTCGGCGCCGACCGTCATGCCGAGGCCGCGGGCGGCGAGCGTCGCGAGCTCGTTGCGCAGGATCGAGCGGGTGCAGAACGGGACCGGCGAGCCGTCGGGGAACCGCACGTCGCACAGGACCATCGCGGTCCGGCCGGCCCACGGCAGGACCCGGAACGTCGTCGGGTCCGGCACGAGGACGATGTCGCCCGCGCCGCTGAAGCCGTCCACACCCACCCCCGTGTCGGCGGAGAAGACCGGGAAGGCCGACTGTCCCGACGTGTCCTTGAGCAGCAGCGAGCTGGGCGCGGTGACGCCGGAGCGCAACGCCGAGGGCACGGCCGCCCGGGCCAGCGTCTTGCCGCGCAGGACGCCGTGCTGGTCGGCGAAGGAGAACCGCACCATCTCGATGCCGAGCTCGTCGACGACCCGGCGCAGCTGGCCGGCCGCCGCGTACTGCGCCTCGGTCCACAGGTCGTGCCGGTCGACGAAGCCGCCGCGGTCCTGCAGCAGCATCGGCCGGGCGGACACGCCGCCTCCAGACGCGGCGACAGGACGCTCGTCGGCGTTGCGCTCACGCATCGGCGGGCACCTCGGCCCGTGCGGTGCCGGCCGCCCACGGCGAGCTGCGCCGCCGCTCCTGCTCGCGCTCGATCCACCGCGTCTGCCACACGTCGTTGGCGGCGATGGTGTCCATGGCGAGCGGCCCGGTCAGCGTCGCCGCTTCCTCGTCGCTCACCGGGTGCGCCGGCGTCTGGCCGCCCGCCGCGAACGCGTCGATGGCGCGCAGCAACAGCCGCCGGTTGGCCGTGACGGCGCGGTCGGAGACGCCGAGCCGCTCGACCGTACGGTCCTGAATGGGGCCCATGCTCTCGACCGCCCACTGGTCGTGGACGTTGATATCCAGGCCCATCCCGGTGTAGGTGAGCTCCTTCTGCTCCCGCGCGTCGAAGCCCCAGTCGTTGCTCCGGTTCCGCAGCGGCCGGTAGTCGGGCAGGCTGACCCCTTCGAGGCGCTGCTGGAGCAGGGTGTCCTTGTCGGTCTGCTCGGCGAAGTCGTACCAGATCATGTACCAGTAGTGGTTCTCGTCGTCGATCGGCACGTGCCACTGCGTGAAGACCTTCGAGTTGCCGAACGGCACGACGAACGCGTTGGGGAAGAGCAGGTTCGTCACCCGGATGTGCTTGATGTCCTCGGTCAGCTGCCGCAGCGCGAACACCCGCAGGCCGTGGTCGGCGCTCTCGACCTCGATGTCCGGGCGGTAGTTCTCGCCGACGAGCATCGAGAGCTTCTTCCCCGTGCCCTCGACCTCCTCGCTGAACTGCTGCCCGTAGACCTCGCGCGGGTCCTCCTGGATGAAGCGGTGCAGGAACGACACGTGGCTCGGGTCGATGCCGCCCTCCAGGCCCTGCAGCCAGTTGCACTCCCACAGCCCCTTGAAGGCGAAGGTGTACTCCTCGGGCGCGACGAAGCAGTCGAAGTGCGGGAACGGCGGCGGGTCGCCGGCGCCGAGGTAGGCGAAGATGATGCCGTTCTTCTCCACGCACGGGTAGTTGGCGATGCGGATCTTGCCGAGGAACTGGCTGTGCTCGGGCTCGGCCGGCTGCTCGACGCATCGTCCCGTGCTGTCGTAGAGCCAGCCGTGGTACAGACACCGCACGCCGTCGTTCTCGAGCCGCCCATAGGACAGGTCGACTCCGCGGTGAGCACAGAAGCGGCTGATCAGCCCCCAGCCGTCGCGCTTCTTGAACAGCACGAGGTCCTCTCCGAGCAGGCGGATCGCCTTGACCGGACGCTCACTCGGCATCTCCGAGACCAGACCGGCCGGCTGCCAGTAGGACCGGAGCAGCGCACCCAGCGGCGTCCCCGGGCCCGAGCGGGTGATCTTGACGTTGTCTTCCTGCTTGAGCATGACGCGCGGCTCCCTTGCTCGACCTTAGGATCCGATCCTAGCCTGATTGTATCCAACTGTCACGCACGGGCGGGTCGGAGCCGGCGGTGCTGCTGCCTCGGAGCTTCCTTCAATGCAGGGCGTCACCGCGTTGGGGCCCGGGGCCTGGATCAGGGCTTGGGTCGCGTCAGCCCGGGCCTACTCGCGTCAGCCCGGGCCTACTCGCGTCAGCTCGACGTACTCGCGTCAGCTCGACGTACTCGCGTCAGCTCGGCGTGCTCGCGTCGGCCCGGGCCTACTCGCGTCAGCCCGGCGTCCTCGCGTCAGCTCGGCGTACTCGCGTCAGCTCGACGTACTCGCGTCAGCTCGGCGTGCTCGCGTCGGCTCGGCGTGCCCGCGTCAGCCCGGGCCTACTCGCGTCAGCCCGGGCCTACTCGCGTCAGCTCGGCGTACTCGCGTCAGCTGGGCGTGCTCGCGTCGGCTGGGCGTGCTCGCGTCGGCTGGGCGTGGTCGGGTCGGCTGGGCGTGCCGTTCCTTGGGTCTGCCGCGTTCGCCGTCCCCCTGCTGCCCATTTTCTGAGCCGCGCACCCGCGCCTCAAGCGGACTTGTTGGCGCTTCGCGCGGCGACGACCGCTTGACCCACGGCCGCACGGTCTCAGAACTGGCAGCTATCAGGGGGACGGGGCGAGTCTGGGCACACCTCAGGCTCCGCAGCCGATGCCACGGTCGTTCGCGGACGTGGACCGGCCCATCGACGGCCGTCGCCTCGACGCCACCGGTGCCGTTGGGGCTGCTGGTGCCGGTGGTGGCTTGTGGACAGCCATGATCATCAACGATCGCCTACCTCACCAGGCGTTCTCCCTCTCCACCAGGCATGCATGCCTCGCAGGGCGAACACAGTCCTGGGCAAGGCCCCCGAATCGCCGAGGAATCTCACCCACCGGACACCACAGCTCCCGCGACGGCCCCGATCACCAACCAGACGCCCCCCAGGGGAGCGTCACCGGGCGGCATAGGGCCACCATCACGCCACGACCAACGGCGCACAACGACGAACGCCCGCCAACCCCAGACAACCGTGCACACCCCGCGCGGGCCGTGCCCGCACTCCCCCCATCCCCCTGATAGCTGCCCGCACCGAGACCGCGAGGGTGCGGGTCAAGCGGTCATCGCCGGCGCGAAGCGCCCAACAGTCCGCTTGAGGCGCACCCTCGCGACTCAGACAATCGGCAGCAGGGGGACACCCAACTGAGAACCCCCGGCCAACGCGGCGAACATCCCCGGGCAACGTCCCACCACCCGACACCACCCAACGACGCCAGCAGTCACGCGTCGAGGACCAGCAGCGGGCACGCCGCCCGGGAAACGCAGACCATCATGCAGTCGTGGGCGGCCCGCTCCTGCGTGGTGAGAACGAAGTCGCGGTGCTCGACCTCGCCCTCGAGCACGCGGGTCTCGCAGCTGCCGCAGATGCCCTCCTCACAGTCGGTGAGCACGTCGACGCCCGCTTCGCGCATCACGTCGAGGACCGATCGCTCCGGCGGCACCTCGAGCTCGGCGCCGCTGCGCGCCAGCCGGACGGCGAACGTCCCGCCGGGCTCGTACTCCACGGCCGGGGCGGAGAAGTACTCGCATCGCAGCCGGTCCTCGTCGGGGATCAGCTCACGCAGGTGCACGAGCATGCGCTCCGGGCCGCAGGCGTACACGAGCGCGTCCGGCCAGGCGGCGACCTCCTGCGCAAGGTCGGCGCGCTTCGCCTCGTCCCGGGCGACGACGACCACGTCGCCGCCGAGCGTCGCGAGCTCGTCCAGGAACGGCATCCGCGCACGCGACGAGCCCAGGTAGAGCAGGCGCCAGCGAGCTCCCTCCGCGGCGGCGCGGCGGACCATCGGCAGCAGCGGGGTGACGCCGATGCCGCCGGCGATGAACAGCGTCCGCGGGGCGGTCTCGAGCGCGAAGTGGTTGCGGGGCCCGCGCAGGCTCAGGACGTCGCCAGGCCGCAACGCCTCGTGGACGTGCCGCGAGCCGCCCCGGCTGGTGGTCTCGCGCAGCACCGCGATGCGATAGCGGCCGGCCGCGGGATCGCCGCACAGCGAGTACTGGCGCGTCGGCGCTCCAGGGGCGGCGAGGTCGATGTGCGCACCGGGCTCCCAGCCGGGCAGCGATCCGGCGACCGCCTCCAACTCCACCGAGAGCACGCCTTCCGCCTCCAGGGTCATCGACCGCACGCGGACGGCGTGCTCGCGAGTGTCGGTCCGAGTCGGCATGGCCGTCCCCTAGTGATGACCGTGGTGGTCGTGCGCCGACGCACCTCCGGTGGCCGGCTCGGGCGACGTGTGGCAGTGCGCCGACGGCTGCGACGGCGGCACGTCGAGCGCCGGGTTGCGGTCGAAGAATCCGTCCGGCTCCAGCCGCAGTCCGATGTGTTGCACCGGCATGATCGGCCAGTCCTCCGGCCGCACGTAGTGGTGCGAGGCGATGATCGGCCAGAGCACCAGCTCGGCGCCGTCGAGCGGGCGGTCGGCCCGCTGCCAGGCGGTGATGCCCTCCTCCCCCAGCGGCGCCTGGTTGGGGTACTCCCCCGCGATGAACCGCTCGGCCGGGTCGTACGCCGTCGCCCACAGGTGCTTCGCGACGAACGGCGCCTTGCGCTCGACGACGCTGCCGGGTCGCGCGAACAGCCGGGTGGTGTTCGGCAGCCCGAGCCGGAACGCGGTCGGCTCGCCGTAGCGGTTGGTGCGCTCGGTGCTCTCGACCCGCCAGTGCTGGGCGCGTGACGGGTCGGTCGTCCGCGCCGCCTCCTGCTCGGACGCGATGACGGTCGGCACCATGCGGCACGCGTTGCCGTAGGGGTTGAGCGCCTCGTCCTCCTCGAGCTCCGCGTGCACCTCGACCAGCCGGTTGAGCGGGCCGTCGACCGCGGTGTCGAGGCGGATCGCGAAGAAGTGCTGATGGGTCGGCGCCTGCACGTTCGGGCTGACCATGCGCCCGTAGCGCGGTGTCTGGCCGTCGTCGATGCCGGAGACCGAGAGGATCCCCGTCAGCTTGATCTCCAACTCGATCGCGCCGTCCTGGTACAGCGACCAGTAGAAGCCGTAGTCGTAGTTCGCGACCGTCGCGAAGAACGAGATGACCAGCCGGCGCGAGCGGCGGACGTCGGCCTCGCCGGTGCGGGTGTTGACGTGCTTCCAGAGGATCGAGTGGTCCTCCTCGTGCAGGCACACACCGTTGGCGATCGTCTTGACGTCGCCGTGCCCGTCCAGCACGTGCGCGTCGAAGTAGCGGATCTCGCCCAGGCAGTCGCAGCCCAGCTCCAGTGACGCGGTCAGCGGGCCGGCGCCGTACTCGCCCCAGTCGAAGAAGTTCTTGCGGTAGGCCGTCGGGTCGGAGTCGAGGTACGGGACGTACATCTCGTTGACGGCGGCGCGCCGCAGCACCGGCCGCACCGTGTCGCCGTCACGGTAGACCAGGTCGTGCAGGACGAGCCCCTCGCGATGGGTGAACCCGACGCGGAACGTCCAGTTCTGCCAGCTGATCTCGTGCCCGTCGACGGCGAAGCCCGGCCCCTTCGGCTGGGTGATCTCCAGCGGAGCGACGTCGCGGTCGGGGCCCCAGGTGCCCGAGCGATACACGCCGGTCTCGCCGGCCATCGGCACCACGCCGTGGTCCTCGATGCGCACGACGTCGAGCGTCTCGAGATCGAGGATGGGGACGAGCCCGGCGACGGGGCGGGCGTAGCCGTTGTCGCTCTCGGACTCGCGATGCCACACCGTGCCCCACGACAGCCGCCGGTCGGCGAGGTCGTCGGGCTCGAAGCCGGTGATCGACTCCGGGTCCACCCAGACCAGCGAGCTGTCCGCGATGCCGCGCCTTGCCAGCGCCTCCTTGAGCAGCGGGTGGTTGCGCGCGGCCTGCGCGACCAGCCGCGCCTCCTCGGAGGAGACGCCGGGTCGCTTGGCGTCGACGTCCTGCCACGCCACCAGGGACGCCGCACGGTCGCTGCCGGCCGTCCACGCGGTGACCTCCCACGCCCGGTGTGCGTCGGGATTCATGACGACGAGCCGCACGGGACGCCCCTGACCCGGCGCGAGGCTGCGCGCGAGGCCCTCCTCGACGGCGATCCCCCAGAAGCGCGGACGGGCGCCGATGCGCTCGTCCGCCCACACGAGGGCGACGACGCCGGCGATCTCCGCGGGCGCGAGCGGGTCGCTCCACAGGCGTGGCGTGGTCATGTCTCCTCCTTGGTGTTGGCCTGCTCGGCGACGACGACGCCCGCGCCGTCCGCGCGGGGGTCGCTCGCCGCTTCGAGTGTGAGCGTGGCGGACCGGTCGAGGCGGCGCACGACTTGCACGTGCCCGGCGGCGTCGGCCGGACCCGGGAACCGGTGGATGGGCAGCCCGGCGGCCGATGCCGCCGCGGCCACGTCGTCGTCGACGCCCGGTTCGGCGACGAGGGTGGGCTCGGCGTGGCCCAGATCGGCGTCGCCGATCACCCAGCGTGGCCGGGCCAGGACGTCGCCGAGCGGCTGCGCCGGGTCGGCCAGCGCGGGCAGCACCTGGGCCAGGATCCACGGCTGGGCCCGCCCGCCCTGACAGCCGGCCACCACCGTGGCCTCCTCGGCGTGGACGATGACCGGGCACAGCGTGTGCGGCGGCCGCGCGCCGGGAGCCAGGCGAGCCGGCGACGACGGGTCGAGGCTGAAGGCCGCGCCGCGGTTGTGCAGCACGATGCCGGTGTCCGGCTCGAGCAGCCCGGAGCCGAAGCTCTGGAAGACGCTCTGGACGACGGCGACGCTCCAGCCGGTGTCGTCGGTCGCGGTGACGGCGACCGTGTCGCCGGAGGCCCGGGGCTCCGGCCTCCCACCGGCGACGGCCACGGCGTCGAGGCGCAGCAGGCGCTGGAGGTCGACGGCGCCCACCCGCGGATCACCGAGGTACGCGGCCCGGGCCGCGGCGCCCGAGACGACGGCGTCGATCAGCCGCGCCGGGTCCGGGCCGCCCGCGGTCGCGTCGGCCACGGCCCGCCCGACGCCCACGAGAACCGGCCCGACCGACGGGGGCGGTGCCACCGACCAGGCGCGGCCGGCGACGTCGCGCGTCACGGCCCGCGAGGTCTCCGGCCGGTAGGCCGCGAAATCGGCCACGGTGTGCGTCCCGCCGCGCGCCCGCAGCATCGACACGAGCGCCGCCGCCGTCTCGCCGTCGTACAGGTCCCGCGGCACCCGGGCCAGGCGGCGCAGCGTCGCCGCGAGCGCCGGCTGGCGCAGCGGCGATCCACGGCGCAACGGTTCTCCGCCGGCCGCGAACACCGAGCGCAGCCCCGGATCGGCGAGCACCGCCTCGCGGCGGGCGTCGAGCGCGCGCTCCAGCCCCGCGCTCACCGGCGAGCCGTTCTCGGCCGTGGCCGCCGCGGCGGCGAACGCCGCGCCCAGCGGCCGGAGCGCGCCGAGGCGGGCCAGCTCGGCCCAGCCCGCGACGATCCCCGGCACGGTCACCGCGTGAACGCCCTGCCGCGGCATCGCCGTCCAGGCCGGCGACGACCGGCCGATCTCGCGCGGTGCGGCGCCCGCCGCGACGACCGCCGTCGTGTCGCCCGCGGGCGAGCGGACGAGCGCGACGAGGTCGCCGCCCAGCGCGCACTGGTGCGGGTAGACGACGGTGAGCATGACGGCGGCGGCGAGGGCGGCGTCGAGGGCATTGCCGCCCTCCTCGGCGGCGCGCCGGCCGGCGGCCACGGCCTCCCGGTGCGGGGCGGCGAGTGCGACGGTCATCTCACAACCCCCGTCGTGCCGTCGACACGAAGTCCAGATCGGGCCGCGGGACGCCGTCGCACAGGTCCGCGACGGCCTCGCCGACGGCCGGCCCGAACTTGAAGCCGTGTCCGGAGCAGGCGGCCGCCACCACGACCTCGGGAGCACCCGCGAGCGGGCCGATGACGAACCGCCGGTCCTCGGTCATCGTGTACAGGCAGGCGGTGGCCTCGACCGGCGTCGTGTCGAGCCCCGGCACGTAGCCGGCCAGCAGCTCGCGCAACTCGTCGATCTCACTCGGCGTCGCAGGCGCCGGCGGCTCCTCCGGGTCCCAGCTCGGCCCGGCGTCGACGCCGATCTTGACCCCGTGGCCGCCGGCGTCCGGCAGGCCGAACACCAGCCCTTCGGGCCGGTCGACGGAGAACGCGCCGAGGTTCGGCGGCAGCCCGGCCGGCTGGCCCGCGGCGACCGTCAGGGTGAGGATCCGCCAGACGTCCAGCGACGGCGCCAGCGACGGCACCAGCCGCCCGGACCAGCTGCCCGCGGCGATCACCAGACGCGACGCGGTCAGCACGCCGTCGTCGGTCGCGACGCGGACGCCGCTCGCCGCCGGCTCCCAGCCGCGCACGTGGACGCCGTGGCGCAGGTCCGCACCGCGAGCCACGGCGGCGCGGCGCAGGGCCGCGATCGCCTGGGCGGCCTCGAGCACGCCCGCGGCCGGATCGTAGACGGCCTGGCAGCCGTCGGGGACGACGAACCCTGGCATGCGGCGCGCCAGTGCGCCGGGGTCGTCGACGACCACACACTCCGGGCCCTGCAGCCGGGCGGCGCCGCGGTGGGCGTAGAGGCCGCCGGTGCGGTGCACGAGGCGCCGGCCGGCTTCCGCCTCGAGCGCCGCCCACCCCGCGAACGCCCGGTCGACGAACTCGTTCCAGGCGGGGTTCGGATAGGCGCGTCTGATCATCCGCGTGTGTCCGTGCGAAGAGCCGCGCGCGTGTCCCGGCGCGAAGCGCTCCAGCGCGACGACCCGGCGGCCTCGTCGCGCGAGGCTCGCGGCGGCGGCGGTGCCGTGGATGCCGAGGCCGACGACGATGACGTCCGCCTCGTCCGGCGCTCGTGTCACCCGCTCGTCCCCCCGTTGCGGGCGGCGGCGATCGACCGCACACCGTCGACCAGCGCGTCGATGTCGTCGTCGTCGTTGTAGACGTGCAGGGACGCGCGCACGACGGCGGGCAGCGCCCTGGCGCCGAGATCCCACTGGCCGTGGGTGGCGGGCACCGCCACGACCCGGACGTTGCGCGCGGCGAGCGCGTCGACGACCGCGCGGCACTCGAGACCGTCGATCACGAAGGTCACGATGGCCGACGCTACTCGCCCCGGGTCGGCGACCGTCACGCCCGCGACGTCGGCGAGGGCCGAGCGCAGCAGCTCCGCGCGTGCCCGCAGCCACCGTTCGGTGCTCTGCGGCGAGCGCGCGATGGCCTCCCGCAGAGCGACCCCGAGGCCGAGCCGGGCGGCGATGGCGCTCTCCCACGACTCGAACCGGCGCGCGGTCGCGCTGAGCTCCCAGCCGGACGCCGACACCCATTCGGCCCCGCGCACGTCGGGCGCCGTGGGCGTGAGCCGGTCCAGCAGCGACTCACGGACGTAGGCGAACCCGGTGCCGCGCGGGCCGCGGAGGAACTTGCGGCCCGTCGTCACCAGCGCATCGCAGCCGATGGCGTCGACATCGACATCGAGATGCCCCACGGACTGCGTCGCGTCGAGCAGGTAGGTCGCCCCATGGCGCCGGGCGATCTCGCCGATGCCCTCGGCCGGCTCGACCAGCCCGGACGACGTCGGGATGTGCGAGACGGTGATCAGCGACGGCCGACCGTCGGCCAGCAGCGCGTCGAGGGCGCCGAGGTCCATCATGCGCTGGGCGTCGACCGGCGCGATGACGAGCTCGACGTCGTGCTCGCGGGCGAGCGTCATGAGGTGCATCGCGTGGCTGACGTACGTCGTGCTCGCGGCGACGATCCGCTCTCCCGGCGCGGGCCGCAGCGCGTCGACGAGCACCCGCAGGCCCGTCGAGGCGCTGTCGAAGAGGGCGATCTCGTGAGCACGGGCGCCGATCAGCCGCGCCGCCGCCGTGTAGACGTCCTCGCTGCGCTCGCGGACCGCGACCGCGGCCTCGTACCCGCCGTTGCGCTCTTCGAGCCGCAGGTGATCGACGACGGCCGTCACCACGCCGGTCGACGGCAGCGCGGCGCCCGCCGCGTTCAGGTGGTGGGACAGACCCGCGCCGACGGTGCGCGCTCGCTCGGCCACGACGTCGATCGGCGTCTGTGTGCCGAGGGCGGTGGCAGGTGCCGCCTCGATCGAATCCATCTCGCATCGCCCTTCCGCTGAGGATCCAAATCTAACACAAGTGGATCCAATCTGCATCTGTGGCGAAGCCCACGCGGGCGAGCTCAGGACTTGTAGACGACATAGACCTTGCGCAGGCGCTCATGCACGGTCCAGACGCCGCACCACCCGATCGGGAAGTAGGCGGTGGTGCCTGCGGCGACCTCGACCGGCGCCTCACCGTCGCGCTGGACGGTCATCCGCCCGGCGACGACATGGATGATCTCGCCGCGAGTGAGGAACTCCCACCGCGAACGGCCGGGCTCGCTCTCCCAGATGCCGGAGACGACCGTCCGGTCGTCATTGGCGAAGTCGACCCGGCTGCGCACGAGGACGTCGCCGTCGAGCGGCTCGGCACTCGGCGGACCCAGCGGCTTCTCATCCAGGCCGGTGGCGTCGAGAGGTCGGTTCACAGCGGTCATGGCAGGCTCCCGTTCACTCGAAGGGTGCGCCTACCCTATCCGCATCGAATCCAATCTCTTGACTGTGGGATCCAATCCGTCAGCCGCGGAAGACCGTCGACGACCGCTTCTCGTACCACTCGGCCAGCTGGTCCCCCGCCTTGACCACGTGCTCGCGCATCTCGGCGGCCGCCTTGTCGGTGTCGCCGGCTGCGAAGGCCTCGACGATCCGCTCGTGCTCGCGATAGTTCTCGTCGCGGTGACGCGCGTCGTTCACGATGAGCTGCGCCGAGACGTTGCGAGGGAAGAGCTCGTTGATGTCGTTGACGACCTTGGCGAGGCGCGCGTTGCCGGAGATCTCGGCGATCAGCGTGTGGAAGCGGTCGTTGCCCAGCCGGCTGACCGGAAGGCCGGCCGCCTGCCCCTGGCTCTCGGCGAGGGAGTTGTCGTACATCTCCTGGTTCGCCCGGCGCAGCTGCTCGAGCTGGTCCTGGGTGACCCGGCCCACCGCGCGCGCGGCCGCGAGCGCCTCCAGCTGCGCGCGCACCTCGTAGGCCTCACGGACCTCCCAGGGTGCGGGCACCCGCACGACGGCGCCACGATTGGGTTGCACTTCGATGAGGCCGCCGCTCTGCAGCTGACGCAGGGCCTCCCGCACGGGCGTGCGGCTCACGCCGAAGTCGGCGGCCAGCTCGGCCTGCCGCAACTGCGCGCCGATGGGGATCTCGCCGGACATCACCCGGTCGCGGATGCGGCTCGCGAGGTCGTCGACCAGTGCGCGACCGGTCTTCTCCTCGCCATTCAGATCGGCGGTGTCAGGCATCCGCGGTCTCGCTCCCCTCTGTGTCCCGGACTCACGGAAATCGTAGCGAATCCGAAACGCCAGGTCTTGGATCCAGTCGCGTGCGTCGCGGCCCTTTGTGGAAGAGCCCGACGGCGCCTGGCGATGCCCCGACGATCTCCAGGGTCGGGGTCTGCCCGCTCCGGCGCCGCGACCAGTCATGACAGTGGCCGCTGACCCATGGGGACGACCTTCGCTCGACTTCAATTCCGATCGGTACCGAAGGGTAGAATCGGGGCATGGCTGGTTCTCGCGGTGCCGTCATCGGCCGGCCCAGGGGCTTCGACGTCGACGAGGCGCTCGAGCGCGCCGTGCGGGTGTTCTGGGAGCGGGGCTACGAGGGAGCGAGCCTCACCGACCTCACCAGCGCCATGGGCATCACCAAGCCGAGCATGTACGCGGCCTTCGGCAACAAGGAGCAGCTGTTCCGCAAGGCGCTCGAGCGCTACGCCGAAGGGCCCGCCTCCTACGCGACGCGCGCCCTGCAGGAGCCGACCGCACGAGACGTGGCCGCGGCGATCCTCCACGGAGCGGCCCGCACCACGACACTTCCCGACCGTCCCACCGGCTGCCTGACGGTACAGGGTGCCCTGGCGTCGAGCGAGGGAAGCCGGCCCGCGCACGACGCGCTCGTCGACTGGCGCAACGTGGCGGGCCTGCACCTCGAGGAGCGCTTCCGGCGTGCGGTCGACGAGGGCGACCTCCCGCGCGACGCCGACCCCATGCGACTCGCCCGCTACATCATGACCGTGGCGTTCGGCATCGCCGTCCAGGCGGCCAACGGCCTCGGTCACGACGAGCTCGACGACATCGCCGACACCGCACTGCGCCACTGGCTTCCCTGACCGAGTGAGTCCGCATGAGGCTCGCCACTCCGGTCGACTGGAGGGGCGAACGGGCCTTCTTGAGGCGTTCCGGCACATCACGAGGCATGCCTGGTGGAGCGGGAGAACGCCTGGTGTTGTAAGCGATCGTCGATGATCACCGGTGCCCCACCACCCCGGCCGACGGACTCACTCATCCAGAGGCTCGCCTCCCGCCGCCGACCTCCCGACGGCCGACTCAGCGCGAAGCCGCTTTTTGTACCGCTTGGAATAGAAGTCGTCCGAGCCGGGGTTCTCACCGAGAGCGTCGCGCAGACCGCGGCGAACCGACCGGATGCATTCCAGGGAAGGGAAGTCGGCACGATGAAGACCAGTTCGCTCGGAGACCTCGAGGTCTCGCGCATCGGCCTCGGCGCCATGGGGATGTCGGCGTTCTACACCGGCGCCGGCCGCACCGACGACGAGTCGGTCCGGACGATCCACCGCGCCCTCGATCTCGGGGTCACGCACCTCGACACCGCCGAGCTGTACGGCCCGTACACCAACGAGGAGCTGGTGGGCCGGGCCGTCCGGAGCCGTCGCGACGAGGTCGTGCTGGCCACCAAGTTCGGCCTCGTCTCCCACACCGGCCGCCTGGGACCGGACAGCACCCCGGCCAACATCCGCCTGGCCGTGGAGGGGTCGCTGCGCCGCCTCGGGACCGACCACATCGACCTGTATTACCAGCACCGGGTCGACCCCGGCACGCCTATCGAGGAGACCGTGGGGGCGCTGGCCGAACTGGTGAGCGAGGGCAAGGTGCGCCACATCGGCCTGTCCGAGGCAGGCCCGGCGACGATCCGCCGGGCGCACGCCGTCCACCCGGTGGCCGCGGTCCAGTCCGAGTACTCGCTGTGGACGCGCGACCCCGAGGCCGAGGTGCTGCCGGTGCTGCGCGAACTGGGGATCGGCCTCGTGCCCTACTCCCCGCTCGGCCACGGCTTCCTCACCGGGAACATCCGTTCCCTGGACGGCCTCGACGCCGACGACTGGCGCCGCACCAACCCGCGTTTCACCGGCGGCAACCTCGAGCGCAACCTGCGCATCGTCGACGAGGTCCGCGAGGTCGCCGCCGAGGTCGAGGCGACGCCCGCCCAGGTCGCGCTGGCCTGGCTGCTCGCCCAGGGCGACGACATCGCCCCCATCCCCGGCACCAAGCGCGTCGCCCGGGTCGAGGAGAACACCGCCGTCGTCGGCGTCGGGCTCACCGCCGGCCAGGTCGCCCGCCTGAACGGCCTGGCCCCGGCCTCCGGTGACCGCTTCGACGAGGCCAACATGGCCGCCATCGACCGCTGACCGGCCGGGCGGCACGGGCGAGGAGGCATGAGCTCATCGGCGTCCTGCGATGACCCGCTCGCGCAGCACCTCGACGCCGTCGCCGGAGAGGTCGTCGAGGAAGGCGTGGCGGCCGGTCATGGCCATGACGAGCGCGACGGTCGGCCCCTCGACGAGCAGGCCGTCGCCGGCGGTGAACGGGCCGTCGGCGGCGGCCAGGCGCAGGCCGGCGACGTGGTCCTTGGCGGCGACCATCTGGTTGGACCGGCTGTAGTACTCGGCGACGCGGGTGACGGCGCCGACCGGCTGATGCCCGGCGATGCCCAGCGGCCGGCGGATGTCCTCGCCGTGCACGATCACCTCGCCCAGCATCGCGATCCGCGGCAGCGGCGGACTCGTCGTACTGGGCACGACCCGCCGGAACCGGGCCAGGGTCTCGGCGGCGGAGTCGCCCAGCTCCTCCGCCAGGCGCATCGCCACCTGGCGGTCGAAGTCGAAGCGGCAGCGGATCACACCGGCCAGCCAGCGCAGGCCGGTCAGGGAGGCGCCGGAGGTCAGGTGGGCGAGAACCTCGCGGACGCTGAGGCCGTCGCACAGCGACGGGGTGTCCCAGCGGCTCTCGGTCAGGCCGGCGAGGTCGTCGGCGAGCCGGGCCCGCTCGGCGTGGATCAGCGGCCAGAGATCGGTGCGGCGGATCATGGAGTCCTCTCGGGAGTGTGGGTCCGTCACCCGATGAGACCGCCGCGCGATGGCAGAATCGTCGCGCGTGGGTGAGATCTCCGGCGACTTCGAGCGGCTCGTCGCGCCGCTGGTGAGCGGGCTACGTGCGCACTGCTACCGCATGCTGGGCTCGGTCCACGACGCCGACGACGCCGTGCAGGAGACGCTGCTGCGGGCATGGCGCGGGATGGAGCGGTTCGAGGGCCGCAGCACGCTGCGCACCTGGCTGTACACCATCGCGACGCGGGTGTGCATCGACGCCACCGCCGCGCGCGGCCGGCGAGCGCTGCCGATCGACCTCACTCCGGCCAGCGAGCGGGTCGAAGACTCAATGCCGGCGGCCGAGACCGCCTGGCTGGGACCTTTTCCCGACGATCCCGCCGACGTGTACGGGCGCCGCAACGCCGTCGAGTTGGCGTTCGTCGCCGCACTGCAGCACCTGCCGGGCAATCAGCGGGCGGCGCTGCTGCTCTTCGACGTGCTCGGCTTCCCCGTGGCGGAGATCGCGACGATGATGCGCACGTCCACGACCTCGGTGAACTCGGCGCTGGCCCGCGCGCGGCGGCTGCTCGCCGCACGTCTCGGCGACGACCCGCCCGAGCACGACGACGAGGCGGCGATCGCGCTCGCGCGCCGGTTCGCCGCCGCCCTCCAGGACGGCGACCTCGACGGGTTCGTCGCCCTGCTCACCGACGACGTCACCTGGGCGATGCCGCCGCTGCCGCACTGGTACCAGGGCCGCCGCGCCGTCACGGAGTTCGCCGCGGCGGTCCCGATGTCGCCGCGCTGCCCGAGCTGGCAGTACCGGCTCGTTCGCGCCAACGCCCGGCCCGCCGTCGCGTTCTGGCTCGGCCCGGAACCGGGTGCGCCGCACGAGCCCTGGTCCCTCACCGTCCTCGACACCCGCGACGGCCGGATCAGCGGCCTCACGTCGTTCCTGGACGCCACCGTCCTCGACGCCTTCGGTCTCTGAACCACGTCGCTGAGGGCCGTTCGGCTTGGCCGCGTCCGGCCGAGCCGTCGTCAACGGTGCAGGTGGGCCTTCTCGTGGGTGGCCACCTCGATGTCGCCGGCGGCCACGTCGAGTAGTTGGTGCGCGAGATCGAACAGGGCCCGCGCGACCGCCAGCTCGTCGCCGATGCGCGGCACCTCGGGGTCGTCCGGGTTGCGCCGGGCCCGCCCGACACCCGCCGTCGCCGGCCGCCCCGGTGCCTGCAGCCGTGCCTCCGCATGCGTCATCCGATCGTCGTGGTGCTCGTCGATGACCACCTCGACCGTCCATTGCTGTCCCTGCATCATCGCGACTCCCACGATCAGTGAGCGGGGTGGAGCGCCGCTCACGCCCTGCTGCCGGCTCTCGATCTGCGCATACCCGCGGCAGAATCGACCAAACGGCTTCGGGCACGTCCAGAGACTCCGCGGATCCGGGAAGCGCGAGGTGACAGCGAGATGAGCGAGCGGCCGGTCACCATCCCCGTCCCGGGCGGGGGTGTCGTCCACGCCGACCTCACCGTGCCCGCACGGGCACAGGGCATCGTGCTCTTCGCCCACGGCAGCGGCAGCAGCCGGCGGAGCCCCCGGAACCGGAGGGTCGCCCTGGCGCTGCGGCAGCGCGGGCTGGCGACCATGCTCACCGACCTGCTCACCGAGACCGAGGGGCGCGACGACCTCACCACCGGCGAGTACCGCTTCGACGTCGGCCTGCTGGCCGGGCGGCTCGAGCTGGCCGGCCGGTGGCTGGCCGGCGAACCCTCGGCCGAGGGCCTGCCGATCGGCTACTTCGGTGCCAGCACCGGCGCCGCCGCCGCGCTGATCGCCGCCGCCCGATCCCGCGGCCGGGTCGCCGCCGTCGTCTCCAGGGGCGGCCGCCCCGACCTGGCCACCGGCCACCTCGCCGACGTCGACGCTCCCACCCTGCTCATCGTCGGCGGTGACGACGAGCCCGTGATCGGGCTCAGCCAGGACGCGCTGCGGACGATGCGCTGCGTCCGGCGGATGGTGATCGTGCCGGGCGCCGGGCACCTGTTCGAAGAACCCGGGGCCCTCGACGAGGTCGCCCGGCTGGCGGGCGACTGGTTCATCACCCACCTCGGGACCCGAGACACCGCCTAGTGATCGCGCCGGCGGCGACGGGCGATCACGACGATGTCCACCGCCGCGGTCACGGCGAAGAGGGCACTCAGCATCAGCCACCACACCCGCGCCGCGCCGTCGTCATCGGCGGCCCCGGGGCCGAACACGAGCATCCCGGCGGTGCCCAGCACGAGGCCCACCAGCGCGAAGGCGAGCCGGAGACCGTACGCGGACCTGGCCTCGGCAGGTTCCCTGCCCGTCGGCTCATGGGCCCGCGAGCCCGGACGATTCACCGCCGGAAGAGCCCCACCAGCGTGCCGCGTTCGATCGCCGCCGCGTCGGCGGCTCGGTACACGTCCTCGACCGTGGGGTCGTCCGGGAGAGCCGCCGGCCCGGACAGCGCGTAGAGCCGGAAGACGAAGCGGTGCGGTTCGTCGCCGGGCGGCGGCGCGGGGCCGCCCCACCCGACCTCGCCGAAGTCGTTGCGCCACTCGCGGCCGCCCACCGGCTTCCGCTGCTCAGCGACTCCCGCGGAATGCGCGTCGACACCCGTCACGAGCCAGTGGAGGAAGTGCCCGCCGGGGGCATCCGGATCTTCGCACAGCAGCAGCAACTCCGTCGCTTCGGCCGGAACGCCGACCCACTCCAATGACGGTGACACGTTCTCGCCCGCGTGGCCGTGACGGCCGGGAATCGGCGAGTGGTCGGTGAAGGCTGGACTGCGAAGTTCGATGGCGGCCATGAGAGCGACCTCCTCACGTCCGCCTGAGCTGCGGGCGGACACGCCCTGCGTACCCACGCCGATCACCGCCAAACCACCGTGCGGCCTCCCTCCACGTCCTGGGGCGGCGCGGCGCCGGGAGCCGTCCGATCGACCCGGACGACGCGGTGGACTCTGGCGAGGGTCTGCTGCCGGTGTGAGGCCATCAGGACGGTGCCGTCGAACGCCGCGATCACGTCGGAGACGGCGCGCTCGGTGTCCGGGTCGAGGCTCGCGGTGACCTCGTCGACGAGGAGGATGCGCGGTCGCCGGACGAGGGCGCGGGCGAGGCAGAGCCGGGCCTGCTGGCCGCCGGACAACCGGAGGCCGCCCTCGCCCAGCTCGTCGTCGAGAGCGATCCAGCCGGTCGCGCCCACGCGATCGAGGACGGCGGTGAGTTCCGCGTCCGGCCGCGGATCGGTCCCGCGCAGGAGGTTGTCGCGGAGAGTGCCGTGGAAGAGCCTGGCGTCCTGCTCGACGAGGGCGACCGCGGCGCGGAACGAGGCGTCGTCGAGGCCGGCGATCGGCGTGGCCGTGCCGTCGGCGCCGACGAGCTCGACCGCTCCCGCCGAGGGATCCCAGAGCCGGGCGGCGAGTGCGATGAGCGTGCTCTTGCCCGCTCCGGACGAACCGGCGAGGCCGACGTGCTCGCTCGGGGCGAGCTCGGCCGACCAGGCGACGAGCGTCGGCTGCGCGTCGTCGTAGCTGAAGGACACGTCGCGGAATCGCAGCCCGAGCGGGCCGCCCGGAACCGGCACGGGATCGCCGGGGACGGTGACGACGGGTGGGCGGGCGATCGCCGTGCCGACCCGTTCGGCGCCGGCGGTGAGCGGGTGGATCTGGGTGAGCGTGGTCGTCGCGTCGGCGACGGCGGTGACGCCGGCGACGGCGAGCGCGACGAGTGCGGGCAGGACGGCCGGCGAGAGGCGCGACCCGCCGGCTCCGGCGATGATGCCGGCCGCCGCGGCACCGACGGCGATGACGCCGATGACGACCGCGGTGACGATGAGCTCACGCGCCCCGGCGATGAGCTGGGTGAGCAGTTCCCGTCTGCGGGCGACGGCCGTCGCCCGCCTGGTGGCGGCGTCCGCATCCGCGACGATTCGCGGGGCGAGACCGTAGCCGAGAACCTCGCGAAGGCCGGCGAAGGCGTCGACGATCCGGGCCGAGAGCTCCTCCCGCTCGCGCTGCTCCCCCGCTCCGGCCCGCCGGATGGCCCGGGCGCCGTACAGGCTCGTCGTGGTGACGATCGCGCCTCCGGCCGCGACGACGAGCGCGGCCTCGGGCAGGAGCATCGTCGTGGTGAGGAGCGCGACCGCGAACACCGTGAGCGAGCTGCCCAGCTGCGCGATGGTGTGCGCGTAGAAGAACTCGAGCTTCTCGATGTCGCCCATCGCGGTCGCCGCCGCACGGCCGGAGTGCTCGTGCCGCCGGGCCGGAACGCTGCGCGCGTACGCGTCGAACAGCGCCATCCGCAAGCGGGCGAGCACCCGGTAGGCGAGGGAGTGCGAGACGTCCATCTCCCGCCAGGTGAGCAGCGTCCTCAGCAGCACGAGCCCGACGACCAGCACCCACCAGGCCGGATCGGGCCAGCGCCGTTCGGCCACGGCATGGCCCACCGCCCAGGCCGTGAGGACCGCGATGGCGGCGAGCCCGAGTGCGCTCGCGGTGCCGACGAGGTAGCTCCCGACCATGCCGCGCCACTCGGGGCGCAGCGCGGGCAGCAGGCGGCGGAAGGAGCGGAGGGCGGACGCTGCGTTCACGGCGCGCTCCTCTCGAGGCGGCCGTCGCGCAGCCGCAGCACGCTGGGCACGCCGGCGAGCGACTCCGGCCGGTGGCTGATCATGATCACGATGCGCTCCCGCGCCACCGCGTGCAGCGTCTCGATCACGTCCGCGGCGCGTGCCGTGTCGAGCGCGCTGGTCGGTTCGTCCACCAGGAGGACGGGACGTCGCGCGAGCAGGGCTCTGGCCAGGGCCAGCCGCTGCCGTTGCCCGCCGGAGAGGCTCGCGCCGGCCTCGGCCACCTCGGCGTCGAAACCGCCGGGCAGCGCGTGGATCTCGGGCAGGATCCCGGCGGCGCGGCAGGCGGCCACGAGGCTCTCGTCGTCCGCTTCCGTGGCGGCGACGAGGAGGTTCTCGCGGATCGTTCCGGCGAAGAGCACGGGACGTTGGGCGACGACGGCGACATCCGCGCTGCGCAGCGGCCGTCCGTCGAGGTCGATCCGGCCCGCCTCGGGGGTGAGGAAGCCGAGGAGCAGATCGAAGAGGGTCGATTTGCCGGAGCCGGACGGCCCGGCGATCGCGCTGAGCGCGCCGCGGCGCGCGGTCAGGTCGAGCCCGTCCACCACGGCCGCCTGGCCGCCGGGGTAACGGAAACGCAGGCCCGACACGCTCAGTGTCTCCGCGGGACCGTCACCGGGTGACGGCGCGCCGGCCGGGTGTCCCCGCTCGGCGTCGAACGCGCCGAGCGCGGTGAGCCCGGGGATCGCCGTCAGCCCGAGGAACCCGGAGTGCCAGTGCCTGGACAGGTCCCGGATCGGCCGGAACGCCTCGGACGCGAGGAGCAGGACGAGGTAGACCTCGAAGGCCGGCGCTCGCCCGGACACCGCGTCGGCGAGCGCCGCGACCACGGCGGCGACCACGCCGGCCTGCACGGCGAAGTCCGTCACGGCGGTCTCGGCCAGAGAGGCGCGCATGACCCGCTCCGTCGCGCGGCGCAGCGCCTCGGAGCGCGCGTCCAGCCGCCGCCGGGTGCCGGAGACGTCGCCCAGCGCGCGCAGGGTGGCCATCCCGCGCAGTGACTCGAGCAGGTCGGCGCCGAGACCCTCGTAGCTGTCCCAGTGGTCGAGTCCGCGTCGGGCCATCATCCGCTTCCACGCCATCGGCCCGAGCACCGCGACCAGCACGCCGCCGGCCACGCCCACGGCGGCCGGCGGCGAGAGCAGCGCGATGACGGCGACCACGACAGGGCTGACGATGACGAGCTGGGCGACGGCGGGAAGGTACTTCGACACGTAGGCGTCGGTGCCGTCGATGCCGTCGCCGAGGCTCGCCCGCACGGCGCCGTCGCGTGCCCCGGTGTCGTGCAACCGTCCTGGCACGAGCGACGCCAGCAGCGCGCGGCGGCGCAACGCCTGCCGGACCTGCCCGCCGAGCCGGGTCGCCGCGGCCGTCTGCGCGAGCGACAGCAGCAGTCGCAGGACCGCGATCCCGGCGATGAGCAGCAGCGCGGCCACGACGTCGTCGGGCCGGCCGCTCAGCACGGCCGCCATCGACCACGCGATCGCGACGGCCTGTGCGATGTGCGCGGCGAGAACCAGGACGAGCAGCGCGACGCTGAGCCCCGCCGCGGCGGGGAGGCGAGCCGCCTCGCGCCAGAGCTGCCCGACGATCAGCATGCGCCGGTCTCCTTCCCGGGTGGGCACGGCCCGGGCAGGCAGGCCAGGGCGTGGATGGTCCAGCAGCCGTCCGCTCCCGCGCTGAAACCCGAGACGGGGCGGCAACGCCACCGCTCGGAGAGCGCGCTCGCGTAACAGCCGGCGGCGGCGGTGCGGTGCGCCCGCCAGAGCGCCGTGGCGAGCTCCGCGGCCGAGGCCGTCGTCGAGACCGACCACGATCGCAGCCGGGCGGCGCCGCGCACCCAGTCCTGTCCGGAGGCTCCCGCCAGACGCTCGGCGTGCGCGGCGTCCTGACCCGGCCCGGCGGCGCGGAACTCGGCGATCGGCGGGGAACGCCGCCGCCGGAGAGCACGGCTCCGCTCGGCATCGACGGTCCAGGACGGGGGCAGGTCGAGCGCCGCGAGCGGGATCTCGGGCACGAGCCCGCGCGCGAGCCACCGCTGCGCATGGCCGGCCCGGGGCACCGCGAGCAGTGAGCGCAGCCCGGCGCCCGGGCCGAGCCGAACCACGAGTCCGGGGGCGGCCAGCAGGAACTCCGCGGCGGCCAGGGCGTAGGCGGCATCGGCGATCCACAGCGGCCAGGCACGCTGCCGGTACCGGCCGAAGCTCCGCCCGGGCTGGACCGTGAGGACGAGGCGGGTCCCTTCCCGGGGGCGGCCCGGACGGTCCCAGCCGGCAGCCGCGTCCGCATCGGGGTCCCGGCGCCGGAGCAGCCCGCTCTCGTGGTCGTGGACGTAGCGTCCCGGAGCGAGCGCTTCTCCGGCCCCGACGACCAGGTGCGTCTGCACGGGGTAGGCGGCGCCGGCCGAGGGCACCGGACGCCTCCCGATCGTCGTCGCGGTGCCGTCGGCACGCCGGTGGACGCCGTCGGCACGCCACATGCCGTCGAGAAGGGCCCGCTCTCGCGGCGACGGCTCGACGCGCAGGGCCCCCGCGGCGGCCCAGGGGTTGACGCGCGGCCCCGGTGGACGCGGCTCCCCCGGCGGTCGTGCGTCGAAGGCCCACGTCAGTGGCTCGGGCAGCACCGGCGATCCGCGCATCACATGTGCGGGGGCGGGACGAGGGTGAACTCCTCCGCCGCTCCGGTCCACGCGTCGCGCCAGCCACGCTCGCGCGCCGCCGCACCGAACCGGGGCATGCCGAGGTAGGCGAACGCGGCCGGCGCGTTCGGGACCAGCCCCGGCACGAAGGTGCGCACCACGCGCAGCGTCGTCCGGCGCACGTCCGCCGTGGTGAGGTCGCGGGTGATCACCCGGTGGCCCCGCCGGGCCAGCCGGTCGTACACGTCCGCCATGGTCACGGGCGCGAGCGCGTCCAGCGGCCGGAGGCCCAGAGCGGGTCGCCGGAATCGTCGTGCCTGGGCGTGCAGGCGCGGATCGAGCCAGAGCTGGACGTGCGCGCCGAGATCGACGACATTCTCGCACTGCTCCCCCGCGGCGTCCTGGTAGGCGCGGTCCGCGCGGAAGTCCAGGTAGAGCCCGCGGGCCATCATCCCCTGCTCGACCGCCCGGAACACCCACCCGTCGGCGCTCGTGCAGCCCTGCGTGTAGATCCAGGTGTGGACGGCTTCGAGGACGGCTTTGCGAGCGGCCTCGGCCGGGTCGAGCGCGGCGGAGAAGCCGGCGGCGTAGAGGCCGCGCCGGCCGTCGTGGACGAGCGCGGCCACGGCGGGGGCGAACTCGGAGGGCATCGCGACGAGGTGGACCTCGAGCTCACTTCCGGCGAGGTTCTCGGCGAGCCCGGGGACGCTCGCCGGCTCGATGCCGAACGTCGGCCCGTCCAGGTGCCACCACAGCTCGAGCGCGTCGCGTTCGACGACCTCCAGGACGCCGCGGTCGCGGGCGTCGTCCGCCCCCTGCCCGGTCGCGATGCCGGCGTAGTTGAGGTGGTGCGTGCGCGGCAGGTGCCGGAACCGCGACTGCCGCCAGTTGAGGTACACGAGCGACGCCGGGACCCAGACGGAGCCGCCGTCGAGCTCGGCGCAGCGCGCCCAGAGCGTCTCGGTCGTGTCCGTGAGAGGCACGTAGGGGAACCCCGTCCGGGCGTACTGCCACGACGCGAAGCGCGGCAGCTCGGTCCCGCCGAGCACCCGCTCCCCCGCGCCGCGCAGGTCGGCGGCCGTCGTGACGCGCAGCTCCTCGTGCGGGAGCTCGGCGGGCAGCCAGTTGCCGCAGTAGCGCTCGACGCCTTCGGCGACGGCGGCGATCCGCGCCCGCCCCTCGTCGCCGAAGGAGGTGCCGAGGGACACCCGGTCGGCCGGCCACTCGCCGAGCTGCCGGGCATCGGCGATCGCCGCCGTGAGCGCCAGGTACGACGTCGGCGCTCCCTCCGGGTGCGGGACCGCGCGGACCGAGCGGATGACACCGCATTCGGGGTCGACGAGCACGTCGACGGGGAGCGGTGCGCTCATGTGGGCGTCCTTTCGTGCCGCCACGCACCCGCGGCGTCGTCGAAGACCGAGCGGGTCCGCTGGGTGTCGGCACTGCCGGCGAGCCAGGCGTCGATCGCCGCGCCCGGACCGCCGGCGGCGGCGATCCGCGCCCGCAGGTCGTGGCCCCACGGCCCGGTGACCAGGTGGCTGGGGCCGCCCCAGCCCGCGGCGAGCAGCTCGGCGTCGTCGCGGAAGAAGTCCTCGTCGCCGCTGACGACGAGCAGGGGCTGCCGGAGCTGCCCGTAGCGTGTGCGGATGTCGACGCGGTCCGCGTGCCACAGCCGCTCCCAGGCCGCCACGACCTCGGCGGGCCAGCCCCACTCGGTCACCGCGGCCAGGACGCCGCGGCGCTCGGCGTCCTCGGTGCGACGATCGAGTTCGCCTGGGTGCAACGCCGGCCTGGAGCGCGAGCCGATGCCGTGCTGGTGCCACCAGCCGATGCGGTGCCGGATCTGTGGCCGGCCGCCACTGTCCCTGGCCGTCTCGGCCGGCCCGAGGGCGGGGACGAGGACGATGACCGCGGCCGGGCCGGTCGTCCCGGCGCGTGCGGCCTCGAGCGCGGTGTGGGCGGCGTAGGACGCGCCGAAGAGGACGACGGGCAGCCCCGGCCGCTCGGTGCCGAGCTGCCTGAGCACGTCCTCGCCGTCGGCGGTCTCGTGCTCGTAGGGCAGCCATCGGCCCGCGGAGCGGTATCGTCCGCGCACGTCCTGGACGAGGCAGCTGAAGCCGCGCGCGGTCCAGGACCGTGCGGTCGAGGCGTGCTGACGCGCCTCGTACGGAGTGCGGATGAGGACGAGACCGGTGGGCCGCGCACACTCCCAGAGATCACCGCGCAGCACGACGCCGTCACGCATCCGGCACTCCTGCGCCGCCGGAGACCCGGGTGCGCTCATCGGCGCCCCGCCGGAGGCTCGTCGTACCCGAGCACCGGGTGCTCGGTGATCGTCATGCTCGGCGCGACGAGCTTCCAGAGCGTGCGCCGGAAGGCGTCGAGCGCCGGGGCGTCCTGCGCCCACGCCAGGGCGACGGTGAGCACGCGGGCGAGCAGCAGGGTGCGCGCGGCCACCGGGAGCGGCGCGGGAGCCGACGCCACCGCGCGCTGCCAGACGGCGAGTTCGCGCGGGACGGAGCTCGCGGCCAGACGCCGGCGACGCACCTGCTCGGACCCGGGATCGCCGGTGGTCACCGCGAGCGGGTCGACGAAACAGGTCTCGCCCTCGCGATAGCCGCGCAGCCAGGCGATCCCGCGTGCGGGAAGGGTGTCGAGCTCGCCCCAGTGCGCCCGCTCGCGGGGCGTCTCGGCGACGGCGATCACCAGCCGCGGCGGCGCCGCGAGCCCGTCGGGCCCGCCCGCGACGGGCTCGATCCCCCATCCGGAGAGCGCCTCGGCCAGTGCGTCGACGGTCTCCCCGGCGCCGACGAGGCACACGTCGCGCCGGGCGGCGGGCCAGCGCCGGTCCGCGTCGCGACCTTCGCGCGCCACCAGCTCGGCGGTGAGCAGGTCCGCGTACTCCGCTGCCGCCGCGTCGTCCACGCGGCCGCCGGCGAGCGCGGCGGCGAGCCCCGGCGGCGGGTCCTGCAGCCGGAGGAACCGCCCGGACGGCGTGCGGACCACACCGCCGCCGGCGGGTTCGAGGAGCACGTCCGCCCCAGTTCCTGGAACGGCGATCACGCGGGAGTCCAGTGTCATGGTGACCTTCCGAGACGGGCCCCGGCCGGGCAGCAGGCGCCTGCTGCCCGGCCGGGTGTCCGGTGCGTCTCACGACGCGCGGGACGAGATCAGTCGAACGGGTTCTCGACGAGCGCGTTCGAGTGCGTGGCGGACAGATGCGCCAGCTGCTCGACCTCTTCGATCTCGGCGACGACCTGCTTCTCCATGACGGACTTCCTTTCACCTGGGGGGCCGCGCCTGCCACTCGTCCGGCGTCGGCGCGGGTTCGCGACGCGAACGAGAACACCATAACGATAACAATTCCCAATATCTAGTACGCTGTCGCCCATGTTCCCCGGACAGCTCCTCATCGCCGACTACCGCGCCGGCCGTGCCTACGCCGTCGAGGCCGGCACGTTGCGCGAGATCGGTCCCGGCGTCCTCGCCGAGCACGCCGGCTTCCTCACGCTGCCGGCAGGAGCACCGGCGAAGGCCCGCTGGGCGTACGTCGAGGACCGGGCCGGCGCCCTGGTCGTCGGCGGACCGGACGGCGAGCGCCGCATCCCCGTCGCGATCCCCGGTGAGCACCTGGCCGGCGATGCCGGCGGTCGCCATATCGTCATCACCACGGGCCTGGGGGCGAGCCACGAGCCGTGGAGCGACGTCGTCACCGTCGTCGACCTCGCGCGGGACGAGGCGGTCCGCTTCCGGGTCAGGACGGGTGAGCCCGGCGCGGGGATCGTGACCGACCGGAGCAACGGCGAGCCGGTCGTCGTGCTGCGCCATCGCGAGCCGGGCGCGATCGAGGCGATCCCGCTCACCCGTGCCGTCGCTGCCGGCGCCCACCTGCCCGTGCTGCGCGGGGCCGTCACGACGGACATCGCTCCCGACGGCCACGGCGACGTCGTCGACCAGCGCGGCGGCGTCGTCGCGACCGCGACCAGCCGCGGCATCGAACGTTTCGTCGTCGACGACGGCCGGCCGCGCGCGATCGGCATCCTGCCGTGGCCGGTGCCCGGGCGCGCGTACTACCTGCGCTTCGACCCCGCGACCGGGCGCGCCGTCGGGGTGGTCCGCGGCGGACCGGCCGCGCCCGAGTCGTGGACTGAGTGGACGAACACCCTGGTCGACATCGACCTGGCCACGGGCGACACACGCTGCGCCGGCCTCGGGCCGGGGCTCGCCTTCCGCTTCGCCCTCGGCGGCGGCAGTGCCGCGGTCGCCACCATCCACCCGGACGGCGATGCCGTCACGCTCGTCGATCGCGGCGGGCCCGCGCCGCACACCGCCTGGAGAACCGCGCTGCCGCCCATGTCGCGGCCGCCGGCGCCCGGCCGGCTCCCCTGGGACCCGGTCGGCGACGCCCCCGCCCAGCGCCGCGCCGTCGCCCTCGACCCGGCCGGCGCCACGGTCGCCGTCACTCGCGGCGGCGACGCCGAACTCCACGTCGTCCGGGAGGACGCCCTCGAGACGATCGCCGTGCCGAGCCCTCTGGCCGAGGGCGGCCACCTGCTCTGGCTCGCCACGGACCCCGCCCCCGAGACCGACTCCGTCGGCCGATGACGGGCCTCGTCCCCGGCGCGCTCGCCTCGCCGGCCCTCGACGCCGCGCTCGCGACCTGGGAGCGGCATCCGCGGCCGGGCCTCCCCCAGGGCGAGTACGCGCTCAGCCGCCTCGCCGGGCGTACCCGGCACGGGATCTACCGAGTCGCCGACGGCAGCGTGGTCGTCGAGCCCGAACGGCACGTCCTGCGGATGACGCCGTCGCCCGACGGCCGGCGCATCGCCGTCGAGGTCGCCGAACGCGCCGACGAGAACGCCGTGCTCGGCATCGTCGACACCACGTCGAGCGAACTGCGGCTGCACCCCGGGATCCGCTGCCGCTACGACCCCGTGCGCTGGCACGCGGACTCCGCCGCCCTCGACGTCGTCGCGAGCGGGTCCGGCCGGTTCGTCACGCTCGACGTGTCGAGCGGTGCACGCCGCGAGTCCTCCGTGCCGGCGGGAACGCGGGTGCGGATCTTCCCCGGCGGTGCTGCCGGCCTGCTCGCCGAGAGCCGTCCGGGCGAGCCGACCCGGCTCGTCGACCGCGCCACCGGGCGCCCGCTCGGCGCCTTCCCCGGTGTCGTCCGCGTCCTGCCGCTCGCCGCGGGTGTGGTCGTCGACGACGGGATCGGCGTGCTGGCGCTCGACCCGTCCGACGGGCGTGAGCTCTGGCGCTGGAGCGACGCGGCGGTCCGCGTCACCGACCTCGCGGCGACCGGGGAGCGGGTGCTCGTCGCGGGGGTCCGCGCCGGACGCAGTGTGCTCGTCCTGCTCGACCACGGACGCGCGATCGCCGACCGGACGGTCGCCCACGACGGCGAGCCCGCCGTCGCGAGCGGGGTGTCGGCCACCGGGACGGACTTCCTGGTCCGGTTGGAGGGGCCGGCGCTGCCGCCGCGCATCGTCCACGCCGCCGAGCTGCTCGGGGCCCCGGGGCCCGCGCGCCGCTCCCCGGTCCGGACCGAGACCGTCTCGGTCGCGGCCGGCGACGGCACGAGCATCGACGTCGTCGTCACGTCACCCGCCGGTGCCGTAGGACCGCTCCCCCTGCTCCTCACCTGTTACGGCGGCTTCGGCGTGCCGAGTCTGCCGGTCTTCGAGCCCACCGTTCCCGCCTGGGCCGAGCAGGGCGGCCGGTACGCGATCGCGCAGATCCGCGGCGGTGGCGAGCACGGCCCCGCCTGGCGAGAGGCGGGCCGCGGCGCGAACAAGTGGCGCGGCATCGCGGATCTCGCCGCCGCGGCGCGCGGTCTCGTCGCGGCCGGGCTGACCCGGCCGGACCTGCTGGTCCTGGCGGGAGCATCGCACGGCGGGGTCGTCGTCGCGAGCTGCGCGCTCGGTGCGCCCGGCCTCTGCGCCGGCGTCGTCTGCACCGCGGCGCCCCTGGACCTGCTGGCCCTCGACGCCCATCCCCTCGGCGCCCGGTGGGCCGGCGAGTTCGGCGACCCCGGCACCCCGGCCGGTCGCGACGCGCTGCGCGCCATCTCGCCGCTGGATCGGGCCGAGCGGCTCCCGCCCGGTGCCGCGCCGCCGGCCTTCCTCGGCATCGTGCTCGGCGAGGACTCCCGCGTCGCCCCCGACGACACCGTCCGCCTCGTCGCCGCGCTGCGCCGGGCCGGCGGGGATGCCGAGATCTGGCGCGCCCCGCGCACGGGCCACGGCGGCAACGAGCTCGACAGCCTGCATCTGCTCGGCTCGGCCGTCCTCGGCTTCGCCGAACGCATCACCACGACCGCCGACCGAGAAGGGCGCTGACCCCGTGCCGCTCCAGCCCAGTGGCGTGCTCGCCGCACGCGTCCTGGTCCCTGCGCTCACCGCGGCGCTGGCCGTGCTCCTGCTGCTCTCCGCCGCTGTCGGCACGATCAGTGTGTCCGCCGCCGACGCCGTCCGGCTCGTCGTCGGCCATCTCCTGCCCGGCATGCCCTGGATGACGGACGGCAGCTATACCGCCCTGCAGGACAACGCCGTCTGGCAGTTCCGGCTGCCGCGCGCCCTGCTCGCCGCGATCACCGGCGCCGCACTCGCCCTCGCCGGCGCGCTGATGCAGGTCGTCGTGCACAACCCGCTGGCCGAGCCGTACATCCTCGGCGTCTCGGCCGGAGCCGGGGTCGGTGCGGTCTCCCTCATCGTGTTCGGCGTCGGAGCGAGCTCGCTCGCGATCGGATCGGCCGCCTTCCTCGGCGCCCTCCTCGCGACGGCCGCCGTCTACCTGCTCTCGCAGCGCCACGGCCGCATCGCGCCGCAGCGCCTCATCCTCGCCGGCGTCGCCCTCGGCTCACTGTTCAGTGCCGTGACGAGCTACCTCACCATCACGACCGACGCGCAGAACGTCTTCAGCATCATGTTCCTCCTGCTCGGATCCGTCTCCGCGGCCACGATGACCCACCTGGCACTGCCGGCCGCCGCGCTGCTCGGAGTCCTCGCCTTCACGGCATTCCGAGCCCGCGCTCTCAATGCCCTCCTCGCCGGCGACGACGCGGCCACCTCACTCGGCGTCAACGTGAACCGTTTGCGCAGCAGCGTCCTGATCGCGGCGGCACTGCTCACCGGCTCGGTCGTCGCGGTCTCTGGCGGCATCGGCTTCGTCGGGCTCGTCATCCCCCATGTCGCCCGCATCGTCGTCGGAACCGACCACCGCCGGACGCTGCCCGTGGCGACACTCGGGGGCGCCGTGTTCCTCACGGGAGCCGACCTCCTGGCCCGGACCGTCGCCGCCCCGACGGAGATACCGCTCGGCGTCCTGACGGCCCTCGTCGGCGCGCCGTTCTTCCTCTGGCTGCTCCGGCGCGACCGCGCCGACAGCGTGGGGATGAGCCGATGAGGGTCGACATCGACGGGCTCAGCGCACACCGCGGCGGCCGTCCGGTCGTGACCGACGTGAGCATCGCGGTTCCGTCCGGTTCCGTCCTCGGGCTGATCGGCCCGAACGGGAGCGGCAAGTCCACCCTGCTGCGCGCCGTGTCCGGCATCGGCCGGGCCTCCTCGGGGCGGGTCCGGTTCGACGGCGTCGACGCCGCGACACTCAGCCGGCGAGACCTCGCTCGCCGCGTCGCCGTCATGGCACAGGAACACAGCGAGGAGTTCGAGATCACCGTGCTCGACCTCGTCCTGCTCGGCCGGATCCCGCACGGCCGAGGCTTCGGCCGCGACTCCGAGCACGACATATCCCTCGCCGAGGCCGCCCTCGATCGTGTCGGCGCCCGCCGGCTCGCCGGACGTCGCTTCGCCGCGCTCTCCGGCGGCGAGCGCCAGCGCGTCCTGCTCGCCCGGGCGCTCACCCAGGACACCCCGGTGCTGATCCTGGACGAGCCGACCAACCACCTGGACATCGCCCACCAGCTCGAACTCCTCGAACTGGTCACCACGACCGAGCGGACCGTTCTGGTCGCGCTGCACGACCTCAATCTCGCCGCCCGATCGTGCGATGCCGTCGCCGTCCTCGCCGACGGACGTCTCGTCGCGCTCGGCGAACCGGACGACGTCCTCGACACGACCGCGATCCGCACCGTCTTCGGCGTCGACTCGACCGCCGTCAGGCACCCCGCCACCGGGCGCCGTCACCTCATCTTCGATGCCCGGAGTCCCCACCCCGTCTCGAAAGGAACGCCCGTCCGATGAACAGCACTCGCACCGCCGTCGCTCTCCTCACCCTCGCCGCACTGAGCGCCTGCGGAACCGGCGTCACACCGGACGCTCCGGCCGCCACCGCCACGGGTGAGACCGTGACGCTCACGAACTGCGGCCGGGAGCTCTCCTTCGACGCCGCACCCACGCGAGTCGTCGGCATGATGCCGTCGCAGACCGAACTCCTCCTGCGACTCGGTCTCCACGACGCCCTCGTCGGTCAGGCCCAGACCGCCACCCACCCGCTACCCGGCGACCTCGCCGACGACGCCGCGGCGATCCCCGTCCTCAGCACCGACGCTCCGCCGGCTCGCGAGGACCTGCTGGCCGCCACGCCCGACCTGGTGGTCTCGCCGACGGAGTACGAGTTCACCGCGGAACAGGGCTTCGCCAGCCTCGACCAGCTGGCCGGCAACGGCGCGGCGGCCTACGTCGCCACGGGCGGCTGCGCCGAACGGCGCAACACCGCGACCGTCACGGACCTGCTCACCGACATCGCCGACCTCGGTGCCATCTTCCGCGTGCCCGAACGCGCCGACGAACTGACGGACGAGGCCGAGCAACGCCTCGCCGCGGTCGAAGCCGCGATCGAGGGGAAGCCCCGCCCCACGGTCGCCCAGCTCTTCGTCGAGGGCAACTCGCTCTCCGCCATCGGCGCCGGCGTCGAGGCCGACATCATCAGGACCGCCGGAGGCGACAACGTCTTCGACCCCGACGCCCCGGAGTTCGCGAACTTCTTCGCCGCCGTCATCGCGCCGGAAGAGATCACCAGCCGGGACCCGGAGGCGATCGTCTTCGGCGTGTCCAGCCCCGCACAGGAGCAGCAGACGCGCGACTACCTCGCCCGCACCTTCCCCGACGTCACCGCCGTCCGCACCGGCACCCTCGTCGCCGTCCCCGCGAGCGACCTGTTCCCCGGCACCCTGGGCAACATCGACGCCGTCGAGCTCATCGCCGGGGCGCTCCACCCGGGATCGTGAGGATCTTGACGGATCCTTAGCGCCCGGCGACGGTGTATCGCCCTGCCGTCACGGGAAGTCTCTCGGTATGGCGATCGGCACGGTGAAGTTCTTCAGGTCCGACAAGGGCTGGGGGGCCATCAGCTCGCCGGACATCCCTGACGGCACTGAGGCCTGGGTGCACTTCAGCGTGATCGACATGGACGGCTTCCGCGAACTCGCTGCGGGCGATCGGGTCGAGTTCTCCTACGAGCAGGTACGTCAGGACAGCTTCCGCTTCCGTGCCACCCACGTCCGCAAGGTCCCCACCCGGCGGGCAGCGAAGCCGAACGACCTCTGACGAGCAGGGCCGCCGGATCTCGTACGCGAGGGCGGCACGGCAGGGCGAGGCTGACCGGGGGGTCGCCCCCGCGCCTGGGCGGGGGCCACCCCGGCGCGGGGACTTGGTCACCTCATAGCTGGGGCCAGGCTCGAGATGACCCGTCTCATCCCCCGCGCTGCAGGCGAACCAGATCGAGAACTGACCTCCAATGGCTCCCTCCCATGCTCTCCGGGTGGCGTGTCGTTCTGCGTGCGACCGCGCGTCGCCGGTCGCCCTACGGTGCGGCGAGCTGCGCGCGCAGCCTGCCGAGGATGCGGGACAGCAGGCGCGACACCTGCATCTGGGTCACGCCGAGTTCGGCGCCGATCTCCTGTTGGGTCAAGCCTCTGAAGAAGCGCAGGTAGACGATGCGCCGGTCGCCCGGCTCGAGCGCGCGGCAGGCCGGGGACAACCAGGCCACGGCCTCGGCCCGGGCGAAGCCACCGTCGTCCTCGCCGAGCGACTCCGCGAGTGCGGTCTCCTCCCCGTCCGCGCCGCGGTAGTCCAGCGAGGTCGTCGTGAAGCACTCGTGCGAGGCGCGCGCCTCACGGACGTCGGCGACCTCGACCCCGAGGTGGCGGGCCAGGTCGGCCGGGCTCGGGACGACGCCGTTGGCTTGGGTGATCTCGTCCGTCGCCGTCGACACCGCGGCGGCCAGCTCCTGCACACGCCGAGGCGGCCGCACCGCCCAGCCGTGGTCGCGGAAGTACCTCCTCACCTCGCCGCGGATCGTCGGAACCGCGAAGGAGATGAAGTCCTTGCCGAGGCTGGGGTCGAACCGCTGCGTGGCGCCGACCAGACCGAGGTTGGCCACCTGCACCAGATCCTCGAGTTCGACGCCCCGCCTCGCGTAGCGCCGGGCGATGATCTCAGCCACCTGGAGGTGCAGAAGGACGACCTCGTCGAGGAGCCGCCGACGCTCATCTCGGTGCGCGGCGGCCGCTCGGGTCAGCAGATCCATGGTCAAGCGCTCGCGCTGTCGCTGCCGGAGACTGCCAGGCGCTGCTGCGTGGCTTCGCATGGGGGTTGCACCTCTCAGGCAGAGGGCGACGTGGCGATTGCTTGACCACGTACGTCCACGGAAGCACAGTGACCCGCTCGTGACAAGGCCGGACTGAACAGAAAGGTCCGTCTACCCCTCGCCATTCCGTGTCGGACGCCGCGAGCGCCCTGCGTGCGGTGCTGCCCTTCGCCCCCTGACGTGCACGGATACGGCTGGACGTCGCCGTTGCGACCGGCGTCCGACGACGCAGCGCCGACCTGTCCCGGCCGCCGCTGACTACGTACCACTACGACCGCCCGGCCGCGGCCGTCCAGGCATCGGCCGGCCCGGTGCCCGGGAGCGCTCCCGGGCACCGGGCGTCAGACCGGCCGTCGTCCGCTCAGGAAGAGGTCGCCTTCGAGCCGGCTCGGCTCAGACCGGCCGTCCCGGCGGCGAGACCAGCCACGATGTGCCGTCCGACACCGCCAGCGACGGCCGCTGCCCACGGGCGTCGGTGACGACGACGGTGGCGCCGGTCAGGCCCGCCGGCGCCGGAAGGTCAGAGGTCTTGCAGGGCAGCAGCTCGATGTGGGCGCCCTCGACGCCGCCCGCCACCAGCGGCGAACTGCCCGCGTAGGTGTTGCCCACGACCGAGCCTTGGCGCAGGCTGCCGCCCACTCTGATCGGAGGCTCACCGGCCGGGTTCTCGCCGAACGCGTTGCCCGTGAGCGAGACCCGGGTGGCGTCGCCGTCGATGCGTACCGCGGCCTCGCCGGCCGTCCCCGACTGGTTCCAGCCCTCGAACGTGTTCGCGGTGATCGTGGAGTCGGACAGCGACCCTTCCACGTGCAGCGGCGTGCCCCACACCCAGCTGATGGTGTTGCCGGTGATCGTCGTGTGGTGCACGGCCGCGTCGGGTCCGAAGACCACCGCCCGTTCACCCATCTGCCAGATCCCCTGCCAGTCGGGCGTGTACTCGCCGCCCGGCGGCACCTCGAATCCGCCGAAGTGGTTGCCGCTGATGGTCACGCCGTGACCGCCGGACGTGATGTGGACGATCGGTGCCGGCGGGGTGCCGTCCCAGCCGTCCGTGCGAGAGCTGTTCTCCACGATGTTGCCGGCGATCGTCGAGTTCGTCAGCGAGCCCCAGAACAGGCGGCGGCCGATGTCCAGCAGATTGTCGGTGATGATCGCCCCGCGGAACTGCCCGTCGCTCTCGCCGTGGAACTTGATCGCGAAGTCGGTCGGGGTGTGGAAGTGATTGCCGGTGATCATCCACTTGCGCAGGCCGTAGGGCGGCACGTGGGGCCCGCCGCCCTCGACCCCCGACTGCGGCCAGGACACCTCGACGCCCGTGCCACCCAGCGCCACCAGGTTCTGGATGAAGTAGAGGCCCCGCCCCTCCTGGCGGACGGCGACCTGCATGCTGGTGAAGTTGCACGACGCTGCCAGGAAGTCCATGTCGTCGGCATTCGCCGACTTCTTGACGAGCACGCCGATCATCCCCGAGGTCCGCTGCCCCACCGCGACGAAGGCGACGCCCTCGACGTGCCCGAGAGTGCCCTCCCACTGGATGGCCGGTCCGTCGAAGCCCAGCGAGATCTGCGAGGTACGGGTGGCCATGGTGCCGTAGCCGAGCAGCTTCATCCGCCCGTGCCTGCTGCTCACCCGCAGTGGCGCGCTGATCAGGTAGGCACCGGGCGGCAACACGACGATCTTCTGATCACCGCGGCCGACCACCGAGTCGATCGCGGCCTGCACGGCGGCGGTGTCGTCGGTGGTGCCGTTTCCCGCTGCGCCGAACTGCTGAGGCGTGACGAAGCTGCCGGGTTCGAGGGCGGTCGGCTTCACGCTCGCAGCCTGCGCCGGCCCGGCCGCGAACACTCCGGCCGCGATGCCCGCGAGCCCCGCTCCGGCACCGGTCAACGCCCTGCGACGTCCGATTGCTTCAGGCACTTCGTCACCCTCCATTGGAGATCGTCGGCCCGCAACGGACGCCAGAGGATGCCACCGGCACCTGAGAGTCTTAATACGTATTAGCTCCGTTGCTAATCGTGATGTTATGCGTGGAATGTGTGCACGGTCAATGCGCGACGGTCCCCCGGGCGCCCGCCGGCATTGCGAGCTGTGCCGCTACCCGACGGGTCGCTGCCGGCCGCCTTCGACCCGCTCCGGCGAGGGATCGAGCCACCGGCCGCTGGGGCGTGACGACGCACCCACACCTGCGCCACCAGCGACGAGACGCCCCAGCGGATATCGCTGGACATCACTCAGGCCAGCAGTCCTCACCCTCGGGCACGACGCCGATCGACAGGTGGTCGCGTTCCACGAATTCACGACCCTCAGCGTCTTCATAGGTCACCTCGACATGGTCGGCCGATCCACCCCCCACCTGCCGTCCGTCGTCTCGTAGACGATGGGCAGGACGGCCGCTTCGACCAGTGACCATTCCCCGTCGCCGATCAGCTCGACGCCTGTGAGGGTGACGGGCTCCGTCTGTGCGGCAAGGGCAGCGCCACGATGGCCGCACGCGCAGGCACGACCACCTCGTCGCATCCGGGCAGGTCATCCTGGTCGGCGAAGGCACGCGTGGGTGGTCAACGGTGGATGGGCGCGATGCCGAACTTCTCGATCATGAAGCGCCAGAAGAGCGGCACGGCCTCCGCGGCGGGGCGCTCGATGCTGTCGTCGTGACCGGTGACCGACTCCTCCACGATGAGCACGTTCCCGGCGCGTCGGGCGCGGCGAAGGGAGTTGGGTGCGCAGACCCTCACGACACCGTAGGGCGGTTCCGGAACCGGGCGCGGGGCGACGACGAGGTCGTGCATCGTGGTGCGGCCGGCCAGTTCCTCGGACCGCCCTGAGGCGATGACGCTGCGCACGATATCGGTGAGATAGCCGAACTGCGGCGCCCCCGATCATGGCACATCCGCGCTGCGCGATCACCGGTTCGACAACGAGCGTTGTCCCTGGTCATCTCATCGGCTCGGGTCATCTGTCGTCGGCCGCCGGCGCCGGTTTCGGTGACTCGATACGCACCGTCGTCCGCGCCGGCGTTACCACCGGGCGATGAGTGGCGCGTCCGGTTCGTGCTGCCGCCATGCCTCGGTGAGGCGGACGAGGCGGGTGGGGGCGGCAATGCCGCGGACGGTGGTGATCTTGCCACCTGTGAGGTCGAACGTCACGGCGCCCACGACCTGGTGGCCGAGCACGAAGAGGACGGCGGCGGCGCCGTTGACGAGCGCGTAGTGGGCCGCGAGGGTTCCTCCGGCGAATCGGCGTTTCGCCGCAGTGGGTGTGAAGCCGGCCCGTGCGATGGCTGCGATACGTTGCGGCGTCTCGTACCGCAGCAGCGTGTCGGTCAGACCGGCGCCGTCGGAGATGGCGGTCGCGTCGTCGGTCAGCAGCGCCACCAGCGGTTCGGTGCGGCCCGAGGACGCGGCGATGAGGAATTCCTCGACGACCCTGCGGGCGGATGCCGGGTCGACTTCGCCGCCACGGCCGGGGCGCGACGCGGTGATGCGGCGCCGGGCCCGGTGAAGGTGCTGCTGACTTGCGGACTCGGTGATCTCGGTGATCTCGGCGATCTCGGCGTGCGTGTAGGAGAACGCCTCGCGCAGGACGTAGACGGCACGTTCGACCGGTGACAGGCGCTCCATGAGGGTCAGCACCGCCAGGGAGACCGATTCGCGCTGCTCATAGGAGTCGGCCGGGCCGAGCATGGCGTCGCCGTCCAGCAGCGGTTCGGGCAGCCAGGCACCGGCGGTGCGTTCGCGGCGGACCTGCGCCGAGCGGAGCCGGTCGAGGCAGAGGTTGGTGACGACCTTGGTCAGCCATGCTTCCGGGACCTTGATCCGCTGCCGGTCAGCGGTCTGCCACTGCAGGAACGCATCCTGCACGGCATCTTCGGCGTCGGCGGCGGAGCCCAGCAGCCGGTAGGCCAGCGAGGCCAGCCGGTTCCGGCTGGCCTCGAACCGACCGGTGTCGAAGCGATCGGTGGCGGTGCTGTCCACTCGGACCACCCTAGATGGCTAGGCGACCATCGTCCGGGCGTCGTCCGGCGTCGCCGCCAGGCGGCGCCTGCGCTTGGGCAGGCCGAAGGCCGACGGGTGCATGGTGCCCAGCAGCGCCCCCTTCTGAATGCCCGCCTTGATCCGCACGGCCTTCCGCCCGCCCACGTACCTCGGCCTGGCCTGCGCCGCGCCGTCGATCAGCTGCAGGATCCCGTCCCGCCGCCCAAGGCTGATGGCGTTGTACCGGTAGACCAGCTTGACGTTCGGGATCTCGCGACCGGTCAGGCGTCCCACGATCGCCTCGATGGCCTGCCGGCCGGTGTAACCGGCCGAGCCGCAGTTCATCGGCAGCGGCCGGCCATTGTCGCCGAGGGTGTAGACGCTGTCGCCGACCGCGTACACGTCCGGGTGCGAGACCGACCGCATGGTGCGATCGACCACGATCTGACCGCTGTCGGTGACCTCCAGCCCGCCGGCGGCGGCGATCGGGCTCACCGCGAACCCGGCCGTCCACACCGTCGCGTCGGACGCCAGGACGGTGCCGTCGGCACACAGCACCCGCGAGGCCTCGACGGCTTCGACGCTGGTGTGCTCCAGAACGGCGACGCCCAGCCGGTCGCAGGCGCGACGCAGGCGGCCGCGGGCTCCGACCGAGAGCCGGGCACCCAGCTCGCCGCGGGCCACCAGCGCCACCGACAGACCGGTACGGGCTTCTGCGACCTCGGTCGCGGTCTCGATGCCGGTCAACCCATCGCCGATGACCAGCACGTTTCCGCCGCCGTCCCCGCGGTCCAGGTCGTCCAGACGTTCCCGCAGGCGCAGCGCCGAGGGCCGGCCGGCGACGTCGAAGGCATGCTCGGCCACGCCGGGGACGCCCTGGCCTGCGACGTGACTGCCGAGCGCATACACCAGCGTGTCGTAGCCGACCTCGCCGCCGCCGTCGACGTCGGCCACGGCGACGACCCGGCGCTCGGGGTCGACGGCAGTGATACGGGCAAGGCGCAGCCGAATCCCCGTGCCCGCGAAGACATCGGCGAGCGGTGGCGCCTCGACCTCGCGGCCGGCCGCCAGCTGGTTCAGCCGCTGACGCTGGACGAACTCGGGCGCGGCGTTGACCACGGTCAGCTCGGTGTCCCCCGTGGATAGCCGGCGGGCCAGGTTCCCGGCCACGTAGGCCCCGGCGTAGCCGGCGCCGAGAACGACGATGCGGTGCTTCATCTGAGGCTCCTGTCGGGTTCGTGTTGGCTCTTCGTGAGTTGAGCGGGACAGCGCCCCGATTCCTGACAGGGAGCCGCGGATGATGTGCGTCCACACACCGCAGCGGGAGCGCCCGCCGAGTCAGATGGACCGCTGCCGCGCGAGCACCTGCCGCCGACGACGTCGCCCTTGGTGGGGCCCGTGTGGCCGCCGTTCGCTCGACGTACACGTCCGTCTCCGGCACGAGGGCTGCCGGCATCGTTCGTCACCGGACCCGGTCCTCCGTTCCCGGTGACGGTGCACCGAGCAATCCGCCGGCATCAGATGGGCGGAAACGGACGCTTCTTGGGCCATGTCGATCTTGTCGGGCGGGTCGCGGCGGCAGAATGGGGTACGGGTCGAGTGCGGCGTCCATGGGCCGGGGTGACGAGAGGAAGTGATCTTGGAGATCACCGCATCGCGGCTCGTGCAGGGTGCGACGGAGGCCCGGCGCCCGACCCGCTGGTGGCTCGGCTGGATCGTCGTGTTCGTCGGCGGCGTCCTCGTGGCGTACACCGCCGTCGGGGCGATCGGCGCGGCGCTCTGGGACAGCGGATCGCTGCCTGCCCAGGTGTTCGAGATCGTCAGCAACGCCGCGACGCTGCTGGTGGTGTTCGCGTGGGTGGTCTGGAAGGAGCGGCGCCCATTCTCGTCCGTGGGACTTCGCGGATCCCGGCCGCTGGCCCGTTTCGGTGTCGGTCTCGCGATCGGCGTGCTGATGATGGCCGTCCCGGTCGTCGTCCTGCTCACGACCGGCGACTACGCCGACGGCCGCTCCGAGCACGGGTACCCGGGCTGGTCGTGGATCTGGCTGGTCATCCTGCTGGTGCTGACGTTCACGGTGCAGAGCACGACAGAGGAGATCGTCACGCGCGGCTACATGCTGCAGGTCGCCGGGGTGCAGCTGCCCGGCTGGGTCGCACTGGTGGCGACCTCGGTGGTCTTCGCAGTCGCCGCATCTCGACTTCCACCCCTTCGTCCTGCTCAACATCACGCTCGTGGGGATCTTCTTCAGCCTCCTCGCGCTGGCTCAGGGGTCGCTGTGGCTGGTCGCCGGCATCCATACGGGCTGGAACTGGGCGCAGGGCAATCTCTTCGGCGTTCCGGTCAGCGGCACGGCTCGTGATGTGGCTCTGTTCTCGCTGGGTCCGAGTGACGATGCGCCGGACTGGCTGACCGGCGGCGACTTCGGCATCGAGGGCAGCGCCACGGCGACCGTCCTGCTGTTGGTCGCGGTCGGCGTCGCCTGGCGGTACTACCAGCGCTACCAGCCGCGAGGAGTCGTAGGTACGCCGCATGCGGCACACGGTTGATCATCCGGGCACCCGGTCGAGCACACTGGAGGATGGCATGACCAAGGACGCACCAACGGGAGCGGAGGCGCTGCCGGCGGCACGACGATGGCTCCCGTCGGACTGGGTACCGGTGGAGCAGCGCTGGTTCGGCTTCGACCGTCGCACGATCCGTCCGGCGCTGATCGTGGCAGCCGTCGCACTGCTGATGAACCTCCTGATCCCGGCGATCGACCACGCGATCCCCACCGACGACCCGATCAGAGCTGGGGACGAAGTGGTCCTCCGCGACGACGTGAGCTTCGCCCCGGCGGTGGGCTGGAACCTGGAAGCCGGCGTCCGTCGTGACGAGGTTCCGAGCGCGGGGAACCCGCCCGCGCGGGCCGTGGTGACCTCCGGCGACACGTCCTTCGAGGTGGTCACCGGAACCTTCGACGGCGACGCCCGGCAGCTACTGGCGCAGATCAAGGACACCACCGACGCCTTGAACGACTCGGGCGGACTCCATGTGACCGGCGACCCCGTGACCATCACCACCGAGGACGGCGTGCGTGGACTGCTCTCGCGCTTCAACGGCACCGCCTCGGAGGGTGTCCTCGCGGCCTTCGTGGTCGACGACGTCGGCGTCGAGATCGTCGCCACCAGTCCACCGACCGCCGGCCGTCCCGGCGAACAGCTCACCATCCAGCAGGTGGCCGCGATGATCACCAGCCTCACCTTCGGCGACGGGAGCGACTCATGACCGGCATCTCCACGCCGCCCGGGCCCCTCGCGCCCAGCGGCCCCGACCTCGCCGATCTGGACGACGCTCGCGTACGCGCTATCGACGACACGGGCTGGGGCGCGGGCGTTCGCGTGTTCCAGCCCCGCAACCTGGCGCTGTGGCTGTGGGCCGCGCTGGTCATCTGGGGTGCGGTGCTTCAGGTGCAGCGCTGGACGGCCTCGGCCGGCTACTACGCGCCGACACTCAGCCTGGCGCTGGTGGCCTTCGCTCTGTACGGGGCGGTGTTCTGGTGGTTCACCCAGCATATCGACCGCTACGCCGCCCAGCCGGTCACCTTCCGGCTGATGGCCTTCCTGTGGGGATCGGTCGCCGCCACCTGGGTGTTCTCCGCCCCCGCCAACGACGCGATCCTCAGCCTGCTCGCCAAAGCGTTCGGGACGACGTTCGCCCTCGAGTGGGGCGCCGGCATCGCGGCCCCGATCGACGAGGAATGGTCCAAAGGCATGGGGCTGCTGCTCCTCATCGCCATCGCGCCTCATCTCGTCCGCACCGCGTTCGACGGGTTCATCCTCGGCGCCTTCATCGGGCTGGGCTTCCAGATCCTCGAGGACATCGCCTACGTGCTCGACTCCGCTCCCACCCAGTTCGGCGCCGACCAGATCGGCGCCTCGATGCAGACCTTCGTCGTCCGCATGGCCAGTGGCATCGGCTCCCACATCCTGTTCAGCGCCATCTTCTGCACCGGGCTGGTCCTGGCCATCGGACGTCCCCAGCAGCCGCGGCGCCTCGGCCCCGGTATCGGACTGATCGCGTTGGCGATGGCTCTGCACGGCACCTGGGACGCACAGGGCGCCCTGCTGCACGCCGCGATCGGCGACAGCGACCTGCTGCCGTTCGCCCAGCTCGTCCTGATGGTCCTGCTGCCCCTGATCGGCATCGCCATCGTCATCCGCGTCTTCCACCTCGCCGTCGCCGGAGAGCGCGAGTTCGTCCGTCCCCTGCTGGCGCCCGAACTCGCGCGAGGCGTCGTCACCGCAGCCGACGTCGACGCCGCTGCCGGCGACCGCAAGGCCCGCAAGAGGTACCGCAACCACGGACGCGGGCTCGGCCACCGACGACGCAACCGGCATGTGCTCGAAGCCGTCTTCGACCTCGCCGACGAACTCGGCCGAGCACGCGGTGAGGACACCGCTCGCGTGCGGTTCGCCCGGGCAGAGGTCACCCGGCTCCGCCGCCGCACCGACGAGCCGCACGTCGACGGCGATGCGGGTCAGGGCGATCCCGGCCCAAGCCGGTGAACTACACCTAGCGGTCGCGCGCCCGGGCGACCCAGTGGACGAGCGGATGGGGCGCGGACAGGTCGGCAAGGACGAGGTCGGCTCGCCGGCCCGGAGTGAGCTGTCCGCGGTCGTGCAGCCCGACGGCCGCTGCCGGGCCGGCGGTGACGAGGCCGATGGTGGGCTGGACGGCTGTCGCCGCCGAGGGATGGTCCCACCGGTTCCACGCTCACATCGGCCAGGAACTTCACAACCGCCGCGAGACCGGCGCTGCCGCCCAACGTTTCACCAGTTGCTGATCGACGGCTGAGCGGCTGGGCGGGCCCATGCCGTGTTCCATGCTGGGCAGGAGCGCCCCGGCTCGACACGCCGGACGAGTCAGCCGAGCGGTTCCGCTGCACAGCCTCGTCGCTGAGAGAAGACTGCTCCGGTCATCAGCCGACCTGATCCTGCTGCCGACGACTGCACGGAGCCGACTGACGACGCGACGCCCGACAGCTGCACGCTGAGCCAGCAGCGCTTGAAGAGCCACAAGAATTTCTGCTCACGGACTGCTCGCGGACGAAGAGTCGATCTTCGCGGCAGAGGAGCAAAACGATGGCTGACCTGGGTGGGCGATACTGGGATCGAACCAGTGACCTCTTCGGTGTGAACGAAGCGCTCTCCCGCTGAGCTAATCGCCCGGGCGCGACCTGAACGATACCGCACGCCGGCACCGGACAGAAACCACCGCCGGAGTTTCGCGTTGCGCGATGTCCGGAATGGGCTGACACTACTGGCCATGAGCGCGTCGACCATCTCGTACCCCCTGGCTCTGCGCCTGCTCGACGAGGGCGCCGATGAGCGGTACATCCAGGCGGAACTGCGCTACAGCGCCACCGATCCGCTGGCCGTCACGGCCGTCTTCGACACGACCGCCCGCGAGCCGGTGCCGTGGGTGTTCGCCCGCGATCTGCTCAGCGCCGGGCTCGACGAGGCGAGCGGCAAGGGCGACATCAACGTCTGGCCGGCCATGGATCCGCACGGCACGCCGACGGTCCGGTTGCGGCTGCGCTCCCCCGACGGCGACGCGGTGCTCGAGGCGCCGGCGACGGCGGTCGAGGACTTCCTCATCCAGACGTGGGCCCTGGTGCCCACGGGCATCGAGGGGCGGCTGCTCAGCATCGACGCCGTGCTGGACTCCCTACTGGACCGTACCTGACCTCTCCACGTGTCCCTCGCCTGTTGTGCCCCGCGCAACCGTCGATTACGGTCTTCTCCACCTGAGACCCCGGAATCCGAGCTAAGGGCAGGCACGTGACCTTCAGCCACGACGTCGAGCATTCTCTCGAGGTTGTCGTCGACCTGGTGAACACCGACCCCGTCGCGACAGGCAGCGAGGGGTTACCGGACGTCGGCTCGTTGCGGTCGTTCATCGATCTGTACAAGATCAGCGACCTGCCCACCATCACCGAGCACGACCTGCGCGCCGTGCGGTCGCTGCGGACCCGGCTGCGCGCGGTGTTCGACGCCGGCGACACCGCGGAGGCCGCTGAGCTGGTCAACGGCCTGCTCGACGGCGCGCGCGTGTGCCCGCGGCTGACGAATCACGACGGCTACGACTGGCACACCCACTACTTCGCTCCCGGCGCGGCGCCGGCCGAGCACCTGCTGATCGACGCGGGCATGGCGCTGACGTTCGTCGTGGTCGCCGGTGAGCAGGAGCGGCTGCAGGTGTGCTCGGCGCCCGACTGCGAGCGCGTGCTGGTCGACCTCTCGCGCAACCGCTCGAAGCGCTACTGCGACAGCCGCACCTGCGGCAACCGGCTGCACGTCGCGGCCTACCGCGAGCGCCAGCGCGCCGCGGCCGTCTGACCAGCTCCCGGGCCCGGCCGACGGCGTCGGCTCACGGCTCGGGGTCGGCCGCCGCCCGCTCGGCGAACGTCGCCGCGGCGCGGGCCGTGACCGGCCCGGGCGCCGGCAGCTCGCGCCGTCGCCCGTCGTCCCAGACGACCGCCGACACGGCCTGCACGTCGCGCGTCGTCGACGTGAGGAAGATCTCGTCGGCGGTCTCGAGGACCCCGAGGTCGAGGTCGGCCTCGGCGGCGTCGCACCACGCGATGACGAGGTCGCGGGTGACGCCGGCCAGGCAGCCCGTGGCGGTCGAGGGCGTCAGCAACCGCCCGTCGACGACGACGAAGACGTTGCTGCCCGTGCCCTCGCACAGCCGGCCGCGGGTGTCGGCGCACAGCGCCTCACTGGCACCGGCCGCTGCCGCGCGGTCCAGCGCGATGACGTTCTCGGCGTACGACGTGGTCTTCAGCCCGGCCAGCGCGCCCCGTTCGTTGCGCGGCCACGGCACCACCGCCACCGAGGTGGCCGACGGCTGCGGCGCGGCCTGCGCGAGCGCGACGACGAGCGTCGGCCCGGCGTCACCGCGCTGCGAGCCGAGCGGCGAGACGCCACCGGTGTAGGTGATGCGCAGCCGGTACACGCCGTCGCCGGTCGCCTGGGCGGCCACCTGCTCGCACGCCTTGGCGACCTCGACGGGGTCGGGCACCGGCAGCCCCAGGCCGGCGGCGGAGCGACCCAGCCGCGCCAGGTGCCGGCCCAGCGCGAACGACACGCCCCCGACGACCTTCACGGTCTCGAAGACGCCGTCGCCCACCGTGAGGCCGTGATCGAACACGCTGACGGTCGCCTCGGACTCGTCCAGCAGCTCACCGTTCACCCAAGTCAGCACGAGGCCAAGCCTACGAGGCGCTCGGCCTTCAGCTCGGTCTCGGCCCACTCGCGGTCCGGATCCGAGCCCCAGGTGATGCCGGCGCCGGTGCCGAACCGCAGCACGCCGTCCTGCGCCCAGAAGGTGCGGATGCCGACGGCCAGCTCGCCCTCCCCCGTGTCGGCGTCGACCCAGCCGACGGCGCCGCAGTACGGCCCGCGCGGCACCGGCTCGAGCTCGGCGATCGCCCGCAGCGCCGTCGACTTCGGCGCGCCGGACACCGAGCCGGGCGGGAACGTCGCGGCGAACAGCTCGGCCCAGCCGGCGCCGGGCAGCAGCCGCCCGCTCACCGTCGACACCAGATGGACCAGGCCGGGGTGCTTCTCGACGCTCAGCAACTCGTCGACGGCGATGCTGCCGGTGACGCAGACCCGGGACAGGTCGTTGCGGACGAGGTCGACGATCATCACGTTCTCGGCGCCGTCCTTCGCGGTGAGGTCGGCCGCGGTCCGCCCCGTCCCTTTGATCGGCGACGACGTGACGTGGTCGCCGATGCGGCGCAGGAACAGTTCCGGCGACGCCGTCACGATCTGCAGATCGGGCAGCAGGACGGCGCCGCCGAAGGGCGCGTCGTGGCGCTCACCCAGGATGTTCGCCAGCGGCAGAAGATCGTCCGCCCCGTCCGGCAGCGGCGCCTGCAGCACCCGGCACACGTTGACCTGGTACACCGTCCCCGCCGCGACGCGTTGCCGCACGTCACGCACGGCCTCGAGGTAGCCGTCGCGATCCAGCGACGACGTCCACGCGGCCTGCGCCGGCCCGTGCCACCGCCGTCCGGCCCGTGGCAGCGGCGCGTTCTCCCAGTGCTCGAAGCGGGCGCAGACGACGTCGCCCTCGAACGTGACGACCACCGCCCACCGCCCCGATCGGTCGAGGACCCGCAGGTCGGACGACACCTCGGCCAGCCCCGTGGCCAGCTTCCCCCCGAGGTGCGCCAGGGGTCTCGGCGGCACGTCCACAACACGCGACGCTATCGCGTTTGGCGACGGCGGCTTGGATGGGCTAATGTTTCACCCGCACCGCGGTTCCGGGAAACCGGCCCGATGCAGTGCGGACGTAGCGCAGTTGGTAGCGCATCACCTTGCCAAGGTGAGGGTCGCGGGTTCGAGTCCCGTCGTCCGCTCGGAGCGGGGCTCTGGCCCTCATCACGGTGGAGTGGCCGAGAGGCGAGGCAACGGCCTGCAAAGCCGTCTACACGGGTTCAAATCCCGTCTCCACCTCGGTACGAAGTCCCGGGCGATTAGCTCAGCGGGAGAGCGCTTCCCTGACACGGAAGAGGTCACTGGTTCAATCCCAGTATCGCCCACCAGCAAGAAGGCCCTACCGATCCTGTCGGTAGGGCCTTTCGCATCTCTGCGCACCTGGTCATCTCCAGTAGACGGCCCCCTCGGGGATCGCCGTCTCCGTACGCGTTGCGGTTCGTCACGTGGCCGTCGTACGCGCTCGCCTTGGTGACCGCACGGCTATCCCGCAGCATGATCATCAGGCCGTGCTGGGGTTCCCAGGCGCACTCGTTCTCCAGGACCACGTACCAGGTCGCCTCGTATCGCTCCACGTACGGCTCGCCGGTCAGCTCCACGAAGTCCCAGACGGCGCGCGGCTCCGGGATCTGCGGGAAGCCGGGCTCGTCCCCCACCTGCGTGGTGGTCACGGAACCCGGCCCCGGGTCGCCGGTAGCGGAGCCCGATCATCATGGCAGCGGTGCCGGCCGAGGGTTGCGGGTCAGATTCGCCGGTCCACGACGATCCAGTTCGTCTCCCAGGTCTCCCCGCCGTCGTCGGAGAACGCCTGCTCGAACCTCGCCTTGTCCGGTCCCTGCCGGGTGATGAGGAAGCGCACCTTGATCGGGCGTCCATCGAGCTGGTCGTCGCCGTAGAACTCGCCCACTCCGTCGTGGAACCCGCCGTACACGGCGGGCGCGAGCAGCCCGTCGCGCAGGTTCGCGAAGGTCAGGCTCCAGCGATCGGCCTGGGGTTCGTAGAGCCTCAGGTTGAGGGCCTCGATCCGCCCGGTCGGTCCTTTGACGTCGAACTCGACGACGTTCGCCCGCCGGTCCATCAGCGGGCGGACGACGCTCGTCCCCTCGAAGCTGAGCCACTCGTCCGGGGACTCCGAGAGCGGATCGGCAAGTACCCGCACCTGAGAGCGCCAGGCGCCGATCTCCCAGTCGAAGCTCCGCCGGCCCTCCACGACAGCGGCCTCGGCCGTTGACGGAATCGGCGCGGCCTCGCCCGACGCCGCGCCCGTGGTCAGCGCGAGCAGCGACAGGCACGCGACGAGGAGTCGCTTCTGTGGCATGGTGACCTTCGCGTGAATGTTCATGATGCGAATATCGGAGCGGATCATGCCCGTGAACAAGAAGGCACCTTCAGGTAACCCCTCGCCGTCGCGCCCCAACCCCATTCCCGGCTGCCCGATGGCCGCGGCGTTCGCCGCCATCGGCGGGAAATGGAAGCTGACCCTGCTGTACTGGCTCGCGCATGGCGAGTGCCATTTCGCCGGCCTGCGGCGCCGGGGCGCGCCGATCACTCCGAAGGTGCTGGCCGAGCAGCTGCGAGAGCTCGAGGCCGACGGGCTCGTCGAGCGGGTCGAGACGGGGCCCGTCCCGGCGCCGGTCGTCTACCGGCTGACCCCGTACGGCAAGACGGTTCTGCCCGTCGTCGAGAACGTCCGGGCCTGGGGCGAGGCGCACCTGGAGCACACCGATGGTGAGACCGCTCCTGGCGAGGCCATGGCCTGCGCCGACGCCGTCGCGTAGCCAACCGTCGCGGAGCCGGTGGCTCAGCGCTCCAGCCCGGCGATCTGCCAGGTGAGGCCGCGGTGGGCGTACGCCGGGCGCAAGCCACGCGCCCGCAGCACGTCGAGCATGGCCTGCGGCGGGTGGACGAATGCCCGGTACTGCTCTCGCCGCAGCCACATCATCAGGTTCGTCACCCCGACGAAAACACGCCCGGCCAGGTTCCGCGGCGGATGGCTGAACACCACCAGCCGGTCCGCGTGGTCGGCCACCGCGGCCAGCAGGCGCTCGTAGTCGGGGTAGCAGCACACGACGCGGTGCAGCACGACGACGTCGGCCACCGGCGCGCCCGCAGGGTCGGCGGCGATGTCGTGGATGCGGTATTGGGCCCGGCCGGACAGCCCGGCGTCGGCGAGCAGCCGCGCGGCCTCGTCGCGGTAGGACGGCGACAGCTCGAGGCCGACCGCCGACGCCGCGCCGCGGCGCAGCAGCTCGATCTGGATCTCGCCGACCCCGCCGCCGATCTCCAGCACCGTTGCGCCGTCGATGCCACGATCCTGCAGGAACGCGACCATCCGCTCCGCCGTCCTGTCCAGACCGCGCTTGCGGTAGCGCCGCGCCACGTGCCGAGCGAACCCGGACGTGAACATGCGGTCGCAACCACGCGGATCACAGCAGCCACCCATGGCACCACCTCACAGCGCGACGACGCGACGCGAGTCGATACCCGTGCCGTACTCGGGGTCGCTCCCCCGCACGTGCACCGAGTGCTCCGTCACCCGCCCCCGCCACAGTCGCAGCTCCTCCGGCGGGTACAGCCACTCCACCGGGAACGGCTGCCGCTGCTCCGGGAACCGCACCCGGCACGCGATGGGAGCACAGACCTCCAGCTCGTCGTCCGGGACCCGGCCGGCGGTCGCCTTCAGATAGACCGCGCGGACGTCGCCGCCGATCGGCACGGTGGAGTCGAAGATCACCATGCTCACCGCGGGCTGCCGCACGATGTTCTGCGAGTGCTGCGCGTCGTTCGACGACATCCAGTAGACGACGTCGTAGCCGTCGGGCGCGAAGTAGACCGGCGACACCCGGGCGCGGCCGTCGGGATCGACGGTGCCGAGGCTGAGAAAACGCGTGGTGTCGATGATGCGCCGAGCGTTGTCTTCGAGCGTCATGGCGTCCTCGAATCAGGGAGCGTGCCCGCGACGCCATCCTGGCCGAGCGCCGCGCCGGCGGCAACCACCGCACGGGAGAATGGCGCCATGGAGTTGCTCGGAGTCCGCATCCTGCTGGCCGCCGTCATCGCCGCCGCGGGCGTGGCGATCATCTGGATGGCCCGGGCGGGGGCCTCCGGCCGGCTGCGGCGCAACTACTGGGCCGGCATCCGCACCCCCGCGACCCTGGCCGGCGACGACGCGTGGCTGGCGGCGCACCGGGCGGCCCGGCCGGCCACCGAGGCGGGTGGCTGGGCCGCGATCGTCGGCGGGCTGGTGGTGTTCGTGACGCCGGCGGACCCGGAGGGCCTGCTGGCGGTCCCGGTGCTCGTGGGCGCAGGCGTGCTGCTGGTCCTCGTCCTGATCGGCGCCCGGCGCGGCGTCGTGGCCGCCCGCGCGGTGACCAGCGAGCCGCGCACGCGCTGACGGCGTCGCCCGCGAGGGTCGCGCCGGCGGGCGTCCTCCGCGCGGCCGCGCTGACGGCGTCAGCGCCGGTGCCGCTTCGCCTCCAGGTCGGCGATCACGGCGCGCCGGTGGCCCGGTGTCCGGCGGGCCGCGTTCAGGTCCGCCTCGCGCCTCAGCTTGCGCCACCGCGTCAGCCGGTCCTCGTCGAGCTCACCGTCGGCGACGGCGAGCAGGACGGCGCAGCCCGGCTCGGCCACGTGGGCGCAGTCGCGGAATCGGCAGAGTGCCGCCAACTCCTCGACGTCCGCGAATGCCCCGGCGACGGCGACCTCGTCGGCCACCAGCCCGACCGCACGCAGCCCGGGCGTGTCGACGATGACGCCACGGCCGGGCAGGACGACGAGCTCGCGATGCGTCGTGGTGTGCCGGCCGCGGCCGTCGCGGGCCCGCACGGCGCCGGTGGGCAGCAGCGGCACGCCGGCGAGGGTGTTGGTCAGGGTCGACTTGCCCGCTCCGGACGGCCCGACCAGCGCCAGTGTCCGGCCGTTGCGCAGCAGCGCGCCCAGCTCGTCGAGCCCGGCGCCGGAGACGGGGCTGACCAGCATGATCTCCACTCCGGGCGCGACCTCGGCGACCTCGTCGCGCATGCCGTCCGGGTCGGGCACGAGGTCCGGCTTCGTCAGGACGATGACCGGTTGCGCGCCGCTCCCCCACGCGAGCACCAGCAGCCGCTCGATGCGGCCGAGGTCGGGATCGGGATCGAGGTGCTCGACGATCACCACGACGTCGACGTTCGCGGCGACGACCTGGCCCTGTGACGTCCGGTCGGCGCTGTCGCGCACGATCGCCGTGCGCCGCGGCAGCACCTCCTCGAGGGTGACGCGGTCGTCCGGCCAGTCGCGGACGGCGGTCCAGTCGCCCACGGCCGGCAGCGCCATGCGATCGGCGGCGACGGCGCGCAGCAGGTCACCGCCGTACGTGGCGCGCACGGCGCCCATGCCGCCGGCGAGGTCGGCCCCGCCGCGGTCGACGCGGCAGACCCGGGCCAGCCGGTGCGCGCCCCGGAAGGGACGGAAGGCCCGGCCGACGTCGGACGTCCAGCCGAGGTCGAGAAGGCGTTGCTGGGAAGCGGACATGTGAGACCTTCTTCTGGTGCGGCCTCACGCGCGACGGTGTCAGCGGCGGCGTGCTGGCCGGAGAGTACTGGAGCGAACGGATCTGCTCACGTGCATGGCCGCTCACCTCCTCCGTCGTCCACAGCCTGACTACGTTCATCACGTTATCCACAGGCGGGCACTCGCGGCCAGCGAATAACCATCCGCCCGGTCTACCGTGGGTTTCGTGGAAGCGACACACGAGGTCACCAACCAGCCGCCGCCGCTCACCGGCTACGACGTGTTCGGCGCCGACGCCGCGCTCGTCGAGGCGTTCGGCCGCCACGGGCTCACCGGCGACGGCGCCGAGCTGCACGGGTTGGGGCGGCTGGCCGGGTCCGCCGAGGCGCAGCAGTGGGCCCGCGAGGCCGATGCGCACGAGCCCGTGCTGCGCACGCACGACCGCTACGGCAACCGCGCCGACGAGGTCGACTTCCACCCGTCCTGGCACCGGCTCATGGCGGCCGCCGTCGAGCACGGGCTGCACGCGGCGCCCTGGGCCGGGCCGGGGCGGGCCGCACACGCCACTCGGGCCGCGAAGTTCCTGGTGTGGAGCCAGCTGGAGGCCGCGCATCTCTGCCCGGTCTCCATGACGTACGCCGCGGTCCCGGCGCTGCGTACCGACGCTGCCGTGGCGGCCGTGTGGGAGCCGCGGCTGACGTCCACCGCCTACGAGCCCGGCCTGAGCCCGCCCGCCTCGAAGGCCGGTGCGCTGGCGGGCATGGCGATGACGGAGAAGCAGGGCGGGTCCGACGTCCGCGCCAACACCACGCGGGCCCGTCCCGCCGGCGCCGACGGCTGGTACCGGCTCACCGGGCACAAGTGGTTCTGCTCAGCGCCCATGAACGACGTGTTCCTGGTGCTCGCGCAGGCGCCGGGCGGCCTGACGTGCTTCGTCCTCCCCCGCGTCCTCGACGACGGCAGCCGCAACGCTCTGCGGCTGCAGCGGCTCAAGGACAAGCTGGGCAATCGTGCGAACGCCTCGGCCGAGGTCGAGTTCGACGGCGCGCTGGCCCAGCGGCTGGGCGACGAGGGCCGGGGTGTCGCGACGATCATCGAGATGGTCGCGGCCACGCGGCTCGACTGCGTGCTCGGGTCCGCCGCTCTCCTGCGCCGCTCGGTCGCCGAGGCGACGTGGCACGCGGCGCACCGGTCCGCGTTCGGCGCCCGGCTCGCCGACTCCGCGCTGATGCGCGCCGTCCTGGCCGACCTCGCGCTGGAGTCCGAGGCGGCCACCGCCCTGGGCATGCGCCTCGCCGCGTCCGTCGACGCCGCCGACGACCCGCACATGCGGGCGTTGCGGCGCATCGGTCTCCCGCTGGCGAAGTACTGGGTGTGCAAGCGCACGCCGGCCGCCGTCGCCGAGGCACTGGAGTGTCTGGGCGGCAACGGTTACGTCGAGGAGAGCGGCATGCCGCGGCTCTATCGCGAGGCGCCGTTGAACTCGATCTGGGAGGGTGCGGGCAACATCCAGGCACTCGATCTGCTGCGCGTTCTGGCCCGCGAGCCCGACGCCGTCGCCGCCTGGCGCGCCGAGGTCGAGGCGGCCAAAGGCCAGGACCGCCGCCTCGACGACGCCCTGGCCTCGGCGACGGCCGACGTGACGTCGGTGCTGGCCGCCGACGACGTGGCCGGAGCCGGCGCGGTTGGGCAGGCGCGGGTGCTGGCCGGTCGCATGGCGGTGTTGCTGCAGGCCAGCCTGCTGGTCCGATTCGCTCCGCCCGCCGTCGCCGACGCGTTCTGCGCCAGTCGCCTCGACGCCCGCCACGGCGTCTACGGTGCACTTCCCGCCGGCCTCGACACCTCCACCATCGTCCGCCGTGCCACCCCGGAGGCGCTATGACACCCACCAGCGCACCCGACGCCCGCACACGGTTCGCCGGGTCTCGGTACCGGTGCCGGCGTGGGCGCCCGGCCGTTCGCCGGACCGTTACGGAGGAACCGTGATCTGCCCCGCGTGCAGTGAGCAACGGCACCAGGACTGCCCGGCCCTCTCGAAGGGCCGTTCCTGGTGCGACTGCCAGCACCAGTCGACCGACCGCCCGGTCGAGCCGGCCACCGGCCACGCCTCGGAGTGATCCCGGGTTCGTCAGCGCGCCGGCCGCACGCCGGCCGCACCCCAGGCCACAGGCCGGTCGCACGTCGGACCGCACGCCGCACGCCGATGCACGTCGGTCGCAGGCCGGTCGCACGTCGGTCGCACGTCGGTCGCACCCCAGGTCGCACGCCGGGCCGCCGCCGGGGCGGACGGTGATCATCCAGGATCCGTGGCGTCTGAACGCCCCGAATCCTGGATGGTCTGGAGAACGCCGGACGAGGTCAGCGGCACAAGTTGACCGAGCAGAGGGCCGTTCCTGGTGCGACTGCCAGCACCAGACGACCGACCGTCCGGTCGAGCCGACTACCGGCCACGCCTCGGAGTGATCCCGGGTTCGTCAGCGCGCCGGTCGCACGCCGGCCGCACCCCAGGCCACAGGCCGGTCGCACGTCGGACCGCACGCCGGTCGCACGCCGACCGCGCGTCGGCCGCACGTCGGCCGCAGGCCGGTCGCGCACGCCGGCCGCGCACGCCGACCGCACCCCCAGGCCGCAGGCCGGTCGCACGTCGGACCGCACGCCGATCGCAGGCCGCACGCCGATGCAGGCCGGTCGCACGTCGGACCGCACGCCGATCGCAGATCGCACGCCGGGCCGCCGCCGGGGCGGACGGTGATCATCCAGGATCCGTGGCGTCTGAACGCCCCGAATCCTGGATGGCCTGGAGAACGCCGGACGAGGTCAGAAGCACAAGTTGACCAAGCAGAGGGCCGTTCCTGGTGCGACTGCCAGCACCATACGACCGACCGTCCGGTCGAGCCGACTACCGGCCACGCCTCGGAGTGATCCCGGCGTTCGCAAGCACGTCGGTCGCACGTCGGTCGCAGGCCGGTCGCAGGTCGGTCGCACATCGATGCACGTCAGTCGCAGGGCGGTCGCGTCGGTCGCACGTCGGTCCGCGCACGCCGATCGCACCCCAGGCGGCCCCGCCGATGCATGTTGGTCGCGCACGCCGATGCACGTCGGTCGACCGTCGGTCGCGCACGCCGATGCACGTCGGTCGACCGTCGGTCGCGCACGCCGATGCACGTCGGTCGCAGGCCGATAGCGGCGGTCGCACCCCAGGCCGCCGCCGGCGCGGACGGTGATCATCCAGGATGCGTGGCGTCGGAACGCCCCGAATCCTGGATGGTCAGGAGAACACCGGACGAGGTCAGAAGCTCACGTTCACCGAGCAGTTCGGGATCTCGTCGACCTGGGCGATCGTCTGGTCGTCGACGAAGACGCCGAGGGAGCCGGTGCAGCCGGAGCTGGACAGCGTGCCGTCGAACTCGGCCCGCACCGCGCGGCCGTCCACCGCCGTTCCCGTGCACGAGGCGTCGCCACTGAGCGAGGTGCCGGAGCGACTCAGGTCGGTCGAGCAGTCGGGGCCGTTCTCCAGCGTCACGCCTGCGTCGGACAGCTGGCGCGACACGGCGTCCTCCAGGGCGGTCGCGGCGAGGTCGTTGAGTCCCTGGTCGAGCTGTTCGGAGCAGGCCGTCAGCGCCAGGACACCGGCGGCGAGCAGGGCAAGGGATCGCGGGAGTCGGAGCACGGCGCCGACCCTACAGGCGCCACATTAAAACCTACTCAACCGCTAGGAAATCTCGAAATATAAGACAACTTTGCCCGAATGATGGACACGCCGTTCGCGCCCCACCGCAGGACATGGCACGATGCTCTGCATGTTGTCCGTCATTCCACTGCTGCTGGTGAGTCGACGTCACGTCGACTACGGCCGCATGGACAGCATGCTCTGTCTGGCGTTCTGACCGCCCCGGACTCACTCAGCCGGGCGTGCGGTCGCGCCGGCGGGCACACCGGACACCCCGGGACCGAAGCCGAGAACCCAGCGCGCACCGTGCGTCCCCGACCCCTCGAGGACTGCACTGCACATGTCGCCTACGCAGACGCCGGCCCCCAAGCGCCCCAAGGGCCAGGGGCAGTGGGCCCTCGGCCACCTCGAACCGCTGAACCCGAACGAGCGGTTCAAGAAGGACGACGACGGCCTCAACGTCCGCAAGCGCATCGAGACCATCTACAGCAAGCGCGGGTTCGCGAGCATCGACCCGCAGGACCTGCGCGGCCGGTTCCGCTGGTGGGGTCTCTACACGCAGCGCCGCCCCGGCATCCCCGGCGGCAAGACGGCGGTGCTGGAGCCGCACGAGCTGGACGACGAGTACTTCATGCTGCGGGTGCGCATCGACGGCGGTGCGCTCAGCCTGGCGCAGCTGCGCACGATCGCGGAGATCTCCACGACGTACGCGCGCGACACCGCTGACGTCACCGACCGGCAGAACATCCAGCTGCACTGGATCCGGGTCGAGGACGTACCGGTGATCTGGGAGAAGCTGGAGGCCGTCGGCCTCAGCACGACGGAGGCGTGCGGCGACGTGCCGCGCGTCATCCTCGGCTCCCCCGTCGCCGGCATCAGCGCCGCCGAGGTGCTGGACCCGACGTGGGCGATCGACGAGATCCAGCGCCGCTACATCGGCTCCCCCGAGTTCTCCAACCTGCCGCGCAAGTTCAAGTCGGCCATCAGCGGGCTGCCCGACATCGTGCACGAGGCCAACGACATCGCCTACGTCGGCGTCGACCACCCCGAGCACGGCCCGGGCCTGGACCTGTGGGTCGGCGGCGGACTGTCGACGAACCCGAAGCTGGCGGTGCGGCTCGGCGTGTGGGTGCCGCTGGAGGAGGCCCCGGAGGTCTGGGCCGGCGTCGTCGGCATCTTCCGCGACTACGGCTACCGCCGGCTGCGCCACCGCGCGCGGCTGAAGTTCCTCGTCGACGACTGGGGCGCGGAGAAGTTCCGGGACGTTCTCGAAAGCGACGAGTACCTCGGCCGAAAGCTCATCGACGGCCCGCCGCCGCCCGGGCACGTCGAGCCGATCGACCACGTCGGCATCCACGAGCAGAAGGACGGCCGGTTCTACGTCGGCGTCGCGCCGCTGGTCGGCCGGGTGTCCGGCTCGATGCTGAGCAAGCTGGCCGACGTCGTCGAGGCGCACGGCTCGGGCCGGCTGCGCACGACGCCGCACCAGAAGCTGGTCATCCTCGACGTCGACGGCGACCAGGTCGAGTCGCTGGTCACCGCGCTCGACGCCATCGGCCTGCAAGCCCGGCCGAGCGTGTTCCGGCGCAACACGATGGCCTGCACCGGCCTGGAGTACTGCAAGCTGGCCATCGTCGAGACCAAGCAGCTCGCCGTCGACACCGTGGCCGAGCTGGAGCAGCGGCTGGCCGACCTCACCAAGCAGCTCGACGTGCCGATCTCGCTGCACATCAACGGCTGCCCGAACTCGTGCGCCCGCATCCAGGTCGCCGACATCGGCCTCAAGGGCCAGGTCGTCAAGGGCGAGGAGGGCTTCCAGGTCCACCTCGGCGGCGGCCTGGGCCTGGACGCCGGCTTCGGCCGGAAGCTGCGCGGGCTGAAGGTGACGGCGGCGGAGCTGCCCGAGTACGTGGAGCGCGTCGTCCGGCGCTTCATCGACGATCGGACGGACGGCGAGCGGTTCGCCCAGTGGGTGGCTCGCGCCGACGAGGAAGCGCTCCAGTGACATGAACGAGACCAGGGCCGCGATCATGCACTGCCCGTTCTGCGGGGAGGAAGACCTCTTCCCCACGGCCGAGGTACGCGCCTCAGCCGAGGCCGAGAATCGGCCGGCGGAGCACAACGCGTGGGAGTGCCGGTCCTGTCTGCGGGTGTTCTCGGTGAAACTGCTCGGCCTCTCGACCAGAAGGAGCGCAGGATGACCCTCTGCCCGACGAACTCCCTCGAGGCGCTGGCGCTGGACGCCGCGCGCAACCTGGAGGACGCACCGGCCGGCGAGATCGTGCGCTGGGCCCACGAGACCTTCGGCGAGCGGTTCGCCATCACCGCCTCCATGGCCGACGGCGTGCTGTCGCACGTGGCGTCGACGGCGGTGCCGGGCATCAAGGTGCTGTTCCTCGACACCGGCTACCACTTCGCCGAGACCATCGGCACCCGCGACGCCATCGCGGCGACGTACGACGTCGAGGTCGAGACGATCACGCACCCGCTGCGCGTCCCGGAGCACGAGGCCGAGTACGGCAAGCTGTACGAGATCGACTCCGACCTCTGCTGCGCCATCCGCAAGGTGTGGCCGTTGGACCGCGCGCTCAAGCCGTACGACGCCTGGGCCGGTGGCGTCCGCCGCTCCGAGTCCGCGTCGCGCACCAACACGCCGGTCGTGGCCTGGGACCCCAAGCGCGCCAAGGTCAAGGTGAACCCGCTGGCCACCTGGACCGACGAGCAGGTCGACGCGTACGTCGAGCAGCACAACATCCTGGTGAACCCGCTGCGCGAGCTGGGCTTCCTGTCCATCGGCTGCGAGCCGTGCACCCGCCCCGTCGCGCCTGGCGAGGACGCGCGCGCGGGTCGCTGGTCGGGCTCGTCGAAGACCGAGTGCGGGATCAACATCTGATGTATCCCCTGCAGCTGGACGTGGCCGGCAAGCGGGTCGTCGTGGTCGGCGGCGGACCCGTGGCCGACCGCCGCGTCCAGCCGCTGGTCGCCGCCGGGGCCGAGGTGCACCTGGTGGCGCCGTTCCTGTGCGAGCCGCTGGCCGAGCTGGTCGCGGCCGGACGGCTCACCTGGTCGCCGCGCGACTACACCGGCGGCGACCTCGACGGCGCCTGGCTGGTGCACACCGCCACCGGCGAGCCCGCCGTCGACGACGCCGTCGCCACGGCGGCCGACGCCCAGCGCACGTGGTGCGTCCGCGCCGACGACGCCGCCCGCTCGGCCGCGTGGACGCCGGCCGTCGCCCGGGTCGGTGACGTGCTGGTCGCGGTCACCGCGGGCGGCGACCCGCGGCGCGCCGTCCGGTTGCGCAACGCGGTCCAGACCGCTCTCGAGACCGGCGAGCTGCCCCTGAGGCGCACCAGGCGGCAACGACGGGGTCAGGTCGCCCTCGTGGGCGGCGGCCCCGGCCACACCGGCCTGATCACCACCCGCGGGCGCCAGCTGCTGGGCGCCGCCGACGTCGTCGTGGTCGACCGGCTGGCGCCGCGCGCGCTACTGGCCGAACTGGACGACGACGTCGAGGTCATCGACGTCGGCAAGACGCCCGGCCACCACCCCGTCCCGCAGCACGAGATCAACCGGCTGCTGGTCGAGCACGCCCAGGCCGGCAAGCAGGTCGTCCGCCTCAAGGGCGGCGACCCGTTCGTCCTCGGCCGCGGCGGCGAGGAGGCGGCCGCCTGCCGGGCCGCCGGCGTTCCCGTCGAGATCGTCCCGGGCGTGACCAGCGCGGTCGCCGTGCCCGCCTCCGTCGGCATCCCCGTGACGCATCGCGGGCTGGCCAAGCAGTTCACCGTCGTCTCCGGGCACGAGGACCTCGATTGGGCCAACCTCGCCGGCACCGAGGGCACGCTGGTCTTCCTCATGGGCGTCAGCCTGCTCGCCGACACCGCCGCCCAGCTGGTCGCCCACGGCATGGACCCGGACACCCCCGCCGCCGTCGTCGAGGACGGCTTCGGCCCGCGCCAGCGGGTCACCACCGCGCCGCTCTCCGGGATCGCCCGCGCCGCCGCCGAGGCCGGGGCCCAGCCGCCGGCCGTCATCGTCGTCGGCGACGTCGCCGCGCTCGCCTCCGTCTGACGCCGCACTCCCCACGCCGCCCTCCCCCACGCCGCCGTCGGCGCCGCCCCGGCCCCGTCGCCCTCGCGGCCCGCACCGCCTTCACGGCCCACGCCACCCCGCATCACCGCCCGCGCCGGCATCCCAGCCCGCACCGCCGCGCCGCCCGCGCCGCCGTCCCGGCCCGCGCCGCCCCGCGCCGCCGCGTATGCCGCCCTCTCGGTCCCCGTCGCGCCCACGCGCGTCCGCGACCCGGCCGACCTGCACCGGACATCTGCCGTCACACGGTCGCAACACCTTCCTGCGACGTGCCGGGATCGACACCAAGACGTGATCCCGGACACCCTTGACGACAAGATTGGATCCTGTATCTTCAATCGAAATGCTGCGCGGGTTCGCCCGGGCATCCACAAGCCGGCCGGTTGCGGGCTGAGCACACTCGCCCGCGGCCGGCCGATTCACACGGTCGACGTCGGCACGTACGTCTCGGGAGTGGTTGATGGCCAAGATCTCGTTCGGTATCCGGGTGCCCAATTCGGGCCCGTTGTCCGGCGTGGAGAACATCGTGCGGACCGCGCAGAAGGCCGAGGAGCTGGGCTTCGACTCGATCTTCGTGCACGACCACGTGGTGTGGAGCACGCAGATGCACCGTCACCACATCTCCTCCGGCGCCCACGAGGCGCTGGCCGACGACCAGTCGGCTGACTTCTACGAGGCACTCACCGTCATCGGCTACCTCGCCGCCGTCACCCAGCGGGTCCAGATCGGCGTCGCGTGTCTGGTCATGCCGACACGCAACCCCATCTACGCCGCCAAGCAGCTGGCGACGCTGGACCACCTCAGCAACGGCCGGCTCATCGCCGGCGTCGGCCTCGGGTCGAAGGCCAGCCAGTCGTCGAACGAGTTCGAGGTGTTCGAGGTCGATTTCAAGCAGCGGGCCGGGCTGACCGACGAGTACATCGACGCCATGCGGGCCATCTGGACGCAGCCGCTGGCGTCGTACCACGGCAAGCACCTCTCGTTCACCGACGCCGAGATCTACCCGAAGCCGCTGCAGCAGCCCCACCCGCCGATCTGGGTCGGCGGCTGGACCGACTACGCCGCGCGCCGCACCGGCCGCGTCGGCGACGGCTGGGTCCCCGGCTGGCTGTCGCCGAAGGAGATGGCGCGCGGCGCGGAGATCGTCCGCGACACCGCCACCGAGCACGGCCGCGACCCCGGCGCCATCACCATCGCCGTCGAGAAGCTGGCCGTCATCAAGCGCGACCGGGACGCCGCACTGGAGCGCGCGATCCCCACGGTCCGCACCAGCAGCACCACGTACGAGCGGGACGTCGACGACATCTCGTTCGCGCTCGACCGCCACATCTTCGGCTCGGTCGACGACGTGAAGCGGCGGGTGGAGGAGTTCGTCGAGGCGGGCGTGACCCACTTCGAGCTGAAGCTCATCTACCCGTCGATCGACGATCTCGAGGACCAGATGACCCTCTGGGCCGAGGAGATCCTGCCGCTCTACCGCGACTGACACCGTCCGGCGAGCAGACGCGGCAACCCCAGAGACCCCGGAGTTCGTTCGTACATCCCAGCTCAGGATTGGACGAGTTCATGTCCCGAATCACACCCCACCCGCGGCGCCGCCGCCGCGTGAGCGCCGCGGCCGCGCTCGCCCTCGTCGCCCCGCTGGTCCTCGCCGCGTGCAGCGACGACGCGTCGTCGGCCAGCGGCGACGGCTCGTGGGAGCCCGACCGCGACATCGACTGGATCGTGCCCTACAGCGCCGGCGGCGGCTTCGACACCTACTCGCGCGGCATCGCCGAGGTGATGCAGCGCGGCCACCTGCCCGACGGCGTCAACGTCGTCATCCGCAACACTCCCCCGCTGCCGCAGGGCATCAGCCAGATGTTCAACGCCGACGCCGACGGCTACACGATCGGCATCCTGCCGATGCCCGCCGCGATCGCGCAGGAGATCCAGGAGCCCGACCTCGCCCAGTGGAAGACCAGCGAGTTCACCGTCCTGGGCCAGGTCGACGAGAACGGCTACGTCGTCTACGTGCCGTCGGACTCGGAGTTCGAGACCATCGAGGACCTCATCGCCGCGGAGGACATCCGCGCGATCACCGTCGAGCAGGGGTCGTCGTCGGCGCTGGCCGGCCTCGCCACCATCCAGGCGCTGGACCTCGACGCCCAGGTCACCTACGGCGCCGAGGGCTCGGCCGAGGTCGTGACGGCGGCGCTGCGGGGCGACGCCGACTTCTTCGTCTACGGCAGCACCGACCTCGTCGGCTTCGTCGAGTCCGGTGACATCCGCCCGCTGATGTACCTGGGCACCGAGGACCAGCTGCCGGAGAACTTCGACTGGCTGCAGGACGTGCCGACCGCCGAGGAGGCCGGTTTCCCGGACCTCGCCGGCGCCGTCACCGAGCTGCGTGTCATCGTCGGGCCGCCGGACCTGCCCGAGCCGGTCGCCGAGTACCTGCGCGGCCTCCTCGCCGACACGATGGCCGACGAGGAGTTCATCACCTGGGCCGAGGAGGCCGACCGGCCGATCGTCCCGCGGACCGCCGAGGAGACCGAGGCGGCCATCGCGGACCAGATCACACAGATGGAAGAGCTCGTGCCCCAGCTGGCCGACGGCTGACGGATCGCAGACACGCTTCGGCGTGCCTGACAGGAGGTTTGGCTCGTGGATTTCGGTTCTGGCCTGGTCCAGGCTCTGGAGCAGATGGCGACGTGGTCGTTCCTGCTCTGGTTCCTGATCGGTGTGCTCAACGGAACGATCTTCGGACTGCTGCCGGGGCTGAGCGGGTCGGTGGGCATCGCCCTGATGATTCCGTTCACCTTCGACATGGAGCCCATGCAGGCGATGGGGCTGTTCGTCGCGGCCCTCGCCGGCCAGAACTTCGCCGGATCGATCACGGCGATCCTCATCAACACGCCGGGGTCGTCGGTGAACGCGGCCACCACCTACGACGGCTATCCGCTGTCCAGACAGGGGCGCGGCGGCTTCGCCATCGGCGTGTCGGCGATGGCGTCGTTCCTCGGGTCCCTGATCGGCATCGCGATCATCATCGCGCTCTTCCCGCTGACCCGCAGCATCCTGCTGTCGTTCTCCTTCCCGGAGCTGACGATGCTCGGGGTGCTCGGGCTGGCGGTCATCGCGGTGGCGTCGCGCGGTTCGATGATCAAGGGCCTGATCGCCGGCATGGTCGGCCTGCTGATCTCGTTCGTCGGCTTCGCCCCGATCGGCGGCGACGTCCGCTACGTGTTCGGCCAGGGCGAGCTGTACGACGGCATCGGCGCGGTGGTCGTGCTGATCGGACTGTTCGCCGTCACCGAGGCGCTGAGCCTGGTGGTGCACAACCAGAAGGTGGCGCCGGAGAGCCGCACCGGGCGGCTGGGCCGGTCGCAGGTGTGGGAGGGCGCGCGCTACGTCTTCACCAAGCCGTTCCTGCTGCTGCGCAGCTCCGTGCTGGGCACCGGCATCGGCCTGATCCCGGCGGTCGGCGGGACGCTGGCGGCGTTCCTCGCCTACTTCCAGGCGGCGAAGACGGTCCGCGACCCGAAGTTCGGCCAGGGCGACCCGCGAGGCGTCCTGGCCCCGGAGGCCGCCAACGACGCCAAGGACGCCGGCGCGGCGCTGCCCAGCCTCGCGTTCGGCATCCCCGGCAGCGCGGACTGGGCGATCGTGCTGGGCGCGATGATCATGCACGGCATCACGCCCGGCCCGAACCTGATCCGCGACAGCCCGGACATCGTGTGGATGAGCATCCTGGTGATCATCGGCGCGAGCTTCGTCTCGTCCAGCTTCGGCATCGTGTTCGCGCCGTGGCTGACGAAGGTGACGAAGGTGCGGGCCAGCCTGCTGGCGCCGCTGATCATCGTGCTCGCGGTGACCGGCGCCTACGGCCTGGAGTCGCGGACGTCGGACGTGCTGCTGGCCATCGCGTTCGGCCTGCTCGGCTACGCGATGCGGGCGATCGGCATGCCGGTCATCCCGCTCATCCTCGGCCTGGTGCTCGGCCCGATGGTGGAGCGCTCCTATCTGCAGTCGGTCGAGACGTTCGGCGGGCTCAGCGCGTTCGTCACCCGGCCGATCTCGCTGGTGCTGGTCATCCTCACCGTCGCCGTCATCGTCTTCGAGATCATCTCGAACCGGCGGGCGAAGGTCTCGGAGGAGGCCAAGGAGGAGGGCGTCCGCTCGGCGACGCGGCCGCGCACCCTGCTGGTGATCGGCGGGCTCGGCGTCGTCGCGGCGGGCGCGCTGGTGCTGGCCACGGACTTCCGCGAGCAGTCGCGGACGTTCCCGCTGATCATCTCGACGATCATGCTGGCGCTGGTGGTCCTCTACCTGGCCGTCGCGCTGGTGCCGGTGCTGCGGCGCCGGTTCGGCGGCGTCATCGCCGACGGCCACGGCATGGAGCAGATGATGCACGTGCCGGACGACCTGCGCGAGCAGCTGGACGAGGCCGGCAACGCCGACGACGGCACCGAACGCGGCACCGCGACGCAGGTCGAGACCGCCACCAAGGTGGAGACCGCCGTCGAGCCGGCCGCTGACGAGGCCGGCAACGCCGATCTCGCGGCCCGGATGCGCAACTCGATCATCCTGCTGGTCGCGTTCGCCGCCGGCGTGTGGGCGGTCGGGCTCGGCATCACCGTCCCGGTCGTGCTCTTCCTGCTGATGCGCTACGTCGGCCGGGAGACCTGGCGGACGACGGTGATCACCACCGTCGTCACGTCGGCGGTGCTGTACTTCCTGTTCGTCTCCGTGCTGCGGATGCCACTGGAGGGCGGCACGCTGCTGCCGTTCTGACGCCGTCCACCCCACTCGAGAAGGGACCCAGCGGGCCGATGGCGGAGCAGACGGAGGGATCGGGCGGCGTCTCGCCGGGCATGGTGATCGCGGTCGCCAGCCTGGGCGCGGCGGTCGTGACGGCCGGCATGCAGGGCATCGCGCCCGCGCTGCCTGCCATCCAGGACCGGTTCGACCTGAGCTCCGCCGAGGTCGCGCTGATCACCAGCGTCTACCTGCTGCCGAGCGTGCTGTCGGCGCTGGCCGGCGGCATCCTGGCGGACCGGGTCGGCTCCCGGCCGGTGATCGCCGGGTCGCTGCTGCTGTTCGGCCTCGGCGGCGGGCTGCTGCTGCTGGACGTGTCGTTCTGGACGTTGCTGGCGATCCGTTTCGTGCAGGGTGCGGCCTTCGGCGCCGTGCTGTCGCTGACGGTGGGGATCATCGGGGACGTCGCGCCGACGGGTGCCGCGGCGGCGCGCGGGCAGAGCCGGCGGATCATCGCGATGGCCATCGCCGAGGCGGTGCTGCCGATCGCCGCCGGCCTGCTGATCGCCTGGGGGCTGGGCTGGTCGTCACCGTTCGCGCTGCAGTTGCTGGCCGTCCCGCTGGCGGTGCTCGCCTGGCGGGTGCTGCCGCCGCTGCGGCGTCCGGCGCCGGAATCGGGCACCGCGGGCTCTGCGGGGTCCGCGGGGGCCGCGCCGCCGTCGTCCGGCGGGATGCGGGCGGTGTTGAGGGCGCCGGCCGTGGTCGGGGTGCAGGTGCTGGCCGCGATGCGGTTCGTGTTCAAGTTCCCGGTCATCACCTACTACCCGCTGCTCGCGACCGGTCAGCTCGGGCTGTCGCCCGCCACCGTCGGCGTCGTGATGGGCGTGTCGGCGGCGATCGCCGCGCTCACGGCGGCGCTGACGGAGAAGCTGGCCGGGCGGTGGACGTCGGCGCAGCTGATCGGCGGCAGCCTGGTCGTCGCGGCGCTGTCCGTCAGCGGTATGGCGGCCGGCGAGTGGGTGGCGCTGGCGATCATCGCGATGCTGGTGTTCGGCGCTCAGGACGGCGTGTACGGGGTCGCGCACAACGTGCTGGTGACGGAGTTGGCGCCGCCCGGCCTGCGGTCGACGTACGTCGGGCTGACCGGAATGGTCCGCAACGTCGGCAAGTTCGCCGCGCCGGCGCTGTTCGGCGCGGCGACCCTGGTTCTGACGCTGACGCAGACGTTCCTGGTGCTGGGCGCGGCCGGGCTGGCGTCCGTGGCGGTGGCGCGGCGGGTGGCGGCGGTCCAGTCGCGCCTCGGCCCGCCGCCCCATGATCATCAATGATCCAACCACCGATGGGTGGTTGGATCATTGATGATCATGGCGGTCAGAGCACGCCGGCGGCGGTGCCGCGGTGCACGTAGTGCTCCCATACCTTGTTCGGACGGTGACGGCTGCGGCTGTAGCTGCGGCCGATCTCCGCGCACTCCTCCGGGCTGAGCGGCCGCAGCTGCCCGCCACCCGCCGTCAGCTGCGTGGCCGCCAGCAGCGTGCGGGCGTTCTCCTCCAGGTCCAGGCAGTCCATCAGCAGCTCCTGGATCGTCGGGGCGACGAGGACGGTGCCGTGGGCGCGCAGCAGACAGGCGTGCGCGTCGCCGAGCGTCTTCGCGACGGCGTCGCCCTGCTCCCGGGTGGTGATGTGCGTGGCGTCGGGGTGGACGGCGAGCCCGGCGGCCTCGCGGTAGGCGAAGTGGCGCATCGGCAGGAACGGCCGGTCGGTCATGCTGAACGTCGTCGACAGCGTCGGGTGGCCGTGACAGACCAGCGCGGCGTCGGGCCGGTTGCGGTAGACGCCGGTGTGGATCGCCGTCTCGGCCGGCGGCGGGACGTCGCCCTCGACGAGCGTGCCGTCCAGCTCCACCACCAGCAGGTCGTCCGCGGTCAGCGCGGCCCGGCTGGCGTCGCGCGGCTGGATGAGCACCCGGTCGGTGCCGGGGATCCGGGCGCTCAGATGCCCGCTGTAGTCCAGGACGTCGGCCATCACCAGCAGCCGGGTGCAGGTGGCGAGGTCGCGCTTGAGCTGCTCGAGTTCGGGATCGGTCATGACGCCTCCAGATCGCAGTTGGATTCAAGATAATGGATGCGGAGGCGTCGGCGACGGGTCGCTGGGGATCGCAGGGCCGCCGGCGCGCGTGCACCACCGGCCGGGCGGCGGCACGGTCAGCGCCAGGCGCCGTGCCCGGTCGGCGCCGTTCACCGTTCGTCGCTCGCCGGCGTTGTCGGTGCCCGCCCCTAGGGTGGGCACCCCACCCGAACGGGCGGGTTCTACGTGGCGAGAACTGCGCGAAGCGCCCCGACGCAGCCGTTCGGCGCGGCCGGCGCGAGCCCAGACCCGGCCGTCGCCGTGAGGTGACACGAGGCCCGGCGAGGTTCGCCTCACCGACCCTGCCCCACCCGCCCTCACCCCCGACGGCGAGCACCTCACCCGCGTCAGGACCGGACCGGGACCGGATCAGCGCACCGAGGTGGTCCCGCGGCGAGTGAGGTGCGCCCACGCCGAGTGAGGAACCCTCGAGCCCCTCACGGAATGAGGACGGTCTTGCCGGCCAGCGCACCGGCGGCGGCCCGGTCGTGCACGGCCGCGAGGTCGGCCAGCGGCAGCCGCTCGGCCACGTCGATCGCCAACTCCCCCGCATCGACCAGATCCACCAGCTCGGCGAGGCGCGCCGCGTCGCTGCGGACGTAGACCTGCGCCGTCCGCACCCCCCGGCCGGCGTCGTCGGGGCCCGGCGTGGTGGTGCTGACGAACGTGCCGCCGTCGGCGACGAGCCCCACCAGCGCGGCGGTCTCCTCCGGACCGGTCGCGACCAGGTTCAGCACGACGTCGAACGCCTCGTCGGCCAGCGCCGAAGCGACCGGCGTGACGGTGTGGTCGACGATCCCGTCCGCGCCGTACGCGCGGAGCCGGTCGCGGCTGCGCGGACTCGCCGTCGCCGTCACCGAGGCGCCGGCCCGCACGGCCAACTGGACCGCATACCCGCCCACCGCACCCCCGGCGCCGTTGACCAGCACCCGCTGCCCCGCCACCAGCCTGGCGCCCTCGAACAGCGCCTGCCGGGCGGTCAGCCCCGCCGACGGCAGCGCCGCGGCGTCGGCGAGGTCGACGGTCCGCGGAGCGGCGACCAGCACGTCCACCGGCGCCGCGACGTACTCGGCGGCGCCGCCGGGCGCGTTCATCGGCAGGAAGCCGATCACCGCGTCGCCGGCGTTCCAGCCGGTCACATCCTCGCCCACCTCGGTCACGACGCCGGCGACGTCGTAGCTCGGGGTGTGCGGGAACGTCACCGGGAACACCTCGGGCAGCACGCCCGCCCGGATCACGACGTCGACGGGGTTGAACGCGGCGCCGGCCACCTGGATCACCACCTGACCGGCACCGGCCACCGGCCGGTCGGCCTCTTCGTGCACGAGCACGCCACTGTCGCCGAAGCCGTGGAACCGCACTGCCTTCATGGATCTCTCCTCTGGATAGGCTGCTTCGAACTCGAAGCATAAGTGCTTTGAGTTCGAAGCACAACCACGGCGCGGTACGGTGACGGCGTGACCGGCGACCCCGAGGCGCTCGAGCCGCACGAGCTGGCGACCCTGTTCGCGCTCACCGAGGCCGCGAACCTGCTGCAGCACCAGGTCGAGCAGCACCTGCGAGCCGAGGGCGACCTCAGCTACGTGCAGTTCCAGCTGCTCGCGCGGCTCGCGTCGACGGACGGCCCGCTCACCATGACGCAGCTGGCCGACGGCGTCGTCTACAGCCGCAGCGGCCTCACCTACCAGGCCGGTCTGCTGGAGCAGCGCGGCCTCATCACGCGCGGGCCGAGCCCCGACGACGAACGCGCCACGCTGGTCGCCGCCACCGACGAGGGGCGGGCGCTGGTCGAGGCGATCCTGCCCGGTCACGTCCAGGTGGCCCGTCGCATGCTGTTCGACCCGCTGTCGGCCGACGACGTACGCCGGCTCGGTGACGTCATGGGCCGGGTGCGCGACCACATGCGCGCTCAGCCGCCCCGCTCCGCCGCGCCCCGGCGGCGGGCCGCTCGCCCGGCGCCGGAGCGCTGACCACGTCGAAGAGCCGCTCGACCTCGGCGGCGCGGTGCGGGACGGCCCGGAGCCGGGCCAGCACCAGCCGCTCCACCAGCTCGTTCAGCGCATCCTCGACGACGGCCAGGTCGTGCGGGCCCAGGCGGCGGGCGCGGCCGGCCAGCCGGGTGATCTCCCGGCCGATGATCGCGTCGCTCCGGCGGCGCAACAGCTCGACCGCCGGACCGGAGTCCGGCAGGCCCGCATCCGGCGGGCCCACATCCGGCGGGCCCACATCCGGCGGGCCCACATCCGGCGGGCCCACATCCGGCGGGCCCACATCCGGCGGGCCCACATCCGGTGGGCCGACGTCCGGCGGGTCAGTGCTGAGCATCGCCGTGCCCGCCCGCCAGGCCGGTGACGCCGTCGTAGCGCAGCCGCAGCATCATCCCCTGCTCGGCATGCGGCAGGTTGTGGCAGTGGTTCATCCAGACACCCGGGTTGGCGGCCTCGAACGCGACATCCCACGCCTCGCCCGGGCGGACGTCGAACGTGTCGACCCACAGCGGGCTGCCGGTCGCCGCCCGGCCGTCGCGCGCCAGCACGAGGACGCCGTGCCCGTGCAGGTGCCACGGGTGCGTCTCGAGGCTGCGGTTGACGACGGTGAAGCGGACAAGGTCGCCCTCGGCCACCAGTTGCTCCGGGATGGACGGGTGGCCGCGGCCGTTCACCGTCTGCGCGAACGCCGGCCCGCCGTCGACCATCGCCGCGCCGCGGTCCAGCACCATGGTGAAGTGCCGGTCGTACCGGGTGTTCAACGTGAACGGCACCTCCGCCGGTGCGCCGTAGTGCAGCGGGTCCAGCTCGGCCCAGGCGCCCGTCGCCGGGTCGCCGTCGCCGCCCAGCCGCATCCGGACCGAGCCGTCCACCGTCAGCGCGACCGGCCCGTCCGGCATCGTGAACGTGACGTCGTACCGGCCGCCCGCGGGCAGCCGCAACGCCCGCTCGGACACCTCGCCGGGCTCGTGCACGTCTCGCCCGTCGACGGCGACCAGCCGGAACGCCGTCCCGGCCAGCCCGAACCGGTGCGGCTCGGAGTCGGTGTTCAGCAGCCGCAGCCGGACCGACGCACCCGGCTCGGCCGCTTCCTCGCGCACGCCGTCGTCGTCGCCGATCGCCAGCACGCCGTCATACGTGTGCACCGGCAGGACGAGGTCGACGTCGTCGGGGTCGGCGTCGCGCGGGTCGACGACGAGGGTGCCGTACAGCCCGCGCCGCACGCCGACGTGGGAGACCTGGTGCGTGTGGTACCAGAACGTGCCGGCCTGGTCGGCGCGGAAGCGGTAGCCGAACTCGGCGCCGGGCCCGACCACGTCCTGCGTGGTGCCGGGCGCACCGTCCTCGCCGCACGCGACGTCGTAGCCGTGCCAGTGGATCGTGACGCCGTCGGAGATGTCCTCGTTGCGCAGCGTCACCTCGACGAGGTCGCCCTGGACGGCGGTCAGCGGCGGCCCGGGCAGCCGGCCGTCGAAGGTCCACGCGTCGACCTCGTGCCCGGATGCCAGCACGACCGTCGCCGTGCGGGCCGTGACGGTGTACGGCCGGACGGTGCCGCCCGCGCCCGGCGTCGTCGGCCCGCGCAGGTCGGTCACCGCGGTGCCGTGCATGGCCGGATGGACGGCGGCCGCTCCCCCGCCCGCGTCGGCCGACGGCGCGCGGACGAACGCCAGCCCGACCCCGGCCGCGCCCGCCCCCGCGGCCGCGATGCCGAGGAACCGGCGCCGTGACAGCGGCGCCGCCGCCACACCGTCCGCGCCGGTCGCCGGGGCCACCGCCTGCGTCGTCACGAGCACCGCGGCGCCCACGCCGGCCAGCGCGAGCAGCGCGACGCTCCACGTCAGCGGATAACCGCCGACGTACGTCACGACGAACGCGGCCAGCGCCGCGTACCCGACCGCGAACAGCGCCGTCACCGCGACCGGCGGCAGGGCGCCACCACGCAGCAGTGGCCGCCCGGCCAGCACCGCCGCGGCCACCACCGTCACGACCAGCAGCGGCACCCCGACCAGCAGTTTCTCCTGCACGAACCACCAGCCGCGCTCGGCCAGGACGGCGACCAGCCCCAGTCGGCCGGCCACCGCCAGCACGCCGCCGGCGGCCAGGCCCAGCGCCACCCGCGTCCGGCCGGCCGCGGCCACCGCGCCCGCGGCCAGCCAGAGTGCCGCCGTCAGGACCGCGACGACGTGGTCGAGGACGATCAGCTGGCCGGTGCTCACGCCGCGACGGAGGGCTGCTGCGGGGACGCCACCAGCCGGCGGGCGTCGGCGAGCACCCGGGCGGTGAGGCCCATGATCGCCAGGCCGTTCAGCGCGTGCAGCCCGAACACCAGCGTGCCGGCGGTCGTCGACGTGTCGCTGGAATCGTTCAGCGCGTCGGCGAGCACCCGGATCAGGCTCTGCAGCAGCACGAGCCCGGCGATCCCGGCGGTCATCCCGATCAGCCGCCCGCCGGCCTTGGCCACCGCCGCCACGATCGTCGCCAGCACGGCCAGCAGGAGCAGCACCGTCCCGCCGATCGCGTGGGCGTCGAACGCCTCGTCGTTGGGCGCGGTGTCGAACGCGCCGGCCGCCGCCAGATAGAACTGCACCACGACCGCCGCGAGCATGAGCACCGCGAAGCCGAGGAAGATCTTCCGCATGATCGCTCCCTCCGGGCCGGCTCCACTGCCGGTCCCGGGAGTGATCATTCGCCCGGACGGGGGTGCGGGTCGTCCGCTACGGAACGGCACCGGGTACGCAGATCCGCGTAGCCGGATGCCCGCCGGCTACGCCCGCTGACGTACGCGGGTCACGACGCCGCCAGCCGCGCCTTCTCGGCGTCGACGTCGAAGTCGGCCGGCGGCCAGTCCAGCTTCAGCGCCGCGAGGTGCTCGACCAGCAGCTGCGTCACCGCGAGATTGCGGTACCACTTGCGGTCGGCCGGCACGACGTACCAGGGCGCGGCGTCGGTGTTGCAGCGCTCCAGCGCGATCTCGTAGGCGCGCTGGAAATGCGGCCAGAGCTTGCGGTCGTCGATGTCGCCGGGGTTGTACTTCCAGTACTTCGCCGGGTTCTCCAGCCGCTCGGCCAGCCGGTCGCGCTGCTCGTCGGCGGAGATGTGGAGCATGACCTTGACGACGACGCAGCCGGCGTCGGTCAGCTCGCGCTCGAACTCGTTGATGGCGTCGTAGCGGGCCTCGAGGACCGCCGGCCGGGCCAGCTCGCGCACCCGGGCCACCAGCACGTCCTCGTAGTGACTGCGGTCGAAGACACCGACGTGCCCCGCGTCGGGCAGCGCCTGGCGGATGCGCCAGAGGAAGCCGCGGCGCCGCTCGGCCGCCGTTGGCGCCTTGAACGCCCGGATGCTGACGCCCTGCGGGTCCATCAGGCCGACCGCGTGCCGCATGGTGCCGCCCTTGCCGGAGGTGTCCATGCCCTGGACGACCAGCAGCAGCCGCTGGTCGCCGCCGCTGCGACCGGCCGCGAACAGCCGCTCCTGCAGTTCGGAGATGACCGGGCCGAGCTCCTGCAGCGCGGCCTGCCCGTCCTCCTTCTTACCGTCGAAGCCGGGGGTGCCGCGGGTGTCGAGCGACGCGAGGTCGACGGGTCCGGACGGGAGGCGAAGCTGCGACGACCACGTCGGCTGAGTCATCGATTCAGCGTAACGGAGGAGGCCGGACCGGGGGCCGGTACAATTGACGATTCGGTCTGGCTGGGACCGAACGGCTTCGGAAAGGGAACGTCATCGACGCCGAGAAGCACGACGCGGCCACCCGGCCGGCGGGCGGTCACGACGACGCCTCCGACGAGGAACAGCCGTACATCACCCACCTGTACGACCGGCTCGACGAGCTCAAGGCGCGGCTCACGGCTCGGCTGGCCACGCTGTACCGCGAGCACGGCGGCACGCACGCGTCCGTCTGGGACCGCGAGGCGTTCGTCGCCCGCGACGTCGAACGGCTGGAGCGGCTCGGCTCGGTCGACCGCGGGTTGTGCTTCGGCCGGCTCGACTTCCGCGACGGCCACACCAGCTACATCGGCCGCATGGGCCTCACCGACGACGACTACGAGCAGTTGCTGGTCGACTGGCGGGCGCCCGCGGCCGAGCCGTTCTATCGCGCCACCGCCGCCGACCCGGGCGACCTGGTCCGCCGACGGCACATCCTGACGCGGCTGCGCAAGGTCCTCTCCGTCGACGACGAGGTGTTCGACCTCGCCGCGATGCCGGCCGGCGGGCAGGGCAACCTGCGCGGCGAGGCGGCGCTGCTGGCGGCGCTGACAGAGCACCGCACCGGCCGCATGTCCGACATCGTCGCGACCATCCAGTCCGAGCAGGACCGCATCATCCGGTCGCCGCTGTCCGGCGTGCTCGTCGTGCAGGGCGGGCCTGGCACCGGCAAGACGGTCGCGGCGCTGCACCGCGCGGCCTACCTGCTGTACACCCACCGCGACCGCCTGGGCTCCACCGGCGTGCTCGTGGTCGGGCCGAACCGCACGTTCCTGCACTACATCGACCAGGTGCTGCCGTCGCTGGGCGAGACCGGCGTGGTCCTGGCGACGGTCGGCGAGTTGGTGCCCGGCGTCGAGGCGGCCGGCGACGACCCCGCCGACGTCGCCGTCGTCAAGGGCGACCCCCGCATGGCCGACGTCATCGCCGTCGCCCTCCGCGACCGCCAGCGGCTGCCCGGCGGGCCGCTGGAGCTCAAGGTCGACCGCGTCGAGCTGACGCTGGCACCGTCGGCGGTCCGGGCCGCCCGCACCCGGGCGCGGCGCGCCCGCAAACCGCACAACGTCGCCCGCCGCGTGTTCGTCCGCGAGCTGCTCAACCACCTCGCCGACGAGCAGGCCCGGGTGCTGGGCGAGTCGCTGGACGACGACGACCTCGCCGAGATCCGCGCCGACCTCGCCGCCGAGCCGGCCGTCGCCGCCGTCGTCGACGAGCTGTGGCCGGCGCTGACGCCGCAGCGGCTGCTGAGCGAGCTGTTCGCCTCACCGTCGCTGCTCGCTTCCGCAGGCGGTGACCTCACGGCGGCCGAGCGGGCGCTGCTGTCGCGGTCGCCGGACGCGCCGTGGACGACGGCCGACGTGCCACTGCTCGACGAGGCCGCGGAGCTGCTCGGCGAGATCGACGACCCCGGCGAGGCGGCCCGGCTGGCCCGGCAGCGCGAGGAGGCGGAGATCCAGTACGCCCGCGACCTGCTGGACGAGCTGGAGCTGGAGATCCCGGTCGATCCCACGCTGGTGGCAGAGCGGTACCGCGGCGGCGAGGCGCGGCGCAGCGTCGCCGAACGGGCCGGGCTCGACCGCTCGTGGGCGTTCGGGCACGTCATCGTCGACGAGGCTCAGGAGCTGTCGCCGATGGCGTGGCGCATGGTCATGCGCCGGGCGCCGGGCCGCTCGATGACCGTCGTCGGCGACATCGCCCAGACGGGCTCCGCGGCGGGCGCGCGGTCGTGGGCCGACGTGCTCGAGCCGCACGTGCCGGGCCGGTGGCGGCAGGAGACACTGTCGGTCAACTACCGGACGCCGAGCGAGGTGATGGATCTCGCGGCGCGGGTGCTGCACGCGATCGACCCCGCGCTGGAGCCGCCGACGTCGGTGCGCTCGACCGGCGAGCAGCCGCGCACGGTGCCGGTGTGGTCGTCGCTGGACCTCGTGGAGCAGCTGGCGACGGAGGTGTCGGCCGAGCTGAAGGCCGTCGGCTCCGGGCGGCTGGCGGTGCTCGTGCCGGCCGCACGGCTGGACGAGGTGCACGGCGCGCTGGCCGAGGCGCTGCCGGTCGCGGTGTCGCGCGCCTCGACGGCCGACGCGCTGGACGCGCCGGTGGCCGTCCTGACCGCCGGCCAGGCCAAGGGCCTCGAGTTCGACACCGTCCTGGTGGTCGAGCCGGCCGAACTGCTCGCCGAGTCCGTCCGCGGCGCCACCGACCTGTACGTCGCCGTCACCCGGCCCACCCAGCGGCTGGTGCTGCTGCACGCCGAGCCGTTGCCGCCGATGCTCGCCTGAGCCGAATCGATGGTTGGCGGTCTGGTGGTGCCGTGGCGCCACCAGACCGCCAACCATTCGTCCGTAGCGAGCGTCAGACGGGGGCTGCCTTGCGCAGCTGCTCCATGAAGGCGCCGAACCACTGTGGGTGGTCGGGCCAGGCACGGCCGGTCACCAGGTTGCCGTCGACCACGCCGGCGCCGTCGACGTAGGTGCCGCCTGCGGTCTCGACGTCGACCGCGAGCGCCGGGTAGGCCGACGACCGGCGTCCGGAGAGAGTCTGCGCGGCGGCCAGCAGCAGCGGGCCGTGGCACAGGGCGGCCGTCGGTGCGCCGCTGTCCATGAAGTGCTTGACGATGCGCTGGGCGTCGGCGTCGTTGCGGATGTACTCGGGCGCACGGCCGCCGGGTACCACGACCGCCACGTAGTCGTCGACGTTCACGTCGGAGAACGCGATGTCGGCTGGCCAGCTGTGGCCGGCCTTCTCGGTGTACGTGTCGAACCCGTCGACGAAGTCGTGCACGACGAACTGCAGCTTCTTCACCGACGGCGCCGCGACGTCGACCTCGTAGCCCTCTTCGAGCAGCCGCTGGTACGGGTAGAAGAACTCCAGATCCTCGGCCGCGTCGCCGGTCAGGATGAGCACCTTGGGCATGGGTCGGACCTCCTCGTCGCGCTACGGACTCTGCACACTCGCCAGTCTCCGCCCGCGCCGGCCGCCGCTGCCAGTGCGGTTATCGCGATCCGAGAGAGGCCGCGCCGTCCCTGCTCAGCGCCGTCAGACGGGACACCGCGCGGAAGTACTTCTTGCGGTACCCGCCCGCCAGCAGTTCCGGCGTGAACAACCGGTCCAGCGGCACTCCGCCGGCGACGACGGCGAGGTCACGGTCGTAGAGCCGGTCGGCCAGCACGACCAGCCGCAGCGCCGTCGACTGGTCGTCGACGGTGCGCACCCCGCGCAGGTGGACGCGGCGGACGCCGTCGAGCAGCGGTCCGTACCGCGACGGGTGGACGGTGGCCAGGTGCGCCACCAGCGCGTCGAAGTCGTCCAGCGTGACGCCCTCCCCCGTCGCCGAGGACGTGACGAGCGCGTCGTCGACCGGCGGCGGCGCCGACGGCAGCCCGCGGTGCCGGTAGTCCTCACCGTCGATCCGGACGACGGTGAACCGCGCGGCCAGTCGCTGGATCTCGCGGAGGAAGTCCGCCGCCGCGAACCGGCCCTCGCCGAGCTGGTCCGGCAAGGTGTTGCTGGTCGCGGCCAGCCGGACGCCGCGCTCGGACAACCGGCCGAGCAGCGTCGACACCAGCACGGTGTCGCCGGGGTCATCCAGCTCGAACTCATCGACGCAGACCAGCCGCTGGGCGGAGAGCGCCTCGACGGCGGTCGCGAAGCCGAGTGCGCCGGCGAGGTTGGTGAGCTCGACGAACGTGCAGAACAGCTTCCGCTCCGGCGGCACCGGCGCGGCGTGCCACAGCGACGCCAGCAGGTGCGTCTTGCCGACGCCGAACCCGCCGTCGAGGTAGATCCCCGCACCCGGGGCCGCGCCCGACGGCCGCCGGAACCACCCGCGGCGCCGCTCGCCGTCACCGTCGCCGGCGGCGGCAGCGAAGGCCCGCGCGGCGTCGACCGCCGCGGCCTGGCTGGGGACGGCGGGATCGGTGCGGTAGCCGTCGAAGCTGACGTCGCGGAACCGCGGTGGCGGCACCAGATCGGTGACGAGGCGCGCCGCCGGCACGTCCGGACGACGGCCGGCGAGGCGGTCCGGCATGCCGACAATCGTAAGGTTCTTACGTGCAGCAGCTCTATCCGCCCGGCGCTACCGCCGACCTCGAGGCCGCCTACGCCTGTCCTCCGCTCGACGCCGGCGCGACCTGGCTGCGGGCCAACATGGTGACCAGCCTCGACGGTGCGGCGCAGGGCCCCGACGGCCGGTCGGCGACGGTGTCCAGCCCGCCCGACCGCGTGGTGCTCTCGCTGCTTCGCCGGCTGGCCGACGTCGTCCTGGCCGGCGCCGGAACCGTCCGCGCGGAGCGCTACGGCCCCGTCGACCGGCCCATCGCCGTCGCCAGCCGCTCCCTCGACCTCGATCCCGCGGCGCCGCTGTTCACCGAGGCGACGCACCGGACCATCGTGCTGACCTGCGCGTCCGCACCCGCCGACCGGCGGAGGGTGTTCGAGGAGGTCGCCGACGTGGTCGTCGCCGGCGAGACCTCGCTGGACGTCCCCGCCGCCGTCCGGGCGCTGGCCGAGCGCGGCCTGACCCGCATCCTGTGCGAGGGCGGCCCGCACCTGCTGTCGGCGATCGTCGCGGCCGGCGCCCTGGACGAGCTCTGCTACACGCTGACGCCGTCGATGGTCGGCGGCCGGTCGCACCGCATGCTCGAGACGCCCGCATCGCTGCGCAGCGACTGGTCGCTCGGCCACATCCTCGAGGACGAGGGCACGCTGCTGATGCGCTGGGTGGCGCGCCGGTCCTGACCGTTGTCGGCGGCGTGGTACAGACTGGGCCCATGCGACTCCCGGTCCTGCCGCCCGTGCCGCCGATGCTGGCCAAACCCGTCAAGGGCATCCCCGACGGCGACCTCAGCTTCGAGCCCAAGTGGGACGGCTTCCGGTCCATCATCTTCCGCGACGGCGACGACGTCGAGATCGGCAGCCGCAACGAGAAGCCGATGACGAGGTACTTCCCCGAGCTGGTCGAGGCCGTGAAGGCGAACTTCCCCGAGCGCGCGGTGGTCGACGGCGAGATCGTGCTGGTCGGCGAGTCCGGCGACCGCCTCGACTTCGAGATGCTGCAGCAGCGCATCCACCCCGCCGCCAGCCGGGTGAAGATGCTGTCCGAGACCGTGCCGGCCAGGTTCGTCGCGTTCGACCTGCTCGCCCTGGGCGACGACGACTACACGCAGCGACCGTTCCGCGAGCGCCGCGCCGCCCTCGTCGAGGCGTTCGCCGCGGCGCGGGCGCCCATCCACGTCACCACCGCCACCACCGACAAGTCGCTGGCCGAGCAGTGGTTCCACCAGTTCGAGGGCGCCGGGCTCGACGGCGTCATCGCCAAGCCGCAGGACGGCGTCTACGCGCCCGACAAACGGGTGATGTTCAAGATCAAGCACGAGCGCACCGCCGACTGCGTCGTCGCGGGCTACCGCGTCCACAAGAGCGGCCCCGACCGCGTCGGCTCCCTGCTGCTCGGCCTCTATGGCGACGACGGCGTGCTGGCCAGTGTCGGCGTCATCGGGGCGTTCCCCATGAAGCGCCGCGAAGAGCTGTTCGAGGAACTGCAGCCGCTGGTCACGTCGTTCGACGACCACCCGTGGTCGTGGGCGAAGCAGGAAGAGGGCACCCGCACACCGCGCAACGCCGAGTACAGCCGGTGGAGCGCCGGGAAGGATCTCTCGTTCGTCCCGCTACGTCCCGAACGGGTCGTCGAGGTCCGCTACGACCACATGGAGGGCGTCCGGTTCCGGCACACCGCGCAGTTCGTCCGCTGGCGGCCCGACCGCGAGCCGTCGTCGTGTACGTACGCGCAGTTGGAGGAACCGATCAAGTTCGACCTCGCCGACGTCCTCGGCTGATCGGCGCTGCAGGTGGAATGCGGCGCGCGACGTCCCTAAGCTTCGGCATCTGAGTCAGAATGGAATCCAGCCGGGTGCCGACCCTTGGGAGGTGGGCCATGTCGTACAACATCGTGGTCCTCGTGGAAGAGCCCGTTGCCGACTGGGACGCGCGCCAGATCGTGGCGTTGCACGCCGACACCCCAGAACCGGTCCGCTATCACGTCCTGATCCCGGTCGAGGACGCCGCCAGCCGCGTCGAGTCGACCATCGGATCCCTCGCGGCCAGTGAGGTCATGGGCACCGCCGCCATGTACGTCGACGAGGCCGACCTCGAGCGCGTGCACGAAGAGATCCGGGCCGCCAGCAAGCAGTCGCTGGCGCAGTCGCTCGAGGCGTTCGCCAAGGCCGGCGCTCAGGCCGGCGGCGAGGTCACCGCCACCGACCCGCTCGACCGCCTCTGCGCGCTGTCGCAGGAGTGTGGCGCGGCCGAGATCATCATCCTCACCCGCTCACACGTCGTCGCCGAACTGTTCCACGTCGACTGGACGGCGCGCGCCCGGCGCCGCCTGAAGGTGCCGGTGCTGCACCTGCTGGCCAAGGGCGAGCCCGACTGGGAGTCCGAGGTCGAGGCCGAGCACGCGGCCGAGGCAGCCGAGCGGGCCCGGCGCGAGACCAACGGCGGCGCCGCCGGCACGACGTCGGGGACGGCATGAGGGAGGCCATCGAGGTCGAGGCCGGTGGGCGCCAGGTCCGGGTCTCCAGCCCCAGCAAGGTCTACTTCCCCGAGCGCGGTCTCACCAAGCTCGACGTCGTCGAGTACTTCCTGGCCGTCGGCGACGGCATCCTCGGGGCCCTGCGCGAGCGGCCGACGACGCTGGAGCGCTGGCCCGGCGGCGTCTTCGAGGGCGCCAAGCTGTCCACGCGGCAGGACAACCGCGGCGACGCGTTCTACCAGAAGCGCATCCCCAAGGGCGCCCCCGACTACGTCGAGACCGCCACCGTCGCGTTCCCCAGCGGCCGTACCGCCGACGAGGTCTGCCCCACCGAGCTGGCCGTGGTCGTGTGGGCGGCGAACCTCGGCACGCTGACGTTCCACCCGTGGCCGGTCCGCCGTCCCGACGCCGAGCACCCCGACCAGCTGCGCATCGACCTCGACCCGCAGCCCGGCACCGACTACGCCGACGCCGTCAAGGTGGCGCACGAGGCGCGGGCGCTGCTGAAGGAGCTCGGCATGGACGGCTTCCCGAAGACGTCCGGCGGGCGCGGCATGCACCTGTACGTCCCGGTGCGCCCCGAATGGGACTTCGTCCAGGCCCGCCGTGCCGTCATCGCGTTCGGGCGCGAGCTGAACCGGCGCATGCCCCAGCAGGTCACCGTCGACTGGTGGAAGGAGGAGCGGGGCGAGCGCATCTTCATCGACTTCAACCAGATGGCCCGCGACCGCACCATCGCCTCCGCCTACTCCGTCCGGCCCCGGCCGCGGGCCACGGTGTCGGCGCCGCTGTCGTGGGACGAGGTCGACGACGCCCGGCCCGAGGACTTCGACGTCACCACCATGCCGGCCCGCTTCGCCGAGGTCGGCGACCTCCACGCCGCCGTGGCCGACGTCGCGTACTCACTCGAGCCGCTGCTCGAACTGGCCGCCCGCGACGAGAAGGACCACGACCTCGGCGACCTGCCGTATCCGCCGGAGTACCCGAAGATGCCCGGCGAGCCGCTGCGGGTCCAGCCCAGTCGAGCCAAGCGTCCCACCAGCGCGGATGAGCCTTCCTGACGCGACTTGATGACCAGCATGCCACACGTTCTCCGGATAACCTGTACTTGTGGCCGAACTCCTTGAGGATCTGTTCAAGTCCTTCCGGCGCGACCTGCGCGCCGCCGACAAGGCCGAACGTACGATCACCATCTACCACCAGTCGGTTCGGTTCTTCTCCGAGTGGCTCACGGCGCAGGGTCGGCCGGCGACGAAGGACGAGCTGACCCGGTCGGCCATCGCGGCCTGGCTGGCCGACCTCGCCGACTCCGGGATGGCCACCAATACGCTCTCCACCCGGTTCCGGGGGCTGCGGCGGTTCTGTCGCTGGCTCGTGGTCGAGGATGAGTTGGAGCGCTCCCCGATGGAGGGCCTGGAGCAGCCGAAGGCTGCGGCCAAGCCCGTCCCGGTGCTCCCCGACGCTGAGGTCACCGCCCTGTTCAAGGCGTGCGGCGGGACCTCGTTCACCGACCGTAGAGACACCGCCATCCTGCGGGTGCTGTTCGACTGCGGCGTGCGGATCTCCGAGTGCGCCCGCCTCGGTGTCGATGACCTCGACCTGGACGACTACGAGGTGATCCGGGTCGTCGGCAAGGGGCGCAAGGAACGCGTCGTGCCGTTCGGCCCGAAGACGGGCCGCGCCCTGGACAGGTACCTGCGGATGCGCCGGCAGCATCCTCACGCCCACTCCCCTGGGCTGTTCCTCGGCAAGCGCGGGGCACTGACGGCCGATGGCATCGACGACCGGTTGCGCCGCCTCGCCGAGCGTGCCGGGCTCGACCACTTGCACGCGCACCAGTTCCGGCACAGCCTCGCGCACAACTGGCTGGCCACGGGCGGCCAGGAGCAGGACCTCAAGCGCATCATGGGCTGGACCTCGGATGCCATGTTGGCGGTGTACGGACAGTCGGCGGCGGACGAGCGAGCCCGGCAGGCGTTCCGGGCTAAGCGGCTGGGCGACCGGCTGTAGCACGTCGAGCGCGGCTCGACCTGTACGCCAGGGCGGTCATGTGCCGACGCCTGGCGCTCTCAATGATCAGCCCGATAGTCCGGGTACGCGCGGTCGAGTGCCGGAGATGTGGCGAGCTGGTCCAGGGCCAGCCAGCCAGGCTGGAGTTCACCTTGGAGCCAGGGTCAACAGCTCCGGTGCACGCGTCGTGCGTGACGCTCCGGGAGTGGAACGAGGCGCTGACTCTGGGGCTGAGGTTCCCGCCGAGAAGCGCCGACCTGTCAGTCGGACCGGTCCCGTTCTCCTGGCACTACGCAGACTTCGAGATGTCTGCCGGCGAGGACGCCGGCCGTGACGCACCCGAGGACGATGACCCGTTCGAAGTCATCGAGTGGGATGACGAAGAGGACGATGACCTGATCGCGGCGTGAAGCGAGCCCCTGACCCACGAAGGGGATCGGCTCTCGCCGATCCCCGTTCGCTCCCTGGCGGCCCGGTGGTTAGCCGACCCGATCCAAGGTCACATCCGAATCAAGAACGCCACCACGAACAGCGGCCAGAGATCCCGAAGGATCTGACCCATGATCTTGGTGTGACGACGGAGCCTCTCCAAGCGCTCCAACGTCGTATGTCCTCGCCTGCTGTAGTGGCTCACTGGGGTGTTCCTCCCAAGTGCTGAGGGCAACCGAGTGAACCGCGTCAACAGCCCGCCCGGTAGCCCATCTCTGGACTACTTCGGGCGGATTCCCGATGTAGTTAGCTGATCAGGATGACATCGAGCCAAGCTTCCCGTCAACAGATAGGATCGGTTGTGGCTGGGTTAGGTGCGTCAACACCGGTGATCCCAGCTAAGCCCCGACGCGTGCTGTAGTGGCTCCGCGTCGGGGCTTCTTCCGCGCTCGTGACCCACGCCCCAGGCTGAGTCGGGATCTAGCGCCGACGCTGCATCACTCGCCACACGTCCTCAGCTCGTAGCCAGGCCAGCGACGCCGCGTTCGGGCGACCGGGGTAGCCCTCACCCACGTAGCTGACCATCACGTGGATGGTGGTCCATCGCATGGCGGTGGCTGGCAGGTAGCGCTCCGCGCCCGCGTCGTCCACGAACCTGACGAACACCTGGATCCGGCCCATGTTGTTGGGCGGGATGCCCTGGGGCGGGTGCTCCTCGTTGGCGTAGCGCGTGACCACAAGCACCAGAGTAGAACTGGTGTTCGACTGAGTGTCGATTGGATCAGCAGCCTGGCATCACTCCCGCGAGGAGCAAGGCGCTGCAGGCCTGGCTCACGCGCTGCTGAGCGTTCCTGAGGTCCCGCTCGACGTCGGCCAGGCGATCCTCCAGCCCATCGCCTGGGAAGGCCGGCGAGAACAGGTCGTCCCCGACCTGAGTCTCTAGGCCTTCGAGCCTGGTAAGCGTTGCCTGGAGCGCTTCCGCCGTCTCTTGGCGAAGCGTGTCGACATCGGCGCTTCGGGCGTTGCCCCGGCTCGCCTGGTCCAGAGATTGCACGGTGCCGGTGAGTTCATCGATCTGCTTCTGCTGCTCGTAGATGACATAGCCGCCAGCGCCGAAGCCTGCCAGCACACTGCCTGGCCCGCCTGGGCTTTCGGCCCTCCAGGTCCAACGTGGCCGCGATAGTGCGGCAGGAGGCGCCGGACTGGCGAAGCTCCACGATCCGAGCCGCGGTTCCCTGCTCGACCGGGTCAGGCACAGGTCCCGGTCACGGCCCCTGCCGTGACCCTTGTAGCCGAACGCGTAGGAGCCGGTGGCCTTCTTGCCCGTGGCAGCCTTGGCCTCTCGACCATCCCGGAGCCGCTTGACGATCAGCATGCGGTCCACCTGAGCGAAGACGCCCATCATGAGACGCATGGCCGTGCGCATCGGGTCGTCAGGATCGTCCTTCACCACCTCGCCCTGATCGGCAGCGAACACCTGGTAGCCCTGCCGCCAGACTGCGGCCAGGATGGCCTCCTGTGTGGTGACCTGGCGGGCCAGGCGGTCGAGCCTGGCCACGATCAGGCCCTCTGCGCGTACGAGGTCCAGCAGGGCAGCGGACAGCCCTGGGCGGTCGGCTGCGTCTACCGTGCCCGAGACGACGTCATGGTGCCACGAGATGAGCCGGTGCCCATGGGCCTTGGCCCACAAGGTGATGTCTCGGCGCTGGGCGTCGAGGCCATAGCCGTCGAGCTGGCCCGTGCTCGACACCCGCAGGCACGCAACGAGCTTCATGGCTGGTCCGTGGTGGCGTCGCGGAGAGCCGTGAGGCTCTGCCGCGCCTGCGTGGCGACATCATCAGTGTTGGCGAGGATGACCCGCGCCTGAGCCAGGCCGGCCTCAATGCGGGCCAGGTCCTCGATGGCCACCTGGGCAAGCTGGTCGGGGCTCATGGCTGACGCTCGATACTCAGGCGCCTGCTCGGTACGGTGGTGTTCACCGTCGCCTCCCTGGTGAGGTGGTCGAGGGAGCCAGCGGAGGTGGATCTCCGCTGGTCTCCCGCCTGGAGGCTGGAACCGCTGTGGTTCGCCGGATAACCTGGCGACTTCTGCTCCGCCCTGACCCGCGCTCTTCCTGGTCAAGCATGTCGCATAGCAGTAAGACACCCCGAAGATGCCCGGCGAGCCGCTGCGGGTCCAGCCGTCGCGCCGCGCGACCTTCGACTGACCAGGGAATCCGGCCACTGTTCGGGGAGTTCTCCGGGTATGAGCTATGAGATCGAGAAGACCGAGGGCGAGTGGCGGGCCGAGCTGACGCCGGAGGAGTACCACGTGCTGCGCGAGGCGGGCACCGAGCGCGCCTTCACCAGCCCGCTGGAGCACGCCGACGACCAGCCGTTCGTCTACTCCTGCCGGGCCTGTGGCGCCGAGCTGTTCGAGTCCGCCACCAAGTTCGACGCGCACTGCGGGTGGCCGTCGTTCTACGCTCCGCTCGCCGAGGACCGCGTCGAGTACATCGAGGACCGCTCCTTCGGCACGGTCCGCACCGAGGTCCGCTGCGCCCGCTGCGGCTCACACCTGGGCCACGTCTTCCAGGGTGAGGGCTTCGCCACCCCGACCGACCTGCGGTACTGCATCAACGGCATCTCGCTGCAGCGGCGCGAGACCGATCCGGCACACTGAGCCGGTGACCGCCGACCTCACCCTGCACACCGCCACCATCGACCAGCTCGACGCGCCGACCTTGTACCGGCTGCTACGCCTGCGCACCGACGTCTTCGTCGTCGAGCAGGGTGACCCCTACCCCGAGCTGGACGGCCGCGACCTCGAGCCGACGGCCGTCCACGTCTGGCTGGCCCGCGGCGACGAGCCGGTCGGCTACCTGCGCATCCTCGACGACCCGGACGGCACGGCCCGGATCGGCCGCGTGGTGGTCGCCGCCGACGCCCGTGGCGGCGGCCTGTCGGGCCGGCTCATGGACGCGGCGCTGGATCGCATCGGCGACCGTCGATCCGTGCTCGCGGCGCAGTCCCACCTGACGAACTTCTACGCCCGGTACGGCTACGAGGTCACCGGCCCGGAGTTCCTCGACGGCAGCATCCCGCACCTGCCGATGACCCGTCCCGCCCCTCGGTGACGCCGGCCCGGTGTCCGGGCCGGCGGCGCGCGCTGCCGCCGCGACGCCTCAGTGCGGGTGGTGCTCCTCGTGCTCGGTGGCCTCGCGCAACAGGGTGTCGGCATCGGTGGCGATACCGCGCAACTGGGCGATGACGACCGCCTCGATCTCGTGCGGATCCATCGGGTCGGCGCCGAGGAGCAGGCGGTAGAAGACCAGTGAGCTGAGGGCGTCGACCGTGAGCGGCAGGTCGACGTCGCTCCTGAGGTCGCCGCGCCGGCGCGCCTCGAACAGGGTCCGGTGCACCGCCCGTCGCGGCGGGTCGAGGACGGCCTGGGTCAGGTGCTGTTGCACGGCGGGATCGTCGTCGCCCTCGGCGATGAGCTGGGCGAGCGTCCCCGCCCCGAGGCGACGGAAGGCGTGAGTGATCAGCGTCAGACATTCGTGCAGGTCGCACAGTGTGCAGCCGGTGCTCGGCGCCTCGATCCTGCCCACCCGCTCCGCCAGGACGGCCAGGGTCAGCCGGTGCCGGTTCGGCCACCGCCGGTAGACCGCGGTCTTGCTGACGCCCGCCCGGCGGGCCACGTCCTCGATGACCACGCCGCGATACCCGTGGTGATCGAGCGCCTCTGCGGTGGCCTGCAGCACCGCCGCGTCGATCTGGGTGTCCCGGGGCCGGCCCCTGCCGGTAGCCATGCCCTCCACCGTACCTTAAAATGAATACGAAACGGAGCGTAGCGTAAAGGAGCCGTGGTGTCGTCCATGCCGGATCGCCCAGCAGCCAGAGCCGACACCCGGGCGTGGACCGGGCTGGGGCTGCTCATGGTGCCCGTCTTCATGGCCGCCCTCGACATGACCGTGCTGTTCCTCGCCATCCCGACCATCGCGGCCGATCTGCTGCCGTCGGGCACGCAGCAGCTGTGGGTCCTGCACATCGGCGACATCGCCGGGGCCGGCCTCGTCCTCACGGCCGGCCGGCTCGTGGATCGGTTCGGACCCCGCCGGCTGCTCGTCCTCGGCATGCTCGGCTACGGTCTGGCCTCCGGACTGGCGGCCTTCGCGCCGACGGTGGAGCTGCTGATCCTGGCCCGGATGCTGCTCGGCGCCTCGGCGGTCACCATGGCGCCGGCGGGGATGGCCCTGATCCGTCGCATGTTCCCGGTCCCGCGGCAGTTCTCGACGGCGGTGGCCCTGTTCATGGCGGCCTTCTCCGGAGGCATGGCGCTGGGACCGCCGCTCGGTGGCGTCATGCTCGAGCACTTCTGGTGGGGCTCGATCTTCCTGGTCAACGTCCCGATCGCGTTCGCCGTGGCCCTGCTCGCTCCTCGCCTGCTGCCGTCGGTCCGCGGCACCGGAACCGGCCGCATCGATGTCATCAGCGTCGCACTGTCCGTGGCCGGCATCGTCGGAATCGTCTACGGCGTCCAGGAACTCGCCGCCGGCGGCTGGAACGTCCCCCACGGGCTGGCGGCGGTCACCGGCGTGGTGCTGCTCGCCGCCTTCGTGCGCCGCCAGCGGACCCTGGTCGACCCGCTGCTGGACCTGACGCTGCTCCGGTCCGTCCCGTTCTCGCTGGGGCTCGTCGCGATCTGGCTGGTCATCACGGCGACCGCGGGCGCCGACCTCCAGTTCGCGCAGTATCTCCAGGTCGTGGTCGGCCACTCCACGCTCGCCGCGGGCGCGCTGCTGGTGATTCCGGCCCTCGCCTCCGTGGCGGCGACGGCGGCGTCCCCCGTGCTGCTTCGCTGGCTTCGCCCCGGCTACGCCATAGGGCTGGGGGTGCTCGTGGCCCTGGCCGGTGCCGTCGCCCTGCTCGTGGTGGTGGCCGCCGGGCCGCGGGCGTCCACGCCTCTCCTCGTCGGTGCCGCCGCGCTGATGGCCGTGGGCGTGGCGCCGGTGTTCGCCCTGGGCACCAACGTCGTGCTGACCCACGCGCCCGTGCGGCAGACCGGCTCCGCGCAGTCGCTGCAGGAGGTCGGCGGAAGCCTGGGCAACACGTCCGGGCTGGCGCTGGGCGGGACGATCGCCTACCTCGGCTACTCCCGCACCCTCCAGGACACCGTCCCGAGCGGGCTGGACGACGAGGCGGCGGAGCAGAGCGTCCAGAGCATCGGCGGGGCCATCACCGCGGCCGAGGACCTCCCGGCGGATCTGGCGGCGCGGCTGACCGCGGCGGCCCAGGACGCGTTCACCGTCGCCACCCGTGACGCCTATCTGCTCGCCGTCGCCGGACTCGCCGTGCTCGCCGTGCTGGTCTTCTGGGGCCTGCGGACCGCCCGGATCGACGAGGAACCGCACGGCGAGGCCGATCACGTGGCGGGACGCGAGCAGCCCGCGGACCACCGCCGCGACTGACCACCTACGACGGAGATGGAGCACCTGGCATGAGCGAGACCACGCCCTCGGTACGAGCGTTCGGCACGGCGACGAACGACCGGACGATCCGGTTCGGCGATCGCCGGATCTTCGTCACCCCAGCGGTCGAGAAGACCGACGGCGGACCGTTGAGCGCCTACTCGGCGTCCTTCGGTCGTGGCGAGCACGCGGACCTGCCGGCGCCGTACGAGGAGGTGTGGGTCGTCCTGCGCGGCGCGCTGCGGATCAGCGGCGACGGCGTGGACGTCGTGGTCCGCGCGGGTGACTTCGTCCAGGTGCCGGAGCAGTCGCCGGGCAGGGTGGAGGCGTTGGACGACACCCTGCTCGTCTGCGTCTCCGTCCCGGCACACTGAGCTCGTCGGCGGCGGTGTCCGCCCCACCCCTTGTGACCGGGGTCGATGCTACGGTGCCGCCCGTGCGACATGCCTTCCGCGCGGGCCGCTGCGGCAGTCCGGTCACCATGCTCGGCCCGGCCCCCGACGCCGCGCTGGAGCTGACGGTGCGGCTCGCCGACCACTATGCCCGCGACCACCGCGGGCCGCTCGGCACGTTCACCGTCACCAACACCGGCGACCGGCGGATCACCGGGATGAGCGGGCCCGCCGCCACGGTCTGGATCGCCCGCGACGGCGTCGTCGTCACCGAGCCCGGCGCCATGCCGGCCGTCAACGTGACGGTCGACCTGGCGCCCGGCGAGTCGCTGACCTCGGAGCTGCACTCGGCGCTGCGGCAGTGCGACCCCGCGCCCAGCGACCCGGCGCACGTGCCGGGCATGCCGTACCCGGACGACGAGCCCCTGGCGCCGGGACGTCACCAGGTCTACGTCCGCTGGGACCTGCGGCCTCACGACGGTCCCGAGATCGCGCTGTACGCCGGACCGGTCGGGATCGACCTGCGCTGATCCGCGCCCACCCAACCGGACCGGCCCGCCGTTCGTCCTAGGTGGTGAGAGGCGGAGGTGGCGGATGGCGAGCTGGGAGCGGGTCTTCACCGACCTGGCGACGACCCGCGGCCAGGCCCTGCTCCGTCAGGCCTACCTGCTGACCGGCGACGCCGCGGAGGCGGCCGACCTGGTGCAGGAGGCGCTGCTGCGGGCCTTCGGCCGGACGACTCGCGGGCTGACGCTCGAGTCAGCGGAGGCCTATGTCCGGCGGGCCATCCTCACCATCCACATCGACGGACGGCGACGGTCGGGCCGGTGGGCGCGGGTACGGCACCTGGTGGCCGTCCGCGACTCGTCCGACGGGCCGGAGGGAGCCGTCGTCGACGGGACCGATCTGCGTTCCGCACTGGCGACGCTGTCGCCGCGGCAGCGGGCCTGCGTGGTGCTGCACTACTACGAGGACCTCACGGTGGCGCAGGTCGCCGACCTGCTCGGACTGACCGCCGGCGCCGTGAAGCGCTACCTCAGCGACGCCCGCGTCCGCCTCGAACCGCTGCTCAGCGACACACGAGAGGGCCTGCGATGACGCTCCGAACCCGCCTCGACGACCTGGCCTCGCAGAGCCCCGGCCACGGCGCGATCGACGTGGAGCGGCTCCGTGGCCGTATCGCCCGGCGCCGGCGGGGCCGCCTGGCCGCCGCGGGTGGTGCGATGGCGCTGACGGTCGCAGCGGCCGGCGCCGCCGTGGCCACGCTGGTGCCGGGCTTCGGCGGCGGGCCCGAAGCGGAGGACGTGCCGGTCGCGACGTCGGCACCCGGCCAGCGGGAGTTCCGGTTCGGCGAGTGCGGCGACCCGATCACCACCGGAGGTCCCGCGCCCGACGGCCCCCTGCGGTTGACCGTCGAGCTGCGGGCGCCCACCCCGGTGGGCGGTGACGGCGTCTCGTTGGGCACCGTGACGGTGACCAATACCGGCGACGAGGTCGTCGCCGGTTCGACGGGCGACGGCCCTGGCATCGTCCTGGCCGAGCCCGGCGGCGGCCGCGTCAGCGCGCAGGAGCCCGTCCACCCCATGGTCAGGACGGTGGAACTGGAGCCGGGCGAGAGCCTGACGGACGATCTGGTGCTCTACCGGTACCGCTGTGTCCCGGGCGAGCCGGTGGACCAGCCACGCGGCCCGGTGCCGATGGGCCGTGGCTACGAGGCGTACGTCGCCTGGGGCATGACCACCGACGACGGCGTCGACCTGACGTTGTACGGAGGACCCTTCGCCGTGGAGCTCTGACCGGCTACGGCAGTGCCGCCACCAGGTCGGGTAGCGCGAGCCGCCGGCCGGTGTAGAACGGGATCTCCTCGCGCACGTGCCGCCGCGCCGTCGACGCGCGCAGGTGCCGCATGAGGTCGACGATGCGGTGGAGTTCGTCGGCCTCGAAGGCGAGGATCCACTCGTAGTCGCCGAGCGAGAACGACGCGACGGTGTTGGCCCGGACGTCGGGGTACTCGCGGGCCATCTGGCCGTGCTCGGCGAGCATCTGCCGGCGCTCGGCGTCGGGCAGCAGGTACCACTCGTAGGAGCGCACGAACGGGTACACCGACACGTAGGCGCGCGGCTCCTCGTCGGCGAGGAAGGCCGGGATGTGGCTCTTGTTGAACTCGGCCGGACGGTGCAGCGCGGCCTGCGACCAGACGGGGTCGAGCTGACGGCCGAACGCGGTGCCACGGAACCGGTGGTACGCCGTCTGGAGGTCCTCGATGGCCGGCGCGTGCCACCAGATCAGCAGGTCGGCGTCGGCCCGCAGCCCCGCGACGTCGTAGGTGCCCCGCACCACGACGTCCTTGGCGGCGAGCTCGGCGAACAGCGCCGTCACCTCGTCGGCGAGGTCGGCCCGCGACGTGGCGCCCAGCGGCGAGCGCAGCCGGAACACCGACCACATGGTGTAACGGATGACCTGGTTCAGCTCGCGGGCCTTCGGCGCGGACGCGGTGTCGCTCATGTGTCGATCCTGGCACGCCGCTCCGACAGGGACGCGGCCACCCTCCCCGCGGCGGCGCGAGCCGCCCCGACGCAGGCCGCCACGCCCACGCCGTCGTACACCGCGCCGCACACGGCCAGCCCCGGCACCGCGTCGACGGCCGCCCGCACGCGCGCGACCCGGTCCAGGTGCCCGACGGCGTACTGGGGCAGCGCCCCGCCCCACCGCGTCACCCGCGAGTCGACGACGCCGCCCGCGTAGCCCGTGGCCGCCCGGACGTCGGCCAGCGCGGCCGCGACCAGCTCGCCGTCGTCGCGCTGCAGGTCACGGGTCTCGCCGTAGCGCCCCAGCGACGCGCGCAGCAGCACCATCCCATCGGCCCGCTCGCCCAGCCACGGCCACTTCACCGACGAGAACGTCACCGCCTTCACGGTGCGCCGCTCGACCGGCGGCACCAGGAACCCCGACGACGACGGCGCCGCCGGGAAGCCGTCCGCTGGGAGTGCCAGCGTGACGATGGCCATGCTGGCGGCCTTGACGGCGCCCAGTTCCGCCGCGGCCGCCGGGGCCGCCTCCGCCAGCAGCCGGGCCGCCGCCACCGCCGGCGTCGCCATCACGACCGCGTCGACCTCGAGGACGGACGGCGCCGGGACCGGCCCGGTCACCAGCCGCCAGCCGTTCGGCGTCCGTTCGATCGAGCGGACGGTCACGCCGGTCCGCACCTCCGCGCCGGAGGCCGCCGCCACCGCGCCCGGCAACCGCCCGACACCACCGGCCAGTCCGGCGAACACCGGCCCAGGAGTGCCGACGGAACCGGAGGACGCCGGCGTACCGGACCCGGCGCCCGCCGGCGACCCGCCCGGCCGGGTCGCCGCCATCGCGACCGCCTCGCCGAGCGTCCGTGCCGTCCGCACCGCGGCCCCCAGCGCCGGCACCGTCGCGTCCAGGGACAGCTCGTCCGCCCGCCCCGCGTAGACGCCGCCGAGCAGCGGCTCGACCAGCCGGTCCGCCACGGCGTCGCCGTACCGCGACCGGACCAGCCGCCCGATCGCCACGTCCTCGTCGACGGCAAGCCCCGGAGGCGAGGCGTCGCGCGCGATCGCCGCCGCCACCTCCCCCGCTGTCAGGACCCCGGCCAGCCGCGCGGGGTCGGCCGGCACGCCCATCACCGTCCCGGCGGGCATCGGCACGATCGAACCGCGGCTCCACAGCCCGGCGCCGACGGCGGCCGGGTGCACGATGTCGTCGCCCAGCCCCACCGCGCGCGCCAGCTCGACCGCCTCGGGCCGTCGCGCCAGCAGCGACTCGGCACCCTCGTCGACCGGCAGCCCCGCGACGTCGGACACCCGCAGGTGACCGCCCACGACCGGTTGCTTCTCCAGCACGACGATCTGCGCCTCGGGCCCGAGCGACTGCCGCAGGAACCACGCCGCCGCCAGTCCGCTGATCCCGCCACCGACGACCGCCACCCGCGCACCGCTCACACGCCCCAGCATCGCACGCGCCGACCCCACGCCCGTGACCAGGTCGTTCCCCGATCGTGACCGGCCCATCAGCAACCCCGCCGGGCGAGGCGGCGTCGAAACAGGCAACACCGACCTCGGGAGGCGTCATGACACGACGGACGACGTTCGGCACGACGATCACGGTGCTCGCGGTGCTCGCACTGGCCGGCTGCGGCGGCGACGACGGCGGCGCCGACTCCGCGGGCGGTTCGGCCGACGTACCGGCCGCCGAGGCACCGGCCGAGAGCAACGGCGACGCGGCCGCGCCCGACGGCGCACCCGAGGGCGGCGACGACGCGGCCGACGCCGCGCAGAGCGACGGCGGCGCACTCGCCAACATCGCCTCGGTCGTCGACGGCCGCTCCATCATCTACACCATCGACCTCGCCATCGGCACCGACGACGTCGTCGCCGCGGCGAACCGGGCGGCCGCCATCGCGACGACCGCGGGCGGCTTCGTCGCCGACGAGCAGGTCAGCGGCGACGAGAACGCCGTCCTCACGCTGAAGATCCCGTCCGACGGCCACCAGCAGTCGGTCACCGAACTGGAGACGCTCGGCGACGTCACCAACCGCAGCCGCGGCACGGAAGACGTCACCCAGGAGGTCGTCGACGTCGCGTCGCGCATCGAGTCGCAGCGCGCCAGCATCACCCGCATCCGCGCCCTGCTGGCCGACGCCAGCCAGCTCACGGACGTCGTCAGCATCGAGTCCGAGCTGGCGACGCGCGAGGCGGACCTCGACGCGCTGCTCAGCCGCCAGGAGCAGCTGGCCGGGCTGACCGCGATGGCCACCGTCACCCTGCACCTGTACGAGACGGGTGAGGAGCCGCCGCAGGAGGACGACGACGATGACGGCGGCTTCCTGGCGGGGCTGGCCGGCGGCTGGGACGCGTTCGTGACGGTCGGCAGCGGGTTCCTGACCGCCCTCGGCGCGGTGCTGCCGTTCGCCGCGCTGGCCGCGCTGATCGGCGTCCCCGCCTACCGGGTCGTCCGGCGGCGACGGGATCAGGCGCCGGCGGCCACCCCGGTCCCCGGCCCGCCCGCTGCCTGAACGGTCTCGACCACGCGGGCCAGCACGTCCGGGTCGGTGGTCGGGAGCACGCCGTGGCCGAGGTTGAAGATGTGCGCCGGCGCCCGCCGGCCCTCGGCCACGATGCGGTGCACCTCGCGCTCGATGACCGACCAGTTCGCGCCCAGCAGCGCGGGGTCGAGGTTGCCCTGCAGCGGTTTGCCCGGGACCCGCAGCGCGGCCTCGTCCAGCGGCAGCCGCCAGTCGACTCCGACGACGTCGGCGCCCGCCGACGCCATGAGCGGCAGGAACTCCGACGTCCCGACGCCGAAGTGGATGCGCGGCACGTCGATGACGCTGTCGAGGACCTCGGCACTGTGCGGGTGTACGAACTTGGCGTAGTCGGCGGCCGACAGCGCGCCGGCCCACGAGTCGAACAGCTGGACGGCGCTGGCGCCGGCCCGCACCTGCACGTCGAGGAACATCGCGGAGATGCCGGCGACCCGGCTGAGCAGCTCGTGCCAGAGCTCCGGGTCGCTGTGCATGAGCGCCTTGGTGACCTCGTGGTTCTTCGACGGACCGCCCTCGACGAGGTACGAGGCCAGCGTGAACGGCGCGCCGGCGAAGCCGATCAGCGGCGTGCCGCCCAGCTCGCCGACCAGCGCGCGGACGGCCTCGTCGACGAACGAGACGTCGCCGGGCTCGAGCGGTCGCAGCTGGTCGAGATCGGCGCGCGTGCGGATGGGACTGCCCAGCACCGGGCCGATCCCCGGCTTGACGTCGACGTCGACACCCACCGCGCGCAGCGGCACCACGATGTCGGAGTAGAAGATGGCGGCGTCGACCCCGTACCGGCGGACCGGTTGTAACGTGATCTCGGTCACCATGTCGGGCCGGGTGCACGATTCCAGCATCGGCACGCCCTCGCGCAGCCGCCGGTACTCAGGCAGCGAGCGCCCCGCCTGCCGCATGAACCACACAGGTGGACGGCTCGTGCGCTCGCCGCGGCAGGCGCGGACGAAGAGGCTGTCGGACGGGTCCGCGGGCGCGGCGGCGTTCTCGTCGAAGGTCACGGTCACATCACTGATCGTCGCATGGCGGGCGTGCCTGCCTGACGTGACCGTCAAACGGGCCTAGTCTGCCAATTGTGGCAAGGGACACCGAGGGTCTCCAGCCGGGGGTACCGGCTGTCTTCGAGCGTGCCGTGCGTTCCTTGACGTCCGCCCAGTTCCGGCGGGAGGTGCGCCTCGAGACGACCCCTGCGCCGAAGCGGCTGGCACCGCACACACACGCGCTCAGCGCCGACGTCTTCGTCGACGAGGGCGACGAGGACGCCACCGCCACCGGGCGGCTCGTGCTGCTCTACGACCCCGCCGGCCAGGAGGCCTGGCACGGCGAGTTCCGCCTCGTCACGTACCTGCGGGCCAGCCTCGAGCCCGAGATGGGCGCCGACCCGCTGCTGCTCGCCGTCGGCTGGACGTGGATCACCGACTCGCTGGCCGGCCGGTCCGCGCCGTACACGGCGGCCAGCGGCACCGTCACCCGCGTCGCCTCCGAGGCGTTCGGCGGCATGGCCGGTGAGCTGGCCAGCGCCGAGGTCGAGATCCGCGCGTCCTGGACGCCGCTCGAGCCCGATCTCACCGCACACGCCCTGGCCTGGGGCGACGCATTGTCGACGGCGGCCGGCCTGATGCCGTTGCCGGTCGGCGTCGTCGCCATGCCACCCACACGTCGTAGGCGGAGCCGTTGACGGACGACGCCTCGACTCCCTTGCTGGAGCCGCGCGACGGCCTTCCGGATGTCATCACCGACGGTGACACGCTGAAGGCCACGATCGCGGCGTTCGCGGCCGCCGACGGACCGGTGGCCGTCGACGCCGAGCGCGCGTCCGGCTACCGCTACGGACACCGCGCCTACCTCATCCAGCTGCGCCGCACCGGCGCCGGCAGCGCGCTGATCGACCCCATCGCCGTCCCCGATCTGTCCGCGCTCGGCACCGCGCTCGCCGACGCCGAGTGGGTGCTGCACGCCGCGTCACAGGATCTCGCCTGTCTCGCCGAGGTCGGCATGAAGCCGGTCCGGCTGTTCGACACCGAGCTGGCCGGCCGGCTGCTCGGACTCCCCCGCGTGGGTCTCGGCCCGCTGGTCGACAGCGTGCTCGGCTACGCGCTGGAGAAGGGCCATTCGGCCGCCGACTGGTCCACCCGGCCGCTGCCCGAGGACTGGCTGCGCTACGCCGCCCTCGACGTCGAGCTGCTGATCGAGCTGCGCGACGCACTGGAGGGCAGGCTGCGCGACGCCGACAAGCTCGGCTGGGCGCACGAGGAGTTCGCCGCCATCGCCGCGGCGCCGCAGCAGGAGCCGCGCGCCGACCCGTGGCGACGCACCTCCGGCATGCACCGTGTCCGCGACCGCCGCCGCCTCGCCGTCGTCCGTCAGCTCTGGTACGCGCGCGACGATCTGGCGCGGCAGCGCGACCTCTCCCCCGGCCGGGTGCTGCCCGATGCCGCGATCGTCGACGCCGCGCTCGCCATGCCACCCAGCGCCGAGGCGATGTCGGCGATGCCGGTCTATCGCGGCCGGTCGCAGCGGCGCGAGCTGTCGCGCTGGTTCGGCGCCGTCACCGACGCCCGCGCGCTGCCCGACAAGGAGCTGCCGCCGCAGACCGCGCCGTACGACGGCCCGCCGCCGCCGCGCGCGTGGGCCGCCCGCCAGCCCGACGCCGCCGCCCGGCTGGCGGCCGCGCGCGCCCGCGTCACCGAGATCGCCGAGGCCAACCAGCTGCCGGTCGAGAACCTGCTGACCCCTGACACCCTGCGCCGGGCCGCGTGGCAGCCGCCGTCGCCGCCGACCACCGAGGCCGTCGCCGAGGTGTTCCGCGCCCGCGGCGCCCGCGAGTGGCAGATCGCGCTGACCGCCGATGCCGTCGCCGAGGCGTTCGCGAACCCCACCCCGCCCCCGGCCGGCGACGACGACGCGCCCCCGCCGCCCGCCGCGGGGTGATCACGTGCGGCGGGTGCCTGTGGCACCGGCCGATGCTCGCCGGATCCACGTCCCACGCCCCCCACGTGAGGGGCGGTCCTACTCGTAGGCGAGATACCGGCCCGGTTTGTCGGGTACCTCGACCTCGAACCGCAGCTCGAGGTCGGTCTGCCCGATCAGGCCGACCTGCTGGGTGAACTGCTCGTTGGTGACGACGAGATGGCCGCCGAGACTCCAGTCGCGCACCAGCCAGCTCCGGAGCGCGTCGAGCAGCACCCGGTCCAGCTGCGCCTCCAGCCGTGACTTCCGGACCCAGAAGTAGACCGCGGCGGCGTAGTCGTCCCACCGGTGCTCACCGACCGGCGTGATGCGCGCCCCGGCGAACGACCGTGCGTCGGTCGGCATGAGGTAGACGCAGCCGAGGCACTCGGTGCCGGCCGGGTTCATCACCGTGTAGGTGAACGCCTTGCGGTCCGTGTGCCGCTGCTCGAGCCCCTCGAGGTCCGCGCGGTTGGCGGCCACGGTGAAGTCGTCCGTGGGCCAGCTGCTCTGTTCCCAGGTGCGCAGGTAGTCCCGGCTCTCCATGACGGCCGCGTAGTCCAGCTCGGCGTCGGTGGCCAGGATCGGCCGGAGGACGAACTCGTCCGTCACCAGGCCGCTGGGCGGTTCGACGTTCTCGAGACGCGTCATCGGCTACCCCTTCTCCGCGCCCAGCAGCGACAGGCACGGCTCGACACCCTCGATCGTCACATCGACGCTGCGGTGCTGCTCCCAGGCCGGACGGGTCAGCCGGAACCGCTGCTCGAAGGCCAGCCGCCCCTGCGAGACCCCCCGGCCGACGCCGTTCTCGGCGTAGCCGAGCTTGCGAGACACCCGCAGCGACGCGTGGTTGTCGGTGTAGCCGGCCGACACCGCCTCGCCGGCGCCCAGGCCGGCGAAGGCCAGGTGCAGCACGGCCGCGCGCATCTCCGTTCCGATGCCCCGTCCGTGGTGGCGCAGGCCCAGCCAGGACTCGGAATGGACCTCACGCTGGATGGCGAAGTCGTCGGCCTCGAGCTCCTGGACGCCCACCGGGTGGCCGTCCAGGAAGACGACCAGGTTCAGCGCCCAGGACTCGGGGGTGATCTCCGACAGCGTCTTCCAGTGCCGCTGGATGACCCGGCGGGCCAGCTGGTCGGGCGGCAGCGCGCTCCACGGTGTCCCGAACGGCATGAGGCCCGGCGCGTGGACGCCGCCGGCGGCCAGCTCGGCCAGCTCGGCCAGCTCCTCGTGCGTCGGCAGCCGCAGCTCCAGCCTGGGAGTGCGCAACCGGAGCCCGAAGACGGGGAGATGATCGATCAGCATCGCCGCCAGTCTGCCCGGGCGAGCTGGTGCGTCGCCAGCGAATTTCCGCCGGTTCAGCCGCCGACGTAGCCGGACCGGGCGAACCGCTCGCGGGCGACCGTCCACGCGTACCGGTCGAACCGGCCGTCGTCGCGGATGGCGTCGACCGCTCCGTAGGCCATGAGCAGCGCCTGGTCGATGTTCTCCAGCACGAACAGGCCCTGCCGGCCGAGCGTGACGACGCGACGGATCATGCGGGCCCAGGTGTCGACGTCGATGAGGTCGCGCTCGTAGCCGACCCGGTAGATGGGGTGCACCTGGCCGATGCGGCGGCTCTCGACGTGGATGCGGTTCACCTTCGGCAGCCCGGTGAGCCCCAGCGTCTCGTCGACGAGGTCGGCCAGCGACTCGTCGTCGAGCCCCCACACGTCGTCGGTCATGGAGCACGGGATCTCGGCGCACAGGACCGACCGGTCGACGGGGTCGTCGGGGTTGTCGCGGTAGTTGGGCGGCTCCGAGATGCGGATGACCGGCGTGCGAGGGTCGGGGATGTCGTGGGAGTCGTGCGGGCTCCAGCGGCCGCCCTGGTGGACGACGTAGACCAGCAGGCTCGCGCGGTAACGCAGCCGCGCCGACGACTCGATGGACGTCAGCGACGGCGCCGGGCGGGCGATGCGCGCCAGCACGGGCAGCGGCAGCGTCGAGAACACCAGCCCGCCGGTGATGACGTCGCCGTCCTGCGTGCTGACCTCGACCTCGTCCTCGGTGACGCGAACGCGGTCGACCTCGGCCTCGCAGCGGATCTCGACTCCCGCCGTCACCGCGGCGTCGGCGAGCGACTCGACCAGCTGCCCGAACCCGGTGCGCGGGTAGTAGTAGCCCCCGCCCGTCGCCGACGTGCCCCGCTTGCGGCTGCGGCGCAGCGCCCGGGCGGCGACCCGCCAGGTGCCGAGCCGGTCGGTCTGCCGGCGGGCCTGGTCGGCGCTGATGCGATCGCCCGGCATGCCCCAGAGCTTCTCGGCCAGCGGGCCGTAGATGGACTCGTACAGCGCCGGCCCGACGCGGTTGCGCACCAGTCCGCCGTAGGTGTCGCCCTCCTCGCGCCGCAGCTTCGACACCGCGGAGTCGCGCGCGACACGAGCCAGGAACGACGCCGGCAGACGCCGCGCGACCTCGTCGGCCCGCAGCGGCAGCGCCAGCCACTGGTCGCCGACCCGGATGCGGCTGCTGCGCCGCCGTTGCTGGAGGTCGTCGCCGAGGAGTGCGCGCAGGTCGCGCAGGATCGTGGGCGGCGTGCCGGGGTCGAGCCGGTGCGAGCCCTGGTCGACCCGCACCCCGCCCACCTCGAACGACGCGGCCAGGCCACCCACGTGGTCGGCTCGCTCGAGCAGGGTCACCTTCAGGCCCCGCTGGGCAGCACGCCACGCGGCGGCGAGCCCGGCGGGCCCGGCGCCGATCACGATGAGATCGTACGAGCCGGTCATGTGAGGCTCAGCCTAACGACACCGGCCCCCGCGACACGCCGCCGACCGCGCCCGCGACGTCACGGATCCAGGCTGTGACGTCGCCGCCCCTCGTGTGACGGAGGGCGCGTCAGCACGGTCGTGTCGGTACGGCCGCCTACCGTTGCGATCATGATCACCGCCGACTCCGCCTTCGTCGAGGCCGTGCGCGCGGCGCTGCGCGAGGTCGCCGATCCCGCGGCCGCCGAGCCCATGCGCGCCTACATGAAGTCGGCCATGCCGATGCTCGGCGCGCCGAAGCCGGTCCGCACGGCGGCGCTCAAGCCGGTCTTCGCGGCGCACCGGCTCGGCGACGCCGGCAGCTGGCGGGCCACGGTGCTGCAGCTCTGGGACGGCGCCGACTTCCGCGAAGAGCGCTACGCCGCCGTCACGCTGGCGCAGCTGAAGCCGTACGCCGCGTTCGCGACGCAGCCGGACACCCTCGGCCTCTACGACCACCTCGTCGTCACCGGCGCCTGGTGGGACCTCGTCGACGAGATCGCCATCCGCTCCGTCGGCCCCGTGCTGCGCGCCCACCCCGCCGTGGCCGCTCCGGTCGTCCGCGGCTGGGCCCGCGACGCCGACCGCTGGCGTCGTCGCACCGCCGTCATCTGCCAGGTCGGCGCCAAGGCCGCCACCGACGTCGACCTGCTGGCCGAGGCCGTCGAGGCCAACACGCACGATCACGACTTCTTCCTGCGCAAGGGCATCGGCTGGGCGCTGCGCGAGTACGCCAAGACCGACCCCGGCTGGGTGCGCGCGTTCGTCGCCGCACACGAGGCCGACCTGTCGCCGTTGTCACGCCGCGAGGCACTGCGTAACATCGACCCACCGAGTATTGTTACTCGTGAGTAGCTTCCGATTCGAGGAGGGTCACGTGCCACGCTCCACCAGGCCTGTTCGCGACGTGCTGTTCGTCGACGGCGTGCGTACGCCGTTCGGCAAGGCCGGCCCCAAGGGCATGTACCACGAGACCCGCGCCGACGACCTCGTCATCAACTGCATCCGCGAGCTGCTGCGCCGCAACCCGAGCGTCCCGCCCGAGCGGATCGACGACGTCGCCATCGCCGCGACCACCCAGCTCGGCGACCAGGGGCTGACCATCGGCCGCACGGCGGCGCTGCTGGCCGGGCTGCCCAAGTCGGTGCCGGGCTACGCCATCGACCGCATGTGCGCCGGCGCCATGACGGCCGTCACCACCACGGCCGGCGGCATCGCGTTCGGCGCCTACGACGTCGTCATCGCCGGCGGCGTCGAGCACATGGGCCGCCACCCCATGGGCGAGGGCGTCGACCCCAACCCGCGCATCATCGCCGAGAAGCTGGTCGACCCGTCCGCGCTGGTCATGGGCAGCACGGCCGAGAACCTGCACGATCGCTTCCCGCAGCTGTCCAAGGAGCGGGCCGACGCGTTCGCCGCGGCCAGCCAGGCCAAGTACGCGGCGGCCCTGGCTGCCGGAAAGGTCCAGCCCGACCTCGTCCCCGTCGCCACCCGCAGCGTCGAGCAGGGCTGGGGCCTGGCCACGGCCGACGAGCCGCCGCGGCCGGGCACCTCCGTCGACGACCTCGCCGGTCTCAAGACGCCGTTTCGCCCGCACGGACGGGTCACCGCCGGCAACGCCGCGGGCCTGAACGACGGCGCCACGGCGGCGCTGCTGGTCAGCGACGACGCCGCCGCCGAGCTCGGGCTGACGGGCAAGATGCGGCTGGTCTCCTACTCCTTCGCCGGCGTCGAGCCCGAGGTCATGGGCGTCGGCCCCGTGCCGGCCACGGAGAAGGCGCTGGCCAAGGCCGGTCTCGGCATCGACGACATCGGGCTGTTCGAGATCAACGAGGCGTTCGCCGTGCAGGTGCTGGCCTTCCTCGACCACTTCGGCATCGCCGACGACGACCCTCGCGTCAACCCCTACGGCGGCGCCATCGCCGTCGGTCACCCGCTCGCCTCGTCCGGCGTCCGGCTGATGAACCAGCTGGCCAGGGAGTTCGAGGAGCACCCCGAGGTCCGCTACGGCGTCACCACCATGTGCATCGGCATCGGCATGGGCGGCACCGTCGTCTGGGAGAACCCGCACCACGCCGACTACGCCGAGGAGGCCGCGGCCTGATGACCACCGACCTCGCCACCGTCTTCCCCGACGAAGTCGTCACCACGTCGCACATGCGCGTCATCGAGCTGCCGCTGGGCGCCGGCAAGGCCGCGCTCATCACGCTCGACAACGGCCACGACCACACCAAGCCCAACACCCTCGGCCCGGCCACGCTGCTGGGCCTCGAGCGGGCCATCGACGCCGCCTACGCCGAGCCGGGCATCGTCGCCGTCGCCCTCACCGGCAAGCCGTTCATCCTGGCCGCCGGCGCCGACCTCAAGGGCATGGCGCTGGTCACCGAGCGGCCCCAGGCCCTCGCCCTCGCGCAGCTCGGGCACCGGGTGTTCGGCAAACTCGCCAACGGGCCGGTGCCCACGTTCGCGCTGATCAACGGCGTGACGCTGGGCGGCGGGCTCGAGATCGCGCTGCACTGCACCTACCGCACGGTGTCCAATGCGGCCCAGGGCATCGCGCTGCCCGAGGTGTTCCTCGGCCTCGTCCCGGGCTGGGGCGGCGCCTGGCTGCTGCCGAACCTCATCGGCGCCGACCGCGCGGTCACCGTCATCATCGAGAACGCCCTCAACCAGAACCGCATGCTGCGCGGCCCGCAGGTCGCCGAGCTGGGCATCGCCGACGCCGCGTTCGACGGCGCCGACTTCCTCGAGCGGTCGCTGCACTGGGCGGCCCAGGTGCTGCGTGGCGACGTCGAGGTGTCGCGGCCTCCGGTGGACCGCTCCGAGGCGGCGTGGGACGCCGCGGTCGCGCGTGGCCGGGCGGCCGCCGACGGCCGGCTGCACGGGGCCACGCCGGCGCCGTACCGCGCGCTGGAGCTCATCGCGGCCGCGCGCACGGTCTCGCGTGACGACGGCTTCGCGGCCGAGGACGAAGCGCTCGGCGACCTCATCATGGGCGACGACCTACGCGCTGGTGTCTATGCCTTCGACCTCACTCAGCGGCGGGCGAAGCGGCCGGCGGGCGCGCCCGACACGTCGCTGGCCCGGCCGGTCACGAAGGTCGGCATCGTCGGCGCCGGCCTCATGGCCAGCCAGCTGGCGCTGCTGTTCGTCCGCCGGCTCGAGGTGCCCGTCGTCCTCACCGACCTCGACGAGTCGCGCGTCGCCAAGGGTGTCGGCTGGGTGCACGCCGAGATCGACAAGCTGGCCGGCCGCGGGCGGCTCTCGCCCGACGCCCGGAACCGGCTGACCGCGCTGGTCACCGGTTCCACCGACACCTCGGTCTTCGCAAACGCCGACTTCGTCATCGAGGCCGTGTTCGAGGAGATGAAGGTCAAGCAGCAGGTCTTCGCCGACCTCGAGGCCGTCGTCTCCCCCGAATGCGTGCTCGCCACCAACACGTCCTCGCTGTCGGTCGCCGAGATGGCATCCGGGCTGCAGCACCCCGAGCGCGTCGTCGGGTTCCACTTCTTCAACCCGGTGGCCGTGCTGCCGCTGGTCGAGGTGGTCCGCGCCACCGCCACCGACGACGCGACGCTGGCCACGGCGTTGTCGGTCGGCAAGACGCTGAAGAAGTCGTGCGTGCTGGTCAAGGACGCCCCGGCGTTCGTCGTCAACCGCGTGCTGACCCGGTTCATCGGCGAGATCACCCGCTCCGCCGACGACGGCACTCCCCTCGACGTCGCCGACAACGCGCTCGCGCCGCTCGGCCTGCCGATGACGCCGTTCGTGCTCTTGCAGCTGGTCGGCCCCGCCGTCGCCCTCCACGTCGCCGAGACCCTGCACGACGCCTACCCCGACCGCTTCCCGGTGTCCGAGAATCTGCGCCGCCTGGTCGCGGCCGGCAAGCCGGGCATCTGGTCGTGGAACGAGCAGGGCAAGCCGTTCCTCGACGACGACACCGCGGCGCTGTTCGAGCAGGGTGCCGCCGCCCTCACCGCCGACGAGGTGCGCGAGCGGGCCCTCGCGGCGGTCGCCGAAGAGATCCGCCTCATGCTCGACGAAGGCGTGGTCGCGGAGGCGCAGGACATCGACCTCTGCATGCTCCTCGGCGCCGGCTGGCCGTTCCACCTGGGCGGCATCACCCCGTACCTCGATCGCAGCGGCGTGTCCGAACGAGCCACCGGCCGGCGCTTCCTCCCACCCGGCGTCGCCAGCGTCGTGCGTACCTGACGCGCGCTGCTCCTCCTCACCCTGACGGCGTCCGGCCCGGGTCCCTACCCGCTCCGGACGCCGTCGCCCGTTCCGTCTCCCCCACGGCCGGCACATCGATACCGCGACCGTTCCATGATCATCGACCTTCTGTGTCGTGATGGCGACGCAGAAGGTTGATGATCATGGACGTGCCTTCGTTCCGGGCGCTGGGAACCTGCGCCTCTCGACGCTCGACGTGACCGGCGCGGCGTGCGCTGAGCGAACGCGTGGGCCCGCCGCCGCGTTGAACGCGTCGTCCCATGCCCGGCGCCCGCGACCCGCGCCGCGACCCGCCGCGACCCGCGGCGCGGTCCCGGATCGGACACCGACGGCGATCACCCCCGGGGCCGCCAGCGTGATCGGCGACGGCCGACGGCCTCGCCTGTTTCGGGCGGCCGACGACCGCCACACAGGGATCGTTGCGCAGGCCTCATGACAACCGCCCGCCGCGAACGCCGGCCCCGGACGCCGAGCCCAGGACACGCCCGCGGCGCAGCCGTCGCTTCGACCGGCCGTCGCTTCGACCAACCATCCCGCCGGACCAACCGCCCCGCCGGACCAACCATCCCGCCGACCAACCGTGACCCCGACCGGCCGTCGCCCGGCGTACGACACCGTCTCGGCGGGCTTACAGGGAGGGCGACTCCAGCGGCGTGGACGGGTCGGCCGACGGCGGTGCGGAGGGGCCGGATCTCGGTGGACCGGTGTCGCCGGGATCTGGCGGTGAACCGTTCTCGGCGAGCTCGCGCGCCCGGGTGACCCGCCTCCACGCCAGGACCGCCGCGACGATGGCACCCGTCACCGGGACGGCCAGGAACAGACCGACCAGGCCGAAGGCCGCAGCCGCCGCCGTCGTGAGGATCAGGGTGACGACGGGGTGGAAATTGAGCGCCCGCGACATCAGCAGCGGCGACAGCACGTTGCCCTCGATCTGCTGCACCACGACCACGATGACCAGCGCCCACAGCGCCGTCGAGAAGCCGCCGGAGAACAGCGCGACCAGCACCGCCACCGCTCCGGCCAGCGTCGCGCCGACCAGCGGGATGTAGGCCATGATGAACGTCAGCGCACCGATCGGCACGGCCAGCGGCACGTCGAGGATCAGCAGCCCGATGCCGATCAGCACGCCGTCGACCAGACCCGTGAGGGTCGAGGCGTAGAACCAGTTGCCGGCGGTGCGCATCGACGCCCGGAAGGCGGCGTCAGCAGGATCGCGGTGAGCCGGCGCCAGCACGCCGACGAACTGCTTCCACAGCTTGTCGCCGCTGGTCAGCGCGAAGATGGCGAAGAACGTGGCGATGAGGATGACGGTGACGAAGTTGCCGACCAGTGACAACCCGCCGACCGCCGCGCTGGTGACGCCGCCGAGCACGTCGTCGAGGCGGGACTGCAGCTCGCCCAGGAGGTCCTGGACGTTCTGGGTGTCCATGCCGAACGGCCCGCCCTCGAGCCAGTTGTTGACCTCGTTGACCGAGCCGGTGATCGCGTTGACCATGCGCGGCCAGGAGTCGACCACCTCGGTGACGACGAACACCAGCAGCCCAGCGAAGAACGCCAGGAACAGCAGCACGCACATCAGCGCCGCGAACACGGCCGGCACTCGCTTGCTGCGCAGCCAGCGGGCCAGCGGCCACAACAGGGCGACCTCGGCGAAGCCCAGGACGACCGCGGTGGCGATGAACTGCACCTGCAGGACCAGCCACATCGCGGCGGCGACGGCCACTCCGATGATCAGCAGCCGCCCGGCGATGATGGATTCAGGCCGCAGCCATTCAGGGTCCGGGCGGCGCCCGGAAGAGGTGGTAGTCACCGATCACACCGTCGTCGTCCGGTCGTGCGGCGTGCTGTCGAGCGCCGCGACCAGCCCGGACACCTCACGCGCCAGATCCTGCGCCGTGAGCCCGGCGTCGGCCAGGATCTCGTCGCGCTTGGCGTGCTCGAGGAAGCGCTGGGGCAGCCCGTGATCGTGCAGCGGGACCGTGACCCCGGCGTCGCGCAGCAGCTGCGCCAGCACCGAACCGACGCCCCCGACCCGGCCGTTGTCCTCGACGGTCACGACCAGCCGGTGCTGCCGGGCGAGGTCGACGAGCGCGTCGTCGAGCGGCTTGACCCAGCGCGGGTCGACGACGGTGACGCCGACGCCCTGCGCCTCGAGCCGCTTCGCGGTGTCGACGCCGACCTTGCCCATCGCGCCGACGGCGACCAGCAGCACGTCGCGCGTCTCGCCGCGGGCGAGCACATCGACGGTGCCGATGCGTTCCAGCGCCGGGACGTCCGGCCCGACGGCACCCTTGGAGAACCGCACGACCGTGGGCGCGTCGTCGACGTCGAGGGCCTCGGTGAACTGCTCGACCAGCTGCTCGCCATCGCGCGGAGCGGCCAGCCGTAGCCCCGGCACGACCTGCAGGATCGACATGTCCCACATGCCGTTGTGCGACGGCCCGTCGTTGCCCGTGACGCCGGCGCGGTCGAGCACGAAGGTGACGCCCGCCTTGTGCAGCGCGCAGTCCATCAGCACCTGGTCGAACGCGCGGTTGAGGAACGTGGCGTAGACCGCGACGACCGGGTGCAGACCCATGGCGGCCATGCCGGCGGCAGACGTGGCGGCGTGCTGCTCGGCGATGCCGACGTCGAAGCAGCGGTCAGGGAAGGCCCGCGCGAACGGCTCGAGCCCGGTCGGGCCCAGCATCGCGGCCGTGACGGCGACGACGTCGGACCGCTTCCGGCCAGCCTTGACGAGCGCCTCGCTGAACACGTCGGTCCACTCGCGCACCGGCGTGCCGGCAGGGGCGCCGGTGGCGGGATCGAACGGTCGCGGGCTGTGCATCTGGTCGGCCTCGTCGCGGACCGCAGGGTCGTAGCCGAAGCCCTTCTGCGTGAGGCAGTGCACCAGCACCGGGCCGCGGAACCGCTTGGCCTGCGTGAGCGCCTGCTCGACCTGCGCGCGGTCGTGCCCGTCGATGGGCCCGATGTACTTGAGCCCGAGATCCTCGAACATGCCCTGCGGGGCCAGCAGGTCCTTCAGGCCCTTCTTCACCCCGTGCAGCGCGTCGTAGAGCGGCTGCCCGACCAGCGCGGTGCGGCCGAGCGTCCGCTTGACGACGTCGAGTGCCTGCTCGTAGCGCGGGTCGGTGCGCAGCCCGGTCAGGTGGCGGGCCAGCCCGCCGACCGTCGGCGAGTAGGAGCGGCCGTTGTCGTTGACGACGATGACGAGCGGGCGGCGGTCCGGACCGGTCTGCGGGCCGTCGGCGATGTTGTTCAGCGCCTCCCAGGCCATGCCGCCGGTCAGCGCGCCGTCACCGATGAAGGCGACGACGGTACGGTCGCGCTCGCCGCGGACGGCGAACGCCTTGGCCATGCCGTCGGCGTAGGACAACGCCGTCGACGCGTGCGAGTTCTCGACCCAGTCGTGCTCGCTCTCGGCCCGGCTCGGGTACCCGGACAGCCCGCCGGCCTGCTTGAGCCGGCTGAAGTCGTGCCGGCCGGTGAGCATCTTGTGCACGTAGGCCTGATGACCGGTGTCGAAGACGATGGGGTCGCGCGGGGAGTCGAACACCCGGTGCGCCGCGATGGTCAGCTCGACCACGCCGAGGTTGGGTCCGAGGTGCCCGCCGTTGGACGCGCAGGTCGCCACCAGCCGGTCGCGGATCTCCGCGGCCAGCGACTCGAGCTCGTCATCGGACAATGCCCGCAGGTCGCGAGGGTCCTTGATGCGGTCGAGAAGTCCCACGCGTGCTGCCTCCAAGTCGCGCCGGTGCTGACTGCCGAGTCTAGAGGGCGAACGGCTCTCGATCACGTTCAGGTGTCTGTGTTGAGCGCGCACCGCACGGCCTACTACCCTTCCGCTGTGTCTCACGAGGAACGGGCGTGGAGGCCGGTCGGCCGACTGGGACGCCGGTCCACCGGAGCCCTCATCGCTGGAGTCGGCAGCCTGCTGTGCGCGCTGAGTGCCTACCTGGCCTGGTACGGCGACCGCGCGCCGCACGATCTGCCCATCAGGCATCTCGCCGAGACCGGCGCCCCCGGGCTGGCGAGCGGCTACTGGACGTCGGTGGCGGCGCCGCTGGCCGTGGTCGGCGCGCTGGGTGCGCTCGGCGCGCTGTTGCGGTTCCGGTTCCTGCTCGGACTGGCCTGGATGGTCGGAGTCGCGACTCTCGCCCTCTGGGGCCTGATGCGGGCCATCGGCAACGCGACCGACAACGCGCCGTCCGGGGTCGGGGTGGGTTCGGGCGTCTGGATGTGCGCGATCGGGCTGCTGGCCATCGTGGTCGGCATCGTCGTGATGGGGCCACGCCGGGAAGAGGTCGACGCCCCGCTCTCGATGTTCGGCGACGGCGACGACGACAGCTGACGTCGACCCGCGCTGTAGGGGCGCCGCCGAGGCCGACGCGCCCGACGGTGCGAGCACGCTGCTGACGAGCCCCGGCCGCGGCGCTACCCGGCGCGCCGCGCCCCGCCCCGCGCCCTGCTGACTCGCCGTACCCGGACCCGGCGGCATGGCGTCAGGCCGCACGTCACCATGACGGACGTGGCCTGGCGTTTCGTCAGTCCGCCGTGCACGGGTTTCGGGTGCGTGGCACAGTGGAATGGCGGTCGGCGCCGCCCGGCGCGGGGCCGCGAACGAGTCGCCTGGACCCTCGACGAGGAGGCGATCCACATGACCACACGTCAGCGTGCCACCGGAGCCGTCATCGCCGTGGTGGGCGCCCTGGGCGTCACTGCCAGCGGGTATCTCGACTGGCTCGGCGGCCGCGACGCCACCGAGATACCGCTCGAACGGCTCTTCCAGACCTCCCCCGTCGGGACGCCGTCGTCGTACTGGAACTCGATGGCCCTGGCGCTCGCGGTGGTGGGCCTGCTCGGGGTGCTCGGTGCGGTGCTGCTGTCGCGGTTCGTCCTGACACTCGGGTGGCTGATCGGCGTCGCCACGCTGGCGCTCTGGATCGTCATGACCGTGAACGACGACTCTCTGTCGGTGTCGTCGGGAGACATGCAGGCCGGCGTCTGGATCTGCGGCGTCGCGCTGCTGGTCTTCCTGGCCGGGATCATCGGCATGGGCCGCGGCCAGCGCGCCCGTGAGGAGCCGACCGAGCGCGTGGACCCGGTTCCGCCGCCGCCACCCGCCTGACGTCGCCCGGGCGCGCGCGGCGCCCCGGGTGATCGGGCCGGAAGACCCCATACTGACGCGACGACGAGGCGCGTGGTCACGCCACGACGGCATCGGCGCCGGACGTCGGCAACCGCCCGGCCCGGCCGGCTCCGGGCGCGACCTGCCGACGCCTCGCGATTCGGCCTCGGTGCGGCTGAGGAGGCCGTGCCCTGCGCGGCGCAGGTGGCTGACGTCGTCGAATGTGGTTCGCATGTCGTCAAGATCAACAGATCTGGCCGGCCGGTCGCCACCACCGATGCCGGAATTGTGGACAACGCGGCACCGCCGGCCGGCCTGTGGACGACAGACCGGCCGGCGGCGCCGACTCGACGAACCGTGAGGACGAACCTCAGAGCAGGCTGCGCAGCACGAACTGCATGATGCCGCCGTGCCGGTAGTAATCCGCCTCGCCCGGCGTATCGATGCGCACCACCGCGTCGAACTCGACGTCACCAGCGCGGACGTGCACCGTCGCCGGCGTCTCGCCGTCGTTCAGCGCCGTCACACCGGTGATCTCGAACGTCTCCTCGCCGGTCAGCCCGAGCGAAGCGGCCGACGTCCCCTCCGGGAACTGCAGCGGCAGGACGCCCATGCCGATGAGGTTGGACCGGTGGATGCGCTCGTACGACTCCGCGATGACCGCCCGGACGCCCAGCAGCGCCGTCCCCTTCGCCGCCCAGTCGCGCGACGAGCCCGAGCCGTACTCCTTGCCGGCCAGGATGACCAGCGGCACCCCGGCCTCCGCGTACGCCACCGACGCGTCGTAGATGGTCGTCACGGGAGCGTCGGGCGCGGTGAAGTCCCTGGTGAAGCCGCCCTCGGTGCCCGGCGCGATCTGGTTGCGCAGCCGGATGTTGGCGAACGTCCCGCGGATCATCACCTCGTGGTTGCCGCGACGGGAGCCATAGGAGTTGAAATCACGGCGAGCGACTCCATGTGACGACAGGTACTGCCCCGCCGGCGAGTCGGCCTTGATGGCGCCCGCCGGGCTGATGTGGTCGGTCGTCACCGAGTCGCCCAGCTTGGCCAGCACCCGCGCACCCGCGATGTCACCGACCGGCGACGGCCCGACGCCCATGCCGTCGAAGTACGGAGGCTTGCGCACGTAGGTCGACGACGCGTCCCAGGCGAACGTGTTGCCCGACGGCGTCGGCAGCGACTGCCACTGCTGGTCGCCGGCGAACACGTCGGCGTAGTCGCGCGTGAACATCTCGCTGGCGATGGCCGACTCGACGACCTCCTCGATCTCGGCCGGCGACGGCCACAGGTCGCGCAGGTAGACGGGCTCGCCGTCGCTGCCGGTGCCCAGCGGCTCGGTGGTGATATCGATGTCCATGCTGCCGGCCAGCGCGTATGCGACCACGAGCGGCGGCGACGCCAGGTAGTTCATCTTGACATCGGGGTTGATGCGGCCCTCGAAGTTGCGGTTGCCCGACAGGACGGAGACGACGGCGAGGTCGTTCTCCTCGACGGCGGCCGACACCGCCTCAGGCAGCGGGCCGGAGTTGCCGATGCACGTCGTGCAGCCGTATCCGACCAGGTGGAAGCCCAGCTTCTCAAGGTACGGCGTCAGGCCGGCGCGCTCGTAGTAGTCCATGACGACCTTCGATCCCGGCGCGAGGGTCGTCTTGACCCACGGCTTGCGGTTCAGGCCGCGATCGACGGCGTTCTTGGCCAGCAGCGCCGCGCCGATCATGACCGACGGGTTCGACGTGTTCGTGCAGGACGTGATGGCCGCGATGACGACGGCGCCGTGGTCGATCTCGCACTCGGTGCCGTCGTCGAGCGTCACCTTGATCGGCGCGGACGCACGACCATCGGCGCCGACGGCGGCAGAGGCCAGCTCGCGGGCGGGCTCGTCGTCGCCGTTGGCCTCGAGCGCGATGGGGTCGCTGGCCGGGAACGACTCCTCGACGGCCTCGTCGAGCTTGGTGTGCGGGCCTTCGTCGTGCGCGACGTACTCGCGCAGCGACGTGCGGAACGCCGTCTTGCCGTCGGTCAGCGAGACGCGGTCCTGCGGGCGCTTGGGGCCGGCGATGGACGGGACGACGGTGCCGAGGTCGAGCTCGAGGTACTCGGAGAACGTCGGCTCGTGCGCGGGGTCGTGCCAGAGGCCCTGTTCCTTCGCGTAGGCCTCGACCAGCGCGACCTGCTCGTCCGTCCGGCCGGTGAGGCGCAGGTAGCGGACGGTCTCGTCGTCGATCGGGAAGACCGCGATGGTGGAGCCGTACTCGGGGCTCATGTTGCCGATGGTGGCGCGGTTGGCCAGCGGCACCTCGGCGACGCCCGGGCCGTAGAACTCGACGAACTTGCCGACGACGCCGTGCTTGCGCAGCTGCTCGGTGATGGTGAGCACGAGGTCGGTGGCGGTGGCGCCGTCGGGCAGGCTGCCGTTGAGCTTGAAGCCGACGACCCGCGGGATCAGCATGCTGACCGGCTGGCCCAGCATGGCCGCCTCGGCCTCGATGCCGCCGACGCCCCAGCCGACCACGCCCAGGCCGTTGACCATGGTGGTGTGGCTGTCGGTGCCCACACAGGTGTCGGGATAAGCGACGGTCGTCCCGCCCTGTGTCTTCGTGTAGACGGTGCGGGCGAGGTGCTCGATGTTGACCTGGTGCACGATGCCGGTGCCCGGCGGGACGACCTTGAAGTCGTCGAACGCGCCCTGGCCCCAGCGCAGGAACTGGTAGCGCTCCTTGTTGCGGCCGTACTCGAGCTCGACGTTGCGGACGAACGCGTCGGGCGCGCCGAACACGTCGGCGATGACGGAGTGGTCGATGACCAGCTCGGCCGGCGCCAGCGGGTTGATCTTCCCGGGGTCGCCGCCGAGGTCGCTCATGGCCTCGCGCATGGTGGCGAGGTCGACGACGCACGGCACACCGGTGAAGTCCTGCATGACGACGCGCGCGGGCGTGAACTGGATCTCCGTGTTCGGCTGCGCCGTGGCGTCCCAGCCGACCAGCGCGCGGACGTGGTCGGCGGTGATGTTGGCGCCGTCCTCGGTGCGCAGCAGGTTCTCCAGCAGGATCTTCAGGCTGTACGGCAGCCGGCCAACGTCACCCGCGGCGGCCAGCCGGTACACCTCGTACGAGGCATCACCGACCTGCAGGGTTCCCTTCGCGCCGAAGCTGTCCTTGCTGGTCACGTTCGATCCCCAACCTCTCGCGTCATGGTTCGCTGCGGTCATCGTCGCGCACGGCGGTGATCGCCCGCGCGCTGAGGCTCGCCTAACTGGAAGTCTCTTGACTTCAAGATATCACGCGGAAATCTTCTTCGCCCCCACTGTCACATTCGCCCTCCCCGATCGACCCATAGAAGACGTGAAGACATGGATGCTGCTGTTGACGGTCGTCGCTCTGGTCACGGCCGGGTGCGCGGGAGACGCGCGCCCGGACGCCGGCGCCGCGGCACCACCGGCGGGTGCCGTGGCGCCGGTGGTGAAGACCGGTGCGACGACGGGTTCAGGGTCACCCCCGTGGCCGCTTCCGGTCGAGGTCACGCCGGGCGCTGCGGTGCTGGTGCGGGCCGGCGGCGTCGGCGGGCTGGAGCCGTTGTCGCCGTCGCTGCGCCTGGTGACGCCGGCCGCCACGGTCACGGTGGAGGCAGCGGGCGGGAGGCAGCTCGGCGCCCGCACCGATCTCGTCGCGCGGGTGTGGCAAGTCCGGGTCACCGCTCCCCCGCCACTCGCTCCGCCGGCCGATCCGACCCGCGTCGGCGGCGGTCCGGACCGGACGCCTCGCGACGCCGCGACGACCCTCTGGCTCGACACCGGATCCGAACGGCTGCCGATCACCAGAGACGGCGTCGACGACCCGCTGGTGCTCCGCTGCGACGACCTGCCCTGTGGCGACCGTGCGCCCGAAGATCTCCTCCTGGTCTCCGCGACCGCCGACGACGCCGAGACCGCGCTCATCGCCACCGTCGACGGCGCCGATCAGCGGCTCGATCTCCGCACCGGCCAGGTGACGTCGGCGGTGTCCCGGGTGGTCTACGACCGGCCGAGCGACGTGCCGGCGTCGCTCCCGGCCTGGCCGCCGCGGACCATCGCCGTCCGCACGAAGGCCCAGCTCGAGGTCGAGTTCGGTACCGGCGCCGGCCACCTCGCCAGTGGCGGCCTCGACGTCGGCTACGGCGGCCGGGTCACCGCGGTGTTCCTCGCGCCGTTCGACCGGTTCGAGGGCTGGGCACCGCCGGGGCACGCGTGGCTGATCGTCCGGGTCGACGATCACCTTCAGGCGCTCGCCAACCCCTCTTGGCGGGCCGAGCTCGATGCCGCCGCCAGCTGGACCGTCATGCACGATGCCGGCCTCGCGATGCCCGCCTACCCGCCGACGCCGTCCGACGTTCTCGCCTTCCTCGTCCCCGACGACGTGGGCTCCGTGAGCCTCGCCTACCGCCCCACCGGCGCCGTCTCGCTCCCACCCGATGTGCGGTACGAGTTCCAGGCGCCTCAACCACTCACCGTCGAGATCCCACTGCCATGACTGCCCCTGATGTCCCGCCATTGCCGTCGCCAGCCGGTTCCGCCGCGCGGGCATGCCGCGGGATCGATCGGTCAGGTGCCGGCGCACAGCCGCCGGCTACACCCGTTGCTCGTCCGATCGTCCGCCGGCCCGATCCACCTGTGACACCGGAGCACACAACCGACACGCCCGCCGTCTCAACGACCACCCACCACCGTCACCGGTTCGCACGTCGGTTCGCACGTCGGCTCGCACCGCGGAGCCGCGCCATGAGCACCGCTACTGCAGCCAGCACCATCGTCAGGGCCATCAACCACGGCGGTCGGGTGAGCCACCAGGTCATGGAGCCCGGCTGCGGCGGGACCTGCCCGGTGGCGAGCAGTGCCCCGAAGGCGACCACCAGCACCAGGAGGTGCCACAGGTACACCGTCATGGCCACCGAGCCGAACCGCACCACCGCCGCCCAGGGCCCAGGTCGCCGCAGCCAGCGCTCCAGGCGTCGCCGAGCCAGCAGCATGGCGGCGCCCTGGCCGATGCTCAGGACGAGCACGCAGACGGTCGGCGGCGACATGTTCGACAGCTGCCCGGGCAGGCCCACCATGCTGACCGGGTACGGGCCGGGGCCGGTCAGCAGCACCAGCGCGACCACGGCCGCCGTCAGCACCACCCACAGCCGACGCCGCGCCACCGCCGCGAACCGGCCGTCGCCGTACCAGACGCCCAGGTGATGGGCGAAGAGCCACACCAGCGCCAGGTTGGCTGCCGTCACCCCGGAGGGCCCGCCGGTGAGCCGCACCGCGTCCACGACCATCGCGCCCACCACCAGCCCGGCGAGGACCGTCCGGGGCGCCGCCGAGTGCCATCGCAGAAGCACCGGCGCGATCGCGATGATCCCGGTGTAGACCGCCAGGAACCACAGCGGCTGCAGCAGCAGCACCGCCAGCCGCACGGCGCCGCCGGTGGGCAGGCCGGCCGCGAATGCCGCCAGACCGATCAGCGGGACAGCCGGAAGGAACCACGGCACCGGACGCCACAGCCGGGTCAGCCTCGACCGCACGAACGCCACATGGCCGCCGCCGGCCGCGACGGTGCGCCGCCAGACCGTCAGGTTCGCGAAGCCGCCGGCCATGAAGAACAACGGCATCACCTGCAGCACCCACGTCGCCGGGCGCAGGGCGGTCAGCTCGGCGAGCGCGTTCTCCGGGATCACCCGGCCGTCCGCCGACACGGACACCGACGCCATCAGCCAATGACCGAGCACCACCACCGCCAGGCTCGCCGCCCGGACCGCGTCGACGAGCCGATCCCGCGCCGACCCGGAACCCGAGCCCGGCGCGTCCGGCTGCGCTCCGGCGGTCACTGCCGCAGCGGGCGTCGATGCGCCAGACGTGGCGACGACGGACGCCGCGCCGGCCGCCGCGCCGGCCGCCGCACCGGCCGCCAGGGCCGGGGCCAGGGCGGAGGCCGGGGCTGGGTCCCGGACGGAGGCTGGGGCCGGGACCGCGTCGCGGGGCGTCACCGCGATGCCCGCGGCCGAAAGCGGTGGATCACCGAGGGACCGGCGGCGGCGCCGAGGATGAGGACGCCCGAGACGAGATACGGCCAGACGGGTTCGGCGCCCGGATTGCCGAACCCCTGCCGCCACGAGTTGAACCCGACGGCACCGGTCGTCACGCGGGCGAGCGCCGCGCAACCGGCCCCACCGTCGGTCTCGGCGCAGCGCTCCCGCAGGTCTGCGGCGAATCGTCCGTCGATCGCCCGGCGCGCCCACGGCCCCAGCTCGCCGCCCTTCGCCGTCGCGTAGCGGAGAAGGTCGTAGCCGAGGTCGTGCGACCGGCACGCCCGGCCGAAGGCGTACGTGGTGTCGCCCAGCCACGAACAGCCGCCGTCCGGATCGATCAGGTGCGCCGAGCCGTCCGGGTCGGTCACCGGCACCGGCCGATAGCCCATGACCTCGGCGAAATCCGCGGGGAGCCCCGCCGCGAGGTCACCGCCAGCGCCACCAGCGCCGCCCGAGCCGCCTGGCCGGGCGGTGAGAACGGCGACCGCGTGGGCGGCGGGCTCGTTCTCCGGAGCGGCCGGCGACACCACCTGTCCGGCTCCGGTCAACGCGAACGACGCGAGTATTGCGGCCGCGATCAGTCCGATGCGATTCCTCATGCCGCCGGACGCTAGGAACGCGGCCTCGGCGGATCGTCCCGCTAGGGAGCCAGGTTCGAGCTACCCCGCTGGTATCCCCTGAGGGACACCCCCGTAGTACGACGCGCCGCCGCGGCCGCCGCCCTAATGTGAGTCGCGTGAACGGCGATCGGCGCACCGCCCGGTCGTGGCTGCCGTGGCTCGGCGCCGCGGCCGCGTTCGTCGTGACCCTGCAGACCGCCGGCGACGTACTGGACGTGCCGGTGAACGCCACGCCGCTGGTGGCGTTGGCCGCGGCGGCGCCACTCGGGCTGATCACGACGCTGCCGGCGCTCGGCTGGCTGCTGTCGGCCGGGTCCGCGCTGCTGGTGTCGCGCAGCTACGACGTCATCGACGGCGACCCGTGGCCGTGGCCGACCGTGCACGGAGTGGTTTTGCTGGCGCTGCTGGTCGCGACGGGGCTGCAGCCACAGCCGTGGTCGCGCTCCCCCTGCGCCCCGGAGGACGAGGACGACGCGGACGACGCAAGCTCGCCGACCGGTGAAGGCGGCGCGGCCGCGACCACCGACGCCGACGGCCGACGCCGGCCGAAGCAGGGCCGGCGGCCACGGCGGCAGCAGCGGGCGGCGCGTGTGCTGGGCGATCTCGCCGTCCCCGTAGTGGCGACCGTCGCGACGGCGATCCTGTTCGCCGTCTCGGTGCCGGACGACCTGCGGACCGGCTGGGCGGTCGGCGCGGCGGTGTTCGGGGTGGCGGGGATGGTGGCCAGGCGCATCCCGCTGTTCCGGATCCGGCCGGCCGAGGCGCCGGTAGCGGCCGCCGACCTGCCTGCGCTGCTGCGCGCCGGGCTCACCGAGGTGGTGGCCGACTGGGGACCGCCGCCCGCCGCCGAGGCGAACGGGGTCGCGCCATGGGTGCGCCGGTACGTGCCGTGGGTGGCCGCGTTCGTCGTGTTCTGGACGGCGACCTCGACCGTGGAGGCGTCGGTCGACATCCATCCGCTGCTGGTGCCCGTGGTCGCGATGGCGATGGCGGTGCCGCTCGGGCTGGTCGACCGGTATCCACTGGTCGGCTGGCGCATCGCCACCGTCCTCGGCGTCGTGCTGGTGACGCTCGGCACGCCCAGCGACGGCGAGTACGACGGCGCCTGGCCGGTGATCTTCCAGTGGACCTGGCTCGTCACCGTGTTCTTCGTCGCCGTGCGGTACGACCGGTGGACGACGGTCTGCGCGTGGGCGATCACCGTCGCAGCCATGCTGACGGGCACGGGCGACGACGCCGGGACGGCGGTCACGATGATCGTCGCGGTGACGGCGATCGCCGTCATCGGCGACCTCGTCCGTGCGCGTCGCAGCACCAGCCGCGACCTCGAGCGGCAGACCGAGCTCAGCGAGCTGGAGAAGGCTCGCCGCACCGTCCTGGAGGAACGCAGCCGCATCGCCCGCGACCTCCACGACGTCGTCGCCCACCACATGTCGCTGGTGGTCGTGCAGGCGGAGACCGCCCCGTACCGCATCGACGGACTGTCCGACGACGCGCTCGCCGAGTTCGCGTCGATCAGCGGCTCCGCCCGGCAGGCGTTGGACGAGATCCGCGGCCTGCTCGGCGTGCTTCGCGGGACGGACGAGACGGTCGCGCTGGCGCCGCAGCCGGGTCTGGAGCAGCTCGCCGACCTGGTCGACGGCGCGCGGCGGCCGGGCGTGCCGGTGGAGCTGACGACGGCCGGGGCGCCGGCGACGGAGGTGTCGGCCGCGGTCGGGTTGTCGGCGTACCGCATCGTGCAGGAGTCGCTGGCCAACGCGGTCCGCCACGCGCCCGGCACCGAGGTGACGGTCGATGTGTTCTATACGCCGCGGTCGGTGGAGCTTCGCATCCGGAACACGGCGCCCGCGGCACCAACCGCACCGACGAAGACGAACGGGACGACCGCGTCGGGCGGGACGACCGGGGCGAACGGTCACGGGCTGCCTGGCATGCGGGAACGCGCGGCCGTCGTGGGCGGGACGGTGACGGCCGGGCCGACGGCGACTGGTGGGTTCGCCGTGACGGCGGTCCTGCCGTATCAGGCCGGCACGGTCGCGCCCAGCGACCCGGCCACGGCCACAGCCACGGCCGACCGCACCACCGCCGGCACCGATGCGGGCGAGGCGGCGACCGGCGGCCAGGCCGGCGCCGAGCGTGACCCGAACACCGACGAGCGCGCCGGCAGCGGCGCGGAGAACGAGGAAGCCGGCGGATGACGATACGTGTGCTGATCGTGGACGACCAGGCGATGGTGCGGGAGGGGTTCGGGGCACTGCTGGCCGCGCAGGACGACATCGACGTGGCCGGGAGCGCCGCCAACGGGGCCGAAGCGGTCGACGCGGTGTGGCGCAAGCAGCCCGACGTCGTCCTGATGGACGTGCGGATGCCGGTGCTCGACGGGCTGGAGGCGACCCGGCGCATCCTCAAGGCGCCCGGTGACCGGCACCCGCGCGTCGTCATGCTCACCACGTTCGACCTCGACGACTACGTGTACGAGGCGCTGCGGGCCGGCGCCAGCGGCTTCCTGCTCAAGGACGCGCCGGCGGCTGATCTCGTGCACGCCGTCCGTGTGGTGGCGGCCGGCGACGCGTTGCTGGCGCCGTCGATCACGCGGACGCTGATCGCCGACTTCGCCCGTCGCCCGCAGCAGGACCGGCCCCGGCCGGAGCGGCTGCGAGTGCTGACGCCGCGGGAGACCGAGGTGCTCAAGCTCATCGCCGCCGGTCGGTCGAACGGCGAGATCGCCGAGCTGCTGGTGCTGGCCGAGCAGACCGTCAAGACGCACGTCGGGCGCATCCTGACGAAACTGGACCTCCGCGACCGCGCCCAGGCCGTCGTGATCGCGTACGAGACCGGGCTGGTGCAGCCCGGCGGCTGACGAATCATCGGACCCTGCCCGATTCCGGGCAGATTCTTGGCAATCCGGCGCCCCGAAGGCATGGTGGGACGCGTGACGCACAACGCCGCGGATCTCGTCGAGCAGATCATCCGGACGACGGGGCTGCCGGCCGGCGAGGCGCGGCGGGTCGTCGCCGACGTCGCCGCGTACTTCTCCGAACACGTCGAGGACTACGTGCGCAGGCGTCACCATGAGCTGCAACTGCGCGGTGGGAAGAACGAGGAGATCTTCGAGCGCATCCGCGCCGAACTGGCGCACCGTCCATTCCGCGCCCCCGAGCTGTCCGCACGGCAGCTGCGCCGCATCGTCTACGGCTGACGCCGCCCCCTGGCCGCCCTGCGGCCCGCTGACCTGAACACGAGGCAACGAGAGGACACGCCACCATGTGCGGAATCGTCGGATACGTCGGCGCGAAGCCGGCTGCCCCCATCCTGGTCGACGGCCTGGCGCGGCTGGAGTACCGCGGCTACGACTCCGCCGGAGTCGCGGTCCTGGGCCCGAACGAGATCCGGCTGCATCGCGACGCCGTCCGGGTCCGCGAGCTGGAGGCGAGCCTGCCGAAGCGGTTCGGCGGCAAGGTCGGCATCGGCCACACCCGCTGGGCCACGCACGGCGTCCCGTCGCAGCGCAACGCCCACCCGCAGCTCAGCGCGGACGGCCGGGTCGCCGTCGTGCACAACGGCATCATCGACAACGCGGCCCAGCTGCGCACCGAGCTGACGGCGGACGGCGTCGAGCTGACGTCCGACACCGACACCGAGGTGCTGGCGCACCTGATCGCCCGGGCACAGAGCGGCAGCAGCACCCTCGAGGACGCCGTCCTCGCCACCCTCGACCGCATCGACGGCACCTACGGCATCGCCGTCGTCGACCAGGCGCACCCGGACCGCATCGTCGTCGCCCGCAACGGCAGCCCGATCATCCTCGGCATCGGCGACCGCGAGATGCACGTCGCCAGCGACACCGCCGCCCTCGTCCGCTACACCAAGCAGGTCGTCCACCTCGACGACGGCGAGCTCGCCACGCTCAGGGCCGACGGCTACCAGACGTTCACCCGCGACGCCCGCACCACGAAGACCGCGGTCACCGTCGACTGGGACACGTCGGACTACGGCACCGACGGTCACGAGCACTTCATGCACAAGGAGATCGCCGAGCAGCCCGACGCCGTCCGCCGCGTCCTCAAGGGCCGCCTGGACGAGCGCTTCCACACCGTCCGCCTCGGTGGTCTGGAGATGGACGCCCGGGAGCTCCGCGAGTTCCGCCGGGTCAAGATCCTCGGTTGCGGCTCGGCCTACTACGCGGGGCAGGCCGGCGCGCAGTTCATCGAGGAGGTCGCCCGCATCCCCGCCGACGCCGAGCCGGCGTCGGAGTTCCGCTACCGCAACCCGGTCATCGAGAAGGACACCCTGTACGTCGCGGTCAGTCAGTCCGGCGAGACGTACGACACGCTGGTCGCCGTCCAGGAGCTGAGGCGGAAGGGCGGCCGGGTGATCGGCCTGGTCAACGCGGTCGGGTCGAGCATCGCGCGGGAGTGCGACGGCGGCGTCTACCTGCACGCGGGCCCGGAGGTCGCGGTCGCGTCGACGAAGGCGCTGACGAACATGATGGTCGGGTTCGCGCTGCTCGGCCTGCATCTGGGCCGTATCCGCGACGTCTCGCCGGCCGACGGGCGCCGCCTCATCCAGGCGCTGCAGGAGCTGCCGGAGCAGATCGAGACGATCCTCGACGACGAGGCCCACCTGGCCGACGTCGCGAAACAGCTCGCGCAGGCCCCCAGCCTGTTCTTCGTCGGGCGCACCCGCGGTTTCCCGGTCGCCCGCGAGGGCGCGCAGAAGCTCAAGGAGATCTCCTACCGGCACGCCGAGGCCTACCAGACGTCCGAGCTGAAGCACGGCCCGCTCGCGCTGGTCGGCCCGGAACTGCCGACCGTCGCGATCGTCCCCGACGACGAGCTGCTCGACCGCAACCTCGGCGCGCTGCAGGAGATCACCGCGCGCTCCGGGCCGCTCGTGGTGGTGACGCACGACGGCGTCGCCCTCGGCGTCGCGGCCGCCCAGGTGATCACGGTGCCGAAGAGCGAGCCGGAGCTGGATCCGCTGCTGCTGACGATCCCGCTCCAGCTGCTCGCGTACCACGCCGCCCTGACGCTCGGCCACGACGTCGACAAGCCGCGCAACCTGGCGAAATCGGTCACCGTCGAGTAGGCGTCCTGGAAATGATCACGTCAAGTAGGCGTTCGCCCGCTTCACCAGGAATGCATGCCTGGTGAAGCGGGGACACCCCCACTCAACGTGATCATTTCCCCGGGGTCAGCCGGCGACGTGCGGGGCGACCTCGGCCGCGATCAGCTCCAGGTGGTCGAGGTCGGCGAGGTCGAGGATCTGCAGGTAGACGCGGCCGGCGCCGAGCTCGCGGACCGCGTTGATGCCGTCGACCACTTCCTGCGGCGTGCCGGCCAGCCCGTTCTCGCGGACCTCGGCCGGCTCGCGCCCGATGGCGGCGGCGCGCCGAGCGAACTCGGCTTCGTCGGCCCCGACACAGGCGACCAGCGCCACCGAGTAGACCAGCGAGTCGGGGTCGCGGCCGGCGTCCTCGCAGGCCTTGCGAACGGCGCCGAACCGGTCGGCGATGTCGGACTTCGCCGGGAACGAGGAGTTGTACTCGGCGGCGAACTTCGCGGCCAGCGCGGGCGTGCGGCGCGGGCCGTTGCCACCGACGATCAGCGGGACCGGCTGCTGCACCGGCTTGGGCAGCCCCGGAGAGTCGGACACGGTGTAGTGGGACCCGGCGTAGTCGAACGTCGACCCGGCCGGGGTGTTCCAGAGCCCGGTGATGACGTCGAACTGCTCTTCCAGCAGGCCGAACCGCTTCTCCGGGAACGGGATGCCGTAGGCCGCGTGTTCCTGCGCGAACCAGCCCGCGCCCAGCCCCAGCTCGACCCGTCCCCCGGACATCTGGTCGACCTGCGCGACCTGGATGGCCAGCACGCCGGGGTGCCGGAACGTCGCCGACGACACCAGGGTGCCGAGTCGGATGCGCGACGTCTCGCGGGCCAGGCCGGCCAGCGTGGTCCACGCGTCGGTCGGGCCGGGCAAGCCGCTGACGGAACCCATCTTCAGGTAGTGGTCGGAGCGGAAGAAGGCGTCGAACCCGAGCCGCTCGGTGGCCTGCGCGACGGCGAGCAGGTCGTCATAGCTGGCCCCCTGCTGGGGCTCGGTGAAGATCCTGAGCTGCATGGGCCCAGCCTTTCACGGCCCACCCGGCAGCGTCAGAGCCAGTCCTTCTTCCGGAACACGACGAACAGCGTGGCGCAGACGATGGCCATGAGCATCAGCGCGAACGGGTAGCCGAATGCCCAGTGGGTCTCTGGCATGTTGTCGAAGTTCATGCCGTAGATCGTTCCGACCAGGGTCGGAGCGAACAGGATGGCCGCCCAGGAGGAGATCTTCTTGAGCTCCTCGTTCTGCGCGAAGCTGGCCTCGGTGAGGGACTTCATCTCCTCGTTCTGCTGCTGGGTGACCAGCGTGGCGTTGACGGCGAGGATGTCGGAGAGCACCTGCCGGAAGCCGTCGACGCGCTCGGTGACCTCTGTGACGTGGTCGGCGACGTCGCGCAGGTAGCGCTGCAGCTCTTCGTCGGTGCCGTACTTCTCGAAGCCGCCCTCGAGCCCGGACAGCATGCCCGACAGCGGCCGCGTGGCCCGCTGGAACTCCAGCACCTCGCGCGACAGCTCGTAGATGCGCCGCGACACCTTGGGGTCGCGGCCGAACACCTGCACCTCGATCTCGTCGACGTCGTTGCTGACGCCGTTGACGACCGGCACGTAGCCGTCGACCACGGAGTCGAGGACGGCGTACAGCACGGCCTCGGGACCGAGCCCGAGCAGGTCAGGGTCGTCCTCCATGCGGCGCCGGACGCTGGAGAGGTCGGGAGCCGAGCCGTGCCGCACGGTGATGACGAAGCCGGGACCGACGAACAGGTGCAGCTCGGCGAAGTCGACCTCCTCGATGGCGTCGATGTAGCGCGCCGCACGCAGCACGACGAACAGCGTCTCGCCGTAACGCTCGAGCTTGGGCCGCTGGTGCGCCTCCATGGCGTCCTCGACGGCCAGCGGGTGCAGGTCGAACTCGTCGGCCAGCGACAGCAGCTCGGCGTCGCTCGGCTTGTACAGGCCGATCCACGCCATCGCCTCGGCGTCGGCGCGCAGCTGGCGGTACGTCTCGGCCAGCGAGCTGGGCGTGCTGATGCGCTTGCCGTCGCGGTACAGCGCGGCGTCGACGATGCTCGACCGGGGCTCGGTGGCCTCGGGCTCGTCGGCGGGACGATCGGTCACGGAGTTGTCCCGGCCCTGACGGCGCAGGGCGGGACGGATGACGCGCAGGGCGCGCTGACGACGAGGTGGCATGACGTCGCTCCCGGGACGGTGAGGCGGACGGAATCGGGTGTCGCGCGACGCAGGAACACCCGGCCGCCAGACATCAGCTGCCCGTGACCTCGGTGCCCTGCGGCGCATGACTAGGGGGTTCACTGCGCATGGCAGCCTCACCTCCCGATTCGTCGCCGCTGTGCCGTGGTCAAGAATAGTCCACGACGGACTCCGGCGGCGATCAGCTCGCCGGATGCAAGATCGCCACGCATTCGACGTGATGCGTCATCGGGAACAGGTCGAACGCGCGCAGACCGGTGAGCTGGTAGCCGTGGCCGGCGAACGTGGCGAGGTCGCGGGCCAGGGCGGCGGGATCGCAGGCCACGTACGCGACGACGCGCGGCGCGCGCTCGGCGATGCGGCGCACGACCGCGGCTTTGGCGCCCTCGCGGGGCGGGTCGAGCACGACGACGTCGGCGGCGGCCGGGACGCCGGCCGGACCGGAGCCTGACAGCACCCGGTCGACCCGCCCGGTCAGGAGCCGTACCCACGGGACATCGTGCAGGTTGCGCCGCGCGTCGGCGACGGCCTGCCGCGACCCCTCGACGCCGACGACCGTGCCCGTGCTGCCGACCAGCGGCGCCAGCGCACCGGCGAACAGCCCGACGCCGCAGTAGAGGTCCAGCGCGGTCTCGCCGGGCCGGGCCTGGACACCGTCCAGCACCGCGTTGACCAGCGTGTCCGCCGCTCCCGGGTGCACCTGCCAGAACCCGCCGCCGCTGACCCGCCAGCGGCGGCCGGCGGCCTCCTCGACGACGTACCCGCGGCCCTCGACGACCTCGCCGTCGACGAGCAGCTGGCGATCTCCCGAGTTCGCGGCGACGACCTCGACCGACGCCGCGCCCGGCCACTCGCCGTCCTCGACGCGGGCCGCGCGGACCTCGGGGTGCGCGATGCGGCAGGCGTCGATCGGCACGACCTCATGCGACCGGTGCGCCCGCAGCCCGGCCCGTCCGCTCCCGTCGACGGCGTACGTCACCCGCGTGCGCCAGTCGAGCCCGCCGGCGTCGCACGCGACCGGCTCGACGGTCACCTCGCGCCGCAGCCCGGCCAGCCGTTCCAGCTGCTCGGCCACGACGGCCGCCTTCAGCGATCGCTGCGCGGGCAGCAGCACGTGTTGCCAGTCGCAGCCGCCGCATCGTCCCGGACCGGACCACGGACACGGCGGCTCGACCCGCGCCGGCGACGGCGTGAGCACGGCGACCGCGTCGGCGCGCCAGAACCGGTCCTCGGTGCCGCCCTCGGTGATGCGGATCCGCACCCGCTCGCCGGGCAGCGTGTGCCGGACGAACACCGCGCGGCCCTCGTGCCGGGCCACACAGACTCCGCCGTGCGCGACCGGTCCGACGTCGACCACGACCTCCGTGCCGACGACGGAGTCGCCACGGACCGTGCGCGTCCGCCCGCTCAGCGGGGACCGCCTCGCCGCACGTCGCCCGGCGCGCGGGGCGCGGACTTCGCCTTCGCCTTGGCCTTCGCGGCCGCCGCCGAACGCAGCTGCCACGGCACGCTCGTCACCATGACGCCCGGCGTGAACAGCAGCCGGCCCTTGAGCCAGAAGACGCTCTGGTTGTGCAGGATGCGCTCCCACCAGTGCCCGACCACGTACTCGGGCACGTAGACCGTGACGACGTCGCGCGGGCTGGCCCGGCGGATCGCCCGCACGTACTCGACCACCGGCCGGGCGATCTCCCGGAACGGGGAGTCGAGCACTCGCAGCGGCACCGGGATGTCGTGGCGGTCCCACTCGTCCAGCAGCGCGGCGGTGGCCGTCGCGTCGACGTCGACGGTGATCGCCTCGAGGATGTCCGGCCGTGCCGCTCGCGCGTAGGCGATGGCGCGCACCGTCGGCTTGTGCAGCCGCGACACCAGCACCACGGCGTGCACGCGCGACGGCAGCAGCGACTCGGCCGGCCAGTCCTCGACCGCGAGCTCCTCGGAGGTGCTGTCGTAGTGCCGCCGGATGCCGCGCATCAGCAGGAACAGCAGCGGCATCATGGCGACGACCAGCCAGGCGCCGTGGGTGAACTTGGTGATCAGCACGACGACCAGGACGATGCCGGTGAGGATCGCGCCGGTGCCGTTGATCGCCCGCGAGCGCAGGATCTGCCGGCGTTCGGCGCCGGTGGGCCCGGCCGCGAGCAGCCGGTTCCAGTGCCTGACCATGCCGGTCTGGCCGAACGTGAACGCCGTGAACACGCCGACGATGTAGAGCTGGATCAGCCGGGTCACCGACGCGTCGAACGCGACGATCAGCAGGCCGGCCAGCACCGCCAGCACGAGGATGCCGTTGCTGAACACCAGCCGGTCGCCGCGGGTGTGCAGCTGGCGCGGCGCGTAGCGGTACTGGGCGAGGATCGAGCCGAGCAGCGGGAAGCCGTTGAACGCGGTGTTGGCGGCCAGGATCAGGATCAGCGCCGCCGCGCCCTGGATGTAGTAGAAGGGGATGGTGTCGCCGCCGAACACCGCCTCGGCCAGCTGCGAGATGACCGTCGGCTGCGGTTGCGAGCAGTCGAACCCGACCAGGTCGCAGGAGTTCTCGACGTAGCGGACGTCGGCGATCACGGCCAGCGCGGTGATGCCGCTGAACATCGTGATCGACAACGTGCCCATGATGGCCAGCGTCGCGGCGGCGTTCTTCGCCTTGGGCTTGCGGAAGGCCGGGACGCCGTTGGCGATCGCCTCGACGCCGGTCAGCGCCGTACAGCCGGACGCGAACGCCCGGAGGACCAGCAACATCAGCGCGATGCCACCGAGGTCGGTCATCTCGGCGGCGACGTCGTACTGCGCGGACTCCGCGACCGGGTCGTCGCCGAACACCGTCCGGCCCAGACCCCACACGATCAGCGCGCCCATGCCGACGATGAACAGATAGGTCGGGATCGCGAACGCGATGCCGCTCTCGCGGATGCCGCGCAGGTTCATCGCCGAGAGCAGGACGACGATGCCGATGGCGATGGGCACCCGATAGTCGTTGAGCTCCGGCACGGCCGAGATCAGGTTGTCCACGCCGGCGGAGACCGACACCGCCACCGTCAGGATGTAGTCGATCAGCAGGGCGCTGGCGACGATGAGCCCGGCGGTCGGGCCGAGATTGGTGTTGGCGACCTCGAAGTCGCCGCCGCCGGTCGGGTACGCGCGCACCAGTTGCCGGTACGACGCGACGACGACGATGAGCAGCAGCACGACGACCGCGGCGACCCACGGGGTGTACGTCAGATAGGCCAGCCCGCCCAGCGTCAGGATGACCAGGATCTCCTGCGTGGCGTACGTGACCGACGACAGCGGGTCGCTGGCGAACACCGGCAGGGCCAGCCGCTTGGGTAGCAGTGTGTGCCCCATGCGGTCGCTGGGGAGCTTGCGACCGATGAGCAGCCGCTTGGACAGATCGCCGAGGCTCGGCACGATCGGCAATGGTATTCCTTTCGGGGCGGCCGTGTAACGTCGGCAGCGACACGGCGAGCCCCCCGGCGCCGCCCGGTGAGTGTTGGAAGGACCACATGCACGTCGTCATCATGGGCTGCGGCAGGGTCGGCTCGACCGTCGCGCACATCCTCGAGTCGCACGACCACACGGTCGCGATCGTCGACCAGAACCCCGAGGCGTTCCGGCGGCTGCAGCCGGGCTTCGAGGGCTCGACGGTGGCCGGGGTCGGGTTCGACCGCGACGTGCTCATCGAGGCCGGCATCGAGCGCGCCGACGCGTTCGTCGCCGTGAGCAGCGGCGACAACTCCAACATCCTCGCCGCCCGGGTGGCCCGCGAGACGTTCGGCGTCGACAACGTGGTGGCCCGCATCTACGACCCCGGCCGCGCGGAGGTCTACCAGCGGCTGGGCATCCCGACGGTGGCGACCGTGCGGTGGACGGCCGACCAGATCCTGCGCCGGCTGTTCCCCGAGGGCGCGCAGACCGAATGGGTCGACCCCACCGGGACCGTCCAGCTGGCCGAACTGCACGTCAGCAACGGCTGGATCGGCCACACCGTCGACAAGCTGGAGGAGGCGTCCGGCGTGCGGGTCGCGTTCCTCACCCGCTACGGCGAGGGTGTCCTGCCGACCGCGTCGACCGTCGTCCAGGACGGCGACCTCGTGCACGTCCTCGTCAACACCGAACGCATCCCGTACGCCGCGCAGGTGCTCTCCAAGGACCCGGAGGTGGAGATCTGATGCGCGTCGCCATCGCCGGAGCCGGCAACGTGGGCCGCTCGATCGCGTCGGAGCTGCTCGCCAACGGGCACGACGTCCTGCTCATCGACCGCGACACCAAGGCGATCAAGGCCGCCAGCGTGCCGGAGGCCGAGTGGCTGCTGGCCGACGCCTGCGAGCTGTCCATGCTCGAGGAGGCGGCGCTGGACCGCTGCAACGTCGTCATCGCCGCCACCGGCGACGACAAGGTCAACCTCGTCGTGTCGCTGCTGGCCAAGACCGAGTTCGGCGTCCCGCGCGTCGTGGCCCGGGTGAACCACCCGCGCAACGAGTGGATGTTCAACGAGTCCTGGGGCGTCGACGTGTCGGTGTCGACGCCGCGCATCATGAGCGCACTGGTCGAGGAGGCCGTCAGCGTCGGCGACCTCGTCCGGCTGTTCAGCTTCCGTCAGGGCGAGGCCAACCTCGTCGAGCTGACGCTCCCGGCCGACTCCCCCATCGTCGGGACGGCCGTCGCGGACGTCGCCTGGCCGGTCGACACCTCGCTGGTCTCGATCATCCGCGGCAAGCACGTGCACAGCCCGCTGCCGGACCTGCCGCTGGAGGCCGGCGACGAGCTGCTGTTCGTCGCCGCGCCCGAGCGGGAGAAGCAGCTCGAGGACCTGCTCTCGCCGCACACCGGCTGACGGCTCCGCCGGACGATGGCGGCAGACGCCGCGTCCGGTGGTCCGCGCCCTGGCCGGACCGCTGCCGGCCCGCCCGGGACGGCGTCAGCCGTCGAGGGAGTCGGGCCTGGAGGGCGGCTGCGCGGGCGCCTGGCGCTCCTGGTGGGCGCGGTAGGCCGGTCGGATGATCAGCCAGGACAGATACGCCACCAGCAGGAACAGCGGCCAGCTCATGACCAGCCGGGCGCCGGCCAGCCAGCCGATCTGGTCCTCGCCGGCGAGGTAGAGCGGCACCTGCACCGCCAGCCGCACCGCGAACATACCCACCCACAGGAAGCTGGCCTGCGTGTAGGCGCGCACCAGCGCGGGGTCCTGTCGCCAGGCCATGCCCTGGCCGGTGACCAGCCCGACGAACACGCCGAGCAGCGGCCAGCGGACCGCGATGGACACCAGGTAGGCCAGCCCGTAGCCGACGTTGATCAGCAGGCCGGGCAGGAACACGTCCTCGGCGCGGCCGGTGCGGCTGGCCATGAACGCGGCGAGGCCGACGCCGAGGAAGCCGGCGATGACGTTCTGCAGCGGCTCCTTGCGCAGCAGCCGGACGACGCCGAGCAGGACGCCGGACGCCACCGCGACCCACAGCGACAGCGTGAGGTCGCGGCCGGCGGCGGTGTAGACGAGGGTGAAGAGGGCGAGCGGCAGCCCGGCGTCGAGCAGAGCCGCGGGACCGAGGACGTCCTTGGGGCGGAACCGCTCGTCGGACGCGATGGCCTGGATCCAGCTCGGCCGGCCGGTGGGGTCGGGGGCGCCGGGATCGCTCTGACTCATCTCACTCCATGCCTGCGGGCAGCAGCTCGTATCGTGGGTTGTACATGACCCTGCGGCCGTCGAGGGTGGCCACCCGTCCGGTCGCGACCAGCCGGCGTCCGCAGCTGATGCCGGCGATGCGTCGCCGGCCGAGCCAGACCAGTGTCACCGCACCGGAGCCGTCGTACAAATCGGCTTCGAGGGCGGGGGTGCCCAGGCGAGGCTGCAGCGTGACCGACTGCAGCACGCCACGAACACGGACGGTGGTGCGATCCTCGACGCCGGCCAGCGGCTGACAGCCGGCCTCGCGCGCGTCGTCGCGCAGCTCCTCGGCTTCGACCTCCTCGTCGGAGGCGACCCACCGGGTGATGGCGCCCCAGAGTCCGCGGCGCGCGGTGGTTCCTTCGGTCTTCACGAGCCCTCCCCGGGCGGGGTCCTGCTCAACGTGCTCTCCCACATCTACAGGATATTCCGCCCGGCAAACGGCCAGGTCAGGCCTGGAGCGGCGCGGACGGGTCGGCTGGCGGGCGGGTGCCGGCCGGCGGCTTCAGCACGATGACGTCGCCGGGCGCCATCGGCGACTGGCCGCGGACGACGACCGTCTCCTTCACCAGCTCGACGAACCGCTGGAACACGGCGGCGTCGTTGGTGGCCTTGCCGAGGAACGTGGCCCGCAGCATCCAGCGCGGCCCGTCGATGGCCGACACCCGCGACGGCTGCAGCACCTGCTTGCCGTCGGGCGCCTGTACCGGGACGACCAGCCGGACCTCGGTGCCGAACGGGCCGGTCGCCTCCTCGGCGCGGCCGCCCCGGCGCTGGGCGTCCTGGGTGATCTGCAGCCGGGTCTGGTCCCACAGCCCGGAGCTGCGCGGCGCGGCGACGGCGATCAGCTGCACCGCGGCGTCCTCGATGGCGAGGACGGCGCTGGTGGCGTTGCCGGTGCGCTGGTCGACCTGCAGCTGCAGCTTCATGCCGGGCGCGGCCTTGACCAGCAGGCCGCCGAGGTCGACGCGGCCCTGGCGCGCTTCGTCGAGGTCGACCTCGGACTCGTCGAGCGGGCCGCCGGAGCGGTCGCTCTTGGGCGACTCGCCGTCGTCCGCATCGGACCCGGACTCGCCGGGCTCCGAGCCGGACGCCGTCGAGGCGGCCTGCGTGGTCTCCTCGACCTCGAGCTCGTCCTCATCGCCGCCGCGGCGCCGCCGTCCCCACACCCTGACCGTCCCCTTACGTCTATCGAACGCCGGCGTTGCCGCCGGCCTGGCTTGCCGTGCCCGTCGACCCGTACCCGCCGTCGCCCCTCGCCGAGCCCGGCAGCCGCTCCACCTCGTGGAACCGGGCCTGCTCGACGCGCTGGACGATGAGCTGGGCGATGCGGTCGCCGCGTGCGAACACCGCCGGCTCCCGCAGGTCGTGATTGACCAGCACCACCTTGATCTCGCCCCGATAACCCGCGTCGACCGTGCCCGGAGTGTTGACGATGCTGACCCCGAGCCGATGCGCGAGACCCGACCGCGGGTGGACGAATGCAGCGTATCCCGCGGGCAGGGCGATCGCGATGCCCGTCCCCACCATGGCCCGCTCACCCGGCGGGATGCTGACGTCGCTGGTCGTGACGAGGTCGGCGCCGGCGTCGCCGGGATGCGCGTAGCCGGGCAGCGGCACCTCCGGGTCCAGCCGGGTGATGAGGACGTCGACCAGCCGACGTCCGCCGTCAGCGGAGAAGAGTGCGTCGGTCGGGTCAGTCACGGGTTCACCTCCGCGACCTTCGCGGCCGCCTCGGACAGCTCCGACGTGGCCACCGGGCGGCCGTGGTCGGTGAAATGGGTGGGCGGGACGACGACGAAGACGGCCGACGCGGTGAGGCTGACCGGGCCGTCGGGGGCGTTCTCGCGGCCGACGGCGGACATGAAGATCTTCCGGCCCTCGGCGCGGTCGACCGCGGCGCCGATGTGCAGCGTCGTGCCGACCGGGACGGGACGCCGGTAGCTGGTCTCCAGGTGGCCGGTGACCGCGGGCTTGCCGATCAGCCAGATCAGCGAGCCGAGCACCTCGTCGAAGGCCAGCGACAGGATGCCGCCGTGGGCGAGGCCGGGCGCGCCCTGGTGGTCGTCGGTGACGGTGAACGTGCCGGCCACGGTGAGGCCCTCACCGGCGACGACGGTGACGTGCAGCCCCGTCGGGTGGTCCGGGCCGCAACCGACGCACATGCGGTAGTGCGAGGCGATGGTGCTGCCCGGTGCCGGCGCGTCGGGATGCCGCTCGATCGCGTCGTGCGGACGCGACTCCCCGTGCTGCCGTTCAGTCACGATCGACGACCCTACCCGTTCGGCTCCGCGATCCGTGACACCCTGAACACTGGGCCCGCGGGGTCCACCTCCACGGTGCGTGGCAGTCTGCTGCAATGACCCATTACCGCGAACGCCTGGTGGCACCGGTCCGATGGTGGCTGCTGCTGGCGGGCCTGGCCGCGTCGGCCTGGCTGGTCTACGACCAGGTCTACGGACCGAGGGTGTCGCTGCCGGTGGCCGGCGCCGTGTTCGCGCTGGGCGCCGTGGCGCTGCTGCTCTACGGCCGGCTGGCGATCACCGTCGGTGACGACGGCGTCAGCGTGGGGCGGGCCCGGCTGCCGCTGACGGCGACCGGCGCGGCCGAGGCGCTCACCGGGGAGGAGGCCCGGGCGGCCCGTGGCCCCGGCCTCGACCGCCGCGCCTACGTGGCGATCCGCGGATACGTGCCGGGGGTGGTGCGTATCAGAGTCGACGACGACGCCGACCCCACTCCCTACTGGCTGGTGTCGACGCGCCGCCCCGAGCGGCTCGTGGCCGAACTCGAGGCGGCGCGTCACACGACCGGCCGGTGAGGGGAAGACGTCGGTCGCCGACCGCGGGGTCTGGCGCCGGTCTTCGATGAAGGGGCGGGCTCAGGCCGCGCAGTCGCGGCAGATGAGCATCCCGTCCTTCTCCTTCGCCAGCTGGCTGCGGTGGTGCACCAGGAAGCACTGCGAGCAGGTGAACTCGTCAGCCTGCCGCGGCAGCACTCGGACTGCCAGCTCCTCGTTCGAGAGGTCCGCTCCGGGAAGCTCCATGGACTCGTTCAGGTCGGACTCGTCGACGTCGACGATGCCCGACGACTTGTCCATGCGCCGGTTCTTCAGTTCCTCCAGCGAGTCCTCGGACAGATCCTCGTCGGTCTTGCGTGGCGCGTCGTAGTCGGTTGCCATTGATCTATTCCCCCTCACTGGGCGCGTCGTGATGCAGGTGGCCGGGCCGGTTTGGACACCGTGCCCCTCCGTAACGCACGACGGCCCGCGGTTGTGCCCGCTCCGAGCGGGAGATTCTGCCTGATGCGGTACCCCGTTGGCACGGCACCCCACCCTGTGGGAATTCGTGTCGTCCTCTGGACCGACGGATCACACCGTTCTCGGGGACGAGGGATGTCACCATTCCAGGCGAGAGGCTGTCAACGGATCGTCCTGTTCTGAGAGGAAGCGCATGCTCGAACTCGACCGGCTGTCGCGCCGCTACGGGGACGTCGTGGCCCTCGACGATCTCTCGTTCACGGTCCGACCAGGGCAGATGTACGGTTTCGTCGGCACCAACGGCGCCGGTAAGACCACCGCCATGCGCATCGTCCTGGGGGTTCTCGAGCCCGACAGCGGCGAGGTCCGCTGGAACGGCACCCCGCTCGACCAGGACATCCGGCGTGAGTTCGGTTACATGCCGGAGGAGCGCGGCCTGTACCCGAAGATGCAGGTGCACGAGCATCTGGTCTATCTCGCGCGGCTGCACGGTGTGGCAGGCATCACAGCCGGCAAGGCCGCATCGGACCTGTTGGAGGCGCTCGCTCTGAGCGAACGTGCGTCAGATCGCATCGAATCGCTCTCACTCGGAAACCAGCAGCGGGTGCAGCTGGCCGCCGCGCTCGTGCACGATCCCACCGTCATGGTCCTCGACGAGCCCTTCAGCGGCCTCGACCCCATGGGCGTCGACTCCATGGCTGCCGTGCTGCGCGCCCGAGTCGACGCCGGCGCCGCCGTGGTGTTCTCCAGCCACCAGCTGGAGCTGGTCGAGCGGCTGTGCGACGCGGTCGGCATCATCCGGGCCGGTCACCTGGTCGCCGACGGCACCGTCGACGAGCTGCGCGGCACCGCCGCCAACCGCTACCGGCTGGAGATCGGCGCGCCGCCCGGCTGGACGGCGTCGCTGGCGGCCGCGCTGCCCGGCCTCACGGTCGTCGAGAACGGCCAGCGCAGCGCCGTGGTGGAGCTGCCGCCGTCGACCGGCGACCAGACCCTGCTCGACGCCGCCCGCGCGTTGGGCCCCGTCCACCAGTTCACCCCGGTGCGCCCGACGCTGGCCGACCTGTTCCGTTCCGTCGTCGCCGAGCCGGCCGCCGCGCCGGCCGGGCCCGAGAAGGTCGAGGTCGCCTGATGTCGCGCCCACTGTCGTTCCGCGAGGCCGCCACGCTCGTCGCGAGGCGCGAGTTCGGCCAGCGGATCCGGGAACGGTCGTTCTTCATCTCGCTGCTCATCACGCTGGGCATCATCGCGGTGGTCGTCCTGCTCCCCCGGTTCACCGACTTCGGCACCGGCAGCTACGACGTCGCGCTGGTCGGCGAGCCGTCCGGCCTGCAGGAGGCCGTCTCGCGGCAGGCCACGGTCGCCGACGTGGAGGTGAGCTTCCGGCCGGTGTCCGACGCCGACGAGGCCGAGCAGGCCGTCCGCGACGGCGACATCGACGCCTACCTCGACGGCGACACCGTCGTCGTCGACCAGTCGCTCGACAGCTCCCTGCGCGCCGTCCTCGAGAACGCGTACAGCCAGGTCGAGGGTGCTCGGGCGCTGGAATCGGCCGGCATCGACCCTGACGAGGTGTCTGCCGCGCTGACGTCGGCGACCCTCCAGACCGTCACGCTCGATCCCGACGCCGACGAGCGCGAGACCCGCGGCGGCATCGCGTTCTTCGGCACCATCGTGCTGTTCGGCCAGCTCATCACCTACTCGATGTGGGTCGCCATGGGCGTCGTCGAAGAGAAGTCGAGCCGGGTGGTCGAGGTGATCCTCGCCACGATCCCGGCGCGGGCCCTGCTGGCCGGGAAGGTCGTCGGCATCGGGCTGCTGGGGCTGGTGCAGCTGGCGCTGATCGGCGGGCTGGGGCTGGTGCTCGCGTCGGCGTTGGGCGCACTGGAGCTCAGCGGGCCGATGATCACACCGGTCCTGACGGCGCTCGGCTGGTTCGTCCTCGGCTTCGCCGCCTATGCGTCGCTGTCGGCGGCGGCCGCGGCCCGCATCTCGCGGCAGGAGGATCTGCAGAACGTCACCACGCCGGTGAACACGCTGATGATGGTGTCGTACTTCGGGGCGTTCTACGTGTTCCTCAACCAGGACGCCGCCTTCGCCGGCGTCCTGAGCGTCGTGCCGCCGTTCAGCGCACTGATCATGCCGCTGCGGATGGCCAGCGGCGACGCCGCGGCCTGGGAGGTCGGGCTGGCGCTGGCCCTGATGGTCGGGTTGATCGCGGTGCTGGTGGTGCTGGCGGCGCGCATCTACGAAGGAGCGGTGCTCCGGATGGGCGCCAAGGTGTCGCTGAAGGACGCGTGGGCCGCTCGGCGGCGCGTGAGTTCCTAGGCTTCGCCGCCGCCGGGGGCTGGCCGTGTGGCGCGTGGCGTGCTCGCGTGGGCCCGACGTATCCGCGCAGGCCGAGCCCGCGATTCGGCGGCTTCCGGCGTACGCGCGTGGGCCTGACGTCGCTCCTGTGTCGCCGCGTCGGTCCGGTGTACCCGTGGGCAGACGGACCTGGTTGGGCCCGCGTACCGTGCGCCGGGCACCGTACCGTCGCCGTCCCCCTGCTGCCCATTCTCTGAGCCGCGCAACCGCGCCTCGAGCGGACTGAATGGCACTTCGCGCGACGATGACCGCTTGACCCACGACTCGGCGGTCCAAGAACTGGCAGCTCTCTGGGGGACGGGGCGAGTCTGGGCACGCCTGCACCCCCGCAATCGTCGTCCCGGTCCGGCGCGAGGGCCGTCCCGACGCACGGTCGCCCGTCGTCTCGATCCGGACCGCCGCGAGGGCCGTCCCGACGCACGGTCGCCCGCAGTCCCGATCCGGCGTGAACGGTCGCCCCGGTCAGCCGCCGGCCGCTGCCCCGGTCCGGCGTGAACGGTCGCCCCGGTCAGCCGCCGGCCGCTGCCCCGGTCCGGCGTGGCCTGTGGACAGCGAAGATCATCCACGATCACGTGCATCACGAGGCGTTCTCCCGCTTCACCAGGAATGCACGCCTGGTAGAGCGGGAGAACGCCTGGTGATGGCCACCGAATCACCGCGAAATCTCACCACGTGGACACCCACGCCACCCCACCGACGCACACCGACCCACGTCGACGGCCAGGACCGTCCCCGATAGCCAGGACCGTCCCCGACCGCCAGGACCGTCCCCGACCGCCAGGACCGTCCCCGACACCCCGGACCGTCCCCGACACCCCGGACCGTCCCCGACACCCCGGACCACGGCCACCGACATCGAGGACAACTCCGGTCATCGACGAACGGTGCACCGTGCACAGCGGGCTGTGCCCGCGTTTCCCCCGCCCCTGATAGCAGCCAGTTCTGAGACCGCGGGACCGCGGGGCCGCGGGTCAAGCGGTCATCGCCGGCGCGAAGCGCCCAACAGTCCGATTGAGGCGCGCGTTCGCGGCTTGAAGAATGGGCAGCAGGGGGACGGCCCACTCGCGATCCCCGGCCAACTGCCGACAGCGGCACACGGCAGGGCGACGGCGGCCTAGTCGCGATCAGCTCCAAGACGTTCGAGCAGCGCCGTCAGCTCGGCCGCCACTCCGGGCGTCGCCGCCATCGCCAGGTCGTTCCCGGCCGGTGCGCCGCGCAGGCCACCCACGACCGCGCCGGCTTCGGCGGCGATCAGGCCGCCCGCGGCGAGGTCCCACGGGTTCAGCCCGCGCTCGTAGTACGCGTCCAGCCGGCCGGTGGCCACCGCGCAGAGGTCCAGCGCCGCCGCGCCTGCCCGCCGGATGTCGCGTACGGCCGGCACGACCTCGAGCAGCACCGCCGCCTGCCGCGCCCGCCGCACCGCGTCGTAGCCGAAACCGGTCCCGACCAGCGCCAACGACAGCGACGCACAGGCTGACACGCGCACCTGGCGCCCGTCCAGCCAGGCACCACCGCCGGCCACGGCGGTCCAGGTCTCGCCGCTGGCCGGGTTGTGCACCACACCCGCCCGCACGACGCCGTCGATCTGGGCGGCGATGGAGACCGCGTACTGCGGGATCCCGTAGAGGTAGTTGACGGTGCCGTCGATCGGGTCGACCACCCAGTCGACTCCGGAGGAGCCGATGACGGAGCCGTCCTCCTCGCCCAGGAAGCCGTCGTCGGGGCGGGTGGCGAACAGCCGCGACCGGATCAGCGCCTCGGCGGCGGTGTCGGACTCCGTCACGACGTCGGTGGGCGTCGACTTGGTGCCGGCGACGGCCATGCGCTCCACCGCCTCGCGCTTGTCGCGGACGAGGTCACCGGCCTCGCGGGCGGTCTTCTCGGCCAGGACGAGCAGGTCGGCGGGGTCGGCCGTCACAGGGGATCCTCCAGCGGGGGACGTCACGGATAAGGGGGCGAGTCGACGCCGCACAGGGCGGGGCGGTCTTCCCGCAGGTTGGGACAGCAGCCGCCCGGGCACACGTCGGAGGCCGGGCCGGGGGCGCCGATGCTGGCCCGGACGACGGACTCGCCGCGCTCGCCGGCGGCCCGCTCGAGCAGCAGGTCGATGACGGTGTCGACGAAGTCGGGGTGGGTGCCGGCGGTGGCCGCCCGGGCCGCCGCGATGCCCAGTTCCTTCGCCGTCGCCAGCGCCTCGGTGTCGAGGTCGTACGCGACCTCCATGTGATCGGACAGGAACCCGATGGGCGCCAGCACCACCGATTCGACGCCCTGCTCCGCCAAGGCCGCCAGGTGGTCGTTGACGTCCGGCTCCAGCCACGGCATGGACGGCGGCCCGCTGCGCGAGCAGTACACGAGGTCGTGCTCGCGCTCGACCCCGGTCCGCGCGGCCACCTGGGCGCTGACGGCGGACGCGACGGCGAGGTGCTGCGCGACGTACGCGCCCCCCGCCGGGCCGGAGGTCTCGGCCATGGTGTCCGGAATGGAGTGCGTCACGTAGACGATGCGCGCGGAGTCCGCGACCGAGCGGGGCAGGTCGCCCAGCGCGCCCACGACGCCGTCGGCGTTGGCCGTGACGAAGCCGGGGTGGTCGAAGGAGTGCCGCAGCCGGTCGATGCGCGGCGCGCCCGGCCCGACCTTCTGGACCGCGCGCCACAGGTCCTCGCGGTACTGCCGGCAGCCGGAGTAGGAGTCGTACGCGCTGGTGATGAACGCGGCGACCCGCTGGACGCCGTCGTCGCGCATGCGAGCCAGCTCGTCGGCGAGGTAGGGGTCCCAGTTGCGGTTGCCCCAGTAGACCGGCAGCGAGATCTTCCGCTCGGCCAGCTCGTGCTCGAGGTTCGCGATCAGCGCGCGGTTCTGGTCGTTGATGGGGCTGCGCCCGCCGAACAGGCGGTAGTGCTCGCCGACCTCTTCCAGCCGCTCACGCGGGATGCCCTTGCCGCGGGTGACGTTCTCGAGGAACGGGATGACGTCGTCCTGCCCCTCCGGACCGCCGAAGGAGACGACCAGAAGGGCGTCGTACGGATCGGTGATGCTCACCATGAAAGCCTAAGGCCTCGCGGCCGACCGCCAGGTCCCGGCCGCGTCGAGGCCCACAAGGGAAGGGGTGATCGAGCCCATGGTCTGGCAGAACTGGGCGCGTACCGTCCAGGCGCGCCCGGTCCGCGTCGAGCGGCCGTCCAGCGCCGACGAGGCCGCCGCCGTGCTCACCGCCGCCGCCCGCGACGGCCTGCGGGTCAAACCGATCGGCGCGGGGCACAGCTTCACCCCGGTCGCGGCGACGGACGGCGTCCAGGTGCGGCTGGACGCTCTGAGCGGCCTGCTCGCGCTCGACACGGCCCGGCACACCGCCACGGTCGGCGCCGGCACCCGGTTGCACGAGCTCAACGCCCTGCTGGCGGAACGCGGCTACGGACTGACGAACCTGGGCGACATCGCCGTCCAGACGGTGTCCGGGGCCATCGCGACCGGCACCCACGGGAGCGGCCGGGCCAGCGCGTCACTCTCGGAGCAGGTGGTGGCGCTGGAGCTCGTGCTGCCCGACGGCACCGTCAAGCAGGTGTCGGCCGACGACGACGGCGAGCTGTTCCAGGCCGCGCGGCTGAGCCTCGGCGCGCTGGGCATCGTGACCAGTGTCACGTTCCGGGTCGAACCGGCGTTCACGCTGCGCTCGACGGTGGAGCGGACGACGCTGGACGCCGTCGTCGAGCGGTTCGCCGAGCTGGAGGCCGCCGACCACTGCGACCTGTACTGGCTGCCGTTCACCGACGCCGTGCAGCTCACCGTCAACCGGCGCACGGGCGAGCCGGCCGCGCCGCCGAACCCCGTCGCCGCCTGGTGGTCCGGCGACGTCGTCGAGAACGCGGGACTGGCGCTGGTCCAGCGCCTGACGCGGGCCGCGCCGAAGGCGACGCCGGCCGTCAACGCCGTCGCCGCCCGGCTGATCAGCGGCCGCACGTTCGTCGACGCCGCGCCGCAGGTGTTCACCAGCACCCGGCGGGTCCGGTTCCACGAGATGGAGTACGCACTCCCCCGTTCCGCGGCCACCGCCGCGCTCCGGGCGTTGCGCGACCTGACGGCGCGCGGGCCGTGGCGGGTGGCCTTCCCGGTCGAGATCCGGCTCGCCCCGGCCGACGACGTGTGGCTCTCGCCCGCCTTCGAGCGCGACACCGTGTACGTCGCGACCCACGCCTACCCGCGCACGGACTACACCGGCTGGTTCACGGCCGTCGAGAAGCTGTGGACGGAGTACGGTGGGCGGCCGCACTGGGGAAAGCTCCATACCCGCGATTCAGGGTATCTTCGCGATCACTACCGGCACATGGGTACGTTCCGGGCGGTCCGCGACCGGGTCGACCCTGACCGGATCATGGGCAACGAGTACCTCGAGCAGGTCCTGGACGAGTGAGCCTGGACACGAGAATTGGCTTGTCAGACCGGCCGTTGGCGGCGTGGCGGCTTGGTCTGACGCGGTCCCGCGGGTGACGATGGACGGCAGTCGTGATCGGAGGTGAGGAGATGCGTGAGCTTCGGCTGATCGCAGTCAGCGAGGACGGCGCCCACCTCATCCTCTCCGGCCACGACGGTGAACAGCTGGCGTTGCGGGTGGACGACCGCCTGCTCGCCGCGATCCGAGGCGACCGAGCGAGGTTGGGACAGTTGGATATCCGGCTCGAAAGCCAGCTACGTCCACGCGACATCCAGGCACGCATCCGGGCCGGTGAGTCTGTCGACTCCGTGGCCGCGGTCGCGGGCATGCCCCGCGAGAAGGTCGAGCGCTTCGCCGGCCCCGTCCTCGCGGAGCGCGAGCACATCGCCGGCCGCGCCCGGCAGGCCACCGTGCGCCGGCTGGGCGGCGACGGCCCGCCGCAGACTCTTGAGGCCGCCGCGGGGGCGACCGCCAAGACCCACGGCGCCGACCCCGACCTCGTCGAGTGGGACGCGTGGCGGCGCGAGGACGGCCGCTGGCTGGTCCGCTTCGCCTGGGCCGGCGAGGAGGAGGACTCCGCCCTCTTCTCGTTCGACCCCTCGGGCCGCACCGTCGTGCCCGAGGACGACAACGCCCGCTCCATCGCCGGCGTGCTGCCGGCCGAGGCGCCCGCCGACCCCGAGCCCGCGGCCCCGGCCGGTCCGGCCCGACTGTCGGTGGTGGGCGGCGGCGCGGCCACGAAGGCTCCCGCCGAGGACGACGAGGGCCCCGACCTCCCGGCGTTCCTCAAGCCGGCCGGCGTCGGCCCGGTGCGTAGCCTGGTCCGCGACCTCGACCACGACGACACCGCCGAGCAGGACGACGACGAGTTCGAGAACACGACGCCCATCCCGGCCGCCGCGGCCCGCCGCACCAACCGGCGCACCACCCGCACCGGCCGCGAGCGCCGCCGCCGCGAGCCCGACCTCTTCCACGACCACGCGCCGGAGCCGGCCGAGCCCGCCGCCGCACCGGACGACACCGCGGACGCCGACGACACCGCCACCAGCGAACGGCTGCGGCTCAGCGACATCGCCCAGCACGTCGAGACCGAGGAGGAGTCGGCCGCCGACCTCGCCCCGACGGCCGACGAGGAGCCGGCCCCGCCGGCCCGCAAGACCAGCTCGTCGCGGTCGCGCCGGCCCAGCGTCCCCAGCTGGGACGAGATCATGTTCGGACGCCGCAAGAACGACTGACGCCACACGGCGCCCCCACGGCCCGCCTCGTCCACGCGACGAGGCGGGCCGTTCCGCGTCCGCCCCTTCCCCACGCGCCCCTTACGTTGTAAGGCCGACGGCGTTTCGTGGAATCACCGGCACCTACCGAGCCACAATGGCGCGCTTTCCCAGACTGAACTCGCGGGCGGCGGGGTTCATCTGATGTTCGGCCGTTTGCCGATGGGACGATTCGGGCAATGTGCATGGAACCACTTCAATGACGCTGGCCGTGTCCCTCTGTCCCTAGGATCTCCATGCCAACGTCGAGCACCACCACGCGGCGCCGATGGCTGACATCGTCGCTGTCCACGCTGATGGCGTCCGCCGTCGCGTTCGGTCTTCTCAGCACCGCGCCCGCGGCCACCGCCGTGGCGAGCGACGGCCCGCCGCTGACCGACGACGCGATCGAGCTGGTCGACCGCACCGAGCAGATCGGCCCCGGCATCACGCTGCGCGAGCTGACCTCCGTCACGCCGACCGGGTGGTACGACCAGCACATCCTCACCGCCGACCTCGCCAACCCGGCCGTCACCAGCGACCTGCTCGCCGGCGAGCACGTGACCGAGCGGGCGCCGACGTCGCGGATGGTGAACGAGGCCGGGGCGGTCGCCGGGGTCAACGGCGACTTCTTCGACATCAACAACTCCGGCGCCCCGCTCGGCGCGGAGGTGCGCGACGGCGAGCTGCTGAAGTCGTCGGACTTCGGCACCTGGTCGCACATCGGCGTCGGTCTGGACGGCGTCGGCCGCGCGGTCGACATGACGCTGGACGCGACCGCGACGTTCGGCGGCGCCGCGCATCCGGTCGTGTCGCTGAACGCCTCGAACACGATGTCCGGCTCGCCCGCGAACGCCATCGTCGCCTACACGTCGGCGTGGGGCAGCTACCGCCGCTCGATCGGCGTCACCGGCGCCACCGACGTCGCGTCCGTGCTGGTCCAGGACGACGTCGTCGTCTCCGTCGACGCCGCCACCGCGGGCGAAGGCGCGATCCCCGCGGGCGCGTTCGTCCTGGTCGGCCGCGAGGCCGGCGCGGCGGCGATCCGCACCCTCCGGCCGGGCGACGCGGTCACGCTGAGCTACGCCCTCAGCGACGAGATCGCCCGGCAGATGCGCTTCGTCATCGGCTCCAACCGCGAACTGGTCCGCGACGGCGTCGCCCGCCCGGACTCCGAGCTCGACAACGCCGTCCACCCGCGCACCGTCATCGGTTTCAAGGACGACGGCCGGACGATGCTGCTGGTCACCAACGACGGCCGGCAGTCGCCGGTCAACGGCATGACGATGCGCGAGCTGGCCCGGTTCATGGTCCGGCTGGGCGCCGAGACCGCGTGGAACCTCGACGGCGGCGGCTCCACGTCGATGGTGGCCCGCCCGCTCGGCGCGGACGAGGCGACGGTCCGCAACAGCCCGTCCGACGGCGCGGAGCGGCCCGACCCGAACGGCGTCGGCCTGTTCGTCGCGCCGGGCAACGGCAAGGCCAGGCAGCTGGTCATCACGCCGAGCGAAGAGGACGCCCGCGCGTTCCCCGGCCTGCACCGCACGCTCACCGCGAAGGCCGTCGACGACCACCTCACCCCGGTCGCGCTCGACCCCGCCGCGGTCCGCTGGCGCAGCAGCGGCGGCACGTTCGACGGATCCGTTCTCGCGGTGCCGGAGAGCCGGCGCGGCCACGTCGTCGTCCACGCCACCGCCGGGGCCGCCCAGGGCGTGCGCAGCATCGAACTGCTCGGCGAACTGGACGCGCTGGAGCTGTCCGCGAACCGCATCTCGATCGGCGACGCGCGCCCGGAGAACGCCGTCCGCGTCGACGTCACCGGCCGCGACGCGCAGGGCTTCGCCGCGCCCGTCGAGCTGATCGACCTCGACCTGAGCTACGACGCGTCGGTCGTCGACATCACCGCGTCCGGCACCGGCCTGCTGGTCACCCCGCTGGCCGCCGGCGGCACCGTCGTGGAACTGAGCGTCGCCGGGCACACGGTGAAACTGCCGGTGACCGTCGGCGTCCAGACCGTCCAGGTCTACGACTTCCAGGACGACGACGCCGCCAACGGCCGGTGGACCCGCAACGGCACCGCCGGCGTCCGGATGGACATCCTGGACGATCCCGAGGGCATCCGGCTCGAGTTCGGCGCCGCCCGCAACAAGGGCATCACCGCCGCGGGCAACCCGAGCCGCTGGGTGGAGATCCCCGGCCAGCCGCTGCGCGTGCGGCTCAAGCTCAAGTCCGACGTGGTCGTTCCGAGCGGCCTGACCTACGCGGGCTTCTGGGACGCCGCGGGCACCTCCATCGGCGTCTACGGCACCGGGCTGCAGCCGTCGGACGAGTGGCAGTACGCGACGTTCACCATCCCCTCGACGACGGTGTTCCCGATCCGGTTCAACTCGTTCCAGGGCATCAACACCGCCGTGGACCAGCAGGTGCCGGGCCGGTTCGTCATCGGCGGGCTGGAGGCGGACGTGCCGTCGCAGATCGAGCTGCCCGCGCGGGAGCCGCTGCGCGCCGACCCGCTGGTCTCGGCCGACGGGCAGCCGCAGGCGGGCGCCGACTGGACCTTCGCCACGCTGTCCGACGTGCAGTTCACCGCGTCGGCGCCGGACCTCACCCAGGTCGCCGTCGCCGCCCTGAACCGCATCCGGGCCGAGGAGCCGGACCTCGTCGTGCTCAACGGCGACATCGTCGACCGCGGCCTGCCGGAGGACGTCGCGCTGGCCCGCGAGACGCTCGAACAGGGCGGCTGCGACCTGATCGCCGTCGGCGAGGAGCCGCCGGCCGAGAGCACGCCGGACCACGACGCCGGCACCGTCCCCTGCTACTACGTGCCGGGCAACCACGAGTCGTACGGCGTGGGCAACACCCAGTCGACGCTGGACGCGTGGGAGGCGGAGTTCGGCCGGCCGTACCGGACCTTCGACCACAAGGGCACCCGGTTCATCCTGCTGAACAGCGCCCTGGGGAGCCTGCGCGGCTCGGACTGGGACCAGCTGCCGATGCTCGAGGAGGCACTGGCGAGCGCGGCCGGCGACGACGCCGTCAGCAACGTCATGGTCTTCGCCCACCACCCGGTCGACGACCCGGCGGAGACGAAGTCCAGCCAGCTCGGCGACCGCTTGGAGGTGCAGCTGATCGAGCGGCTGCTGGCCGGCTTCCGCTCCGAGAGCAACAAGGGCGCGGCCATGGTCGGCTCGCACGCGCAGATCGTCGACGTCCAGCGCCAGGAGGGCGTGCAGTACGTCGTCCACCCGTCGTCGGGCAAGTCGCCCTACGGCACCCCGGACCGCGGCGGCTTCACCGGCTGGGTCGAGTGGAGCGTCGACCGCGACACGTCGGGCGCCAACCGCTGGCTCAGCGCCGACGTGCGCGCGTTCGCCCAGGAGGTCGTCGTCGAGGCGCCGGAGACGGTCGAGGTGGGCCGCGCGGTGAGCGTCGGCGGGCACGTCGTCCAGCCGTCCGGCGTGCTGCCGGGCAGCCGGGTGGTGCCGCTGGCCTACCCGATGTCGGTGCACTGGTCCGGCGACGAGCGCCTGGCCGTCGGCTCCGGCGACGCGGCCATCCGGCGCGCCCGCTCCGAGGGCAGGGTGGCGATCCTGGACCCGGTGACGCGGCAGCTGACCGGCCTGCGTACCGGTGAGGTGACGCTCGAGGTCACCAACGACTCCATGCGGGCCTACACCGGCGACGAGTCGCTGGCCCCGGTGACCGGGCGGACGACGGTGCGGGTCGTGGCCGCCGCCGCTCCGGGCGCGCGGGTCGACGCGGACGCGCCGGTGTTCAGCACCGTGGCGTCCGGCACCGCCGTGCGGCAGGTGACCCTCACGAACAGCGGTGACCGGCCGCTCGTGGTCTCCGAGCTGTCCGTGACGGCGGGCGCGTTCACGCTGGCCGGCCCCTCGGCGTGCACGCGGGCGCCGGTCGCGCCAGGCGGGTCCTGCGAGGTGCCGGTCCGGTTCACGCCGTCCGCTCCCGGCACGACGGCGGCCGCGGACCTGGTGGCCGAGGCCAACGTCCCCGGCGGCACCGTCGAGGTCGCGCTGACCGGCGCGGCCGCCGCGGCCACGTCGGACGGCGACGCTCCCGGCCAGGACTGACCCGGATCCCGCGCGCTCCCCCAGGGGTCCTCCCGCTTCGCCAGGCATGCATGCCTCGCAGAGCGGGAGGACCCCTCCTCAACGTGATCAACTCCGGGGTGTGAGCTGGGGAGACGGAGAAATCTGAGAAATCTCCCATTCGGACGTATCTGAGGCGCTCCTCCGTGCTCTGTATCTGTGAACGCCGAGCTTGGCCACCAGGCGGCGTTCCGCGGACCAGGGACCTCCGGCCGTGTCGCGCACACCGAGGGGAGCAGCCATGACAGCGGCACGACGTCCGGCCGCACCCCACCAGCCCGTGCGCGGCGGCCTCGCTCCCCTGGAACCGTGGCGGGCTCTTTCGAGAAACCGCGTCGTCGAGATCCTCGCAGCCAGGCGACGCAGGCGTCCACGACGTCTGCTCGTACAACGTCTGTGAAGCCGGGGGGCTGCTGCGATGGTCGGCACAACGGGGGGTGACGGGTACGTGAGCAGGGCGTGGTTCGCCACGCCTGGGGGCGCGTGCCCGTCACTGACGGCGATCTACCTGCATCTATACTCTGGGCGGTGGCCGATCTGTCCCTCAGCGAGCTGGTCGAGGCGGCGTCCAGGGGCGACCAACTCGCCTGGGACCGCCTGGTCGACGACCATGCCTCGCTGGTGTGGGCGGTCGTCCGGAGTCACCGTCTGCACGGCGGCGACGCCGAGGACGCGTTCCAGAGCACTTGGCTGCGGCTGGTCGAGCACCTGGGCCGGTTGGCGCAGCCCGAGCGGCTGGCCGCCTGGCTCGTCACCACGGCGCGCCGCGAGTGTCTGCGGCTGCTGCGCCGCGTCGGCACCGAGCTGCCCGACGTCCATGTGGCGGACCGCGCCGAAGACGCCGCTACCCCAGATCCCGGTCCGGTCGAGGCGTTGCTCGCCCGCGAGGAGCAGGTCGCGGTCCTCCGCGCATTCCAGCGGCTGCGGCCTCGCTGCCAGGACCTGCTGCGTCTCACGGCGGCCGTGGCCGACCCGAGGTACGCCGACGTCGCCGCGGAGCTCGACATGCCGGTCGGCAGCGTCGGCCCGACCCGGCAGCGCTGCCTCGAGCACCTGCGCCGGCTCATCCACGAGGGCGACACCAGCGGAGCGGACACCGCCCGCGACACGAACGACACCGGCCCGGCCAGCGCCCACCCGCGCACGGGCCGGCGCTGAAGGGGGCATCCATGGCTGACGACGACCGCCTGGTCGACCAGCTGCGCGAGATCATCGAGGCGACCGACCCGCCGCCGCGGCGGCTGGTCGACATCGCCAAGGCGAGCCTGGTCTGGCGGACGGCCGACGCCGAGCTGGCCGAGCTGATCTCCGACTCCAGCACCGAGCCGGCCGCCGCCGTCCGCTCCGCCACCGAGGCGCCGCGGCTGCTGACGTTCACCTCCGGCGACACCGTCGTGGTCCTGGAGGTCACCCGCGAGGCCGGCGCGCACCGGGTCATGGGCCAGATCGTCGCCCCGGCACCGGCGACGGTCGAGGTGCGCCACGCCGACGGTGTCGTCACGGTCCCCACCGACGTCGACGGCCGGTTCCGCGCCGCACCGGTCGCGCCCGGCCCGATCTCGGTCAGCTGCCGGTTCGAGGACGACGCCCGCCCGGCCGTCGTCACCAGCTGGGTCAGCATCTGACATGAGCGACGGCGAGCCGGTGACGACCGGCCGGTCCGGCGCCACCGTCGTCCGCACCGCCGGCGCGTACCGCAAGGAGTCGGCCACCGACGACCTGCTCGGCGAGGCCGCCCGGCTCACGTGGCTGCGCGCGCAGGGCATCCCGGCCGCCGAGGTACTGGAGTGCGGGCGGGGCCTGCTGGTCACCGCCGAGGTGCCGGGCCGCCCGGCCGACGCCGGCTGGCCGCCGGACGCCCGTGACCGCGTCGTCGACGCACTGGCCGAGCTGACCCGCACCCTGCACGCCCTGCCCGTCGCCGGCTGCCCGTTCCGCCGCCGGCTGGCCGCGACGATACCCGCGGCGCTGGCCGCCGACGTCCACCTCGACGACCTCGACGACGACCGCCGCGGCTGGAGCCGCGACCGGCTGGTGTCCGAGCTGCTGGCCACCCGGCCGGTCGGCGAGGACCTCGTCGTCTGCCACGGCGATCTCACGACGCAGAACGTGCTGATCGACCCCGAGACGCTGACGGTGACGGGCCTCGTCGACGCCGGTCGGCTGGGCGTCGCCGACCGCTGGCTCGACCTCGCCATCGCCACCCGCGAGCTCACCGACGACCTGGGCGCCGACGCCGCCGCCCGCTACCTGCGCGGCTGCGGGGTCGAGCCCGACCCCGCCAAGCAGGCCTTCTACCGCCTGCTGGACGAGTTCTTCTGAGGCCTTCTGCTGTTTCGTTGCTCGCCTCTGACGGTTCGCCGGCGTACGTGCGCCGGTGCCACGTTCGTTGCGTCTGCGGCGTTCGCCGTCCCCCTGCTGCCCATTTCTCAGCCGCGCAACCGCGCCTCAAGCGAACCTGCATGGGCGCTTCGCGCCGACGAATGACCGCTTGGGCCCACGGCCGCGCGGTCTCAGAACTGGCAGCTATCAGGGGGACGGGGCGAGTCTGGGCACACCTCGGGCTCCACTGGCGTGGTCGCTGGGTCCGCCCGGCGACCGTGGCCCAGTTCGGCCGTTCTCGGCCGCTTCACTCCAGCGGTCGGCGACGTGAGCCTGTGGACGGCGATGATCATCCACGATCGCGTACGTCGCTAGGCGTTCTCCCACTCCACCAGGAATGCATGCCTGGTCCAGCGAACACAGTCCTGGGCAAGGCTCGGAACCACCGTCGAGTCCCGCCACGTGGACGCCCCCGGACCTGGACGAGGGCTTTTCGGCTCAGCCGGTCGCGAACGGCAGCGGCTCGGCGCCGGCCTCGGCGACCCGGGCGCTGGCGGCCGTCATGCGGCGGCGGTGGTGGTGCCGGCACAGCACCTCGTAGCCGACCACGCCGGCGCCGTCGGTGTCGCCGACGACCACCTGCTCGCCCTCGGTCACCATGATGCCGCCGACCGTGCGGGCGTTGTGCGTCGCGCGCCGGCCACACCAGCACAGCGCCTCGACCTGCAGTGTCTCGACCCGGTCGGCCAGCTCGACCAGCCGCGCGGAGCCCGGGAACAGCCGGGTGCGGAAGTCGGTGAGGATGCCGAACGCGTACACCGGGACGTCCAGCTCGTCGGCCATGCGACCGAGGTCGTCGACCTGCTCGGACGTGTAGAACTGCGCTTCGTCGGCGATGACGTAGTCGATGCGGGCGCCGGCCGCCAGCCGCTCGGCCACCAGCGCCCACAGCTGCGTCGCCGGCGCCACCTCGACGGCGTCGGCGGACAGGCCGAGACGGCTCGACACCGTCGCCTCACCGGCGCGGTCGTGCGAGGTCATCATCAGCCCGGCCAGCCCGCGGCGGCGGTGGTTGTAGTCGGTCTGCAGCGCCAGCGTCGACTTGCCGCAGTCCATGGTGCCGGTGAAGAAGGTCAGCTCCGCCACGCCGTTCTCAGGCCTCCCCGACCAGCAGCGGCACCATCAGTTCGTCGTCGCTCAGCGCCCCGTGCAGGCCGCGCAGCCGGGTCTCGACGGGGAACACGCTGCGCCGCTCGACCGCGCAGTCGCCGTGCACGCTGACGACGACGTCGCCGATGCGCTCGGCCACCCGCGACTCCACCGCCCCGAACCAGCCGGCCGCGACGGCCTCGGGCCGCGTCAGCACCGCGGCCCGCTCGCCCAGCACCGAGCGCCACGCGTCGGCGACATCGGGGACCGCGGCCTGCGACGCCGTGTACACGTGCCGGAACCGGGCCTCGCCGGCCACCAGCGCCACGCCCTCGCGCAGCGCCGGCACGTCGTCGACGTCGACCCGGCGCTCGGGGTCGACGTCGACCATGCCGTGGTCGGCGGTGACGACGAGGACGGTGCCGGCCGGCAGTTCGTCGTACAGCTGCTCGGCGAAGCGGTCGACCATGGCCAGCTGGTAGCGCCACGCGGCGGACCGCCAGCCGTGCTGGTGACCGGTGTAGTCGAGGTCGCCGTCGTAGACGTACACCAGCGACGGGGTGGCCCCGGAGGACCCCTCGACGGCCGCCGCGACCCGCTGCCCGTAGGTGTTGGCGGACCGGAACGGGCCGCCCATGGCCGCACGGGTCAGGCCGGTGTCGCGGAAGCTGCTCTGGCCGATGACGGTGGTGGCGACGCCCGCGCGGTCGGCGCGGTCGAACAGCGACGGGTACGGCTGGTACGTCAGCGGGTCCAGGGGTGGGTCCCACTTGAGCGCGTTGAAGATGCCGTCGCCGCCCGGTACCCGCGAGGTGTAGCCGACGATGCCGTGCTTGCCCGGCGGCAGGCCGGTGCCGAGGCTGGCCAGGCTGGTGGCCGTGGTGGTGGGCGTGCCGGCGGTGATGGCGCGCCCCGTCATCGACGTCAGGAACGGCGCCTGTGCCGGGTGGGCGCGCAGCAGGTTCCAGCCGAGCGCGTCGACCAGGAGGACGCAGAAGCGGCGGGCCGGCGGCAGGCCGAGGACGTCGATCTCGTCGGGGACCCCGAGGGCGGCCAGCACGGACGGCAGCAGGTCAGCGAGGGCGCCCTCGCCGTAACGCGGCAGCGGCACTGGTCACCGCACGCTGATGGTGGCGGCGGACAACGCGCGGGCGAACGTCAGCAGGTCGCGGACCCGGCCGACGCCGTCGCCGGCCTCGCTGACCCGCAGCGTGAAGTCGTCGGACGTCAGCGCGCCGGTGTAGCCGTGGTCGGCCTCGCAGTCGGGGTCGCCGCACGTGGCCGGCTCGAGGTCGATGCGGCTCATCGCGCCCCAGCCGACCGTCAGCACGACGTCGAGCGCCGGTGTGCCGGTGCGGTAGGCGGCCGGCGTGGTGACGGTGCGACTGACCACCACCGACGTGACGCGGTCCAGCGGCACCGCCTCGGTGGACGTGGTGGCGTACGGCACGTCGTGGGTGTCGTCGGAGGGGTACTCGTCGGTGTGCCCGACGATCAGCCTCGTCGGGGTGAGCACCAGCACGCTGACGTGCCGGCGCAGTTCGTCGCGGTCGAAGTGCGGCTCGTGGTGCACGACGTATGAGTCGACCGCCTCGCCGGCCAGCGAGGTCTCGAGCATGTCCGCGACGAGGTCGGGGTAGTAGCCGGCCTCTTGGATGGCCAGGCGAAGACCCTCACGCGTCCCTGTATCCGCCATCCCACCATCTTCCCACGCTCGTGGCCGTTGTCGTCACGGCAGCCGCCGGGTGTACCAGTCCTGACGCCCGGCCGGGGCCGCCACCCGGGCGGAGCCGTTGACGACCGTCAGGCCGGACTCGCCGGCGAGCACCGGGTCCAGCTCGACGGAGCCGACCTCCGGCACCTCGTCGACCAGCCGCGACATGCGGTGCACGAGGTCCTCGACCGCACCCAGGTCGGCCATGATGCCGCCGTGGTAGCCCATGAGCAAGGCGGCCGCCTTCACCTCCCGCACCATCTCCGCGGCGTCGCGGTCGGTGAGCGGCGGGATGCGGTAGGAGCGGTCCCCCAGCAGCTCCGACGCCACGCCGGACACCCCGAACGAGACCACCGGGCCGAACATCGGGTCCTCCCAGGCCCGGATCGACACCGGCACGCCGCCCGGCGCCATCGGCTGCACGACGAACCCGGCCTCGGCGGGGTCGAGCAGCGTCTGCGCCATGGTCGCCCAGGCGTCGCGCATCTCGTCGGCGGTGTCGATGTGGCGCCAGACGGCGGCGAGGTCGGGCCGGTGCCGCAGCCGCGGCGACGTCGCCTTCAGCACGACCTCGCCACCCAGCTCCCCCAGCGCCGCCAGCGCGGCGTCCAGCGTCAACGCCGGGATCATCGGCAGGAGGTCGACGCCGTAGGCGGCGAGCAGCTCGCGCAGTCGTGCGGGACCGAGCTCGACGCCGGCCTGCGGGTCGGTGCCCGGCGTGCTCAGCGCGCCGCGGGCCAGTTTGCGCGCGGCCGCGGCGTCGCAGCCGTCCAGGCGCGGGACCTTGCCGTGGCTGCGCCGGCGCCATTCGGCGTATGCGGTGGCGTGCCCGAGCGCCCGGGCCGCCTCCTCCGGCGACGCGTACGACGGCACCCCGGCCGCCCCGCGGACGCCGCGCTTGCCCTGGAAGGTCGTGACGACCGGCTTGCCGGCCGACGCCGCCACCTCGGCCAGTGCGGTGGCGACGTCGTCGCCGCCGGGACCGTCGACGGCCGGTGCGTAGACGACGAGGACGGAGCTGACGGCGGGCTCGTCGACGAACGTGCGCAGCGCCTTGCGGTAGTCGTCGGCGGTCGCGCCGGCCCCGAAGCCGAGCGGGTCGCCGTAGACGTCCAGCCCGGCGCTGACGGCGGCGTCGGCGGCCAGCAGGCACAGCGCGCCGGAGTTGCCCATGACGGCGACGGTGCGGCCGGTGGGCAGCGGCTGGAAGGCCAGCACCTGCGCGACGTCGAACATCTCCGGGATGGTGTCGACCAGGACGACGCCGGACTGCCGGAACATCGCGTCCAGCGCGTCGGCCGGCGCTTCGATCGGCCGGACGGTGTGCCCGAGCGGCACGCCCTGGGTGGACCGGCCGCTCTTCACCGCGACCACGGGCTTGACCTCGGCGACCGCGCGCGAGAGCCGGGAGAACTTGCGCGGGTTGCCCAGCGACTCCAGGTACAGCAGGACGACCTCGGTGGCGGGGTCGTCGCGCCAGTACTGCAGCAGGTCGTTGCCGGACACGTCGGCGCGGTTGCCGGCGGACACGAACGTCGACACGCCCAGGCCGCGGGCGGCGCCGTCGCCGAGGATGGCCGAGCCGAGCGCGCCGGACTGGGCGAAGAAGCCGACCCGGCCGGCCGGCGGCAGCGTGGTCGCCAGCGACGCGTTCAGCGAGTACGCGGGGTCGGTGTTGACGATGCCCAGGCAGTTCGGCCCGACGATGCGCATGCCGTGCGCCCGCGCCAGCCGCACCAGCTCGGCCTGCCGGGACCGGCCGACCGGCTCGCCCGTCTCGGCGAACCCGGACGACACGACGACCAGCCCGCGCACGCCCTTCGCCGCGCAGTCGAGGACCACCTCGGCGACGGCGTCGGCGGGGACGGCGACCAGCGCGAGGTCGATCTCGCCGGGGACGTCGCGGACGCTCTTGTAGGCCGGCAGCCCGGTGATGGCCGTCGCCTCGCGGTTGACCGCGTAGACCGGGCCGGTGAACCCGCCGAGCACCAGGTTGCGGACCAGCGTCTGCCCGATCTTCTCGCGCCATCGGCTGGCGCCGATGACCGCGACCGATCGCGGAGTCAGCAGCCGCTCGATCGAGCGCGCCTCGGCCCGGTGCTCGCGCGCGGCCATGACCTCCAGCGAGCTCCCGGTCGGCGCGATCTCGAACTCGACGTGCACGACGCCGTCCTCGTAGCTGTTGTCGACGGTGTAGCCGGCGTCGGCGAAGACGGTGATCATCTTGTGGTTCGCGGGCAGGATGTCGGCGACGAACCGGCGCACGCCGCGCTCGCGGGCCGCCTGTGCCAGGTGCTCCAGCAGCACGCTGCCCACACCGCGGCCCTGGTGCTCGTCCTCGACCAGGAACGACACCTCGGCGTCGGTGGCGCTGAGCCGCTCGTACCGGCCGACGGCGATCATGGCGTCGCCGATCAGCAGGATCAGCGCGACCCGGTCGCGGTGGTCGACGTTCGTGAACCGCTCGACGTCGCGGCTGGTCAGCTTCGGATAGGGGGCGAAGAAGCGGTAGTACTTGGACCGGTCGCTGACGCGTGCGTAGAACTCGACGAGCCGCTCGGCGTCGGCCGGCGTGATGGGCCGCAGATGCGCCGTCGCGCCGTCGGACAGCACGACGTCGGCCTCCCAGTGCGCGGGATAGACCGCCGCTTCCTCCACGGTCACCCAGGCTAGCGGCCGAGACGGCCGGAACCCGGCATATTCCGGGCGCCGGTAGGGTCCGGTGCCATGCGCTTCGGACTGGTCGGCACTGGACACTGGGCCCGGGTGGCCCACGCACCCGCGCTCGCGGCGACGGAGGACGTCACGTTCGCCGGCGTCTGGGGCCGCGACCCGGCCCGGACGGCCGCGCTCGCCGACGAGTTCGGCGTGCGGCCGTACAACTCGTTCGACGACCTGCTGGCCGACACCGACGCCGTCGAGTTCTCCGTGCCGCCGGACGTCCAGGCCGGGTACGCGACGGCGGCGGCCACGGCCGGGAAGCACCTGCTGCTGGAGAAGCCGATCGCGCTCGACGCCGCCGGCGGCCGCGCGCTGACCGACGCCGCCGCGGCAGCCGGGGTGGCCAGCGCCGTGTTCTTCACCCAGCTGTTCCGGCCCGAGGTGCGCGACTGGCTGGCCTCGTGCCGGGCCACCGCGGCCGAGCACCCGTGGGAGGGCGCGACGGCGCTGACGCTGGGCTCCGTGCAGCGCGAGCACGGCGCGTTCTCGACGCCGTGGCGGCTGGAGCGCGACGGCGGTCTCTGGGATCTCGGGCCGCACGCGCTGTCGATCCTGCTGAACGTCCTGGAGCCGGTCGAGACGGTCGCCGCCCACGAGGACCCGCTGGGCACCGTCCACCTCGTCCTGGGCCACCGCGGCGGCGCCTCCAGCACCGTCACCGTCTCGCAGAACGTCCCGGCGGCGGCCGGACTCTTCCACGCGCGCGCATGGGGCGGCGCCGGGCACGCCGTCCTCCCCGAGCCGCACACCCCGGTCGTCGAGGCGCTGAGCACGGCGATCACGGAGCTGACCGCCGCCGCGCGGCCCGGTGCGCCGGCACACCCGCACGGTCTGGAGTTCGGGGTGCGGGTCCTGGACGTCCTGGTCCGCGCACAGGACGACCTCGACCGCGTGCGACACAACGGACAAATGTCGCCGCGATGAACGCCGCAGACGCCGTCCACTCGTATCGTGTCGGCCAAGCGAACTCATGTCGACAAGAGGCCCCGAAATACGGGCTAAACCTTGACATGATCGTCATTTCCCGGAAAGAGTGCACGTCGTACGAAGTCTCCGAAAGGAGCAGGGGGGTATCTGACGCTTCGACTCGGTGTTGACAACTGAATCTCGCGCACAGAGCCTCTCCTCCTCGCGCGATCCGTCCCGGTCAAGGTCTGCGACCCGGCCGGCGCCGCGGCGAATCGCACGGGGGGAACGCGTCATTGACGCACCATCCGCAGGATCCGCAGAGAGGAGCGCACATGCGCTACCGCAAGATCGCCCTGACGGCTGCAGCCGCCGGTCTTATGGCCGTCGGTTTCGCCGCGCCGTCCCAGGCCGCGCTGACCACGTTCTGTGACGGCGTCGCAGCCGACGTCACGGTTCCCGGTGACCTCGTCGTGGCCGCCGGCAAGTCGTGCGAGCTGACCAACGTCGTCATCAACGGCAACGTGACCGTTCGTGCCGACGCGAACCTGCTGCTCGACGGCGCGACCGTCAACGGCAACGTCCGCGTCCTGGCGAACGGCTTCGCCGACGTCGTCGGTACCTCGGTCACCGGCACCACCGTCCTGACCGCGGCGTACGGCGCGTACACCGAGGACAGCACGCTCGGCAACAACGTCACCGCCACCGACTCCGGGTTCTTCTACTCGGTCGGCTCGGACCACGCCCGCAACGTCACCTCCACGAACGGTGAGACCTTCATCGAGAGTGGCTGGGTCACCCGGAACCTCGCGACCACCGGCGACACCCTGACCGACGTCTACGACACCGTCATCGAGGGCACCTACTCGGTGACCGGTGCCGAGCAGGGCGGCGTCCTGTGCCTGTCGGAGGTCGACGGCGACGCCACGTTCAGCGGCAACGGCGAGATCCTCCAGATCGGTGCGTCGGCCCCGCTGACCGGCTGTGGCTACAACGCGTTCGGCGGCAACCTGAGCATCACCGACAACAGCGCCGACGTGTACGTGTCCGACAACGTGGTCCGTGGCGACTTCAACGTCTCGGGCAACACGGGCACCGTCGTCGCCGAGAACAACCGCGTCCGCGGCGAGGACAACTCCGCGGCGGCTGCTTCGGCTCCGCTGGCTCGGTCGGCCACGCCGTCCGACGTGGCGGTGGACCGCAAGGCGCAGGCCAAGGCCGACGCCGAGGCTCGCTCCGACGTCGCGTCCGACGCGGCCGAGGCTGCTGGCCCCGCGTTCAGCTGAACCCGGCCCAGCCGTAGGTGACACACCGGCGGCGGGCGGCCTCCTTCGGGAGGTCGCCCGCCGTCGTCGTTCTTGCGCCGCTCTCAGGCGATTCTCACGTCGGACGGGCAGACTGAGAGCATGCGTGTACTAGTCGTCGACGACGATCCCGGCGTGCGCGAGTCGCTGCGCCGGTCGCTGGCGTTCAACGGCTACCAGGTCGAGCTGGCCGCCGACGGCGAGGACGCGCTGCGCGTCATCAGCGCCGAGCCGCCCGACGCCGTCGTCCTCGACATCATGATGCCGCGCCTCGACGGCCTCGCCACCTGCCGCGCGCTCCGCGCCGCCGGCAACGATCTGCCCATCCTCATGCTCACGGCGCGCGACGAGGTCTCCGACCGCGTGTCCGGGCTCGACGCCGGCGCCGACGACTACCTGCCCAAGCCGTTCGCCCTCGAGGAGCTGCTGGCCCGGCTGCGCGCGCTGCTGCGCCGTGCGGCGCCGGCCGCCGACCCCGCCGAGGGACGGCAGCTGCGCATGGGCGACCTCGTCCTCGATCCGGTCACTCGCGACGTCACCCGCGGCGGCCGCGCGATCCGGCTCACCCGCACGGAGTTCTCGCTGCTGGAACTGCTGCTCCGGCATCCGCGCCAGGTGCTCACCCGCGACCGCATCCTCGAGGAGGTGTGGGGCTACGACTTCCCGACGACGGCGAACTCGCTGGAGGTGTACGTCGGATACCTGCGCCGCAAGACCGAGGAGCAGGGCGAGCCGCGGCTCATCCACACCGTCCGCGGGGTCGGCTACGTCGCTCGCGAGGATCCGCCGTGACCAGCGACGCCGCCCGCCGCGTCCGGTCGCCGTCGAGGGTCCCGCCTCCGCCGCCCGGCGACACCGGGCGCGCTCCCGACCCGCCCCCTGACGACGCGTCCGACGGCTCCGGCGGCCGGTCCGCGCCCGGGTTCGCGTCGCGGCTGTCGCTGCGCACCAGGGTCGGCGCGCTGGCCGCACTGGGCGTCGGCCTCGCCGTCACGCTGACCGCCCTGGCGGCGTACCTCACGGTCTCGTCGCAGCTCCAGTCCTCGATCGACGAGGGCCTGCAGAACCGCGCGGAGCAGGCCGTCACGACGACGCTCGGCGACCCCGAGCAGCTGGCACGCGTTCCTTCCGCGGCGATCCTGGCCACGGACATCCGCATCGCCCTGCTGCGCGCCGACGGCACGGCGTTCGCCGCCGTGGGCGCCGACAGCGCGCCCCCGATGGGCGACCCCGAGCTCGAGGTCGCCCGCGGCGACAGCCCCGAAAGCGTCCGGACCACCGACCTCCGCGGCGACAGCTACCGCGTCGTCGCCGTGCCGGCCCAGCCGGGGTTCGCGCTGGTGCTCGGCCAGTCGACCGCGCAGACCGAGGAGCTCCTCGACCGCCTGCGGCTGGTGTCGTTCATCGCCGGCGGCGTGGGCATCGTGCTCGCCACGTGGGCGGGCCTGTCCATCGCACGGGCCGGGCTGCGCCCCGTCCGTCAGCTCACCCAGGCCGCCGAGCACGTCGCCGCCACCGGGCAGCTGGAGCCGATCGAGGTCACCGGCAGCGACGAGATCGCCCGCCTCGCGCACGCGTTCAACGCGATGCTGGCCGCGCTGAGCGAGGCCCGGCTGCGCCAGTCTCGGCTGGTCGCCGATGCGGGGCACGAGCTGCGCACGCCGCTGACGAGCATGCGCACCAACCTCGACCTGCTGGCGCAGAGCGAGGCCAGCGGCGGACTCGCCGCGGCCGACCGCACCCAGCTGATCGCCGACACCCGCGCCCAGGCCGTCGAGCTGTCCACGCTGGTCGGCGATCTCGTCGAGCTGTCCCGCGAGGACCCGCCGGCCGGGTCGCGCGAACAGGTCGACGTCGCCGACGTCGTCCGCGACGCACTCAGCCGGGTGCGCCGCCGGGCCCCGGGCGTCGCGTTCGCCGCCGACCTGCACAGCTGGTTCGTCCAGGGCGACGCCACCCAGCTCGGCCGCGCCGCGACGAACCTGCTCGACAACGCCGCCAAGTTCAGCCCGCCGCACGGCACCGTCACCGTCACGCTCCGCGAGGGCGTCCTGGACGTCTGCGACGAGGGCCCGGGCATCGCCGAGGTCGACCTCCCCCGCGTCTTCGACCGCTTCTACCGGTCGTCCGAGGCGCGCGGGCTGCCCGGCTCCGGGCTGGGGCTGGCCATCGTCAAGGCGGCGGCGGAACGGCACGGCGGCAGCGTCGAGGCCGGACGGGCCGGGTCGGGCGGCGCGCGCCTGACGATGCGGCTGCCGGGGGCTTCTTCGGCTGCTCTTGACTGACTCTCAGCCTGCTCTCAGAGACGACGGGCACCGTGGAGACATGGACGACGTGACCCGCAACTCCGGCGAGCCCGAGGGCTCGGCCAGCACCACGACGCTTCCGACCGCACCCGTTCCCCCGCCGCCCGGCGGAACCCCGGCCGGTACCGCGCCTGCCCAGGCACCCACCACCGAGTCGCCGCGCAGCGGCTGGTCCACGCCGCCGCTGTCCGGTCCCGGCGCCGCCGCCGGCGACCAGCCGACCGAGCCCACCGAGGCCGGCGCGGCCGGCTCCCCGCCGCCGCACGAGCCGCTGTCCGGTGAGGAGCGCAACCCCGAGCCCAAGCGCCGTCGTGCCCCGCTCGTGCTGGCCGGCGTCGCGCTCGGCGCGATCATCGGCGGCGCGGCCGGCGCCGGTGTCGCCGCGATCGTCAACGACGACAACGGCGGCAACGACTCCGGCGGCTCGGTGACCCGCAGCGACCTCAGCAACACCAGCGGCGACAGCAACAACCGGCAGACGTCCAACGCCGGCGGCGTCCAGGCCGTCGCTGCCGACGTCCTGCCCAGCGTGGTGTCCATCACCGTCGCGTCGCAGTTCGGGGAGGCGGGCGGCACCGGCGTCATCATCTCCTCCGACGGCGAGATCGTCACGAACAACCACGTCGTCGAGGGCGCGGGCCAGGGCGGCACCGTCCAGGTGACGTTCTCCGACGGCTCCACCGCGAACGCCACGGTGCTCGGCACCGACCCGCTCACCGACCTCGCCGTCATCAAGGCGGACGGAGTGTCCGGCCTGCAGGCGGCCGATCTCGGCAGCTCCGGCGACCTCGCGGTCGGCCAGCAGGTCGTCGCGATCGGCTCGCCGCTCGGCCTGGAGGGAACCGTCACCAGCGGCATCGTCTCCGCGCTGGACCGTCCGGTGGCGGCCGGCTCGGAGCAGCAGGGCAGCGTCAACTCCGTCATCGACGCCATCCAGACCGACGCCCCGATCAACCCCGGCAACTCGGGTGGGCCGCTGGTCAACATGGACGGCCAGGTCGTCGGCATCAACAGCGCGATCGCCACGTCCGGCCAGAGCAACGGCTCGATCGGCCTCGGCTTCTCGATCCCGATCGACCAGGCCAAGCCGATCATCCAGGAGCTGCGCGACGGCCAGACTCCCACGCACGCCCAGATCGGCGTCGGGGTCCAGGACGTGCAGGGCGGCGACGTCCACGGCGCCGAGATCGCCCAGGTCAACCCCGGCAGCGCCGGCGCCGACGCCGGGCTGCAGGACGGCGACGTCGTCACCCACGTCGGCGACCGCGTCATCACCGACGCCACCTCGCTGATCGCGGCCGTCCGGTCGCACCGTCCCGGCGACGAGATCAAGCTCACCTACGTCCGCGACGGCCAGGAGCACACCGCCACGGTGACCCTGGGCAGCGACGCCTCGAGCAGCTGAGCCACGCCGTCGTCCGGGCAGGACGCCCCTTCAGAACCTGGTGCGTGTTCTGGAGGGGCGTTCCTGTGTCCGCGGCGCGATGAGTGTGTCGGTGGGTGCGGGCAGACTGGGATCGTGCTGCTGAAGGATGTCGCCGACACCTCCGCCGCCGTCGCCGGGGTCTCCGGGCGGCTGGCGAAGATCGACCTGCTCGCCGGCTGCCTGCGCCGGGCCGCGCCCGGCGAGGCCGAGATCGTGGCCAGCTACCTCGCCGGCGAGCTGCGTCAGCGGCGCACCGGGCTGGGCTACGCCTCGCTGCGCGACCTGCCGGCTCCGGCCGAGTCGCCGTCGCTGCGGGTGGCCGAGGTCGACGCCGCGTTCGGCGCGCTCTCCGAACTGTCCGGCAAGGGGTCCACGGCCGCGCGGCGCGAGCGGTTCCGCGAGCTCCTGGCCCGCGCCACCACGCCCGAGCAGCGGCTGCTGGCCGGGCTCGTCTCGGGCGAGCTGCGCCAGGGCGCCCTCGACGGCGTCCTCACCGAGGCCGTGGCCCGGGCGTCCGAGGTGCCGGCCGCCGACGTGCGCCGCGCGGTCACCGTCGCGGGCGCGCTGGTGCCCGTCGCCGCCGCGGTGCTGGCGGCGGGCGGCGCCGGGCTGGCGCGGTTCCGGCTCACCGTCGGCTCGCCGCTGCGGCCCATGCTGGCCTCCCCCGCGCCCGACATCGCCGAGGCGCTCGAGCGCACCGGCGAGGCCGCCGTCGAGTGGAAGGTCGACGGCGTCCGGGTGCAGATCCACCGCCACGGCACCGACGTCGCCGTGTTCACCCGCACGCTCGACGACATCACCGGCAACGTGCCCGAACTCGTCGAGGCGGCGCTGGCGCTCCCCGTCCACTCCGTGGTGCTCGACGGCGAGACCATCGCGCTCGACCCCACCGGCCGCCCTCTCCCCTTCCAGCGCACCGCCTCGCGGGTCAGCAGCCGGGTCGACGTCGCGGCGGCCCGTGCCAAGGCGCCGCTCTCGCTCTTCGTCTTCGACGCCCTGCACATCGACGGCACCGACCTCATCGGCGCGCCCGGCACCGAACGCTGGGCCGCGCTCGCCGCCGTCGTGCCGGCGTCCGCCCGGGTCCCCCGCATCGTCACGTCCTCCCCCGCCGACGCCCAGGCCTTCTTCGACGACGCCATCGCCCAGGGCCACGAGGGCATCATCGTCAAGGGCCTCGATGTGCCGTACGAGGCGGGCCGCCGCGGCGCCGGGTGGCTGAAGGTGAAGCCGCGGCACACACTGGACCTCGCCGTCCTCGCGGCCGAGTGGGGTCACGGGCGGCGCCAGGGTTGGCTGTCCAACCTGCACCTGGGGGCGCTCGATCCCGCCGGCGCCTACGGTCCGGCCGGCGGCTGGGTGATGCTCGGCAAGACGTTCAAGGGGCTCACCGACAAGATGCTCACCTGGCAGACGGCCGAGCTGCTGTCGTTGGCTGATGGCCCCACCGATGGCTGGGTCGTCCCGGTGCGGCCGGAGTTGCTGGTCGAGGTGGCGTTCGACGGCGTGCAGACGTCGCCGCGATATCCGGCCGGGGTCGCGCTCCGATTCGCCCGGGTGCTGCGGCACCGTCCCGACAAACCCGCCGCCGAGGCCGACACCATCGACGCCGTGCTGGCCATCCGCGGCCCGGTCCCCACCTAGCCGCCACTGGCCCGTAAATGATCACGTTCAGCATGCCTCCTCCCGCTTCAAGAGGCATGCAGGCCTGGTGCAGCGGTAAGTCGCCGTGTGGGGCCCAAGGTGGCCGACGGATGGCGACTGCCCACGTCACCTCCGTGATCAACCGCGATCATGGCTCCGCCAGGCGTTCTCCCGCTGCACCAGGCATGCACACCCGGTGAAGCGGCAGAACGCCTGGTGACGTAGGGGGATCGTTGACGATCATCGGTGTCTACGGCACCGAACGGCGGGCCGCAGCCGGACCCGCTCCATGAGGGCGCGGCGGCGCGGGTCGAGCGGTCGTCGCCGGCGCGAAGCGCCCCTGCAGTCCGCTCGAGGCGCACCTCGGCGCCCTCGACTCTCGAACAGCGGGGCGCCGAACTCTCCGGCCTACGGCCGAAGACCGGCGAGCCGGCTCAGCGACCGCCGCTGATGCCCCGGTGCGCCTGAGCGAGCCGCTCCATGCCGTCGGCCAGCACCTCGACGCCGGTGTGGTCCGACGACCGCAGCAGCAGGCCGGCAGCCTCCCACAGCGCCGTCTGCACCGCGTTGGCCGTCTGGTCGTCGGCGGCAGCGGTCGCGGCGGTCTCGAGGCCGGTCGTCGCGTCGACGAGGCGGGACCAGGAGGTGGGGGCGTAGCGGCCGGTGACGACGCGAACCCGCTCGCCCTCCTTGAGGACGGCGTCGCGTTCGCGGTCGAAGAGGTACTGGCCGAGCGCCGCGCCGCCCACACCGCCGCCGGCCAGGCCGACGAGGAAACCGAGGATGGCGCCGATGGGGCCGAGCCCGAGCACCAACGCCAGCACCACCAGCAGCACCGCACCGACCGCCGCGCCGACGATGGCCGGCACGAGCTGGTGGCGGCGCAGCCCGACGCCGACCGCCTGGAACATCGGCGCCGGCTGCGACAGGACGTCGGCGACGCGGTCACGCAGGGGCTGGTCGTTGAGCCCGGGCCGCAGCACCGCGAACGTCTCGGGGACCGCCTGACCGGACGTGGCCGCATGCGAGGGCCGGCCCGACGTCCATCGGACCGCGCCCCAGGGGCGCTTCTCGACGATGTTGGGCAGCCATGACCCACGTTTGGCGTGCAGCCGATCGACGATCTCCTGCTGCTGCTCCCAGGCCTGCGACCACTCCCACTCCTTCATGGCGCTCAGCGGGTGCGGTCGGCTCATCGCGATCTCTCTCCATCATGATCGTTCACCAGGGTGGATGCTGCCCGTCCCCCGAACGAGACTGTTCGAAGCCTACCCAACCGGCGACCAAGATCATGGGGTCCATCCGGACATAAATGTCTGATCTTGCCCACTCCGGCTCCCCCACACGCATGGGGCCGTCCACCGGGCCGTTACGGTGTGAGTGTGTACCGGTTCCTGCTGACGCCCCGCTGGCTGCTGTTGCACGTCGTCGCGGTCGCGGCGGTGGCGGGCTGCCTGGTGCTGGGCTGGTGGCAGGCCGACGTCTACCAGGACAGCAGCGGACGGCACGAGCTGCGCGACCGCGAGCCGGTCGCCATCACCGAGCTGGCCTCGCCCGGCGCCGAACTGGGCGACGGCGCCGACCGGCAGGTCGTCGCCACCGGGAGCTATCTGGCCGGCCAGCAGCAGCTCCTTCCCGGCCGGGTGCACGACGGCACGCTCGGGTCGTTCGTCGTCACGCCACTGCGCACCGACGACGGCATGGTCGTGCCGGTGCTGCGCGGCTGGGTCGACGACCCCGAGGAGGCCGGCACCGCCGTCCCGTCCGGCGAGGTCACCATCACCGGCTATCTGCTGGCGCCCGAGACGCCCGACCACGCGACCGTCCGCACCGGGCAGCAGCTCGAGGACGGCCGCATGGCCTACATCGCGCCGGACCAGCTGGCCCAGCGCGCCGGCGTGAGCGAGGCGACGGCGCTGCACGGCTATCTGCTGCTGCGCGAGGAGTCGCCGGAACCGGCCGCCGCGCCGGCGGTGCTCGACGTCGACACCGTCGACCCGATCCGCGACGTCAGCCCGTGGCAGAACCTCTCCTACTGGGCGCAGTGGTGGGTGTTCGCGCTGGCCGCGGTGGTGTTCTGGGTGAGCATCGTCCGCAACGGCGTCCGCACCCGCCGTCAGGCCGACACCCCGGCCGAGGAGCAGGCCGAGCAGTCCGACGACGACGTCAGCGCACCCGCTCCGTCTCACGCGCCTTCCTGACCACGAACCGCTCGGCGACGAACGACGCGAACGGCACCGTGCCGGCCAGCGCGACCAGGATCGCCCAGCTGGCCTTCCAGCCGCGCTGGTGCACCAGGAACCCGGTGGCGATCAGGTAGATGACGTACAGCCAGCCGTGGATCGGTGAGACCGTGCGGCTCATGGTGGCGTCGCCCGGCGGGCCGTAGCGAACGAACATCGCCACGCACAGCAGGAGCAGCACGACACCGGTGAGGTAGGCCATGACGCGGTAGAAGGGCAGAGCATCTCGACGCACGCTGCGAGCCTAGCCTCGCCGCTCAGAGCCCCAGCAGCCGGTACGCCTCGATGACCCCGCTCTTGCCCTTGACCTCCAGGCCTTCGACCCGCTCGGTCCGTGCGTCGCTCAGCCGCCGCGCGGTCTCCGCGCCGATCAGGACGCCGCCGACGGGTGCGGCGCTCTCCAGCCGGGCGGCCAGGTTGACGGCGTCGCCGATGACGGTGAACGTGCGGCCGCCCGCGGTGCCGAGGATCCCGACGGCGACCTCGCCGGTGTTGACGCCGACGCGGAAACGGGGCCAGCCCGGGTGCGCGTCCGCCACCGTCGCCGTCGCCTCCTGGATCGCCAGCCCTGCCGCGGCCGCCCGCCGCGCGTGGTCGGGCTGCCCGCCGTCGCGGTTGAACGTCACCATGAGCGCGTCGCCGACCAGCCGGTCGACGGTGCCGCCGAACCGCTCGACGACCGGCGGGATCGCGATGGTGAAGTACTCGTTGAGCATCTCGGTGACGTCCTCCGGACGGGTGCGCTCGGAGAACGACGTGAACCCCTGCAGGTCGGCGAAGAGCACGCTGACGTCACGGGTCGCTCGCGCGGTGTCGCCGAGGTAGAGGCCGGCGAACCGCTCCTCGTACCACTGCCGCTGCGCGCTGACGGCGACCAGCGCGAACGCCCCGAGCATCAGCAGATGCCACTCCCACCAGCTGGCGTGCCAGTTCCGCCCGAGCGCCACGGCCACCGACGCCTCCGCCAGCAGCACGAACGCCGCGGCCATCGCCAGCAGCAGCGTCACCGACCCGGGGTGACTGGGCAGCCGGAGGTAGCGGACGACGGCGAACAGGTACAGCAGCAGCGCGGCCACCGCGAGCCAGACCAGCGGGCCGGACGCCCGTTCCGGCGGCGCGGGGTCGTCCAAGGGCGCCAGCCCGCCCACCGAGGCCGCGCCCCACAGCACCATGACGGTCAGCAGGGCGCCGCGGATCACCGCCGACCGGCGCATCACCGCGTGCGCCCGGTCGCCGGCCAGCTCCGTCGCCGACGCCGCCGCGAACACCGCCGCCACCAGCAGCCCGACCGGCGTGGCCAGCGCGAACCCGGCGTTGGACCCGTCCAGCAGCACGCCGGGCGTCGCCAGCGCGTGCAGCCCGAGGAACCCGGCGGCGGCCAGGAACGCCAGCGAGACCAGGAACACCCGGGCGTCGTTGCGGCGCCGCGCCGCCGTCCCCGTCGCGTAGGCCAGCGCCGTGCTCAGCGCGGCCGCGCCCAGCACCAGCCAGAAATGCGCCGGGTGGTGCTGCCACATGACGTCCCACTCCGGCCGCGCCAGCAACACGATCAACCCGGCGACCGGCAGTAGGAGCAGCGCCACCGCCACCCACGGCCGCGGGACGGCGTGCGTCGGCGGCTCCGCGGGCGCGCCGGTCACGGCCGATCCGCGGCAGCGATCACCTGGTGCACCTGCTGGATCACCACCGACCCCTCGCCGACGGCGGACGCGACGCGCTTGACCGAGCGGCGGCGGACGTCGCCGACGGCGAAGACGCCAGGCACGCAGGTCTCGAGCATCAGCGGCTGCCGGTCCAGCGGCCACCGCTGGGCGGCGTGGCTCTCCATGACGTCCGGCCCGGTGAGCAGATAGCCCCACTGGTCGCGCTCGATGCGCTCCGGCAGCCAGTCGGTGTGCGGCTCGGCGCCGATCAGCACGAACAGCCCGGTCGCGGGCTCGGTGCGGGTCCGTCCGGTCTCGCGGTCGCGCAGCTCGATCCACGCCAGCCGGCCGGCGCCGCCGCCGTCGACCACCTCGGTGCGCAGCCGCACCCGGATGCCGGCCGCGTCGATCGCGTCGATCAGGTACTGCGACATGCTCTCGGCCAGCGACGCCCCGCGCACCAGCAGCGTCACCGAGCCGGCGTAGCGGGACAGGTACATGGCCGCCTGCCCGGCCGAGTTGCCGCCGCCGACGACGTACACCGGCTCCCCCGCCATGGCCCGCGCCTCCGACACCGACGCGCCGTAGAAGACGCCGGCGCCCGCGAACGCCTCCAGGGACGGCACGCCGATGCGGCGGTAGCTGACGCCGGTGGCCAGCACGACGGCGCGGGCTCGGGCCTGCTGCCCGTCCGCCGCGGTCAGCACGTGCCAGCCGTCCTCGTCGGTCAGGTCGACCAGCTCGTTCATCAGCAGAAACGTCGTCCCGAAGACCCATGCCTGCTGGTAGGCGCGCTGGGCCAGCTCGGCGCCGCTGATGCCGCGGGCGAAGCCGAGGTAGTTGCGGATCAGCGAGCTGGACCCGGCCTGCCCGCCGATCGACTCGCGCTCGACGACGAGCGTGCGCAGCCCCTCCGACGACGCGTAGACGGCGGCCGCGAGCCCGGCCGGTCCGGCGCCGACGACGATGAGGTCGAAGTCGGTCTCGTCGCCCAGCGTCGTACTCACGCCGTAGGCGTCGGCCAGCTGACTGTTCGTCGGGTCGACCAGCACGCGGCCGTCGTGCAAGAGGATCACCGGCGCCGTCGTGTCCTCGAGGCCGGCCGAGGCGAGCGCACTGCGGCCCTCGTCGGTGTCGGAGGGGTGGAACTGGTGCTGGACGCCGTTGCGGACCAGCAGGCTGCGCAGCTCGTGGGCACGCGGCGACCAACGCTGCGCGACCACCGTCACCTCGCGCGGTGCCGCGGAGACCGCCCGTTCCCATTCGAGCAGGAACTCGGTGACGGTGCGGTGGAAGTACTCGTCCGGCGTGCGCCAGGGCCGCAGCGCGTAGTAGTCGATCTTGCCGAGCGCGATCAGCCGGTGGATGGCGTCGGCGGTCTCGCGGTCGGCCCACGCGCCCCAGTCGACGACGAGCGCCCGCTTGGCCTCCGGGTAGAGCTGTTTGACCTGCCCGAAGACGGCGTCGGTGGCGGCGGAGCCACTGGGCGGCTGGTCGCACAGGACCAGCGCGACCTGCAGGCCGCGCTCGCGCATCGACTCCAGCGTCGTCAGCCCGGCCGCTCCGCTGCGCTCGTCGACGACGTCGTAGTCGCCGCCGTAGCGCCGCCGCAGCTGGTCGGCGATGCGGTCCTGGCCCGTGGTGTCGTGCTCGTGCTCGATGACCACCAGCGCGGGCCGCCGCTGGTCCGGCTGGACGGACATGGCCACGCCGGCACCTCCCCCCGAAGGTGGCGGCCAGGCCTGCGCGTCGCCGGCCGCATGGTGGCGAGTCTACGGCGCGCAGGCACGGTTGCGGCCGGTCGCGACGGAAGAAGCGCGGGCAGCCGGCCGCATGGGCCAGGGCGCCGGCGGGAGAGAATGGGCGGGTGGCACCGGTCCGAGTCCGCGAGACGCTCGTCATCCCCGACGACGAGCTGTCCTGGCGCTTCTCCCGGTCCAGCGGGCCGGGCGGCCAGGGCGTCAACACGACCGACTCGCGGGTCGAGCTGTCCTACTCCGTGGCCGGATCTCGGGTGCTGAGCCCGGTCATGCGGGCGCGGCTGGCCGAGCGGCTGCGGCACCGGCTGGTCGACGGCGTGCTGACGGTGGTGGCGTCGGAGCACCGGTCGCAGCTGCGCAACCGCGAGGCGGCCCAGGCCCGGCTGGCGGTGTTGCTCGACGACGCACTGCGCCCGCCCCCGCCGCCGCGCCGCCCGACGAAACCGTCACGCGCGGCCCGCGCCCGCCGGGTGGAGAAGAAGCGCCGCACCGGCGAGACCAAGCGCCTGCGCCGCCGCCCCGACGACGGCTGAGCGACGCACGACGGGGCCGAGGCGTGGCGTCACCGCTGATCTCGGCCGGGACCCGGCGCGTTCAGCGGTGACTCCGCGCCGGGCTCTCGCGTCTACGCGCTCAGGCTGGGCTTGATCGCCACCAGCCGGCCGAGCAGGCCGTTGACGAACGTCGGCGACTGGTCGGTCGACAGGTCGCGAGCCAGCGAGACCGCCTCGTCGAGCGCCACCGGGTCGGGGACGTCGTCGCGGTAGAGGACCTCGTAGACGCCGATGCGCAGCACGTTGCGGTCGACCGCCGGCATGCGCTCCAGCGTCCAGCCCTCGGAGTAGGTCGAGATGAGCTCGTCGATGCGGTCGCGGTGCGCGATGACACCCTCGACGAGCTGCACGGTGTACTCGTTCAGCGGCTGCTCGGCGGTGGCCATGCGGTGGGCCAGCGTGGCGCCGAGCGTGAGCCCGCGCAGCTCGGACTCGTACAGGATGTCGAGCGCGCGCTTGCGGGCACGGCTCCGGGCTGGCATGTGACGGCGCCCGTCAGCCGGCGCGGCCGAGGTACGAACCGTCGCGGGTGTCGACCTTGATCTTCTCACCGCTGGTGATGAACAGCGGCACCTGGACCTCGAAGCCGGTCTCGAGCCGGGCCGGCTTGTTGCCGCCGGTGGAGCGGTCGCCCTGCAGGCCCGGCTCGGTGTACTCGATGGTGAGCACGACCGAGGCCGGGAGCTCGATGAACAGTGGCGTGCCGTCGTGCAGGCCGATGGTCGCGTCCTGGTTCTCCAGCATGAAGTTCGCCGCGTCGCCGACGACGCCCGCGGAGACGTGCGTCTGCTCGTAGCTCTGGGTGTCCATGAACACGAAGTCGTCGGCGTCGCGGTAGAGGTAGGTCATCTCGCGGCGGTCGACGTTGGCGGTCTCGACCTTGACGCCGGCGTTGAACGTCTTGTCGACCACCTTGCCCGAGAGCACGTTCTTCAGCTTCGTCCGCACGAACGCGCCACCCTTGCCGGGCTTGACGTGCTGGAACTCCACCACGCTCCAAAGCTGCCCGTCGAGGTTGAGCACGATGCCGTTCTTGAGGTCGTTGGTCGTCGCCACGTCGTTCGTTGCCTTCTGTCGTCTTGGTCTCGGGTCCCGGCCGCGTCAGGCGTCCAGGACCAGGAGGTCCTTGGTGGTGGGTGTGAACAACTCGGAACCGCCGGAGGCCCGAACCGCCAGCGTGTCCTCGATGCGGACGCCGCCGCGACCGGGCAGGTAGATCCCGGGCTCGACGGTCACAGCCATGCGATCGGACAGTGTACCCGCCGCGGAGTAACCGAGCGTCGGCGCCTCGTGGACCTCGAGGCCGACGCCGTGCCCGGTGCCGTGTCCGAAGTTCTCCTTGTAGCCGGCGTCGTCGATGATCGCGCGGCTGGCGCGGTCGACGGACATGCACTCGGCGCCGACGGCGACGGCCTCGGTGCCGGCCAGCTGGGCCGTGGCGACGAGGTCGTAGATCTCGCGCTGCCAGTCCTGCGGCTGCGCCCCGACGACGGACGTGCGGGTGCAGTCGGCGTGGTAGCCGCGGTAGGCGGCGCCGAAGTCGATCTTCAGGAGGTCACCGCGCTCGACGACGCGCTCGGTCGGGCGGTGGTGCGGGATGGCACTGTTGGGGCCGGTCGCGACGATGGTCTCGAACGCGACGGCGTCGGCGCCGTGGCCGAACATCCGCCACTCGAGGTCGCGGGCGATGTCCTTCTCGGTGCGCCCGGCGAACCCGCCCGCGGCGTACAGGTCCTCCAACGCGCGGCAGGAGATGGCGCACGCCTGCGCGAGCAGGGCGAGCTCGTCCTCGTCCTTGACGGCGCGCAGCTGCTCGACCGCGCGGCCCAGGTGCACCGTCTCGACGACGGCGGGCTCGGCGTCGATCGCCGCCTGCACGGAGTCCCAGAGCTCGAGGGTGACGGCGTGCTCCTCGACGCCGAGCCTTAGACTCCCCCCGGCCTTCGCCGCACGCGCCGCGAGGGACGTCACGACACCCCGCTCGACCACCAGCTCGACGTCTTCTGCCACGGCCTTCGCGGCCGTAGAATAACGACTATCCGTCGCGAGCACGGCCGAACCGTCCGACGTCAGGAGCAATGCCGCGTTACTGCTGTCGAGGCCGGTGAGATAACGGACGTTGACCAGGCTTGTGACTAACGCCGCGTCAATCTTGTCATCAACCAGCTTCCGAGCTAGTTCGGCGCGTCGCCTCGCGTGGGTCTCCGCCATCGTGTACGCCCTCTCCATTGGTTCTGACCTGTGCGGACATCATCGCATTTCAATAATTGAGACGGGTGCTTCGCAGTTGATCAGCGCTCGACTACGCTCATGATCATGCTCATCCTCGGCCTGGTCGTCATCGTCATTCTGGCCCTCGTCATGAGCCTTCTTGTCATTCGGCGTGGGCCCGAAGCCACCACCACCCGCACCTTCTCTTCGTCCTTGACGCCGCCTCCCGGTGCGCGACTCCCCCGCGAGTTGCAGGACGAAGTGCGCGACATCGCCTCGCGCGGCAATACCGACCAAGCCGTCAAAGTCCTGCAGAAGCGGGCACACCTCCCACTACCGCAGGCTACCGCCATCGTCTACGCGCTTCAGGCGGGACAGGTGTTCCCCGAGCCCGAGCCGATCAGCACCGCGCCGGCGAGCCCGACACGGCGGCGTGGCGCCGTCGACGCCGAACTGCTGGCCACGCTGCGCCGGCTGGTCAGCCAGGACCGGCTGCGCCGCACGGCCGCCATCCGGCTGCTCCGCGAGCGCACCGGCATGAACGGCCGCGACGCCCGGCGGTTCCTCGACGCGCTGTGACTCCTTCCCCATGCGGACTCGCTGCCGCATGAGACCTCGCGGACGGCACCCAGCGACGCCTTGATATCACCACCCATGCCGGTGATAGCATGCCGGCATGCGTCAGTTGCTGCTGCGGATCCCCGACGATCTCCACCGGCGGCTGTCAGCGCGGGCCCAGCGTGAAGGCGTCTCCATCAACGCGCTGGCCAACAAGGTGCTCTCCGCCGCCGCGCCGCCGCCTCCTCCGTCCGACGACGACATCGACGTACGCCGCCTGGAACTGCGCGAGAAGGCCCGCGACCTCGGCATCCTCGTCGAGAGTCCGGCTCCGTCCGTCCCGCCGGCCCAGTTCACCCGCGCGCTTCGGGCCACCGAGGGCGCCGGCCCGGTCGTCGACGAACTGTGGGCCGACGGCCGGTGAGCATGCTCACCTACGTCGACTCCTCGGTGCTGGTGCGCTCCTACCTCGCCGACGAGCCGCGGCACGCCGTGGCGCGTGGCCTGATCGAGGGCCGCACGCTGCTGGTCACGTCGACACTGGCGCTGCTGGAGGCGTCGTCGGCGCTGGTCCGGGCCGCCCGCACGCGGCGCGTCGGCGACGTCGACACGCTGCTGGCCAAGCTCTACGAAGAGGTGTCACCGACGGGGCCGATCGCGCTGATCCGCGCCGACACCCTCGACACCGAGAACACCGCCCGGGTGCTCGTGCGCCGGTTCGGCATCCGCGCGTTCGACGCCCTGCATCTGGCCATCGCCGACCTCGCCGCGCGACCGCTGGCGCGCTCGGGCGAGCGGGTCGGGTTCGCCTCGCACGACACCGCGCAGCGCGCCGCGGCTGCGGATCTGGGGTTCGTGACGGTCTGACCGGTACCGTCATCGCGTGGATTTCTGGCTGATCGTCGTCATCGCCTTCGGGGCCGCGCTGATCATCGGGTTCGGTATCGTCCTGCGGCGGGCCCGGGTCGACGCGGCGGGAGGGACGCCCACGACCACGCTGGCGGTGTCGCCGCCGGCCTCCGCGCCGGCCCCGGCGGCACCGTCCGGCGGCGGGTCGCTCGACGACGCCGTCCACGCACTGCTGGCCGAGGGCCGGCTGATCCCCGCCGTCAAGCTGGTCCGCGAGCGCACCGGCTTCGGGCTCAAGGACGCCAAGGACTACGTCGAGCGCGTGCAGGCCGGCGCCGCACCCGCCGCGCCGGCCGCGGTGTCGCCCGAGACCGTCACGCCCGAGGCGATGGCGCAGATCCAACAGCTGATCGCCCAGGGCAAGACGATCCAGGCGGTCAAGGAGCTGCGCGCCCACACCGGTTTCGGCCTCAAGCAGGCCAAGGACACCGTCGACCGCATGGCCGAGTCGGGCGTCGTCGCCGCGCTCGACGGCCCCGCGCCCGCCGCTCCCCCGTCGTCCGACGAGGTCATGGGCCGGGTCCGCGCGCTGGCGGCGCGGGGCAAGAAGATCCAGGCCATCAAGGAGCTGCGCGATCACTCGCCCGGCCTGGGCCTCAAAGAGGCCAAGGACATCGTCGAGCGGCTCTGACCGCCGGCTCAGACGAGGTCGGCGACGGCGCGCAGCGCGAGGTCGTAGGAACCCAGCCCGAAGCCGGCGACGGTGCCGGTCGCGACCCCGGCGACGACACTGGTGTGCCGGAACTCCTCGCGGGCGGCCGGGTTGGAGATGTGCACCTCGATCAGCGGCGCGCGCAGCTGGGCGCAGGCGTCGCGCAGCGCGTAGGAGTAGTGCGTGAACGCGGCCGGGTTGAGCACGACCGGCGTGCCGGCGTCGGCGGCCTCGTGCAGCCAGTGCACCAGCTCGGCCTCGTCGTCGGTCTGCCGGACGTCGGCGTCGAGGCCGAGACCGGCGGCGGTCTGACGGCACCGCTCGGCCAGGCCGGCGAAGGTCGTGCTGCCGTAGACGTCCGGCTCGCGGGACCCCAGGCGGCCGAGGTTGGGACCGTTCAGCACCAGTACGCGCGTCGTCACGCGCCGACCCTATCGGTGCCTCACGGGAGCCGGTTGCCGGCCGCCCGGTAGAGCGCGTACCAGGTCTCGCGGCTCAGCTCGATGTCGGCGGCGCGGGCCAGCTCGGCGACGCGGGCCGGCTTCGTCGTGCCGACGACCGGCTGCATGCGGGCCGGATGGCGCAGGATCCACGCGACGGCCACGGCCGCCGGCGTGGCGCCGTACTCGGCGCCGAGCGCCGCGAGCTCCTCGTTGAGCTCCCGGAAGTCGGGATTGCCGAGGAACGTCCCGGCGATGTGGCCGTGCTGCAGCACCGACCACGGCTGGATGGTGATGCCCTGCAGCCGGCAGTACTCCAGCGCGCCGCCGTCGCGGACCACCCCGCCCTCGAACCCGGTGTTGACGTTGAGCCCGGAGTCGACCAGCGCGGTGTGCGCGAGGCCGAACTGCAGCTGGTTGGCGATCAGCGGCTGGCGCACCCGGGCGCGCAGCAGCTCCAGCTGCGCGGGGTTCTGGTTGCTGACCCCGACGTGGCGCACCTTGCCCGCCGTCACCAGCTCGTCGAAGGCCGCCGCGACCTCGTCGGGCTCCATCAGGGTGTCCGGCCGGTGCAGGAGCAGCAGGTCGACGTAGTCGGTGCGCAGCCGGCGCAGCGACCCCTCGACCGACGCGCGGAGGTGATCGGCGGAGAAGTCGAAGAACCCCGGCCGGATGCCGCACTTCGTCTGCACGACGATGTCCTCGCGCCGCGTCGTCGTCCGGGCCAGCGCGGCGCCGAACACCTCTTCGCACCGGCCGCCGCCGTAGATGTCGGCGTGGTCGAACATGGTGATGCCGGCGTCGGTGGCGGCGCCGATCAGCCCGGCGACCTCGCCCTCGGACAGCTGGTCGATGCGCATGCAGCCGAGCGTGACGGCCGAGCCGCGCAGCCCCGAGCCACCGATGTCGATGTACTTCACCGGGCGAGCCTATCCGGGCGGCCGTGGCGGGCTCGTCCACCTTGGCAAGGCTGACCGTCGCTCCGAACAGGGCATTTCGGACACCTCAGCGACAACCAGCCCAGCCAAGCGGGCGGTCAGCCTTGCCAAGGCGCGACCTGTGGACGACGGATTCGCCGGAACCGCCACCGTGGGCGATGATCGAGCCGCCCGGCAGGCGATCGAGGGGATGCGTCGTGGCCGACCTGCCGCCCGTGGTCACGTATTCCGGCGCGCTGGCCGCCGGCCTCACGGCGAGCGCCGTCCGTCATCGCGTGCGCCACGGCCGTCTCGTCCAGGTGCGCCACGGTGTGTACTGCTCGCCGCGCGTGTGGGAGCGCATGGGCGGTGACGCGCGGCTGCGGCACGAGCTGGAGATCCGAGCCGTGCTGATGTCGCTGGGTGGCGCGTGGGTGAGCCACTACTCCGGTGCGGCGCTGCAGCAGCTGCCGCTGCCGTCGGGCTGGGACGAGACCATCATCCTGACTCGTCCGTCCCGGGCGGCCGGGCGCATGTCGTATCCGGTGTCCGCTTCAGGACCGCGGCCGTCCCCGCCACCCATCGGACGAGGGTGTTCGGACTACCCGTCCTCACCGTGGCGCGCAATGTGCTCGACATCGCGCGCACCGACGGAGTCGCTGCCGGTCTCACCGTCGCGGATGCCGCGCTGCGCCGTGATCTCACGACGACGGCGGAGCTGGCCACGACCGCCGCCGATCTCGCCGGCTGGCCCGGGGTATCGAACGCCCGGCTGGTGGCAGAGCACGCTTCCGGACTGCGCGAGTCGCCGCTCGAGTCTGTGTCGTTTGCACTGTTCGTCCGGCGCGGGCTGGTCCTGCCCGAATGCAATGCGTGGCTCACCGACGAGCGCCGCGGCGGCGTGCGGGCGGACTTCGCCTGGCGACGTCACCGGCTGCTGGGTGAGGCGGACGGCCGAGTGACGTACGACGACCCGTGGACCACCGACGAACCCGTGCTCTGGAAGGAGAAGCTGCGCCAGGAGCGACTCGAGGACCTCGGCTTCGTCGTCACGCGCTGGACCGGCGCGGAGATCCACCGCGACCCGGACGCCGTCGTCGCGCGCCTGGCCGAGCGGTCGCGCCGGGCGCACGACCTGTACGGCGCCCCGCTGCTCGTCCCCTGACGCTGTCGGTGCGGGGTGCCAAGATGGTGATCATGAACGGAGCCGCCGGCGTGGCCCGACCACCGGCCCAGAGCCCTGCCTCCGGCCGTGCCGGCTAGCGTGCGACCTCGGTGAACGCGGCCGTCAGCAACTGCGGGTCGGGCGCCTCGAGGATGCCCGGCTTGCCGAGCGCGTCGAGCACGACGAACCGCAGGCGGTCGCCGCGGCTCTTCTTGTCGATGCGCATGGTGTCGAGCAGCCGCGGCCAGGCCTGGCCGTCGTACGTGGTCGGCAGGCCGAGGGTCTCGAGGATGCGGCGATGCCGGTCGGCGGTGTCGTCGTCGAGGCGTCCCGCCAGGCGGCCCAGCTCGGCGGCGAACACCATGCCGACGGAGACCGCGGCGCCGTGCCGCCACTTGTACCGTTCGAGCTTCTCGATGGCGTGGCCCAGCGTGTGCCCGTAGTTGAGGATCTCGCGCAGCCCCGACTCCCGCAGGTCGGCGCCCACGACGTCGGCCTTCACCTGCACCGACCGCACCACGAGGTCGCGGACGTACGGGCCGTCGGGCAGTGCCGCGCCGGCCGGGTCGGTCTCGACGATGTCGAGGATGGTGGGGTCGGCGATGAACCCGGCCTTGATCACCTCGGCGAGACCGGCGACGTACTCGTTGCGCGGCAGCGACGCCAGAGCGGCGAGGTCGCAGAGCACGCCCGCCGGCGGGTGGAACGCGCCGACCAGGTTCTTGCCCTCGGCGGTGTTGATGCCGGTCTTCCCGCCCACCGCGGCGTCGACCATGCCGAGCACCGTCGTCGGGATCGGGACCCACGCGACACCGCGCAGCCACGACGCCGCGACGAACCCGGCGAGGTCGGTGGTCGCGCCCCCGCCGATGCCGACGATGGCGTCGGAGCGGGTCATGCCGATGCGGCCGAGCACCGACCAGCAGTACGCCGCGACCTCGGCGGTCTTCGCCTCCTCGGCGTCGGGCACCTCGACGGCGTGCGCCTCGAAGCCCTGCGCCAGCAGGTCGTCGCGTACGGCGTCGGCGGTGGCCCGCAGCGCGCCGGGGTGGATGACGGCGATGCGCTGGACGCCGTCGCCGAGCAGGCCGGGCAGCTCGCCCAGCAGGCCGGTGCCGATGACGACGTCGTAGGGGTGCTCGCCGCCGACCTGGACGCGGGTCGGAGCCTCAGTGGACATGCTTGACGACCTCGTCGGCGATGTCCTCGGGGTCGCGGCCGCCGGTGTCGACGGTGACCGTGGCGACCTCGAGGTAGACCGGGCGGCGCTCGTCGAGCAGCCGCTTGAGCTGGGCGCGCGGGCTCTCGATGAGCAACGGGCGGTCGCGGTTGAGGCCGACCCGCGAGACGGCGTCGGCCAGGCCGACGTCGAGGAAGACGACGACGTGCCCGGCCAGCAGCGCGCGGTTCTCGGCCGCGACGACCGCCCCGCCGCCAAGCGCCAGGACGCCGTCGTGCTCGGCCAGCGCGGTCGCGACGGCGGCCCGTTCCAGCGCGCGGAACGCCGGCTCGCCGTCCTCGACGAAGATGTCGGTGATCGGCTTGCCGGCCGCGCGCTCGACGTCGGCGTCGGTATCGCGGAACGTGGTGTCCAGCCGCCGCGCGACCAGTGTGCCGACGGTGGTCTTGCCGGCGCCGGGCGGGCCGATGACCACGACGCGCGGCGCCATCAGCGCACCGCCAGCCGGGCCGGGATGGCGTCGAGGTAGGTCGTGAGGTTGCGGGCGGTCTCGGCGACGGAGTCGCCGCCGAACTTCTCCAGCGCCAGCTCGGCCACGACCAGCGCGACCATGGCCTCGGCGACGACGCCCGCGGCCGGCACCGCGCACACGTCGGACCGCTGGTGGTGCGCCTTGGCGACCTCGCCCGTCTCGGTGTCGACGGTGCGCAGCGCCCGCGGGATGGTCGAGATGGGCTTCATGGCGGCCCGGACGCGCAGCGTCTCGCCGGTGGACATGCCGCCCTCGATGCCGCCGGAGTGCCCCGATGTCCGCCGCACGCCGCCGCCGTCGGCCGGCACGATCTCGTCCTGCGCCTTCGAGCCGCGGGTGCGGGCCAGCTCGAAGCCGTCGCCGACCTCGACGCCCTTGATGGCCTGGATGCCCATGAGCGCGCCGGCCAGCCGGGCGTCGAGCTTGCGGTCGCCGTGCACGTAGCTGCCGACACCCGGCGGCAGTCCGGTGACGACCACCTCGACGACGCCGCCGAGGGTGTCGCCCTCGTCGTGCGCGGCGTCGACCTCGGCCACCATGAGCTTGCTGGTGTCGGCGTCGAAGCAGCGCAGCGGGTCGGCGTCGAGGTACTCGACGTCGTCGGGCGTGGGCAGCGGCGAGCCGGCCGGCACCGCGACCGTGCCCAGCTCGACCGTGTGGCTGACCAGCCGGACGCCGTAGGCCTGCCGGAGGAACGCCGACGCGACCGCGCCGAGCGCGACCCGGGCCGCGGTCTCGCGGGCGCTGGCCCGCTCGAGCACCGGACGGGCCTCCTCGAAGCCGTACTTCTGCATGCCGGCGAGGTCGGCGTGGCCGGGACGCGGACGGGTCAGCGGCGCATTGCGAGCACTGTGCGCGATGTCGGCCTCGTCGACCGGGTCTGCCGACATCACCTGCTCCCACTTGGGCCACTCGGTGTTGCCCACCTGGATGGCGACGGGGCTGCCGAGCGAGCGGCCGTGCCGCACCCCTCCGGTGATCGTCACCGCGTCGGCCTCGAACTTCATCCGGGCGCCGCGGCCGTATCCGAGCCGCCGCCGCGCCAGCGCCGCGTCGATGTCGGCGGTCGTGACCTCGACCCCGGCCGGGAGACCTTCGAGGATCGCGACCAGGGCCGGCCCGTGCGACTCCCCCGCTGTCAGCCATCTGAGCATGACTCGAATTCTCCCACGCTCCGCCCGCCGGCCCCGACCGGCGTCCACGGGCCGACATCGAACCGTCGTCGCCGCGCGGAGTTCTGTCCGTTCGCCGGCTGATCCCGGCACTACTGCGGTCATGCCCGTGCCCGCCCTCCGGACGCTGGTCTAGGCTCGGCAGGGTGCCGCACGAGATCGATCCAGCCTTCATCGCCCTGCCGATGCGCTCGCTGGCCGACGCCGCGTTGCAGCGGGCCCGCGACCTCGGCGTCGAGCACGCCGACTTCCGGCTCGAGCGCATCCGCTCCCAGGACCTCTCCTTCCGCGACGGCAAGCTCGAGGGCAGCCGCGACGGCGAGGACGTGGGGTTCGCGGTCCGCGTCCTCCACGAGGGCACGTGGGGTTTCGCCGCCACCGTCGACCTCACCACCGACGACGCCGCGAAGACCGCCGAGCGAGCGGTCGACCTCGCGAAGGTGTCGCGCCGGCTCAGCCCGGCCCGCGTCGAGCTGGCCGACGAGCCCGTCCACCCCGACGTCACCTGGGTGTCCGCCTACGCGGTCAACCCGTTCGACGTCCCCGACACCGAGAAGATCGACCGCATGGTCGGCCACTCCGTCCGGGTCCTCGCGCAGCCCGACGTCGACCACGTGACGGCGCAGCTGCAGCAGGTGCAGGAGAACAAGTTCTACGCCGATACCCGCGGCACCGTCACCACTCAGCAGCGGGTCCGGCTGCACCCGGTCTTCGAGGCGCTCAAGGTCGACGCCACGAGCGGCCGGTTCGAGACCATGCGGACACTGGCCGCGCCGGCCGGGCGCGGCTGGGAGTACGCCACGGGCGCCGACGGCGTCGTCGACTGGGGCGCGGCGCTCGACGAGCTGGGGCCGCTGCTGGCGGAGAAGTTCGGCGCGCCGAGCGTCCGCGCCGGCCGCCACGACCTCGTCATCGACCCCACGAACCTCTGGCTGACCATCCACGAGTCCATCGGGCACGCCACGGAGCTCGACCGCGCGCTCGGCTACGAGGCCAACTACGCGGGCACCTCGTTCGCCACCCTCGACCAGCTGTGGACGCTGCGCTACGGCTCGCCGGTCATGCACGTCACCGGCGACCGCACCACCCCGCACGGCCTGTCGACCATCGGCTACGACGACGAGGGCGTCGAGGCGCAGCGGTGGGACATCGTCAGCGGCGGCACCCTGGTCGGCTACCAGCTCGACCGCGCCATGGCCGCCGCCAACGCCAGCGCGCTCGGCACCAGCCGCTCCAACGGCTGCGCGTTCGCCGACTCCCCCGGCCACGTGCCGGTGCAACGCATGGCCAACGTCTCGCTGCAGCCGGCCGACGGCGGACCGTCCACCGCGGAGCTCATCTCCCAGGTCGACGACGGCATCTACATCGTCGGCGACAAGTCGTGGTCCATCGACATGCAGCGCTACAACTTCCAGTTCACCGGCCAGCGGTTCTACCGCATTCGCGGCGGCGAGCTGGACGGCCAGCTGCGCGACGTCGCCTACCAGGCCACCACGACCGACTTCTGGGGCTCGATGGCCGCGGTCGGCGGCCCGCAGACGTACGTCCTGGGCGGCGCGTTCAACTGCGGCAAGGCCCAGCCGGGGCAGGTCGCGCCGGTGTCGCACGGCAGCCCGTCGGCGCTGTTCCGCGACATCCGCGTCCTCAACACCGCCGAGGAGGGTGGCCAGTGAGTGGCACCATGACGCCGCAGGAGATCGTCGAGCGCTGCCTCGAGCTGTCCAAGGCCGGCGGCGCGCTGGTCCTGGTCGACGAGACGTCGACGGCGAACCTGCGCTGGGCCACCAACGCGCTCACGACCAACGGCGTCACCCGCGACCGGTCGGTCACGGTCATCGCGACGGTCGACGGCGGCACCGGCACCGCGTCCGGCGTGGTCGCCCGCAGCGCCGTCACGCCCGAGGGCCTGGAGCCGCTGGTCCGCGCCGCCGAGCAGGCCGCCCGCGACAACGGCCCGGCCGAGGACGCCCAGCCGCTCGTGCCCGGCGACGCCGGCCCGGGGTGGGCCGAGGCGCCCGGCGAGACGTCCCCCGACGTGTTCGCGCACATCGCGCCCGCCCTCGGCGACGCGTTCAGCCGCGCCGACGACGAACGGCGGCTGCTCTACGGCTACCTCGAGCACGGTGTCCGCACCACCTACCTCGGCTCGTCGACGGGCCTGCGCGCCCGTCACGAGCAGCCGACCGGCCACATCGGCATCACCGGCAAGTCCGCCGACAAGACCCGTTCGGCCTGGGTCGGCCAGTCCTCGCGCGACCTCACCGACGTCGACGTCGCCGCTCTCGACGCGGAGCTCACCAAGCGGCTGGGCTGGGCGCAGCGCACGGTCGAGCTGCCGGCCGGCCGCTACGACACCGTCCTGCCGCCCACCGCCGTCGCCGATCTGATGATCTACGCCTACTGGACGATGAGCGCGCGCGACGCCGCCGACGGGCGGTCGGTCTACTCGGCGCCGGGCGGCGCGACGAGGGTCGGCGAGCGGCTGTCGAAGCACCCCGTGTCGCTGTGGTCCGACCCAGCCGCCGCGGGCCTCGAGTGCGCGCCGGCGGTGTTCGCGCACGCGTCGTCGGCGGAGTCCAGCGTGTTCGACAACGGCCTGCCGGTCTCGCGCACATCCTGGATCGACGACGGCACCCTGCGCGCGCTGCTGCAGACCCGTCACTCGGCCGGGCTGACCGGGCTCCCCGTCACCCCCGCCGTCGACAACCTCGGCCTCACCGTCGACGGCGCCACCGGCGGCGTCGAGGAGCTCACGGCCGGCGTCGAGCGCGGCCTGCTGCTCACCTGCCTCTGGTACATCCGCGCCGTCGACCCGCAGACGCTGCTGCTCACCGGCCTCACCCGCGACGGCGTCTACCTGGTCGAGAACGGCGAGGTGACCGGCGCGGTGAACAACTACCGGTTCAACGAGAGCCCGGTCGCGCTGCTCGACCGCTTCGCCGCCGCGGGCGCCACGGTGCCGACGTTCAGCCGCGAGTGGGGCGACTACTTCCCCCGCACGGCGATGCCGGCCCTGCGCGTCCCCGACTTCAACATGTCCTCGGTCTCACAGGCCTCCTGAGGCCATCCTGGCTCAGCATCGGATCTTTCCGTACCCGATGCTGAGCCGACCTCGTGGCATCGGATGCCTGCCGAGCTCGGGGCCGGCTTCGTCGACTCAGGTGTCCGTTCGCGCCGGCCGCTCTCTGTGGATCGCCAAGATCATCGGCGATTGCTAGCGCTATAGCACCACAGATCCTTGATGATCATGTGGCGCGGCACCTGGCTGCCCAACGCCAGCCGGTGATCAGGTGATGGTTGGCGGTTTACTGGTGCTATAGCGCCAGCAAACCGCCAACCATGAGTGCGTCACGCGTTACGGGCGGCCGCCGGTGACGGTGATGGTCTCGTCGGTGGTCGAGACCTTGCCGTAGGGGTCGGTGCTGCGGACGACGACGGTGTGCTCGCCGTAGCGCAGGCCGCGGGGCAGTTCGTACGACCACAGGTGCGACGACGGCTCGGGAGCCGCCGGGCGCAGGCTGCCGGTCAGGGTCGAGCGCAGGACCGAGATGTACGGGTCGTTCTGCGGCGACAGGTGCTGCATCGGAACGAAGCGGCCGCCGTCCACGCTGACCTCGACGGTGTGCCGCTCGCCGCCGTCGAAGACGTTCGCCGTCACCGTCGGCCGCGGCACGGCGGCGCCGGTCCAGTCGCGCGAGTGGAACCGCACCGCGCCGGGCGCGAAGCCGTCCACCCCGCTGACGCCGGTCGGGATGCGCACCTCGTCGCCCCAGCCGCCGTCGAAGGTGAGCCGGATCTGGTAGTCCTCCGGCAGGCTGGCCGGCGTGAACCGGGCCCGGTACTCGTTGCCGTCGAAGAACAGCTCGTAGTGCCCGTTCGGGTTGCCGTCGGACATGTCCGCCGCCTGGATGCCCCGCGAGTCGCGCGGGCCGGTGTTCCAGCCGCTGCCGCGCACCTCGGCGAGCACCTGGTGGTGGAAGTCCTTCGGGCCATACCAGCCGTGCTCCTCGCCCATGTACATCTGCCAGCTGTTGCTGGTGTCGTGGCCGGAGATCGTGTAGACGTGCTCGCGGTCCTCGAGGACCGCGAACAGCTCGGTCAGGTTGGTCGTGTTGACGCCGTCGGACGCGGTGGCGTCGGTGGCCAGCGGGATGTGCGTCCCGATGACGATCAACCGGTCCGCCGGCACGTGGCGCAGGTCGTTCTCCAGCCACTGCAGCTGCTCGTCGTTGAGGTAGCCGATGTAGCCGTGGTCCGGGCCGTCGTGCCTGACGTTGTCCATCAGGACGAAGTGCACCCGGCCGTAGTCGAACGAGTAGTCCGTCGGCCCGAACGTCTCCTTGTAGGTGTCGGTGGCGTTCGCGTCGGTGGGCGCGTCGTAGTCCATGTCGTGGTTGCCGGGCGTGTTCCACCACGGGATGCCGATCGCCGACACCGCCTGGTTGTGCGGCGCGAACAGGTCCAGCGGGTCGTTGACGATGTCGCCGACCGTGAGGCCGAACCGGGCGTCGGTGGTGCCGATGATGCCGGCGATCACGTCGATCGCCATCGTGTCGATCTGCCCGACGTTGGAGGTCTGCGGATCGGCGAAGGCCAGCGCGGAGAACGTCTCGTCGAGGGAGTCGTCGCGGTGCAGCGGGAAGTCGACCGACGCCGGCAGCGGCCCGGTCGGTTCGACGCCGCCGTAGCGCAGCTCGTACGGGCTGCCGTCCGGGTAGTGCTTGTAGTAGAACTGCGGCAGCTGGACGTCGTTGACCGGCACCATCCAGCCGGCCGGCTTGCTGACGAAGATCACGGTCTCGTCGTCGACCGTCAGGCTGTACCGGCCCTGCGCGTCGGTGCGCACGACGTCGCGCCCGTTCGACACCGACACGTCCGGCACGCCGGCCTCGCCGCTGTCGCGCTCGCCGTTGCGGTTGGCGTCGTCGTAGACGACACCGGTGGCGGTCTCCGTCTCGGGCGCGGTCTCGGCGCCGGCCAGGCCGAAGCCGGTCGCGCCGAGCCCGGTCACCGTCGCCGTGATGCCGGCGCCCAGGAGCCAGCCCTTGCGTCTCGCCATGGAAATCCTCCGGTCGGGTGGGGGCACGGAGTTGCGAGACTTCACCCTGTCGGCGCCACCCCAACGCGAGGTGACGAACCCACACACAACGGCGGAAGAGTTAGGTCACCAGCAGAACGCCGAAGCCGGCCACCGCGAGGACGCCGAGCACGCCGGCGGCGATGACCGACGCGAGGCAGAGATAGCCGGTGAACTGCAACGACACCGGCAGGAAGGGTGCCACCCGGGGCAGGTCGGCGAACCGTTCGAACAGGTCCTTGGTCAGCTGGACGCCGGCCCACACGCCACGCGCCGCCCGGCCGGCGCCGCGCAGGCCCGGTCCGGCCGACCGCACCTGCTCGAGGGCGTCACCGGCGCGCGCCCAGGCGCCCGCGACGTCGTAGGCCTCGCCCAGCTCAGCCGCCAGCTCGTCGACCGGGTCGACCGCACGGACCAGCCGGCGCCGCCGCCACAGCAGCATCAGCCCGGGCGCCGCGCCGGCGACCGCGAGCGCGAAGAAGAACGGTCCGCCGCGGTCGGCCGCGAGCCCCTCCAGCACCAGCAGCAGCGCCGGCGGCAGCGGCAGCACGCCGGCGACCAGCAGCGGGATCCGCACCCGGCGCACCAGCTTGGCCAGCGCGGCGGCCAGCTCGCGGATCAGGGAGGCGCGCGTCTCGCCGGCCGACGCGGCCGCCGCCACCGCCGTCCGCCGCCAGCGGTCGAACCGGCTCTCGTTGACGGTCATGCATGGCCTCTCACGTGATCCGGTGCGGAAGGAGGACGATGCGCTCGGCGTCGCGGTCCAGCAGCGCCGGCGCCAGCCCCGACAACGCGGCGACCTCGTCCAGCGCCGCGTACCCGCCCCGCACGTCCCGCGCGACGACGAAAGCCTCGGCGGTGTCGCGCGGCCAGCCCAGCGCCGTCGCCAGGCCGTCGGCGCTGGTGTTGTTGAGGTCGACCAGCCCGCCGTCGTCGTAGCTGCGCTCGGCGTCCGGACGGCCGATGCTCAGCTCGTACGCCATGGAGGGGTCGCGGGCGACGATCTCGCGCGCCTGCCGGCGTCGTTCCCGGCCGGCGAGAACGGCCCGCACGGCAGGGTGGTCCTCGATCGCCTGGACGGCCTCCGGCTCCGGCTCGTACGGCGGCAGCTCGACCACCTCCTCGCGACGCGCGAAGACCACCGGACGTGCCTTCAGGGCCGCGCCGACGCCGGCGATGGCGGTCGCGAGGAAGATCATCACGAAGACCTCGTTGTCCGAGCCCAGCGCGTACCTGAGCAGCATGCCGGTGCCGCCGGACGCGAGCAGGCCGGTCGCCGCCAGCCAGCCGGAGGTCCGGGTGCGCCACCACGCCTGCGCCGCCGGCAGCCAGCCGAGAATTCCGACGGTGTAGACCGGCATGAGCACCCAGAGACCCTGGCCGATCGCCCGGAAGACGCGTCGCATGGGCGTAAGGGTGCCATAGCGCCGGCGCCGGGCCACTCACCCCCGCACCTGGCCCTGACGGGTGCCGAGACCCGTCAGCCGCGCGGAAGGACGAACTCGTAGCCGGCCGCGCGCAGGGTCTCGATGATCGCCGGTAACGCCGCCACCGTGCCGGCGCGGTCGCCGCCGCCGTCGTGCAGGAGGACGATCGCGCCGGGGTGGACGTTCTCGGCGACGTAGTCGTGAATGGCGTGGGCGCCGGGCTTGCGCCAGTCGCCCGGGTCGACGCTCCAGCCGAGCGGGACCTGGTCGTGCTCGGCGGCGATCTCGTTGACGTTCGCCGCGAAGTTGCCGCCGGGCGAGCGGAAGAACGGCACGTCGACACCGGGGACGGCGTCCTCGATGGCGTCGAGAGTGCCGGCGATCTCGTCCTCGATGACGTCGGGGTCGCGGTCGGGCAGGGAGGTGTCGTGCGTGATGGTGTGGTCGCAGAGCCGGTGGCCCTCGTCGGCGATCTCGCGGACGAGTTTCGGGTACAGCCGCGCCATCTCGCCGACCACGCAGAACGTGGCGGTGATGTCGTACCGGCGGAGGATCCGCAGCACCTGCGGAGTCTGTTCCGGGTGCGGGCCGTCGTCGAAGGTGAGGGCGACGGTGCGGCCGTCGCGGCCGTTGAGACGGCGGGTGCCGGCGTCGTCGATCTCGGCGACGGGAGCCTTGCCGTCCTCGACGGCGGGCACCAGTGACAGCAGCCGGTCCTGCGCCTTGGGCGCGGCCTGCTGGGCGGTTTCGGCGGCGGCCGACGTGCTGCTGGGCGGCTCGCTGCGGGCAGCGCCGACGATGACCCCGACGATGAGGCACAGAATCAGGGCAGCACGGAGTCCTCTGGCCACCGGCACCACCCCACTTCAGTCAGGACGAATCCGTCAGAACCCGGCAGGTGCGACGGTACCGGCGCAGCGGCGCAGACCCGATGAGGCGCGCCGAATGCGCTTTCCACCGCAGACCGCCCATCCTGCGGGCCATGACATGTGGTTTGGCACAGGACGATCTCTGCGGTGACCTTCATCGCGCCGATCGCTCCCTATCCCTTACGGTCGAGTCGTGAACATCCGCCTCTCCCCGGAAACCGAGCTGACCGGCCTGGCCGGCTGGGCCGTCGACCTCATGGACACCATGGGGGCCGTCGGTGCCGGCCTCGCCATCGCCGCCGAGAACCTGTTCCCTCCGCTGCCCAGTGAGGTGATCCTGCCGCTGGCGGGGTTCACCGCCAGCCGCGGCGACATGAACCTGGCGGCGGCGATCATCTGGACGACCATCGGCTCGGTGGTCGGCGCGCTCGTCTGGTACGCCGTGGGCGCGGCCGTGGGGCGCGACCGCACGCGGGCCATCCTGGCGGCGCTGCCGCTGGTGAAGATGAGCGACGTCGACAAGGCGGAGGCGTGGTTCGGCAAGCACGGCGTGAAGACCATCTTCTTCGGCCGCATGATCCCGATCTTCCGCAGCTTCATCTCCATCCCGGCCGGCGTCGAACGCATGTCGCTGCCGATCTTCCTGGCCTTCACCACGCTCGGCAGCGCCATCTGGAACAGCGTGTTCATCCTGCTCGGCTACCAGCTGGGGCAGAACTGGGACGCCGTCGAGCAGTACATCGGCATCCTGCAGTACGCGGTCATCGCGGCAGTGGTCATCGGGGTGGCGGCGTTCGTGGTGCTGCGCGTCCGGTCCAACCGGCGCGACCGCGAGCGCGCCCGGCACCGGGTCCGCCGTCAGGAACCGAGGTAGCGCAGCACCGCCAGCACCCGGCGGCTGTAGCCGCCGGTGGCGGTCAGCTCGAGCTTCTCGAAGATGGCGTTGGCGTGCTTCTCGACGGCGCTCTGCGACACGTGCAGCCGCCCGGCGACGGCGGCGTTCGTATGGCCCTGCGCCATCAGCTCCAGCACGTCCCGCTCGCGCGGGGTGAGCCGCTGCAGCGGGTCGCCGTGGGTGGTCCGGGCGATCAGCTGCCGGACCACCTCGGCGTCGTAGGCCGCTCCCCCGGCGGCCACCCGGTCGAGCGCGTCGAGGAAGTCGCCGACGTGCGCGACGCGGTCCTTGAGCAGGTAGCCGACGCCGTCGGTGTGCGTCTCGAACAGCTCGGCGGCGTACCGCTTCTCGACGTACTGCGACAGCACCAGGATCCCGACGGCCGGCCACTCGGCCTTGATCCGCAACGCCGCCCGCAGCCCTTCGTCGGTGTGCGACGGCGGCATGCGGACGTCCGCGACCACGACGTCGGGCGGATCGGCGGCGACGGCGGCCAGCAGCGCGTCCGCGTCGCCCACCGAGGCGGCGACGTCGTGGCCCTCGTCGCCGAGCAGCTTCGCCAGACCCTCGCGCAGCAGCACGGAGTCCTCGGCCAGCATCAGGCGCACGGCAGCTCCACCTCGACGACGGTCCCGCGGCCGGGCGGCGACTCGACGGCGAACCGGCCGTCCAGCGCGGCGACCCGGCGGCGCAGTCCGGCCAGCCCGCCGCCGCCGGGGTCGGCGCCGCCCGCGCCGTCGTCGGTCACTCGCACCCGCACCGCCGCGCCCGCCCGCCACACGTCGATGTGCAGCGACGACGCCCCGGCGTGCTTGACGGCGTTGGTGGCGGCCTCGGCGACGACGAAGTAGACGGCGGTCGCGACCGGTTCCGGCGGCGACCCGGCCGCGTACGAGAGCTTGGCGCCGGCGCCCTCGGCGACCGCCGTCAGCGCCTCCTCGAGCCCGAGGGTGTCCAGCGCGACCGGATAGACCCGCCAGGCGACGGCGCGCAGGTCGGCCAGCACCCGCTGCGACTCCTCGTGTGCCGCCCGGAGCAGTTCGTCGCCACGGTCGCGGTCCGCCGCCCGCCGCGCCCGCCCCAGCAGCAGGCCGAGTGCGACCAGTCGCTGCTGGACGCCGTCGTGCAGGTCGCGTTCGATGCGCCGGCGCTCGGCGTCGACGGCGGCCACGACACCGGCGCGGGACTCGGCCAGTTCGTCGATGCGCCGCCGCAGTGCCTCGGCCTCCGTCGGCCCGAGGAACCGCCGCGCCGCCCGCCGATCCAGCCCGACGACGCCGGCGAGCCCCTGGACCGCGATGTACAGCAGCACGGCGCCCGGCAGGATCAGCGACAGGATGGTCAGCCCGGTGACGGGTTCGCCCTCGGCGTCGGGCGGGCTGCCGGCCAGCCACATCCGCACGGTCACGGCGACCGTCGCCAGTCCCCAGACGACCAGCAGCAGGATCGCCGCGCCCAGCAGCCCGACGACGGTGCGGGCGGCGAGGTACCCGAGCAGCCGCCCCGGCAGGACGGCGTCCGGTGCGGGTGTCGGCGTCGCCAGCCACTCCCGCAGCCGCCGCCGCTCCCAGGCCACCAGCACGCCCGCCGGCCGCGCGGCCGCCGTCAGCACGCGGTCACGCGACGCCGGCGCCACCGCGACGGGCAGCAGCGACAATCCGGCGAACAGCAGGAATGCGAGCGAGACGAACGCCGACACCGCGCCCAGGCCGAGCCCGGCCGTGCGCCGCCATGCGACGCCCGCGACACCCCGCACCCACGGCCGCAGCGGCGCCGCGGCCGTGGTGGTCGTGGTGGTCGTGGTGGTCGTGGTGGTCGTGGTGGTCAGACCAGCTCCTGCGGCTTCTCGTCCGGTGAGCCCTCCGGGTCGGCCGCGGACTCCGTGGCGCCGGCCTGCTCCGCGGCACGGCGCTTGTTGCGCACGGCGATGCGGTGCCGGATCAGCTCGACGAGGCCGGTGATGCTCAGCGCGATGCCGAGCCCGACCCCGAGGCCGAGCAGCGGGTTGTCCTCGAACGCGTGCCCGCCGACGTAGCCGATCATGCCGGAGTAGGCGCCCCACGACAGCGCCGCGATGGCGTCGTAGAAGGTGAACTTGCGCAGCGGGTACTCGACGGTCCCGGCCGTGAGCGTGACGGCGGTCCGGCCGCCCGGGATGTAGCGCGCGACGACA
>NZ_QVAI01000014.1 GCF_003427025.1 Jiangella endophytica
GAACTCCCAGTCGCGACCGTCACCAGACGCCGCCGAACTCCCAGTCGCGACCGTCACCAGACGCCCGTCCCTCACCGTCGCCAGACGCCGCCGTCGCCCCACCGTCGTCAGACTCCCAGTCGCTCACCGTCGCCTGACGCCCCGTCCGCCTGACAGCGCAGGCTCTTGGTGGAGTCGGTGATGGGTGTCGGTGCCCGCCCGTAGGGTGGGCCCCTCCCAGCCGGGCGGGGTCTGGACCCGGCGTCGCGCCGCGGCACGAGCCACGGTGCTCGACGGCAGACGCCGCCCGCGATCGAGGACGGGGCCCCTCGCCCCCGCGCCAGCGCGTACCGCATGCCCACCGCCCGCCAGCCCACGGCGCGGCACGCTCGCCCCCGCGCCCGCGCGTACTGCACGCCGACCGCCCGCGCACCGCGGCGCCGGCACCCTCACCCCCGGCCCGCGCGAGCTGCACGCCTACCCGCCAGCGCGGGACCGCACGCCCACCGCCCGCGCACCGCGGCGCCGGCACCCTCACCCCCGGCCCGCGAGCTGCACGCCTACCCGCCAGCGCGGGACCGCATGCCCACCGCCCGCGAACCGCGATACGGGCCTCTCACCCCCGGGCGAGCGCGTGCTGTACGTCCGCCGTCCGCTCGTGCAGCTCGCGATAGAGCGGGAACAGGCGGTCGTACACCTCGGCGTCGGCGGGGTCGGGCGCGACGGTGACGCCGCCGCCGTTCCATGCCGTGTCGCGATCGGCGACGCCGAGTGCCACCGCGGCGAACTTCGCGTCGCCGTAGGCGGCGCCGACCGTGACCGCGGGCACCTCCTGCGTCACCCCGGCCGCGCTGCTGACGATGCCGGTCCACAGGTCGCCCTGCGTCCCGCCGCCGACCGCGACCACCCGTTTCGCCTCGACACCGGCGGCGGCGAACTCGCCCAGGTTGTGCCGCACGCCGAACGCGGTCGCCTCGAGCAGCGCCCTGTAGACGTGGCCGGCGCCGTGGCGCAGCGACAGTCCGGCCAGCACCCCGCGGGCGTCCGGGTCGGCGAACGGGGTCCGCTCGCCGTCGAAGTAGGGCAGCGCCAGCAGGCCGTCCGAACCGGCCGGCACCGCAGCCGCGTCCGCCAGCAGGGAGGCGTACGGCCGGCCGCCGGTGAGGTCGCGGAACCAGCCGGTGATCGACCCGGAGCTGGCCATGCCACCGGCCAGCGTGTGCAGGCCCGGGTGCTGGCCGGCGGTCCCCCACAGCTGGGGATGGGCGACGGGCGAGGACGTCACGGCGATGAAGAACATCGTCGAGCCGTACATGATCATCACGTCGCCGGGCTGCCTGACGTCGACGCTCTCGGCCTCGGCCCAGGCGTCGATGGTGCCGACGGCGACCGGCGTGCCGGCCCGCAGCCCGGTCGCGGCCGCCGCGTCCGCCGTCACGTGACCGGCGATGTCCGTGGGCCAGCGCAGCGACGGCAGCGCCAACCCGGGCGCGACGACGTCGGCCCATTCGGCGATCCACTCGCCGCGGTGCCGGTCGTACAGCGGCTGGGCCTGGTTCGCCGAGTGGTGGTCGAGGACGTACTCGCCGGTCAGGCGGTACACGACGTAGCCGTTGGCCATGAAGAAGTACCGCGCCCGGGCCCACACGTCGGGCTCGTTCTCGCGGATCCAGGCCAGCTTCGGCCCGGCCGACTGCGACGACAACCGCGACCCGCACCGCTCCAGTACGGCGTCCTCGCCGAGACGCGACGACAACGACGCCGCCTGCCCGACGGCGCGGGTGTCGACGCCGTAGAGGATCGCGGGCCGCAGCGGCACCCCGTCCGCCCCGGCCACCAGCGCCGTCGGCCCGATGCCGCTGACGCACACCGCACCGATGGACCCGGCGGGGAACCGCTTCGTCAGCCGCCGGCTCAGTTCGCACACGTCCGCCCACCAGACGGCGTCGGCGTCCTGCTCGACCCAGCCGGGCCGCGGCCGCTGGGTGTCGTGCTCGACGACCTCGACGGCGACCACCTCGCCGCCGGTCGACGCCAGGACGGCCTTGCTGCTGGCCGTCCCGATGTCGATGCCGAGGACGAACACCCCTACCCGCCCAGTCGCTGGAAGTCGACGTCCAGCAGCCGGCAGACCTGCTCCAGCTCGGCCACGTAGTCGCCGGGGACCGCGTGGATGTGGTTGGCACCGAACCGGGACAGGAACTCGTCGGCCGGGACGTCCATGCGGGTGAACGCGTGCGGCCACTCGAACGTCGACTGCCGCGCGAGCTGCTCGTTGACCTCGTCGCCGTAGTCCTCGAATGCGCCGCGCACCACCTGCATGCGGTAGCGGCCGCTGTGCCGGGTCAGCCGGGCCAGCGTCATGTCGCCGGGCGCCGCGATGTGGTGCACGGACGCGCCGCCGGCCGGGAAGAAGAACACCTCCGGGTACAGGTGGACGCGGCGCAGATTCTCGGCCGGGTCGTCGCTGCGGGCGGCGTACCAGGTGGCGTGCTGGCCGGAGTTGGCCATGTCCCAGATGTCGCGGTCGGCGTGGTAGTGCCGCACGTCGGCGAAGAGCACCGGGTCGCCGGAGATCAGCTTCAGGATCTGCATGGTCAGCGCGGCGTCCATGTCCGACTCCGTCGCGGTGACGTGGGTCGCCTTCGGACCCTCCCAGTCGTACGGGTCGTTGAGGAACGCCTCGGTGATGTCCATGGTGGTGAAGTGCGTCGTCAGCTCCGGCTGGCCCTTGATGCCGGAGAAGTCGAGGTTCCACTCGTCGATCAGCTCACGCACCGCGTGGTACGAGCGGATCTGCCGCTCCAGCAACTCGGGGGTGAGCTGCTTGCCGTCGTAGTGGACGTTGGCGTGCTTCTCCAGCCACTCCCGGCCGGCCCTGGCGCGCGACGCCTCGACCAGCTCGGACCGGCGGACGATCTCCCACTGGTCGATCTCCTCGACGTCGACGCCGAAGGTCGCCAGCCACTGGTCGGTGTTCGCGACGGCGGTGTACATGCCCATCGGGCGGCCGCCGAACCGGCCGAACGTGCTCCCTCGCAGCCCGCCGACCGCCTGCGCCGCGCGGACGTGGACGAGCAGCCGCTCCAGCGTCGCCGGGTCGGCGACGTCGCCCCAGACCCGGCCGTGGACGCGGCCGATCTGGTCCAGCGCGCCGCCCGCGGCCAGCATGCCGACCATGCCCGGCTGCACGGGGTCGATGTTCGACAGCAGCACCAGCGGCCCCGGAGTGGCGTCGGCGGCGAGCATGGAGAAGTGCGGGAACGCCCACACCGAGTAGTTGAAGATCGTGACGTCGGGCCGTGCCTCGGCGACCAGCCGCGCCTGGCTGGACGCCAGCTCGTTGGTCCACACCAGCTCCGGCGCCCGGACCACCTCGTGCCCGGCGCCCTCGAGCGCCGCGGCGATCGCGTCCTCCGACGAGCGGGCCCAGTCCGCGATGTCGCGGTGCACGAAATCGCGTCCGTCGGAGATCGTCAACAGGCCGATACGTGCCACGAGGCCACTCCCATCACGTCGTCCACAAGCAGAAATCGATTGCCCACACGCTAGGCGAGGCCCCCTCCAGTGTCAACGCCGGGCCTACCCCGTCACCAGCGATGTCCTGCCATTTCGGCATACATCCAGTCCAGAGTGTTGACCGCACTGTTGCGCGGCGTTAACCTCTGCGTCACAGCAAGCAATCGATTGCTGAGGAGCGGGCATGCCATCTCCACCCGGTCACCGGTCCGGACTCCCGTCCGGGCCCGGCCCCGGCCTCGATCCCGCACCCACCCTCGCCCCGAGACCGTCCCGACGGCGCTTCCTCGGCCTGTCCGCGGCACTGACCGGAGCGATCACCGCGCCCGGCCTGCTGAGCGCGTGCGGCGGCCGATCCGCGTCGGCGTCGGAACCGCTGCAGTTCTGGAACTTCTACGCGCCCGCACCGAACGAGGACCCGGCTCTGCTGGCCCGGGCCGGCTGGATGCACGACACCGTCGACCGCTGGAACGCCGAGAACGAGCAGCAGATCGAGCTCGTCTACGCGGCGGCCCTCGGCAGCGAGAAGCTGGCCACCGCGTTCTCCGCGGGCGAAGGCCCGGACATCTTCCTGATCAGCCCCGGTGACATCGCCCGCTACCTCAACGGGAACGTGCTGGCCGAGATCACCCCGCACCTGACCCAGGAGGCGGTGGACGACTTCTTCGCCGACAACATGGCCACGCGCATGATCGGCGACAAGGTCTACGCCCTGCCCATGGAGATCGAGCCGCTCGCGCTCTACTACAGCCGGCCGGCGTTCGAACAGGCCGGTCTCTCCGAGGGCGATCTGCCGGCCACCTGGGACGACCTCATCGCCGTCAGCGACCGGCTCGTGTCAGCCGGCCAGGGCGGCCTGGTCTTCCCGACCACGCAGGACTACTACCAGAACTTCGTCTGGTACCCGTGGATGTGGCAGGGCGGCGGCGAGGTCGTCAGCGGAGGCGGCGGCCTCAGCGGCTTCGACTCCGACGGCGCCACCGTCGCCGCGGTGCCGACCCTGCTGGCGTTCGCGATCTTCCAGCGGCGCATCGTGGAGTCCATCAAGACCTCCGGTATGAAGTGACCCCGCTCGACGACGAAGGAGTGCCCGTGCTCGACGACCCGACCGGCCTGCAGTCCCTGGCCCGCCGCTCGTCCCGCGTCAGCCGCTCGATCAGTGCCGAGAACCCCACCGGCGAGAAGGGCCGTGGCGGCATGGCCACCGAGGGCACCGGGGCGCAGGCCGCCGGCGCCCTCGGCCGCGGCTGGAAGATCTCACCCAGCATCCGCATCGCGCCCGGCGAGACCGCCGTTCTGGGCGAGATCGAGGGGGCCGGCGTCATCACGCACGTCTGGTGCACTACTGCGCCGCACCGCGCGTGGCGGGGCACCGTGCTGCGGATGTACTGGGACGGCGCGCAGGCGCCCGCCGTCGAGGTGCCGCTGGGCGACTTCTTCTGCCAGGGCTGGAACGCGTTCAGCCAGGTGTCGTCGCAGACCGTGGCGGTGAACCCGAACGGCGGCTTCAACGCCTACTGGCCGATGCCGTTCCGCAGCGCCGCACGCGTCACGCTGGAGAACGTGTCGGCCGAGGACGTCATCCTCTACTACCAGATCGACTACGAGCTGGGTGACGTCGCCGACGACGCCGCGTACCTGCATGCTCAGTGGCGGCGCAGCCACCCGGTGCCGCGCGGCGAGGTGCACACCGTGCTCGACGGCGTCGAGGGCGCCGGCCACTACGTCGGCACCTACCTGGCGTGGGGCGTCAACGATCCCGGCTGGTGGGGCGAGGGCGAGCTGAAGTTCTACCTCGACGGCGACGACGAGTTCCCCACCATCTGCGGCACCGGCACCGAGGACTACTTCGGCGGCGCCTGGAACTTCGACGTCCCCGGGCAGGGCTACACCACGTTCAGCACGCCCTACCTCGGCCTGCACCAGGTGCTGCGGCCGGACGGCCTCTACTCCAGCCAGCAGCGGTTCGGCATGTACCGCTGGCACGTGCCGGACCCGATCCGGTTCGGCGCCGACCTGCGCGTCACCGTCCAGAGCCTCGGCATCGGCCCCGGCCACCACAACGGGCTCCCGCACCGGTACCGCCCCACCAGCGACGACATCGCCTCGACCGCGCTGTTCTATCTGGACGCGCCGGCGCTCACGCGACGGCCGACGGCGCCGGACCTCATGGCCATGGAGGTGGACTGACGTGCCCGGGCGGCCGGACCCGGCGGCGATCGGCCGCCGGGCCGTGCTGCTCGGCGGTGCGGCCGCGGCGGCGGGCTGGTCCGGGCTGACCCCGGGCGGACGGCAGCTCGCGGCGGCGGCTCCGGTTCCGCCGCCGAGCGGGCCCGCCCGTGCGCTGCCGCCGCTCACCAGCACCTTCTTCGCCACCGCGACGGTCGCGTACCAGCGCGAGCTGGCCACCCCGAGCGACGGCGACCTGTGGCCGGCCACCTGGGCCGACGACGGTGCGCTGTACTCGGCCAACGGCGACGGCCGCGGTTTCTCCGACCAGCCGTGGTCGGACATCGTCGTGAACCGCGTCGACGGCACCCCGGCCACCGGCATCAGCGGCGCCCGGCTGCCCGCGGGCGACCAGGTCGCGCCGATCTGGGGCGACCCCGCGCGGTTCAACCGCAAGCCCACCGGCATGGTGGCCGTCGACGGCGACGGTGACGGCCGCGACGAGCTCTACTTGGCCGTGCAGGACCTCCGGCACGGCGACGGCGCGTTCGACGAGGCGCCGACGGCGACCATCGTACGCTCCACGGACTACGGCCGCACCTGGCAGTGGGACGCCGCGCCGATGTTCACCGGCCACGTGTTCACGACGGTGTTCTTCCTCGACTTCGGTCAGAGCAACAGCGGCGCGTCGGCGCTCGGGCCGGACGACGCGGGGTACGTCTACGCGTACGCGCTGGATCGGAACTGGCGCGACTCGTTCACCGGCATCGTCGCCGACCCGCTGGACCTGTGGCTGGCCCGGGTGCCCGTCGGCGCGGTCACCGACCGGTCGGCCTGGCGGTTCTTCGCCGGCCTCGACGGCGACCGGCCGGTGTGGAGCGACGACATCGACGCGCGGGCCGCCGTGCTGCACGACGAGCGTCGTGTGCGCCCCGGTGTGGTCACCCCGGACGGCAACTCCGTGCTCTCCCAGGGCTGCGTCGTGCACAACCCGGCGCTGGGCCGCTACCTGTACCTGTCGTGGACCGAGCACACCTTCGAGTTCTACGAGGCGCCCTCGCCGTGGGGGCCGTGGCGGCTGTTCCTGCACAAGGACTTCGGGCCGTACCCGTGGTGGGGCGACGACCCCGGCACGCCCGGCCCGAAGAACGGCGGGTACGGCACCGTGGCGCCGTCGAAGTTCATGAGCGCCGACGGCCGGGAGTTGTGGGTGCAGGCCAACTGGTTCGTCGGCGTCGGTCACCCGTCGAACACCTACCACTTCTCGCTGCGCCGGCTCCGCCTCGAGCCGTACCGGACGACCGAGCCCGCGAATCCGCGCGATCCCGGCCGCAACCTGGCCCGCGACGAGCCGGGCGCCGTCGTCGCCGACACGACGTCGCACTACGGGCACGATGCCTACCTGGCCGACGGCCGCGCCGACCTGAGCGAGGACAGCTGGAACGGGGCGGCGAAGGACACCGACTGGTGGGGCTACACCTGGCCGCGCGCTCTGAACGTCAACCGGGTCGTCTACACGACGGGCGGGATGTTCCCCGACGGCGGCTGGTTCGACCTCGCGGACGGCGGCCCGCGTGTGCAGGTGCGCCGCGAGCACGTGTCGCACGACGTCACCGGCCTGGCCGCCGACCCGCCCTACCCTGCCGACGACACCGCCGGACCGTTCCGGACTTTCACGTTCACCTTCGACGACACCTGGGGCGACGGCGTGCGGCTGATCGGCCGCCCGGGCGGCGCCGCGCGGTTCACCTCGGTCGCGGAGCTGGAGGTGTACTACGGATAATTGCTCGGAAATCGATTCCACCCTGGATTAGGATCTAACGACGCCAGCGGTCGGCGAGGGAGGGGGTCCGGGTGGTCACGATCTACGACGTCGCCCGCCACGCCGGGGTCTCGGCGGCCACGGTCTCGCGCGTGCTCAACGGCCACACCCAGGTCGACCCCGCCCTGGCGGAGCGGGTCACGTCGTCCGTCGCCGAGCTGGGCTACCGCCGCAACGCCGTCGCCCGCAACCTGCGCCGCAGCCGCACCACGCTGTGGGCGGTCATCATCTCCGACGTCGAGAACCCGTTCTTCACCGCCATGGTCCGCGGCGTCGAGGACATCGCGCTGGCCGCCGGGTACTCCGTCGTGCTCTGCAACAGCGACGAGAACCCGGAGAAGGAGTCCAACTACATCGCCGCGGCGCTCACCGAGCAGATGGCCGGCGTCATCATCTCGCCGTCGTCCAACCGCGTCGACGACGTCAAACTGCTGCTCGACGCCGGCTGCCCGGTCATCGTCATCGACCGCGAACTGCAGGGGCCGCGCACCGACACCGTCCTGGTCGACAACGAGCACGGCGCCGAACTGGCCACCACCCACCTCGTCGAGCAGGGCTACCGCCGCATCGCCTGCATCGGCGGGCCACGCTGGCTCAGCACCGCCACCTCGCGCTACGACGGCTACCGGCGCGCGCTCGCCACGGCCGGGCTGCCGCTGGACCCCGCGCTGGTGCGGTACGCCGACTTCCGCGAGCGCGGCGGCTACGAGGCCATGGCGTCGCTGCTCGACGACGGCGCCGAGCCCGACGCGCTGTTCGCGGCGAACAACCTCATGACGGTCGGCGCCCTCGAGTGCCTGGTGCAGCGTTCGCGCGCCATTCCGTCCGACATCGCCGTGGTGGGCTTCGACTCCATCCCGTGGGCCGACCTCATCCGGCCCACGCTGACGACGGTGGCGCAGCCGGCCTACGAGGTCGGCCGGCAGGCCGGCCAGCTGCTCACCCGGCGGCTGACCAAGCCCGGCGCCGACGTCACCCGCGTCGTGCTGCCCACGGAGCTGCAGGTGCGGGCCAGCTCGATCCGGCAGGCCTGACCGCCCTTGACCCGCCGGCATCGGCACTCCTAGGCTGGAAATCGATTTCCGAGCCTGCGCCGACGTCGAAGGAGACCTCGTGCGACCCCTGATGACGACCGTCACCGGCGCCGGCGTGGTGCTCGCCGCCGCCCTCGTCGCCTCCGCCGCCGAGCCCGAGTCCGCGTCACCGGCCGACGGCGTGGGCGTCACGCGCGGCGAGCCGGTGGCGCTGCTCACCGGCGCCGGCTCGATCAACGAGACCGCCGCGAACTACCAGGTGCACGCCACCGACCTGGGCATCATGTGGGACAACGACGCCGGCGAGGTGCTGATGGCCTTCGGCGACACCTACGGCGAGGGCTGGGGCGGCAACGGCGCCGGGCCGCGCGAGGCGGACTGGCGCTGCAACGTGCTGGCGACGTCGTCCGACCGCGACCTCGCCGACGGCATGGCGTTCGACACCATGGTGCAGGACCGCCCCGGCCACGCCGGCCAGCTGCTGGACTGCCTGAAGCAGAACGGCGTCGAGGAGACGGTCATCCCGACCGCCGGCATCGCGGTCGACGGCCGCAGCTTCATCCACTACATGTCGGTGAACCACTGGGGCCCGGCCGGCACCTGGTTCACCAACCACTCCGGCATCGCCTGGTCCGACGACGACGGCGAGACGTGGACGAAGGACCCTGACGCCGTCTGGCCGAACACGCCGGAGTGGGACAACGACTTCCAGATGACCGCATTCGCCCGGCACGGCGGCCACGTCTACCTGTTCGGCACGCCGAACGGCCGCTGGGGCGACGCGCACGTGGCCCGCGTCGCGGCCGGCAAGGTGCTGGACAAGGACGCGTACCGCTACTGGGACGGAGCCGGCTGGTCGCGTTCGGAGGCCGCCGCCGCGCCCGTCGCCGAGGGCCCGATCGGCGAGCTGTCCGTGCAGTACAACGAGTACACCGGCCGCTGGCTGATGACCTACCTCGACGAGTCGCGGGCCCAGATCGTGCTGCGCGACGCGCCCCGCCCGACCGGCCCCTGGGGCGACGAGCAGGTCCTCGTCGACGGCGCGGAGTACCCGGCGCTGTACGGCGGCTTCCTGCACCCGTGGTCCAGCGGGCCGGACCTGTATTTCGCGCTCACCCAGTGGGGTCCGTACAACGTGACGCTGATGCGCTCGACACTCACACCGCGGTGACGGCGGCGAGGCTGACGTCGAAGCCGGCGCCGTCGTCGTCGCCGCCGAGTTCGCGCAGCAGCACACAGATGCCGGTCTCGACGTCGAGGGCGACGGAGAACTCGTCGGCGAACGCGCGGTCCTCCGGCTCCGGCCCGCCCTCGGCGCGCAGCAGCCCGGCCGCGACCTCGCCGAACAGCAGCGCGCAGCAGGTGCAGCGCGGGTCGTACCCGGCGGTGGGCCGGACAGTGGCCTCGAGGGTGTCGCGGCCCTCGCGGACCGTCTCGCGCACCGACAGCACGTCGACGCCGCCGGACAGCTCGACGGGGTCGAGCATGGCGACCCACAGGTAGTTCTCGTACATCGGGTCGTCGTAGGCCACGGTGACGTCGGACGGCCGCCGGGCGACCAGGCCGTCGGGCCGGCGCACCGGCTGCGGAGCCTCGGGGTCGAGCGGGACGGTGATGACCGGCTGTTCCACCGGCGACCCGTCGGAGCTGCCGACGAGCACCAGCCCGCGCTCGGCGGGGGTCTCGTCGACCAGGTGCTCGGTGCCGTCGGGCTCGACGACGCGCATGCGGCCGGGCCGGTCGATCCAGGCCCGTACCGCGTGGTCGGCCGTGATGGCGTCGCCGACGAGCGTGCGGGTCAGTTCCACCGACCGCCACCGCCACGGCGACGAGCGCGCGAGGGCGCGGAAGGTCTCGTCGTCCACCATGCGGCCGAGCCTAGGCGCGACCCGGCCGCACGGCGACGCGGTTTCTAGACCAGGCGCTTGGCGAGGTTCTCGTCGAGCGCGCCGAGGAAGTCCTCGGTGGTCTTCCACTCCTGGTCCGGGCCGACCAGCAGGGCGAGGTCCTTCGTCATGACGCCGGACTCGACGGTCTTGATGATGACGTCCTCGAGGGTCTCGGCGAACGCGGTGACCTCGGGGGTGTTGTCGAGCTTGCCGCGGTGCTTGAGACCGCCGGTCCACGCGTAGATCGAGGCGATCGGGTTGGTGGAGGTCGGCTTGCCGGCCTGGTGCTGGCGGTAGTGCCGGGTGACGGTGCCGTGCGCGGCCTCGGCCTCGACGGTCTTGCCGTCGGGGGTCATCAGCACCGACGTCATGAGGCCGAGCGAGCCGAAGCCCTGGGCGACGGTGTCGGACTGGACGTCGCCGTCGTAGTTCTTGCAGGCCCAGACGTAGCCGCCCTCCCACTTCAGTGCGGCCGCGACCATGTCGTCGATGAGGCGGTGCTCATAGGTGAGCCCCGCCTGCTCGAACTCGGCCTTGAACTCGCGCTCGAAGACGTCGGCGAAGATGTCCTTGAAGGCGCCGTCGTAGGCCTTGAGGATGGTGTTCTTCGTCGACATGTACACCGGGTAGCCGCGCTGCAGGCCGTACGCGAACGAGGCCCGGGCGAAGTCCTCGATGGACTTGTTGTAGTTGTACATGCCCATGGCCACGCCGCCGTCGTCGCCGTAGTTCGCGACGACGTGCTGGATCGGCTCGGAGCCGTCGGCCGGCGTGAAGGTGATGGTCAGCTCGCCGGCGCCGGGCACCTTGAAGTTGGTGGCCTTGTACTGGTCGCCGTGGGCGTGGCGGCCGATGATGATCGGCTTGGTCCAGCCCGGGACCAGGCGCGGGATGTTCGAGATGATGATCGGCTCGCGGAACACCACGCCGCCGAGGATGTTGCGGATGGTGCCGTTGGGCGAGACCCACATCTTCTTCAGGCCGAACTCCTCGACCCGGGCCTCATCGGGCGTGATGGTGGCGCACTTGACGCCGACGCCGTGCTCCTTGATGGCGTTGGCGGCGTCGATGGTCACCTGGTCGTCGGTGGCATCACGGTGCTCGATGCCGAGGTCGAAGTAGCGCAGGTCGATGTCGAGGTACGGGTGGATCAGACGATCCTTGATGAACGCCCAGATGATCCGCGTCATCTCGTCGCCGTCGAGCTCGACGACGGGCCCGGCTACCTTGATCTTCGCCATGATGTCAGCAACTCCTGGATGAGAATGTTTGTCTCGACGTCAAGATAACAGACGGTCAGATCAGGCCGAGCGCCGCCACCGCGTCGCGCTCCTCGGTCAGCTCCCGCACCGATGCGTCGATGCGCTGGCGCGAGAAGTCGCTGACGTCGAGGCCCTGGACGATCTCCCAGGCGCCGCCGCGCGAGACCACCGGGAACGACGAGATGATGCCCTCGGGCACGCCGTACGAGCCGTCGGAGACGATGGCGGCCGACGTCCAGCCGCCCTCAGCGGTGCCGTTGACCCAGTCGTAGACGTGGTCGATGGCCGCGTTGGCCGCCGAGGCCGCCGACGACGCGCCCCGCGCCTCGATGATGGCGGCGCCGCGCTTGGCGACCGTCGGGATGAACTCGTCGGTCAGCCACGCCTCGTCGACCAGCTCCGACGCCGGCTTGCCGGCGACCTCGGCGTGGAAGATGTCCGGGTACTGGGTGGCGGAGTGGTTGCCCCAGATGGTCAGCTTGCTGATGTCGGCGACGCCCACGCCCAGCTTCGCCGACAGCTGCGACAGCGCGCGGTTGTGGTCGAGGCGGGTCATCGCGGTGAACCGCTCGGCGGGGACGTCCGGCGCGTGCGACTGCGCGATCAGCGCGTTGGTGTTGGCCGGGTTGCCCACGACCAGCACCCGCACGTCGTCGGCGGCGCCGGCGTTGATCGCCTCGCCCTGCGGCTTGAAGATGCCGCCGTTGGCCTCGAGCAGGTCGCCGCGCTCCATGCCCTTCGTCCGCGGCCGCGCGCCGACCAGCAGCGCGACGTTGACGCCGTCGAACGCCTGGCGCGGGTCGTCGTAGATGTCGATGCCGCTGAGCAGCGGGAACGCGCAGTCGTCGAGCTCCATGGCGGTGCCCTCGGCCGCCTTCACCGCCGGCGGGATCTCCAGCAGCTTCAGCCGCACCGGGGTGTCGGCGCCCAGCAGCTGGCCCGACGCCACCCGGAACAGCAGGGCGTAGCCGATCTGACCGGCCGCGCCGGTGACGGTGACGTTGACGGGCGCCTGGGCCATGGTGAATCTCTCCTCGGTGAGCTGCGACGGAATCGTGGGGTCAGGACGGGGGCGGGACGATGAGCGACGCGATCAGGGTCCCCGCCCCCAGGAACCCCAGCGTCAGCAGGTCGAGTGCGCGCGAGCGCACCTTCAGCAGGCCGGCGACGCCACTGGGCAGCACGGCCCGCAGGATGGCCGCCAGGCAGACGCCGCCGGCGATGATGAACGTGCCGCGGCGGAAGTGGTTGTCGGCGACGATGTACGTGCCGATCGCGATGACCGCGAGCACCAGCAGCAGCGGCCACTGCCGGAACACCGCGCGCAGCCAGCTCGCGGGCATGAGCCGCCGCTCGGCGGCCTGGGCCCAACGGCTGCTGGCCGCCGCGCGATGGGAACCGGCGCGTGTGCTCACCGCTTCGAGATCTCCACCCACTGCTGGTCGTGCGGCCCGGTGTAGTCGCTGTCGGGCCGGATGAGGCGATTGTCCTCGTGCTGCTCGATGACGTGCGCCGTCCAGCCGCTCATCCGCGAGATCGCGAAGACCGGCGTGAACAGGTCGGTCGGGATGCCCAGCGCGTGGTAGACGCTGGCGGCGAAGAAGTCGACGTTCGGGTACAGGCCCTTCTCGTCGAGCACCACCTGCTCCATGCGGCGGGAGAACTCGTAGTAGCGGCCGTTGCCGGTGAGGTCGGCCAGCTCCTCGCTCATCTTGCGCAGGTGCGTGGCGCGCGGGTCCTCGGTCTTGTAGACGCGATGGCCGAAGCCCATGAGCTTGCGGCCGGCGGCCAGCTCGTCGCGGACGAACGCGTCGACCTCGTCCGCCTCACCCTCGATGGAGGTGAGCGTCTTCATGACGGCCTCGTTGGCGCCGCCGTGCAGCGGGCCGCGCAGCGCGCCCATGGCACCGGTGATGGCCGAGTGCATGTCCGAGAGCGTGGCGGCGATGACCCGAGCGGTGAACGTCGACGCGTTCATCGTGTGGTCGGCGTGCAGCACCAGGCACTCGTCGAAGATCTCCGCGGCCCGCGGCGCCGGCCGCTCGCCGGTGATCTGCAGCAGGAAGTTGCCCGCGATGCCCAGCTCGGGGTCGGCCGCGGGGACCTCGCGGCCGGACCGCTGCGCCTCGTAGGACGCCACCAGCACCGGCATCTGCGCGACCAGCCGGGTGGCCTTGCGGCGGTCCGCCTCGATGGACGGGTCGGCGGCGTCGGGGTCGTCGATGGCCAGCGACGACACCAGCGTGCGCAGCGCCTCCATCGGGGTGCCGCTCGTGACGACGTACGGCAGCAGCGTGGTGGCGACCGCGCCGTAGCGGCGGCCGTCGGCCAGTTCGGCCATCAGGCCGTCGAGTTCGGCCTGGGTGGGCAGCGTGCCCCGCTGCAGCAGATGGACGCACTCCTCGAAGGAGATGCGCCCGGCGATGTCGTGGATGTCGTAGCCGCGGTAGGAGAGCCGACCCGCTCGCCCGTCGATGTCGGAGATCGACGTGGACGCGGCCACGACGTCGGCGAGACCGCGCGGAGACTTCTCTGCCATGAAATGAGTCCTCCTCAAGGGGAAGAACGAACCGGCACAAGGCCGCCGATCCGCTCGCCGGGCGTAGGTCCGGCCTACGCGGGGACGGCGGCCTCGGCCGCCTCCACGACGTTGGCCAACAGCATTGCACGAGTCATGGGGCCGATGCCGCCGGGCATCGGCGCGAGATGGCCGGCGACCTCGCGCACCTCGGGCGCGATGTCGCCGGTGTAGCGCCCCTTGCCGTCGGGCCCGACGACGCGGGTGATGCCGACGTCGAGGACGGCCGCCCCCGGCTTGATCATGTCGGCGGTGACGAGCCCCGGCACGCCGGCCGCGGCGATGACGATGTCGGCCCGCCGCACCGTGCCCGCGAGGTCGCGGGTGCCGGTGTGGCAGATGGTGACGGTGGCGTTCTCGCTGCGCCGCGAGAACAGCAGGCCCATCGGGCGGCCGGCGGTGACGCCGCGTCCGACGATCACCAGCTCGGCGCCGTCGACGGGGACGTCATAGCGGCGCAGCAGCTCGAGGCAGCCGCGTGGCGTGCACGGCAGCGGTGCCGGCTGCATGAGCACGAGCTTGCCGAGATTCTGCGGGTGCAGGCCGTCGGCGTCCTTGCCGGGGTCGACGGCCGACAGCACCCGTTCCTCGTCCAGGCCCTTCGGCAGGGGCAGCTGGACGATGAAGCCGTGGCAGGCGGGGTTCTCGTTGAGCTGGGCGACGGCTGCCTCGACCTCGGCCTGAGTGGCCGTGGCGGGGAGCTCGACCTGGAGCGACTCGATGCCGACCTCGGCGCAGTCGCGGTGCTTGCCGGCGACGTAGGCGTGACTGCCGGGGTCGTCGCCCACCAGCACCGTGCCCAGCCCCGGCACCACGCCGCGCTCGCCCAGGGCCTTCACCCGGGCGGTGAGCTCGGAACGGATGGTCGCCGCCGTGTTCTTGCCGTCGAGAATCTTTGCGCTCACGTATCTGATTCTCGCATGGCCCGAACCGGCGGCCGACCGGTGCTCAGCCGCTCTTGCGGCGGAACATGCGCTGCGTCTTCGCCGCGTCCTCGTGCGACGGGCCGGTGCCGGACGCTTGGTCGTCCGGGTGCTCGTGGTCGGCGGACTTCTTGCGATCGAGGGCCTCGCGCATCTTGGCCTTGAGATCGTCGTTCCCGCCGGACTTCTTGGCTGCCATGCTCGTCACCCTACCCCCCGAGCCCCGGCCGACATCGTCGGTTTCCAGGGCCCGGCGCCGAGGCGGTGCGGCGTGCCGCTCGCGCCTCAGGTCGCGGCGGGGCGACGGAGCACCGAATGTGGCACCCACCCCGCGCGACCTGCGGAGTTCACGCACCAGCTCCACGCCGACCCGGGGTCGTCCTGGGTCACGGTCAGCTCCTCGCCGGCCGCGACCGGCAGCTCCTGGGTGTCGTAGCCGTGCACCACGGTCGCCCTCGGCCGGTCGTCGCTCAGCAACCGCTCCGGCACCCACCCGGACCCGGACGCCGTCGTGACGAACACGAACGCCGGCCAGGTCGTGTCGCGCTCGCCCACCTCGACCACGTCGCCGGGGACGACCTGGATCGCCGGGCGAGCCGGGATCTCGTGGTCGGCGGCGGCGACGACCTGATCGGCGGGCGCCATCAGTGGAAGAAGTGCCGCGTGCCGGTGAAGTACATGGTCACGCCGGCCTCGCGGGCGGCGGCCACGACCTCCTCGTCGCGCACCGAGCCGCCCGGCTGGACGACGGCGCGCACCCCGGCCTCGGCCAGCACCTGCAGGCCGTCGGGGAACGGGAAGAACGCGTCGGAGGCGCCGACGGAGCCGGCGGCGCGCTCGCCGGCACGGGTCACCGCGAGCCGCGCGGAGTCGACCCGGTTCACCTGGCCCATGCCGACGCCGACCGCGGCGCCGCCGCTGGCCAGCAGGATCGCGTTGCTCTTCACTGAGCGCACGGCGCGCCAGGCGAACGCGAGATCGGCCAGGGTCGCGTCGTCGACGGGCTCACCGGCGGCCAGCGTCCAGGTGGCGGAGTCGTCGCCCGGTGCGTCGACGCGGTCGGCCTGCTGCATGAGCAGACCGCCGGAGATCGCCCGGGTCTCGACCGGCGCGGGGTCGGCCGCGGCGACGCGCAGCAGCCGCACGTTCTTCTTCTGCGTCAGCAGGTCCAGGGCGCCGGGCTCGAAGTCGGGCGCGACGACGACCTCGGTGAAGATGGTCGCGATCAGCTCCGCCGCCTCGGCCGTGATCGGGCGGTTCGCGGCGATGACGCCGCCGTACGCCGACACCGGGTCGGTCGCGTTGGCCTTGCGGTGTGCGTCGGCGATGTCGGCGCCGACGGCGATGCCGCACGGGTTCGCGTGCTTGATGATCGCGACCGCCGGTTCGGCGAAGTCGTGTGCCGAACGCCACGCGGCGTCGGCGTCGACGTAGTTGTTGTACGACATCTCCTTGCCGTGCAGCTGCTCCGCGCCGGCCAGCCCGGGCGCGCCGAAGCCGCTGCGGTAGAGCGCCGCGGCCTGGTGCGGGTTCTCGCCGTAGCGCAGCACGGCGCTGCGCTCCCAGGTGCCGCCGATCCACTCGGGGAAGACGGTGCCGTCGGCCGGCGGCGCGACGACGCTGCCCAGCCAGGACGCCACGTGCACGTCGTACGTCGCGGTGTGGGTGAACGCCTGCAGCGCCAGCCGCTGCCGCTCGCCCAGCGTGAACCCGCCGGCCTCGACGGCGGCCAGCACCTCGCCGTAGCGAGCGGGGTCGACGACGACGGCGACGTTGGCGTGGTTCTTCGCAGCGCCGCGGACCATGGACGGCCCGCCGATGTCGATCTGCTCGATCACGTCGTCCGGGCCCGCGCCGGAGGCGACGGTCTGCGCGAACGGGTAAAGGTTGCTGACCAGCAGCTGGAACGGCTCGATGCCGAGCTCCTCGAGCTGCGTGCGGTGGCTCTCGAGACGGACGTCGGCGAGCAGGCCGGCGTGCACGTTCGGGTGCAGCGTCTTCACCCGGCCGTCGAGGCACTCCGGGAACCCGGTGAGCTCCTCGACCGCGGTCACCGGCACCCCGGCGGCGGCGATGCGGGCCGCCGTCGACCCCGTCGAGACGATCGCGACGCCGGCCGTGTGCAGGCCGCGGGCCAGCTCCGCCAGCCCCGTCTTGTCGTAGACGCTGATGAGCGCGCGCCGGATCGGCGTACGAGCCTCGCTCACGGGATGGTGACCTTTCTCTCGTTGATGGTCCAGCCCTCGCGGGCCAACCGGCCGATGTAGTCGACCAGCTGGGCGCGCTCGGCGACCTTGATCCGCTCGGTGAGCGTGTCCTCGGTGTCGTCGTCGTGCACCGGGACGGTGACCTGCGCGACGATCGGGCCGGTGTCGACGCCCGCGTCGACGAAGAACAGGGTGGCGCCGGTGACCTTGACGCCGTAGGCGAGCGCGTCGCGGGGGCCGTGGATGCCCGGGAACGACGGCAGCAGCGCATTGTGCGTGTTGAGGTAGCGGTCGCCGAACCGGCTCAGGAACGCCGGACCGACCAGCTTGAGGAAGCCCGCCGAGACGACGAGGCCGGGCGTGTGCTCGGCGGTCCGTTCGGCCAGCGCGCGGTCCCAGTCGGCCCGCTCCGGGTGGTCCTTCACCCGTTCGACGAACGTCGGCACGCCGGCGTCGGCGGCGAGGTCGAGCGCGCGGATGCCGTCACGGTCGGCGCCGACGGCCACCACCGTCGCACCGTAGGAAGGGTCGGCACAGGCGTCGAGCAGGGCGGCGAGGTTGCTGCCGGTACCCGACACCAGCACCACGATCCGGCAGGTCACCCGGCGACAATACCGTCGGCCCGCGGCCCGCCCGCCCCAAGCCCCACCCCCAGCCATGTTGATCTTGGAGTTGTTCGGCCACTACGGACCGATTCGCCCGATGGATGGCCGAACAACTCCAAGATCAACGTCCGGTGGGTGGCGGAGGGGGTGGCGAGGGGTCGTCGCCGGCGGCAGCCGGGTCCGCGACGGCCTCGGCGGACGGGGCGGCGTCCACCGGTTCGGCGTCGGTGCCGGCGTCGTCCGGCTCGTCCGTCGCCTCGTCCAGGTTCACGTCGTCGCCGTCGTCGGGGTCGGCGTCGGGGTCGGCGTCGAGGTCGGCATCGGGGTCGGCCGGGCCCCGGCGGAACCGCAGGACCAGGACGGCGACCGCTGCGGGCACCGAGACCAGCCCGAACGTCGCCGCCGCGACCTCCCACGGCACCGGGCCGAGGACGCTCAGCCGCTCCGCGCCGGCCGACCCGCCGGACAGCAGCGCCAGGACGGCCATCGCGATGCCCGCGATCGCCGCGGCGCCCACCGTCACGCCGAGCGCGGACCCCAGCCGCACGCCGGTGTCCTCGTCGTCGCCCGGCACCGGGACCGGGCCGAGCCGCCGGTGTACCAACAACCCGGCGAGCAGGCCGGCCAGCACCGGACCGGCGACCACGAGCCAGGTGAGGGAGCCGGGCAGCTCCGACGGCAGTGCGCCGAGTACCGGAACGGCCGGCACCAGGCCGAGCGTGACCCCGTCGGGCGCCACCGAGGTGGCCGTCCCGACCGCGAAGCCGGGTCCGAGCGCGAACGCCGCGGACCACACCACCAGGTTCGGCACCAGCAGCGCGCTGCCCACGATCAGCAACGTCGCGCCCAGCGGGCCGGCGTCCAGGGCGGTGGCGAGGTCCCCGATGCGGCCGGTGTGGGCGACGAGGCTGACCCCCATCAGCACTGCGCCCACTCCGACCAGCCCCGCCACCGCCACGCCCGCGCCGGCCAGTGCCGCGCGCATCAGAGGTGGCACCCGCCACCACCAGTCGGCCAGCAGCCCCGATTCGTGCGCCACCCCGGCCGTCACCGCGGCGGCGGACCACAGCGCCGCCCAGAGCACCGCCTCGATCGGGTCGCCGGCGACGCCGGGCGTCGTCGAGAACCCCGCGATGATCGCGGCGCCGACGACGTAGGTGACCACGGCCGGCACGACGACGGCGACCGCGCCGCGCGTCGTCGCGACCCCGGCCGAGTGCGCCGCCCACCGGGCGGACCGGTGCAGCAGCAGCACGAACAGGAGCGTGAGGCCGAGCGGGGCGAGCGTGAACGACCCGTCGCCGACCTCGAGGCCGGCACGGTGCGCCGTCAGCCAGACCCGGGAGGCGAACCGCAGCGGATCGCCGAGCGGGCCGACCGCGCCCTCGGCGATCCACACCGCCACCCCCGGCAGGACGCACAGCGCGAACCCGGCCAGCAGCGCCCAGGCCGTCGCCACGATCGCCGCCAGCCACGGGACCCGTGATCCCCACGCCGGCTCGTCGCGCCGGAGCAGCGGTCGGGTCAGCAGGTCGGCCACGTCTCCATCGTCACCGGAAAAGGCACGCGAATCGGCGGCACCACGCCGTACATGCCCTGATCAGCTGCCTTTTCCTCGCGCGGAATACGAGGAAACGCGCCCGATCGCCGAATAAGTCGTGCAACCGTAGGGCGCACTCACGGGTCCTCCTGGGTGTAAGCGGACAGCGACGGGCACAGGGAGGTATCGGTATGCGCGAACCCGCGGACTTCGACGCGTTCTACGACGCCACGAGCCGCCACGTGCTGCATCAGCTCTATGCCCTGACCGGTGACCTCGGCCTGGCCCGCGACTGCACCCAGGAGGCGTACGCGCGGGCCTGGCGGCACTGGCCCGCCGTGAGTGCCGCCACCAGCCCGGACGCCTGGGTCCGCGGTACCGCGTGGCGACTGGCGTCCGGACGGCGGCGCGGCGGCACGCGACGACGCGCGACCCCGTCCGGCACCGGGTCCGCGGACGTCGTCGAGGCGCTGCGGCGGCTGCCGGAGAAACAGCGCTACGCGATCGTCGTCCGGTACCTCGCCGGCGCGTCGGTCGCCGACATCGCGGCCGAGACCGGAACGTCCGCCGCGACGGTCGAGAACCGTCTCGCGAAGGCTCATGCCACCCTGGCTCGCATTCTTCCCTGCGATATCGCCGCTCTCACCGGAGGCCACCGTGTCTGACAGCCACGACGACAGCCTTTCCCGGCGCTTGTCGTCGCTCGATTCGGACCTTGCGGGCATCTCGCTGCCCGGTCCGGCGGCCGCCCGGCGACGCGCCGCACAGCGGACCCGGCACCAGGTCACCGGCGGGGTGCTGGCGAGCGTCGCGGCGGTCGCCCTGGGCGTGTTCGCGGTCAGCCCGCCCGATTTCGTGGCGTCCCCGAACCCGGCCGGCCCGCCGTCAGACTCGCCCACCGCGACGACCACACCGACGACATCGACACCGTCTCCGTCTCCGTCGCCGTCCACGCCGCCGGTCGAGCCCAGCCCGGACCCGACCGGCAACGGCGGGAACGGCGACGACGGGACGAGCTCGCTGGCCGTCCCGCCGGGCACGCTGATCGACCTCGAGTACCTGATCCGCGGCCAGGAGTCGCCGTCCGACTGGGTCGAGGTCCCAGCGGGTGGCAGCTGGCTGCCCTGCATGCCGGCGGCCGGTGACGGTGCCGAGGCGGTGGCGTTCCAGGTCGAGGACTACTACCGGGTCGAACACATCGTGGAGCCGGCCGGCGCCGATGCCGAGGCCCGGCTCGCGGACCTGCGCGACGACATCACCGCGTGCGCGGAGGGTGGCGACCACGCTCTCATCCAGGTCTGGCAGGTGAGCGGCGTGGGCGACGAGACCTACCTGCTGGCCTGGCAGGGCCCGCCGAGGACCGAGGAGACCCAGACCTACGTGGAGGCGACCCTGACCCGCGCCGACGGCTTCGTCGAGATCGTCGTCCGGGGCGGCGCGGGCCAGGACTACAACGGCGTACCGCAGCCGGACGACGCGGTCGAGGTGATCAGCCGGCTGTGCGCCGTCGCGGAGGTCGAGTGCCCGTCGGATCCGGAGCGCGAGCGGCTCTACCCGGAGCCGGCGAGCGACCTGCCGGGCTGGCTGACCGCCGACGACCTCGCCGAGGCCGGACTCACCAGCCTCACCGAGGGCAGCGAGGTGGTCGACGACTCCTCCGAGTTCGGTGTGGACACCTACGAGTACGTCGGCCTGCCGCGCGACCCGTTCGCCGACGGCGCCGAGTCGCTCGAGCAGCGGTTCTACGTCGATCCGCTGGAGGTCGGCGGCCCGCAGCTCAACCAGCTGCGCGCACACTTCCCCGACGCCGAGACCGCCCGCGCGCACTACGAGGCGCTGGTGGCCGAGGCCGACCAGTTCACCCAGGAGGGTGACGTCATCACCAACACCGGCACCGTCGCCGGCGACGGCGACGGCGACGGCGACGGCTACGAAGGCACCACCTGGCGGATGGAGAGCCCCGGCCTCGCGTTCGTCTACGGCGCGGCCGTGCGCGACGACGTCGTCACCGTCATCGTGTACCTGGTCGATCTCGAGGACGTCGGCGCCGACCAGGTGCGGCAGCTGCTCGACCTCGCCGCGCAGCGGATCGGCGGGTGACGACGATGGCCGCCGACACCACCGACTTCGACGAGTTCTACAACGCCACCCACCGCCGGGTGCTGCACCAGATGTACGCCATGACCGGCAACCTCGCCGACGCGCAGGAGTGCACCCAGGAGGCGTACGCCCGGGCCTGGCAGCGGTGGAAGACGGTCAGCCAGGCCAGCAGCCCGGAGGCGTGGATCCGCACCGTCGCCTGGCGCATCGCCGCCAGCCGCTGGCGCAAGGCGAAGAACGGCGTCACGGCGCTGGTCAAGCACGGTGTGCCGGACCACACGCCGGCGCCGGACCCCGATCACGTCGCGCTGGTCACGGCGCTCAAGCAGATCCCGGAGAGCCAGCGGCAGGCGATCGTCCTGCACCACCTGGTCGGGATGAGCGTCGACGACATCGCCGCCGAGACCGGTTCGCCGAGCGGCACCATCAAGGCGCGCCTGTCGCGGGGGCGGGCGGCGCTGGCGGAGCTGCTCACCGACACCGGCGACACCGCCGGACTCCAGGCGGGAGGTGAAGCGTCGTGACCGATCGGTTCGACGACGATCTCGAACGCCGGCTCGCGGGCCTCTCGGCCGACCTCGACGGCGTCTCGCTGGACGGCCCGTCGGCCGCGCGTCGACGGGGCACCCGGCGGAGCCGGCACCAGGTGACCGGCGGCGTGCTGGCCGGTGTGGCGGCGGTCGCGGCCGGCGTGCTCGTGCTCAGCCCGTCCGAGTTGACGACGACGCCGGAACCGGCGCCGCCGGCCAGCCTGTCGACGATGGCGCCAGGCCCGACGACGACGGCGCTCGAGCTGAGCGCCGCGCTGCTCACACCCGAGGACGTCGCCGGCGACTCCGGGACCTGGGCGACAGGCGACCAGCCCGGCCCCGAGGTCGCCTGCGACCCGGCCGGCAACCTCGACACGATGAGCTCGCTCCAGGAGCACGCCGAGACGGCGCTCACCGCCGGCACGACGACGATCCGCCAGGACCTCGTGCGGCTCGGTCCCGGGAGCGAGGCCACCGGGCTGCGCGACGATCTCCTCAGCTGCCTGCCCGAACGCGGCGCCGCCGAAGGACCCGCGACCACCGACACCCTCAGTTTCGTCGGCGTCGGCGACGAGGGCTGGATCGTCCGGTACTACGCCGACCCGGCCGACCAGCAGGCCGACGCCGTCACCATCGCGATCGTGCGCAGCCGCGACGTCGTCAGCGTCACGGTCCGCGTCGAGCCGGCTGCCGACACCGCCGGCGGCGAACTGGACACCGCCACGCCCGAGGCGGCGGCGGCGCGGATGTGCGACGTGCTGTTCGGCGACGCCTGTGTCAGCGACGACGCGCACACCGAGGAACTGACCGTGACCGATTCCACGGACGGGTCGAGCGGGCCGGCCGCCCCGCCGGCGGCCCCCACGGAGGAGGCGCCGACCGGCGATCCGACCACCCCGGCCGAAGAGCTGCTCCAACTCGCCGACGATCCGTTCCTCACCGAGGAGGACGTCGCCGAGATCGGGAGCGCCACCGGCTTCGTCCGCCAGCCGGAGATGGACGTCGACCTCGCCGTGGCGCCGTGTCTGCAGGACCCGATGGACTACGGCGCCATCACCGTCCCCGCACACGGCTACAACCACGAGCTCGACGCCTCGCTCTTCGAGTGGGTGGGGCTGATGCCGGACGCCGCCTCGGCGATCCGCATGGTCACCGCGCACACCACCCTGACCGACTGCGGCGATCCGGGCGAGGACCGGGAGCAGACGGTGGGCGAGCCGGTCGCCGTCGACGTGGAAGGCGCCGACGACGCCGTCGTCTGGACCGTCGAGAGCACCCCGACCGCGGACAACCCCGGCTCGTCGTCATCGTTCGCCGGCATCGGGGTCGCCCGCGTCGGCAACATCGTCGTCGCGGTCGCGTTCGGCTCGATGGACGACCCGTCCGGCGGCGACTGGCCCGGCGTCGCGACCGGCCTGCTCGCCTCCGCGATGGAGCGGGCGGTGGGCTGAGGGCGTCGTACGCTGCCGGTCATGGAGCGCACCGACGCCGAGGCCCTGGACCGCAACGACCCGCTGGCCCACCTGCGCGACCGGTTCGAGCTGCCGGACGGGCTGATCTATCTGGACGGCAACTCGCTCGGCCCGCTGCCGCGCGGCGTCGCGGACCGGGTCGGCCGGCTGGTCGGCAGCGAGTGGCGCGACGACCTCATCACGTCGTGGAACACGCACGGCTGGTACGACCTGCCGGCGAGTGTCGGAGCGAAGCTCGAGCCGCTGCTGGGCGCCGAGCCGGGCACCGTCACCGTCGGCGACTCCACCAGCGTGCAGCTGTTCAAGCTGCTCGTGGCGGGCGCGCGGCTGCGGCCGGATCGGCGGGTCGTCGTCACCGAGCCGGGCAACTTCCCCACCGACTCCTACGTCATCGACGGCGTCGCGCGCCTGCTCGGACTGACGGTGCGGTGGTGGTCCGCCGCGGATCAGCCGCTGGAGGACGTCCTGGACGACGACGTCGCCGTGGTCTCGCTGTGCCACGTCGACTACCGGCTCGGACGCATGCACGACGGCGCCGCCGTCACCCGGGCCGTGCACGACGCCGGCGCCGTCGTGCTGTGGGATCTGTGCCATTCGGCCGGCGCCGTCGCCGTCGACCTCGCCGGCTGGGGCGCCGACCTCGCCGTCGGCTGCGGCTACAAGTACCTCAACGGCGGGCCCGGCTCGCCCGCGTTCGGCTACGTCGCGCCGCGCTGGCTCGGCAGCGTCGAGCAGCCGATCACCGGCTGGTTCGGGCACGCGACGCCGTTCGCGCTGGAACGCGGCTACCGGCCGGCCGACGGCATCCGGCGGCTGCTCAGCGGCACGACGCCGGTCATCGGGACGGCGGTCCTCGACGCCGCTCTGGACGCGTTCGGCGGCGTCGCCATGGCCGACCTGCGGCGCAAGTCGCTGGCCCTGACCGACCTGTTCCTGGCGCTGGCCGACGAGCGGCTGGCCGGGCACGGCGTCGAGGCCGAGGTGCCACGCGAGCACGACGCCCGCGGCTCGCAGCTGTGCCTGCGGCTGCCCGGGGCGTACGGGTTCGTGCAGGCGCTGATCGCCCGCCGCGTCGTCGGCGACTTCCGCGAGCCCGACCTCGCCCGGTTCGGCGTCGCGCCGCTCTACACCCGGTTCACCGACGTGTACGACGCGGTCGAGCACATGGCCGCCGTCCTGGCCGGCGACGAGCACCGCCGCCCGGAGAACGTCGCCCGCGCCGCCGTCACCTGACCCGGTCGTACGTCGCGATGATCACGCCGGTCGTGGTCGGAACCGACTTCACCAGCTCGAACGCCGCCAGCCGCGCGCCGTCGCCGAACAACCGGGCGCCCTCGCCGAGCACCAGCGGGTGGATCGACAGCACGAACTGGTCGACGAGATCGAGCCGCAGCAGCGTCCGCACCAGCTCGCCGCTGCCCAGAACGCCGATGTCGCCCGGTTCGCGCTCCTTGACGGCGGCCAGCTCGCCCTCGCCGATGAGGACGGAGTTCTCCCAGCTCAGCGGCTCGGTCAGCGTGGTCGACACGACGTACTTGGTGGCGGCGTTCAGCACCGGCGTGAACGGGTTGCCGTCGGTCTGCTTCGGCCAGAAGCCCTCGAACTGCTGGTACGTGACCCGGCCGAACAGCAGCGGCCCACCCTTCGCCATGCCCTCCCCCATCTCCCGCATGGCCACCTCGTCGGAGTAGGGCGCGCCCCAGCCGCCGTGCCGGAAGCCGCCGCGGGTGTCCTCGTCGGGCGCGGCGGGAGCCTGCATCACTCCGTCGAGGGTGACGTTCTCGATGACGACGATCTTGCCCATGAGTTGCCTCCCCGGCATAGAAATGAACTAAACGGTGTAGTAAAGTCTAGGCACATGAGCGAACCCGTGGTCAAGAGCGAGGGCCGGTCCGCCCGCAAGCACCGCGACATCATCGAGGCCGCCACCGAGGTCTTCCTGGCCCAGGGCTACGCCGGCACCAGCATCGACCAGATCGCCGCACGGGCGGCCGTCTCCAAGCCGACCGTCTACAAGCACTTCTCCGACAAGCAGGCACTGTTCACCGCGATCGTCACGCACACCGTCGACGAGGCGGCCGAACCGGTGCACGCCGAGGTCACGAGCCTGCGCGACACCGGCGACGTCGCCGCCGACCTGCGCGACCTCGCCCGCCGGCAGCTGTCCATGGTCATGCGGCCGCAACTGCTGCGACTGCGGCGGCTGGTCATCGGCGAAGCCGGCCGCTTCCCCGAGCTGGGCCGGCTGTTCGCCGAGCGCGGGCCGGCGCGCACGATGGCCGGCCTCGCGGCGGCGTTCCGCGGGCTCACCGAACGCGGCCTGCTCGCCGCCGACGATCCCGGCCTCGCGGCCGCTCACTTCAACTGGCTGGTGATGTCGGTCCCGCTGAACCACGCCATGCTCACCGGCGACGACACCCCGCCGCCGGCCGCGGAGATCGAGCGCTACGCCGACGAGGGCGTGCGGGTCTTCCTCGCCGCCTACGCCCCACCCACCCCAGGACGTTGATCTTGGAGTTGTTCGGCGTTACGGTCCGGTTTGTCCGATAGATGGCCGAACAACTCCAAGATCAACTTGGTTGGTACCGTGGGTCGGCGCCGTGAACCGCACCTTGGCGGCGTCGGTCGTGGAGACGACGTAGCGGCGCTGCCGGTCCTTCCTCGCCGACCTCAGGTTGGACGGGGTCACGCAGAGCGGCTCCCCCGCCCTCGGCACGCCGTCATCGATGTGGACGGGACGAACGCGAGCTCCTTCGCACCCGGCACGTAGCCGGCCACGAACGAGTGGATCGTGTGCTCGGCGACGAGATACTCGTTCTGGACCGAGCCGTAGCCGTCGCCGAAGACGATGCGGTAGCGGCCGGGGGTGGTCACAGCGCTGTCGAACAGCCGCCGCAGCTCGGCGGCGAACACGCTCACGTGCCCTCGCTCCGCGGGCAGAGATCGGCCGGGCCACCCGAAGGCGGCCCGGCCGAGTTTCTCCCGATCCCTGATGGTCTCAGAGCTTCTCGTAGATCTCCCGCATGAGCCGCGCGGTCTCGCTCGGGGTCTTGCCGACGGCGACACCGGCGGCCTCGAGGGCCTCCTTCTTCGCCTGCGCCGTGCCGGACGAGCCGGACACGATGGCGCCGGCGTGGCCCATGGTCTTGCCCTCGGGCGCCGTGAAGCCGGCGACGTAGCCGACGACCGGCTTCGTGACGTGCTCCTTGATGTAGGCCGCGGCCCGCTCCTCGGCGTCGCCGCCGATCTCGCCGATCATGACGATCGCCTTGGTCTCCGGGTCGGCCTCGAACGCCTCGAGCGTGTCGATGTGCGTGGTGCCGATGACCGGGTCGCCGCCGATGCCGACGGCCGTGGAGAAGCCGATGTCACGCAGCTCGTACATCATCTGGTAGGTCAGCGTGCCGGACTTGCTGACCAGGCCGATCGGGCCGGCGCCGGTGATGTCGGCCGGGATGATGCCGGCGTTGGACTTGCCGGGGCTGATGACGCCGGGGCAGTTCGGTCCGACGACGCGGGTCTTGTTGCCCTTCGACTGCGCGTAGGCCCAGAACTCCGCGGTGTCGTGCACCGGGATGCCCTCGGTGATGACGACCAATAGGCCGACGCCCGCATCTACCGCTTCAACGACGGCGTCCTTGGTGAACTTCGGCGGGACGAACGCGACCGACACGTTGGCGCCGGTCTTGTCCATGGCCTCGGCGACGGTGCCGAAGACGGTGAGCACGGCGTCAGGGCTGAACTCGGTGAAGTCGAGCTCCTGGCCGGCCTTGCGGGCGTTGACGCCGCCGACGATCTTCGCGCCGGCCTTGAGCATCCGCTGCGTGTGCTTGGTGCCCTCAGCGCCGGTGATGCCCTGGACGATGATCCTGCTGTTCTCGTCGAGGAAGATTGCCATGACTCTCGTCGCCCCTACTTCGCTGCCGCGAGCTCGGCCGCGCGTCGCGCGGCGCCGTCCATGGTGTCGACCTGCTCGATGAGGCCCTCGGGCGCCTTGGCCGCGAACTCCGACAGGATGCGCCGGCCCTCGACGGCGTTGTTGCCGTCGAGGCGGACGACCAGCGGCTTGGTGACCTCGTCGCCACGGCTCTCGAGCAGATCGAACGCGTGCACGATGCCGTTGGCGACGGCGTCGCAGGCGGTGATGCCACCGAAGACGTTGACGAAGACGCTCTTGACCTCGGGGTCGGACAGGATGATCTCCAGGCCGTTGGCCATGACCTCCGCCGACGCGCCGCCGCCGATGTCGAGGAAGTTGGCCGGACGAATCGGACCCGACCCCTGATCCAGTTCAAGGCCCGCGTAGGCGACGACGTCGAGCGTCGACATGACCAGGCCGGCGCCGTTGCCGATGATGCCGACCTCGCCGGACAGCTTGACGTAGTTGAGGTTCTTCTCCTTGGCGCGCGCCTCGAGCGGGTCGGCGGCGGCCTTGTCCTCGAACTGCGCGTGCTCCTCGTGCCGGAACTCCGCGTTCTCGTCGAGGCTGACCTTGCCGTCGAGCGCGACGACCTTGCCGTCGGGCGTCTTCACCAGCGGGTTGACCTCGACAAGCGTGGCGTCCTCGCTGGTGAACACGGTCCAGAGCTGCTGCAGGATGGCGATGACCTGGTCGCGGACGTCGGGACCGAATCCGGCGGCGTCGGCGATCTCGGCCGCCTTCGCGGCGTCGACGCCGGCGATGGCGTCGACCGGGATGCGCGCCAGCGCCTCGGGCCGCTCGACCGCCAGCTGCTCGATCTCCATGCCGCCCTCGACGCTGGCCATGGCCAGGAAGGTGCGGTTGGCGCGGTCGAGCAGGTAGGAGACGTAGTACTCCGCGTCGATGTCGCTGGCCTGGGTGACGAGCACCCGGTGGACCGTGTGGCCCTTGATGTCCATGCCGAGGATCGCCCCGGCCTTCTCGGCGGCCTCGTCGGGGGTCTCGGCCAGCTTGACGCCGCCGGCCTTGCCACGGCCGCCCGTCTTCACCTGCGCCTTGACGACCACCTGGCCGCCGATCTCGGCCGCCGCGGCACGCGCGTCGTCGGCCGTCTCGACCACGGACCCCGGCAGTACCGGGACCTCGTGCTTGGCGAAGAGCTCCTTCGCCTGGTACTCCATCAGGTCCACGCGAATCCATCCCTTGTGTCGGCCGCGATTCGAGGGCAGCCTATCCGCGCTCGCCCGCAGCCACACCGAGAGGGTCGATGCCGGCGCCTTGACCTGCAGCACGCTCGAACTCCTAGCGTCCGGCGCATGCGCTATCGACTGCTCGGACCGACCGGCCTGCGGGTCAGTGAACTCGCCCTCGGCACCATGACCTTCGGCGACGACTGGGGCTGGGGTGCCCCGGCCGGCACCTGCCGCAAGATCCTCGACACCTACGCGGCCGCCGGCGGGAACCTCGTCGACACGGCGAACAACTACACCGACGGTTCGTCCGAGTCGATCCTCGGTGAGCTGCTGACCGGACGCCGTGACGAGTTCGTGCTCGCGACGAAGTACAACTCGCTCACCCGCCCGGGCGACCCGAACGCCGCAGGCAACCACCGCAAGAACCTCGTGCAGTCGGTGGAGGCGAGCCTGCGCCGGCTGCGGACCGACCGCATCGACGTGCTGTGGGTGCACGCCCGCGACGTGTTCACCCCGGTCCCGGAGGTGATGCGGGCGCTGGACGACCTGGTGCGGGCCGGCAAGGTGCTCTACGTCGGCGCGTCGGACTGGCCGGCGTGGGAGGTCGCGCAGGGCGTGACACTGGCCGAGCTGCGCGGCTGGTCACCGTTCGCCGGGGTGCAGGTCCGCTACAACCTGCTGGAGCGCACCGTCGAGCGGGAGTTCGTCCCGATGGCGGAGTCGCTGGGCCTGAGCGTGCTCGCGTGGGCGCCGATGGCTGCGGGCCGGCTCACCGGCAAGTACCTCGACGGCGGCAGCGGCCGGTTGGACACCCACGACTGGGACAACCGCGACGACCACAACGCCGACGCCGTGGTCCGCGCCGTCGTCGAGATAGCCCGCGACGGCGGCTGGACGCCCGCGCGGGTCGCGATCGCCTGGCTGCTGTCACGGCCGGGCGACGTCGTCCCGATCGTCGGCGCGACGTCGGAGGCGCAGCTGACGGACAGCCTGGGCGCGCCCGGTGTACGGCTGCCGGAGGAGGCGCTGGCCCGGCTGGACGAGCTGAGCCGGGTGCCGCGCGGGTTCCCGCACGACTTCCTCGACTCCCCCGGCATCCGCGAGATCGTGTACGGCGACCGGTGGCGGCAGCTGGACGACCGCCGCGGCACCGGCCGCCACCTCCTGAGCTGATCAGCCGACCGTCACGGCCTGGCTCGCGGTGACGCCGTTCACCGTCACCGTGACGGTGGCGCCGCCGGACCGCAGCCCCTGGATCGTGCCCGCCGCCGGGTCGACGGCGACGACGGCCCAGCGCGGCGCCTCGTCGGCCGGGCCGACGTGGACGCCGGTGCCGCCCCACTGCGCCGACACCGGCCACTGGACCGGCACGGTCCGCGCACCGTCCTGCTCGACCGCCGCCGACACCTCGCCGGTCGTGCCCGCGGCCAGCGACGCCGGCGCCTGCAGCGCGATCGCGTCGACCCGGGCCCGGACCTCGGCCCGCAGCCAGTCGTCGTCGTTGCCCTCGCCCTCGGCCGGGTCCAGGCCGAGCAGCGTCCAGCCGGTGAAGCCGCCGTTGTCCGGGGTCGAGGACGGGCCCTTGCCGGAGTTGCCGTTGACGATGAACGGCACGCCGTCGACCGAACCGGCGTCGAACACGCCCACGTGGGCGCCGACGAACGCCGCGGACTTGCCGCTGTCCGCCTCGAAGCCGGCCAGCCAGGTCTCCAGCATGGCGGCCTCACGGCGGTCGGCGAGCTGGCTGTTCGCCGTCGGCAGCGGGTCGTTCGGCGGGTGGTGGGCGAAGACCAGCACACCGGTCACGTCGTCGTCCGCGGCGGCCTCGTCCAGCGCGTCGCGCAACTCCGCCAGCTGATCGAACCCGCCACCGCGCAACGTGCCGAACGCGGAGTTCAGCGTGATGATCCGGGTGCTGCCGTCGGCGGTGGGCAGATCGACGGTGTGCTGGGTGGCGCCGAACTCGTCGATGAAGTTGGCGATCGGGCCGCCCTGCACCTCGTGGTTGCCGGGCACGTAGTACCAGGGGAAGCCGACGCCGGCCAGTTCCTCGTCCAGCACCCGGCGAGCGAGGTCGAAGTCGATCGGCGCCGCCTCGTCGACCAGGTCACCGTTGATGACCAGCGCGTCCGGGTCCTCGGCGACGATCTCGCGGAGCGTGCGGCGGGCGGCCGCGACGATGTCGCTGTCAGGGTCGCGCCCGACGAACTGGGAGTCGCTCATGACGGCGATGCGCTGGCCGGCGTCGTCGGCGCTGCCGTTGGTGACGATGACCGGATCGGCGAACCGCTCGGTGGCCGGCAGCTCGACCTCGGGCGCGATCTCGACGGTGATGTCGCTGAACGACGTCTCGCCGGTGTAGCTGCGCGCGCCGGAGGCCTCGACGGCGTAGACGTCGCGGAACCGCAGCGGGTACGCCGTTCCCGCCGGGACCGGGAAGCTGAGCTGCTGCCAGCCGGTGAACGTCGTGTAGCCGCCGTTCAGCGTGAGCAGGGTGCCGTTGGGGTCGTAGACGCGCATCCGGATCCAGGTGCCCTGGCCGTCGCCCTTCACCCACGCCTTGATGTTCTGCGGCTGCCCGGGCAGGGCGAACTGCGCCGGAGGAGCCGCGTACGCGGCGCGGGTGTTCGGCCCGGTGAAGTCGTACGTGAGCCGGACACCGTCGCGGCCGTCCGGACCCTCCGTGGGGGCGATGGCGCCGGTGGCTCGGGCGAAGCTGACCGTCCAGCCGGCGGCGTCGCCGAACGTCGCGACCGGGACCTCGGTCAGGCCGACGGTGACGGCGACACTGGTCTCGACGCCGGCGGCCTCGAGCGTGACCAGCGCCGAGCCGGTCTCGACCACCGGCCGCACGCTGAAGCCGTCGCCCTGCGGCACCAGCTCGACGACGCCCTCGCCACCGGTGACGGTGACGTCGGCGGGCTCGATCGGCGCGCGGTAGCCGTCGACGTCGTACCCGGTGAGCGCCAGACTGCCGGTGCTGTCGGCGCCGGCCAGCGGGAGCAGCGTGGCGGTCGGCTCGAGCCGCCGCAGCTCGCCCAGCACCGTGATGCCGAGTGCGCCCGTCGCGCCCCGCAGGTCGGCGAGCACGTCCGCGTCGCCCGGACGGAGGCCGGTGACGACCGCGCTGTCCGGGGTGGCGCCGCGCAGCACCGACGCGACCCTGCGGTCCGACGTCGACCACCGCGGCCGTCCGTCGACCGGCGCGAACGTCTCGTCGTGGCCGAGCGCCTCGACGGTGCGGGTGAGGCCGGGGAAGACGCGGTCGGTGTTCTCGGCGTCGCCGGCCAGGACGCGGAAGCCGTCCAGCTCGCCGGTGCCCTGGGCCGCGAACAGCGCCAGGCCGTTGGCGACCGACCGCTCACTGCCGTCGGACGGGGTGTTGACGACGGTGCGGTCGTCGGTGCCGGGGTCGCGGACCACGAGCGTGGACGAGCCGCCGCCGTCGATGTTCAGCGCGTCGTAGGCGCCGAGGTCGGACATCAGCTCGGCGAACTCGCCGAGCGTCATGCCGCGCGAGTGGGCCTGCTTGCCGTCCAGCGACACCAGATACATGGTGCGGCCGTCCTCGGACAGCCCGATGGCCGTCCGTGCGGCCGGTTCGGTGTCGTTGAAGCTCCGCTGTACGCCGTCCTCGACCAGCAGGTGGTTACCGCCGACCGCGACCACCACGTCCTCGAGGTTCGAGCGCGGAGCGTAGGAGACGTCGACGGTGTCGCCCGGCTCCAGCGCGAGCAGGGATGTGGCGCCGGCGTCGCGGCCGACCAGAACGACGGTGTCCGGAGCGATCGGGCCGGCGCCCAGCGTGGTGCCGACCGCCGTGACGACGCCGTCGACGACCGTGGCCTCGGCGCGGCTCGTGGCGGAGCCGACCGTGTTCGCGCGGGTGTAGCTGCCCCACTGCGACGTGAAGACGCCGATGCCGTTCGCCGGCAGGCCGAACGTGTTCACGCCCGCCAGCCGCAGGTTGACGCCGTCGCCGGTGACCGCGGTGCCCTCGAGGAAGACCTGGGCGAGCGCGGCGGCGCCGCTGCTGGACACGGCGAGCGCGTTCTCGTGGCCGGCGGTCGGCCCGGTGACCACGCCCTCGTCGCGGCTCACCCCGGCGCCGAGCGGCGCGTTGGAGTTGTTGATGTCGTAGAAGTCGCCGTTGATCGCGGCGGTCGCGCCGCTCGCCTCGGCCAGCGACCGGACGGTGGCGGTCTTCGTCACCTCGCCGGAGTACTGGTAGTCCAGCGTGACGCCCGAGTCGAGGTCGACCTCGAGGATGCTGCCGGCGTTCCAGCCGCCGTCCTCGAGCCGGGAGAACGTCGTCAGCTCCATCCCCGGGGCGATGGTCTGCCGGCCGGTGTCGGCCAGGACCGACTCGCCGGGACGGGTGAGGTCGCCCGGTTCGACGGCGACGGCCGCCGGGACGACGAGCAGGCCGCTGGTGAGAAGGGCGGCGGCGAGGGCGGCGGTGCGCGCACGATCACGTCGATTCAGCACGGAGTTCACCCCATCGATGCCTGACGACCCGCCATCGAGCACCGGGCCGCAACTCGGTGAATTTCCGGCAAACCTTACCGAGTCAGGGCATAGCAGTGCTATCGGTGGAAAGGATTTTCAGGACGAGCGGGACTCAGGACGCCTGAGCGCGGTCACGCAGAGTGTCGACCCACTCGACGATCTCCAGGGTCGAGGCGCCCGGGGTGAACACGCGGGCGACGCCGAGCTCGGCCAGCAGCGGGATGTCGGCGTCGGGAATGATGCCGCCCCCGAACACCACGATGTCGGCGGCCTCGCGCTCGGCCAGCAGCTCGAGCACGCGCCTGAACAACGTCATGTGCGCGCCGGAGAGGATGGACAGCCCGATGGCGTCGGCATCCTCCTGGATGGCCGCCTCGACGATCTGCTCAGGCGTCTGGTGCAGCCCGGTGTAGACGACCTCGACGCCGGCATCGCGCAACGCGCGCGCCACCACCTTGGCGCCGCGGTCGTGCCCGTCGAGACCGGGCTTCGCGACCACGACGCGCAGAGGACGCCCCTCGGCCATGACTACCTCCAGGAACACCACTGATCCGACGGATGTTCATGACAGTACCTGCAGACGAGACCGGCACCGTCCGTTCGGTGGAGGCGGACTCCTCAGGTTGGACGAACGTTGCCCGATGTGATGCAGATCACATGTCACAGAGCGTTACGAACCTTGCATCGGCAAGGTTGATCAAGGTTTCCCCGTCGGTCGAGGTCACGACCCGATTACGGGCTACGCAGCGTCGCTTCCAGCGTCACAGTGCGTGATCACCACGCAAAACGCTGAGGAGGAGGCGTTTGGCAGGACCCCTAGGGGGCGGTTAATGTCCTCCGAGTCCTTACCCCCGGCGAAAGGTCCTGGCGTGTCGCAACGCTCCGGCAGCGGGCGTCACCGTAGCCGCCGCAGGCACGTCAGTGTCCCGTCGGTGGTCGGCTCCGTAGCGGTAGCAGCAGCGGCCTCTGGCGCCCTGGCCATGCCTCACGCGGTCGGGTCCACGGACAGCGCCGACGGGCTCAACGCCGTCGCGCAGCGCCCCCAGGAGACGGGACACCCGACCGAGGGTGGCGCGCTCGACAGCCTGGTCGCCGCTGAGCAGTCGCTCGCGGCCGAGACCGGCGAGGTGGCCCAGGAGGCGCACAGCCGCATCGTCGAGCAGCAGCGCATCGAGGCCGCCGAGGCGGCCGCCCGCGCTGAGCGCGAGGCCAAGCGCTGGCTCCTCCCGGTCGACGACTACCGCATCACCGCCGGCTTCGGCGCCGGCGGCTCCATGTGGTCCAACCGGCACACCGGCCTCGACTTCGCCGCACCGACCGGCACCGAAGTACGGTCGCTCTCGTCCGGCGAGATCATCTTCGCCGGCTACGACGGCCCGTACGGCAACAAGATCGTCATCCGTCACTGGGACGGCACCGAGACCTGGTACTGCCACCTTTCCCGCTTCGTCCTCCGCTCCGGCGAGGTCGCCCCCGGTGAGGTCATCGGCCGGGTCGGCTCCACCGGCAACTCGACCGGGCCGCACCTGCACCTCGAGGTCCACCCCGACGGCGGCGACCCGGTCAACCCCCGCTCCTGGCTCGAGGAGCAGGGCGTCAACGTCTGACGCTTCCTCAGTTCTTTCGTACCCACCCGGCGCGTTCACATGCGCCCCGGTTCGTCGGCGTTCGTACCGTTCGCCGCTGTGCGCACCGTTCGCCGTCGCGCCACCGTTCGCCGTCGCGCCGTTCGCCGTCCCCCTGCTGCCCCATTCTCTTGCCGCGACCGCGCGCCTCAAGCGGACTGACGGGCGCTTCGCGCCGGCGATGACCGCTTGACCCGCGGCCACGCGGTCTAAGAACGGGCAGCTATCAGGGGTGGACGGGGCGAGTCTGGACACGCCTCGAGGCGCACTGGCGTGGCCCAGGGATCCAGCGGGTCCGGTGCCCAGGATCCAGTGGCCGCCATGGTCCAGGATCCAGCGGGTGCAGGGTCAGTCGTCGGTCTGGCTACCGCGAGCCCCTGGCCCGGCCGCACCCACCGCCGGCCTGACCGCCGCCAGCCGTCGGCTCGGTCGCGCCCGCCGTCGGCCCGACCACTGCCGGCCGTTGACCCGCTCCGTTCACGTCGGCGTGCTCCGTGGTGAGAACGGTGATCAAGAAGCGACCCACAAGAGCATTGGAAGCACGAAACGCCCGTGAGCACCGGTTCACGCACCACTTCACCAGGCGTTCTCCCACTCCACCAGGCATGCACGCCTCGCAGAGCGGGAGAACGCCTAGTGAAGTAGGCGATCGTTGATGATCATCGCTGTCCACAAGCCACCAACGGCACCACCGCCACCACCGGCACCAGCAGCCCCAACGGCACCGGTGGCGTCGAGGCGACGGCCGCCGATGAGCCGGTCGACGTCCGCGCACGACCGTGGCGTCGGCTGCGGAGCACGAGGCGTGCCCGCACGGACACCCGACCAACGCCACGAACCACGGCCAACGCCGCGGACGACGACGGCGAACTAGCCCAACTCGTCAGCCAGCTCCAGCCAGCGTTCCTCCAGCGTTTCCCGCTCCCCGTGCACCGACCGCAGCTCGGTGTCGAGCGCCAGTACCTTCTCGTGGTCGGTGGCGTTGTCGGCGATCCGCTCGTGCAGCGTCTTCTCACGCCGCTCCAGCTTCTCCAGGTCGCGCTCGATGCGGGCGATCTCCTTGCGCACCGCCCGGGTGTCGCCCGAACGCGCCCGCGCGCCACCAGCCGCGGCCTCGGACGCCGCCAGGTCGACTTGTTCGCGGCGCAGTTCCAGGTACTGGTCGACCCCGCGTGGGAGCTGGACGACGCGGCCGTCGCCCAGGAGGGCCCAGACGGCGTCGGTGACGCGCTCGAGGAACCAGCGGTCGTGGCTGACGACGACGAGCGAGCCGGCCCAGCTGTCGAGGACGTCCTCGAGGACGTTCAGCGTCTCGACGTCGAGATCGTTGGTCGGCTCGTCGAGGAGCAGCACGTTCGGCTCGCTCATCAGCAGCCGCAGCAGTTGCAGCCGGCGCCGCTCGCCACCGGACAGGTCGCCGACGACCGTCCACTGGCGCTGGCCGGCGAACCCGAACCGCTCGAGCATCTGCCCGGCCGTGACGGTGTCGCCGCCACCGAGCTGGACCTCGCGGCGGACCTCCTCGACGGTCTCGAGAACTCGCTTTCCCGGATCGAGGTCGACGACCTCCTGATCGAGGTGCGCGACGGCGACGGTACGGCCGATCTTCACGCGCCCGGAGTCGGGCGCGAGCGAGCCGTCGAGCAGCCGCAGCAGCGTCGTCTTGCCGGCGCCGTTGACGCCGACGATGCCGGCGCGGTCGCCCGGGCCGAGCCGCCACGTGACGTTGTCGAGCAGCGTCCGCCCGCCGAGCGACACGGTGACGTCCTCGGCGTCGAACACACTCTTGCCCAGCCGCGTCGTCGCCATCTTCGCCAGCTCATACCGGTCGCGAGCTGGGGGTTCGTTCTCGATCAGGGCGTTGGCGGCGGAGATGCGGAAGCGCGGCTTCGACGTCCGCGCGGGCGGGCCGCGGCGCAGCCAGGCCAGCTCCTTGCGCAGCAGGTTCTGCCGTCGCGCTTCGTCGGCGGCGGCCAGCCGGACCCGCTCGGCCCGCGCCAGGACGTACTCGGCGTAGCCGCCCTCGTAGGAGTGGACGGCGCCGTCGACGACCTCCCAGGTGGTCGTCGCGACGGTGTCCAGCAGCCATCGGTCGTGCGTCACCATGACGAGAGACCGGTTTCCCGCGGCGAGGTGTCTCGACAGCCAGTCGATCGCCTCGACGTCCAGATGGTTGGTCGGCTCGTCGAGCAGCACGAGGTGGTCGTCGCCGATGAGCAGGCGGGCCAGCGCCACCCGGCGACGCTCGCCACCGGACAGCGGACCCACGAGTGCGTCCATCGACAGCCCCGGCACCAGGTGCGCCATGACGTCGCGGATGCGGGCGTCGCCGGCCCACTCGTGCGTCGCGCGGTCGCCGATGACCGTCTGGCCGACCGTCGCCGCGGGATCGAGCTCGTCGCCCTGGCCGAGCCGCCCGATGCGCAGGCCACCGGTGCGGCTGGCCCGGCCGGTGTCGACCTGCTCGAGGCCGGCGAGCACCCGCAGCAACGTCGACTTCCCGCTGCCGTTGCGCCCCACGATGCCCACGCGGTCGCCGTCGGCGACACCGAGCGAGACCCCGTCGAGGATGAACCGGGTGCCGTAGGCCAGCGAGGCCGACTCGAGGTTGATGAGGTTACGGGGCGCCATGTCGCGCCAAGCTTACTTTCCCTCGTGGGACTCGCCGCGGCCCGGGACCTCGCCGGTAGGCATCGGCCGAGTCCCTCACGCCGGGCAGTAGTGCCGGTTCTTGCCGCCCACCTGCTCGAGCCGGTGCTCGGACATCGGGTGGTGACACAGCGGGCACTCGACCTCTCGCACGGTGCGCGGCGGCGCGTCGTCCTGCCGGCCGAGGTCGGCGGGGCCCAGCAACGGCATCAGCACCTCGGTGAGCCGGCCGTACCACGGCAGCTTCCTCTTCATGCCTTAATAGTTAGCACACTAATCAATCGCGTGCGATAGAGTGTGACCATGACGACAGACCTCGGTGACGATCCGCTGGCCCTGGACCGGCAGGTCTGTTTCGCACTGGCCGTCGCCGCCCGCAGCGTCATCGGGCTGTACCGGCCGCTGCTCGAACCGATGGGCCTGACCCATCCGCAGTACCTCGTCATGCTCGCGCTGTGGGAGCGCGAGCCGCGTTCCGTCAAGGACCTCAGCGCCACCCTGCAGCTGGAGTCCGCCACGCTGTCCCCGCTGCTCAAGCGGCTGGAGGCGGCCCACTACGTCTCGCGACGGCGCAGCGCCGACGACGAGCGGCTGCTGGTGGTCGAGCTGACGGACGCCGGCCGGGCGCTGCGCGACGAGGCCGAGAAGATCCCCTACGCCATCGTCGAGCGGCTCGGCATGCCGGTGTCGGAGCTGGAAGACCTGCACGCCTCGCTCACCCGGGTCATCGCGGCGACGTCTCCGGGGTGAGGTCGACGGCGTCCAGGTGCGCCCGCTGCCCCTCGCGGTCGAGGATGGTGAGCACGTCCGCCGGCCCCTCGTGCGCGACGATCGCGTGCGGCGCCATGGTCGAGAACTGCGCCGCCTGACCGGCCGCCACCAGGATCACCCGCTCGCCCAGGTACAGCCGGATCGTCCCGGACAGCACCGTGAACCAGTCGTGGCCCGGGTGCACGCGCAGTCGCTTCGGCCGGGTCAGCCGGGTGATCCGCATCTTGGCGACGGTGAGCCCGTGCGGCCCGTCGTCACGTGACAGCTGCCAGATCGTCGCGCCGTGCTGACGGTCGTGCCGCGGCCGGATGACGACGTCGGCGTCGTCGACCGGCTCGACCAGCTGGTCGAGCGTGGTGTCCAGCGCACGGGCGATCGGCACCAGCTGGTCGATCGAGATGCGCCGTCCGCCGGTCTCGATGCGGCTCAACGTCGACGGGCTCAGGTGGCAGCGGGCGGCGAGCGCGTCCAGCGACCATCCCTTGGCCTGCCGCAGCCCGCGGATCCGGGCCCGGATCACGGCGTCGACGTCCGGCTCCTCTTGCGTCATCGGCAAGACTCTATGCGATCAGCGCACTGGTCGCCTACCGTCACCGGTATGAGCCACGATCACCACCACGACGACACCTCGTTCGCCGACCTGCTCGACCTCGACGGCGACGTGCTGCACGAGTACTGGGCCGACGCGCTGAGCTTCGTACGCCGTGCGGCCGGCGACGACCAGCGGCAGCGCATTGTCGACCTCGGCGCGGGGACCGGCACCGGCACGCTGCGGCTGGCGCACCGCTTCGCCGGGGCCGAGGTGATCGCCGTCGACGCGTCGGCCGAGATGCTGCACCGCGTCCGCGCCAAGGCGCTGGACCAGGGGCTGGCCGACCGCGTCACGACGATCCACGCCGACCTCGACGAGGGCTGGCCGGTCCCGGGCCCGGTGGACGTCACCTGGGCGTCGCTGTCCCTGCACCACCTGGCCGACCCCGACCGCGTCCTGCGCGACGTCCACGCCGCGACCCGGCCGGGCGGGCTGATCGCCGTCGCCGAGTTCCCGGTCCAGATCCGGTTCCTGGCGGACGAGGCGGGCTCCGCGCTGGAGACGCGGTTGCTGGAGCTGTTCGGGCGGCATCAGGCCGAGCGGCTGCCGGAGCTCGGTTCGGACTGGGCGGCGCGACTGACGGCGGCCGGGTTCACGCTGCTGGACGAGCGGACGTTCGACATCGACCTCGCGCCCGCCCCTCCGGCGGCCGCCGACTACGCGGCGATCTGGTTCGGCCGGGTGCGGCGCCACGCCGACGACCTCGACCCCGCCGACGCGGCCGCCCTGAGCGCGCTGCTCGACGGCGACGGTCCCGGCTCGCTGCGCCGCCGCGAGCTGCGGATCCGGGGCGCCCGGACGGTCACCCTCGCCCGCCGCTGACGCCCCCACCCGCCCCTAGCCACGTTGACGCCTCACCCACGTTGACGCCTCACCCACGTTGACGCCTCACCCACGTTGACGCCTCACCCACGTTGACGCCTCACCCACGTTGACGCCTCACCCACGTTGACGCCTCACCCACGTTGATCTTGGAGTTGTTCGGGTATCCATCGGGCATTTCGGACCGCAGACGCGAACAACTCCAAGATCAACGTGGCTGGGTGGGGGTGCGGGCGCCGGCGAGCAGGTGGATCGACAGGTGCGGCGCCGCGTGCTCGGCGATCCGCGCCGTCCGCAGCGCGAGGTCGTTGAGCGTGGTGTCCTCGCGCGCGGCCGCCCCCAAGGGCCCTTCGATGCCGGCGACGACGACGTCGGTCAGGCCGGCGGCCGACAGCTCGCCGCGCAGTTCCTCCGGATCGTGGTTGTAGGAGACCAGGTCGAACTCGTTGCCGCGGTCGTCGTGTCCGTGCCGGAGCACGGCGTCCAGGTGGCGCTGGATCTCCGGGTCGGCCAGCTCGCCGCGTGCGGCCCGGACGGCGGGCTTGGCCCACCGCGACATCGCGGCAGCCACGACGACGCCGCCGGGCCGGCACACGCGCCGCGCCTCGGCCAGGGCCTGGAGCCGTCCCGGCGCCTCCGGCAGGTGGTAGAGCGGCCCGAGGAGCAGCACGGCGTCCATGGAGCCGTCGGGCTGGGGCAGCTCACGGGCGTCGCCCACCTCGGCCCGCAGGCCGCGGGCGCGCGCCTGCTCCACGTGCCAGGGCACGAGGTCGACGACCTCGACCCGGTGGCCGAGCTCCTCCAGCCACTCCGCGTAGCGCCCGGATGCGCCGCCGACGTCGAGCAGCCGGGCGGGCGGGTCCGGGAGCCAGCGCAGCAGCAGTTCGCACGTGCGCTCCCACTCCACCCGATTGCGCTCGGACAGCATGCGGCCGTCCTCGTCGCCGGCCTCGTACACCGCGCGCAGGTCAGCTCCAGCCATGTCGCCGAACCTACCCGGACCGCCGGTTGAGCGCCGTCCGCCACGGATGCTCCGGCAGGGTCAGCGCGAGCGCTTCGTCCAGCCACGTCCGCGCCGCCCGGTCGAGCACGGGGAGCACGACGGCGGCGTCGATCTCGTCCCTCGGCCGTGGCCGCTTCGCCTTGTAGAACAGCTGGATCTCCGGGCGCAGGTACGGCAGCCCGTCCGCGTTGCGCCGCCCGATCGACGCGACCGGCGCGCGCAGCCGCCCGTCGCGCCGCGACGTCCACACCCCGCCGGCCGCCTCGTCGATCATGAACTGCAGCTCCCAGGCCGGCGACGACGGACGCCGGCACCAGATGTCGTGGACATGCCCTGGCAACGGCTCGCCGGGCGGCCAGGGCCGCAGCCGCCCGGGCGGATCGGCGGCCCACAGCTCCCAGCCCGCCAGCGCGTCGTGCAGCTCGTCGGCCGCCGGGCGCAGCACCAGCACGTCGACGTCGCTGTGCGGCCGCCAGGACCGGCCGACGGCCAGCTCGAGGGCGTACCCGCCGGCGATCCACCACGGCCCGGCCCAGCCGGCCAGCTCGGCGGCGACGGCGGACGGGGTCAGCGGCGCCCAGCGGTCCAGCGGCGGATGGTCCGGCACGACACGTCTCAGCCGACGTCCGCCGGGCCGGTGACGGCGACGGCGCGGGCACAGGTGCCCGAGGCGGCGAGGTCGACGGCCAGGGCGCCCGCGGACACCGCGTCGCGGGCCAGGAAGACGCACGTCGGGCCGGAGCCGGACACGATGCCCGCGAGCGCGCCCGCGGCGTGGCCGGCCTTCAGTGTGTCGCGCAGCGCCGGACGCAGCGCGAGCGCCGCCTCCTGCAGGTCGTTGTGCAGCAGCCCGGCCAGCGCGTCGACGTCGCCGGCGGCGAGCGCCGCCAGCAGCTCGCCGGGCACCGACGGCGCCGGCACCTTGCGGTCCGAGCGCAGGTCGTCGAGGTGCCGGTAGACCTCGGGGGTGGACAGGCCGCCGTCGGCCGTGGCCAGCACCCAGTGCAACGGAGCGCCGACCGGCATCGGACGGAGCCGCTCACCGCGCCCCGTGCCGACGGCCGTCCCGCCGGCGAGGGAGAACGGCACATCGCTGCCGAGCCCGGCGGCGACGGCGGACAGCCGCGACTCAGGCAGCCGCAGCCCCCAGAGCCGGTCGCAGGCCAGCAGCGCGCCCGCGGCGTCGGCGCTGCCGCCCGCCAGCCCGGCGGCGACCGGGATCTCCTTGTGCACGCGCAGCAGCGCGCCGCTGCGCAGCCGGGCCTTGCGGGCCAGCGCGCGGGCGGCACGGACGGCGAGGTTGGATTCGTCGGCGGGAGTGTGCTCGGCGTACGGCCCGGTGACGTGGACGGTGACGGCGTCGGCGTGGACGGCGGAGACCTCGTCGTAGAGCGAGACGGCGTGGAAGACGGTCGCGAGCTCATGGAAGCCGTCGGAGCGGACCGGACCGACGGAGAGCATCAGATTGATCTTCGCCGGGACGCGGGCGATCACCTTCAGCACCAGCGTGACCTTACCGGAAATACCTGCTCAAGAGTTCATTTCGGGGCGGGCCACGGCGATCCGGGCGAAGTCGTCCACGGTGAGCTGTTCGCCGCGTGCGCGAGGGTCGACGCCGGCGTCCACGAGCGCCGCCTCGGCGGCAGCGGCAGAGCCGGCCCAGCCGCTCAGCGCGGCCCGCAACGTCTTGCGCCGCTGGGCGAACGCGGCGTCGACGACCCCGAAGACGGCTGCCCGCCCGGCGGGGTCGCGGTCGTCGCCCGGACGTCGCTCCAGCAGCACCAGCCCGGAGTCGACGTTCGGCGCCGGCCAGAACACGTTGCGGCCCACCGCGCCGGCCGGCGAGACCGTCGCGTACCAGGCCGCCTTCACCGACGGGACGCCGTACGTGCGCGAGCCGGGCGCGGCGACCAGCCGGTCGGCGACCTCCTTCTGCACCATCACCAGCACCCGCGACAAGCTCGGCAGTGTCTCCAGCAGGTGCAGCAGCACCGGCACGGACACGTTGTACGGCAGGTTGGCCACCAGCGCGGTCGGGGCCGGGCCGGGCAGCGAGTCGATGCGCAGCGCGTCGGCCGGCACCACCTCGAGCCGGTCGGCCACGCCCGGCGCGTATTCGGCCACCGTCGACGGCAGCCGCGCGGCCAGCACCGGGTCGATCTCCACCGCCACCACCCGGGCGACGACGGGCAGCAGCGCCAGCGTCAGCGAGCCCAGCCCGGGACCGACCTCGACCACGACGTCGTCGGGGCCGACCCCGGCGACCCGGACGATGCGCCGCACCGTGTTGGGGTCGATGACGAAGTTCTGCCCGAGCGTCTTGGTCGGCCGCAGGTCGAGTTCGGCCGCCAGACGCCGAACGTCCGCCGGCCCCAGGAGTCTGGGACCGGCGGACGTCTCGTCGTTCTGCACCGCCCGAGCCTATAGCCCGGCGATGGAGAGCCGCGTCAGCCGAGCGGGAGGCCCAGCGACCGGGCGCAGGCCGGCCAGTCGCCGTAGCCGCCGCGGTTGTCGCGGACCTTCTCGGCGATGCGGATCTGCTCGGCCTTGCTGTTCTCGTGCGGGTAGCCGGAGCCGCCGAACGCGCGCCAGGTGCCCAGCGAGAACTGCAGGCCGCCGTAGTAGCCGTTGCCGGTGTTGATGGACCAGTTGCCGCCGGACTCGCACTGCGCCAGCGAGTCCCAGACGCCGCCGTCGACGTTGCCGCCGCCGCCACCACCGCCGCCACCGCCGCCGCCACCGCCGTCGTCCTCAGCCGGAGGCGGCGGCTCCTTGGTGCCGATCAGCACGACCTGGTCGACCGGAGCCGCGGTGACGGTCTCGGAGACGATCTCCTGGGAGGACAGCTCACCGTCGACGTAGGTGTTCTCCACCACGCGCTCGAGCGTGCCTTCCTTGCCCTCGGTCTCGACCGATTCGCTGCCCTTCTCGAGCGAATCGTCCTCCTGCTCCGTCACCTCGAACGGGACCGCCTCGGTGACGGTCGCGGTCTCGACGGTGACCCGCCGGACGGTGACGGCGAGGGAGTCGGCCAGCGCGGTGTCCAGCGCGGGCTCCACGAGGTCGAGGTCGCCGACGGTGATGCCGGCGTCGGTCAGGGCCTCGTTGACGGTCAGGCCGGTGGTCGTGACCGGGTTGGTCGCGCCGTCGGCGGTGACGGTGATCTCCTTCGGGGTGCGGACCTCGAAGTCGATGCCGCCGCGGCCGATCGGCTGCGACCGGGCCACCGACACGTCGGCGCCGTCGGCGCGGATGTCGAGGTCGCCCAGGGCCTCGTCGACGGACAGCGCGGTGGTCCAGATCTGCTGTTCCTCGCCGTCGACGGTCACGGTGATCTGCCGGGCGTACCGGACCGTGATCTCGGTGCCGTCGTCGATGTCGCTGTCGAGCGAGGGAATGACCTCGTCCCGGGCGCTCAGTTCGATGTCCCGCTCATCGAGGACGTCCTCGACGCTGCTGCCGAACGTGTGCACGGTCTCGGTCTGGCCGTCGATGGTGAGGGCGACGGCGTTGTCGAGCGTGATGTAGGCGACCCCGCCGCCTACCAGAGCAGTGACGACGGTGGCGTTGATCGCCAACGTCTTCGCGGACAGGCGCACTGTGCTCCTCGGTCGTACTGTCCGGTCACGGGACCTCGCGGCACGGCCGGCCATGCGATCCACCCAGCTGTCGTGCGCGTGATCCGCGCACACCACTCGGCGGACGGCGTGTCCGGCCGTTCTTCTGCCACCCGAAGCTTCCCCGACCCCGGCTAACAATCTCGGGACGCTAACGCATGGCGGGCGGCCGGACAACTGATACGCGCCCTTGAATCGGACAAATCGCCCGCGCGAGCCGAGTTGTGACACTGTGACACGCCCACGCGGGGCGTCGTCACGCCCCCGCGCGAAGGACTCCGCCACCCCGCCTGCGTGACCAGCGAAAACAACGTCTTGTCACCATGGGCCGAAAGCGCGGTCGGTGTTCGCCTGGAGGGTGTGACACACGGTCGCGAGATCCAGCCCGAGCGCCTCGGCGATGAACCGCACGGTCACCGGGACCAGGTACGACGCGTTCGGGCGGCCACGGTAGGGGTGCGGCGTCAGGAACGGCGCGTCGGTCTCGACGAGCAGATTCTCCAGCGGCGTGACGGCGAGAGCCGCACGCAGATCGGCCGCGTTCTTGAACGTGACCGGGCCGGCGAAGGACAGGTACCAGCCTCGCTCTGCGACGCGGCGAGCGAACGTCTCGTTCCCCGAGAAACAGTGAAGTACGACACAATCAGGCGTTTCCGCGTCGTCGAGGACCCTCAGGACGTCGTCGTGGGCGTCGCGATCGTGGATGGTCAGGGCCAGCCCACGCCGCCGGGCGATCTCGATGTGCGCCCGCAGCGAGTACTCCTGGGCGGCGCGTCCCTCGGGCCCCGTCCGGAAGTGGTCGAGGCCGGTCTCGCCGATGCCGCGCACCCGCGCGCTGGACCCGGCCAGCCGGTCGATCTCGGCCAGCGCGTCGTCCAGCCGGCCGGTCGCGGCCAGCTCCGGCGCCTCGTTGGGGTGCAGCGCGATGGTCGCGACGACCGACGGGTACCGCTCGGCGACGTCGACCGCCCAGGCCGCGCCGGGCAGGTCGCAGCCGACCTGCACGACGCGGGTCACGTTCACCTTCGCGGCGGCGTCCAAAGCCTCCGTGACCCCGAACGCGTCACCGTCCTCGCCGTCGCCGATGTCCATGTGGCAGTGCGTGTCGGTGACGGGCAGCGGGAGCGGCTCGGGCAGCGGCGGCCGGGACCGGTCGCGCTTGCGGCCGGCCTCGTCCGTCGCCGACCGCCGCTCGCGGGGTGCGTCGGTCACTGCCCGTCGGCGGCGAGGTCCAGCCGCGGGAACAGCGCGTCGCCCTTGGTGACCTCGGCGCCCGGGACCAGCTGGCCCCAGCGGCCGGCGTCGGCGACGGGCTGGGCGGCCAGCGCGCCGAGCGCCTTCTCGGCGCCCAGCGAGTCCCACAGCTTCGCCGTGGCCTTCGGCATGGCCGGGTTCAGCAGCACGGCCAGCGCCCGCAGCGCCTCGGCGGAGGCGTACAGGATGGTGGCCAGCCGCTCTCGCTGGGCGTCGTCCTTCGCGACCGCCCACGGCTGCTGCTCGGTGATGTAGCCGTTGGCGGCGTCGACCAGCGTCCACACGGCGGCCAGCGCCTCGTGCGGCGCGACGCGGTCGACGGCGGCGTCGGCGTCCTGGGCGGCCTTCGCGGCGACGGCGGCCAGCGTGTCCTCGGCGTCGGTCGCCGGGCCCGGGGCGGGCAGCGCGCCGTCGAAGTAGCGTCCGACCATCGCCGCCACCCGCGAGGCGAGGTTGCCCAGCCCGTTGGCGAGCTCCGCCTGGTAGCGCGCGGCGATGTCCTCCCACGAGAACGAGCCGTCGTTGCCGAACGCGATGGCGCGCAGGAAGTAGTAGCGGAACGCGTCGGAGCCGAACGTGTCGGTGATCTGCGCCGGCGCGATGCCGGTGAGCTTGGACTTGCTCATCTTCTCGCCGCCGACCAGCAGCCAGCCGTGCGCGAACACCTTCTTCGGCAGCGCCTCGCCGGCGGCCATCAGCATGGCCGGCCAGATGACCGCGTGGAAGCGCAGGATGTCCTTGCCGACGAAGTGGATGTCGGCCGGCCAGGTGCGCTCGTACTTCTCCGGGTCCGCCCCGTAGCCCACGGCGGTGGCGTAGTTGAGCAGCGCGTCGAACCAGACGTAGATGACGTGCGACTCGTCCCACGGCACCGTGACGCCCCAGTCGAACGTCGACCGGGAGATCGACAGGTCCTGCAGGCCCTGCTTGACGAACCCGAGCACCTCGTTGCGGGCGCTCTCGGGCTGCACGAAGCCGGGATTCTGTTCGTAGAACTCCAGCAGCCGCTCGGTGTAGGCGGACATGCGGAAGAAGTAGTTCGTCTCGGACAGCTTCTCGACCGGCCGGCCGTGGATCGAGCAGACCAGCTGCCCGGCGTACTCACCGGTGCCCTCGACGAGGTCGCCGGGCTGCTTGTACTCCTCGCAGGCGACGCAGTAGTAGCCCTCGTAGGTGCCCTCGAAGATCTCGCCGTTGTCGTGCAGCTTCTGGATGAACTCCTGCACCCGGGCCACGTGCCGCGGTTCCGTCGTGCGGATGAAGTCGTCGTTCGACGCGTCGATGGTCTGCAGGACCGGCTTCCACGCCTCCTCGACGAGCCGGTCGGCCCACGTCTGCGGGTCCGTCCCGTTCGCCTCGGCAGTGCGCAGGACCTTCTCGCCGTGTTCGTCGGTGCCGGTGAGGAACCAGACGTCCTCCTGGCGCTGACGGTGCCAGCGGGCGATGAAGTCGGTAGCGACGGTGGTGTACGCGTGGCCGATGTGCGGTGCGTCGTTGACGTAGTAGATCGGCGTGGTGACGTAGAACGCCTTGGGCATGCGCCCGATGGTAGCCCCCGCACTTCCATGATCATCAACCGCTGGCGACGTCATCGTGTCGCCAGCCGTTGATGATCATGGGCGAGCGGCAGTGCGGGCCGCAGGCGCGCGGCCTTCCGGTCCAGCCACGGTCCTCGAGCACTCGTCCCTGCTCCGCGGCTACCCCGCACGAGTCGCCGAAGACGTCGGCGTGCCCGTAGCGCAGCGTGGCCCGGCCGTCGGCGGTGGCGCGGTTGTCGCGGTGACGGTCGCGGAACCGGCCTTCGTCGGCGTCCGACCCGGCCGTCGAGCTCGACCCGAACCGCGTAGCGGTCGTAGTCGACGTCCACCCAGATGACGCGGCCGCCGGCCATGCGCCGTTGCCGGTGGCCGCAGGCGCTCCGGGGTGGTCCGGCGGCGCTGGCAGGCCGACGTCACCCAGGTCTCCACCTCCTGCGGACGGCGAGTGGTATCGACCAGGTCGAGGACCGTCTCCTCGGTGCGGGTGCGCGGTGGCACACGCGTCGGGTGACGGGTCCGGGCCAGGCGGTGCGCATAGTGCACGCGGACGCCGTCGATGCGGCTGCGCACATGCCGGTCGGCCGGTGCGGTCACGTGCACCACCGGACCCGGATCGTCGCAGAGACCGTCGAGGTACGCGGCCGTCCGGTGACTGGCCACCGCACCCCGGCCCGCCCGCAGGATCGCCGCCCACACAAGCCCTCGGTACGAGAGCGGGCCCGTGAAGGTGGCGTACACCCGGGCGTGCACGCGCTGCCAACGGCCCGAGCGCACCAGCCAGCCGATGCGCCGCTGCGTCAGCCCGGCCGCTGCCGCCTGCTGAAGGCTGATCACACCGTCCTGCTGCGCTGCGATCGCGGTCACGTCGGAAGGCAGTCCCACGTCGCCGAGCCTCGTCGACGGCCGCGCCGGATGCCAGGGCCGGAACGCGATCTGTGGACAACCCCGCCCCGTCCCCATGATCATCAACCGTTGGCGACGCCATCGTGTCGCCAACGGTTGATGATCATGGGGGTGTCGGGTCAGAGCTTGGGCACGACGGACTGGAAGAACAGCTCGACCTGCCGCCGGGTGTCGCCGTGCACGGGCCAGAACACGAACGTCTCGAAGCCGAACCGGTCGCGGTAGTCGGTCAGCGCCTCGGCCCAGTGCCCGGCCGAGCCGACCAGCAGCTGGTCGTTGCGCGGCGCCCGGCCGTCGTCGATGACGCCCATGACGTTGAAGACGCGCCGGACGGTGGACGGGTCGCGCCCGGCGGCGACGGCGGCCGTGTCGATCGCCCGCTGCATCGCCGGGACCTCGTCCAGCGACAGGTACGCGTTGGTGGGCAGCCAGCCGTCGGCGTGCCGGCCGGTCAGCGCCAGCATCCGCGGCTTGAACGAGCCGACCCAGACCGGCGGGACGGGGTCCAGGGCGGCGCCGGCGACCGCCACGGCGTCGCGCAGCTGGTAGTACTCGCCGTCGTGGGTCACCGGGCGCCCGGACCACAGCCGCCGCAGCAGCGGGATCGCCTCGTCCAGCGCGCCGATCGCCTGGCCGAGCGTCGACCACTGCGCGCCCCAGCCCGGCAGCCCGTCGTACGGGCCGCCGGCGCCGAGGCCGAGCACGAACCGCCCGCCGCTGGTGTGCTGCAGCGTGGCCGCGCCCTTCGCGATGACGGCAGGCGTGCGGAACGGCAGCGCCGTCACGTTCGTCGCCACCCGCACCCGCCGGGTCCGCGCCAGCAGCAGCGGGACCAGCGTCCACGCGTCCAGCTCGGACGGCAGGTACGGGTGGTCGGCGACGGTGACGAGGTCGGCGCCGAGCTCCTCGGCGATGGAGGTCGCCTCGAGCAGTTCCGGGAGCCGGTGGGCCGACGCCGGGAGCGCCGCGCCGTACAGGATCGAGTCAGCCATGACCCCACTGAACAACCTCAAGCATGGTTGAGGTCAAGGGTCTTCCGCAGGAACGCGCCGGTCCGTGACCCCTCGGCCGCCGCGACCTCCGACGGCGTCCCCGCGGCGACCACCCGCCCGCCCGCCGCCCCACCGGCCGGTCCCAGGTCGACCACCCAGTCCGCGGTGCGGATGACGTCGAGGTCATGCTCGATCGCGACCACGGTGTTCCCGGCGTCGACCAGCCGGCGCAGCACGCCGAGCAGCCGTGCGACGTCGTCGACGTGCAGACCGGTGGTGGGCTCGTCGAGCAGGTAGAGCGTGCGGCCGGTGGACCGCCGGGCCAGCTCCTTCGCCAGCTTGATGCGCTGCGCCTCCCCGCCGGACAGTGTGGTGGTCGGCTGGCCGAGCTGCAGGTAGCCCAGGCCGACGTCGTCGAGCAGCCGCAGCCGGCTCATCGCCGCGGGCACGTCGGCGAACAGCTCGACCGCCTCGGCCACCGTCATGGACAGTGCCTCGGCGATGTCGTGGCCGCGGTACTTCGCCCGCAGGACGTCGCGGGTGAACCGGCGGCCGCGGCAGACCGGGCAACGCACCTGCACGTCGGGCAGGAAGTGCATCGACACGTTCAGCACTCCGGCGCCGGTGCACCGCTCGCACCGTCCGCCGGGGACGTTGAAGGAGAAGTGCCCGGCGGTGAGGCCGCGCTCGCGGGCGCCGTCGGTGGTGGCGAACGCCTCGCGGATCGAGGTGAACGCGTCGGAGTAGGTGGCCGCGTTGGACCGCGGCATCCGCCCGGCGGCCTGCTGGTCGATCGTCACGACCTTGTCCAGGTGCGCCCAGCCGTCGATGCCGTCGTGGTCGCCGGGCGGGTCGCCGGCGCCGTGGAAGCGCTGCCGGCCGGCCTTGTCGACGATGTCCAGCACCAGCGACGACTTCCCCGACCCGGACGGCCCGGTGACGGCGACCAGCCGGCCCAGCGGCAGGGCGACCGTGACGTCGTCGAGGTTGTGCGCGCGGGCGCCGCGGACCACGAGCGCCGGCCCGTCCCCGCGGTCCGTGCTCCCCGACGCGGCGCCGGGCACTCTCGACCGGCCGGACAGGTACGCCCCGGTGACCGACCCCTCGGCCGCCGCGACCTCGTCCGGTGTGCCCGCCGCGACCACGCGGCCGCCGTCGCGACCGGCACCGGGACCGATGTCGATGACGTGGTCGGCGGCCCGCAGCACCTCGAGGTCGTGCTCGATGACCAGCACGGTGTTGCCGAGGTCGCGCAGCCGGCGCAGCACGTCGACCAGCCGGGCGACGTCGGCGGGGTGCAGCCCGATGGTCGGCTCGTCCAGCACGTACAGCACGCCGGTGAGCCCGGATCCGAGCAGCGCCGCCAGCCGCAGCCGTTGCGCCTCGCCCGCGGACAGACTGGGCGTCGACCGCTCCAGCGTCAGGTACTCCACGCCGACGTCCACCAGCCGGCGCACGCGTTCGTGCAGGTCGGCGACGACCGGTTCGGCGAATCGCCACTCGCCGTCGTCGACCCGTGCCCGCAGCGCGTCGATCCAGGCGGCCAGCTCGCCGAGAGGCAGCCGGGCGGCATCGACGACGGTCAGGCCGGCGACGGTCACCCGGCGGCTCTCCGGCCGCAGGCGGCTGCCCTCGCAGTCGGGGCAGGTCTCCTGGCGCAGCAGCCGCTCGGTCTTCTCGCGGTAGCCGGTGTCCTCGATGCGGTCGGCGTAGCGGCGCAGCACGGCGGTGGCGACACCCTCGAACCGGCCTGCGGCGACGGTGCGCGGCGGCGCGGTCGCTGCTCCCCCGACGCTGACGTGCCGGCCGAACTCCGGGCTCTCGACGCCGTGCAGCAGCAGGTCGCGCTGGGCGTCGCCGAGGTCGCGGACCGGCACGTACGCGTCGAACTCGAAGCCGTAGTGACGGCCGGCGGCGCGCAGTACCGCGATGTTGCGGTCGGTCGTCACCGGGTGCCAGCCCAGCACCGCGCCCTCGGCGACGCTGACACCGTCGTCGATCAGCTTGGAGGTGTCGGGCCGCAGGACGACACCGAGGCCGGTGCACGTCGGGCAGGCGCCGGACGGCTTGTTGAAGGAGAAGTCGCCCATGACGAGGTCGGGCACCTCGGTGCCGCACGACGGGCAGGCCACGGTCTCGGCGTCGCGAGGCTCGCCGGACTCGTCGTCCCACGGGTCGTCGTCGCCCTCCTGGTAGCTGGGCGGCAGCGGCGCCGCGCACGAGGGGCAGGGGCGGTGGCCGATGCGCGCCCACAGCAGCCTCAGGTAGGTGAACACCTCGGTGGCGGTGCCGACCGTGGACCGCGGGCTGCGGTTCGTCAGGTACTGGTCGATGCTGATGGAGGGCGACAGACCGGTGATGGAGTCGACCGGAGCCTTGCTCACCCAGGCGGTGACCAGGCCCAGCGACTCCAGGTACTGACGCTGTCCCTCGCGGTGCAGCAGGTCGAACGCGAGGGTGGACTTGCCGGAGCCGGACCGGCCGGTCAGCACGACCAGCCGGTTGCGCGGGATGCCGACGGTGAGGTTCTTGAGGTTGTGCAGGCGGGCGTTCGTGACCCTGATCTCGCCGAAATCCATCCTTCAATTCTCTCATTGATTCGCTACTTGAGGGTTGGTCGTGATCAGGGCGCTGCCAGCACCGATAAGCTTCAAGTCCGGCGTTCAACAGGAGGTGACCGATGGCGCTGCGGCCGGTCGACCTCGCGCGCGCCGTGGGCATCTCGGCCCAGCAGGTCCGCAACTACGAGGAGGACGGCCTGCTGCCGCCGGTGCCGCGGTCGGCGTCGGGGTACCGGCAGTTCTCCGAACGGCACCGCGAGGCGCTGCTCACCTACCGGGCGCTGCTGGCCGGCTACGGCGTCATCGCGGCGCGCTCGATCATGCGATCGGTCCACGACGGCGACGTGCCCGGCGCCCTCGCGCTCGTCGACGCCGTCCACGCCGAGCTGCACGACCAGCGCCGGCAGCTGCACCAGACCGCCGGCGCGGTCGAGGCGCTCGCCGCCGGCGCCGACGACCTGGGCATCGCCGCGGCACGGGGCGGGCCGGGACTACGGGTCGGCGAGGTGGCCCGGCGCCTCGGCGTCCTGCCGTCGGCTCTGCGCACCTGGGAGGCGTACGGCCTGCTCGCCCCGGCGCGTGAGCCGGGCACGTCGTACCGCACCTACACCCCCGACGACGTCCGCGACGCACAGCTGGTCAACCTGCTGCGGCAGAGCCGGTACGGGCTGCCGCAGGTGCGCCTGGTGCTCGACGAACTGCGCCGCACGGGCAGCACCGACGCGCTGCGCGCCGTCCTCGCCCATCGACGCGAGCAGCTGACGGCGCGGGCGCTGGCCATGCTCGACGGCGCCGGCCGGCTGCACGCCTACGTGACCACCGGCTGAGCCACCGGGCCCGTCGGCCCGCCGCTCGAGGGATGACTGTGTCCGATCGTCGGTGGTGGGCCGGCGGTGTGCCCGGGATCGCGTACGACACCAGGCGTTCTCCCGCTCCACCGGGCATGCATGCCTCGGGATGCACCAGAACGCCTCATGATGGCGCGTCTTTCTGACGGCCGCTCAGAGCATGGCCAGCAGCGGACTGCCAACGTGCGGCCTCCGGTGAACGGCGCCAGCTCCGGCGACCCCGGGCGCAACCGACCAGCGGACCAGAATGGAGGGCCTCATTCGGACTCACTCATCTGGTCGGGCGTGGAGTCGCGGGCGGCTTCCCGCGCCGCCTCGCGGGCCTCCCGGACCGCCGCGCCGGCGTCGGCCCACGGCGTGCCGGCCCACGGGTCGTAGTCGACCTCGAGCGGCTCCTGCTCGGGCCGGCGGTCGTCGGGCACGTGCTGCAGGTTGAGCCTGATGCGGTACCAGAGCGAGCTGCGCCCGCGCATGCCGTCGACCAGGATGTCGGCCGGCTCCAGGTGCGGCACGACGTCGGCGTGCCTGGCCTTCCAGCGCTCGAGGCCGGCCAGCGCCTCGTCCTTGGTCTTGGCCCGGGCGACCTCGATGAGCGGCATCGTCTGCGTGCGCCGGCCGGTGCCCTTCGGCGGCTTCTCGGCCGGCCCGAGTCGCTCGGCCAGCTCGAGCAGCGGCTCCAGTGAGCCGGCCGACGTCTCGATGCCGGCCCACGGGTCGCCGATTTCGGCGAAGCGCCGCGGCGCGGTGGCCAGCGTGTGGTCGCCCGGCCGGCAGTGCGGCACCTCGTCCCAGTGCAGCGGCATGGACACCCGGGCATCGGCCTTGGCGCGGACGGAGTAGGCGGAGGCGACGGTGCGGTCCTTGGCGTTCTGGTTGAAGTCGACGAAGACGCCCTCGCGCTCTTCCTTCCACCACTTGGCGGTGGCGATGCCGGGCGCGCGGTTCTCGACCTCGCGGGCCACGGTCTCGGCCGCCAGCCGCACCTGCCGGTAGGACCAGTGCGGGTCGATGCGCGTGTAGATGTGGAAGCCGCGCGAGCCGGACGTCTTCGGCCACGCGGTGAGCCCGTGGTCCTGCAGCACCTCGCGCGCGACCTGCGCGACAGCGAGGATCTGCGGCCACTCGATGCCCGGGTTGGGGTCGAGGTCGATGCGCAGCTCGTCGGGACGGTCGAGGTCGTCGGCGCGGACGGGGTGCGGGTTGAGGTCGACGCAGCCGAGATTGACCACCCAGGCCAGCGCCGCGGCGTCGCGCACGACGACCTCGTCGGCGGACGTGCCGGAGCGGTAGCGCAGCGTGGCCACCTCGATCCAGTCGGGCCGTTTGTCGGGGGCGCGCTTCTGGAAGAACGCCTCCTGGTCGATGCCCTTGACGAACCGCTTGAGGATCATCGGGCGGCCCTCGACGCCGCGCAGCGCGCCGTCGGCCACGGCCAGGTAGTAGCGGACGAGGTCCAGCTTGGTGTGGCCGCCGTCGGGGAAGACCACCTTGTCCGGATGGGTGATCGTCACCTCACGCCCGGCGACCTCGAGCACCTGCGAGGACGACATGGCACCACCATAGAGCGGCCGGCCGACAACCGGCGGTCACGCCGAGGGCGACGGCACCGCCTGCGGCAACGCGGGCTCCTGCGCCAGCGGCGCCTCGGCCACCGGGTGCTCCACCAGCGCGAGCACGCGGCTGGCCATGAACCGGGCGGTGCGCACCGGCGTCCCGGAGCGCGTCACCTCCGACACCACGACCACGCCGCGGCTGATGGTGACGTCGACCCGGCGCCCGGCCTTCGTGGCCACGACCTCGTAGCCGCGCGTGGTGTCGCCGGCGTCGATGACGATCTCGACCCTGTCGCCCCGCATGGACACCTCCCACGCCGCCGTACCTCCACGATGCCACGGGTGACGCGGGCCACGCGTGCGTCCCGGCGCCTGTGGGGTACGGACCGAGGGAGATCGACGTGATCGAAGGGAGTTCCCGATGACCGCCGAAACCCCGCACACCCTTGTCCGCATGACCGACTCCGGCCTGGCCGTGACCGCCGACGACGACGTCCGCGGCCGCGAGGTCGTGGACCGCAACGGCGACGAGGTCGGCACCGTCGACGACCTGGTCGTCGACCCGGAGGACGAGAAGGTGCGGTTCCTGCAGGTCGGTTCCGGCGGTTTCCTCGGTCTCGGCGCGCAGAAGCAGCTGATCCCCGTCGACGCCGTCGTGAAGATCGACGAGAAGGTGCACATCGCCCAGGACCGCGGCCACGTGGCCGGCGCGCCCGCCTACGACCCCGACCTCGTGCCCGCCCGGGAGTACTACGAGGAGTTGTACGGCTACTACGGCTACCCGCCGTTCTGGGCGGCCGGCTACGCGTATCCGCCGTACCCGTTCTACCTGTGACGATCAGTCCGCCGCGGCCGCGGCCTCCTCGTAGTCCAAGCGCTCCAGCTCGCGGCGCATCACCTCGTCGTCCAGTTCGCCGGCGTCGCGGGCGTCGGTGAGCGCGCGGCGCTGGGCGGCGAGGATCTCGCGGCGGACGGCGAGCATGGTCTCGCGCACCGCCGGCGCGTGCTCGGCCTCCTCGACCTCCGCGTCCAGCTCGTCGGCGGAGTGCCGGGCGCGCATCGCCGCGGCGAAACGGTCGCGCATGGTGCCGAGCACGACCGGATCGGTGCCCGGCGGCGGATGGTCGAGCAGGTCTCGCAAGGTCTGCTCGGCCGCCGCCCGGGCGATCTGACGGGCCCGCCGCACCTCCTCGGACTCCGCCTCCCGCTCGTCCTCGTCGCTGATGTTCAGCCGCCGGACCAGCAAGGGCAGCGTCGGCGCCTGGATGAGCAGGGTTCCGACGGCGACGACGAACGCGAGCGCCTGGATGGCCGTGCGCCCGGGAAACGGCTCGCCCGACGCCGTCACGGCCGGCACACCGGCGGCCGCGGCCAGCGTGACCACGCCGCGCATGCCGGACCACGAGATGACCAGCAGCTGAGCGCGCGGCAGCGGCTGCCACGGGTGCGGCCGTCGTCGTCGCCGCCAGGGGACGCTGAGGTAGCGCCGCCGCAGCGCCCGCTGGCCGTAGGTGAGGAACACCCAGAACGGCCGGATCAGCAGCACGGTCAGCAGCACGACGGCCGCGGACAGCAGGTACCGCGGCCACTCGCCGTCGGCCAGCCCCAGATCCTCGAAGACGAACTTGAACTGCAGGCCCATGTAGGCGAAGACGAACGCCTCGAGCAGGGTGTCGAGGCTGCGCCAGACCTGCCGGGCCTGCAGCCGAGTCTCGTAGCCGGCGTTCGCGTCGTGGTGGCCGAGCCAGAACCCGGCCGCGACGACGGCGAGGACGCCGGACGCGTGCAGCTCCTCGGCGAACAGGAACGCCGCGAACGGCACGACCAGCCCGAGCGCGGTTTCCAGACCGCTCTCGCCCAGCCGCTGCCGGGTCCAGTGCACGCCGGCGGCCAGCGCCAGGCCGACGCCACAGCCGACCACCGACGAGTACACGAACAGCAGGACCGCGTTGTCGATGAACGGGTGGCTGCCGGTCGCCGCGGCCACCGCCAGCGTGAAGATCGTCAGGGCGGTCGCGTCGTTGACCAGGCTCTCGCCGGTCAGGATCGTCATCAGCCGTTTCGGCAGCCCGAGCTTCCGGCCGATCGCCACCGCGCTGACGGCGTCCGGCGGCGCCACGACCGCGCCCAGCACCAGCGCCGAGACGACACCGAGCCCGGGCACCACCCAGTTCGCCACCATGCCCGTGACCAGCGTCGACACGATCACCATGCCGACGCCGAGGGACAGGATCGGACGCAGGTTGCGAGCCAGGCTGTAGACGGAGAAGTCCAGCGCCGCGGAGTACAGCAACGGCGGCAGCACGACGCTGAGGATCAGCTCCGGCTCCAGCTCGAACCGCGGAAGCCCGGGTACGAACGACACCGCCGAGGCCAGCACCACGACCACGATGGACGGTTGCAGGCCGCGCCGGTTGGCGACCGCGGTCACCGCGATCGCGCCCACCACCACGAGCAGCAACTGCATCGTCGAGCAGGTTAGCCCGCTACGGGATGTGCTGGACCCCGATCCGCTTGCGGAACATCCAGTAGACCCAGCTCTGGTAGGCCAGGACGGCCGGCACGAACGGCACCGCCACCCACGTCATCACGGTCAGCGTGTAGTCAGACGACGACGCGTTCGCGGTGGTCAGGTCGTTCGCCGCGTCCAGCGTGGACGGCAGCACGTCAGGGTAGAGCGCGGCGAACAACGTGGCCGCCGTGGCGGCCACCGCGGCGAACGTCGCGACGAACGCCCAGCCCTCGCGGTCGCGCGCGTTGACCGTCGCCCCGGCCGCGATGGCCGCCACCGCGACCAGCGCCGCGACCGCGGCCGGCCACGACGGCGTGTCGTCGCGCAGGACCGTCCACAGGAGGAAGCCGGCCACCACCACGGCGACGGGGACCGCGAGCCGGGCGGCCAGCCGCCGCGCCCGGATCCGGATGTCGCCGACGGTCTTCAGCGCGATGTAGTGAGCGCCGTGCAGCAGCGACAACGAGAGCGTGACGACCCCGCCGAGCAGTGTGTACGGCGTGACGATGTCGCCGAGGTCGCCGACGAAGTCGTGCCCGGCGTCCAGCGGCAGCCCCTGCACGAACGCCGCCAGCAGCACGCCCCACACGAACGCCGGGACCACCGAGCCGACGAAGATCACGAGGTCCCAGCGGTTCCGCCAGGTCTCGGTGTCGCCCTTGGCGCGGTACTCGAAGGCCAGGCCGCGGCCGATCAGCGCGAGCAGGATCAGCACCAGCGGCAGGTAGTACGCCGACCACGCCGTGGCGTACCACTCGGGGAACGCGGCGAATGTCGCGCCGACCGCCGTGATGACCCAGACCTCGTTGCCGTCCCAGACCGGGCCGATGGTGTTGATGAGGACGCGGCGTTCGGTGTCGTCGCGGGCGAACCGGCGGGTGAGGATGCCGACGCCGAAGTCGAAGCCCTCGAGCGCGAGGTAGCCGATCCAGAGGACCGCGATGAGCAGGAACCACAGGGTGCTCAACTCCATGATCTCCACTCCCCTCAGTACGCGAAGCTCAACGGCTTGTCGGCGTCCTCGTCCTCGGCCTCGCGGCCGGCGCCGGGCGGCGCGCCGCCCTCCTCACCCGGTGGCGCGACGTCGGGCAGGCCGGGCCGGGCGTGCTTGACCAGCAGGTGCACCCAGAGCCAGGTCAGGCCCGCGTACAGGATGGTGAACGCGGCCAGCGAGATGAACACCGTCCGGGCCGTCGTGCTCGGACTGACCCCCGACGCCGTGGGCATCAGGCCGAACACCAGCCACGGCTGCCGGCCCATCTCGGTGAAGATCCAGCCGAGCGAGTTGCCGGCCAGCGGCAGCACCGGCAGGACGGCGGCCGCGCGCAGCGCCCAGCGCGACGTCGGGACCCGTCCGCGTCTGGTCGCCCACAGCTGCCAGAGCGCGATCAGCGCGGCCAGCCCGCCCATGGTGATCATCATGCGGAACGTCCAGTACGTGACCGGGATGTTCGGGCTGTAGTCGCCCGGGCCGAACTCCTCCTCGTACTGCGCCTGCAGGTCGTTGATGCCCTCGACCTCGCCGTCGAACGACCCGGTCGCCAGGAACGACAGCAGCCGCGGCACCTCGATGCTGTAGATCGCCTCGCTGCCGTCGAGCGTGCCGATGGTGAACAGCGAGAACGGAGCCGGTTGCTGGGTCTCGTACAGGGCCTCGGCGGCGGCCATCTTCATCGGCTGCACCTCGGTCATGACCTTGCCTTGGAAGTCGCCGGAGACCGCGACGCCGATGCCGCCGATGAGGACGGTGACGGCGCCGATCCGCAGCGCCGTGCGGAACGCGCCGGCGTCGGACGGCTGGCCGGGCTCGGCGATCTCCGGGTCGCGCGCACCCTTGACCAGGTGCCACATCGCGACCGCCGCGATCACGCCACCACCGACCATGAACGCGGCGAAGATCGTGTGCGGGAACGTGACGAGCAGCACCTTGTTCGTCAGCACCGCCCAGATGTCGGTCAGTTCGGCGCGTCCCGCCGCCTCGTTGATCTCATAGCCGACCGGATGCTGCATGAACGAGTTCGCGGCCAGGATGAAGTACGCCGACAGCAGCGTCCCGCAGGCCGTGATCCAGATCGTCGCCAGGTGGATCTTCGGCGGGATGCGGCCCCAGCCGAAGATCCAGACGCCGACGAAGACGGACTCCAGGTAGAACGCGAGCAGCGCTTCCATCGCCAGCGGCGCGCCGAACACGTCGCCGACGAAGCGGCTGAAGTCGCTCCAGTTCATGCCGAACTGGAACTCCTGCACCAGGCCCGTGACCACGCCGACGGCCAGGTTGATGAGCAGCAGCTTCCCGAAGAACTTGGTCAGCCGCAGCCAGCGCTCGCTCTTCGTGCGCATCCACACCGACTGCATGATCGCGACGAGGAACGTCATGGAGATGGTGAACGGGACGAAGAAGAAGTGCACCACCGTCGTGATGCCGAACTGCCAGCGCGCGAGATCCAGCACGTCCATCGTCATGCGCCCTTCGGTGCGTACTACGTTCCGTCGTAGATGCTACGACATACTGTAGTACTACGAGCGGTCGGTAGACTGGGAGATGTGCCAGGACGTGCCCGACTCGGTGAACTCGAACGCGCCGTCATGGAGCAGTTGTGGGCGCTCGGCGCGCCGGCCACCGTCCGCCAGGTGCACGAGGCGCTGGCCGGGTCGCGCGACATCGCGTACACAACGGTCATGACGGTGCTCGACCGGCTGGCCCGCAAGGGGTCCGCCGAGCAGATCCGCGACGGCCGCGCCTACCGCTACCGCCCCGCCGTCACCCGCGACGAACTGACCGCCGAGCTCATGCACGAGGCGCTCGACACCGTCGACGGCACCGACCGCACGGCGGCGCTGCTGCGGTTCATCGGCTCCGTCTCCGAGGACGACGCGCGGGCGCTGCGCGAAGCGCTGGAGGCGGTCGAGGGGTCGTCGTCGTGACGGAGACGACGCCCGTTGTCCTGCTCGCCCTCGCGTTGCTGCTCACCGGTCCGGTGCCGGCGCTGCTGGCCCGGGCGTCGTGGCCGCTGCGGGTGCCGCGCGCGGCACTGGTGCTCTGGCAGGCGGTCGCGCTGGCGGCCGTGCTGTCCGCACTCGGCGCGGGCGCGTCGGCGGGGACGCTGGTCATGACGCATGCGTCGCCGTCCACCTGGCTGGTGGTGCTGCACGTGGTGGCGCTGCTGCTGACGGTGGTGGTGACGGCACGGTTGCTGTGGTCGGCACACACGCTCGGCATGGCGCTGCGGTCCCGGCGGCGCCGCCAGCGTCACGTCGTCGACCTCGTCGGTCGTTCCGACGGCCGCGCGCCCGGCGCCCTGGTCGTCGACGTCGCGCGGCCGGTGGCGTACTGCATTCCCGGCGTACGGCCGCGGGTCGTGGTGTCGGCGCCGGCGCTCGATGCCCTGGGCTCGGACGAGACCGCCGCGGTGCTGGCGCACGAGCGGGCGCACGCCCGGGCCCGGCACGACCTCGTCCTCGAAGGCTTCGGCGTCCTCCACGACGCGTTCCCCCGCCTGGTGCGCAGCTCGGTCGCGCTGGAGTCGGCCGCCGGCCTCGTCGAGATGCTCGCCGACGACGCCGCCCGGCGACGCAGCGGCCCGGTACCGCTGGCGCGGGCGCTGGCCCGCATGGCGGACGCACCGGTCCCGGCGGGCGCGCTGGGCTCCGGTTCCGTGAGCCCCGCGGTACGGATCCGCCGCCTGGCCGCCGAGCCGGACGTGCGGGGCGGCTGGGGTGCGGCCGGCCCGCGTGGTGTGCGAGGCGTGCTGAGTGCGCGGGGCGGGCGCGGCCTGCCGGCGTGGCTGGTCGCGTCGGTGGCCTACACGGTCGCCGCCGCGCTGGTCGTCGTGCCGACGATCGCGGTGGCCGCGCCCTGGCTGACGGCGTTGTCGCGCGCCCTCACCCCCTGACGGCCGCCCGGCGCCGCCTCGGGCAGACCGGCCGAACCGGGAGAACGCCTCGGACGGGCCGCGTAGGTTGAGTCGTGACGGCGTCAACCGAGACCGAAGGAAGCTGCGATGATCCCTGCCGCGGAGCTCACCGACCCCACCGTCCGTTCTCTCGTCCACGCCATCAACGGCGGCGACCGCGCCGCCTTCCTCGGCCTGCTCACCCCCGACGCCGTCCTCACCGACGACGGCTCAGAGCGCGACCTCGAGGACTGGATCGACCGCGAGATCTTCACCGTCAACGGTCACCTGGACGTCGAGTCCCAGTCGGCGGACGGCCGATCGCTGGTCGCGGCCTACCGCAACGACACGTGGGGCCAGATGCGCACCTCCTGGTCCTTCACCGTCGCCGACGGGAAGATCAGCCTCCTCGCGACCGGCCAGGCCTGACCCGCCGAGCCGCACCGCGTTCGCCAGCACCCACCGGCCGACGAGCAACCGCCCACCGCGCCAACCTCCGCCGACTCCACGGCGGCGTCAGAGCTCGTGAGCCCGGCGGCCAGCCGCCTCGCCAGCGTCTGCCGATCGGTGAGTACCCGCCGACTCGACGCGCGCGTACGCAGCCAAGCCGCCCCAGCGCGGTCAGGCCTCAGGCGTCGTCGTCGGCATCGTCGACAGCCTTGGCCGCCACCACCGCGGCGTACACCTCGCGCTTGGGCAGCCCCAGTTCGCGGGCGACGTCCGCGATGGCCTCCTTGCGACGGATGCCGGCCGCCTCGCGTTCGGTCACCAGCTCCACCGCGTCGGCGGGTGTGACGGTCGCCGAGCGGGGCGGCGCGCCCTGCACCACCAGCGTGATCTCGCCGAGCGGCCCGTCCACCGCCGCCCACGAGGACAGCTCGCCCAGTGGCCCGCGCCGGACCTCCTCGTGGGTCTTGGTCAGCTCACGGCACACGGCCGCCGGGCGGTCCGCGCCGAACGCCGCCGCCATCGCCGTCAGCGTGTCGGCCAGCCGGTGCCGCGACTCGAAGAAGACCATCGTCCGCTGCTCGTCGGCCAGTGCCGTGAACGTCCGCGACCGTTCCCCGGGCCGCCGCGGCGGGAAGCCCTCGAAGCAGAACCGGTCGACCGGGAGCCCGCTCACCGCCAGCGCCGTCAGCACCGCCGACGGCCCGGGCACCGACGTCACCCGCACGCCCGCCTCGACGGCCGCCGCCACCAGCCGATACCCGGGGTCGGACACCGAAGGCATGCCGGCGTCGGTCACCAGCACCACACGCGCGCCGTCGGTCAGCGCCGTCAGCAGCTCCGGCGTCCGCGCGGACTCGTTGCCCTCGAAGTACGACACCAGCCGCCCGGCGATGGTCACACCCAGCGACGACGCCAGCCGGAGCAGCCGCCGGGTGTCCTCGGCAGCCACCACGTCGGCCGTCGTCAGTTCGGCCGCCAGCCGCGGCGGCGCGTCGCCGACGTCGCCGATCGGGGTGCCGGCCAGCACCAGGACACCGTCACCCGTCGAGTTCGCCACCCGCCCATCCTCGCGCAACGGTGGGCTCGGCTTCACAGCAAGCACTCGTAGGATGACCCGGTGACCCAGACGGTTGACGCCCCCGAGGCCTCCATGCCGGCGAGAGCCGCGGGCGCGATCCGCGCCCGCCTCGTCCGGCCGATGCCGGCCGACCGCGTCTGGGGCTGGCTCGGCCCGCTGCTGGTCGGAGTGGTCGCGGCGGTGCTGCGACTGGTCGACCTCGGCCGGCCGAACAAGATCATCTTCGATGAGACGTACTACGCCAAGGACGCCTACTCGCAACTGCTGTTCGGCTACTCGCGCAAGTTCACCGAGGACGCCAACGAGCGCATCCTGAGCGGCGACCTCGATGTCTTCCTCAACGAGCCGTCGTTCGTCGTGCACCCGCCGGTCGGCAAGTTCCTCATCGGCCAGGGCATCCGGGTGTTCGGCATGGACCCGTTCGGCTGGCGCATCGCCGTCGCGCTGTGCGGCGTGGCGACGGTGATCATGGTCGCCCGCATCGGGCGGCGGCTGTTCCGCTCGACCCTGCTCGGGTGCGTCGCCGGTCTGCTGCTGGCCGTCGACGGCCTGTCGATCGTGATGAGCCGGACGGCGGTGCTCGACGGCATCCTGGCGATGTTCATCGTCGCGGCGTTCGGCTGTCTGCTCGTCGACCGCGACCAGATGCGAGCCAAATACGCCGACTGGGCCGAGTCACGGCTGGCCCGCGGGCTGACGGCGCCGGGCGACGGTCCGCTGTTCTGGTGGCGGCCGTGGCGGCTGGCGGCCGGCGTCATGCTCGGCCTGGCCTGCGGAACGAAGTGGAGCGGGCTGTACGCCGTGGCGGTGTTCGGCCTGATGACGGTGTTGTGGGAGATCGGCGCGCGGCGTGCGGCCGGGCTGCGCAGCCCCGTTCTCAACTCACTGCTGCGCGACGGTCCGGTGGCGTTCCTGTCGATGGTCGTCACGGCGGCGTTCGTGTACGTGGTGTCGTGGTGGGGCTGGATCTTCTCGTCGAACGGGTGGAGCCGGCAGTGGGCGACGGACAACGCACCGTCCGCGTTCGGCACGCTGTTCCCGAGCTGGGCGCGCAGCCTGTGGCACTACCACGCGGAGATGTGGCGGTTCCATCGCGACCTCAACACTCCGCACGACTACCAGTCCAAGCCGTGGGAGTGGCTCTACCTCGGGCGGCCGGTGTCGTTCGACTACGAGGGGTACGACCTCGGCCAGGCCGGCTGCAAGGTGGAACGGTGCAGTCAGGCGGTCCTCGCGCTGGGGACGCCGCCGCTGTGGTGGGGCGCCTGCGCGGCGCTGCTGGTGTGCCTGTGGTGGTGGTTCTTCCGCCGCGACTGGCGGGCCGGGGCGATCCTGGCCGGGTTCATCGCGACCTGGGTGCCGTGGCTGTTCTTCACCGACCGCACCATCTTCTACTTCTACGCGGTCGCGATCGTGCCGTTCCTGGTGCTGGCCGTGACGTTCGCGCTGGGGCTGATCATCGGGCCACCGGACGCCTCACCCCGACGGCGCGCCGTCGGGGTGGCGATCGCCGGCGGCTACATCCTGATCGTCGTGGCCGTCGCCGCCTGGTTCTACCCGATCCACGTCGACCAGCTGATCTCGTACGACGCGTGGCGGTCGCGCATGTGGTTCAGCAGCTGGATCTAGCCCGTCAGATGAGCTCGGCGATGCCCTCGATCAGCAGCCAGACGCCGAACAGGACGAACAGCGCGGCGGCACCGACCTGGATCAGCCGCTCGGGCAGCCGCTGACCGAGATAGCGCCCGACGACGATCGCCAGCGCGTCGGCGGCGACCATGCCGACCGTCGATCCGATCCAGACACCGACCCAGTCGTTGTCGGCGGCCAGCGTGATGGTGGCGAGCATGGTCTTGTCGCCCAGCTCGGCCAGGAAGAACGCCGTCCCGACAGCGATCACCGCCGCCCGCGTCGCCCGTTCGGCCTTCCCCTGCTCCTCGTCGGTCAGGCTGTCGCCGCGCCACGTCCAGGCCGCGAAGCCGAAGAACGCGACAGCCGCGATGACGTTGATCCAGCCGGTCGGGAGCGCCTCGCCCAGTCCGAAGCCGATCGCGACCGACGCCAGGTGCACGACGGTGGTCGCGATCGTGATGCCGAGGATGACGTGCCACGCCTTGAAGCGGGTGGCAAACGTCAACGCCATCAACTGAGACTTGTCGCCGAGCTCCGCCACGAAGATGACGCCGAAGCTCAAGAGGAACGCGGCCCAAAGGTCGGCCATCGGATCCCTTCCGGTCACGCCGGGACCGGAAGACGCGAGACTCCGACCCGGCATTGCTGCCATGGGTCGAAGGTCTCGCCCGCCTCTCGAAAGAGGCCGCGCGGCCGGACGCCGGAGCGTCAGTATGTCGACCGCGACATTGGGGGCTACTCCCCTTCGCTGCGAGCAGCCTACCGGGATCACTGATGAGGAATCCAGCCGACGTGCGCAGACTCACACCCCGCGGTTCACCGCCCGGACATCCGGCGATCAGCCAACCCGGCCGCCAGCCCGGCGAGCCCCACGCTGCCCGCCGGCCCGCTGACCGCCCAGCTGCCAATCCAGCGCTGGTCCATCACTCCCGTTCGCCTGGGACGGCGACGTCGCGAGCTTCGTCCGCGTCGCTCATGCCGGAGTCGGAGCGGGCGGCGCGGTGGACGACGATCGCGGCGAGCGCCATGATGGCGGCCCCGGCCAGCGCCGGCATGTTGACCTCCGTGACCTCGGCCAGTGCGCCGAACAGCAGCGCACCGACCGGCGCGCCGACGATGCCGATCGTGCGCTGGGCCGACGACACCCGGCCGAGCAGTTCGTCGGGCGTCCGCTGCTGCATCAGCGTGACGAAGTGGACGTTGAGCACCATGCCCGCGAGCCCGAACACCGCGAGCGCCACGGCCGTCGCCGCCGGATGAGCGACGCCGCCGATGACCAGCAGACAGCCGGTCTGCGCCGTGAGCGCCAGCACCATGGCCGTCACGCCGCCACCCACCCACCGCCCGATCCGCGTCGCGACCAGCCCACCCACCACCCCACCAGCGCCATAGGCCGCCAGCACCAGCCCGAACACGACGTCGGAAGCACCGGCCCAGCGGGTGATGATCAGCACCAGCAGCGCCTGGAGCCCACCGATCACCATGTTGCCGAGCAGGTTGGCGAGGCAGCCCCCGCGCAGCAGCCGGTCGCGCCAGAGCCGCCGCACGCCGGCCGCGATCTCGGACCGCAGCGTGGACCCGCCCGGCCGGCTCGCCACGGCCACCCCCGACCGTGGCAGCGACGCGATCAGCGCGGCCGCCACCAGGTACGTCGCCGCGTCGACCGCGAACGGCAGCGCCACCCCGGCCGTCACCAGCAGCCCGGCGGCGGGGGCGCCGAGGAACGTCCCGGCCAGCGCCTGGCCGGTCATCAGCCGAGCGTTGGCCGAGGGCAGGGCCGTCCGGGGCACCAGAGTCGGCAGGATGGCCGTGGCCGCGTTGTCGAACAGCGTCTGCAGCGTGGTGAGCGCGAACGCGAGCACCGCCAGCACGGCGAGGTGCGCGTGTCCGAGCGCCAGCGCCACCGCGAACGCCGCGACCAGCAGCCCGCGCGCGAGATCGACCGTCCACATGGCCCGCCGCCGGTCGACGCGATCGGCCAGCGCGCCGCCGAGCAGGCCGAACACCAGCCAGGGCAGATAGCCGGCCGCCGACACCACCGACAGCAGGAACGGAGACGTCGTCAGGCCGGCCGCGACCAGCGGAAACGCGACGTTGCGCACGGCGTCGCCGAAGCGCGACAGCACGGCGGCCGACCACAGCCGCCCGTATCCGCCACGCCAGCGCACGGTCTCGCCGGTCTCCGTGATGATCACCATGGGGCCGAACGCTAGTTCGAGGGTCCGACAAGGTCCGCGCGTCGGCTCGGCGGGCAGGGCAGACTGTCGGGACGCCCCGACGAACGGAGATCCATGACCATCAGCACCGTCCAGGAGAACCGCGCCGCGGGCAAGCAGTTGCGGACCACCCTCGCCCGGTCCGGCCACGCCGAGGTCACACGGGCGGCATCAGCCGAGCGGGACCCCGTCGCGATCCTCATCGACCAGCACTCGAGCCGGCTCGCCGGCCTCATCCCGGTGCGCATCGGACGGATGCTGCAGTCGCCGTTCGCGTACTACCGCGGCACCGCGGCGGTCATGGCGCACGATCTGTCGACCGGCCCCCGGACCGGTGTCGAGGTGGTCTCCTGCGGCGACGCCCACGTGTCCAACTTCGGGCTGTTCGCGTCGCCTGAGCGCCGGCTGCTGTTCGACCTCAACGACTTCGACGAGGCCGGCAACGCCCCGTGGGAGTGGGACGTCAAGCGGCTCGCGGCGAGCGTGTACGTGGGCGCCCGCGACATCGGCATGAGCGAGCCGGCCTGCACGGACGCCGCCGAGGCCGCGGTCCGCGCGTATCGGGAGTCGCTGGCCGGTCTGTACGAGCTGTCGGCACTGGAGCGGTACTACTACCAGGTCGACGCCGAGCAGCTGCCCGGTCTCACCGCCGCCGGCAACCGCGCCGTCGTCCGCAAGACGGTGAAGAAGGCGCGGTCGCGGACCTCCGAGCAGGTGCTCGCGAAGATCGTCACCACGGAGGCCGACGGGCGCCGGCGCATCGCCGACCAGCCGCCCATCACCCGCCACGTCGACCACGCGACGGTCGAGCAGTTGCAGATGCTGTTCGAGCGCTACCGCACCACGCTGCGCCAGGACGTCGCGCTGTTGCTGTCGCAGTTCGCGCTGGTCGACTACGTGCTCCGAGTGGTCGGCGTGGGCAGTGTCGGCACCCGCTGCTACGTGCTGATGTTCGTCGGCCCGCACGGCGAGCCGCTGTTCCTGCAGGCCAAAGAGGCCCAGCCGTCCGTACTGGCGACGTACGGCGGCATGCCCGACGCGCTGCCCGACGGCGTGCCCGGGACCGGCGAGCCGCACACGCAGGGGCACCGGGTGGTGGCGGCGCAGCGAATCCTGCAGGCGCAGTCCGACCCGTTCCTCGGCTGGATCACCGGCTGGGCCGGCGAGGCGGTGAACAAGCCGCGCGTGGACTACTACTGGCGGCAGTTCCGCGACATGAAGGGATCGGTCGACCTCGCCGCGCTCACGCCGTCGCAGTTCACCGACTACGGCGTGCTGTGCGGCGGGCTGCTCGCGCGAGCACACAGCCAGTCGCCGGGCGGCGCGGTGATCCGCGGCTATCTGGGCCAGTCCGACGCCTTCGACCGGGCCGTCGCCCGGTGGTCGCGCGGCTACGCCGACCAGTGCGAGGCCGACTACGCCGCTCTCGCCGTCGCCGTGAAGTCCGGACGGCTGCCAGCCGAGCACGGCATCTGACGCGACGTCACCCGCAAGCGCCCACCCCGTCGGCCCATCCGGGGGCGCCGGGCTCAGCCCTGCGGCGCTTCGGTGCCGGTGTAGAAGGCGGTGGTCCGGTCGGCGGCGCCCTGTGCGGCCTCGGGAGTGGCGAATCCGCTCTCGACGTTGGCGTCGCGCCACTTCTCGCTGGCCAGGCCGACGAACCGCTTGCCGTCGTCGGAGATGGTCCAGGCCTCGACGGCCTTCGGGTCGACCTGCTCGCCGCCGGAGCCGAGGTGGAGGGCCATGCCGATGAACGCGAGGTCCCAGCCGAGGCCGACCGCGCCCGGGCCGTAGAGGTCCCAGAACTCCAGCGAAGCGCTGTTGACCAGTGCGATGTGCTCGAGCTCGAGCCGGGTCCGCTCGTCGTCCTCTGCGGTGAACCGGACCTCGATCCAGCTGACCTCGCCGTTGAACTCCCAGGTGGCGGCGAAGCTCTTGGGCGGGTCGCAGTGCTCGACGGTGCCGCCGGCGTTGCCCTCGACCTGGTAGCGACCGCCGACCTTCAGCTCACCGCTCACCGGCGAGAACCAGCGCGGGATGCGCTCGGGGTTGGTGCAGGCGTCCCAGACGTCCTCGACGGTGGCGGGGTAGACCTGGCTGATGGTGACCGTGCGAGCCTCACCGGCCTCGATGGTGCTGGAGCCGACCTGGCGGCGCACGGCGTTGACCTGCTCGACGACATCGATCATGAGGTGTTCTCCTGGTCCGAGTCCTGGCCGGCCTGCTCCTGCAGCCGGCGTTGGCGCTTGCCCCTGGCCAGTTCGGTGGCCAGCGCCTCCAGAGGAGGGGTCCAGAATCGCCGGAAGCGGTCGAGCCACGCGTCGACGTCGCGAAGCGGCTCGGTGCTGACGGCGTACAGGCGGCGGGCGCCCTCGGGCCGCACGGTGGCGAACCCGGACTCGCGCAGCACCTTGAGATGCTGCGACACCGCCGGCTGCGAGATGCCGAACTCCTGCTGGATGACGGACGTGACGGCACCGGAGGTCAGCTCGCCGTCGGCGAGCAGCTCCAGGATGCGGCGACGAACCGGGTCGCCGAGCACGTCGAAGGCATGCACACTCGCAACCTATCGCCCTTCGCTTATATAAGTCAACGCTGCAATTCTTCGTCCGGCGGCGCGTCGACCCCCGCCGGCGAGGTCGGCGAGTCCGGCTCGACCGACGAGCCGGGCACCGTGACGGCGACGTCGGCCGGCGCACCCTGCCGGCGGCTGCCGACGAGGAACGGCGCGGCGACCAACTGGATCAGGCCGCCCAGCGCCAGCGACGTGCCGTAACCGTAGACGTCGGCGGCCCGGCCCAGCGCCGGCTGGATGACCACGCCGCCCGCGTTGCCCATCAGCGAGTCGAACGACAGCACCGTCGCTCGCTGCTTCGACGGGATCATGTCGTTGAGGTAGGCCTGCCGGATCGGCATCAGCGCCGCACCGAGCAGCGCCCAGACCACCAGCAGCACGAGCGCCGCCCAGAACGCCTCGGTCACGCCGAGCAGCCCCAGCACGCCGGCGCTGATGACCGTCGCGCCGATCAGCGCCGTCGTCCGCTTGCGGAACAGCAGCCGGACGCGTGGAGCGGAGTACCCGCCGACCACCTGCGCACCGGCCATCACCGCGGCCGCCAGCCCGGCCACCGAGTAGGCGTCGGGGTCGCCGTACAGCTCCAGCAGGTACGGCTGCAGCGCGTAGAACGTGTAGAAGCTGACGCCGGACGCGAACGGCGCGGCCAGCATGACCCACCGCACCGGCGGGTTGCGCAGCCCGTGCTCGATGGACGCCGACCAGATGCCCCGCATTACCCGCAGCGGGCTGGTCGTCCGGTCGGGCGTGAAGCCGAGATCCTTCATCAGGACGTACGCGACGACGAACATCGCCACGAGCACGCCGGCTCGCAGCAGCATCGGCACGCCCAGCGTCGTCGCCTGCGCGATCACGCCGCCGGCGACCGAGCCGCCCAGCATGGCGACGCCGGACACCATCTGGCCGCGGCCGAACACCGCCTCGAGGCTGCCCTCGTACCCGGCGAAGTGCAGCGCGTCGACCAGCCACGCCTCGACCGCGCCGGAGAAGAACGTGAACCCCAGGCCGAGCAGCGCCGACACCACGGCCCACGCCCAGAACGGCGCGCTGATCTGCCACATCAGGTAGTAGAGCGCGGTCGTCACGGCCAGCGTCAGGGTGCCGAGCAGATACGACGCCCGCCGGCCGACGGTGTCGGCGACCACCCCGGTCGGGACCTCGAAGAGCACCATGCCGACCGTGAAGAACGCGTTGGCGGCGAACGCCTCCAGGTTGCTCAGGCCGGCATCGAGCAGGAACAGCGTGTTGATGCCCCAGATGAACGACGCGGCCAGCGTGTTGCCGAGCATCAACGTGATGTAGACGCCCTGGATGCGGCGGGCCTGCGTGGTCATCGGCGCGGTGTCCTCTCGTCCAGTCGCCTCGTCGCGACTGACTTCCTACAAGCGCCCGCGGACGCGAACTATGCCCGCTGGTCAGGTCCTCGCGGCGCGCTTGTCCAACACCTGCTGCAGCAGCGTCGGCCGGTCGGTCATGATGCCGTCGACGCCGAGGTCGATGAGCCGCTCCATCTCGGCGCGGTCGTTGATGGTCCAGACGTGGACGGCGAGGCCGCGACGGTGCGCGTCGGCGACGAAGTCGGCCGTGACGACCGGGACGCCCGACTGCGACGGCGGCACCTGCAGCGCGTGCTGGCCGTGCAGGGTGATGCCGGTCAGCGGGCCGAGCGTGTTCAGCCAGAACGCCGTGACCTGCGCGGTGCCCGGCGATGTGCTGACGTCGCGGTTGTACAGCTTGAACCGGGTGACGGCGCTGTCGGAGAACGACGCGACGACGGTGTCGGTGCCGCGGCCGAACTCGCGCAGCAGGTCGGCCATGGTCCGCTCGTACGGCGACGTCTCGGGGCGGGTCCGCTTGATCTCGACGTTGAGCAGCACGCCCGGGAACGCCTCGAGCACCTCGCGCAGCGTCGGGACGCGGAAGTCGGCCGCGGTGTAGCCGCCGGGCGCCGGCCGCTCGCCCGTGGCGACGCCGCGGAACACGTAGTCGCCGGGTGCGCCGTCGTGGCAGGTGCCGCACTCGGGGACGAACCAGTGCGCGGCGTCGAGCGCGCGGATCTGTTCGAGCGTCAGCTGGTCGACCCGGCCGGTGCTGTTCGTGGTGCGGTCGACGGTGGTGTCGTGCAGCACGACCAGCTCGCCGTCGGCCGTCGCGTGGACGTCGAGCTCGAGCACGTCGGCGCCCTTGTCGAGCGCCGTCCGGAACGCGTAGAGGGTGTCGGACGGCGCCTCGATCTCGCCGCCCTGGTGCGCGATGTTGAGAACGCGTCGCTCGAGCCACGGGTTGTCCGCGGCAGCGACGGCCGGGGCGGCTGCGGCCGCCGTCGGAACGAGGACCGCGGCGACGGCGCCGGCGGCCAGGAGACCGGTGAGCCTGCTCATGGCCGAACCGTAGTGCCCGCCGGAGACAGTGGCGCCGACTCGAGGTGAATGTCGGACCCCGCGAGTACGGTCGCCGCCATGACGACCTACCCCAGCGTGTTGCAGACCGTGCTGGACACCACCGACACACGTGGCCTGGCGGAGTTCTACCGGCGGCTGCTCGGGTACGTGTACCGGCCCGGCCACGAGACCACCGACCCCGCCGGCGACGACTGGCTGGTTCTGCTCGACCAGGACGGCGGGCGCCGGCTGGCCTTCCAGCAGGTCGACCAGTTGACGCCCTCGACATGGCCGGACGGCGCGATCCCCCAGCAGTTGCACCTCGACATGACGGTGCCGTCGACGGACGAGCTGCTGGTCCAGCACGACCGCGTGCTCGAGCTGGGCGGCCGGATGATCTTCGACCGCATCGACGACCCCGGCGAGCCGTTGCGCGTCTACGCCGACCCGTCCGGCCACCCGTTCTGCATCTTCGTGGCCTGACGACGGTCGCGGCGGATCGTCCGCGCGGTCGCGAACAGGCCGCCGCCGGCCAGCCCGGCGAGCACGATGCGCCCCGGCGGGCTACCGGCGTAGAACAGCAGGGCGATGCCCAGGATCACGGCGATCTCGGTGACGGCGTGCCGGCGCCGCTCGTGCCGCATCGCCCGCGACACCACGCCGGCGCCGAAGAGGACCGTCACGAGGAGCACGCCCAGCCCGAACGCCACCACGCCTGGTTCCTCGCCGTAGCGGGCCACGGCCAGGCCGGCGCCGACGCCGGCGGCGCCCAGACCGGCGACGATCGAGACCGGCAACGCCCACGCCGGCCAGCGATGACCGCCGCTCGGCGGCGCCTCCCGGAGGTCCGTCATGTCCGCAGTGTGACAGGCGCCCGGGAGACGTCGGCTCGGTCGCGGACGTAGTGGCCCGCGTCGAGATCGGCGAGCAGGCCGGGCTGCACCGGCTGCCAGCCGAACCGGTCCCGGGTGCGCGCGCTGGACGCCGGCCCGTCGACCCGCAGGAACCGGCCCAGCCAGCCGAAATAGCCGTCCACCTGGCCCGGGGTGATGGACCGGACCGGCAGGCCGAGCTGCCGGCCGTTGCGCGGGACCGGCTCGAGGGTCTCCGTCAGGCGCGCAGTGTCACAGGAGGACCGAACACCTGCGCGCCGCCCACCCCACATCGAGTTGATCTTGGAGAGAGTTGCCGAGCTCCGGAGCGAAATGCCCGGTTGATTCCGCAGTTTCCTCCCAGACCAACGGGAGCCAGGGCGGTGGGGAGACGACGGGGCGGTGAGCCTGACGGCCGCGCTCAACCGAGCCGTTCGGCGAGGAAGGCCGCCCAGGTCCGGGTGCCGAGGTCGGCGCCGTCGAGGGTGAGGTTGGCGCCGCCGCGGTAGGCGCGGCCGGCCTTGCCGGGCATCCGCACCGGCAGCAGCGCCCGCCGTCTGCCGGCCGCCGCCAGGTACGCGCGCAGCAGCTCGCCCATCGGCGCGACCCGCGGACCGGCGAGGTCGGCGACCAGCCCGGCCGGCTCGCCGAGAGTCAGCTCGGTCAGCCGCTCGGCCACGTCGCGTGCGTCGACGGGCTGGAAGCGCATGCCGCCGGGGACCGGGATCACCGGCAGCTTCGCCATCGCGGTCGCGGTCTTCAGGACGAGGTCGTGGAACTGGGCGGCGCGCAGGATCGTCCACGGCACGCCCGAGTCGGTCACGGCCTCCTCGGCGGCCAGCTTCATCCGGAACCAGCCGATCGGGACCCGATCGGCGCCGATCGCCGAGATGTGCACCAGGTGCTTCACGCCGGCCCGCGCCGCCGCCCTGGCCAGCCGCTGTGTCGCCTCGGCGTCGCCCTTGGGCCCACCGGCCAGGTGCAGGATCGTGTCGACGCCGTCGACGGCGCCAGCGACGGCGCGGTCGGCGTCGTCCGAGCGCAGGTCGGCCGCGACGTACTCGACACCGTCGCCCGGCTCGCGCGGCGTGCGGCCGAGCACCCGGACGGTCCGCCCGTCCGCGACCAGCCGTGGCACGATGAGACGTCCGAGGGTGCCGGTGCCGCCGGTCACCAGGAGGGGTGTGGTCACTGTCAGCTCCAGTTCTGTGCCGATGAGGTTCTACTGCGCTGACCCGCGGCGACGGCGATATGTGACCGCATGAGCGAAGATCTTTTCGAGCGCCACCGGCCGCACCTGCGCGCCGTCGCGTACCGCATGCTCGGCTCGCTGGCCGACGCCGACGACGTCGTCCAGGAGACGTGGCTGCGCTACCGGCGCGCCGACACCTCGGACGTCGAGAACCTCGCCGGCTGGCTGACGACGGTCGCCGGCCGGGTGTGCCTGAACCTGCTGCGGTCGCGCGCGACGCGCGGCGAGGTGCCGCTGGACGAGGCCGATCCCGCGGTGCACCTGCCCGACCCGGTGGTCAGCCCGCCGAGCGGCCCCGACCCGGAGCAGCAGGCGCTGCTGGCGGACTCCGTCGGGCTGGCGATGCAGGTCGTCCTGGACACCCTGACCCCGGCCGAGCGGCTGGCGTTCGTCCTGCACGACCTGTTCGCCGTCCCGTTCGACGACATCGCGCCGCTGGTCGAGCGGACCCCGGCCGCGACCCGGCAGCTGGCCAGCCGCGGCCGGCGCCGGGTCCAGGAGACCGCACCCGCCCCGGACGCCGACCTCGCCCGGCAACGGGCCGCGGTCGACGCGTTCTATGCGGCCGCCCGCGACGGCGACTTCGACGCGCTGGTGACGGTGCTCGACCCCGAGGTCGTGCTGCGCGCCGACGGCGGCGCGTCGCGGACCCGGCCGACGGTGCTGCTGCGCGGCGCCCGGACGGTGGCCGGCCAGGCGTCGATGGCGCTGCAGCTGGCGCGGTACGTGCGGCCGGCGCTGGTCAACGGCGCGGCGGGCGCGGTGGTCGTCATCGGCGGGCGGGTGTTCGCGGTGATGGCCTTCACCGTCACCGACGGCCGCATCGCCGCCATCGACGTGCTGTACGACCCGGACCGGTTGGGCGGCATCGACCCGGCCGCGTTCGACGCGTGACCCCTGGCCCGCCGGCCGCCACGACGACGCGAGCCCGCGGGTCTTTCGGCCCTGCTGGAGCGGTGCCGGCGGGTCGAGAGTGGGAAGGTGGCGCGGGGCACGCGGGCCGGACCGGCGTGGCCGGGGGTCGCGCTGGTGCTCGTCACCGCGGTCGCCTCGGCCGGGGTGGCGTCTGCCGTGTGGGCCGTCCGTGAGGACCGTGCCCAGTGGGCGGTGAGCGACCCCGCGGAGCAGATCGCCGTCGTCGCGGAGGCCTGTGAACAGTGGGCCGTCGCCGAGCCGCAGCCCGACGACACCGGGCTGGACGACGACGAGGACCGGTGCGCGGCGCTGGCGGGCTGGCTGAGCGACTCGTTGACCCGTACCGGGCGGAGCCCCTGGATGTCGTGGGGCGAGCCGCAGCGGCTGCTCGCGACCTGCCGGGGCTGGCTCGCGGAGACCTCGTCGAGCGACACCACGACCTGGTGCGACGACTTCGTCGGCTGGATGTCCGGGCACGTGGGCGAGTGGAGCGGATCGACCGGACGCCACGACTGGGACGGCTGGCTGCGCAGCGGTCCGCTGGTCGGGCCATGACGCAACCGCCGCCGCCCTCGCCGACGAGCTGGGCGCCGCCCCCGTGCTCGACGTCCCTGACGCGTCACTCGCGCACGGCCGCCCGCAGGCCGGGGATCAGCACCGCGCCGACCCCGAGGTGCATCAGCGCCAGGTAGACCTTGGCGTCGGTGCCGGCCTCGGTGATCAGCGGTCCGCTCAGCGAGAGCACCAGCACCGCCAGCGCGATGCCCGTCCACACCCGCCGTGCGTCGCCGGAGCGCTGCCCCAGCCACGCCAGCAGGCCCCAGCCGGCCAGCGACGTCGCCAGCGCGGCGGCCAGCACCAGCGCCAGCCCGACGTCCATCGTCACGTCGGCGGTGGTCACCTCGAGGTCCACGTCGGCGATCCGCGCGACGGCCCACGGCACGGCCGCCGCCACCGTCGCCCCCGCGACCGCCAGCGCGGCCCGTCGCCGCACCGGCGCCGCGGTCGTGGTCTCTTGCGTCGTCATCGGATCCTCCTGCTGTCACTCTGGTGGCGATGCCTGTCCAGCAGTACGACGACGCGGCCCGCCGGAACGTCAGGCCGCACATTTCGGTGCGCTGTCTCGTCGAAGGGTGAGAGGAGGCCGCAGACCATGACCGACCCGGGCCTGACCGCGATCATGAGCGAGCGCCGGCAGCTGATCAATCTCGCCTACCGGCTGCTCGGCTCGCTGGCCGACGCCGAGGACGTCGTGCAGGAGACGTACACGCGCTGGTACGCGATGCCGTCGGAGCAGCGCGAGGCGATCGAGTCGCCCGCCGCGTGGCTGACCACGGTCGCCGGCCGGATCTGCCTCGACCTGCTGCGATCGGCGCGGAGCCGGCGCGAGCGCTACGTCGGCGAGTGGATCCCGGAGCCGGTGCCGGACCGCACCGAGTGGATCAGCGCGCCGCCGGCCGCCACCACGACGGACCCGGCCGACCGCGTCACGCTCGACGAGTCGATCAGCATGGCCTTCCTCGTCGTCCTCGAGTCGATGACGCCGGCCGAGCGGGTCGCGTTCGTCCTGCACGACGTCTTCCGGTACTCGTTCGCCGAGGTCGCCCAGGTCGTCGGCCGCACACCGGCCGCCTGCCGCCAGCTGGCGTCGTCGGCCCGCCGCCGGCTCCGTGCCGCCCAGGTGCCCGCGGCCCCGGCCCCCTCGGCCGCGCGCCGCGCCGACCTCGTCCGCGAGTTCAAGCAGGCGTGGGCAGCCAAGGACATCCAGGCGCTCGTCGGGCTGCTCGACCCGCACGCGACGGCGGTGGCCGACGGCGGCGGCCTCGCCACCGCTCACCTCGAGCCGCTCGAGGGCAGCGAGCCGATCGCCCGCGTCCTGGTCGAGATCGCGGCGAACGTGCCCGATCTGACGTTCCTGGAACGGACGGTGAACGGCCAGCCCGGCCTGGTGCTCCAGCAGGACGGCGTGACCGAGACGGTGCTGGCGTTCGACGTGGCCGGCGACCGGATCACCCGGGTCTGGGCGGTGCGCAACCCGGAGAAGCTGCGGCCCTGGACGACGTGACGTCCTCCCACTTCAACGTACAGCCCGTTGGGGGTCTTGCGGCAAGACCCCGGGCGTGCCGCAGAATCTCGGGCCGACCGGCTGTTCGTGGAATGGAGCCTCATGATCGACGTGATCGTCGCCGGCGGCGGGCCGACCGGGCATGAGGGCAGACTCGTACGACGGGCAGTACGTGCTCCTTACTGGGCTCACCGAGCGCGGGCGGCGAGCGGTGGGCGTCTGGCCCAGCGGCGAGAACGTCGATGCGCTGGTCGAGGCGCTCCAGCAGGCTGCCGAGGCCACCTCGGACCCCGAGGAGAAGTCCGCGCTGCGGCGCGCTGCGGGCGCGGTGCTCGGCGTCAGCAAGAACGTCATGACGGAAGTCGTGGCCGCGGTGATCGCTCGCAGCATCCCGGCCTGACGGGCCGGGCGCGCCGCGTCAGGGTCGCGGCTGGCGTGCGGTCGCCGGCCGCGTCGCGTGCCAGGCTCGCTGACGGGAACGAAGTACTCGTTGCGTCCGTGCAGGTTCGTGAAGCTGTCTTGGCGGGTCGGCCGTCGCAGGTGGACGTAGCGGATCTGGTCGACGTAGAGGCGGTTCATCGTCCAGGACCCGGCGGCATCGCGCATGTGCAACTCCTGGCCGACGAGCCAGATCGGGCGCTCGTCGTGTGCCCGGTAGGCCGGCGCCCAGCGGCGCTCGGCGGTTTCCTGTTCTTGAGCGGTCACCGGCCGGCGCCGGACCTGCGCCGTCGAGCGACGGCCAGGCAGCCGATCCACAGGGCGGGCAGGCTCGCGATGGCAACCACGCCGGCCACGCTCACGACCGGCCGCCGCGTCGCGCTAGTGCCCTGGCGAGGCCGCGTCCCCACTGCTCGGCCCAGGCGCCCACACGCACGGCCACTCCTGGCTGCAGTTTCGACAAGGCGTGCGGCGGCGCGGGATCCAGCCGCCGGCCGGTTGGTGGGTCGAAAGCAGGTCGGCCGCGTACGCGTCAACGCGCTCGGGCGACCAGTCGACAAGACCGTGCCCATGCACGCGTGCCGTGAACATCGCGTCCCCTTCGTCCGGCGGCCGGTGGATCGCACCGTAGACAGCGCCGGGAAGGGTGTTTGCACGAGTCTGCACGAACCGGCCCATGTGCTTGACCCGGCACTCGGCCGCCCGTCAGGCTCGACGCAAGCTCGTGCAAACGACGACGAAAGGGCGGCGTCATGGCGCTACAGTTCCTCGGCATTTGGCCGGACACCCCGGACAACGGCTCTCCGACGATCTGGCTCGACGATACGCCCGGAGACCTGATCATCCAGTCATGGAAGGCCGATGAGGAGACAGTGAAGGAGGCCCAGCGCGTCGGCTCGATACCCGACCACAGCACCGACGTGCCACCGCATGAGACGGTGATCAGGCTCCCCGCGAACATGCTCCAGTTCATCCCCGGCCCGAGTGAGGACACCACTACGTGAATGCCTTCATCGACGCCCTGGCCAAGGCACAGCACTCGGCCGTGCATCTGGAGATGCGCGACAGTTACATGCTCGACGATCCCGAGTTCATCGCCTGGCAGAACGGCAAGCGCCTCGATCCCGCCGACCGCGAATCCTGGTGGCGGCCCTTCCTCGACATCGTCACCGAGACCATTGCGCGCGGTGTGGTCATGCGCCGGGCTCGGATCGTCTCGGAGCCCATCAGCGACTACATCCGCTACGAGTACGACATCACCTTCACCAACGTGGCAGCCGGCGAGCGAGTCCGCTGGCTGCCCAGGAGACAGGCGACGAACCTCGCGCTGCCGGGCAACGACTTCTGGCTGTTCGACGACAGCGTGGCCCTCGTGAACCACTTCACCGGGGACGGCCAGTGCGCCGACCCCGACATGGAAGTCACGTCCGATCCCGACGTGGCCAAGCTCTGCGGTTCGGCGTTCGAGGCGGTCTGGGAGCGGGCGACCCCGCACGAGGAGTACCACCCGTGACCCACAGGCACTGATGGCGGTCTCCCCGTCGTCGAGCGTCCAGCAGGCCCGTCAGCTCCTCGCCGATCGGCTCCGCGAACTCCGCGAGCAGGCAGGGCTGACGGGCCGCGACCATGCCCACGCCTGCGGCTGGCATGGGGCCAAGACGTCGAGGATCGAGAACGGCAAGACCGCGCCGTCCGCCGACGACATCCGGACCTGGTGCCGCACCACTGGCGCCGACGATCTGGCCGCTGACCTCGTCGAGTCGCTGCGCGCCGTCGAGGGCATGTTCATCGAGTGGCGACGGATGAAACGGAACGGCCTCCGGCGCGCCCAGGAGTCTCGCACGCCGCTGTACGAGCGCACGCGACGCTTCCGCGCCTACTCCTCGCACCTGCTGCCCGGCATGATCCAGACACCGGCCTACACCGAGCACGTCCTCGGCTCGATCCAGCGGCGGCGTGGCCTTGTCGACGACGTCGAGCAGGCCCTTGCCGCGCGGGTGAAGCGGCAGCGCCTCCTTCATCGTGGCGGGCGCGTGTTCGCGTTCCTCGTGGAGGAGTCACTGCTCAACACCGGGGTTGGCGGCCCCGACGTCATGGCCGACCAGCTCCGGCACCTGACCGAGGTCGCCTCCCTGCCGAACGTGAGCCTCGGTATCGTCCCCGCGCGACCCGACCGTGACGTCTGGCCGGTCGAGGACTTCTGGATCTACGACAGCGCACAGGTCAACGTCGAACTCGTGTCGGGCTACCTGACCATCGCCCAGCCGGGCGAGATCGCCCTCTACACCGACACCTTCACCCAGTTCGCCGAGCTGGCCGTCTACGGCAACGAGGCGCGCGCCCTGATCCGGGCCGCCCTTGACAGGCTGAGCGACCGTGCCGGGTGAGTGCAACGACTGGCGATCACTCGAACATGCGTTCTACTCTGTTCGATATGGTCGCCATACGCTGCCCCATGGAGCGCTGCCCTGGCCTCAGACTCGCAGGGGATCTCCCGCCGGGGGAGATTGCCGGCCAAGTAGTAGATCACCTTGAGCGCCATCACATCCACGGCGAAACCCTGATCAAGCAACTCGCTGACCTCCGGGTCGATGGCTGCCGTGACCTTGAGCTGGTGCGCACACTCGACCGGCCGCTGATCGCCGAGACCAGCACCGGCAGCCGCCACGCGATCCGGCCTGGCGCCATCTCTCTGGACGGCCGAGGGTCAGCCCTCTGCAGCGACTCGAACACGGTGCGCATCGTCGAGCTACCAGTGTTCGGCCGCTCACGGAGGGCGACGAACTACCGATCATGCGAACACTTGTTCGATACTGGCGTCATGACGTCTGCTCGCTGGCTGGAAGATCCTCCGCTCGACCTCCTCGAGATCGATCCGGGGCGGCTGGAGATCAAGCTCCGGGCCTACACCGAGCCGTCCGGCCTCTACACCGCCGTGCCCATCGTCATGGGCGACCGCTCCAGCCGGCGGGTCCAGGGGCGGCTGGTCGCGTGGGGGCGGCGACGGGGCGAGCACCGGTGGCGCTACCTGCTGGTCGTCTGGCCCGACCGGCAGGCCGACGCGCAGGGGCGGCTGGCCTGGCGGTGGCGGTCCGGCTGGTGCGTGTTCGACCCACGGCGCGTCCGGCCGGCGCACCGGTCCGAGGTGGTGCACGGCGGCGCCACCGACGCAGCCGACCTCTCCGCCGCCATCCGCCGGGCCATGCCGCCCGGTGTCGAGCCGGCGCCGCCGCCGGAGCCGTACCGCTGAGCGCTGTGCCCCATCGCAACCAACGCTTGCCTGAACGCGTTGCAGCGCAGCGACCGGCGCGCCGTCGCCGTCGGGCTCGGGACATGCCGATTCCTTCCGTCCGCGCCGCTCCTTGTCGCGGTCGCGGGCACCGGTGAACCGCTCTAACAGCCCGCCCGGTAGCCCATTTCTGGACTACGCCGGGCGGATTCCCGATGTAGTTAGCCGACCGGGATGACAGGGAGACAGCCACGGCGTCAACGGGGTAGCTTTGTGTACGGCCAGGGGAGGTGCTCTAACACCGACGATCCTGGCTGGCCCCGGCACGTCCTCCGCCTTGCGGTTCACTGCGCGCCGGGGCTTCTTGCGCCTTGACCGCCGCTACGGAATGCGGGCACGGCCGGACCGGTTGCCGCTGGGGACGACACCACCCGATGAAGGGATGCGACACCCCGATGAAGGCGATCGTGCACGACCAGTCCGGCGCCGCCGACGTTCTCAGGCTGACCGAGCGGCCGGTCCCCGAGCCCGGCCCGGGCGAGGTGCGCCTCCGGGTCGTCGCGTCCGGGGTGAATCCGACCGACTGGAAGACGCGCCGCGGGGGCTTCGGCGCGGTGCCCGGGACCGAGGCGGTGCCCAACCACGACGGCTCCGGCGTCATCGACGCGGTCGGCGACGGTGTCGGCGGGCTGGCCGCGGGCGACCGCGTGTGGGTGACGCAGGCGGCCTATCAGCGTCCCGACAGTGGGACGGCGCAGGAGTACACCGTCGTGCCGGTCGAGCGGGTGTTCGTGCTGCCCGACGGCGGGAGCTTCGCGTTGGGCGCCGCGGTCGGTATCCCGGCGGGGACGGCGCATCGGGCGCTGACGGTCGCCGAGGACGGGCCGGCGCGGCTGAGTCCCGGTGCGCTGGCCGGCCGGGTGGTCCTGGTCGCGGGCGGAGCCGGCGCCGTCGGCAATGCGGCGATCCAGCTGGCCCGCTGGGCCGGCGCGACCGTCATCGCGACGGTCAGTTCTGACGCGAAGGGTGCGCTGGCCACGTCCGCCGGCGCCCACCACGTCGTGCGGTACGGCGGCGATGCGGACGTCGCGGCGGCCGTCCGCGCGATCGCCCCCGACGGCGTCGACCTCGTCGTCGAAGTGGCGGCGGGCGCCAACGCCGCGACGAACGCGGCCGTGCTGAAGCCGCGCGGGACGATCGCGATCTACGCCAACAACGGCGACCAGCCGTTCGACGTGGATGTGCGCGCGTACATGGGCCTGAACGCGCGGCTGCAGTTCGTGCTGCTCTACACGGTCGGCTGGGACAAGCTCCGCGCCGCCGGCGACGACATCAACGCCGCAATCGCCGCCGGCGCCCTCCGCATCGGCGACGACGCCGGCCTGCCGCTGCACGAGTTCGCACTCGACCAGACCGCCGCCGCCCATCGCGCCGTCGAGGACGGCGCCACCGGCAAGGTCCTCATCACCGTCGCGCCTGAGTGACGTGACGGCACCACCGGCCGTCTCTGTGTCGTAGGTACGGAGACGTGCTGGCCGGTGCCCGCGTCAGCGTTCGCCGGGCTGTTCCTCCCGCAGTCCGCGCTCGACGAGGTCGTGCAGCCGGTGGAGCCACCCTTCCGGCGCGTTGCGAAAACCAACGGAACGCGTCTCGGACGACTCGACGGCGGCCTCGATGTCGTCGAAGGTCAGCCCGCGCTTCTCCAGCCAGGCCGGCGCACCCGGCGAGCTGAGTTCGGGCGTCCGGTTGACCGCGTGCAACATATAGTCCGTCAGCCGACGACGCCCCCAGTCCTCGGGCGCCACGGGATACGGATCGCCGGGTGCGGCTTCCGGTCCGAACGCGTCATACCAGATGTCGCGCAGCCACTCGTCCGTCATCCACTGCGAGTCAGCCGCCGACCCTGGAGGAAAGGACGACTCGCGGATGTGGGCCGCGAACTCATCTCGAAACAGCAGAAGGTCGGCGTTCTCAACGTCGGCGAGCGACCCAGGAGCCTCCTCGCATGCCTCGATGTAGAGGTCCGGCTCGGCGTCAGCCATCCCCAAGCCGCCGCTGAAGAACGCTTTGAACCGCTCGCTCATCGGGATCACGCGAGATCCTCCAATCGCCTGTTCGTCGTCCCCGGCTTCTCGACCGGGTAGCAGGTCACCAGCCGCCAGGTGGTGCCCGACCGTTTGAACACCAGCGTCACACCGGGATCCGTCCCTTCCACGACCGGGTCATACGGCACAGCGTGCACAGGCCCCTCGCCACGTCGCATGGCGAGCCGACGAGCCGCAATCCAGTCGCGGCGGGTCTCGCGCATGCCTGTCCCTGCACCGCGGTAGCCGAAGGCGTCTCCGGCGGACAGACCAGCCTGACTCGCACTGATATGGACGCCGAGGTTGTTGGCACCGTGCGCGTTCCTGGTGATGAAATCAGCCACGTCGTTGGCGCGCGAATGCGCCACGCGCAAGAACGCCTCGATGGGCTTGGCGAGCGCCTCGGGCGAAGTGAAGCCACCCGCCGACGTGCCGCAACGGTGGTTCGTCTGCACCGACCCGTCGGGTGCGATCAGCCACGCGTCGGCGCCGGACGGATCCTTGAGCCAGATGAGTCTGGCCAGTTGTGCCTTGTCGGAGATCTGTGGGCCATGTCGCTCGACGGCATGGCAGGCGGGGTCTTCGAGCATGCTGGCCCCTTCATCGTGGAAATCGGCGGAAAGTTGCGACCCAGCCACCGTCTTGGACTGGTCGATTGCGTCTGGTGCCGGCGCGGTTGCCTGTCCTGCTTCACTCATCCCGAGGGTCACGCTTCGGTCAGCGCCGACGAGTAGGTCACCGATGTAGCTACGGGCGAACCCGGCCGGGAACTCCGCTGCCAAGCCGTCCACCGTCGCGGGCGGGCTCAACGCCGGTACCGTCGCCACTCCGTGTAGCGGCGCGAGGAGCCCCAGCAACTGATGAACCTCCGCCACGTAGGGCGCGCGAGCCTCGAGAAAATCCTTGGACAGGTCGACGCTCATGGCCGTTCCGATGTCCGCGATCTCGCCGGCCAGTCCCGATACGCCTGGCGCCCGCAAACCAACGAGTCCGCGCGCGACCCGGTTGGCTTGATCGCGTGAGGTCTGCGCCATCTCGGCGGCGTGCCGCTCCAACTCGACGCAGGTGCGCAGCAGGCCCTCGATCGCGGCGCGTAGCTCGCCGCGGTCACCCGACCCAGCCAACGCCACGCCATACCTCCTGCACAGGTATGTCCGACGATACCGGGCGCCCATCGGCCGATCCCCAGGGTTCGTCATCTTCGGCCGCTCACAAGTCACGTGAAGCGCGATGTCGAAGGGCTCTTACTGCAGCAGATGCCGGATGTCGTCGACGTCGAGGCGGCCGCCGAACGCGTCGCCGTCGTCCATGACGCTCGCGGACAGCTTGGCCTTGCGGTCCTTGAGCGCCATGACCTTCTGCTCGATGGTGTCGCCGGCGATCAGCCGGTAGACCATGACGTTGCGGGTCTGCCCGATGCGGTGCGTGCGGTCGACCGCCTGCGCCTCCGTCGCCGGGTTCCACCAGGGGTCGAGGATGAAGCAGTAGTCGGCCTCCGTCAGGTTGAGCCCGAACCCGCCGGCCTTCAGGCTGATCAGGAAGACCGGCGCGGATCCCTCCTTGAACCGGGTGATCACCTGCTCACGCTTCCGTGTGGCTCCGTCGAGGTAGCAGTACTCGATACCGGCCGCCTCGAGCCGTTCGCGCACCAGCCCGAGGAAGCCGGTGAACTGGCTGAACACCAGCGCCCGGTGCCCGCCGTCGACGACGTCGCCGAGCTGCTCCATCAGCAGGTCGATCTTGGCGCTCGCGAGGCCCCGGTGCTCGTCGTCGACCAGGCCGGCGTGCAGGCTGAGCTGCCGCAGCAGGGTGAGCGAGCGCAGAATGGTGAACCGGTTCTTGTCGACGTCGTCGAGCAGACCGAGCACCCGCTGCCGCTCGCGCTGCAGGTACTTGTCGTAGACCTTGCGGTGCTTCGGATGCAGGTCGACCTCGAGCACCTGCTCCTGCTTGGCGGGGAGGTCGGCGACGACCTGCTCCTTCGTCCGCCGCAGCACCAACGGCCTGATGCGCCGCCGGAACTGCGCCAACCGCTCGGCGTCGCCCTGCCGCTCGATGGGTTTGCCGTAGTACTCCTCGAACCGGCCCGGGTGCGGGAACAGGCCGGGCGCAGCGATGGACAGCTGCGACCACAGCTCCATGAGGTTGTTCTCGACCGGCGTTCCGGTGATGGCCAGCTTGACCGGCGCCGGCAGCCGCCGCGCCGCCTGGTACGTCTTGGACTGGTGGTTCTTCACGTGCTGCGCCTCGTCGAGCATGAGCCCCGACCATGCGACCTGGGCGTACGCGTCGGCGTCGAGGCGTAGCAACGTGTACGTGGTGACGACGACGTCCGCGCCGGCCACGACGTCCTCGATCGGCCGGCCGCGGCGCTTGAGGGTGTCGGTGACCGGCACGACGCTCAGCTCGGGGGCGAAGCGGGCCGCCTCCGACACCCAGTTCGACACCACGCTGGTCGGCGCGACCACCAGGAACGGCGGCATCGCGGGGTCGGCCTGCTTGGCGTGGCACATCAGCGCCAACGCCTGCAGCGTCTTGCCCAGCCCCATGTCGTCGGCGAGGATGCCGCCGAGCCCGTTCTCCCACAGGAACCTCAGCCAGCGGAAGCCGTCGAGCTGGTAGGGACGCAACTGTGCCCGCAGGGTGCTGGGCGGCACGGTGGTGTCGTCGAGTTCGCCGAGCGTCAGGAGTCCCTGCACTTGGCGCTGCCAGGTGTCGGCCTGGCGCGTCACGACGCCCAGCGCCGCCAGCTCCTCCCAGAGGCCGGCTTGGAACCGGCTGATCCTGGTGCCGTCGCCGGCGGCGTCGCCGAGCGCCCGCGCCTCGTCCATCAGGCGGCGCAACGACCGCAGCTCGGGCTTCTCGAGCGAGAAGTAGCCGCCGTCGGGAAGCAGGAGGTACGGCTCGTCGCGCGCGAGCGCCGTGAAGACGTCGGTGAACGGGACGTCCTGCCCGTCGGCGGTGATACTGACGCCGAGGTCGAACCAGTCGGTCTCGCCCTGGCTCTCGTCCGCCGAGACGCCGATGACCAGCGAGTCGCCGACTTCGCGGTAGTCGGCCGGCTCACCCGTCACCTCGACCTCGACGTCGTCCAGGTCGCGCAGCCGGGGCATCGCCTCGGTGCTGAACCGCATGGTGTCCAACCCGTAGAACGTGCGGCGTTCGACAGGTGCGCGGCCGATCGGTCGCTGGCTGTTTCGACTTCCGTTGCTGAAGCGTCCGGATCCGAGCAGTCCCGGGTCGAGGCTGGCCAGCAACGCTCGCTCCGCCGCGGCGTCGCGGATGCCGCCGTCCGCGCCGTCGGGGAACGGATCGTCCACCGGCACCCGCCGAGTCGCGTCGCCGACCTGGTAGTGCCACTCCCAGTCCAGCTCCAGCCCGTGGCCGTCGTCGTACACCGCCTTGGCGATGAGTGTCGGCCCGGAGATCTCCGGCGGCGTGAACGACCCGTCCGACGACTCGACCGTCGCGAGTCGTTGCAGCCGCGGCACGTACTCGTCGCGGAACCGGCCCGCGTCCGCTCTCGGCACCGTGAGCCGGACGTCGTCCAGGACCAGCTCCTGCAGCTCGCGGCTCGCCGGACGTTCGAGCTTGGCGAGGCCGAAGCGCCAGCTCTGCACGTTCGCTGTGCCGTCGACGTCGGCTCGCGGCGCATAGACCACGCCGTGTCCGTCGTCGCCGATGAAGCGCACCGGAGCGACGCCGTCGCTCACCCCGTCGACGGTCAGCAGCGGAACCACCACGAGGTCGCCGGTGTCGCGACTCGCTATGACGTCCAGGCTCAGCCGCGCCGCGCGATAGCCGTCGACGTCACCGGCCCGCTTCTTGCCGTGGACGAACCGGATGCCCAGCTGTGCGGCCTCGTCGAGCAGCGCCCACAGCTGGCTGGACTCGAACGCCGTCAGGTCGAGGTGCTTCTCGTCGCGCCCGTACGGCGAGTAGGTGGTGTCGCTGCGGCCGGACTCGTAGAGCAGGAAGAACTGACGCAGCCAGCGCAGCTGCGCGATCGGGCCGGCGACGAGCTCGGGGCGCAGCCGCAGCCGCGACCAGCTGAGCTCGCCGGCGACCCAGCCGCCGCGCCCGGGCCGCACCAGTCTCGCCAGCACCCGCGGCCGCGACCCCGCCGCGTCCTCCCATCGCCCCGTCGCCCGCGGCCGGCTCGACAACGTCAGCTCGACGGCGATCTCGACCGCCGCGTCGCGGCTCGATCGCCCGTCACCGAGGAGTGAGTCGAGCGAGCGCCGCCAGTCGGGCTCGGGCTCCGCGGCCGGGCCTCGCCCCGGCCCGCCGCCGCTCAACGCCGTCATCACCAGCGCGACGACGTGCTTGCAGTCGAACCCGACCGGGCAGGTGCACCGCCCCTCGACGAACGTGTACCGGCCGCGACCGGCCGGCTTCAGGATCGCGAGTGTCGTGTACGGGTGGCGAGCGCTGCCGATGACCCGCCCGGTGACGGTCCCCTCACCCACCGCCCCCTCGACGTCGACCACCGCGCCGTGCTGGGCGTACATCAGGCCGCGCACGAACGTGGACGGGTCCACCACCTTCAGCAGACCCGCCTCGTCGTTCGCTTGGATACCCGGCCACATGACCCGAACGCTAGCCGCCGGTGCCGACAACCTCGGGTGGCGGAGGCGGCGTGCCGTTCAGCAGTACGTCCAAACGACGCCGGATCAGCTCCTCCTCGCCGCTGCCGGTCGTGGGCAGCCGCAGCAACGGGATGTCGTAGGACGCACAGATCTGGTCCTTGAGCGCATCCCGGGCCAGCTGCCGCGGGTTGTTCTCGTGGTACTGGAATCCGTCGACCTCGATGGCGAGGAGCGGCCGATTGGTGACCCGGTTGTAGACGACGAAGTCGACCGACGCGCGGTGCTTCACATAAGCGGCCTGCTCAGGAGTGAGCCTGGTGAGGTCGAGCAGCAGATTGCGCAGCAGGACCTGCGGGACGGCATCGAGGCCGGCGTAGGGCGGCTCGTCGAGGATCTCGCGCACGACCGTCCAGACGATGTCCTCGGACTTGTACGCCATCTCCCGCCGCAGGCGCCGGGCCAGTGGCTGCAGCCGAGCCGAGTAGTCCCGGTACAACAGGTCGAAGACCGAGACGACCTCGCTCTCGACAAGCTCGTGGTCGAGGTTGCGGTAGCGGATGTAATCGATCAGGTCGCGCAGGTTGCGACTCTTCGGCAGCAGGTCGTAGTTGGTGACCAGGACGAACCGCTTCTTCGCCCTCGACACCGCGACGTTCACCAGGCGCGGCTCGTCGACGAACCTCGTCCCCGTGCGCCCGCGCCAGGTCTCGTCCAGCACCGTGGTCATGATGACCACGTCCTTCTCGCGCCCCTGGAACTTGTGCACGGTGTCCGCCTGGATGCTCTTGATCAACGCGTCGGCGATCTTGTCGACCTGGTGTCGATACGGCGTCGTGACGCCGATGTCGGCGTCCTGGGTTCCCGCGCAGTACTTCGAGATGACCTCGTCGCGGATGACGTCGACCTCTCGCTGGTTCGATCGTCCACCGCCACGGTGCTGACGCATGTGGTTGCCCTTGGGGGTGCGGTAGAGCACCAGGGGCTGCGCGTCCGGCGAGCCTTCGGTGTACGGGATCAACTGGTCGCTGTAGAACTTCCGGTTGCAGAAGCCGATGATCGCGGGGTCGCTTCGGTAGTGCTCCCGGAGGAGAGTCCTGGGCAGGGAGTCGCCGTACAGCTCGATCACCGACGACAGCAGGTTGTGGCGCACGTAGTCGTAGGCAGCTGACGGTGGTGCTTCGGCGCCGCCGGCCTCCTCGGCCGGAATGTGCGGCAGCTGCCTGACGTCACCCACGATCACCACGTTGCGGCTCGAGGCCAGGGCGAGGCCGCCCGCGAGCAGATCGACCTGGGACGCCTCGTCGATGATCAGGTAGTCGAGCAGGTGGCCGCTCGGGATGCTGGTCCGCAACGAATGACAGGTGCTCAGGATCACCGGGTAGTCGTGGGCGAACGCGCCGAACGCCAGCCGGTAGTCGTCGGCCTTGTAGTCCACCCGCGTCGAGGCCCCATAGCGCTGGTGAAGCGCCGCCCTCAGCGCCCGCACCGACAGCAGACGATGCCGCTCGGACAGGCCGGAGATGTCGGCGCGCTCCAGCGCTCGGGTGGTCTGCTCGACCAACCGCTCGAGCTCGACGATCTTCCGGTCGTAGTAGGCGCGCTGGAGTTGCAGGACGACGTCGGTGTCGCTCGGGTCGAGCTGCCCGGTAGGGCCGTACTTGAAGTACCCCTTGATGCGGCGGACCAGCTTTCCGACCGGGCCGTCGTAGCGTGACAACTCGGTGTCGGCGAGGTAGTCGAGAATGGTCTCGGCGGATCGCCTCAACAACGGCAGCCGCTCGAGTTCCGGCAGCTCCTGGCGGTCGAAGTACCGGGCGAAGTGACGTCGTTCCAGTCGATAGGCGGCGAGCTCTTCACGCCACTGCGCCAGACGCTGCTCGTCCTCTTGCAGGCGGTAGAGCTGCCGACCGACGTCGTCGAGTTCGGTGACCGATGGCGTCGGGCTCTCCTGGCTGACGAACGCCGTCACCTCGGCGTTGCGCTTCGGCTGCAGCTCGAAGAAGGCCTCCTTCTTGCTCGCGTTTCCGAGGCTGGCCACGATGTGGCCGAATCCGAGCGCCACGAGCTTGTCGCGGACGTTGTCGACGGCCGAGTTGCTGTACGAGACGACGCCGACGGTCTTTCCCGGATCGAGGAGGATGGTGGCGATCAGGTTGAGGATGGTCTGCGTCTTTCCGGTGCCGGGCGGGCCGTCGATGACCGAGATCGGATGGTTCAACGCTTTCCTGACGGCCTCGCGCTGACTGGCGTTGGACGAGAACGGGAAGATCCGCGGCATGACATCTCCGGTACACCCCGGCAGCTCACCGTGGAGATACCGTCCCAGCACGCTCTCGGGGTGGACGAATCGAAGGTCGCCGTACGGCCGCTGCAGCGGATCGTCGTCCGAGAGCCGCGAGACGATGCCGCGCCAGTAGTCGAAGACGCCTGCCGCCGGGTCGGAACGCCTTGCGTCGCCGATGATGCGAACTCGTCGATAGGTTCGGTTGGCCTCGCCGGACGTCTTGCGATAAAAGATGCGCCACCATGGCCCGCCCGGCCCGTCGAACCGCAGGACGTCGGTCACGTTCGCCCACACCTCGCCGTCGACCTCTACACGCTCGTGGTCAGCGAGCGGATGGCGCTTCGGGTTGCGCAGGACGACCGCACGGTCGCGTGAGTACGGGTACTCCCTGCCGCCGCGATAGGTGACCCACACACGGGCCGACTCTTCGCGGTAGCTGAGAATCTTCCAGGTGTCGTCGCTGAATTCCGGACTGTCTTTGGGCCGGACGAGAACGGCCTCTCGGCGTGGGTCGATCAACGGCGCCAGCCTCCGCATGCTGGTCCGAGCAGCGCCAGACTAGGTCCGGTGGCTCGGCCGGCGCGGAATGATCTTAGCCGTCACGGGCGTGGACCGGAATAGCCGTCCTTGACTTGGCGTCGCACACGATCGCATGCGTGAGCCCTTCACTGATGCCATCGACGGCCCGAGACCGGCGTGGCCGCATGCCTCCGTCACCGCCTCGTTGGGCATCCGCAGACTCCTGCCGATCGCCGGCTCGCCGGCACGGTGTTGACAGGCAGTGCAATTCGCGATGATCATCGAATAGCCGCACAAGGCGTGCGGAGAAGACGAATCCCTGCCTGCGACCTGACAGGCATGCTGACGAACGCCTCCGGCGTCATGACATAGCTGACCATCGTCTTTCGCTGCGCGCCGCTCTGATGGGCATCAGATGAGTGATCCAGCTCCCCTCCGCCACCCAGTCCCGACGTCTCTGCGTCCCCTCCGCGGTGTACGCGAGTCCTTCTTCGTCCACGCGAAGCACTCCAACGTGGACAAGGTCGCACAACTGTGCGCCGAGGACGCGATTGGCGCCGTCTACACGTTGCCTTCCGGCGCCAAGCGCCTCGAGGCGCTCGCTCGCACGGTGGCGACCCATCGCGCGATCGCGGGCGACGAGGCGAGCGTCATGGCCGACGCAGGCCGGTATGCCGGCACGAATCGTGTCCCGGCAACTGCCCCGTTGAGCACAGCGTGGCTCGAGGCGCAGTGGGCCCAGGGGATCCGCTGGGCGCTCACCGACAGCGGCTACGTCGACCGCGACGAGATCGACGGCCTCCGTGCTCTGTTCCGGAACGCCGCGGTCCTCCCCGCCGCCGCAGATTTCATGCTTGCGCTGCCGATGGACACACACTGGGTCAGCGAGCACGCACCTGACGTCCGCCGCCTGGTCGAGGACCATGGCCTGCCCGTGGCGTACATGTTGGGTGCCGACAGGGACCCGCTGGCGACCAGGGCCGCCGTCGAAGGTCTCCTCCTCCTGCTCGAGTCGCCCGTGCCGAGCGTCCTCCTGCGCACGGACCAGTCAGCGATCGGCGCACTCGCCGCAGGCGCCTCGATGAGCGCGATGGGAACCAGCTCCGCGCTCCGGCACATCTTCCCGCCACGCCCCGGGGGACCTCGACCGCGTGTGTTCTCCGTCCTCGTTCCGCAGACCCTGAGCCATCACGGTGCGGACATTCTCGCCGCCACGATCAATTCGATGCCCGAGGAAACCTACTGGTGGTGTCCCTGTGCGCATTGTCAGTACAGCCGCCTCGACGACATCCTCGATCCAGACGACGCGTTCGCCCACAACGTTCATGCCATCACCGAGATCGCGCGCCACGTCATGGACGGTGGTGACCGCGCACAAAGTCTGGCCTCGTGGAGGGCGCTGTGTGAACAGGCCAAGCACATTCACAGCGAGATCGCGTACGCCACCGGCAAGAGCTGGAGCCGCCCCCGATTTCTCACGGCTTGGACATCACACCTGGTGTAGCTGGCACCTGCCCGTTGGACAACGCCCACCCGAGCATGTGTTCCTCGTACACCCGCAGCCAGATCGGGGACATGGCGCGACCAGCACGCGGGCCCGGGTTGCCAGGCACCACGACGTTCACGCCGTCCGCCGTCGGCACCACGACCGTCACGCCCTGGACGTCGCACTGCGCCAGGGTTATCCGGTGCGGCCTCGCGTTCGGCGACAGCATCACGACGGTCCTCGCCAGGCATCGCAGCACCGTCTGCCTTTTGGTCGCCTCCGGCAATGGGGAAACGCCGAGGAATCCCATGATCCGCAGCACGGATGGCGTCTGCGCCAATCGCTCGGTATCGGCCAACACGTCACCCACGGCCTTCGGCTGCAGAAGTGGCGCGGGTGACGATGTCGTCCGTTGCATGAGCGCCGCCATGTCCCAGCTGACTACGGGAAACACTTGAGCGCGGAGGAACCGTGCCATCGGCAGGACCTGGGCGCCGCACCACAACTGGTCGACGACCATGGCAGCCGCGTCGAGCGGCGGGACCGCGGTTCGCCACTCCCGGGACATGGCGGTCGTCCACTGCGCCGGCACGACGAGGTCCGTCGTATACGCGGTCATGGGACGCTCCCCCGGGCGATGGCGAACGACGCCGCATCAACCAGCAGCCACATCGCGTTGGGCGAAAGCACACGCCATCGTCTCGCGATGTCGCCGACGATTCAACAGACTGTGCCGTATCTGTCAACACCTGAGATTTGATCTTGGCCGGAGTTGCATCGCGCGAATAGCGTGCTCTGCGTGAACCCTCTGGCGCGTCTGGTGCCCAGATCGTGGCCCCGCCGCATCGCACATGCACCTGCGCGTCATCAGCCGCGTGGGTCGTCACGGCAACGGCGCCGGCACTACCCAGGCCCACCGCCGGCCGCCCACAGCTCGTCGTCACCCCGAGCAATAGCAGGTCCCACGGAGCTGGGCGGTCGACAGCTAGCGAGAACGACGACCTCGCGGACTCGATTGCTTGCATGATGATTTGGTGGAGAATAGTTTGCCGTTGCATGCCGCACAGCTAGGCTTTCGCAGTATGCGTGCATTGCTGGAAGAAGTCCTCCTCCTGCAACGGGAGTGGTCAAGCAAGAGCACTCCAGCTATGGAGCGGCGCGGTAAGCTGGTTCGTCAAGCTGCACCTGCGTGGCTCCGGTCCAGGCTCGTCGGTCGGTTCGGCCGCGCCCTGGCGGCGAACGGCAGCGACGGTTCGGGCTCGAAGTCCGCAGTACCGTGGTTTCGGGTCTTCGATCCGGCCCTCGCGCCGAGAGCGACCAAGGGCTGGTACGTGGTCTACCTCTTTGCAGCCGGGGGCGGGCGCGTCTTCCTTTCTCTCAATCAAGGCACGCGATTGCCCGGCGCTCTGAACCCGAGGCCCGATGAGGAAATAAAGGAGCGCGTTGCTTGGGCACACCGCACGATCGGTCATGCAACGACTATCGATCGACCCTTCACGTGGCACATCAACCTGGATTCCCGCGGACGCGATCTTGGGCGATCATACGAGCTAGGCAACGTTCTTGCCGTCGAATACTCCCAAGGAGCGGTTCCGGACGAGCCCATTCTGGCGCGCGATCTGGACATCTTTCTGAACTTGCTCAACACGTTGTACGAGGCGGAGGATCACCAAGGCGCGGTCGAGCGCATTGAAGATCCCCCTGAGTTGCTAGACGCCGCTCATGCCGTGGCGATCGGCACGGGCTCGTTGACGCAACAGCAGCGCGGCCAGGGATTCCACCAGTCTGCTGCTGACCGACGTGCCATTGAGATGCGTGCCATGGCGGTAGCCGAGGAATTGTTCAGGAGCCGCGGCTGGCAATATCACGACGTCCACTCCACGGAATCCTGCGACTTCATTTGTATTGATGAAGGTGGTAAGGAGATCTCCGTGGAAGTTAAGGGCACGACGTCACATGGCGAGGCGATCTTGATCACTCGAGCGGAACTAGAGCTACATCAACGAATGCATCCCGATAACGCGCTTGTTGTCGTACATTCCATCGAGCTCGATCGCACTGGGAACCAACCCGTCGCCACGGGAGGTCGGGTACGGTTCGCGCACCCCTGGTCGATCATCGACAGTGCCGTCGTACCCCTTGCGTACAAGGTCGACCTCATCCAAACGAGCGAAGGAATGCTGCTTGATCTGGACGCGTTTCGCCACACGCATGAATAAGTGGCGGCGCGCCGGCCTGGATCTCAATGGCGAACCTCCGCAAAGACGTTGAGGATCTGCACCAAGCCCGCAAGGCGATTCATTTCTTCTGACCAAAGGGCCACTACAATATCCCTGAGAGCCTCAGTCCCTCAATTCGCGACTCACGAGAGCCCGTCGCGGATGCAGTTGGCAAGGTACCGCCCCTTCCGAGCCAAGCGCAGGCGAGCGAGCTGGATTGCGCCCACGAGGCCGGCGCGACGACCAAAGAGTGGGCGAGCGCTTCGCGATCCACAGTCGCATTAGTGCTGGCACATCTCCGGCGCCACGCCGTCCGGCTCCGCGAGACAGAGGCTCACCCAGACCGAGACCGAGAAGGCGACCAGCCTCTATGAGGCCGGGGCGGCTCGCCCCACCCCGCAGGTGGCGACGGATCATCGCGTCTCACTCCGAGGAACTGATTCGCTTGGCCGTCGAAGCAAAGTTGTTCGCCCTGGGTAGAACTGGGGTCTGACGGCGAGACGCGTGTCGTCCACTCCCGCGACAATGGGTCGATCTGGAAGGGCTTGATGCCGCCGTCTATAGTCGACACAGTCGTCTATAGCGAGGACAAGACCGCGCACCACTTGGTCCGTGCAATCCTCGGCGAGCACGATCCTCGGCTGCTTCAGCGGAGCCAAGTCCTTTGGGGCGGTGGCAGCGGGTACCTGAGCGGACTTAGCAAGCACCTACCGGACTCCAGGGCAGCGCGAATTCGACACGCGCTCGTATATGACGGGGACCAACGCGACCAGGCGGGCGAGGCTGCGCACCCAGCTCATCTCCTGCCAGGTGTAACCGGCCGGATGTGATGCTCCGCGAGGCGCGTGGCGCACCACAGGATCTTGCTGATGCACTCGGCCGCGATGTTGCTGAGGTGGACCGGGCGTTTAGCGGACTAGAAAGATCGGACGCACACGAATGATCCAACGGCTTGGCGTCTCAGTTCCGGTCGAAGCCAAACCCTCGCCACATTGGCCGCGCTCTGGGTCAAGAACAACGGCGAAGCCGCCCGGGCTTTCGCTGCTGAGCTGCCCATGTTCTTAGCCGAGTAGATCTAGTGTTGGTTTCGAAACTCAATCAGGTCACGAGGATCAGGCCAATCGGCGGGCGTTCCTACGCTGGCGACGGAAGGACGGCCAGTTCGAAATCGGGCCGCATGACCCCACGCCTGCCACCGATTCGTGCACCAGTGCCGCGCGATAATCACCTGGATCGAACGCACGTACCACCGCCGGCGCCGCCAAGCCCGCTTCGGACGCCTCACGCCCATCGAATACGAGACAATCAACACCGCCCAGGCCGCAATCGGCGCCTGAGAACCGCTGTCACCTACTCGTACAGCAGACCCTACTTCTTCGGTGAAGGCACTGCTCCCTCTCGGTGGTTAGATCGTGCTTCCACCTGACCCAGGCCGGTTCACACCGCACGACCGAAGGCCCCGACCCGACAACACCACGATCGCCGGGTTCTACCGCGTCCGGTTCGACCATGTCGATAGCTTCGGCAAGCTCTCCCTACGCCGTGCCGGACACATGCACCACCTCGGCATCACCCACGCCCGCAAGGCCGTCACCATCCTGATCACCGAACATCAGGTCACCGTCGTCGAGCGAGCCACCGGCGAAATCCTCGCCACCCACACCATCCACCCGACCCGCACCTACTGGCGAAACCAACAACGGGAGCCCGGCCGCTTGCCGAACTCCCGCCGATATGAACGATGATCTGAGACATCCCAGACCGATGTCCCGACTCATCAGATTGTGGAGCTGAGGGGACTCGAACCCCTGACCCCCTCGTTGCGAACGAGGTGCGCTACCAGCTGCGCCACAGCCCCTGGAACCTCCGCGACTTTACCATCAGGACCGGCCCGAGACCCAATCGGGCGTCAGTCGCCGACGGCGCGGCGGCGCTCCTCGATGACCTCCGCCGAGCCGGCGGCTTCGGAGGGCTCGGACGACGCCGCGGGGCGCTCGTCGGGGGCACGGTGGGGCAGCTGGATGGACGACGCGGGGTCGAGGCGGCCGGAGGTCCAGGCGCCCGGCTGGCTGAGGTCGATCTTGCGGGCGGCCGCGCGGGTGGCCTTGGGCTTGGTGAGGTAGGTCGGCAGCGGCACCGGGACGGGCGACCACTCCTCACCTTCGCCAGGCGAGGCGACCTCGGCCACCACCTCGTCGGGGAGGACCAGGCGACGAGTGGCGCCCTCTTCGGCCTCAGCGGGCGTGGCCCACACGACGGCGGCTTCGCGGGCGTCTGAACGGCGCTGAGCGGCCGCCCGGCGGGCCTGGGTGCGGCGCCGGCGGGACTGCACGACAGCGGCGCGGCGGGCGACGACAAGGAAGAGGACCAGGAGCGCGCCGGGCCCGAACGGCGCCCATGCGGGCACTCGGCCGAGGACGACGAGGACAAGTGAGGCGACGAGGAGGGCCAGGAGCATCCCCAGCATGCGGCGGCGCCGCCGGGCGGCCACCGCGAAGACGTCATCGGGCGGCGCAACCACCGAGGCCGCAGAAGGAGCAGGCGCACCCGCGGCCTGCGACCCGGCGACCGGAGCCGGAGCCGGCAGCGTCACAGCGCCATGGGGGGCCTGCGGCGGACCCGCCCGACGCGACAACACGCGGACCCCACGCTCGACGTCTGCTTCACGCGCCCGCTCGACCTCTTCGTTGCGGCGAACCCAGCGGGGCACGAGAAAGGCGGCCCACGCTGCGACGATCGCCGCATAGATGAGACCGCTGTACCCCATGCCACAAAACGCTACGGTGCAAGGCAACTCACTCGTTGGACCTGCCCCGGTGTGTCGTCCGCAACGCACGTGACGGATGTGACCAGAGGGGCGTCAGGTCATTCTGATCGCTTGTGCCCGGATCTCGATCTGCACCTTCTGCGACACCAGCCAGCCGCCGGCCTCGAGCGCGACGTTCCAGGTCATGCCGTACGCCTCGCGATCGATCTCGCCCGTCGCCGACAGCGCGAGCCGCTCGCCACCCCACGGGTCACCCTTCACGCCGTCGATGGAGACGTCCAGTTCGATGGGCCGCGTCACGCCCTTGATCGTCAGCTCACCGACACACACGAACTTGCCCGAGCCGCCGCGGCGGCGGCGGACCATCTGGCCGTTGACGAGCGCCCACTTCGGCCCGGTCGCGCCACCATGCACCTGGCGGGAGATGAAGCTCATCTTCGGGAACGCCTCGACGTCCAGGAAGTCGGCGCTGCGCAGGTGCGCGTCACGCTCGGCGGCGCCGGTGGTGATCGACCCCGTGTCGATGACGGCGTTCGCGGACGAGTCCAGCGGGTCCTCGGCGATGTGCACCGTGCCCTCGACCTTCTCGAATCGGCCCCGCACCTGCGTGACCATGAGATGCCTGGCGACGAAACCGGCTGTGGTGTGCGCGGGATCGATCTGGAAGACCCCGGGAGTCGGAAGCATCGCTCCGTTCCAGAGCCGCACGCCAGCAGAGTCGTTCATGCAATCCCCCGAGAGCATCGATTCGACATCGCCACATTGCGGTACCGAGCAATAATCGCACAGTCAAAGGACCGCAGATAGTGACATAACCCGTCGAAACGGTCACCCCGCGTCATCGCCGCAGCTCAGCGGCGGCCCCGGTCAGGGACTCAGGGAGCGAGACGCGACGAACGCCACCGTCGCAGCAGGCCCTCGGGGACGTCCTCGGCAGTCAGTGCGAACGAGCGGTGGTCGCGCCACTCGCCGTCGATGTGCAGCAGCTTCGGCCGCAGCCCCTCCTCGCGGAAGCCGAGCTTCTCGACGACGCGCAGCGACGCGCGGTTCTCGGGCCGGATGTTCACCTCGAGCCGGTGCAGCCCGCACACGAAGAAGCAGTAGTCGACGGCCATGGCGACGGCGGTGGGCATGATGCCGTGGCCGGCGAGGTCGACGTCGAGCCAGTAGCCGATGGTGCCCATGCGGGCCGAGCCCCAGATGATGTTCGAGACGTTGAGCTGCCCCGCCAGCCGCCCGTTGTACGTGACGGCCCAGGGCAGCGACTCGTCGGCGCGACCCTGGGCGGCGTGCAGCCGGACCATCTGCCGGAAGCTCATCATGTACGGCTCGGCCGGCGGCGGGGGCGTCGCCTCCCACGGCCGCAGCCACGACTCGCTGCGCTGCCGGATCTCCGTCCATACCCGCAGGTCACGGGCGTGAAGCGGCCGCAACCCGACCGGGCCCTCGTGTAACTCGACCGGCCAGCCGAGCCGGGTCGACCGCGACCTCACCCCGCACCTCCAGGACGATGGTCACCGCCGCGGAGCTGGTCGACGGCGTGCGGAAGGACCGGCGCGAGGACGGCGAGACCGTCGCGCACGCCGCCCGGCGAGCCCGGGAGGTTGACGATCAGCGTGCGGCCAGCCCGTCCGGCCACGCCGCGCGACAGGGCGGCGGTCGGCACGCCCTGCGCGACCCCGTAGGAGCGGATCGCCTCGGCCAGCCCGGGGACCTCGGCGTCGAGGACGCGGCGGGTCTGCTCAGGCGTGTGGTCGGTGGGGCTGAGCCCCGTGCCGCCTGTGGTGACGACGACGTCGTAGCCGTCGGCGACCCCGGAGCGCAGCGCGGCCTCGACCTCGTCGCCGTCGGGCACGACCACCGGCCCGGACACCGAGAAGCCGGCCGCGGCCAGCCCGGCCACGATCAGCGGGCCGCCGCGATCTTCGTACACACCTGTGGCCGCGCGCGTCGAGACCGTCACGACCAGTGCTCTCATGCTCGCCGCCAGGTCCCGGATTTACCGCCGGTCTTCTCCTCGAGCCGGACGTCGGAGATGACGGCGCCCTTGTCGATGGACTTCACCATGTCGACGACGGTGAGCGCGGCTGTCGCGACGGCCGTGAGCGCCTCCATCTCGACGCCGGTGCGGTCGGCCGTCCGCACGGTCGCCGAGACCACGACGGCGTCGTCGGCCACGGTCAGTGTGACGTCGACGCCGTGCAGGGCGAGCGGATGGCACAGGGGGATCAGGTCGGGCGTCTTCTTCGCGCCCATGATGCCGGCCAGCCGCGCGACGGCGAGGGCGTCGCCCTTGGGGACGTCGCCGGACCGCAAGGCCGCCACCACGGCCGACGAGACCAGCACGCGCCCCGACGCTGTCGCCGTCCGGACCGTCACGTCCTTGGCGGAGACGTCCACCATGCGCGCCGCCCCCTGGTCGTCCAGGTGCGTGAAGCCGGACGAGCTCATTCGCGTCGCCGTTCCAGCAGGACGGTGTCGACGACCTGGCCGGCCGCGACCTCGGTGACGTGCTCGGGCACGACGATCAGCGCGTTGGCGTAGGCGAGGTCGCCCATGAGGTGCGACTGCTGCGCGCCGATGGGCCGCACCTGGTGCGAGCCGTCCTGCGCGGTCTGCACGCGGGCGCGGGCGAACTGCCGCCGGCCCTGGGGCGAGCGCAGCCGCTCCTGCAGCACGGCCTTGACGCTGGGACGGTGCAGCCGCGGCGAGCCGAGCATCTTGCGGATGGCCGGCCGCACGAACACCTCGAACGAGACGAACGCGCTGACCGGGTTGCCGGGGAGCGCGAAGATCGGCGTCTGGTCGTCGCCGATGGTGCCGAAGCCCTGCGGCTTGCCCGGCTGCATGGCGACGCTGTCGAACTTCACGGTGCCCAGGCCGGAGAGCACCTCTTTGACGATGTCGTAGGCGCCGGCGCTGACGCCGCCGGTCGTGATGACCATGTCGGCGCGGATCAGCTGGTCCTCGATGAGTCCGAGCAGGCGGTCCTTGTCGTCGGGGACCGGCGGGACGCGGTAGGCGACGGCGCCGGCCTCGCGCGCGGCGGCGGTCAGCGTAAACGAGTTGGACTCGGAGATCTGCCCGGTGGTCAGCGGGTACCCGGGCTCGACCAGCTCACTGCCGGTGGAGATGACGACGACGCGCGGGCGCGGCCGGACCACGACGCGGTCGCGCCCGACGGCGGCCAGCAGCCCGATCTGCGCGGCGCCGAGGTACGTCCCGGCGCCCAGCACGACGTCGCCCTCCTGGACGTCGCCACCGGCCCGCCGGATGTGCGCGCCGGGTTTGGCGGGCGCGGTGATGCGGACCCGCACGGCGCCGGCGTCGGTGTCTTCGACCGGCACGATGGCGTCGGCACCGGACGGCACGGGCGCGCCGGTCATGATGCGCGCGGCCAGGCCCGGGCCGATGGCGTTGACGCGGGTGTCACCGGCCGGGATGTCGGCGACGACGGGGAGCTCGACCGGCTCGTCGGCGCTCGCCGCGACGACGTCGCCGGCCTGGACCGCATAGCCGTCCATGGCGGTGTTGTCGAACTGTGGCAACGACCACGGCGCGATGACGTCTTCGGTGAGAACGCAGCCGTGGGCGTCGAGCAGCTGGAAGTCCAGCTCGCTCAGCGGCCGGACCGCCGCGAGGATGTCCGAGAGATGATCGGCGACACGCTTCACTCAGTCATCCTCAACCTCGGGCGGAAGCTGCGCAACGAACTCGCGCAGGAAGGCCCGGAAGTCGCCGCCGAGGTCGCTGCGCTCGCTGGCCAGGCTGACGATGGTGCGGAGGTAGTCGAGACGGTCGCCGGTGTCGTAGCGGCGGCCGTGGAACACGACCGCGTGCACGCCGCCGCCCTGCTCGGCGGGCATGCCGGCCAGCGTCTTGAGCGCGTCGGTCAGCTGGATCTCGCCACCACGGCCGGGCTCGGTCTGGCGCAGCACGTCGAAGACGGCGGGGTTCAGCACGTAGCGGCCGATGACGGCGAGGTTGCTCGGCGCGGTGCCGGGTTCGGGCTTCTCGACGAGGTCGGTGACCCGCATGACGTCGTCCTCGGCCGGCTCGACGGACGCGCAGCCGTAGAGGTGCGCCAGCTCCGGCGGGACCTCGATGAGCGCGATGACGCTGCCGCCGTAGCGCTTCTGGACATCGAGCATGTGGGGCAGCAGGGGGTCGCGTGGGTCGATGAGGTCGTCGCCGAGCATGACGGCGAACGGCTCGTCGCCGACGTGCAGCGCACCGCAGAGGACGGCGTGGCCGAGGCCGCGTGGGTCGCCCTGGCGGACGTAGTGGATGTCGCCGAGGACCTGCGACTTCATGACCCGCCGCAGCCGCTCCTGGTCGCCCTTGGCCTCGAGCGCCTTCTCGAGCTCCCAGGCGCGGTCGAAGTGGTTCTCGATGGCGTCCTTGTTGCGCCCGGTGACCAGCAGCACGTCGGACAGCCCCGCCGCGACCGCCTCTTCGACGACGTACTGGATGGCCGGTTTGTCGACGACCGGCAGCATCTCCTTCGGCGTCGCCTTGGTGGCCGGCAGGAACCTCGTTCCGAGACCCGCGACCGGAATGACCACCTTCGTCACCGCGCCGGCCGAACCCTGCTGTCCCGTTCGCGCTGCAGTCATGGGCGTCACCCTACAAAGACCGCCGGACAGTCAGAAGGGCGACGTGCGGTCGGCCTACGGTAAAAGGGTGACGACGACGGTGCGCGAGGCCAAGCGGGCTCTGCGCGAGCGCGTCCTGGCCCGGCGCCGCGAACTCGACGCGACGGCGCTCGCCCGGGCCGCGGGCCGGTTGAGCGACGTCGTCCGCGGCCTGCCCGAGGTGGCCGCCGCGGGCACCGTCGCCGCGTACGTGTCGGTGGGCCGCGAACCCGGCACCGGCCCGCTGGTCGAGGCGCTCAGCGACGACGGCGTCGACGTCCTGCTGCCGGTGCTGCTGCCCGACGGCGACCTCGACTGGGCCCGGTACACCGGACCACAGCACCTGGCGCCGGCCGCGCGCGGGCTGCTGGAGCCGGACGGCGAGCGGCTCGGCCCGGCGGCGGTGACGACGGCGCCGGTGCTGCTGGTGCCCGGGCTGGCCGTCGACCGGCGCGGTCATCGGCTGGGCCGCGGCGGCGGCTCGTACGACCGCGTCCTGGCCCGGCTGCTCGCGGTGTCGCCGCCGGCGTTCACCTGCGTGCTGCTGCACGACGGCGAGGTGCTGGACATGCCGGTCCCCCGCGAGCCGCACGACGTCCCCGTCGACGCCGCCGCGACCCCGTCCAGGCTGCACCGGCTGCGCTGACTCGCATGATCATCAACTTTTTGTGCTGCTCTGACGACACAGAAGGTTGATGATCATGGGCACGGGGGTCAGGGCGACGCCGACGGCTCGGGCGGCTGGAAGGTGAACGTGAACTCGCCGGCGTCGCGGACGGAGTCCTCGTCCCAGCGCATCGGCAGCGTCTCGCCGTCGCGCCAGAGCTCGGTCTGGTCCCAGTAGTTGTCGTGGAACGGGTGCCCGCTGATGCCGGTGAGGTCGATCCAGCGCGACGCGTCGAGGTCGTCCAGGTCGACGATCATCCGCATGGACGGCGACCACACCGTCTCGTAGCCCTCGGCGGCGTCCCACGCGTTGGCCAGCACGATGGATCCGCCGCCGCCGACCTCGACCGGCCCGCGGTTGAACATCCACTCGACCAGCCCGATGCCCGACGTGCCGAACGTCGGCTCGGTGAGCTCCAGCGCGTGCAGCCGGCCCCACTCCCACGTCGACGAGTCCTTGCCCTGCTCCCTGGTCATCTCGTCGCGCGCGTCGCGGGCCGCCTCGACCAGGATGATGTCGCGCGTCTCGGTGACGTTCTCGCTGTCGACGTCGTCCCAGAACGGGTCGCCGGGGGCCTCCAGCAGGTTGCGCACGACCTCGAACCAGCGGCCGCCGCCGTCGGGCCACTCGTCCTCGGGCAGGTCGTCGTGGAAGGTCAGCTCGAGCAGGTTGCGCCAGACGGCGTTGAAGTAGGCGGCCGCCGCGGAGTCCGCCGTCATCGACCGGTCCCAGTCGCGCAGCAGCCGCAGGCCGTCGCCGTAGTAGCCCTCGGGCGCCTCGAGCTCCAGCAGGTACGGCACCAGGATGTCGGCGGCGTCGCTGTGCGCGTCGACCTGGATCGCGGCCATGTCGGCGGCGTCGAGCGGCTCGCCGCTGTCGACCCGCTCGCCCAGCAGCTCGTTGATGCGGCCGGCCCGGTGTCCGGGGTCGAAGTCGCCGGTGAGCAGGAACGGATAGCGGTCGCTGGTGACCGGCTGGTTCGCCGTGACGACGTACCCCTGCGCCGGGTTGAGGACGCTGGGCAGGCTGGCGAACGGGATGTAGCCGGCCCACTCGTAGGTGCCGGTCCAGCCCGGCACCGGGTAGCGGCCGTCGTACGTGGTGCGGACGGGGATGCGCCCGGGCGCCTGGTAGCCGATGTTGCCGTCGGTGTCGGCGTAGACGAGGTTCTGCGACGGGACGTCGAACAGCGACGCGGCCGCCCGGAACGACGCCCAGTCGGTGGCGCGGTTCAGCGCGAAGATCGCGTCAGCCGTGCGGCCGGGGTCGAGCGCCGTCCAGCGCAGGGCGACCTCGTAGCCGTCACCCGGCGGCGGCTCCCCCTCGACCCGGGCCTGCTCGCCGACGTCCTCGATGTCGTCGTCGCGGTCGGACAGCAGCGGTCCGTGCCGCGTGCCGCGGACCGTGATGGTGACGTCGTCGCCGCCGGCCACGCGGATGGTCTCCTCGCGGACCTCCATCGGCACCCAGTCGTCGCCGACACGGTAGGAGTCGCCGCGGACCTGCTCGAGGTAGAGGTCGGTGACGTCGGGGCTGAGGTTGGTGAACCCCCACGCGACGTCCTGGTTGTGGCCGATGATCACGCCGGGCAGGCCGGCGAACGAGTAGCCGACGACGTCGAACGGGCAGGCCGGGCCGACGTCGCGGCAGTGCAGGCCGACCTGGTACCAGATCGACGGCATCGACGGCGCCAGGTGCGGGTCGTTGGCCAGCAGCGGCGCGCCGGACTCGGTGTGGTCGCCGGCGACCACCCACGAGTTCGAGCCGACGCCGTCACCGTCGCCGAACGTGACCGGTGCGGCGTCGAGGCCGTCGGCGGCGCGCTGGATCGCCTCGGCGGCGGCCGGCAGCAGCGGCGCCGCCGCGCCGTCCGTCCCGACGAGCGCGTCGGGCAGCCGCGGCGACACGTACTCGTCGGGGACGATCGGCGGTGTGAGGTCGCTCGGCGAGTCGGGCCAGAGCTGCTCGACCTGGTCGGCCGAGAGTCCGCCGGCCGCGACCAGCGACCGGCTCAGCTCGTCCTGCATGTTGCCGCGCAGGTCCCACGCCATGGCTTTCAGCCAGCTCAGGGAGTCGACCGGAGTCCAGCGGCTCGGCGCGTCGTCACCGCCGGTCAGGCCGAGCAGCGTGTAGGCGAGACCGCGCTCGCCGCCGTCGGTGTGGTCGAGCCAGGCGTTGACGCCGTCGGCGTACGCGTCGAAGTAGCGCCGGCTCTCCGGGCTGAGCAGCGGCAGCTCGGCCCGCGCGACGTTCGTCCAGCCGAGCGTCCGGACGAAGGCGTCGGTGTCGACCTGGTCCTCGCCGAACAGCTCCGAGAGCCGGCCCGACGTGACGTGGCGGCGGAAGTCCATCTGCCAGAAGCGGTCCTGCGAGTGCACGTACGCCTGCGCCCGGAACAGGTCCTCCGGAGTGTCGGCGTAGATGTGCGGGATGCCGTTCTCGTCCCGGATGACCTCGACGTCGGCCGTCAGGCGCGGGATCTCGGCGGTGCCCTCGTACTCGGGGTAGGCACGGCGGACGGACCAGACGCCGACGGAGGCCGTGGCGACGAGCGCCAGCACGACCAGACCCGCCAGGACGGCGAGCCCGGCGGCGATGCGGCGACGAGTCACCGGGACAGAGTAGGCGACCGGTCACAGCCGCCTGACCGCCGTCGTCCCGTTCCCTCCGGACGTCCCGGCAGCCGTGATGGGCGGCAAGCTTTGGGCCTTTCATTGCCAGAAGCAAGGTTTCAGCCTTGCGGAGGTGGACGCCAGGTCTTAGCCTTGCACTGTGCCTTTCGTCCTGACCGTCGACCAGCGCGGCAGCCGCCGCAGCCGCGACCTGGTCGAGGACGCCCTGTCCACGGTGAAGCAGCTGGTCCACGAGCCGCTGCTGCCGTTCGAGCGCACGGCAGGCGACGAGTTCCAGGGGGTGCTGGCCGAGCCCGAGGCGGCCGTCGACGCGGCGCGGCTGCTGATGCGGGTCGACGCGTGGAGCATCGGCATCGGCGCGGGGCCGGTCGAGGAGCCGCTGCCCGGCAGCACGCGATCGGCGCGCGGCCCCGCCTTCATCTACGCGCGCGAGGCGCTCGACGCCGCCAAGCTGCGCCCGCAGCACGTCGCCGTCGCCGGACCCGAGGCCGGGCGCGCGCAGGAGGCCGACGCCGTCCTCACCCTCATCGCGGCCGTCATCACGCGGCGCAGCACCGCAGGCTGGGCCGCCATCGACCTCGTCGAGGCCGGGCACACGTTCGCCGAGGCCGCCGACATCCTGGGCGTCAGCCGGCAGGCAGTCGGACAGCGGCTCTCGGTCGCGCTCTGGCAGCAGGAACGCGACGCCCGGCCGGTCGTGGCGCGGCTGCTCCGGGAGGCCGCATGACCGTGGTGGCGGTGGTCCTGCTCACCGTCGCGGCCGTGGCCGGAGCCGTCGTCTGGTACGCCGTCGAGCATCGCCGGCCGACGGCGGGGACGGGAACCTGGCTGGCCGCGGCCGCGGTGCCGATCGTGCTGGTCGTCGCGGCGGCGTTGTTCGGACTCGGTGGCGACCCGGCCGGCGACGGACTTCTGGGGGTCGCCCGAGCGGCCGCGGTGGTCGCCGCCGTCACCGGTGGCAGCGTGATCGCGACGGCGCTGCTGCGGGTCGCGGACCGGGGTACCAGCGGCGTCAGGGCCGCCTCCGATGAGGACGGCCCGGGTGGCGACGCGACAGCGAACGTGTCCGACCCGCAGACGCTGCGCGGCGGCACGTCCATCGGGGCGCTCGAACGGGTCGCCGTCGCCGTCACCCTCCTGGCCGGCTGGCCCGAAGGACTCGCGCTGGTTCTGGGCGTCAAAGGGCTCGGCCGCTACCCGGAGCTGCGCCGGCCGGCGGCGGCGGAGCGGTTCATCATCGGCACGCTGGCCAGCGTGCTCTGGGCCGTCGCCGCGGTCGGAGTGGTCGTCGCGGTGCAGCTGTGACGCGCGGCTGTCCGTACCCACCCGTAGGGTTGGGGTCCCACCCGAGCGGGGAGGGGTCTACCACTGGCTGAGTTCGCTGGGCGCGTCGTGGGTCCGCGCTCGGATCGGTCGTTGGACGCCCGTGCGAGCGAGGCCGTGAATCCGCACGGGAGCGGGCCATGGAACTCCCGCGGGAGCGGGCCGCGGGTCCGCCGCGCGAACCGGCAGTAGGTGCCCGCGCGAACCAGCAGTAGGTGCCCGCGCGAACCAGCAGTAGGTGCCCGCGCGAACCAGCAGTAGGTGCCCGCGTGAACGGGCCGTGGGTGCCCGCGTGGACAATGTCGTGTCGGAGCGGGCATTATTCTTGGCAGTCGAGGGTTGAGAGTGCTAAGAGCCGTCGACCTTCGACGGTGACCCGGGAGGATCCACGCGTGCCCACCTACCAGTACGTCTGCACTGACTGCGGCGAGCCCTTGGAGGCCGTCCAGAAGTTCAGCGACGACGCCCTCACCGAGTGCCCGGCCTGCGGTGGCCGCCTGCGCAAGGTGTTCTCCGCCGTCGGTGTCGTGTTCAAGGGCTCGGGCTTCTACCGCAACGACAGCCGCTCCACCACGACGTCCAGCACGCCGGCGAGCAGCAGCACCAGCAACGGCAAAGACTCCTCGTCGTCATCGAGCGACTCCGCCAAGAGCAGCAGCGACTCGTCCACGAAGACCTCGAAGGACTCCTCCTCCGGCTCGAAGGCGTCCTCCCCCGCCGCCTGATCCGTCCACAGGCAGGGTTCGCCCGAACTCGGCTTGTGGACAACCGGTTCGGCGATCTCCGCAGCACCTAGCGTCGTCGGCATGGACGACCCCCGCTCCGCCCTGCAGCGCCTCAGCCGCGCGGCCGGCTGGCATCGCCGGTTGCTCGCCGCCGGGCTGGCCGCGGCCGCCGTCGCGTTCGCCATCCAGGCCGCGTCGCCCGCCGCGCCGCCGACCGTCGACGTGGTGGTCGCCGCCCGCGATCTGCCGGGCGGCGCCGTCCTCGCTGACGGCGATCTGGCCGTCGCGGCGTTGCCTCCTGATGCCGTCCCCGACGAGGTCGTTGCGCGGGCCGAGGCGGCGGGTGCGTTGCTCGCGGCGCCCGTCCGGGCCGGCGAGCCGATCACCGACCGGCGGTTGCTCGGACCCGGGCTGCTCGACGGCTGGGGTGCGGACGTCGTCGCGGCACCCGTGCGGGTGGCCGACGCCGGGGCCGCGGGATACCTGCGTCCCGGCGACCACATCGACCTGCTGGCGACGGCGCTGGACGGCGCGGCGCGCACTGACGTCGTCGCAGCGGACGTGCCGGTGCTGACGGTTCCCCCGGCGGGCGACGCAGTGCTCGCCGAGGGCGCGCTGGTCCTCGTCGCGGCCACGCCCGCCGAGGCCGCCGACCTCGCCGCCGCGGCCGTCACCTCGCGGCTCTCGTTCACCGTCGGTGTGTCGTGATCTCCCCTGATCACGGGCCTTCAGCGGCTAAGGTGTGCCCGGCCAAGCGTCCTCGCACGGGAGAAGGAGATAGCGGATGCTCAAGGGTTTCAGGGACTTCATCAGCAGGGGCAGCGTCGTCGAACTGGCGGTCGCGGTCGTCATCGGCGCCGCGTTCACGGGCATCGTCAACGCACTGGTGGACGGCTTCATCAACCCGCTGATCGCGGCAATCTTCGGCCAGCCGAACCTCGCGGCCGTCGGCAACTTCACGATCAACGACGCCGACTTCTCGATCGGTGTGATTCTCGCCGCGGTCTTCAACTTCCTCTGCGTCGCGGCGGCCGTCTACTTCTTCATCGTCGTGCCGATCAACAAGATGCGCGAGCTGCGGGCCAACGACCCGGAGTCGGAGGAGGACGTGCCCGCCGAGGAGATCCTGCTGCTCCGCGAGATCCGCGACTCGCTGCGCGACCGCGTCTGACCACCGATCGGCCGGGGGTCGCCGTCCCGAGCGGGCGGCGCCCCTGACGATGTCGGCGAGGCTCGTCCGACCTCGATAGCGGGACGTCCGCTTCACATCCAAAAAAGCCCGCGAAACGCGACGACGGCTATCGAAGTCGGCCGGTCGCCACGATCTGGGCCCGTCGGCGGGTCACCAGTGCGGCGGACGCTCCTCGAGCAGTCGCGCGTCGTTGGAGGCGTCGTCGTCGCCCCAGCCGGTGGGACGTTCGTCGGTGGTGGTGTCGGGCAGGACCTCGAGGTCGTCCTCCCAGCCGGATGCGCTGCTCATGCCCGTGGTTCCTCTCGTTGCTCGAGCCCCCAGCCGGCGCCGCTGCCGGCCGTTCGATCGGCCGGTTCAGTCCAGGTCGCCCGCCTCGACGCGGGCCAGCCGGCGCTGCCGGACCAGGTTGTCGACGTCGATCTCCGGCACGCCGGTCTCGTACCAGAGTGCCGCGAAGACGCCGATGACGTCGCGCTGGCTCAGGATGCCGGCCAGCTTGCCGTCGTCGACGATCGGGAGGTGGCGGATCCAGTGCTGCGCCATCAGCCGGGCCGCCTCGCGCACGTGTGTGTCGGGCTCGGCGGTGACGACGTCGCGGGTCATGACGTCCTCGATGGGCGCCTTGTCGGGGTCGGCGCCCCGGCCGACCGCCCGCATGACGTCGCGCTCGGTGACGATGCCCACGATCGCCTCGCCGTCGACGATGACCACCGACCCGGTCTGCTGCTTCCACATCTGCTCCGCCGCGCTACGCAGCGTCCCCGTGGTGGAGTCGGTGATGGTGGCACTGGTCATGATCTCGTCGACGCGCACGGTTCTCTGCTCCCCCTGAACGACTCATCTGCTGGAAGATCACCAGCGTAGAACAGGTTCCTGTGAGACCGGCGACGGATTTCCGGATCCGTGAGATCAGCGCTCGGTCGCCTTCTGCGGCTGCCCGGGTCCCCGCCGTCCTCGTATGACCGGACGACGTCCAAACAGCGGACGGAGCCGGCTGGGCGATTCGCCTTCGGCAACGCAGGCCGTCCCCGTGATCATGGGGCGAGGGAGCGGGCTTATGCGGCTGGCGACCCGGCCCGAGCGACCCGCACCGCGTGACGCAGGACGTCGGCTGTGCGAGCGTCGTCGATGTCGAGGGTGAGGTCGGCAGCGAGCAGCCCGACCACGTCGTCCACTCGGCGGGCGAGGCCGTCGGACTCGGTCCAGCGGGCCAGCGCGGCCAGTTCGCGACCGGTGTAGTCGCTGACCGAACGGCCGCTGACGATGAGCGGACGGTTGCCCTGACGCACCGGCTCCGGCTCCGCCTCGGCTGCGGCCGCGGCGGGCGCAGCCGAGGCCGCGGCCGATCCGCTGGCAGGCTTGCCGCTCTCGGCCGTCTCGCCAGTCCCGCCCGACTTGGCCGGCGACGCGGCGGATCCGGCCGGCGAGCCGCCGCCCGACGAGCCGCCGCCCGAGGATGCGGCAGGCTCCGACGCACCCGTGTCGGGTGCGCCCGCGGCCTGCTCACCCGTGCCCTCGGCGTCGGCCACCCCCGTGGACTGCGCCCCTTCGGCCTGCGCCTCCGAACCCTTCGGCCCGTTGCCGGCCAGCGACCGCTGCCCGATCGGCGGCCGCTGCGCTCCGACCGCACCCCGCGCGGGCACCGGCTCGTCCTCCGGCATCCCTGCCACGATGTCCGCCTCGGCCGCCGCGACCGCCCAGTCGTAGGCGTCGGCATCCTTGACGGCCTGCTCGTACGTCGCCAGCAACCGCTCGGTCTCGGCGTCCGGGTCGGCCGCCCAGGCCGCCGACCAGATGCGGTGCACTGCCCAGCCGAGCCGTGTCAGCTGCTCCTGCCGCAGCCGCTCCCGCTCGCGCGCGCTGCGCCTCGCCGCATACGTCTCGCCGTCGGTCTCGATCGCCAGCACGAACCGCGACCGCCGCGTGGGGTGGCGGACCGCGATGGCGACACCGCCGGGCCCGCCGTGGCCGAGCACGATCTCCGCCTCGACGCCGGCCTCCTGGAGGCGCTCGGCGACGGTCTCGGCGAGCACGCCGGAGCGGCCGGGCGCCGCCGTCGCACCCTCGACCCAGTCGGGCTGCGGGCCCTGCTGCACGTACGCCAGGAACTGCCCGAGCGCCTGTGCACCGGGCGTGGTCAGCCGCCGCGGGCTGAGGTCCTCGGCGCCGAAGGTCGCGACGACGGTGAGCCGCTCGCGCGAGCACAGCGTCGCCGCGCTGAGGCGCCGTTCGCCGCCGGGCCGGCCCAGGGCGCCGAAGCGGTACAGGATGCGGCCGTCGACCGACCGCCCGTACCCGAGCGTCAGGATGATCGCGTCGCGCACGTCGCCGGAGACCCGCTCGACGTCCTTGATGAAGAACGGCTCGGCGCGGTCGCCACGAAGGTGCGGCGCGACCTCGGGCGCCCGGATCAGCGCGTGCCGCAGCGCCGCGTCCAGCCGCTCGGCGTGCCGCGGCCCGAGCGTCACGACGCCGAGGCTCTCGTGCGGGCGCTTGCGGACGTGGTCGAGGACCAGCTCGACGACCCGGCTGACCTCGTCGGACGAGCTGTCGACGGGGTCTTCGGCGATCGGGTCGGAGTCAACCGTCTCCATGGTCACGCGGTCGGTGCCGCCGACGCCGGGGACGGGCGTCAGGCGGTCGGCATGCGTCGTTCGGGCGGCGAAGCCGACGAGGCGGTCGTCGCGGACCCGGTGCTGCCCGGTGAGCAGCCGCTCGGGCAGCGCATCGCGGAGCAGGTCGACGACGGAGGCGGGCGGGTCTTGCGCCCACGGCCCCTCCTGCTCGTCGGGGTCCGGCGCGGGCTCGACGGCGGTGGTGAACGGCGGCCGCGCGACGTCGTCGTCGCCGACGAGCACGATGCGGGCGCCACGGGCCAGCGCCGGGACGGCCTCGGCGACGGCGAGCCGTCCGGCGTCCTCGACCACGACCACGTCGAACAGCGGCCGCGGGGGCAGCAACTCGGCGACCGCCAGCGGCGACGTGACCCAGCACGGCACCGTTGCCAGCGCAAGGTCCGGTGCCTCCTCGACGAGCGCGCGCGGCGTCGCAGGTAGTGCGCCGTCGGGCGATTCCGTCAGCACCGCGGCCTGGCCCTCGTGCTCGGACGCGACGTCGGCGAACCGGCCCCGCCGCGCCTCCAGCACGCGGCCGGCGGCGGCGCGCACCTCGACCATGTCGGCGGCGCGGAACTCCTCCAGCCGCCGCTCGTGCGCGTAGCGGTCGAACCGGCCGAGCGCGGGGTCGGTGGAGCGCCACAGATCCAGCAGCGAGGAGTACCACGCGTAGTCGAAGACCGCCTCGACCTGGTCGGCGCTCATCCCGCGGCGCCGCAGCTCGGCGATGAGGTCGTCCAGCCCGGCGGCGGACAGCTCGGCCTGCAGCTCGTACAGCCGCGGCAGCGACCGCAGGTGACCGGCGTCGGCGATCAGCTCGTCGAGGCGTTTCGCGACGTCGGCGAAGGACAGGTGCTCGAAGTCGGCGGTGCGCGGGTTGCCGTCGGCCAGCGTCGCGAGCGCGTGCCGGACGCCCTTGGCGGCGTCGACGGCGTTGGCCAGGTGCGGACCGGTGCGCGGCGGCTTGCCGTCGCGCGACCGCTCGCGCCACGTCGCCAATTGCTGCTGCGCGGCGATCAGGCCCTCGTGCAGCAGCGGACGGTGCTGCCGGCTCCCCTTGCCGGTGAGGTCGGCGAGCCGTTTACGCAGCTTGCGCCGGGCGAAGAAGCCGGGCTCGGCGCCCTGCGCCGTGCGGTAGGCGCGGTCGCCGGTGGCGGCGGCCAGCTCGGCGAGCGGCTCGTCCCAGATCTGCGCGCCGAGCGTCTCGATGGTGCGTCCGACCGACGCCAGCAGGTCGACGGTCTCGAGGCACTCCGCCACGCTGCTCGGCCCGGCCAGCCCGACCTCGACGGCGGCCCGTGTGGAGGCGTTCTTCAGCCGTGGCAGTGCCCGTTCGCGCAGCTCCGTGACGGTGCCGAGCAGCGCGTCGGCGGCCCGGATGTCGGGGACGTCGGAGCCGAACCACGGCGACCCGGACTCCGTCAGCGTCAGGCCCTCGATGTTCGCGAAGTCGCGTAGCTGCAGCCGGACGTGCGCCGTGCTGCCGGCCCGTGCGAGAACGTCCGGGTTCACCCGCGCGGACGTGCGGGCGAACTCCTGCGCCGTCGCGACCAGCACCATCGCCTCGTGCGCCGTGGAGCCCCACGGCTGGCGGATCGCGTGGATCGCGTCGCGGTAGCCGTCGAGCTCCGTCCCCAGCGTGGCGGCGGTTCCCGGCGTGATGTGCTCGAACTCGCCGGGCCGGGCCTGCCGCAGCCGGCGGGCGGTCTCGGCGATCTGCTGAGCGGCGGCAGCGGGGGCCGTGCGCCCCGCGTCGAGGACGACGTCGCGCAGGCCGACGGAGTCGAGCCGGGCGACGAGGTCGTCGAGGACGATGCGCTTCTCGCCCACGACGAGCACCCGCTGGCCCCGTCCGACCAGCTCCGACACCAGTGCCGCGACGGTCTGGGTGCGGCCCGTGCCGGGCGCGGCCGCGACCCGCAGGTGACCGTCGCCGGCGGCGGCAGCGACGACCTCGTCCTGCTCGCTGTCGGCGTCGAGGACCCGATAGCGCAGCTCGGCCGGGCTGCCGGTGCGGGCGACGGCGGACAGTGCGGCGGAGTCGCCGGCCAGCGCGGCGACGACGTCGTTGCCCTGCAGGTCGACGCCGAGCGCGGCGAGGTCGCGGCTGAGCGCCAGCGGAACCGTCGTGAACGTCGCGAGCACCGCTCGGTGGGCGATGGCGAACCCGTCGACCACGTGCGGCGGAGCGAACTCGCGCAGCCGCTCGACCACCGTCGCGTACCGCAGCCGGCCGGCCGGGTCGCGCAGGTCGTCGGTGGCGAACCGCAGCCCGAGCTGGGAGTCCAGCGCCCACAGCAGCACCGGGTTGACGAACGGGTCGTCGGCGATGGTGATGGTGAAGTCGGTCTCGGCCGGGTCGCGCGCCTCGACGATCGCCGAGCGGAGCATGACCGGCGCCGTCGGACGGCGCGCGGCGAACGGGTTCGCCCAGGTCGCGATGCCGACGGCAAGGTAGGAGACGGCGATGCCGCGCTCTTCGGCCAGCTCGCGGGACTTGTCGCGGATGGCCCGCACCGACCGCAGCGCGGACGTCCGCAGTGGCTCGTACGGGAACAGCTTGGAGACGAGGACCGGCTCGCCCTCGAGCAGCAGCTTGCGCGCCTCCGGCTCGGCCGCCGCGAGGTCGAGCGTCCCCACCTTGAGGTCGCGATAGGACAGCAGCGGGTCCCGCCCGCCGAGCGCGGCGAGCTCGCCACTCCACCGTTCGACGGCGTGCGCGACCAGTTCCGCACGGGTCGGAACGGGGCCGGCGACGGCGTCGCTGCGCATCGCGCTCACGTGATCGGGAGCTGGGGTACCGGATGCCTCACACCCCGGAGGCTAGTTCGCCGAGCCCGCGCATGTGTGGAGGCAAGCCGAACACGTGCGCAAAGGTTTAACCGCAGGCTGTCCGGTTTGTCCCGGACGGATATCCTCACGGGAGCGGGTACATGCCATGCCGGCCGGTGCCATGGCCTAGAGTGGCGCCGGTCCACGGGGGGCACGGGTTCCGGCACGGAGAGGAGACCGGAACCAAGTCAGGCTCGAAAGGTGAGAGTCGTGAAACTGCTCGAGGATGTCCCCTCGGCTGTCGCCCACCGCCCACCGCCGCGTCGCACCAGGCTCACCCTCGGGGTGGCGGCAGTGTTCCTGCTGGTGGCGGCCGTTTTGGGCGTGGTACTGGTCGCGTCCAGCGGCGGAGCGGGGGACACCGCGGCGGACCGCGATCCGCGTCCGTCCGGGACGCTCGCCGACTGGACCACCGCGATCACCGACGTGTGCACGACCGTGGCAGCGGAACAGCCGATCATGGCGGAAGGCCCCGAGGCGCGGCTGGACGTCGCCAACCTCGGCGCCGTCCAAGCGGGCACGAGCGCGCTGGTCGCGGCCGTGCACGACGTGCCGCTGCCGGCTGAGGAGGCCGAGCAGGCGCAGGCGAGCGCCACCGTCGCCGCCGGCGACCAGGCCGCGCAGGCGTGGACGGCGCTGACGGACAGCACTGCCGAGGCGCCCCCGGAGCAGGTTGCCCAGGCCGCGGAACTGACGGCCGGCTTCGTCGCCGGCATGACCCAGCTCGGGGTGAACTGCGCGCCGATCGGCTGACGTCGGCGCGGTAAGGTGGAGGGGTGAAGTCCCTCGTGCTGGTGTGGTGGCTGCCTTCGTAGGCGGCCCACTTCAGCATGTTCATCGGCCGCCGCGACGGCGGCCGATCAGGTGACAGCTCTCGCGGTGGCCCTGCCACCGAGACGGAGAGCGTCATGACCCTCACCACCACTCTCGACAGCCCGCTGCTGGCCGATCCGGACCAGGTGGCGGCGGCGCCGTCGCGGTACCGCGTCCTCACCGGCGATCGGCCGACCGGCCCGCTGCACCTCGGGCACTACTTCGGGACGCTGCTCAACCGCGTCCGGCTGCAGCGCCAGGGCGTCGAGACCTTCCTCGTCGTCGCCGACTACCAGGTGATCACCGACCGGCTGGCGCCCGGCGAGATCGCCGCGAACGTGCGTGAGGTGGTCCTGGACAACCTCGCCGCCGGCATCGACCCGGAGCGGACGACGGTGTTCGCGCACAGCACCGTGCCGGCGCTCAACCAGCTGCTGCTGCCGTTCCTGTCTCTGACGACGGTCGCCGAACTGCAACGCAACCCGACCGTGAAGGAGGAGGCGGCGGCGTCCGGCCTGGCGTCGATCAGCGGGCTGCTGCTGACGTACCCCGTGCACCAGGCGGCGGACATCCTGTTCTGCCACGGCAACCTGGTCCCCGTCGGCGACGACCAGCTGCCGCACGTCGAGCAGACCCGACTGGTGGCGCGGCGGTTCAACGAGCGGTACGCCGGCGGACGGGCGGTGTTCCGGGAGCCGCAGGCGCTGCTGTCCCCCGCGCCGCGGCTGCTCGGCGTCGACGGTCGGAAGATGAGCAAGAGCCGCGGCAACGCGATCGCGCTGAAGGCGACGGCGGACGAGACGGCGCGGCTGATCCGGCGGTCGGTGACCGATGCCCGCCGCGACATCACCTACGACCCGGTCGAGCGGCCGGGCGTCGCGTCGTTGGTGGAGATCGCGGCGCTCTGCCTCGGCATCGCGCCGGAGGAGGTCGCGGCGCAGGTCGGCGGTGGCGGGTCGGCGCTGCTGAAGGCACTGGTCACCGACGTCGTGAACGAGGAGCTGCGGCCGGTGCGCGAGCGGCGGGCGGCGTACGCGGCCGACGCCGGGCTCGTGCGGTCGCTGCTGTCCCAGGGCGCCGCGCGGGCGTCGTCGATCGCGGAGTCGACGCTGGCGGACGTGCAAGAAGCGCTCGGGATGACGGCCTATTGAAGAGACGTCCGGGCGGGTGGCGGCGCGTCGGGTGATGGTGGGATCACCAGACGCGCCCCCGGCGTCCGACTGATCGTCAGGGCAGCTGCTCACCGGGCTGAGGCAGCTCGGTGGGCTGGCGATCCTCCGCTCCGGTGCGCTTCGCAGGCGTCATCGCGCAGAAGGGCCCGGAGAGTACGGCCCCGCTCAGCTCGTGTGCGGCCGCCGGCGACGCGGGGTGAGGCGCAGCGGCGGGAGTGGTGGGGCGGGGATGCGGTCGGTGCCGTGCCCGGCGACGGTGCCGAAACGGTGCTGGTCCGCCCGCTCCCACTCCTCCCGTGCGGCGACGATGTCCTCGTGGCTGCGGCCGACGAAGTTCCACCACATGACGAGGTCGTCCGGGAACGGTTCGCCGCCGAGCAGGAACAGCGTCGTGTCGTCGTCGTGCGCCTGGAGGGTGAGCTCGGTCCGTCCGGTGCCGAGGTACAGCAGCGGCCCCGGCTCGAGCGGCGTCCCGGCGATCGTCGCCCGCCCGGTGAGGACCAGGACGGCGTGCTCGAAGTCGGGCCGCAACGGCAGCGTCGCGCCGCCCTCGACGTCGAGCTGGGCGCCGAGCAGCGGGCTGTACGTCGTCGCCGGGGACGTCGTGCCCGCCAGCTCCCCGACGACCACCGTCGCCCGCACGCCGTCACCTTCGTAGACGGGGAGGTCGGCGTGCTGCTCGAACGCCGGCGTCACGGCAGCAGTCTCCGGGAGCGCGACCCACAGCTGCAGCCCGTGCAGCAACGGCGCCTCGCCGAGCGAGATCTCCGAGTGTGCGATGCCCGGCCCACTGGTCATCAGGTTCAACTGCCCCGGCCGCACCACGACGTCGCTGCCGACGCTGTCGCGGTGGTGGATCTCGCCCCGCACCGGCCAGGTGACCGTCTGCAGCCCCGTGTGCGGATGCGGCAGCACGACCATGTCCGTGTGCTGCGGCCCGAACTGGTCGAGGAAGCACCACGCGCCGACGGTCGGCAACTCGCGGTGCGGCAGCGTGCGGCTGACCCGCATGGCGCGGATCCCGCCCAACGGCACGTCTCGCGGCTCCAGCAGCCGACTGGCCGGGCCGCTGTGATCGGCCGCATGACACCGCGTCTCCGCCGGGCGCGCATCCAGGTTGCTCACCCTGTCGAGCGTAGACGCCGACCCGCCGTCACTGCCCGTGCGCGCCGGATAGACTGGCGCAGCCCGCCCTCGTAGCTCAGGGGATAGAGCATCCGCCTCCTAAGCGGAGGGTCGCAGGTTCGAATCCTGCCGGGGGCACCATCTGACCAGCACAAACGTCCGGTGTTGGTTGCCCGTGAGAGGCCGCCGCTGACCCTGATTCGCCGGACTTCATCGCACGTTCATCGCACGCCGGGTCGGCCGCAGCTTTGGGGTGCAGGCCGAGCAGTCGGCGGCAGGCGTCGCCGATGATCCCGCTGGAGTCGTCGGCCCGCGCGATGACCTTGATCGCCGAGGCAAGCGCCTTGTGGGCGACCGCATACACCTCGACCGGCTCCGCGGTCGCCGCTGCACCCTCCAGGATGTCGACCGCCTCATGCATCTGCCGGCCGTGCGCGTCGGCGGCGCTCCAGCGGTGGAGATCGGAACGTGTCCGAATGAGCAGCAAGACAGCCTCGGACAGATTCATCAGCCGCCCAGACGCACGATCGCGATCGCGAGCTCGACCAGTGTCCGAGCTCGACGAACAAGCGGGTTCGGCTTTGGTTGCGGTCACCACGTTCGTCCCGTACTCGACGTCACCCTTGGACGCGATCAACTCGCGTAGCGCTCGCTCGGCCGTGGCTGCGTCTGGCCGCTTCGCCAACGCTTGCCGCAACTCCTTGGCGGCCGCCGCGTGATCCTTGCTCTTACCCGTCGCCCCGGTCAGTGCTGTGACGATGGAGTCCTTCGCGCTGATGCCGGCGTGGATCGCATCGCCCGCCGCCGGCGTGTAGCGCTCGGCGACCAGGTTGGCCTCGGCAGACTCGAGGTACTCCACCGACTTCTTGAGGAAGCTCTTGGCGGGTTGCGCTGCTCCGCCGTCGCCATCAGACCTCTCCACGCTTGACCCGCGGCATCGCGCCGACCAGGGCGAAGCCGTCACGGAGAATGTCGCCGACCACCGGCTCACCGGCAGCGGCAAGCCGGTCGAACTCGGCCGCTGTGAACACGAGCACATCGCAATCGTTGCCCAGCCGCGCACGGACGCTGTCCTCGAGCTCGACGCGCTTGTCCCAACCCCGGGGGGCGATCACAGCCAGATCGACATCGCTGTCGGGCGTCGCCTCGCCGCGCCCGATCGACCCGAACAGGATCACCGCCGAGACCTCTGGACCTATGACCGTCGTGACAACGTCCCGCAGGGCCGCGATCGGATCGAGGAGCGCTCGCAGCGGGGCCACCGCCACATGGTCCTCGTTGACCGTGTGCACACCAGCGCGACCAATCGTCTGTGTCTCGACCAGGCCAAGCTTAGTCAGCACCTTCAACGCTTCCTGAACCGTCCAGAGACTGTAATCGTCACTGACCAGTCGATGGATCTGCCGCCCAGTCAGGGGCATGCCGGTGCGCAGGAGCGACGCCAGCACCGCACCGCGAGCACCGGGGACGACCCCACCGAACGGCTCATTGAAGAACACATTCCCCAAGATACCGATCATTCGATTGGTGAGCCAGTCATATGACTGGCTGCACTGTCATTGGGTGCGGCCGCAGCTCGTGGCCGGCAACGTGGCGCAGTGAGGCGCGTTCGATGCTCGATGACCAGCCAGACATCAAGAACCTGGTGGTCAGCCCGATTCCCATCTGCATCGAACCCGGCATCAGGACTGCCGGTTGCCCGCGAACCCGACATGGCGGCAGAAGCGCGCCACGCTGGCGATGGACGTCGAGCAGCTGGCGGCCAGACCGGTGATCGTCTGGTCGACGACGGCTGCGGGAGTCGCCATGACGTACTTGGCGCGCGCATTCCGCCCGGGCCACGCGCCGCCACGCCCGCGTCCGGCCATGAGTTTCGCATTCGACATGAGCGCTAGGCCGCCGGGAGCGGGCCGGGCTCGGCATCGTTCAGGTAGGAGCGCCGAGGTCGAGGTCGACGACTCGTAGCGGGCTGGGGGTGCCGGGCGACACGGGGGCCTGCTGGGCGTAGACCGACAGCACGGCGGAGTCCTGCCACCGGTGCCTGTCGATGCGCGGCTCCCCGACATAAGACTCACTGGAGCGGTAGACCTCGCGCCAGCTGCCCCAGTGGTCGGCCGACGACGCGGTGACGACGTGCAACGGGCCGCCGGACTCCGTGCCGTGATAGTCGGGGTCGGCCGGCTTGGTGAAGACGAGCACCAGGTTGTCGTCGCCGTCGGCCACCACCGAGGGCTTGCGGCCGAAGCACGGCAGCTGCCGCTGGTGCCACCCGCCGTGTTCGTCGCGCCAGTGGTGCACGTAGCGCCAGGTGCTCATGTCGGCCGACGGCGCCGACGCGTCGGGCGGCTGCTGCCACAGCACGACGTGCAGACGCCCGCGGGTGTCGACCGTCTGCGTCAGCTGGTTCATCATTCCCCAGCCGTACGCGATGGGCCGGACCGTGACCCCCGGCGATCCCAGCCACAGCGGATCCTGATCGGTGACGCCGATCGGCGCACCGTCGTTGTTGCGCCACGTGCGGCCGCGGTCGTCGCTGTATGCGTACTGCAGGTCGTGGTTGGTGCGCAGATCCGGGCTCTCCCGCCACACCCAGGTGGTGTGCAGTCGGCCGGCGGCGTCGTAGTCGAAGCCGTTGTGGTAGGCGTTGCGTGAGTCGCTGCCGGCGAACCGCCCGCGACCACTGACGAACGCACCCAGCATCGTCCAGCCGCCCTGGCCGGGACGGTACTCGGCCACGTGGGTGTCGCCGTCGCCGCTGGAGCCGAGGCGGTAGTACAGCTGCAGAGCGCCGTCGGGCATCGTCACGAAGTTCGGGTACGTCAGCCGCTCCAACGGCGCCCCGTCGACCAGCTCGGACGTGATGGCGCCGAAGAGCGCCTCCGACCACTCGACGCCGTCCGGCGACGTGGCCACGCCGGGCCGGGAGACCCGGTAGTGCAGCGGGCTGACGTGGTGGTCGAACGCCAGATGGACGGTCCCGTCGGCCGGGCAGACGCCGATGACGGGAACGTTGTGGACGTCATCGTGGTCGATGACGTGGTCGTCGAACGCGATGTGCTGCCAGGCGCCGTCGGGCCACCGCCGCCGCGCCACGCAGACGCGTCCTTCGTGGTCGACGTAGGTGGCGTACTGCCGGTCGCCGAGGCTGGTCAGCGCATCGACCTGGAACGTCTGGCCGTTGAAGCAGGTGCCGAACCGTCCCTCCCTCAGATTCAGCGCCTCGGGGTCCACGACCGACTCGGTCATCGTCGTCATGCAGCAAGCCTGTGGGCACGACACGGGCACGTCCAGGCCATGATCCTGATCGCGAACATCAGGACTTCTGATCACGCGCCGGTGACTCCAGCCTCGCCGCACCGACCGGGCGGTCGCTCGCCCGCATGCACGACACCAGCGCCTGCGCCGCCGGGGAGTGGGCCCGGCCGTCGAGCCACCACACCCAGACGTCGCGCCGCGCGGCATCCGCGTCGATGTCGCGGATCACCAGGCCCTCCGTCGCCGCCACACCGAGCGAGAGAGCGTTCGTGACGCCGACGCCATGCGCGTGCCGAACGAGCTCGATGAGCGACTGGGGCTGCGTCACCTCGTAGGCGAGACGCGGATAGCGCCCCAGCCGGCGCCAGACCGCATGGTCCGGACTCGCCAGTTCGCCGTGCCCGGTCATGATCAGCTCGAGGTCGGCCAACGACTCCAGCGGCAGCGGACCGGCGTGCTCGGCCAGCGGATGACTCGGGTGAAGGACGGCCTTGTAGCGTTCCCGCCAGAGCGGCAGCCCGCTGAACGTCGCCTCCGGCGCGGGCGTCGCGGGGCGCAGCATGAGTTCGATCCGTCCCGACAGCGCGACCCGGGCGAGGTCGCTCGCACGCGCCTCGACCAGACGCACCGCGATGCCCGGGTAGCGGGCCCCGAAGCTCTCGAGCAGACCCGGAACGTACGCCGCCATGGCACTGGGGTACGCCCCGAGCGTCACGATGCCCCGTCGAAGGCCGAGGACGTCGGACACGCTCTCCCTCGCCGCTTCCATCTCCCGGATCAGGGCCCGCGCGTGCGGCAGGAACGCGACGCCCGCCTGCGTGAGCTCGACCGGCCGGCGATCGCGATGCAGGAGCGGCGCGCCGAGCGTGCGCTCGAGAGCAGCGACGTGGTTACTGACCGTCGGCTGCGAGCAGTGCAGCAGTTCCGCGGCTCGTCCGAAGCCCTGATGGTCGACGATGGCCAGGAACGTCGTCACCCAGTGCAGTTCCATCGACGCGTCCTCCGCTCCGCCTCGGCCGCTTCGTCATCGGGATTCCTGATGAAGGGCATCACTGCTTCGGCCTGGACGCGACCACGTCGCTCGGCCACGATGACAGGCACTCTTTCTCACTTGCGAGGGGACGACATGTGACGCAGAGCGTCCTTTACACCGGCGGGGCCGGCCGCATGGGGACGGTGCTCCGGGAGGGTCTGTCCGGCGAGTTCGGCCGGGTCGTGCTGTACCTCCGCGAGACGGTGACCGAGGTCTTCGAGCGCGAGGAGGTGATCAACGGTGAACTCCACGATCTCGACGGGCTCGCCGACGCCATGCGGGGTGTCGACGTGGTGGTCCATCTCGCGGGCATCGCCGACGAGGCCTCCTGGGACGACATACTGACCAGCAACATCGAAGGCACGTACGCCGTCTTCGAGGCGGCGCGTCGGGCCGGCGTGCGGCGCGTCGTCTACGCCGGCTCGCACCACGTCGTGGGCTTCTATCCCGCGAGCGAGCGGGTCGGCACGGAGCACCCCGTGCGGCCGGACAGCTACTACGGCGTCAGCAAGGTGTTCGGCGAGGGCCTGGCGCGTCTCTACCACGACAAATGGGGCCTCGAGGTGGTCTGTCTGCGCATCGGCTGCTTCCGGCCCGAGCCCGAGGACGTGCGTCAGCTCAGCGCGTGGCTGAGTCACCGCGACGGCGTGGAGCTCGTCCGGCGTTCCGTGCTGGCTCCGGACGTCGGCTTCACCATCGTCTACGGCGTCTCCGCCAACACCCGGGGCTGGTGGGACAACCGCGAGGCGGCCGCGTCCATCGCCTACGTACCGCGCGACGACGCCGAGGCGTACGCCGACAGGTTCTCGCCCGACGATCCGCCGCCGACGGTGCACGGCGGCGCCTTCGCCGATGAGGCGTACCGGGGCGGGGTGTGGTGACGTCATCGCGTCTGCCGAGGTGTCGTCGCGGTGCACAGGGTCAGGACGCCGCCGCTCTCGACGTGAGAGCCGCGCCGTCGACGAGGCCTCGATAGCCGGCGGCATGCTCCGCGGCCGTGCCGACGGTCGCCCGGGCGTGCAGGTCGAGCCGCGCTCCGGGCGTCCACGTCAGCCGCACCTCACCGTCCGAGGGTCGTTCGACCCGGGCGGGCGGTGAGCTCTCGTCCCCGTGTACGTCGACGTCCTCGATCACGGTGAACGTGCCGGCCGCCCACGCCGGGCCGACCCGAGCGAGGTCGACCTCCACCGGTTCCGGCGCGTCGAGCAGCTCGAGGCCGGCGAAGAGCCGCCCGGCGTCGTCCACCCGGAGCCGTCCCCGCGGCGGGCCGTCGCCGGCGGCCCGGCCGCCGAACTCGGCTCCCGCGAACCGCAGGACGACGGTGACGGCGCCGTCGCGGACCGCGACCTCGTCGTCCAGTGCGAACTCGTCGCCGGGTCCGGCCTCCCGGCCACCGATGCTGACGAGCGGATGGGCGAGCTGGCCGAACTCGATCGACATCCGCAGCGACCGCAGCCGCGTGGGACCGCTGAGCTCGTCGCCGACCACGTGACGGTCGCCGCCCGGACCGGCCAGGCCGACGTGCCACAAGACGTGGCGGCCCGACTGCACCGACGAGAACACGCCTGCGACGAGATCGTGATCGTCCTTCGTCACCCGCAGCCGTGCGTACGACACAGGATCGCGCCACAACGGCCCGCCGCGGCCGCGCCAGAGACACAGCAGATTGCGCCGCTGCACCCAGCTGTCGGCCTGGCTGACCGAGCCGAGCGTGGCCCGCGGGCCGAGCCAGGTGGTCCCGATGACGTCGGGCGTGCCGGTCTCGAACAGCTCGCGGCGCTCGCCGACCGGGCCCGGCCCCGTGAGGGCCGCGAGCACGGCCGGCGGCGGCTCCGGGCGGAGCACCGCGAACGACGCGAGTCCGATGCGGTGGTAGAGCTGCCGGGTCTCGATGCCCGGCAGCGCGTCGAACGGCGCCCGGTAGCCGGTGGCCTGCGCGACGTAGGCGTGCAACGGCAGGTTGTCGGCCAGGTCGCCTGCGTACGCGCGTGACATCGGGCCACCGAACTGGCCCGTGACGGCGTGCCACCGGGTGACCAGGTGGGTCCACAGCCGGTCGTGCAGGACGCCGGCCAGGTCCCGGGCCCGCGCGTCGGCCACGTACCGCTGGATCGCCGTGACCGCCGCGCACGTGACCAGCCAGTACGTCGGACTGTTGTACTCGTGGATGCCGCGCCGGTCGAACTCGGCGGCCAGTCGCTCGATCCGGTCGCGCCCGTACGACAGCAGCTCGTCATCGGCGAGCAGCTCACCCGCGGCGAGCGTCACGAAGGTGCCCTTCGCCGCGATGTTCGTGTACGCCATGTCGACGTCGCGACGCCGGACCGCCGTCGCCGCGCGGCGGATCGCCAGGTGCACGTCGTCGAGCACTCCGGCCGGCAGCGCGTCACCGTGCCGGAACGCCACCTGCAGGAGCTCCTGCCCGATGAAGTCGGCCCAGTTGGGATCCGGGCGGCGCATGAGCGGCAGCGGCTCCTCGGCCACGTAGCTCCAGATCCCGTAGGTCGGGGACGCGGGATCGGCGTCCTGAGCGCGGGCGATGCGCCGCAGGATCTCGGCAGCCGGGCCGTCCGCCCCGGACTCCAGGACGGCCAGCGCGTAGGCGGTGCTCTGCGTGAAGGGATGGACCCACCCCTCGGTGATCGCCGTGTGCGTGCGGTCGCCGTGCGGGGGAAGACGCAGCAGGTGCTCGGCGGGGTCGTAGAAGCGGTCACCGGTTTCGCGGGCGTGGTCGATCAGCCAGGCGTCGTCCACAGTTCTCCCGATCGGGTGAGCAGGGTGACCGCCGTGCGCGAGGCGACGACGTCCACGACGCCCGCGGCCTCGACACCGTCGACGAGGGTCCAGGTGCGGCCGCGGTCGGCCGACTCGGCCAGCACGACGTCGGTGAGCGCCACGAGGCGATCACCGGCGCCGGTGAGCCGGCGCAACCGCCCGCCGGGGCCGTCGCCGGGACGCCACCGGCCCTCGTCGCCGTAGACCCACCGGCCGTCGAACACGGCTGCCGGCGGGTCGAGCGACAGCTGCACCGACGGACGCGGCGCGGGAACGCGACCCGAATGCGACCACGCGCCGCCGGCCAGGCGACGCCACAGGTCGACGGCGGCCCCGGAGGCGTCGTAGGTGGCGGCCAGGACGGTGTCGGCGCGGGTGGCGAGCGCCAGCACCGCCGCCGTTCCCCACGGCGAGGGATCGGCGTCCCAGGTGCGTCCGTCGTCGGCGGAACGCAGGACGCGGGCGCCGTCGGCGCTCGCCGCCCACCAGGATCCGGGCCCGGCTGGGGCGAGGACGGTGACGAAGCCGGGCTCACCGGGAAGGACGGTCGTCCACGAGCGTCCCTCGTCGGCCGACCGGGCGAGGCCGTCGGGGCCGGCGGCGAGCACGACGCCGTCCGGCCCGGCGGCCACGACGGCCACCGGGTACGGCGCGCCACCGGCCGGCTCGCCGGCGAGGCAGCGCACCACGCCGGACATCGGCCCGTAGGCGAGCACCTCGTCGCCGGCCACGACCAGCCCGGCGACGTCGTGCACCGGAGGCGCCGAGCCGAGGGGCGACCAGGTCAGGCCGCCGTCGTCGCTCGCGACGAGGCCCGTGCCGGTGCCGGCGAGCAGCTCTCCCCCCGCGCCGCGGCCCAGGCAGAGCGCGGGTTCAGCGTGTACACCGGCCCAGGTCTCCCCGCCGTCGGCCGACCGGAGAACGCCGGTGGCCGTCGCGACCAGGACGACGTCACCGGCCGACACGAGCGACGACGGCTGCGCGTCGGGCGGGAGCGAGCCGCGACGGGTCCACGACCGGCCGCCGTCGGCCGACGCCAGCACCTCGCCCGCTTCGGCGAGCGCCCAGGTGACGCTGCCGGAGACGGCGAGAGCGGTCACCCGGACGCCGGCGGTGCCGGCCACCTGGCGCCAGGCCCGGCCGGCGTTGGGCGAGAGGTGGACGCCGTCGTCGGTCCCCGCGATCAGCGTCTGGTCGTCGACGACCGCCAGCGCCGATACGTCGTGGCTGGCCAGGCCGAAAGCGGCCGGCGCCCACGTCCGGCCGGCATCGGCGCTGCGCAGCACCCCGGTGCCCAGGGTGCCGGCGAGCAGGTCGCGACCGGTGGACGCCAGCGCGGTGACCGGCGCGGCGACGCCGTGCAGGACGGCCCGCCGCCAGGTCCGGCCGTCGTCGGCGGACCGGGCGATGCCGCCGGCGCCGCCCGCGAGCAGTGCGCCCCCAGCCCGGGCCAGGGCGGCGACCGCACCGATGCCCGGGTCTCCCGCGCCCCACGAGCCGTCGGGCGTGCTCCACGCGACGCCGCCGGCGCCGCCCACGACGACCCCGGCGGCCGGCTCGGGCAGGACCGCCAGGACGGCGGCCGGAACCTCGACGTCGCCCACGCGTCGCCATCGGGTACCGGGCGTCGTGACGCCGGCCGTCATGCCACCGCGCGCTTCCGTGCGGGCACGACGACGGCGCTGCCGACGACGGTCGCGGCGAGGCTGCCCGCCGCCTGCAGCGCGCCGATCAGGACCCCGGCCGCGTCGAGGACGCCGGCCTTGGCCATCGGCGCGTAGTCGCCCTGCCGGGCGTCGAAGCCCCACCCGCCGCCGAGTTCGGCGATCCGCTCGAGCGCCACGGCGGGATGGGGCCCGTCGTGGCGGCTGCGGTAGTTCTCGATCAGCTGGCGCAGCGGCGCGCTCAGCGCCGCGGCCACGAGGTCGACACCCCACGTCTCGTCGGCGTCGCCGCAGCCGGAGCGGGCGGCGCGGACGGCGTCGGCGCACTCGTGCAGTGCCACGCCTCCGCCCGGCACGGCACCCCCGGAGGCCGCCAGTTCGAGCACCCGCTGCGCCTTCCCGGCGAGGTCCGCGCGCAGCTGCCGCTCGGTCTCGGTGTAGCCGCCGACGACGATGACGCCCTGGGCGCCCGTCAGCCGGGCGATTCGCATCCGGGTCGCCCGCCACTCGTCCGAACCGCGCTCCATCGACACCGCCCGGCCGAGCAGGTGCCCGGCCCGCTCGGCCGTGTCCGCCGCGGTGCCCGCACCACCGCTGACGGTCACGTGCCGCCGGGTGAGCACGACGTGGCGGGCCGCGCCGCAGTGCTCGGGACGAAGCGCCCGGGGCGGGTGACCCACCGCGTCGCCGAGCAGCGTGGCCCCGGTCAGGAGCGCGAGGTCGGCGACATCGTCGGGCACCTGACGCTCGATCGAGGCCAGCCGCATCGGCACGATCGCCAGCCGCGCGCGGTTGGCGAGCACGGCCGCCTTCGCCCCGCCCTCGATCCCGCGCACGACCAGCAGCAGCGGCCGCCGCGACGCGAGCGCGTGCTCCAGGGCCGGGACGACGTCCGCGGCGGCCGTGAGCGTCGCATCGGCCACCACGATCACGGGGTCCTGGAGCGCGACGTCCGTCGAGCCGTCCGGCAACACCTCGCGGAACGCCGGCTTGGCCCGCCACCGTGCGCCGTCGACGTAGCCGCGGTCGACGCCGGGTGTGTCGCGTTCCTCGACGATCAGCGCGGCCCGCTCGCCGAGCAGGTCGAACAGTTCACCGAGCACGTCGGCCAGTTCGACGTCATGGCTCGCGCCCGCCGCGAGCCGGCGCAGATCGCCGGCGCCGCCGACCGGCACGGCCGCCGCGGTGAGCGCGGCGCAGGCCGCCGCCACCCCGCGGTCGATGCCGCGGCGGACGGCCACCGGATCGGCCCCGGCCACGACCAGCCGGGTCGCCCGGGCCACCATCGACCGTGCCAGCACCGCCAGGGTCGCCGCGCCGTCGCCGTTGCGCCGGCGGGTGGCCAGGCAGGACTCACGCAGCGCCATCACGCCGGCGTGCCGGCGCCGGTCGGACAGACCGGTGATCCGGCGGGCGAGCACACCGGCGTCCTCGACGAACTCGGGCAGCGCCCGGCCGCTGTCGAGGAGCACCGGAGCGGCGACCGGGCCGTAGGTGCGCGCCAGCAGCGCCCCCAGCGTCTCCACCCCCGCCGCGAGCGACGCGACGGCGGCGGCCGGGCCGTCCCGGACGTCACGCACGCGGAATCGCCTGCTCGGTGTCGGCGTCGAAGAGATGGACCGGGCCGTCGATGTCGAACGCCACCGGGTCGCCGGCCGCGAGCCGCAGGTCGTCCTCGACGACGGCGGTGACCTCGACCCCGTCGGCCGTCGCGAACCGGACCGTCAGGTCGACCAGGCCCTCCTCGACGTCGATCACCGACCCGGTCAGCGCCGCAGTTCCGTTGCGCGCCGGTCGTACCGACTCGGGCCGGAACCCGACCAGCACCCGGCCGGACGCGGCCGGACCTGGCACCGAGCCGACCGGCACCTCGACGCCGTCCGCCCGAGCCACCCCGGCGTCGAGCGCCGCCGGCACCAGGTTCATCGGCGGACTGCCCACGAACCGCGCCACGAACGTGTTGGCCGGCGCGGACAGCAGGTCGTCGGGCGTACTGACCTGCTGCACCCGGCCCTGCGACATCACCGCGACCCGGTCGGCCATCGCGAAGGCCTCGCTCTGGTCGTGGGTGACGTACACACTGGGCCGCTTCTTCTCGCGGTGGATGGCGACGATGTCGCGCCGGGCGTGGTGGCGCAGCTTCGGGTCGAGGTTGGACAGCGGTTCGTCGAACAGGAAGGCGTCGGCGTCCTTGACCATCGCCCGGGCCAGGGCCACGCGCTGCTGCTCGCCGCCGGACAGATCCTGGGTCGACCGGCTCAGCATCTCGCCGAGGCCGAGCTTGCCGGCCGCCTCGACGACCCGCCGCTGGATCTCGTCCTTCGGCACGCCACCGCGAGCCTCCAGGCCGTAGGCGATGTTGCCCCGGACGTCCATGCCCGGGTACAGGCCGTAGTCCTGGAACACCATGCCGAGATTGCGCTGCCGCGGCGGCAGCGTGTGGATCTCCCGGCCGTCGAGCAGGATCTGCCCGGCGTCGGGCGTCTCCAGACCGCAGATCAGCCGCAGGAGGGTCGACTTGCCGCTGCCCGACGTGCCGAGCAGAACGAAGAACTCGCCGCTGGCCACGATGAAGCTGACGTCGTCGACCGCCTGGTGATCACCCAGCCGCTTCGACACGCCTCGGACCTCGAGCTCACCCATCTACGCCTCCCGCGTGATCGACCAGGTTCGTGTGGAGCAATGCCAGGACGGCCGGCACCGCCAGCGCCGTTCCGGCGATCGTCAGCGCCCCGATGGCGGCGAACACCAGGGTGGCGAAGCCGGCCCGCGCGATCAGCCCCGGGGACCGCCAGACCAGCACCAGCGAACCCCGCAGCACGCCGGTGGTGGTCGCCTCCGGCACGCGGACCAGCAGCGGACCCCAGACCATCGAGACCGTGAACGCGAGCAGCGCCGCGACCTGCGCCACCACCGCCGCGACGGGATGCAGACCGGTCGCGAGGACGGCGGTCAGTGCGAGCGCGAGAACGGCGCCGAACAGCGGTCCCAGCACCCGCAGGCTCGGCAGCCAGGTCGACCGCACCGCGTGCACCGCCGCCCGGACGCCCACCTCGTCGCCGTCCAGCGCGGCCGCGGCCAGCGTGTACAGCGCACCGGTCGCGGGCACCACGGCCACGCTCGACACGATGAGCATGACGGCCCGGACTCCGGCCGGCAGACCAGGCAACGCGAACGCGAGCGCCGCCGGCAGCAGCGTGGCGGCCCAGGCCAGGCTCAGCCCGACCATCCGCTCGACCTGCTCGCCGAAGACCGCCAGGGCGCCGATGACCGGTCCGCGATGGTTCTCGCGGACGATGCCGCCGTCGTCGAAGAACGGCATGGCCTACGCCGCCCCCGCGCCCAGGAGCAGCGAACGCTCCGTCACCGGATCGAACAGGTGCACCTTGCCGAGGTCGACGGCCAGCGGGACCTGCTCGCCGGCGAACCGGTCGGGCAGTCGTGCGGTGAAGCCGGCGGCGATGTCGAGATCGCCCTCCGGGCCCGGGACGGTGAGGTACACGGTCGAGCCCGCCGTCGTCGGCTCGATCAGCTCGACCCGCGCGGTGAACTTGTTGTGCTCGCCCACGTCGAACGGCGCCTGCCGCGGCGGGTGCAGGTCCTCGGGCCTGATGCCGACGGTGACCGGCCCGCCGACCCGCCCGGCCACGGCCGAGGCCGTCGTCGGCGGCAACCGCAGCGAGAACGCGGGCGCCTCGAGCCACACGTCGTCGGCGTCGGCGCGCAGCGTGGCCTCGAACAGGTTGATGCTCGGGGTGCCGATGAAGAACGCCACGAACGCGCTGACCGGGTTCTCGTACAACTCCCGAGGCGTGCCGACCTGCTCGATCCGCCCACCCCGCATCACGGCCATCCGGTCGGCCATCGACATCGCCTCGGACTGGTCGTGCGTGACGTAGACCGTCGGCTTCCGCTGCCGCTGGTGCAGGGCGAGGATGTCCTCGCGGGCCTGGTGGCGCAGCTGAGCGTCGAGGTTGGACAGCGGCTCGTCATACAGGTAGGCCTGCGCGTCGCGCACCAGCGCCCGGGCCAACGCCACCCGCTGCCGCTCGCCGCCGGACAGCTGCCGCGGCTTGCGGCGCAGCAGGTGGTCGATGCGGAACGTCGCGGCCGCCTCGGGGACCTTCTGCTTGATCACCGACGTGGCCACGCGCCGCGACCGCAGCCCGTAGGCGATGTTCTCGCGCACGGACAGGTGCGGGAAGATCGCGTAGTCCTGGAACACCATCGCGATGTCGCGGTCGCGCGGCCGGGTCTCGTTGACGACCACGGAGTTCATCCGCAGCTCGCCGTCGTCGATCGACTCCAGGCCGGCGATCATCCGCAGCGTGGTCGTCTTGCCGCAGCCCGACGGGCCGACCAGGACGAAGAACTCGCCCTCGCCGACCTCGAACTCGACACCGTCGACGGCGGTCTTGTCGCCGAACCGCTTGGTCAGCCGGGTGGCGGTGATGGTCACATCGTGCTCCTCACGCGATCCAGGAACGCTGTCAGAAGAAATCGGGCGGGCCCGGCGTGTGCAGGGCGACCTCGTCGTCGGCGCCGAAGAACGCGGCGGCGTCCCAGTCGGGCACGAGCCGCAGCCCCTCGGCGGTCGTGCCGGCCGGGACGACCACGGTCGCACGAGCGCCCGCCACCGTGCCATGCGCCAGGGTCAGGCGTTCGGCCGGCACGGACTCGATCCGGTCGACGGCCATCGGCGCGCCCTGTCCCGGCTCGGCCCCGGCCACGCGCCAGGCCTCCGGCCGCACCCCGACCCGGACCGGCCCCGGCGCCAGCCGGTCGGCGAGGCCGGCCGGCAGCGGCCAGCTGACCTCGCCGGCGTGGACGGCGCGATCGGCGACGGTCGCGGGCAGCACCGTCAACGGCCGGCTGCCGAAGAACGAGGCGACGAACAGGTTCGCCGGCGAGTAGTACAGCTCGTCGAACGAGCCGACCTGGACGACCCGGCCGGCCCGCAGCAGCGCGATCCGGTCGCCCATGAAGACGGCTTCCTGCTGGTCGTGCGTCACGAACATGGTCGTGACGCCGTACCGCTTGAGCAGCTTCGCCATCTCCATGCGGGTGCTCTCGCGCAGTTTCGCGTCGAGGTTGACGATGGGCTCGTCCATCAGGAACAGCGTGGGGTCGCGGACGACGCAGCGGGCGATCGCGACCCGCTGCTGCTCGCCGCCGGAGAGGGTCGTCGTCTGCTGGCCGAGCAGCAACTCGAACCCGACGCCCATGATGTCGGCGATCTCCTTCGCCCGCGCCCGCGACTCCTCCTCGGTGCGGCGGTGGACGTCGAAGTAGTACTTGAGGTTCCCGGCGCCCTTCATGGTCGGGTAGAGGGCGTAGTCCTGGAACACCATGCCGATGCCGCGGGACTGCGGCGGCACGTCGGCGACGTCGTGCTCGTCGTAGTAGACGGTGCCGGAGTCGGCCGTCTCCAGACCGGCGACCAGCCGCAGGAGCGTGCTCTTGCCGCAGCCGGACGGCCCGACGACGCTGACCGTCTCGCCGTCGGCGATGTCGAGGCTGATGTGGTCCAGCGCCGGCGGCTCGTCCGCGGCGGTCCGCAGGCTGCCCTCACGCACGTACTGCTTGGTGACGTCAGCTATCCGAATGCGCATGTCATCGCCTACTTCAGTCCGCGGATCTTGATGCCGCGCAGCAGGTACTCGCGGCACACCAGGAAGGCGATGAAGATCGGGATCGACTGCAGGATGGCGAGCACCATCATCCCGTTCCAGGTCAGCCCGGAGTTGAGCAGGTCACCCATGCCCTCGGCCTGTGCGGCCGCTCCGCCGCCGGTCGAGCCGGCCGTCGACAGCCGCTCGATCAGCTGATAGGTCGCGACCGACATCGTCACCTTCTCCGGGCTCTGCAGCGTGACCAGTTGCCACAGGAAGTTGTCCCACACCGACCCGAAGCTCATGTAGGCCGTGACCGCGAACACCGGCACCGCCATCGGCATCACGATGCGGCGGAAGATGTTCAACTCCGATCCGCCGTCGACGCGGGCCGCGTTGATCACCGAGTTCGGGATCGTGTCGAAGAACCCCTTGAACAGCAGGAAGTTGAACGGCACGAAGATCGCCGGCAGGATCACCGCCCACGGTGTGTCCCACAGCCGCAGGGTGGGGAACTCGGTGTCGGTTCCGGGGATCATCGGCGCGTCCGGCATCGTGAACGGGAAGTTCAGCGTCAGCAGGTACATCGGCACCAGCGTCACGACGAACGGCACCATCATCGTCCCGATGAAGAACAGGAACGACACCCGCGCGCCGCGCCCGCTCTGCAGCTTGCTGTTGGCGTAGGCCGCCAGCGCCGTCACCGGCAGGCCGATGCCCACCGCGATCACCGTGATGAACGCCGAGTTGGCGAAGTAGACCCAGAACGGCTCCTTCACCAGCTGGACGATCTGGGACTCGTCGCCGATGCGCAGGACGAGCTTCCAGGCGTCGAACGTGATCGCGGACGGGATGAACGTCGGCGGGTTGCGGACCACCTCGGCGCCGGGCTTCAGCGACGTGCTGATGATGTAGTAGAAGGGCAGCAGGTGCAGCAGCACACCGATGCCGAGGAATCCGGCGATGGCGGCGCGGCTGTACCGGAGTTTCGGCTGTCGCATCCCCACCTTGGGCAGCAGGGCCGGCATCACAGATCACCCTTTCGCGTCACGAACTCGCGCAGACTCCGCCGCGGCGGAGCATCCGGATCCTCGCGGATCGCGAACCGCATGATGCCGACGATGAGCATGATGAGCACGAACAGCAGGATCGACAGCGCGGTCGCGTCGGCGTACCGCAGCTGGTTCAGGATGTCGTAGACATACATCACCGCCGTGCGGCTGGCTCCGCCCGGACCGCCGTTGGTCATGAGCTTCGGCCACTCGAACTGCTGCAGGTTCCCGATGACCGCGAACATCAGCATCATCAGGATCACCGGCCGCATGCGTGGCAGCGAGATCGTCCAGATCTTGCGCCAGAAGCCCGCGCCCTCGATCTCGGCCGCCTCGTAGTACGACGTCGGCACGCTCTGCAGCGTGGCCAGGTAGATGAGCCCCGGCCCGTACAGCACCAGGCCCGGGATGACCAGCCAGAACAGCACTTGGTCGCTGCTGTTGAGGAACGGCTGGCGATCGAACCCGAGACCCGTCGCGATCGACTGCAGCAACCCGTAGTCGGTGTTGTAGACGTAGCGCCACAGGATCGCGGTGCCCACCGAGCTCAGTGGCAGGAACCAGAGCAGCATCATCCAGCGCATGGTCCGGCGCGGCATCTCCATCAGCAGGATCGCGACGAAGATCGGCACGACGAACGTCAGCACGATCGACAGCACCGCGAAGATGATCGAGACCCGGAAAGCGTCGGCCACCAGCGGATCGTTGATCATCCGCTCGTAGCTCTCGAAGCCGGTGAACGTGACGTCGCCCCGCAGGCGTGCGTCGGTGAAACTCAGGACGAACGACGTCGCCAGCGGATACCAGCCCCACACCAGATTGAGGAGCAGGGCGGGCCCGAGGAAGATCCAGAGCCGGCGGCGTCGGCGTGAACGGCTCGACGTCGTCGGTTGCCGGGTGTCCGCCTCGGCCGCGGCGGCGTCGTCGTCGACGACGATGTCGGTGGTCATTCAGTGGTCACCTCAGCCGAGAGCGGGCCGGACGTGCTCCTCCAGCCACGGTTCGAACGTGTCCCGGTGGAACTCGGGGGCGTTCTCCTCCCAGTGCGTGGCGAGCGCGTCGTAGTACTCGCTCGCCCCGGCGGCGAAGTCGTCCCACGGCACACTGGAGGAGAAGCTGGCCGCCTGGTCGTTGCGCACGCTGCTGAGATTGTCCAGGTCGCCGGCGACATCGGGCTCGGAGGGCTCGTACCACCACTTCGTCATGGCGTCGTTCAGCGCCTCGTCGCCGGGGCCGGGGTTGGTCTCGACCGGGATGAACCAGAGCGGGTCGGGGCGCTGGGCCAGCTCGGCGATCTCGCCCACCGAGGCGGCGATCTTCTCGCCCCAGCCCTCCGCGAGCGATCCCGGCAGCCCCTCGATGACCTCGGTGAACACGGGGTATGCGCGGGCGCCCTGCCAGACCGAGCGCAGGTCCTGCGCCGCGTCGAACTGGGCCTTGCCGCGCGACACCTGACCGTCGGTGTTCATGTACATGTGCAGGCTGAACGCCGCGGTCAGCTCGTCCTTCCCGAGCTCGGGATCGAACGAGACGGCCTGGAGGATGTTCTCGCAGGAGCTCGGGCCGGCGTTGCCGTTCAGTCCCGCCGGGAGCGCCACGATGCCGGTGACGTCGTCGAGCGGCAGCCCGGCGCGGTCGGCCAGCGCGACCGGCCCGTCCTCGGCGTCCGGGCCCTGGAGGAGCATGTCGATCGAGTTGATGTGCATGGCGATCTCGCCGCGGTTGAACGCGTGCCGCGGCGCCCACGGGTCGTCACCGGTGCCGATGTCGGCCAGCGCCGACTCGTCCTCGAAGATCATGCCGCGGATGTTCGCGACCGCCTCAGCATGCGCCTCGGCCTGGAGGCCGTAGTCGTAGCGCCACCACCACGGTCCGTCCGGGTTGGGCAGCCGGCCGAGCACCTCAGCGCCCTCGGCCGTCTTGAACGCGTAGTTCATCGGCGAGGTGCGCAGCATGATGCCCTTGCGTCCGTCGGCGTTCAACGCCAGGGCCAGCGCCCGCAGGTCCGCCCACGTCCAGCCGAGTTCCGGCTGCGGCAGGCCGAGCTGGTCGACGAGGTCGCGCCGGTAGTGCACGACCTCGCCGATGCTGAACGTCAGCGGCGCTCCGTAGTACCGGCCGTCGACCCCCCAGTTGCGCTCCCAGACCATGCGCGCGGTGTCGGTCATGCGGCCGACGACGTCGAAGGACGCCACCAGGTCGGTGGTGTCGGCCGCCAGCTGCTGGGCGAAGGCCTGCTTGATGCCCTCGTTGTTCCAGCTGCCGATGACGTTGGCGTAGTAGATGGCCGGCGCGGTGCCGCCCGCGATCGCGGTGACCATCGCGTCCTTGTTCCAGACGTCGACGTTGGCGGCTTCGAGCTTCACGGCCGGGTTCTCGTCGAGCCAGGCCTGCAGGGTGTCCGCGTAGATCTTGTTCGAGGGGTCGTCGGCCTGTGCGGCCTCGTCGGGAACCGCCTTGTACGGACCGGCGTCGCTCACCAGGAGCGTGGCGTCGGCGAGTTCCGTCGGCAGCGGCTCGGGTTCGCCGCTGGGGTCGTCCTGGTCGGACGAACAGGCCGACAGGCTCACCAGGCCGGCACCGACGATGCCGACGCCCGCCGAAGCTCGCAGGAAGGACCGTCGCGTCAGGATGGGGCGTGCGCCTGATGCCCGGGGGATCCGGATGGTCATGGGTACTCCTTGCTCCTCGATGAGCCGTAGGAATGCTGCCGGGTCGGCTGAAACGTCTGCGGAGTGCGCCTCGATCGGACGAACCTGCCGAGCGGGCCAGGTGGGGTGTTTCCGGCTCGAGGCTTCCTTCAAGCCATAATTGAAGCCTCGACGTTTTGACGGTGTCAAGAGTTCGGTCAGGAGTCGGGGCGTCGTTTCCCCCTTGTTACATCTCTTCGTTCAAGGCATAGTCGAAGTCCGCGCGGTGACCACCTGTCACCCGGGAGAGGCGGTCGCACCCCTCTCCGGCAGGTCACATCCGATCGATGACGAACGGAAAGGGACTCCAGCCATGCGACTACGACTCGGCCTGGCCGCGACCACGCTCGCCGTCCTGGCCACCGCCGCCCTCGTGACCCCACCGTCATCCGCACAACCGGCGCCGGCCGCCGCTCAGGACAACCTCATCGTCAACGGCGACTTCGCCGCGGGCGTCGCACCGTGGACGGCCACCGGCGGAGTCGGGCTGGAGGTCACCGACGGCCGGCTGTGCGCGGCGATCCCCGGCGGCACGGCGTGGCCCGGCGACCTGACCGTCAACCAGGGCGGCCTCGCGCTGACCGCCGGCCAGACGTACACGCTGACGTTCACCGCGCAAGCCAGCCGGACGCTCTACACCCAGCCCGTGGTCCGCTCCACGACCGCCGGGTCCGCCGACTTCGCTCCCCGGATCCAGCTCACCGACACGGCCCAGACGTACTCGTTCGCCTTCACGGCCAACGCCACCGGCACCGCCGGATACGTCCGGTTCAACGCCGGCGGCCACGCCCAGCCGTGGACCCTGTGCCTGGACGACGTCTCGCTGACCAGCGGCGGCACGCCTCCGCCCGACGTCGGCCCGGGCTCCTTCCTGGACGAGTTCGACACCGGCGTCGACAACGTGTTCTGGTACACCCCCAACGGCTACAACAACGGCGCGCACCAGAACTGCCAGTTCAACGCCGCCAACGTCGCCGCCGCCGGTGGCGTCCTGACGCTGTCGCTCGACGACACCCCGTACGGCGACCGCGACTACTCGTGCGGCGCGATCCAGTCCAGTGAACGCTACGGGTACGGCACCTACGAGACCCGGATGCAGGCGGGCCGGGCCAGCGGCACCAACTCGTCGCTGTTCAGCTACATCGGCCCGTACAACGGCTACCCGCACGACGAGATCGACTTCGAGGTGCTCGGCAAGAGCCCGACCCACGTCGACCTCAACTCCTGGGTCAACGGCAGCAACCGCGGGCCATGGGTGAAGGACATCGGCTACGACAGCAGCACGCAGTGGGCCGACTTCGCCTGGATCTGGGAGCCGGACCGGCTGCGCTTCTACATCAACGGCGAGCTCGTCGAGGACGTCACGGATCCCGCGGACATCCCGTCCAACCGCCAGCAGGTCTTCACGATGATCTGGGGTTCGGACACCCTGACCGGCTGGATGGGCGAGTTCGTCTACCCGGGCGAGCCTGTCACCGCCGAGTACGAGTACGTCGCGTTCACCCGCGCCGGCGACGACTGCCAGTTCGCGAAGTCGGTCGCCTGCGACGTCGCCGTTCCGCCGGTCACGGACTCGTTCGTGGACGACTTCGACACGCTCGACACGTCGCGATGGGCCGTCTCGCACGGCTGGAACAACGGCACCGTCATGAACTGCACCTGGGATCGGGCGCAGGTCGTCGCCACCGGTGGCGCCCTCAACCTGTCGTTCGCGAAGAAGATCACCGGCGACCGCCAGTACGCGTGCGCCGAGGTCCAGCACCGGGACAAGCTGGGCTACGGCGTGTACGAGGCGCGTTTGAAGGGCGTCTCCGGGTCGGGGCTGATGTCGTCGTTCTTCACCTGGGTCGGCGCCGGCGCCTCGTCGCCGGAGGAAGCGATCGACGTCGCCAAGCTGCTGGGCAAGTACCCCCGCAAGGTCGAGGTCAACACCTGGATCGACAAGCAGCTGCTGACGACGGCGACGCGCACCCTGCCGGCGTCTCAGGAGTACGTCGACTACGCCGTGGACTGGTCGCCCACCAGGCTCGACTTCTACGTCGACGGCCGGCTCGTCCACTCGACCACCGATCCGGCCGAGATCCCCGACCGGGAGACGAACCTGTTCCTCAACATCTGGGGCAGCGAGACCAGCCCGCGGATGGGACGGTTCGCCGACCCCGGCGAGACGGTGACCTTCCAGGTCGACCGCGTCGCCTACACGGCACCCGGCGACGACTGCCAGTTCACCGGATCCGTCGCCTGCGACTGAGCAGCACCGAACACGACGACGCGAGAGGGCTTCGATGACCACCTGGGACCTGCTGTGGGCCGACGAGTTCGACCAGCCCGGCCGGCCGGATCCGTCCCGCTGGAGCTACGACGTCGGCGGCGACGGCTGGGGCAACGACGAGCTCCAGTTCTACACCGACGGCCGGCTGGAGAACGCGCGCGTCGAGCAGGGCCGGCTGGTCATCGAAGCCCGTCGCGAGGACTGGCACGACCGCTCGTTCACCTCCGCCCGGCTCGTCTCGCGCGGCAAGGGTGACTGGCGCTACGGCCGGATCGAGGTGGTGGCCAGGCTGCCGCGGGGACGCGGCACCTGGCCGGCCATCTGGATGCTGTCGTCGAACCCGGACCGGCGCTGGCCGCACGACGGCGAGATCGACATCATGGAGCACGTCGGCCACGACCCCGGCGTGATCCACGCGAGCATCCACACCGAGGCCTACAACCACCTCGCGAAGACCCAGCGCACCGCGGTCACCTCGGTGCCGGATGCGCGGGACGCCTTCCACACGTACTCCCTGGACTGGGATCGCGACACGATCTCCTGTGCGGTCGACGGCGTGAGCTACTTCAGCTTCGAGCGAGAGGCGGCCGCCGACGCCGCGCGGTGGCCGTTCGATCACGATTTCCACCTGATCCTGAACGTCGCCGTGGGTGGATTCTGGGGCGGTGAGCAGGGCGTGGACGACGCTGCGTTCCCGGCTCGCATGGAGGTGGACTCCGTGCGCGTCTTCGGGCGGCGGAGGACCTGACACGTTCTTGCCCACCGTTAGTTCATGGCTTAGATTATGAGCTGAATCAGCGATCGGGGGAGGAAAAAATGGCGCTCGGGTCGACAGTCAGAGACCTGCGCAGGCGCAACCGGGCCCTGGTTCTGCGGACCATCGTTCTGGCCGGCGAGACCACTCGGGCCGAGATCGCGACGACCTGCGGGCTGTCCACGGCGACGATCACCAACGTCGTCACCGAACTCATGTCCGACGGCCTGGTCCAGGAGGTCGGCTCGGTGCCGTCGAACGGCGGCCGGCCCATCGCCCGGCTGTCGACCCGCGCCGAGGGCGCCTACCTGATCGGCGCCGACGTCGGAGAGAACGGCGTCATGGTCGAGCTGTTCGACCTGTCGCTGTCGACCGTCGACCGGGTCTTCGTCGAGCTCCCCGCCACCGTGGCGTCGCCCGCCGACGTCGGCCGGTCGCTGACCGACGCCGTCGAGACGATCCTGGGCCGGCGCTCGGACGTCCGCGACCGGGTGATGGGCATGGGCCTCGGCGTGCCCGGCCTGGTCGAGCGGTCCGGCGAGCGCGCCACCATCTATGCCCAGAGCCTCGGCTGGGCGCCGACCGCCGTCGACGACCTCGTCACCATCTCGGACCTGCCGGTCCAGGCCGACAACGGCGCGAAGACGCTCACCATGGCCGAGCAGTGGTTCGGCGCGGCGCGCGGAGTCGACGACTGCGTCGTCGCGCTGGTCGGCCGCGGCATCGGCGCCGGCATCATCAGCGACGGCCAGTTGCTGCGTGGCCGGGCCAGCAGCGCCGGCGAGTTCGGCCACACCAAGATCTCCGTCGACGGACCCGAGTGCGCCTGCGGCGGACGCGGGTGCGTCGAGGCGTACGTCGGCGGCGGGAGCGTCGTGGCCCGCTGGCGCGCGACGGCCGACGCGTCCGGTGCCGGCCTCGACGACCTCAGCGACGAGGAGGCGTTCGCCCGGCTGCTCGAGGCCGCCGACGCCGGCACCTCGTCGGCTGCGGCGATCGTCGACGACGCGGTCGGCCGGCTCGGTATCGGCCTGGCCAACCTGGTGAACCTCACCAACCCCGAGAAGATCATCCTCGGCGGCTGGGCCGGCCTGCCGCTCCACGCCGCCCGGGGACCACAGCTCAGCGAGGCGATCCGCCGTCACTCGCTGGCCCGTCCGGGCGAGCAGTTCACTCTCGAGCCGGCCGCGATGGGCGGCGACGCCGTCGCGCTCGGGGCCGCACTCCTCTCGCTCGAGCAGCTCATCGAAGGACTCACTCCCCTGCCGAAGGTGCCCACGTGACCGTTCCGTCCCTGCCGCCCGTCCCGCACCCCTCGGACTCCGACCCCGCTCCGGACGACTCTCCCCGCCTCGACGTGTTCCCCGCGGATTTCTGCTGGGGCGCCGCCACCGCCGCCTACCAGATCGAGGGCGCGGCCGGCTACGACGGTCGCAAGCCGTCGATCTGGGACACGTTCTCCCACTCGCCCGACGCCACCCTCAACGGCGACACCGGAGACATCGCCTGCGACCACTACCACCGGTGGCACGACGACTTCGACGTGGCGAAGAGCCTCAACCTCAACGCCTACCGGTTCTCGGTGTCGTGGGCGCGGCTGCAGCCGACCGGCCGCGGGCCGCTGAACCCGCTGGCCGTGGCCCACTACCGTGCCCAGCTGGAGCGGCTTCGCGCGCTGGGCATCCGGCCGTTCGTCACGCTCTACCACTGGGACCTGCCGCAGGAGCTCGAGGACGCCGGCGGCTGGCCGGCCCGCGAGACCGTCGACCGGTTCGCCGAGTACGCGGCGCGAACGGCCGAGGCCCTCGGCGACCTCGCCACCGACTGGATCACCACCAACGAGTCGTGGTGCCAGGCGTTCCTCGGCTACGGCGAGGGCAAGCACGCGCCGGGTCGCCGCGACTGGCGAGCCGCCGTCGCCGCCGCCCACCACCTGAACGTCGCCCACGGTCTGGCCGTGCGGGCCATCCGGGCCGCCCGCGCGGACGCGAGCGTCGGCACGGCGCAGCTGATCGTCGACTTCGTTCCGGCGTCGTCGTCGCCCGCCGACGCAGCCGCGGCCCGGCGGTGGGACGCCTACCACAACCAGACCTTCCTCGGCCCGCTCCGCGGCGGCGGCTACCCGGCCGACGTGCTCGATCTCTACCGCGAGGACGGCCTGGCCGAGCTGATCCGCCCCGGCGACGACGCCGTCATGGCCGAGCCCATCGACTTCCTCGGCGTCAACCATTACCAGCAGGTGGTCGTCGCCCACGACGACGACGGCACCCCGCCGCTGCGTGCCCGGGACATCCCCGCCGAACCCGCGCTGACATCGCTCGGCTGGTCGGTCAAGCCGGAGTCGTTGCGCAACGTCCTGGTCCGGGTCGCGGGCGAGTTCCCCGACCTCCCGCTCTACGTCACCGAGAGCGGCGCGTCGTTCGACGACTACGTCGACCCGGACGGCAACGTGCTCGACCAGGAACGGGTCGACTACCTGCGGCGCTACCTCGCCGCCGCCGGCGACGCCATCAAGGACGGCGTCGACCTGCGCGGCTACTTCGCCTGGTCGCTGCTGGACAACTTCGAGTGGGCCGAGGGCTACCGCATGCGCTTCGGTCTCATCTACGTCGCCTACGACACCCAGGCCCGCATCCCCAAGGCCAGCGCTCTCTGGTATCGGGACCTGATCACCGACCACGCCGCGCTGCCGAGACCGGCATGACCACAGGCACGGCCGGCCCGCGCACCGGGCCGGCCACCTTCGACGGGTTCGTGCACGCCGACGGCGACCGGCTGGCCGACGGCGCGGGGCGGCGGCTGCAGTGGCGCGGCATGGGCCTGGGCAACTGGCTGCTGCCCGAGGGGTACATGTGGGTGCTGACCGACGGCCCGCAGTCACCGCGTGCCATCGAGTCCATGGTCAGCACCCTGGTGGGTCCGTCGCGGGCCACCGAGTTCTGGCGCCGGTTCCGCGACGTGTTCGTCGCCGAGGCCGACATCGCCCGCTTGGCCGCCGAGGGGTTCGACCACGTCCGGCTGGCGATCAACGCCCGGGTCGTCATGTCCGACGACGGCGCGCCGCTGGACGACGGCCTCGCGCTGGTCGACCGGCTGATCGACTGGTGCCGCGCCCACCGCCTGTGGGTCGTCCTCGACCTGCACGGCGCCCCCGGCGGGCAGACCGGCACGAACATCGACGACGCCCCCAACGGCCGCCCCGAGCTGTTCGAGGACGCGGGCCACCGCGAGCGCACGATCGAGCTGTGGACGATGCTCGCGCGCCGCTACCGCGACGAGACCGTCGTCGCCGGCTACGACCTGCTCAACGAGCCGATCCCGAACGACTACCAGCACCACTACGCCGACGACCTCGCGCGGCTCTACCGCGACCTCACCACGGCCATCCGTGCCGTGGACCCGAACCACCTCATCATCTACGAGGGCAGCCACTGGGCGACCAACTGGAGCATCTTCACCGAGGTCTGGGACCCCAACTCGATGCTGCAGTTCCACAAGTACTGGTCGCCGCCGGATCGGCCGAGCATCCAGCAGTACCTCGACGCACGCACCCGGCTCGGCCTGCCGATCTACATGGGTGAGGGCGGCGAGAACGGGCTGGACTGGTTCCAGACGATGTTCCAGCTGCTCGAGGATCACGAGATCGGCTGGAACTTCTGGCCGTGGAAGAAGATCGACACCGCGACGTCGCCCTGCTCGATCGACCCACCGCCCGGGTGGCCGGCCCTCACCGCGTGGGCCGCCGGACGGGCACCGCAGCCCGAGGCCGACGACGCGTGGAAGATCCTCGACGACCTGCTCGACCGCATGCGGCTGGAGCGCTGCACGTACCGGCCCGAGGTGGTCGGCGCGATGCTCCGTCGCGCTCCGCTGCACCTCCCGGCGACGGGTTTCGCGTTCGGCACCGCGGGGTCGTCGCGTCCCGACGACGCCCGGCCGTTCCCCGGGTTCCGCTCCGACGACGCCGTGACCATCCGCTTCTGCGGCGACGGCGATCCGGTCTGGACACACGACCCGAACCGCCGGTACGCCGACCAGTTCGAGGTCGTGCTGGACGCCGGCGACTGGGTGGAGTACGAGGTCTCGCTGGGCGGTCCCGCGGTGCTCGATGTCGAGGTGGAGCTGCGCGGCGACGCGATCCCGGACCTCGCCCTCGACGGCGTGGCGTTGGCGACGTCCGGCCGCACCGGCCGGTACCGCACACCGGCGCCGGTCACCGCTGGCACCCACCGCCTCCGGGTCACGGCCACGAGCGACGAGACCGCGCTCGTGGGGCTCGAGGTCACCTAGAGCGTGCAGCATCCAGGATCGGTGGTGTGATCACGCCACCGATCCTGGATGCTCGCGGTCGCACGGTCAGGCGGGCCTCAGTTCGCGTCGGCGCCGATGTTCGGCGGGTTCGGGATGGCGTTCTGGAAGTAGTCGACGCCTCCGTTGCCGGTGATGTTGACGCCCGCGTCCAGCGCCGGGGAGCCCGCCTGCAGCGTGTACGCCTGCGGGCAGGGTTGCGGACCGTCGCCGGCCGACGGCGTCCACGTGCAGGTGCCGCCGTTGCCGGGAGAGGAGAACAGCGGGTTGCCGCCGACCGCCCCGGTCTCGCGGCCGGACGCCTGCCACGCGGCGAGACCGCTGTACGTCGTGCCGCCCCAACGCCAGGACGGCGTGTTGGTCGCGTAGTACAGGTTGTTCGACAGCGTCATGCCCGTCTGACCGTTCGGGTTGTAGAAGAACTGTCCCGACCGGCCGTACTGGTCCCGGTTGGCCATGTGGCAGATGTTGTTCCTGATCTGCGATCCGCTGCCCCACGTTCCCGAGGCGTAGCCGATGTTGAAGCACGCGCTCGCGGTGGAGTCACCGGTCTGGGCGACGTTGGTGAAGAACGTGTTGCCGTAGATGGACAGCGCGTTCGCCGGCGCCCTGGGCACGATGTCCATCAGGCCGCCCTGCGCCTTGATGTTGTCGTCGTTCTCGGAGATGTTGTAGCGGAACGTGTTCGGTCCCCACGTCACGCCGTTGACGTTGTCGGTGTACGCGAGCAGGCCACTGCCGGCATTGTCGTGCGTGTAGTTGTACTCCACGACGGAGTTCTTCACGCCGCCGTCGAGGTCGATGCCGTCCCAGTCGCAGCCGGCCGTATGGCTCGGATAGGGCTCGACCCGGTACACCTCGTTGTGGCGTACCGTGACGTTGCTCGACGTGTAGGCCAGGATGCCGCTCGTGCCGCCGCACGACGTCACGTTGGCGCCGATGTCGCGGACCTTGTTGTGCTGGATGACGGCTCCGTTCCAGCCGTTCGCGGTGATGGCTCCGCCCACCGTCGCCGGGCGCATGCCGAGGTTCTCGACGACGTTGCCCTCGACCAGCACGTTGGTGATGTTCTGCCCGTAGCCCCAGCCGTCGATGCCAGGTCCGTCGGCCGCCGTCTTGGAGACGCCGTAGAACCGGTTGTTCAGGATCTTGATGTCGTTCATCGGCCCGTTGTTGCCGTTGACCGCATAGCCGATGATCCCGATGGCGCCGCCCAGGGTCGTGGCGCTTCCGGCCGGCCTGGTGAAGCCGGTGATCTGCGAGTTCTGAATCGTGATGGACTGCGTCGGCGACGTCGACTCCTGGTTCTGGAGCAGAATGCCCAGGGCCGTCGCGCTGCTTCTGGAGATGAGGAAGTTGTCCAGGACGAATCCGTGGACGTTGTCCACCGAGATGGCGGCCGAGTAGTCACCGACGCACCAGGACTGGATCTGCGCCCGCCCGGTGCCGTACGTGGACACCCGGAACGGCGTCGACGCCGACGAGTTCGGCACGTTGTCCGAATCGAACACCAGGCAGCCGGAGAAGGACTTGCCGCCCTCGAAGTAGAGGGTGCTCCCCTGCGGAAAGGTGAAGCCGTTGACCTTGCTGAGCGTGGCCCAGGCCTCGCTGGGCGACAGGCCGCTGTTGCTGTCGTTGCCGTTCGGCGACACGTAGTAGATCGGTGCCGCCGCCTGGGCCGGACCGACTCCGGCGAGTGACGACGCGGCCACCACCAGCGCCACCGCGATCGTGGACAGGACTCTGGATCTCATGGCTCTTCCCACCTTTCTCGTCTAGCCCGCGTCGGCGCCGATGTTCGGCGGGTTCGGGATCGGGTCCTGGAAGTAGTCGAGACCGCCGTTGCCGGCGATGTTCGCGCCCTTGCCGAGCGCCGGCGAGCCGGGCTGCAGGCGATACGCCGACGGGCACGGTTGCGGTCCGACACCGGTCGCCGGGTTCCACGTGCACGTGCCGCCGTTGCCGGCCGAGGCGAACAGCGGGTCGCCCCACACCGGCGCGGTCTCGAGCCCGGCCGCTTGCCAGGCCGCGAACGAGCTGTGCGTCGTGCCGCCCCAGCGCCATGTCGGCGCCCCGTTCGTGTAGTAGAGGTTGTTCGAGATCGGCATCCCGGTCTGACCGTTGGGGTTGTAGTAGAACTGCCCGGGCCGGCCGTACTGGTCCCGGTTGGCGACATGGCAGATGTTGTTCCTGATCTGCGATCCGCTCGCCCATGCCCCGCCGCTGTAGCCGAAGAAGAAGCAGGCACTGGCCGTGCTCTTCGACCGCTGGTCGACATCGGTGAAGAAGGTGTTGCCGTAGATGGACAACGCGCCCGTCGGAGCCCGCGGCACGACGCCCATCAGGCCGCCCTGCGCCTTGATGTTGTCGTCGTTCTCGGAGACGTTGTAGCGGAACGTGTTCGGTCCCCACGGCTTCCCGCCGGGGCTGTCGACGTAGGCGAGCAGACCGTTGCCGGCGTTGTCGTGGGTGTAGTTGTACTCCACGACGGAGTTGTCGACGCCGCCGTCGAGATCGATGCCGTCCCAGTCGCAGCCGCTGACGTAGCTCGGGTAGGGCTCGACGTTGTAGACCTCGTTGTAGCGGATGGTGACGTGGCTCGAGGTGTACGCGAGGATCCCGCTCGTGCCGCCGCAGGACGTCACGTTGGCGCCGATGTCATACACCTTGTTGTGCTGGATGACGGCCCCGTTCCAGCCGTTCGCGGTGATGGCGCCACCCACCGTGTTGGGGCGCATGCCGAGGTTGTAGACGGTGTTCCCGTCGACCAGCACGTCGGTGATGTTCTGTCCGTAGCCCCAGCCGTTGATGGCGGGCCCGTCGGGCGCGGTCTTGGAGGCGCCGTAGAGCCGGTTGTCGAGAATCTGGATGTCGTTCATCGGCCCGTTGTTGCTGTTCACCGCGAACCCGATGATCTGGATCGCTCCGCCGAGGCTGCTGGAACTCCCGGCGGGCGTCGTGAATCCGGTGATCTGTGAGTTCTGGATGACGATCGACTGCGTCGGGGTCGACGACTCCTGGTTCTGGAGCAGGACGCCCGCCGCGGTCGTGCCGCCGTTGACGAGCCTGAGGTTGTTCAGGCGGAACCCGCTCACGTTGTCCGCGGTGACGGCCGCCGAATAGTCGCCTGTGCAGTCGGACCGGATGGTGGCCTGACCGGTGCCGTACGAGTACACCCGGAACGGCGTCGACGCCGACGAGTTCGGCACGTTGCCCGAGTCGAACACCAGGCACCCGGTGAACGTCTGGCCGCCCTCGAAATAGACGAGACTCCCCTGGGGAAAGGTGAAGTCGTTGACCTTGCCGATGGTCCGCCAGGCCTGGCTGGGCGACAGGCCGCTGTTGCTGTCGTTGCCGTTGGGCGACACGTAATACGTCCCCTCGGCGGCCCCGGCCGGGGCGACACCGCCTGACAACGACGCGGCCACCGCCAGCGCTGCCGCGATCACGGACAGAATCCTGGATCTCATGCCTCTACCACCTCTTCGCCGGTGAATCGGTTGGACGCACGGAGTCGATCGGGGGCACGGCCGCAGGCCATTCGGAACGGCCGCGCGCGGCAGGTGCTCGCACTTCTCTCTCAGCCGAGACTCGACTTAAGTCGAGTCTTAAAAGAAGGGGTGCAACAAGACGTTACTGGTATGTCACGTTCGCGTCAAGATCTGCGAAAAGTCGCACTACGGCTGCCGGCCGTGACGGGACGCGGGACGCGACCCGTCCTCCGGCGACCCTCAACGCACCGCGGTCCAGCGCGGCGGGCACCCTCGTCTCGGCGCCACCCGGCCCGCGGGCCTGCCCACGCCACGGGGTCTTCGCGCCCCTGCGGAGGTCAGTTGCCGGACACGGTGACGTTCCGGTCGTGACCAGCGTCGATGCGGCGACGCAGCTGGTCGGCGTCGGGCCGTTCGAGTATGTCGTAGGCCTCGATGGCGCGGGTGCCAGTAGCCAGCGGAAGCCCGGCCCAGACAGGCCCGAGAGCTCATCGCCCGAGCCGGTACTCACCCAGGGTGGCCACCAGCGCTCTCGGCCGGCCTCCCCTCACCTTGACCCGGCGGCCGGCCCGGGTCCACTCTCACGCCGGCCCCGCCGGGACCCAGGCGCCGGCGAAGCGGTGCGTGCCCGGGCCGACCGTGTGAGCCGGCTGCGCGGCCAACGGCAGGTCCAGGTGTGCCGTCACACCGGCGGGGACGTCGAGCTCCACCTCGAACCTCTCGCCGTCGAGGCGCCAGGAGACGGCGATGGGCCCGTAAGGGCTGAGGTGCCGGGCCGCCGCCCGCTGGAGCTGGCCGGTGACGAGCGGTCGGACGGAGACCTCGCGGTAGCCGGGCGCCGCCGGCGCGAGCCCGGCCACACAGCGATGCAGCCAGTCGGCGACCGCGCCGTAGGCGTAATGGTTGAACGACGTCATCTCGCCGGGGTTGATCGAGCCGTCCGGGAGCATGGAGTCCCAGCGTTCCCAGATCGTCGTCGCGCCCATGCCGACGGCGTACAGCCAGGACGGCGCGGTGCGGGTGAGCACCATCGAGTGGGCGAGGTCCGGATGCCCGGCGCGGCACAGTGCGTCCAGCACCAGCGGTGTGCCGAGGAAACCGGTGCTGACGTGGAAGTCCGCCGCCCGCACGAGCTCGGCCAGCCGACGGCCGGCGCCGGCCCGCTGGACGGGGGTCTCCAGCAGGTCCCACACGATGGCCAGCGCATAGACGGTCTGGCAGTCGCTCTGCACGGTGCCGTCGGCGGCGACATAGGCCTCGTCGAAGGCGCGGACGACGTCGGACGACAGGCGCCGGTAGTGCTCGGCGTCGTCCGCGCGGCCGAGGACGGCGGCCGCCCGCGCCAGCAGGTGAGAGCTACGGGCGAGGTACGCCGTGGCGACCACGGCCGGGTCGGCCTTCGCCGCGGCCGCGTCGTCCGGCGGCGCGTCGGGGTCGAGCCAGTCGCCGAACTGGAAGCCGGTGTCCCAGAGCAGCGAGTCGCCGGCCAGCGAGCGGGCCTTGTCGACCCAGGCGCGCATCGAGTCGTACTGGCGCTCCAGCACGCCGGTGTCGCCGTAGCGCTCGTACAGCGTCCACGGCACGTGGACGGCGGCGTCGGCCCAGCCGGCCGGGGGCGAGTGAGGAGCGTCGCCCGGTCGCGGGCCGCCGATGTGCTCGTACACGACGTCGGGCACGACGAAGGGCACACCGCCGTCGGGACGCTGCTCGGCCGCGAGGTCACCCAGCCACGAGCCGAGGAAGCCGCCGACGTCGAACAGGAAGCTGGCGGTCGGGGCGAACACCTGGATGTCGCCGGTCCACCCGAGCCGCTCGTCGCGCTGCGGACAGTCGGTCGGGACGTCGAGGAAGTTGCCCCGCATGCCCCACACGACGTTCTCGTGCAGCCGGTCGAGATCGGGCTCGGAACACTCGAACCACCCGGTGCGACGCAGGTCGGAACTGACGACGACGGCCTCGGCGTCGGACGCCTGGACGTCGGCGCCGGTGACCTCGGCGTAGCGGAAGCCGTGGAAGGTGTAGCGGGGCTCGAGCACCTGCGGGCCGCCGGCCAGGACGTAGGTGTCGGTGGCCTTGGCCTCGCGCAGCGGACGGACGCCGAGCTCACCGTCCTCGAGCACCTCGGCATGCCGGATCGTCACCTCCTGGCCGGGCTGCCCGGACACCCGCAGGCGCACCCAGCCGACGACGTTCTGGCCGAAGTCGACGAGCTGGGCGCCGGACGGAGACGCGGTGACCGAGCGGGCCGGTACCGTCGCCACCGCACGCACCGGTGGACCCAGAGGCGCGACCAGGCGGGCGGCGTCGGTCTCGAGGACGTCGACGGCGCCGTCGGCCGCGGCGTCCGGGACGAGCGGCACCCGAAGGTCGGTGCGCTGCCCGTCGTAGAGGTCGTCGGCCAGGATCCCCGTGCCGCCGGCCCGCCACCGGTCATCGGTGACCACCGTCTCGCTGCGGCCGTCGGCGTAGGTGATCTCCAGCTGGGCGAGCAGTGCCAGCCGGTCGCCGTAGTGGTCGCGGCGCAGGTTCCAGGTCAGTCGCCCGCGGTACCAGCCGTTGCCCAGGCCGACGGCGAGCCGCGTCCGCCCGCCGTCCCGCAGGTGCTCCGTCACGTCGAAGGTCTGGTAGCGCAGCCGGGAGTGGTAGGCCGTCCAGCCCGGGGCGAGCAGGTGGTCGCCGACCCGGCGGCCGCCGATCCACGCGTCGTACACGCCGTGGGCGGTGACGTAGAGGCGCGCCGACGCCACCGGCCCGGTGAGGTCGAGGTCGCGGACCAGCGCGACGGCGCCGTCGTCGAGCCCGCCGAGGTCGCGGGGACTGATGAACCGTGCCGTGACGTCCTCGGGCCGCAGCAGCCCGGCCTCGACGACCAACGGCGCGCTCCAGTCACTCCACTCACCGCCGGCCTCGGCCCGCACCTCGACCTCGACCCGCTCCCGTGAGCGCAGCTCCGCGAACGGCCACGGCTCGAAGACCTGTCCCGCGCCGGCCACCCGCGCGGTGCGGAGGTCGCCCGCCGCGGTCCGCAGCCGCACCTCGTAGGCGGTCTGCTCCGCCCCGCCGGAACGGGTCCAGGACAGCCGGGGCGCGGCCACGCCGATCCCCGGCGACTGCGCGTCGTACTCGGCGACGACCCTCTCGATGTGCACGAATGACCCTCCTCAGACGGACCGGAACGGGATACCCAGCAGGTCGGCCGCGGCGCGGTAGTCGCCCGCCCGGTGCCCGACCGACAGCGACCAGTGGTGCCCGACACCGGTCGCGGACCAGGCGTCGACCCACTCGCCCGGGTCGCCGTCCTCGCGGTGCGGCCGCCGGAGGAGACCGGGAAGCTGCGGCCAGTACAGATCGAGGCCGCCCACCACGAAACCGATCCGGGCAGTGCGGCACTGCTTTCTCGGCGGCAGGTCGTTCAGGGCGACGGTCATGGCGATCCCCCGGATCGGATTGGAACGATTTAAAGCGTAGGTGGCGACGTGGTCGCCACTGTCGAAGACGCGCCGGTCGGCCGGCCGGCACGCTGTCGCGAACCACCCGTGGAGTGCAGTACCGGCTGCGCGGGCGCGGGGTGCTCGGCACGCGCGACGGCGTGGCCGTCTGGACGCGCCCTAACCGCCCGGCAGCAGCGTCTCGAAGCCGGCGATCAGCGCCGTCAGGGTGAACTCCAGCCGCGACTCCATCGTCACCGGGCCGCCGGCGAGCGCTTCGGCGAGGACCGGCAGGTCGTCGCCGGCGAGGTCGGCGACGTCCGCGGGCTGCTGGTTCTGCTCGCCGGCGTAGGCGAGGTGCTGGCCGACGACGGCACCGGCGACCGCGTAGACCAGGTGCAGCGCCGTCCGCGGGGCGAACCCGGCGTCGCGGAGGACGCGGAGCAGGTGCTCGAGGATGGCGAGCGTCCGCGGCGTGATGGCGGTCCGCGACGCGAACAGCGGCACGGCGCCCGGATGTTTCGCGAGACCGCGGTGCAGCTCGTCGGCGTGACCGGCGACGACCTGCTGCCACGAGGCCGGCGGCGGCGGTGGTGGCGAGAGCGACTCGGCCAGCACGTACTCGACGATGGCGTCCTCGAGGCCCTGCTTGTTCTGGACGTGGTGGTAGAGCGTCATCGCCTCGACGTCGAGCTCGCGGGCCAGTTTGCGCATCGACAACGCCGCGGCGCCGTCACGGTCGGCCAGGTGGACGGCGGCCTGGAGCACCTGGTCTCGGGTCAGACCCGCGTGCTTGCCCTGCACTCGCGACCGGCCCACGGCTGCCCTCCTTGACCTCACTTACGGCGTAAGACTAGCATCGTCAGCGAGTCATACACCGTAAGAGATGGGAGGCATCGTCATGGCGGTGCAGAACGGGCTGCGCACGAGCCGCTGGCAGAGCACGGTGCGGGCGCTGCGGTTCGGGGTCGGCCTGCAGGTCGTGTGCCTGCTGCTCCCCCTGCTCGACCTGTGGGTCTTCGGCTCGGTCGAACGGCACGTCGAGGCCGCCTACCCGGAGTGGGACGCCGGCGAGGTCGCGATGGACCGCAACGCGATCGTCATCGGACTGCTGATCGTCGGCGTGCTCGGGCTGGCCGGCTGGCTGCTCTCGCTCTGGGCGGCGAAGCGGGACCGCGGCGTGCGCGCCACCGTCACGACGCTGTTCGTGCTGGGCATGAGCGCACTGGGCGCCGTCGCCGGCGCCGGCGGTGACCCCTACAACCAGTACGTCCCGTGGTGGCTGGGCAGCACCATCCTGGTCCTCCTCGCCCTGCCCGGCAGCGCCGCCGTCCTGGCCGCCTGGTTCCGCGACCGCGGCGTTCGCTAACGTCACGGATCGTGCCGCTGCCCTATGACGACTGGTTCGGTCCGGACGCCTTCGACGCGACCTACGGCTACGACCTCGACGCTCTGCTGACGGTGGACGCGCCGGACGAGCCGCCCGGGTTCGCCGAGTTCTGGACGTCGCTGTACGAGCGGGCGCTGGCGGTCGACACCGCGCCGGTCGTCCGCCCGGCTTCCCCGCCGGGCTGGCACGACGTGGAGTTCACCTCGCTGGACGGGGTGCGGCTGGGCGGCTGGCTGTGGCTGCCGCCGGACGACGTGGAGCGCGCCGTCGTCGTCGGGCACGGGTACGGCGGCCGCGATCAGCCCGACCCCGGCTTCGAGCTGCCCGGCACCGCGGTCCTGCTCGCCGCGTCGCGCGGGCTGCCGACCCGCGGACTGGTCCCGGGTGTCCCGGCGGTCTCCGCCGAGCACGTGCTGCACGGCATCGAGTCGGCCGCGACCTACGTGCACGGCGGCTGTGCCGCCGACGTCTGGTGCGCGGCGTCGGCGCTGCTGGCGCTGCTGCCCGAGCCGCCGGACCGGGTCGGCTACGCCGGTGCCAGCTTCGGCGGCGGCATCGGCGCGCTGGCGCTGCCCTGGGACGACCGGTTCGACCGCGGCGCGCTGACGGTGCCCAGCTTCGGCAACCACGACCTTCGCCTCACGATGCCGTGCACCGGCAGCGGCGAGGCGGTCCGGCTCCACGTCGAGCGGCATCCGCAGGTGCGTGAGGTGCTGCGCTTCTTCGACGCCGCGACGGCGGCCCGGCGGCTGCGCATCCCGATGCTCGTGGCGCCGGCGCTGTGGGATTCCGCCGTACCGCCGCCCGGCCAGTTCGCCGTCCACAACGCGATCCCGGGCCACAAGGAACTGCTCGTCCTCGCCGCCGGCCACACCGAGTACCCGGACCAGGCGGCCGACGACGAGCGCCGCGCCGCCGCGCTGCGCTCGTTCCTGCTCAAATGACGTCGAGCGCCCAGGGCGCGCAGTCGCGGGGTGGCCTTGGCGCCGTGCGGTGAGCCGGGCACCCGCAGCACGACCCACCGAGCGGCCAGCTCGGGTCCGGGCCGCCACAGCGGCGCGTAGCTGCTGGAGCGCACCTCGACGTTGCGGGCCACCTCGGCCGCCGCACCGGCCGCGGCCCCGGACCAGCCGGGCCTGCGTCTCCGACGGAGGCAGCACGATCAGCACGTCACCAGCGTAGGGGCGTGTTCGCCGATCGTTCGCTCACCGGCCACGCGGGCGGCAAGGTTGCGGGAGCAGGCTCCCGGTCATGCGCCGAACCGCCGCCCTCGCCGCCGCCGTCCCGCTCGCCCTCACGCTCGCGCTGCCGGCCGCCGGCGCGCCGAGGACCCCGCCGCCCGCCGTCGTGACCACCGACAACGAGACGCCGGTGCTGTACGACGACGAGGCGGGCGGCAACGCGTCGGGCGACGACCCGGCGATCTGGGTGCACCCGGGCGACTCCCGCCGCTCGATCGTCGTCGTGACGGCGAAGGAGGGCGGCCTGCGCGTCTACGACCTCGACTCGCGCGAGCTGCAGTCGCTGCCGGCGACGCCCGCACCGCGCGCCGACGGCGTCGGCGGGAGGTACAACAACGTCGACATCGCCTACGGGATCCGCGTCGGCGACCGCACGGCCGACGTCGCCGTGGTGTCGGACCGGTACAACGACCAGCTGCGGTTCTTCGCCGTCGACCCGGCCGGCTCGCGCGCCACGACACCGCTGCGCGAGATCACCGCGCCGGAGCAGGAGTTCCTCTTCAGCCCGGACCGCGAGACGGTCGACGAGGAGCAGACGGCGTACGGCGTCGCCGTGTGGCAGCCCGGCCCGGCCGGCACCTACGCCGTCGTGACCCAGGAGGGCAGGACGACGATCGCGACGGCGCGGATCACCCCGCGCCGCGACGGCACGGTCGCCTACACCGACGTCGAGCGGCTGGCGCTGCCGGACCGTTTCCCGCTCCCCGGCGGCGGCACCTGGGTGCCGTGCGAGGAGCCCGGCGTCGGCCCGCAACTCGAGGGCGTCGCCGTCGACCAGCGCACCGACGTGCTGTACGCGACGCAGGAGGACGTCGGCCTGTGGCGGATCCCGCTGCCGCTCGGCTCCGGCGAGCCGCGGCTGATCGACACCGTCGCCGACTTCGGCGTCCACGACGTGTACGACGAGGAGACCGAGGAGTGCGTCCCGGCCGACCCGGACCAGCCCGGGCTCGGCGGGCCGAACCTGGTCGCCGACGCCGAGGGCGTCGACGTCTACTACGGGCGCGGCCGGGCCGGCTACGTCATCGTCTCCAGCCAGGGCGACGACCGGTTCGCCGTCTACTCGACGACGGGCCGCAACCGCCCGCTCGGCACCTTCCGGGTCGAGGGCGACGGCGTCGACGACGTCAACGGCTCGGACGGACTCGCGGTCACCAACCGTGTCGTCGGCGACTACCGCGAGGGCCTGCTGGTCACCCACGACGAGCCCGAGACCGGCCCGGACGTCGACCCGGAGCGCGACGCCACCAACTTCTCCTACGTCGATTGGGGCCAGGTCGCCGACGCGCTCGGCCTGCAGGTCAGCACGCGCGCGGGCGATGACCCGCGGCTGCGCTGACAGGGGTTCCGAGCGCGCCCGAGGTGGGGCTGGCCCGAACGTGAGGCCTCGGGACTGCGCCAGTGCACCGGCCGGGCCGCGCTGCCTAGCGTCGATGCATGGTGCGACACGACAAGACCACGATGAAGCGGCGGACGTTCCTCGGTGCGGTGGCCGTCGCGGGATCGGCGCTGGCCACCGGCCTCGCCGGCGGCACGCAGACGGCGTCGGCCGGTGACGCCGTCGTGGCGGCGCTCGACCGTCACGGCCATCGGCTCCGCTCGACCGAGCCACACGGCGACCTCGACGACCTGCGGCCGTTCGGCCGGCTGATCGGCGACGCCGTCGTCGTCGGGCTCGGCGAGGCGACCCACAACTCCCGCGAGTTCTTCACCATGAAGCACCGGGTGTTCCGGTATCTGGTGCGCACACGGGGGTTCCGCACCTTCAGCCAGGAGGTGCACGCGGCGGCGGGGCTGCGCATCGACGACTACGTGGTCTCCGGCAAGGGCGACATCAGGCAGATCATGCGAGAGGAGTTCCAGAGCAGCACCCGGCTGTGGCACACCCAGGAGTACCTGGCCCTCTTCGAGTGGATGCGGGCGTACAACCGCAGCCACCGGGTCAAGGTCCGCTACATGGGCAACGACGTCGACTACGCCGGCCCGGAGTTGTTCACCCGGGTCGAGGAGCACGTCCGCGCCCGGCGCCCGGCGCTGCTGCCCCGGTTCGCCGAGCTCTATCGCGGTCTCCGGCCCGAGACGGACATGGACACCTGGATGCGGGAGTATCCGAGCCGGCCGCTCGCCGAACGCCGCGTGTTCGCGGCCCGGGCCCGCCAGGCCGTCGAGCTCCTGGCGGACCTCGGCCCCGGCGCCGACGACTCCCACGCCTGGGCCGTGCGGCATGCCCGCACCATCGAGCAGGTCGCCACCCTGTGGTCGTTCGACCTCGACGACGTCGACGAGCTCGGGGCCGCGCTGCGTCACCGGGAGACCGCGATGGCGGGCAACACCGTCTGGTGGCACGAGCGGACCGGCCACAAGGTGCTGCTCTCGGCACACAACTTCCACGTCGCGTACGCCAGCATCGATCCGGATCTCCAGCCCGACATGCAGGGAACCTTCCTGCGGCAGGCGCTCGGCACCGGCTACGTCAGTGTGGGGTTCACCTTCCACCGGGGCTCGTTCAACGCCGGGCCGGACGACCAGCCGCTGCAGACCTTCACCGTCGGCCCGCCGTCACCGGAGCACCATGAGTACGTTCTGGACCAGGCCCGGTTCCGCGACTACGTCGTCGACCTGCGCGACGCGCCCGCCGTACTGCGCGACTGGTCGCGACAGGCCCGCCCGACCCGCAGCATCGGCGCCGACTATCCGGTGCCGGACCATCGCCTCGCGCTGGGTGAGTTCTACGACGTCGTGATCCACCTGCACCGCATCCGGGCGGCGCGCCTGCTGAGCTGATCGACGGCGTTGTGCCAGCCGGCCGCGCGGACCCGGCCGCGGGGCGAGGCGCAGTGAGTAATTCGCATAACTGAATCGCGGCCTGACCAGCACGGCCACGCACTTCCGCCCGAAACGTCCACGTCACACCCTTGACACGTGCTGCGCGACCCGCCAGGATCGCTCCAATCCACCGGCCTCGAGCCGGTGGATTCAGGTCATCAAGTTATGCGCATAACTATCACCGAGGAGCGAGCCATGGCGGCCAAGCGAGCGACCCAGGCCGACGTCGCGCGGATGGCCGGCGTCAGCCAGGCGACCGTCTCGCTGGTGCTCAACGCCGAGCCGGACCGCGTCGGCCCCGAGACCCGGCAGCGGGTGCTCGACGCGATCAGCAAGACCGGCTACTCCGCCAACCCGCTGGCGCAGCGGCTGGCCCGCGGCCGCAACCAGATCATCGGCGTCTTCACCTACGAGCCGGTGTTCCCGCAGGGCAACGGCGACTTCTACCACCCGTTCCTCGTCGGCATCGAGCGCGAGGCCGAGCGCTGGGGCAGCGACCTGCTGCTGTTCACCAGCGCGCCGGTCGAGAACGGCCGGCGCCGGCTGTCCGGCAAGGCCCGTGCCCACCTCGGCGTCACCGACGGCTGCGTGCTGCTCGGCCGTGCCGAGGACAAGCAGGAGCTGGTGCACCTGCTCGACGACGGGTTCCCGTTCGTGTTCGTCGGCCGGCGCGAGCTGCCGGGCTCGGCGGACCTGCCCTACGTCGGCGCCGACTACGTCCAGGCGACGAACGACGTCGTCGGGCTCTTCCTGGAGCAGGGGCACGAGCGCATCGGGTTCGTCGGCGAGCTGAGCGACCGCGAGTCGATCATCGACCGGCTCACCGGCTACCGCACGGCGATGCGCGCGGCGGGGCTGCGGCCGACGTCGTTCGACCCGGCCGAGCTGACCGCGGACGAGATCGTCGACGTCGCCGTGGAGCATCACCTGACCGGGCTGGTGCTGGCCGAGGCATACCGCGCGGGCAGCATCCGCGCCGCCGCGGCGGCGCGCGGGCTGACGGTGCCGCGCGACCTGTCCATCGCGGTCCTGGGTCAGCCGGACGTCCCCGTCGAGGCCGGCGCCGACGACGCCGGCGTCGCCTGGAGTGGCTTCCGGATCCCGCGCGAGGAGATGGGCGAGCAGGCGTTGTCGCTGCTGGTCGAGCTGATCGAGGACCCGTCCGGCACCACCGACCGGCACCGGCTGCTGCCCTGCGTGGTCGAGCCCGGCCAGACGGTGTCCGCTCCCCGGCCGCGCTGAGCGCGGGCGTCCGCAGAACCCGGAAGGAGACGAGTGAACGAGCTTCGGACCGAGATCCTGGTGGTCGGCGGCGGACTCGGCGGCATCGCGGCGGCCCTGGCGGCGCTGCGCCGCGGGCGGCACGTCGTGCTCACCGAGGAGTACCCCTGGCTCGGCGGCCAGCTCACCTCCCAGGCCGTCCCGCCGGACGAGCACCCGTGGATCGAGGAGTTCGGCGCGACCCGCACCTACCGGGCGCTGCGCGACGGCATCCGCGACCACTACCGCCGCGCCTACCCGCTCACCGACGCGGCCCGCGTGCACCCGGCGCTGAACCCGGGCGCCGGCTGGGTCAGCAAGCTGTGCCACGAGCCGCGGGTCGCGGTCGCCGTCATCGACGAGTTGCTGGCGCCGTGGCGCGCGGCCGGCCGGCTCACCGTCCTGCAGCCGGCCCGCCCGACCCGCGCGGACGTCGACGGCGACACCGTCCGAGCCGTGACCGTCGAGCGTCTCGGCACGGGCGCCACGACGACGATCGCGGCCGACTACGTCCTCGACGCCACCGAGACCGGCGACTTGCTGCCGCTCACCGGTGCCGAGTACGTCACCGGCTTCGAGTCGCGGGCGGAGACCGGCGAGCCGAGTGCGCCGGACGCCGCACAGCCGCACAACCAGCAGGCGATCAGCTACTGCTTCGCACTCGACCACCTCGACGGCGACCACACCATCGACCGGCCGGCCCGCTACGGCCACTGGCGTTCGGTGGAACCGGAGTTCTGGGGGTCGCCGCTGCTCAGCTTCGGCGCGCCGGACCCGCGCACCCTGCGGCCCAAGCCGCGCGTCTTCGACCCGAACCCGGGCGACGACGCGCTCGCCGTCGACGCCGACCAGAGCCGCGAGCAGGGCGACGGCAACCTCTGGACGTTCCGCCGCATCGCCGCCCGCGACCTCTTCGCACCCGGGCACTACGCCAGCGACATCACGCTGGTGAACTGGCCGAACATCGACTACTTCGAGGCGCCGGTGGTCGACGTCGACGACGCGACGCGGCGGGCCCGGCTGGACGACGCCAAGCAGCTCAGCCTCTCGATGCTCTATTGGATGCAGACCGAGGCGCCGCGCCCCGACGGCGGCACCGGCTGGCCCGGGCTGCGGCTGCGCGCCGACGTCGTCGGGAGCACCGACGGACTGGCGCAGGCGCCCTACGTCCGCGAGGGCCGGCGCATACGGGCCGTCACCACGATCGTCGAGCACGACCTGTCCCAGGCGGTCCGCGGCGCGCACGGCGCCCGGCGCTACGCGGACACCATCGGCATCGGCATGTACCGCATCGACCTGCACCCCTCCACCGGCGGCGACAACTACCTCGACGTCGCGGCCGAGCCGTTCGAGATCCCGCTCGGCGCCCTGCTGCCCCAGCGGATGCGCAACCTGCTCCCCGCGGGCAAGAACATCGGCACCACCCACATCACCAACGGCTGCTACCGGCTGCACCCGGTCGAGTGGAACATCGGCGAGGCCGCCGGCCACCTGGCCGCGAGCTGCCTCGACGACGACCGGCAGCCGCACGAGATCCAGGCCAAGCAGCCGCTGCTCGAGGACTTCCAGGCACTGCTGACCCGGGACGGCGTCGAACTGCGCTGGCCGGCCGGCGTGTCCGGTTACTGACCCGCTGCTGCACACGTCCAAGGAGGGACGATGAAGCACCGCACACTGGTGGGCGTCGCCGGCATCACGGCCGCCGCCCTGACCCTGACCGCCTGCGGAGGCGGCGACGACGACGGCGACTCGACGTCGGACGGCCCGGCCGCGCTGCGGATGACCGTGTGGACCGCCGACGAGGCGCAACTGGCGCTGTTCCAGGAGATCGCCGACGCCTACGTCGCCGAGCACCCGGACACGGTCTCCGAGATCGGCTTCGAGACGCTGCCGTTCGAGGACTACACCACCGGCATCACCACGCAGATCGCCGGCGGCAACCCACCGGACCTCGCGTGGATCTTCGAGTCGTCGGCGCCCGAGTTCGTCGCCAGCGGCGCACTGCTGGACCTGCGCCCGGTGCTGGAGGAGACCGACGGCTACGACGTCGACGACCTGGAGCCCGACGCGCTGCGGCTGTGGGAGAGCGACGGCGGCCTCTACGCCTACCCGTTCTCGAACAGCCCGTTCGGCGTCTTCGTCAACACCGACCAGCTGACGGCGGCCGGCCAGCCGCTGCCCGCCGACCTGATCGCGTCCGGCGAGTGGACGTGGGACCGCGCGGCCGAGATCGCGGCCGCGACCGCGCAGGCCGGCGGCAAGGCCGGGCTGGTCGTCCGCGACTTCGACTTCGCCCTCTGGGAGAACCTCGGCACCATCTGGTCGAGCTTCGGCGCGCAGCCGTGGTCGGCGGACGGCTCCACCTGCGAGTTCACGTCGCCGGAGATGATCGACGCGCTGACCTGGATCCACGACCAGATCTTCACCACCGGCGCCATGCCCGGCCCGGGCACGACGGCCGACTTCTTCGCCGGCGACGCCGCGATGACGGTCACGCAGATCAGCCGCGCGTCGGCACTGGACGAGAGCTTCGGCTGGGATCTGGTGCCGCTGCCGGACGGCCCGGCGGGGCACGTCAACGTGATCGGGCAGGCCGGCATCGGGGTGTTCGCCGACGGCCCGAACGCCGAGGTCGCCGCGGACTTCCTGGCCTACTTCACCAGCCCGGAGAACGCCGAGCGGCTGGCCGCGTACTTCCCGCCGCCGCGCACGTCGCTGCTCACCGCGCAGACCCTGCAGGGGGCCAATGCGAAGCTCACGGCCGAGCAACTGCAGGCCGTCGTCATCGACGGGATCCCCGGCGCGGTGACCAAGCCGGCGCACGCGAACTTCGCGCAACTGCAGCAGGCCGTCCGGGCCGAGCTGGACGCGCTGTGGACCGCGGACGCCGACGTCACCGCCGTCGCCGAGTCGGTCTGCGCGGCCGCCGACCCGCTGCTGGGCGGCTGAGAACGGTCATGGCGACGGCGACCATGAGCCCGCCCCAGCGGCGGCTGAACCGGCGCGAGGACGTCCTCACCGGCTTCGCGTTCGTCCTGCCCCAGCTCGTCGGCAGCCTGCTGTTCGTGATCGGGCCGCTGGTCGCCGTCGTCTGGTACAGCCTGCACGACTGGAACGTGCTGGCGAACAGCTTCACCTACTCCGGCGCGGACAACTACGAGCGGCTGGCGTCCGACCCGGGCTTCCACGACGCGATGCGGGCCAGCGGGATCTTCTCCGCCGGACTGGTGCTGCTGAACGTGAGCCTGGCGCTCGCACTGGCCGTCATGCTCAACCAGCGGCTGCCGGGCACGGCGACGTTCCGGGCGTTCTTCTTCTCCCCGGTCGTCGTGTCGCTGGTCGCGTGGACCATCGTGTGGGGGTTCCTGCTGCAGGCCGACGGCGGCATCAACGGGTTCCTGTCGCAACTGGGCGTCGACGGGCCCAACTGGCTGCGCGAGGGCCCGACGGCGATGCTCTCGGTGATCGTCGTCCAGGTGTTCAAGAACGTCGGTCTGAACATGGTGCTGTTCCTGGCCGCCCTGCAGGGCGTGCCGAAGGAGGTCCGCGAGGCCGCGACCATGGACGGCGCGTCACCGTGGCGCTCGTTCTGGTCGGTGACGGTGCCGCTGATCAGCGGGACCATCCTGCTGGTGTCGATCCTGACCGTGGTCGGGTCGCTGCAGGTGTTCGCGCAGATCGCCGTGCTCACGCAGGGCGGGCCGGGCACGTCGACCACGGTGATCGTCTACTACCTGTACCAGCAGGCCTTCCAGTTCCAGGAGTTCGGCTACGCCAGCGCCGTGTCGGTGGTGCTGTTCGTGATCGTGGCGATCCTGACGTTCGTCCAGTGGCAGACACGGAAGCGGTGGGTGTTCCATGAGGTCTGACGTCGTCGAGGCCCCGGTGTCCGCGGCCGCCGGCCCGGGGTCCGCAGCACCGGAGCCGTCGCCGTCGCGGCGCCGCCGGGTCCGTCCGGCAGCGGTGCTACTGCTCGCCGTTCTCGGTGTGCTGGCCGTGCCGTTCGTCTTCCCCACCTGGTGGATGGTGACGGCCAGCTTCAAGCCGATGAGCGAGATCCTGCGGATCCCGCCGACGCTGTGGCCGTCGGCGCCGACCACCGAGGCCTACGGCCAGGTGTTCGACCTGCAGCCGTTCGCGCAGCAGTACTGGAACAGCATGTACATCGCGGCACTGGTCACCGTGGGCACCATCGCGGTGTCGTCGATGGCCGGCTACGCGTTCGCCCGCATTCGCTTTCCCGGGGCGAACCTGCTGTTCGGCGTCGTGCTGATCGGGCTGCTGGTGCCCGCGGAGGTCACCATCGTGCCGCTGTTCCGGCTGGTCAACTGGGCCGGGCTGATCGACACCCACTGGCCGCTGATCGTGATCCCGATCATCGGTGCGCCCAGCGTGCTGGCGACGTTCATCATGCGGCAGTACTTCCTGACCCTGCCGACCGAGCTGGAGGAGGCCGCCCGCATGGACGGCCTCAGCCGGGCCGGCATCTTCCGCCGGATCGCGTTCCCGCTGGCCCGACCGGCCGTCGCGGCGGTCGCGATCTTCACCTTCCTGCACTCGTGGAACCTGTTCCTGGAGCCGCTGGTCTTCCTGTCCAGCCGCGAGAACTTCACCCTGCCGCTGGCGCTCACGCAGTACGTCGACGCGTACGGCGGGCCGATGTGGAACGTCCAGCTGGCCGCCACCACGCTCACGGTGCTGCCGGTGCTCGGGGTGTTCCTGCTGGCCCAGCGGCAGTTCGTCGAGGGCCTGGCCAACACCGGCCTGAAGGGCTGACCCCGTCCGTTCCTTGCGAGAGGAGTTCGTCGATGTCGCCGAACCACCCGTCCGACGCACCATCGCTCTCCCGCCGCTCGCTGCTGGCCATCAGTGCCGGCCTCGCGGCCGCACCGTTCCTGCCCGTCTCCGTCGCCCGGGCCGCCGGTCCGTCCACCGGCCTGGCCGCGGGTCCGGCCTCCTGGTCCGCGTCCGGGGTGGACCCGACGGTGTTCGGGTCCACCCTGACCGGGCTGCCGGCCGACCCGACCACGGTCGTGCTCGGCTCCCCCGGGTTCGCCGCGCACGGCGACGGCATCGGCGACGACACCGCCGCTGTGCAGGCCGCCGTCGACGAGGCGTCGCGGCGTGGCATCGCCAACAAGCTCGGCGACATCCTCGGCGGCGCCCGCGACTTCCCGCACGGCGACGGCGGCGGCGTCGTCCTGGTGCCCGAGGGGACGTACCGGCTGTCCGCGCCGATCAACGTGTGGGACTCGGTCCGCGTCGTCGGCTACGGCGCGCGGCGGCCCGTGTTCGTGCTCGGCGCGGCGACCCCCGGCTATGCGACCGGCACGCCACGAGACGTCTTCTCGTTCCGGCGCCGGCCCGTCGGCGGCCCGGTCACGTACGCCAACAACGACACGTTCGGCTCCGGCCTGGTGAACCTCGACCTCGTCGTCGAGCCGGGCAACCCGGACACGTTCGCCGTCCGGTTCGCCGGCGCCCAGCTGTGCATCCTGCAGGATCTCGACATCCACCTCGGCGAGGGCCACACCGGCATCGACCACAACGCGAACCTCATCCAGCGCGTGCGGGTGTTCGGCGGCGAGATCGGCTTCCACGCCTACGCAGCGTCGGCCGGCTGGCAGACGACGGTGCTGGACTGCCGGTTCGAGGGCCAGCGCGGTATGAACGTCCGGATGTTCAACGACGCCAAGCTGGTGGTCGTGCGGTCGGTGTTCGCCGGCGCGCCGCGGGCGTTCGAGTCCGCCGTCGACCAGTGGCAGCACCTTTACATCGAGGACTCGCACTTCCAGGACGTCGGCGACGTCGCCGTGGTGCTGAACGAGAGCTCCACCATCCCCGGGGCGGCCGATCCGCTGATCCGGGGCAGCAACCAGCTCACCCTGCTGAACTGCACCGCGTCGGGGTTCCGCGATCTGCTGCTGCTCGCGCAGACCGGCTCGCGGACGCGCGCCCGCAGCGCTCCGTCGCGGATCAGGGAGCTGACGTACGGGCTGCGGGTCGAGCGGGCGCTGACGGCCCGGGAGGCGCGCCGCGACGGCGTCCACGCGGACGTCGTCGGGACCGCCGGAACGGCGTGGACGAAACGGATCCTGCGCACGGACGTGCCGGCGCTGCCCGCTGTGCGCGACTGGGTGAACGTGGCCGACGTCGCCGCGTCGCTCGGGCGGACCATCGGTACCGGCGACGACGACCTCGCGGTGTTCCAGGCCGCCGTCGACCGGCACGACACCGTCTACGTCCCGATCGGGCAGTACCTGCTCAGCGACACGCTGCGGCTGCGGCGCACGTCGAACCTCATCGGGCTGCACCCCCGGCAGACCTGGCTGCGCGCCGTCGACGCCCATCCGCACTTCAGCGACCCGGACGCGCCGCGGGCGCTGGTCCAGACCCCGCGCGGGGGCCGGAACATCGTCGTCGGGCTGGGCCTGGACACCGCCGAGCAGACACCGGGCGCCGCGAACGTGCTGTGGCAGTCCGGCGACGGGTCGTACCTGGCCGACGTGACGACGCAGTTCATCAAGTGGCATCCGGAGGAGGTGTCGTCCGGCGACCCGGGCTACACCTACCGCGGCCGGCACAAGTACAACGTGTGGGTGCGCGGGGGCGGCGGGACGATCGCCAACGTGTGGGCCGCGGCGGGGTGGGCCGACAACGGGCTGCTGGTCGAGCGGACCGACGTGCCGGCCCGCGTCTACGAGGTCTCCGTCGAGCACCACGAGACCCGCGAGGTGGTACTGCGCGGGGTGTCCGGCTGGCGGTTCCTCGGGCTGCAGACGGAGGACCATCTCTACGGCTGGCGCTCGCAGGCGGTCGAGGTGGAGTCCAGCTCCGACGTGCTCTTCGCCAACTCGGTGTTCTTCCGGGTCGCGACCGTCCTCGGTCCGCACCCGTACGCCGTCAGCGTGCGGGACTCGAGCGGCATCGTGCTGCGCGGCAACCGCGGCTACCGCAACATCGCGCCGGAGTTCACCCAGTGGGGCGCCGCGGTCGTCGACCACGACACCGGGCGGACGGTGCCGGAGATCGAGTTCGCGCTGATCGAGATCGCGGGGTGACGACGATGGAGCGACGCGACTTCCTGAAGCTGGCCGGCGGCGTGGCGGCCGGGGTGGCCGCGGGCGGTGCCCTGGCCCCGTCGGCGGCCGCCGCGCCCCGCGACCGGAGCGAGCTGATCCCGTCGGCCGGTGCCCACTTCGGCGCGTACGTCTACGCCGGGAACGACGCCGGGGTCTCGCAGCCGGAGGCGCTGGAGACGAAGATCGGCCACCAGCTCGGCGTCAACCACTGCTTCCACCACTACGGGACGCCGCCGCACACGACGCGCTGGCAGAACGACATCGCGGCGGGCCGCATCCCGATGATCTCGTGGGGCGCCGGGCCGCAGTCGCGGCTGGCGGAGATCCTCACCGGCGTGCACGACGACGAGATCGAGGGCCAGGCGACGCTGCTGGCGTCGCTCGGTGCGCCGCTGTTCCTGCGGTTCACCTGGGAGTTCGACCTGCGCTACACCGACACCGGCCTGTTCACCGACGTCTGGCGGTACGTGCACTGGAAGTTCGCCGGCGCCCCGAACGTCGCGTTCGTGTGGTGCCCGACGTGGCGCGCGTACCGCGAGACGTTCAAGGCGGACGGCTTCTACCCCGGCGACTCGCACGTCGACTGGATCGCCGCCGACGGCTACGCCCGCCCGCACACCGACCCGATGTACCACTACCGGGCGTTCGACCTGATGTTCGACGCGGCGCACGCCTTCGCGGCCGACCACGGGAAGCCGTTCATGGTCGGTGAGACCGGCGTGCACCGAGCCGCGGTGGACCCCGTGCAGGCCGCGTGGCTCACCACGACGCGGTCGGTGGTGAAGAGCTCCTACCCGCACCTCAAGGCGTTCCTCTACTTCCACCGCGACGGCGACGCCCCCGACGGCGACGACTGGCGGGTCACCGTCCCCGACGGCGGGCCGGCCCAGCAGGCGTTCGCCGCCTTCGCCCACGACGCGTACTTCGACCCGGTCTGAGGTGCCACCGCGGCCGGTGGACGCTGCGTGAGAATCGTCGAATGACCAACGACCGCTTCATGCTGATCCACGATCCAGAACTCCAGGCCAGGGGCGAGCGGGTTCTGGGCGCCGAGTTCAGGGCGATGAGCGAGAGGGTGGTGCGGGCGACGGAGTTGACCTCCCGTCTCAACGTCCTCCCGTTCGACGACGAGGCGGGCAGGGCGGCGCTGTTCGAGCAGATCCTGGGCCGTCCGCTCCCGGCGAGGGTCACGATCTACCCGCCGTTCTACACCGATCACGGCCTTCGGCTGGAGCTGGCGGAGCGGGTCTTCATCAACCAGGGCTGCACGTTCCTCGACTACGCCGGCATCAGGCTGGGCGGGGGCGTGATGGTCGGCCCGAAGGCCACCTTCATCACTATGGGCCACCCGGTGGACCCTGACGAGCGGCGCCGGTTCCTCAGCGGTGCGCCGATCGACGTGGCGGAGAACGTGTGGATCGGAGCCGGCGCGACGATCCTGCCCGGCGTCAGCATCGGCCGCGACGCCGTGGTCGCGGCCGGCACGGTCGTGGCCGACGACGTCCCACCGGCGAGCCTGGTCGCCGGGTCCAAGGGCACGGTGCGCCGACGTTGGTAGCACACCGGGCCACGAACAACGCACCCGCATCCGTCCTGGTCACCGGGGCAACGGGCAACGTCGGCCGGCCGCTGGTCGAGCAGTTGCTCAGCGCCGGGCACCGGGTCCGCGCTCTGACCCGCGACCCCGAGCGCGCCGCCCTGCCGGCCGAGACCGACGTCATCGCGGGGAACCTCGAGGACGCCCGCAGCCTGGACGTCGCGTTCGGGGGGATGGACGCGGCGCACGTCATCGGGTTCGACGGCGCCGGCCACTCCCCGCTGGACCGCGGCGAGCAGCTCGTCGAGACCGCCGTGCGCAAGGGCGTGCGCCGGGTGACGCTGCTCAGGGGCGACCCGGGGAAGACCGGCTTGGAGCGGGCCGTCGAGGCGAGCGAGCTGGCCTGGACCTACCTCGCGCCGGTCGAGTTCATGTCGAACGTGCTGGAGTGGGCCGACTGCATCCGCGCCGAGGGCGTCGTACGCCACGGGTTCCCGGACCTCAGGAGCGCGATGGTGCACGACGCCGACGTCGCCTCCGTCGCGGCCACGGCGCTGACCAGCGAGGGACACGCCCGGCAGGAGTACTGGCTCACCGGGCCGGAGGCGCTGACCGCGCCGGAGAAGGTCGCCGTGCTCAGCGAGGTGCTCGGCCGGCCGATCCGGTTCGAGGAGCTGACCCGTGACCAGATCGTCGGCCAGTGGCGCGAGCAGGGCTTCTCCGACGAGGACGTCGAGTTCTTCCTGCACTTGCGGACCGACCCGCCGGAGGCCGGCTCCACCGTGCTGCCGACGGTCGAGCAGGTGACCGGGCGCCCGGCGCGGACGTTCGCGCAGTGGGTCGCGGCGAACCGGGCCGCCTTCGGCGGGTGAGCCAACCGCTAGGTTGCTAGCATGCTTGCATGGATGCGCGGACGGACGACCCGCGGCGGGCCGGTGACCTCCGGCTCGCCGTGGGCATCGTCGCGCTCGAGTTCGCCGCCGCCGTCAGCACCTTCGTCGCGTCGACACTGCTGCCGATCGTCGCGGCCGACCTCGGTGCCCGTCACCGGCTCGGGCTGCTGATCGCCGGCGGCACCCTCGGACTGTTCGTCGCGATGCCGCTGGCCGGGACGGTGCTGCGCCGGCTCGGCGCCGGGCGGACGCTGGCGCTCGGGACCGTGTTCTACGTCGGCGGGCTGGTCGTCGCGGCGACGGCACGGGTGGCGTGGCCGTTCGCGCTCGGCCAGTTCACCGCCGGCGCGGCGGGCGGACTGCTCGCCGTCTTCGGCATCAGCGCGGCGATCCGGCGGCTGGACGAGCGGCTGCGGCTGAAGGTGATCGCCGCGTCGTCGGCCATGTGGATCCTGCCCGCGATGGTCGGCCCGGCCGCGACGCTCGCGCTCGAGCACGTGGCCGGCTGGCGGTGGGCGCTGCTCGCCCCGGTGCCGGTCGTGCTGGCCGGGCGGCTGCTGGTGGTGAGCGCGGTCCGCGGCGAGGCGGCGCCGGCGGACGGGCAGCGCCTGCGGCCGGCCGGACTGCTCGTGCCCGCCGGAGCGGCCGCCGTCGTGCTGTCGGACGGTGTCTGGTTCGTCGCCGTGGCGGGTGCGCTCGCCGCCGTCGCCGGGACGGTCGTGCTGCTGCCCGCGGGGACGGCGCGGCTGCGCCGCGGCGCACCGGCGGCGCTGGCCGCCATGACGTTGTTCGGCGCCGGGTACGTCGGCGCCGACAGCCTCATCACCGTCCTGCTGACCGACGAGTACGGCGTGAGCCTCGCGCGGGCGGCGGTGGTGCTCGGTGCCGCGCCGCTCGCCTGGGGCGTGACCAGCCTGGTGGTCGCCCGGGTGGCGCCCGAGCGACAGGTCCCGGCGGCAGGGCTCGCGCTGACGGCGGCAGCGGCGGCCGTCCTCGCCGCCGGGCCGCGCGAGTTCGCCGTCGCGCTGGTCGCCTGGGCCCTCGGTGGCGCCGGGGTCGGGCTGGCGTACCCGGGCCTCTACCTCCGCTCGACCACGCCGCCACCCCAGCCAGCCGCCTCGGCACGGCCAACGCTGCTGCTCGCTGGGGCTCGGCCGCCGAATCCAGCGACGGTGGAAAGGCCCGCCGGCGACGTCCGCCCGGCCGCCACGTCAGCGCCGGCATCCGAGCCGTCCGAAGCCCCATCAGCGGAACCGACCCGACGCGACGCGCTGACGGCCGAACCCCAGACACCGGTCCTGAACCGACACCGGACACCGGCCGCCGAACCACCACCACCCGAGCCGACTCACCGTGATGCGCCGGCGACTCAGCCCCAACCACCGAACCAGAACGAACGCCCGACACCGTCGTCTGACCCTCGCTCACCGATACGGGGCCGACGCGAGGCGCTGGCGGCCGAACTGGCGACGGCGGTGATCACGGCCGAGGCGGTCGGCGGGCTGCTCGGCCGGGCCGGCGGAGGTGCGCTGGCCAGCGTCGACGACGGCACCGCAGTCGCCTACGGCGCGTTCGCCGTGCTTCTGGCGGCGTCCGCTCTGGCCGCGACGCGCAGCCGGACACCGTCGTGAACCCGATGGCGGCATCGCCCGCGGCACATCGCCCACCCGCCCGCGGATCCGGCGGGTACTCCCGAAACCGGCGCTTGGCGCTCGATCCCGGCCCGGACGCGCCGGTATCGGGAGTATCCGCCGGTTCGGCGGGCATCAGCCATCCCAGCCCGCCGGCAACACGACCCCCGCCCTCCCAAGCGGTGGCCAGTCCGCCGGCTCGGGCTCCACCGCGCCCACCCCGGGCACATGCTTCCACCAGCGCACCGGCCGGTCTCGCCGAGCGTTGTCCCGCAGCACAGCGGCGAACCGGGCCGCCAGTTCGTCGCGGTCACGCCAGGCCAGGTCCCACCCGAACCGCACCACCTCGAGACCCAGACGCCGCAGCCGCCACTCACGCTCACCCTGACGCGCCACGATCCGCGCCGCATCAGGCCGATCGTCGTACTTCACCGCACCGTCGGCCTCGAACACCACACCGTGCCACGGCCACAACGCGTCCACCCGGTACTCCGGCTCGCCCTCACCCACCCACGCGTTCGGAACCGGCGAAGGCAGATCGAACTGCAGACACGTGAACCGGCCCAGCGTCTCCAGCGGAGACTCCGCCCGCGGGTCGGCGTACTCGGCCACCCACCGCGCCCGCGCCACTCCGGGCCAGCCGGACATGGCGCGAACCGCGGCCTCCAGGTCCTGGCCCGCCGACGCCGCGGCATCGGCGGCCACGAGCGCCGGCAGGATCGGCCCGGATCTGGCCGCGTCGGCGACGGCCCAGGCGGGACTCATGACGCCGATGCCCCGGACCCGACGCGCCTGGCCCGGCGGGATCGCCGCGATCCTGATGTCGCCGTATGCGCCGTTCCGGACCTTGTGCCCGGCGTCGTTCGGCCGGATCGCCGTGACGCGCGCCGGCGCCGGCCCGACCGTCGGCAGTTGCCACGTCGCCACCGACGACCAACCCGTCAGGCAGGTCGAACGACCGCTGTACAGCGCGAACGCCCGCGCCCGGAGTCGGTGCAGCAGCCAGGGCGACGCGGCCGCCAGAACGGCCGCCGCCGCGTAGCAGCCGGGCGCGAGCCGGACCAGCAGCCCGGCGACGACCAATCGACGCAACCGGCTCTCGTCGACGCCGGCCCGCGGCCACGGCGAGGGGAACGATCCCGCAGCACCGCTCGAGCAACTCGGCCACGTCGGGCGGGAAGAAGCGCAACCGGGCGGACATGCGACCAACCCTCCTCGAGCCGGGTGATCCCGGATAGCCGCGATGAGCGATCTGTGGACGACTTCGCCCAGCCGCCCGGCCTGTGGACCTCACCGCCGATCGCTACCGACCCGGCCAGCAGGAACCGCATGGCCGCGTTCTGCCGGCCGAGCAGATGGTCCGGATGACCTTCTGCCGGAAGCTGACCAGCATGACGATGTCGGCACAGACCTTGTCGACCAGCCCGACCCGGCCGAGGCGAGCAGGCGGCGCGGGACGCGCTGGCCGGTCGCGGCCCCTGCTGCTGGCCGCGCTGGACCCCCGCGTCGACCGGCGAGCCGGCCCGTCGCACCGAGCTCACCGCCGGCGGCCTCTCCCAGCATCTCGGCGCCTGCGCGCGGCCGGGCTGGTGACGTCGCACCGCACCGACCGGGTCGTGCTCTATGCCCGGCCGGCGCTGGGCGACGCGCTGCTGGGCGGCTGAACAGGACCGGGGCCGGCCCGCGCACGTACGGGCCGGCCCCGGGGCCGGTGGGTCAGAAGCGGCCGCACTGCTCCTGGCTCGCGAACGGCAGGTCCGCGTATCCGGACACGTCCTGCGTGGCCAGCGACCCGTCGGCCGCGGCCCGCAGCACCGCCAGCGTCGGGATGCGGAAGAGGTTCTCCAGCTGCCCGTTGCTCTTCTGCCCCACGGAGCGGACCTCGTAGAAGATCGCGCCCTTCGTCGGGCTCCGCAGCACCGGCTGCTCACCGGCCGGCGCCGTGCCACCCATGAGCATGCGGCTGAGCCCGGCGTTGGTGATGTCGATCAGCGGGTAGTGCGCGACGTTCGCCAGCCCGTACCGCGCGAGCGCGTCGACGCCGGCCATCGCCATCTGACGGTTGGTCAGCCACTGCTCGGCCGTCATGCGGCTCGGATCGATGGAGCGGGCGCCGATCTGGAACTGGTTGAGGTCGTTGGTGCCCTCGACGACCGGCGCCTGGCCCATGTGGTGCAGGTCCAGCGCCAGCTCGGGCGCGACGTCGCGCCACAGCCGCCAGAACGCGGCCGTCTCGGGCTGGGCGAAGTTCTCCCAGTCGCGGTTGAGGTCGATGCGGGTCGGCGTCGTGCTCTGCCGGATGTTCGCCTCGGCGCCGTCGGGGTTGTACATGGGGATGACGACGACGGTGAGGTTCTCGCGGATCAACCGCGCGTCCGGCGAGCCGCTGGCCAGGTGGTCCAGGACCTGCAGGACGGCCTCGGTGCTGTGCAGCTCGTTGCCGTGAATGCGGGCCTGCAGCCAGAACGTCGTCGGGCCGGTGCCGACGGTGGCGTAGTACAGCTCGCGCCCCTCGCCGGACGTGCCGGCCGACTGCACGCTGACGCGGCCCTGGCTGGTCCGCTCGATCCTGTCCAGTGCCTGGACGACGTCGTCGTAGCCGGCGACGCTCGACAGGCTGACGTTCTGGTCCTCCTGCAGGCAGGGGCCGCCTGGCAGGTGCGGCGGTTCCGACGCCGCCGTCCCGGCCCCGGTCAGGACGGTGGCGAGCACGCCGAGACCGGCGAGCCCGGTGATGATTCTGCGCATGGATGCCTCCTCTACAGGTCGTCGCGGGGGTTGCCGATGGAGGGACCGGCCGGCGGGATGTCGAAGTACCGGGCCGGGTCGACGGCGCCGATCGTGCCGGCGGCGAGCGCCTCGAGCGTCACGCCCATCCCGGTGAGCGACTGGCGGATGAGCATGCCCATCGACTTCTGGGCGACCGAACGGGTCTCGTAGAGCATGATCCCGGCGCCATTGAGCGCGTACGAGCCGAGCGCGGTGCCCGGCAGCTCGACGTCGGGGTAACGGGTGATGCCGCCGAACGGCGATTGGCCGATCGAGCGCAGCGCGTCCCAGACCAGCACGTTGACCTGGAAGCTCAGGTCGCGCACGGCCGGGTCGAGCGGGAACTCCGGCGTGCCCTCGGTGACCAGGCCGATCACCTGCAGCGTCGTGAGCTTGTTCTCGGTCTCGGACTCGACGTTGCTGCCACGGTGGTGATGGTCGATGAAGACCGCCGGCCGCAGCCGCTGGAACACCGCCGCCGACGTCCGCGCCTCGGGCGTGACGAAGAACCCGGGCAGCTCGGACGCGCCCGGCAGCAGCGCCTCGTCGCCGGGCTTCAAGCGGAACGTGAGGTCGGGGTGGAAGTCGCGGTTGATGTCGTAGCCGGAGACGCGACCCGGCTGCAGCAGCGACCGCGGGAGGTACCACGGCGGCGGGGCGGCGGGATCGAGGCCCCAGTCCTGCGGCGTCCACAGCTGGGTGTTCTGCCGCCGCTGGACGAGGAAGCCGGTCGCGTCGCGGAAGTCGGCGCCGTCCATGTTGAGCCGCGGGATGAACCAGATCGTCAGGCGGTCCAGGATGTCCCGGACGGCCGGGTGCGAGCTGGTCGCGAGCGTCTGCATGAGGTGGAGGACGACCTCGGTGCCGAGCGGCTCGCCGCCGTGGATCTGGGTCTGGATGAGCACCGGCAGCTTGCCCGTTGCCGGCTCGCCGAAGCGGGCCAGGTGGATCGGCCAGCAGCCGGCGGAGTGGCCGGCGATCTCCACGGCCATGCGGCCCTTCGACCGGGCGGCGATCGACGTGAGCTTCGGCCCGAGGTCGCTGTTCGCGGTCAGGGCCGCCTTCTGGACGGTCTGGTCCGGCTGCAGCCACGGCCCGTTCGGCTTGGACTGCGGGTCCGCGTGGGCGGCGGGCGCCAGTGCCGCGCCCACCCCCAGTCCGGCGACCCCAGTGAGGAACGTGCGTCGGCGCATGCGGGCTCCTGTGGTCGGTGACATGACACCCTGGTGATCGCCGTCACGCCCCAAAAGGGCACGGCCCGCAATTCGGCGATCGGCCCGACTTTTGTCCGCCGGTAAATTCGATTGACGATGGACCCGGCGTGCCTAGGCTGACCGGATGTACACCGACGAGGACGTGGCGGCGCTGTACGAAGTGCTGAACCCCTGGGGTCCCGGCGACGCCTTCTCTCTCGACCGCGTCATGGCGGCCACGTCCGTCCTCGACGTCGGCTGCGGACCGGGCGGGCTGCTGCGCCGCGCCCGCGACGAGGGGCACACCGGCCGGTTGTGTGGTCTCGACCCCGACCCCGCCGCGCTGGCCCGGGCCCGGGCGCGCACCGACGTCGAGTGGGTCGGCGGCCGCGCCGAGGACCTCACCGCGACGGGCGAGTTCGAGCTGGCCGTCATGACCGGCAACGCCTTCCAGGAGCTCCGCGGTGACCACGACCTGGCGGCGTCGCTCGCGGCGATCCGCCGGGCACTGGTGAGCGGTGGCCGGTTCGCGTTCGAGACGCGCAACCCCGGCGCGCGGGAGTGGGAGTCGTGGCGGCCCGAGAACGCCATGGACGTCGTCGACGCCGCCGGCCGCGAGCTGCGCGTCTGGCACGACGTCGAGGCGGTGGCGAACGGCCTGGTCACGCTGACCGAGACCACCGGGACGCGTGACGGCACGCCGCTGCGGGTCGACCGCGCCACTCTCCGGTTCACCGACGCCGCCACGCTGGACGCGCTGCTGGCGGCCGCCGGGTTCGAGGTCGAGGAGCGGTACGGCTGGTGGGACCGGCGGCCGCTCGCACCGGACAGCCGCCTGATCATCACCGTCGCCCGAGCCGTCGATGGCTGACGTCGTGCGGGTGGCCGTGCTGTCCGATACGCACGCGCCGCGGTTCTGGAAGACCTGCCCGCCGGCGGTCGCGGCCCGGCTCGGCGAGGCCGACCTCATCCTGCACGCCGGCGACGTGTGCGTGCCGTCGGTGCTGGACGAGCTGGCGGCGTTCGCGCCGGTGCACGCCGTGCTCGGCAACAACGACGGCGCCGACGTCGCCGCGTGGGGTGCGCCGGAGGAACTGCGGCTCACCGTCGCCGGCGTACGCATCGCGATGCTGCACGACAGTGGGCCGGCATCGGGACGGCTGCCGCGGCTGCGGGCCCGGTTCCCCGACGCCGACCTCGTGGTGTTCGGTCACTCCCACATCCCGTGGAACGAGGAGTCCGGCGGCTTCCGCGTCTTCAACCCCGGCTCGCCGACCGACAAGCGCCGCCAGCCGCACGGCACCATCGGCCTGCTGGAACTGGCCGACGGCCGGGTCGTCTCGGCGCAGATCGTCCCCGTCACGCCCTGACCTCGTCGTTCCGCTCGCCGGGTTCGCTCCCGCCCCGGCGAGCCGCTCGCTGCCTGGCGCTCGGGGTGCTGACGGTGCCCGCACAGGGCTGTGCGGTGGCCTCCCGGCCTCCGGGTCGCGGCCTGCGCCGGGCCCGCGGGCGAGTGGGGGATGGCGGCCGGAACATCGGTCGGACGTCCCTAGCGCGGCAGAGCGGGCGCCAGGCCGAACAGCTCGAACACGCGCGGGTCCTGGAACACGACGGTGCGCGCGACCCGGCCGCCGTCGACCTCGAACACCTGCAGCGTGTGCAACCGGCCGGCGCTGTAGGCCGCGAACGCCGGCTGCCCGTTCGCCCACAGCGGCACCGTCCCCCAGTCCGCGCCGCGCAGGACGAACAGCCGCGCCATGAACCGGCCGTAGTCGGCGCGGCCGCGGTACCACAGCGGGACCGGCGGCATCTCGAGGACGGCGTCCTCGGTGAGCAGCGCGACCAGCCCATCGACGTCGGCGGCCTCGAAGGCGCGGGCGTAGCGGTCGACGACGGCGCGCACCTCCGGGTCGTCCGGGACGGCCGCGACCGCCGACACCGTCGGCTCGGCCGCCGTCAGCCCGGCCCGGGCGCGCTGCAGCGCGCTGTTCACCGACGCGACCGACGCGCCCAGCATCGACGCGACCTCCGCGGCGCTGAACCGCAGCACCTCGCGCAGCACGAGCACGGCCCGCTGCCGCGGCGGCAGCACCTGCACCGCCGCGATCAGCGCAAGCCGCAACCCCGTCCGCGCCTCGACCGTGTCGGCCGGATCGGTGGGGAACGGCTGCAGCCACGGCACCTCGAACGACGGGGTCAGCGGCGCCTCGGCGTCCTCGCTCGGCACGCCCAGGCCGGACGGCAGCGGTCGCCGCGCCCGGCCCTCGAGCGCCGTGAGACAGGCGTTCGTCGCGATCGAGTAGAGCCACGTGCGCAGCGACGCGCGGGTCTCGTCATACCGGTCGCGCGCCCGCCACGCCCGCAGCATCGTCTCCTGCACGAGGTCCTCGGCCTCGTGCACGGACCCGAGCAACCGGTAGCAGTGCGCGACCAGCTCGCGACGATGCGGCTCCAGGCGCTCCGCGAGGTCGCCGCCGGCCCCCGTCGTCACAGCGCCGGCGTGTTGGCGTAGGCGGCGATGCGCCACCGGCCGTCGCGCCGGAGCAGGACCCAGGTGGCCAGCACCGCGCGATCGGCGGGCAGTTCCGTCTCACCGGCGAAGAGGATCCCGGCCCGGCTGACGACGATCGCCGTGTCGCCGTCGATGCGGACGTCCTGCGGGGTGTCGACACCCTGCGACCCGCGCAGCGGGCCGGCGAATCCCGCGGCCATGTGGTCACGGACGGCGGCGCGGCCCCGCTGGACCACGCCGCGCATGGTCACCGTGGCGTCCTCGGTGTACAGCGCCGCGAACGCGTCGGCGTCGCCGGCCGACCAGGCGGCGTAGATCTCCTGCAGGACCGCCCGGACGGCGCCGACGTCGGAGGTGGTGGTCGTGGAGGTCGCGGAGGTCGCGGAGGTCGCGGAGGTCGTGGAGGTCGTGGAGGTCGTGGTGGTCATCGCATGCTCCCGGTGGGACGGTGGGTCGTGCTGTCACCGGGATGTACCGGCGAGCGACCGCGAACTCATCGGTGTCTGCGCGGACGACTCTACGGATCGACCGGTCCGGCCGTGCGGCAGGCCGAGCGCGGCCAGCGCGCCCAGACCCACGACACCGGCCCCGACCAGCACGGCGACACCTGCGGCGTCGACGTACCCCGTGGGCGTCAGCTGGCCGCCGGCACCGGTGAAGACCGCCGTCAGCACCGCGATGCCCAGCGCGACCCCGATCTCGCGCAGCGCCGAGTTGGTGCCGGACGCCTTCGCGTTGTCCTCGTCGCGGATGGTGGCCAGGACGGCCGTGGCGCTGGGCGCGATGACCAGGCCCATCCCGACGCCGGCCAGCACGAACGCACCGACCAGCCGTCCGTAGCCGACGTCCTCGGACAGGACCAGCGCGATCCAGCCGAGGGCCGCGGACACGAACACCAGGCCGGTGACGATCGGCAGCCGGGTGCCTAGACGCGGCACCGCGAGCCCGGCCAGCGGCGCGACGACCATCGGCGCCATCGTCCACGGCATCGTCAGCACGCCGGCCTCCAGCGGGCTGTACCCCTGCACGACCTGCAGGAACTGGATGAGGATGAAGATCGCGCCGAAGATGCCGAAGCTGAACAGCACACCGACCACGTTGGCCATGGAGAATCCGCGGTCACGGAACAGCCCCAACGACAGCAGCGGATCCGTCGTCCGCCGCTCCCACGCCACGAACAGCGCGAGCAACACCGCGCCGGCGGCCAGCGTCGTCACGATCTGGGTGCTCCCCCAGCCGGCCGACTCGGCGCGGACGATGCCGAGGACCAGCGCGAGCAGACCGGCGCTGGCCAGCGCCACACCGACGAGGTCGATGCGGACCCGGCGGCCGAACGACTCCGGCAGCACGGTCAGCACCAGCGGCAGCGACAGCAGGCCGATCGGCACGTTCAGCCAGAAGATCGCGTGCCAGCTCAGCCCTTCGACGACAGCGCCGCCGACCAGCGGGCCGAGCGCGACGCCGAGCCCGGTCACGCCGCCCCAGATGCCGATGGCCATGGGCCGCAGCCGCGGTGCGACCGACGTCGACAGCAGCGTCAGTGACAGCGGCATCAGTGCCGCGGCGGCCGCACCCTGGACCGCGCGGGCGGCGATCAACTGCCACGACTCCACGCTCACCGCGCACAGCACCGACGCGACCGTGAACAGCGCCAGCCCGAGCGCGAACACCCGGCGTCGGCCGAACCGGTCGCCCAGCGCGACGGCGACGAGGATCAGCCCGGCGAACGCCAGCGTGTAGGCGTTGACGAACCACTGCAGCTCTTCGATCGACGCCTCGAACTCGCGCTGCAGGACGGGGAGTGCGCTGGTCACGACCAGGTTGTCCAGCGCCGCCATGAACATCGGCACGGACGCCGCCAGGATCAGCAGCCACGTCGGCCGGGATCGCACGCCGTTCATCGCCGCACCTCACGATCAGGTTGTAATCGGTTGATTACTTAGACAGTAGTAATCGACTGATAACATGTCAACCATGGAGACGAGACAGCGGCTCCCGGCGGCCGAACGGCGTGAGTCGATCCTGGCCGCGGCCAGCGTCGTGTTCGGCGATCGCGGCTACGCGGGCGCCACGACCGACCAGATCGCCACGGCCGCCGGCATCAGCCAGGCCTACGTCGTGCGCACGTTCGGCAGCAAGGAGACCCTGTTCGTCGAGGTGGCCCGGCGCGCCGTCGGCCGCATCGAGACCGCGTTCCGCTCCGCCATCAGCGCCGACGACGACCGCACGGTCGTTCAGCGGCTGGGCCAGGCCTACCTCGACCTCATCGCCGACCGCGGCATCCTGCTGTCGCTGCTGCACATCTTCAGCCTCGGCAACGACCCCGCCATCGGCCCGGTCGGCCGCGAGGGGTTCCTCACCATCTACCGGCTGATCCGCGACGAGGCCGGGCTCCCGCCCGAGGAGGCCAGCCGCTTCCTCGCCGAGGGCATGCTGATCAACACCGTGCTCGCGCTGCAACTGCACGACTCCGACGACCCCGACGCCCTCGAGCTGGTCACTCAGGCCTGCGGCGGCGACCTCGGCCGCTTCCGCGCCCTCGCCGCCGGCTGAGCAGGTGATCGTCCGGCTGCTCGGCCCGTTCGACCTCACCGGTACCGACGGCGAGTCCCTTGCGGCCGGCGGCCCGCGAGCGCGGGCCGTTCTCGCGCTGCTCGCCCTCGACGCCGGCCGCTGGGTGGCGGTGTCGCGCCTCGTCGACGGCGTCTACGGCACTCGGTTGCCCGGCTCGCCCCGGCACGCGATCGAGGCCCAGGTGTCCCGGCTGCGCTCGCGCGGGGTGGCGGTAGAGCAGGGACCGGCCGGGTATCGGCTGGCGGTGTCCCCCGACGCTGTCGACGTGCACCGGTTCACGCGGCTGGCCGCGCAGGGAGCGTCGGCGCTGTCCGGGCCACACTCGTCGGGCGGAGCCGCCGCGGCGGCCGAACTGTTGCGCTCGGCCCTGGAGCTGTGGCGCGGCCCGGCCCTGACCGATCTCGCGGCGGCCCCGTTCGCCGCCCCTGCCGCCGCCGATCTGCAGGAGCGCCGGCTCGCGACCCTGGAGGACCTCGCCGAAGCGGAGCTGGCCCTCGGCCGGCACCGCGCGCTGACCGTGTCGCTCACGTCCCTCGCCGCCGCCGAGCCGCTGCGCGAACGGCTGCACGGCCAGCTGATGCGAGCCCTGGGCGCCGACGGGCGCCGGGCGGAGGCACTCGCCGTGTTCGCCCGGCTCCGTGACCGCCTGGGCGACGAGCTCGGGGCGTCGCCGTCGCCGGAACTGGTCGCGCTGAACACGGCCCTCCTGCGCGACGACGTGCCGACGGTCTCGCCGCGGCCGCTGCCGGCGCAGCTCACCGGCTTCGTCGGGCGGACTGCCGAGGTCGCGCGGGTCCGCGAGCTGCTGACGTCCGGCCGCCTGGTCACGCTGACCGGGCCGGGCGGTGTCGGCAAGACCCGGCTGGCCTTCGAGGCCGCCGGCCCGGCCGATGACGTGTGCTTCGCCGATCTCGGCGCGGTGGAGGACGGCGCGGACCTGCCCGCAGTGCTGCTGGGCGCACTGGGGCTGTCGGCCACCGGGCTGTTCCCGATCCGGTCCGGGCCGGTCGACCCCGCCGAGCGCCTGGTCTCGGCCCTGGCGGACCGGCGGATCCTGCTGGTGCTCGACACCTGCGACCGTGTCGTGACGGAGTTGGCCGTCCTGCTCCGGCGGCTCCTCGCGGCCGCGCCCGGCGTGCGTGTGCTGGCGACCGGCCGCGAGCCGCTCGGGCTCACCGGCGAGCAGGTCTGGCCGGTCCACCCGCTCCCGCCGGACGACGCCGACCGGCTGTTCGGTCAGCGCGCCGCCGCGGCCGCGCCGGCCCTCGTACCGGCTCTGCGCAGCGACGAGATCGGCACCACGGCCACGCCAGGCTCGGTCACCGGGCGGCCGCACCGTCCGGATGGTGCGGCCGACCCGGCGGCGATCCGCCGGATCTGCACGGCGCTCGACGGGCTGCCGCTGGCGATCGAGCTGGCCGCGGCCCGGCTGCGCACCGTCGGCCTCGCCGAGCTCGCGGACCGCATGGACGACCGGTTCGCCCTTCTGTCCCGCGGCGACCGGACGGCCGCGCCCCGCCACCGCACGCTGCGCGCCGTCACCGAGTGGAGCTGGGACCTCCTCTCCCCCGACGAGCAACGGTTCACCGCCCGCGTCGCCGCGTTCCCGGGCGGGGTCACGGCCACGACCGCCGCCACGATCGACCCGTGCCCGGACGACCTGCTCGCCGGGCTGACCGAGAAGTCGCTGCTCCAGCGGACCGGCGACCGCTATCGCATGCTGTCCACCGTCCGCGAGTTCTGCGCGGCCCGGCTCCCCGCGGCCGACGACATCCACGCGCGCCACGCGCGGACGTTCCTCGAGCTGGCCGAGGCGGCCGAACCTCACCTGCGCGGCCACGAGCAGCTGACCTGGCTGGCCCGGCTCGACGCCGAGCACGACAACCTGGCCGCGGCGCTGCGGTGGTCGGCCGAGCACGATCCCGTCCTGGGACTGCGGTTACTCGCCGCCCTCACCTGGCACGGGCATCTGCGCGGGCAGACCGGCGAACGCGCCGCCGTCGCGGGACGGCTGGCGGCCGCAACCGCCGCCCTCCCGGACCACCGCGAGGAGCACGCCCTCGCCGTCGCGACCGCGGCCGCGGGCGGGCCCGCCGCGGTCCTCTCTCCGCCGGGGCCGCCGCGCTCGCCGTACCTGCCGCTGATCCGCTTCATGTCCGAGGGCCCGCACGGCGGCATCGAGTTCGCCGCCGACCCGTGGTCGCGCGCCTTCGCGCGGGTCGCCGCCGCCGTCGGGCACACGCTGGACGGCGAGCCGGCAGCGGCCGAGCGAGAGCTCACCGCCGCGCACGCGCGGTTCGCCGAGCTGGGCGACCGGTGGGGCCGGGCCGTCGCGCTCGAGCAGCTGGGCGCCGTCGAACCGGCAGGCGAGCTGTTCCGCGAACTCGGCGCGACGGCGGATCTGGCGCGGCTGGACGGTCTCGTCAGCGATCGGTGAGCGGACGGTGAGCGACCCCGCCGACCCTTCCCTCATGACACGACTCACAGGGAAGACGGCGCTGGTCACCGGCGCGTCGCGGGGCATCGGCCGGGCGATCGCGCTGCGGCTGGCCGGTGACGGCGCGACCGTCGCGGTGCACTTCGGCGAGCGCGAGGACGCGGCGAAGGACACCGTCGCCGAGATCGAACGGCACGGTGGCAGCGCGTTCGCCGTCCGAGCGAAGCTGGGCTCCGACGACGCCGTCGGGGCGCTGTTCGACGGGCTCGCGGCGGGCCTCGGGGAACGGCCCCTGGACATCCTGGTGAACAACGCCGCTTACGGCGACCTGGCGGCGCTGTTCCAGGGCAGCATCGAAGCCGTGACAGCACGGCAGATCGACGAGGTGTTCGCCGTCAACGTGACGGCGCCGCTGCTGATCATCCAGCGGGCGCTGCAGCTCATGCCGGACGGTGGCCGCATCGTCAGCGTCTCGTCGGTCTCCGCCCGGATGGCGGCGCCGTTCCAGCTCGCGTACGGCATGAGCAAGGGCGCCATCGAGGTGATGACCCGAGCCCTGGCCCACGAGCTCGGCGCCCGCGGCATCACCGTCAACGCCGTCGCGCCGGGCGCCACCGACTCGAACATCAACGCGGCGCTGCAGGATCCGGATCTCCGCGAACGGCTCAGCGAGCTGTCGGCGCTGCGTCGCATCGGGCGGCCGGAGGAGATCGCCGACGCCGTCGGGTTCCTCGCCTCCGACGACGCGCGCTGGATCACCGCGAACATCGTCGACGCCAGCGGAGGCGCGTTCCTCGGGCCTATCCAATAAGCCGATATCCCGGTACATTTCAGACCGTCAGTGAGGCGGTCACGAAGGGTGCGGGCGATGAGGCGAAGCGGCGTGGTCCTGACCGGAACGATCACCGCCGCGGTCGCCGCGGCAGCATTCGCCGCGCCGCCACCGACTCCGGCGGCGGCGAGCACGGCCGGCCCCGCGGCAGCGGCCGCGGCGGCGCCGTCACACAGCGAGAAGATCATCTTCGACGGCGGCGGCGACGAGGTCCTCAACGGGATCACGTACCACTCGTTCCGCATCCCGTCGCTGATCCGCACCACCGAGGACACCCTCATCGCGTTCGTCGAGGGCCGCGCCGCGAACAACCAGGACTTCGGCAACATCAACCTGCTCTACAAGCGCTCCACCAACAACGGCGCCACGTGGTCGCGGCTGTCCGAGGTCGTCGGCGCCGGGCAGGGCACCTGGGGCAACCCGACCGCTGTCGTCGATCGCGAGACCGGCACGATCTGGCTGTTCATGAACCACCAGCCGGTCGGGTCGCACCCGGTGAACTCGTGGGACGACCGGCAGGTCTGGCTGTCGCACAGCACCGACGACGGCGTCACCTGGACCGACCCGGTGAACATGTCGGCGACGCTGAAGCCGCGCACGCTGGCCGGCGGGCGCAGCTGGAACTGGGACGCCGTCGGGCCCGGGGTCGGCATCCAGACCACCGTCGACCATCCGGGCCGGCTGGTCATCCCGGCCCAGCACCGCAACATCTACAGCGACGACCACGGCCGGACCTGGCAGGTCGACGTCATGGAGACGGCGTCGGGCGCGGCGATGGAGCAGACCGGCGAGTCGACCGTCCTCGAGCTGGCCGACGGCCGGCTGTACCGCAACGACCGGCCCACCTCCGGCGTCTGGGAGACGGCGAAGCGACGCTGGGTCTCGACCGGCCGCATCGGCGCCGGGTTCACCGCGTTCAGGCCGGCCAGCTGTCTGCTCGACCCACTGAACGAGGCGTCGACGATGCGCTACAACAGCGACGCGCCCGCACGGCTCGCCTTCGTCAACTCCGCCAGCACCGAGACCCGCACGAGGATGCGGATCCGGGTGAGCGAGAACGAGGGCGCGACGTGGAGCTACAGCCGGCCGTTCTCGGACGCCCCGCTGCCCGGCGAGGGTGGGAACTACCGCGAGGGCGGCTACTCCAGCATCGCCAAGACCGCCGACTACCACGTCGGCGCGCTGATCGAGGTGAACGAGAACGTCGGGAGCAACTCCACGTCGCATCGCTCCATCGCGTTCCGGAAGGTCAACCTGCCGTGGATCCAGGCCGGTGTACGCGAACCCACCTGCGACGGCGGCCTGTGATCCGTACCCGGTGATCCGCGGCCTGTGATCCACGGCCTGTGGTCAGCGGCGCGGTGGCCGGGCCGGCACGGCGCCGGGGCTGCGGTGAGCACACCCCGGCTGCGCGAGCCGCCCGGTCGACCTCGCACGCGGTGGGCCGAGCTCACCTCCCGCCGGGCCGAACTCACACCCCGCGGAGCCGAGCTCACATCCCGCCGGGCCGAGTTCGCACCCCGCCCGGCTGGGAGGGAGTCCCACCCTATGGGCGGGCACCGACACGATCAGAGCTTCTCGACCTGCGGGATGACGTCGGCACCGATGCGCTCGATCGCGTCCAGCCGCGGCACCGTCGGCACGGAGCCCACCGCGACCTCGACGCCGAGGTCCGCCAGTTGGCCGAGCTCGTCGATGAGCCGCTGCGTGTGCTCGCCGTTCTCGCCGACGTCGAGCACGTGGTAGACGGTCTTGGTGATCTCGTCGTAGTCGCGGCCGACGTCGGCGCAGTGCTGTCGCAGGACGTCGAGCTTGCGCGGCAGCTCTGGCGTGTTGAACAGGTTGCAGGCGTCGCCGTACTGCGCGACCAGCCGCAGCGTCTTCTTCTCGCCACCGCCGCCGATCATGATCGGCGGGTGCGGCCGGCTCAGCGACTGCGGCGAGTTCAGCAGCCGCTCGGCTTGCGTGAACCGCCCCTGGAACGGGCCCTCGTCGTCGGACCACATCTGCAGCAGGTAGCGCAGCGCCTCCTCGAGCCGCTCGAACCGCTCGGACGTGGACGGGAACGTGAAGCCCAGGCCGCGGGACTCCTCCTCGTTCCAGCCGGCGCCGATGCCCAGGATGGCGCGCCCGCCGGACAGCACGTCCAGCGTGGTGACGGCCTTGGCGAGCAGGCCCGGCTCGCGGTAGTGGATGCCGGTGATGACGGTGAGCAGTTTGGCCTGCTCGGTGTGCGCGGCCAGGAAGCCGAGCGCCGTGTACGCCTCGAGCATGTCGTTCTCGGACGGGCCGACGCCGCGGATCTGGAAGAAGTGGTCCATGACCGCGACGTACTCGAACCCGGCCTGATCGGCGGTTCGGGCGACGGCAGCCAGCTCGCCGCCCAGCGCGGCGGGGCCGTTCGGCCAGGTGAAGTTGGGAATCTGCAGACCGACCTTCATGACGTGATGGTTTCCTTCGCTCGGAGAGCCGCAGGTGAGGTGCTTCGCAGCGGAAGCGGTCGACTAAGGTGGAGGGATCCCTCCGTATCACCATACGGAGGGATGCCTCCGTTTGCAAGACGCTCGAGCGAGGTGACGGCATGACGAACGCGGACGGCCCGGCCTCCGGCGTCGGCGCGACCACGCCCGGCGGCGGAGCGTCCGGCCGCGGCGCGACCACGCCCGGCGGCGGAGCGTCCGGCGAGGCGCCGTCCGACGTCTTCGCGCGGCGGCCGAAGCGCGCCGACGCCCGCCGCAACTACGAGAAGCTGCTCACCGCCGCTCGCGAGGCGTTCGCCGAGGCCGGGGTCTCCGCGTCACTCGAGGACATCGCCCGCCGGGCCGGGGTCGGCATCGGCACGCTCTACCGCCACTTCCCCACCCGCCAGGACCTGTTCGAGAGCGTCTACATCGACGAGGTCGAGGCGTTGTGCCGCACCGCCGACGACCTCGCCGGCCAGCCGCCATGGGACGCGCTGGCCGGCTGGCTGCGCCGCTTCGTCACGTACACGGCCACGAAGCGGGCCATCGCCGAGGCGCTCAACCACGACTCCCCGGTGTTCGCGACCTGCCGCAAGGCGATCGACGCCGCCGGGCAGCCGTTGCTGAGCCGCGCCCAGAAGTCCGGCGACGCCCGCCCGGATGCCTCGTTCGACGATGTGCTGCGGCTGGTCGGCGGCGTCACGATGTACCCGTTCGCCGATCCCGCCCAGCTGGAGCGGGTCCTGACCATGGCGCTGGACGGCATCCGGGAGCGGCCGGAGGGCTGATCACCGGCCCGGCCGCGACACCGCCGTCAGCGCGCGTCGTCCAGGTAGGCCTGGGCGACCTTCTTCGGCGCGCGGTCCAGCCAGGCCTCGACCACCAGCTCGACCAGCTCCGGCTCGTCGATGCGCTCCAACCGCACCAGCACCGCTGAGTACCCGTCGAAGTGCGGCGTGGTGAAGAAGACCTCCGGATCGTCGGCGAGGATCGCCTCCTTCGCACCGAGATCGGGCACCCACGCCCCGAGAATCGGCCCGGCCGGAGCGGCGTCACCCAGGGCGGCGATGTCGCCCTTGCGCAGCGGCCGCTCCCAGACGAACGACTTGTCGCGCACCCGCCAGCTGCGCAGACCGTCGCGACCGGTCTGCTCGGTCGACTCCGGCAACGCCGTCGCGATGCGGCTGACGTCGTCCCAGCTGCACATGTGATCAACATAGACCCGCAGGACCCGGGTTGGACAGGGGCCGACTGCGCCGCTGTCAGGCCGGACGGGACCGGATGCTCTCGATGATCCGGTCGAACGACTTCTTCCCGTGTCCCTCCGCCAACTGCCGCGCGAGCAGCCCCTGGATCGGCGCGACGATGTCCGGTGCGACGCCCTGCTCGATGCTGGCCGTGACGATCACGTCCAGCGCGGACTTGTTGAACACGACGTCCTGCACGTCGGTGGTGTAGTCGCCACTGTCGACGAATGCGGCCGCGTACGTCAGCGAGCCGGTCATGGCCCTCAGCCAGTCCCCCGCCGACTCGGCGAACTCGGCGGCGGTCACGCCGGCCGTCCCGACCATCGCCGCTCCGTGCAGGAAGCCGGCGAACATCGTGTACATGCCGCTCAGCAGCGCGAGGTCGTAGAGCGAGGCCAGCCCGGCGTCGGCGCCGAACCAGCGGCTGGTGCCGAGCAGGTCCAGCGTCGGCCGGTACCGCTGGAACGCCGCCTCGTCGCCGCTGTACAGGAACGCCGACGACTCGGTGCCGATCATCGGCGGCGTGGCCATCATGCCGCTGTCGACGTAGTCGATGCCCTGCCCGGCTGCCCACACGGCGAGCTCCCGGGCCTGCCGTGGTGTGCCGGTCGTGAGCTGGACGACCGTGCGCCCGGCCAGCTCCGTGGCGACCGGCTCCAGCAGCTCACGGGTCGCGGCATAGTCGAGCACGCAGACCAGCACCAACGGACTGCTGGTGACGGCCTGCGCGACGGTGGCCGCGCGAGTCGCGCCCCTGGCGACCAGGTCGTCGGTACGCGACGGCGTGCGGTTCCACACCGTGACCGGGTGGCCGGCCTCCAGCAGCACACGGGCGATCTCGCGGCCCATCGCGCCGAGGCCGACGACGGTGACGGGATGACGGTCGGTCATGATGACGTCCTTTCGTGGTTCGGTCCCGCCGAGCCTGCGTGCGGCCGCTTTCGAAACGCTCACGGTCGCCTCCCGAGCTGCTCGGCTAGCGTGGGGACGTGCGTTTCGGGGTGCTCGGGCCGCTGGAGGTCACCACGGCCGACGGCGTCCCGGTGCGGGTCCCGGAGGCGAAGATCCGGCTGCTGCTCGCGGTCCTGCTGGCGCACCGTGGCCGCGCCGTCTCCGCCGACCGCCTCGTCGACGCGTTGTGGGCGGACGCACCGCCGGCCCGCCCGCTCGGCGCGCTGCAGACCAAGGTGTCGCTGCTGCGGCGGACGATCGGCGCCGGACTGGTGACGTACCGGCCCGCGGGCTACCAGCTGCACGCGCCCGCCGAGGACGTCGACGCGGGACGGTTCGCGGCGCTGGTCGGACGGGCCCGGGCGCACGACGATCCCGGCGCACGCTCGGCACTGCTCGGTACGGCGCTGGAACTCTGGCGCGGACCGGCGTTCGCCGAGGTCGCCGACGCGGGGGCACTGGCGCCGGCGATCCGGCAACTGGAGGAACTCCGGCTGGTGACGGTCGAGGAGTGGGCCGAGGCGCGTTTGGAGGTGGCCGGCGATGCGGCGGCATACGGCGCGTTGGCCGGCGAGCTGGTGCGGTGGGTGGGTGCGGAGCCGCTACGCGAACGGCTCCGGGCGGCGCAGGTGCGAGCGCTCTACGGCGCGGGCCGGCAGGTCGACGCACTGGCGAGCCTGGCCGACCTGCGTGAGCGGCTGGCCGACGAGCTCGGGGTGGACCCGTCGCCGGAGCTGCTGCGGCTGCAGGCCGCGGTCCTCGCCCAGGACCCCGACCTGACCCGTGCCCGGCCGCACCGCCGCACGTCGTCCGCGGGCAACCTGCCGGCACCGCTCACGCCCCTGGTCGGACGAGCGGCGGCGATCGAGGACGCCGCCCGGACGCTCGCGCAACACCGGCTGGTGACGTTGACCGGCCCGGGCGGGGTCGGCAAGACCCGGCTCGGCGTCGAGGTCGCCGGCCGGACGGGGCTGCGCGACGGCGCCTGGCTGGTCGAGCTGGCCGGCCTGCGTCCGGCCGGCCGGACGGACGGCGCACCGGACGGAGCGGCGGCGTGGGACGCCATCGCGGAGTCGATCGCCGGCGTCCTCCAGGTGCGCGCCGATGCCGGACCCGACCCCGTCACCCGGCTGGCCGCGGCATTGCACACGCGCGAGCTGCTCCTGGTGCTGGACAACTGCGAGCACCTGGGCGACGCCGCCGCCGAGGTCGCCGCACGGCTGCTGCGCGCCGCCCCCGCGATCCGCGTCCTCGCCACCAGCCAGCTCCCGCTCGGCCTGCCCGGCGAGGTCGTCCTGCCCGTCGCGCCGCTGGACCCCTCCACCGACGCCGCCGAGCTCTTCCTGGCCCGGGCCGCGGCCGCCGCGCCCGGCCACGAGCTGGACCGCGGCACCGTCGCCGAGATCTGCCGGCGGCTGGACGGCCTGCCGCTGGCGCTGGAGCTGGCCGCGACCCGCGTCCGGGCCCTCGGCGAGCGCGATCTGCTGGCCCGGCTGGACCACCGGTTCGAGCTGCTCGCCGCGCATCGCGGCGGGCCGGAGCGGCAGCGGACGCTGCGAGCGGTGATCGACTGGAGCTGGGAACTGCTCACCGAGCCGGAACGGACGGTGCTGCGCCGGCTCGCGGTTCCCGCCGACGGGTGCGACCTCACCGGGGCCGAAACGATCGCCGCCGCCGGCGACGACGTACGACCGACGGCCGTCGCCGGACTACTGAGCCAGCTGGTGGACCGGTCGCTGCTCACCGTCGTGCCGTCACCGGCCGGGCCGCGCTACCGGCTGCTGGAGTCCGTCGCCGCGTACGCGGGCGAGCGGCTGAGCGCGGCGGGCGAGCTGGACGCCGTCCGGCGGCGGCACCGCGACCACCTCCTGACGCTCGCGACCCGCGCCGACGCCGGGCTGCGCGGCCCGGATCAGCGGTACTGGCTGGACGTCCTGGACACGGAGTCGGCCAACCTGCGCGCTGTGCTCGACGACGCCGTGCGGGCCGGTGCCGCGGAGCCGGCGTTGCGGCTGGTCGACGCGCTGGGGTGGTACTGGTTCCTGCGCGGCCGGCTGAGCGAGGGACGGCGTTCGGCCGCTGCCGCGCTCGCCGTCGACGGCGCCGCCCCGGCCGGGTTGCGGGCGCGGGTGGACGTCTGGGCGGCCGGGTTCGCCGTCCAGCTCGGCGACGATCCGGCCATGGCCACGCACGCCGACGCCGTCCTGTCCGGGTTCGACGGCGACGATGCCGGGCTGGCCTGGGCACGGTGGTTCCTCAGCCTCGGGCTGGCCGGCGTCGGTGACCTGTCCGTGCACGTCCGGCGGGTGGCGGCGGCGCTGACGACGTTCCGCCGGCTCGGCGACCGCTGGGGGACGGCGGCCGCGCTCAGTCTGCGCGCCGATCTCGCCCGCCCGCTCGGCTCCGCGGACGCCGGGCTGCGGTCGGCCGAGGAGGCGGCCGCGCTCTTCCGTGAGCTGGGCGACCGCTGGGGACAGCTCCGGGTCACCGACACCCTGGCCGGCCGCGCCGAGATCCGCGGCGACTACGAACGCGCCGCCGTCCTGCACGAGGAGGGCGTGCGCATCGCGACCGAGCTGGGCCTGGCGACCGACCTGTCCGCACAGCTGGCCGGCCTCGGCCGGATCGCCCTGCTGCGCGGCGACCTCGCGGCCGCCGACGACCTGCACGAGCAGGCCAGGCTGCTCGCCGCCCGGCACGCGCACCGGCGGGGCGAGCAGTTCGCCGAGATCGGGCTCGCGTTGTCGGCCCGGCGGCAGGGCCGGCTGGACGACGCCGAACGGCACCTGCGCGCCTGGCTGGACTGGTGCCTCGACGTCGACGGCGACATGGGCGCGGCGCTCATCCTGGCCGAGCTGGGCTTCGTCGCCGAACTGCGCGGCGACGCCGACGCCGCGCGGGTGCTGCACCTGGACGGCCTCGCGGCGGCGCGGTCGGCCGGTGACCCGCGTGCCGTCGCACTGGCGCTGGAGGGCCTCGCCGGAGTCCACGCGTCGACGGGCGACGGTGCCGGTGCGGCACGGCTGCTCGGCGCGGCGGCGGCCGCCCGCGAAGGGTCGGGTGTGCCATTGCCGCCGGCCGAACGCGGCGACGTCGACCGCATCGCCGCCGCGGCGGCCACGGTCGTCGGCCGCGACCGGTTCGACACGCAGTTCGCCGCCGGGCGCACGGTGCCGCCGCAGCACGCCTACCCACCGGCCGGCCCGCCCCGCACCCCCTGACGCCCGACCGGCCAGGAACGCCGTCCCGCCGCAGCCGCGGCGCCGGCCACGTCCGGGCCCCACCACCGCCCAGCCGCGGCGCCGGTCAGGCCAGCCGCCGCCACAGCCCCGGGTAGTCGGTGACCAGCCCGTCGTCGTCCACCGTCAGGTCGGCGGAGAAGTCGCCGGACGAGTACCGGTAGACGTCCGGGCCCAGCCGCTCGTACCGCTGGTCCACCGCGTCCGCCGTCAGCCCCTTGTCGACCTGCACATAGACGATCCGCAGGTCGGCCGACTCCCCTGCCGCCAACCCCAGCCGGCGGATCGGCAGCGTGTTGGTGAACGGCGTCAGCGCGATGTCGACGTCGACGCAGCCGGCGAGATCGGCCCGCTCGGCGCCGTCGCCGTCGAACCAGCGGCCGTCCGCGCGGTGGTCCAGCACCAGGCCGGGCTCACCGTACGAGGCCAGCGTCAGCCGCCGCACCGTCCAGTCCGGGCCGGCCTCGATCGCGTACGCCAGCCGGGTCGGCCGCCCGTCCAGCGCGACGATCACGCCGTCGGCGCGCACCCCGTCGTCGTCGGCGCGAAGCACCAGGTGCTCGGTGGCCGGCCAGGCCAGCGCCGACCACATCAGCTCTCGCTCCAGGTTACCGGTCATCATGAACGCCAGTTAACAGCGTCCAGCCACTCGACGCAACCGGTAAACTAGTTGAATGGTTAGCGTCGCGCAGGAAGCGCCCGGCGCGCTCGAGGCCGTCCGCGAGCTGCTGAACAGCTGGCTGATCCCCAACGACACCCGGCAGCCCGACGATCGCTTCGACGCCTGGGCCGCCGCGCACGCCGTCCCGCCCGCCGATCACGCGGGCGTCCGGTGGCTGCGCGACGAGCTCCGCTCGGCCGTCGAGGGCAAGGCCGATCCGGACGCCGTCGTCACCGCGTGGATCGAGCGGACGGGCGTGCGGCCGCGCGTCAGCGGCGGGTCCCTGCGATTCCGGCACGACGGCGGCACCGCCGGCGACCTGCTGGTCGCCGTCGTGACCGCCGTCGGCGACGGGACCTGGCGACGGCTCAAGACCTGCCCCGACTGCCGCTGGGCGTTCTACGACCACACCCGCAACGCCAGCAAGCGCTGGTGCCTCATGAGCGCCGGCGGCCCGGACGGCCGGTCGTGCGGCAGCATCGCCAAGGTGCGCGCCTACCGGGCGCGTCAGGCCTCGGCACCGGGCATCGGCTCGTCCGACGCCGGGTAACGCCGGCCCCACCACGCCGACCACCGCTCGTCCAGGCCGGCGTACGCGGCGTCGTCGAGGCCGAACGTGCTGAGCACGGCCATGGCCGAGCCGTTCGGCTTCTCGGCGCCGGGCGGCACGAACGCGACGACGAGCAGCCCCTCGCCCCACCCGTCGACGGTGAGCCCGAGCTGGTTGGCCGACCGGAACCACACCACACCGGCGACGTCCTGGCCGACGAGCGTCGCGCGGTACGCCGACCCGGCCGGCATCGCCGCGATGTCGTCGAGGCCGAGCTCACCGAAGAGCTCCGGCGCACCGGCGACCGTCCCGGCGAAGAACGCGGTGCGCCGCGGCGCGTCCGGCTGGCGCTCCAGGTAGAAGCGCAGCTGCTGCAGGAACGTCGTCCAGCCCTCGGTGATGTCGTCGTAGTAGGCGTCCCACTCGGGGCTGACGCCACGCGGCGCCCTGGTCAACGTGACCCGCGTGCCGTCGCCGACCGCTTCGACGACGATGTTGTCGCCCTCCTGCACGCCGAGCGTGCGGGCCGGCGCGTCCTCGGTGAAGCTCTGGAAGTAGATGAGGTCGATCTCCTCGTCCAGGCTCGGCGCGTCCCAGCCGTGCCAGTGCCTGATGCGGTCCTTCTCGCGCAGCGCGCGCCACACGTCGTCGACGGGCGCGGCGATGGTCACCTGGATGACGGGGCGCTCGTGGTCGTTCATGACTCGGTCTCCTCTGGGGTCTGTGCCGCCGGCGCCGGGTAGCCGCCCGCGACCAGTCGGTAGGGGCGGCCACCCTCGGCGTCGAACCGGGCGACGGCGTGACGGACCGCCTCGGTCAGCTCGTCGGTGAAGGCGTGCACGTCGCCGGGCTCGCCGAAGCGGACCTCGGCCTCGATGGTGAAGGTGAGCAGTCGCTTGCCGGACTCGTCGGCCCGCGCCTGCATGCGCGCGACGTCGCGGACCGTGTCGGCCGCGACACCGACCAGGTGTTCGGCCGCGTACTGGTCCCGCAACCGGGTGAAGCGGCCCCGTTCGCCGTCGACGGCCATGACGGCGGGATCGACGAGGACCGCACCCGGCTTGGCCCGCAGGATCCGCTCGACGCAGCCACGTCGCCTGCGCTCCTCGACCAGCTCGACCAGCCCGGCCGCCTCGAGCACGCGCAGGTGGTAGTTGACCCGCTGCCGCGGCAGCCCGAGCTCCGCGGCCAGCTGGGTGGCCGACGCCGGCTCGCGCAGCCTGGTCAGCAACTCGCGCCGCGGCGGGGCGAGCGCGACCCGCACCTCACCGGGCTCTTCGAGGTAGGTGATCGCGGTCATGCCGCCATCGTCGAATTGACAGTTCAATTTGTCAATACGATCGCGGCCACCTTCTGCTGCTGTTGCCGAGGAAGGTGCGGTCAGCCGCCGGACAGGACGGCGCGGTCGGGGACGACCCGGCCGAGGCCGTGCAGCCACTCGTCCGGCGGATCGGGCCACCAGCGGCCGGAGCGCAGACCGGCGATCGCGTCGCGGACGGTCGCGACGTCGGCGGCGGCCGGCACGACGCGGTTCGGCGAGGCGCCCGCGAGCACCCCGAACCACCAGTGCCGCCGGGTCTCCGGGAGCGCGTCGGGATCGAGCACGACGTAGTAGTCGGGCAGCGCGGTGGCCTCGGTGCGCAGCGACCGCAGCGCCGCCTCGACCGCGACCTCCAGCGTCCCGGCCGGTGCCGTCCGGTCGAAGAACCCGGCCCAGGCGGCACCGACGGCGGCGAGCGGGTCGACGTCGTGCACGACGTAGGCGGCGTGCGACCGGGCGACGGCCGCGCGGACCCGCTGGTCGGCATCGTCACCAGGCGTTCGCGGCGAGTGTCGGTGCCCGCCCGCGACGTCGAGGCCCCTCCCAGCCGGGCGGGCAAGGTCGCCGCCGGCCCGGGCGACCGCCCGCACGTTCGCGAGCCCGTCCAGGCCGGCCACCACCCGGCTCGACTCGTCGCCGACGATGACCACCACCGTGCTGTTCGGCCGCGCCACGGATCCAGTCTAGGAACCCTATGCTGCCGCTCGTGAAGTACATGATGCTCATCTACGGGAACGACGAGACCTGGCAGCGCATCTACACCGGCTCCAAGGTCAACGAGGACGTCATGCGCGCGCACCGCGAGCTGACCGAGCAGCTCGTCGCGTCCGGCGAGTACGTCGCGTCGTCCGGGCTGACCGTCGAGGCGGCCCGGACGGTGCGGGTGCGCGACGGCGTACCGGCGGTCACCGACGGCCCGTTCACCGAGGCCAAAGAGGTGCTGGCCGGCTACTACCTGGTCGACTGCGCGAACGTGGAGCGGGCGACGCAGATCGCGGCGCGCATCCCGGAGGCCGCGCACGACCTCGTCGAGGTGCGCCGGGTGATGGACCCCGCCGACCTCTAGTTACGCCGGGGCCTCCGGGTCCAGGCCCAGCGCCGCGCGCCCGCCGTCGACCGGCACGGTGGCGCCGTTGACGAACGAGGCGTCGTCGGAGAGCAGGTGCGCGACGACGGCGGCGACCTCGTCGACGCGACCGACCCGCCCGATGGGGTGCAACTGGCGCAACTGCGCCTCGACCTCGGCGGCCGCCGACGGCGAGAGCCCGGCGAGGAACGTGTCGTAGCGCTCGGTGGCGACGGACCCCAGCGCGACGGCGTTGGCGCGGATGCCGCGGCCGCCGTACTCGACCGCCAGCGCCCTCGTCAGCCCTTCGATCGCCGCTTTGGCCGTGGCGTAAGGCAGCGAGCCGGGGACCGCACGCTGCGCCTGGTGCGACGACACGTTGACGATGGCGCCGCCCTGCCCGTGGGCGAGGAAGCGGCGCACCGCGGTGGTGCTGCCCACCACGACGGGGTCGAGGTTGAGCGCGATGAGCCGCGACGTCTCGGCCGCGTCGGTCGTGTGCACCGACGCGTCGCGGAACACCGCCGCGTTGTTCACCCAGCCCGCCAGCGGCGCGGCCGACTCGGCGAGATCGGCGGCATGCCAGGCGACGCCGTCGTCGGACGCGCTGCCGGCGACGGCCAGCGCCCGGGTGCCGGCCGGATGGTCGCGCAGCCAGCCGAGCGCCGTCGGGTCGAGGTCGAGGGCCACGACCGTGCCGCCGGTGGCGAGCAGCCGTTCCACGACGGCCCGGCCCACGCCGCGGCCGCCGCCGGTCACCACGAACGAGCGGTCCATAACTCCACCCTCCCATGGTCACGGAGAGGGCGGCTCCAGGAACACGACGGGGATGACGCGGTCGGTGTTGGACTCGTAGACCCGGTAGCCCTTGTACGTGGCCAGGACGCGCGGCCACCAGAGCGCACGCTCGTCCGGGCCGGCCGTCCGCGCCCGGGCTCGCCACCGACGGCCGCGCACCTGCACGGTCACCTCGGGGTGCGCGACGAGGTTCGTGTACCACTGCGGATGCCGCGGCCGGCCGCCCCACGAGGCGATGACCACCAGGCGCTCGTCGTCGTGCAGATAGAGCAGCGGGACGGTGTGCCGCCGCCCCGTCCGCGAGCCCGTGGTGGTGAGCAGCAACATGTCGTTGCGCACGAGCCGCCGGCCCAGCACGCCGCGGCTGGACCGGTAGAGGGCGATGTGCAGGCGGGACAGCCGGCGGGCGGTGGTGTCGTGCACGACGACTCCGGCTACGACCCCGAGACCTGCTCGAGTGGCACGGCGGTATCGGTGAGCCGGGCGACGTCGACCGGCTCGCTGGACCGGATCAGGGCCTTGATCGGCTCGCCGACGTCCCAGACGTTGACGTTCATGCCGGCGACGACGCGGCCGTCGCGCAGCCAGAACGCGACGAACTCGCGCCCCGCGACGTCGCCGCGGTAGACGACGTCGTCGTAGTTGTCCGGCGTGACCAGGCCGTGGAACTCCATGCCGAGGTCGTACTGATCGGTGAAGAAGTACGGCAGCTCGTCGTAGACGGCGTCGCCGCTGAGCATCGTCGACGCCGCCACCGCCGGCTGGTTGAGCGCGTTGGCCCAGTGCTCGACCCGGATGCCCGGGCCGAGCAGCGGGTGGTCGGCCTCCGCGATGTCGCCGGCGACGACGATGTCCGGGTCGCTGCTCTGCAGCCGGGCGTCGGTGACGACCCCCGAGTGCACGCGCAGCCCGGCCGCCGCGGCCAGCTGGAGGTTCGGGACCGCACCCACCCCGACGACGACGGCGTCGGCCTCGACGCGGCTGCCGTCGGCGAGGACCGCGCCGCTGACGCGCTCGTCGTCGACCGTGAACCGCTCGATGCCCACCCCGGTGCGCAGCGTGACGCCGTGCTCGACGTGCAGGTCGGCGAAGACGCGGGCCAGCTCCGGACCCAGCGGGCCGAGCAGCGGCAGCTCCTGCGCCTCGACGATGGTGACCTCGACGCCGGCCGTGCGGGCGGCCGCGGTGACCTCGAGGCCGATCCAGCCGCCGCCGACCACGAGCAGCCTCTGGACCGACGCGAGCGTCGACTTGATGGCGTCGGAGTCGGGCAACCGGCGCAGGTAGTGCACGCCGGCCGCATCGGCGCCCGGGATGGTCAGACGGCGTGGGCTGGAGCCGGTGGCCAGCAGCAGCTTCGCGTAGCCCACGGTGCCGCCGTCATCCTGGACGACGGTGTGCGTGCGGGGATCGATCTCGACCACGGTGGTGCCGAGCCGCAGCTCGACGTCGTGCTCGGCGTACCAGGCCGCGTCGTGGACGAACGCGCTGTCGCGTTCGTCGTTGCCGAGGAGGTACCCCTTCGACAGCGGCGGGCGCTCGTACGGGCGGTCCGGTTCGTCGCCGATGAGCACCAGCGGGCCGTCGTAGCCCTGCTCGCGGAGCGCCTCAGCGCCCTTGGCCCCGGCGAGTCCGCCGCCGACGATGACGAATGGCTGCTCGGTCACCCCGCCACGCTACCGGTCAATCGCTCGGCGACGACGGCTGTTCCCGGCGCATGTCGTCCGCCCGGCCCCGGCCGCACGCTGACCACGTCGTCCGTCAGCTCGCCGCCGCACGCGTCGCAGGCGACGACGGGGGTGGTCGGCTGGCCGCAGGTGTCGTGCACCAGCAGCATCGGCGGGCCGTCGGGCGCGAGGTGACGGTCGCCCCACGCCATGAGCGCCACGACGACGCCGTACAGGTCGCGGCCGGCGTCGGTCAGGCGGTACTCGTGCCGCACCGGCGCCCGCTGATAGACCGCGCGGACCACCAGCCCGGCGTCGACCAGCCGGTCGAGACGGTCGGCCAGCACGTTCGTGGCGACGCCGAGGTCGCGGCGCAGCTCGTCGTAACGGGTCAGGCCGAGGAAGAGGTCGCGCAGCACGAGCAGCGTCCACGGATCGCCGACGATGCCCGACGTGCGGGCGATCGAGCAGGCGATGGAGGCGAACCGGTCTCTGTCCACGTCCTGGAGCGTAGTCGCTTGCGGTTCGCAAGTCATGGCTTCTATGGTTACTTGCATATCGCAAGTGAGGAGGTTCTGTCGTGTATCACACGATCGTCCGGGCCAAGGTCCGCCGGCTCTGGGACCGCATCGCCGAGACCGGCGACTTCCGGCTCGCCGTCGCCCAGGCCGCACCCGACCTGCGGTTCCGCTTCGTCGGCGACTCCACGTTCGGCGCGGACCTGCGCGGGCGCGACGAGTTCGCCCGCTGGTTCGCCCAGGCGGCGGAGACGCTGCCCGGTCTGCGGCTGCGCCCGACCGAGATCGTCGTCAAGGGCTGGCCGTGGAACACGACCGTGGTGGTGCGGCTCGCGGTCAGCGCCACGCTCGCCGACGGCAGCGCCTACACCAACGAGGGCGTGCAGTGGGTCCGGATCCGCTGGGGTCGCATGGTGGACGACTACGTACTGGAGGACACCGCCCGGCTGGCGGCCGCGTTGGAGCGGCAGCGGGCGGCGGTGGCGGCCGCCGGGTCGACGTCGACGTAGGCGGGGCCTGCCGGGGTCGGAGCGTCCGCCGGGCAGGACGGTCGGCCGGAGGGCCGGCCGAGGGGCGCAGGGTCTCGGCGGCGGAAAGCCGCCAGACTTTGTCGGACCCGGGTGGTTCACTGCGGACATGACGACTCTTCGCGACACCGCCGAGCTGTTCGGCTCGCTGCACCGGCCTGGGTCCCCGGTGTTGCTGCCGAACGCCTGGGATCCGCTCAGTGCCCGGCTGGTCGAGGCCGCCGGCGCGGCGGCGGTGGCCACCACCAGCGCCGGAGTGGCGTGGGCCCTCGGCACGGCCGACGGCGACCACATCGACCGCGACAGCGTGCTGGCGCTCACCCGCCGCGTCGTCGACGCCGTCGGTGTCCCCGTCACCGCCGACGTCGAGAGCGGCTTCGGCGCCACGCCCGCCGACGTCGGCGTCACCATCGAGGGCGTGCTCGCCGCGGGTGCCGTCGGGGCCAACATCGAGGACGTCCACCCCGACGACCCGAGTGCCCTGCGCGACCCCGGCGACCAAGCCGGCCGGCTGGCCGCGGCCCGCGCGGCCGCCGTCTCCGCAGGCGTGCCCTTCTACCTCAACGCCCGCGTCGACACCTATCTGCGCGCCGTCGGCGACCCGGCCGGCCGGTTCGCCGAGACCATCGCGCGAGCGCGGGCCTACCTGGCGGCCGGCGCCTCCGGGATCTTCGTCCCCGGCGTCGTCGACGTCCCCACGGTGACCCGCCTGGCCGCGGAGATCGCCGGACCGCTCAACGTCCTCGCCGGGCCCAGCGCTCCGCCGGTCGCCGACCTCGCCGCCGCCGGTGTTGCCCGCATCAGCCTCGGCTCCTCCGTCGCGGCCGCCGCGTACGGGGTCGCGCAGCGGGCCGCACGGGAACTGTTCGAGGACGGGACGTACACGTCGCTGGAGGGAGGGCTCGCCTACGGAGAACTGAACTCGCTGATGTCCTGACGCCCTGCCGCGACGCCGCCGCCGGCTCGCCGTCCGTTGATCATGGAGCAGCGCAGGCGCCGAGCGCTCGGCCGCACCGTGGGGCGGCCCACGCCCGCAGCTCACACCGTGGGCCCGGCGACCCGCACCCGCAGCCCGCGACCTGCGGCCCGCGCCCCGTGGCGTCAGCGCCGGTACAGCACCGGGTTCAGCGGGCTGGCCGCCACCTCGCCCGGCTCGATCCCCGGCAGCGTGGCCGCGAGGTTGCCGGCCTGGTGGTCGTTGACCGGCTCGGCCGCCACCATGTCGGCGTCGATGTAGATGACGGTCATCACGCGACGGGGGTCGGCGGCGACGTTGGGGCCGGCGTGGTGGAAGGTCCAGCCGAGGTGGCAACTGGCGTCGCCGAGGGCGAACGGTTCGTTGAACACGGGCAGACCCTGCTCGGCCAGCGCCACCTGCAGCGCCGCCTCGGACTCGTCGCTGATCGGCAGGTCGCGGCCGTGCTCGAACCGATGGCTGCCGGCGGCGAACGACAGCGGGCCCATCTCCAGCGGGGTGTCCTGCAGCGGCAGCCAGATCGTGCAGCACCGGTCCGACGCGAACGGCCAGTAGTACTGGTCGGCGTGCCACGGGGTGATGCCGCCGCCGGGTTCCTTGTACAGGGCCTGGTCGTGGTAGAGCCGCACCCCTTCGACGCCGAGGAGGGCGGCGGCGATCTCGGCCAGCCGGCGCGAGAACACCAGCTCCCGCACGAGCTCACTGTGCTTCCATAGATTTCCGACCTGCAGGAACGCCTTGTTGTACGTCGAGCGCTCGGCCATCGGCAGGTGCATGGTGTTCAGCTCGATCACCTTCTCGGTGATCTCCGGCTCGTAGTGCCGGACGACGTCCGGGGCGAGCACGCCGGGGAGGTGGACGAAGCCGTCGCGGTCGAAGGCGGCGATCCGGTCGGGCGTGAGGTCGTAGGGCGTGTCGAGAGCGGTCGACGTGGTGGTCATCGGGTCCTCCGGGAGAGAGCGGGTCTCGGGTGGGCGCCCACGTCCATGCTGCTGGCCGCGCACCCGGCGCCGCCACGCCGACGATGACGGTTTCCGGTACTCTCGCGGCCGTTTCAGGCCGTCGATCCGATCGATCACGCGCGCACCGTATCGTCGCCCCATGCGGCCCGCCCTGGAGCACATCGGCACCACGGGCGGCCTGTCCTGGAAGCGCCACCTGTTCCGCAGCCCCGCCTTCCGGTTCAGCTGGCACCTCCACCCGGAGATCGAGCTGACGCTGATCACGGCGGGCACCGGGACGCGGTACGCGGGCGACAGCATCGAGCCGTACGTCCCCGGCCGGCTCACCCTGCTCGGCCCCGGCGTACCGCACGCGTTCGTGTCGGCGACGCAGGGCCACAACGAGGCGGTCGTCATCCACTTCCGGCCGGATTTCCTCGGCCCGGGGTTGTTCGACGTGCCGGAGTTCGCGGCGGTCGCCGGGCTGCTGGCCGAGGCCGGGCGCGGGCTGGAGCTGGCGGTGCCGGCACCGATGGTCCGGCGGCTGGTCGAGCTGACGGAGGAGACCGGCCCCGCGGGCACGCTCGGCCTGCTGGACGTCCTGGTCCGGCTGGCCGACGGCGCGCGGGGGCGGCCGCTGGCCAGCCCCGGCTACCGGTCGCCGGCCCGGCCGGACGGCCGCCGCCGGATGGACGACGTGTTCGGGTATCTGCACGCGCGGTACGGCGAGCCGATCGACCTCGGCGACGTCGCCGCCGTCGCGCACCTGTCGCCGGCCGCCTTCAGCCGGTTCTTCCGCCGGGCGACCGGCCGTACGTTCACCGCGTACCTCGCCGAACTGCGCGTCGGCGCCGCCTGCCGGCTGCTCACCGAGAGCGACCGCGCCGTCGCCGACATCGCCGCGTCGTGCGGATTCGGCAACCTCTCGAACTTCAATCGGCGCTTCCGCGAGCTCAAGGCGATGACGCCGCGCGAGTACCGCGCCGCCTTCGGCTGACGGTCCGGGGGGCCGGCGATGCGGCCGGCGACACGGCGGCGCCTGTCGGTGCCGAGTGGCACAGTGAAGGCATGTACCGCGAGCGACCGTCCACCATCGCGCACGCGGTGGTCTGGTCGTCGACGGTGGCGACGGCCGAGGAGCACCGGGTGCTGCCCGACGGCTGCCTCGACCTGCTGTGGTCCAGCGACCGGTTGGTCGTCGCCGGCCCCGACACCGTGGCGCACCTCGCGTCGTGGCGGCCCGGCACGCCGTTCGTCGGGCTCCGGTTCGCCGCCGGGGTCGGCCCGCGGGTGCTCGGCCTGCCTGCCCACGAGCTGCGCGACCAGCGGGTGCCGCTCGACACCCTGTGGCCCGGCGCCGACGTGCGCCGGCTGGCCGAGCGGCTGGCCGAGGCGACCGACCCGGGCACGCTGCTCGAGAGCGTCGCCGAGCGACGGCTCGGCGAGGCGCCGCCTGCCGACCCGGTGGTCGAGCGGGTGGCGTGGCGGCTGAGCCAGGGCGCCGCCGTCGGCGCCGTCGCACGCGAAGTCGGACTGAGCGCGCGGCAGCTGCACCGGCGCAGCCTCGACGCGTTCGGGTACGGGCCGAAGACGCTGGCCCGCGTCCTGCGGCTCAACCGCGCGCTCGAGCTGGGCCGGTCCGGCACTCCGGCGGCCGACGCCGCCTTCGCGGCCGGCTACGCCGATCAGGCGCACCTGTCCCGCGAGGTGCGCTCACTGACCGGCGTCACGCTCACGACCCTGGTGGCGTAGCGCCCGGGAGCGCGGCGTAGAAGTCGACGCCGTTGCCGTCGGGGTCCTGGACCACGGCATACCGCTGGCCCCAGAACGCGTCCCACGGAGCGAGATGACTCTTGGCGCCGGCGGCGATCATCCGCTCGTACGCCGCGTCGACGTCCGCCGGCTCGGCGCATTCGAAGGCGAGGCTGCCGTGGCCGCCGGTCTCCGGCGTGAAGCCGGGATCGAACGCGGCGATGCTCGCGTGGGTGTCGAGCATCAGCTTCACCCCGGGAACGAGCGGGATCTCGGCGTGCGGCGCGGACTCGGCGCCGTCGGGAACGTCGAGGCCGAGAGTGCGGTAGAACTCCAGCGAGCGGGCCATGTCGGCGACCGCGAATCCGATGGCGTTGAAGCGTGGCTGTGTCATGGGGACGACGCTACGAGCCTTCGCGCGCAGCCGTCTTGAAGGAATCGGACGCCGCTACGCTGAAACGCGTGGCGCACCCGCGGATGTACAGCGACGACGACCCGTACCTCGCCGAGCTGCGCGCCGCTTGTCTCCGGTTCCCCGAGGCGGCCGAGGTGGAGGCGTGGGGGCGGCCGACCTTCCGCGCGGGGAAGAAGATGTTCGCCGTCTTCGAGGGCAACGACGCGCACCCGTTCGCGGTGATCTTCAAGCCCGACGCGGCCGACCGCCCGGCGCTGCTGCAGGACCCGCGTTTCTACGTCCCCGCCTACTACGGTCCCAGTGGCTGGTTGTCGCTCGACTTCACCGCCGCCGAGGTCGACTGGACCGAGGTCGGCGAGCTGCTGGACGGCTCGTACCGGCAGGTCGCGCTGCAGCGGATGCTCAGGGCGCTGGACGCCCGGTGAGGCCGGGCGGCGCCCGGAGGTAATGTCGAAGGCGTGGCAGTGCGCATCGAGCAGGTCGACCTGCCCGGCATCGGGGTACGGCACGACGTGCTGACGCAGACCGGCCGCCGGGTCAGCGTCCTGACACAACGTTCCGGCGAGCGCACCCTGGCCGTGTTCGACGTCGACGACCCCGACTCCTGCCGCGACCCGATCACGCTCACCGACGACGAGGCCGAGGCGCTGGCCGAGCTGCTCGGCGCGTCGGTCATGCTCGGCCAGCTCGCGGCGCTGCGCGACCACACCGCCGGGCTCTACACCGAGCAGATCGCCGTCGGCGCCGCGTCACCGTTCGTCGGCCGCGCGCTGGGCGACACCCGGGCACGCACCCGCACCGGCGCGTCGATCGTCGCCCTGCTCCGCGACGGCGGCGTCGTGCCGTCGCCGGGGCCGGAGGCGCCGCTGCAGACCGGCGACCTCCTGGTCGCGGTGGGCACCCGCGAGGGCCTCGACGCACTGGCCCGGCTCATCGCCGACGGCGCGAACTGACCTCCTGCCCCATGGCGGAGACCACCACCCTCCTCATCGAGATCGGTGCGCTCCTGCTGGGCATGGGGCTGCTGGGCCGGCTGGCCGGCCGCATCGGGATGTCGCCGATCCCGCTGTACCTACTGGCCGGGTTGGCCTTCGGGCAGGGCGGCCTGCTGCCGCTGTCGGCGAGCGAGGAGTTCTTCGAGGTCGGCTCCGAGGTCGGCGTGATCCTGCTGCTGGTCATGCTGGGCCTGGAGTACTCCGCCGGCGAGCTGGTCACGAACATCCGCCGCTCGGCGCTGTCCGGGTTGTTCGACGCGCTGCTCAACGCGTTGCCCGGTGCGGCGTTCGCGCTGCTGCTCGGCTGGGGCCCGGTGGCCGCCGTCGCGCTGGCCGGCGTGACCTGGGTGTCGTCGTCGGGCGTCATCGCGAAGGTGCTGCGCGATCTCGGCCGGCTGAACAACCGCGAGACGCCGGTCGTGCTGTCCATCCTGGTCATCGAGGACCTCGTGATGGCGTTCTACCTGCCGGTGCTGTCCACGCTGGTCATCGGTGCCGGGCTGGCCGAGGGCGCGCGGACGCTGGCGATCGCGGTGACCGCGGCGCTGGTCATCCTGTACCTGGCGTTGCGGCACGGCAGCATCATCTCGACGCTGTTCTCGCCGCGGCAGCGGGAAGCGCTGCTGCTGGGCGTGCTCGGGCTGACGATGGTGGTCGCCGGCGTCGCTGAGCAGGTGAACGTGTCCGCCGCGGTGGGGGCGTTCCTGGTGGGCATCGCGATCTCCGGTCCCGTGGCCGAGCACGCCTCGGAGCTGCTGACGCCGTTGCGGGACGTGTTCGCGGCGGTGTTCTTCATCTTCTTCGGGCTGACCACCGACCCGGCCGACATCGGCCCAGTGCTGCTGCCGGCCCTCGCGCTGGCGATCGTCACGACGGCGACGAAGGTGCTCACCGGGTGGCTCGCCGCCCGGCGCGCCGGCATCGCCGAGCCCGGACGGTGGCGGGCCGGACTGGCATTGGTCCCACGCGGCGAGTTCTCCGTCGTCATCGCCGGGCTGGCGGTGAGCGCCGGCATCGAGCCGACGCTGGCGCCGCTGGTGACGACCTACGTGCTGCTGACGGTCGTGTTCGGGCCGCTGTTGTCGCGGCTGCCCGACACCCCCTGGTTCCGGGACGTGCTGCGGCAGCGGGTGCTCAACCGAGGGCGGGGACGAGTACCGCCGCGCCGGTGACGACGTCGGCGGCGAGGTCGCCGAGCGCGGCGTCGGCGCGGCCCAGCGGATACGGCGTCGTGGTGACCTGCAGCCGGTGCTCACCGGCGAAGCGCAGGAACGCGCGCGCGTCGTCGCGGGTGTTGGCGGTGACGCTGCGCAGCTGCCGCTCCTGGAACAGGTGCCGCTGGTAGTTCAGCGGCGGGACGTCGGTGAGGTGGATGCCGGCGACGGCGAGCGTGCCGCCGCGGTCGAGGGCGGCCAGCGCCGGCGGCACCAGATCGCCGACCGGGGCGAACAGGATCGCGGCGTCGAGCGGTTCCGGCGGCGGGTCCGCGGCGCCGCCCGCCGAGGCGGCGCCCAGCTCGAGCGCCAGCCGTTGCGCGGCCGGGCTGCGGGTGAGCACGTGCACCGTGGCGCCCTGGGCCAGCGCGACCTGCGCGGCGAGGTGGGCGCTGGCGCCGAACCCGTAGACGCCCAGCCGGCCACCGGGCGGCAGTTCGGCGCGGAGCAGCGCGCGGTAGCCGATGATGCCGGCGCACAGCAACGGCGCCAGCTCGACGTCGTCGTAGCCGGACGGCAGCGCCAGGGCGTAGGCGGCCGGGACGGTCGCGTACTCGGCGTACCCGCCGTCGGCGTCCCAGCCGGTGTAGGTCGAGGCCGGGCACAGGTTCTCGGCGCCGCGCCGGCAGTAGGCGCAGGTCCCGTCGGTGCCGCGCAGCCACGCGATGCCGACGCGGTCGCCCGGCGCGAGCGCCGGCGTCGCTGTGGCCGCCGGGGTCGCCGCAGCCGCCGCATCGGCGGGCGCCGGGTCGCCGGCGGCGTCGGCGGGCTCGCCCAGCGCCACCACCTCGCCGACCACTTCGTGGCCGGGCACGACGTGCGGACGGTGCACGGGCAGGTCGCCCTCGGCAACGTGGAGGTCGGTGCGGCAGACGCCGCAGGCGAGGACCCGGACCAGCAGCTCGCCGGGGCCGGGCCGGGGCACCGCGTCGTCGACGAGGGTCAGCGGCCGGCTCGCCATCGGGCCGGGCGTCGTGACCCGCCAGGCGCGCATCGTCAGTCGAAGGTCAGCAGCGCGCCGACGTCGATGGTCAGCGGGAACGGCCGCTCCAGCGAGATGACGCCGCAACCGCGGGCGACCTCCTTGTAGGCGCCGCCCACCAGCTCGGATGCCACGAACCGGCTGTCGTCGTCAGCCGCCGGGTCGATGATCCAGTACGCGGGAATCCCCGCTTCCTCGTACTCGGACCGCTTCGTGACCCGGTCGGTCCGCCGCGATCCCGGCGAGACGACCTCCACGACCAGCTTGGTGTCCGCGGCGGGGATACGCTGAGTCCCCTGTGGTACCTGCCCGCAGACCACAACGTCGGGCACCCGGATTGTCGGCCAGGGCCCCAAGTCGATGGCCAACTCGGCCCCGGGGAGGACACGGTGCCCAGGCGGCCGGTGTTCACGAAGGACGTGCGTCAAGGCCCCGATGATGTCCTGATGATCCGATACTGGCCGCGGGCTCATGAGCACGGTCCCGTCGACCAGTTCGTATCGCATGCGCGGGTTGATGTCCTCGAGCGCATCCCAATCCTCGACGGTCACGAGGTGGTCGGGCACAACGATGGTCGTCATCTCAGCCTCCACCGATCGATCGTGTTCTGACCGTCGAGTCATACCGTCACGATACGCGGATCGGCACCCTCACGCGTGTGCCCGGATCCGCCGGCCCGGTTGCCCGAACCCGGCGGATCCGCGCCTCGGAAACGTGCCCTACTCGCTATTCGCCCAGGCCGACGCGGGAACCGGGCAGCAGGACCTCCGCCTTCGCCGGCAGGTGGTCCGACGCGTCGGTGGAGACCACGGCGGCGCTGCGGGTGATGACGTCGCCGGACGTGAGCACGTAGTCGATGCGGGCGTTCGGGTCCTCGGCCGGGTAGGTGTGGCCGTCGCCCACGCCGGCGGCCTCCCAGGTGTCGACGAGATCGTCGACGAGTTCACGGATCTCCGGCGACGACGGGACGGCGTTGAGGTCGCCGAGCAGGACGACCGACTCGTCGGGCTCGCCCATCAGTTCCTCGATGGCCGCGACCTGCTCGAGCCGCTCGTTGGCGTCGTTGTGCTGCAGGTGGGTGTTGTAGACCGTCACCCAGACACCCCGGACGTTGATGCGGGCGCGCAACAGGCCGCGCTGCTCGTGCCCTTCGTACTTGGGCAGGAAGGTGTTGTCCCACTCGCGGATCGGCCGCTCGCTGAGGATCGCGGTGCCGTACTGCCGCCGCGGCTCCCCCGCCTGCGCCGGGTCGAGGTCGAGGTTGGCGCCGTAGACGACGTGCATGTCCAGCTCGTCGGCGAGCCAGGCGGCCTGGTCGACGAAGTCGCTGCGCTCGCCCCAGTGGCGGTCGACCTCCTGCAGGCCGACGACGTCGACGCCTTCGGTCTTGATGACGTCGGCGACCCGCTGCAGGTTCAGCAGGCCGTCGGTGCCGACGCCGTGGTGGACGTTGAAACTCATGACGGTGAGCGGCCGGTCGCGGGGCGACGGGTCGGCGGACGAAGCGGGCAGAGCGGTCCCGGCCATCAGTCCCAAGACTGCCAGAGCCGCGGGGACGGCGGTGCGGAACAGGCGCATGGTGGGGTCCCTTCGACGTCACGGAGCACGTGTCGTCGAGCCTTCCCACTGCGGATGACTTGTAGACAAACCTCCCGCAAACGGTCAGTCGAGCAGACCGTCGATCGGTTCGCCGGACCGCACCTGCCACGTCGGCACCCGCAACACCCGGGTCACCGGCGGCAGCCCCGACTCCGGCACCAGCCCGGTGAGCAGCCGCCGGCGGCGCAACAGCAGCCGCAGGTGCCGGGCGGCGTCCTCGCCCGGCCAGCCGCGGTCCAGCAGGACGGCGGTGCTGCCCGACGGTGTCCGCACCAGCACGTCGACCCGGTAGCCGTCGACGACGGCATTGGGCTCGACCTCACCGACGCCGGCGGCGGTCAGCCGCGTGCACAGCGCCTCGACCAGCGGATCTGTGAAGACGGCGGACTCCAGCGGCGCCGGCGGGTTCGGCCGGACGTGGAAGGAGCGGACCGACGACATGCGGGACAGCAGCGCCGGCAGCCCGGCCTGCCGCGACCAGAACCCGTGCTGACCGACGGTGACGACGTGGGCCCGCGCGCGGCCGACCGCCCCGCTCCACAGCGCCGTCTGGCCCTGCGCCCAGCGGACCGTCTGCTCGGGCATCTCCTCGCCGGCGACCAGTGACAACACGACGGCGTCGCAGTCGACCGGGTCGTCGTCGGCCACGCAGGCCACCGGGACCGGCTCGAACCGGAACAGCGACCGCAGCTCCTCGGCCTGGGCCCGGAACGGCGTGGCGACGGCGATCGTGGCGCCGTCGGGCAGCTGCTCGCGCAGCTCTTTGACCGCCCACACGACGCGGTCGATCTCGGCCTGGTTGCGCCATGACCCGCCGTTGGCACCGCGTTCGGGCGTGCCGGTGACGTCCTCCCAGAGCAGCAGCGTGGCGTCGCCGGTCTCGGCGTCGTGCGCCCGGGGCAGCGCGCCGACGTCGGTGACGACCGTCAGCCGTCCCTCGTAGAAGTGCTCGTCGACGATGCGGGCGATGCCCGGGTGCGCGCCGTCGTGCTCGTCGAGCAGCAGCGGCTCCTCGACGTTGGGCAGTGCGGCGTCGAAGACGGAGTCGCCGCGGAAGGACAGCCGCCGCTCGGAGAGGAAACCGGCGCTGAGCCCGGCCCCGCGGCGGGCGCGGCGCAGCCGGTGGTCGCTGAGGCCGGGCGCGCGCAGCCGCTGCCGGGGGTCGCCGACGACGAGCGCGCGGCGGGCACGGAACAGCAGCGGCAGTGCGGCGGACACCGGGCAGTGGTGCGCGTCGTCGATGACGACCAGGTCGAACATGCCGGCTTCGAGCGCCAGCTGACCGGCGTCCTGCGGCGTGAGCGCCCAGCCGCCGAGGTGGCTGAGCAGCTCGCGGTGGCTGGACTGACGGTTCCGCCCGCCCGGCTCCAGCGCGATGCGGCGCGCCTCGAGGCGCTCGCGCGCGGTGCCGGCCTGCTCGGCGACGACGACCGTGAGCAGCTCGGCGGACAGCTCGGCGACCCGCGCGGACAGCTCGCGACCCTCGAGGTCCAGCGCGTCGTCGCTGACGGCGAGCACCTCGCGCCGGTCGCCACGCAGCCGGTCCTCGGCCCGCGCGAACAGCAGCAGGGAGTCGAACGCGGCCGGGTCGAGCAGTGCCCCACGGGCGGCGTCGGAGCCGGCACCGGCGTCGGCGAGGGCGCGGACGAACGCGAGCACCAGGTTGCGCCGGCGCAGCCCGCCCATGAGATGGGTCTCGGTGAGCGTCCGGGCGCGGTCGATCCAGTCGGCCAGCCCGGCGTCGTCGCCGCGCCAGGCGGCGCCCAGCACGTCGACCGGCACACCCAGCCGCTCGGCCGCCGCGGACCGGGCGGCGGTGGTCTTGCGCAGCAGCGTCTCGAGGTCGTTCCGTTCGGCCAGCCGGTCGCGCCAGGCCCGGACCTGCAGCTGGGCGGCGGCCAGCTCGGCGGCGACGGCACCGCGGGTGCGCCCGCCCGACGCGTCCTTGGTCGAGCGGAGCAGCTCGCGGACGATCTGCTTCTCCTCGGCCCGGGCCTGCGCGTCGCCGGTCTTGATCAGCAGGCCGGTCGCGAGCGTGGCGCACCGGTCGGCCAGCCGCTGCAGCGCGGCGTCGTCGGCCGAGGCGACCAGCACCTTCTGGCCGGCGGCGACGGCGGTGGCGACGACGTCGACGAGGAGGTCGTCCTTGCCGGTGCCGGGCGGCGCCGCGACGACGGTGAGCGGCCGCGACATGGCCGCCGCCAGCACCGTCTGCTGGCTCTCGTTCAGCTCGGCGGGCAGCACCGGCGCGACGGCGGAGCGGGTCGTCGTGCGCAGCCCGACCGGCTTGCCCAGGAACTCCAGTGCCGTGCCGGGCACGTCGGGGAGCCGCTCGCCCAGCTCGGCCAGCTCGGCGGCGACGGCCTGCTGGGCGGCCCGCCGGGACTCGACGTACAGCACGCAGGCGGTGTTGTGCACGCCGGTGCGGTTGGCGGTCTTCTGGTCGACGGTGCCCAGCGCGGCGGGGTCGAGGCGGTCCAGCTCCTCCAGCCCGAGCCGCTTCAGCAGTTGCCGGATGGCCACCAGCAGCTGATCGCGGTCGCCCGCCTTCCAGCTCTGCCGCCAGGCCGCCAGCACGCTGGCCGCCTCCTGGTCGTCGAGGCAGGCCTGCAGGATGCCGGCGTGCGGCAGCACCGGGCCGACGGGCCGCAACGCGGCGGCGCCGCGGGCGTCGACGGTGACCTCGGCGCGACGGACCAGCAGCGGAGCGACGGTGGGCGGGGCCAGCGGGTCGCCCGAGTGCCGGCGGCCGGCGCCGGCCAGCGTGACGACCGGATACCCGTACCAGACGTCGCGCTCCTTCCAGTCGAACGTGTCGACACCGGCGGGCGCCAGCGTGGTGGCCTCGGCGCCGCTGATCAGCGCCTCGGCACCGTCGGTCATCGGGAACCAGTCGACGGACTCGGCGCCGCGCACCGGCAGCGCCTCCGGCGACGGCGCCTCGGCCAGGCACGCCCGGTAGTAGGCGATGACCTCGCGCCAACCGGGGTCGGCCACCTGGTCGCCGTGGCCACCGCCCGCGGCACCGGCGCCGCCGGCGGCGTCCGCGCTGCCTCCGGCGGGGACGGCGACGGCGCTGCCGGCCCCGGCCGACGCGCCGCTGCTCTCGCGTCCGCCGTCGCCGTCGAGCAGGCTGAGCGCCCGCACCGCCGACCGGGCGATGACGTGGTTGCCGGTGACGGCCAGCGTCGACGTGGCCGGCAGCTGCTCGGCGGGCACGCCCTGAGCGGTGAGCTTGGTGGTCAGGTAGCGGGCGAGGTCCTCGGCGGTGATCCACGGACCCAGGCCGTCCTTCACCCGGCCGGTGCGCAGTCCCTCGACGATCTCGCCGGTGAACCGGGACGTGCCCAGCTGCGGGATCGGCTCGGCCATGGCGGCCGCGGGCTGCGGCGCCGGCGACGCGGAGATGACGTAGACCCCGGCCGGCTCGAGCATGACCTGCCGCCGCTGGACGGCGAACCGGTCCGTCTCCGGGCCGGGCAGGCAGGTGTCGAGCAGCACGACCTTGCTGGCCGCCCGGCACTCCTGCAACTGGTCGCGGAGGAAGTCGGCCGGGACGGCGGTGCGCGCGAGGTCGGCGGGGTCGGTGTCGGCGGCCGCGAGATAGAGCCGGCCGTCGGCGCCGGACACCTGCGCGTAGCCGGCCAGGTAGACCAGCACGGTGTCGGCCAGGGCGCGCTCCTCGAGGAACGTCTCGACCGCCCGCATGATCTCGCCGCGGCTGCCGTCGGCGACCACCTGGCAGGTGTCGACCATGCCCACGTCGGCACGCTGCAGGACCTGCCGCAACTGGCGCAGCCCGGCCGCCGACGTCGGCAGCAGCGGGTAGCCGGCGTGGTCGTGGACGGCGGTGCCGATGAGGAGCGCGGCGCGGTCGCCCGCTGGCAGCCGGCGGCGGTCCGGCACCGCGGGTGCGGCGGTGGACTCGAATGCGGACGGGAACCGCAACGACGCTTCCGGAGTGCGCCGTGGCGGCGCCGGAAGTGTCACGGTGGCCGGCCTGACGGCCACGAATCGATCGCGGACAGGCTCGGTTCGCACATGCATCGACGGCTCGTTCATCAGGCTCCCTCGCGTCTGGCCTGCCCGCGGCGAACACCCCGTTCACCTGCGGTTCTCTCGCAGACTAGGTACGCATCGCGACGTATGTCGGATCTTGGAGGAATATGGTCCGAACACCCGATGGAGTACTCGGACGAGAGGATCGTGGTGATCTAGAAAACAATCACGTATAAGCGCGCAGACTCATTCGATCATGGGAATTCCGCGTTGTCATACCGAATCCGCACCGGCCAGTCCGCGCGCCACCGCCAGTGCTCCGGCCTGGAACCGGGTGCGGGCGCCGAGCGACTCCATCAGGGTCGCCAGCTGCCGGCTCAGGGTCCGCGGACTGACGCCCAGCTGGCGAGCGATCGCCTGGTCGCCGAGCCCCGCCACCAGCAACGGCACCAGTGCCGACACGGCCGGGTCCGCCTCGCCGGCCTGCCGCTCCGTCGCCTCGAACCCGGCGATCGGCAGCGCGAGGTCCCAGAGCACCTCGAACAGCGACACCAAGGCGTCGACCAGGGTCGAGGCGTACACGACGAGGGCCTGCTCGGCGCTCTGCTCGAAGCTCAGCGGCAGAATCGCCACCGAGGCGTCGGCGATCGCCATCTTCAGCGGCACCACCGGCGAGGTGCGAGCCTGCTCACCGGCGTCGACCAGCCGGCGCAACTCGTCGAGGCGGCCGGGCCGCTCCAGTCCCTCCGGCGCATAGATGCCGCGGCAGCGCACGCCGCGGGCGAGCAGGTCGTACTCGCTGTCGTTCGGCTGATCCAGGGCCTGCGCATACGGCGGGCGGTCGAGCACCAGCAGCTCCTGGGCGACGGTCTGCTCCATCTGCATGAACCGGTGCGCGACGGCCTGACGCCCACGCACGATCTCGATGAGGTCCCCGGACTCGTGGACGTGCTCCATCGCCATCTCCTGCAGCAGCCCGCGGGCGCCCTCGCGGGCCAGCGCGAGCTCTCGCTGCCGCTGCGCCACGAGGACGTCGACGGCGACGTCCGGCCGGACGGGCACGAACCGCACCGGAGCACCGGCGAGCCGGGTGACCAGCCCGAGCTGTTCGAGCCGGCGCACCGACCGGCGCAGCGTGGACGTCGCGTGCCCACCGGTGTCGGCGAGGTCCTCCAAGGTGCTGCGGGGCAGGCGCAGCAGCGTCCGATAGAGCTCCTCGTCCTGCGCGGTCACGCCGAGCGCCTGCAGCATGGCGAGATCATGCCATGGCGAAAATTCGCCACAAAAGTGCCTGGCGTGCCGGTACGTCCACCTCGAACACTGAGGCGGTCAGCCCTCCGGTGACACAGTGAAGGAGCCGCGGTCATGAGCGGTCGGTCGGGCACATCCAGGCGTCGTCTCCCCGCGATCCTCCTCGGCGGGTCGGTCGTCGCGACGCTCGTGGCGGCGACACCCGGGCATGCCGACGGGCCGGCGGCCACGCCCGCGAACGCGGCCGCGACGACGCTCGGAGCCGCGCCGCACGACGTCACGGTGACGCTGGTCACCGGCGACCGCGTCCAGGTGCACGAGGCGGCCGACGGGCGGCAGAGCATCACCGTCGACCCCGCGCCCCGGCCGAACGGCGTGGTGCCGCAGTTCCACGTCACCGGCCGGGGCGACACCACGTCGGTGATCCCGACGGACGTCGCCGCGCTGGTGCCGTCGCGGCTCGACGCCGCGCTGTTCGACATCGAGACGCTGGCGGCGCAGCGGGCCGGCGACACGCTGCCGCTGATCCTCGACTACGCCGACGACATGGTGCGGCCGCTCGACGCGGAGCCGGTCCCCGGTGCCGCCACCGCCCTCGAGCTGCCCGCGCTGAACGCCGTCGCCGTCGACGCCGAGCCCGGCGTGTTCGGCGCGGCGGTGCTCGGCCTGACCACCACGGGCGACGACGTCCGGACGCTGGCGTCCCAGCCGCTCGCCGGGGTGGAGAAGATCTGGCTCGACGCCCGCATCAAGGCGAGCCTGGACCGCAGCACCGGGCAGATCGGCGCACCGGCCGCCTGGGACGCCGGGTTCGACGGCACCGGCGTCACCGTCGCCGTCCTCGACACCGGCATCGACGACACCCATCCCGACCTCGCCGGGAAGGTCCAGGCGGCGGCGAACTTCTCCTCGGATCCCGACACCACGGACGGCGCCGGGCACGGCACCCACGTCGCGTCGACCGCGGCCGGCACCGGCGAGGCCTCCGGCGGCGACCGCCGCGGTGTGGCGCCCGGCGCGTCACTGCTCAACGGCAAGGTGCTCAACCACGACGGGTACGGGGAGATCTCCTGGGCGCTCGCCGGCATGGAGTGGGCCGCGCAGCAGGGCGCCGACATCGTCAACATGAGCTTCGGGCTCGGCCCCGGACACGTCGAGGCGCCGCTGCTGACGGCGACCGTCGAACGGCTGGCCGCCGAGTACGGCATCCTCTTCGTCGCAGCCGCGGGCAACGAGAGGTGCGCCGCCTGCATCGGCAGCCCGGCCGACGCCCCGTCGGCCCTCACCGTGGGCGCCGTCGACCGCGAGGACCGGCTGGCCGCCTTCTCCAACCGCGGCCCGGTCTTCGGCAGGTACTCCGTGAAGCCCGACGTCACCGCGCCGGGCGTGAGCATCTCGGCAGCGCGGGCCGGTGGCGGTGACCCCTACGTCGCCTACACCGGCACGTCGATGGCGGCACCGCACGCCGCCGGCGCCGCCGCGCTGCTGGCCCAGGCGTACCCGGACCTCACCGCCGCGGAGCTGAAGTCGGCCCTGATGTCGACCGCGATCCCCTCGGCCGGCCAGGGTCTGTTCGACCAGGGCACCGGCCGCATCGACGTGCGCCGCGCGCTGGCCGGCCCGGTGCTCGCCGGTGGCGAGGCGCTGGACTTCGGGCTGGTCCCGTTCCCCGAGGACGGCCCGGTCCCGCCGCAGCAACGCACGGTCACCTACCGCAACGTCGGGGACGCGCCGGTGACGGTGCGGCTGGAGGCCGACCTGCCCGGCGCCGACGCCGGCGGCCTGACGGTGACCCCGTCGCAGCTGGTCGTCGAGCCGGGAACGGTCGCGACCGCGGAGGTCGTCCTGGACGTCGCCGGTGGCACTCCCGGCCAGTACGCCGGCGAGCTGCGGGCCACGGCAAGCGGCGCCGCACCCGTGCGCATGCCGGTCTCGTTCGAGGTCGAGGCCGAGCACTTCGAGGTCACGCTCACGGCGGTCGCGGGCGACGGCCGGCCGGCCCTCCCGTTCGGGAGCTTCCTCCCCACCCCGATCGTCAGCGTCGACACCGGCGAGCAGATGTGGGAGCCGTGCCGGAGCCAGGTGCCCGAGCAGGCGATCTGCGTGCGGGTCCCGGGCGGCACGTACTCGATGCTGGCCTGGGTGGTCACGAAGCCGGCGTGGGACGTGAGCGACGGCTCGGTCCACACCACGACGCCGCTGCACTCCGCGCTGGTGGGCGACCCCGAGGTCACCGTCGCCGAGGACATGTCGCTGGTCATGGACGCCCGCGAGGCGGTCGAGGTGGAGATCACGACGCCCGACCACGAGACCCGGGCCAACCTCGGCGGCGCCGCGGCGCTGAACTGGGTGCGCACCCCCGTCGAGGGACCGGCCACCGCCGACTACCTGATCAACGCGCCGGGAGCGCAGGTCGAGGAGCGGCTGTTCCTGCAGCCCACCGACGAGGTGATGCTCGGCTCGTTCACCGCGTCGACGCGGTTCCGGCTGAGCCCGCCGGACATCACCCTGGCCGCCGACGGGCTGCGGCTCGACCCCGTGTACCTGCCGCCGGACGCCTTCAGCGACAACAGCTGGGAGTTCCCGATGTTCGAGGGCACGGCCACGCTGCCGGTCGTCGACATCGGCGACGGGCAGCCCGATGACCTCGCCGGGCTGGACCTGGACGGCGCACTGGCGCTGGTCCGCCGATCCGACACCGTCCCGACCGGCGAGCAGGTCAACCGGGCGGCCGCCGCCGGCGCCGCCCTGGTGGCGGTCTACCACGACCGGCCCGGGTCCAGCGCCGAGGTCACCGGCGACCCCGTCCACATCGACGTGCCCGCCGTCCGGCTGTCGCACGAGCAGGGCCTGGCGCTGCTCGAACGGCTCGCCGACGGACCGCTCACCGTCACGGCGACCGGCGACCCGGACAACCCGCTCCGCTACGACCTGGTCCACACCGAGCGCGGCCAGATCCCCGCCGACCTCAGCCACGTCGCCGACGCCGACGAGCTCGCCGCCGTCGAGCGCGACCTGCACGTCCAGCTCGACGGCACGCTCAGCGACACGTCGTGGGCGTTCGAGCCGGGCGCCGACTTCTCGGTCACCTGGGCGTACCCGATCCGGACGACGCCGGACCGGCGGGTCGACTACTACGTGCCCGATCCCGGCACCGAGTGGCAGCACGGCCTCTACACGCCGCAGAGCCCGTACAACCACAACTGGCCCGACCCGTTCGTCACCCCGCTCAAGCCGCTCAGCCCGTTCCTGACCTACGACGAGCCGGGCCGCCGGCAGACCAGCTGGCTGCGGCAACCGCTGGTGCCGGGCTTCGACAGCAGCGCGCCGATGACCCGTCAGGGCGACGAGCTGATCATCCCCACGGCCGGCTATGTCGACGCCGACGACCACTTCGCCGAGGCCGTCGCCGACGGCGACGGCGCGGGCTACGACGGGCTGTTCCAGGTCTGGCACGGCGACAGGCTGCTCGGCGAGGCGAGCGGCAGGGAGCGGCCGGGCGGCACGATCCCGCTGCCGCCGGGCGACGAGACCTACCGCATCGACTACTCGCTGGAGAATCACACCCCGTGGGCGGCGTTGTCGACACGGACGCGGACCTCGTGGACGTTCGTCTCCGGCACGACGCCCGCCGATCAGCCGCCTGCCGTGGTGCCGCTGCTCACCCTCGACCACGACTTCGGCGCCGATCTCGGCAACCGGCTGCCCGGGCCACGGGACCGGCGCGGCCCGAACGAGATCTCCGTCGCCGCCGGGCACCTCGCCGGCGCCGAATCGCGGATCACCGGCCTCACCGTCGACGTGTCGTACGACGACGGCGCCAGCTGGCAGCCGCTTCGGGTGCGCCGCACCGGCGACACGTTCGCGGCGCATCTGCCCAACCGCCCGCCACGCGGCCACACCGGGTTCGTTTCGCTCCGCTTCGGCGCCGCCGACGCCGCCGGCAACCGGATCGACCAGGAGATCATCCGGGCGGCGGCGCTGCCGGCGGACTGACCCGGCCGGAATTCCGCGTGCGCACCGTCGCGACGTCGTGTGACGATCACGGCGTGGACGCGGAGTCGGTCCTCGCCGAGGTCAACGCCGGGCATGGCCCCCGGTGGTCGCTGGTCCGCCCGCTCGACGGCGGATTCCAGACGGGCGCCTGGCTGCTGGCCGACCGGTCCGGCCGGTCCGCGGTCCTGAAGTGGGGCCCGGACCGCGACTGGGCGCCGCAGGTGGTTCGCGCCGCCACGGCGGTCGCGCGGGTCCGCGCCGCCGGATACCCGACGCCGGCCTGGTACGCGGTCGGCCGCACGCGAGGCGGCGGGGCCTACCAGGTCCAGGAGTACGTCCGTGGCCGTGCGCTGGACACGGTGGATCCGAGACAGGCGACGGCGCTGATCGACGTCCTGGAGCGGCAGGCCGGACTGGGCCCCGACCCGCGGCGCGACTGGTCGGCCTACGTCCGCAATCTGCTCACCGACGGGTGGCCGGCGCTCAGCTACCCGGTCGCCGCGGCCGGACCGGCCGGGCGGCGTTTCGTGGCCGAGTGCGAGCGCCAGCTCCCCGCCGGCCCGCCGGCGAACCTGCCCGCGGCCGATCTGGTGCATGGCGACTTCCGGCCCGGCAATGTGCTCTTCGAGGGCGGCCGCGTCAGCGGAGTCGTCGACATCGAGGCGCTGGGGTGTGGCACCCGGGCCTACGACTACGCGACGTTGCTCACCGCGCGCGAGGTCGGCGCCGCGGCCCGGCGCGCGGTCATCGACGCCGGCCGACGGGTCGCCGGCCGGGCCGTCCTCCGCTGGTGCTTCATCGCCGCCGCGGCCGAGCTGCTCGGGTTCATGCGCCGGCACGGACGACCGGGCGCCGACGCCGCGGCGCGGCAGCTGCACGCCGTTCTCGCCGAGATCGGGTGAGTCAGCGCGCCAGCCAGTCGAGGGCGACGGCGGCGGTCCAGGACTGGTGCAGGCTGCCCAGCGGCTCGCCCGTGAACGGCTCGTAGTACTCGCCGAAGTCGCCGCCGGCGAGCTGCCGCAGCGACGCGTCGCGCAGCCGCCGGGCGCCGTCGTCGTCGCCCTGGCGCTCGAACGCCCAGCCGAACAGCCACGACATGATCGGCCAGACCGGGCCGCGCCAGTACGTCCTCGCCTGCAGGCCCGGGTCTGCGGGCGAGACCGACGGCGGCAGCGGATGCGCCAGCTCGGGGTGCCCGCACCAGCGCTCGCCCCAGAACAGCGACCGCTGCCGGGCCACGACGGGGCCGCCGTCGGCGCCGCAGAACAGCGGGGCGAAGCCGGCGATCGTCTCGGTCTCGATCCAGCGCCCGGACCGGCGGTCGAGGTCGCGGGCCAGTCCCGTCGACGGCGACACCGTCGACAGCACGCCGGCGCGGAACCGGGCGGCCAGCTCGCGCAGCTCGGCGGCATCATCGTCGAAGCCCAGCTCGTCGCCGAGAGCGGCCAGTTCGTCGCTGGCGACGGCGAGGATCGCGGACATGAACACGTCGGCGACCCGGAACGCGACGACCTCGCGGGCGGCGGTGTCGTCGTAGCGGACCCGGCGCAGCTGCTCGACGATCCACAGGTACCGGCCGTACTCGGCGTCGGTGGGCCGTTCGCGCACGTCGCCGACGTGGTGGACGTCGGTGCGGACGAAGCCGGGCAGGTCGTCGCCCGGGACGACGGCGGCGTAGGGCTGGTCCCAGCGCGGCGAGTTGTCCATGCCGCTCTCCCAGCCGTGGTGGATCTCCACCAGGCCGCGGCCGTCGGGATCGCGCGCGGTGGCCAGCCAGCGGTGCCAGGCCAGCCAGGACCCGAATGTCTCACGGACGAACGCCTCGGCCTGCTCGCGGGTCTCGCCGCCCGCGGCGCGCCCGGCGTCGAGGATGCGGCGCACCGCGATGGCGTGCACCGGCGGCTGGCAGATGCCCGACGTCCGGACGGCGGCGGGGGCGGCCGCCGCGGCCTGTGTCGCCCACCGTTCCGGGCCGGGGAAGTAGCCGTCGCCCTCGGAGAAGACGATGTGCGGGATCATCCCGGTCGACCACTGGGCGCGCAGCAACGTGCGCAGCTCGGTGATGGCGCGCGGCACGGACAACCGAGCCAGCCCGACGGCGATCAGCCCGGAGTCCCAGCTCCACATGTGCGGGTAGAGCCGCGGCGCCGCCGCCGTCATGGAGCCGAGGTCGTTGCCGCGCAGGACGTCGGCCGCGCGGTCGCCGAGCCCCACATCACTGACAGGGACCCGCACCGCGCCTCCTCCGATGTCGCCGGGATGTCGCCCCAGCGACCAGGCTTCGGTATCGTCCTGCTTTTGTCAACTCGCTGTACGTAAGGGGCTAGCGTGACGGCGCTGCGTACCACCGGCCGGCCCGCGGCGACGGCCGGCAGCTCGCCCGGCCGGCTGCTGGAGCTGATCCGCTCCCGCGACGACTGGACCCGCCAGCAGCTACTGGCCGAGACCGGGCTGTCGCGGATGACGCTGTTCGAACGGCTGGACGCGCTGTTCCGCGCCGGGCTGGTGTACGAGGCGGGGCCGGCCGGGCCGACCGGCGGCCGTCCGGCGGCGCTGATCCGGTTCGCCGACCAGGGCCGCGTCGTCCTCGTCCTCGACCTCGACCACCACACCGGGCGCATCGCGGTCACCGACCTCACCGGGCGCAGTCTGCGCGAACGCGAGCTGCCGCTGGACATCGCCGGCCCGCCGGACGTGGTGCTGGCGACGGTGTGCCACGTCGCGGACGGCCTGCTGGCGGCGGCCGACGGCGAGACGCTGGTCGGGGTGGGCGTCGCGCTGCCCGGCCCGGTGTCGCCGGTGACCGGGCTGCTGCGCCCGGCGACCGTCATGCCCGGCTGGGACGGTTTCCCGATCGCCGCCGTCATCGGGGCGCGCTGGCCGGTCCCCGTCCTGCTGGAGAACGACGCCCGCGCGCACGCGCTGGGCGAGGCGGCCGAACGGCCGGGCGCCACGCCGCTGCTCGCGGTGAAGTACGCGCACGGCATCGGCGCCGGCCTGGTGCTGGACGGCGCGCTGCTGTGCGGGTTCGACGGCGCGGCCGGCGACATCGGGCACATCCGGGCCGGCTCGGGCGGCGACGCGCCGACCTGCCGGTGCGGGCGGACGGGGTGCCTGGCGGCGTACGCGTCGGGCTACGCGCTGCTGCGGCGGCGCGGCGTGACGCCGTCGTCGTCGGACGATCTCGCCGCGCGGCTGGCGGCGACGGCGGACCTGCGCGACGGGGCGCGGCTGCTCGGCCGGACGCTGGCCGGGCTGGTCGCGTTGGTCAACCCGCAGACCATCGTGCTGGGCGGCGCGCTCGGGCGGCTGTCGGCGGTGGTCGACGAGGTGCGTACGGCCGTGCGGGCCGACGCGCTCGACCGGCTGACCGGCGACCTGGAGATCGTGCCGAGCACGGCCCACCACCCGGCCGCCGTCGGCATGGCCGCCCTGGTCACCGGGCACGTGTACGCGCCGGCCGCCGTCGACGCGCTCGTCGCGACCTGACCACCGTGTGCCGGCCCCGGTCAGCTGTGCGTCCCGTGCGCCGTCCGTCCGTGCGCGGTGCGTCCCGTGCGCCGAACCCGGTGACACCCCGCCCGGCCGGGTGGGAGGCCCACCCTACGGGCGGGCACCGACAGAGTCGCCGCGAACGAGGCTCAGAGCGCGGGGCGGCGGCGCCGGGTCTGCCGGGCGGCCCAGTGGTCGATGATCGGCCGGGTCCACAGCGGCACCCGCTGGTTCAGCGTGACGATGGGCGGCGGCATCTGCTGGCGCGCGTGGTAGGCGTTGACGGTGCTGCGGGTGACGCCGAGCAAGCGGGCGATCGCCGACGCCGTCAGCAGCGCCGCCGGGTCGAGTTCCGGCGCCCACAGGCCCACCACGACCTCGGACCGCGCCAGGATCTCGTCCACCGGCACCTCCACGGTCGCCGCCGACCCGAGCGTCGCCAGCGGGATGCACCAGCGCAGCTCCGGCCGCGCGTCGGGGCCCTCCAGCCAGTCGCGGTCCAGCAGGACGACCTCGCCGTCGTCGCGGGTGGCCCGCGGGGCGCCGGCGTAGCGGCGGCCGAACGTCACGTCCTCGGCGCCCGGGACCGGCTGGCGCGAGTTCGTGTAGACCCACGTTCCGCCAGTGCGCAAGTAGTTGCCACCACCGGCGACCAACTCGGCATCAGGCCAGGTCAAAGGGCGCAATGCGGCCTCCAACTCAGCACCGGCGTCGAGCACGACACACCCCCGCCACTACAGCCATTGGTTGTATATCGGGCAAAGCCCGCTTACAGTAGCGGCCGATGACCGCAGACAGGAAGGGCCCCGAGTGAGGAGACGATCACTGGGGCCGATCGTGGCCGCAGCTGTCACCGCCGGATGTCTCTCCTGGGGAATGACGTCCTCGACGGCAGTGCCCGATCCCCGTGCCGCGTCCACCGTGCCCTCGGTCGAGGAGGCTCAGGCCGACCTCGAGGCCGCGCAGGCGGCGTTCACCGAGGCCCAGAAGACCGAGCGAGCCGCGCAGCAGCGTGCGGAGGAGGCCAGCCAGGCCGCCGCCGACGCCCGGTCTGCCGCCGACCGCGCCACCGCACGCGCCGAGCGGGCGCGTGGCGAGAGCACCAACGCCGCCGCGGCGGCCGATGCCGCCCACGAGACGTTGGGCCGGCTGGCGGCGCACGCGTACATGAACAACTCCGAGCTCACCGGCCTCATGCAGCTCGGCATCGCCGATCCCGAGGAGTTCCAGGCCCGGTCGACCGGCGTCTCGGAGCTCATGCGGGTCCAGGACAGCGTCCTCGCCGAGGCGGCGGAGTCGCGCGCCAACGCCACGAACGCCGCCAGCCGGGCCGACGGCCACGCGGCCGCAGCGGAGGAGTCCGCGGCCGCCGCCAAGACGCTGTACGAGCAGGCCACCACGGCCCTCGAGGAGGCGTCCGCGGCGAGCGCCACGGCCAACGAGCAGCTGCAGAAGATGCGCGAGGTGCACGCTGCGGCCGAGCAGGCCCAGCGCGAGCGCGAGGCGGCCGAGAACCAGCCCGACCGCGGCGACCGCGGCGAGGACGACGGCACGACCGACACGCCCCCGCCCAGCGGCAACGGCGTCTTCCAGCGCCCGGCGAGCGGCAGCATCACCTCGCCGTACGGCATGCGGGTGCACCCGGTGACCGGCGTGTACAAGCTGCACAGCGGCACCGACTTCGGCGCGGCGTGCGGGGCTCCCGTGTACGCGGCCTACCCGGGCACGATCGAGTCGACCGGCTACGCGGGCGCCTACGGCAACCGCATCGAGATCGCGCACGGCAACGTCAACGGACTGGACGTCACCACGACGTACAACCACCTGTCGGCGTTCAGCTCCAGCCCGGGGCAGTCCGTGGCGACCGGCGACCTCATCGGCCGCGTCGGCACCACCGGGTCGTCGACCGGCTGCCACCTGCACTTCGAGGTGCTGGTGAACGGCGACTTCACCGATCCGATGTCCTGGCTCTCGTAACGCGTCAGCCGAGGTCGAGGTCGCGGAGCGCGTCCTGGATGCCGCGGTGGATGGTCGGGTAGGCGTAGATCATGTGCCGCAGCCGCTCCACCGGGACGCGCCCGTGCACCGCGACCGACAGCGCTCCCAGCACCTCGCCACCGGTCGGCCCGGCCGACGTGGCGCCCACCAGGACCCCCTGGCCGGCGTCGGCGACCAGCTTGATGAAGCCGTCGTTGCCGGCCTTGTGGATCCAGCCGCGTGACGTCGACGGGACCTGCGTGCTGCCGGTGCGCACGTCCAGCCCGGCGTCGCGCGCCTGCGCCTCGGTGAGCCCGACGGCGCCGATCTCCGGGTCCATGAACGTCACCCGGGGCAGCGCGCGGTAGTCGGCCGGTGGGCCGTCCTGGCCGAGGACGTCGCGGGTGACGATGTCGGCCTGGTAGGTCGCCATGTGGGTGAACGCGCCGTGCCCGACGACGTCGCCGACGCCCCACAGCCGCTCACCGGCCCGCAGGTGGTCGTCGACCGCGAGGAAGCGAGCGGACGGGTCGAGCCCCACGGTGTCGACGCCGATGGCCGCGAGGTCGGTGCGCCGGCCGACGGCCACCAGCAGCTTCTCGGCGCTCAGCTGCACGCCGTCGCCGAGCGTGACGGTGAACCGCTCGCCGTCGTGCCGCACGGACTCGGCCGCGGCACCCACCCGCACCTCGACGCCTTCGGCGCCCAGCACCCGCGCGGCCAGCTCGGACGACTCGGGCTCCTCGACGCCGAGCAGCCGGTCGGACGCCTCGACGACGGTGACCTGGACGCCGAACCGGCCCAGCGCCTGCGCCAGCTCCAGCCCGATGGCGCCGCCGCCGAGCACCAGCAGCGACGCCGGCAGCTCCTTGGCCTGGACGGCGTCGCGGTTGGTCCAGTACGGCGTGCCGTCGAGGCCGTCGATGGGCGGCACGAACGGCGCCGTCCCGGTGCCGACGACCACCGCGCGGCTCGCCTCGTACACCGTGCCGTCGACCTCGACCCGGCCCGGACCGGCCAGGCGCCCCCAGCCGCGGACGAACCGGCCGCCCTTGCCGGTGAAGCGGTCGACGGCGACCTGGTCGTTCCAGTCGTCGGTGGCTTCGTCGCGGATGCGCGCCGCGACCGGTGCCCAGTCGGGCGTGACGTCCGCGTGGCCGGCCATGCCGTCGCTCCGCCGGCCCTCGGCCAGCAGATCGGCCGACCGGATGATCATCTTGGTCGGGATGCAGCCGAAGTAGGGGCATTCGCCGCCGACCAGCCGGCCCTCGATGCCGATGACGTTCAGACCCGCCTCGGCCAGGGATCCGGCGACCTGCTCACCGCCCACGCCGAGTCCGAGCACCACCACGTCGACCTGCTCGCTCATCGCACCTCCCGTGTTGCCGCCGAGCCTATGTCGATTCCCGCGCACCTCGTTCGTCAACGGTGATAGACAGCCACCGAGACGGAAGGACGAGGCGTCATGAAGTACATGCTCATGTTGTTCGAGCAGGACACCGACTGGGACGCGGTGCCGGAGGCCGAGCGCACGGCGGCGCTGGACGAGCATGCGGCGTTCATCGCCTACCTGCGGGGGCGCGGCATCGAGTTCTCCGGCGAGGCGCTGCGGCCGTCGACGACGGCGACCACGCTGCGTCCGGCCGGTCCGGACCAGGACCTGCTGGTGACCGACGGCCCGTACGTCGAGCTGAAGGAGAACCTCGCCGGCTTCTATATCGTCGAGGCCGCCGATCTCGACGACGCCGTCGAGATCGCCCGGCACTGCCCGACCGGCACCGGCACGGAGATCCGGCCGCTGTGGGGCACCGGGACGTGACCGACGCGGTCGGCACCATCGCCGGCGCGGTCGCCGACGCGCACCGCCGTGGCTGGGCGCGAGTCCTGGCCACGGTGGTCCGCGTCACCCGCGACCTCGACGCCGCGGAGGACGCCGTCCAGGAGGCGTTCGCCGCGGCCGTCGAGCTCTGGCCGCGCCAGGGCGTTCCGGACGACACCACCGGCTGGCTGACGACCGTCGCCCGCAACCGCGCCCTGGACGCCATGCGGCGGCAGCGGACGCTGGCCCGCAAACTGCCGCTGCTGATCGTGCCGGGCGACGACGCGCCCGCGGGCCGGGAGACGATCGAGGACGAGCGGCTGCGGCTGGTCTTCACCTGTTGCCACCCGGCGCTGTCGCTGCCGGCCCGGGTCGCGTTGACCCTACGGCTGGTGTGCGGCGTGCCGACGCCCGACGTCGCGCGGCTGTTCCTGGTGCCGCAGCCGACGATGGCGGCCCGGCTGACCCGCGCGAAGAAGAAGATCCAGGCAGCCGGGATCCCGTACCGGGTGCCGGCCGATCACGAGCTGCCGGACCGGCTGCCGGCCGCGCTGGCGGTGGTGTCGCTGCTGCTCACCGAGGGCCACACGGCCTCGCGCGGCGCGGCGCTGGGCCGGCCGGAGCTGGTCGGCACGGCGACGGAACTGGCCGAGGTGCTGGCCGAGCTGATGCCGGACGAGGCCGAGGTGCTGGGCCTGCTGGCGACGGTGCGGCTGGCGGCGGCTCGGCGGCCGGGGCGACTGGACGGTGACGGCGGGCTGGTGCTGCTGTCGTCGCAGGACCGGTCCCGCTGGGATCGCGGGCTGGTCGAGGCGGGCTGTGAACTGGCGGCGCGGGCCATGCGGCGGACGGTGCCGGGACGGGCCGGTCCGTACGCGCTGCACGCGGCGATCGCGGCGGTGCACTCGGAGGCTCAGTCGTACGAGGAGACCGACTGGGCACAGGTCGTCGCGCTCTACGACCTGCTGGTGGCCGCCGCGCCGTCACCCGTGACGGAGCTGGCCCGGGTGGCCGCACGGTCGCACGTCACAGGGCCCGCGGCGGCGCTGGACGAGGTCGCCGCACTGGCCACGCGACTCGGTGGGTACTACGGGGTGCCGGCGGTCCGGGCCGACCTGCTGCGGCGGCTGGGCCGGAACGTGGAAGCGGCGGCCTCCTACGAGGAGGCCGCCGCGTTGACCGGCAACGATGTGGAACGCTCGTACCTGCTGGCTCAGGCCGCCGAGCTGGCGCGGTAGCCGCCTGGGGCATCGGCGCTGCGGCCGGAGACGCACCATAGCCACAGGGCCGGCGGCCGCACCCCGCGGCGGGCCACCCCCGGCCGGTGCGGGCCCCGGCAGCCCAACGAGAAACGAGCGAGGCGAGCGGCCCCGCCGCTCACCCCGCTCGCCCCTTCTCAACTCGCGGCCGAACTCGCGCTATAGCGCCGGCGGAACTTCTCCACCTGGCCCGCGGAGTCCAGGATCCGCGTCCTCCCCGTGTAGAACGGGTGGCTCGCGGACGAGATCTCGACGTCGACGACCGGGTAGGTGTTCCCGTCCTCCCACACGACGGTCTGCTCGGTGCGGGCAGTCGAGCGGGTGAGGAACGCCATGCCGGCGTCGGCGTCGCGGTAGACCACCGGCCGGTAGTCGGGGTGGATGCGATTCTTCACGACAGCCTCCTTCTGATTGTCGTTCTCAACAACACGTCTGGATGCCGGGACATTCCCGCGCACGCCGGCGGCCGGTATTCTCGACGTCGTGCCGACCTACGAGTTCCGCTGCCGCTCCTGCGGCTCGACCTTCGACGTCGTCCGGCCCATGGCCGACGCGGGCGCCGCGACACCCTGCCCGGCCGGCCACGACGACACCGTCAAGCTGCTGACCACCGTGGGCCTGTCCGGCCGCGCCGGCGCCGCGCCCTCGGGTGGCGGCGGAGGCTGCTGCGGGGGCGCCTGCGGCTGCGGCTGATCCACCGCTCGACAGGTCCAGGCCGGCAACCGGGCCGGCCGAGGGGGGACCGCGATGAACGTCCACCACAACGCCATCGTCATCAACTGGGCCGACGAGGCCGAGCGGCTGTGCGCCGCGGTCGCCGACGACGCCGCCTGGTACACGTCGGTGGCCCGCGAGCTGACTCGGCCGGATGACCGGCTGGCCGTCGACATCGGCTGCGGCGGCGCGGGCATGGCCTGTGCGCTGGGGGCGGCGCTGCCGCCGGCCGCGTTCGTCGTCGGGGTCGACGGCGACGGCGAGGTGCTCGACGCGGCGCGCCGGCGCATCGTCGAGTCCGGCGTCGACGACGGCCACATCCGGCTGCTGCGCGCCGACCTCGACACCGACCTCGCCGTGCTGCCACTGGTGGCCCGCAGCGCCGACATCATCTGGGCGGCGTCGGCGATCCACCACCTCGCCGACCAGCAGGCGGCCATCGACGCACTGGCGGCTCTGCTCGCGCCCGGCGGCCGGCTGGCGCTGGCCGAGGGCGGCCTGCCCGCCCAGCATCTGCCGTGGGACGTCGGCGTCGGCGACCCCGGCATCGAGGTGCGGCTGGCCGCCGCCGAGGACCGCTGGTTCGCCCGCATGCGCGCCGGCGTCCCGGGCAGCGTGCCGATGCCGTACGGCTGGCCGACCGCGCTGCGCCGAGCCGGCCTCGTCGACGTCACCACCAAGACGTTCACGTTCGAGCGGCCGGTGCCGTTGTGCGCGGAGGACCTGCACGCGGTGCTGCTCAGCCTCCGCCACCGGGTCGACCGCGCGGACGTCGACGGCGAGCTCCGCCCGGCGGACAAGGCGGCCTGGGACCGGCTGCTGGACCCCGGCGACGACGCCTGGCTCGGCCGCCGCGACGACGTGTACTCACTCAGCGCGCGCAGCGTCCACCTCGGGCACCGCACGGCGGT
>NZ_QVAI01000015.1 GCF_003427025.1 Jiangella endophytica
CGGTGTAGACGCCGATCAGCACGAGCGCGATCGCGGCGACGCCCAGCACCGACGGCGCGGTGAGGCGACCCTCGGCCTCGATCCGCGACAGCGCGAACAGCAACCCGGCGACGCCCGGGCCGACGAGTGCGAGGCCGACGAGGTCGAGGCGAGGATGCGGTCCGCCCCGGCCGGGGGCGTCGGCGGGGAGGTGGCGGACCGCGAGGGCGAAGGCGGCGAGCACGATCGGGATGTTCACCACGAAGAGCCATCGCCAGTCGGCGACCTGCAGGATCACTCCGCCGACGACGGGACCGGCCACCGGGCCGCTCGAGCCGACGATGCCCATGATGCCCATGACCCGGCCGATCCGGGCCGGTCCGGCGGCCCGCGCGAGCAGGGTCAGCATCAGCGGATCGAGGATGCCGGCGCCGACCCCCTGCAACGCGCGGAAGGTGATGAGGGCCTCCAGGTTCCACGCGAGCGCCGAGGCGGCCGACCCCACGAAGAACACGGCCAACCCGATCAGCCACAGGCGCCGGCCCCCGATCCGGAGCACGGCCCAGGCGCCGACGGGGATCGTGACGGCGACCGCGAGGAGGTACACCGTCGAGGCCCAGCCGGCCTGGGCGAGGCCGGTGCCGAGGTCGGCGGCGAGCGCCTCCATCGCCACCAGCACCATCGAGCCGTCCAGGATCCCCATGACGCCACCGAGCAGGATCACTCCGACGATCCGGCGAAGACTACGATCAGACTGGTCTACTAGACTCATGAGTCTGTTTTAGCAGACTGGAATGAGCGGTCTGACAGTCGGCCGGTCGGATCCAGGTAGCATCGACGTATGGTCGAGGTCGGCGGCACGCGTGGCAGGATCGAGAAGCGCAGCGCCATCCTCGAGGCCGCGGCCGATGTCTTCGCGGCGGAGGGCTTCGCGCTGGCGAGCGTCGACGACATCGCCGCCGCGGCCGGCGTGGCGAAGGCCACCGTCTACAGTCACTTCGGCGACAAGGAAGGCCTGCTGCGTGCGGTGCTGACGGTCGAGGCCGACCGTGCGGCGGAGTCCAATCTCGCCGCCATCGAGCGGCTGTTGCACGTCGAGGGCGACGTCGACGACGCCCTCCGCGACGTCGGCCGCCGCCTGGTCGACTGCTTCTGCGACCCCAAGGCACAGGCGTTGCGCCGGCTGGTGACCGGCGAGCTGGCTCGCTACCCCGACCTCGCCGACCTGCTGTTCGGCCGAACACCACAGCGGGTCCACCAGGCACTCGCCGACCGGCTCCTCGCGCTGTCCGTGCAGGGCCGCCTCGTCGTCGACGACCCGCTCACGGCGGCCGAGCACTTCGGCAGCCTGCTCACCGGCTCCATCGACGCTCGCTCCCGCCTGGGGTCGCGCCGCCTGCCCGACGCCGAGCTCGACGCGATCGTCGAGTCCGGCGTGCGTGTCTTCCTCCGCGCCTACGGCGCGACCCCCGCCGCCGGTCGCTGAGAGCGGCGCCGACGTCCTACCTCGTGGTTCAGGCGGGCGAGGCGGTGTGCCGGCCCGGCCGGCCGCTGAGTCCGCCGGCGAACAGCTCACGCAGCTCGGCCTCCTCGCCGGGCGACGGACGCCAGCCGGTGGCGGCGGCGTTCTGCTCGACCTGCGCGACGGTGGTGGCTCCGGTGACGAGGCCGGAGACGCCGGCCTGGGCGAGCAGCCACCCGTAGGCGACATGGATCGGCGTGATCGCGCGGGCGGCCGCGAACTCGTGCAGCCGCTCGAGCGCGTCCCAGGGCGCCGATTCCAGCAGCTGCGGCTTGAACCGCGTGATCTTGCCCGACGACGGCGCCTCGGTCCGCGTGTGCTTGCCGGTGAGCAGCCCGTTCTGCAGCGGGAAGTAGGCCAGAGCCCGAGCCCGTAGTGCCGGACGGCGGGCAGCAGGTCGTGCTCGGGCGCCCGCCACAGCAGGTTGTACTCGTGCTGCACGGAGACGAAGCCGGCCAACCGGCCCGCGCGGGCGACGTGGTGGGCGTCGGCGACCCGCCACGCCGGCAGGTTGGACGCGCCCGCGTACCGGATCTTGCCCTCGCGGACGAGGTCGTCGAGCACGCCGAGGGTCTCCTCGATCGGCGTCGCGGGGTCCGGCGTGTGGATCTGGTAGAGGTCGATCCAGTCCGTCCCCAGCCGGCGTAGCGAGTCCTCGACCGCCCGGCGCACGTTTCCGCGCGAGCCCAGCGTGCCGCGCGAGGCCGACCGGTCCCGGGTCCGGGTGCCGAACTTGGTCGAGATCACGGCCTCGTCCCGGCGTCCGAGCAGCGCCTTGCCGAGGATCGCCTCGCTGTCACCGGGCTCGTCGCCGTAGGAGTCGGCGGTGTCGAAGGTCGTGACGCCGAGGTCGAGCGCGGTGCGGACGATGCTGTCGGCACCGGCCTGCCCGTCGGCGACTCGGCCGGCCTTGCCGAAGGCGGCCGTGCCGATGGCCAGTTCGGAGACGACGAGTCCGGACGTGCCCACCTGCCGGTAGCCGCTCACGGCGTCAGCACCACCTTGCCGCGCACGTGGCCGTCCTCGCTGAGCCGATGCGCCTGTGCCACGTCGTCCAGCGGCAGTTCCGCGGCGATCTCCCAGGCGAATGCCTCCTTGGCGGCCAGTTCGACGGCGAGTGCGACACCTTCGTGCCGCAGCGCGCGCTCGTCCGGCGTCAGCCACCCGGGCCGGCTGCCGCTCCAGGCGCGGATGCCCAGCTCCTCGGCCCGCTCGACGGCGACGACGGTGCCGATGCGGGTGCGGTCGGCCACCAGCGCGAGCGACACGTCCAGCGCCTCGGCGGTGCCGGCGGCGTCGAGGACGACGTCGACACCGCCGGGTGCGGCGGCCCGGACGCGGTCGAGCAGTCCAGGACCGTACTCGACGGGGACGGCGCCCAGCTCGCGCAGCCGGTCGTGGTTGCCCGGCCGCGCCGTGGCGATCGCCCGCACGCCCCACTGACGGGCGAACTGCAGGGCGGCCTGTCCGACGGCGCCGGCTCCGGCGTGCACGAGCAGCGTCTCCTCGCCGACCAGCCGCAGCGACGTCAGCGCCTGGTAGGCGGTGCCGGTGGGGATCCCGACGGCGGCGGCCTGCGCCCAGCTGAGCTGCCGCGGCTTGAGCAGTGTCCGGGCCGGTGTCGTGACGACGTGCGAGGCATAGCTGCCCTGCGAGCCGACGACGATGACCTCGTCGCCCACGGAGCGTGCGCCGACGCCGTCGCCCACCGCGACCACGACGCCGGCCGCGTCCGAGCCCAGCCCGCGCGGCGCCTCCAGCGGCGTGGTCGACCGCTGACCGAGCCGGATCCTCCAGTCGACCGGGTTGACGCCGGCCGCGCGCACCTCCACCAGCACCTCGCCGGGGCCCGGGACCGGCCGCGGCAGGTCGACGACCTCCAGGACCTCGGGTCCGCCGTAAGCGCGGATGCGGACCGCCCGGGCGAGTCCGCGATCCGGTCCGGTCGCGACCGGGCGCTCCAGGTCGGCCGACCACGCCGACCACGACCCCACGAACAGCGCGGCGTCGATCCCCAGCGACTTCAGCACCAGTACCTGGTGAGCGGCCGCGACCCCGCCACCGCAGTAGGCGCCTACCGGGGTGCCGGCCCGGACGCCGAGCGCCTCGAACCGGGACCGCAGCGTCTCCTCGCCGGCCAGCCGGCCGGACTCGGACAGGTTGTGCCGGGTGCCGGCGTCCAGTGCGCCGGGAATGTGTCCCTGGCCCGGTTCACCGCCCTGATAGGCGGCGGTGCCACGGGAGTCGAGCAGCACGCCGGTCAGCGCCAGCTCCTGCGCCTCGTCGGCGGTCAGCGTCGGCAGCTGGCCCGGCCGGACGACCACCCGGCCGGGCGCCGGGGCCGCCGGCTCCTCGGTCGTCGTCGCCCCGCCGGAGTCGGCCCAGGCGCCGTACCCTCCGTCGAGCAACCGCACGTTCGTCAGGCCGGCCCACGTGAGCACCCACCAGGCTCGGCCGGCGGTCAGGCCGTTGCGGTTGTCGTAGACGACGACGGGCTGGTCGAGGTCGTCGATGCCCCAGCCGCGCAGCGTCTCCTGCAGGGCTTCCGGGGAGGGGAGTGGGCGGCGGCCCTCGGTGCCGCCGCCGGGGCCGGCGAGCTGCGCCTGCAGCTCGACGAAGTGCGCGCCGGGCAGGTGCCCGGCCTCGTACTCCGGCCGCAGGTCCGGGCCCGACGGCGAGAACCGGACGTCGAGGAGCAGAGGCGGGGGGCCGGCGGCGAGCTCGGCGGCGAGGTCCGCGGGGTCGACGAAGAACGGGCTGCTGGTCACGGACGGCTCCTCTAGGACGCGACGGAGGCGAGGTCGGGCCGGGCGGCGTGGCGGTTCGCGGGTCGGCCGGGCAGGCCGAAGATCTCACGGAACGTCGTGGGTGCGCCGTACTCCTTCTTGAACAGGTCGCGCCGCTGCAGCTCGGGGACGACGAGGTCGACGAACGCGTCCAGCGGGCCGGGCAGGTAGGGCGGGAAGATGATGAAGCCGTCGGTGGTGCGTTCCTCGAACTGTTCCTGGATGTAGTCGGCGACGTCGACGGCGTCGCCCACCACGGCCTGCTTGCCGTGGGTGCGCTTGAAGAACAGCGCCAGTTCGCGCAGCGTCGGCGACGGGTCGTCGTAGGCCTCGCGGGCGCGGTCGAGGATGAGCCGGGCGCGGCCCTCCAGGCCGGCCAGCTCCGGGACGTCGTCGAGCGGGGTGTCGAGCCGGCGGCCGGTGAGGTCGGCGCCGAGCGCCTCCGACACCGGGCCGAGGGTCGCCTCGACCACGGTCAGCGACTGGATCTGGCGGAACTTCTCGTGCGCCTCGCGGGCGGTCCCGGCCACGTACACCGGCAGCCCGGCCACCGTCTGCTGGCCGTCCGGGAAGCCGGCCTCGGCGCGGCGCCGCTGCAGGTCGGCGTAGTAGGCCTTCGCCTTGGCGGTGTCCTGCAGCAGGATGAACCGGATGTCGGCGTGCTGGGCGCCGAACACGTGCGACTCCTCCGAGGAGCCCGCGTGCAGGATCGGGATGTGCCCCTGCGGAGGCCGGGCGATGTTGAGCGGCCCGGTGACGGCGAAGTGCTCGCCGCGGTGGTTGATCGCGTGGACGCGGTCCTCGTCGATGAACAGCCCGCCGGTCTTGTCGCCGATGAGCGCGCCGTCCTCCCAGCTGTCCCAGAGGCCTTTGACGACGTCGACGAACTCGCCGGTCCACTCGTACCGCTTGACCGAGTCCCAGTGCTCGTCACGGCCGAAGTTGCCGGCCGCCTCCTCGTTCTTGCCGGTGACGATGTTCCAGGCCAGCCGGCCCCGGCTCAGGTGGTCCAGCTGGGCGGTGGCCCGGGCCAGCGTGTAGGGCTCGGCATAGGTGGTGTTGACGGTGGTGACGATGCCGATGTGGGTCGAGAGCGCGGCGACGTACGCGGCCAGCGTGAGCGCCTCGGGCCGTAGCACCTCGTTGGGGCTCTCGTGCTGCGACGACGGCAGCCCGACGACGCGGTCGCCGATGAAGTAGAAGTCGAGCAGTCCGCGTTCGGCCGCCCGGACGGTGTCGGCGATGAAACCGGGGTCGAAGGTGCCGTGCGCGTTGGCCTCCGGGAGCCGCCAGCCGGCCGGGTGGATGCCGGTGGCCCAGATCGAGAAGCCGAGCTTGACGTGCTTCCTGTCCGTCATGGGTTCTCCGTTCGAGGTCAGACGTCCGCGCCGAGGTCGCGGCGGATGCGGTCCTGCAGGTCGGCCAGGACGTCGTCGCGCAGCGCGTCGTGCCGGCGCGGGCGGCCGGAGCCGCTGATGGTGTAGTCGCCGAGGATCCGGCCGGGCCGGGGCGCGAGGGTCACGATGCGGTCCGAGAGCGAGACGGCCTCGCCGACGTCGTGGGTCACCAGGATCGCCGTCGTCCCGAGCTCGGCCTGGACGTCGAGCAGCAGGTCGTGCAGCGACTCGCGGGTCCACACGTCCAGCGCCCCGAACGGCTCGTCCATGAGCAGGACGGCGGGTTCGTAGACCAGGGCCTGGGCGATGGCCACGCGCTGACGCATGCCGCCGGAGAGCTGGTCCGGGCGCTGGTGGGCGGCGTCGCCGAGCCCGACCCGCTCCAGCAGCCGCCGGGCGCGGTCCAGCCGCTCCTTCTTGCCGACGCCATGCAGCTCCAGAGGCAGCGCCACGTTCTGCAACGCCGTCCGCCACGGCAGCAGCCTGGTGTCCTGGGTGATGTAGCCGCGGTTGGGCAGGCCCGGCAGTCCGGACCCGTGCACCGTGATCTCGCCGCCGGTCGGTGTCAGCAGCCCGGCCAGGATGTTGAGCAGCGTCGACTTGCCGCAGCCGCTCTTGCCGACCAGCGAGACGAACTGCCCCGCCGGGATCTCCAGGCTGATCCCGCGCAACGCCTCGACGACGGCGGTGTCGGCGGCGAACGCGTGCCCGACGTCGCGAACGGAGATCGCCGGGTCCGGGGTGTCCGCACCGTCGACGCGGGGCGGGGAGCCGGTGGCGAGCGTCGTCACTTCTTCTCCTTCGGCACCCAGGTGAGCAGCCGCGACTCCAGCGCCGCGGCCGCCAGTGTGAGGATCTGGACCAGTGCCGTCACCACCAGCACGGCGGCGAAGAGACTGGCCATGTCCAGCAGGTTGCTGGCGCGGATGAGCAGGAACCCGATGCCGCGGTTCGAGCCGAGGAACTCCGCGGTCACGACGGCGAGCGCGGTGGCCGGCAGCGCCAGTTTGAACGCCGACGCCAGGAACGGCACCGCAGCCCAGAGCCGGAACTTCACCAGCCGCTGCCAGGTGTTCGCCTCCAGCACCCGGGCCAGCTCGAGATAGCGCGAGTCGGTGTTGCGCAGTGCCTGGAACGAGGCGATGAAGACGATGAAGAACACCGTCAGGAAACCCATGAAGATCTTCGTCTCGATGCCGAACCCGAACCAGACGATGAACACCGGGATCAGCGCGATCGTCGGGATGCCGTTGAAGACGATGATGTAGATCTCCGCGAACCGCCCGGTCCGCGGCAGCTCGGCGAACAGCACCGCCAGCCCGAACGCCACCACCGCGCCCAGCAGGAACCCGATGGCCAGCGCCGTCAGCGTGAACTGCAGGTGGAACACCAGGTGACCGGTGACGATCCAGTCCCACAGCTGGCGCAGCACCTCCGAGGGCTTGCTCAGCAGCAGCGGGTCGATCCAGCGGCCGGACGAGACCTCCCAGGCGGCGAGGACCGCGCCGACGAAGCCGACGTGCAGCAGGACACGCAGGGCGAGCCCTCGACGACGGCGACGAGGCGGCTGCGGCGCCACGGCGGCAGGAGGCTCGGCGGCGGGCACTTCGGCCGGGCGGTTCTCGCTGACGACGACGGTGGACACGATGGTGGACATGGCGGCTCCCGTCACTCCGCGGGCAGGTACTCGTCGGTGTAGACCTCGTCGATCGGCAGCGGATCGGTGATGTTCCCGCTGGCGACCGCGAAGTCGATCTGCGCCTGGATGGCCTCCTCGGCGTGCCGGCTGTCCGGCGGGAGGTTCTCCTTGTTCACCTCGACGACGGTGCGGATGCGCTCGACGTCGAAGTCGGCGTACTGCTCCTCGGCGATGGCCAGGATGTCGTCGACGCTGTTCTCCACGACGAAGTCGGCGCCGCGCTGGTACGCCCGGAAGAACGCCTCCGCCAGCTCGCGGTTGTCCTGCGCCCAGTCGTCGTTGACGATCGTCTCCGCCGCCCGGGCGTTGGCGACCAGCGGCACCTCGTCGACCAGCTCTTGCGTGCTCAGCGCCTCGACGGCATCGCCGGACTCCACCAGCAGCCGGTTGTCCGGCGAGCTGGCCAGCCAGACCTGCACCGAGCCGTCCTTGATGCCGGCGATCTTGTTGATGTTCTCCAACGGCGCCAGCTGGACGTCGGTCTCGGGGTCGAAGCCGAACCAGTCCGCGAGGTAGGCGCTGGCGCGCTCCCACAGTCCGCCGGCCGAGTTCGTCGCCCACAGCGCGTCGTCCCCGAGGACGGCGCCGCGCTCCTCGATCGGCCAGGTGGCGTACTCCTGCGGGTCGATGCCCTGGTCCTCCAGCCACGCGGTCGAGACGATGAGGCTCCAGTCGTTGGTGATCTGCACCGCCGCGGCCAGCTTGACGTTGCGCCCCTGCTCGACCGCCTGCGCCGTCGTCGACAACGACAGAAAACCGACGTTGACCTGGTCGTTGATCAGCGCCTGGAGGGTGTTGGGTGCGGTGTCGGTGATGTAGTTCTCGATCCGGACGCCCTCCTCCTCGAAGTAGCCGTTGGCGACGGCCATCGTGTAGGCGAGCTGACCGCCGGTGAAGTCGTCGGCCGAGGTGGCGACCACGACGGTGCCGAGGTTGTCGCCGTCGTCGGCCGTCGCCTCATCGCTCGCGCACCCGGCCGCCCCGAGAACGGCCGCGGCCAGGAGGGCCGGGAGCGCCGGCCGGCGCCGGACGAGGGGTCGAAGAGTCACGTGATCCTCCAGGTGAGGGGACGGCTCCGGGCAGCGTGCGGCGGCCGGCGCCGGGCAGGACGTCGGGAAGGGTGCGGGCAGGGGGCGCCCTCGGAACGGGCGCGAGCGACTCGTGCGGTGGCGGCGTGACGGGCGCGAACGGCGTCCGCTCAGGCCACCCGTCCCGGCGGACACAGCTGACCGGCGATGCGCATCAGGTCGACGTAGCGCCGTTGGGTCAGGTGGGAGTCGAACACACCAAGCAGTTTCCTATCAAAACACTAGGATTACTAGGTAATATCCATCATGTGAGACCCACGAGTTCGGCACGTGGACATCCGCGACCGTGGCCGCGTGGCGCTCCGCCTGCCGGGCCGCACCACACGGAACGCGACACGGCCCCGCAACCTCTGCGGGGCCGTGTCGATGGGCTGGCCGGTCAGTTGTCGAGGAACCGGCGGTACTGCCTCAGGATCTCCTGCGCCTCCAGGTTGTCGTCGAAGAACATCAGCGCGTCCATCCGGCAGTTGCACGGATTGCGCTCGGCGCCGTTCTGCGGGTACGAGCCGCCGATCTTGATGCCACGGGGATTGGTGGGCGAGGTGCCCGTGCCGTCGATCTGCCAGGGGTCGCCGGGGGTGGTGTAGAAGCCCTCGATCGGCCGGCCGTTGCGGTAGAGCGCCATCTCCCCGGTCGTGTAGTCGAACGTCGCGGCCAGGTGAACCCACTCGTCCTGGGGGAGGAGCTCGCGCCAGTCCTGCTCCGCGGCGAACGTCTGCGAGGCACCGGTGTCGATGCGCCGGCCGAGGGCGACGAGTCTCAGCTGCCCCTGGACGTCGATCAGCTCCAGCAGGGCACGGACCCCGTGACCGTCGGAGTTGCCGCTCAGGATGCCGGCGAGACCGATCGCGTTGTAGCCGGGGGTCGGGTTCTGGCCGTTCATCTTGAACCAGCCCATCACCGTGATGCCCTCGGCGCCGTTGAAGCGGCTCAGCGACTCCACGCCGTCGGCGTCGGCGGCGTACACGCCCGCCTTCCACGCCTGGCCGGTCGGCGACTCGGCGACGCTGCGCACCTGCAGGGCGTTGAGGCTGCCCGGGTACGCGCCGTCGTCGACCCGCATGTTCTCGCCACCGTTGACCAGGCTGATCAAGGTGCGCGACGCCGCCTGGTCCTCCTCCCGGGAGTCGTCGGCCGCGAACGGGTGCTCGAAGTCGTACGACGCGACGAGATCCTGCGCGATCGACGGGTGGACCTCCGACTGGACCGATCCGTACCGCATGCCCACCACCCGCCAGATCATCCCGTTGGCCTTCGCCAGCAGGTAGAGGTTCTGCTCGGCGTCGGTGCCGAAGCGCAGGTCGACGCGTCCGTCGCCGACGAAGTCCGTCATCCGCATCCGGGTGCCGCTGGTGTCGTAGAGCGCGAGCTCATGCACCTGCGCCTCCCTCGACACGTCGTTGTCGTGGCCGCGGTCGTCGCGTCGCCCGGCGATGTCGGCGTAGTACACGCGGCCCTCGACCAGGTCGCCGAAGACGTACGTGCCGTACAGGCCGTGCAGGTCGCCGCGCTGCACGAACCCGCCGGAGATGGCGTGCCCGGAGTCGGAGTTGCACGGCCAGTTGGCCGGCTTGTCGTGGTCGTACGAGGTCGCCGGGTACTCGTAGCCGGCGTCCTTCAGCTCCGGCGTCATCGGGTAGAGCCAGCACTGGTTCTCGTTGCGGTAGGCGTAGCGGCCCTCGATCACCGGCCACCCGAAGTTGTCTCCCGCGTCGACGGCGTAGACCGCCTCGATGGCGCGCTGGCCGATGTGCCCGAGGTACATGTCCTTGCGGTTGCGGCTGTCCCAGCTGAACCGGTGCGGGTCGCGCATACCGAGGGCGTAGATCTCGCCGATGGCGCCCGGTTCGCCGGCGAAGGGGTTCGACGCGGGGATGCCGTACCGGCCGTTGGGACCGTTCGTGCCCGCCGGGTCGATGCGCAGGATCTTGCCCGACGGCGTCGCGAGGTCCTGGGGCACGTCGCTGCTCACCCCGATGCCGCCGTCGCCGACGGCGAGGTAGAGCAGCCCGTAGTCCTCGTCGCCGCGCTGGGCGTGCGGGTTGAAGTCGATCTGCTGGATCGCGTGGATCTGACCCCCGAAGCGGAATCGGAAGATCTCCCGGCTGGTGCCGCTGAACGTGCCGGCCGCGGGGTCCGCGGCGGTCCACTCGGTGACCACGCTCGTCACGGAGGAGGAGGTCACCGGCTGGGACGGGTAGGTCAGCTCGCCCGGGGCGTCGGGCGTCTCGGTGTGGACGGTGTAGAACCTGCCGTTGTCCTCGAACTCGGGATGGAACGTCACGAACCCGAACCCGGAGCCGAGACCGCGCCAGGACAGGAAGTGCGGGAACCGCGCCGCGACGTCGAGGTAGAGCCGCGGCTCGCCGCCCTCCAGGAGGTACAGCGGGCCGTTGAGGTCCGGCACGTACATCCGGCCGGAGCCGTCGGGCACCTCGCCGAGGTAGTTGATGCGGTTGTGCCGCGAGCCGATCCGGACGTCCGTCACCGGCCCGTTGGGCGTCGACGGGGGGAGCTGGGCGTACTCCTCGAGGACCAGGCCGCGGGTGGAGGGCTTGATCGGCTGCGGGATCGGGTCGGTGATGGGGACGTCCGGGTCGGGTGCGCCGGCCGTGGCCGGCGGATCGAAGGGGGTGAGCGCCGCCGCGAGCAGGAAAGCCGTGACAGCCGCGAGCCATCGACGAGATCTGCGCATGGGTCCTCGTCCCTACTGTCGGATGCGGATGGGAACAGTGCTGCGTACTTCTCGGGGTGCGGTCGTGCCGTTCATCGGGACGCGGCGGGCCGGCCGCCGAGGTACAGCTCCGCGAGCTGGGGATCCTCCAGCAGTTCGGCGGCGGGGCCGTCGATGTGGACCCGGCCGAGGTCCAGCACGCAGCCCAGGTCGGCGGTCTGGAGCGCGCGGCGTGCGTTCTGCTCGACGAGCAGGACGGCGGTTCCCGCGTCGCGCATCCGGATCACCTGCTCGAAGACGGACTCCGTGGCCTTGGGGTCGAGGCCCATCGACGGTTCGTCGAGGAGCACCACCCGCGGGCTGACCATCAGCGAACGGGCGAACTCGACCTGCTTCTGCTGTCCGCCCGACAGCGCACCGGCCAGGGCCTTCCACCGGTCGCCGACGACGGGGAACAGGTCCCTGACGAGTCCGACGCGCTCGGCGATCACGGCGCTGTCCCGGACCGAGTAGGCGCCCAGCAGCACGTTCTCCTCGACCGTCATCTCCCTGAACACGCTGTGTCCTTGGAGCACGTGGGAGAGGCCGGCGGTCAGCATCTGCTGCGGTCCGTAGCCCGTCACGTCCTCGCCGCCGACCCGGATCGTGCCGGAACGGGGCGCGAGCATCCCGCTGGCGACCTTGAGGACGGTGGACTTGCCCGCGCCGTTGGGGCCGACCAGGCAGACGACCGACCCGGCGGGCACCTTCACGGTCAGGCCGCGCAGCACCAGGGCAGCCCGGCCGTAGCCCGCCTCGATGTCGTCGAGCTCGAGCAGGTGTTCAGACGCCAAGGTAGGCCTCCAGGACTCGGGGGTCGTTCTGGACCACCGAAGGCGGGCCTTCGCTGATCCGGCGGCCGCGGTCGAAGACGACCACGTGGTCGGAGAGGCTCATGACGAGCTCCATGTTGTGCTCCACCACGATGAAGGTCTTGCCCTCGGCGTTGAGAGAGCGGACCAGCCCGGCGATCCGCTCGATGAGAGCCGGGTTCACGCCGCCGGCCGGCTCGTCGAGCATGATCGTGTCAGGGTCGGCCATCAGCACGCCCGCGAGCTCGAGCAGCTTCTGCTGTCCGTAGGACAGGTCCCGCGCGTCGGCGCGCTCGAGGTGCTCGATGCCGACCCGGGACAGCAGCTCGCGCGCCCGCGCGACGTCGTCGCGGTGGTGGGCGGAGGCGAGCAGCCGGGTCCTGCTCGGTGGCCGGACCGCGGCCAGCACGTTCTCCAGCACGGTCATCCGCGGGAAGATCCGGCACAGCTGGAAGCTGCGTCCGATGCCGGCCCGGGCGATGCGGTGCGCGGCTTTGCCGGTGATGTCGGCGCCGTCGTACGTGACCGTCCCGCTGTCGGGCTTGATCATCCCGGTGACGCAGTTGAAGAACGTCGTCTTCCCCGAGCCGTTGGGGCCGATCAGCGCGTTGACCTTGCCGTGGTGGAACGAGACCGTGGCGTCGTCGACGGCACGGACACCGCCGAACGCCTTCGACAGGCCCGTGGCGGCCAGCCCGATCCGTGCCGACTCCCGCTGCTCGGCCGGCTGCTCATGGGTGCTGGTCATCGCTTCGCCCCCTGGGTGATCGGGCCGGACTCCTGGCTCTCGCGCTGCTCGGCGAGCTCGGCCTGGGTGACCTCACGGATGGACGACGCCTGCGGGCGGAAGCGCCGCAGCAGGGCCGCGAGGGCCGGGATGACGCCGTCGGGCATGAACAGCACGACCAGCCCGAGCAGGAGCCCGGTGGCGACGAGGTGGAACTGGGTGTCGCCGTACTCGTTCTTGAAGAACTCGACGGAATACCCGACGACCAGGGCGCCGAGCAGCGGCCCGTACAGGCTGCGGATGCCACCCAGCAGGCTCATCAGCACCATGTAGGAGCCGATGAGGATCGAGAACTGGAAGATCGGGTCGAGGTAGCCGAACCACAGCGCGTAGAGCCCGCCGCCGATCGCGGTGAAGAACGCGGAGACGACGAACGCCACGAGCTTGTACGTGAACGTCGGGATGCCGAGGGCCTGCGCCTTGTCCTCGTCCTCGCGGATCGCCTTGAGACCGATCCCGAACCGCGACCGGTCGATCAGCCACCAGGCGAGCAGCGCGATGGCGAGCACCGCGGCGTGCAGGTAGAAGAAGCGCTCGTGCTGCTCGGGACGGAGCACGTCGGGCCCGAACGGCCGCGGCACCCGCAGCCCGTTCGACCCGCCGGTGAACTCGCCCCACGACTGGAAGACCAGCTGCAGGATCAGCACGAAGGCGATCGAGACGATCACGAAGGACGCTCCGCGCACCCGCAGGCTGGCGATGCCCACCGGCACCGCGATCAACGCGGTGAGCAGCGCACCGAGACACAGTGCCAGCCAGGGATTCAGCCCGGACTCGATGATCAGCAGGGCGGTGGCGTAGCCGCCGAGGCCGGAGTAGGCGGCGTGGCCGAGCGACATGTAGCCGGTGAAGCCGCCGACGAAGTTCCATCCGGTCGCCAGAACGGCGTAGCTCATGATCACCACGCCGACCGACAGGATGAACGGGTTGGCCGCGACGGAGGGGAAGGACAGCACCGCGGCGGCGAGGACGAGCAGCCCGGCCAGCCTGAGCAGGGTGGTCAGGCCCGGGCCGCGGGTCCGGTCAGAAGCGCTGGGCAAGACGACCTCCGAAGAATCCCTGCGGGCGGACCATGAGGGTGACGAAGAGCGCCACGTAGAAGATCGTCTGCGCCCACGTCGTGCTGAGCGGGATCTGGAGCAGGGCCTGCCCCATCCCGAGGAGCATCGCGGCGATCGCGGCGCCCGGGATGCTGCCCAGACCACCCACGACGATGATCGCCATCAGCGGCCCGATCCAGTGCCAGTGCATCGACGGATAGATCGTCGAGTCCAGCGCCAGCGCGGTCCCGCCGACCGCCGCCGTGGCCAGCCCGATGCCGAAGCCGTAGCCGGCGGTGCGTTCGGTGTCGATCCCCACCAGCCGGGCGGCCTCGGGGTGCTGGATCGTCGCGCGCAGCGCCTGGCCGAAGCGGGTACGGGTCAGCACCAGGTACAGCGCCAGCAGCGACAGGGCGGCCAGGCCGAACGCGATCAGCTTGACCACGGCCACGTTGACGCCGGCCACCTCGATGTCGGCGCCGCCGTAGGGAAGCTGGATCCGGCGCTGCGTGCCGGTGAAGACGTAGCCGAGCAGGCCCTCGATGACCAGCGCGATCGAGAAGGTCAGCAGCACCGACATCATCGTCAGCGTGGCCGGGCGGAGGCGGGCGATCAGCAGCCGTTGGATCGCGACGCCCAGCACGAAGAAGAGCGGCACCGTCGCGACCATGGAGAACAGCGGGTCGAGGCCGGTCTCCCGGGCGAACACCCAGGCGAGGTAGGCGGCCAGGATGAGGAACGCCGAGTGGGCGATCATCACGACGCGCATCACGCCGAAGTAGAGCGTGAGGCCCGCCGCCAGGAGGGCGTAGAGCCCGCCCAGCAGGATCCCGAGCACCAGGCTCTGGACGAACAGCGACATCCCAGTCAGACCTTTCGGAGCTCGTGACCTGCGGCCGTCACCACACCGGCTTGTCGAGGATCAGCTCGGCCTCGGCCTGATCCGCCGGCAGGACGATGCGGATGCGGCCGTCGACGTACTGCTGGATCAGGTGGGCACCCTGCGGGCGGCCTTCGGCGTCCCAGCTCAGCGGGCCGACGACGGTCTCGACCTCGTTGTCGCGCAGCCAGTCGATGAGCTGCTGCTGGCACTCGGGCTCGGGCTCGGCGCACTCGACGGCCTCGACCGCGGCGGCGACGACCTGGCCGGTCGTCCAGGCGTTGGCCTGGTCCTCGCCCGGCGCGGTGCCGTACTCCTCGGTGTAGAACTCGACGAACTCCTGGTTGGAGGGGTAGGCCGCCTCCGGGGTGTACCCGGTCGGCGAGAGGATGCCCTCGGTCTTGTCGCCGATCGCCTGCGGGAACTCCGGATTGGTCGGCGCGGTCGAGAACGCGGTCATCCGCGGCTGGTAGTTCAGCTGCTGGAGCGCGAGGATCAGGTTGACCGCGTCCTGGTACTGCGTCCCGCCGACCATGATGTCGGCGTCGCTGTTGGCGATCTTCGCCGCGATGCTGCTGAAGTCGGTGGTGTTCGGCGGGTAGACCTCGTCGGCCACCGTCGTGACGCCCATCGCCTCCAGGCGCGCCTTGAGTCCGTAGGCGGTGCCCATCGCGAACGGATCGTCCATCGCCGCGTAGGCGGCGGTCGTGGGCCGCTCGGCCGCCGGCATCGCCTCGATCGCGTCGGCGAGGTGGTCGTAGTGGTCGTCGGCGACGGCGGGAGCCGCGTAGAAGAGGTTGTCGAAGCCCTGGGCGAACACCTCGGGCGCGGCGCCGGCGGGCTCGACGAACAGGAAGCCGTAGTCCTGGGCCACCTGCGCGGCGGGGATCACGAGGCGGGTGGAGAACGGCCCGAAGACGAGGTCGACGCCGTCGTCGTTGATGAGCTTCTCGTAGTCCGCGGCGACCCGGTCCGCGCTCGACTGGTCGTCCAGGATCGTCAGCTCGACGTTCCTGCCCAGCAGGCCGCCGTTCGCGTTCGTATACGCCGCCCAGGCCTCGTAGCCCTGCTGCACACCCTTGCCCGGCTCGGCGAAGTCGCCGGTCAGGGGGAGGGAGATGCCGATCGTGATCGTGTCGTCGCCGCCTTCGGTGCCCGGGTCGTCGCCGCCGCTGATGCAAGCCGCGAGCACGAGCCCGCTGAGGACGGCGAGAGCAGTGAGCCGAAGGCCGGTGGGGACGGTCATGTCGCTCCTCGTTGAACTGACCGAAGTCGTACCAGGCTGGAAAGCGTTTTCGTAAGCGCTTTCCGGGAGCCTATTGGCGCTGATTCGGTGTGGCAAGGGTGCGCATGGGGCGCGTCAGGCGGCGGCCGCACCGCCGGGGCGCCGCCTCCTGACGGCGCGGTCGAGGACGGGCGCCGACCGGCGCCGTCGTCCTGGAGGCGGGCCCGGCGCCGATACAGGGGGTTCGAAACGCCGGGCCCGCCGGTCAGAAGGTGCGGGCGGCGGACCGGCCGGGGAGCAGGAACCAGGCCGCGCCGTCCGCCGGCACCTTCTCGCCCGTCTCGGGATCGCTGGCGATCAGCAGCGATCCCATCGGGGCGCGAACGGGCTGCGACGAGCAGTTCACCATGCAGACGAACCCGTCACCGCGGGTGAAGCAGAGCACGCCGGGCTCGGCCGAGATCCACCGCAGCCGCTGCGAGGACATCGCCGGGATGCGGTGGCGCAGCGCGATGGCGGCACGGTAGAGCTGCAGCATCGAGTCACCGAGGTCCAGCTGCCGCTCGACGGTGTAGCGGGCGAACCAGTCCGGCTGCGGGAGCCACGGCGGCGTGGCGCCGTCGGGGGAGAACCCGAACGAGTCGCCGACGGCCGACCACGGCAGCGGCACCCGGCAGCCGTCGCGGCCGCGACGCGCGCCGCCGGTGCGGTGGAACACCGGGTCGGACAGCGCCTCGTCGGGCAGGTCGGTCACCTCGGGGAGGCCGAGCTCCTCACCCTGGTAGAGGTACGCCGTTCCCGGCAGCGCGAGCAGCAGCAGCGCGGCCGCGGCGGCGCGGCGCAGCCCCAGGGCCACGTCGCCGGCGCCGTGGCCCGGCGCGCCGCCGGCGTAGCGGGTCACCGATCGCGGCATGTCGTGGTTGTTCAGCACCCACGCGACCGGCGCGCCCGGCCCGGCCACCGTCCGGGTGCCCTTGTCGATGACCTCCCGCAGGGCCGGTGCCTCCCAGGGCGCCCGCAGGAAGTCGAAGTAGAAGCTCTGGTGCAGTTCGCCGGGACGCTGATAGGTCGCCAGCTGTTCGGCGTCCAGCAGGCCGACCTCACCGACGAGCAGCCGCGCCCGCCCGGTCCGCCGGGCGTACCCGTCCGCGATCGCCCGCCAGCGCCGCCACACGTCGTGCACCTCGCGTTGGTTCCACGCATGCGGGTTGACGGGGTCGCCGGTGAGCTCGTCACCGACGGCGAGGTCGTGGTCCGGGAGCCGATCGCGCTTGTGCAGGCCGTGTGCCACGTCGATGCGCAGTCCGTCCACGCCGAGGTCGAACCAGAACCGGAGCACCCGGTCGAAGTGCGCGACGACCTCCGGGTGCCGCCAGTTGAAGTCCGGCTGCTCGGGCGCGAACGAGTGCAGGAACCACTGACCCGGCGCGCCGCCGCGCTCGGCGACGCGCTCCCAGGCCGAGCCGCCGAAGATCGATCGCCAGTTGTTGGGCGGCAGCTCGCCGTCCTCGCCGCGGCCGTCGGCGAAGTGGAACCGCTGCCGCTCCGGCCCGGCCGGCTCGGCGGCCACGGCGGCGGCGAACCAGGGGTGCTCGACGGAGCAGTGGTTGGGGACGATGTCGACGACGACCCGCAGGCCGAGCCGATGCGCGTCGCCGACCAGGTCGCCCGCGTCGGCGAGCGTGCCGTAGTCGGAGTGCACGCCGGTGTAGTCGGACACGTCGTAGCCGTGGTCGTGCTGGGGCGAGGGGTAGAACGGGGCGAGCCAGATGCCGTCCACGCCGAGGCCGCGCAGGTAGGGCAGCCGTTCGCGGAGGCCTTGCAGGTCGCCGATGCCGTCGCCGTCGGAGTCCTGGAAACTGCGGAGGTAGACCTGGTAGATCACGGCGTTGTGCCACCAGTCGTCGCCGGCGGACTCGATCGGCGGTGACGACGGGCGCGGGGACTGGGCGCTGGGGGCGAGCATGGGACGCTCCGAGTGGGGGATCGGATTCGGACCGTGTCACCCAGCATCCGGGTCGCCGGCCGGTCCTGGCGTCGGGACAACTACGGGGACCCCTACGTATTCCGGTGGCTACGTCGCCTCCCGGTGCCCCGCCAGCCAGCGGGCGACCTGGCTCCTGGACGTGAAGCCGAGCTTGCTCAGGATGTGCTCGACATGTGTCTCGGCGGTCCGCTGCGCGATCACCAGCCGGGCGGCGATGTCCTTGTTGCTCAGCCCCTGGGCCAGCAACTCGGCGATCTCCAGCTCGCGCCGGGTCAGCCCGCCCGGCCGGCGTGACGAGACGCCGGCGGCCGGTGCGCGTCCCTCGGCCTTGCGGGCGGTATCGGCGCCGAGCGCGAGGTCGACGGCCCGGGCGAACGAGAGCGCCGCGCCGCGGTCGAACTCGCGCTGGAACGACTCGTCGCCGAGCGCGTGCCTGACGGTCCGGGTCCATCGCTCGTCGAACTCGCGGTACGGCGTCGTCTCGTTGATGCGCGCGCCGCTGACCCGCCACACCGCTCGTGCCGCACCGAGGAGCGCGGCCGCGCGGGTGTCCGGCGCCGTGGCGCACGCGCACCACGCAAGCCCTTCGACGGCGAAGGCGATGCCCGTGTTGTCGTTCATCGGCTGCCACAGCCGGACCGCCTGGCGCAGGGAGTCCGTCGCCGCCTCGTACCGGTTCTCGCGCCAGGCCGCGAGGCCGACGGTCAGCAGGCCGTAGGCCTTCGAGGACGTCGCGCCGTGGGTCTCGGCGAGGTCGAGCGCGGCCCGGCTGTGCTCGGCCAGCCGGGCGTCGTCGAGGAAGAACGTCGCCAGCGACAACAGGATCCGGACGTCGAACTCGCCCAGCGGGTCGCCGAGCGCCTGGTACCGCGACAACCCGTCCTCCAGGACGGCGACGGCGTCGGTCAGGTCGCCCCGCCAGATGGTCGCCTGGCCGAGGCACTCCGAGATGCGCGCCCGCAGCCGGGCGTCGTCGAAACGGTCGGCCAGCTGCGCGGCCTCGGCCAGCATGGCCGGGGTCGGCGCCGGATCGCCGGCGACCAGGGCCAGGTAGCTCGCCGCCCACAGCGCGGTGGCCCGCGCCGGCGACGGCTCGGGCGCCAGCGCCAGGCCGCGGCGCAGGTACTCGTAGCCCTCGCGCAGGTACCCGGCGAACCAGAAGTTCCACATCGCCGCGGCGATCTCCAGACCCACCGCCGCCTCGCCGGGTTCGGTGAGGCAGAACTCCAGCGCGGTGCGGATGTTGCCGTGCTCGCGGCGCAGCCGGATGAACCACTCTCCCTGACGCGGCCCGAAGCTCTCGGCGGCGCATCGCTCGGCGAGCGACCGGTAGTGGTCGCGGTGGCGGACACGCAGGGCGCGCCGCTGTTCGTCCGTGCCGGCCGCGGCCCACCCGTACGACTTGATCGTCTCCAGCAGCCGGTACCAAGCGGCCGTCCCGTGACCCAGCGGTTCCCTGATGATGATCGACTTGTGCACCAGGCCGGCGATCAGGTCCAGGACGTCGTCCCGCTCGATGCCGTCGCCCGAGCACACCGCCTCGGCCGCGTCGAGGTCGAAGCCGCCCGCGAAGACCGAGAGACGCGACCAGATCACCCGCTCCGCCGGCGTGCACAGGTCGAAGCTCCACGCGATGGTCGTCTCCAGAGCGCGCCGGTGCGACACCGACGGCCGCGGACCCGCGTCCAGGAGCCGGAAGCGGTCGTCGAGACGGTCCACGATCTGCTGCGGCGTGAGCGTCCGCAGCCACACCGCGGCCAGCTCGATGGCCAGGGGCATGCCGTCCAGGCGGCGGCACAGCTCCAGTACCGCCGCCCCGTTCGTGGCGTCGACGGCGAAGTCCGGCGCCACGGCCCTGCCCCGGTCGACGAGGAGCGCCAGCGCGTCGTACCGGACCGCGTCGGCCTCGGTGGTCTCCGTGCCCTCGGCGGGGACGGCGAGCGGCCGCACCGGCACGACCAGCTCACCCTCGACGCTGAGCAGGTGGCGGCTCGTCGCGAGGATCCGCAGCTCCGGCGACGCGGCCAGCAGCTTCCCGGCCAGGATGGCGCACGAACCCGTGAGGTGCTCGCAGTTGTCCAGCACCAGCAGGAGTTGCCGCGACTCCAGGTACTGCGCGAGATCGCCGCCGGGATCGCTCGACACCTGACGCAACTGCAGCGCCTCGGCCACCGTGGAGGCCAGCAGGTTCTCGTCCATGAGCGCCGCCAGCGGGACGAACCAGACGCCGTCGCGGAACGTGCGCCGCATGCCCGCGGCCATGCGGATGGCCAGCCTGGTCTTGCCCACCCCGGCCGCGCCGGTCAGCGTGACCAGGCGACCGGCGGACAACAGCCGACGCGCCTCGGACAGCTCGCCGCGCCGACCGATGAAGGTCGTCAACTCGGCGGGCAGACTCGTCCGAGTCGTTGATCTGCGCTTCGTCCGTGCCATGTCGGCTGGTCCCGCGTTCGCTACCCCGCCGAGACGGCACTTCCGGTACACCCGGCCGGGCGCACCAACGCCGCCGTCGCACCTTCCAGTCTACGAGCCATCCGCGCCGGTGAGGAGCGGGGATGCCCCCTCGCCCCGATCACCCGCCGCGCGCTGCGGCACCCGGGCTCAGGCGCGGGTGCGAATCACCCGCGCCGGCACACCGGCCACCACGCTGCCACGAGGGACGTCCTTGGTGACCACGGCGCCCGCCGCCAGGACGGAGCCCGCACCGACACGGACACCGGCCATGATGGACACTCGACCGGCGACCCAGACGTCGTCGTCGATCGTGATGGGCGCCGAGCGAAGCCCTTGCCCATGGATCGGCCGGGTGACGTCGTCGAAGACATGGTTGGCGGCGATGATCATCGCGTGTGCGGCGATGCGCACCCCGTTCCCGATCGTGATCCGGCCGGGCGGCCCGCCCCCGGCACTCGGGTTCCCGACGATGACCGCGAACGGCTGTACGGAACAGTCGGTCCCGAAGGTCACGTCGCCCTGGATGACCGCGTGAGGTGCGACGAGACAGTTCTCGCCGAACGTGATGGAGCCGGCCCGGGGCTGCAGGCGCGCCTCCGGGTGGATGCGGCACGAGCGGGGGACATGGACGCCCGGGTGCCGGCGTGCCTTGTAGCTTCCGACGGCGTTCGTGAGTCGCTGCCCCCAGGTGCGGCTCTGCGGATAGCTCCACCCTCCGTCGAGCCAGGACCACACTGTCATGGCGGTAGTGTCGCGGCTGGCGCGCACCGCCGCCAGGGGTCATCCGCCGGGTGTTTGTGCTGACCGCCTTCAGCCCGGCACGTCGAGCTCGACCAGCGTCGCCAGCTCCCCGGGGAGTGCGTTGACGAGGACGCGGTCGCCGTCGGGATGGAAGACGGGGTGATGGTCGGTGCGGAACCGGCTTCGTCCGGGCGGAGCGTCGGGGAGGAACCGCGGGAGCTCGACGGTCGCGACGACCTCGCCGGTGCTGCGGGAGAGGAAGACGACGTTGCCACCGGTGGGCGTCCATTCGTCGGTGACCAGCAGGTCGCGCTCCACCGGGCTGGCGGACGGATGGCCGCCGGAGGCGTGGGAGCTCAGCCGGCGGTAGCCGCTGCCGTCGTGGCGCACCTCCGCGAGGCAGGCCTGAGCGGGATTCTCCGGGTCGGGGCCGTACCCCAGCAGGGTCTGACCGTCGGGCTGCCAGGACCAGTGCAGACCGGGCCGCCCGAAACTCAGGTCGACCGCCATCGAGATCTCCGACAGGTCGGGCCGCGCCGTCATGACGTAGCCGACCCGTTCCTCCCCGCGGCCCTTGGCTGCCAGGTGGTTACCGAAGTGGAAGATCAAGCGGGATCCGTCACCGTTCCAGCGAACGCAGTAGGCCATCAGCGACAGGCCGTCGCCCGTCAGTGACCGCTGACGCTCGTCGGCCGCGAGCACGCGGTCGCGCTCCGGGTGCTCGTCGAGGATGCGGGCCACCGGAAGGACCAGTTCGGCGGCGGCCTTGTCGGCCGCCGCGTCGAAGTCGTACCTGAACAGCCCATGCCGGTCGCGGGCGGCGAACGGCACCGGCGCCCGATGCCCGCGGTAGACCCCGTCGCCGGCCCCGGCCGCGTGCAACATGCCGAGCAGGCCCGACAGGAGGGGCGCGTCCGCGACCGGGGGAGCGCCCTCGAGGTCGCCCGAGATCCGCACCTCCCGGCCGGTCGCCACCTCACGCCTGACGATCGACGGATCGTGCAACGTCCCGGCCGTGTAGTAGATGTAGCGTGCGTCCTGCGACCAGGTCTGCCACCGCCCGGTGTGGAAGAATGACGCCTCGATCGGGCCCTCGCCGAAACGGTCGAGCACGGTTCCGTCGTCGGAAAGGACAAGAACCTCACCACGGCGAGCATGCGGATCGGCCCCGGCGGCCAGTAGCCGGCCGGTCTCGTCCGGGGCGTACGGGCTGACGGTGTAGTAGGCGTGCACGAGCCAGCGGCCGGGAATGGCGATGGTGCGCCTCATCGGCGGTCACATCCTCGAAGGGGAGGGGACAGGGTGAACGGATCTGGGGCGGAGCACATCTCCCCGCCCGCATCGGACCCTTTCGATCTCGGGGTGACCGACATCGAGTTCGTCATCGACCGTCCGCCGAACGCCGCATGGGGGATCCGCGACTTCGTGAACTCTCGGTCCAACCTCATCGCCCTGGCGCTGTCGGGCCGGGCGCACTACCAGATCGCCGGGACCGCGTACGCGATCCGCGAGCGATCGCTCATCTTCATGCCGGCGGGGACCGAGCACACGGCGTCGAGCGACCCGCGGGCGCCGTGGCACTTCGTGTCCGTGGCCTTCGACACCCACAGTCGTTCCCACGACACCGCCGAACTGCTGCACCGTCTGCCGACCGTGACGACCAGTCTCCCGCCCGAGTTCCCCGTCGTGTTCCGCGACATGTACGCCGCCTGGCTGGCGAAAGAGCCCGGCTACCTGATCCAGATCCGCGGGCTGGTGTCGCGGATCCTGTTCCATCTCGTGCGGGAGCACAGCCTCCCCGCGTTGCTGCAGCCGCACGCGCAGCGCATCGCCGCGATCACCCGGCTGCTGGTCGAGAACTACGCGCAGACCTATTCCGTCGACGAGCTGGCGCAGCGGGCGGGTCTGAGCCCGTCCCACTTCCGGCTGGTCTTCAAGCGCGTCACCGGCGTCACCGTCACCGCCTACCAACAAGGGGTGAAGGTCGCGAAGGCGACCGAGTTCCTCGTGAGTGGGGAGTACAACGTGACCCAGACCGCACATCTCACCGGTTTCAGCGATGTCTACTACTTCAGCCGCACCTTCAAACGCATCACGGGCGTCAACCCGTCGTCGTTGTACCGACGGTGACCGGCTGACCCGCGGGTTCACGACCCGTCCCCGGGCGTGCCGGCGCGCGGAACGCCGCTGGACTCGAACTGGAGGTCGTGCACGACGACGTGCCGCGGCCGGGTGAGCACCCAGACGACGGTGTCGGTCACATCGGCCGCACTCATCAGGGCGGTCCGGTCGACCGGCCGGTCACCCCAGAACGGCGTGTCCACTCCGCCCGGGCTGAGCGTCGTCACCCGCAGGCCCCGTTCCTTGACCTGGAGTGCGAAGGCCTTGGCGAACATGGCGACCGCCGCCTTCGCGGTGCAGTACAACGGGGCCGTCGCGTTGGCACGGAGGCCGGCCATCGAGCTCATGACGATCACCTGGCCCGCGTCGTCCAGCCGGGCGGCCGCGTATTTGCACGCCAGGAACGCTCCCGTCACGTTGACGTCCAGGAGGTCCCGGACGGTCTGCGTCGTGGTCTCCGCCACGAGGCCCGGCACCGACGCGCCAGCCAGTACGACCACCGCGTCCAGTCCGCCGAGCCCGATGGCCGCGGTCTCGAAGAAGTGCTCGACCTGTCCTTCCTCCCGGATGTCCGCGCGATGGGTGAGCGCCGTCGGCACCTCGGCGGCGAGGGCGGCGAGGCGTTCGGTCGACGATCCGGTGGCCGCGACCCGGGCGCCGGCGCCGGCAAGGGTGGCCACGAGGTGACGGCCGATCCCTCCGGTGGCTCCGGTGACCGCGATCCGTCGTCCGGCGAGCGTTGTCACTTCGGGTGAACCTCCATCGATCCGTCGGGGACTGGACTCGGCCATGGTCGCTCGTGGCGAGGGCCCGGACCACCTCAGCCGAGACGAGCTTTTGTGCGATCCGACGGCTGCCGCGAATGTGCGGGTTTCTGGTTCACGGTGAGCAGGGACCAGCAGATCGTGCAAACGATCGGCAGATGCTGAATCGGAGGACGTGAGCGCGGCCCGTAATCTCGACCGCGTCGACGCCGACGCTCGCCGCTGCCGAGGTCGGCCACATCTGGGCCTAACGACGGAGTGGACGAGACACGTGACGAGTCAGCCGATCGAAGCAACCGACGACCACGACATCCGGGCGGACCCGGCAGGGCGATCCGAAGCGTCGCCCAACGCCAGCGATATGTGCAATCGCTTCGAACGCGTGCCGACCGCTGCGATCAACGACGTCCTCCGATCGCGTGGACTGATCACCCAGACGCTGCCGCCACACATCAATGGCCTCGCCCCGTCGATGCGGGTCGCGGGCATCGCCTTCACCATCAAGGGCGCGAAGAGCCTCGAGCTCGACAACGAGATGTCCGAGCGGGCGGCCATGCTCGAAGCCATCCACGAGGACGCCGTGTGCGTGTGGGACACGTCGGGCGACGACGAGTCGGCCCAGTGGGGCGAGGTCATGACGATGGCCGCGAAGAGGGCCGGGTGTCGCGGCGCCATCGTCGACGGCGGGGTTCGCGACACCGACAAGGTTCTGCGGCAGGACTTCCCGGTGTTCTGCCGGTACCGGACCTCCAACGGCATGCTCGGCCGGTTCCGGATGACCGCGTACCAGGTTCCGATTCGCATCGGCGTCGTCGTCGTGCAGCCCGGCGACGTCCTCGTCGGAGACATCGACGGCGTGATCGTGGTTCCTCGCCGGCTGGCCGTCGACACCCTGATCGCCGCGGAGCGGATCGTCGCGAGCGAGGTGGAGATCAAGGAGATGATCGCCGCCGGCGCGACCCCGAAGGAGGTGGTGGAACGTGGCGGCTACTTCTGACGCCCCGGCGCCCGGTCGCGTGGCGGGGCCGGCGCGGCCGCCCCGCGCGGTCGGTGTCGGCGTCTACGACCGGTACGAGTCCCTGACCGAGGTGAAGGCGTACTACGGCGTCCTGGCGATCTACGCTCTCGCCCGGCTCGCCGATCGCTACCAGGACCGTGGGCTGCTGGCGCGCGTGGAGCGCATCCTGGCGCGGTTCCCCGACGAGGTCGACCACCCTCCCTACAACTTCGCCAGCTACCGGATCGGCGGCTGCGCGACCGCGTACGAGGCCGCCCGCGGCCGCGCCACCGGGCGTCACGACCTCCTCGCCGAGTACGCGGAGGAGATGATGACCGCGCCCAGAGACGCCCGCGGCATCCTCGAGCACATCGCGCCACCACGTGGACGCATCTGGATCGACGTCGCCATGGCGGCCGCGCCGTTCCTGTTGTACGCCGGGCGCGCACTGGACCGGCCGGAGTACGTCGACGAGGCCGTGCACCAGGCCGTGGCCCTCCACGACGCCCTCCTGGACACCGCGACAGGCCTGCTCCATCAGTGCGAGGGTTTCCTCGGCGCCGGAGTCCGCTCCACCGATCACTGGGGACGCGGCAACGGATGGGGGCACCTCGCCCTGGCGGAACTGGCGGCCGGCTTGTCTGAGGACCACCCGGGCCACGCTGACGTCGTCGCCCGGTTCGTCGCCTTGTCGGCACGGCTGCTCCCGTATCAGAGCCGCCGGGGACTCTGGCGACAGGAGCTCCCGGACCCCGGGTCGTGGGAGGAGAGCTCGGGCACGGGGCTCATCACCTATTCGCTCGGCCGGGGCATCGAGGCCGGAGTGCTCGACCCGCAGACCTACGGCCCGGCCGTCCGCCGTGGTATCGCCGGCCTCGGCGGCTACGCGGTCAACCCGGACTGGTCGACGGAGAATTCCTGTCCGGGCACGCTGTGCCCTGGCGACGGGACTGCCCGTGCCTACGTCGAGCTGCGCGAGCCCCACCGCGACGAGGTGCACTCGTTCGCGGCGATCATCCTCGCGATGTCGGTGGCGCCGGTCGTCGGCGTCGAGTCCGTGGCGCTGCGCGCCGCGAGGCAGACGACGACCTACCTCGAGGCGGCGGATCGATGAGCCTCACCGGGCAGCGGACCCGCGCGGGCGGGCCGGCGCAGACGGCGGACCACACCCAGCCCGGCCGGCGGACCCGGCCGCCGCGGCCGGCGCGCCGGGCCGACCGGCGCAAGCGGTTCCGCCGGGACCGCCTGCTGCTCGTCCTGCTGGCACCCGGCGTGGCCTACCTGCTCGCCTTCCAGTACCTGCCGCTGGCCGGCAACGTCATCGCTTTCCAGGACTTCGTGCCGTTCCTGGGCATCGAGGAGTCGGCGTGGGTCGGGCTGGAGAACTTCCGGCGGCTCTTCTCCGACCCGGCGATCTGGCAGGCGGTCTGGAACACGATCCAGATCTCCGTGCTGCAACTGGTCTTCTACTTCCCGGCGCCGATCGCCTTGGCGATCTTCCTGCACAGTGTGCAGTTCAGCTGGGTGCGCACGTTCGTGCAGAGCGTCGTGTACCTGCCGCACTTCATCTCGTGGGTCATCGTCGTCGCCCTGTTCCAGCAGATGCTCGGCGCCACCGGGCTGCTGAACAACTGGCTCGGTGACGCAGGTCTCTCGACGGTGGACATCATCGGCAACCCGGACGCGTTCAAGCCGCTGGTGGTGGCGCAGGTCATCTGGAAGGACTGCGGCTGGGCGACGATCATCTTCCTGGCCGCCCTCCACCGGGTCGACGACCAGCTGTACGAGGCCTCGGCCATCGACGGCGCGGGGTGGTGGGGGCGGCTGTGGCACGTGACGTTGCCGTCGATGCGGCCGATCATCGTGCTGCTCTTCATCCTCAAGCTCGGCGACATCCTCAGCGTCGGATTCGAACAGATCTTCCTGCAACGCAGCGCCGTCGGCCCCGAGGCGGCGGAGGTCATCGACACGTTCGTCTACTACGCCGGGGTCGTGGGTGGCGACTGGGGCTACGCCGCGGCGGTGGGCCTGCTGAAGGGCGTCGTCGCCGCCGTTCTGGTGTTCGCGGCGAATCGCGTCGCCCACCGGCTGGGAGAGGACGGACTGTACCGATGAGCAACCATCTGACGCGCGCCCTGAACTCCACGGTGCTCAAGAAGGATCAACGCCCCGCCTGGATGCCGCCGACGTCGCCTCTGGTCGTCGCACTGAAGGCGGTGTCGCTGGTGATCATCCTGTTGCTGGTGCTGTTCCCGTTCCTGGTCGTCGTGTCCACCAGCCTGGCCGACAAGGACGAGGTGATCGACGCGGGGGGCTGGGTGGTCTGGCCCGGTGACCTGAGCTTCGAGGCGTACTCGACGATCCTCGCCGGAGGGGTCGTGACGCGCGCGACCCTGATCAGCATCGGCGTAACGGTCATCGGCACGGCGATCTCGCTCGTCGTCACGATCGGCATGGCCTACGCGCTGGCCAGGCCGCGCCTCTATGCGGGCAAGCCCATCGTGATCCTGGTGCTCCTGACGTTCCTGTTCTCGCCCGGCATGATCCCGACCTACCTCGTCGTGCAGGCGTTCGGGCTGATCGACTCGCTGGCCGCACTCATCGTCCCGGTGACGGTGAACGCGTTCAACCTCATCGTCCTGCGCGCGTTCTTCCAGGGCATCCCCGACGAGCTCTACGAGTCCGCGCGGCTCGACGGCGCCGGCGACCTGCGGATCCTGCGCCAGATCGTGTTGCCGCTGTCGAAGGCGGCCATCGCGGTCGTCGGTCTGTTCTACGCCGTCAGCTACTGGAACTCATTCTTCGGCGCGATCCTGTACCTCAACGACTCGTCCAAGTGGCCGCTCCAGGTGGTCCTGCGCCAGTACGTCCTCGAGGCCTCACCGATCGCGGGATCCATCTCCTCAGCGGAGGCCATGGTGAGCTCGCCGAACTCCATTCAGATGGCGGTCCTCGTCCTGGCGCTGATCCCGATTCTCTGCGTCTATCCCTTCGTCCAGCGTCACTTCACGAAGGGCGTTCTCACCGGCGCGGTGAAGGGCTGATCGGCCCGCCGGTTCCCATCGTCCATCTGCTCATCGTCGTCAACGGAGATCATCATGAGCCAGCCATCGCGTCGTACCTTCCTCCAGTTCGCCGTCGCCGCCGGCATCGGCGCCGGGCTCGGCGCCTGCTCCACGGGCAGCGGCAGCACCGGGAACAACGGCTCATCCGCGGGTCCGGCACCGTGGCCGACGTTCAAGGCGGCCGCCGGCCCGACGCCGGACCTGCGCAGCACCATCGAGGGCGGCGGGCCCGATGCGTTCCTCCGCTACCCCGACCAGATCGTCGCCACGATCACCGAGCCGCCCGGTGACGGATCGGTGGTCGAAGCCCTCATCCCCACCTACTCGCCGCCACCCACGCCGGTCGCCGGCAACGTGTTGTGGTCGGCGATCAACGCCGCACTCGACGCCGACGTCCGGCTCAACCTCGTCCCGGTGTCGGAGTACGGCGACCGGCTGGCGACCGTCACCGCATCGAACGACCTCCCTGACACGATGCTCATCACCGACCTGCCGCGGGCGAGGCAGTTCGTCCAGGCCAAGTGTGCGGACATCACCGACTTCGTCAGCGGTGACGCCATTCTCGAGTACCCGAACCTCGCCGCCATCCCCAGGTACGCCTGGCAGGCGATGGGCCGGGTGGACGGCCGCATCTACGGCGTCCCGCTGCCGCGTGGCCGGCAGTCCCAGACCATCCACGTCAACCGGTCGGCACTCGACGCCGTCGGGGCGGCCGATCCCTGGACGCGCGACGAGTTCGCCGAGGCGATGCACGCGGTGACCCGCGACGGCCGGTACGGCATCGGCATCCAGTCCGGGTCGAACTACGTGATGGACATCTGGGCCGGCGGGTTCGGGGCGCCGAACCGCTGGGAGATCGTCGACGGCGAGTTCGTCCAGGCCGAGGCCAGCGACGCCTTCTACGAGGCTCTCGACTTCGTCCGCGGCATGTATGCCGACGGCCTGTTCCATCCGGGGAGCGGGTCGCTGTCGCAGAACGACCTCATGAACGAGTACTACGCCCAGAACGTCGTCTGCGTCGCCGGCAACTTCACCAACTACTCGACCGGGACCTACTTCGAACGGGTGGGAGATCGGTTCGTCACCGACATCGCGCCGATCTTCGCCCCGGACTACAAGAACTGGCTCGGGGCCGGGCTGTTCGGCTACACGGTGTTCAAGCAGGCCGACCCCGATCGCATCCGCATGCTGTTGCGCTTGTGCGACTACATCGCCGCTCCGTACGGCAGCGCCGAGTGGGAGCTGCTGAACCACGGCGTGGAGGGCGAGCATTTCACCCGGGGAGCGGACGGAGCGATCGCGAAGACACCGCTGGCCGACACCGAGAACTGGAACACGGTCCCGTTCAAGTACATCGCCGACTCGATGGACATCATCCAGGTGCCGGGCAACGAGGACGCCACGCGCCGCGCCTTCGAGTACGTCGAGACGGTGGTGCCGTCGGGGACCGTCAATCCCGCCGTCGGCCTCGCCTCGGACACGCTCGACCGCCAGGGCGCCGCGCTCGAGCAGCGCTTCACCGACGCCGTCATCGCGATCGTCACGGGTCGCGAGGACATCTCCACCTGGGCGGACGTCGCGGAGGAGGTGCGGCGCGACGGCGGTGACGCGATCGCCGCCGAGCTCGCCGAGTCCGCCGCCGAGGACAGCACCGCGTGACAACCCTGCGACGGCCCCGGCCGGCGCCACTGGTGTGGTGCCGGCCGGGGCCGTCCTGATCGACCGAACCGGTGGTTCTAGTCCGCGACCGTCACGGGGATGCGCAGCCGCTCGCCGCGGTAGAGCGCGACCACCTCGGTGGTGCCCGCGGCGAGGCCTTCGACGTCGACCGTCGCGCCGCGCGACGCGAGCAGCCGGGCGGTGTCACCCGCATCCGAGTACCAGACGATCCGCTCGGGATCGGTCACCGGCTGGTTCGCGGCATCGGTGACGGACACGGTGACGGACACGCTCTCCTGGACCTCGACGGCGACCGAGGGGGCGCCCGTCGTGATCGTGTAGGGCGTGTCGTGATCGCCGCCGCTGTGGTAGCCCCTGGTCGTGCCGTAGACCTGGCTGTCGAAGGCGTCGCTGCCGCCTTCCCAGGCCGCGTCGTCACCTTCGACGAACTGCGGGTCCGTGCCCTGCACCCCGGCGATGAACTCCTCGGTGCGGTGCGGCGTCACCGTTCCGCCGCCGAGACTGTACAGCTCGGTGCCGTTCGTCTTCGCCACGATCGAGTCGTGGAGGTCGACACGGTCGGCGTTCTCCAGCCCGATCTCCTGGTTCTCGTTCTCGGTGAAGGTGCTGAAGTAGACGTCGGCGATGCCGGCGCCCGTGACGTGCAAGCCGAGGGAGTTGCCCGATCCGCCGCGGCGGTGCGAGTGCCCGCCGACGACGTTGAAGTACTGCGCGCCCTCGTGCGACCAGATCCGGTAGTTGCGCTTGTTGCCGAACGCGATCGTGTCCACGTACGCCGGATCGTTCGACTTGTCGTCGAACCCGCCGTCGGTGCTGTCGAACGCCCTGCTGCGGATGTAGGTGATGTCGCGCGAGTCCCGCTCGGCGGCGAAGCCGTCGCCGTTCCAATAGCCCGCCGCCTCGTGGTGACTGTTGCGGCTGACGACGTCCTGGAACACGATGTCGTGCTCGACGATGCCCGGCTGGCCCGAGGTGCCCGCGCCGACGCGGAAGCCCATGGGGAAGTTGCCGGCCACCCAGTTGGCCGCTCCGCCGGCGTCGGCGCGCGTGTCGATGACGCTGGCGAGGTAGTTGCCGTTGCGGAATCGGACGGCACTCTTCGTGTAGTTCAGGTAGTCGCCGCCGGTGATGATGATGTCGTGCGACGCGGTGGCGGGGTCGGCCGTGGAGTCGCGGGGGAGACCCCAGAGGTAGATGGCGTCGCTGGTGTTCGCGACGTCGAAGTCGTCGATGCGAACACCGACGTGGTGGCCCTCGGTCATGATGCCGTAGAAGTAGTTCTCCACGCGCAGCCCACTGACCCGCCAGTGGCTGACGCCTTCCGCCACGTGGATGAACGCGCGGCTTCCCTGATTCGCGAGCGTGAAGTCGCCGACGAAGGTCGGCAGGCCGGCGCCGGTGTCCACGCCTGAGACCGTCTTGAGCGACGCGACGCTCTCACCGCCGGAGGCCATGATGAAGGTCTGTGGCGTCGTGTACTCGCCGCTGCCGACGAACAGGGTGTTCGTCGTGCCGGTGGCGTCCCAGGCCCGCTGCAGGCCGCCGGCCTGGTCGCCGGGGAACGCGTTCGCCCAGCTGCTGCCGTCCTGGGCGCCCGCTCCCAGCGGCGTGACGTAGCGGTCGCCCTCCGGCACCGGCCGCAGGTCGGTGACCACGACGTCGTCGATGCCGAACGTCCCTCGGGTGTATCCGCCGGCCGCGATCATGCCGGCCGCGAGCGACGCGTCGGTGGCCGAGACGAGCTGCTGGCCGTCGATCCGGCCGGCGATGGCGCCGCCGACCATCTCGAGCTCGAGGTGGTAGGGCACGCCGACGTCGAGGGGAACGGAAGCGGTCTGCAGTGTCGTGGCGACGCCGCCCACGAGCGCGATGAGGCTCACCGTGTCGTTCTTCGTGCTGAGCTGCAGCAGATACGCGTTGTCGGCATCGGTGTACCGCCCGCGCAGCGAGGTCGCGTTGTCGGCGTGCCCGGTCGTGACCACGGCCTCGACGGAGTAGTCCGACCACGTCGTGCTGCCGGCCCAGCCGGTCAGCGTGGTCGACCCGCCGTCGTTGTGCGTGGCGAGGTACTCCTTGGAGGTCGCACCGTCGACCACGGCCCAAGTGCCACCGCGAGTGGCCCAGCCGTCGGCCGTCCCGTCCTCGAAGTCGTCGGCGAACAGGACGTCTCCCGGCGCCAGGGCACCACGAACGGTGTCCGGTTCCGGCGCGGCCTCGGCCGGCGCCCACGAGAGCGTTGGTACGAGAAGTGCTGCGACGCTGACGGCAATCGATCGTCGTCGTCCGATCATGATCAGCAGCCTTTCTGCCATGGGGAGCGCGCTCCGCGGAGCGGCAACGGACGGCGTCATCCTGCTGGTCAGCGGCCGGGGCGAGACAGTGATCGGGAGACGAACTCTTGCATGATCCGCCGCTGCGGCGCCCATGGCGCAACGAGGTCGCACGGCGTCGGCGAGCACCCGGCGAATCAGACAAGGCATCGGCGAATCCGGACTCCATGCGGCCCGCCCGGCCACGTAGCCTCGATCTTCCGTGCGCCGTCGCCCGACCGCGTGCGGCGACCACACAAGACCGGCCGCAGGTCGCTCGAGGCGCGGCTCACTCCTGGGAGGACGTCACTGTGGGATTCGAGGACGTGGCGCAGATCCCCGTCGATCCCGCTCGCGGACAGATCTACGAGCACGGGTGGCAGTCGCGGTCGCCGACGACCAGCTACCCCGTCAACCTCACGTCCGCGAGACCGGTCAACGACCGGCGGCGCCGGATGCGCTACCGGCCCGAGACGCCCGCGCCGTCGACGGGATTCCAGGGCGAGGGCCTGCTGGTGGTCGACAACGGCGACCGGGTCCAGGTGATCTCGGCAGCGGACCCCACGAGCGCCGTGCCGTCGATCCGAGCGGGCCTGACCGGCCGGTCGGTCACGGTCAGCGCCGACGGCCCGGTCGACGTGCTCACCGTGGGGGAGCCGCTCGGTCCGGCCCTGGCCACCTGGGCCGACGGTCTCGTCGATCGGCTCGGCACGGCAGTGCCGCGGCCGGCGCCGACCGTGTGGTCCTCGTGGCACCACTACTCCACCAAGGTGCGTGAGGCGGACATCGACGAGAACCTCGTCGCGCTCGCACGTCTGGAGCTGCCGGTCGACGTCGTCCAGATCGACGACGGCTGGCAGACGGAGGTCGGCGACTGGCTCGGCCTGTCGAGCCGCTTCACCTCACTGGAGGCGGTCGCGGACCGCATCCGCGGCGCCGGTCGCGACGCGGGCATCTGGCTCGCGCCGTTCCTGGCGGGATCGCGGAGCGCGCTCGCGGCCGGCCATCCGGACTGGCTGATCCGGACGCCCGACGGCAGCCCGGTGCCGGCAGGGCGCAACTGGAACCAGGACCTGTTCGGGCTCGACGTGACCCGTCCCGCTGTGCGAGAACACCTGCGCGCGGTGTTCGGCCGCCTGCGACATCTGGGCTTCAGTTACTTCAAGATCGATGTCCTCTACGCGGGAGCGCTTCCCGGCGTCCGGCACACCGGGCACGGCCCGATCGCCGCCTACCGGCAGGGGCTCGAGCTGATCCGGGACACGATCGGGCCCGACTCCTATCTCGTCGGCTGCGGCGCACCGATCCTGCCGTCGATCGGACTCGTCGACGCCATGCGCGTGTCGGCCGACACGGCCCCCACCTATGAACCCGGCGACGGCGACCTCGGCGGCCCGTCCCAGCGCGGCGCGACGATCTCGATAGTCGGCCGGGCCTGGCAGCACGGCCGCTTCTGGGTGAACGACTCCGACTGCCTGATCGCGCATCCGGCGGTGGAGCGGCGCACGGAGTGGGCGGACGTCGTCACGCGGTACGGCGGCCTGCGCGCGTCGTCGGACCGACTCGCCGATCTCGACGACTGGGGCCTGGCCGCCACCCGCCGGCTGCTGTCGGACGTGCCGCCGCCGAAGCCGTTCGCATGAACCGGGTGACGGTCGTCCACGACGTCATGGTGGGCATGCGCGACGGCGTCCGGCTGGCCACTGACATCTACCACCCCTGGGCGGAGCCGTCGCCGGTTGCTGGTCCGGTCCTCCTGCGTCGCACGCCTTACGGCAAGAGCGAACCGGCGGACGGGTCCGGGTGGGCGAGACGGTTCGCCGAGCACGGCTTCGTGACCGTGGTCCAGGACTGCCGCGGGTGCTTCCGGTCCGAGGGCGACCTGGACTTCCTGATGGCCGAGGCGGCAGACGGCCAGGACACCGTCACCTGGTTGCGCGACCAGCCGTGGTGCGACGGGCGGGTCGGGACGTGGGGCGGATCCTGGTCGGGCTGGGTGCAGACGGCGATGGCTGCCGCCGGCACCGCCGGCCTGGCCGCCATGGTCCCCGTCACCAGCGGGTCCGATGCCCTGACCAGCTCGGTACGCCACGGCGGCGCGATGGAGCTGCGCTGGATCGCGTGGGCCTTCGCGCAGCTCGCGCGCCGTGGCGGAGCATCGTCGCCGCCGTTCGGGCAGTGGCTGCGCCGCTGGCCGATCGCGCCTGGCGAGACCCAGCTCGCCGACTCGCCCGCACTCGAGCGATGGGTCTTCCAGTTGCTCCGCGGCGCACCGGACGACCCGGTGTGGAGCCATCCGAGCCTGGCCCCGACGAGGCATCTCGAGACCTATACGGACGCGCCGACGCTGCTGATCGGCGGATGGTACGACTCGTACGCGCGCGGCACCCTCGAGCTCTACGAGCGTCTCGCCGCCACCCGACGCGGCTCGGTGCGGGCGATCGTCGGGCCGTGGGCGCACAACGGTGTCGCGGAGGCATACGCCGGCGACGTGTGGTTCGGCGAGGAAGCCGTGCTCGATCTCGCCGCAATGCACCTGCGGTGGTTCGATCGTTGGCTCCGTGGCCGCGACGGCCGCGATGGCGACGACCCCGCGGTCCGGATCTTCGTCATGGGCGGGGGCAGCGGTCGTCGCCGCGGCGACGGGCGTCTCGACCACGGCGGGCGCTGGCGCGTCGAGAGCGGCTGGCCGCCCGCGACCGCCGTCGCGACCGACCTGTATCTGCATTCCGGCGGCCGGCTCGCGCCGCAGCGGCCTGCGGCGGGGACCGCGGCGACGACCTACCGGTTCGATCCGGCGGATCCGGTGCCGACCATCGGCGGCAACGTCTCGGCCCTCTCCGAGCCCGGCGGCCGGGAGCTGGCGCCGGGCGGTGGCTACGACCAGCGCACCGGACCCCAGGTCTTCGGCGCGATCGCGCCCTATGGACCGTTGTCCGAGCGGCCGGATGTGGTCGTGTTCGAGACCGAGGCCCTGCGCGAGCCCGTCGAGGTGACCGGAACGATCCTTGTGCGGCTCTGGGTCAGCACCACGGCGGCCGGAACCGACGTCACAGCCAAGCTGATCGACGTCTACCCGCCGTCGCCGGACCGTCCCGGCGGCTATGCGCTCAACCTGACCGATTCGATCGTCCGGGTCGGCGCGGCGGACCTCGCGAACGCACCGGCCGAGGTCGAGGTCGTGCTCTACCCCACGGCGAACCTGTTCGCGGCCGGCCACCGGATCAGGCTCGACATCTCGAGCTCGAACTTCCCGCGCTTCGACGTCAATCCGAACACCGGAGCGCCCGCGTGGCTCCCCGGACGCACCGTCGTCGCGGACACGACCGTGCACCACGACGCGGCCCATCCCTCGCGCGTGGTCCTCCCGGTCGTACCCGCGTGAACGCCGCGCGGCCACCGTGCTCGGCCGGCGGACGTACTCGACGCGTTCGCGTCAGGTGTGCGCCCATGGCTGGCTCGTCCCGGCCAGGGGCGTGCCGCTGCGCGCGGCCTCGTCGACGAGCAGACTCAGGTACTGGTCCTGCGCGGCGTCGACGAGACCGTAGCCGCCCCGGCCGGTGCGGACGAAATCCGCCATCTCCGCGAGGATCGCCGCGCCGGCGAGCTCGTCGTCGGACAGGCGGGCCGTGCCGAAGGGGTTCTGCCAGACCCGACGGCCATCGCAGGTCAGCTCGCGCAGGCACAACCCCGCCAGGTCGCCGTCGCGGCCGGTGTCGTCACGCCGGATCGTCGAGCGTACGACGTCGCGCGGCCCCCGGACGTAGCTGAGCTGGTCGTCGACGATCTCACCGCGCTCACCGCGGATGGCCAGGTGCCTGCCGCGAATCGGGGACAGATACTGCTCGCCGCTGAACTCGTAGACCGCCGTGCGGTCGCCGAAGTCGAGGGTGGCGATGGTGTTCGTCCCCGGCTCGACGGTCAGTTCGTCGCGCCAGCCGTCCCGGTCGTGGGGGCGGACGGCCGGGTCGGCGAACCGCACGGCGCGGACCACGGGCGCCGCCATCTCGGTGCCCAGGGCGAGCCGGACGAGGCTCATCGCGTGGTACCCGTGCGCCACGGAGATCCGGGTGTAGGTGACCGGACCGATCAGCCCGGACCCGGCGAGCGCGAGGCGGGCCGCATGGTGCGGCTGGTGCCGGTACTGCTCGGCGACCCGCACCGGCGCCGTCGCGCCCAGCTCGTCGTACAGGGCCAGCAGGCCTGGGAGATCGGGCGCGGGTGGTGTCTCGGTCAGGACCGGGATCCCGGAGCCGACGAACGAGGTCGTGAGCGCCGGCGCCGAGCTCGCCGGCACCGAGACCACGGCGAAGTCCACCGTGCCGAACCCGCGCAGCTCGCAGGGGTCGTCCACGACCGGAACGCCGAACGTCGTCGTCAGCCCCGCTGCGCGAGACGCCGAGCGGGCGAGCACCGCGCGGACCTCGAACCGTTCGGGCAGCGCCTGCGCGATGCGGAGGAAGAACTCGGCGCGCCAGCCGGTCCCGACGACGTGGAACGCCGTCCTCACAGCCGCCTGCCGTCGCGTCCGCCGCCCACGCCGGCATAAGGAGCACCCGGATCCCAGCCGGAACGCTCGGGAGCGACGAAGTGCTCCAGCGGGAGGCTCACCGCGGCCCGTTCCCGGTGCGAGAGATACGCCGCCTCGACCACCTCCAGCGCGGCGAGCGACGTGGCCGGCACGACGTCGTCGACCGTGTTCGTCGCGAGGAGGTCGGCCAGGTGATCGAGGTGGTACTGGTGCCCGCTGACGCCCAGCGGCGCGCCCGTGACGACGGATCGCGGCGCGCCCGCCGCGGCGATGGCGTACTCGTTCTCCCAGGGTGCGTACTCGATCAGGCCGTCGGTGCCGACGATCCTGATGACGGCGCCGGTTCGGCTGCCGGCGACCGGGAGGTGATCGCCGGTGTTCATGATCATGCGTGTGCCGTTGCGGCAGCGCGCGACCACCGTCGCCTCCGTCTCGACCTGCATGCCGTCGCGGAACGTCCGTGTCGAGGTGTCGCAGGCCGCGAGCACACTGACGACCGGTTCCGGGTGCACCAGGGCGAGAAAGAACTGCAGCCAGTGAATGCCGGCATTGATGACGTCCCAGTCCGCGCACTCGATCTCGACCAGCCTCAGCTCGCCGAGGTCGCCCTCGCGCACCCGCCGGACGACCTCGCGCGGTCCCGTCATCGCCATGAGCCCGTGCGGGACCACGACGGGGATGCCGCGCTCGCGGGCCAGGGCGAGGATCGCGCGCCCGCCCGCTGTCGTGTCGGACAGCGGCTTCTCCACCAGCAGCCCACGTACCGGAAGGTCGATCGCCGCCGCCGCGATCGCCTCGTGTGTCGGCGCATAGGTCGAGATGCAGAGCACGTCCGGGGCGACGCTGGACAGCAGGTCGCGGTGGTCGAGCGCCGTCGCCACCGCCGGGGCGTACGTCTCCAGCGCTTCCGGCCGCAGGTCCGCGACCCCGACGAGCTCGTAGCGGGCGGAGTTCCGCAACGCCGTGATGCTCAGCGACCCGCCCGTGCCGGCGCCGACCACGGCGGCGCGCAGCCGTGGTGTCGTCCTGTGCGCCACGGATGGCCGCCGCGCTGCCGGGTCGTTCGTCTCAGTCGTCGTCGTCACACGCACCCGCTCCTTCGTCGGTCACGCCCGGTCAGGGAGACCATGTGGTCGGTCGTGCCGTCTCGACGCTACGGGCGCCGACACGCGTGCGCCGATTCAGCATCCGCCGAAGACTTGTGAGATCCGACGGTCCCGCCGGGCCGGAGCGGCAGCCCGAACGGGACGAAGGCGGGGCAGCGCCCTAGCAGGGGTCGCCGGTCGCGACGACGTCCCACACCGTGGCGCTGGGACCGATGTACTGGCTCTCGCCGGCCGGGACGCACGCGTAGTTGAACAGTGACGGCGGCATGACGCTGTGCCAGCGAACCTCTTGGCCATGGGTCGTGCAGTTGGACCAATAGCGGTTGCCGTTGACGGAGTAGCTGCCGCAGACCTCGTCGGAGGCCGACGCGGGGGCGGACATGGTTCCCACGGTCAGGACGGCCGCCGCCAGCCCGACCGCGACCGCGTTCCCCCGCATCATCCCTCGGGATTCGAACACGGTTCCCCCTCGGAGTAGGCGTTCACGACGCTTGCATTGAAGTAGTCGTACAAATTGTGCACACCGGGCGACAAGCAGGCGGTGTACTGGTTGTAGATACCGAAACCGACCATCGTCACGAGAACCGGATGGTCGCCACAGTGGTTGTACATGTCGTCGTGGACGAGGCCGCTGCCCACCTCGTAGAAGCCACATGGTGGCGGCACGGCCTGCGCCGAGGTGGCGGCACTCGCCGCGAGAAATCCGCCCACGACCACCGTCACGGCCACCGAACCCATAATTGTCCGTTTCATGGTAATGCCTCCCTGCCGGCATTTCGAATTCACATCCCCGAATACCCGGCGGTCGGCGTGGTAAACCTCTCGATCGGCAGGGGCGCGCCATCGAATATCGCGAATCACCCGAATTCCGGGCACTGGTCACCGACTGCCCCGAGTGGCGTTCGGCCGGCCCGTCGAGACGTCGCCGGCGCGGGACTCACAGGGCCGGGCCGGCTCCGGCGACGCCGAGCAGCCGGTTGAGGGTGCCGGTCTCCTCGGCCGGGGTCAGCAGGACCTGGCGGAGGCCGGGATGGCCGATGACCTGCATGGTGGTCAGCCGGAGCGACAGCACACCCGCCGCAGGGTGTTCGATCTCCTTGATCCCGTGCAAGCTCTCGCTGACCTCCTGGTTCTTCCAAGGGGCGGCGAGCTCCACGCTGTCGTCGCGCAGCTTGTGCACGCGGTCGCGGAGGCCGGTCGTGCGGTCGAAGGCGTGCAGGCAACTGCGGCCGCGCCGGTCGGCCGGGCTCAGCCCGCGGGTGGCCTCGTTCTCGCCGCGGATCCGCCAGTACCGGTCGCGCACACGGGCCGGATTCGGCAGCCATTGCTCCATGATCGTGTGGAAGACCGGTGGAATCGCGTCCGGTGTCGGTTGAGTCGGAGCGCGGAGAGGCGACGGAATGCAGGATGTCCGCGGTGACCTCGGCGGTCGCGCAGGAACTCGGTCAGTTCATGGCGCTTCGCCACGTGTGTTGCCCCTGTGCATCGCCTGCATGGCCGAACCTGGTGCCGATGCCGCCAGCAGAGATGCCACCTGGTTCGCGAACAAGGCGCGCGATTTGACACAATGCAGTCGGGAAATTGTCATGCCGTTCGAGGTGATGTTCGGCGGATGAGGGCGGGGTCGCTCGGAAAAAGAGCGCGGAAGGGCTGCAGAATCGGCGTTGCCGGAAATCGCACTACCCGCCGTGGGGAAGCCCGGATTGGCCCGCCTCTGCGACATTGCTCGCCCGGGTGCCCGCCGATCGTGAGCGCCGGCGGGCCGGGTTCGACCTCCTCGGCGCCGGGCTCCTGGCGTCCGGACGGTTCCTCCTCCTGCGGCCGATCGGTCGCAGCGGTGACCAGCGGTGATCGGCGGAACAGGGCGGTGAACCGCTGGGTGCTGCGCGGGTTCTCCCGGGGCATCCGGCCGTGCTGTTGTTCTACGGCGCCAATGGCGCCTTCCGGTTCGTCCTGGCCTGCGACCTCCAGGACGGCCTCGGCCTCACCCCGCTGGAGCCCGCGCTCGCGTCCAGGGGTGGACCGTGCCGCCGGGACTGGTGCTGTACGGGCTCGCGGGCGGAGTCGTCGTGACCTTGCTCATGGGTGTCGTGCTCAGCCGATCGAACCCCCGCGACGCCGGCGCGGCGTCGAATCGCGGCCTGCTGGCCGCGATTCAGGCCCGCCACGTTTCGGCCCGAACGCGCACGACACCAGGCCGCTCGACCGGGCCTGGACGCCTCGCGTCGGCGCTGTCCGACCCGCTAGGGTTACTCGTGTAACTCCGCCTCGAGTCCTAGGAGTCTCCGTGTCGTTCGCCCTCGGCGTCGTAGGTGCCGGTCAGTTCGCCGGCAGCTTCGCCAAGCTGTTCAAGGCCCATCCCGGGGTCTCGCGGGTCACCGCGACGGACCTGCTACCCGAGCGTGCCGAGCGGCTCGTGCGCGACCTCGGGCTCGACGGCGTCGAGCCCGACTTCGACGCCATGCTGGCCTCCGACGTCGACGCGGTGATGATGTTCACCCAGCGGTGGACCCACGGGCCGCTCGTGGTGCGCGCCCTGCGCGCGGGCAAGCACGTCTACTCGGCGGTCCCGATGGCGATCAGCCGTGAGGAGATCGGCGCGATCATCGAGGCGGTCGAGGAGACCGGTCTCACCTACATGATGGGCGAGACCAGCTACTACAACCCGATCACGGTGCTCGCCCGGCGCAAGCTCGCCGAGGGCGCCTTCGGGCGGGTCTTCTACGCCGAGGGCGACTACGTGCACGACATGGACCACGGCTTCTACGACGCCTACGCCTACAGCGGCGGCGAGGACTGGAAGAGGACGGCCAGCTACCCGCCGCTGCTGTACCCGACGCACGCGATCGGCGGTGTCCTCGGCGCGTGGGACGCCCACGCCGTCAGCGTCAGCGCGATCGGCATCCCCGACACCCGCCGCGACGGCGTCTTCGACCGCACGGTCAGCATGTTCGACAACGACTTCTCCAACGCGACCGCTCTGTTCGAGATGGCCGGCGGCGGCTCCATGCGGACCAACGAGTTCCGGCGCGTCGGGCTGGCACGCGGCGTTCCGGAGTCGCGGTTCGTGTTCTACGGCACCGAGGCGATCCTCGAGCAGAACTCCGGCGGCACGTTCTGGCACGCGAAGTCTCCGCTGGAGGACCTGAGCGAGCAGGTGCGGCCGGGGAAGGGCGGCGCGACGGACGAGAGCGTGCTCGCCGGTGTGGCGCCCGAGCTGCTCGACTCGTTCGTCTCGGGCCACGCCCCGGTGCACGACATCTCGGACCTTCCGGAGTCGTTCGCCGGCCTGCCCAACGGGCACGAAGGCAGCCACCACCTCCTGGTGCACGAGTTCGTCACCGCGGTGGAGCAGCAGCGCCTGCCTGCGGTCAACGCGTGGGTCGCCGCGCGGTACACGCTGCCGGGCATCGTCGCCCACGAGTCGGCGCGGCGCGGTGGCGAGCGGCTCGCCGTCGACGACTTCGGTAACCCGCCCGGGTGAGCCCGACCCAGCCGGGCCGCCGGCGTGTGACGCGCGCCGACGTGGCCCGTCATGCGGGGGTGAGCACCGCCGTCGTCAGCTACACGCTCAACGAGGGTGCGAAGAAGGTGTCCGACGCCACCCGCGCCCGTGTGCTGGAGGCGGTCAGGGTGCTCGGCTACCGCCCGAACGCGGCGGCCCGGGCGCTCAAGATCGGGAGCACGGCACAGCTGGGGCTGGTGATCCCGGGAGTGCTCAACAGGTTCTTCGCCGAGCTCGCCGACCACGCGGAGCGGGAGGCCGCCGCCCACGGGCTGGCGCTGGTGGTCACGAGCGCTCGCGACGGGCTGGCGGCGGCCCTCGGTCACCTCGCCTCGCGGCAGGTCGACGGTGTGCTGGTCGTCGGGCGTGCCGACGTGGCGGACCTCGGGGGACTGGAGATCCCCGTCGCGCTGCTCGACCAGGTGCGTGCCGTGAACGGCGTGGCGGGCATCGGCGCCGACCGCTACGGCGGTGCGCGGCACGCCGTCGAGCACCTGCTCGGGCACGGGCACCGCCGGGTCGGCTTCGTCGGACCCGCCGGGGGCTCCGACGACCGTCTGCGGGGGTGGACGGACGCCGTCGCCGCCGCTGGACTGGCCGCGGAGCCCCTGATCGACTCGGACTTCACCCGCGCGGGCGGGTACGAGGCGGGACGGCGGCTGGCGTCCTTACCCGACCGCCCGTCGTCGGTGTTCGTCAGCTCCGACGACCAGTCGATCGGCCTCCTGCTGGCCCTGCACGAGGCCGCCGTCCGGGTGCCCGGCGACGTCGCGATCGTCTCGTTCGACGGCTCGCAGGAGGCGGCGTACTGCTGGCCGCCGCTCACGACCGTCGCGCAACCACTCGCCGAGATGGTGCGCCTCGCCGTCGGTCGCGTGCTCGACCCGTCGCCCGGGTACGTCGAGCTACCGACCGAGCTCGTGGTGCGGCGCAGCTGCGGGTGCCGCTGACCGCTTCGGTGTCTCGCCCCCTACCCGGCGATGAAGGTGCTGTCGGTGTCCAGGCCGGTCGCGGCCGTCCACGCGGCTGACTGCTCGATCGTCTCGGTGCGCTGGTACTGGATCTTGGTTCCGGCGGCGAGTTCGATGATGTTGGCGCTCGCGACCAGAAGCTCAGGCGGGGTGGGGCTGCCGCCCGAGAAGTAGCAGTAGCTGCTGTACGCCCGCCTGAACTCGTTCCGTTCGATCCGGATGTCGGTCGGCAGTTCCTTGTAGTAGAAGAGGAGATGAACGCCGTTCTTGTCGGGGCGAACCGGCATGGCCCACGAGAACCCGGCGTCCTCGCAGAGGTTGTCGCTGAAGGTGCAGTTCGTGAAGCCCGCGCCGGGAGAGGTGACGTCGGTGCCGCGACTCCACACCTCGAACGACTGCGTGCAGTTCCGGATCGTGTTGTTCGTCGCGTGGACGTCGGTCCAGCCGATCATGGCTCCCTCCTGCGGGCCCTGGTAGGTGATCGCCACGTCATAGACGTCGAAGATCTCGTTCGCGTCGATGAGGATGTCGCTGCAGCCGATCCAGATCTCGACCCCGTTGCCGTACCGTGTGGTGCCGCCGAGCGAGCTGCCGCCGACTTCATGGATGACGTTGTTCCGGACGACCGCCTCGGTGGCCGAGAGTGCGCGCACGGCGTGCCCGCCGGTGCCGACGAGCTCCAGCCCCTCGACCGTGGTGTGGCTCGCGACGACGACGAGCACCTCGTCGACGGCGCAGCGCACGTCGCCGTGAGTGGTGGGGTTGCCCTCGCTTCGGACGTGCAGGAGACCCGCGGTCTGGTCGGAGTAGAAGTCCCATTGAGCGGCGAGCTCTGCGGCCGCCCATTTCTTGGCGCCGAAGATCTCACCGTCGACGCGGAGGAAGCCGACGTCGGCGTTCATGGACCCGGTGTTCCCGGTGAACGCGGTGGCGTCGGTGAGGTCGATGGTCCAGACGGACGGTGAGGTCTGCGTCCATGCGCTCGCGACGTCGCAGATCTTGTAGGCGGAGACGCGGGGAGCGGAGCCAGCGCCGTAGGAGGTGATGGTCAGTCGTTCCGGTCCGGCCGTGGCCGCGGGCAGGTGGCGGATGGATCCGAAGAACTCGTCGCCCGCCTTGAGCCGGACGGTGTCGCCCATGACGACCTCGCCCGAGGTCAGCGCCGTGTCGAGTCGGGCCAGGCTCGACCACGCGTCGGCGGGGGAGGTGCCGGTGTTGACGTCGTCGCCGTCGCTGCTGCTGAGGTACCAGCACGTGCCTGATCGACGACGGCGAGTCGCAACGGCCGGCGCCGCTCCGGCGGCCATCGCCACTGGCACGGCGCCCACGGTTCCGGCGAGGAAGGTGCGGCGTGTGATCATGCGAGATCTCCTTTGATTCACCGGCGTGTGTGAGGTTGCGTCGTGCTTCTTTCACTGGGAGCGCGTCAACGAAGTCCGCTCGTGGCGATCCCGTCGACCAGTTGCCGCTGGAAGAACACGAAGAGTGCGACCACTGGAATGAGCGACAACACCGACATCGCCAGCATGCTGCCGTACTGACTGCCGCCGTGGCTGTCGAGGAACTGTTGCAGTCCGAGTGCGACCGTGAAGAGCTTCGGATTCGAGATGTAGATGAGCTGGCTGAAGAAGTCGCCGTAGGACCAGATGAACGAGAAGATCGCGGTGGTGGCCAGGGCCGGCCGGAGAAGCGGGAGTGTGATGTGCCAGAAGGTGCGTAGCGGATTGCAGCCGTCGATTCGAGCGGCTTCGTCCAGGGCCAAGGGAATCGTCCTGATGAACTGGTGCAGAAGGAAAACGAAGAAGGCGTCGGTCGCGAGGAAGGTCGGAACGATCAGCGGGAGATAGGTGTCCACCCAGCCGAGCTCCGAGAAGAGGATGTACTTGGGCACGAGGGTCACGTGCGCGGGAAGCATGATCGTCACGATCATGAGGGCGAACCAGAACCGGCGCAGCGGAAAGCGCAGGCGTGCGAAGGCGTAGGCCGTGACCGAGCAGGAGATCACGGTACCGATCGCGACCAGCGAGGAGATGATGAACGAGTTCAGGAGCAGCTGGGGGAAGGGCGTGCTCCCGGCGTTCCAGCCGTCCACGTAGTGTTCGGCGGTGAGCGACCGCGGGATCAGCTCCGTCGCCGTGGTGAAGATCTGCTCCTCGGGTTTGACGGAGCTGCTGATCATCCAGGCCAGCGGATAGAACATGACGACCGCGCCCAGGATCACGGCCGAAAGACGGGCGATGGACGGCTTGTCGGCGCGGCGACCGGCGGCGGCGTGCGCAATCCTAGGAGTCATAGACGACCCATTTCTTGCTCAGCGCGAAGTTCGCGGCGGTGAACACCCCGATGATGACGAGCAGAATCCACGCCATCGCGGACGCGTAGCCCATCCGGAAATTGGTGAACGCTTCCTGGTACAGGTACAGCGTGTAGAAGAGGGTGGAATCAGTGGGCCCGCCGGTTCCGCCCGAGACGACGAATGCCGGAGTGAAGGTCTGGAACGAACCGATGATGCGGAGAATGAGATTGAAGAAGATGACCGGCGTGAGCATCGGCAGGGTGATCGACACGAAGGACCTGAATGCCCCGGCTCCGTCCAGCGACGCCGCTTCGTACAACTCGCCTGGTATCTGACGCAGTGCCGCCAGGAAGATCACCATCGGGGAACCGAACTGCCACACACCGAGCACGATGAGGGTGCCCAAGCTCGTTTCCGGCCGGCTGACCAGGGCCGGCGCGTCGGCCCAGCCGAGCGAGATCAGCAGCTGCTGGACGAGTCCGTCCGTCCCGAACACCTGCCGCCACAGAATGGCGATCGCGACGCTGCCGCCGAGCAGGCTCGGGAGGTAGTACACGGCCCTGAGGAGGCTCGCTCCTCGCATCCGGCGATTCAGCAGGACGGCGACCAGCAGCGCGAAGCTCAGCTCCAGCGGCACCGCGAAGGCGACGTAGGTGGCCGTCACCTCGAGCGCCTGCAGGAACCGCTGGTCCTCGGTGAACAGGTGAACGTAGTTGCTCAGGCCGACCCAGTCGAACGGCCCGATGAACGCGTAGTCCGTGAACGACAGATACAACGACGCCAGCATCGGCCCCGCGGTGAGGGTGACGAGACCGATCAGCCACGGTGCGAGCAGGGCATAGCCCCAGACTCCCTCACGGAACGAGCCGCCGCGGCGGCGTCCTGGACGGGTGATCACCGCTGGCTGTCATCGAAGAAGCCGCCGACCGCCTCGGCCACCGCTTTGCTGCCGAAGGCGAGGTTCTCGGACGCCGAGGCGAGCGCGGTCGAGACGGCCGCGGAGCCCGAGGCGAGTTTGTAGCCCTTGTTCTCGGAGCTGGCGCGGACGTACTCGACGTACTCGAGGACGGCGGTCTCGCGTTCGTCGAGTGTGGGTGCCAGGGCCTCGCGAACCTCGACGTTCGGCGGAATGCCACGGTCCAGTCTCAGGGCGAGGCCGGCGTCCACGTCGTTGAGGAAGAAGCCGGCGAAGTCCGCGGCCGCGTCCTGCTGCTCCGATTCCGCGTAGATGGTCAGCCAGCTGCTCCCCGAGACCCACTGCTGGCCGGCCGGCTTGGCGGGGTCGACATTGGGCAGACTCACGATGGCGAGTTCGTGATCGGTCATGCCGGACAACGACGTGAGCAGCAGCGCGTAGTTGACGAGGTTGACGGCCTTGTTGAGGATCAGCGGCGAGGAGTCGTCGCTGGACTGCTCGGCGGTGACCTCGGGCGAGACGACGGCCCCCGCATCCATCAGCTCGGTCCAGAACGTGAACCATTCCGTGAGGGTGTCCTCCTCCAGGGCCAGACCGGTCTCGTCGAACACCCCGACACCGCCCTGGAGCTGGCGGGCGAAGATCTCGAGGGCCCACATGTTGCCGGCGAGATTGTCCGTCCCGGCGAATCCGCCTCCGACCCGCCGCGTGAGATCGACCGCGAACGCCGCGAACTCGTCCCAGGTCCACTGCGCTTCGGGAAGCGCGACCCCCGCGTCGTCCAGCACGGTCAGGTCCATGAACATCCCCGGCGCCGAGTCACCGAGGCTCAGCGCGGTCAGAACCCCGCCGAACGTGCCCGACTCGAGGGTGCTGTCGTCGTACTGGTCGAGCTCGAGCGTGTCACGGAACGTGTTCAGGTCGGCCAGGACGCCCCGTCCGGCGAAGTCGGGCAGCAGAGACTGCTGGATCTGCATCAGGTCGGGGGCGTTGCCGCCCGCGGCGGAGGTGAGGAGCTTCTCGTGGTAGTTGTCGTAACCGCCGTAGCTCGGTGTGATGCTCACGCCTTCGTGGCGCTGCGCGTAGAGGTCGATGACGTCCTGCGTCACTCGGTTGCGGTCCGAAGATCCCCACCACGAGAAGCGGAACTCCGGCGCGCCGCCGGTGCCTCCGGAGGAGCAGCTGGTGGCGGAGATGCCGACGCCGAGGGCCAGGCCGGCCGTGGCGCCGATCCGCAGGAACCCTCGGCGGGAGAGTGCGGTGCGGCGTTGTTCGCTCATCGTGAGAAGGCTCCTTCGCCTGGTCATGGGTGGGACGGTTCCTGGGGCGGGCCGCCGGTCGGGGCTAGGGCCAGGTGGTCACCTGGCCGCGTTCGGCAAGGAGCCGACGCAGTTCGGTGATCGGCACGTCCTGGACATCGAGGCCGGTCCGGACGGCGAGGGCGGCTGCCGCGGCGGCGGACTCGCCGAGCACGCAGAAGACGGGCTCCATTCGCGTGGCCGCATAGGCGATGTGGGTGGCGGCCAGGCATACGGGGACGAGGAGGTTCGAGCAGTCCGCGGTGGCGGGAGTGATCGCTCGGTACGGGACCGGATACGGGGTGCCGGTTCCCAGGTGGCCTCCGATGAACATGTTCCCCTCGGTGGCGACGCCCGTGGCGCCGGTCTCGTTCGTGCGAGCGATGCGCCGGGTCGGGTAGATGTCCACACCGAACAGCGCCAGCCCGACGCTGTCGTCGATCTGTGCGCGATTCAGGACGTCGTGGTGGGACATCGTGTAGCGGCCGACCATCCGGCGCGCGACACGGACGTACAACTGGTGGGGCCAGCCCTGGGTGTCGCCGAACTGACCGGAGTCGAGCCCGTACTCGGCCACGACGGTTCGCACGTCCGCCGGCACCACGGGCGCGGTCGACATGAAATGGTGCAGGCCGCGGACGTAGTCGAGGTGCTCCTGCCAGATCCGGGAGCGGACGTCCCAGTCTCCGTCCTGGTAGTGGCGGCTGGGCCCGACGAGTGAGTTCGTGACCAGCGACTTCCGATCGAAGTTGAAGTCGTGTGTGTTCAGCCACCCGGGGAAGATCCGGAGAAGCCTCTTCCGAAGCCAGGCTTCGTCGCGCGCCACGTCGACCAGGTGCGCCACGTAGCGCCGGACGAGTTCGTAGTCGGCCGCCCGGTAGTCGTCGGGTGGTGTGATGGCGGCACGCGATGCCGGGTCGGTCGTCAGGTAGAGGCGGAAGTTGTAGGCCTGGGTGTAGGAGTCGCCGGCGCCGGCCGGAAGGCCGTGATCCTCTTCCACCAGCGGGAGGAGACCGCTTCGTGGGTCACCAGGCACCACGTACGGATCGACGGGGGTCCAGTTCGTCGCGGCACCGACGCCCGCCGGCTCCTCCATGAACTGCGCGCGACTCTCGCGGCCGGTGCGGAACCCGACACCGGCCGCCGCCATGAGGTCACCCTCGTAGGACGCGTCGATGAAAGTCCGTGCCCTGATGGCACCGGTGGGAGCAGCGTCCCTCGCGGGCAGCGGCACGCCCGAGGCGTTCGGGGTGCTCGACTCCAACTGGATCGTCGAGATGCGTGTGCCCGTACGCACCACGTTCCGCACGCGTTGCTCGTAGCGCACCGGAACCTGCTCGCGAGCGATCCATCGGACGAACTCGTCGCGGACCCGCGCCGGCTCGTCACCGAACCGGAAGACCTCCGTGCCGGTCAGCCCTCCCACCGCTGCGGGCAGCGGGCAGTCCTGCAGCGGCTTGATCCCGGCCCCCAGCATCCCTCCGAGCCATCGACCCGGCTCGACGAGGACCACGGAGCACCCCAGCTGGCGGGCCGCGACGGCCGCGACGCAGCCGGCCGCCGTGCCGCCGTAGACACAGACGTCGTAGACCTGGTCGGCGGTCATCGCCCGGCTCCGTCGGCCGGCATGCCTGCGTCCACGGTCGTGGAGCGCGTGGACGCCGGCACGATCCGCGGCGGCCGGTCGTCGGCCCAGGCCTCGGACCACGCCCGCGCGAACCGGAGGTCGGCGAGGCCGGCGGCCGGCAGCGCGATCGCGTGCTCGGACTCCCGTGGCGGGACGTGGGTGCTCCTGAGGTCCGCGACCGTCTCGGCGAACCTCCTGCCGCAGTCCTTCGGGCGGTTGTCGACGTCCAGCAGCCCCAGGTCGTACTCGAGCTCGTCGAATCCCTCGTGCGAACGTGCGACGTCGTGGGATGCCCACCACGTGATCGCACTCACGCCGGGGGACGCGGCGGTGCTCCGGAGCAGGCGCTCGGTCGCCTCGGCCTGCGAGATCGTGTCGAGCCAGGTGGTCGCCACTCCGATCTCCTGAACCCAGACGTTCCCGGGCTCGTCCTGATGAGCTCGCGCCACCTGGGACAGGTAAGCGCCGACGGACCACGCCGCGGGGTGGTGCTCGCCGAACGCCCGCAGGAAGCCCGTGAACCCCGGCCAGGCGTGCACCGTCGTGATCGATGGTTCTCGCGCGAGGAACCGGGGTGAGAACGTCGCGCCGCCGACCATCCAGCTCTTGTGGTCCGCCCCGACGACGGCCGGCAGGCCGCTCCTCCGGATCGCGCCGAGCATCTCGGTGGCCCAGGAATCCAGCTGCTGGGCAGTGGCATGGTTCCGGCTCTTCTCGGCCAGCACGTTGGGTTCGTTGCCGATGTCGATGCCGGCGCAGGCGGGATGATCACACACTGCGACGGCCACGTCATCGAGGAAGGTCGCGGCCCACGCGATCGCGGCCGGGTCCGTGAAGAGATTGACGTCCCTCAGCCACGCGGGACGGAAGTCGAATCCGCTGAGGAAGCCGTTGAGCACGGTCACCCACACCCGCAGCCCGAAGGTTCCCGCGATGTCCAGGACGTGGTGGAGGCGCCGGAGCATCAGGGCCGAGGTCTCACCGGGAAACGGCTGGAAGAGCGGCCACAGCAGCTGGATGCGGATGTGGTCGGCACCCAGCTCGGCGATCGCGGCGAGATCGGCTTCGATCTCGCCCGCGTCGAACTCCGTCCAGGCATGGCACCACTGCTGACTCGGCAGGTAGTTCACTCCGAACGCGGGGACGGTCACGCTGCTCCGATCGACGCTGAACGTGGCTGGTGGCCGGAACGCTAGGTACTTAAACGGTTCTTGTCAACGCTGGAACGAGCTATGGCTCGTTGACCTGCTATTTAATGGCCGTCGGTTGTGGGCTGTGTGTGCTGCGTGGGTCCGAACTGAACGTGTTAAGCTCGGGTGCCGACGGCGAGGAGAGAACTACATGGCAACGTTGGCGGACATCGCACGAGCGGCCGGCGTCACGAAGAGCGCGGTATCGTACGCCCTCAACGGGCAGCCGGGTGTGAGCGCTGAGCGAAGGGCCCACATCCTGGAGCTGGCAGCCTCGATGGGCTACCAGCCGAACCACGCCGCGCGTGCGCTCGTGAAGTCGCGTGCCGACGCCGTCGGGCTCGTCATCCCGCGAGATCCGCGCATCCTGAGCTACGACACCTTCTATGCCGACTTCATCGCCGGCATCGAGAGCGTGCTCTCGGCGAAGGGCACGATCCTGCTCTTCGAGATGACCGACGATCGCCGAGCCGAGCTTGCCAGCTACAAGCAGCTGGTGGGTGAGCGACGAGTCGACGGGTTCTTCCTGACCGACATCCGCCCGGACGACGAACGCATCCGGTTCCTCAGGTCCACCTCGACGCCTGTCGTCATGCTCGGGCCGCCGGTGCCGGGCTGGGACGCTCCCGTCGTGAATGACGACGGGTTCGGCGACCGTCATCCCGCGGTGGAACACCTGGCCAGCTACGGTCATCGGCATATCGCCCATGTGTCCGGCCCGCTGTCCATGCTGCACAACCTGAAGCGCATCGATCAGATCACCTCCACCGCGCGGCGACTGGAAATGGCGCCGCCGCAGGTCATCGAGAGCGACTTCTCGCCGGACGGCGGCGTGCGGGCGACGACGTCCATACTCGCCCTGTCGAAGCGGCCGACGGCGATCATCTACGGCAACGCCGTGATGGCCATCGCCGGCATCGCCACGGCACAGCGGGCCGGCCTGGACGTTCCCGGCGACCTGTCGGTCGTGGCGTGCGACGAAACGGCTCTCACCACCTATCTGAAGCCGGCGGTGACGGCGGTGGCGCAGGACGACGTGGCCGTCGGCCGGTACGCGGCCGACCTGCTCCTCGCGACGATTCAGCAGACCGAGCCTCCGCCCAGGCCTGCGCAGGCGGCGGCACGGCTCGTCGCACGCGACACCGTCGGCCCGGCGCGTCCGTCGACCCGTTGAGGCCGCGCGGGCCGAGTCTCCGCGGAGGCGGCTCGCGGAGCTGACGGCTCGCTCGCGCCGGCAGCCTCGCCTGAAAGAGAAGGTCGCCAGGCTCGTCGCAGTCCACGGTCGGCGAGAGAAGGGCGGCCTGCACTACGGCCGGGGCTTGACCACCAGGGCTCCGGGCTCGGTCGTCGATCCTGAGCTCGAGCGTGACCGGCCGTTCGGTGGTCTCCTGGCGCAACCGGGCCGCTGCCGTCTGAGTGTGCTCTGGGGGCCGGAGAGTTCATCCAGGATCGGTGGCGTCCAGGCGCCACCGATCCTGGATGATCAATGGCGCTGTCCCGGGTAGGTGCGGCGGCGTCGGTCGCCCGGTTCGCCGGAGCTGCTGGCGGGCCGTCATGAGGCGTTCTGGTGCGTGCCGAGGCATGCCCGCCTGACGGAGTGGGAGAACGCCTGGTGGTGGCCGGGTTCTCGACGGCGTCCCGGCCGTGACCAGCGCGCCGGACTCGGCGCCCGGCCACACCGGGCCCATCTTGACCGCGTCTCGTTGTCCGTTTATCGTCCACCGTTAACAGTAGACGAAAGGTGACACGGTGGTCACGAAGAAGCCGACCCGGGCGCCGTCGCTCGGGGAGCAGCTCGCCTCGGTGCTGCGCGACCAGATCGTGCGCCGGGTGATCGGCCCGGGCACGCATCTGGTCGAGGACACTCTCGCGGCGGAGTACGACGTCAGCCGCGGCCCGGTGCGCGACGCGCTGCGCCAGCTCGAGTCGCAGGGGCTGGTCGAGTCCAGGCGCCGCGGGTTCTACGTCCTCGGGCTCACCCTGCGCGACGTCGACGACCTCTACGAGCTGCGCGAGGCCATCGAGGTCGTCGCGGTCACCCGGGCGATCGAGCTCGCCTCGCCGGCCCAGCTGGCGGCGGGCCGCGCCATCGTGGACGAGATGATCGCCGCGGCGGACCGGTCGGCGGCGACGGACTTCGCCCAGGCCGACCTGCGTTTCCACGAGCTGCTGTACGACATGGGCGGCAACCGCAAGCTGGTCGACGTCTGGCAGGAGTACAAGCCGGTCATCGCGAGCCTCATGCAGCTGACGGTCGAGGAGGACGTCGACCTGCACCCGTCCGCGCTCGACCACGCACGTCTGCTCGACCTCATCGTCGCCGGTGACGCGACGCCGCTGGGCGTCGAGCTGCGGGGGCACCTTCGCGGCGCCCGCTCCCGGATGACGCACGCCGTCGACGCCATGATCGGTGGCGGCACCACCGATCTCACGTCCACTCCCGATGCCGTGGCGGCGGAGCGCGTCTCGTGACGTCGCCTGCCGACGTGACGGTCGCCGACGCGGCCGCGCCGCCACCCCCGTCCGCGCCACGGGCCGGGCGACGCTCCCGCCGCGGCGGCCCGGCCGGGCTGTCGCGCGGCCTGCTCTGGTTCGCCGTCCCCGCCCTCGCGTTCTACCTGTTCGCCGTGGTCGCGCCCACTCTGCGCGGCGGGATGCTCGCGTTCACGAACTGGGACGGCCTGTCGCAGAACTACGACTTCATCGGGTTCGAGAACTTCACCCGCATCTTCACGACGTCGAGCTCGCTGGACGCGCTGAAGATGACGCTGGTGTTCGCGTTCGCGATCACGATCCTGCAGAACGGCATCGGGCTGCTGCTCGCGCTGGGCGTCAACAGCGGCCTGCGCTCGCAGAACCTGTTGCGCGTGGTGTTCTTCGCGCCGGTCGTCATCACGCCGGTCGTCGTCGCGTACCTGTGGAAGTTCATGCTCACGCCCGAGGGCGCGGTCAACAGCACGCTCGAGGCGCTGGGCCTGGGGTTCCTGAAGCAGAGCTGGCTGGGCGACCCGACGTGGGCCGCGGTGTCGGTCGTCATGGTCGTGGTGTGGCAGCACGCCGGCTACTCGATGGTCATCTACCTCGCCGGGCTGCAGTCGATCCCGCAGGACCTGCACGAGGCGGCCGCCGTCGACGGCGCGGGCGCGTGGCGCCGGTTCCGGTCGGTGACGTGGCCGCTGCTGGCACCCGCGACGACGATCAACGTCATGCTCACGATCATCGGCGGGCTGAAGATGTTCACCGAGGTGTTCGTGCTCACCGGCGGCGGTCCCGGCGGGTCGACGGAGACGCTGTCGACCCTGCTCTACAAGTCGGCGTTCCAGTTCAACGAGTTCGGTTACGGCATCGCGCTGGCGCTCGTGCTGGCGGCGGTCGTCGCGGTCTTCTCCATCGGCCAGTACCGGCTCTCGAACCGGAAGGCGGACGTCTGATGTTCCGCTACACCAGGATCACCTTCGCCCGCGAGATCCTCATGTTCGTGGTGGCGATCGTCTTCGTCATCCCGATCTACGTGCTGGTCAACCTGTCGCTGCGCGAGGGCGGCGACGTGACCTCGCCGCTGGTCCCGGTGTTCTCGCCGACCTTCGACAACTACGCCGACGCGTGGAGCCAGGCGGGCCTGGCGACCGCGCTGCTCAACAGCGCGATCGTCACCGTCGTGAGCGTCACGATCATCGTGGTGATCTCCTCGATGGCGGCCTACCCGCTCGCGCGCATCATGTCGGGCCTGTCGACGACGGTGTTCTGGCTGATCCTCGCCGGCATGCTGATCCCGTTCCAGGTCGCGCTCATCCCGCTGTACCAGACGATGCGTGACGTGGGCCTGCTCGGGTCGCTGTGGGCGCTGATCATCTTCTACTGCGGCTCGCAGGTGCCGTTCTCGGTGTTCCTGTACACGGGGTTCCTGCGCGCGCTGCCGCGCGAGTACGAGGAGGCCGCGGCCATCGACGGCGCCGGGACGCTGCGCACCTTCCGCAGCGTGGTGTTCCCGCTGCTGCGGCCGATCACCGGCACGGTGGTCATCCTGAACGCGATCACCGTGTGGAACGACTTCCTCGTGCCGCTGCTCTACCTGAGCGGCACGCCGCAGCAGACGGTGACGGTCGCGCTGTACGCGTTCGTCGGGCAGTTCGTGTCCAACTGGCCGGTCGTGTTCGCCGGCCTCGTCATCAGCATCGTCCCGGTCCTGGTCGTGTACTTCCTCATGCAGAAGCAGATCATCCGCGGCTTCGCCGGAGGGCTGAAGGGATGACGTCGCTGGAGGTCCGCACGCTGCGCGTGGACGGCCAGCGCGAGCCGCAGGGCATCGTCGCCGCGCCGGCGTTCGCGTGGACGCTGGCGTCGGCGCGCCGCGGCGCGCGCCAGACGGCCGTCCGGATCCGGGTCCGGCAGCGGACGAGCGGCGGCCCGGTGCAGGTCTGGGACTCCGGCGAGGTCGCCGAGGAGCGCACGACCGGGTTCCGGTACGCCGGGGCGCCGCTGGTCAGCTCGGCCGACTACGAGTGGACGGTCGAGGTCGCCGACGAGGCGGGGGAGCGGGCGAGCGGCACCGCGACGTTCGCGACCGGCATCGTGCACGCCGACGAGTGGTCGGCGGCGTGGATCGGCCGCAACCCCGTGTACCGGAAGGTCGCGCTGCCGCCGCAGGACACCGACCTCACCTACACCGTCAACAAGCTGCAGCCGGTGCGGCGCTTCGTCCGCCACTTCGACCTCGACGAGGCGCCGGTCCGGGCCAAGGTGCACGCGTCGGCGAAGGGCGTGTACCGCCTCTACGTCAACGGCGTCCGGGTCGGCCGCGACGAGCTCGTCCCCGGCTGGACGGAGTACCGCGACCGCATCGCCTACCAGTCGTGGGACGTGACGGCGCTGCTGCGGCCGGGACGCAACAGCATCGCGGCGCTGCTGGGCGACGGCTGGTACGCGGGCTTCATCGGCACCGACCGCCGGCAGCAGGCGCAGCACTACGGCAAGGAGCCGGCGTTCCTCGCCCAGCTCGTGCTGGACGGCGCGAGCGGCGGCCGCGAGGTCGTCGCGACGGGGGAGGGCTGGAAGGAGTCGCCCAGCGACATCCTCTACGCCGACCTCCTCATGGGGCAGTACGAGGACTCGCGCCGCGCGGAAACGGACTGGCACCTCCCGGGGGCGGACCTCGGGACGTGGTCCGACGCCGTCGTCGTCGACTCCGGCACCGGCCTGCTCACGCCGGAGGCCGACCCGGCGGTGCGCGTCACCGAGCGGGTGCCGGCGGTGTCGGTGACCCGGCGGGGCCCGGGCCGGCACGTCGTCGACTTCGGCCAGAACCTCGTCGGCCGGGTCCGCCTGACGCTGCGCGACCAGCCCGCCGGCACCCGGGTGCAGCTGACCCACGCCGAGGTGCTCGACGCCGCGGGCGACCTCTACACGGCCAACCTGCGCACCGCCGAGCCCGTCGACGTGTTCTGGACCGACGGGTCGGGGGAGCAGGTCTTCGAGCCGCGGTTCACCCTGCACGGCTTCCGGTACGCCGAGGTCAGCGGCCTGGCCGGTGACCTCGAGCCGGCCGGCGTCGAGGCCGTCGTCCTGCACAACGAGTTCGGTCCGGCCGGCGAGTTCGCCTCGTCCAGCGCGGACCTCGACGCGCTGCACTCCAACATCTCCTGGAGTCTGCGGGGCAACTTCGTCGCCATCCCGACCGACTGCCCGCAGCGCGACGAGCGACTGGGCTGGCTGGCCGACGCGCAGGTGTTCGCGCCGACCGCACTGGCCTTCGCCGACGTTGGACCGCTGCTGCGGCGGTGGCTGCGCGACGTGCGAGGCGCCCAGTCCGCCGACGGCGCCTTCCCCGACATCGCCCCGCCGCTCATCCACCTGCGCGAGGGCGCCCCGGCCTGGGGCGACGGCGGCGTCACGGTGCCGTGGGAGCTGTACCGCGCGGGCGGCGACGTCTCGGTGCTGGTCGAGGCGGCCGACTCGATGATCGCCTGGGTGCGCCACGTCGAACGGCACAACCCGGACCTGATCTGGCGCGACCAGGTCGGCAACGACTACGGCGACTGGCTGCAGATCGGCGAGGAGACCTCCAAGCGGGTGCTGGCCACCGCCTACTTCGCCCGCAGCACCGACCTGACGGCGCGGGCGCTGCGCGTGCTCGGCCGCGACGAGCAGGCCGCGGAGATCGACGAGCTGGCGGCGCGCATCCGGGCGGCCTACCGTGCGGCGTTCCTCGCCCCCGACGGCACGGTCGAGGGCGACACCCAGGGTGGCTACCTGCTCACGCTGGCCTTCGACCTGTGCCTGCCGGAACAGCGCGACGCCGTCGCCGCGAGGCTCGTCGCCGCCGTCGAGCGGCGCGACGTGGCGCTCACGACGGGCTTCGTGACGGTGGGCCTGCTGTGCCCCGTCCTCGCCTCGATCGGCCGGGCCGACCTCGCGTTCGCGCTGCTCCACCGCGACCGCTACCCGTCCTGGCTGTTCTCGATCCGCAACGGCGCCACCACGATCTGGGAGCGCTGGGACGGCTGGACCCCCGAGCAGGGGTTCCAGTCGCCGCGGATGAACAGCTTCAACCACTACGCACTCGGGTCGGTCGGGGAGTGGTTCTACTCCGGTCTGCTGGGGATCGGGCAGCACCCGGACTCCGCCGGACACGCCGGCCTCGTGCTCGAGCCACGGCTCGACCCGTCGTTGTCGTGGGCTCGCGGCGCCCGGGAGACCGCCCGCGGTCGTGTCGAGAGCTCGTGGCGACGCGACGGCGACCACGTGGAGTGGTCGGTGGTGGTCCCGCCCGGACGACCGGCCGTCGCCGTCGTCCCCGCCGCCGGCGCGGCCGTCATCGAGGAAGGAGGCGAGAGCGCAACACGTTCCGAAGGCATCGTCGTCCTGGCTGAGGACCCTCAGCACACCCGACTGCAGCTGGAACCCGGAAGGTACGACTTCCGCTTCCCTGCCGGCTGAGCCGAAGCCACCGCCACCACCCACTGAACGGGGGCACCCGCCCCCTTCCAGCATTGGAGTCTATCCAGAATGAAGACCCGGAACATCGCCGTCGTCGCCGGTGTTGCCGCCGCCGCGCTGGGCCTCTCGGCCTGCGGCTCGGACGGCTCGTCGGCCACGTCCGGCAACACGGAGCCCACCGACTCCCTGACGGTCGCGACCACCTCGAACAACCAGGCGCCGATGGAGGCCGTCGTCGCGGCCTACGAGGAGGAGTCCGGCGTCGACGTCAACCTGACCGTCGCGGACACCTCGCAGTTCCAGACGACCATCCGCACCCAGCTCTCGTCCGGCACCGCGCCCGACGTCTTCACCGTCTGGGCCGGCGGCGGCAACCCCGGCGCCATCGACGTCCTGCAGGGAGCGGGCTACCTCGCCGACCTCTCCGACCGGTCCTGGGTGTCCGAGGTCGACCCCGGCACCGCGGAGACGTTGCAGATCGACGGCAAGACCTACGGGCTGCCGTCCAAGCTCGACGCGGTCGGCACGATCTACAACGTCGCCACGCTCGACGAGCTCGGCCTCACCGTGCCGCAGACCTACAGCGACCTGCTGCAGTACTGCCAGGACGTGCGCGACCAGGGCAAGGTCGCCTTCGCGCTCGGCATCCAGACCGACTGGGTCACCCAGCTGATCCCGTACGCGCTGGTCGCCTCGACGGTCTACGGCGAGGACCCGGATTTCAACGACCAGCTGGCCTCCGGTGACGCGACGTTCGCCGGCTCGGGCTGGGACGCCGCGTTCCAGCAGTACCTCGAGATGAACGACGCCGGGTGCTTCAACGACGACCCGCTCGGCACCGACGTGAACGCCTCGTACACGCTGCTCAACACCGGCGAGGCGGTCGGCGTCGTGCAGGTGCTCGCCTCCTTCCCGCAGATCCAGTCCACCGCTCCGGAGGGCACCGAGTTCGGGTTCTTCCCGCTGCCCGGCGACGACTCCGGCACCAACCCGATCCCGCGTGGCATCGGTGTCAGCTTCGCGGTGAACGAGGCGGCGAAGAACAAGGCGAACGCCCTCGACTTCGTGGACTGGCTGGCGACCCAGGAGGCGATCGACGTCTGGTTCGGGGCCGCTCCCGGCATCCCGGCGATCCAGGGCGCAGAGCTCGAGGTCGACCCCGTCATCCAGTCCGCCGTCGACATCATCGGCGCCGGCGACGTCGCCCCGTTCCCCGACCAGTCCTGGCCCAGCGCCAAGACGCAGGCCGCGCTGTTCACCTCGGTGCAGCAGCTCTTCTCCGGCCAGGCGAGCGTCGAGAACGCGCTGCAGGCGATGGACGAGGCGTACGCCGCAGGCTGATCCACGTCCTCGGGTCCAGGGCGGCGCGCATCCGCGCGCCGCTCTGCGAGCTGAGCCTGGATGCGGCACGAACCCCGAGAAGGACCATGCAGAAGAACTCGCACGACATCATCACCGCCGTTCCGCTCTCCTTCCTCGACGACGGTTCGCTCGACGTGACCGGCACGCGGGAGATCCTCGAGTACGTGGCCGGGTCCGGCGTGCAGGGCGCGCTGATCCTCGGGACCACCGCCGAGTTCCCCGCACTGTCGATCGCCGAACGCAACGCCGTCGCCGCGCTCGCCGTCGAGGTGCTCCGCGACCTGCGGGTCATCGTGCACGTCGGCGCGGCCAGCCGGTACGAGGTGTCCCAGCTGATCGCCGGCGCCCGTGCGGCGGGGGCACGCGAGATCGCCGTGCTCACGCCGTTCTATCTGCCGACCCCGCCGGAGCAGGTGTACGACTTCTTCCGCGGGGTCGCCGAGGAGGCCGCGGGACTGGACGTCTTCCTGTACCTCTTCGAGGCGCGCACCGGCGTCGCCGTCGACGACGAGCTCCTCGCGCGGGTGGCCGTGCTGCCCGGCGTCGTGGGGGTCAAGGTCAGCGGTGAGGACCTCGGCCGCATCGCCGAGTTCCGCGCGCTGCTGCCCGAGGACTTCGTCATCTACACCGGCAGCGACGCGGACTTCGCGACCGCGCACACCGCCGGCGCCGACGGCGTCATCTCCGGCGTGGCCTCCGCGTTCGCCAAGCCGTTCGTGGCGATGCGCGACGCGCTGCGGCGCGGGGACGAGGAGGCCGTCGGCGCGCTGAAGGAGGACCTGGCCGAGGCGGTCGACGCCATCCGCGGCGAGCCGTCGCGGATGCGGGCGGTGCACCGCCTGGCCGGGCGGCCCGTCGGCGGTTCGCGGATGCCGATCCCCGAACCGGGCGGCGACGAGCTCGACCGGCTGGGCCGCGACGTCCTCCGGCTGCACTGAGGTCCGTGCGAACACCCGATCACTCCGCCCTCCGATTGAAACGGTCAAGGAGACCCGCAATGATGCGAACACCTGCCCGTCGCAGAGCGGCATCGCTCTCGCTAGGAGTCATCGCCACGGTGGCGGCCGCGACCCTCGTCGCGGCCCCAGCCCTGGCCGAGGAGCCGGCGCCGCTGCGCGTCGTCGACGGCCTCATCGACACGTCCGACCCCGTCGCGGTCGGCCTCGGCCGGGCCGAGAACGCCGAGACGATCACGATCTTCGCCCCCGGCGACGACGACCTGAAGTTCAACCACGGCACCGTCCTGCTGCCGTTCAAGGGCCGGTTGTACGCGCAGTGGCAGAGCTCGGCGCTGGACGAGGACGCGCCGGACACGATCGTGCGCTACAGCGTGAGCGACGACGGCGCCACCTGGTCCGAGCCCGTCGCGCTGACCGAGCCCCGCACCGACGGCTACACCTCGAACGGCGGTTGGTGGACCGACGGCGAGACGCTCGTCGCCTACCTCAACGTCTGGCCCGGCGACCGCGACCCCAAGAGCGGCTACGTCGAGTACGTCACGAGCACCGACGGCGTCACCTGGACCGCGCCGCGGCGCGTGATGGGGGCCGACGGCCGGCCGGTCGAGGGAATCATCGAGCAGGACGTGAAAGCGCTGCCCAGCGGCCGGCTGCTCACCGCCGTGCACGTCGCGCCGGGGCTGTTCGTCAAGCCGTACTACACCGACGACCCGCTCGGGATCTCCGGCTGGACGCAGGGCGAGTTCGACAACCAGCCGAACAACGACGGCATGAGCCGCGAGCTCGAGCCCAGCTGGTACCTGCGCGACGACGGCGCCGTCGTCATGGTCTTCCGCGACCAGGGCGGCGGCACGTTCCGCAAGCTCGCCGCCGTCAGCCGCGACGACGGGGAGACGTGGACCGAGTCCGTCGTCACGAACGTGCCCGACGCGCGGACCAAGCAGAGCGCCGGCAACCTGCCCGACGGCACCGCGTACCTCGTCGGCAACCCGACCGGCACCCGCAACCGGTACCCGCTGTCGATCCTGCTCAGCGCCGACGGCGAGACCTTCGACACCGCGTACAACCTGCGCACCGCCGAGGACCTGCAGCCGCGCCGCTACGAGGGCCAGTTCAAGTCCGCCGGCTACAGCTACCCCAAGAGCGTCGTGTGGGGCGAGCACCTCTACGTCGCGTACGGCACGAACAAGGAGGACGTCGAGATCAGCCGGATCCCGGTCGCCGACATCTCGCTGCGCGGCGGGGACGACGGCGCCACGGCGGCGCCGGCGCGGGCCGTCCTCTCCCACGACAACGGCTGGGACACCGGCCTGCAGGACGGCGACTACACCGTCACGATGCACCTGTGGTGGGGCGAGAACGGCAGCGTGTTCCGGCTGTTCGAGAACGGCGAGCTGATCGCGACCCGCCCGCTCGCCTACGGTGGCGTGGCGCGGCAGGCGGTGTCCGTGCCGGTCGAGGGGCGGCCGAACGGGACCTACGTCTACACCGGCGAGCTGCTCAACTCGAAGGGAACGACGCAGTCGTCGTCGATCACGGTCCGGGTCACGCAGGCCGCTCCGGCGGCACCCGTGCTCAGCCACGACAACCGGGACGGCGACGGCGACTACCGCGTGTCGGCTCACCTGTGGTGGGGCACCAACGCGACGTCGTACCGCTTTCTCGAGAACGGTGTCCCCGTCGCGTCCGGCGAGCTGACGCCTCGGACCCCGTCGGCGCAGTCGGCCTCCGTGGACCTGACGGGCCGCGCGCCGGGGACCTACACGTACGTCGTCGAGTTCGGGAATGCCGCCGGCACCACCAGGAGCGAGGAACTGACGGTCGCGGTCCGCGGCTGACACCCACGTGCCGGCCCGTCCCGCGTGTGGACGGGCCGGCACGCCGGGCACGAGGTCGCGGTCTTCGGGTGAGCTTCCAGGTCGTCTACCGGCTGGCGGGTACGGCAGGAATCGAGGCAGCAGCAATGGGAAACTGCCGCTGACGGCGATGACGACGCGATCGCGCCGCGGAAGGCTGGGTCCATGGCCAGTTCATCACCCCCGACGAGGTCGCCATGAACATCCCCAGCTTCGATGACGTCCAGGCGCCGAACATCCGTGCGGCGAACGAACACCTGCGCCGGCAGGTCGACCGCATCCCGGCACTACTGCGGCAGATCGCGGTGCTGGAGGCCGAACTCCAGGACGCTCGCACGCTGCTCGACGCGTCGGCGCGGGAACTGGCCGCGCGCTCGCCGCTCGTGTACGACTACGCCGCGGTCCGCACGGTCGCCTGAACGTCAGGCGAGGGGGAGCGCGACGCGGATCACCGTTCCCTGGCCCGCCGGGCTCGCCACGTCGATCGACCCGCCGAGAGCCTCGACCCTGTCGCGCAACCCGACCAGTCCCGAGCCGTGGTGTTCCTCGGCGCCGCCGACCCCGTCGTCCCGGACGCGCAGGCGCAACGTGGCGTCGCGCTGCTCGACGGCCACCTCGGCGTGGGTGGCCCGGGCATGCTTCGTCACGTTGGTGAGCGCCTCGGACACGACGTAGTAGGCCGCCACCTCCACCGGAGGGGGATACCGTGAGACGGTCTCCAGGTGCATCTCGACGGGGACGGTGGACCGCCGGGCGAGCGTCCGCAACGCCGGGCCGAGTCCGCCCTCGGACAGGATCGAGGGATGGATGCCACGCGAGATCTCGCGTAGCTCGTCCTGGACCTCGATGAGCTCGTCGGCCACCTCCGCGAAGTCGTCCCGCACCGCCGGCCCCAGCTCCGCGGGCAGCGTCTCGAGGGCGAGGCGGAGCTTGAGCGCCAGCGAGACGAGCCGTTGCTGTGCGCCGTCGTGGAGGTCGCGCTCGATCCGCCGGCGCGTCTCGTCGGCGGTGGTGACCACCCGCGCGCGCGACTGGGTCAGCTTGGTGTGCGCCTCCGCGTTCGCGATCGCGGTCGCGGCGATCTCGGTGAACTCGACCAGCCGCAGTTCGGTGTCCGGGGCGAACGGGCCGTGCCGGGAGGCGACACTGATGCCACCCCAGTTGCGCCCCTCGACGACGATCGGGCTGGCCACCGCTGACCGGATGCCCCACCCGCGGAGGAGCTCGGGGAGTCGCTCGAGCGCCGCGTCATCGACGTCGTAGCGGGCGGACTCGCCCGTGGCCTGCACGGACGCGATGGCCGAGGGTGTGTCCAGGACCCGGCGATGGCCGACGCGTATCTCGTCCTCGCTCACGCCGCGCACTCCCATGAGAGTCGCCGATCCGTCGGACTCGAACCGGAAGATCCCGGTGATGTCGGCGCCGGTCAGCTCACCCAGCTCCTGGGCGACGGCCGCGAGCACGAGATCGGGAGCGACGCCGTGCGCCACGAGCGTCGCCACGCGCCGCAGCGCGGCCTGCTCCTCGGCCATGCGGTGCAGCTCGGCCCGCGCCTCCGCGTTCTCCACCGCGGTGGCGACCAGCTCCGTGAAGCTCGCGATCTGTGCCTCCGTGTTCGCCGGGAAGGGCTCATCGCTCCTCGTCGATGCGGCGATCACGCCCCACACGCCGCCGGCCACGATGATGGGGCAGCCGACGGACGAGTGGATGCCGAGCGAGCGCGACTCCCCGGCGATCTCACCCATCGCGCCGGCGAAGCCGTCGAGCCGGACCGGCCCGCCACGCCGCCGCACCTCGCGGGCGACGCCCACCCCGTCGAGCTTCAGGCGCGTGCCGACGACGAGTTGCTCCGGCACCCTGCTCCAGGCGGCGACCCCGGTCACGGTGCCGTCCGCCTCATAGCGCTCCATGCGGGCGAGATCGGCACCGGAGAGCAGCCCGACCTCCCGGGTCACGGCTTCGAAGAGCGCCGAGCGCGGAACCGACTGCGCGACCAGGGTCGCGACCCGCCGCAATGCCGACTGCTCGTCGGTCAGGCGTACGGACTCGACCGCGGCCCGGCGCAACCGGACGGCCAACGCCGTCGTCAGGACGGCGGTCAGCAGGAACGACCCGAGCGCCACCGTCTCCTCCCGGTCGGCGACCCCGATCGAGCCCACGGGTGCCAGGAAGGCGAACTCGAAGATCACGACGCTGACGAGCGACGTCACGGCCGCCGGTCCCGCTCCCCAGACGATCGCGACCGGCAGCACCGCGAGGAGATAGAACACCAGGAGGGGGAGCACCGGCACGTACGGCTCGACGAGCGCGAGGACGGCCGTGACCGCGCCCGCCAGTGCCGCGCCGAACAGCAGCCCGCGCGACCAGCGGGCCGCGGACGGTCTCACGCGGCTCCCGGCCATCTCATCGCATCCTCAGTTGAACGCTAGTGGATACCTCGCTGGTGAGGGTGACGAGGTCGTTCGACGTGGGCCGATGCCGGCGTCGCATTGGGTTCGCCGGGTGGAGCCGTCGGTCCCCGCAGTCGTCATGGCCGTGGTGGTCCTCCTCGTATCGGTCCTGGTACTGCGCAAGGTGATGACGACGTCCGGCGGCGAGCGACCGGCCCGCTGAACCGGCTCGCCGAGGAGCTGAGCCGGACGGACCCTCGCCGGCGACGCCGACGATCGCGCTCGGCGCCGACCGGCCACCGGCGTCGGTGCCGCGGCAGGTCGACGTCTGCGCGACGTGCCGTGCCGCGGCCGAGAAGACGATCGCGGTGGCCGATCCCCTCGTGCTCGACACCGGCGGCGGCCGCATGCGGGCGTACTGGATGCTCGACGTGACGCCGTGGGCCCAGCTCGGCGACGGCGTCAGGAGCCGCGAGTTGATCGACGCCCGGAACGGCTCGCGGGTCTAGCGTGCCGCAGGTTGCGCGCCTGCTCACGGCCCCGAGCGGCCGCGGCTCAGATCCGCAGCGGCGCGTGGGCGAATTCCGCCATCCCTGCCGCGAACCCGACCTGTGACTCGAAGCCGAGGGCGTCGACGGCCCGGGCGGGGGAGGCGACGACGTGGCGGACGTCGCCGAGGCGGTAGTCGCCGGTGACGATGGGCGGGTGCGATGTGGCCGCGAACGCATCGCAGAGAGCGTCTGCCATTTCGAGGATCGTATGCGGCTCACCGCTGGCGACGTTCAGCACTCCCGTCCAGTCGGACCCGAGGGCGAGGACGTTGGCGCGGGCGACGTCGCGGACGTGGACGAAGTCGCGCAGCTGACCGCCGTCCTCGAAGACCCGGGGAGCGTCGCCGCGCGCGAGGGCGCTGCGGAAGATGCTCGCGACGCCGGCGTACGGGGTGTCGCGCGGCATCCGTGGTCCGTAGACGTTGTGGTAGCGCAGCGCGCAGACCGCGCTGCCGGTCTCCCGGCCGTAGGCGAAGGACAGGTGCTCGGCGTGCAGCTTCGTCGCCGCGTAGACGTTGCGTGGGTCCGTTGGTGCGTCCTCGTCGACGAGGTCCCAGGCCAACTGGGCGCCGCAGCGCGGGCAGGGCGGCTCGAACCGGCCGGTGTCGAGATCGGCGACGGAGCGCGGGCCCGGAGCGACGACGCCGTGCCAGGCGCAGCGGTAGCGGCCTTCGCCGTAGACGACCATGGACGACGCGACCACCAGACGGCCGACGAACCGCCGCCGCCACAGCGCCCGCAACAGCACGGCGGTGCCGAGCCCGTTGTCGGAGACGTAGTCGGCGACATCGCCGAGGTCGACACCCAGCCCGACCCTGGCTGCCTGGTGGCAGACGGCGTCGACGTCGCCGGCGGCCTGCGCGACGGCGTCGGGATCGCGCAGGTCTGCGACGCGCAGATCGACACCGTCCGGCAGGTCCGGCGGCTCGGCATGAGCGACCAGGGAGTCGAGGACGACGACCTCGGCGCCATCGTCGACCAGCTGCTCGACGACGGCGCCGCCGATGAACCCTGCGCCACCGGTCACCAGTACCTTCACGATGCCTCCTTCATCACCAGGGGGAGCGCAGCACGCCCTGCACCGCGACGGCGACGGCGACCTGTGCGGCCAGCCAGAACCGCACGTCGGCGGGTCGCCGCGCCGCCGTTGCACCGGCCAGCAGTACCAGCGGCATGAACGGCTGCCAGATCCGCTCGGTCTCCGCCGAGGAGAGCCCGGACAGGTCCGCGAGCAGGACGGCGGTCAGGCCGGATCCGACGACCAGCCAGGCGCGCCGGTCGCGTAGCCGGGTCAGTCCCGCCGCGGTCGCGGGGCCGACGGCCAGCGCGAGCACGGCCAGGTTGGCCAGCAGGAAGTACTCGTACGGACGGTCAGCGCCGACGCCGGCATAGTACTGAACGCGGGTGGCGGCCAGGCCGTCGAGCCACCAGAACCCCCAGAGCAGTGGAACCGCAACGACCGTGGCGCCCGCCACGGCCGCGACCGCCGGCGCGTCCAGCCGGCGCCGCCGCAGCGCGACCACCGCGATCGGCACGGCGAGCAGCGCCAGACCGTAGGCGAACAGCAGGGACAGCCCGAACACCGCGCCGCCGGCGGCGGCGAGCCCCCAGCGGGACGGGGCGGCGCGGCCGGTCGCGAGCACGACCAGGGCGACGCCGGTCAACGCCAGCCCGCCGAAGACGACGTCGGCGTTGGTGTGCCAGACCGCGGCTGGAGCCAGCACGACGAACGGCGCGGCGCGCCGGGCGAACCGCTCGGACACGACCTCGCGGGCGCTCGTCAACGATGCCGTCGCCGCCACGGCGACACCGGTCATCGCCAGCGCCGACTCCCAGCCGGCGCCGGACAGTCCGATGCGGGCTGACGCCCACAGCGTCAGCACGAGGCCGGGCGGGTGCGCCTGCAGGTGGACCGGGACTGCGTCCTGGTGCTCGACGTAGGTGCGCAGGAACGCCGCCGGCCCGCCACGGTCGTCGATCAGCCCGGCGTACCGGCCGTACGCCTGCCCGATGTCCGCGAACCCGCCGGCGCCGTCGACGGCGGCCAGCGCGAGACTCCAGGCGATCGCGGTCCCGGCCACCGTGCCCAGCACCCTCCGCCACGGCCATCGCGCTGCGGCGGCGGGCAGCAGGAGCACGGCGGCCGCGCCGACGGCCAGCGGCGGAGCGAGCCGCCACACCGCGACCGGGTCCCACTGCCCGTAGAGCGGGATCGCGCCGAGGTGCAGGTCCTCTGCCGGCAGGGTGAGCCCCCAGACCCTTGCGGTGATGAGCAGCACCACCCAGCCGGCCAGCGCCCAGGCGACCGCGTGCCGGCGCGGCGAGGCGCCGGCACGCGCCGGCCGGTCCTCCGCCGCGGTGACGGTCACGCCGGCAGCCGGACGGTGAACCGGCAGCCACGCGCGTGGTTGGCGACCTCGACGGAGCCGGCGTGCGCCTCGACGAGGCCGCGGGCGATCGCGAGGCCCAGCCCGCCGCCGCCTGCGTCGCGGCCGCGTGCGGCGTCGCCGCGGAAGGCGACGTCGAACACGCGGTCCAGGTCGGGTTCGGGTATGCCGCCGCACTCGTCGATGACCTGCAGGACCGCGCCGGCGTCGTCCCGGCCGGACCGGACGACCACCCGGCCGCCGGCCGGCGTGTGCCGGATCGCGTTGTCCAGCAGATTGTGCAGCGCCCGGGAGAACTCCCGGGCCGACACCTCGGTGACGGGCAGGTCGTCGAGCTCCTCGACCAGGTCCACCCCCTTGACCGAGGCATGCGAGGCCGCGCCCGCGAGCGACTCCGCGACCGCGTCGCCGATCGACACCAGCTCGGGCCCGAGCCGCACGGATCCGCTGTTGATCCGCGACAGCTCGAACAGGTCGTCGACCAGGACGGTGAGTCGCTCGGCGCCGCCGCGGATCTGCCGGTGGTAGCGCTGCACGGTGGCGGCGTCGTCGGCCACCTCGTCGTCGAGCGCCTCGGCCATCGCACGGATCGTCGCCAGCGGGCTGCGCAGGTCGTGGGAGACCCAGGCGATCAGCTCGCGCCGCGACGCCTCGAGCGCACGTTCGCGCCGACGGGACTCGTCGAGGCGGGCGGAGACCTCGGCGAGCTCGGCGGCGAGTGCCGCCAACTCCCCGGGGCCGGTGACCGCTGCCGGTCCGTCGCCGCCGTCGACGATCGTGCGGGCCAGGTGGCCGACCTGCCGGGTCCCGGCGCCGATGTCGTCGCCCAGCTGCAACGCCGCGCCGACCGCCATCGCCGTCGCGACCGCCACGACGATGAACAGCGCCACGAGGTCGTGGGTCGAGATGAACATCGCCAGTGCCGCGGCCACGACCCCGGCGACGGTCATGAGCAGCGACGACACTGCGACGACGAGCACCTGGGCGCGCACCGGCCGGCCGCGGAACCGGCGTAGCACCGTGGCGCCGGCGACGAAGGCTGCGCCGGACGCGAGCGTCGTCACCGCCACCAGGATCGCGGTGTCGCGGGTCGGGATGCCTGCGGACACGGCGATGACGGCGGCCACGACCAGGCCGGTCGCCAGGACCGCGACGGTGGTGAGCCGCCGGGTCATGGCTCGAACCGGTAGCCGAGACCGCGGACCGTGACCAGATGTCGTGGCGCGGACGGGTCGGTCTCGATCTTCTCCCGCAGCCGCCGCAGGTGCACCGTCACCGTCGACGTGTCGCCGAAGCGCCAGCCCCACACGGCCTCGAGCAGTTCCTCCCGGCGGTAGGCCCGGCCCGGATTGGTCATGAAGTGCACGAGCAGATCGAACTCCTTCGTCGTGAGTGCCACCAGGTGCCCAGCGAGCCGTACCTGGTGCGCGACCAGGTCGACCTCGCAGCCTGCACCGGTCAGCCGCCGCGCCGCCATCGACGGGGTGACGGCTCCGCCCGCGGCGCGACGCAGTACCGCCTTGACGCGCGCGGACAACTCCCGCGGCGAGAACGGCTTGGTGACGTAGTCGTCGGCGCCGATCTCGAGCCCGGCGATGCGGTCGTTCTCCTCGCCGAGTGCCGTCAGCATGACGACCGGGATCGGCGCCACCAGGCGCAGCCGGCGGCAGACCTCCAAGCCGTCGAGGCCGGGCAGCATGAGGTCGAGCACGATGAGGTCGGGCAGGGTGTCCAGCGCCTTCGCCAGTCCGGCGGGGCCGTCGGTGGCGTAGTCGACCACGAAGCCGTCGCGACGCAGGTATCGCCCGACCACCTCGGACAGCGCCGGGTCGTCGTCAACCACCAGGACACGCTGGGCCGGTCCGGGATCCATGCGGTCCACCATGCCACCGCCGCCGACCGCTTCGCCCCAGGTCGGGCGGGTACGGCGACAGAGTTTCGCGGTTTGTAAGAATCATGACAGCCGGTCGAACCTACGGTCGGCAGGGTGAATCAGACCCATGTGCTCGTGGTCGCGAAAGAACCGGTCCCCGGCCGGGTCAAGACCCGGCTCTGCCCGCCGCTGAGCCCGGCGCAGGCCGCGTCGGTCGCCGCGGCCGCTCTCGCCGACACGCTCGAGGCGGTCGCCCGCTGCGGCGCCGACCGGCGCATCCTCGCGCTCGCCGGACGGCCGGGGCCCTGGTTGCCGGCGGGCTTCGAGGTGGTTCCGCAGGTGCGCGGGCCGCTGGGGCTCCGGCTGGCGGCCGCCTGGAGCCATGCCGGCGGCCCGGGCGTGCAGATCGGCATGGACACGCCGCAGGTGACGCCGTCGATGCTCGACGCCGCGCTCGGCCTGGTGGCCGGCGGCGACTCGCGGACGGCGGTGCTCGGCCCGGCCGAGGACGGCGGCTGGTGGGCACTCGGCCTGCGCCGATGGCGGCGCGGCGTCTTCCACGGTGTGCCGATGAGCACGGCGCAGACGGCGGCCCGGCAGCGCGACCGGCTGCGGGCTCTGGGGCTGGCCGTGACGGACCTGCCGGTGCTGCGCGACGTCGACACGGCCGACGACGCGGTCGCGGTGGCCGCCGCCGTGCCGTCCTCGCGGACCGCCGACGTGGTGCGGTCGGTGCTGACCGGGACGCAGTCCGGATGAAGGCGCTGCGTGCGCTGGAGACGGCCCGGGACGACGCGCTGCGGCGTCCGGTGCACGACGCCCGCACGGCCGCGATCCTGGGCATCGCCCTCGGCGTCTGCTTCCTGATCTGCTTCCTGACCGGGTTCTACTCCCACCTGCAGCAGCACCCGGCCGGCTGGCTGCCGATCCCGCCGCGGCCGGCCTCGCTGTACAGAGTGACCCAGGGCCTGCACGTCGCCACGGGGTTCGCCACGGTGCCGCTGCTGGTGGCGAAGCTGTGGTCGGTGTATCCGCGGCTCTTCCGCTGGCCGCCGGTGAGCGGCGCCGCGCATGCGGCCGAGCGGATCATGGTGCTGCCACTGGTGTGTGGCGCGGTGTTCCTGCTGTTCTCCGGCGTGGCGAACGTGTCGCGTTGGTATCCGTGGGGGTTCTACTTCCCGGCCGCGCACTACTGGGTCGCGTGGATCACCGTCGGCGCCCTGGTCGCGCACATCGGCGCGAAGGCGTCGGCGGCCCGGGCGGCGCTGACGCGGCCCGGACATCCGGTGGCGGCGGCCGCGCCGGGCACTCTCGGCCGGCGCGGCTTCCTGGCCGCCGTGGGCGTCGCAGCAGGGGTCGTCACCGTCACCACAGCGGGGCAGACGCTGCCCGCGTTGCGGCCGTTGACGCTGTTCGCGCAGCGCCGGCCCGACATCGGCGCGCAGGGCGTGCCGGTGAACCGCAGCGCGATCCAGGCCGGCGTCGTCGAAACGGCGTCGGACCCGGCATTCCGGCTGCGGATCACCGGCGCGGTGGCGCGCCCCGTCGAGCTCACCGCGAGCGACCTCGACCGGCTGGCCCGCCGCGAGGCCGAACTGCCGATCGCCTGCGTCGAGGGCTGGAGTGTCTCGGCGTGCTGGCGCGGTGTCCCGGTCACCGAGCTGCTCGCCGCCGCCGGCGTCGCGCCGGACGACGACGTCGACGTGCGGGTGGAGTCTCTGCAGGCCGATGGCCGGTATCGGGCGTCGGAGCTGAACCACCTGCAGGCTCGCGATCCCGACACCATGCTCGCCGTCGCGGTGAACGGCGAGCGGCTGGACCTCGACCATGGCTATCCGTGCCGGCTCATCGGGCCGAACCGGGCCGGCGTGTTGCAGACGAAGTGGGTGCGTGAACTGGTGGTGACGCCCGCATGACTGTGTCGCAGCGCACGCCGTCGGGGCCGTTCTTCTGGACCTGTCTGATCGCCGGAGCCGGGATCGTCGGCTATGGACTGGCCGGGGCGTGGACCGACCGCGGCGACACCCGGCCGGCGGATCTCGTCCTGTGGCTGGCCGGCTCCGGCGTCCTGCACGACGCGCTCCTGGCGCCTGTGGTGGTGGCCGCGGCGCTGGCGACGCGGTGGTTGCCGGCGGCGGCGCGGCTGCCGGTACGGCTGGCACTGGCCTCGAGCGCACTGCTGACGCTGGTGTTCTGGCCGGTCGTGCGCGGCTGGGGCCGTTCGCCGTCGGTGCCCAGCGCGCTGCCGCTGAACTACGGCCGCAATCTCGCCGTCGTCCTGGCCGTCGTCTGGCTGGCCGCCGGTGTGGCCTTCGTCGTGCGAGCCCGGCGGGGGAGGACTCGATGACGGTGGTGATGAGATCGCGGGACGGGTGGACGCAGTCGCTCGCGGTGGCCGCGTGGACGGCTGCGGCGACGCCGGCGGAGCGGGCGCTGCTGGCGTCGCTGCGCGGGCCGGTGCTCGACCTGGGCTGCGGGCCGGGCCGGCTGGTCGTCGCCCTCGCGGAGCTGGGCGTGCCGGCCCTCGGCGTCGACGCCTCCGGCCATGCGATCGACCAGGCGCGGGCGCGGGGTGCGACGGCGCTGCGGCACTCCGTGTTCGACCCGCTGCCGGGGGAGGGCCGGTGGCGCAGCGTGCTGCTGTTCGACGGCAACGTGGGCATCGGCGGCGCTCCGGTGGACCTGCTGGGCCGGGTCGCGAGACTGCTGTCCGGCGACGGGCGTGCCGTGGTCGAGACCGCGCCACCCGGCACGGGCTCGTGGACCGGCGAAGCCCGGCTGGAACGTGACGACGAGACCAGCGGCTGGTTCCCGTGGGCGCGGGTGGCGGCCGACGATCTCGTTCGCGTCGCCGCCGCGGCCGGGCTGTGGTTGTCCGGCTGGCACATCGAGGGCGACCGCTGGTTCGCCCGGCTGGGCCGGGTGATCGCGTGATCGACGTCGTTCTCCCGGTGCTGGACGAGGCCGGGGCGATTCCGTGGGTGCTCGGCCGGATGCCCGCCGGCTACCGCCCGATCGTCGTCGACAACGGGTCCGCCGACGGGTCGGCAGCCGTGGCGGTGGCCTGCGGCGGCACGGTCGTCTTCGAGCCTCGGCGCGGGTTCGGCGCCGCGTGCTTCGCCGGCCTGACGGCGGCCTCGACGGACGTCGTGTGCTTCATGGACTGCGACGCCTCCCTCGACCCCCGGGACCTGCCGCTGGTGGCCGATCCGGTGGCCGCCGGCGAGGCCGATCTCGTGCTCGGCGCGCGCCGCGGCGGGGCGATGCCGCCGCACGCCCGCGTGGCCAATCGCTACCTGGCCCGGCGGGTGGTCGCCTACACCGGCGCGCGGGTGAGTGACATCGGGCCGATGCGTGCCGCGCGGCGTACGGACCTGCTCGGCCTGGGGCTGACCGACCGGCGCTCGGGCTGGCCGCTGGAGATGGTGCTGCGGGCCGGACGAGCGGGGTGGCGGATCACTGAACGGGCCGTGCCCTACCACCAGCGCGCGGGACGGAGCAAGGTCACCGGCACCGTCGGCGGCACCGTCCGCGCCACGCTCGACATGCGCCGGCAACTCGTCGAGACGCGTCGCCTGATCCGTGCGGAGGAGAAATGAAGGCAGCACAGACCAGCGCCATCGCCCTGCTGGCCGTCCTGGCCGGCGCCTGTGGTGGCGACGCCGGCGGCGCCGGCACGCGGGCCGCGCCGGAGGAGCCGACGTCCTCGGCGACGACGCGGACCGTCACCGCGACGACCACGCCGCCGGTCGCGGTGTCGCCCAGCCCCGCGACCCCGGTGCCCGACCAGTTGGACTTCGTCGCTCCGGCTGTCGGCGGTGGCACCTTCGACGGCGCGAGCCTGGCCGGCCAGCCCGCCGTCGTGTGGTTCTGGGCGCCGTGGTGCCCGGTGTGCCGGCGGGAGGCGCCGCTCATCGCCGAGCTCGCCGGCCGGTACGAGGGGAGGGTGTCGTTCGTCGGCGTCGCCGGGTTGTCCGGCGACCTCGCCGCGATCGAGGACTTCATCGACGACGGAGGTGTGGGCGCGATCCCGCACATCGACGACCGTGCCGGCGAGGTCTACAGCCGGTTCGGGGTGACGCAGCAGTACGACATCGGCCTGGTGTCCGCCGACGGCACCGTCGACATCGTCCGCGGGCCTCTCGAGGAGGACGAGATCGAGGCCGTGGTCGAGCGGCTCGCGGCGCGCTGACCATGGGCGACGTGCCAATGGAGTTCGCTGTGCTCCTCGGGTCGGTGGCGGCCCTGAACCCGTGCGGGTTCGCGCTGCTGCCTACCTACCTCACCCTGCTGGTCGCCCGGGGCGGGCCGCCCGGGCCGGTGGCCGCGCTGCGGCGTGCGGGTGTGACGACCGCGGCGATGACGGCCGGGTTCGTCGCCGTGTTCGGTGCGTTCGGGCTGCTCGTGGTCCCGGCGGCGCTGTCGCTGGAGCGGCTCCTGCCGTGGGCGACCCTCGTGATCGGGGCGGCGCTGATCGCACTCGGCGGCTGGTTGCTCGCGGGCCGGGAGCTGGCCGTGCGAGCGCCGCGGCTGAGCGGCGCGGCGCCGTCGTCGTCCGCGGTGTCGATGGTCTGGTACGGCGTCGCGTACGCGGTGGCCAGCCTCTCCTGCACAGTCGCGCCGTTCCTGGCGATGGCGACGTCCACGGTCACCTCCTCGGGCATCGCCGCCGGTCTGGCCGCCTTCGCCGCCTACGGGGTGGGCATGGGCCTGGTGGTCGGCGTGCTGGCCGCAGCGGTCGCGGTCGGGGGCGACGCGGTCGTCCGCCGCGCTCGCGGCCTGCTGCCGTACGTGTCTCGGGCGAGCGGTGCGCTGCTGGTCCTCGCCGGCGCGTACGTCGCCTATTACGGGGTCTACGAACTGCGGGTCCGTGCAGGCGGCGACCCCTCGGACCCCGTCGTCGACGCGGCGCTGCGGGTCCAGGGGGTCCTGAGCGGCCTGATCGCCGACGTCGGCCCTCGGTGGACGGCCGCGGCGGCAGCCGTCATCGCCGGAGCCGGGCTGGTGGCGGGCCTGGCACGGCGACGCCCCGCTCGGGTGCGGGGGCGGGTCTCGACCCGAGACACCGGGAGGTAGCTCTCGTACCGCCGGCAGCCGTGGTCGGCGGCCGGCGCGGTGCATGTGCGGGTCGGGATCACTCCGTGAGGCGGGACTCCAGGGCGGTGGCCTCTCGGGATCGGCCTCGGGCGTTCAGGCGTTCCACCAGGAGCCAGCCGGCCCGGCACCAGAGAGCGTGGCGGGTGGGGATGGCGGCGCAGAGCTGCTCGACCAGCTTCTCGTCGGTGGTGCCGTGTTCGGCGATCCGGCGACGCGCGGACGGTGACGATCGGCGGTTGTACACACTTCGTCACCGAGTCGACGCGTAACGTATACATTTCGCGGACGAAACATCTTCATCCCGCCAGTTCGGCTCGCAGCCTTCCGCCGCGTCTCGAGGCGGTCGAGATCATCTCATAAGCGCTGGAAATGCGCTGTTCCAGGCCGCTACTCGAGAGGTGCGCGGCCATGCGGCCGGCCTCGGGGGCAAGAAGATCTTCGACCGCCCTCTGTACAGCGCCAGTGGGGACGTATACATTTCTCGCCAATCGGCACTCGATGCCACACGGCGGAGCAGTGCCGCATCGTCGGGACGACCGGCTCCGCCGGCGTCGCGGCGACCACCAAGGGAGGCGAGACCGGATGACTCTCACCACGAACACGGCGCGGCGGCCCGAGGGGACGCCCCCGGCGTCGCGGTCGAGACGACGGCTCGGCGATTCCCAGGTACTCCTGCGGTGCTCCGGCATCGCGGGTGTGCTGGTGGCGCTGGAGCTGCTGATCCGGATCGACGTCATCCCGCGGGCGTGGTTCCCGCCGGTGAGCGAGATCTGGTGGCGGTTCCTGCAGGGGCTGGGGACGTCGAGCTTCTGGGGCGACCTGGGCAACACCCTGCTGGGATGGTCGGTCGGCCTGGGCCTGGCGACCGTCCTGGCCGTTCCCGCCGGCATGCTCATCGGCAGCCACCCGATACCGGCCAGCGCCTTCCGCGCGATCATCGAGTTCCTCCGGCCGATCCCGTCCGTGGCGCTGATCCCGCTGGCCGTCCTGCTGTGGGGCATCGACCTGCAGACCAAGCTGTTCCTGGTCACCTTCGCGTCGTTCTGGCCGATCCTCTTCCAGGCGCTCTACGGCGTGCAGTCGGTGGATCCCGAGCAGATGCAGGTCACCCGCGTCTATCGGCTCGGGCGCTGGGCGGCCTTCCGCCACGTGGTGATGCCGTCGACCGCGCCGTACATCGCGACGGGCCTGCGCATCTCGTCGTCCATCGCCCTCGCGCTGTCCATCACCGCGGAGATCGTCGTCGGAGCCCCCGGGATCGGGCGCTCGATCATGCTCGCGCAGGCCTCGTCGGCGACGACCGACATGTACGCGCTGATCCTCGCCACCGGCCTGCTCGGCTGGGGCCTGAACAGCCTGTTCCTGCGGATCGAGAAGGCGGCCCTGCACTGGCACCCGTCGTACCGACAGGAGAAGCGATGACCCGCCGCACGCTGCTCGCGATCGAGATCGTCTGTCCGGCGCTGGCGGTCCTCGCGATCGCGATCTTCACCAGCCGGGCCGACTCCTACTATTTCCCGCCGCTCAGCGGCGTCGTGCAGAGCTTCGCCGACATCTGGCTGTCCGAACGACTGGTGAGCGATCTGCTGCCGAGTATGCAGCGCATGGCCATCGCCTACGCCATCTGCGTCGTCGCCGGCGTCGGGGCGGGCATGGTCCTGGCCCGCACGCCGCGGCTCATGACGGCGTGCGAGCCGATCCTGGAGTTCCTGCGCGCGCTGCCCGGGCCGGCGCTCATCCCGTTCGGGATCCTGCTGTTCGGCATCGGCGACACGATGAAGATCTTCATCATCGTGCTCGGCGCGATCTGGCCGATCCTGATGAACACCGTCGACGGCGTCCGCGGCGTCGACCCGGCGCTGCTGCACATGGCTCGGGTGTACCGGCTGCCCCGGCGCGTGGTCTTCAGCAAGATCATCCTGCGATCGGCCTCGCCGCGGATCCTCGCCGGCATGCGGACGGCGCTGTCGCTGACGATCATCCTGATGGTCGTCAGCGAGATGGTCGGCAGCACCAACGGCGTGGGCTTCTCCGTCCTGCAGGCGCAGCGCACGTTCGCCGTCTCCGAGATGTGGTCCGGGATCCTTCTCCTCGGCCTCATCGGGTTCCTCGCCAACCTCGCCTTCCTCGCCTTCGAGAAGCGGGCCCTGTTCTGGATGCGACAGCGCTAGACCCCCGCCACGTTCGCTCCGCACTGACCACTCGGAAGGTCCATCCCATGCTTGAAGTCCGCTCCTTCGCCAAGCGCTACGAGAGCCGCGGCACGGTCACCGAGGCGGTCCGTGACGTCTCCTTCTCCGTCGAGCAGGGCGAGCTGCTCTGCGTGGTGGGACCGTCCGGCTGCGGCAAGTCCACGCTGCTGCGTTCCGTCGCCGGACTGGACCGGCCCACATCGGGAGAGATCCTGGTGAACGGCACGCCGGTCACCGAGCCGCCGGAGAACATGGGCGTCGTCTTCCAGGACTACAGCCGCTCACTGCTGCCGTGGATGACGGTCAGCCGCAACGTGCGGCTGCCGCTGGACTACAAGGTCGCCGACGCCGGCGAGCGGCAGGCGGCCACCCTGCGCGCACTCGAGGCGGTCGGGCTCGCCGGGTTCGCCGACCACTATCCGTGGCAGCTCTCCGGCGGCATGCAGCAGCGCGTCGCCATCGCCCGCGCCCTCGCGGTGAATCCGACCCTGCTGCTCATGGACGAGCCGTTCGCGTCGGTCGACGCGCAGACCCGGGCCGAGCTCGAGGACCTGTTGCTGCAGGTCTGGCAGGAGTTCGGCATGACGATCGTGCTCGTCACCCATGACATCGACGAGTCCGTGTACCTCGGCGACCGGGTCCTCGTGCTGTCCCGCCCGCCCTCGACCGTCGCGACGGTCGTGCCGGTGCGGCTGCCGCGACCGCGCAACCAGCTCGACACCAAGCACGACTCCCTCTTCGCCGACCTGCGTACCGAGGTGCTCTCGGCCATCGGCGCGCACGGCCAGAGCGCGCCCGCCGCCCACTGAGGCCTCCCGACTCCAGAAGGAATGTCACATGAAGCTGTCCACGACGAAGAAGTTAGCGGCCGCGGCCGCCGCGACCGCACTGCTCCTGACCTCGGCCTGCGGGTCCGGCGACGACGGCGGCGACGGCGGCCTGACGCAGGTCACCGTCGGCATCCTCCCGACGGTCGACCTGGCGCCGCTGCAGTACGCGATCGACGAAGGGCTCTTCGAGGAACACGGTCTCGAGGTCACGACCCGCGTGACCTCGGGCGGCGCCGAGGCGATCCCGGCTCTGATGGCCGGCGACGTCGACTTCATCTTCACCAGCTACATCCCGGTCCTGCTCGCCCGCCAGGCCGACCTCGACGTCGTCATCGCCTCCGGCTCGCACTCCAACACGCCCGGCGAGGCGTCGCCCTCGGGCGTGTGGGTGTCCGGCGACTCGCCGGCCCAGTCGCTGGCCGACCTCGAGGGTGCGACGATCGCCGTCAACTCGCTGGGGTCGGTGGCCGAACTCCTCGTGGTCGCCGCGATGGACTCCATCGGCGTCGGCCGGGACGACTTCGACCTGCTCGAGATCCCGTTCCCCGACGTGCCGGCCGCACTGGACCAGGGCCGGGTCGACGCCACCTGGGTGGCCGAGCCGTCGCGCTCGACCATCATCAAGAACCTGTCCGCGCGCTTCGTCGGCTCGCCCGACGACCCGGCCGTCCTGTCGGCCGCGGCGGAGCTGCAGGACGTGCCGATGGCCGGCTACGCGGCCCGCGGTTCGGAGGACGCCGGGCTGCTCGAGGCCTTCCACTCGGCCATGGACGAGGCGCTCGGCGTGCTTGCCGACGACCCCGGCATCGCCCGTGAACTGGCGCCCGAGTACACCGAGATCGACGCCGAGCTCCTGCCGGACCTCGCCGTCTCCACGTTCGGTCCGGTGGAGGCGGCCGACCTCGAGCGCCTGCAGGACCTCATGGTCACCTACGGCCTGCTCGACGAGCCGCTCGAGGACATCGACGAGATCGTCTATCAGCCGTAACCCCGCCCGGCCGCACCACGCAGCACCGTCCGTTCGACCCGAGGAGAGACCGCCCGTGCCCGACATCACCGGCTACCGCGCGAAGGTCGGCGTCATCGTGCCGTCGACGAACACCGTCGTCGAGCACGACACCGCCCTGCTGCGCCCGCACGGCGTCACGTTCCACACCGGCCGGATGCGCATCACCGATCCCCGGATGGACAGCAACGCCAACTTCGAGGCGCTCATCCTGCAGATCCGTGAGGCCATCTCTGCCGCGCTCGCGGACGTCATGACGGCCAAGCCCGACGTGATGATGATGGGGATGTCGGGCGAGACCTTCTGGGGCGGCGCCGAGGGTCACGACGCGTTCCACGCGCGGGTCACCGAGGCCACCGGCGGACTGCAGGTCACGACCGGGGCGGCCGCCTGCCGGGCGGCGCTGGAAGCGCTGGGTGTGCGCCGTATCGCGGTGTTCTCGCCCTACCAGCCGGTCGCGGACGAACAGGTGATCCGCTACTTCACCGAGGTCGGCTTCGAGATCGTCACGATGAAGGGGCTCAAGGCGCCCAACGCCACCGCTATCGCCGAGATCTCCCCGGCCCAGGTCATCGAGACCCTGCGGGAGATCGACTCGCCGGAGGCGCAGGCGATCGTCCAGGTCGGCACCAACCTCTCGATGGTGGGGATCGCCGACCAGGCGGAGCACTGGCTCGGCAAGCCGGTCGTCGCCATCAATGCCGCCACGATCTGGCACACGCTGCGCACCGCGGGGCTGCAGGACACGTTCGCCGACGCCGGCCGCCTGCTGCGCGAGTTCTGAGAACGGAAGGCAGAGACGATGAAGCACTGCGATGTCACGGTGGTGGGCGGTGGGCCGGTCGGTTCGGTCACCGCGCTCAGCCTGGCCGAGGCCGGACTGCACGTCCGCCTCTTCGAGAAGCGGCCGGTGCTCGGTTCGCAGGAACGGGCCACCACGTTCCACCCGCCGACGCTGGAGCTGCTGGAGCCGCTCGGCCTGACCGAGCCGCTCGTGCGGGCCGGGCTGGTGTGCGACGAGTACCAGTACCGCGACGCGGAGCTGGGACGCGTCGCCGTGCTGAGCTACGACGTGCTCGACGGGCTCACCCCGTACCCGTTCCGGCTGCAGGTGGAGCAGTCGGTGCTGACGGGCCTCGCCCGCGACCGGCTCGCCGCCCACCCGCGGATCGACCTGCACCTCGGCGTCGAGGTCGACGCCGTGGCGCAGGAGGCGGACCGGGTGGAGGTCACCGCCGGCGGCGAGACCCACACGTCACGGTGGCTGGTCGGCGCGGACGGCTCGCACAGCCTGGTGCGGGAACGGTGCGGTGTCGACTTCACCGGCCGCACGTATCCCGAGCGGTACCTCGTCGTGTCGACTTCCCTGCCTCTGCACGACATCTTCGGTGACCTCTCGATGGTCAACTACGTCGCCGGCTCGCCGGACTGGCACGTGCTGCTGCGCAACCCGGCCGGCTGGCGGATGCTGTTCCCGTTACGGCCGGACCACGAGATCTCCGACGCCGACCGTCCCGGCGAGGCGCTGCGGCACATGCGGTCGCTGTGCCCGTCGGCCACGGCACAGGACATCCAGCACGTCACCGTGTACGAGGTCCATCGCAAGGTCGCCGGGACGTTCCGGACCGGACGCGTGGCGCTCGTCGGCGACGCGGCGCACGTGAACAACCCGCTCGGCGGCATGGGCATGAACAGTGGCCTGCACGACGGGCTCCTGCTCGTCGACCCGCTCGTCCGGGTGGTCGGCGGGTCCGCGGACGTGGACGTCCTCGACGAGTGGGCGGCGCGGCGCCGCGAGGTGGCGCTGAACTTCGTCGGCAAGGAGACCGACGACAACTGGTCCAGGGTGCGGGAGAGCTCTCCCGAGCAACGTGCCGAGGTGCGCCGGGCCTGGCGTGAGCTCGAGGCCGACGCCGACGCCCGCCGGGCCTACCTGCGGCGTGCATCGATGCTGGACAGTCTGGAGGTCGTGTCCGGATGAGCGAGCAGGTGCCGGGTGGGGCGGATGCCGGTGCCGTCCACGGCCAGGACAAGTCCCTCACCCAGGGCGAGCTCGCGCTCGTCCACGTGCGTGACCGGATCATGACCGGGGTCTACAAGTCCGGCACGCGCCTGAGCGAGCAGGCGATCGCCGACGAGCTGCAACTGAGCCGGACCCCGGTGCGCGAGGCGCTGCGGCGGCTGTCGGAGACCGGTCTCATCGAACTCAAGCCCAACCAGCGCGCGACGGTCATGGGGTGGAGCGTCGATCTGCTCCGGGACACCTTCGACACGCGGATCCTGCTGGAGTCCGAGGGCGCCAAGCACGCCGCGTCGCTCATCTCCGACGCCGAGCTCTTCGGGCTGGCCGAGCTCATGGCCGCCATGGAGGAGGCGTTCGCGCGCGGCGGTCCCGACAGCGGTGACACGGTGGCCGGCCTGAACCAGCGCTTCCACGCCGCGATCATGCAGGCGTCCGGGCGCGACCAGGTCATCCGGCTCACGGCGAACCTGCGCTTCCAGCCGCGCATGGTGATCGGCGACGCCGGGCTCGCCGAGGAGTTCCGGCGCCGGGCCAACCACCATCACCAGGAGATCCATCGCGCCCTCTCGGCCCACGACCCCGAGTGGGCCGAGGCGGCCATGCGCTCGCACCTGCTGGCGGCGCGTCACGCCGCCATCTGCTCGCACGAGCTGGAGGGGCCGTGACCCGGATCCATCAGTACGTGGCGGACGCCTTCGTGGCCGAGGGCGTCGACACGGTCTTCGGGCTGATGGGTGACGGCAACATGGCATGGCTCGCCGAGATGGCGGGCCGGCCGGGCGTGCGCGTGGTGCATGCCCGGCACGAGGCCGCGGCGCTCGCGATGGCCGACGGCTGGGCGCAGGCCGCCGGCGAGGTCGGCGTCTGCTCGGTCACCTGTGGCCCGGGGGTCACGAACCTGGTCACCCCGCTGCGCGTCGCGGCGCACAACCGCACGCCGGTGGTGGTGCTGGCCGGCGACACCCCCGTCGGGACCGCGGTGCACTATCAGAGCTTCGACATCGGCAGCCTGCGCGCCCTCGCCGACGTCGACGTCGTCGCGGTGCGGTCGCACGGTGACCTCACCGCGAAGCTCCGGGCCGCGTTCGGGACGGCGCGCCGGTCCCGCCGGCCGGTCGTGCTCGCGCTGCCCTACGACCTCGCGGACGAACGGTGCGACCTGCCCGTCTACGTCCCGCCTGTACGCCCGGCGGGACCGGCGCCGGCCCGGGCGCGCGACGTCGAGGCCGTCCGGTCCCGTCTGGCCGCCGCGGGCCGGGTCCTGCTGCTGCTGGGTCGGGGCGCCGTCGCCGGTGGAGCGCTGGGCTCGGCCGAACGGCTCGCCGACCACCTCGGCGCGCTCACCGGTACGACGGTCAAGGCGCTCGGCGCTCTGCACCACCGGGCCGGCGACCTCGGCGTGGTCGGCGGGTTCTCCTCACCCGAGGCCCGGGAGCGGATCGCGGGCTGCGACGTCGTGCTCGCGCTGGGCGCGGCGCTGAGCTGGCACACGACGCTCGGAGGCGCGCTCCTGGCGCCGGAACGGACCGTGCAGGTGGTCGACCGCGAGGACCCGTGGGATCCGGACGACGTGTTCGACCCCGGGCTCAAGGTCGTCGCGGACTGCCGGCTGTTCCTCGAGCAGCTGCTCGAAGTGCTCGTGCCGGCGGATGCGGCCGTCACGCCGGGCGCGCGGCGTCCGGCCCCGGCCGCCCTGCCGAGGTCGCCGGACCTGGGCGACATCGAGCCCGCCGACGGCCTCGACCCCGTCGCGGCCCTCGCCACCGTGCGACGTGCGCTCACCGACCCTGTCCAGCTCGTCGTCGGCGCCGGTCACTTCTGGAACCACGTCGTCGAGATGCCTGAGCCGCCGGCGCCGCACCGCCTGCAGGTGCACAACGGCTTCGGCGCCATCGCCCAGGCCTTCCCGGCGGCGCTCGGCGCGGCGCTGGCCGAGCCGGACGTCCCGACCGTCGTCCTGGAGGGCGACGGCAGCCTCATGATGAACCTGCAGGAGCTGGAGACGGCCGCCCGCTCGGCCATCCCGCTCCTGGTGGTCGTGATCGACGACGGCGCGTACGGCGCGGAGTACCACAAGCTCGTCGCGTCCGGGATGCGGGCAGCGGAGTCGGTCTTCGGGTTCGCCGACCTGGCCGGCGTGGCGCGGGCACTGGGCCTGCGTGCGACGACGCCGAGCAGCCTCGACGAGCTGGCCGCCGCGGTCGCCACGTTCCTCGACGACCCGGCGCCGACGCTGGTGGACGTGCGCGTCACCCGGCGGGCGCGGGCCGGCCGGTACCGCTCGACCTATCCCGTCGACGCCTCGCAGAACAGGAGTCCGAGCAGTGCGCGCCACTGACGACTACACCCGCGCCGGGCTCCAGGGCAGCCTGGACCTCGGCGTCGCGCAGCCGACCGCCCTGATCGTCATCGACCCGGTGGAGTGCTACACCGATCCCGCCTGCCCGCTGTACGCGGGCGTGGAGGAGAGCGTCGCCGTCATGGCCGACCTGCTCGCCGACGCCCACGAGGCGGGCGTCCCGGTCGTGATCACGCGGCTCGGGCACCACCCGAGCGGACTGGACGCCTCGGTCTACGGCCGCAAGATCCCGGCACTGCGCTGGTACCTGGAGGAGAGCCCGTACAGCGGCTACATCGACGGGCTGGCGCCCGGGCCCCGGGACATCGAGCTGGTGAAGCAGTACCCGAGCGCCTTCGTGCACACGACGCTGGCCTCGACGCTGACGTTCCTCGGGATCCGGCGGCTGCTGATCGCCGGGCTCTCGACCAGCGGCTGCATCAGGGCGACGGCGACCGACGCCCTCCAGTACGGGTTCGAGCCGGTGGTCGTGTCCGACGCGGTGGGCGACCGCCTCGAGGAGACGCACACCGGGAACCTCTTCGACATCCGCGCGAAGTCCGCCGAGCTGCTGACGCGTCGCGAGGCACGGACCCTGCTGGGGCTCGCATGACCGCCGCGTCCATCGCCGGCACCGTCCGACGGCCCGCCGTCCTCGTCGTCGACGCGGCGACGGTGGTGGTCGACCCGCTCGGGGCGGCCGGAGCCGCGGCCGTCGCCGGCGCGACCGTCGTCGTCGGCGCCGCGCGGCAGGCCGGCCTCCTGGTGGTGCACTCGCGGCTGGCGTTCCGGGCCGACGGGCTGGACGGCGGCCACTGGTTCCGCCGCAACCCCGGCCTCGCCGTCCACGCCGGCAGCATGCCGCCGCCGTGCCCCGGCCTCGCCCCGGCCGCCTCCGAGCTGGTCGTCACGCGCAGCTTCCCGAGCGCGTTCTTCGGCACGTCGCTCGCGGCGACGCTGCGGGGAGCGGCCGTCGACTGCGTGGTGCTCGTCGGCGCGACCACGTCGGGCGGCATCCGCGCCGCGGCGATCGACGCACTCCAGAACGGCTTCCTTCCCGTCGTCGTGGCCGACGCCGTCGCCGACGCCACGACCACCGCGCACGAGGCGGCCCTGAACGACCTGTCGGCCCAGTACGCCGAGGTCTGCTCCGCCGCCCTGACCACCGACCTGTTCCAGCGGGTCCGCCCCATCTGAGAGAGGACGTCCCATGGACCTCACCACGCTCCTGCGGCAGCCCGGCGGGCTCCTGGTGCCGGGTGCCGGCAGCGCGCTCGAGGCGCGACTCGTCGATGAGGCCGGCTTCGCCGCCCTCTACCTCAGTGGCTACGCCACGGCGGCGGCCGGTTTCGGGCTGCCCGACATCGGCCTCATCGCGCGCGACGAGGTCGCGCAGACCCTGACCCGGGTCCGAGCGGTCACCGACCTGCCGGTCATCGTCGACGCCGACACCGGCTACGGCGACGCCGAGGCGGTCTCGCATACGGTGCGCACGCTGGAGCGGCTGGGCGCCTCCGCCGTGCAGATCGAGGACCAGGTCTGGCCGAAGCGGTGCGGGCACATGAGCGGCAAGACCGTCGAGGAGCGCGACGTCGCCTTCCGCAAGGTGCACGCCGCGGTGTCGGCCCGCCGCAGCGCCGGCACCCTGATCGTCGCCCGCACCGACGCCCGCGGCCCGCTCGGCCTGGAGGAGGCGATCGTGCGTGCGAGAGGGTTCGTCGAGCGTGGCGCGGACCTGGTGTTCGTCGACGCGCCGGGGTCGGCCGAGGAACTGCGCGAGATCGGCGCGGCGGACCTCGGCGTGCCGCTCGTGGTCAACGTGTCCGAGGGAGGCCTCACCCCGGTTCTGAGCTTCGACGACTTCGTGGGCCTGGGCTTCTCCGTCGTCCTGTACCCGAGCAACGGGGCGCGCGTGATGGCGCGGAGCCTGCGCACCTTCTTCCACGCGCTGCGGCGCCAGGGTGACTCGCGCGGGCTCGAGGACCAGTTCCTCACGCTCGGCGAGCTGAACGAGGTGGTGGGCCTGGCGGCCTTCGAGTCGTTCGGCCGGGCCGTACTGGCGGAGGCCGGGCGATGAGCGGCACCCTGGCCGAGAAACTGTGGGAGGACCACCTCGTCGACCGCGGGGGAGACGGCCGCCCCGATCTCGTCTACATCGACCTGCACATGGTGCACGAGGTGTCCAGCCCGCAGGCGTTCGAGGGACTGCGGCTGGCCGGCCGGGCCGTCCGCCGCCCGGACCTCACCATCGCGACCGAGGACCACAACACCCCGACCACCGACATCGATCTCCCGATCGCCGACGAGGTCAGCCGGACGCAGATCGACACGTTGCGCCGCAACGCGGCGGAGTTCGGCGTCAGGCTGCACTCGCTGGGCGATGCCGACCAGGGGATCGTCCACCAGGTCGGGCCGCAGCTGGGGCTGACGATGCCCGGCATGACGATCGTCTGCGGCGACTCGCACACGTCGACGCACGGGGCGTTCGGGGCGCTCGCGTTCGGCATCGGCACCTCGGAGGTCGAGCACGTGCTCGCCACCCAGACCCTGCGGATGATGCCGTTCCGCACGATGGCCGTCACCGTCGAGGGGACGCTCCCGCCCGGCACGAGCGCGAAGGACGTCATCCTCGCGATCATCGCCAGGATCGGCACCGGTGGCGGCCAGGGCCACGTCATCGAGTACCGGGGGAGCGCACTGGCCGGGTTGTCCATGGAAGCCCGGATGACGATCTGCAACATGTCGATCGAGGCGGGCGCGCGCGCCGGGCTGGTCGCGCCGGACGAGACGACGTTCGCCTACCTGGCCGGCCGTCCGCACGCACCCGCCGGCGCCGACTGGGACGCGGCCATGGCGGCCTGGGCGGGGCTGCGCAGCGACGACGACGCCGTGTTCGACACCGAGGTCGTGCTGGAGGCGTCCGACCTCGAGCCGTACGTCACCTGGGGCACCAATCCCGGCCAGGGGCTGCCACTGTCGGGGGCGGTGCCCGACCCCGCCGCCATCGTCGACCCGGCCGAACGCTCCGCCGCCGAGCGGGCCCTGGCCTACATGGACCTGGCGCCCGGCACGCCGCTGCGCGACATCGCGGTCGACACCGTCTTCATCGGCTCGTGCACCAACGGACGGATCGAGGACCTGCGTGCCGCCGCCGCGGTGATGAACGGCCGGCGCAAGCATCCCGGCCTCGACGTGCTCGTGGTGCCGGCGTCCGCGCGGGTGCAGCTCCAGGCCGAGGCCGAAGGGCTGGACCGCATCTTCACCGCATTCGGCGCGCAGTGGCGCAACGCCGGCTGCTCGATGTGCCTCGGCATGAACCCGGACCGGCTCCAGTCCGGACAGCGCTCCGCCTCGACCTCGAACCGCAACTTCGAAGGACGCCAGGGAGACGGTGCCCGCACACACCTGGTCTCACCGCTGGTGGCGGCGGCGACGGCCGTGCGCGGCACGCTGTCGTCGGTGTCCGATCTCGACGGCGCCGGCGAATCGGAGCTCGCGGCGCTCGACGGCCGGACCCCGATCCAGCACGGCTGAACGAGAGCGAGGACATCATGGAGAAGATCACCACGCACACCGGTGTCGGGATTCCGCTGCGGCGCAGCCAGGTCGACACCGACCAGATCGTGCCGTCGCGCTTCCTGAAACGCGTCAGCCGCACCGGGTTCCAGGACGCGCTGTTCGCGGGATGGCGCCTGGACCCCGGCTTCGTGCTCAACCAGGAGCCCTATCGGACCGGATCAGTGCTGGTCGCCGGGTCCGACTTCGGCATCGGCTCGTCCCGCGAGCACGCGGTGTGGGCGTTGCGGGACCACGGAGTGAAGGCCGTGCTGTCCTCCCGGTTCGGCGACATCTTCCGCGGCAACGCCGGCACCCAGGGCCTGGTGACGGGCCAGGTCGCCCAGTCCGGCATCGAGGCGCTCTGGGACCGGCTCGAGCGGACGCCCGGCACCCGGATCACGGTGGACCTGCGCGCCCGGGAGGTCCGCTGCGCCGGCCTCGTCGTGCCGTTCGCGATCGACGATCACACCCGCTGGCGGATCATGAACGGCCTGGACGACATCGACCTGACCCTCGGGCTGGACGACGCGATCGCCGCCTTCGAGGCCACGCGTCCCGGGTGGCGTCCCCGAACCCTGCCCGCCCGCCACCACCCTGCCACGGCCGTCACCCCAGCTCGCCGGACGGCCGGATAGTCTCCGGCGACCTCGCCCGCGCTCACCCAGGTCGGTCTCCTCACTCGTGCGGCAGGCCCGGGATCATCCGGAGATCCGGCGGGCCCGCTGCCCAGGCGGCCTCGAATCTGCCGGGCTCGGGGTCGGCCATGACCGCGCACGACAGCCAGTGCTCGCCGGGATCGAGGTCGGCCACGAGGGTGGGGATCGACGTCCGAGGTAGCAGGAGGTTCGTGTTCGGCTCGGCGACGATCACCCGACCGGCACGGGTACCGGTGAGGTCGACGATGCCGCTGGGCCCGGCGGCGCCACGCACCACGGCCCGCGCCGGTCCGTCGTCCACGAGTTCCGCCCGGGTGTCGTCCGGACGCGATGTCGCGAAGCCACCCTCCGCCGAGGACAGCCGGCGGCCGGTCCGGATGTGGTGGACGCGGACCTGCCATGGCGGGACCGCGGTCAACCAGGTCTCGATCTCGACGTCTTCGTAGGGGGTCCACCGCGACCGGAGAACGGCCTCGTCGACCGAGGTGTCCTCGACGTCCTCGCGAACGCGGTAGTGCCGGCCGTCGTCCGAGACGGCCAGCATGCTGTCCGCTGCTGTCGCCTCGAGCTGATGGTTGGCCGCCGGCACGCTGAAGCCGAACCGGGTGGAGTAGGCGAACTTCGCGTACTTCTCCGCGGCGTGTCTCAGCGGGCCGGTCGATTGGCCGTTGACCAACGCGACCACGTGGGAGGAGTCCCGGGGACGGTAGACCACCATCCCGGCGGGCGGAAGGGGACGAACCTCGTCCAACGGGGGGAGCGGTTGCTCCTCGGCGGTCCAGAACGGGTGGTCGGCCGGTGCGGCGAGCGGAAGGCCCGCCTTGAGTGCCCAGTACGGCGATCCCGGCGAGTTGTACCGCTCGGTCATCTGCAGGTTGGGGTAGCCGTAGCCGAGGGTCAGGGTGCCGTCGGACGCGAAGATCGGCCGGCGCATCCACCAGCGGACATTGCGCAGGGCCAGCCCCTTCACCACACCCCACGGCAGTGCCTCCACGTCGGCGAAGGCGAGCGCTCCCCAGAACCCGCTCTGGGCGAAGCGATAGGTCAGGCTCCGCCCGAAGGGGAGCGCGCTGCCGTCGGCGGCGAACCAGTGGGCGTGGTCCGTGGCGAACGCCACCGCCCGCTCCCGGAACCGGCCCGCGCGCGCCGGGTCGTCGTCGCCGGCGATCCGGGCGTAGATCAGCCCGTAGAAGTGCATTGCCCACGGGATGTACCAGTCGCCGTGCCCGCTGGGGCCGTCGTGGTACCACCCGGCGTCGACGGCGAACGTCTCGATGACGTCGAGCGCCTCGTGCATCTTCGCGAGGTCGTGGCGGCCGCCGACTCGGGCGAGGCCGAGGTTCACGAGGACCCGGAAGAACTTCCAGTTGTTGTGCACGACGGGGAAGTCGTTGATGCCGAGCAGCCAGTCCGTGACCCGCTCACGCTGCGCCGCCGACAGCGGGGTCCACAGCTCGTGCGGCACGAGGGCCAGGCCGAACCCGATCGCCGCCATCTCCACCATGCGCTGGTCGGTGCCGGTGACCCGGCCCCAGTACTCGGGGTGGGCGGGGTCCGTGCCGTTCACCAGGCCCTCGCGATACCGGTCCCAGCCGTCGAAGGCGCCGCCGCCCGCGGTCAGCGGAGCCAGGGCCCACAGCGGCCGCGCGAAGCCCTCCAGTTCCGCGGCGGCGTCGTCGAACCAGGCGCCGGTATGACCGAGGCGCACGCGGGCCGAGCCCGGACTGAACTTCGGCTCCAGGGCGGAACACCACGTGCGAACGGCACCCTGAAGGTCGGAGCGCGACAGGAGGGTGCCATCGCGGCGCGAATGGTCGCCTGGGGGGTGGTCACCCGCGTGGGCGGGTTCGTCGGCCACCGGCAGAGCCATGAATGTCCCTTCTGGACGATCGGCAGGTCAGCTATCGGGTGATCCGTGTCATCGGGAGATGCGTCACGGGGGTGGCGCCCTGGACCGAGTTGGTGGCGGCGAGGTCGGCGACCTGTTCGGCGTTCAGCGCGGTGTCGAAGAGCCAGACTTCGTCGACGCCGCCGACGAACTGGGCGTGGATGCCGTCGACGCGGGCGCCGACGCGGATCCCGGTGCGCGCGCCGGCGGAGACCGAGCCGGTCCCGATGGACGCGCCGGTGGCGGCCAGTGCACCGTCGACGTAGAGGGCGACGCCGTCGACGTCGCGTACCAGTGCCACGTGGTGCCATGCGTCGTCCACGAAGTCGCCCGGTGCCGTCAGCGTCCGGGTGGACCCTTGGTCGGTCGAGAGCTGGGCCCGGATGACGTTGCCGTTGTTGGGTTCGACCTGGATCCACCACCGTGGCCCGGTGCGGCTGTGGGCGTAGAGGATCGCCTGGTTGTTGGCGAGGTAGTCGGTGCGGAACCAGGCGGCGGCGGTGAACGGTTCGCTGCCGAAGGAGAGGTCGTCGTTGTGCGGCAGTTCCGCGAAGTCACCGGCGAGCGACAAACCCTTGCCGAAGGTTCCGGGCACGATCTTCGGGACGCCGCTGATCAGCGCGTCGTTGTCGCCGGCGGCGTCCGGTGTGACGGCCGGTGGGGGTGTGCGCAGGTCGAGTCGCCTCTCGGGCACCCGGACGAAGGTGATGTCGTGGTGGTAGGTCTGGTCGGGGTCACCCGGATAGAGGCGTTCGCCGCTCTCGTACAGAACGCCGATGTCGCGGCGTCCGTGTCCCGCGTCGAGGACGGCCAGGTCCGAGTAGGCCGATGGTCCGTCATAGACCTCGTAGCTGGGCGTCCAGGTCTCGCCGTCGTCGAAGCTGGAGAACAGGGTCAGCTTCTCGCGCGAGGTCGGGTGGTTCGGCACGGAGAGGACGACGCGGTCGCGGCGGCTCGTGCGGGTGGCGGGCAGTCGCGTGACCGAGCCCTCGACCTTCGACGTGACGATGCCGTTCACCGCGTCGTACGGCTCGTCGAGTGTCTCGCCGCCGTCGCTGCTGATGGCGTCGACGCGCTGGCCCGGGGTGTTGCCCTGGTCGCGGGCGTTGAAGTAGAGACGGCCGTCGGCCAGCTCGACGACCGCGATCTCGCTCGGCCGGACGTCCTCGATGCCCTGTTCGTCGACCGCCCCGACCTGCCACGTCTGCCCGCCGTCGTCACTCAGCAGAGCGTGGCCGCCGGCGCCCGTGAGGTCGGTGCACTCCTGACCGGGGCGCACATAGCTGTGCCGGCCCGGGATGACCAGCCGCCCGGCATGCTCGCCCTGGGTGAGCTGGATCCCGTGCCCGGGGCCGGCCGAGAACATCCGCCAGTTGCCAGGATTGATCTGTGCGGTGATGTCCACGGGCTGCGACCACGTCGCACCGTCGTCATCGCTGTAGATCGTGAAGGCGCCCACGGACGCCCGTCCGCATTCGAAGTCCTCGCCCACGGCGTCGCCGTCGTAGCGGTAGGTGTTGACCACGACGCGGCCCCTGACGTGGTCGACCACGGCCACGGTGTTGCTCCACTTGTTCGGGCCGTCGTCCACGAGCACCTGGATCGGCCCCCAGGTGGCGCCGCCGTCGGTGGAGCGCTTGAGCACGATGTCCATGTCGCCCCAGTCGTCCGGGTCGGTCACCTTGGCCTCGGCGAACGCCAGCAGCGTGCCGTCCGGGGACTCGACCAGGGACGGGATCCGGAACGTGTGATAGCCACCTTCGCCGCGGGTGAACACGGTCGTGCGGGTCAGTGTGCTCGCCTCGCCGGCGCCGGTCCTCGCCGCCTCGCCGGCGTCCACCGCCGACGCCTGAGCACCGCACAAGGCGGCCATCGTGGTGAGGGCGGTGAGTCCGGCGAGCACCGCTGCCAGCGGCCGCCGTCGTGTCGTCATCGGCATGGGCTCCTCCGTTCGGTTCGCTCGGTCGCTGACATCAACTCGGAACACCGCCCGCCTTCTGCAGCTCCTCCTCGTACTCGGCGCGGATCTGGTCTCCGCCGCCGCTGCGCCAGTCGCTCACCAGGGAGTCGAGGTCGCCGATCGGCTTGCGGCCCTGGATGATCTCGTTCACGCCGTCGTTGAAGGCCTTGTCGATGGCGGCGTTCTTGCTGGCGTTGGTGTTCGAGAACAGCCCCACGGTCGGGTCGGCCGCGCCGTTCGGCAGCACCCTCGACTGGAACTCGTGCTGGTAGTCGGCGTCCTGCGGGCGACCCGGCATGAAGATCGGCGACGGGGAGTCGGCCAGGTAGCGGATCGGGAGCACTGTGTTCGCCGTTCCCTCGGCCGTCAGCACGGGGTTGCCGTCGGCGTCGAGGGTGTGGTCGCGCCCCTCCTCGCCGTAGAAGCGGTAGGTGTACTCCTGCGTGCCGAACGGCGCCGCCAGCCAGTTGAGGACCCGGAGCAGCATCGTCAGGCGCTCGTCGTCCTGCTGCTTGATCGCCGCGAAGGAGTACTGCCCGGGGCCGTACGCCCACGGCGCCAGCTCTGAACCGTCGCGGGTGTAGACCGGCAGGAGGCCGAGCTCGAACTCGGGGTTGTCCTTGTTGTCCACGATGTACTGGGTCCAGCCGCCGTAGCCGTCGGAGGCGTTGACGGCGCAGGCGCCGGCGTTGAACAGCTGCTTGAACGGCTGCGTGTCGGAGAACGCGTCCGGGTGGACCACGCCCGCCTCCCACAGCTCGGTCATGTCGCTGACGGTCTGCCTGAACTCTTCGGTCTCGTAACTCCTGGTGAAACTGCCGCCCTCCTCGCGCCAGTTGTTCGGCTCGTTGTTCATCCGGCCGAGGAGCTTCATCGTCGGCAGGATCCGGCTGAGCGCGAACCGGCGCTGCCTGGAATCGGTCAGAGCCTTCATCGCCTCGGCGAACTCGTCGTAGCCCTTCAGCTCGACGGGGACGCCGTACTTCTCGAACAGGTCCTGCCGGATGAAGTGGTAGCTGTGGGTGCGGCCGCGCGGGATCGGGACGCCGTAGATGCCGCCGTTGTAGACGGTGGACCGCCACGAGTCGGTGGAGAGGTTCGCCAGGTTCGGATAGTCCAGGACCGCATCGCCGGACAGGTGGTCCGAGAGGTTGCTGAACTGGGCCCCGAGCAGCTGAGGCAGGTTCGGGATCCGGTTCGGCGGCGGGCTCATCATCACCAGGTCCGGCAGGTCGCCGCCGGCGATCACCGTCTGGAACACCGTCGGGTAGTCGGCGTTCGGCACCATCCGCAGGTCGAGGTCGACCCCCAGTCGCTCGTTGAGGTCCGCCCAGAACGCGTTCCGGTCCGGGCCCGGCGGAATCGCGTAGAAGATGTTCGCCATGCCGGAGACGGTGCCTCCGTTGCCCGGTGTCTCCGCCACCGACCTCAGCTGCTCCGCCGGAAAGTTCCGGTACGCGTCGTCGACGCCGGTGTCGTTGCCGGGGAGATCCGGTTCGGCGCCGGCGAAGCGCCGGTAGGTCGGCAGCTCCGCGCCGCGGTTGGCGTCGGCCTGGTTGCTGCTCGGCGCACCGGAGTCGTTGCAGGCGGACAGCAGGCTCCCGGTGCCGGCCAGCAGCGCCAGGCTGCCGGCGCCGTGGAGGAAGCGGCGGCGGCCGAACGTGGGTGTGGACATGTCGTGGTCTCCGTTTTCTCTGCCAGGCCGGAGCCCGGATGCGTCGTTGCAGTTGGGACGGAAGTCGACGGGGACGAGTCAGCCCTTCACCGCGCCGATCATGACGCCCTTGGCGAAGTGCTTCTGGAGGAAGGGATAGACGATCAGGATCGGGACCGTCGCCATGACCAGGATCGCCATCTGAAGCGACAGCTGAGGGGGCAGCGCCTCGGTCGCACCGACCTGGTCACCGCCGATGGTGGTCTGGTTGACGACGAACGTGCGAAGGACGAGGGCCATGGGCCATTTGTCCGCCGACTGGATGTAGAGCAGCGCGTTGAAGAACGCGTTCCAGTAGGCCACCGCGTAGAAGAGTCCGATCACCGCGAGCACCGCCTTCGACAGCGGCAGCACGATCTTGACCAGGACGGTGGCCGAGGACGCGCCGTCGATCGCCGCGGACTCGAACAGTTCCCTGGGCAGGTTCTGGAAGAACGCCCGCATCACGATCACGTTGAACCCGTTGACCATGACCGGCAGGATCAGCGACCAGTAGTTGTCCAGGAGCCCGAGTTCCTTGACCACCAGATAGTTGGGGATCAGTCCGGGCGAGAACAACACCGAGCCGAGCACGAGCAGGAGCATCGGTTTGGCGCCCAGCGCCCCCGGCCGGGACAACCAGTAGGCGAGGCACGCGGTGACGGCCAGCGACAGCAGCGTTCCGACCACGGTCACCAGCACGGAGATGACCAGAGCGCGGGTGACCACGCCGCCGTTGAGGAGCGCTTCGTACGAGCTCACGGTGAAGCCGGTCGGCCACATCACCATGCCGCCCGCGTTGGCGTTGATCGTCTCCTCGTCGGCGAACGACGTCGCGATGACCGTCCAGAACGGCACGATCACGAGCACGACCGAGACCAGCAGGGCGATGAACTTGATCGCCTGGACCAGCGGCTTGGGTGTCTCCATCCACACCGGCCGCTTGGCCGGCTTGCCCCGACGTCGAGCGGGGGCGCGATCACCGCGACGTGCGGCGCCGCGATCGCCGCGACGAGTGGTGGAATCGGTGACGGTCATTTCTCGTACACCCCCCGTTCGCCGAACAGGTGGGCCAGCTTGTTCGCGCCGATCACCAGCACGATGCCGACCATCATCTTGAACAGGCCGACGGCCGACGCCATGCTCCAGTTGCCGCCGATGATCCCGTTGTTGTAGACCCAGGTGTCGAGCACCTCGCTGGCCTCGAGGCCGACCGGTCCCTGCTGCAGGATGATCTGCTCGAAGCCGACCGACAGGCTGTTCCCGAGCCGCAGGATCAGCAGCAGGATGAACAGACCGCGGATCGACGGCAGCGTGATCGACCACATCCGGCGCAACGGCCCGGCGCCGTCGACCGCGGCCGCTTCGTACTGCTCCTGGTCGATCTGCGACAGTGCGGCCAGGAAGATGATCGTTCCCCAGCCGGTGTCCTTCCAGATGATCTGGCTGGTGAGCAAGGTCTTGAACAGGTCGGGCACGCCGATGATCTGGACCATGTCGAAGTCGTTCTGGATCAGGAAGGTGTTGAGCATCCCGGCGTCGCCCAGCATCTGCTGGAACAGCGCGACGACGATCACCCACGACATGAAGTGCGGCAGGTAGAGGACCGACTGCAGGAGCCGCTTGAGCCGCTCGCCGGCGAGCGAGTTCAGCATCAGCGCGAACGCCAGCGGGATCGGGAACACCAGCACCGTCTGGATCAAGGTGAGGATGAGCGTGTTCGTCAGCGCGTTGAGGAACTGCGGGTTGCCGTCCCAGAGGAATGAGAAGTTCTGGAACCCCACCCATGACGACTGGCCGATGCCGAGATACGGCTGGTAGTCCTGGAACGCGATCACGTTGAAAGCCAGCGGGAAGTACTGGAACAGGATCAACGCGATCCCGCCCGGCAGCCCGATCCCGACCAGCAGCAGGTCGGGCCGGACTCTCCGTCGCCGCGCAATGGTGTGGTCGTCAACGACCTGCGACGCCATGATCACCGCCTTGGGTGCGAGCCGACATGCTGGCCTCTCTCGTGGACGCTTCGTGGCCGGCCGGTCCCGGCTGTGACCGGGACCGGCCGGACGTGCGTCACCGTCGGACGATCTGGTTCATCGGGAGGTGGGTCACGGGGGTGGCGCCTTGGACCGAGTTGGTGGCGGCGAGGTCGGCGACCTGTTCGGCGTTCAGCGCGGTGTCGAACAGCCACACCTCGTCGACGCCGCCGACGAACTGGGCGTGGATGCCGTCGACGCGGGCGCCGACGCGGATCCCGGTGCGCGCGCCGGCGGAGACCGAGCCGGCCCCGATCGACGCGCCGGTGGCGGCCAGTGCACCGTCGACGTACAGAGCGACGCCGTCGACGTCGCGTACCAGCGCCACGTGATGCCACTCGTCGTCCACGAAGTCGCCCGGTGCCGTCAGCGTCCGGGTGGACCCTCTGTCGGTCGAGAGCTGGGCCCGGATCACGTTGCCGTTGTTGGGCTCGACCTGGATCCACCACCGCGGCCCGAATCGGCCGTGCGCGTAGAGGATCGCCTGGTTGTTGGCGAGGTAGTCGGTGCGGAACCAGGCGGCGGCGGTGAACGGCTCGGTCCCGAAGGAGAGGTCGTCGTTGAGCGGCAATTCCGCGAAATCGCCGGCGAGCGACAAACCCTTGCCGAACGTGCCGGGCACGATCTTCGGGACGCCGCTGATCAGCGCGTCGTTGTCGCCGGCGGTGTCCGGTGTGACGGCCGGTGGGGGTGTGCGCAGGTCGAGACGGCGCTCCGGCACGCGCACGAAGGTGATGTCGTGGTGGTAGGTCTGGTCGGGGTCACCGGGGTAGAGGCGTTCGCCGCTCTCGTAAAGAACGCCGATCTCCCGGTTGCCAGGACGATCGCCGAGCACAGCGACGTCCGAGTACGCCGCCGGTCCGTCATAGACCTCGTAGCTGGGCGTCCAGGTCTCGCCGTCGTCGAAGCTGGAGAACAGGGTCAGCTTCTCGCGCGAGGTCGGGTGGTTGGTGATGGAGAGGATCACCCGGTCGCGGCGGTTCCCGCTCGCGGCCGGCAGCCGGGTCACCGATCCCTGGATCATCGAGGTGACGACGCCGTTCACCGCGTCGTACGGCTCGTCGAACGTCTCGCCGCCGTCACTGCTGGTGGTGTCGACGCGCTGGCCCGGGGTGCTGCCCTGGTCGCGGGCGTTGAAGTAGAGACGGCCGTCGGCCAGTTCGACGACCGACACCTCGTTCGGCCGGAGGGCTTCGATGCCCTGCTCGTCGACCGCACCGACCCGCCAGGTCTGCCCGCCGTCGTCACTCAGCAGGGCGTGGCCGCCGGCGCCGGTGAGGTTGGTGCACTCCTGACCCGGATGCACATAGCTGTGCCGGCCGGGGATGACCAGCCGCCCGGCGTGCTCGCCCTGGGTGAGCTGGATGCCGTGACCCGGCCCGGGGGCGATGTTCCGCCAGTGATCGGGTTTCACCTCGTCGGTGATGTCCCTCGGCTCCGACCAGGTCGCGCCGTTGTCGTCGCTGTACAGGATGTTCGAGCGCACCGGCGCCCGGCCGCATTCGAGTTCGTCGCCGTCGTCCGCCGCGGTGCGGATGGTGTTGACGATGATCCGCCCGGTGGACGCGTCGACGACCGCGACGGGGTTGCTCCATCGGTCTGCGCCGGTGTCGGCGACCACCTGGATCGGCCCCCAGGTGGTGCCCCGGTCGGTCGACCGCTTGAGCACGATGTCCATGTCGCCCCAGTCGTCCGGGTCGGTGACCCGGCCCTCGGCGAGCGCCAGGAGCGTGCCGTCGGAGGCCTCGACCAGCGTGGGGATCCGGAACGTGTGGTAGCCACCCTCGCCGCGGGTGAACACCGTGGTGCGGGTCGCCTCGGCGGCGGCGGCGTCGGCGGCATCGGCGTCGGTTGCCGAGGCTGGCGCACCGGCAAGGGCCGCGGCCGCCGCGAGCGCGATGGCGCCGGTATGGGCGACGAGCAGCCGCCGGCGTCGTGTTGTCGTCATTGACATGTGTTCCTTCCGCTCGGTCCTGCCGGCCGGCCGGGCATGGCCGCGCCGAACATCGAACTCAGGGAGGTCAAGCAGGTGACGCGCCGATCGAGCCGGATGAGCGAGGTTGTCCGGCTGCGATGACAGCGATTGTTACGTACGATGTCCTACAGGTTTCTGAACCGTAGAGTGGCACCGTGGTGCTGTCAAGGGGAGGCCAGAGCGAGTGACTGAACTGCCTGCGATCGATCCGCCGTTCCGACGGCTGCGACGGTCGCCGCCGTTGCATCGGACCGTTCAGGACGAGATCCGGAGCTACGTCATCACCAACAAACTCCGCCCGGGCGATCCGCTGAAGCCGGAATCGGAGTTGGCGCGGTTGTTCGGTGTCAGCCGAACCTCGGTCCGCGAGGCGGTGAAGGCGCTGGAGTCGACCGGTGTGCTGGAGATCCGTCAGGGCAGCGGTACCTATGTACGCGATTTCTCGTTCGCACCGCTACTCGATCATCTGCCGTACGGGCTCATGGTGGGCACGCGCGCGCTGCGCGATCTGCTCGCCCTGCGCAAAGCGCTGGAGTCGGCGATGATCGGCGACGCGATGGCCGCACTGCGACCGGAGACCGTCGAGGCGCTGCGCGTGCTGCTGGCCGAGATGGGCGATCGCGCCGCGCGCGGCGAGGGTTACGCCGCCCAGGACCGCGAGTTCCACCAACTGCTCTTCGTCGACCTCGGCAACGAGATGCTGCTGCACCTGTTCGACCTGTTCTGGCAGGCCTTCCACCGCAGCTCCGAGGCGATTCCCGATCACGATCTGAAGGTCGGGCATCGCAGCCACGAGGTGGTCCTCGACGCGGTGCTCAGTGGCGACGTCGAGCGCGCACGTGACGCCATCCGGCAGCACTACGCCGACATCGAGGAGCGACTCGAGAGCTGACCCGGAGACCAGGAAGCGAGCCGCGCCGTTCGGCGCCGTCCACCCCGCCCACCAGGGTGGGAGCTCTACGACCTGCAAAGCGACCAGGGAGAGTTCCGAACGTGTATCCCGATCACACCGATGCCCGCACGCGCCTCAGCGATCCGGTGCTGACGCCATGACCGACGTCGACCTCGACCCCATGGACCGCCCGGACCTGTGGCTCGGCGCGGTGAGCTGGGAGGCCGCCGGCCGCTGGCGCCAGCCGTGGCGGCTGCCACCGCGCCTGGAGCGGCGCGCCTACGCTCCCGAGCTGTTCGAGAAGGCCATGGCGCCCGCCGGTGTCCGGGCGGCGTTGACCAGCGAGGCGCGCGAGCTCACCGTCGAGCTCGACATCGCCACCGAGGACCCCTCGCCGCTCGATCTGCTCGTCGACGGTGAGCTGGCGCAGCGAGCGCGGCTGGTGGCGGGGGCGAACCAGGTCGCGTTCGGCCTCCCGGGGCGGCGGGCGGCGATCGAGCTGTGGCTCCCGCAGCACGGGCAGACGCGCCTGGCGGAGGTGCGGCTGCGGGATGCGGCGGGGGCCGTACTGCCGGCGGAACCGGCGCCACGACGCTGGCTCTGCTACGGAAGCTCGATCACGCAGTGCCGCCACGCATCCGGCCCGGCCGAGACCTGGCCGGCGCTCGTCGCCCGGGCGCGAGGGTGGGATCTGCTGTGCCTCGGGTTCGGTGGCCAGTGCCACCTCGACCCCGTCGCCGCGGACACCATCCGCGCCGAGCCGGCCGACCTGATCTCGCTGTGCCTCGGCATCAACGTCTACGGTGCCGGCACCTACAGCCGCCGCACCTGGCGGGGACGGGTCGCCGACTTCGTCGCCCGCGTCCGCGACGCCCACACGCGGACGCCGATCGTCGTCATGTCGCCCATCGCCAGCCCTGAGCGCGAGACGGTGACCAACGCGGCCGGAATGACCTTGGCGGACCTGCGGGAGGGGGTGCACGAGGTGGTCGCCGACCTGTCCGCCGACGACGGCGACCTGCACCTCGTCGACGGCACGTCCATCCTCCGGCCGTCAGAGGCGGACCTGCTCGCCGACGGGCTGCATCCCGGCCCGCACGGCTACCGGACCATGGCCACGCGGATCGGTGCGGCACTGGACCTCGCGCTCACGTCCGGCTGACGCTCAGCCGGATCCGGAAGCCGGATCCGGAAGCCGGATCGGCGGGCCGGTCCTGGCCGACGGGGAGCTGGAAGGCGAGCAGACCCATGCCGAGGGCGTCGACCACGCGTGGGCCGGCGCGGCGGTGGGCGAGGTACGCGACGGTGGCGTCGGCGGGTACCGGCCGGTCGAGTGTCAGCACCAGGCCGCGCCCCCGCTGCCAGCGCACGGACTCCACGACGGTGCCCGGCACCCGGAAGTCCGCGGCGGCGCCGTCCTCGACGACCAGGGGGCCGGCGGGGGAGCGGAGCGTGACCACCACCTGGTTCGGGTCGTCATCGACCCGGTGCGCCGCTCTGGGGCCGGGCGGCGCGACCGTCGGAGCGCCCGGGCGGTACAGGTCGTCGAGGATCATGGCCGCGTTGTGCTCGCCGAGCGTGCGATAGCCGTCGACGTAGTCGAAGTGGCATCCGTCGTGGCCGTTGAGTCCGGTGGTCGACAGCACCCGGAGGTTGGCGATGGTGTCCGGCAGCCGCCGCTGGGCGTCTCGCAGCGCCACCGGGAGCGCCTGATCGCAGGGGGAGTTCCGCACCTGATGGACGTAGACCGGCAGCTCCGCGCCGTAGTCCTCGCGCCAGTCGGCGACCAGTTCGGTGAACCCGGCGACGTGCGCCGCCGCGTCGTCGCGGTCCGCCTCACCCTGGTACCAGAGCATGAGGTCGATGGCGTCCGGCCCGGTCAGGCCGGCCCGGGTGAGGCGCTGCAGCAGCATCCCGTAGCTGGTGCCACCATCGGCGGGGTCGCTGTCGTCACGGGCGAAGTAGCTGATCGGCTGGCCGCCACGTGCCCCGTTGACGATGGCGATCGGGATGCCGAGCTCGTTCGACATCAGCTGTCCCATCCGGACCGCCCATTGGCCGATCGCCGCGACCCGCTGGATGTTGTCGCCCATGGCGTACGTCCATCCGCCGACGGCGGCGGCCAGCCGCGGGTTGTTGTTGTTGGACGTGCCGAACGTGCGCACCCACCGAGACCGATCCGCCTCCGACGAGGTCGAGTTCGGCTGCCGGCCGGCCTGCGCGTTGGACTGGCCCTGCACGACGATGACGTCGCCGGCGACGACGTCGACCGCGCGAGCGACGCGGGTGCCGGCGCCGTCGCCGGTGAGCGCGACGAGCTCCAGATCGGTCGACGTCAGTGCCACCGGCAGCGTGACGCTGAACGAGAACCGCGGCGCCGCCGGTGACACGTCGGCCCGCTGGATCGTCTGACGGCCGTCGCGCGTGGTCCGCAGCTCGACCGTGGTGACGGACGGGTCGGTCGCCACTCCGCTGACCGGCACCGACACGCTGGTGGCGGTCCGGCCCGGCCGGGGGACCAGTTGCCGCGACGCCGGGGCGGCGTCGACTCGGACCAGGGAGGGCCGGGCGTAGACGCTGAGCCGCCGGGCGGTGTAGTCGCCGGCGTTCTGGGCGGAGGTCCAGTCGGGATCGTCGCCCGGGCCGACGCCGATGCCGACGTCCATCGTCTGGGGGCCGGCGGTGGTGAAGGCGTTGACGGCCAGCACCGGCGTCGCGGTGGGGGCGTCCGCGGCTCGCGGGCCACGGGCGTCGCCGGCGTCGGCGAACGCGTGGACCTGGAAGGAGCCGTACCCGTTCGCCCACAGGACCGCGTCGTCGGCGTCGCGGACGGTCCCGGACGCACCCGGAATCTGCCCGGAGCCCGTCGCGTCGTACTGATTCGGCCACATCTCGACCCAGCCGGAGCCGCCGTCGGCCCGCTGGACGCCGGGCACGTTGGAGGCGACCGTCAGGTCGTCGACGAACTGGTGCCGCGACTGCTCCATGCGGGTCGGAAGGCCGAGGTCCGCGGGTTCGCCGCTCAGCGCCTCCATCGACGCCCACGCCCAGTTCGTGCCGGTCTCGGTGGTGAGCTCCAGGCAGTAACCGACCCGGTCGACGCCGCCGGTGAGGCCGGCCGCGTCGTCGAACGCATACGGCGGCGTCGTGTCGCGCCAGTTCGCGGCGGTGGGCAGATCGAGGACGCGTACCAGCTGGTAGCCGGCGGCCTCGGCGTCGCAGGAGGTCGTCCACGCCTCGGCGGATGGTCCGGCGGCGACGCCGTCGGAGACGGACATGGTCGCGGCGGCCACTGCCAGTGCGGTGCACCCGCCGGCCAGCCGGCCGGCCCGGCGGACCCGGGCGGGGGAGTGGGCGAAGGTCCGGTCGGCTGGCACTGGTGACCTCCTGAGGGTGGAACTACGGGGTGGGCTCGGCCGCCGGGTCCTCGGTGAGTTTGGACTCGATGCCGATGTAGTGGTCGTGGACCGCTTCTCGTGCCTGGTCGGGGTCGCCGCTGAGAATCGCGTCGAGGATGGCGGCGTGGCCGCGGTAGGCGTCCATCGGCGTGCGGCCGCGCGCCGGCGGAGCCGCCGCATGAAAGGCCAGCCAGAACAGGTCGAACAACCGCAGCAGCATCGTGTTGTCGAGATCGCGGAACAGCAGCTGGTGGAACCGCCGGTCCTGCTCGGGGAAGCCCTCTCCTCGTTCGGCGAGCTCCCGCATCGTCTCCAGGGTCTCCCGCAGCGCGGCGATGCTCTCCGGCGTCATGGCCCGCATCGCTTCGGGGATGAGTGCGGACTCGAGGGTCTTGCGCAGCGCGGCGAGCTCGCGCAGGGCGCGCTGGCCCTGCATGAGGCCGTACGGGAGGTGGTCGATCAGCGGGGCGAAGGAGAAGTCGCGGATGTAGACGCCACTGCCGCGGCGCGTCTCGAGGACGCCGGTGGACTCGAGCGCCTTGACCGCCTCGCGCACCGAGTTGCGGCTGACCCCGAACAGTCTGGCCAGCTCGGACTCCGACCTGAGTGGATCGCCGGGGCGCAGGCCCTCCTTGAGGATGAAGTCCCTGATCTCGTGCTGCACGATCCGGTGCAGCGGAGCCCTGTCGTCCAACCGCCGGAAGTCCGGCTCCGTGTCGTCCTGGTGAGTCGCCACGCTCTGGCTCGACCTCCCTCTCGGTGCCGATCTGTAGGATATCTTGCGACCCTTGACACGATCAAGCGCCGACTCTACGGTTGCGAAAACTGTAGGACATCTTGCAGTAATGCACTCCGCGTGGAGCGACAAGGAGGTCGTCGGTGTCTGGTGGAGCCCTCGATGGCGCGACCCGGGGCGGGACCGTCCACAGTGCTCTCACGCCCGCGGCGGATCGCGGCGCCGGCCAGCCGGTCCTGAGCCTGCGCGACCTGGTCGTGGAGTTCACCACGCCGGCCGGCGTCGTCCGTGCGGTCGACGGGATGAGCTACGACGTCTTCGGCGGCGAGACGCTCAGCGTCGTGGGGGAGACCGGCTCGGGCAAGAGCGTGTCGGTGCTCGCCGCGCTGGGGCTGCTGAGGACGCCGAACCTGCGCCGGGTGTCCGGGCAGGCCCTGCTCGGTGGCGTCGACCTGCTCACCCTGCCCGAGGTGGAACTGCGACGACGCCTCGGGCGCGACGTCGCCATGATCTTCCAGGACGCGATCTCCGCGCTGAACCCCGTCCAGCGGGTCGGCCACCAGATCGCCGAGGCGCTGCGGGTGCACGACCGGGCCCTGACCGCCGCGGCGGCGCGGGTCCGGGTCGTGGAACTGCTCGACATGGTCGGCGTGCCGCACGCGGACGCCCGCTACGACCAGTACCCGCACCAGTTCTCCGGCGGCATGTGCCAGCGGGTGATGATCGCGATGGCGATCGCCAACCGCCCGAAGGTGCTGATCGCCGACGAGCCCACGACGGCGCTGGACGTCAGTGTGCAGGCGCAGATCCTGGATCTGCTGCGGGTGGCGCGCGAGGAGACCGGCGCCGGGGTGGTGCTGATCACCCACGACCTGGGCGTGGTCGCCGAGACCGCCGACCGCGTCAGCGTGACCTACGGCGGCCGGATCGTGGAGTCCGGCGAAGTCACCCAGATCTTCACCCGGCCGCGGCACCCCTACACCGCCGCACTGCTCGGCGCACTGCCGCGGCTCGACACCGCGGCCCGGCGGCTGCTCCCGATCCCCGGCCAGCCGCCGGACCCGAGCGAACTGCCGCCGGGCTGCGCCTTCGCGCCCCGGTGCCCGATCTCGCAGGGCCGGTCGGTGTGCACCGAGCAGCGGCCCGAGGCGCGGCCCGGCCCGGACGGCGCCGGCGTGAGCGCCTGCCACTTCCCGGACGAGGCGGCGGCGCTGCTCACCCGGGCGGACAGCCCGGGCGACACCACGGCATCCGTGAGCGGCGGCGACGCGGCCGCGGGCTCGCCCGTGCTCGACGTCCAGCAGGCCGTGGCGCGGTTCCCCGTGCGCTCCGGCGTGCTCGCCCGCCCGTCGGCCTGGGTGCATGCGGTGGACGGGGTGTCGCTTCGGGTCCCGGCCGGGCGCACGCTCGGCCTCGTCGGGGAGTCCGGCTGCGGCAAGACCACGCTCGCGCGGCTGGTCCTGCGTCTCGTCGAACCGACCGGCGGCCGGATCCTGGTCGACGGCCGTGACGTCGGCGCGGCGGGCCGGTCCCAGCTGCGCCAGATCCGGCGCAGTGCGCAGATGGTGTTCCAGGACCCGTACGCCTCGCTGAACCCCCGGCTGAGCGTCGGTGACAACGTCGCCGAGCCGTTGCGGCTGCAAGGCCTGCCCTACGCCAAGCGCAGGAGCCAGGTCGCCGACCTGTTCGCGCGGGTGGGTCTGCGCACCGAGCACGCGGACCGGCTGCCGTCGGAGTTCTCCGGCGGCCAGCGCCAGCGAGTCGCGATCGCGCGTGCGCTGGCGTCCCGGCCGGGGCTGCTGATCCTCGACGAGCCGGTGTCGGCGCTGGACGTGTCCGTGCAGGCGCAGGTGCTGAACCTGCTCGCCGACCTGCAGCGCGAATCCGCGATGGCGTACCTGTTCGTCAGCCACGATCTCGCCGTGATCCGGCAGGTCGCCGACGAGGTGGCGGTGATGTACCTGGGCCGGATCGTGGAGTCCGGGTCGGTGCGGCGGGTGTACGACGACCCGCGCCACCCGTACACGCGGGCACTGCTGGCGTCGGTGCCGGTACCCGATCCCGTCGGCCGGGCCGATCGGCGGCGGGTGCCGCTGGGCGGCGACGTCCCGAGCCCGGTGGACCCGCCGTCGGGCTGCCGGTTCCGGACCCGCTGCCCGATCGCGGTCGCCATCTGCGCCGAGAAGGAACCTCCGCTGCGGCTCGTGGCCGGCGGACACACCGCCTGTCACCTCGCCGACGAGACGGCCGACCTGACGCCGGAGGCGGCCCGATGAGCGCGGCGCCGAACCCGCCCACCTCCGCGCCGGCAGGGCGCCGGCGACTGGCGGCCCTGCGCCGGTTCGCCCGGTCCCGGTCGGCCGTCGTCGGGGCGGCAGGGCTGCTGCTGCTGGTCGCGGTCGCGCTGCTGGCGCCGCTGGTCGCCCCGTTCGACCCGGCCGCGCAGGACGGCGAGCCGCTGCTCGGCCCGTCCGGCGCGCACCTGCTCGGCACCGACCAGCTCGGCCGCGACATCCTGTCGCGCCTGATCTACGGCGCACGCGCCTCGCTCATCGCCGCCGCCGGTGCCGCCGCGGTGGGCGCGGGCATCGGGGTGCCGCTGGGCCTGCTCGCCGGTTACCTGGGACGGTGGGTCGACGCGGTCGCGATGCGGCTGGTCGATCTGTTGCTCGCGGTGCCGGGGATCCTGCTCGCACTGGTCATGATCGTGGTGCTGGGCCCCGGCCGGTTCAACCTGATCCTCGCCATCGGCATCGGTGCGGTGCCGGAGTTCGCCCGGCTCACCCGGGTGGCCACGCTCGGCATCCGCGACCGCGACTTCGTGCTGGCAGCACGCGGCATGGGCGCGAGCACGCCGGACACGATGCTGCGCACGGTGCTGCCGAACGTGCTCGGCCCGATCGTCATCCAGGTCGTCGTCACGGCATCGATGGCGGTCGTGGTCGAGGCGGGCCTGGCCTTCCTCGGCCTGGGCACCCCGCCGCCGGCGCCGTCGTGGGGCGGCATGCTCCAGGACGCGCGCTCGTACCTGTACCAGAGCCCGAGCTACGGGCTGTTCCCCGGGCTGTGCCTGGTCGCCACCGTGTTCTGCCTCGACCGGATCGGGCGAGGCCTGCAACTGGCGGTGAGCGGCGGCAGCCAGCACCTGGGGACACGCGTCACGAGCGGAGGTGCGGTCTAGATGTACGGTCACCTGGTTCGCCGGCTGCTGCAGTTCGCCGTGGTGCTGGTGCTCGGCTCCATCGCGGTCTGGGCCTTCACGTTCGCCCTGCCCGGCGACCCGGCGACGGTGCTACTCGGCTCCGACGCGAGCGAGTCCGAGCTGGCCGCGACCCGCGCCCGCCTCGGCCTCGACGGCTCGATCGTCCAGCAGTACCTCTCGTGGATCGGCCACGCCGTCGGCGGCGACCTGGGCGCCTCGTACTACTCCGGCCAGCCGGTGGTCCGCGAGCTGCTCGACCGGATCCCCGCGACGATCCAGCTGGCCGGGTTCGCGATGACCCTGACCCTGCTCATCGCGGTGCCGGTGGGCATCGTGGTGGCGCTGCGGCCGCACTCGGTGGCCGGCCGGGTGCTGCAGGGCTACCTCACCGCGGGCCTCGCGGTGCCGACGTTCTGGCTCGGCCTGCTGTTGATCATCGTGCTGGCCGTGCAGTTGCAGTGGCTGCCCGCGGCGAGCGATTTCGTGCCGATCTGGCGCGACCCGGCCGGCGCCGTGACCGCCACGATCCTGCCGGCGGTCGCCATCGCCGTGCACACCTCCAGCGTCACCGCCCGCTTCCTCGCCACGTCACTGGGCGAGGTCATGGGCAAGGACTACATCCGCACCGCCCGCGCCAAGGGCGTTCCCGAACGCGACGTGATCCGTCGCCATGCCCTGCGGAACGCGTCGTTGCCCACCGTCACCATCGTGGGGCTCCAGCTCGGCAGCTTCCTCGGAGGCACCGTCGTCATCGAAGCCGTCTTCAACTATCCCGGACTGGGGCGGCTGCTCTACACCGCGATCGGCGAACGCGACTACGCCCTCGTGCAAGGCGGCGTGCTGTTCGTCGTGGCCACGTTCCTGCTGCTCAACCTCCTGGTCGACGTGTTCTACGCCGTCCTCGATCCCCGTATCCGGCTGACCTGAGCTCCACCCCGTCCTGATCCTCGGGAGGCATCACCATGCCCGTTTCGCCGATTCAGTCCCGCCTGATCGCCCGCCGCACGCTGTTGCGGGCCGGGTTCCTCGCGGCCGGCGCGATCGCCGGCGCGCCCCTGCTCAGCGCCTGTGGTTCCGGGAGCGGCGAGAGCACGGGTGGCGACGGGACCGGCAAGATCACGCTCGGCACGACGAAGATCATGCAGTTCGATCCCTATCTCACCAACACCGACATCCACATCCACTCCTTCTACACGTACCTGCTCGACTACCCGCCGGACGGCACGTACGAGCCCACCCCGGCCGGGGCCGAGAAGTGGGAGTTCGCGCCCGACCACGCGTCGGTGACCATCACGCTCCGCCAGGCGACCTTCCATTCGGGGGAACCGGTCACCTCCGCCGACGTCGTGGCCGGTGTCCAGCGGGCCCAGGATCCGGACGCCGCGTTCACCCTCGCCCAGCCGACCGCGTTCATCGCCGCGGCGACGGCGGTCGACGAGCGGACCGTGCGGCTGGACTTCAAGCAACCCACCCCCGAGTCGCTGGTACTCGACTGGATGTTCGCCTTTCCGCTGGTGCTGGCGGCCAGCAACACCCCGGCGCAGCTGGAGCACGAGCCGGCCGGCTCCGGCCCGTTCCGGCTGGCCGACTTCCGGCGCGACCAGCGCCTCGTGCTGGAGAAGAACCCCGACTTCTGGGACTCCGGCATGCCGTACCTGGACGAGGTGGAGTACCGCTTCTTCACCGACGAGGACGCGTTGATCGCCGGGCTGGAATCGGGCTCGGTCGACGGAGCCGCCTACATCGGGTTCCGCCACGCCGACCGGCTGCGCGACCGGTTCACGCTGGTGGAGGGCAACGGCCGGATGTCGCTGTTCTTCATGAACGCCGTCATCCCGCCCTTCGACAACAAGCTCCTGCGACAGGCGCTCGCGCTGGCGATCGATCGCGACCGCATCATCGAGCAGGTCAACTTCGGCATCGGCGACCCGGTCTACACGGCCTTCATGCCGTCCTCGCCCGCGTTCGACCCGGCCTACCTCGACACGGGCGCGTTCGACCTGGACGCCGCCGCGGCCCTGCTGGAGCAGTCCGGCGACGTGCGCAACGCCGTCGCGGGCGTGACGTCGGGGAGCCCGTCGGTCCAGTCGCTCGAGATCATCCAGGCGGACCTGAAGAAGATCGGTTTCGACCTGGAGATCGCCCCGCAGGAGGAGGCGGCCTACCTCGAGGCGCTGTTCGCCAGCGAGCTGCAGTGCACCGTCGCCTTCCAGCCGAACAACCTGCAGAGCCCGTCGCTGATCGCCCGCGGCCGGCAGATGCTGACCACCGAGGCGAACACCACGTTCGGCCCCAACGTGCCGCCGGCCTACGTCGCCGCCGTGGCCGCGGCCGGATCGGCGATGACGCCCGAGGACCAGGAGGCCGCCTACGCCGCGCTGAACAGCACCCTCGCCGACGAGGCGTGGGCGATCGGCATCTCGACCGTGCCGTCCCTGTTCGCGCTGGACAAGCGCATCACCGGGCTGGTCACCGACTCCCGCGACTTCGTCGACCTCACCCAGACCAAGGGCTGACCTGCCGCAGGCACCTGCGCCCGTCCGCAGACGGGCGACGAGAAAGGAACCACATGACCGGGTTGCGCTACTCCACCGACGGCCCCGACATGGCGCTGCTCACCGCCGTGTTCACCCCCTTCACCGAGACCGGCGAGGTCGACCTCGACACCGTGGCGAAGCAGGCCGACGCCCTGCTCGGGTGGGGTTCCGCGGCGGCCTACATCGGGGGCACCGCCGGTGAGGGCGCCTCGCTCTCGACGGCGGAACGGATGGCGCTGGCCGAGCGGTGGTGCGAGGTCGCGGACGGACGGCTCGACGTCATCGTCCACGTGGGCCACGCCAGCCTCACCGAGGCCCGCCGGCTGGCGGCGCACGCCGAGTCCGTGGGCGCGCGGGCGATCTCGTCGGTCGCGCCCTACTTCCACCGTCCGGACACGGTGGCGGCGCTGGTCGACGCCTGCGCCGCCATCGCCGACGCCGCGCCGACGCTGCCGTTCACCTATTACCACATCCCCTCGATGACCGGGGTCGACCTGCGGGCCAGCGACGTGCTCGTGGTCGCCCGGGAGAGGATCCCGACGTTCGCCGGCGTCAAGTTCGCCCACAACGACATGGTCGACCTGCAACGCTGCCTGCACCTCGCCGGCGCGGACCACGAGGTGTTCGTCGGCGTCGCCAAGCTGGTGCTCGCCGCGTGGCAGTGGGGCGCGCGGGCGGCCATCGGGTCGGTGTACAACTTCGCCGGTCCGCTGTTCCGGCGGCTGCTCGAGCACGCCGCCCGTGGTGAGCTGGAGCAGGCACGAGCCGCCCAGCAGCTGGCGCAGCAGGTCATCGACACCGCGTCGCGGTACGGCGGGGAACTGGCCGGCTTCAAGGCGCTCGGCGCGCTGACCGGTGTCGACTGCGGCGGGTGCCGCCCGCCGCTGGTGTCGCCCGGCCCGGAGCAGCTGGCCGTGCTGCGCGCCGAGGTGACGGAGCTCGGCTTCCTCGGCGAGAGCCGCTGACGGTGACGAACGTCCTGATCATCCAGGCCGACCAGTTCCGGGCGGACTGTCTCGGCGTGGCCGGGAACCCCGATGTGCGGACCCCGCAGCTGGACCGGCTGGCCGGTGACGGCGTGCGCCACCGCGAGGCGTACTGCTCGTTCCCGGTCTGTACCCCGTCGCGGTACTCGCTGCTGACCGGGCTGCACGTCCGTCAGCACGGCGGCTGGACGAACCGCTGCACCCTCGCGCCGGGCATCGACACCTTCCCGCGGGCGCTGCGGCGGGCGGGGTACCGCACGGCCGCCGTCGGCAAGATGCACTTCACGCCGACCTACCTCGACGTCGGCTACGACCAGCTGGAGCTGGCCGAGCAGGACGGTCCCGGCCGGTACGACGACGACTATCACCGGGAGCTGGCCGCGGCAGGGCTGGCGCCGGTGACCGACCTGATCGACCAGGAGCACGAGTTCCGCGCGACCGCACCGCCGTCCTACTGGGACACGTACGGCACCGGCCGGTCGAACCTGCCGGAGGAGTGGCACTCGACCAGCTGGATCGGTGAGCGGGCCCGACGTGTGCTCGCCGGCTGGACCGAGGCCGGCGATCAGCTGCTGCACGTGTCGTTCGTCAAGCCGCATCACCCGTTCGACCCGCCCGCCGGCTGGGACGATGCGTACGACCCGGCGAAGCTGACCCCCCTGCCCGGCTGGACCGACACGATCCCGGCGGCCGACCAGCGGCACCAGCGGGAGTACTTCGACTACGAACCGCTGGACCTGCCGCGGCTGCGGCAGGTCATGGCGCACTACTACGCCACCATCACGCACCTCGATCACGAGGTGGGTCGCCTGCTCGACCTGCTGCGCCGGCGAGGGCTCTACGACGACACCCTCATCGTGTTCACGGCCGACCACGGCGAGTACCTCGGCTTCCACCACCTGCTGCTCAAGGACGGGCCGATGTACGACCCCGTGGTGAAGGTGCCGCTGCTGGTCAAGTTCCCGGGGCAGCTGCGATCCGGCGAGGTCTCCGACGCGCTGGTCTCGCTGATCGACGTCGCCCCGACGGTCCTGGCCACCTGCGGCCTGCGACCGCCGGCGCCGTTGCCGGGCACGGACCTGACCGATCCGGGGGCCGGGCACGACGCCGTCCTCGCCGAGGACCGCCGGCACGGCGTCGCGGGCATGATCCGGACCGGACGGCACAAGCTGCTCTGGTCCGACGTCGCCGGCGACGCCCTCTTCGACCTGGCCGCCGACCCGTACGAGCTGACGAACGTCGTCGACGACCCCGCGCACGACGACGCGTACCGCGACCTTCGCGAGGCCGCCGCCCGGTGGGCGCTGCACGACGCGACGCCACCCACCTACCTGGACCACGCCGCCCCGCAGCGCGGCGTGGTCACCGGGGACGACCGGGCGGCGCGGCAGGAGCTGTTCGCCGGCGCCGTCGAGAGGTACCGCACCGATCCCTGACTCTCGACGAAGAGAGGACCCGACGATCGTGACCACTCATCGTTCGACCCGATTCCGTGCGGCGCTGGTCGCCGCCGTCGTGAGCGCCACGGCGCTGACCTCGCTGCAGAGTGCCCCCGCGTCGTCCGGCGCCGCCACCGTGGACCCGTTCGAGGACCGCACCACCGTCCTGTTCAGCAGCCCGAACGTGCCGTCCGGGTGCTACCGCATCCCGGCGATCGTCCAGGCGGCGGACGGCTCGCTGCTGGCCTTCGCCGAGCGACGGATGCACACCTGTGCCGACAAGTCCCACATCCGGACAGTGGTCCGGCGGCTGCCGCCGGGCACCACCGAGTGGCTGCCGGAGCAGACGGTGGTCCGTGGCGAGGCCGGCGATCCGCAGGCCCCGGCGACGCGTGGAAACCCCGGCCCCGCGGTGTACCGGCGGCTGCCGGGCGCACCGCCGACCGACGCGCCGGACGGCCCGATCGTCCTGCTGGGCACGCAGCTGGACGGCGCGGACCGGCTGCACGGCGCGCTGGACGAGTTCCGCGTGTACGACCGGGCGCTCACCGGCGCCGAGCTGACCCGGCTGCGCACCCGCAACGCCAACGGCATCCCGGGCCTCACCGCCCACCTGCCGATGAACGCCGTCGTCCCGCCCGCCACCTGAGAGAGGTGCTCACGATGCGTGCTGTCCTGGCCGTGACGTCCGTCGTCGCGTCGCTGATCGGAGGCGTCCTGGTCGCCGAGCCCTCGACGGAGGCGGCCGCGCCGGCCTCCGCCGAGCTCGCTCCCGTACTGACAGCCTCGACGTTCGCCGACCCGCCGCCGCAGGTGCGGCCGAAGTACCGCTGGTGGATGCCGATGGCCTTCACCTCGGACGAGCAGTTGAGCGCGGAGCTCGCCGACGTGCAGGCCATCGGCGCCGGCGGCGCCGAGGTCGCGACGACCCCGGCCGTCGGCCCCCGGGCGTCGGACCCCGAGTTCCTCGCCGAGTACGGCTGGGGCTCGCCGCTCTGGGAGCGGAAGGTCCGGACGATGCTGGAGACCGCGGACGAGCTCGACCTGGCCCTGGACTTCACCATCGGTCCGCGGTGGCCGGCGATCGTCCCGACGGTCACCGACATCGACGATCCACGGGCGTCGCAACAACTGGTGTTCTCGCACGCCTTCGTCCAGGGCGGCACGACGTACGACGGCGCCCTGCCGGCCAACTACAGCCCTCGGCCCCCGACTGGCGCGAAGCGCACGCTGGTCGCCGCGGTGCTCGCACGCTGCGCGGACGCGGCGTGCGACAGCCAGAGCGGCACCGTGATGCTCGATCGGGACAGCGTGCGTGACCTCACCGGGACCGTGGGGGAGGACGGCACGCTCGGCATCGACGTGCCGGGCGGCCCCGGCGACACGTACGTGCTGATCGGCTTCTTCCAGACCGCCGCTGGCCAGGTACGCAACGACTTCACCACGACCAAGCGGAACTACGTCCTCGACCACCTCAGCGAGCAGGGCGTGCGGGCGACGACGGAGTTCTACGACGCGTCGATCCTCACACCCGCGGTGCGCGAGGCGCTCGGCGCCGTCGGCCGGGTCGACCTCTTCGAGGACTCGCTCGAACTGGGCGCGTCACAACTGTGGACGTGGGACTTCGCCGAGGAGTGGGAGCGGAGGCGCGGCTACTCACCCGTCTCGGTGCTCCCGGCGCTGGCCGGCGCCGGGTCGAGCGGCCTGACCGACGCGGCGTTCTTCGACTTCACCGACGGCAGCGGCGCGCGGGTCCGCACCGACTACCGGCAGACGTGGAACGACCTGTACATCGACGCCCGCCTCGGCCCGCTGCGGCAGTGGGCGAACGAGCGCGGCATGTCGCTGCGCAGCCAGCCCTACGGCGGGCCCATCGACACGCCGGAGGCCGCGACCCACGTCGACGTGCCCGAAGGGGAGTCGCTCGTCTTCTACGACAACATCGAGGCGTACCGCCTGGTGTCGGTCGGGGCGCACCTCAACGGCACACCCGTGGTGTCCAGCGAGTGCTGCGCGGCCCGGGAGAGCGTCTGGGCGTCGACCGCGGGCGGCTGGCGTGACCCGGCCAACCTGCGCTCGGTGTACCGCGGCTACGCCGGCGGGGTGACACAGGTGGTGTGGCACGGCTACCCGTACCTGACGAAGGGGGAGGGGACGGCCGACCAGGCGGTGTGGCCGGGCATGTCCTACGGCGGCAACACCTCGTTCGCCGAGGCGTGGGGCGCCAAGGGCGGCCCGAACTGGACGGACTACCGCGCGATCAACGACCACCTGGGCCGGCTGCAACTGGTGCTACGGCAGGGCCGGCCGGATTTCGACGTGGCGCTGTACCTGCAGGACTTCGGTCTGCGCTCGCCGGCGACACGGCTGACCGGGCCGGGTGCGCTGCTGGAGAGCGACTCGCCGCTGGCGCAGCGGGGCTACACCTACGAGTACCTCAGCCCGGCCCACCTGCGGCTGCCCTCGGCTCGGGTGGCGGACGGGCGGCTGTTCCCGGAGACCGGCGGCTACCGGGCGATCGTCCTCGCGAACCAGACGACGATGGCGGTGGACACCGCGCGCCGCCTGCTCGACCTGGCCGAGGACGGCCTGCCGGTCGTCGTCGTGGGCGACCTCCCCTCGGCGACGCCGGGCTTCCGCGACGCGGCGGCGCAGGACGCCGAACTGCGTCGCGTGCTGACCGAGCTGACCGAGCAGCCCGCCGTGCACCGGGTCGCCGACCTCGCCGCGGTGCCGGACCTGCTCGCCGGTCTCGGCGTGAGCCCGGCCGCCGCGCCCGCCACCGCCTCTGCCGACGTGCTGAGCGTGCGCCGCACCGACCCGGTCGCCGACTACTACTACCTGTTCAACCAGCGATCGTGGGCGACCGAGCAGCAGGTGACGCTCAGCGGCGACGGCCGGCCGTACGAGCTGGACACGTGGACCGGCGAGATCACCCCGCTCACCGACTACCGGCGGACGGCTGACGGCGTGGTCGTCGACGTCGCCCTCGAACCCGCCGACACCCGGGTCATCGCGTTGACCACGCGCGACGACGAGACGTTCCGCCCGCCGGCCGACGCCGGCGCCGGTCCCGTCGACGCCCGCAACGACGGGCTCGGCCCGGTGGTCCTGGACGACTGGACTCTCCAGGTCGAGAGCTGGAGCCGCGGCGAGTCCGGGCTGCCGGGCGACACCGGCCGGACGCAGCTCCCGGTGACGCCACTGGTCGCCGGCGACCACGGAGCGCTGCCGCCGTGGTCGGCCGTCACCCCGGCGACGGGCTACGACGTCGACCTCGGCGATGTGTCCGGCGTCGGGACCTACACGTCGACGTTCACCCTGGACGATTCGTGGGCCGGCGTGCGCACGGCCCAGCTCGACCTGGGCGAGGTCGTCGACACCGCGACCGTCACCGTGAACGGGACCAGGATCCCGGCGCTCGACCCGCAGGACCTTCGGCACGTCGAGGTGGGCCACCTGCTGCGGGCGGGCGAGAACACGATGACGGTGCGCGTCGCGTCGACACTGCTCAACGCCGTCCGGGTGGCGCCGGGCACCGGCGCGGCCGGCCGTGCGCGCATGGACTACGGGCTGCTCGGCCCGGTGCGGCTGACCCCGGTCGACGCACGGCAGCCCACCCTGACCGTCGAGGCGCTCGAACGCGAGCTGCCGCTGGCGGCCGGCGGCGCCAACCGGTCGCGCGTCCGCATCGTCAACCACTCGCCCCGGCCGGTCGTGGTGTCGGTCGACGTGACGGCCGGCGACGGCGTCGACGCCGCACCGGAGCGACGGCGGCTGCCGGTCCCGGCACGGGCGGCGGTGACGACGACGGTGAGCCTGAGCGGCGGGAACGAGGCCGGCTCGTCCGATCTGCTGATCGATGTCGCGGCGTCCAACGGGGCCCGCGGACAGGCGCACGTGGCGCTGCGCCATTCCGGCAACCTGGCGCTCAACACGACCGGGAGCCCGTACCCGAGCGTCTGGGCATCGAGCTATCAGTATCAGCGTCCGCCGTCGTTCCTGAACGACGGGCAGACGTCGACGTTCTGGGCGTCGAACGGTCAGACGCCAGGAGAGGCGCCCACCGCCGAGCGGCCCCAGTTCGTCGCCGTGGACCTCGGGCTTCCGGCCGTGGTGCGGTCGGTGGGGACGAGTGGACGTGGCAACTGGGCGCCGCGGACCTACGACGTGCAGACGTCCCTGGACGGCGAACGGTGGACGACCGTGGCGTCCGTGACGGATGCGCCGATGTCCAGCGCCCTCAACATCACGGCGGTCACGCCGACGCAGGCGCGCCACGTGCGGCTGCACATCACCCAGGGGTGGTATCCGAGCAGCCCCGGTCTCAACACCCAGCTGGCCGAGTTCTCGGTCTACGCGGTCGCGGAGCCTGGAGGCCGCCGATGAGACACCGGTCCGCACTGGCCGCGATCGGCTCTGCCGCCGTGCTCGCGTCGGTGCTCACCGCGCAACCGGGCGGGCCGGCGACGGCCGCGGCGGCGGACGAGCTGCGACTCGTGCCGCTGTCGGCGCGGGCCGAGCTCGTCACCGCCGGCGACGTGCTGGTCGCCGCCGAGGTGCCGGACGACACCCCGCTGGACGACGTGCGGCTCACCCTCGACGGCGCCGACGTCACCGGGTCGTTCCGCGCCGACACCGCCACGCACACGCTCACCGGCCTGGTCGACGGGCTGCGGCCCGGCCGGAACCGCCTCGTCGCTTCCGCCGGGCAGCAGCGCGACCAGCTCGTGGTGACGAACCACCCGGCCACCGGCCCGGTGATCAGCGGCCCGCAGCAGACGCCGTACACCTGCACGACCGACCTGTTCCGGCTGGTCGGCGGCGCGACACTCGGTGCCCCGCTCGACGACGACTGTTCGGCCGCCACCCGGGTCGACTACGCGTACCGCACGACCGCCGGGCAGACGAGGCCGCTGCCCGATCCGTCCACGCGGCCCGCCGACCTCGCCTGGACGACCACCCTCACCGGCGACACCGTCCCGTTCCTGATCCGGATCGAGACCGGCACGCTCAACCGGGCGATCTACCAGATCTCGGTGCTGCACGACCCGGCCGCGCCGGACCCCGCGTTCGACCGCCGCGGCCCCGGCTGGAACGACCGGTTGATCTACACGTTCGGCGGCGGCTGCCGGCGCGGCTGGTACACCCAGGGCACGGACACCGGCGGCGTCCTGGACCCGTGGATGCTGGGCCGCGGCTACGCGGTCGCGTCGGCGTCGCTGAACGTCTTCGGCAACAACTGCAACGACCTGCTGGCCGCCGAGACGATGATGATGGTCAAGGAACGCTTCGTCGAACGCCACGGCGAGCCGCTGTTCACCATCGGCTGGGGCTCCTCGGGCGGCTCCTACCAGAGCCACCAGATCGCCGACAACTACCCGGGCCTGCTCGACGGCATCGTGGTCGGGCGCAGCTTTCCCGACGTCGCGTCGGCGACCAACCTCACCCTGTTCGACGCCCGGCTGCTGGAGCACTACTTCACCGAGGTCGCGCCGGCAGAGTTCAGCCAGGAGCAGCAGCGTCAGATCGCCGGCTTCCTGCGGTGGCAGAGCATCGGCAACCTCAGCGACGGCGCGAACCGGCTGGACCCGGCCGCCGAGTTCCCCGCGGAACTGCCCGCCGCGCTGCGCTACGACGCGGACACCAACCCCGGCGGTGCGCGAGGGGACGTCTACGACCACACCGTCAACGTGTACGGACGCGACCCGGTCACCGGGTTCGCCCGGCGGCCGCTGGACAACGTCGGGGTGCAGTACGGGCTGGTCGCGCTCAACTCCGGCGCGATCACCGTGGAGCAGTTCCTCGATCTCAACGAGGGCATCGGGGGCCTGGACGCGGACGCCCGGCCGACCGCGCGGCGCACCGTCGCCGACCCCATCGCCACGCGCGCCGCGTACGACACCGGGCGCATCCTGTCCGGCGGACTGGGCCTGGCCGCGACGCCGATCATCGACTATCGCGCGTACTCGGAGGACGCGACGAACGGCGACATCCACATGGCGACGCACGGCTTCGCCACCCGGGCGCGGCTGGAGGCGGCGAACGGCGATGCGGACAACCAGGTCTTCCTGGTCGAGGACAGCCGGTACGGAGGGTTCAGCCTGAACAGTCCCACCCTCCGGTACGCGCTGAGCAGCATGGACCAGTGGCTGACCGCACTGGCCGGCGACGACTCGGCACTGCCCGCGCACGAGCGGGTGGTCCGGAACAGGCCGGCGGAGCTCGCCGACGCCTGCTGGAGCCGCGACGCCCAGCCGCGCAGGATCGTCCAGCCGATCACCGCGGACAACGCCGGTGAGTGCGGCCGGCTGTACCCCGCCTTCTCCACCCCACGGCTGGTCGCCGGCGCCCCGCTCACCGACGACGTGGTGGCGTGCCGCCGCAAGGAGGTCGAGTGGAGCGACTACGCGGTCGGCCTGACCAAGACCGAGCGCAGCCGGCTACTGGCCACCTTCCCGTCGGGTGTCTGCGACTGGTCGCGGCCGGGAGTCGGCCAGCGGCCGCCGCGCGGCACCTGGCAGTTCTTCTGACGCACTGCCTCATCCATCGAGAGAAGGAGCACGATGTCGTCGACGACACGTCGCAGAACCCGGCTGCTCGCGCTGACCGGCCTGGCCGGTCTCGCCCTGGCGGCCGTTCCCGGTCCGTCCGGCACGGCCTGGTCGCCCGCGGCGGCCGAGGCCGCGCCGGCACGAGCGATCGAGCAGACCACGGTCTTCAGCCGGGGAGAGGACGGCTATCACACCTTCCGCATCCCCGCCGTCGTCCAGGCTCAGGACGGCACCCTGCTGGCGTTCGCCGAGGGCCGCGTCGACGACCCCGGCGACGACGGGAACATCGACCTGGTCCTCAAGCGCTCGGCCGACGGCGGCGCGACCTGGGGACCGCTGCAGGTGGTCGCCGACGACGGGGGGAACAAGTTCGGCAACCCCGTCCCGATCGTCGACGAGCGGACCGGGCGCATCGTCCTCAACGTCACCCGCGCCGGTGGCGACGTGTCGGGCAACGACATCCGCTGCGGGCGCGCGGACGCCGAGCAGACCCGCCGGTCGTTCGTCCTCTACAGCGACGACCACGGCGCCAGCTGGTCCGATCCGGTGGAGATCACCGCCGACGTCAAGCCGGCCGACTGGCGGCACTTCGTCGGCGGCCCGGGGCACGGGATCCAGATCACCCAGGGCGAGCACGCCGGCCGGCTCGTCATACCGGGCAACCACTCGGTCGCGCCGCCGCCGGGCTCCAGCCTGTCGTGCACGGACGACCGGCTGTTCGGCGCGCACTCGCTGTACAGCGACGACGGCGGAACCACCTGGCACCTCGGCGGGGTCGACTCCGTCCCCGACGGGGTGGTGAACCCGAACGAGAACACCGTCGTGGAACTGAGCGACGGAACCGTGTACTTCAACGCCCGCGACCAGAACGGGACCAGCGTCGGCGCCCGGGCCGGCACCAGCAGCGTCGATGGCGGGGCCAGCTTCGACGGGCCGTACGAGGAGATCCCGGACCTCGTCGCGCCGGTCGTCCAGGGTTCGATCCTGGGCCTGTCGCGCGAGGCCGACCGGCGCGAGCGGCTCGTGTTCGCCGCGCCCGGGCATCGGACGGCGCGCGAGAACCTGACGCTGTGGTCCAGCTTCGACGACGCCGGCAGCTGGGTCCGCGGCCCGGTCGTCAGTGAGGGGCCGGCGGGCTACTCCGACCTCGTGCAGATCGACGGCCACGGCCGTGCGCGCATGCTCGGCGTGCTCTACGAGACCGGCGACCGGCTGCACGAGCGCCCGGAGCAGACCTATCACCAGCGGATCACCTTCGCCCGGGTGATCGTGCCGACGCTGGACACTCCCGAGCCGCCGCCCGCGACCACCCCGGACGTGTCCGGCAGCGGGCTCGACGCCATGGTCAGCGGCGCACCCCGGCGGGTCGGCGGCGTCGTCGGCTCGGGTCTGGAGCTGGCCGGCGACTACCTCGAGACCCCGGTCGACCCGGCCCTCGAGTTCGGCGACGGCCCGTTCACGGCCGCGGCCTGGTTCCGTACCGGCAGCACCGCCCTGCAGACGATCGCGTGGGCGTACTCCAACCGCGACGTCGACCCGAAGTGGTGGATCCGGCTGGAGCCGGACCTCGGCCGGATCCGGGCCCACGTCAACACGGGCACGGAGAACACGTTCGTGGCCGCGGCGGGCGACTACACCGACGGCCGGTGGCACCATGTCGCCCTCACCCGCAGCGACGAAGCCGTGACGATCTACGTCGACGGCGTGCCGCAGGCGTCGTCCGCGCCGGTCGCCGGGCCGGTGTCGGCCGGCCCGCTCACCGGCATCAGGATCGGTGCCCGCGTCGACGGCATCAACAACCCGCTGGACGGCGCCGTCGACGACGTGTGGATGTTCGACCAGGCACTCGGCGCCGCCGAGATCGCGGCGCTGGCCGCCGGCAACGCGCCGGCCGGCGCCGAGCCCGTGCTCCACCTCCCGCTGGACCGGATCACGCGGTGACACCCGCCGCCGTGGCGGCCCGGCGCCGGTTCACCGGGCCGCCACGGCGGATCGACTGCCGGCTACGACTCGAGACGCAGCAGGTAGGTCTCGTGTTGCCGGCACTGGAGCGTGACCGTGTCGGTGTGGCGTGCGATCGGTTCGTGGCTGCCGCCGAAGGCGTCGGTGACGGTCGTGGCCCTCGTGGGCAGGTGGATGGTGCGCGGACCGTCAGAGATCGCGTGCAGGGCGACGAATCGGCGGTTGGCGTAGACGACGTCGTCGTTGTCGACGTAGACATGCGCGCCGGCCTCCTTCGCCGCATTGCGAAGGAATCGGGCCGGGATCCTGGGCGCCACCGAGTACGTCGAGTGACCGCCGCGCCTGTGCTCGACCCGCACGACGCCCGGTGTCGGCGTTCCCTCGACAGTGGCCAGCAGTTCGCCGTTGCCACCGGTCGGATGGACCAGCGGAGCACCAACGGCGCTCGTCGTGCCGAACGTCGTCCCCGGCGCGATGCCGGCGAGAGCCGCTGACGCACTCTCGACGGTCGTCACCCGCAGGTGTGCCTGCTGCTCGGTGGTCGTCATCTCGACGCCGGTGAGGTCGGTCACGCCCGCGGCACCGGGCGTGTTGCCGTCGCCGAACCAGCCCGCCCCGTGACCCCACACGAAGCTCTTGCCACGATCTCGCAGCCGGCGGATCACCCGGCGCAGCTCGCGGTCGACCTTGATCGCGTTGGGGAGGACGTAGAGCGAGTAGTGGTGCGTTCGCTCGTCGAGCAGATCCCGGAACTGGAAGATGTCGTACGGCGTGCCCATGGCGCCGAGTTCGAGCCGTTGACCGTAGAGGAACTGCTGGTTGTGGTTCCGGCTGTAGCCGAAGTGGGCCATGCTGGCCTCGTCGACGAACACCGCCACGTCGGCCGTCGAGCGACGGTCGCCCCGGAGCGACTCGTCGACGAGCGTGCGGGCGACGGCCATGAACTCCATGACGGCGGGGTCGTCGTACCAGCCGCCCCACATGTCGAACCACCACAACCCGGCGTTGTTGGTGATCGCGCGGGCGAGGTTGTTCCTCAGCAGTGACATCGTGATGCGCGGGTCGTCCGGGCCGAGCCAGAGCGAGGTGTCGTAAGGGCCGGGTTCCGAGCCGGTGGGGTTGATCTCCGGCGCGACGACCGAGAGGCCCTCCGTCAGGTGGGTCCTGGTATCGGCCTCGTTCATCCACAGCTTGCCGTGCAGGGCCACGGAGTCGGTGAGGCCGAAGTAGGGCCAGTCGTGGCCCGCCTGACGGCGCAGGTAGCTGCTCGGGCTGGCGAGGAACTCGACGTGGGGCGACGTGAGGACGTGGTAGAGCGCATGCTGCCCTACATCGACGTGGGTGGTCTCGAGGACGTACCCGTAGAACGCGCCGGCGAGCGCGGAGTCGCCGACCTCCTCCTTGACCGTCCGGCAGAAGTGGACCACCGCGTCGGCGGCCGCGTACGAGTGGAACCGGTAGTAGTCGATGACCTGCTGCTCGGTGTCCGGGTCGCGGAAGAGTCTCGCCGGATCGCCGGTGCGTGCGGCCGCGTCCGGAACGGCGGCGGTGTCGAGCGACACGGCGGCGTCGTTCCAGGCGGCCCGCAACGTCGCGTCTGACGTGTAGGTCCGGCGGAGCCAGGCGCGAAAGGCGCGCTGGTGCGGCTCGCTGTAGTCGGGCAGCCGGTCCCGGTTGCCGTGGTACATCCACTCCTCGGTCTGCCCCGCCCCCAGGTGGTAAGCGATGAGGTTGTCGGCGTACGGCGACGCGGCGATGTGCCGGATGAGCGCCAGGAGGGTCTGCCCGGCCTGGTCCTTCCAGACGTTCGAGCTGAACGACTGCCGCAGTGTGCCGCCGTCCGCGGACACGCTGAGCTCGCCCGGGTGGAGCGATTCCCACCATGCGGGCACATCGAGGTTGACCCTCAGCAGAACGAGTGCGTCCGGCCGCGCCTCGACCACGCGCGCGAGGTCGGCATCCACCGCGGAGAAGTCGTACTCGCCCGGCCCCACCCAGATGCCGGGCCGGAACGGCCTGATCCCGCTGGTGGAGTTGATCCCCCGATCGCCGAGGTAGCAGGCCACGCTGTAGACGCCATATCCGGCGCCGGCGAAGTCGTCGTACCGGCCCCGGTGCGGGAGATAGGTCATGTACGCGATCGCCGGAAGCGGCTGATCACCGAGCATGATCGCCGGGGCGCCATGGTGCACACCGACGCTGACGCGAGTGCGGCGGGCCGGCTGCCCGGGTCGGCCGGCGGACGCGAGGCTCGCGTGACCGAGGAGTGCGGCGGCCGCGGCGGATGCCGCCGTCGCGCCGATGAAGGCCCGTCGGGTCGGGTTCGTGTCGTCCATCGCGGCGGCTGTCCCTTCTCGAACGTCCAGGCGGCCGGATGACCACCGGTCGATGATGCGTCGGCCACGAGTCAAGTCATCAGAGTTCTAGACCAATGGCATCCGAAGTCTTGAAGATTCATCAGATGTCCGAGACAGTAGAAGCCGGTGCCTCAACGGTCAAGACCTGGAGTGAAGCCCGTCCCCGAGCAGGTCACGGGGCATCGCGGTGCCCGGAACGAGGGGCGCTCGTCGATGCACGCGGCACCAGGACGCCGCCCGGCCGAGCTGGACCACTCACCTCGGCGGCCTTCGCCAGAGGGGTGAGTGGTCAGCGCCATGCCCAGTTCCAGCGATGTGATTGGAGCGAACCGATGCCTCCCGCCCACCCGCGCTCGAGACGGCGCCTACGCGCCGTCGCCTGCCTGTTGGCAGTGATCACGGTGATCACCGCGATGCAGGTCTTCGGAGACCGTCGTGTGACCGCCACGCCCGCGGTGTCGCCTGAGGGCTCGCCGGCCGCTGCGCCGCTGCTCACTCAGGACACCTTCGCCGATCCGCCGAACGAGGTCCGGCCGAAGTACCGCTGGTGGCAGCCGCTGGCGTTCACCGACGACCAGCAGCTCATCGCCGAGCTGGAGCAGCTGAAGGAGATCGGCGCGGGCGGGGCAGAGGTCAGTCTGCAGCGCTCGAACGGTCCGGGCCACTACGACAACCCGCACCTCAGCACGTACGGCTGGGGAACGGAACTCTGGGCGGACAAGGTCGAGACGATGCTCTCGGCGGCCCAGGCGAACGGATTGAGCCTCGACCTCTCCATCGGCCCGCGCTGGCCGACGACCGTGCCGACCGTCTCGGACGTGAACGATCCGCGCGCGGCTCAGAAACTGGTCTTCTCGCACGAGTTCCTCGTCGGCGGTGCGTCACGATCCGGGCCGTTGCCCACCAACTACGACACCGCACCGCCGGACGGTGGGCACACGACGCTCGTCGCGGCGCTGGTGGCGAGGTGCGAGGATCCCGACTGCGCGAGTCAGCCGTCGCGCCGGTTGCTCGATCGGTCCAGCGTCGTCGATGTCACCGCGCAGGTGGACGCGGCCGGCAACCTGAGCATCGACGTCGCGGGCGACACCGAGAGCACCTTCGTGCTGATGGCCTTCTACCAGACCCCGAACGGACACCTGCTGTCCGGCTATACCGCCACGGTCGACAACTACTCGCTCGACACGTTGAGCGAGGCGGGCGCCAGGGCGAGTACCGACTTCTACGACGACGCCATCCTGACCCCGGACGTGCGATCGCTGCTGGACGAGATGGGCACCACCGAGCTCTTCGAGGACTCGTTGGAGCTGGGCGGCCAGAAGTGGACCACGGACTTCGTCGAGGAATGGACCACGCGCCGAGGCTATGCGCCGATCGGCCTGCTGCCGGCGCTCGCCGGAGCCGGTGCACAGGGCGGCCTGCCGGGACGATTCCCGGGCGAGCCGTTCTTCGACTTCGCCGGCGGTGTGGGTGACCGCGTGCGCCACGACTACCGGCAGACCTTGAGCGACCTGTACATCGACCACCGGCTCGACGTGCTGCGCGAATGGGCGCACGGGCACCAGATGAAGACCCGCGTCCAGCCCTACGGGGAAGCCATCGACACCTCCGAGGCGGCCGGTCACGTCGACGTTCCCGAAGGGGAGTCGCTGGCCTTCGGCCGGAACGACAGCGCCCACAGCAACGTGCAGAACTACAAGGTCATCGCCTCCGGCGCGCACCTCTCGGGCGCGCCGGTCGTCTCCGACGAGTGCTGCGCGTTCCGGGGGCACATCTGGGGGGCCACCGTGGGCGAGGCGACCGACCAGTCGAACCTGCAGGCCGTGTACCGGGGCTTCGCCGGAGGCGTCAATCAGATCGTCTGGCACGGCTTCCCCTATCTCAGCCGCGGTGTGGCGGGCCATGGCCCGCAAACGCTGTGGCCGGGCATGAGCTACGGCGGCAACGCGTCCTATTCCGCGGCGTTCGGTGCCAAGGGCGATCCGAGCTGGGCCGACTATCGGCAGGTGAACGACCACCTGGCCCGCATGCACCTGGTGCTGCGCCAGGGCAAACCGGCGTTCGACCTGGCCGTCTACCGTCATGACCTGGGCCTCGGCCTGACCGGCATGTCGGGAACCACGCTGATCCCCAGCTCGTCCGCGCTCGCCGCCGCCGGCTACACCTACGAGTACGTGAGCCCGGCGCAGTTGCGGGACGAGGGCGCGAAGGTCCGCAATGGCGTGCTCTTCCCCGACGCCTCGGCCTACCACGCCCTGTTGCTCAACGACCAGACGACCATGCCGCTCGACACCGCCCACGACCTCCTGCGATACGTCCGGCGTGGACTGCCGGTGGTGATCCTGGGCGACCTGCCCAGGACCACGCCCGGCTACCGGCCCGACCAGGACGTCCGCCTGCGCGCCGTCATCGCCGAGCTGGTCCGGCAGCCCGGCGTCATTCGCGTCGACGACGAGAGCGCCGTGCCCGCGGCCCTGGAGCGCGCCGGCGTCTCGGCGGCCGCCGCGCACACGACGCCGTCCGATGCGATCCTCGACGTGCGCCGCCGCGCCGAAGGCGTCGACTACTACTACCTGTTCAACCAGCACTCCACCGCCACGGCGCAGACCGTGACCCTGACCGGCGAGGGCACGCCGTACCGGCTGGACACCTGGACCGGCGAGATCACCCCGATCTCGGACTACCGCAGGGGCCAGGGCACCGTCACCGTCGACGTGCGGCTGGCCGGCCATGACGCCGAGATCATCGCCGTCACGCCGCGTCGCGACGCCACCTTCCGCGGCGTCACGCCGCGCGACGAGGCGCCCGCGGCAGCGTCCGGCCCCGCGCCGCAGCCGTTGCGGCTCACGGACTGGTCGCTCAGTGTCGACAGCTGGACCCCGGGCCCGAGCGGCCTGCCCGGCGACACGGCACACACGGCGATCGGGCCGGTGGACGTCACGGCCGCCGAGGACGGTGCGCTGCCGCCCTGGTCCGACCTCGGCCCGGACCTGGCCGATGTCGCGGGCATCGGCACCTACACCGCCGAGTTCCGGCTCGACCCGGACTGGGAGAGCGTCACCGGCGCCTACCTCGATCTCGGCACCGCCGTCGACACGGTCCGCGTGAGCGTCAACGGCCGGGAGCTGCCGCCGGTCAACCAGATGGACCCGGGCCACGTCGACATCGGCGACCGGCTACGTCCCGGCGACAACACGATCACGGTGCGGGTCGCGTCGACCCTGCTCAACGCGGTCAGAGTCGCGCCCGGCACCGAGACCGGGGACCGGGAACGCATGGACTACGGACTGCTCGGCCCGGTGATCATCACGCCGTACGCCGCCACCGCCCCGGTGCTGACGGTCGAGGCGCAGCAGCGCTCGCTGCCCGTCGCCGACGGCGGCTACAACGAGGCGGAGATGCTGGTGACCAATGCGTCCGGCCGTCCGGTCAGCGCCACGCTCACCGCCACCGGCGCGGACGGTGTCACCGCGACGGCTCCGGGGGTCGCCACGTCCATTCCGGCCGGCGGCTCCGTGACGGTTCCCGTCGCCGTGCGCAACGCCGGCCTCGAGTCCGGCACGAGCACTCTCGCGGTGACCGCGCGTGCCGACGACGGCCTGGAGGCGACGGCGAACCTGACACTGACCCACTCGACGAACCTCGCGCTCAACACCCAGCTGACGCGATACCCGAGGATCATGCCCGAGACCACCACGGCCCAGGACCGCTTCCCGGAGCACCTGGCCGTGGACGGCTCGCCGACGTCGTACTACGCGTCGTGGGGGAAGACCGCGGGACTCGGGCCGACTCCCGAGAGCCCGTCCACCTTCGGGCTCGACTTCGGCGCGCCGGTGACGTTCAGTACGGTGACCGTCGCCGGGCGAGCCGACGGCGCGTCGCAGCTCGGGCCTCGCGACTACACCATCGAGGTCTCGGGCGACGGTGTGTCCTGGCAGTCCGTCGCCGTCGCCGATCACCCCGCCGCCGGTGGCACCACCACGTTCGCTCCGGTCGCCGCCCGGTATCTGCGACTGCGGATCACAGATACCTGGGATCCGGTGCGGCCGGCGCGCAATGTGCAGATCAGCGAGCTCGTGGTCACCGAGTGAGCTGATCGCGGCGAACCGTCCGCGCCACACGGGTGACCCCACGCACGGCGGGGTCACCCGTGCACCGCGGCTGGGGTCAGCCCGTCAGCCAGTCGAGCGTGAAGCGGACGACGTGCAGCGGGGCGGCGTTCGCGACGTCGCGCTTGTTGCTCATGTAGGCGATGACGATGGTGCCGTCGTCGGTCACGGCGATGTCGGAGTAGCGGGCGCTCGGTGCGCTGGCGGTGATGAGCTTCTCGTCGGTCCAGGTCCGGCCCTCGTCGACGCTTCGCCGGACGTAGAGCTGGTTGGACCTGGTGACCGACATCAGCAGGGTGCGGTGGTCGTAGCGGACGAAGCCGAGGTTGGTGTCGGCGCCGAACTCGTGCACGACCGTGCCGCGGTACTTGTACTGATTCGTGACGCGCACCCGCCCCATGCGGCCGACCCGGTCACGTGTTCGCCAGGGGACGAGGGCGGTCATGCCCTCCCTGGCGGGCTGGGCCTTCGTCTCGACGGTCTCGGCGAATTCGGGTGTCGCCGTCCAGCTGTCCCCGCCGTCGTCGCTGTAGAGCAGGCACATCCGTCCGGGGACGACGACCCGGCCGTTCGGCAACGTGAAACCCTTGCCGCCGTTGGTGGGCAGGCCGTTGGCGTGATCGCTCGCGACCGACGGGTACGACACCTCGGACCAGGTCTGCCCGCCGTCGTCGCTCGTGCGGCGGTGCAGGGCGAGGTCGGCCGGCTCCCAGTTCTGCGGGCCGGCCGTGTAGAGAGCGGTGAGGCGGCCGTCGATCATCGTCACGACACTCGCGTACCCGCAGTCTCCCGTGGCCCCGCCGGCCTCGTGGAGGGTCCCCGCCGGGGCCCAGGTGCGGCCGCCGTCCACGCTCCTGAAGGTGACGATGTCGGCGGCGCCCTTGTCGACGTTCACGCCCGGCGTCACCGGGTAGCGGTGCTGCGCCACCATCGTCAGCGCGTTGCCCCCGGTCGCGATGACGGTGGGGAGCTGGTGGTTGCCGGCCGAGATCTGGCCGATGTCCTGGAACGTCCCACCCGTCTGGGCCTGGGCACGCACCGGACGCGTGACGTCCGGGAGGAATGCGGCGCCGAGGCCGGCCGCCGCTCCGGTGAGGAAGATCCGTCGTTTCATGGGGGATCCCTTCTGAGCCCGCCGTGCGCCGGCACGGGTGCCGCGCCTCGGCGCCGCTCGTCGTCGAGTCGTGCGCTCGCAGGATGACAGCACGTCATCATATGAGGGAGAGATTCATCAGAGCAATAACGACTAGATCCTTGAGTCATCTGATTTCTTGTTCTAGTCTTCTGTTGTCCGACGAGATCGAGGGGCCTCATGTCCGCACTGCCCAAGTACCGCGAAGCGCAGGTGAAGCTGCGCGCCTACATCGCCGAGCGCGGGTTGCGCGCCGGCGACCAGTTGCCTCCCGAGGCGGATCTGGCTGAGGTGTTCGGCATCGGCCGCCTGTCGTTGCGGGAGGCGATCAAGGGACTCGAGACGGTCGGCGTCCTGCGCACGCTCCACGGTGGCGGCACCTTCGTCGAACCGTTCTCGTTCGCGCCGATCCTCGAGAACCTGCCGTACGCCTTCCAGCTCGAGGGGCGCGATCTGATGAACCTCCTCGAGCTGCGCGCCGGTCTCGAGGAGGGGCTGATCTCTCGCGCGTCGGAATGGATCCGGCGGCGAGACCTCGAGGAGCTGCGGGGCATCGCGACCGCGATGGCCGCAGCTGACAGCACGCCGGACGACCGCGCGGCACTCGATCGGCAGTTCCATCGCCGGCTGTACGAGCCGCTGGACAATCCGCTGGTCACCCAGATGATCGATCTCTTCTGGGACATCTTCCACCGGCTGCACAGCGCGACGGTCGCCGAGCCTTCGACGCCGGCCGAACTCGCTCAGATGCATCTGGACATCGTCGACGCCCTCACCGCGCAGGACGGCGAGGTCGCGGCGATGACCCGGCACTTCGAGAACATTCGCACGCGCCTCTGACCGCTGGCCTCGACGCGGACACGGCGCCAGCTCAAGGAGGAGCAATGAATCGCGGTTGGACACGCAGGGCTCTGATGTGTGGTGCTGTCGCCGCCGTCGTGGCGGCAGCCGCCTGTGGCTCCGATGACGCCGGATCGACCGGCGACGAGGGGAACGTCGACGACCTGGAGATCTGGGTCTTCTCCAGCTCCGCTCCGCCGGTCATCGAGGACGACTTCGCCACCGCGTTCCCGCAGTACGACGTCGAGATCGTGGAGATCCCGATCGCGGACGTGACCCAGCGCCTCGTCGTCGCCCTCCAAGGCGGGGACGACCTGCCGGACGTCGTCCAGCTCCCGTTGCGCGAGTCCGGCGGACTGTTCTCCACCGGTCAGTTCCTGGACCTCTCCGAGGAACTCGGTCCGATGGAGGACGACTTCGCCGAGGGGATCCTCGTCGGCGGGAACGGCGAGATCAACTCGTTCACCATGGGGCCGGGCAACATGGGCCTCTGGGTGAACCAGGCCGCCCTCGCCGAGCACGGTCTCGCGGTCCCGGAGAACCCGACCTGGGACGACGTCGTCGCGATCGCTCGCGACCTCGACGCGGCGTCCGGCGGGACGCAGTACCTGTTCGTGCAGCCGCCGGGCACCAACGGCGCCAACATGTTCAACGCGTTCTTCAACTCGCGTGGCGGCACCTGGTGGAACGAGGACGGCGAGCTCTCCGTCGACGAGGACCTCGCGACGGAGACGCTGGAGTTCATGGTCGATCTCGACCAGGAGGGCCTCGTTTATCACGGGGTCTGGACCGACGCGACCTATTGGGACGCGATCCGCAGCGAGGAGATCGTCGGCTGGACGATGAACTTCGGGGTCGGGAGCACCAGCCTGCAGGAGAACGTGCCGGAGCAGTCCGGCCAGTGGCGACTGGTGACCTGGCCGACGTGGTCCGAGGGCGACGAGCAGCGCACCGGTGTCTTCGGCGGCAGCCTCTACGCCGGGCTCGACGGCGCCGACAATCCCCAGGGGGCGCGCGACTTCATCATGTGGTGGCTCGAGCCCGAGGGCCTTCAGGCGCAGTCCGACACCCTGGGCCTCGTCTCGTACCAGCCTGCCGCCGAGGAGATCGACCTCGACATCGAGGACCCCTACTTCGGCGGGCAGAACGTTCGCCAGGAGCTGGCGAGCGTGCCCTACCCGGAGTTCCACTTCTTCCACTGGCCGGAGACCGAGGCGGCCATCACGGCCGCGGTCGACCAGGCCTACGCGGGTGACCTCACCCCCGACGAGGCCGTCGCGCAGATCGTCGCGGAGCTCAGCGGGCTGTGACGACGATCGCCCGTCGTGCGAGCCGGAAGTACCCCGCCTCGACGCCCTACCTGTTCATCGCGCCGTTCTTCCTGTTGTTCATCCCGTTCGGCGCCGGGTCGGTACTGCTGGCGCTGGGCATCGCCTTCGTGGACTGGCCGCTCGGGCAGTCGCCCGAGTTCGTCGGGTTCGACAAGTTCGCGACGGTGTTGGGCGACCCGCTGTTCGGCCAGGCGATGGGCAACACGCTCTACATGCTCGTCGGGTTCCTCCTGGCGCTGCTCCCGTTGTGCCTGTTCGTCGCCGTGCTCCTCAAACAACTGCGGCGACGGACGGCCAACGTCGTGCAGGTGGTGATCTTCGTCCCGATCACCATGTCGTTGATCGCCGTCGCGCTCGTCTTCGACCTGCTCTACAACGAACGCGTCGGATTCGTGAACGGCGTCCTCGACCTGATCGGGCTCGGCCCGGTTCCGTTCCTCACCGACGCCGACCTGGCGCCCTGGTCGATCATCGCGTTGCGGATCTGGCGGGTGCTGGGCTACTACGCGGTGATCCTCTTCGCCGGACTCCAATCGATCCCGGACGAGTTCTACGAGGCCGCGCAGCTCGACGGCGCCGGGGCCTGGCAACGCTTCCGGCATGTGACGTTTCCGCTGCTGAAGCCGGTCACCCTGTTCGTGCTCGTCGCGTCGAGCATCGCGGCCTGGGAGTTGTTCGCGGAGGTCCAGGTGCTGACCGACGGCGGGCCGGCCCGGTCGACGCTCACGGCCGTCATGTACATCTTCGGGGCGTCGTTCGAGCAGTTCGACCTCGGCAAGGGCGCGGCCGCCTCCGTGGTCCTGGCGTTCGCGATCATCGTCAGCACCGTCGTCGCTAGCCGCCTGCTGAGGAGTGATGACCGTGCTTAGGCCGGTAGCCGGCCGCGAGGTCACGCGCAGCGGGGGGCAACAGGGGTCGATCGCCGAGCGGCTGGGACGAGGCACCGTCGTCGGGCTGATCGTGGTGGTGGCGGCCTTCCCGCTGTACTGGCTGCTCATCTCCTCGCTCAAGCCGAGCACGCGTCTCGGCGAGGTCGCGCTGATCCCGTCCAGCGTGACCGTGGAGAACTTCGTCGCCGCGTTCGACACGCAGATCCCGCGATGGATGGCCAACACGTTCGGCATCGCGCTGCTCACGACGCTGCTCGGCGTGACCGTCGCCGCGCTGGCCGGGTTCGGGTTCGCCCGCTACCGATTCCGCGGGCGCTCGGTCTTGTTCGCCATGGTCCTGGCGAGCCTGGCGATACCCGAGTACGCCCTGGTGCTGCCGCAGTTCACGATCATGCGGCAGTTCGGCCTGCTCAACACCTGGGCCGCGGTCATCCTGCCGCTCGCGGCGAACGCGCTCGTCCTCTTCCTCCTGCGGCAGTACTTCTCCCAGCTCCCCGAGGAGTTGTTCGACGCGGCACGGCTGGACGGGAGCGGCGAGTTCCGGCTGTTCTGGACGGTCGCCCTGCCCCTGGTCCGCCCGGGCCTCGGCGCGGCCGGGCTGCTGCTGTTCCTGAACGCGTGGAACGCCTACCTGCTGCCACTGGTCATGCTCACGAACTCGGACCAGTTCACCATGCCGATCGGACTCGCGTTCCTGCACTCGCAGCTGAACTTCGGCATCGTCCAGCAGTCGCCGTGGGGCGCCATCACGGCCGGCACCGTCATCTCGATCGTGCCGCTCATCCTCTGCCTCCTCGTCATGCAGCGTCAGTTCATCGGAAGTCTCACCGCCGGTGCGGTGAAGGCGTGATTCGATCAGAAGGGCATTCATGAATCCGCAGCTGTCGGGGATGATCCCCCCGGTCGTCTCGCCGCTCACCCCGGATCGTCGTCCGGACATCGACGCCGTCGAGGGGCTCACCGCTCACGTCCGTGCCGGAGGTGCGTCGGGGCTGTTCGTGCTCGGGTCCTGCGGCGAGGGCCCCACTCTCGCGCCCGACGTCGCCAGGGCGATCACCCAGGCCTACGTCCACGCGGTCGCCGGGTCCGTTCCGGTGCTCGCGGGTGTCGGCGAGACGAGCACCGAGCGAGCCGTTCGCGCCGGCGAGGAGTTCGAAGACCTCGGTGTCGACGCACTGGTCGTGATGGCGCCCATGTACTTCGACGCCGAGACCGACGGCGCCGTGATTCGTCATGTCACCGCGATCGCCGAGGCCACGAGCCTGCCGCTCGTGGTCTACAACATCCCGCACCTGACGCACCACCCGATCACCCCCCGGGCACTTCGCGAGATCGCCGCGATCGATTCGGTCGTGGCGCTGAAGGAGTCGTCCGGAGACTGGGCCACCTACGCCGCCTTGGCCGAGACGGCCCGCGCCGCGGGACTCCGGGTGTTCCAGGGCGCCGAGGCGCTCATCGGCCGCAGCCTCCTCGCGGGGGCCGACGGGGCCGTGCCGGGTATCGCCAACGTCGTCCCGGAGCTGGCCACCCGGCTCGTCCAGGCCGGCGCGAGCGGCGACGCCGAACTCGTGGACGTCCTCCAGGCGCAGCTGGACGAGGTGTGCGCGCTGTATCGGTCGGGGTTCTGGCTGAGCTCGCTCAAGTCGGCCCTGGCCGAGCTCGGCATCGCCGGCGGCACCGCGGGGACGGCTCTTCCTCCGCTGGACACCGACGGGTCGAACGAGGTCCGCCGGGTCCTGACGGCGCTCGGCCTGCTCGCGGAATCGGCATGACGCCGGTCGACGCCGACGTGCTGGTCGTGGGCGCGGGGGTGGGCGGTGTCGCCGCCGCGCTCGCTGCCGCCGACGCCGGGGCGACGGTCGTCCTCACCGAGGCGACCCGATGGATCGGCGGCCAGTTCACCTCGCAGGCGGTGCCGCCGGACGAGCATCCATGGATCGAGCAGTTCGGCGCGACCGCGAGTTACCGGCGCTTTCGCGACGAGGTCCGCAAGCACTACCGCACCTGGTATCCGCTCGCCGAGTCCGCTCGATCGGCGCTGCACCTCAACCCGGGGAACGGCTCGGTGAGCGTGCTCTGCCACGAGCCCCGGGTCGCGCTCGCCGTCCTCCATGCGATGCTCGCGCCGCATCAGCGCTCGAGCAGGCTGGCCATCCGCACCGAACTCACGCCACAGCAGGTCCGCCGCGACGGGAGCAAGGTCACCGCGGTCGGCTTCCGCACCGCCGACGGATCGGAGGAATGGCTCACCGGGCGGTACGTGCTCGACGCGACCGAGACGGGGGAGTTGCTCCCCATGGCGGGGATCGCCTACGTCACCGGCACCGAGTCCGCCGCGCAGACCGGCGAGCCCGATGCGCCGGAGATCGGCGACCCCCAGATGATGCAGGGGTTCACCGTCTGCTTCGCCATGGATCACGTCGCGGGCGAGAACCACGTGATCGACCGACCTCGCCAGTACGACCGGTGGACGGCCGCGGGCGCACCCGTCCGTGCGGCGCCGCAGATCGGCTGGCCGACGCCGTCCGCGGACCCGGCGGAGCGTGCGCGCCGCGTGCTGCGCCCGAACCCCGATCCGGCCACGGATCCAGCGGTCATCGTCTCGGCGAGTCAGCAGGGAAGGTTCGGCGACAACGGTGACTACAGCCCGATCGAGGACATCTGGCGATTCCGGCGGCTCGTGGCCCGCGGGAACTTCGACCCACCGCCACCCAGCGACATCACGTTGATCAACTGTTCGGCGAACGACTACGTCGCCGGCTCGATCGTCGACGTGGAACCCGAGACCGCGGCCGCCCACCTGGACGGAGCGCGACAGCTCAGCCTCAGCTTCCTCTACTGGCTGCAGACCGAGGCGCCGCGGGCGGACGGCGGAACGGGCTTTCCGGGGCTACGCCTGCGCGGCGATGTCATGGGCACGTCGGACGGCCTGGCCATGGCCCCCTACATCCGCGAGGGCCGCCGCCTGCGCGCACTCGTGACCATCACACAGAACGACATCGCGGCATCGGTTCGGGGTGCGGCCGGCGCACGGGAGTACGAGGACAGTGTCGGCGTCGGAAGCTACAAGATCGATCTGCACCCGTCGACGCACGGCGGCGAGCGGAAGTACGACGCGGCCTGGCCGTTCCAGATCCCCTTGGGCGCGCTTCTGTCGCCCGACGCCGACAATCTCATCGCCGCCGCCAAGAACATCGGGACGACGCACATCACGAACGGCTGCTATCGCGTGCACCCGGTGGAGTGGAACATCGGGGAAGCCGCCGGCGCGCTGGCCGCGTTCTGCCTCGCCAGCGGTGCCGAACCGGCCGGCGTCCGGCAGTCCGCGGCACGCCGCACCGATTTCCAGCGAGCACTCGTCGCACGCGGGGTGGACCTTGCCTGGCCCCGTGTCGCCCCCTACTGACGCGAGGTCGACTGATGCGCAGCGATGAATGGGACGTCGTCGTCGTCGGGGGCGGGGCGGCCGGGATCGCCGCCGCACTCGCGGCCGGCCGAACGGGGGCACGGACGCTCCTCGTGGAGCGGTCGGGTTTCGTCGGCGGAGTGTCGGCGACGCTGCCCTGGCTGGGATTCCACGATCAGAGCTACCAGCGGGTCGTCCGGGGCCTGGCCGGCGAGTTCGTCGAGACGCTCGGCCGCTCCGGCCACGCCTCGCCGATCACCCTCGACCCGAAATGCGGCTCGCTCGCCGCCGTGCACTCGCACTACTGGAAGATCCTCGCACTCCGGCTGCTGCGCGAGGCCGGCGTCATGGTCCTCATGCACGCGGTGTTCGTCGACACCGTCAGATCCCATGACCAGATCACCGGCGTCGTCGTCGAGTCCAAGTCCGGACGGGAGACGATCACGGGACGGGTGGTGATCGACTGCTCGGGCGACGGCGACGTCGCGGCGTGCGGCGGAGTCGCGTGGGAGAAGGGCCGGACGGGCGACGGGCTCGTCCAGTCGCCGACTCTGGTGTTCCGGCTCGGCGGCATCGACGACGACGCCTTCCGCAAGGCCTGCCAGGACCCCGCCTTCAACTATCGCGAGTGGCTCGCCCCCTACCCGCACCTGTTCGCCCAGATGGCGGAGAAGCTCGAGACGGTCGACACGTACGTTCTCGGTGGCTTCGCCGGCCTGGTGGAGCAGGCTCGTCGGGCCGGCGACCTGAACGTGCCCCAGACCCGGATCGTCGGCGTCAAGCTCCACACGCGCGAGACACCGAACGAACTGAGCGTGGTGATGACACGAGTCCTCGGCCTCGATCCCACCGACGTCGACTCGCTCAGCGAAGCGTACGCGCGGGTCTACGAGCAGGTTCCCGAACTCATCCGGTTCTTCCGGACCTACGTCCCCGGGTGCGCGAGCGCGCATCTCGTCGAGATCGCGCCGATGCTCGGGATACGTGAGTCGCGTCGGATCATGGGCGACTACGTCCTCACGGCCGACGACCTCATCGCCGGCGCACGACACGACGACGACGTCGCCATGGGCGGCTACCACATCGACATCCACCGGCCGAGCGGAAGCTGGGTCAGCTCGACGAACGTCCGGGCGTACGGCATCCCGCTGGGGTCGCTCATCGCGCGTGACGTCGACGGACTCCTGATGGCCGGCAAGTGCATCTCGGCCACGCACGAGGCGATCGCGTCGGCCCGGGTCATCCCGATCTGCATCGCCGAGGGGCAGGCCGCGGGCACGGTCGCTGCCATGGCGTCGCTGTCCGGCCGCGATGTCCGTTCCGTCCCGGTGGCCGAGCTCCAGGCGGTCCTCGTCGATGCCGGTGCAGAACTCGGACTGGACCAGCTCGAGCGTCATCCCGACGCCGGTTCCTGGCCCGAGCTGCCGTTCGAGGAGACCAAGGTCGCGCCCGATTCGGTGATCGCGGACTGCGCCTGGCTCACCTGAACGGACTCGGAATATCGATCGGCGTTCGTACTCCCGACTCCGGTCGCGGAAACGTCCCGTATTCTCCGGCCGAATTCGGAGCCGGCATTTTCAGCGCTGCCCATCACCCCGGGAGACACGGCGCCTGCTCTGCGTGGAGACGGTGACGACGGCCTTCTCCGGTGACGACCGGGACATTGAGCCGGGTCCGTCCATCGGCTGGTCCCCAGTGAGTCTCGATCTGAAATGCCTGTTGTCATGCCCGCTCGCGTGCGGGATCGAACGCCTTGTCGCGACACGGTGAACGTCGCCCCGCGTCGCCGGCGAGGTGCGGCTCACCCCCGTGCGTGAGCGTCCCAGATTCGACGTCCCGGACCTCTTGACGGCCCGCGACATGTGTGCGTAACATCCCCATCGAACCTGGTCGATACGTATCGGGAAGTTATCGGGAGGGGCTTTGGCAGCGCAGCGGCGGCGACCGACCCAGATGGACATCGCCCGTCGGGCCGGTGTGTCGCAGTCGACCGTGTCGGTGGTCATCAACGGCGCGCCGGCCATGGCGGAGGTGGCCGAGGAGAAGCAGCGAGCGGTGCTGGAGGCGGCCGCTGAACTCGGGTACTCGGTGAACGCCTCCGCGCGCAATCTCAAGGGCGGGCGCAACCGGCTGCTCGGCGTATTCACGTTCGAGCCGGTCTTCCCCGTGAATCAGCGCGACTTCTACTTCCCTTTCCTGCTCGGCATCGAGGAGTCGACCGCTGAACGCGGCTACAACCTGCTGCTGTTCAGCGCTGTCACCGCGGGTGCCGAGCGTCGTGTCTTCGCCGACGGCGTCAATCAGCTCAAGATGGCCGACGGCTGCGTCCTCCTCGGACGTCACCTGCGTGAGGACGACTTGGCGGCGCTGCTGCGCGAGGACTTTCCGTTCGTGTTCATCGGACGTCGTGATGTGCCCGGCGAGGAGTTCTCCTACGTCGCGGCCGACTACGTGGGTGCCACCCGCGATGTCGTGCTGTCCCTGGCCGCCCTCGGGCATCGCCGCATCGCCTATCTGAAGGCGGCCGACGACAAGGAATGGACCCAGGACCGCGAGACCGGCTTCCGGCGGGGGCTCGAAGAGGCCGGCATCGCGGACGACCAGATCCTCGTCCACGTGATGGGGGAGGGGACCGCACTCACCGGAGCCGAGCTCGATCAGTGGCGGGCCGCGGGAGTCACCGCCGTACTGGTGGAGCCCAGCCAGGACGACAGCGCGATCTCCGCCGTGGAGCACGCTGCCACCGAGGCGGGCATCGAGATCCCGGGCGATCTCTCGGTGGTGCTGCTGGGTGACCCACCGCTGGTGCACGCCACGGAGCGCGACTGGACGCGCTTCACCATCCCGCGCGAGCAGATGGGCCGCGAGGCCGTTCGCCTGCTGCTGGAACTGCTCGACGACGACGCCGGAGTCAAGCGGCACCTGTACCTCGACTGCATTCCGGTCCCCGGCGACTCGGTAGCAGAACCCCGCACCCGTTCGGGAAGGACGACATGACCGGCCACCGACGCACACCGACGCGGATCACCAGGCGCACGGCCATCGGCGCCGGCCTCGGCGCGGCCCTCGCCGTGACGATGACCACCCCGTCCGCCGGTGCTCGCGTTGCCGGCGCCCGCGACGGGCTCGAGCAGACGACCCTGTGGTCTCGCGGTGAGAACGGCTGGGTCGACTTCCGCGTGCACGCCGTGGACGTGACGCCGGCGGGCACGGTGCTGGCCTTCAGCGAGGCACGGGTGGGGACGAGCGCGGACGACGGCCCGAAGGACCTGGTCCTGCGGCGCAGCACCGACGGCGGCCGCACCTGGGGTCCGACGACCTTCCTCGAGGACCACGACGGCGGGGCCTGGGCGAACCCCACGCCCGTGATCGATCTGCGCACCGGCCGGATCACCGTGTTCTACGCCCTGAACGCGCAGGGCAACTCCGCGAAGGTGTTCCGGCGCACGTCGACCGACGACGGCCTCAGCTGGAGTGATCCCGTGGAGCTCACGGAGCTCTTCGCGGGCAACGAACACGGCTGGACGTTCCACCTGCCCGGTCCGGGTCGGGGCATCCAGCTCGCGGACGGCCGCCTTCTCGTGGAGGTCTGGCACCGCCGGCCGATCGACGTGCCCGCTGCTGAGCGCGACTACAGCGTGAGCGTCGTCTACAGCGACGACGGTGGCCGGACCTGGGCCTGGGGCGGCGTCGTACCGGACAGTGCGGGACTCGGGCTGGACGAGGCGCGCATCGCCCAACTCTCCACGGGAGAGGTGATCCTGAACTCCCGGCTCGCCAGCGGCGTGAGCAACACCAGCCGTGGGGTCGCCCGCAGTCGCGACGGTGGCCTGACGTTCACCGGCGCCGTCATCGAGACGAACATCGCTCCGCACGCCGGCATCGCCTCCGGCCTGGCCGCCCGCGTCGACCGCAACGGCGTCGAGCGCGTCGTGTACACCAGTCCGGTCGCGGGCACCGCCAGAGACACGTTGTACGCGCGACTCAGCCACGACGGTGCCGAGTCGTGGTCATGGGGCCGGGTCGTCGACGCCGCCCGGGCCGGCTACTCCGATGTCGTCTGGCTCGACGACAGCACGCTCCTGGTCCTCTACAGCAGACTCGGCGGGTCCGGGGTCGAGACACTCGACGTCGTCGCGGCGCGGTTCGACCTCGCCTGGCTCACGGAAGATCGCGACGACGTCGAACGGGGGCCCCTCGGCCTTATTCATACGTACCAAGTAGAAGGTCTGCGCACCGAGTCCACCGTTCCGCGTGCACCGATGATCATCGATCCGGCTGCCGGAGGCTCGGCGCTGGCACAGGTGGCCGCTGCAGCCCCGAACGACTCCCACGTCGTCACCATCGTCCCGGCGGTCTCGCGCCCGCACCGCCTTCGGTGCCGCTTCCGCGCGCCGGGCGTGACCCCTGGCGGCGCCGACGTCGTGATCAAGGTCGACGGGCGCCCCCGCGGCGGCGTCGTGGCCACCTCGGGCGCCGACCCGTTCCTCGACGTCGACCTCGGGATGCTCCCGGTCCGCGCAGGCAGGCCGGTGCGCGTCGAGTTCGTCGTGGCCGGTGCCGGTCCCAGCGGCTCGCACGCGTTCCTGATCGACGCGATCTCGCTCGTGCCGCGGAGCAGCACCTAGCAGCACCCCGGTCCATGAATCAGCACGTCATCACTACCGCCACGGAGGCACGGTGCAGAAGGTCATTCACTACGAGCGCGGCCTGGAGAAGTTCAGGCCGTTGCGGAACATCGTCACCTACGACGACTTCGATCGTGGCTTCAACGGATGGTTGGACCTGACGCCGAACTTCGTCAATGCCGACTACCGGCACTACCCGTCCGAGGTGGACCTCGCCAGCTGGGCGCCCTCGATGATCAGCGCGGCGCCGATGCGGTTCGCCGCGACCCACGGGTCGATGGAGGGCACCTACTCGCTGAAGCTGAACACCAAGCCGGTCGCCAACCGCTACGAGGAGAAGCCGGCCGACGGGAGCATGGGGGTCGTACTGAAGCGACTCTCGAACTTCGACCCGAACATGCGCTACATCCAGATCGAGGCGTTCTACGCCTACACCCCGCAGCAGGACCGGCTCGGTTTCGGCGAGGAGGACCTGCGGGCGTTCGGGTTCTACTTCGACCTGCAGGACCACGAGTACCGGTGGATGCCCGGCGTCCGCTACGTGAACTCCGTCAACGGCGAGCTCACCAAGAAGTGGCAGTACTGGAAGGTCGCCGACGGAGTGACCAAGAAGGACTGGTGCTACGGCCGCGAGGACGGCTGGCAGCGGCCCGGTGTCGACAACCTCTGGTACGGCCGGCGGCACCCAGACGGCTCGGCCGACGCCTTCCAGTGGGTGCCCGACGGCGAGCAGGACCTGCTCTACAACGAGAGCCCCGACAAGCTCAACTGGCTGTACTTCCGGCTGCTCATCGATTTCCAGCGACGCGAGTACGTCGAGCTGCAGAGCATGGATCGGACGTTCGACCTGCGTGGTCTGTCGCCGACGCTGGTCGATCCCTACAAGAGCATCACGAACCTGATCAACCCGATCTTCTTCGTCGAGACCGACACGAATCGCACCGTGAATCTCTTCCTCGATTCCGTCGTGTACTCCACGGAATGACCCCGTCCCCGTAGAGCGATTCGGAAGGCCTGCTCAGTGCGCACTTTTGCCACCTCTGTCATCGAACGTCGTCTCGAGATCACTGCCACTCACACCACCCACCCGTACGAGGCGGGCTGGGCCGGTGAGGCGGTCTTCTTCGTGCAGGTCGAAGGGGACCACCCGGAGCTGTCGGTCCAGGCGCAGATCTCACCCGACGGGCTGCACTGGGTCGACCGAGGTGGCCCCGCCGTGCTGGCGGCAGCCGACGAGATCGTCGCCATCGACCTGGCGAACTTCGGCGGCTGGCTCCGGCTGGCCTTCACCGGCGCGACGCCGGAGCGGCCGGCCACCGTGCTGGTCCACCTCGCCCTCAAGGGCTGACCGACCAAGCAGCAACGGATCGCTTCGATCGAGAGGAGGACAGCACCGATGCTTCCCCAACTCGTCCGCCGAGTCGGCCTCATGATCTTCACCGTGTGGGGGGCCGTGAGCCTGACGTTCGTGATCCTCCGGCTCGCACCCGGAGACCAGGCCACCGTGCAGCTCGGGCCGGACGCGACCGCCGCGGACGTGTCCGCGTTGCGTGAGGAGCTCGGGCTCAACCGGCCGATGCTGGTGCAGTACCTGGACTATCTGGGCTCGGCGATCACCGGTGACTTCGGCGAGTCGTACCGGTTCCGCGAGTCGGCGATGACGGTCGTCCTCGATCGATTTCCGGCCACCGTCCTGCTCACGGTCACCGCGTCGGCGCTCGCGTTGACGATCGGCCTCCTGCTGGGTGTCCTGGCGGGCCGATCGCCGGGACGCCTCGTCGACCGCGTGATCTCCGGCATCACGCTGGTCATGCAGGCCATCCCGTCGTTCTGGTCCGGCATCATGCTCATCCTCCTCATGGCGTTGACCTTGCGGCTGCTGCCGAGTGCGGGCTCCGGCGACCTGCGGCACCTGGTGCTGCCGGCGATCACCCTCGCGATCCCCTTCACCGCCATCGTCGCGCGCATCACCCGCAGCAGCGTCGCCGAGGTCACCACCGAGCCGTACATCCTGACGGCACGGTCGAAGGGACTCTCCGAGCGGGCCGTGCTGACCCGTCACGCCGTGCGCAACTCGGTGATCCCGGTCGTGACCATCGTGTCGCTGCACATCGGGACCCTGATGGGCGGCGCGGTCATCGTCGAGCAGGTCTTCGCGTGGGAAGGGGTCGGATCACTCCTGGTCGGTGCGGTCGGCAATCGCGACTACGCCATCGTCCAGGCCGCGACGGTGCTGCTGGCGATCGTCGTGGTGACGATGAACCTGCTCGCCGACGTCCTCAATTCGCGGCTGGATCCACGCATCAGGGCGGGGGCGACGACGTCATGACAACGACGATGGGGTTGGTGCAGAGCCCCGCTCCGCCGATGGCGGTGCGGACCGGGCGCACCAGAGTGCGCCGGGTCCTCGGGGCGATCCCGATCATGATCTTCGGCCTGTACGTCGTCGTGGGCCTGCTCGGACCGCTGTTCATCGACTACTCGCCGGTGGGCGGCGACCTCGACGATCGCCTGCTGAGCCCCGGTTCGGTGCTCAGCGACGGCAGCACGGCCGTGTTCGGCACCGACGCGCTCGGCCGGGACCTGTTCGGCCAGGTCATCTACGGAGCTCGAACCTCCCTGATCATCGGCACACTCGTCGTGCTGATCAGTGGCCTGGTCGGCATCCTGGTGGGTACGGCCGCGGGATATCGGCGGGGCACGACCGATCTCGCGGCATCGCGCGTCATCGACGTGCTGCTCGCCTTTCCCGGCATCCTCCTGGCCATCGTCATCGCCGGGGTGTTCGACCGAAGCTTCGCCATCGTCGTCGTCGCCCTGAGCGTGACGAACTGGATCGGCTTCGCCCGCCTCTCGCGGTCGATGGCGATGACGCTACGGGAGCGCGACTGGGTCAAGTCGGCGACGGTGATGGGCGTGCGGCGCCGGCGCATCATCGCGCGGCACATCCTGCCGTTCATCGCCGGGCCGACGCTGGCTCTGGCGACCACCGAGTTCGCCGGCGCCATCCTGGCCGAGGCCTCCCTGAGCTTCCTCGGGCTCGGCCTGCCGTCGGCATCGGTCTCCTGGGGGCAGACCATCGCCTCCGGGAAGGAATACCTCGCCAGTGCGTGGTGGATCTCGGCCATTCCTGGAATCGCCCTCGCGTTGCTCGTCATCTGCGTGGGATTCACCGGAGATCGACTCACCCGCTACTTCAGTCGAAAGCAGTAGCGAACTTCAGCAGGCCGCACTATCTGAATCAGCCGAGCGCAGCTCAGTGAGGAGCAAGGCCATGAGATCCCTACGGAATTCCGCCATCGCGGCAACCACACTTCTGGGCCTGATCGCGGCCACGGCATGTGGCGCCGATGACGATTCCACGGACAGCGGTGGCGACGCGGGCGGCGGCGAGATCGCCGTCGCCGGTCAGTTCCCGACCGAGTCCATCGATCCGAACGGGGCGCTGGCCATCGACGGCGGCACTCGCGTCGCGTCGATCCAGCTGTACAGCCCGTTGCTGCAGACGATCGGGCCGGGCGAGTTCGAGCCCATGGCCGCGGAGAGCTGGGAGATCAACGACACCGCGACGGAGTTCACCTTCACGCTGCGCGACGGCATCACCTTCTCCGACGGCTCGCCGATCACCGGGCAGGATGTCGCCGCATCGTTCGAGCGCACGGTGGCGTCCGACAGTCCGTTCTCCGCGAACTTCGTCAATGTCTCCGTCGCGGCGACCGACACCACGGTGACGTTCACGACGGCTGACCCCGACCCGGCTCTTCCGGCCAAGCTGACCGGGCTCATGATCACCCCGGCCAGCGCCACCGAGGACAGCTATCTGGGGACACCGGTGACCTCCGGCCCGTTCCAGGTCGAGTCGTTCACCCCTGGCGGAGAACTCGTCATGGTCCCGAACGAGAACTACTGGGGAGACCAGCCGCACATCGACCAGCTCACCATCCGGTCCATCCCCGAGGTTGCGGCGAGGGTCACCGCGTTGGAGACGGGCGAGCTCGATGTCATCTGGGGCATCTCCGACGACCAGGTGACTCAACTCGGCGGCAACACCGAGGTCGAGGTCATGTCGGCGGTCGGTTCCAATGTGACCACCATGTGGATGAACGCCTCCACGCCGGCGCTGGCCAGCGCCGAAGTGCGGCGGGCGCTCTGGCAGGCCGTCGACTTCGACAAGAAGATCGATGCGCTCTACCCGCAGAGTGGCGAGCCCGCCGACTCGGTCGTCGCCCCCACGGTGTTCGGCTATGCGCCGCAGGAGCCGGTGGCCTACGACCCGGACGCGGCGAAGCAGGCACTGATCGACGCGGGGTTCGACTTCGACACGACGTTGCGCTTCCACTTCTCCCAGGCGCAGTTCCGGCAGTGGGTGGACTCGGTCGTGGCCGATCTCGCCGCCATCGGTGTGCAGGTCGAGGCACTGGAGAAGGAACAGGCCGTCTACACCGAGGACCTGCTCGCCCTCAACTGGGACATCAACATCCAGCAGGTCGGCACGCTCGGGCTGGACGCCTCGTACAACCTGGGCCGGCTCTACACCTGCGCCGCGGAGCGCACCGGCTACTGCAACCCGGAGCTGGACGAGATGCTGCGGCGGGCCGGCACCTCCGTCGATCCCGCCGAGCGGGAGGCCGCCTACGCCGAAGCCACCGAGCTGATCTGGAACGAGGCGGTGGGCATGTACCCGATGTTCGTCAAGAACCTCTTCGCCACCCGTACCTCCGTGTCCGGTTTCGAGCCCGACGGTGAGGGCCTGCCGCGATTCAACACGGTCTCGGTTGATGAGTGACGGGCACCCCGGGCCGACGAGCACGACCGCCATGATGTCCGGCAGCCAGCGGGAGGAGTCTCGGCGGGTGTCCGCCGGGACCCTCCGGGTCAGGGATCTGACGATCGTGCTGCCTGGTCCGCGTGGCATGGCCGACGTCGTCGACGGCGTCTCCTTCGACATGGTCGAAGGCCGAACGACCGGCCTGATCGGTGAGTCGGGGAGTGGGAAGTCGCTCACGGCGATGGCGTTGGTCGGCCTGATTCCGGACACCGGTGTGGTCCGGGGGCAGGTGCTGCTGGGCGACGAGGACCTGCTGAAGGCCGGCCGCGCGCGCATGCGGCAGGTCCGGGGGGCCGAGATCTCGGTCGTGTTCCAGGACCCGTCGACCGCGCTCAACCCGACCATGACCATCGGCGACCAGGTCGGCGAGATCCTGCGCGAGCGAGGTCTGTCCCGGAGCCAGGCGCGGGAGCGGGCCGCGGACCTGCTCGACCACGTCGGTATTCCGGACGCGGCGGCTCGCGTGGGCGCCTACCCCCACGAGTTCTCCGGCGGGATGCGCCAGCGCGCGATGATCGCCCTGGCGCTGGCGGGCCAGCCGAGGTTCATTCTGGCCGACGAGCCGACGACGGCGCTGGACGTGACCGTGCAGGCCCGGATCCTCGACCTGCTCGGCCGCCTCCGCGACGAGGATCACCTGTCCATGCTGCTGGTCAGCCACGACCTGCGGGTGATGTCGCACGTGGCCGACGACCTCGTCGTCATGTACGCCGGTCGGGTCTGCGAGCGCGGAGGGGCGAAGGCGGTGCTCAACCGGCCACTTCATCCCTACACCGACGCGCTGGTGCGCAGCGTTCCGTCGGTGCACGTCGAGTCGGCGATCGCCGATCCGCTGCCGGGCAGCCCCGCCAATCCGTTCGACCGGCCGGCGGGCTGCCCGTTCCATCCGCGCTGCCCGCTCGCGGAGGACCGCTGCCGTACGGAGGTGCCGGCGTTGCGGGAGATCGTCCCTGGACGTTTCAGCGCCTGCCACTTCGCGGAGCTTGCGGAGCGAACATCGGACTCCGGTGCGGAGGAACTGCGATGACGGCTGCTGCCGGCCTGCGGATCACGGATCTCACGGTGACGTACCCCGGACCGCGCACCAGCGGTTTCGGCCGACGGTCGTCCATCACCGCGGTGGACGCGGTGAGCCTCGACGTCGCGCCGGACGAGACCGTCGCCCTCGTCGGCGAGTCGGGGTCCGGGAAGTCCACGATCGCCCGCGCGGTCGTGGGGCTCGTCGCCGCGTCGGCGGGCTCCATCGACTTCGACGGCGCATCGTTGCTGAACCTGCGCACCCGCGATCAGTGGGCGCGGCGGAACATCGCGATGATCTTCCAGGACCCCCGGTCCGCGCTGAATCCGCGCATGTCGGCGGAGGCGTCGATCAGGGAGGCCTGGGAGGCCCACCCTGATGCCGCACCGGAGGACGTGCGCAACGATCCGCGGCGGCGCCGGGCGGCCGTGGTCGACCTGCTGGCTCAGGTCGGGCTCGATCCCGACGTCGCGGGGAAGCGCCCGACGGCGTTGTCCGGTGGTCAGTGCCAGCGAGTGAGCATCGCTCGCGCGCTGGCACTGAGCCCGCGGCTGCTCATCTGCGACGAGGCGGTGTCCGCGCTCGACGTCTCGGTACAGGCACAGGTGCTGCAGCTGCTGGTGCGGGTGCGAGCGGCCCGCTCGCTCTCGATGCTCTTCATCACTCACGACCTCGGTGTGGTGCGTCAGGTCGCCGACCGCGTCGCGGTCATGCGCCGCGGCGAGCTGGTCGAGAACGCCGACGTCCGGACGCTGTTCACGGCACCGCAGCACGACTACACCAAGCAACTCCTCGCAGCCGCGGTCGACCTCGATGTCCGGGGCTGATCGCGGCACGCACGTCCTCGTCCGAATGTGACCACCGCAAGGGAGAAGGACGCATGACCGATCGAATCAACCGGCGCATGATGATCCGTTCCGCCGCCGCCACCGGTGTCGCAGGCGTCGGTGGGCTCGCGCTGGGCGGGTCCGCTCATGCCGAGACGGCGCCGCCGAGCCTCGTCGAGGCCGACGGCTCCCCGGTCCTGACGCCGCAGCAGTTCGGTGCCGTCGGCGACGGCGTGGCCGACGACACCGCCGCGATCCAGGCCGCGATCAACGCGGCACGTTCGCAGCTGAACAAGATCGTCGTCGTCCCGCCCGGGCAGTACAAGGTCACCTCGACGATCGTGGTCGGTGACCATGAGTACGAGACCCCCGGCGAGCACCTGAACCGGTTCGTGCTGCGCGGGTACGGCATGTTCAGCGAGGAGCCCTCGAAGTTCATCTTCCACCACGACGGTATCGGCATCCGGTGGGAGGCGTCGCTGGGCGGAATCCACGGCATGGCGTTCGACGCCCCGGTGAAGACGGCGAACAACGTCGGCATCCACGTCGCCCGGACCGCGAACACCGACGACACCGACGTGACGATCGTCGAGTGCTCGTTCCTGCGCTTCAATCGTGCGGTCGAGAGCGTCGGCCGCGGCTTCAGCTTCACGAAGAACAAGGTCGCCGTCTGCACGACGGGCATCACCATCTCGTGGCCGACGGAGGGCGTGCAGGGCGACGGTGTCCACGTCCTCCCGTACGGTCTGCGCAAGTGGCTGATCACCGACAACCACTTCCACTCTGACTTCGACGCGATCGTGTTCAACGGCGCCCCGGACGGAAACTTCCGTGGCGCGGTGATCAGCAACAACCTGCTCGACATCGGCCGCCGGCTCTTCAAGGGCAGCCTGACCAACTCGACCATCAGCGGCAACGTGGTCGAGAACGGTACCGGGAACGCGATCATTCAGATCGATGCCGGCGGCCACAACCTCACCATCACGGGCAACGTGATCGGCGGGTTCGACACGACGCCGGGAGCATGGGACCCGCCCCGGTACGCGATCCACTTCACGAGCGGGGTGTCGGCGAAGAACGTCACGATCTCGGCGAACACGTTCAACTGGATCAACGGCTCCGGCATCCGGTTCGATCGGTCCGCCGAGAAGGTCAGCATCACGGACAACTCCTTCGATCACTGGAACCTGAGCAACTCGTCGAGCCACGCCGCCGTACTCGTGGACGCCGACGCCACTCGGTTCGCGATCCTCGGCAACGTCATCTCGGCCAACCCGAAGCCGGACGCGCTGCCGATCCGGGTGACCGGCACGTTGAGCGCATCCAACGCGGTCGGCAACGCGTTCGAGCAGCAGGGGCTGGTCCAAGCCGGGTCGATCAGCGCCGACTCGTTCGTCGAGTCCGAACCCGGCCGGTTCACCAGGCTCCAGCTGGCCGCCGCGAAGGACGCCGCCGTGCGCGTCCTCAGCACGGCCACGACCGGCATAGCGACGAACGACACCTACGGCGGCTATGTGGTCGAGAGCGCGCTGGCGGACGGGGCCGGCCCCGGCGTCAAGGGCGGCGTCGAGGTCGTGGCGGTGAACGCGTCCGGCTCGGCGGCCACGAACCTGCTGTGCTCCACGGACTCCACGAACGAGGTGGTGTCGTTCCAGGCCAGCGTCGCGGGCCTGGTCCCGCCGGCGGACAACTCCCGCGACATCGGCAGCGCGGACGCGAGCATCCGGACGGTGTACACGTACGCCACCCGGATGCATCCCTACACGGTCGCGACCCTGCCGCCGGCCGCGGACGCGCCGGGTGCGCTCATCCAGGTCGCCGACGGTCGCGCCGGCGGACCGTGCCTCGCCATGTCCGACGGCACGGCGTGGCGCACCGTGCCGCTGGGAAACGCCGTCAGGTAGCCGTCGACCTCGACGTGAAGAGCTGACCACCGCACAGGCCGTCCTCGTCGCAGTGTGACCACCTCAAGGGAGAAGGACACATGACCGATCGAATCAACCGACGCATGATGATCCGTTCCGCCGCCGGCGCAGGTGTCGCGGGGGTCGGCGGGCTCGCGCTGGGCGGGACCGCCCATGCCGAGACGGCACCGCCGAGCCTCGTCGAGGCCGACGGTTCCCCCGTCCTGACCCCCCAGCAGTTCGGCGCGGTCGGCGACGGCGTGGCCGATGACACCGCCGCGATCCAGGCCGCGATCAACGCGGCCCGTTCGCAGCTGAACAAGATCGTGGTTCTTCCGCCCGGGTTGTACAAGGTCACGTCGACGATCGTCGTGGGTGACCACGAGTACGAGACCCCCGGCGAGCACCTGAACCGGTTCGTGCTGCGCGGCTACGGCATGTTCGGCGAGGAGTCGTCGAAGATCACCTTCCACCACGACGGCGTCGGCATCCGGTGGGAGGCGTCGCTCGGCGGCATCCACGGCATCGCGTTCGACGCCCCGGTGAAGACCGCGAACAACGTCGGCATCCACGTCGCCCGCAACTCGGCGAACACCGACGACACCGACGTGACCATCGTCGAGTGCTCGTTCCTCCGCTTCCAGCGCGCCATCGAGAGCGTCGGCCGCGGCTTCCTCTTCACGAAGAACAAGGTCGCCGTCTGCACCACGGGCATCACCATCTCGTGGCCGGCGGGTGAGATCCCGGGCGGCGAGGTCCACAAGCTGCCGTACGGCCTGCGCAAGTGGCTGATCACGGACAACCACTTCCACACGAACTTCGACGCGATCGTGTTCAACGGCGCCCCGGACGGCGACTTCCGTGGCGCGGTGATCAGCAACAACCTGCTCGACATCGGCCGCCGACTCTTCAAGGGCAGTCTGACCAACTCGACCATCAGCGGCAACGTGGTCGAGAACGGCAACGGCAACGCGATCATCGAGATCGACTCCGGTGGCCACAACCTCACCATCACGGGCAACGTGATCGGCGGCTTCGACACCACACCGGGGGCACACGAACCGCCCATCTACGCGATCAGCTTCGTCGCGGGCGTGACCGCGACGAACGTCACGATCTCGGCGAACACGTTCAACTGGCTCCGTGGCTCGCCCATCGGGTTCGCGGGGTCCGCCGACAAGATCAGCATCACCGACAACTCGTTCGATCACTACAACCTGGCCAACACCGCCGTTCACGGCGCCGTGCGCGTGCAGGGCGACGCCACCCGGTTCGCGATCGTCGGCAACGTGATCTCGGCCAACCGGAACGCCGGCCTTCCGATCCGGGTCGACGGCACGATGAGCCAGTCCAACGTCGTGGGCAACGTGTCCGAGCAGGACGCGCTGGTCCAAGCCGGGTCGATCAGCGCCGACTCCTTCGTCGAGTCCGCACCGGGCCGGTTCACCAGGCTCGAGGTGGCGGCCGCGAAGGACGCCGCCGCGCGTGTCGTCAGCACCGCCACGGCCGGCATCGCCGCGGGCGACGGTTACGGCGGCTATGTGGTCGAGAGCGCGCTGACGGCGGGGGCGGGCCCCGGCGTCAAGGGCGGCGTCGAGGTGGTCGCGGTGAACGCGTCCGGCTCGGCGGCCACCAACCTGCTGTGCTCCACGAACTCCACGAACGAGGTGGTGGCCTTCCAGGCCAGCGTCGCGGGCCTGGTCCCGCCCACGGACAACTCCCGCGACATCGGCAGCGCGGACGCGAGCATCCGGACGGTGTACGCCCACGCCGCCCGGCTGCACCCCTACACCGTTGCCACCGTGCCGCCGGCCGCGGACGCGCCGGGTGCGCTCATCCAGATCGTCGACGGTCGCGCCGGCGGGCCCTGCCTGGCCATGTCCGACGGCAAGTCGTGGCGCACCGTGCCGCTGGGAACCGCGGTCAGATAGGCCGGGATACTTGCAGTGCGGTCGGGGCGCGGGGCCGCCGGGCGTCCGCGCCCCGATCGTGACGTGACGACACGAGATGGATCTGACGAACATGAGCGACGATGTGACCTCGGCACCGTGGTGGCAAGACGCGGTGATCTATCAGCTCTACATCCAGTCCTTCGCCGACGGCAACGCCGACGGCATCGGCGACATCGCCGGGCTGCGAAGCCGGGTCGGCTACCTGGCGGGTCTCGGGATCGACGCCATCTGGATCACGCCGTGGTACCGCTCGCCGCTGCGCGATGCCGGCTACGACGTCGCCGACTATCGCGCCATCCACCCGCGGTACGGGTCCGTGGACGAGGGCCGGGAGCTGATCGACGCATGCCACGCGGCCGGGATCCGGGTCATCCTCGACCTCGTCCCCAACCACACCTCGTCCGACCACCAGTGGTTCGTCGAGGCCCTGGGCGCACGGCCCGGGTCCCCGGAACGTTCTCGCTACCATTTCCGCGCCGGGCGCGACGACGGGCAGAGTCCACCCAACGACTGGTTGAGCGTGTTCGGCGGACCGGCCTGGACGCAGGTCACGGACGCTCATGGTCACCCAGGTGAGTGGTACCTGCACCTGTTCGACTCCTCGCAGCCCGATCTCAACTGGGACAGCGACGACGTCCGGTCGGAGTTCGAGGACGTCCTGCGCTTCTGGTTCGACCTCGGTGTCGACGGTTTCCGGATCGACGTCGCCACCGCGCTGGTCAAGGCGCCCGGACTCCCTGACCTCGGGTATCCCGACGGCGCGTTCCTCGCCGACCTGACCCGTGCGGACCACCCGCACCGCGATCGCGACGAGGTCCACGAGATCTATCGCAGCTGGCGGAAGCTGGCCGACTCCTACGATCCACCGCGGATGTTCGCGGCGGAGGCGTGGCTGGACGACCCGGACCGGCTGTCGCGCTACGTCCGGCCCGACGAGCTGCACACCACCCTGAACCTGTACTACCTGAAGTCGGCGTGGACGGCGGACAGCATGCGCCGCGCCATCGACGCCTCGATCGCGGCCACGTCGGGGGTGGGCGCACCCACCACCTGGGGCCTGTCCAACCACGACGTCGAACGAGTCGTCACCCGATACGGCCGCGCCGACACCAGCCGGCGTCCGGGCGTGTCCGGGCCGGAGCTGGGGCCGGTCGACGAGCGGCTCGGCCGCCGCCGGGCCCGGGCCGCGGCCCTGCTGACGCTCGCGCTGCCCGGCAGCGTGTACCTCTACCAGGGCGATGAGCTCGGGTTGGCCGATGCGCACGTGCCGGAGCAGGCGCGGCAGGACCCCATCTGGATCCGGTCCGAGGGCCGGCGCTGGGGCCGCGACGGCGCCCGGGTGCCCTTGCCCTGGACACCGGACGGCAGCTCGCACGGGTTCGGCGACGACGGGGCCTGGCTACCGCAGCCCCCGGGGTGGGGAGCCCATGCGGTGTCGGCCCAGGAGGGCGACGACGCGTCGTTCCTCGAGCTGTACCGGACCGCACTGCACCTCCGGCGCACCCACCCGGCACTCGGCGGAACGAGTGAGTTCCAGTGGCGCGACGCACCACGCGACGACGTCCTGGTCTTCACCCGCGAGCCCGGCTTCGCCTGCGTCGTCAACTTCGGCTCCACGCCGGCGCCGATCCCGCTCGACGGACGCGTGCTCGTGTCCAGCGACTCCGGCGACACCGCGGGCGACGTCCCTCCCCACGGCGCGGTCTGGCTGGAGCTCCACCCGGCGGGCCGCGCATGACCGCGACCGAGCGACCCAACGTCGTCCTGATCCACTGGCACGACGTCGGCACCCACCTGGGCACGTACGGTCACCGCGACGTGACCAGCCCCGCCCTCGACCGGCTGGCCGCCGAGGGCCTGCGATTCGACCAGGCGTTCTGCACGACACCGCTGTGCAGTCCGGCCCGGGGCTCGTTGTTCACCGGCCGCTACCCCCACACGAACGGCTTGATGGGCCTGGTGAACCGGGGGTGGGGGTACCGCCCGGGCGAGCGAACGGCCCCGTCGCTGCTGTCCGAGCTCGGTTACCGGACCGCTCTCATCGGCCAGCAGCACGAGAGCCACGACCCGTTCCGGCTCGGCTTCGACGAGGTGCATGCGTGGCCCCCGGGCAGGGCACGATGCGGTCCGGTGTCGGCGACTTCGGTGGAATGGCTCGACGCGGCACCCGCGGAGCCGTTCTTCCTCACCGTCGGCTTCTTCGAGACGCATCGCCCGTATCCGGCGGAGGAGTACCCGCCGGTCGACCCGGCGACGGTCGAGGTCCCGCCGTTCCTGCCGGACAACCACCACACGCGCGAGGACCTGGCCGCGTTCCTCGGCTCGATTCGCGTGGCCGACGCCGCCACCGGCCGCATACTCGACGCGATCGACCGGTCCGGCCTCGCCGACTCGACCCTGGTCCTGTTCACGACCGACCACGGGATCGCGTACCCGCGGGCGAAGGGAACGCTGTACGACCCCGGCATACGGGTCGCGTTCCTCGCCCGGCCGCCGCGCTCGTGGAACGTCGCGCCGGCAGCCCCTGACGGGCTGCTCAGTCACGTCGACGTGCTGCCCACTCTGCTCGAGCTGGCCGGCGGGGAGGTCCCGCCGTTCGTCCAGGGGCAGAGCTTCGCCGGCGTCCTGCGCGGTGAACCCGGCCCCCGGCGCACCGAGATCTTCGCCGAGAAGAACTTCCACGACGAGTACGACCCGATTCGCGGCATCCGCACCGACCGGTACGCGTACATCCGCAACCTCGAACCGGGCACGCCGCTACGGCTCTCCGGGGACATCGAAGGCAGCCGGTCGCGAGCCGGCCTGGGTGACGATCACCTGCGGCCCCGGCCCGCCGAGGAGCTCTACGACCTCGACGACGATCCGTGGCAGCTCCGCGACCTCGCCGACGACGCGTCCCGTGCACAGGTGAAGGCCGCCCTCGCCGCACGTCTCGACGCGTGGATGATCGAGACGAGCGATCCGGCGCTGGCCGGACCCATCGACACCATGGATCACGCCGGCTTCGCCGGGACGACACCCCCAATTCCCGAACCGGGAGGCCGATGACCCGGACAGCCGCCCACCCCGAGCCGGCCGGACGTCGCCCCGCCCCGCCCCGTCATCGGGCCGCGGCGTCGCCGTCGATGGGCGCCGTCACCGGCTCGGCGGTCTCGTGGGTGCGTTCGGGCAGCAGCAGCACGGCGCCGATGAGGAAGCACACCGCGCCGATGAAGGTCTGCATGTCGGCCCGCGACGCGTCGTTCACCTGGCCGGTGAGCGGGTCGATGTAGCCCGCGACGGCGGAGACGCCGAAGGCGATCGAGCCGATCAGGTTGGTCAGCGTGATCCACCAGGACCACGAGCGCGGACGCCAGGCAGCCCAGCCGTGGCACGCCTCGTACCAGGCCAGGAGGCTCGAGACCAGGAAGCAGACCGAGCCGACCGCGTCGGGCCGCCAGATGTGCTGGTGCGCGGTCTCGGCGGACAGGTTGTTCGCCATGGCGACCCCGGTGCTGACGTTGAAGTACAGCGTCCCGGCCAGCTGAACGGCGGTCGCCCACCAGTCGATCCGCCCGGGCTGGTAGACGAAGAAGCGTCGGTGTGCCGGGCTCGGTGCCTCCCGCCCGGCGTCGACCGCCTCCCGGTAGGACAGGAACGAGGCCGAGGTGAAGAACAGGGAGCCGACGAAGTAGGTGGCGGTGTCCCACCGGGCCCCGACGGCGCCGACGTACCCGGGCACCGACCCGACCGCGAACAGCACCGACCCGATGGCGAACAACACGGCGATCCACCAGCCGCGAGCCCCGGGCGCCCACCACGTGGACCCGGCGGCCGCCCCCTGGTGCTTGCGGTGGAAGCGCGATTCCAGCCGGACCACCACGCCGTCGGCGCGCACGCGGTCGACGAAGGTGGCGGGTGTGCCGGTGCTCGAGCCACGGCTGCCGCGTCGCCTGGGCCGCCCGGTGCCCGCGTCGCCTGCCCGGCTGCTCGCCCGACGGTGCCCGTCCGGTGCCTGCATGCGCATCCTCCACGCGCGCGTGTGTGGCCATGACACTCCCGAATCGTTGTCCGCTCCCGCCCCGGGGGCGAGGGCCGAAAGGCCCATCTCACTGCCGCGCGGGTGGTCCGCCGACCTTGTCGGGTCCCGCCGCGATACTCGGGGACATGACGGAGCAGCTCGGCCCCGTCAGGGAGTACTGAAACGAGGCGGCGGGTGCCTTCGACGACGAGCCCGACCACGGGCCGCGCGCCGAGCGCCGAGCGCCGAGCGCCGAGCGCCGAGCGCACCAGGGCCGCATGGCGCGAACGGCTGCGGGCATGGCTGCCGGCAGGCCCGGCCGACGTCCTGGACGTCGGGTGCGGACGGGTGTCGATCTGTCGCCGCGCGTCAGCCGTCGATTCCTGGAGTGGTCGTCGGGCTCGGCCGGCCGATCACCGCGACCCGTCAGTACTTGTTGCGGTTGGGCAGGCCGAGCTCCTCGCGGAAGCCGTTCTCGGTGTAGTCGAAGTCGTAGTCGGGGTCGATCTGCTCGTCGGTGTCGCCGTCGTCGTCGTGGTCCCAGGGCAGGCCGACGTTCTGGCGCTCGATCAGCGGGGTGCCGTCGGAGTAGTCGGCGCCGTCGAACTGGTCGCTCTCTCCGCTGCGGTACTGGTTGATGTGGCCCAGCTCGTGGAAGAAGAACACCGACGGCGGGGTGATGTCGTAGTCCTCGGTGTAGCCCATGTCGTAGCCGGGGGAGGTGTGGTTGACGTCGAGTTCGACCCGGAAGTCGTCGCCGGAGTAGGAGGCGCTGTTGTTGCCGCCAGGGTGCTCGGCGATGGTGACCTTGTCCTTGCCGAAGCCGAGGAAGCCGGAGTCGTCGTAGTGCTCGCCCATGCGGTCGAGCATCTTCCGGCCGGTCGGGCTGGACGCCATCATGTGCAGGTCGGCGAGCACGCGGTCCTTGAACTCCTGCGAACCGCCCACCTCGAACTGCATCCAGCGCAGGTACTCCTCCTCGGACGGGATCTCGACGATGACGACGGTCTCGCCGCCCGGCGAGACGTCGCCCTCCTCCATGTAGACGGTGTCGTCGCCGAACTCGCCGTCGATGGTGTCGTCGCCGCCGCCGGCGTAGACGGTGTCGTTGGCGTTGCCGCCGAAGATGCGGTCGTCGCCGTAGCCGCCGGAGATGGTGTCGTGGTGGTCGCCGCCGAAGATGCGGTCGTCGCCGGTGGCGCCCTCGAGGTAGTCGCGTCCGTCGCCGCCGAGGATGACGTCGTTGCCGTCCATGCCGTAGACGACGTCGTCGCCGAGCCGGCCGGCCAGGACGTCGTTGCCGGCGCCGCCGTCGACGTAGTCGTCGTCGCGGCCGCCGCTGACGAAGTCGTCGCCGGTGCCGGTCTCGATGGTGTCGATGCCGTCGCCGCCGAACGCCTCGATGTCGCCGCCGGAGCCCTGGGCCGAGACGGAGTCGTCGCCGCCGCCGGTGGCGAACCGCACGTGCACCTCCGTGCCGCGCGGCACCAGGATCTCGTCGTTGCCCTCTCCGGTGTTGATGACGACCTCTTCGCCGGCCGCGATGCGCTGGGTGGTGAGGTTGCCGGCCGCGTCGGTGATGTTCACGATCGTCTCGCCCGTGTTGGGGTCGACGGTCACCACGACGCGGTCGTTGCCGTCGCCGGTGGTGATGACGGTGGTGCCGTCGAGCGAGGTGGTCTGGACGCCGTAGGTGGTGCCGGTCGGGACGTTCCAGCCCGGGTCGGTGCCCTCCGCGGCGTCGGACCACGCCTCCGCCAGCGCGTAGAGATCGCGGCCCAGTTCGAGCAGCGTCGCGTCGCGGGTCCGCATCAGCGCGATGGCGTCGTCGACGACGCCCTGTGCGGTCGTGAACTCCGTCTGGACGTGGCTCAGGTCGTCGTCGTCCTTCCACGGGGTGAACGTGACCATGCCGTCGGCGCGCACGGCCGACTTCGTACCGGCCGCCGCCCGCGCGAAGCTGGCGTCGAGATCGTCCTGAGCGTCGTGGACGTCGGTCTTGAGTTGGCCGAGCAGGTCGGCGATGCCGCCGTAGGCGTCGGAGGCGTCGCCGAGCACGGTCGCGACCTTCGTGCCGTGCGCGAAGTAGCTGTCGGCCATCGAGCACTCCCAGTTGAGGCGCAGTTCGGCCTCGCGGTTGCGCTGGTGGGTGGCCTCGGTGCCGACGTCGGTCGCGAGGGTTCGCCAGGCCTGCTGGGCGGTGTCGAGGTACCCGGTGTCGGCCTGGAGGTCCCAGACGTCGGGGAGTGTGACGGTCATCGTTCGCCTCCGGTGGTCAGCTTCCGGCGCCGAGGGCGTCCGGCGGGAGGTCGGCGGGCGCGGAGCAGACGAGCCGGCGGTCGGGGGTGTGGTCGGCCATGGTGGGTTCGCCGCTCTCACCGGGGTCCGGCGCGACCTGGACGCAGAACGACCAGGACGTGGCGTCGTCGGGCAGGGTGCTCGGGCCGGGCACCTCGAAGGTGCCGGCGTCGGGGGCGATGCGCCGCAGCGGGGTGAGGGCGAAGGCGCGGCCGGTGACGGTCTCGCCGGGTTCGACGCGCACCGCGGGGGCCCGGTACGCGGTGCCGGTGTCGCCGCCGGTGGTTGCGAACACCTCTTTGGTGACGAGGATCTGCCCGGCGTCGTCGGCGTAGACCCAGCTGGACTCGTCGGTGTCGGGCAGCGGGACGTCGACCTCCGGCGTGATGTCGGCCGGCCGCCGCTGCACCACGAGCACGGCGACGTCCGCGTTGTTGGTGACGGTGTAGTCGGCGACCAGGCCGGACGTGCCCGGCGGGTAGTCGGGTCCGGTGGGTGCGCCGACGCCGAGCCGCGCGTCGAGGGCGACGTCGAGTTCGGTGGACGGCGCCGTCGTCTCGTCTCCGGCGGGGTCGTCGCCGCCGCAGCCGGCCAGGGCCGTCACGGCGACCGCCGCCGCGAGCACTCGCCCCAGGCGCATCGCGGGCCCTCTCGTCGTCGCATGGTCGTCGCCACTTCGACGCGTCACGGCTTCCTGCGGTTCAGGACCTCGTCGATGTCGCGAGAGGCGCGCTGGATGTTCTCGCCGTCGGACTCGAGGACGGCGCAGAGGTTCTCGATCAGCCGCGCGGAGGAGTAGACGGCGGTGCTGTAGCTCTCGTGGATCATCACCCCGACGGTCGCCTGCCCGAGGGACCCACGATCGAACGTGCTCTGCTCGCCCACGGCGGCACCGGACTCGGTGAGATCGCGCGACGAGGTCAGCATGCGGTTGCCGACGTCGTTGAGAGTCTCCGGATTGGCCCTGACCTTGCTCATGACATCGTCTCCCGAGTCGAATGTTCGGCTCGTGCCCGTGTCAGCGCGATCTTAGCCGACCGGCCGTCCGGGCGGCTTCCGTCCGGCGGACCCCGCCCCGGTCCGCGCTCCATCGAGCGGCTGCTCGGCGCCGAGGGAGGCACCGCCAGTGCCTGGTACGGCAGGCACTCCCACGGCGCGCCTCTGACGCCTAGCGTGGCCGGTATGAACGTTCCGCTCCTCGAGTTGAACAACGGTGTCGAGATCCCGGCTCTCGGCTTCGGTGTGTTCCAGACGCCGCCGGACGAGACGGTCGCGGCGGTGGAGACGGCGCTGGCCGCCGGCTATCGCCACATCGACACGGCGGCGGCCTACCTGAACGAGCGCGAGGTCGGCGTGGCGATCCGCCGCTCCGGGCTCGACCGATCGGAGCTCTTCGTCGAGACGAAGGTGTGGATCACCGACTACGGCTACGACGAGACCCTGCACGCGTTCGACAAGAGCGCCGGCAAGCTCGGCGTCGACCGGATCGACCTCCTGATCCTGCACCAGGCCCTGCCCGGCGAGTTCGAGCTCACGATCGGCGCCTACCAGGCGCTGGAGACGCTCCTCGCCGACGGCAGGGTTCGCGCGATCGGGGTCAGCAACTTCATGCCCGGCCACCTCGACCGGCTCATGGCGGCGACGTCGGTGGTGCCGGCGGTCAACCAGATCGAGGTGCACCCCTACTTCCGCCAGCCCGAACTGCTCTGCGTCGATGCCGAGAACGGGATCCTCTCCCAGGCGTGGTCGCCGATCGGCGGCATCACCTTCTACCGCGACGGCGCCCGCGGCAGCACGCTCGAGGACCCCGTCATCACCGAGATCGCAGGAGCGCACGGCAGGACGCCGGCCCAGGTGATGCTGCGCTGGCACCTGCAGCAAGGCCGCCAGGTCATCCCGAAGTCGGTCACCCCCTCGCGGATCGCCGAGAACATCGACGTCTTCGACTTCGACCTCACCGCCGATCAGCTGGCGGCGATCGACGCCCTCGACACCGGCGTCCGCGGTGGACCCGAGCCGGAGCAGATCACCCGCGAGACGTTCGGCCGCCGGATTCCCGAGGCCTGAGGTGCACGGCATGCAGATCGATCCCCGGGTGGCGACCACCAGGAACCCGCCCGAATACTTCACCGGCGACGTATGGCTGGACCCGATAGCGTCGCCGCGCGACGACGGTCAGCGGATGGTCGTGGCGAAGGTGCGCTTCGCCCCGGGTGCCCGCACGGCCTGGCACTCCCATGCCCGCGGGCAGACGTTGCACGTGACACAGGGCGTCGTCTGGGTGCAGTCACGCGGGGGAGAGAAGGCCGAACTCCACGCAGGCCAGACCGTCTACTGCCCGCCCGGCGAGGAGCACTGGCACGGCGCCGCGCCCGACTCGTTCATGGAGCATCTGGCGATGCTCGACAACGCCGACGATCCGGCGGCCACGACGACGTGGCTCGAGCACGTCACCTCCGACGAGTACCTCGGCTGAGCGGACGGCGATCGGCCTCCGGCGCCTACCTGGCCACGGTGGAGGCGCGGACCACGAGCTCAGGGGGGAACACCGTCTGGCGGGGGATGCTCTCGGGGTCGGCCGCCTCTTCGAGGAGGATCCGCAGCGCCGTGCGCCCCATCATGCGGCTGGGTTGGCGGACGGACGACAGCGGGACGGCGGCCGCGGCGGCGAACGGGATGTCGTCGAAGCCGATGATGGCGATGTCCTGGGGGACCCGCGCGCGCCCATCGGTCACGAGCGATTGCAGCAGACCGAGAGCGATCAGGTCGTTGGCGGCGAACAGCGCGTCCGGCCAGTCGCCGCGCGTGCGCATCAGGATGCGGTCGCCGGACACGACGCCGTCCTCGACGGCCATCCCTTCCGTGGCGACGACCTCGAGGGTCACCGTGACGTTCGCGTTCTCCGCGGCCGCGCGGGCTCCGGCGAGGCGATCATTGACCTGCCGGAGGTCGAACGGGCCGCCGACGAAGGCGATGCGGCGGCGTCCGGTCTCGATCAGGTGCTCCATCGCGAGTCGCCCCCCGGCGACGCTGTCGACCGAGACCGACGAGTATCGGCCGTCGCCGCTGAAGCGATCGACCAGGACCACGGCGATGCCGGCCTCGGCGAGGCGGTCGAGGTGCGCCGTCACGTCGCCGTAGGGAGCGATGAGCAGGCCCCGCACCTGCTGTTCATGGAACAGGTCGATGTAGAGGCGCTCCCGGCGAACGTCCTGGTCGGTGTTGCCGTGGAGAACGGCGATGCTGTGGCGGCTCGCCTCGTCCTCGGCTCCCCGGACGACGTCGTTGTAGAAGGGGTTCTGGCCGTCCAGGACGACGAACCCCACCGTGGCACTGACACCCGCGCGTAGCCGCCGCGCCGCGTCGTTCCGGACGTAGCCGAGCTCCTCGATGGCGCGCGTCACCCGCGCGACGGAGTCGGCCGACACCTCGCTCGGCCGGTTGAGCACGTTCGAGACGGTTCCGACCGACACCCCGGCGCGATGCGCCACGTCGCGCATGCTCACTGCCACGGAGCCTCCCGTTGCTTGGACCGATCACGATCGAATCACCGGTGCCTGGTGGCTTGACCGCGTCGGTCCGGGTCCCTAAGGTAATTTGAACTTACCATGAATCGATTCAGCTTCGATTCAGGTACAGCGGCACGGCGATCCCTCAGCGAGGAGGAGGCCCGAGTGGCCATCGAAGTCGAGACGCCCGAAGGGCCGCGTCCTGTGCTCGAGCTGCGTCGAGTGGTGAAGTCGTTCGGCCCGGTGGTCGCGTTGCGATCCGGTTCGCTGGCCCTCGAGCGCGGCTCGATCCACGCGCTGATCGGTGAGAACGGCGCGGGGAAGTCCACGCTCGTCAAGATCGTCGCGGGCCTCTACCGCCGCGACGCGGGCGAGTTCCTCCTGGACGGCCGCTCCGTCGACTTCTCCAGCACCGCGCAGTCCAAGGCCGCCGGCATCGCGGTCATCTACCAGGAGCCGACGTTGTTCCCCGACCTCTCGGTCACGGAGAACATCTTCATGGGCCGGCAGGCGGTGAAGCGCCTGGGACGAATCGATCGTCGCGCCATGCGTGCGGAGGCACTGGAGATCTTCGGCCGCCTGGGCGTGTCGCTGGACCCGGATCGCGTGACCGACGGGTTGTCCATCGCCGATCAGCAGATCATCGAGATCGCCAAGGCGATCTCGCTCGACGCCCGCGTGCTCATCATGGACGAGCCGACGGCCGCCCTCTCCGGCGTCGAGGTCGAGCGGCTGTTCGCCGTGGCCCGGAGCCTGCGCGACGAGGGCCGGGCGCTGCTGTTCATCTCGCACCGCTTCGACGAGGTCTTCGCGCTCTGCGACACCGTCACGGTCATGCGCGACGGCTCCTACGTCGATACGACCCCCATCGGCGACACCACCGTCGACGAGCTCGTCAGACAGATGGTCGGACGCGACGTGACCGAGCTGTACCCGAAGCTCGACGCGCGGATCGGCGACGTCGTGCTCGAGGTCGACGGGCTCACGCGCGCCGGTGTGTTCCGCGACATCTCGTTCGAGGTGCGAGCGGGCGAGATCGTCGGCCTCGCGGGTCTCGTCGGCGCGGGACGCAGCGAGGTGGCACGCGCCATCTTCGGCGTCGACCCGTACGAGAGCGGCAGCGTCCGGCTCGAGGGAGCCCTGCTGCCGAAGCGCGACCCACGCGCGGCGACGAGCCGCGGGATCGCCCTCGTCCCGGAGGACCGGCGCAAGCAGGGGCTCGTGCTCGACGACGGCGTCTCGCGCAACCTCACGCTGGCCATCCGCTCGAAGCTCGCCACGTGGGGGCTGCTGTGGGGCGGCAGCGAGAACCAGGCGGCGCAGGTGTGGGCGAGCCGGCTGGACGTGAAGGCGGCGGCCCTGGATGCCGAGACCGGCACGCTGTCGGGCGGCAACCAGCAGAAGGTGGTGCTCGGCAAGTGGCTCGCCACCGAGCCGAAGGTGCTCATCGTCGATGAGCCGACCCGCGGCATCGACGTCGGCACCAAGGCCGAGGTGCACCGGCTGCTGAGCCAACTCGCTCAGCAGGGGCTCGCGATCCTCATGATCTCATCCGAACTCCCGGAGGTGCTGGGCATGGCAGACCGCGTGCTCGTCATGAGGGAAGGGCGTCTGACCGGCGGATTCACGCGGGAACAGGCGACGCCGGAGGCCATCATGCACGCCGCGACGGCGCTCACGGAGGCCGTCCGATGAGCAGTGTCGCACCGGTCACCCCCGGCGCCAGCAGTGCGTCCCGGCTGATGCGCCATGCCGCCTCGGCGCGTGAGACCGGCATCCTGGTCGCCCTGGTGCTGGTGATCGTGGCGGCGACCCTCAGCAATCCGAACTTCCTGTTCTCCAGCGACGGCTTCCGCGACCTGCTCCTCACGCCGTCGTTGCTGCTGCTGGTCGCCGTCGGGCAGGCGATCGTGATCATCACCCGCAACGTGGACCTCTCCGTGGGGTCGGTCGTGGGCCTGACCGCCTACCTCACCGGCACGCTGTTCGTCGACGTCCCCGGCATCCCCGTCATCGTGGTGTTCCTCGCGGGCATCCTCCTCGGCGGGCTGCTCGGCCTGATCAACGGAGCTCTCGTCGCCTTCGCGCGGGTGCCTGCGCTCGTGATCACGCTCGGGACCATGTACGTCTACCGCGGCATCAACGTCGCCTGGACCGGAAGCGACCGCGTCAACGCCTCGGACATGCCCAGCGGCTTCCGCGCACTCGGGACCGACCAGGTGCTCGGCATCCCCATTCTCACCATCATCGCCCTGGTCGTCCTCGTCGCCGCCGGCTGGTATCTGCGCAACCTGCGCAGCGGGCGCGAGCTCTACGCGATCGGCTCCGATCCCGCCGCGGCCCACCTCTACGGCCTGCGGGTGACCCGCCGGCTCGTCGCGGCCTTCGTCGTCAGCGGCGCCCTGGCCGGACTCGCCGGCGTCCTGTTCGCCGCCCGCTACGGCACCGTCAGCTCCGGCGCCGGCTTCGGCTGGGAGCTGCAGGCGATCGGCGCCGCGGTCATCGGCGGCGTCGCGATCTCGGGTGGTGTCGGCACCGTGCGCGGCGCCGCCATCGGCGCGTTCCTGCTGCTCACCATCAACCGCGCCTTGCCCATCCTCGGCATCGACGACTTCTGGCAGCGCGCCGTCGTGGGCGTGCTCATCCTCGGCGCAATCGTCCTCGACCGGGTGCTCGCCGTCAGGCAGCACCGACGACTCATCGCACAACGGGAGGAGACGAGATGACCACGACGCAGGCGCCCGTCCGGACGTACAAGGCGCACGCGCAGCCGGCCTGGCGGCGGATGGTGCTGACTCGCGAGTCCGCGATCATCGTGATGCTCGTCCTCGTGGTGCTCGTCTCCCTCGTCACCGTACGCAACTTCGACAGCCCGCTGACGGTGACGTACCTGCTGCGCGACGTCGCCCCGATCCTGCTGATCGCCCTGCCGATGACGCTCATCATCGTGACCGAGGAGATCGACCTCTCGGTCGCGAGCATCGTCGGGCTCGCGAGCGTGGTGACCGGCCTGCTTGCCCAGGCGGGGCTCCCGTTCCCGCTCGCCGCGCTTGCCGCGGTGCTGGTGGGAACGCTGGCGGGAGGATTCAACGGCTTCCTCGTGACCGTGGTCGGGCTTCCTTCGCTCGCCGTCACCATCGGCACGCTGGCGCTCTTCCGCGGCATCGCGGTGGGACTGCTCGGCACCACCGCCATCACGGACTTCCCCGAGTACTGGACCGATCTCGCCAAGGCGAACATCCCGGGCACGCCGATCCCGGTGATCATGGTGCTCTTCGCCGTCCTCGCGCTCGTCTTCGCCGTGGTGCTGCACTTCACGCCGTTCGGACGCTCCCTCTTCGCGATCGGCCTGAACAAGGAGGCGGCGGCGTTCTCCGGCATCGACGTCGCGCGTACCAAGTTCCGGCTGTTCGTCCTGAGCGGTGCGGTGTCGGGCTTCGCGGGCGTCTACTTCACGCTGCTGTACTCCAACGCCCGCGGCGACAACGCCATGGGGATGGAGCTGCAGATCATCGCCGCGGTCCTGCTCGGCGGTGTGTCGATCTTCGGAGGCAGGGGAGCGTTGCACGGCGTCATCGCCGGTGTGCTCCTCATCGGGACGCTCGGCAGCGCTCTGCGGCTGGCCGGGATCTCCAGCGACATCATCAACGTCATCACGGGTCTGCTGCTCATCGCGTCCGTGGTGTCGACCAGCCTCCTCGCGTGGCTCCAGGCCCGACGGAGCGCCGCGATCGGGAGGAGACGAGGACGGGACCACCGCCGATCAGAGCCGGCGCCCCATTAGGTATGCGTTCGCATCAAGGAAGGAAGACAACGATGTTCGGACTGAAGCGACGCGCGGGAACATTTGCAGCGCTCACGCTGGGCGTCGCCCTGGTGGCGGCCGGGTGCGGCGGTGACGACACGAACACCTCGGGCGGGGGCGACGGGGGAGACGACGCCAACCTGGCGGTCACCTTCCTGCCGAAGAATCTCGGCAACCCCTACTTCGACACCTCGAACGCGGGCGGCGCCGAGGCGGTCGAGGAGTTCGGCGGCACGTACGAGGAGGTCGGACCGACGGAGGCGAGTCCGACCTCGCAGGTCAGCTACATCCAGACCGCGGCACAGCAGGGCGTCGGCGCCCTCGTCGTCTCCGCCAACGACCCCGAGGCGATCTGCGACGCCCTCGAGGAGGCCCGTTCGGCGAGCGTCAAGATCGTCACGTTCGACTCCGACACCAACCCCGACTGCCGCGACCTGTTCATCAACCAGGCGTCCGCCGAGGGGATCGCGAAGGTGCAGATCGACCTCATCGCCGAGCAGATCGGCGGCTCCGGGCAGATCGCCATCCTGTCCGCGTCGGCCAACGCGACGAACCAGAACGCGTGGATCGAGCTGATGGAGGAGGAACTGGCCGCGAGCCACCCCGACATCGAACTCGTCGAGGTCGTCTACGGCGACGACGACGACCAGACGTCGTTCGACAAGACGGCGGCGCTGCTGCAGACCCACCCTGAGCTCAAGGGCATCATCTCGCCCACCACGGTGGGTATCGCCGCCGCGGCGCGCTACCTCTCCACCTCCGAGCACAAGGGCTCGGTCGCGCTGACCGGCCTCGGCACCCCGAACCAGATGCGCGAGTACGTCAAGGACGGCACCGTCACCGCGTTCGCGCTGTGGAACCCGGCCGACCTCGGCTACCTCGCCGCATTCGCCGCCCAGGCGCTCGCCACCGGCGAGATCACCGGCGAGGAAGGCGACACCTTCGAGGCCGGCCGGCTCGGCTCGTACGAGGTCGGTCCTGACGCGAGCGTGCTCCTCGGCGACCCGTTCGTCTTCGACGCCGCGAACATCGACGACTTCGACTTCTGATGGCGGCCGTCGCGCCTTTAGGCACCAAAGCCTGCCGGAGTGCCAACGCCCCAACGAGGAGGAGCATCGATGATGCTGGTCGTATCGAACCAGGTCGGAGCGGCTGCGGCGGGCCAGAACGGGAACACCTCCCATCCATTCGGAGAGACGCCTGCGTCCGCGCGGCCGCACACATGGTGGCACTGGATGAATGGCAGCGTCAGGGCCGGAGGCGACCCAGGGCACGCCGGGGCGGTCACCGCGAACGACCCGGTGTACTTGTACAGCGTGGCGTCGGCGTACGCGCGCGGCATCACGTCGACCGACGGGGAGAACCGCATCCGCGGCCAGGCCGGCACAGGGAACCGTGACGAGTGTGACGACCGGAGGATCGCCCCACGCGGATCGCGAGCCGATGCACGGAACCGATCGTAAGGAGCAGACGATGCAGAAACGTGTCTCGGCCCTGCTGGCGGGGATCATCACGGCCGCGGTCGTGACGACGGGCGCGGCTCTGACGCCACCGGGCGGCGGCGCGGTCGCCGCCGCGGCCGTCGCGAGTCCCGGACCGCTGGAATGCGGCGTTCCGGACGAGAGCGGTGACCTGGACCAGCGGCGCGATGCCGTCCTGGACACCGTCGAGGTCGGCTCCACCTGGGCCGGGCACTATGTCGGCCAGGCCCTGCTCACCGCCGGCGACGATCAGTACGTCGGGTACTACGACGAGAACCGGCAGCTGACCGTGGCCCATCGCCGGCTCGGCACCGAGGACTGGACCCGCCAGCGTGTGGACACGAATATCGGGTGGGACAGCCACAACTACATCACCATCGCCACCGACCGGGCCGGGAACCTGCACGTGACCGGCAACATGCACAATCACCGGCTGCGGTACTGGCGGACGACCATCCCGGGCGATGTCACCTCGCTGGAGCGCGTGGACACCATGGCCAATCCGGAGTTGGAGAGCTCGGTCACCTATCCGGTCTTCCTGGAACTCGCGGACGGAACCCTGGTGTTCCGGTACCGGGAAGGCTCCAGCGGCGACGGCGTCGACGTCTACAACGAGTACGACGAGCAGAGCCGGACCTGGAACGCGCTCCTGGAATCGCCGTTGCTCAGCGGCGAGGGCGAACGCAACGCGTACGCCGCCAAGCCGCGCCTCGGACCCGACGGGTTTTACCACATGGTGTGGGTGTGGCGGGAGACCTACATCGCCTCCACAACGAACAACGTCTCGTACGCGCGCAGCGCCGACCTGGTGAACTGGGAGACCAGCGCGGGCGAGGCGCTGGAGCTGCCGATCACCCGCGCGACCGGCGACGTCGTCGACCCGATTCCACCCGAGGGCGGCGTCATCAACAACAACGTCCAGGTCGGCTTCGACGCCGACGGGGCACCGGTCGTCGCGTACCACAAGTACGACGAGGCGGGGAACACCCAGATCTACGTCGCCACCCCGGACGATTCCGCGGATGGGTGGCACAACGTCCAGGTCAGCGATTGGACCGGGGCATGGGAGTTCTCCCAGGGCGGCACCCTGGTCTTCGAGGTGGAGCTCTACTGGGCGCCGCAGGTGACGGCCGACGACACCCTCCGGCTGGACGTCACCTGCCACGGTGAGGGACGGACCTTCGTCCTCGACGGGCAGACGCTCGAACCGATCCAGGAGGTCGCCACCCCACCCACGGAGCCGGCGTCGGTGTCCGAGGTCCGGTCGGACTACCAGCATCCGTATCCCGGCGAGGGCGGCGCGCAGGTGCAGGTGAACCTCAACGACGACTCGGGCGCGTCCGGATCCTTCCACGCTCCGCCGCTGACGCTCGGGCCGGACGAGGTCCGGCGCAACCTGATCCGCTGGGAGAGCCTGGGCGAGAACCAGGACCGGCCCCGCCAGGCGTGGCCACCGGCGCAGCCGCTCGAGGTGACCGTGCTCGGCACCGCGGACGCCTGCAAGGACGAGGGTTGGCGCACCTTCACCAACCCCGGCTTCCGAGGCCAGGGAGACTGCGTGCGGCACGTCTACCGTCAACTCCGCCCGTAGGCCGTCGACGCTTCGGGCCGCCGGATGGCTACCGCGGCCACGTGGCCGCCGAACCGGACACCCGGCTGACCACCGACTGCGAGATGACCAAGGCCGCTGGAGACGATGGCAGCGACGTGGCGGGCGAGCAGATGATCTCCCGCGACCGTTCCATCACGCCGAAACTGATGTGTTAGCCGCCGTGGTCGATGACGACGTCGGCGCCATTGTGGTGACGACGAACTCTGCGGCACCGTCCTGGCGGCCGGTCGGCTCGTCGGCGACGTCATCGTGACGACGCCGACCCGGACCATTCGGTGTTTCGTCCAGGATCGACCACCGCATCAGGTGGTCGATCCTGGACATTCCCCCCGGGACAGCACGCACGAGCCCGTCCATCCAGCTGGTGAACCGGACCGGCTGCGTCCAGTACGGCAACACGCAGGTCATCAGGGAGAACTTCCCGACCATCAAGCGTTGGCTCGAGGGCTACCACTCCGGTGTGCTGCACGCGGACTACCCCGGGCTCACGAGCCGCACGTCGGGCAACGCCGACCACGTCAGCATGGACGACAACACCGGGCCGCACATGGTCGGGCAGGCGATGTATCTGTACTACCTGCAGATCTCCGCCGAGATGGCCGACATCGTCGGCGACGGTGAGTACGCCGACACCCTGCGGCAGCGCTTCGCGCAGGGCAAGGACAGCTTCAACAGGCTGTACGTCGATCCGCAGACCGGCTTCACGCTGAACGCCACTCCGGGCGACACCCTGATCAGCGGCAGGACCCTGCAGGACCCTGCAGGACCCTGCAGGACTCGCAGGCCTCCTACGCGACGCCGCTCAGCCTCGATCTGTTCAGCGACGAGCTGACGGTCCAGGTGGGGCCGAACGCCGGCCTGACCTACAAGGAGTTCGCCGTCCAGCGCCTCGCCGAGCTGGTTGCGGACCCGTCGTTCTCCAGCCCGTCCCCGGCGGCGACTCAATCTCCGTCGAGGGCAGCTTCCCGTCCAGCTACGGAGACATCCACTCCAGCTGGACGGCCGAGGACGGCAGACGGCCTGCTCACCAGGCGGGAACAGCAGGCGATTCTGCTGGCCGCATCCCGGTCGGACATCGGCCGAGGAGGTGCCGCCCGAGACCGATGAGAAGCGCGACGGGGGCGACGCGTTCCGCTACGCGTCGTCCCCGTCCCGCCGGCCAGGGCGAAGAGGCGAAGGCCACGAGCGGGGTGACGACAACCCAGCGGGGAGGGGTCGCCTACCGGCCCCGCGGCCGCCACTGGTGGTGGACGCGGTGGACATCGAGGTCGTTGCGGGGATCGGCGCCCTGGTCGATGGAGACGGCGACGTCGTCGAGCCGGAGGCCGGACACGCCGACGATCCGGCCCAGCTCACGGGCGGTGACGGAGACACGCTGGAACCGGATGCCGCGCATCGGGCTCTCCGGGTAGCCGTCGAGGTCGAAGGCGAGGGACGGGCCGTCGTAGCCGGGGTCGAGGCCGGCCCGGACGTCGGCGAGGGTGAGCCCGTCGACATCGGTGAGCGGTGTCCCGGCCGGGGGTGGTGTCGCCAGCACGTGCCACCACGGCGGGATCTCGCCGGTGAAGTCCGCGGGGATCTCGATGGCGTTGAACCACGGGTACCAGTTGAGCGCCAGGCTGAACGGGAACGCGACGTTGCGCATGGTCGAGTCGCGGAACTCGACGCCACGGACGAACCCGCTGCGCGACCGCGACGACTTGATCCGGAATCCGTAGTCGGTGCCGGTGAACTCCAGGCCGTGGAAGCGGACGTCCTCGATGCCGCCGGACAGGTCGCTGCCGAGCGCGACGCCGAGCCCTTCGCCGATGCGGCAGTTGCGCACCTCGACGTCGCGGCAGATCCGGCCCACGCGCAGACCGTCGGCGTCACGCCCCGACTTCAGCACGATGTTGTCGTCGCCGCAGTCGATCGAGCAGTTCTCGACCAGCACCCCGATGCAGGAGTCGATGTCGATGCCGTCGGTCGACGGGCCGAAGCTGTCCTCGATGGTGATGCCGTCGACGTGGACGTCGCGCGAGTAGCACAGGTGCACCGTCCAGAAGGGGGACCGGCGGATGGTGATGCCCTCGATGGTGACGTCGCGGCACTCGTGCACGAGCAGCACCCGCGGCCGCCGGACGTCGTAGTCGGCGGCCCACCGCAGGCCGCGGCCGTCGTACTCCGATCGCAGGCCGCCGGTGCCGTCGGGGCCCCAGTAGCGGTCCCACCAGAACTGCCCGCGTCCGTCGATGCCGCCGGTCCCCGTGATGCGCAGGTCGTGCCGGCCGAACGCGTTGAGGATGGCGGCGGGTCCGTCCATCTCGATGCCCGCGACCCGGGAGAACACCGTCGGGTAGTGCTCGTCGCCGGTCGCGGCCACCAGCTCCGCGCCGTCGCCGAGGTGGAACTCGATGCCGGAGGCGAGGAACAGGGCGCCGACCAGGTAGCGGCCCGCGGTGACGGTGACCCGGCCGCCGGTCTTCGCCGCGGCGTCGATGGCGTCCTGGACGGCGGCGGTGTCGAGCGTGACGCCGTCGCCGGCCGCGCCGTGGTCGCGCGGGTCGAAGTCGATGTGGTCCACGATGCTCCTCGGGATCGATGGGCAGGCCGGATCGGGGTCGGCGTCAGGCCGGCGCCGCCTCGGGCCAGGACGCGACGGCGTCGCGCAACCGGGCCCGAGCGGCGTCGGTGAGCGGCGAGTGCGGGGCGCGGACGTCGCCGGCCTCGACACCGTGCCAGCGCAGCAGCTCCTTCAGCACGGCCACGTTGAAGCGGCCGCTGCCCTCGGCGCGGATCGCCTCGATCGTGCCGATGCCGTCGCGCAGCAGCTCGCCCAGCCCGGCGAGGTCGCCCCGGCGGGCGGCGGCGTGCACGGCGAGCGCCGCCTCGGGGCGCACGTTGGCGATGCCCGACGTGAAGCCGAGGACGCCCAGTGCGGCGAACGCGGGCACCCGTGACTCCGCCAGCCCGTTGATCCACACGCAGTCGGCCGGTGCGTCGTTCAGCAGCGCGGCCAGCGTGAACAGGTCCTCGCGGGCGTACTTCACGGCCACGATGCGGGGGTGCGCCACGAGCCCGGCGAGGTCGCGCCCCGTCATACGGGTGGAGCGCAGATAGAGGACGACGGGGAGGGGGGAGCGGTCGGCGACCTGCTCGTAGTACGCGACCAGCCCGGTCCCGTCGCCGAACGGGTCGGCCGGCTCGTGCACCATGACCGCGTCGTAGCCGAGCCCGCCGGCGAACTCGGCTTCGTCGAGCAGCGTCCCGACGCCGCCGGCGACGCCGGCGATCAGCACTGCCCGCGTCCGGCCGGCCGCGACGGCGCGCAGCAGGCCGCGCCGCTCGCCGGTGTCGAGCTGCTGCATCTCCGCGGTGTTGCCCAGGGCGGTGAGGGCGTGGATGCCGGCGTGGTCGGCGCGGGCGGCGATCTCGGCCGCGACGTCCTCGTTCACGCCGGTCGTGCGGTCGCGGTACGGCGTGACCAGGACGACGGTGACGCCGTCGAAACCTGGGCGGCTCATGCGACCGGTCCCGGCGCCAGGAGCTCGATCTCTGCCGTCGCCTGCCGTGCCTGGGCCGTCAGGCCGCCGTCGATGGTCAACACCTGACCGGTCACGTAGGCCGCCTCGTCCGAGGCGAGGAACGCGACGGCGGCGGCGACCTCGGCGCCGGTCCCCGCCCGACCGAGCGGGATCGGCGAGGCCTCGCGCCGTCGCACCTCATCGGTGAGCGTGTCGTGCCGGTCGTTCACGATGGCGCCGGGCGCCACCGCGTTGACCCGGATGCCCGACGGCGCCAGCTCGAGGGCGGCGGCGCGGGTGAACGCCTCGACCGCACCCTTGGTGGCGTCGTAGGCGACGGCGTTGCGATGCGCCTTGGTCGCGCCGACGGAGGAGATGTTCACGACCGACGAGCCCGGCGGCATCACCCGGGCGGCGGCCGCCGTGCACAGGTAGACGCCGCGGGCGTTGACGGCGAAGCTGCGGTCCCATGCGTCGATGCCGAGGTCGGCGAACGGCACGCGGCCCACCATGGGCACCGCCGCATTGTTCACCAGCACGTCGACCCCGCCGAGCGCCGCGACGACGGCGTCGGTCAGCTCGGCCACGGCGGCCGGGTCGGAGACGTCGGCCTCGACGTCGAGCGCGGTGTGCCCGTCGGCGCGGAACCGTTCGGCGACGGACCGCGCCTCGCCGGCGACGATGCCGTTGACGGCCACGCTCGCCCCCTCCGCCGCGAACCGCGCGGCGATGGCCAGCCCGATGTTGCGCGTGCCGCCGGTCACGATCACCCGCTTCCCAGCAAAACGTCCCGGCCAGATCACGAGGTCCTGCTCCTCACTCGGTCGATGACGGCGTCCACCGTCACGGCGTCGGTTCCTGCGGTGTCCCAGCGCAGCGGTCCTGCCACCGCCGCCAGCCGCTCCGGGTCGATCGCCAGGCCGAGCCCCGGCCCGTGCGGCACGACCAGCCCGCCGTCGCGGTACTCGACCGGCCGCTCGACCACGTCGCCGGCGTACAGCAGCGGGCCGACGGGGTCGCACGCCACGGACGCGGACTCCGTCGCGGCGCCGAAATGCGCCGCCGCGGCAGTGCCGATGGACAGCTCCTGGGTGGTTCCGACCAGGCAGCGCAGCCCGGCGGCCTCCGCGATGGCCGCCACGCGTCGCGCCGGTGTGATGCCGCCGAGCGCGAACAGCCCGACGTTGAGCACGTCGACCGCCCGGGCCGCCACCAGCTCCAGCGCCCAGGCGCCGTCGTAGACGTGCTCGCTCACCGCCACGAGGGTGCGCCGCCGGACGAAGGCCAGGCCCTCGGCGTCACGTTCGCGGGCAGGCGCCTCGACCAGCTCGTAGTCCAGTTCACGGGTCCGCTCGACGAAGCGGGCGGCGTCGACCGCGTCGAGCAGGTTGGAGAAGTCGAGGGACTTGATGCGCAGCCGGTCGCCGAAGCGAGCCCGGGCCGAGCGCAGGAATGCCTCGTCGAGCTCCGGGTGGCGCCCGACGTAGACCCGGAACAGCGAGAAGCCCTGATCGAGTCGGGTCGCCACCAGCTCCAGGTTGGCCTCGACGTCGGAGGCACGCTGCTGACGGAAGATGGGGTACGCGACGGCGAGCGAGGACCGCACCGGGCCGCCGAGGAGGTCGCTGACGCTGCGGCCCTGTCGTTTCCCGCGCAGGTCCCACAGTGCGATGTCGACGCCGCACTTGATGACCGCGCCCTTGTCGTAGAGATGACCGGCGGACGGGAAGGCGGCCTCCAGCCGGCGGGTCGCCTCGTTCGCGGCCTCCACCTCGAGGTTCTGGAGCAGCGCGCCGAGGGTCCGTTCCAACTCGGCGACGTCGACGTGGAACCGCGGCAGGTGCTGGAAGTCGGACATCTCGCCGATGCCCGTCAGTCCGTCGTCGGTGTGCAGCTCGACGATGACGTGTCCGCAGATCAGACCGGTCGTCCTGGGGACGTTGACCGGGGTGAGGCGGACCTCGCTGATCCGGCTCATCGCTGGCTACTCACCGGCGTCGGGGGTGCGGTCGAGGTTGCGCAGCAGCGCGGTCGCGTACCGGGTGATGTGCTCGCGCAGCAGCCGCTCGGCGCGGCCCGCGTCGCCCTGCTCGAAGGCGTCGAGGATGGCGGCGTGCTCCAGGCCCTCGGTGTCGAAGGTCGCCTGGGCCCGCCAGCCGGCGGTGGCGATGAACGTGTTCAGTACCTGGATCTTGTCGAGGAAGTCGATCAGCAGCGGGTTCTCGCAGGCCGCGTAGAGCTCGCGGTGGAACCGCCGGTTCGTCAGCCCGAGCTTGGCCGGCTGGTCGGTGCGGAGCAGAGCCTGGGCCTCGGTCAGTGCCTGTCGCGCGGCCGGGTGCGTGCCCGGCTGGCGCTGCTCGACGGCCATGCGGACCGCCGTCGGCTCGACGGCGGCGCGTGCGGCGGTGACGTCGCGGACGGTGGTCGCGTCGAGTGTGCGGACGCTCATGCCCTGGTAGGAGTTGACGACGACCAGGCCGCTGGACTGCAGCTGCTTCAGCGCCTCGCGGATCGGCGTCTTGGACACGCCCAGCATGGCCGAGAGCTCGCGCTCCACCAGTGCGGTGCCCTGCGGCAGCGTGCCGTTCAGGATCGCCTCCAGCACGGCGTCGCGGACTCGGTCGCCACGGGAGATTGGCCGCTCGAGTGGCAGCGACCGGGCCTGTCCCTCGGAGGGCGCGGTGAACGTCATGGCGAGATCTTACGGTCTTGCGATACCAGAGTTCAACTCGTCGACAGGGCTCGCACTCGCTGTACTTGCGACTCTGAACAGCATGTCTGTGGATCGCGATCACGCGCGTGCGCCATTGCGACTGCTGAATTTCGGTCGTGGTATCGCACGATCCTAGAGTCGTGCCATACTGCCGCCTACACACGGACCGCTGGCTTCAAGGAGGAAGCGTGCGCGATCGGGAGACACCGCGGTGAGCGCGCTCGGCGAGCTGCGGGCGCTGAGCAGACGTTCCCGCAGGGACGGCCCACGGGTCAGGCACCGCGACAACCGAGCGGCGTATCTCTTCCTGCTGCCCTGGTTCGCCGGCCTGCTGTTCGTCACCGCGGTGCCCATGCTGGCGTCGCTCTACTTCTCCTTCACGAAGTTCAACCTGCTGCAGCCGCCCCGGTTCATCGGGCTGGACAACTTCACGCGGATGTTCCATGACGAGCGGTTGTGGGCGGCGCTGCGGGTGACGTTCACCTACGTCCTGGTCTCCGTGCCGCTCCAGCTGGTACTCGCGCTGCTGCTCGCCGTCGTGCTCGACCGGGGCGTGCGCGGGCTGGCGATCTACAGGTCGGTGTTCTACCTGCCGTCGCTGATCGGCGGCAGCGCCGCGATCGCCGTCCTGTGGAAGCAGATCTTCGGAGCCGAAGGCCTCGTCAACCACGTGCTCGCGTTCTTCGGCGTGCCGGGCGAGAGCTGGGTCGCGAACCCCAGCACGGCCCTCTCCACGCTCATCACCCTCGGGGTCTGGACGTTCGGTGCGCCGATGGTGATCTTCCTGGCGGCGCTGCGGCAGATCCCGGTCGAGTACCTCGAGGCGGCCGAGATGGACGGGGCCGGCCGGGTGCGGCGGTTCTGGAGCATCGTGGTCCCGCTGCTCACGCCGATCATCTTCTTCAACGTCGTGCTGCAGATCATCGGGGCGTTCCAGTCGTTCACCCAGGCCTACATCGTGTCCGGCGGCACCGGCGGACCGGCCGACTCGACGCTGTTCTACACGCTGTACCTCTACACCAGCGGCTTCGCGAACCTCGACATGGGCTACGCCTCGGCGCTCGCCTGGCTGCTGGTCGTCATCATCGGCGCCTTCACCGCGGTCAACTTCTGGGCCGCGAAGTCGTGGGTGTTCTATGACGACTGAGCTGCGGACCCCGCCGAGGGTGAGCGAGGGCCCATCCCGCCGTTCGGACCGAGCGCTGCGGCGCGCCTCCGGCGAGGCGCGTGGCCGCCGGCTGCTGCGTCACGTCCTGCTGATCCTCGCGGCGATGGTCATGTTGTACCCCGTCCTCTGGATGGTCGCGGCCTCGCTGCGGCCGACCGACGAGATCTTCCGCGATCCCAGCCTGCTGCTCGACGACATCGACCTGTCGAACTACGCCGATGGCTGGTCGGCGCTGTCGCACCCGTTCAGCGTCTACCTGCTGAACTCGATGATCGTCGTCATCGGGAGCATCCTGGGCAACCTGGTCTCCTGCTCGCTCGCGGCCTACGCCTTCGCGCGGCTGGACTTCCGCGGCAAGCGGGTGTGGTTCGCCATCATGCTCGTCTCGATCATGCTGCCGGTCCACGTGGTGATCGTGCCGCAGTACTTCATCTACTCCGAGCTGCACTGGGTCAACACGTTCATTCCGCTGATCCTGCCCAAGCTGCTGGCCACGGATGCGTTCTTCATCTTCCTCATGGTCCAGTTCATCCGCGGCATCCCGCGCCAGCTCGACGAGGCTGCGCGCATCGACGGCTGCGGCCACCTGCGGATCTTCGCGCAGGTGCTGCTACCGCTCATGGTTCCCGCGCTCGCCACCACCGCGATCTTCACGTTCATCTGGGTCTGGAGCGACTTCTTCACCCAGCTGATCTTCCTGACGAAGCCGGAGAAGTACACGGTGCCACTGGCGATCCGCGCCTTCATGGACGTCTCGTCCGGCACCAACTGGGGCCCGATGTTCGCCATGAGCGTCGTGTCGCTGATCCCGGTCTTCCTCGTGTTCCTCCTCGGACAGCGCTTCCTGGTCCGGGGCATCGCCACCACCGGCGGCAAGTAGCCGCGCCGCCGTCCCACGGGCTCGATGAAAGGACGTCACACCATGACCGCAAGGTTCCGCCGCACCGTCGCGGCGAGCGCGCTCGCTGCCGTCGCGGTGATGCTCACCGCCTGTTCCGACACGACCGACAGCACGTCCGGCGAGGACGGCGCGATCACGCTGACGATGACCTGGTGGGGCAACGACACCCGGCTCGAGAACACGCTCGCGATCATCGACGCGTTCGAGCAGGCCCACCCGGACATCACCATCGAGCCGACCTACTCCGACTACTCCGGGTACTGGGACAAGCTCGCGACGCAGACCGCGGCCGACGACACCCCGGACATCGTGCAGATGGACGAGATCTACCTGAGCACGTACGCGCGGCAGGGCGTGCTCCTGGACCTGTCCGCGCTGGAGGACCAGTTCGACCTGTCCGGCTACCCGCAGTCGGCGATCGACTCCGGCAGCGTCGACGGGACGCTGTATGCGCTGGCCTCCGGCGCGGCCTCCTACGCGTTCGTCGCCAACACCGGGCTCTTCCAGCAGGCCGGGGTCGAGATCCCGGACGACACCACGTGGACCTGGGACGACTTCCTCGCCCTGACCAAGCAGCTCAGCGAGAAGGGCGGCGGCGACTACTACGGCTTCGCCAGCTCGTTCGGGTACGACGAGGGCTCCCTGCGGCTGTGGTTGCGCGAGCAGGGCGAGACCCTGTTCGACGCCGACGGCCAGGTCGCGGCGTCCGAGGACGCCGTCGCCGGCTTCTTCGACTACTTGACGCAGCTCGTCGAGAACGGGTCCACGCCGCCGGCGTCGACGCTGCAGGAGGGTCAAGGCGTCGGGCTCTCGGAGACCTTCCTCGCCACGAACCGGGTGGCGATCGGCTCGTTCTGGAACAGTCAGCTCAGCGCTCTGAGCGACGCCAGTGGCTCGCCGCTGCAACTGCTGAGGTTCCCGGAGTCGCAAGGCAGCGACTACCTGAAGCCGTCGTCGTTCTGGGTCGGGTCCGGCCGCACCGACCATCCGGAGGCCGTCGCGCAGTTCATCGACTTCATGGTGAACAGCGAGGAGGCCGCCGACCTCCAGCTCACCGAGCGCGGCATCCCGCTCAACGAGAACGTGCGCGCCCACATCGCGCCGAAGCTGTCCGAGGTCGACCAGGCCGCGGTGGAGTACATGGACGGGCTCGAGCTGGGCGACGCCGAGCCGGTCACGCCGCCCAACGGCAGCCAGCTGGTCCCGATTCTGAGCCGCTACGCCGAGCAGGTCGTCTTCGGCCAGACCTCACCGCAGGACGCCGCCGCGGGCTTCCTCGGCGAGCTGGGGGACGCCATCGCGAACGGCTGAACCGGCCCGCGCTCCGGGTGGCGCTGGGAGCCGCCGCGCGGAGGTATCGCCCCGTTCGTGATCGAATGGCGGCTGTGGCGGTGAGCGGTGGCTGACCCGGACATGGCGCGTGACCCGCGCGCCATGTCCGAGTCAGCCGATCCGCCCTTGTGGACGGCGGACTTCCGCCTGTTCTTCGCCGCCCGCACCAGCTCTCTGCTGGGCGACGTGATGCTTCCTGTCGCGATCACCGCCGCCGTGCTCCGAGCGGGGTACGGGGCGAGTGGCGTGGGCTATGCACTTGCCGCGCTGATCGCGCCGTTCGCCGCGCTGATCATCTTCGGCGGGGTGTTGTCCGATCGCTTCGGCGCGCGGCGGTTGATGGTTCTCTCGGACGCGGCGCGACTGTGCTTCCAGTCGGTGCTCGCGCTGCTGTTCCTGGTGGGCACGCCGGAGCTGTGGCAGATCCTGGTACTGCTGGCCCTGGTCGGGGCGGGCAGCGCGATCTTCCAGCCGGGAGTCGCCAGCATCACCCCCCTCATCGCTCACGACGTGCAGAAGGCGAACGCCACCCTGCGCATCTCCGAGTCCGTGACCGCGGTGATCGGCCCGTCGCTGGCCGGCCTGCTGCTGGTGGTCTCCTCACCGGCGGCCGTGGTCGCGCTCGATGCGTTGACCTTCGCGGTGAGCGGGGCCTGCCTGCTCCGGCTCCGCTCGGTCCCGATGGGCCCGGCCGGGCGCGGCGACGTGTCGTCGTCGTTCCGAGCCGATCTCGTCGAGGGATGGCGGGAGTTCCGAGCCAGGACCTGGCTGTGGAGCGTCATCGTCGTCTACATGCTCTGGCAGCTCGCCGGGGCCGGCCCCACCATGACCCTCGGCTACAGCACGCTCGTCACCGAGCACGGATCGGCGACGTTCGGCCTGGTCATGTCGGCGCTCGGGGCGGGCAGCGTGCTGGGCGGGCTCGTCGCGATCAGGCTCCGCCCGCAGTATCCGCTCCGGGCCGGCGCCCTCGCCATCATCCTCTGGACGCTCATGCCGCTGAGCGTCGCGCTCGGCCTTCCGGCACCCCTCGTCGCCGCGTGCTATGCGGTGAGCGGTGCGGGTCAGGCGTTCTGGATCGTCATGTTCCACACCAGCGTGCAGACGCACATCCCGCAGGACGTACTCGGCCGCGTGCACGCGTACGACGCGGCCGGCTCGCTGGTGATGAAACCGGTCGGCCAGGCGGTGGCGGGGCCGCTCGCGGTCATCGCCGGCACGGTGCCGCTGCTGTTCGTGTCCGCGACCATGGCGCTCGTCACCTGCGCCTTGCTGCTCGCGATCCCGGCCGTGCGCGACCTGCGGCGGGCGGAGCGCTGAGCCGTGCTTCGCGGCGGATCCACTGGAGCAGGGTGGGGTTGCCGACCGTGGTGATGACGCCGACGGTGCTGCGGAGGCGGCGGTCGTCGTCCAGGAGAGCCAGCATGCTGGCGGCCAGGTCCACGCGGGCGGTGAACCTGCCGTCGGCGTGACCCTCGACCACGGTGTAGTCGGTGGCCGACGGCAGGTGGTAGAGCCCGCTCGGGCGCACGATCGTCCAGCCCAGGTCGCTCTCGCGGACCAGCGCCTCCACGCGCCGCATGTCGTCGTACAGCGTCCTGCCCAGCACCCGCGTCACGTAGGGCAGCAACACCCGGTTGAACAGGAATCCGCCGTCGGAGTAGGGGCGCGGGTCGACCCGCCTCCGGATCGAGCACGTCGGCGCCGACCACCTCGAGCCGATCGCGACGCAGCGGAAACGAGTCCGGCCGCCGGGTGACCGCGGTGACCTCGTGGCCGGCGGCGAGTGCCCGGCCGGTGAGCAGGCGGCCGGTGGGACCGTTGGCACCGAAGACGGTGATGCGCACGACGGCTGTCCTTTCGGTTCGCTGTTTGCGGTCAGACCGATCCGCGGCGGGCCTGCTGGGTCTCGCGCAGGACCGCCCAGCCATTCGCCACGGGTCCCACATGCCCGAGCTTGTCGGGGTTGCTCACCGTGCGGATCGTCTGGATCTGCCCGTCGACGATGTCGAGCGTCCAGGTGTTGACGACCTTGCCGTCGCGGTCGCGGAAGATCGCGCCCGGCTGGCCGTTCACCTGGTGCGGTTCCACGACACCACCGATCTGGACGAACGGCGGGAGCAGGGCGGCCAGCACCCGGGTCACCTGTTCGGCGCCGAAGAAGCCTCCGGCCCACTGCGGGCCCTTGCCGCCGCTGTCCGCGATCAACCGCACGTCAGCGGCCAGCAGCTCCCGCAACCGATCGACGTCCCCTTCGGTGAAGGCGTCGAAGAGCTGCGTCGCCAGTGCCTCACGCTCGCGCCGGTCGGCCTCGAACCGGGGCCGGCCCTCGTTCATGTGACGGCGCGACCGCACCACCAGCTGACGGCAGGCCGCCTCCGAGCGGCCCACCGCCGAGGCGATCTCGCCGAAGCCGAACCCGAACACCTCCCGCAGCACGAACACGGCGCGCTCCAGCGGGGACAGGCGCTCCAGCAGCAGCAGGGCCGCCGTCGAGACCGAGTCGGCCAACTCGGCCGAGCGCTCGGGGTCGGAGTAGGGGTCGGTCAGCAGCGGCTCGGGGAACCAGTGCCCGACGTACTCCTCGCGCCGGACGCGGGCCGAGCGCAGGACGTTGATCGAGATGCGGGTCACCACGGCGGACAGGAACGCCTTGGCCGACGCGGGTTGTGCGGCGGAGGCGTCCCACCGCAGCCAGGTCTCCTGAACCGCGTCCTCGGCCTCGGTCACGCTGCCGGTGATCCGGTAGGCGATCGAGAACAGCAGCGGCCGCAGTTGTTCGAATTCCTCGGCCCGGGTCACGCCAACTCTTCCTGGAAGCCCTGCCGCCACGAAGGATGGCGCAGCTGCCAGCCGAGCTCCCGCTTGGCCTTCGCGTTGGCGAACCCGCGCCCCTCGGTCATCATCACGACCGCCTGATCCCCGGCCAGCATCCGGGCCAGCCACACGGGGATCCGCCGCGGCCGCTTCGCCCCCGCGCACGCCGCCAAGTGGGGCAGCCACTCACTGGCCGGGGCCGGTTCGTCGTCGACGATGTTGAACACGCCGCGGACCTTCTGTTCCACGGCCAGGACGGTGGCGCTCGCCGCGTCGTCGAGATGCACCCACGAGCTGTAGCCGCTGCCGCGCCCCACCAACGGGTACTGCCGCTTGCGCACCAGCTCGACCTGGTCGTCGACGGCGCCCGGCCCGTAGAACGCGCCGTAGCGCAGAACCGCACCGCCGGCCTCGAGGACCACGTTCTCGACGTGTCGCAACGCCTTCAGCCCGACGTGCGCCGCCGTCCCCTCGAGCAGGTCCAGCGGGTCCTGCTCGGTCTTCACCCACCCGCCCTCGCGGATGCCGTTCCACGAGGCGTACCCCTGCGCGACGACCTGGGAGACGCCGATCGCCTCGGCCGCGGCCAGCAGGTGATCGGTCCCCTCGGTGCGCAGCCGGTTGGTGATGGCGAACCAGCGGTCGGGGTGCTTGATATCGGGTTTGCCGGCATGCGTCGTGGAGATCGCGGTCATCTGGTGCACGATCGCGTCCGGCCGGGCGTCGGCCACCGCCTCGCCGACCGACGCCGCATCCAGCCCGTCCATCACCACGCCGTCCGCGCCGAGCCGGGCCAGCTGGTCCAGCTTGGCCGCGCTCGTCGTCGTGGCCGTCACCTGGTGGCCGCGGGTCACCAGCTGTGGCACCAGCCGCCGCCCCAACACCCCGGTCCCGCCTGCCACGAACACCCGCATGACCCTCACCATCCCGTCGCGACCTTCTGCCTTCGCTACCCGAGACAAGACAGCCCCGTCGCCTGTGACATGGCGGGAAGAACGATCGGGAGAACACCGCCGTACCAGGCCCAGGAGTCCCGGGTCAGACACCGGCCGCAAAGGAGCGGGGTGATCACCTGCTCGCCGCCGTGCCTGCCCGCGCGACGTGCTCCCGCGGCATCCCCAGGACGGAGGCGGGTGAGGGGCGCTGACCTTCGCCCGTGGTGACGGCGAGGCGCTCCCGGCTGGCGCTCGGTCCGGCTCGATCACCAGGGCACGTCCTCGCCCGCTCACGTCGTGAAGGTGCCGCGCGGGCCCTCCGGCCCGCGCTGCTCGCCTCGCACGCCGCCGCGCAGGTGCGCATCCTGCCGGCAGGACGGGCGCGGCGACCCGAGAGGTGAGGGCATGGACCCCAGCACGGGCGTGATGAGTTGATCGAGTGCCGGGTATGTCCAAGGTCGTGCCGCCGTCGTAGCGTGAGAATCGTCGTGCCCTCGTACGACGACGCTTGTCAGTACACCAAACTCAGGGGGGTGAGCTGCGATGCCCACATTCGTCAGCTTGATCAATTGGACTGATCAGGGTGTCCGTCAGTCCAGGGAGTCGCTCGACCGAGCGAAGGCCGCCGGTGAGCTGGCCCAGCGCATGGGTGGCAACCTCAAGGAGGTCTACTGGACCGTCGGCCCGTACGACATCGTCTCGATCGCCGAATTCCCCGACGACGAGTCCGGAACCGCCTTCGCGCTGGCGATCGCCGCGCAGGGCAACATCCGGACAACGACCCTCCGCGCTTTCGACGCCGACGAGATGAGGGGCATCGTCGGAAAGCTCGGCTGAGCGTGTCGTCGCCGTCAACCGCAACGGCAACACCACAGCGCTCGCCCGGCGGACTCGCCAACCAGCCTCCCTGCCGACCAACAACGGTCAGCGCAGAAACGCCGGTCGATCCTCATTAGGGTGTGGCCATGGTCCCTGATGGCGACGGCGCATGACGGTCCTGGTGCTCGGGGGCACGGCCGAGGCACGTGAGCTGGCCGTCCTGCTCCGGGACGGCGGCGTCGATTTCGTGTCGTCGCTGGCGGGTCGCGTCGCCCGCCCGCGGCTGCCGGTCGGCGCCGTGCGGATCGGCGGGTTCGGTGGAGTGCCCGGGTTGCGCTCGTACCTCGGGGAGGCGCGCATCTCGGCCGTCGTGGACGCGACCCACCCGTTCGCGACGGGCATGAGCGCCAACGCGCTGGCCGCGTGCTCCGCCGGCTCCGTGCCGCTGCTGCGACTGGAGCGACCCGGCTGGTCCGGGGCTCCAGATGCCGAGCGCTGGCACTGGGTCGACGACCACGACGAGGCGGCCGCGCTCACCGCGGAGCTGGGCCGGCGTCCCTTCCTGACGGTCGGACGTCAGTCGCTCGACCGGTTCGCCGGGCCCCTGGCCGGCGTCGCCGCGCTGGTCAGGGTGGTCGACGCGCCGGACATCGAGGTGCCGCGTGCCTGGACGGTCCTGCGGAGCCGGGGGCCGTACCCGCTCGACGCGGAGCGTGCGCTGATGGCCGAGGTGGACGTGCTGGTGACCAAGGACTCGGGCGGGTCCTACACCTGGTCCAAGATGCGGGTCGCCGGCGAGCGGGGGATCCCGGTCGTGATCGTGCGGAGGGCGGCGGCTCCTCCCGCACTGGAGGTCGTCCATGATTCCGCGGCCGCGGCCGCGTGGGTCGCCGCGCGGCCGCCGCGCTGAGGTCAGGTGAGACCGGGGACGTCCGCGACGGCGCCGATGACCGCCACCGCGGGTGGCGCGATGCCGGCGGCGGCCTCGTCGATCGTGGCGAGCGTGGCGCGCACGACACGCTGACTGGGCATGGCGCCGTCGGCGACGACGGCGGCGGGCGTGTCCGCAGCGAGCCCGCCGTCGGCGAGGGCGGCGCAGATCGCGCTCAACGTGCGCACGCCCATGAGCACCACGATCGTCGTGCCGGACGCGGCGAGCGCGGCGTAGTCGATCGTCGAGCCGGGGTGGCCGGGTGGCACGTGACCGGAGATGACGGCGAAGCCCTGTGCCAGGCCCCGGTGGGTCACCGGGATGCCCGCGAGGGCCGGCACCGCGGTCGCCGACGTGACGCCGGGGACGACCCGCGTCTCGATGCCCGCGCGGTGGCAGGCGAGCAGTTCCTCGCCCCCGCGGCCGAACACGTGGTTGTCGCCGCCCTTGAGGCGCACGACGTGCCGGCCGGACGCGGCCCGCTCGACCAGGAGCTGGTTGATCGCTTCCTGGCTGGTCGAGCGGCCGCCCGGGATCTTGGCGACATCGATGATCTCGGAGCCGGGGCGGGCCCACGCGAGCGCGGCCAGCGGGGCCAGGCGGTCGGCGACGATGACGTCGGCGGCCTCGATCGCCGCACGGCCGGCCACGGTCAGCAGCCCGGGGTCGCCGGGACCTCCTCCGACCAGGGTCACCGATCCGGTGCGGTGGAGGTGGTCGGCCGGTGCCCCGTCGGCGGGTTCGCGCAGCACGACGCTCGTGCCCATGAGGTCGTCGATGTCCGGGTCGCGGGCCTGCCAGCTGATCAGGCCGCGGCCGGCGAGGTCCTCGATGGCCGGAGTCACCGACGGCGCGATCACCGTGACCTCGGCGCCGTCGGCGAGCAGCCGGGCGATCTGGCCGGCGGCACGGACGTCGCCGCCGATGACCAGCGCGCGCGTCCCAGGGGTCAGGTCCACGGGCCCTCGATCCGTAGCGTCGCCAGCAACTTGCGAGTGGTCTCGGGGCGGCGGACCGCGATGCGCACCCACGTGTCGTCGAGGCCCGGAAAGGTCCCGGCGCGGCGCACGGCGTATCCCGCGGACCGGAGCCGGTCGCGGGCACCGGCGCCGAGCTGGGCGAGCACGAACGGAGCCGCCGCCGGGACGTGCCGGACGCCCAGCTCGGTCAGGCCGTCGGTCAGGACGCGGCGGTGCCGCCCGATCGTGGTCGTCCGCCGCTCGGCCTCGGCGAGCGCGTCGTCGGCCGAGGTCGCGATCATCGCCGCGATGGCGCCACTCGACACCGACCATGGCGCCTGGTGACGGCGCAGCTCGGCCAGGAGCGGCGGGGACCCCAGGACGTACCCGGCGCGGACGCCGGGGATCGACCACAGCTTGGTGAGGCTCCGGACGACGAGGAGGCCCGGGTCGGGGATCGCGGCGAGGGAGTGCTGCTCGTCGGGGACCGAGTCCATGAACGCCTCGTCGACCAGGACCACCCGGCCCGGGCGGAGCAGGCGGCGCAGGGTCTGGCCGGGGTGCAGCACGCTCGTCGGGTTGGTGGGGTTGCCGATCACGACGAGGTCGGCGTCCTCGGGGACCGCCGCGGAGTCGAGCGCGAAGCCGCCGCCCGGGTCGAGCAGCACGTGTTCGGGGTGGTGTCCCGCGGCTGCGAGGGCGACATCGGGCTCGGTGAACTGCGGATGGACCACGACGGGCCGGCGCCACGCACGTGCCCGGGCGACGAGACCGAAGGCCTCGGCGGCTCCGGCGGTGGGGAGCACCTCCTCGCCGGGACGGCCGTGCCGCCGGGCGATCGCCGTGGCCGCGGTGGCGGGGTCGGGGTAGGCGCCGACGTCGTCCAGGCTGCGGGCCAGCGCGTCGGTCAGCCACGCCGGCCGGGCGGCGTCGTGGACGTTGACCGCGAAGTCGACCAGCCCGTCGGTGAGCTCCTGGTCGCCGTGCCACCTCAGCGCGTCCGGGGACGGCGCCGTCGTCGTGGCCGTCGCCGGAGGGAGGCTCACCTCGGGCCGGGCCGCCCTGGGCACATGGGCGTGGACGGCGTCGGCGAAGCGCTGCGCCACCCGCGGGTGGCCGGCCCAGTGCGTGTGGAGGTACGACGCGTGCAGCGTGGCGGAGCCGAATCCGGACGGCCGTCCGTCGACCAGCCAGGCGGGGTTCGCGTACGCCGGCGTCACCGTCGTGCGGTGGAACTCGTGGCCGGTGACCCGGGTGCCCGCGACACCGGTCAGCTGGTCGGCGGGGACGACGGCGGTCCGGTACGACAGGGTGAGCCTCGGCGTCATGGCCGCGTCGGCGTCGAGGACCCCGACCATCGGCCGGCCGTCGATCGAGCGGCAGAGGTAGAGCAGCCCGGCGCACTCGGCGACGGCCGGCACGCCCGACTCGACGGCGGCGCGCAGGGCGCCGCGCAACGGCTCGTTGGCGGCGAGGCCCGCGGCGTGCACCTCGGGGAACCCGCCGCCGAGGTAGAGCCCGGCCGTGCCCTCGGGCAGCCGTTCGTCGGCGAGCGGGTCGAACGTCACGATGTCGCAGCCCGCGGCGCGCAGCAGCTCCTCGGTCTCGGCGTAGCGGAAGGTGAACGCGCGCCCGCCCGCCATGGCCACGACCGGCCGCCGGGCGGACGCGGCGCTGATCTGGGCCGCCGGTTCCCACGGTGCGCCGTCGAGATCGGGTGCCGAGCGGGCCAGCCCGAGCAGCAGCGGAAGGTCGACCTTCTCGGCGATCTGCCCGGCCAGCCGGTCCAGCGCACGGGCCGCGTCGGCACGCTCGCCGGCGGGCACGAGGCCGAGGTGACGTGACGGCGCCACGATGCCGTCGTCGCGGTGCAGTACGCCGAGCACCGGCAGACCGGTCGACTCCAGCGCGCCGGCCACTTCCTCGGCGTGCCGGGACGATCCGGCCTTGTTGAGGACGACGCCGACGATGCGGACCGACGGGTCGAAGGCGACCATGCCGTGCACGACGGCGGCGATCGACCGCGAGGCGTGCGAGACGTCGACCACCAGGACGACGGGTGTCCGGGTGACTGTGGCGACGTGCGCCGTCGACGCGAAGCCCTCGCCGCCGAGCTGCCCGTCGTACAGGCCCATGACCCCCTCGATGATCGCGAGGTCGGCGGCGCGGGCACCGTGCAGGAGCAACGGGATGAGGCGTTCCTCGCCCACGAGATGCGGGTCGAGGTTGCGGCCGGGCCGGGTGGTCGCGAGGGCGTGGTAGCCCGGGTCGATGTAGTCGGGCCCGACCTTGTGGCCCGAGACCCGGTGGCCCGCCCGGGACAGCGCGGCCATCAGGCCGGTGGCGATCGTGGTCTTGCCATGGCCGGACGCGGGCGCCGCGACGACCAGCCGGGGCAGCGTCACCATTCGATGCCTCGCTGCCCCTTCTGACCGTTGTCGAACGGGTGCTTGACGTGCTGCATCTCGGTGACGAGGTCGGCGATGCCGATCAGGCGCGGATCGGCGCGCCGCCCGGTGACGACGACGTACTGGCGGCCGGGACGGTTGACCAGCGTGTCGACGACGTCGTCGACGTCGACCCAGCCCCAAGCCATCGGATAGGTGAACTCGTCGAGGACGTAGAGGTCGTGGGTCTCGGCGGCGATGCGGCGCTTGACCTCGGCCCAGCCCTCGGCGGCGTCGGCGGCGTGGTCCTCCTCGGCGCCCTTCTTGCGCGACCAGGACCAGCCCGAGCCCATCTTGTGCCATTCGACCGGTCCGCCGGCGCCGGTGTCGGCGTGCAACTCGCCGAGTCGTTCGAGCACGGTCTGTTCGCCGATGCGCCACTTGGCCGACTTGACGAACTGGAACACGCCGATGTTCCAGCCCTGGTTCCACGCGCGCATGGCCAGACCGAAGGCGGCCGTGGACTTGCCCTTGCCGTTGCCGGTGTGGACCATGACGAGCGGCCGGTTGCGGCGCTGCCTGGTGGTGAGGCCGTCCTCGGGCGTGGCGAGTGGCTGACCCTGGGGCATCAGGCGGCCCTCTTCACGACGTCGGTGAGGTCCGCGGCGCTGACCTCTCCCAGCGCGACGTACTCCGCCATCAGGTGGGCGGCGAGGTCGTGGGCCAGGCCCATGCGGAACCTCCCGGTCTCGCAGTCGACGACCAGGCCGGCGACGCCGGACTCCGCGAGGTGGGCGGCGACCTGGTGCGCCCGGCCCAGCGCGTCGGGCCCGTACGTCGCGCGTCCGTCGGTGACGACCACCAGCAGGGGACGCCGGCGAGGGTCGCGCACGCGCTCGCGCCGCAGGACGTCCGCGGCCTGCAGCAGCCCTTCGGCCAGCGGCGTGCGGCCGCCGGCGGGCAGCTCACCAAGCCGTGTGGCGGCGATGTCGACCGAGCCGGTCGGGGGGAGCGCGAGCTCGGCGCCGTCCTGGCGGAACGTGATGAGCCCGACCTTGTCGCGCCGCTGGTAGGCGTCCATCAGCAGCGACAGGATCGCGGTCTTGACCTGCTCCATGCGGCGGCGCGCGGCCATCGAGCCCGACGCGTCGACGCAGAACAGGATGAGGTTGGACTCGTGGCCCTCTCTTACCGCGAGCCGCAGGTCGTCGGCGCGGAACGCCAGGCCCGGACCCTGGCGGCCTCGGACCCGCTGATGCGGAGCCGCGGCCCGGATGGTCTCCAGCAGATGGATCGACCCGCCCTGGCCGGTACGGCGTTCGGCACCGACGCGGCGGCCGGTGTCGGTGATGGCCCTGGACCGCCGGCCCGACTCACCCGCGCCGGTGCCGGCGACCGTGAACAGCTTGGGGCGGTACGGCTGCTGCGGTGCCGCGACCGTGACCCCCGACGAGTCGCCGGCCCGCGGCTCGGCGTCGCGGTCGTCGGGGGAGTGCCGGTCGGACGGGCGGGGTGGGCTGCCGCCGTCGGCGGAACCAGGTCCGCCGGGGTCGGAGCCCTGCCCAGGTGGCGTGGCCGCCGGCTCGTCCGCGGACGCCGGGTCGTGGTCGCCGTCCGGCGCCGGCTCGGGCTCCGGGTCCGGGGGCCGCTCGTCGGCGGCCAGGATCTGGTCGAGGAGGTCCTCGTCGATGCCGGGCGCGTCGAACGGCTTGCGGCGACGTCGGTGGGGCAGGGCGAGCCGGGCGGCCGCCCGGATGTCGTCGCGCAGCACGCCGGTGCGGCCGTTCCACGCGGCGTGGGCGGCGGCGGCACGGGCCGTGACGATGTCGGCGCGCATGCCGTCGACCTCGAACGCGGTGCAGACCTCGGCGATCTTGAGCAGCGCCCAGTCGCTGAGATCGACCTGGTCGACGAGCTTCTGCGCGGCCTCGATGCGATCGGTCAGCCGCGCCTCGTCGTCGGCGTGACGCGCGGCGAAGGCGTCGGGGTCCGCCTCGAACGCGAGCCGCCGGCGGACGACCTCGACGCGGGCCGCCGGGTCGCGTGGCGCGGTGACCTCGACCGTCAGCCCGAACCGGTCGAGCAGCTGCGGCCGCAACTCACCCTCCTCGGGGTTCATCGTGCCGATGAGGACGAACCGCGCGGCGTGCTCGACCGAGACGCCGTCGCGCTCGACCGTCGAGCGCCCCATCGCCGCGGCGTCGAGCAGCAGGTCGACCAGGTGGTCGTGCAGCAGGTTGACCTCGTCGACGTAGAGGATGCCGCGGTGGGCGCGGGCGAGCAGCCCCGGCTCGTACTCGGTGACGCCGTCGGCGAGGGCCTTCTCCAGGTGCAGCGAGCCCAGCACGCGGTCCTCGGTGGCGCCGACGGGCAGCTCGACCAGGCGCACCGGGCGCGTCTCGACGTCGGCCCCGGCGTCGAACGGGCCGTCGGGCGACAACGGGTTCGATTCGCGCGGATCCGTCGAGAACCGGTCGCCGCTGACGACGTCGATGGGCGGCAGCACCGACGCGAGCGCGCGCACCATGGTCGACTTGGCGGTGCCCTTCTCGCCGCGCACGAGCACACCGCCGATGGACGGTGAGATCGCCGAGAGGGTGAGGGCCAGCGCCATGTCGTCGGAGCCGACGACCGCGCTGAACGGATAGTGCTGTGGCATCTGGGGCTCCCGCTCGGTCTGCCATCGGTGGCCGACACGGTCGCGTCCGCCAGTCAGACTCGAGGCCGGTCTTCGGACTTCCCGGGACGATCCCGGGTCACCGCAGCGGGCCCTGTGCCGGATTCTCACCGGCTTCCCGATTCTCCCCGCGAGGGGCACCTCGAGTCTGTGTGCGGCTCAGAATAGCGCCCATCCGGTTAGGCCGATGAGCCCGGTCAGCCTCCGCCCTTGCTGCTTGTGGAAACCAGGGGAGGCGGGAGGCCGGCCGGCGCCGGTCGTTCGCGGCGACACCCCCGGGGTCCGGTTGACACTCCGGAAACCGGCGCTTACGGCCCCGAAACGGGTCCTATCCGCCGGTTTCCGGGGCGTCGCCGAACGATCAGCGGTGATCGTCGTTGACTTTGGAGAAGTCGGGGTTCCCGGTGCGGCGAACCCCACGAACCACCCAGACGACGCCGCCACCGTGACGGCGCACGCCTCGGCTCCACCACCCCGATCACATCCGCGCCCTCAGCGGCGCGCACGGGGGCTCGTCGCCGCTTCGATGGCGGGTGCTCTGGTGGGGCCAGGGCACCTCCGAACCACCCGCCATCGCCGGCATGGTGGGACTGGACGAGCGTCGCGGTCGGCGGGCGGCGGACCGGCGGTTATCGTCTCGACCCATGGGCACACGGGTCACGGTGGTCGGGATCGGCGCGGACGGGTGGGCCGGCCTCGCGCCGGGTGCCCGCGCGCTGATGGAGGGCGCCGAGGTGGTCCTCGGTGGCCGCCGGCACCTCGCGATGCTCCCGGACGTGCCTGGTCAGCGGCGCGAGACCTGGCCGTCGCCGCTGCGCGACGGCCTGCCGGAGCTGCTGGAACGCTGCGCCGGACGGCGGGTCGTCGCGCTCGCCTCCGGGGACCCGCTCGTCTCGGGCATCGCGACGACGCTCGTGGACCTGCTGGGCGCGGACGCGGTCGAGGTCGTGCCCGCGCTGTCCTCCGTCGCGCTGGCCCGCGCCCGCCTGCGGTGGCCGGCGGAGTCGGCGGAGGTCCTCACGCTCGTCGGGCGCGACCCGCGGATCGTGACGCGATCGCTCGCTCCCGGCTCGCGGCTGATCGTGCTGTCGTCGGACGGCTCGACGCCGGCCGAGGTGGCCGCGCTGCTGACCGCGGCCGGCTACGGAGCGAGCCGGCTCACCGTCCTCGGCGACCTCGGCGCCGCGGCCGAGTCGCGCATCGACGGCAGGGCGGACTCGTGGGGCGACCGGGCGGCGCCCGACCTGAACGTCGTCGCGGTCGAGCTGGCCGGTCCGGGCGCCCCGAGCCGCGGGTTCACCGCCGGGTTGCCGGAGGACGCCTTCGAGCACGACGGCCAGATCACCAAGCGGGACGTGCGCGCGTCGGCCCTGGCCCGGCTGGCCCCGCTGCCGCGCCAGCTGCTCTGGGACGTCGGCGCGGGCTCCGGCTCGGTGGCCATCGAGTGGATGCGTGCGCACGCGGCCTGCCGCGCGGTCGCGATCGAGTCGCGGGCGGACCGCGCCGCCCGCATCGCCCGCAACGCCGCGTCGCTGGGCGTCCCCGGCCTGGAGGTGGTGACCGGACACGCGCCCGCGGCGCTGAAGGGCCTGGAGCGCCCGCACGCGATCTTCGTCGGCGGCGGGGCGACCGAGGACGGCCTGCTCGAGGCCTGCTGGACGGCGCTGCGTCCGGGCGGGCGGCTGGTCGCCCACGGCGTCACCCTCGAGACGGAGACCGTGCTGGCCGGGCGGTACGCCCGGCACGGCGGCGAGCTCGCCCGGATCCACGTCGAGCACGCCGCGCCGATCGGGTCCTTCACCGGCTGGACCCCGTCCCGCGGCATCACCCAGTGGGCCGCGACGAAGGAGGACTCGTGACCGTCCACTACGTCGGAGCCGGCCCCGGCGCGGCCGACCTGCTGACGCTGCGCGCCGTCGCTCTGCTCAACGCCGCGCAGGTCTGCCTGTACCCCGGCACCTACATCGACGACGCCGTCCTCGGGCACTGCCCTGACGGCGCGGAGCTGGTCGATACCCAGGACCTCGACCTCGACCGGATCACCGCCCGGATCGTCGCCGCTCACGACGCCGGACTGGAGGTGGTCCGGCTCTGCTCCGGCGACCCGTCGATCTACTCCGCTCTGCATGAGCAGACCAGGCGCCTCGACGCTCATGGCGTGCCGTGGGACGTCACGCCCGGGGTCCCCGCGTACGCCGCGGCGGCGGCCCTGCTCGGTGTCGAGCTGACCGTGCCGGAAGTCGTCCAGTCGGTCGTGCTCACCCGCACACGGGCCCGGTCGACGGCGATGCCGGCGGGGGAGCGGCTGGAGCGGTTCGCCGCCACCGGCGCGTCCCTCGTGCTGCACCTGGCGATCACCCGCACACGCGAGCTCGCCGCCGAGCTCGCACTCTCGTACGGATCGGACTGTCCCGTCGCGGTGGTCGCCAACGCCAGCCAGCCGGGCCAGGTCGTGCTGCGCGGCACGCTTCACGACATCGCGGACCAGGTCGAGGCGGCGGGCCTGCGCAAGGCCGCGGTCATCCTCGTCGGCGCGGCACTGGCCGAGGAGGTCCGGGGCGCGGAGTCGTTCCTCTACGACCCGGCGCGGGACCGTTCGGTGAAGCGCGGCGTCCAGACCTGACCCGCGGCCGTGGCCCGGGTGCCGCTCGCGCCGATCAGCAGCAGGCACTTCATGTCGATCGCGTCGGTGTCGAGCTTGGCCAGGGTCGTGATGGTCAGCGACTCCTTCGCCCGGCCGACGTCGCGGCCCACGACGACCAGGGTGTCGGGGTCGCGGTGCTCGAGCAGGACGGTCTTCGCCTGCGCGACCTGAGTCGTGCGCGACCGCGACGCCGGGTTGTAGATCGCGAGCACCAGGTCGGCCTCCGCGATGGCGCGCAGCCGCCGCTCGATCAGCTCCCACGGTTTGAGGCGGTCCGACAGGCTCATGACCGCGAAGTCGCCACCGATCGGCGCGCCCGCCCTGGCCGCCACGGCCTGGACCGCCGAGAGGCCGGGGAGCACCCGGATCGGCACGTCGGCGTAGGCCTCGTCCTCGGCCGCCTCGAAGACCGCGGCGGCCATGCCGAAGATCCCGGCGTCGCCGCCGGAGACCACCGCGACCCGCTCGCCGTCCCTGGCCAGATCGAGGGCCAGCCGTGCCCGGTCGACCTCGACGGTGTTGCCCGACGCGTGGCGGGTCAGGCCCTCGCGCTGCGGGACCCGGTTGACGTACGGCGCGTACCCCACGACGTGCTGGACGCCGGCCAGCGCCTCGGTGACCTCCGGCGTGATCCAGTGGTCGGGTCCGGGACCGAGGCCGACGACCAGGAGCTCGGCGGCGGCGCGCGGCGGGCCGGCCGGCGGCGTCGTGCTGCCGGACCGGGCGGTGTCCCCGGGGACCACGATCAGGGAGAAGTACGGCACCGTCGACGGGTCGACGTCGGCGACCGGCAGCCAGCGCTCCTCGGCCATCGAGGCCCGCTCGACGTAGAGCGCGCCGTCGAGCCGTCCGGCCTGACGCAGCGCCGAGACGACGGCGGGGAAGGTGCGGCCGAGCTTCATGACGATCGCGCCGTCGGTGTCGGCGAGGCGGCGCGCGAGTTCGGCCTCGGGCAGCGTGCCGGGCAGGATCGTCAGGACGTCGGTCTGTCTGACCAGGGGCGACGCCACCGTCGCGGTCGCGGCGGCGACCGAGGTGACGCCGGGGACGACCTCGGTCTCGAAGCGGCCGGAGAGCCGGTCGTGCATGTACATGTACGAGCCGTAGAACAACGGGTCGCCCTCCGCGAGGACGACGACGGTGCGGCCGGCCTCGAGGTGCGCCGCGAGACGTGCCGCGGACTCCTCGTAGAAGTCCGCCATCGCGCCGGCGTACCCGCCGGGATGGGACGTCGCGCCCGTCGTGACGGGGTAGCGCAGCTCCTCCTCGATCGCGTCGGCCGGGATGAGCTCGGCGGCGATACGGCGCGCGTTGGACTGCTTGCCGACACCGGCGTGGTAGGCGACGACGTCGGCCTCGGCGATGAGGCGGGCCGCCTTGCGGGTGATCAGCTCGGGGTCGCCGGGCCCGAGGCCGACGCCGTACAGGCGGCCGGTCACTCCTGCTCCTGGGCCAGCGCGTTGAGAGCCGAGGCCGCCATCGCCGACCCGCCGCGTCGGCCGTGTGCCGTGAGGTAGGGGATGTCGAGCTCGAACGAGGCGAGCGCCTGCTTGGACTCGGCCGCCCCGACGAAGCCGACCGGGATGCCGATGATCGCGGCCGGCCGCGGCGCTCCGTCGAGCAACATCTCGAGCAGGTGGAACAGGGCGGTGGGCGCGTTGCCGAACGCCACGACGGCCCCGTCGAGCCGGTCCGCCCACAGCGACACGGCGGCGGCCGACCGGGTCGTCGACCACGCCTCGGCCAGGCCCGCCACCCGCTCGTCCTGGAGCAGGCACAGGACGTCGTTGTCCCGGGGCAGCCGGGCCCGGGTGACGCCCGCGGCGACCATCGTCGCGTCGGTCAGGATCGGGGCGCCCGCCCGCAGCGCGTCGCGCGCGGCCCCGACCAGGCGCGGGTGGATGTCCAGATCCTTCGTCAGGTCGACCTGCCCGCAGGCGTGCACCATGCGGACGGCGACCTTCTCGGCGTCGGCCGGCAGGCGCGACAGGTCGGACTCGGCCCGGATCGTGGCGAAGGACTCGGCATAGATCGCGGCGCCGTCGTCGGCGTAGTCGAAACGGCGGGTCGGTCGGGTGACGCTCACGGGATCTCCAGGTCGGGGATGACGATGCTGCGCCACGGCGTGACGATGACCTCGGCGCCGGCGCGCTCGAGGAGTGTCGCGGCGTGCTCGGGGACGAGCAGGCCGTCGGGCACCGCGAGATGCTCGGCGCCACGGCCGTCGTCCTGCGTCAGGATGCCGTACGGCGGCGGCTGCGCGCTGACGCGGGCGCGGGGATCTCGCCCGGGCGGCCGGCCGAGCAGTTCCGCTCCGCCCTCGGGCAGCTCGTCCACGTGCCACCTCGCCGTCTCGCCCTCGCCGCGGCGGTCGAGGAACCCGCGGGCGTGCTCGAGCAGCGCCTGGGGTGCGTGGCCGAGCGGGACCAGCGGACCCCAGTGGTGGGAGCCGATCCGCACCTGTGCGGTGCGGGCGTCGACGGCCGTCAGCCCGAGGTCGAGCGGCCGGTCGGCGACGTCGCCCCGGCCGTCGTCGAGGACGAACAGGAAGCGGCCGGCCAGCGCCGTGAACGCGCGGTCGGCGCAGAGCAGACGGTCCAGATCACGGGCCGTTCGCCGCAGGTCGGCACGGCCGCCCAGCCGGCCGGTCAGGGGCGAGACCACGATGTTGCGCACGAGCTCGTGACTGCGCGACGGCACCAACCCGGCGGCGTCCAGCGCGTCGACGAGGGACGGCGCGATGCAGCCGCCGGAGTGCTCGATGCCGCGCAACTGGAGGTTGCCGCGCTTGGTCAGCTGTACCGTCCCGTCGGCGTGCTCCTCGGCGATGACCAGCAGCGATCTCAGCGCGGCCGTCGGCAGTAGCCCGCCCACGAGGCGCAGGCGCACGAGTGCGCCGTCGCCGGCGATCCACGGCCGCAGCACCCCGGGGCAGCGGTCGGGGCGGGAACGGGTCGTCACGCGACGATGGTGCCACGCGCGTCGCGGACCGCTGAGTGGGAAGGGTCACACAGCCCTGTTGTGTTCGTGGCCCACCCTGCTAGGTTCATCTCGCCAGTCAACTCAGCAATGAGCCAGGGAACCCGGTGTGAATCCGGGACTGACGCGCAGCGGTGAGGGTGACGGGCGGAGCACGATGCCACTGGACGCGAGTCCGGGAAGGCGCTCCGTCCGGTCGAACCCGAGTCCGAAGACCTGCTGGCCGTGGACCTCGTGTCCACGACACCCGATCACCAGGCATCGCGACAAATGCCTCCGGACGAGAGAGCTGCCATGACGTCGTTGCGTCCTGCCCGGAGGGCTGCCGGCCTGCTGGCCGGCCTGGCGCTGCTGGGTGCCTGTACCGGGGCACCCGAGATGGACGACGCCGTCGCCGAAGGCGGCAACTTCCCGGCCAGCGTCACCAGTTGCGAGTTCACGACCACGGTCGACGCCGCGCCGACGCAGGTCGTCACCGTCTACCAGGGAGCGACCGAGGTGATGCTCGCCCTCGGCCTGCAGGACCACCTGCTGGCGACCTACGGCCTCGACGACGCCGTCGCCGACCGGTGGGCCGACGCCTACGAGGCGATCCCGGTCATCGAGGGCGACAGCGCGCCGTCGCGTGAGGACCTGCTGAGCCGCGGAGCGGACTTCGTCTACGGCTCCTACATCAGTGCCTTCGAGGACAAGACCGCCGGCTCGCGGGAGGAGCTCGCCGACCTGGGCGTGGCGGCCTACGTCTCGCCGTTCAGCTGCGGTACGCCCGAGACCAGCGAGCCGGCCAGTTTCGAGAACGTCTGGGCGGAGGTCCACGACATCGCGACGCTGTTCGACGTCGAGGACCGCGCCGAGGACTTCATCGAGCAACAGCAGAGCGAGCTGGTGCGGATCGAGGCCGAGCAGGCCGGCGAGGGACTGTCGATCTTCTGGTACGACTCCGGCGACAAGGTGCCCTACACCGGGGTCGGGACCGGCGCGCCGCAGATCATCATCGACACGGTCGGCGCCACCAACCCGTTCGCCTCGGTCAAGGGCAACTGGGCCGACGTGAGCTGGGAGAAGGTCATCGCCGCCGACCCCGACGTGATCGTGCTCGCGGACGCCTCGTGGTCGACCGCGCAGGAGAAGATCGACTATCTCGAGAACGACCCGGTGCTGAGCCGGCTGCGGGCGGTCCAGGCCGGGAGCTACGTCACGCTCCCGTTCTCCGAGACCACGCCGGGTGTCCGTGTCCTCGACGGCGCCGCCCACGTCTCCGAACAGCTCGCCGACCTGCCGATCGGCTGAGGGTGCACGTCGCCGCACCGCCGGTCGTCGCCCGGACCCGGCGACCCGGCGTGATCATCGCGATGGCGGTCGTGCTGCTGTCGTCGATGGTGGCCGCGCTCGCGCTCGGCGCGGTGTCGATGCCCGTGGGGTCGGTCCTGGAGGTCGTCGGCCGGCGCCTGGGCGTGGCCGACGCCGACGTCTCGCTGCTCGACGACCAGATCGTCTGGCAACTGCGCCTGCCCCGGGTCCTCGGCGCCGCCGCGACCGGGGCGGGCCTGGCCCTGGTCGGCGCCGTCCTGCAGTCGCTGACCCGCAACGACCTGGCCGACCCCTATCTGCTGGGCATCTCCGGCGGCGCCTCGGTCGGCGCCGTCATGGTGATCGTCCTCGGTGTGTCGGTGGCCGGGATCACCGGCTCGGCCATGCTGACCGCCGGTGCCTTCGCCGGAGCGCTGGCAGCTCTGCTCGTGGTGCTGCTGCTCGCGAGCGATCGCACGGGTGCGCTGCCGCCGGCCCGCACGATCCTGGCCGGCGTCGCGGTCGGCCAGATCTGCGCGGCCTACACGGCCTTCGTCGTGATCATGAGCGGTGACAGCGACGCGGCGCGCCGCGTGCTGAGCTGGACACTGGGATCGCTGGCGGGCGTGCGCTGGGGCTCGGCGATCTTCCTGGTGGTCGTGACCCTGGTGGTCGCGGTGGTGGTCATGGCCTTCGCCTCTGATCTCGACGCCTTCGCCTTCGGCGAGTCCGCGGCCGGGTCCCTCGGGGTGAACGTCAGCCGGCTGCGCTGGCTGCTCATGGTCGTGACCGCGCTGCTGACGGCGTGTCTGGTGTCGTACACGGGCGCGATCGGCTTCGTCGGTCTCGTGGTGCCGCACATCGCCCGCATGCTGATCGGCGTCCGGCACCATCGGCTGCTGCCGGCCAGTGCGCTCGGTGGAGCGACGCTCCTCGTCTGGGCCGACACCGCGGCCCGGTCGCTGGTGAGCAGCCAGGAGATCCCGGTGGGCGTGGTCACGGCCGCGGTCGGCGCGCCGGTGTTCGCCGTCCTGCTGAGGAAGGCGAGGAAGCGCGCATGAGAGTGGACGTGCGTGCGGTGAGCTGGGGCGTCGGCGGGCGCCGCATCGTCGACGGCGTGAGCCTGACCTGCGAGCCGGGCACAGTCACCGGCCTGCTCGGCCCCAACGGCTCGGGCAAGACCTCGTTGCTGCACGTCCTGTCCGGACTGCGCGCCCCCGCGGAGGGCGCCGTGCTCGTCGACGGCCGGGACCTGCACGCCATGGACGCGCGGACGCGGGCACGTCGGGTGGCACTGGTGGAGCAGCACGCCTCGACCGACCTGGACCTGAGTGTCCGCGAGGTCGTCGAACTGGGCCGGATCCCGCATCGTGGGCGCTGGCCGGCCGGGGCCGCCGAGGGCGGCGAGGCGATCGAGGCGGCGATGCGCATCGGTCGCGTCGCGGAGCTGGCGGGCCGCCGCTGGCAGACATTGTCCGGCGGTGAACGTCAGCGCGCCCAGCTCGCGCGGGCGCTCGCCCAGGAACCGGCGACGCTGATCCTGGACGAGCCGACCAACCATCTCGACCTCGGGCACCAGCTCGACTTCATGCGGACCGTCCGCGGCCTGGGCCTCACCACCATCGCGGCGCTGCACGATCTGGACCTCGCCGCCGCCTTCTGCGACCGGCTCGTGGTGTTGAACGCCGGGCGCGTCGTGGCGCAGGGGCCGGCCGCCGACGTCCTGACGTCGCAGCTGGTGGCCGACGTCTACGGGGTCACCGCCCATGTCGAGCGTCACCACCGCGCCGACCGTCTGCACGTGGTGTGGGAACGATGAGCGCCGTCGTGCTGGTCGGGATGTCGGTCCGGGAGGACGCGACCCGCGACGAGCTGGCCGCCCTGGCCGCGACACGCGACGACTGCACCCTCGCCTTCCTCCAGTTGGGCGAGCCGTCGCTGCCGGCGGAGCTCACCCGGCTGGCCGGCCAGGGCTGCCCCCGGATCGTCCTCGTCGGGGTCTGCCTGGCGCCCCGGGCGATCGCACGGTCCTGGCTGCGCCGGGTCGCCGCCCACTGGAAGCGTGAGCGGACCGGGCCGGTGCCCGAGCTGGTCGTCGCACCCGGCATCCTGCGGGCGATCGACCCCGGACGTCTCGACGCTCTCGTCGTCGCGGCCGCTGCCTCGCCGTCCGGGCGGGTCAGCGGCACGGAGGCGTCGCTGGAGTCGCCGGGCTGGGAGGACGTGCCAGGACATCGCCATCACGTGCTGGTCTGCCGCGGCCCTCGGTGCACCGCACGGGGATCCGACGAGACCGCGGCCGCGCTCGGCAGCGCGCTGGGCGAGGCGGGCCTCGGCGACGACGACGTCCTGGTCGCGCAGACCGGCTGCCTCTTCCCGTGTAACCACGCGCCGCTGGTCGTGGTCCATCCCGACGACGTCTGGTACGGGCGGGTGGGCCCCGAGGCCTGCCGCGACATCGTCGAGCACCACCTGCTGGGCGGCCGTCCGGTCCAGGACCGGCGGCTGGCCAGATCCGTGAGATCCGAGGAGGAACCATGACGCGCATCGCGCTGCTGTCCACGTCCGACACCGATCTGCTGTCGGCCCGTGCGAGCGGTGCCGCCTACACGTTGGCCAACCCCGCGCGCCTCGACGTCAGCGCCGATCTCCCGGCCGTGATCGAGAGCGCCGATCTGGTGGTGGTCCGCATCCTCGGCACGGCGGACTCCTGGCGCCACGGTCTCGACGCCGTGCTGGCGGCCGGTGTGCCGGTGGTCGTCCTCGGCGGGGAGCAGACCCCAGACGCGGAGCTGATGAGTCACTCGACCGTGCCGGTCGGGGTCGCGGCCGACGCGCACCGCTATCTCGCGGAGGGCGGGCCGGCGAACCTCGCGCAGCTGCACGCGTTCCTCTCCGACACCGTGCTCCTGACGGGGACCGGCTTCGAGTCGCCCGCGGTCGTCCCCGAGTGGGGAGTGGCGGCGCGGGCCGAAGCGGCGACCGGCCGGCCGCGCATCGGCATCCTCTACTACCGCGCCCATGAGGCGAGCGGGAACAACGACTTCGCACATGCTCTCGCCGACGCCGTCGACGCCACCGGCGAGGCGGTGGGGGTGCCGATCTTCAGCTCGTCGCTGCGCGCCGCTCCCGACGACCTGTTCGCCGAGCTCGGCACCCTCGACGCGCTGATCGTCACGGTCCTGGCGGCCGGCGGCACCCGGCCCGGCACCGTCAGCGCCGGCGGCGACGACGAGTCGTGGGACGTCGAGCGCTTGAAGGCGCTGGACATCCCGATCCTCCAGGGGCTGTGCCTCACCTCCAGCCGGGCCGACTGGGCGGCGTCCGACGACGGCGTCACCCCGCTGGACTCGGCCAACCAGATCGCGATCCCGGAGTTCGACGGCCGGATCATCACCGCGCCGTTCTCGTTCAAGGAGATCGACCCGGACGGGCTGCCGCGCTACGTCGCCGATGACGAGCGCTGTGCCCGGGTCGCCGGCATCGCCGTCGCCCACGCCCGTTTGCGCCACGTTCCGCCGGCCGGCCGCAGGATCGCGGTGATGCTCTCCGCCTACCCGACGAAGCACTCCCGCGTCGGCAACGCCGTGGGCCTGGACACCCCGGTCTCGGCCGTGCGCCTGCTGCGCGCGATGCGCGAGCGAGGATATGACCTCGGCGCTCCCGGGGACATCCCCGGGCTCGACCTCGCGGACGACACCGAGGCCGGCAACGCGCTGATCCACGCGCTGATCGCCGCCGGCGGCCAGGACGAGGAGTGGCTCACCAACGCCCAGCTCAGCGAGAGCCACGTCCGCATCGGCGCCGATCAGTACGCCGAGTGGTTCGCCGCACTCCATCCCGACCTCCGCGAGGCCGTGACCGAGACGTGGGGCGCGCCGCCCGGCGAGCTCTTCGTCAACGACGCGCGCGAACTCGTGCTGGCCACGATCCAGGCCGGCAACGTCGTCATCCTGATCCAGCCGCCGCGCGGTTTCGGTGAGAACCCGGTCGCGATCTACCACGATCCCGACCTGGCGCCATCGCACCACTACCTCGCGGCGTATCGCTGGCTGGCGAACGGGTTCGGCGCCCACGCCGTCATCCATCTCGGGAAGCACGGCTCGATGGAGTGGCTGCCGGGCAAGAACGCCGCGCTGTCCGCGGCGTGCGCGACCGACGCCGCGATCGGCGACCTGCCGTTGATCTACCCGTTCCTCGTCAACGATCCGGGTGAAGGGGCCCAGGCCAAGCGCCGTGCCCATGCGACCATCGTCGACCACCTGATCCCGCCGATGGCCCGGGCGGAGTCGTACGGCGACATCGCCAAGCTCGAGCAGCTGCTCGACGAGTACGCGAACATCGCCGCGATGGACCCGGCCAAGCTGCCGGCCATCAGAGCACAGATCTGGACGCTGATGCACGCTGCCCAGCTGCACCAGGACCTCGGCCTCGAGGAGCGTCCCGGCGACGAGGAGTTCGACGACTTCATCCTGCACGTCGACGGCTGGCTCTGCGAGGTCAAGGACGCGCAGATCCGCGACGGCCTGCACATCCTCGGCCAGGCGCCGCAGGGCGAGGCGCGGGTCGGCCTCGTGCTCGCGATCCTGCGCGCGACGCAGATCTGGGGCGGCGACGCCGGCGCGCTGCCGGGCCTTCGAGCGGCGCTGGGACTGAAGGACGGCGCCGAGCTCGGTGCCGTCGACGCGATCGAGGCGCAGGCCACGGCGCTCGTCCAGGCCATGGAGGACGCCGGGTGGGACGCCGCTACGGCCCGGACGGTTCACGACGACCCCGTGGTCGTCCGCATCCTCGAGTTCGCCGCCACCGAGGTCGTCCCGAGGCTGGCGAGGACGACCGATGAGATCGGTGCCGTGCTGCACGCTCTCGACGGCGGGTTCGTCTCCGCCGGACCGTCCGGTTCACCGTTGCGCGGACTGGTCAACGTGCTGCCCACCGGCCGCAACTTCTACACCGTCGACCCCAAGGCCGTGCCGTCCAGGCTGGCGTGGGAGACCGGCCGGGCGATGGCCGACTCGCTGATCGAGCGCCACCTGGCCGACACGGGGGAGTACCCGCGATCGGTCGGGCTCTCGGTGTGGGGCACCTCGGCGATGCGCACGTCCGGTGACGACATCGCCGAGGTCCTGGCGCTGATCGGCGTCGAGCCGGAGTGGGACGAGGCCTCACGCCGGGTCAACGGCCTGCGGGTCGTGCCGCTCGACGAGCTCGGCCGCCCTCGGATCGATGTCACGGTGCGCATCTCCGGCTTCTTCCGCGACGCGTTCCCGCATGTCATCGGCATCCTCGACGACGCGATCCGGCAGGTCGCCGAGCTGGACGAGCCCGACGACCACAACTATCTCCGCGCCCACGCGCAGCGCGATCTGGCCGGCCACGGCGACCCGCGCCGCGCCACGACCCGCATCTTCGGCTCGAAGCCCGGCTCGTACGGCGCCGGCATCCTGCAGGTCGTCGAGGCCGGGAACTGGCGCGACGACAAGGATCTCGCCGAGGTCTACACCGCTTGGGGTGGCTTCGCCTACGGCCGCGACCTCGACGGCGTCCCGGCCGGCGACGACATGCGCGCCAACTACCGGCGCATCGCCGTCGCCGCCAAGAACATCGACACCCGTGAGCACGACATCGCCGACTCCGACGACTACTTCCAGTACCACGGCGGCATGGTCGCGACGGTGCGGGCGCTGAGCGGCGCGGACCCCAAGGCGTACGTCGGCGACTCCACCACGCCCGACGCGGTGCGCACGAGGACGCTGCAGGAGGAGACCACGCGCGTGTTCCGCGCCCGCGTCGTCAACCCGCGGTGGATCGGTGCGATGCGGCGGCACGGTTACAAGGGCGCGTTCGAGCTCGCCGCGACGGTCGACTACCTCTACGGCTTCGACGCCACGGCCGGTGTCGTCCACGACTGGATGTACGAGTCCCTCGCCAAGGAGTACGTGCTCGACGAGGAGAACCAGGCGTTCCTGAAGGACGCCAACCCGTGGGCGCTGCGCGGCATCATCGAGCGGCTCGACGAGGCCGCCGAGCGTGAGCTGTGGGCCGACCCGGATCCCGCGGTGCTCGCCGCGATGCGGCAGGTCTACCTCGACGTCGAGGGTGACCTGGAGGACAGGGGCTGATGAGGCGGGTCCGCATCATCGGCGTCGGGCCCGGCGATCCCGAGCAGGTGACGCTCGAGGCGGTCGCGGCGATGCGCTCGGTGGCGTACTTCGTCGTCGCCGACAAGGGCCGGGACGACCCGTTGCTCGCCGCCCGGGAAGCGCTGCTCGCCCGGCATGTCGGTTCGGCTCGGGTGATCGCGGTGCCCGACCCGGAACGCGACCGCTCGGCCGCGACCACCGGCGCCGACGCGTCCTACCTCGGGGCCGTCGCCGACTGGCACGACGCCCGCGCCGCGGCGTACGAGCGGGCGATCCTCGGCCACGACGGCGACGTCGGGTTCCTCGTCTGGGGCGACCCGGCCTTCTACGACTCCACCATCCGCATCGTCGAGAAGGTGCTCGCGCGTGGCAACGCCGACTTCAGCTGGGACGTCATCCCGGGCGTCTCGAGCCTGCAGCTGCTGGCCGCCCGGCACCGGATCGTGCTCCACGAGATCGGCCAGCCGATCACCGTCACGACCGCGCGCCGGCTGCGTGCGGCGGTCGAGTCGGGCGCGGACAACATCGTGGTCATGCTCAACGCCCACATCGACCTGGACGGCCTCGACCACTGGGACGTCTGGTGGGGTGCCAACCTCGGCACACCGCACGAGCGGCTCGTCGGCGGGCAGGTCGGTGACGTCCTCGCCGAGCTCCACGAAGCACGGGCCGCGGTGAAGTCTGCTGCCGGCTGGATCATGGACGTCTACCTGCTGCGCCGTGCCGCGCACCGCCGCGACCGCTGAACGACGGCGGAAGGCGGCGAGGCGCGCTCGCCTGGCCGTGAACGGACCGGCGTTGGCTAGACTGTCAGGTACAGCTGGTTCGGTGCCGGTCGATGTTCGTGGCCGGTGCCGAGGCAAGAGGGAACCCGGTGTGAATCCGGGGCTGCCCCGCAGCGGTGAGTGGGAACGACAGCCGTCTGCCTCGTGTGAGGCAGCACTGGGCGTGTGAGCGTCTGGGAAGCGACGGCCGGTAGGTGATCGGCGCGAGCCGGTCGTGCCCGCGAGTCCGAAGACCTGCCGGCTGTGCGGCCCGCCCGACCTGGCGGTCCGTTCGCCGTTTGACCTCGCGGGAGGGTCATCGCCGAGCACGCCGTCGTGGCGTGGGCGTGGCTGTCCGCGGGGTCCTCGGGACTCGCGGAGGAGAGCCCAGTGACCGAACCCGCCAGCAGTTCCACGGAATCCGGCTGCCCGCACCCGGGCGGGGTCCGGCACCTGACGAAGGCCGCCGGCGTCGTGCGGGGTCCGGCCGGATCCGGACCGACGCGCGCCTTGCTACTGCCTGGACGCCGCGGCCCGGGGCACGCCCGTGCGGCAGCGGCCGCCTGCTGAGGGCGTTGACGGCGCGCTGCTGCCGGACGCCGTGGCCGTTCCCAGCTGCCACGGCCTCCTGCATGCCGTTCGCGTCCAGTCGTCCTGAACGACCTTCACCGGGTTCTACCGAGAGCGCCCTGCGCTTTCACAGGGGAGATGCGCACAGTGGTCGACAAGGTCCAGGTGAGCCTGCACTCCGACGTGCCTGTTTACCGGCAGATCATCAGCCAGCTGTCGTTCCTGGTCGAGATCGGTGACCTCGAACCCGGTCATGCCCTGCCCAGCGCCCGTCAGTTGGCCGACGACATCCGCGTCAACCGCAACACCGTGGCTCGTGCCTACGCGAAGCTCGGCGAGATCGGCCTCATCGAAGGGCGTGGCCGGACGGGAACCTTCGTCGTGGGGCCTCGGCCCGCGAGCGGTGATTCCTCGGCCCGTCATCAGGCACGCCGGGTCCTGGAATCGGGCATCCGCGAGTGCGTCGAGCTCGGCCTGTCCGCCGTCGAGATCCAGTCGCTCGTGATGAGCCTTGCCGTGCGGGCCGAGAACGACCTGCTCAAGGTGTCGTGCGTGGAGTGCAACGCCGACCGGGCCGCCTACATCGCGCACGAAGTGGAAGCCCAGATCGGCATCAAGGTGAAGCCGCTCGTCCTGGGCGGGTTCGAGCCCGAGGAGGAGCGCGCCGACCTCGTCCTGACGACGTTCTCCCATCTCGCGGAAGCACGCGCCCTGATGAGCCGGCCGACGACTGAGGTCGTCGGCATCGTTCTCGGGCTTCGCATCCAGACCCTCCTGCAGATCGCATCCGCGGCGAAGGGCCGGACCGTGGGCGTCTGGAGCGGAACCGATGAGCAGGCGACCACCGTGCTGGACGCGCTGCGGGACTCCGGCATCGAGAACATCGAGCTGCTCGACGGCATCGAGGACCAGGACCTCCAGGGCATCGACCTCGTCGTGATCCCCGAGGAGGGGACGGAGCTGACGGCGCTGCGGGAGCGGAACGTCGAGGTGATCCAGTGCGGCGAAGTGCTCGACGCCGCCTCCATCCGCATGGTGAGCGACGTCGTCCGGGACATGCAGGCCCTCAAGAGGAACCGCCCGACGCCTGACGCCGATCACGCTGCCTAGCCGCCGTCGCGCGGCGGCACCTCCTCCAGGCTCGGTGTCGGAGGCGCGTTCGTCTGCTGGTACCAGTGGGCCGCGCTCATGCGTTCACCGACGGCCGGGCCCGCTCCACCATCGCGAGATAGGAGCCCCCGGCGATGAGATCGAGTTCGCGGTGATCGAGGCCTCGTTCGGCGAGTCCGACGAGCAGCTTGTTCAGCCGGCTGGCGTCCTCGATGCCCTTCGGTCCTCGCGTGTAGAGGTCCGGCCCGACCTCGCCGAGCCCGTAGGTGTTCTCCGGGTCGGCGCCCTCCATCGCTGTCCTCAGCATGGGCGGCACCTCGTCGGTGGCAGGCCCGGAGTAGTCGGCCCCGATCGAGAGGTGCTCGGCGCCGACCAGGTCGTACATGTGCATGGCGTGGTCCAGCAGGTCCGACAGCGTCGCGGCGTAAGGATCCGCTGAGACGTAGCCGCGGTAGGTGGTCAAGCCGATGACCCCGTTGCGCTCGGCGACGGCCTTGATCTGGTCGTCGGTCAGGTTGCGGGTGTGGGGACAGATCGCGTCGCTGTTGGCGTGCGAGACGAAGACGTCGCCGTCATAGAGGTCGAGCGCGTCCCAGAAGGAGGCGCGCGACATGTGCACGAGGTCGACCATCATCGGCGACGACTCGAGCTCCTTGAGCGTCGCCTTGCCGAGGTGGGTGAAGCCACCCTCGCCTGCGCGGTCGTTGCATCCCGTGCAGAGCACGTTCTGGACGTTGTGCGAGAAGGTGAACGCGATGACGCCGAGCTCGGCGAGCACGTGCAGGGCGTCGAAGTCTCCCGCGAAGGAGGTGTACCCCTCGACCGAGAGGAACAGGCCGAAGGAGCCGGGCGGGCGGTTCTCGAACTCCGAGCGGTTCCTGACGAAGACGATCTCGCCCTCGGAGCGGTGGATCTCGGACATCAGCATGCCGAGGGTGTTCCAGTCGCTGACCTGCATGACCGCGCCCGTCAGTCCGCCGGCACGCCACGCCGGCAGGTGGTCACGACGGAGCACCTGCGCCGTCGGGTCGAGGCGATGACCGTCCATCACCAGCCCGACGGTGGGTCCCACGTAGTTGTTGATCATCCTCGTCTTCCTCTCATCGATGAACGGTTGCTGCGGACGGTCACGACGTGGTGGCGTCCGCGACGAACGCCGCGATGGCGGCGGTGAAGTCGCGACGGCTCTGCTGCCAGGCGTAGAACATGTGGCCGCCGTCGAAGTGGCGCACGGTCAACCGGCCCGCGACCTGGGGATCGAGGCGCATCAGGTTGCGGATCCGATCACTCAGGTAGTACGGAGTGATCAGGTCGTACCGGCCGTGCGTGATGAACGCCCGCAGGTGCGGGTTCAGGGACATACCGGTGCGGAAGTCGTCGGCCGCGCCCTGGGTGGCCTGCACGTAGTGGAAGGCCTCGTCGTTCTTCCAGGCCAGGGTCACCTCGGTGTTGAGGAGCTTGTACTCACGGTCGGTCTCGAGACCGATCTCCGTCCGCAGCAGGCGGTTGACGGCCGTCAGGTACACGGGACCGATGGCGGTCAGGGTCGGATCGGCGCCGGCGTACAGGTCGCGGTCCGGGAACGGGTCGGACGCGGTGACGGACGCGTCGTAGTAGCCGACCACTCGCTGTTCGTCGCGCAGCAGCTCCCGGGCGAACTGGCTGACCCGGACGCGACCCTCCGCCCGGGCGACGAAGGCCGGGTCCAGGCCGGTGAAGTCGGCGAAGCGGGCGATCACACGCTCGCGCTCCTCAGGGGCCATGGCGATGCCGCGGGCCAGGAAGGACGCGTAGTCACCGGTCGCGAACTCTTCAGCGGCCCGCTGGACCTGCTCCACCGGTGTGCCGGGCTCGAAGACGCGGGAGCGGCCGTGGTGCGCGGCCGCGGCGGCCATCGTCGGAAACACGTCGATCCACGGGACGATCTCGTAGTCGCCCCAGCCGAAGACGGTCGAGAGATGGGCCGGTTCGAGCGCCGGTGAGATGAGGATCGCCCCGTTCAGGATCACGCCCGATTCCTGCAGCAGCCGGGTCAGCCGCCCGGCGCGGTAGCCGCCGTAACTCTCGCCGGCGATGAAGACCGGCGATCCCCAGCGGCCGTGGTCCGACAGCCAACGCCCGATGAATTCGCACATCGCCGCGAGATCGCGGGCGGTGCTGAAGTACTCGTGGGGATCGTGCGCATCGCCCGCTGTCTTGTCGGCGGCGGTCTTCGGATCGATCACACGGCTGAACCCGGTGCCGATCGGGTCGATGAAGACGAGATCGGTGAATGCCAGCCACGACTCGTCGTTGTGCACGAGTCGAGGCGGGGGCGCGGGCATCGTCCCGTCGGCGGCGAACTCGACGCGGTGCGGGCCGACCGCGCCGATGTGGAGGTAGGCCGAGGCGGCGCCGGGACCTCCGTTGAAGACGAAGGTCACGGGTCGGGTGAGGTCGCCCGACGGCGCGACGTAGGAGGTCGAGAACAACTCCGCCGTCGGCTTGTCGTGCTTGCGAAGCACGGTCCACCCTGCGGTGGCCACGTACTCCAGGCCGTTCCAGGTGGCCGTCGTCGAGGCGCCGGGCGGCGGCTCGTGGTCCGGGCCCGCCGTCTGCTGCTCGTCACTCATGCCGTGTGCTCCTTCGTCGAGGAAAGCCCGCCCAGGTGCCGGGCGAGGAAGCGCTCGAGCGTGCTGTACAGCTCGATGTTGCTTTCCGGGTTGATGAACCAGTGCCCCTCGGTCTCGTTCACCAGGTACTCGACCTCGACGCCGCGGGCGCGGAGCGCCTCGACGACGCGGTCGGAGTTGCCGCGCGAGACGCGAACATCGTTGGCGCCGTGGATCAGCAGCATCGGCGCGGTGATGTCGTCCACCCGGGTGATGGGCGAGCGGGCGAGCATGTCGGCCTTCTGACGAGGGTCGTCGGGGTCGCCGATGTAGCGGATGTAGCTGTTCTCGACGGCGCGGCGGGCGAACGGGACGACCGACTGCACGAGGTCGACGAGGTCGGACATGCCGGTGTAGCTGACCGCGGCGGCGAACCGGTCCGGGGTGAACGCGGCCCCGACGAGCGCGGCGTAACCGCCGTAGGAGCATCCGTAGATCGCGACCCGGTCCGGATCGGTGTGGCCCTGCTCGATCGCCCAGTCGAGGGCGTCGATCAGGTCGTCGTGCATCCGCCCGGCGAACTGGCCGATCGCGGCCCGGGTGTGCGCCTTGCCGTAGCCGGTCGACCCCCGGAAGTCGACCTGCAGCACCGCGTAGCCGCGGTTGGCCAGCAGTTGCACCTCCGGGTCGTAGCACCAGCTGTCGCGATACCACGGCCCGCCGTGCACCAGGAGCACGGTCGGCAGCTCGCGAGGCTCGACCCCGACCGGGAAGGTGAGGTGGCAGGGGAGTGTCAGTCCGTCGCGGGCGGTGAGCGTGATCGGCGTGACCTCGGCCAGCTGCGTCGGGTCGAGGTGGGGGAACGGCCGGAACAGGCGGCGTGCCTGACCCGTGGCGTGATCGTAGAACCAGGTGACGCCGGGATCGCGGTCGTGGGTGAAGTCCACCACCCAACGCTGCGCGGTGGCGTCGCAGGACACGTGGGCCAGATCGCCGTCGGACAGTTCGGACAGCCGCGGCAGCACCGTGGCGAAGTGCGGATCGAGCGCGTGGATCACCTGACGGGCGCCGAGGTAGCGGGCGCCGAGCAGGTCACCGGTCGCTGGGTGCAGGATCAGCGAGGAGGGAAAACGCGGGTCGGCCTCCGGGCGAGGGGTGTCCAGGTCGAACACGGGATGACTGTCGACGCCGACCTGCTCGCCGGTCGTCAGGTCGACCCGGACCAGGCGGGTGCGGTCCGAACCGCGCGACGAGCCGATCCACAGTCCGTTCCCGTCCGGCGTGGGTGCGGCCGGGAGGACGGCGAAGAGGACATCGGTGCCGGAGAAGCGCGCGATCGGACGGCGCCGGGCCTCGGTCAGCTCCGACAGCACGTGCACACCTCCGTCCTCGATCGTGAAGATCAGCAATCGGTCGGGGGTGCGCAGCCAGGTGACGACGTCGCCGGGATTCTCCGCGGTCGTGACCAGTTCACCGGTCGACAGGTCGAGCTCGAACAGGTCGATCAGGTCCGGACGCCGCTTGTTGAGCTGCACGAATGCCGTCCCCGGCCGGTCCGGCGGAAGCTGCGCGCCCAGCAGCCGGACGCCCTCGAACGGAGTCAGGTCGACGGCGGGCTCGTCGGGCCGGGTCGGGTCGACGCGATGCAGGTGCCAGTTCTCGTCGCCGTCGGTGTCCTGCTGGAACAGGAGGTAGCGGCCGTCGATGGTCCAGAAGAAGGAGTCGATGTTGCGCCGGCTATCGGACGTGATGCGCTGGGCGCCGTCGGCGTGGTCGGAGGTGGACCAGTCCGAGTCCAGATCTCGGATGAACACGTTGAGCCGGCCTCGCCACGGCGCGAGGTACGCGACCGTCCTGCCGTCCGGGGACAGCAGGGCCCGGCTACGGCTGGGAGGGCCGAAGAACGCCTCGACGGCGATCGGGTCCGACGGGAGGGTCATGACGCGTCCTCATGGTCGATGGTCTCGGGCACTCCGAGTACAGACCCTGACGTCGCGTCGGAATCAAGCCTGACCGCCAGGCCGGACCAGACGCTGTTTGACCTGGCGCAGAACGCGGTGCTGCGTGGGCCGCAGACTCTGCGCGTCCAGCTCGTCCAGCAGCGCGGCGACCCGCGGGTCGAGCGAGGACGCACCGGTCATCCGCGCCACCACCGAGGTGAGGTGCGCGACCAGATCGTCGATCAGCGATGCGATCTCTTCCTCGGGGGTGTCGGGCTGGAGGGCGTAGAAGCGCACCGTCAGCGGGGCGGACGCGGCCAGGTACTCCGTATCGCCGAACAGGGCGGTGAGCCTCGACGAGCCATCCTTGCCGAGCAGGTGTCCGAGCAGGATCAGCTGGGCGTGTTCATAGCGGGCCATGTCCACCGGCAGCCCAGCCCCGGGGGTGGTGCGCCATTCCGAGAGCTCCGGAGGCAGGTCGGGCGGGGCGCCGCTGTGACGGAGCGCGGCGATGCTGGCCCGGCGGGACGTGAGCCGGTCGATGTCGGCGGCGGCCTGCTGATCGAGCTCCTCGAGCAGTTCGGCCGCGGCCGCGGCGTCGTCCAGCACAGCGGGCACGACGTGCAGCGGTACGCCCAGTGCGGTCAGCCTGGTGATGCGCAGCAGCCGGACGAGGTGGCTGACGTCGTAGCGTCGATGGCCCCCGGCCGAGCGTGGTGGCTCGGGCAACAGGCCGATCTGGTGGTAGTGGCGCACCGTGCGGACGGTGACGCCGGCCAACTCGGCCAGCTCACTGCTGAGCATCGGCAGTCCCTCGTTTCGTCCCCGGGTCAGCACCGGAGGAATGCGGGCGCATCCATCAACAGGGGTGGTTCGGTCAGCTCGACACCCTCGGGCGGGTCCATCTCCAGCAGGTGACGCACCAGGAAGTCCCAGGTCCGGCGGTAGAGGTACGCCCGCCGACCGGCGAAACCGTGCTCGGTGCCCGGCAGGAGGACGAGCTCGTAGTCCTTGTTCGCATCGGTCAGAGCACTGATCAGCCTGATCGTCTGCGAGAGGAGCACGTTGTCGTCGAGTTCGCCGTGGGCCAGGAAGAGCGAACCCTGCAGTCGTCCGGCCAGCGCCGGGTTGCTCACCTCGGCCCAGTCATCTTCGTCGCGAGGACCTTGATAGCCCTCCAGCCAGTACGACTGGTAGAAGCGTTCGTCCTGGGTGCCTCCCCATGCGGCCCCGACGCGATACAGCTCGGGAGCGGTCAGCATCGATCGCACGGTGGCGCGGCCGCCGCCCGAGTGTCCCTTCGCGCCCACGCGACCGAGGTCGATCCATGGATGGCGTTCGGCGAGCTGGTGGATGGCGCTGACGTGGTCGGCGACGCAGCCGGCATCGGCGAGGTTGCCGTACGAGAACCGGTGGAAGGCACGGGACCGGCCCGGCGTGCCGCGGCCGTCGAGGGTCATGGTCGCGATCCCCAGCGACGCCAGGGAGTCCATGTCCTGGATGTGGAACGGGGCACGCCAGGCCGGCGAGCTGCGGTTCTGCTGGGGCCCCGGGTAGAGATCGTCGATCAGCGGGTACGAGCGGGTCTCGTCCAGCCCGTGCGGCACCGTGAGCGTGCCCCAGAGCGGGGTCCGGCCGTCGGCGGCGAGGACTGAGAACCGGATCGGGGGTGACCAGCCCAGGGCGATCAGCGGCGACGGATCGACCCGGTGCACCTCGTGGGCCGCGCCGGTGCGGACCTCGATCACCGTCGTCACCGGCGCGACGTCGGTCCGGGAGGCCCGGTCCACCACGTACCTGCCGGAGGGTGAGGCGCTGAACTCGTGGTCGAGGTCGTCCTCGACCACGGTCCGGATGGAGCCGTTCGAGAGATCGATCTCGAGCAGCTGCCTGACGTAAGGATCGTCGGGAGTGCGGCCGGCCGTGACGACCAGCGCCATCGACTCGTCGGCGTCCACGTGCAGGATCTGACGGACGACCCAGTCCCCGCTCGTGAGCCGGCCGAGCAGGTGGCCGTCCTCGTCGTACCGGTAGAGATGCCCGTGCCCGTCCCGCTGGGACCACCAGAGGACTTCTCCGCGTCCGGGGAGGACACGGACGATGGGCAGCTCGGCGCTCGTCGGGTTGAGCTCCACGCGCAGCGGGTCGGTCTCGGTCAGCACCGTGCGTACCCGACCCGTGCCGAGGTCGAACCGGCACAGGCTGATCTCGCGGACATCACGGCTTCGCGAGAGGAAGTACGCCACGTCGTCGCCGGCGAACCACAGCTCCCCACGGAACGTCGGCGCCGAGTACTGCAGGAGCTGCAGGAGGACCGGCTCGTGTGCCGCCCACGTGATCGCTCCGCTCTCGACCTCGATGCTCAGCAGCTGCCCCGTCGGCACGATGTCGTCGCCCGGCAGCGGATAGCGATAGTGGTCGTACCGGGGCGGGCCGTCGGGGGAGGGGGAGGCGTGCACCAACGTGGTCATCCTGACTCCGCGCTGGTCCAGGCGATGCGTGAGGACGCGCCGGGAGTCGCTGGACCACAGCAGGGCGGGTGCCATGCGCGAGCCCAGGATCTCGTGCAGCGGCCGGCGCTGGCCGGTGTCGGGGCATTCGGCGTAGCACTGGTCCGGTGTGCCGTCCGACGTCAGTGCCCGTTCCTCGCCGTCGGCCCGGGAGCGGACCCACACGTCGTGGTCGCGGACGAAGGCGACCCATCGTCCATCCGGTGACGGTCGTTCCCACGGGGTCCGGGTCGGGCCGGGCCGGGGGAGGACGGTGTAGTCGGCGAGGCTGAGCTGCCAGCCGCGCAGTTCGTGCTCGTCGTTCTCGTGAGTGAACGACACGACGTCGTCGACCGGATCGACGTCGGACACCGTGAGTTCGGACAGCTCGAGGCCGGTGGCCTCGCGGAGCGGAAGGGCCGCTCGCTCGCGGTCGTATGCCGCCCGGGTCGTGCTGGCGACCGGATCGACCAGCAACGTCTCGGGGCCGACGTCGAACCACAGGGTCTCCCCATGCCAGTTCGGGGTCAGGAGCTCGCCCGGCACCAGCGTCGGACGACGGTGCCGCATGAGCTTCTCGGCGTGCTCGTACCGCTCCTTGCTGAGGCGTTCACGACTCGACATGCTGGCTCCTTCTGCTCAGTGGGTGCGTGTCACACGGCTCTCGGCAGTGAGGACGTCCTTGACATGAGTAAGGGGTGCACGCGCTGCACCGGCCCCGAGGCCGCGGCGTCCTACGCACCGAGCACGCGACCCGCATCGGAGTCGGTGAACACACCCCCTGCCATGACGACGTAGGGCTGCTTCCGGAGGCCGTCCAGGTACTCGGTCGTGGGATCCAGGTCGCTCACGATCAGATCTGCCCGTGCACCCGGCCGTATGACGCCGAGTCGTCCTTCGTGCCGCAGCAACCGTGCGCCCGTTGTCGTGGCGGACTGCAGCAGTGACAGCGGGGACTGCACATCGCGCCGTAGCGTGAACTCGTCGAGCTGTCGCGCGTGCCCCGGGCCGAGCAGGTCGGTGCCGAACGCGACCGGGACGCCTGCCTCCACCGCGAGCTCGATGGCTCGCACGCCGGACTCGCGGACGATCGCGAGCTTCTCCGCGTAGTGCCGCGGCGCATCTCCCGAGGAGACGTAGTCGGCGATGTCCTCGTAGGTGACCAGGGTCGGCACGAGGAAGACGCCTTGTGCCGCCATCAGCGCGGCGGTCCGCGCATCGAGCAGATTGCCGTGCTCGATGCAGGCGACACCCAGACGGACGGCCCGCGAGATCGACTCCGGGGTGTACGCGTGTCCCGTGACGTAGATCCCGCCGGCGTCGGCCTCGTCCACGGCGAGGCGCACCTCGTCCTCCGCGAACTGGTCGCCGTCCAGCCGATCGAGCTCCGACGACAGGCCACCTCCGAGCATGAGCTTGATGTGGCCCGCGCCGGAAGCGATGCGTTGTCGCACCGCACGGCGGACCTCGTCCGGGCCGTCGCACACCTGGCCGATACTGCAGCAGGGGTCGGCGCCTCCCTCCCGTCCCCGCAGGTCGCCGTGTCCGCCGGTCTGGGAGAGCGCCCGGCCGCCGAACACCAGGCGGGACGCCGGCCCGAGCAGTCCGTCGGCCGCGGCCTGCGCCAGGCCCCAGTCCGCGCCCCCGGCATCCCTGACGGTCGTGAATCCTCGGCCGGCCATGGTCCGCAGCTGCGCGCCGGCGGCCGCGGCGACGTACGACTTGGGCAGCGCGGCCGATTCCCGCAGGTCGCGCCTGACGGCGGTCACGTGGACGTGGGCGTCGATCAGTCCGGGGAACAGAGAGCGGCCATGCGCGTCCAGCTCGACGAGGCCGGGAAGGCTCGATCTCAGGCCGCGTCCCACCTCTTGGATCAGCCCGCCGGCGACGAGGACATCGGCATCTTCGCGGAGCGAACCGGTGGCGGCGTCGACGACCTGTGCGTGGCGGATCAGGGTCGGAGGGGTGCTCGAGGGGGATGTCATATGACTTCCTTCGGGACAGCCGATTGCTGCACAATATGCTGCACTAGAGCGATTCTGCAACGATCTGTGCACAACGGCGCGGAATCGGCGTGGTGGAGGAGCGACCCGATGGCCCGAAGAACCGCCACGAGCCTGTGCGCTCGCGACAGGCACAGGCGGCGCCGGATGCGTCTCGTCGTCGACGAAGTGAGGGCTCATGACGAATCTGCCGTTCGAGGACTGGCTTGCGTCGCTGAGCGACCGGGCGCCCAGCAAGGGAGCCGCCCGCGGCGTCGTGACCGTGATGACGCACCAGCCCGAGTACGCGTCCTACGCCTCGGCGAGTGAGATCGCGAGGATCGCGAACATCAGCGTCGGCGGGGTGACGCGTGGTGCACAGAGACTCGGCTATCCCGGCTGGCCGGCGCTGCGTGAGGAGTTCCGGGCCCGCTATCTCTCGTCCCTGAGCCGGTCCGAGATCGCGGCGCAGCACGCGCAGGGCAGCTCGCACAGCGGCGTCGAGGAGTCCCTCGACGCCGACCAGCGAGCCCTCGCGCTCACGGCGAGTCGTGACCAGCGAGCCGTCCTCTCGTCCGCCGTCGCCGAGTTCGCCCAAGCGCACACGCGACTGGCGATCGGCGGCGGCAGCTTCGGTTGCGTCGCGCAGATCCTGTCCATGAACGCCTCGCTCGGCGGCTATCCGACGAGCTCACCCGGCGAAGGGGCGAGCGTCGTCAACGCCGTCGCCCGCCTCGGCCCGTCGGACTTCGTCGTGGCGCTGGGATTCTGGCGGGTCTACGAGAGCACGATCAGTGCCGTCACCACGGCGCGTGGCCGCGGCGCGCGCGTCCTGGTGATCACCGACCACCACGGGTCGGCCCTCGCCCAGGTGGCGAACCACGTGGTGACGGCGTCGGCCGAAGGCGGAGCGTTCTTCCCGTCCATGACGTCGGCCGTGGCGGTGGTCAACGCCTTCTGCTCCGAACTCGGACGGGTCGATGTGTCGTACACCCGGACGGCGGTGGCCGAAGCGGAGGCCGAGTGGACGCGAGCCGGGCTCCTTCGCCACCCTGCGAGATCATGAGGAGCGGACCGCACGGCTCGTCGCCGGGTCGACAGCGGAGGGGGCGGCGTCGGCTTGCATGGCTGGTGAGGGGTAGACGGTGAAGACCCGCTGGCGGTCCAGCCAGTCGGTGAGTTTCCGTGCTTCCCTTCGGAGCGCGTCATGCGCCGTCCGGGTGATGTTCTCCAGCAGTCTCAGTTCCACGACGCCCTGGGTGTCTTGTACCCAGGCTCCGACGACGCGGCCGTCGACCAGCGCGGTCGTTCCGGCGTTGCCCGCGCTGTCGAACACCTGGGGTGCGTGCGGGCCGAGAAGGAAGTCCCGCTCTTTCCAGCCCATCACGGTGGGGTCGAGCAGCGGCAGGAGCGCAACCCAGGGTTCGGGGGCCGACACCGGTTCGAGGTCGTCCTGTCGCAGCCAGCCGATCGAGCCGTCCTCCAGCGAGACGTTCCGTGCTCCGAGGTCGTCGAGGGCGGTTCGGACCGCGGCCTTGGTGCCGCCGATCCACCAGGCGATGTCCTCGACGGTGCCGGGTCCGTACGACCAGAGCCACCGACGCACGAGTTCGGCGTAGCCCGGTCGAGTCTCTGGCACGTCGGGTACGTCGTGACCCCACCATTCCGCGGTCGTCGTCCAGGTGGGACGGCTCGTGTACCAGGGGCCGGCGTTGGCGGCCCGCGCGACCGATCCGGCCATGCTGAGCTGGGCGAGTACTCGTGGGGCGATGGCCACCTTGCCGCCCCACGACCTGTCGGGGGCCAGCACGATGGACCCGCCGACTTCTGGGACTTCCTCCCGCAGCCGGGCCGAGGATCTCGGCACGCCGTCGGCGAGGTGGTCCAGCACGGCGAACTCCGCGGCCTGCAACCAGGCTGCGCCGTCCCCGTCCGGTACGGAGCCCCAGCGTTCCAGGTCCCTGATGAAGCGTCTGCGGTTGGCCGCGGCGAAGCGCGCGGAGACGCTGCCCCAGGCGGCTGGGATCAGATCGCGGGGGAACACGAAGAGCGTTTCGCGCATGGCTTGTTGCCTGACCAGGGAGCGCGTGACGTAGAGCGCCTGTTCGACGTCCTCGACGCTGACCTGCTCGGTACGTGCCCAGCAGGAGAGATGCACACTCGGTGGATCGGTCGCGTGCAAGCACACGACCGCACGAGCAGCGTCTTCGGGCGACCGCACCCGAACGGACTGTGCCAGGGCATGCCTGACGCCCAGCCGCGCACGACGCTCTTCGTCCGTGACCGACCGCACGATGGGAACGGCACCCTTCCGCATCAGGACGCTTCAGGGCTGAGTGGTGGCCAGTGCCGTCGTGCCTGGAGCAGACCGAGCAGTGCGAGTGCTCGGGTGCTGGTGGACATGCCGGCAAGCCTAGATTCCCTTGCGGTCATATAGTGGCCACCAGGGATCTGAGCATGGAGAACGTCGCCACCGGCAGGAACGCAAGACCACGCTGGCCGACGAGCTCGCCGTCGTCCTGCGCGCACAGGACCGTGACGTCATCCGCGCGACGATCGACGACTTCCTCGTTCCCCGTGCACAGCGTTACCGGCGCGGCCGGTACTCGGCCGAAGGGTGCTACTTCGACGCCCACGACCACGCCACGCTGTGCCGGGTCCTGCTCGATCCGCTGGGCCCGGGCGGAGACCGAAGGTTCCGGCATGCGGTCTACGACCGCGACACCGACACCGCGTCGTCGCCGCCGGCGACGACCGCCCCCGCAGACGCCGTGCTGCTCTTCGACGGGGTCTTCCTGCTGCGCCCGGAGCTCGCCGACCGGTGGGACCTGCGCATCTTCGTGTCCGTCCCGTTCGAGCAGACGGTGGATCGCGCCCGGGAGCGAGGCGCGGCGCTGGGCGGGTCCGCCGTCGACGCTGCCGACATCGAACGGTCCTGGCGCGACCGCTATATCCCGTCCCAGCGGCTCTACTTCGCCACGGCCCGCCCGGCCGACCACGCCGACGTCATCGTGTACAACGATCAGCTCCAGCGGCCGGCCTGGGACGTCCTGCCGCACCCGTCGACCCACAGGAGTTGACGGTCGCTCATCGTCGTCTGCGCTATACGGCCATGATGGGGTGGTGTCCGGATCGCTGGCTGTCGCGGGTGTCGAGCGGGATCGTCTGGTGGGTATGGCCTACCGGATGCTCGGGACCGTTGCCGACGCTGAGGATGCCGTGCAGGAAGCGTTCGTGCGCTGGTACCGGCTCGATGACCACGCCCGGGCGGACGTGACGAACCCGGTGGGGTGGTTCGCCAAGACGACGAGCCGGGTCTGCCTGGACGTGTTGAAGAGCGCTTCTCGACGCCACGAGCTCTACGTCGGTCCGTGGCTGCCCGAGCCGATCCCGGACGACCGGTTCCGCGTCACGGCGCCACTCAGGGCGCGCGACCCTGCGGAGCACGCGGTCACGGCGGAGTCGGTGAGCATGGCGCTGCTGGTGGTGATGGAGTCGATGACGCCCGCTGAGCGCGTGGCCTTCGTGCTCCGAGACGTGTTCGACTACCCCGTCGCGGACATCGCGGACGTGCTCGACCGGTCGCCCGGCGCCGTGCGGCAGCTGGCGTCGTCCGCCCGCGCACGGGTCGGCGCGAGCGATGCCGAGCCGAGCACCACCGGAGCGAGCGCGCGTCTCACGGAGGCGTTCCGGCACGCCGCGAACACCGGCGACATAGCGGCTCTGCTGCGCCTGCTCGACCCTGGTGTGACGCTGCGCTCCGACGGCGGCGGCGTCGCCAGAGCCGCGCTGAACCCCGTGCACGGTCCGGACAAGGTCGCCCGCTTCATCGTCGGCGTCCTCGCCCGGCAGGCGCCGATCACCCTCGCACTCCGCGAGGCCGGAGGCGGCGTCGTGCTGACGTTCGAGCGTGTCGACGGAACGGTCACCGGCGTCATCGAACTGGTGGCGACGGCCGGAATCGTGCGGGACGTGCTGATTCAGTGGAACCCGCGCAAGCTGACTCTGTGGCGCACGGACGACGCATCGACCTGACGCGGCCCGGGGGTGTGTCGTCTACATGGTGAACCCGTCGACCAGGAGGACATCACCGTGAAGGCCATCACCGTCACCGATCCGGACGCCGGCACCGCTGGCATGACGCTGACCGAGCAGCCCGAACCCCGTGCGTCGGAGAACGACGTCATCGTCCGCGTCCACGCGTCCGGATTCACGCCGGGCGAACTGACCTGGCCGGCCACGTGGACCGACCGCGCCGGGCGAGACCGCACCCCGAGCATCCCCGGACACGAACTCTCCGGCGTCGTCGCCGAACTCGGATACGGCACCACCGGCCTCGCCGTCGGACAGCGCGTGTTCGGCCTCGCCGACTGGACCCGCAACGGCACCCTCGCCGAGCTCGTGGCCGTCGAAGCTCGCAACCTCGCCCCGCTCCCGGCTGACATCGACTTCGTCACCGCCGCCAGCCTGCCGATCTCGGGCCTCACCGCCTGGCAGGGTCTCTTCGAACACGGCCACCTTCGCTCCGGGGAGAGCGTGCTCGTGCACGGTGCGGCCGGCGGGGTCGGCTCCGTCGCGACGCAGCTCGCGCGCGACGCCGGCGCCTACGTCATCGGCACCGGCCGTACCGCGGACAGGGACGTCGCACTCGGGTTCGGGGCGAACGAGTTCGTCGACCTGGGTACCGACGAACTCACCTCGGCCGGGCCGGTGAATCTCGTGTTCGACGTCATCGGTGGCGACATCGGGGACCGCTCCGTCGACCTCGTCCGGGCCGGCGGCACGTTCGTCAGCATCGCCGGACCCACGCGGCAGCCCGCAGGCGGCCGCTCCGTGTTCTTCGTCGTGGAAGCCGTCCGCGACCAGCTCACGCAGATCGCCGCGCGCGTCCGCGACGGCCGGCTGCGTACCGGCATCGGCACGGTTCGACCGCTCGACGACGCCGTCGCGGCACTCAACCCCACCGAACGCTCCACGGGCAAGACCATCATCAGCGTCGGCTAGCCGCGCCGGCCACGGCGGATCGCCACGCGCCCGGACTCGGCAGCCGGCTGCGTCGCCGAGGGTCAACGCGCCGCTGGCGTCGAGCGACCCCAGCCGGTGCCCTTGGTGACCCGGTTCAGCAGCGGCAGCACGCGGTAGGGAAGCGGCGTCGCGACGGTGAACGTGGAGGTCGTCTTGCGGACGCCGTCGATCGCCACGATGGCGGCGGTGAGGGCCTGGAGTTCTTCGAGTGAGCCGATCGCCACGTGCACCAGGAGATCCTCCCGGCCGGCCTGGATCCGGACCTCGAGAACCTCCGGCAGTCGTCGGAGGCCCGCGATGATCGGCGACATGACACGCTGGTCGATCTCCAGGTTCACCAGCGCCTGCACAGGCATGCCGACGGCGGTGAGGTTGATGACCGGCTGGAAGCCGACGAGGACCTGTTCATCCTCGAGGCGCCGGAGGCGCTGCTGGACCGTGGCCCGGCTGACGCCCATGGCGCTGGCGAGTTCGGCGATGCCGGCCCGGGCGTTCTCGGTGAGCCGGCCCAGGATCTCGACATCGAGCTCGTCGATGCTTGCCATCACGCCTACCTCTCGCTCGCTGCCGACGTCCTTGCTGAGCACATTGCAAGGTTCGTCGAGACATCGTTGACGATCTGAGCTGCAGTATCGAGGATAGGGCTTCAGATGGCGGCCTTAGCCGGGAAGGACGGCTCATGACCAGCTCTGGGGTGTATGCGGTGTCGGTCGTTCTCGTGGGATCGGATCGCGCGGCGCTGCTGGCGCTCGTCTCGACCCTGCACCGACGGGGAGTCGACGTGCTGGAGGCCGATCTGTCGCGGCCGGCCGGAGGGCGGCGCGTTTTCAACGCGACCATCGCCGCCACCCCGCGCCAGGCGTCCTCCGTCGAGGCATCGCTCGGTCAGCTGATCGATGTCGTCGAGGTCGTCGCATGCAAGGCGATCGACGCCCGTCGGCGGGCCGCGTAGGGCGCCCCATCGGCCTCGTCGCCCCGGGCCGGCACACGAGCGAACGCGAGGAGGCGGCCGCCTCCTGAAGCGCTGTTCCAGGACCGCGAACTCGACGCCTGCTCGAGGGCGGAGCGCCTTGGACGACGAGCGGTCGAGGAGCGCCGTCTGTGCACGCACCGCCTGATCAGCCGATGACCCGGCGGAGCGCAGCAACCAGGTGGTCGGCCCGTGAGCCGTCTGCCATCCGATTGGTCAGGTAGGCGAAACCTACCTTCGCGTCGGGGTCGGCGAAGGCCAGCTGTCCACCCGCGCCGTCGTGGCCGAAGGAACGCGGCGAGAGGAGGGGTTGGGATGGGGTGGGGATCCTCATGCCGGAGCCCCACGAGGGGTAGGGCGGGGGGTTCGTCGCGAAGTGCGGCTTCCCTGTGCTTCGTGGGGCCGCCAGCTTCTTGCTGGTCTCATCGCTGATGAGACGTAGCCCTCGTGTGTCGGTGACGGTTGCCGACCAGATACGAGCGATGGCGCCCGCCGTGGCGATGACGCCGGCACCGGCAAGCTCCGCGCGGTGCACCAACGGATCGTTGAAGCCGCCCGTCGGTGAGATGAGCGTCAGCGGGAAGGCTCCACCGAGTGTGGTCGCCTGGGTCACCCAGCGCACGGCATCGGCGTCTCCGGCGAGGTCTGCCGCGGTCGACGGGTCCTGAACCAGGAGGCTCACGCGGTGCTCGTACTCCGGCGGCAGACCCATCCAGGCGTCCGCGTCGAGGGGTCCCGCTACCTGGTCGGCGAAGAACCGGCCGGCCGTTCGCCCGGCAGCTCGAAGGATGAGCTGCTCGACGATGAAGCCGTACGTCAGGGTGTGGTAGCTGTGCGTCGTGCCGGGTGCCCACAGCGGTTCCTGATCGGCGAGAGCTGCTGCCACGCTGTGCCCGTCCAGTGCTTCCGCCAACGTGAAGTTCTGTCGTGGTGCGGAGACTCCCGCGCGGTGCGCCAGGGCGTCCGCGATGGTGATCTTCTCTTTACCCTGGGCGCCGAACTCGGGCCAGATCGTCGCGACCGGTGTCTCCAGCGAGGGTATGTCCCCTCGTTCGAGGAGCATCCCGACGAGGACGGCGGCGATGCCTTTGGTGCAGGAGAAGGTCACGGACAGCGTGTCCCGTGACCACTCACGCCGGCGTCGTTCGTCTGCTGTTCCGCCCCAGACCTCGACGGTCGGCTGTCCGTCGATCCACACGGCGAGAGTGGCTCCGGTTCGGCCGTCGTCATCGAGAGTGCGGCGAAAAGCGTCGGCTACCGCGCCGAAGCCCGGTTGAACGATGCTCTCGTGTCGATCGGGGTCAGTCACGGGCACGGTTCCTCCTGGTGGCCGACGTCGAGGCTGCGGAGTGCATCGTCCGCGTGGTCGTCCGTGGGGGAGTCACGGACGACCACGCGGGTGCCTGGTGGCCGGCGCCGGCGGCTGACCGTCAGTGGTTCAGGAACAGTTCGATGACGGGGACGGCGACGTCGGGTCGTTGGACCGGCAGCTCGAGTGTGAGGTCGTCGGGCGAGGTGCCCAGTTCGGGGTGGGTGTCGGTGTTCTCGTGGTGGGGGACCAGCCGGATTTCGGAGGCGTCGTTGAGCAGCTGTGCGTAGCGGACCTTCCCGGCCAGCCCGGGCAGGTGCAGGTGTTTGAACGGCCACGAGAAGATGTGTAGGTAGAGCCGGTTGCCGTGTTGGGTGTAGCGGCAGTCCGGGGGCGGCACGAACGTGCTGGCGCCGGCGTCGTGGATGGAGCGGGCGTGCAGGCGCATCCAGCGTCCGATCTCGGTGAGGGTGTCCAGCGCTCGGGGTTCGAGTTCGCCGCGGCCGTTGGGGCCGACGTTGAGCAGCAGGTTGCCGTCTTTGGAGACGGTGTCGATGAGCAGCTTGATCAGCAGT
>NZ_QVAI01000016.1 GCF_003427025.1 Jiangella endophytica
CTTCGGCAACGCCGTCCAGTTCAACTCCGGCACGGCGAGCCAGTACGCCGCGCTGCCGACCGGCGTGGTCAGCGACCTGACCGGCGACTTCACCATCGCCACCTGGATCAACCGGCCCGCCACCGGCCAGGAGTGGTCGCGGATCTTCGACTTCGGTTCGGGAACGGGCGTCAACATGTTCCTGACACCGAACGCAGGCGGGGCTCCGGGCCTGCGCTACGCCATCAAGCCACAGGGCGCCTCCGAACAGCAGGTCAGCTACAACCAGGAGGTCCCCGCCGGGTGGCACCACGTGGCGGTGACGCAGTCCGGCAACACTGCGACACTGTGGCTCGATGGCGCCGCGGTCGCGACGAACACGAACATGACGTTCAAGCCGTCCGCACTCGGCGAGACGACCCAGAACTGGCTGATTCGGTCGCAGTACGCCTCGGATCCGTACCTGAACGCGACGCTGGACGAGTTCCACATCTACAACAGCGCTCTCGGCCAGGCTCAGATCCAGGAACTCATGGCCGGGCCGGCCGGTGAAGCCGGCGGCAACGTCGTCGCCTACGACTTCGACGAGACCGGTGGCGCCACCATCGTGGACTCGTCGGGTCAGGGCAACGACGCGGCCATCGCGGTGAACAACTCGGTCGCGAACTGGACCGACGTCACCGTCGACCTCGAACCGTCCGAGGGCAGCACCCAGCTCTACCTGGTGTTCCCCGGCGCCGAGGCCAACGTGAACTGGCTGCACTTCAACGCCGGCCCCGGCGTCCAGGTGCCGACAGTGTCGGCGAGTGTGGCGCCGGCTGAGCCGGATGGTCTGGACGGCTGGTACGTGACGGCGCCGGCGGTGACGTTGTCCGCGGATGATTCCGGGGCCGACATCGAGTATCGCGTGGGCGAGGGGGAGTGGTCGGCCTATGCCGGGCCGGTGACCCTCGATCAGGACGGTACGTACTCGGTCGAGTACCGCGCGACCAATGCGGCCGGGACGTCGGAGACCGGCACGGTCGAGGTGGCGGTCGACCTGACTGCGCCGGAGACCGCGACATCGGTCGAGGGTGATCTCGACGGCGACGTCTACCTGGGGTCGGCGACGCTGACGCTCGCCGCCACGGACGCGGCGTCGGGTGCGGTCGAGACGCATTACCGGCTGGCCGGCGACGCCGAGCACACGGTGTACTCGGGCCCGGTCACGTTCGATCCGGCTGAGGTGTATGAGGTCGAGTATCGGTCTGTGGACGCGGCGGGCAATATCGGCGAGTGGGAGCAGCTGACGATCGTGGTTGCCGACACGACGGTGATCATCGGCGGCATCGACTCCGGTGTCGCGAACCGGGCGGTGTCGAGTGGCACGACGATCAATGACCTCATCCTCGACGAGCAGCCGTGGAGCAGCCGCGGCGCGTTCCTGCGGCATGTCGACGAGGTCGTTTCTCAGCTGCGGGCCGACGGCGTCATCACGGCGCGTGAGGCGAGCAGCATCCGGCGGGCCGCCGCACAGAGCGACGTCGGAAGGAGTGGCTCGGGCTTCTTCCTCGAGTGATGAGGAGCTGACCGGGCCGGCTGAGCCGGCTCGCTGACCAGATCCAGGGTGGCCCGGGGGGACTCTCCTCGCCCCGGGCCACCCTGCTGGTGCGTTCACGAGCGGGTGAGTCCGGTCCTGCCGCATGGCGCCGTCGCGGCGCTACGGCCGGGATACCCTTCTGCGCATGGTGCAGCAGGGGACGCCGTCTTCCATGCCCGCTCATCAGCCGCCTGTGCTCGCCGACGTGGCCGCGGATGCCGGCGTCAGCGTGTCGACGGTGTCCCGGGTGCTCACCGGTCGTACCCCCGTGAGCGAGAAGCTCAAAGCGCGGGTCGAGGCCGCGGTCGAGCGGCTCGGCTATCGGCCGAACGCCGCGGCGCAGACGCTCGTGAGCGGCCGCCGGTCGACGGTCGCGGTGCTGGCTCGCAACACGCTGCGCTTCGGCTACGCCGCGACGATCCAGGGCATCGAGGAGGCCGCGCGCACCGCCGGGATGGTCGTCAACATCGCCGTCGTCGAGTCCGACGACTCCGCCGAGATCCGGCGCACCATCGATCTCGTGCTGACCCAGGCGCTCGCGGGCGCCATCGTCATCGAGTTCGACTCGGTCGGCATCAAGACCCTGGAGGCGCTGCCGTCGTCGGTCCCGGTCGTCGCGGCCGCCGGTGCGCGACGCAGTGGTAGCGGTCGTCCCCATGCCTTCCTCGACGACGCCGAGGGCGGTCGCCTGGCGACGGAGTACCTGCTCGGTCTCGGGCACCGGACGGTGCACCACATCGCGATCCCGACGACGCGGGTGCGAAGTGGCCGGACGGAGGGCTGGCGCCAGGCTCTCGCCGCGGTCGGCGCGCCCGTGCCCGAACTCGTCCAGGCCGACTACTCGCCGGCCTCTGGATATCGTGCCGCCCAGCGGCTGATCGGCCGCACCGACGTCACGGCGATCCTGTGCGGCAACGACGAGCTCGCCATCGGTGTGGCGCGCGCGTTTCAGGAGAGGGGGGTCGGCATCCCCGACGAGGTGAGCCTGGTGGGCTTCGACGACCAGCCGTTCGCCGAGATGTGGATGCCGGCGCTCACGACGGTCGCACAGGACTTCACCGATCTCGGCCGCCGCACCTTCGCTCTCCTCGACGAGTGGATACAGACGGGCAGCCGTCCCGCGGACTCTGCCGTGATGCCCGATCTCGTCATCCGGGACAGCGCGGCACCTCCTCGCGGCTGACTCGGACAGGGCCGGCCGCGAATCCCTTCACGGAGTCTTGACCAACGTTTGCAGAGCCGCCTATGGTTTGACCAACGTTTGCAGGCTCTCGAAGTGGCGAGCAGGAGGCAGGGTCCCGAGTGAGCACGACTCTTCCCGATGAGGACACCAGAGGCTCACGTGACGGCGCCACTCGGCCCGAACGCGTGCAGCTCTCCGCCAGTGGTGTCGCCCTGATCCTGGCGTTGCCCGCGGACTCCCTCCCGATTGTGGTCCATTGGGGAGCGGACCCGGGCCACCTGGACGACGGGAGGCTCGCTTCGGTGGAGCAGGCGTCCTTGGCGCCGCTCGCCACGAACGGCGTCGACTCCCGGGTGTCCGTCTCGATCCTGCCGGAAGGTGCCCGCGGGTGGACGGGGACGCCGGGGCTGGTCGGCCATCGCGCCGACGGCAGCGGCTGGTCCCCACGCTTCCGAACCACCTCCGTCGACTGGGAGAGCCGCCCCGGACAGGGCGGTCACGTCGAGGTCAACGGATCCGACCCGGTCGCCGGGCTCACGGTCCGCGTGTACATCGAACTCGTGCCCGCCGGTCTGGTGCGGGCGCGGGCCGAAGTCACGAATGTGGGACCGAACCCCTACACGCTCGAGGCGTTCCAACTGGCCCTCCCGGTTCCGACGCGGGCGGCGGAGGTCGTCGACCTGGCCGGCCGGTGGGCCAAGGAGCGGGTCCCGCAACGGCGTCCGTTCACGGTGGGTGCGCACACCCGTGAGGGCCGGCACGGCCGCACGGGCGCGGACGCTCCGACGCTGCTCCTCGCGGCCGAGGACGGCGTCGACTTCGACCGTGGGGACGCCTGGGGTCTGCACGTCGCTTTCAGTGGCAACCATCGCCACAGTGCGGAACGCGGGTTCAGCGGCGAGCGCCTGCTCTTCGGCGGTGAGCTCCTGCTTCCGGGCGAGATCGTGCTCGACCAGGGCGGCTCGTATCGAACGCCTTGGTTGTTCGGCTCGTACGGTCATGGCCTCGACGAGGTCGCGGCACGGTTCCACCGTCATCTCCGCGCCCGGCCCCATCACCCGCGCGGACCACGGCCGGTCGTGATGAACGTCTGGGAAGCCGTCTACTTCGACCACGACCTCGCGCGGGTTCTCCCGCTCGTCGATCTCGCCGCTCGTGTCGGCGTCGAGCGGTTCGTACTCGACGACGGATGGTTCGGTTCGCGGCGAGACGACCGTAGCGGTCTCGGTGACTGGGCCGTGGCCGACTCGGTGTGGGGCGGCGGCCGATTCAGCGAGTTGATCGCCGCGGTGAAGTCGCGGGGCATGGAGTTCGGGCTGTGGTTCGAGCCCGAGATGGTGAATCTCGACTCCGACCTGGCCCGTGCGCACCCGGAATGGGTGCTCCAGGTCCCCGGCCGGCTTCCAGTTGAGGCGCGGCATCAGCAGGTGCTCGATCTCACCTACCCGGGGGCGTTCGCGCACGTGCGCGACAGCATCGTGTCACTGGTCCAGATGCACGGGATCGACTACATCAAGTGGGACCACAACCGCGATCTCGTCGATGCGGGATCGACCCGCAGCGGTCGTGCGAACGTGCACGAGCAGACACTCGCCGCCTACCGGCTCCTCGACGAGATCAGATCGGCATGTCCGAGTCTCGAGATCGAATCGTGTTCGTCCGGTGGCGGCCGGGTCGATCTGGAGATCCTCGAACACACCGACCGGGTGTGGGCGTCGGACTGCATCGACCCGCACGAGCGTCAGCAAATCCAGCGCTGGACGGCGCAGCTGCTGCCGTGGGAGCTGATCGGCAGTCACATCGGAGCCGAACAGGCTCACACGACGCGCCGGAAGAACGACCTCGGCTTCCGTGCAGCGACGGCGATCTTCGGCAGTCTGGGAATCGAGTGGGACCTGAGCGAAGCCTCGGAGGACGAGCTCGATCGGGTCGCCGCCTGGGTGTCGTTCTACAAGTCGGTTCGGCATCTGGTCCACACGGGCACGACGATCCGTCGTTCTCTCGAGGACGGCGATCTGTGGCTCACCGGCGCGGTCTCGCCGAACCGCGAACGCGCGCTCTACCAGGTGGTCCTGCGGCAGCGTCACGTCACGTGGCCGGTGGGTGCGGTGCGCCTGCCCGGGCTCGATCCGGACCGCTCGTACGCCGTACGCGCGGTGGGACCGGACGCCGACGTCCCGTTCGATCCGCGCATCCACCCGGAGTGGTGGGGGAGCGGCATCGAGCTGAGCGGTTCCGTGCTTGGCGCGATAGGCATTCAGATCCCCGCGCTGGATCCCGATCACGCCGTCACGTTCTCCGTGGAGGCGGTGTGATGGCGGCCGCGCCGGGCACGGCGCCACGTACCCGCGGGCGTCCACGCTCCGATCTGAGGATCGCGCTGCTGTTCATCGCCCCGGCATCCGTGGGGTATGTGGCCTTCTATCTGATGCCGGCGTTGCGGGGTTTGTGGTTCAGCTTCACCGACCAGAACCTCATCGGCACGGGCGACTTCATCGGGACCGCGAACTACGAGCGCATGTTCGGCGACGATCTGTTCTGGAACGCGCTCTGGGTCACGGTCCAGTACGTGCTGATCAACATCGGCGTCCAGATGGTGCTCGCCATCGCCGTCGCCGTGCTGCTGCACCGGCTCACGAGGTCGGTCGTGATCCGCGGCATCGTGTTGTTGCCGTACCTGGTGGCGAACGTCGTGGTCGCCCTGGTGTGGTTCTGGATGAGCGACTACTCGATCGGCATCGTCAACGTGGTGCTCGAGGAGATCGGCCTCGATCGGGTGGCCTTCTTCGGCAACCCGGCCACCGCCATCGCGACCATCGCGCTCATCAACGTGTGGCGTTTCCTCGGCTACACAGCGCTGCTGCTCTTCGCGGGGCTCCAGATGATCCCTCAGCAGTACTACGAGGCGGCGGCGCTCGACGGCGCATCGGAGTGGCGCATGTTCTGGAGGATCACGCTGCCGCTCCTGCGGCCGGTTCTGGCGCTGGTGCTCGTGATCAGCGTGGTGGGGAGCTTCCAGATCTTCGACACGGTGGCGGTCACGACCGAAGGCGGGCCCGTCAACGCCACCCGGGTCATCTACTACTACATCTACCAGCAGGCATTCGAACGGTTCGACCTGGGCTATGCGAGTGCGATCGCGGTCTTCCTCGTGGTGCTGCTCGCCGGGATCGCCTACTTCCAGCTCAAGATCATGCGCTCCGACCGTTCGGACCTGGCGTGAAGGGCTCAGGATGAGCACCACTCACCTCGTCGACGTCGAACCGACGTCCAGCGACCGGCCGAACGGCGAGCCGACGCCGCGCGCGCGACGCCGTCCCAGCTGGGGTCGCGTTCTCGCCTGGGCGGTGCTCATCGCCGTGATGATCGTGACGCTGTTCCCGTTCTACTGGATGTTGCGCACCGCGTTGTCCAACAACAACGCCCTCTACGCCGATCCCGGGAGCCTGCTCCCCGTCGACCCGACCTGGGGCGGCTTCCGCCGGGTCTTCGGGTTGGCCAGTGCGGAGGAGGCGGCGGCCGAGGGCGGGACGACCGGATCGATCCACTTCTGGTTGTACCTGCGCAACTCGGTGATCGTCGCGACGGTGATCACCGCGGGTCAGGTCCTGTTCTCCTCCATGGCCGCCTACGCCTTCGCGCGGCTGCACTGGAAGGGCAGGGACACGGTCTTCTTCCTCTTCCTCACCGCGCTGATGATCCCACCAATCTTCGTTCAGTTGCCGAACTTCATTCTCATCCGTGATCTCGGCCTCCTGAACACGCTGGCGGGCGTCATTCTGCCCTTCTTCTTCATGACGCCGTTCGCGGTCTTCTTCATGCGCCAGTTCCTGCTCGGAATTCCGCGAGAAATCGAGGAAGCCGCCATGATCGACGGCGCGGGACATGGGCGCATCTTCTTCGGAGTCCTGCTGCCGATGTCGTCGACCCCGCTGGTGACCCTCTCGCTGCTGACCTACATCACGGCCTGGGGTGAGTATTTCTGGCCGCTGCTGGTCGGGCGCGCCGACGAAGCGCGGGTCCTGACCGTCGCGCTCGGTGTCTTTCGTGCACAGACGCCACAGACCGGGCCGGACTGGGCCGGTCTCATGGCGGGCGCGCTCATCGCGGCACTCCCGGTTCTCATCCTCTTCGTCGTCTTCGGGCGGAGATTCGTGCAGAACCTCGGTTATTCCGGCATCAAGTGATTCAGGCGCCGAGCCCGAAGATCAGCTCGCGCCGACCCATCTGGGAAAGGAACGAACTGCAATGTCGCACTCCCATCCTCTCCTCGCGCGAACCGGCCGCGGAATCATGTTGGCGTCGGCCGCCGCTCTCGTCCTGGCGTCGTGCTCGAACGAATCCGATTCGTCCGAGCCCGCGGCGGAAGGCGCCGAGATCACTTACTGGCTCTGGGACTCGAACCAGCAGCCCGCGTACCAGCTGTGCGCCGACCAGTTTGAGTCCGAGACGGGGATCTCGGTCACCATCGAACAGTACGGGTGGGCGGACTACTGGCAGGGCCTCACCACCGGGTTCGCCTCCGGTACCGCGCCCGACGTCTTCGCGGACCACCTGTCCTACTATCCGGAGTTCGTCGCGCAGGGCCAGCTGCTCGACATCTCCGACCGTGTCGAGGCGGACGGCGTCGACCTGTCCATCTACCAGGACGGCCTGGCCGACCTCTGGGTGGACCAGGACGGCGGCCGGTACGGTCTTCCGAAGGACTTCGACACCGTCGCGCTCTTCTACAACGAGCAGCTGGTGACCGAGGCCGGCTACACCGCCGACCAGTTGGCCGAGCTGACCTGGAGCCCCGATGGTTCGGGCAGCTACGACGAGCTCATCGCGGCCCTGACCGTGGACGCCAACGGCGTCCGGGGGAACGAGGCGGGCTTCGACCCGGACAACGTCGCCGTGTACGGCCTGGCGCTCAGCGGGAACGGGCTCAACGCGTCCGGTCAGCAGACGTGGGCGCCGTACGCGCTCGGCAACGACTGGTACTTCGGCGACACGACGCCGTGGACGACGCAGTGGAACTTCGACAGCCCGGAGTTCGCGGAGACCATCGAGTGGTACAAGAGCCTCCAGGACCGTGGTTTCATGCCGTCGGTCGACATCGCCCTCTCCGAGCTCGACCCGCTCAACGGGTACCTCGCCGGGCGCTATGCGCTCGTCACCGACGGCAGCTGGATGAACACGTCGTACCTCGGCCAGACCGACGTCCCGACCCTTGTCGCGCCGAGCCCCATCGGCCCGAGCGGCGAGCGGGCTAGCGTCTTCAACGGCCTGTCGGACGCGATCTGGGCGGGCACGGATGAGCCCGACGCCGCGTGGGAGTGGGTCAAGTACCTCGGATCGGCGGCATGCCAGGACGTCGTGGCCGAGAGCGCGGTCGTCTTCCCGGCCGTGAAGACCTCGACCGAGATCGCCACTCAGGCATTCGCGGACAAGGGCTGGGACGTGACTGGTTTCACGGTCCAGGTCGATGAGGGGACGACCGCCCTCCTCCCGATCGCCGACCACTGGTCCGAGATCAACGACACCGTCTCGGCCGCGGTCGAGTCCTACCTTCAGGGCAGCGCCGACGCGTCCGCCTTCACGCAGGCGAACGACCAGGTGAACGCGCTGTTCGAGTGAGCCGGTGGTGGCCGGAAGCGCGCCCGGCCACCACCTCCGGAGGCCTGTGGGTGTCCGGCAGGTCCGCAGCCATCGGGACGGGTGCCGCAGCGCTCGTCCCGAGGCTGCTGGACGCTGCCTGCTCGCCGGCCGACGGGGACGCATGAAGGAAACCCCAACCCCAAAGGAGTGGAATCCCAATGCCACCAAGTACCGGAAGACGCGCAGGAGGGATGCTGGCGGCCGCGCTCGTGGCGGCAGGAAGCCTCACCTTGGCGCCGCCCGCCTCGGCGGCGGCTGAGACGATCGCCGTCGACTTCGCCGACTCGACGGGGGCGCTGCACGGAGGCGCGGCCGGTTACCTCTACGGTCTCGGCGACCCGGGCGTGCCCACCACGTCCGTCGTCGCGGGCGCGGGCGTCAAGCACGTGACCCAGATGCCCGAGGGCGGTCTGCAGCACCCCAACGGAGGCGCGCTCACGAACGCGCCGGACTTCTTCCGCTCCGGCGGCGAAGAGATCTACATCAACATCCAGGACGACTACGCCCAGTGGCCTTACAACGGGAACACCCATCCCGGCCAGGCCGCCTACCTCGAGGTCGTGGAGAAGGTCGTCCAGCGGGTCGCCGACGCGACCGACCCCGACGACTACGACCGGTACGTGTTCACGCCGTTCAACGAGCCGGACTGGATCTGGTATGGAAACTGGGCGGCCACGCGTGCGCAGTTCCTGTCCGACTGGGAGGCGTCCTACCACCTGATCCAGGAGATCATGCCCGGCGTCCGCGTCGCCGGAATCGGGCTGGCCGGCTGGAACGCCCAGCGCATGCAGGACTGGCTCACCTTCGCCCGGGACCGGAACGTGCTTCCGGACATTGTGACCTGGCACGAGCTGGACGATCCGGACCTGCGCGACTTCCCCGCGCACCTTGCGCAGTACCGCGGCATCGAGGATTCCCTCGGTATCGACGACATCCCGATCAACATCAACGAGTACGCGGGTCAGCGCGACACCGGCGTCCCCGGCCGCATGATCCAGTGGCTGTCGATGTTCGAGGGCGCGAAGGTCGATGCGCAGGTCGCCTACTGGTCGCAGTCGGGCAACCTCGACGACCACGTCGCCGAGGTCAACGGCGGTAACGGAGCCTGGTGGCTGCTGAAGTGGTACGCGGATCTCACCGGCGACACCGTCCGTCTCACCCCGCCCGTCGCGCATCAACCCGGCACCCTGCAGGGGATCGCGACGTCCGACGAGGACGCGCAGATCGCCACCGTGCTGCTGGGCGGCGGCAGCACCGATGTCCAACTGGACTTCACCGGCCTCGACGCCGCCGTCTTCGGCACCGAGGTCGACCTTCAGGTCCAGCGGACCCAGTTCTCCGGCCAGGAAGGCTTCGCCGAGCAGCCGCCGGTGATCCAGTCCGAGCGCATCACGCTCGACGGTGACGGCGGTGGCAGCGTGACGGTCCCCAACAGCGACCGCATGGACGCCTACCGCGTGCTGATCACGCCAGCAAGGGGCGCGGCTCCCCTGGTCGACGCGGCGTGGCAGATCCGCACGGAAGCCGAGGCGACCGCCCTGGCGGGAGGCGCCACGGTGACCACCCTGGCGGCGAACGCCCAGGCGACCTCCGGCCAGGCCGACGTCCGTGGCTTCACGAACGCCGGCGCCTCCGCGACCTGGACGGTCGAGGTTCCGCGCGACGGCACGTACCTGCTCGGCATCCAGTACGGGACGAACGACCGCCCCGACGGGACGAACATGAAGTCCGGGCGGCACGCCCTCTTCGTCGACGGAGCGTTCGGGCAGATCGTCCAGTACACCTCGACCCTGCGCGTCACCTACAAGGGGCGCGTCGAAGTGCCCGTCGAACTCACGGCGGGTACGCACACGCTGTCGCTGCGGGCCGGCCAGGACGGCGTGACCGCACTCCCGGGCAGCAACATCGCGCTCGACCGGTTCGACCTCACCGAGGCCACCGCTCCGGAGTCCGCTAGCTACCCGGGACCGCTCGCACGGCTCTCCGGCGACACCACCGTGACCTGGGGAGACGGTCCCTTCGGGGGCGACGTCAGGTTCGGCGCCGACGGCGAGGCGGCGTTCTACCTCGGTGCGGCGGACGACGGCTACTACGACGTGACGCTCGAGTACACGACGGACGGTGCGCAGGACCTGAGCGTCGCACTCAACGGCCGCACGATCGACGGCGTGGCCGCCACGGCCGCAGGGACCTGGCAGAGCACGCTCACGGTGCATGCCGCCAAGGGCATCCAGGAACTGACGGTCGCCGGCGAGGGCGTGCGCGTCCGTGGTGTCTCCGTCGTTCGCAACGATGTGGCGGACGAGAACGTCACGACGATCCAGGCCGAGGATGCCTCCGTCGTGAAGTCGGCTGGTGTCACGATCGAGAACCCGGCGACGTCGTATGCCACCTACGGATCGAACGCCCAGGGACAGTTCGTCGGCTGGTTGTCGGCGGGACGGACGCTGACCATCCCGCGGCCCGCCACGGCGGACGCCGGGCAGTACAACTTCCTGGTGCACTTCGCCAACGCGACGCGCAACACGTCGCACCCCTATAACACCGACGGCATCAGCCGGCAGGCCGACATCACCGAGGTCGGCGGCGAGACGACCGCCACGGGGTACTTCCGGTACAACTACAGCTACTACAACTTCTGGTGGCAGAACGTGCCGCTCGACCTCGTGACCGACGACGGCGCTATCGTCGTCGGCAATCCTCGAGGCGACGCCCCGAACATCGACGCGTTTCAGTTGGCTCCTCTCGTGGTGGCTCTGACGAATGAGCCGCTCGACGAGGTCGAGATCCCGGCGGTGTCGGCCGCTGTGGCACCGGCGGAGCCGGACGGTCTGGACGGCTGGTATGTGACGGCGCCGGCGGTGACGGTATCCGCCGACGATCCTGGCGCCGACATCGAGTACCGGGTCGGCGGCGGGGAGTGGACGGTCTACAGCGGGCCGGTCACGCTGGACGAGGACGGCACGCACACGGTCGAGTACCGCGCGACGAACGAGGCGGGCACGTCGGAGGTCGGCACGGTCGAGGTGGCGGTCGATCTGACTGCTCCGGAGACCGCTGCGACGCTGGATGGCGAGCTCGATAGTGACGTCTACCTGGGGCCGGCGACGCTGACGCTCGCCACCTCGGATGTGGCGTCGGGTGTGGTCGAGACGCAGTACCGGCTGGCCGGCGGAGCCGAGCACACGGTGTACTCCGGTCCGGTGACGTTGGATCCGGCGACGGTGTACGAGGTCGAGTACCGTTCCGTCGACGCTGCGGGCAACGTCGGCGACTGGCAACAGCTGACGATCGCGGTCGCGGAGACCATGGTGATCGTGGGAGGCGTCGACTCAGGTGTGGCGAACCGGACGGTGTCGAGCAGAGTGACGATCAACGATCTCATCCTGGACGAACAGCCGTGGAGCAGCCGGGGCGCGTTCCACCGCCACGTCACCGAGGTGACCGGCCAGCTGCGCGCCGACGGCGTCATCACCGCACGCGAGGCGAGCAGCATCCAGCGCGCCGCCACCCAGAGCGACGTCGGGAGGTCAGGGCCTCGCGTCCCCCTCGAGTGACGGCGAGGTGACCGAGACGGCTGCTCGCTGACCAGAACCAGGGTGGCTCGGGGGACTCTCCTCGCCCGAGCCACCCTGCTGGCGCGATCGACGACACCGCTGGACGGCTGACCCGGCGGCGAGGTTCAGCCTGTGACGGTGAGCAGCCGGCGGGTGTACTCGTGCTGGGGTGTGGCGAGCACATCGGGGGTGGGGCCGGCCTCGACCACTGCGCCGTCGCGCAGGACGAGGGTGCGCTGGGCGATCGTGCTAACGAGTGGCAGATCGTGGGTGATGAACAGCATGGTCAGGCCGTCGGACTGCAGGCCGGTCAGCAGCTGGACGATCTCGGCCTGGACGGAGAGGTCCAGCGAGGACGTCACCTCGTCGCAGATGAGGATCCGGGGGCGGCAGATCAACGCCCGGGCAAGTGCGACCCGTTGGCGTTCGCCGCCGCTGAGCGCGTGCGGCTGTGACCGTAGGTGGCGGGTGGACAGTCCCACGCGTTCCAGCGCGGCCGCGGCGGCGTCGGCCGCCTCCGGGCGCGACATGCCCAGCACCAGTTCGGCGGCCAGGGCGACCGAGCGGCCGGCGGTCCGGCGCGGGTTGAGCGAGCCGAACGGGTTCTGGAAGACGTACTGCAGCGCGCGCAGCTGGGTGAGGTTCCGTCGGGACACTGACCGCGCCAGCACCTCGCCGTCGAGGCGCACTGTGCCGTCGTAGGAGGTGTGCAGGCCGGCGACGGTGCGGGCGATGGTCGTCTTGCCGCTGCCGGACTCGCCGACGAGCGCCACGCACTCGCCGGCATCGACCGTGAAGCCGACGTCGGAGGTCACCGCGACGCCGGCGTGCCGGGCGGTGAGCGCGTCGACCGCGAGCACCGGGCCAGTGGCCGCGTCTCCCGGCGACGGGCCGGGCCAGTGGCGCGCGAGAGCGGCGCCGACCGGTGCCGGCACGGCCGCGAGCAGTGTCCGCGTGTACTCGTGCCGCGGCTCGGCCGCCACCCGCGCCGTCGGGCCGTCGTCGACGATAGCGCCGCGGTAGACGACGATCAGCCGGTCCGCCGTCTCCATCAGCAGCCGCAGGTCGTGGCTGATGAACAGCACGCTCGCACCGGCCGAACGGCTCAGATCGTGCACCAGCCGGACCACGGCGGCCTTGGTGGCGGCGTCCAGACCGGTCGTCGGCTCGTCGAGGACGACGACGGCGGGGCGCAGCACGAACGCGGTGGCGATGGACACCCGCTGCTGCTGGCCGCCGGAGAGCTGGTTGGGGTAGCGGCGCAGGAACGCGTCGTCGTGCGGGAGGCCGACGGCGCCGAACGCGGCGGCGATGCGGCGGCGTTGCTCGTCACGATCCCCGATGCCGTGCGCGCGCAGTACTTCGCGCAGGCCGGCGCCGACGCGCAGCCCCGGGTTGAGCGCGGTGGCCGGGTCCTGGGGGACGTAGCCGACGACATCGCCGCGCAGCCGGCGCAGTTCCTCGCGGCCCGCGCCGATCAGCTGGTGGTCGCCGACGGCGACGCTTCCGGCGGTGACGGAGAGGCCGGGGCGGGCGAACCCGAGCGCCGACAGGCCGAGGGTCGTCTTGCCGCTGCCGGTCTCGCCCGCGATGCCGACGAACTCGCCGGGGCCGACGGTGAGGTCGACGCCGTGCAGGACCTCGCGCCGGTCGTCGGTCGCGTGGATGCGCAGCCCGCTGATCGCGATCCCGGACGCCTCGCTCACCGTCACCTCACCGCCAGTGCGCGGACGGTGCCGCCGCGCAGGAGATTGACGCCGATCAGGAACACGCCGGTGCAGATCACCGGCGCGAGCACGGCCCATGGCTGGATGGTGAGGCCGCCCTGGTTCTCGTGGATCATCCGGCCCCACTGGGTGTCGGTGGAGCCGAATCCCAGGTAGCTCAGCGAGGCGAGGACGACGACGGAGATGGCGAGCCGGATGCTCAGCTCGAGTAGCACCACGCCCGCGATGTTCGGTAGCACCTCGCCGGTGAACAGCCGCCGCCGGGACGCGCCCAGGGTGCGGGCGGAGTCGTAGTAGTCCTGGGTGACGACGCGTTGGGTCGCGGCCCGGACCACCCGGGCCGACTGCGGGACGTGCACGATGCCGACCACCAGGACGAGCGTCAGCGGCGTCGCGCCGAGCCGGGTCAGCACCAGCAGGGCGATGACGATCTGCGGCAGGACGATCACCGTGTCATTCAGCGACAGCACCAGGTCGGCGACCCGCCGGGACGCGCTGGCCAGCGCCACGCCGAGGAGCACGCCGGCGCCGACGCCGAGCGCCGCGGCGAGGATGCCCTGGAGCAGGAAATCACGCCCGCCGGCGAGCAGCCGCGCGAGCACACTGCGGCCCATGACGTCGGTGCCCAGCGGCGCATCACCGCCCGGGCCCTGGAACGGTGCGCCGACGAACTCGTCCGGGCTCCCGGCCAGCGCGGGGCCGGCGAACGCGACGAACAGCGTGGCGGCGGTCATCAGCGTCCCCGCGACGACGCTCGGTCGCCGGACCAGCTGCGTGGCGACGGCGCTCACGTCAGTGCCGTCCGCAGCCGCGGGGTGAGCAGGATCCCCAGCACGTCCGCGACCAGGTAGACGACCAGCGCCACCGTCGCCAGCAGCATGGCGATGGCCTGGACGACGGGGATGTCGCGGTTCGCGACGGCGGCCGTGAGTGCGGACCCGACGCCCGGGAAGGCGAAGACGTTCTCGACGGCCACGATCCCTCCGGTCAGGTAGATCAGGGTGGTGCCGGCGACCTGGAGGCCCGGGCCGACGGCGTTGGGCAGCGCATGCCGCCACAAGATCCGCCGCTCCGCGACCCCGCACAGCCGGGCCCAGGTGACGTGCTCGCTGGTGAGCTCGTCGGTCATGGTGGTGCGGATCGACTCGGTGAAGTAAGGCAGCGAGCCGATGACGAGGGCCAGGACCGGCAGGACCAGCAGGTCCGGCTGCTCCCAGGCCGGTACGGCGGGGTCCAGGATGGACGTGGGGGCGAACAGCCGCCAGACGTTCGTGGCCAGCAGCACGACCACGAGGATGGCGATGATGAACTCCGGCAACGCCAGGATGAGCAGCACCGAGCCCGACACCACGCCGTCGACGACACCACCGGGACTGCGGGCGGCCGCCACCCCGAGGGCGACCGCCAGCGGAATGAGGATCACGGCGGTGAGCACCACGATGGTCGCCGAGTTCGCGACCCGGGTGCCGACCAGATCGGCGACCGGCGTGCCGGACGTGAGCGAGGTGCCCAGGTCGAACGTCACCAGGCCGCCGATCCAGTCGAGGTACTGGGCCACCACGCCGCGGTCCAGGCCCAGCTGCTCGCGCAGCCGAGCCACCTGGTCGTCGGTGGCGGTCTGGCCGAGCACCTGCCGGGCGACGTCGCCCGGCAGCGCCTGGGTAAAGAAGAAGACCACCACCGAGACCACGAACAGCATGGCGACGCCGAGCAGCAGCCGCCGCAGCACGTACCGCGCCACAGGCGAGAGCGCCAGCGTGATCGCCGTGCCCCGCCGCAGGCTCGTCGTCGTCATGCTCACCACCGTTCCGAGTGGGATCCGTCAGCCGTCGAACCGGAGCGAGGAGAAGTTGTAACCCACGGGCCCGTCGGAGTTCGGGTAGGCCTCGAACCCGGTGACGGTTGTGCTGTGCGCCGTGATCGAGTTGAGGAAGACGGCGACGACGTAGGCGCCGCGGTCGTACTCGATCGCCTGCATCTGGTGCACCAGCTCGGTCCGTTCGGCGTCGTCGACGGTGCGGACGGCCTGCTGGTACAGGGCGTTGTACTCGTCGTCCTGCCAGTGCGTCGCGTTGTACGGAGCGTTGTCGACGATGGTGAAGGCCGCCTGGTCGAAGATGCTGAGGAAGCCCCAGAAGGACAGCGAGAGCGGGTAGGTGCCGTAGGCGTCGCCGTAGTACGTGGCCGAGTCGACCTCGTTGAACGTGATGCGGAAGCCGGCTTCGGCCGCCTGCTGGACGAGCACCTCGTTCTGCCGCGTGGCCGTCGGCTGGATCGGCGCCGCGGTCAGCTCCACGTCCACGCCGTCCGGGTAGCCGGCCTCGGCGAGCAGTGCGCGTGCCTTGTCGAGGTCCTGTTCGCGCTGCGCCAGGGTGTCGTCGTACGCCGGATCGGTGGGGCCGAAGACGTCGTTGCCGACGCTGGCGTGGCCGGCGTAGACCTGCTCGACGATCTGGTCGCGGTCGACGGCCAGCCGGAGTGCCTGACGCACCCGGGGGTCGTCGAACGGCTCCTGCTCGACGTTCATCTGCCAGGTGAGAGTCCCGGTCGTGGCGTACTCGAAGACGTCGAACCCGTCGCCGCCGGACTCGACGATCGGGATGAGCGTCGGGTCGATCGCCGACGCGACGTCGATCTGCCCGCCGATCAGCGCGTTCGCCTCGGAGGTGCTGTCCGGGAAGCTGATCACCTCCAGGGTGTCGACGTACGGCTCGTCCTCGACGAAGTAGTCGTCGTTGGCGGTGAACGTGACGCGGGTGCCCGGCTCCATGGCGCCGAGCTTGAACGGGCCCGACCCGATCGGGGTGGCGGGATCGAAGCTCGCGGGGACGATCGCGGTGGTGGGCGAGGTCAGAGCGTCGGGGAAGGTCATGGTCGGGTAGCCGAGTTGGAAGTGCACGGTCTTCTCGTCGACGACCGTGACCCGCGCGGGGTCGATGAACGGCAGCGAGCTGGCCGGCGGCAGCTGCTCGCTGAACCAGCGCTGGACGGTGGCGACGACGTCGTCGGCGGTCACCGGGGTGCCGTCGTGCCAGACCGCGTCGCGCAGGACGACCGTCCACGACGATGCGTCTGCGGGGTCGGGCTCCATCGACTCGGCCAGCCGCATCGCGACCTGGCCGCCGGTGCCGTACTCGACGAGCGTGTCGAACAGCTGGCGGGCGATGACGTAGCCGCCGGTCGTCGTCGCGGCCGCCGGATCGAGCGAGTCCGACGTGGACAGCGACGGGACGCCGACGCGCAGGGTGCCGCCCTCGGCGGCAGCGGTTCCGGACGACGATTCCTGGCCGGTCGGGCCGGTCGAGTCCGAACCTCCGCCGCAGGCGGCGGCCAGGACCAGCGTGAGAGCGGCGGCGAGGGCGGCGCGGGCGGCCGAGGCGCGACGGCGCGCTCGGCGAGGGTGTGGTGCTCGCATGGGCAGCTCCTTGACGAGACCGTGGGCCTGCCTGGCAGGCCCACGGTGGAGTCCGCGGTGCGTGGAGACTCAGTTCTCCACGAGTGACAGCCAGACCCGGGCGCCGGGCTCAAGCCAGGTCTTGATTCCGATGAGTTCGAGCTGGTCGGCACCCTCGACGACCCGGCCGATCCCGGAGACGGGCAGCGGCTCCGGCGGGATGTCGGTGCCGTACATGATGGAGATCTGCTGGCGCGGGCCGTAGTACGAGACCATGCCGCGCACGTCGGTCTCGCCGGCGTTCGCCTGCTCGACGAGGTCGTCGGGGTAGAACATGTTCTCCCAGTCGGCCAGGATCTTCGTCTGCATCAGAAGCAGGTCACCGGTGAGCTTGCCGTGCTGCAGGTAGGTCGCGAACGGCAGCGCCTCGCGGATCGCGGCGGCCAGCTGCGGGACCTTGTCGCCCCAGATCTCGATGACGGCCACGTCCTCGCCGGCGAGATTGAAATTGATCTTCATGGAGTGCTGCTCCAGTGCTCGGGGTGGGCCGGGTCAGGCGGTCGCGGTGTCGGCGACCCGCTGGAGCGGGTTGACCCGCTTGAAGCCGTTGATGAGGCCCCAGGGGAAGGCGATGTCGACCCAGCCGTGGATGCGGTTGAAGTACGTCATGGCCGCGCGCGTCAGCTCGGCGAACTCGTCCAGCGTGGTCGCGGCGAGGATGCCGCCCACGTAGAGCTTCATGACCGAGCCGGCCTCGGGCAGCCCGACGTAGTCGAACATGTTGCCCTTGTACTGGCAGATCTCGTCCATGTAGGAGACGAGCGTGGCCAGGTCGGTCTCCGGCTTGGTGGTGGCGGTCCGCCACGCGAACCAGAGCACCTCGTCGGTGACCGTGCGCAGTTCGTTCTCGGCGAAGATCAACGTCGAGAGGTAGTTGTTCTTGGCGCCCGTGCCGCGCGGCACCTCGCCGCGGCTCAGCGCGAGCACTTCCGCCGGTGGCGTCTCCCACACCCGGTCCCGTTCGGCGTCGATCTGGGCGACCGTCGCCTCGACCGATGCCACGGAGGTGCGGACCTCTGCCTGACTGACCACGTCGCCCTCTCCTCTGCTCTGGTGACTGGTGCTGCGGAACGCTACGGAGCGCCGACAAGGATTGTCAATGGATGCAAGTCGATGTCACTCTATGAAAGAGTGGCGTCGTGTGGCGCAGCGAGGCGCCGCCAGAACCCGGGGACACATGGTGGCAATCATCCGGACATCTGAAGCTCGTCGGCCGGCCTGCGGCGACACATTCGACTTTCATTCTGTGGTGGTGTGTAACATCTCGTGATCAGAACACCAGGAGGGTCTGTGGCGAAGGCAACACCGGACGACAACGCTGGCAGCTCGACCAAGACCGTCGATCGCGCCCTCACGCTCCTCGTGACCCTGCTCGAGGGCCGGTCCGGCACGACGCTCACCGAACTGGCCCGCGCGACCAACCTCTCGCCCAGCACCGCCTCGCGGCTGCTCGCCACCATGGCCGGCCACCAGCTCGTGGCCCGCGGCGTCGACGGACGGTTCCGGGCCGGCTCCCGGATGAAGCAACTGGCGGCGGCCACGCTGCGCGAGGAACCGCTCTACGAGCTGGCCGGTCCGCACCTGCACGAACTGGCCACCGAGACGGGCGAGACGTCCAGTCTCGCGGTCGCCGCCGAGGAGGACCGCGTGCTCTACCTGCGTCAGGTCGCCAGCTCGCACCGGGTGCACGCCGCCGACTGGACCGGCCGGACCATACCGCGCTCCGGCACCGCTCTCGGCGCCGCGTTGGACGGCACGTCCAGCCCCCGCGGCTACGTGACGTCGCGCCGGCCCGACAGCGACATCGTCGCCGTGGCGGCCCCGGTCATCGGGCGCGACGGGCACATCGTCGCCGGGCTGAGCATCAACGCCCCCGCCTACCGGACCTCCAACGCCGACCTCGACCGCTACGGCAAGTCGATCGCCCGCCACGCCGTCACCCTGTCCCTCGCGCTCGGTGCCCCCGCCGACATCGTCGGCCGCTGAGCGACCTCGCTGTTCTAGTCTCTCGGGGCGACCGATTCATGCGGCGGCACACTGCGGTGGTGACGTGCAATGAGCGTGGTCACGGCCCGTTCGGACGGAGGATCACCGACGGTCATCACGGTGGTGATGAGCTCCCGGTCATCTGCGCCGTTGACGGCGGCGCGTACCTGGTCGGCGACGACTTTGGCGTGGGCTCCGCAGCTTGGAGGAGTCGGTGGTGTGGAGGTGAAGGTCTCCGCACGCACCAGCTTCTCGTCGAACATCCAGAAGCCGTGCACGGGCATCACGGGATACGCGGCGTCGAGCGGGACGATGCCCAGGCGAACTCTGCGCATCGTTGACGCGGCCACCAGTCGATCGAGCTGGTCTTCCATGATCGCAGGTGGACAGAGCCGGTATCGCAGAGCGGCATCCGTCATGACGATGTGGAATCGTCGGCCGGGTGTGTGTACGCCCCACGAGGTGAGCGCCTCACTCGGCGATCTGCTGGTGCGCACGCGCGCGTCTGAGGTCCTCGCCAGCGCGAGCACCTACGATCGCGATGGTCTCCACAGCATCGACGACTTTCTCACGTCGATGCGGAAATGAGGAGCCAACTTACTCAGGGAGCGCGCTATCGCCGGAGATCGTCGATGCCCGGGTCGACTGAGTGGTCGACTCCGGGAGTCGCGGCGGAGATCCCGGCGCGAGGCACCGTCCGCAGCGCGGTGACGACCCGACCCACATGGACAGGGTCGTAGATCTCGATGCGGTGCTCGGGATTCGTCCCCTGGGCCCACACGGAGAACGTCGCCGTGAACGCGCCGGCAACGGGGTGCCGGAACTCCTTCATCCCCGATACGCACTCTCCCACGCGACCTTCGGCCCATAGCGTGGCGAAGGTCGGATCCTTCATCACCAATTCGCCGACGAGCGCCGCAAGGGCGGCGTCGTCCGGGTGCTTGCCGCTGATCATCCGGTGGTACGCGACCAGGTCGCCCGCTTCCTTCGTCCAGTTCGGATACATGGCCCTGATGTGAGGATCGAGGAAGATCATCCTTGCCATCGACGGTCGCTCGCTCACGATGCTCGGCGCTGAGAACGGCAGATGCGGGGCAATGAGCGCATGCCCGAGTTGGTTCCACGCGAGCACATCGTTGCGGCGACCCAGGAGCAGCGCGGGCCGGTCCGTGATGAAGTCGAGCATCGCGAGTGCGGCCCGGTCGGCGACCTCTGGCGCCGGTTCGGACGGTCCCCGCAGAGACGTCCGCGTCCTCGACAGATCCAGCACGTGCTCTGTCTCGGTGACGGAGAGCTGCAGCGCTGCAGCGATCGCGAGCAGCACATCGTCCGATGCGTGCCGGCTGTGCCCCTGCTCGAGACGGGTGTAGTAGCCGACGCTCACGCCCGCGAGCTGCGCGACCTCCTCCCGCCGCAGCCCCGGCACCCGCCGCCGGCGGCTGAAGCCAGGCAGCCGCGCACGATGCGGCGACAGCTCGGCGCGCTTCGCACGGAGGAAGTCGGCCAGCGGCCCGATGCTGCTGCTCATACCTCAACGCTATGTTCGCCGGCTGCGACGAGCCATCCCCGCTGATGCATAGGCAGCCCGTGAATAGGACGAGCGTGGGTGGCAAGAGGCGGGATCTGGTCACCGGGCGGGCGCGATTCGACGATCGGATGCATGGCACGTTCCCGGTCCCCTCTTCCCATCTACGCGCTTGCCCTGACCTCGTTCGCGATGGGCACCGCGGAGTTCGCTCCCAACGGTCAGCTGCTGTCGGTCTCACACGGCTTCGACATCCCGGTAGCGGACGCGGGCCTCATCACGACGGGCTTCGCGCTCGGCGCGACGGTCGGCGGTCCGCTCATCGCCGCAGCGACCCTCCGCATGCGCCACAAGTCCCTCGCGCTCGGCCTCGTCTCCGTATTCCTGATCGCGAACGTCGTCACCGCACTCGCCCCCGAGCTGAGCACGGCCGTCATCAGCCGTGCCGTCGCCGGTGCGATGCTCGGCACGTTCATGGGAGTCGCGGTGACGATCGCCAGCGATCTCGTCCCGGTCGCCAGACGCGGTCGCGCCATCGCCCTGGTCTTCTCAGGCCTGACGATCTCGAACGTCCTCGGGGTCGTCGCCGGCAACCTCGCCGGCAACGCGTGGGGGTGGCGGAGCGTCTTCTGGTTCGTGACCATCCTCGCCGTCATCGCCCTTGTTGGGCTGATCGCCGTCCTTCCGCGCCATCATGAGTCCGGGCGCACGGAGACGATCAGCGTGCGCACTGTGCTCGTGAAGGGGCGCCTTTGGTTGACCTATGCCGCCATGGCGCTCGCGTACTCGGGCCTGTTCACAATGTTCACCTACATCGAGCCCTTCCTCGAAGACCGCGCCGGGGCCGCCCCCGACGCCGTCGTCTGGCTGCTGCTCGTGTTCGGCATCGGCGTCGTGGTCGGGACGCATTGCGCGGGGGTCCTTGCAGACCGATCGATCCTCGTGACGACAGCGGGAGCGATGGTCATGTTGATGGCGACGCTGGCGCTGTTCTCGCTCGTCGAGATCGACATCGTCGCCACTGTGGCGTTGCTGCTGGTGCTCGGTGCCGCCGGCTACGGCATGGTCCCGCCGCTGCAGTCGTTCGCCGTCGAGGTCGCAGGGCTCACGTCCCCGTTCGTGTCCGCTCTCGCCGCAGCCTCCTTCATGGCTGGCGTGAGCCTGGGCTCGGCAGTCGGCGGGGAGATCCTCCGCCAGGGCGGCGGATACGAGATCCTGCCGCTCGTCGGCATCGGGCTCGCACTGCTGGGCCTGACCGTCTTCCTCATCGTCACCGCCATGCACCGACGCGCGGCCAGGGCGCATACCACATCGACGCCAGCCGCCGCGTGAGCGCACGAGCCGCAACCGAGCCTCTCGCCACCCGCACCGGGCGTGGCTGTCGATCACGGCGAGCTCTCTCAGGAGATCCTGACGACGTCGGTGGGCGAGGCCGTCTCGAGTCAAATCACGACGAATGTGGTCGTCTCCACGGAGTCGGCTCTGGGGGCGACGCCTCGGCCTACCATTACGGTGGCGAGGCAATCGTGGGGTGCACCACCGGTTTTGGGACGAGGACCTCGAACTTCACGCGCGGGATCGCCACCGCCGGGCATTGCGGTAATTCTCAGACTGATGACGGTGCGGCCCTGACGTATCAGGCTGGTCATGAGGGACTCATGGTGACTTTCAGTGGCACACCGGGCCGAGGGTCGAATCCGACGACTTCTATTCTGGATCTGCCACTGCGACGGAGGTGAACAGGCGCGACGTCTCGTCCGTACTGGCGCCCTACGTGGGGAAGCCGCTGTGCAAGAACGGCAGAGTCGGCTACCAGGACTGCCAGAAGTTGCGCAAACTCAACGTCTGCTACAGCGGCGAGTGCAATCTTGTGCAGATGGACGCGCGAATCGCGGCAGGTGGTGACAGCGGCGGGCCCGTGTACTACGGCTAGGTGGCCTGCGGATTTCACAAGGGCTGGCACTATGACCCGGCCATTCCTGCTGACCGGGATCTGTTCTCCCGAGCTGATCGCATCGACAACGCCCTGGGCGTCTTCGTCGCCACAAGTTGACTTGTGAGTCTGCATGGCAGATGCATTGCCGGGAGACAGGGGAGGCGGAGCCTGAGGTTGCGCGCAGGCCTGCAATTCGGCGGTAGAGTTGGGAGCTGAATGATGGCAGTCGGGGGTCTCACATGACCGAGGCGTCCAGTGGTCGTAAACCGCGCACCCGCCGTGTGGCGCTGTTGGTTGTGGGCTTGGCTGTGGCAGTCGCTCTGGTCGTGGGCTGGCGGCTCGTCGGAGGCCTCAGCACGCGTGGCACCGTCGAGGTCGTCGCCGCGGACCTCTTGGCGGACGACCTCGTCATGCTCTCGGTGGATTCGTGCAACGGTGAGCCAAAAATGTCGGTTCTCGAGGAGGACGGCCAACAGGTGCGGGTGGAGGTCGTCGCTTCCTCGACTCCCTTCGGGGGTGGCGATGACTGCCTCGATACCGTCGAGCTCCAGCTCCAAGCGCCGCTGGGTGACCGAGACGTCATCGATATCCACACCGACGAGTCAGTGGACGTCAACGGTCGCTGACTCTCGCACTCTCGCCGCTCATAGAGGGCCGGCGATACGCGAAGGCCCCTGACCTCAGGCTTGGGAGGTCTGAGGCCCTTCCCACTGGTCGGACGAGGGGGCCCGGCTGTGAACCACAGCAGGTGGCGGCGTGGGCTGGTCGAACTACCCGGCGTTGGTGCTGGGCGTTTCGCCGAGACCGACCAGGCGCCTGTGGCCGCGTTATCGAGAGTCCGATCTGCTCCGCTCCTATGGATTTGGTGGTCGTGCGCGATGATGCGTTCCGACCAAGACGTCGAGGCGGCGCGGGCCCCAACAGCCGCTGAGAGCGAGCACGCTGCTAAGCAACGCTCGCAGCGCTGGAGGATGAGCGGACTCTGGAACGCGTCCATCGTCACCGTGGCCCGACTACGAACTGCGCAGGTCGCAGCTTCGTAGCGCTCGGCCCGACCGAGCCCTACGACATCACCGAGGTCGACTGCTACGCCGTGTCGATGCTGGACGTGACGATAGAGCCTGGAGCCGGGCACAGTCGGCATCGCCAGGCTCGGTAGCGGGCTTGCACGGCGGCTTGTGGGCGCAGCAGGCGGTAGTGATCGGCTCGGTGCCAGCTGGGGAGATGGAGACGCCCGAGTGCGCGACGCTGGTCGCGCCCATTGAGCGCGCAGAGGCCAAGGGTGACCGCACAGCAGCCGGCCGATCTCAACCAGAACCTGGGCAAGGTGCTGGACGTGGCGAGCGATTGCTATCGGGCGTACCTGGCGGCGCCCCGCCGAGCGGCTTGCGACCAAACCTGCAGTGGTCAGTGCAACTACCGCGATCGTGAGCGCCCTCATCGCCGTCCCTTCTGGAACTCGCTTCCCGAGGAGCCATTTGGATCGAGAGGTCGTTGACCCGCAGACCTGCGTTTGGCGGGGCGTGGCCGGACGAGATCGAAGCTGCCCTTCTCGACGCGTGGCATTCGGACCGACGCCAGCGCCAACTCGGGCCGGCATCGCCCACCGGAGTCAGGAGCCGTCGTTCGCGTCATCCATCATGCGCCTGAGGGTCACTGCTGGGTGCTGCCAAGGGGATGGTGAGGACAAACGTGCCGGCCGGCCGGTCGGGCGTGCCCGGCTGGTAGGTGACGTCGCCGTTGTGAGCACGGGCGAGCTCCTTGGCGATGTACAGGCCCAAGCCGGTGCCTTGTGCGCCGTCGCCGGTGCTGAAGCGCTTGAACAGCCGCTCCCGGATGTCTGCAGGGACTCCGTGGCCGGCGTCGGTGACCTCGACCCGCGCGGCGTCGTCCGCGGTGTCGATGCGGACCTCGACCGGTGGCGCGCCGTGGTGCAGTGCGTTGCCGATGAGGTTCTCGAGGGCCTGCACCAGGCGGCCGGGGTCGGCGAGGACCTGGATGTCGGGGTGGAGGTGTGCAGTGACGGCGCCGCCGGGGTGGAGCGCGCGAACCGTCTCGATGGCCGTCGCCACCAGTACAGCCAGAGAGGTCGGTTCCGGTCGCAGCCGCAGCGAGTCGGCATCCAGTCTCGATGTGGTCTGCAGGTCGGTGACCAGCCGCTGCATTCTGGTGGCGCTGTTGGAGATGCTGTTGAGAAGGCGGGTGCGCTCCTTGTCGGCGATGTCGGCCCAGTACCGCTTGAGGGTGTCGGCCGCCCCGCCGAGGACGGAGGCGGGTGTGCGTAGCTCGTGGGCGGTCACGGCCAGGAACTGTTTTTGCTCCTCGACCGCCCATCGCAGCTGTTCGTTGGCCTCGGCAAGGGCGGCCGCGGCAGCGAGGCGCTCCTGCTCGGTGCGCCGGTGCTCGGTCATGTCGCGGGTGACCTTGGCGAATCCGATGTGCTCGCCCATCTCGTTGAAGACGGCGGTGATGAGGACGTTGGCCCAGAAGCGGGTGCCGTCCTTGCGTAGCCGCCACCCTTCCTCGCTGTACTGGCCGTTGCGCAGTGCGAGTTGCAGTTCGTGCTCGGGGTGCTGCTCCTCGCGCTTGTCCGGTGGGTAGAAGCTGCGGAAATGCTGGCCGATGATCTCCGCGGCGGCGTATCCCTTGATCCGCTCGGCGCCGGCGTTCCAGCTGGCCACCTGTCCGTGAGGGTCGAGCATGAAGATGGCGTAGTCGCGGACGGCGTCGACGAGCAGCCGGAACCGCTCCTCGCTGCGGAGCAGTTCCTCCTCCGCGGCGCGCTGCATCGAGATGTCCTGGACCTGCAGGAACACGTAGAGCGCCTGGCCGCGCGAGTCGCGGACTGGGGCCAGGGTGGCCAGCACCCTCCGCGGCTCCACGGTGCCGTCGACGTCGTGCTCAAGTTGCACGATGTCGGCGGACGTGCGCGTGATGTCGAACAGCGCGGCGTCGAGGAGATCGCCGCGGCCGCTGGTCAGCCTGCCGTAGTCGAGACCGACCAGCTCGTCCGGATTGCCACCGAGGAGATTGCTGAGGGCGCGGTTGGCTCGCACGATGCTGCCGGTCAGCGTCATCGTCGCCATGCCGATGGCGGCCTGTTCGAAGACCTCGCGGAACCGTTCGAGGTGCTCGTCGAGGACCTGCTGGTCGGGCTCTGGCCTGGGCGCGCGGGTACCGGCGTGCTGCTGTTGAGCGCGCGGGTCGGTGACGACGTGGTGCTCGGGTAGCTTCGCCAGCAACGCCTCGGCCAGGCGGTCGATGGGCAGGGACTTCTCGATGAAGCCTGCGGCGCCGAGTTCCCGCGCACTCTGCACGAGCCCGCTCTCGTCGAAGCCGCTGTAGACGACGACCCGGGTCGCGGGCGAGACGGCGAGGACGCCGGGGAGTGCCTCGAGGCCGTCCATCACCGGCATCGAGAGATCGAGGAGCAGCAGCGAGGGTTGGTGCTTGAAGGCGAGTCCCACGGCCTCGGTGCCGTCGCCGCCCTCGCCCACGACGTCGAGCAGCCTCGACAGTCGAAGCCGAGCGGTGACGACGGCCCGGACCTCGATGGAATCGTCGATGACGACGACGGTCGGGAGCTTGCTCGTCACGTGAGGAGTATGACCCTTCGTTCACGGAGCTCACGGGACGGACCGGCTGGTCGGTCACGCGTGAGCAGGCGCCTCAGCTCTTGTTCGCGGCCGCCCTGCCGCCCTTGCGGCCGGCGCGCTTCTTCTGGGCGGTGGTGCCGCCCTGTGAGCTGTCGCCCCCGGAGCCGCTCTGCTTGCCGCCGCGCTTCGATGCGCCGGGGGAGTTGGCGATGCGGGCCGCCCGCTCCTTCGACATGCCCTTGTCCTTCAAGGCTTCATACTGCTTCTCGTTCTTGACGTTCGCCGACTTACCAGGCATGTCGTCCTCCTCCACTCATTCCTGGAGGCCTCATACCCGAACCGCCCGAGCCGAACACGTCTGGCGATGAAAGGTAGACAGACCCTTCTGTCAGGGGGCTTGATAACGAACCGGCATCCGTGGTGTGGTGGAGGAACGTGGTCCAGCAACGCGCCACGTCCCTCCACATCTGGAGAGGTGCGGCCATGCAGCGCCACACATACGCGACGGACGAGCACCAGAACCATCAAGAATCTGAAAGCACTGCACGGCAGTTGCTGGAGCGCGCGGCCGGCGCCGAGGCAGACGAGCGCCGGCGGCTCATCGACGAGGTGGTTCTTCTCTATCTCGGGCTGGCCGAGTCGATCGCGCGGCGCTATGCCGGGCGCGGCGTCGAGCGCGACGATCTGCTGCAGGTGGCCAGGCTCGGTCTGGTCGCCGCTGCTCACCGGTTCGATCCGAGTCTGGGCAAGGACTTCGTCTCGTTCGCGGTCCCGACGATCAGCGGCGAGGTGAAACGATACTTCCGCGACCATGGCTGGGCGGTGCGGCCGCCGCGCCGGGTGCAGGAGCTGGCGGCGCAGGTGTCTGTCGCCACAGCGGAGGTCGCGCAGACCAGCGGCACGACGCCCACCCAGGCCGAGTTGGCCGAGCACCTCGGTGTCGAGGCCGACGAGATCCGCGAGGCCAGCGCCTCGCACGACTGCTTCACCGCCGCTTCGCTGGACTACCGGGGCTTCAATGATGAGGAGACGTCGCTCGTGGAGACCCTCGGCGATGACGAGGACGGTTATGACCGGACCGAGACCATGGTGCTCCTGGCGCCTGTCTGCCGCGAGCTCAAGCCGCGCGACCGCCACATCCTGTATCTGCGCTTCTTCAAGGGCAGGACCCAGCAGGAGATCGGCACCGAGCTCGGAGTGACGCAGATGCAGGTGTCTCGCCTGCTCACCCGCATCCTCGGGCAACTGCGTGAACGGGTCGGGAACAGGCCGCCCGCGCCGGGCCGGCCCGGCTGACGGCCGCGTACATGTCCAGGAGTGGCCCTGCCGAGGTCGGGGTACGTCAAGGGGGAATGCGGCCGCGGTGTGCCGCACCAATGACGGGAGCCCCCTCATGATCGGTTTCATCGTCGCCGGCTTGGTCATCGGTGCGCTCGCCCGGCTGATCAAACCTGGCAAGCAGAACCTCGGCTGGGTCGCCACCCTGCTGCTCGGGCTCGCCGGCTCCGTCATCGGCGGCCTGGTGGCCAACTTGCTCGGCACCGGAGGCATCTTCGAGCTCAACGTCCTCGGTTTCATCGTCGCGGTGGTCGCGGCGGTCCTGCTGATCGGAACGGCTGAGACCCTCAGCGCCCGCCGTCGCCAGGACGCGTGAACCGGTCTGAGAACGCCCAGGAACGGGGGCGGCATTCGCCTTGGCGAACGCCACGTAGAGATCGGCGAGCTACGCCAGGCCGGCGGACCGAGCATCTGCGGCGGGCAGTTCAGCGCTGGGTAAGGCGCTGCAGCGACGGCGAGGTTCCGCGGCGTCCTGGGCGCGCGGGCGGCATCAGATGTTGGCGAACTCGGGTCGGCCGGGACTGCTGACAAGCGCAGATCCGCTCGCGGACGGCGTCCACGTAGCCAAAGCCACGGCCCCGCCGAAGGACCGTCGGCTCGGCGCGGGCCCCATCACTGCTGTCCCACGGTCGCCCCGCGAGTGGCGGTCCCTACCCGGTCGTCTGGGCCGGGTTCACCTGTAACCGGTCGGGGGCGGGTTCGTCCGAGATACTGGAACCGGCGATCCGAGAGACCCATGCCTCGGCCCACGAAGTCCTTGGATGTCTCGACCACGCAGTGCCCCGCCGCCAAGAACCGCGACGAGATGATCGACCACATAGAAGGGCCGGCCGGTGCACTGGCGAGCTGTACGCGAGACACTGGCCAGTCGCGGAGGGCGAACTACTTGAACGCGTCCTTGACGTTCTCACCGGCTTGCTTCAGGTCGGACTTGGCCTGGTCGGCTTTGCCCTCGGCGCGGGTGGACTCGTCGTCCGTGGCGTCGCCGTAGGCCTCTTTGGCCTTGCCCTTCAGGTCTTCGCCGGTGTTCTTGATCTTGTGGTCGGTGCCCATGGGCGGCCTCCCTCCGTCAATCGGTGCCGAGTGCGAGTGTTCGGTCTCGGCGGCCAACTGCATCATGCGCAGGGTGAGCATGCGTTTGACGATCGGACGGTCGGCATGTGTGGCCTCGTACTCGAGAGTGGCGGCCAGCCCGACCTCGTCGAGACGCTTGATCAGCCGCGGCAGCCGCATGACGGCCACCTCGTCGTAGCCGACTACGGGTGGTTTCTGGATGAGCGCCATCTGGTCCTCCCGTCATGGCACTACCCGGCTTTCGCCGAGCCACACGGCCTCGAGAGTGGCTCATCCCGGCGCCGAGCTGCTGGAGCGCGTGGGCGTGGGTGTGCACGCTCCAGCCGCCGTGCTTCCTCAGAACAACGCGACGTTGATGTTCGGGCGGCGCCGCCGTTCACACGGCGCGGCGCTGGGGCACCCGGGGGCATTGGAGGGAGACCAGCACGCTCCCGTCACGCCGGATGGCATGACTGGGAGCGCCGCGGCTATCCGCCGAGATCGTCTTCGGGGGTGGCCGGTCTGATCGCCTGGTCCCAGGAGCCGGTGGCCTCTTGAGGCAGCGTGATCCCCGTGGAGCGGCTCGGCGCGATCTGCAGATGGTAGCTGGAATCACGTTCGACGACCGGAGCGCTGTCGATGGGTCCCACTTCGACGAGGGCCCACCGGCCGGAATCGAGCGTCGATCGGCGCCGCGACGGAGCTGCGGGTGGTGCGTACCGGGCAGAGCCCGCTCGAGAGCGTCGTCACGCGCGAGCGCAGATCGCCATGATTCTTCGTATCGATGCACGTCGAAGCTGATCGCTCCACTGCGACGGGGCTGCGCTTGTTCCGACGCCTCGTCGGGGTGGACAGACCTTTCTGTTCAGTGTGGCTTGATAACGAGCCGGTCACGTGCTTCGGTGGTTGCCACGTGGTCAAGAACCCGCCACGTCCACTCCGTCTGGAGAGGGTGCAAGCCATGCAGCGCCACGCACATGCGACGGACAGCATTCAGCACCAGAACCAGAACCAGAACCAGAACGAACGCGAGCGCCTCGCCAGGGACCTACTGGAGCGCGCAGCGGACGCCCAAGGACACGAACGACGCAGACTCATCGACGAGGTCGTTCTTCTTCATCTCGGATTGGCGGAGTCGATCGCCCGGCGGTACTACCGCCGCGGCGTCGAGCGGGACGATCTCCTGCAGGTCGCCAATCTCGGTCTGGTCAATGCCGCCCAGCGGTTCGACCCCGGCCTGGGCAAGGACTTCGTCTCCTTCGCGGTCCCGACGATCAGCGGCGAGGTGAAGCGGTACTTTCGCGACCATGGGTGGGCGGTCCGGCCGCCACGCCGGGTCCAGGACTTGGCGGCAGCGGTCACGGCCGCCACTGCGGAGGTCTCCCAGGCGAAAGGCACGGCGCCCAGCCCGGCCGAGGTGGCCGAGCACCTCGGCGTGAGCATCGACGAGGTCCGCGAGGCCGACGCCTCTCACGAGTGCTTCGCCACCGCGTCCTTCGACTATCGCGGCGACGGTGGCGAGGAGACGCCGCTGGCGGAGACGCTCGGTGAGGAGGACGACGGCTACGACCGTGCGGAGGCCGTGGCCGCGCTGGCCCCCGCCTGCCACGAGCTCAAGCCACGCGACCGGCACATCCTGTACCTGCGCTTCTTCAAAGGCTGGACCCAGGAGGAGATCGGCACCGAGCTCGGCGTGACGCAGATGCAGGTATCGCGGCTGCTGGCGCGCATTCTCGGGCAGCTCCGCGCGCGGATCGGCCCCGCGCCCGTTCGGCGCTGACTCCGTTCAGGGGACGGCAAGGAGCTGCGCGGCGTTGGCCTTGACCAGGGCCTTCGACCAGGCAAGCTGCTGCTGGGTCTGGGCATGGCACGTCCGGGCGAGCGCGAGTAGCTCGTCGTCCCTCAGCGCCTGCGCCGCCTGCGTGACGATGTCCCAGACCAGCGCGATGCCGGCGGTCCGCTCGTGGAGGCCGCGGAGTTCGGCGAGCAGCGTGAGCCCTGGGTCGCCGGCCGGTGGCGAGGCGTCTGGCGCCGAGGGCTCGGCACCGATCCGGAGGCCGTAGCGGTGCGCCGTCTCGACGAGGTCCGTGGCATGCCTGCGGGACCAGCGGGCGAGGTCGTGCCCGACGTAGGCGATCTCGGGATCGGCCGGGTGCCGGCCGGCGGTGCGCAGCAGCGCTGCGGCGAGCTCGGTCTCGTCGCGGTGCAGGTCGCTCAGGGTGCTGGCGAGACGGCCGGTCATCATCGGGAAGCTCCGTCCTGCACATCCTCGGTGGCGCGGTCGGCCTCGCCACCGAGAGTGGGGGCCGAAACGTCGAGGACCGGTCGGGACGCCGTCGTCGTCGGTGCCGGCGCCGGGGTGCCGTCGCCGGCAGCGATGCGCTCGACGGCGGCCGCGGCGGTCTTGAACAGCGGCTGTTTGGAGGCCGGGTCCCAGTCGGTCGGGGTCAGTTCGTTGGCGGCCCGGCCGGCCCCGTCCGGCCGGTGGCCGGCCGAGGTGTCCCAGTAGCCGTAGTGGAACGGCAGGAACACGACGCCGGGCCGGATCGCGCTGATCCGCAGTCGGCCCTCGACCCGGCCCCGTGGCGTCGTGACGCGCATCAGGTCGCCCTCCGCCCAGCCGTGTGCCCGCGCGTCATCGTCGGACAATTCGACCCACACGTCGGGCGCAGCGAGCTGCAGTTGCGGCGCGCGACCGGTCTTCGTGCGGGTGTGGAAGTGGTACAGCGTCCGGCCGGTAGTCAGCACGAACGGGTACGCCGCGTCGGGCGGCTCGTGCGGCGGGACGTACTCGGCCGCCTTGATCAGCGCCCGGCCGGACGGGTTCAGCGCGCGGTACGCCTGGGGCTCCACCGGCGCACCAGTGAGGAGGTCGCGGCCGTAGGTCTCGCAGTTGCCGGGGTCGGTCGGGAAGACGCCGTCGACGTACAGGCGCTCGGTTCCGTCCGGGTGCTCGGCGTCGACCGGCCACTGGATCCCGCTCCCGCCGCGGAGCTGGTCGTACGTCAGCCCGGAGTAGTCGCACGGCCGGCCGGCGCTGCACGCCGCCCATGCCGCGAACGCCCCCTCGGCGTCGGCCCACCGCACCAGCGGCGCGCCGTCGCGGTCGGTCAGCCCGAGTCGACGGGCGTAGTCGAGCAGGATGTCGAGGTCCGGACGGGCCTGACCCGGCGGGTCGACGGCCCGCTCGGACAGGTGGACGGTGCGGTCGGCGTTGGTGAACGTCCCGGTCTTCTCGCCCCAGGTCGCGGCCGGCAGCACGACGTCGGCGAGTTGCGCGGTCTCGGTCAGGAAGATGTCCTGTACAACGAGGAACAGCCGGTCCTGTGCGAGGAGCTCGCGGATGCGGGCCAGGTCCGGCAGCGACACCGCGGGGTTCGTGCCGGTCACGTACAAGAACCGGATCGAGCCCTGTTCGGCGTAGCGCAGCAGCTGCATGAGATGGGTGGGCGCGCTGTGGTGCGGGATCCGCGCCGGGTCGACGTTCCACAGCCGCGCGAGCTCGTCGACGTGCTCCGGGTTCGCCCAGTTGCGGAAGCCTGGCAGGTCGCCGTCGGCGCCGCACTCGCGGGTGTTCTGTGCGGTCGGCTGGCCGTTCATCTGCAGAACACCGCGGCCGGGCCGCCCGAGCATTCCGCGCAGCAGGTGCACGTTGTTCACCTGGACGGCGGCCGCGGTGGCCTGGTGCGACTGGTAGAAGCCCTGCAGGACGGTGGACAGGAGGCGGCCGGCGGTGCCCAGGAGGCGGGCCGCCGCGCGGATGTCGTCAGCCGGTACGTCGCAGACCTCCGCCGCGCGCTCGGGCGGGCAGCCGGCCACTTGCGTGCGCAGCTCCTCGAAGCCGGTCGTGTGCCGCGCGACGTAGTCGTGGTCGATCCAGTCATGCGCCACGATCTCGTGCAGCAGCGCGTTCATCAGCATGAGGTTCGTGCCCGGCCGCGGAGCCAGGTGCACCGTCGCGGCGTCCGCCGCCGGCGTGCGCCGCGGGTCGACGCAGAGCAGCCGCGGCGGGTCCGGTCCGGCCAGCCGGTCCAGCATGCGCGTCCACAGCACGCTCTGTGTCTCGGCGACATTGTGGCCGTAGAGCGCGATCACGTCGGCGTGGTCGACGTCGGTGTACGAGCCCGGCTGGCCGTCGCAGCCGAACGACTCCTTCAGCGCCTCGCCGGCGGTTGCCGTGCACAGCCGGGTGTTGCCGTCCAGGTGGTTGGTGCCGATGCCGCCGCGTGCCATGACCGCCAGCGTGTAGTACTCCTCGAGGAAGAGCTGCCCAGTCGTGTAGAAACCGATCGAGCCCGGCCCGAATTGGTCCAGCAGCTCACGGGTCCGGCCGGCGACGGTGTCCATCGCGGTGTCCCAGTCCGTGGCGACCAGCTCGCCGTTCCGGCGGATCAGCGGGCCGGTCAGCCGGTCGGCGGCGTGGTTGGCCTGCCAGCCGTAGAGGTCCTTCGGGTCGAGCCGCCCGTGGTTGACGCGGTCGACGGCCCGCCCGCGTACACCGACGATGTGGCCGTCCTTGACGCCGATGTCCATGGCATCGCCATTGGAGTGCAGGACAGTTGCCGACTGCACCCAGCGCTCGACCTCGGTCTCGTCCAGCCCGCCGCTCAGGTACTGGTCCACGCGGACCGGCCAGATCTCGCCCGGTCCGTACGGCGTGCGGGTCCCCCACGGTTCGGCGATCCGATCGATGCGCCTCATGTCCGCCCGCGTACCCCGGCCGCCACGTGGCATGCGCGGGCGAAGGCCGGGTACCGGGTCGGCCAGCGAAGCGAGGTGGTGACGGTGGACCAGGACGGTGTGCTGGGTCTTTGGCGACAGGGTTACGGATGGGCGAGTGGCCTGCGGGTGGGCCGGTCGGCCGCGCCGATCCGGTTCCTCGGCCGCCGCTCAGTGGTCGTCGGCGGGCCGGAGGGCGTGTCACGGTTCTACAGCCCACGGCTGCGGCGCGAGCGGGCGATCCCGGCGCCGGTCGGCGGCGTGGTCTTCGGACACGGATCGGTGCACGGGCTCGACGACGCACGACACCACCGGCACAAGGCGAGATACCTGGAACTGCTCACACCGGTCGCGGCCGAAGACCTGCGCCTGCGCACCCGTCACCGGTGGGAGCTGGCGGCCCGCACCTGGGAACCCCGCCGTCCATTCGTGCTGTTCGACGAGGCGGCCCGGGTGCTCACAGCGACGATGCTTCCGTGGGCCGGCATCCCAGCCGAACCGGACGACGTGGCACGACGCGCGCGCCAGTTGGCGCTTGTGCTCGACGGCTTCGCCAGCCCGGGACGGTCCTACGTAGGCGCCGTCGCCGCCAGGCGCGGGCTGGACCGATGGGCGGCCGGACTGATCCGCGCGGCCCGCGTCGGCCGGATCCGGGTCCAGCCCGGGACGCCGTTGGACGTCATGGCGCACGCCCGGGAGCCGGACGGCCGCCTGCTCACGCAGCGGGACGCTGGCGTCGCCCTGCTCAACGTCGTGCGGCCGGCCGTCGCCGTGGCGTGGTTCGTCACCTTCGCCGCCATCGCGCTGGCGCATCAGCCGTATTGGCGGGACCGAATCGCCGCCGGCGATGACACCGCGCTCGGGGCGTTCGCCCAGGAGGTTCGGCGCCGCTACCCGTTCGTGCCGGTGCTCATCGCCCGCGCTCGCACCGGCCAGGACGTCCTCGGCGTCGACGTCCCCGCCGGCGGCTATGTCGTGCTCGACGTCCACGGCACCGACCACGATCCGGTGCACTGGCCGGACCCGGACCGGTTCGACCCCGGCCGGTTCCTCGGGCCGCCGCCCGCGCCCGGCACACTCGTCCCGCAGGGCGGCGGCGCGGTGCGGACCGGACACCGCTGCCCGGGCGAGGACGTCACCCTCGTCCTGCTCGAGGAGGCCGTACGCCGCCTGGCACTGACCCGGTTCGACCTCCCGGAGCAGGACCTGACGGTCGATCTCGCGCGCGTCCCCACCCGGCCGCGCAGCGGGGTGCTGCTCGCCGTCGCCGCGTGATGTCCGGCGGTCTGCCGGTCCTCGACTCGCTCGACGGAGTCATGCGCGTGGTCCACGACCATCCCCGCCTGTTCGTCCGCTACTCGAAGGGGCCGGACACCGACCGGCGGGACGGGCCGAGCCGCGACTACGAGGCCGGCGTCGACCTGCCTGGCTGGTCGGTCACGACCCTGGAGCCCGAGCCGTGGTGGCCGAGACCGCCGGCCGACTGGGTGGCTCGGCGGCTGTGCAAGTACGACGAACTCGGCGAGGACGACCGTTTTCCCTGGGTGCTCACCGGCCGGATCGTCGGCCAGGGGCCGGACCATGAGCCTCTGGTCGCGGAGCCGGTCCCGGTGGCCAAGGTCGGCCGACGCGCGCTGGCCGAGGCGCGGCAACGGTACGAGGAGCGGTTCGACGTCGGTCGCGGCTCGGCAGATTGATGCCCGAAAAGTCGACTATGGCCCGTTTGTGCCGAGATGCAGGTGGTAACCGACGACCAGAGTCGAGTTGTCGCCGCGGCCTGGGAGGGGTCATGCCGAAGCAGCAGGAAGTCATCCGGAAGATCGTCCTCGACACGCTGATGCGCAAGGCCGAGGCGGACCAGTACCCGTCGCCGACGATGCTCGACTACATCGAGTCGTTGCTCACCGAGGACGACGTCTGGGACTACATCACGCTTCTGGTGGAGCGCATCGACGAGGACTACTACCCGAGCATCCCGATGCTCCAGCGGCTGCTGCGGCTCGCCGCCTGAAGCGGCGCCGGCGACTGGGCCGCCATCGTTTGCGGTGAATCCCGCCGGGTACGCCGCAGCAAATACCCACAAATCAGCACAAACCCCACAAAGGAAGTGTGTGATGAACACGGCCACACGGGTCGCCGCAGCGGCGGCCACCGGCTACATCCTCGGCCGGAGGAAGAAGCTCAAACTGGCGATCGCGGTCGGCAGCATGCTGGCCGGCAAGCGGCTGGCCACGGATCCGCGCGGCATGCTGCGGCAGGCCGGCGAGCTCGTCGAGAGCCGCCCGGAACTGGCGAAGCTCTCCGAGCAGGTTCGCACGACGCTCTACACGGCCGCCCGAGGCGCTGCCGTCGGCGTGGTCGGCCAGCGAATCGACCACCTCAGCGACTCGATCCGGGATCGCTCGGACCGGCTCACCAGCACGGTCACGGAGCGCGTCCCGGTCGGCCGTGGGAGTGAGGACGACACCGAGGCGGCGGCCGGCGAGGAACCCGCCGATGAGGCCGCCGAGGAACCCGTCGAGGAGGAGCGGCCGCGCCCGCGTAAGCGTGCCGCGAAGAAGGCTCCGGCCAAGCGGACGGCGTCCGCGCGCAAGGACGCTCCGGCCCGCAAGCGGACGGCGAAGAAGGCCGCGTCGTCCGGCCGCTCCCGCTCCGGGTCGAGGAGGTGACTCACATGGCACGCACCGACACCGTCACCGACGGCCGACCGGATCAGGGCCTGCGCGGTGTGCTCGACGAGCTGCCGTTGGGCCGGCTCAAGGACGAGGCGAAGAACGGCCTCACGTCGCTCGGCGAGTGGGCGATCCAGTCCGCCGGCGACCGCATCGGCAAAGCCACCGACAAGCTCGACGACATCGCCGGCGGTAGCCCGATCGGCGTCGCCGCACTCGCGGGTGCCGCGAAGAACGGCCTGCCCGGCGCGGTCAAGGGCGCCGTCGGCGGCGTCAAGGACAAGGTCCTCGGAGTCTTCTCCGGCGGATCGAAGGACGGCGCGGACGAGGGTAAGAAAGGCGACAAAGCCACCCGTGCGACCAACATCGTCGAGGAGATCGACATCGGCGCGCCGGTCAGCGTGGTCTACAACCAGTGGACGCAGTTCCAGGACTTCGCCGGCTTCATGAAGAAGGTCGAGAACGTCGAGCAGAAGGCCGACGAGAAGGTCGACTTCAAAGCGCAGGTGTTCTGGTCGCACCGGACGTGGTCGGCGACGATCATCGAGCAGGTCCCGGACGAGTTGATCGTCTGGCGCTCGTCCGGCGCTAAGGGCCACGTCGACGGCACCGTGACGTTCCACGAGCTGGCACCTCGGCTGACCAGGGTCGTCGTCGTGCTCGAGTACTACCCGAAGGGCCTGTTCGAGCGCACCGGGAATCTCTGGCGGGCGCAGGGCCGCCGCGCCCGGCTGGAGCTCAAGCACTTCCGCCGGCACGTGATGGTGCACCTCCTCCAGGACCCGGACGAGGTCGAGGGCTGGCGCGGCGCGATCCACGACAGCGAGGTCGAAGAGACCGACGAGGAGGCGCGCGAGCGCGAGGACGCCGAGGCCGAAGATGACGAGGAGTCGTACGAGGACGAGTACGACGACGGCTACGACGAGGAGCCGGCCGAGGACGAGGACGAAGCGGCCGAGGACGACGAGTACGCCGACGATGAGCCCCTCGACGAGGAGGAGCCCAGCGAGGAGGACGAGGACGTCGAGGAGGAGCCGGCACCCCGCCGGCGCCGGAAGGGGGCGAGCGCATGACTGTGGTCAACCAGCGACGGTCCGGAGGTGGCGGTCAGCTGCAGCGGCCATCGCCCAGCGGACTCGCCGACGTCATCGACATCATCCTGGACAAGGGCCTCGTGATCGACGCGTACGTGCGCGTCTCGCTGGTCGGCATCGAGCTGCTGACCATCGACGCCCGCATCGTCATTGCCAGCGTCGACACCTATCTCCGGTTCGCGGAGGCGACCAACCGGCTCGACCTGTACGAGCACGGCGGCAAGGACCTCACCGAGCTGATGGGCGACGGCGTACACGAGGCCGCCAAGGGCAAGACCTCCGGTGCCATCGAGGGCATCAAGGACGCCTTCACCGACGACGACGAAGACGAGGAACGCAGGCGGCGGCCGCCCAAGAAGGCCACCGCTCGCCGCCGAAGGAGCCAGAGCGAATGACCCGGACAGAAGCAGCAGCGGCGATGGACGACCACACGGTCGCCCCGATGGCCCAGTACGTCTACGCCATCGTGCCCGCCGGCACGTCCGCTCCCGACGATCTCACCGGCATCGACGGCGGCGCGATCGAGATGGTCGCGTATGGTCCGGTGGCCGCCGTGGTCGGCAAGGTCGGCACCGATCGCGCCTTCGGCCGGCGCGATGACCTGCTCGCGCACAGCCGGGTGACCGACACGCTGGCGCCGCACTGCGCCGTGATCCCCATGCGGTTCGGTTCCGTGGTGGCTGACACCGACGCGGTCGTGGCCGAGCTGCTGGAGCCCAACGCCGAGTACTTCAGTTCGGTACTCGACGAACTGGCCGGACACCGGCAGTTCGTCGTCCGGGCTCGCTACAACGAGGAGGCCGTGCTGGCCGAGATCGTCACGGAGAACCCGGACATCGCCGAGCTGCGCGAGCGGACCCGCGGCCACACCGTCGAGGCCAGCTGGACCGAGCGGATCCGGCTGGGCGAGCTCGTCGCGCAGGCCTTGGAGGTCAAGCGCGACGTCGACAGCGGCACCCTGCTGGATCTGCTCGTCCCGGCCGCCGCCGACTGGAACATCCGTGCCTCGGGCGAGGTCGACTACCTGATCGACGTCGCACTCCTGGTCGCGGACGACCGGCTGGAGGAGTTCGAACGGGCTGCCGAAGAGGCGGCGCGGGATCTGGCCGGGCGCGGCCGAGTCCGGCTGGTCGGACCGATGGCGCCGTACGACTTCGTGCCGGGCGATGACCCATGGGTCTCCTGACCGGGCTGCTGACCTTGCCGCTGGCGCCGGTCCGCGGCGTGGCCGGGATCGCCCGGCTGATCGGCGACGAGGCCGAGCGGCAGTACCGCGACCCCGCGGCCGTCCGCCTGGCTCTGGACCAGGTGGAGCAGGACCGGGTCGCCGGGCTGCTCTCCGATGAGGAGGCCGCGGCGATGGAGGACGAGTTGATCGGGCGGTTGCTGTGAAGGCGTCGGAAGTGGCCGCTCGGGCGGCCGAGGAATTGGCCGCGCTCAGCGGGCGCACGGCGGAGGCCGTCACCGGCATCCACCGGACCGACGACGGCTGGCGGGTGCGGGTCGAGGTGCTCGAATTGGAGCGCGTCCCGCGTTCCACCGACGTGCTGGCCGAGTACGCCGTCGACCTCGACGGAGACGGCGACCTGACCGGCTACCGGCGCGCACGGCGCTACTCGCGCGGCGCGTCGAGGGAGGACTGAACCATGACGCAGGCCAGAGAGCGCGCCCCGCTCACCCGGCCCTACGGATCGGCACTGGCTGCGCCGCCGCAACCGGCGAACCTCGCCGACATCCTGGAACGGGTCCTGGACAAGGGGATCGTGATCGCCGGCGACATCCGGGTCAACCTGCTCGACATCGAGTTGCTCACGATCAAGATCCGGTTGCTGGTGGCGTCGGTCGACAAGGCCCAGGAGATGGGCATCGACTGGTGGCGCCGCGACCCCATGCTGTCGGGCGGCGGCAACGGCGACGACGACAGGGCGCGCGATGAGTGAGACCGCCAGCTACCTCTACGCGATCGCGGCGCCGGTCGGCGACGACGTCCTCGACGGCCTGCGGGGGGTGGCGGACGAGCCGGTGCGGGTCGTCCGCCACCGCGACTTGGTCGCCGTCGTCGGCACCGTCGACGTCAGCGCGGGCGGCGCGTTCGGAGAGGAGGCGCTGGCGCGCAACCTCGACGACCTCGGCTGGCTGAAGGCCGCCGCGCAGGCTCACCACGGCGTCGTCGACGGCGTCGCACGGGCGGTGCCGGCAGCACCATTGCGACTGGCCACCATCGTCGCCGACGACGACGGTGTCCGAGAACGCCTGGACCGCTGGCACGACGGCTTCCGCCGTGCACTCGACGAGGTCGCCGGGCGGGCGGAGTGGAGCGTCAAGGTGTACGCGCCGGAGGTTTCACCGCCGGACACCGACGCGGAGCCGGCTCGCGCGCCGGGCACTCCGGGCACAGGAGCGGCCTACCTGATCCGCCGCAAGGCCGCCGCTACCGCGCGCGACGACGCATTCGCCCGCGCGACGGCCGTCGCGGGGCAGGTGCACGAGGAACTGACCCGGTACGCCGTCGACGCCCGCCGGCTCGCCGTGCAGGACCAGCGGCTCACCGGCCACGACACCCCGATGAGCCTCAACGGTGCCTACCTGGTCCCGGTCGACGGGGCCGATACCTTCGCGGCGGTCGTCGAGAGTCTGCGGGAGCGGCACGAGGACTGCAGGTTCCAGCTGGCTGGCCCCTGGCCGGCGTACTCCTTCGTCACGGTGGAGGAGCCGTGACCGTCGCCCCGGCTGCGCGGCCCGAGGGCGTGCAGATAGCGCTGGTCGACCTGCTCGACCGGCTGCTCGGCGCCGGCGTGGTGGTGTCCGGCGACATCACCATCTCCCTGGCCGGTGTCGATCTGGTAGAGGTCCGCCTGCGTGCGCTGATCCGGTCGATCCGAGCCGAGGAGGCGCGGTGACCCGGCCGATGCATGTCCTGCCGAACCGGATCGACTCCGATGCGGACTCCGTCGAGCGGGACCTGTTCAAACTCGTCCTCACCGTCATCGAGCTGATCCGGCAGCTGATGGAGCGGCAGGCACTGCGCCGGGTCGACGAGGGCGACCTCGACGACGTCCAGGTCGAAGCGCTCGGTCAGGCGCTGCTCCAGCTGGACACCGCGATGGCCGAACTGCGCGGCCGGTATGGACTGACGATCCGCGACCTCAACCTGGACCTCGGCCCGCTCGGCACATTGCTGGGCGACTGAGCCGTGCCGTTCAGGACGACCGGCGGTGCAGCAGAACTCGTTGCCCTCCGGATCGGCCAGCACGGTGAACCCCTCCCTGCCGGTCTGCCCGACGTCGGCGCGGGTGGCACCGAGTCCGAGCAAACGCTCCACCTCCGTGTCCGCCGTCCCGGCCGCCGCGACGAGGTCGGGGTGGTCGCGGCTCTTCTCGTGCTTTGGCCCGGCGCAGGGCTGCAGCCAGACGGAGAGCGTTCCGGCCGGTGCGCCGACGGGCGGGTGCAGGTGGGCGCCGTCGCCGTCGCCGTCGGGCTCGATCCGGTAGCCGAGCGCCGCGGACCAGAACCGCGCCATCAGCTCGACATCCCCCACGTCCAACGTCCATTGCGCGAACGTACTGGTCATCGTTGCCCTTTCGCATCGGGTTCAGCTCTTGCGGTGGGCCGCCTTGCCGCCCTTGCGGCTGGCCTCCTTCTTCTGTGTGGTCGTACGGCCCTGGGAGCTGTCGCCGACGGAGCCGCTCTGCTTGCCGCCGCGCTGTGAGGCGCCGGGGGAGTTGGCGATGCGCGCGGCCCGCTCCTTCGACATGCCCTTGTCCTTCAAGGCTTCGTACTGCTTCTCGTTCTTCACGTTCGCCGACCTGCTGGGCATGGCCGCCTCCTTGGTCCGTTCTTGGCGGTCCGTACCCCGCTGCGCACGACCGATGCCCAGCGCATGCGGCAGCAGGCGCCCGGTAAGGGTCGGCCAGGTCGCGACGGGCGACCGGAGGGGTGAGGACGATGGCTGAGAGCCGTGACGTGGTGGATCTGATCGAGAGGGACCACAGGGAGATCGAGCGGCTCTTCGAGTTGCTGCGTAGTGATCCTGGGCGGCGGGATCTGGCGGTGACCGAGGTGACGGCGCTGCTGGTCGCGCACAGCCGGGCCGAGGAGGCTGCGGTGTATCCCGTCGCGCGGGACGAGGCCGGCGAGACTGACGAGGTCGCGCACAGCCAGGAAGAGCATGCCGAGGCCGAGGCGATCCTCGAACGGCTCGCCGCGATGGACGCGCACGATCCCCGGTACGAGGCGGTGCTGCGCGAGCTCGTCGAGTCCGTCGGTCATCACGTCGAGGAGGAGGAGAACACCGTTCTGCCCGGTATGTGGCAGCGGCTCAGCGGCGAGCGACGGGCGGAGCTGGGGGGAGGCGTCGTGCGGAGCTCCGTCGTCGGCGTCCACGTAGCCGAAGCCACGGCCCCTGCGCTGGCGCAGGATCGCCGGCCCGGTGGATCCCACGTCGCTGTCGCAGGATCGCCGGCCCGGTGGATCCCACGTCGCTGTCGCAGCGTTACCCCTCCGTGGGGGGCGTTCGTACCCGATCGGGGGCAGGTTCACGCGTCGTTACCGGGCGGCAGACCCGGGTACGGGCCGAGAGACCGACGAACCGACGATCCGAGAGGAGCATTCATGTCCACGGCCACGAAGTCCGTCGACGTGCACGTCCCGATCACGACCGCGTACAACCAGTGGACCCAGTTCGAGGAGTTCCCGAAGTTCATGGACGGCGTCGAGACGGTCAGTCAGCTCGACGACCGGCACCTGCACTGGACGGTGAAGATCGCTGGCGTGCAGCGTGAGTTCGACGCGGAGATCACCGAACAACACGCCGACGAGCGGATCGCGTGGCGCTCCACCGGCGGCGTCGACCAGGCCGGCGTGGTGACGTTCCATCGGCTCGACGCGGAGAACACGCGTGTCACGCTGCAGCTGGAGATGGAGCCTGAGGGCATGGCCGAGACCGTCGGTGAGAAGACCGGCATGGTCTCCATGGCCGCCGAGCGAGATATGGCGAACTTCAAGGAGTTCATCGAATCGCGTGGCCTCGCCTCCGGTGCCTGGCGCGGCGACGTCCCGCGCGACGACTAGGCGGCCGCGGCCGGGGTGGTGGTGGTTCGTAGTCAGCGGCACAAGGGGAGACATCGGCGCCGACGATCGCGGACGTCGTGAGGCATGGGTTTCGGGGCTCGGGCCGAGGACGCGTCGGCCCAACGTGAGCCGCGCCCCTGAGCGACTATTCAGAAGCGCGGCCCACCTGCTATTTGGGTACGATCTGTCTCGCGTTGCCTATACCGGCGTGCAGCTTGGAGTCGTTGAGAGAATCTAGCACGGTTGGCTAAGTTTGATTTAGTTTTTTCGTTGGTTGACGCGGGCTGGAGTGGCTAGCTGATGCGCATAGGCGGGGGATATGGAAGCTCGGCCGCTGGAGTTCCGCGACTTCGCTCTGGGCATTTTTGCAGCCTATGTTTGCGCGTGCGCCCTGATGATCGCCCTCGGATCCTTCGTAATCGATGACTCGTTTTCTGCTGGATTGTTCCTTGGCGGCCTAGTTGCAATTTTTGCGATTCCTTTGATTGCACTAATCGCAGTACCGGGCTCGATGTACATCGAGCGCCGACTAAACGGTGCTGGTGATGCTCCTGTTGGTAGGCTCGCCTATTGGTACCTGGTTCTGGGTGCACTGGCCGGAGTGCCGCTTTCCTTCCTCTCCTGGCACGTCATGAGTGTGAGTATCGTCTCGTCCTTGGTTGGCAGATTTGTGGCGGCGGTGAGTGCGCGGAAAGGTTAGCCGGGATCATTCTCGGGCTGGCGAAGTACCCCACAGCCAGGGCGCTAGCGGGGTAGACGCGGACGTCTGGCGCTTGAGAGCCTGGCCAGAGTCATCGCGACGGCCCCATCGGCGCGTGTTGTCCCTCGTCGGAAAGTGCGTACGACCTCGGGCGTCGGCCACGCACCGGAGGTGCAATGAGGCGCGCGCCCAGGCCGGAGAAGTGCGGATCACGTTGTCTGAGTTCCGGCATCGCCATCGTCACCGACGGAGTCGATGCTCCGGATCGTCCTTCCGGGCCTCGCGACGCTCGACGCCGCGGGCCTCAAGACCCGCACGACGAGATCGGCCCTCACAGCGGCCGACACGACCGTGATCTACGTGTCCGCCGCGGACGTGTCCGCGGTCGTCTCATGGCTGCGCCCCTTCGCCGGAGGACTGTGCGGCCCGGTTCCTGCCTGCACCGATGCCGTCGCGGACGGGGTCGCCCTCGCGCCGGGTCACGGAGCCGAGAGCTACGGTGCGCGTGTCTGCGCGCGGCTCGCGGCCATGTGGGTCGACGGGATCACCGATCACCATGCCCTCGATCGAGGCCTGACGGAGAGCATCCCCCGCCTCGCGCCGTCCGTGGTCCGGGACGCCAGGCGGGCCTGGCGCGCGCCCGGCCCGGCCGCGAACGACCACCCGCATCGTGTGCCGTCGCCGCCACGGTCTGTCAGTTCGTCGCTCAAGGACACCCTTGCGGCCGTCGTCGCGGACCTCACCGGGACCGCGATCTGGCGCGACGGCGCGTGCTCGTGGCTCGTGCGCACCCACCCGGACCAGGACCGGCACGGTCTGGCCGGGCCGTACCTGTACGACGGCACGGCGGGGATCGCGGTCGCCCTGACCCATGCCGCTCGTGCCCTCGGCTGCGAGCAGACGATCGAGACCGCCGCCGGCGCGGCGACCCACGCCGCGCGCACCGTCGGCACCGATCCGACTGGCTACGATCTCGGCCTCTTCACCGGCGGCGCCGGCGCGTGGCACGCCGTCCGCATCGTGGCGGCCCACTGCGGGCGCCCTGACCTCCACCGGCAGGCATCCGAACGGCTCGCAGGCCTGACAGTGCCGCGGGGCCGGGGTCCCTGGGATCTCATCGACGGCCTCGCCGGCTACGCCTATCAGGCGAGCCTGCTGGACCCGCCCGCCCGGCCGGCCGCGGAGTCGCTGGGGCGGGTCGCGCGACGGCTCGACTCGCTCCGATCCCGGCAGCTCGGCTTAGCCCACGGGGTCCTCGGCCGAGATCTCGCTCTCGCAGCACTCGCCCCGGGTGGCACCGGCGCGACAGCCGGTCCGGCCTCCGTCGATCCCGTGGTGCTGCGGCGGCGTGGCGGCACGAGCTGGTGCCGTGGCACGGCCGGGCTGGTCGAGGCCGACCGGCTCGTGCGCTTACTGCGCGGCGACGGTTACCGCGAGGGACGGGTGGACGAGGCGCTGCGGACACTCCTCGAACGGCACGCCGCTGTCGCCGAGCGCACCGTCCCTACCGGCAACCTGTGCCACGGCCCGCTGGGCGCGGTACTGATCCTTCTGCTCCGCGACCACGAGATCAGCCCGCCGCCGTCACTCACCACCGACTGGTACGGGCACGAGTACCGGTCCGCCGAACCTGGCCTCATGACGGGCAAAGCAGGCGTCGCGCATACCCTCGCCGTCGCACTCGCCACGATGGACTCCCTCACCCGCCCGACGACACTGCTGGCACTCCTCGTGTCCGGCTCGTGCAGGGCGTGATGGCTTCCGCCTTGGGTGCCGAGGCGTGAACCGGTGGAACGCGTATGTCCTGTCGATGAACAGACCCCGCTTGTTGATCTTTCGAAAGGTTTCAGGGGTCGTCGGCCTGGGTGTCGTCCTCGTGCCGCCGCTCGGCCGGCGCACGACGTATCAGCGGGATTGCGTCCGTGGTGACGATCACCGATTTCGGTAACCGACAATGTCTGTTGGCACGTGTTCATGATCTACAGGGGGTTTGATCGGCCGGGACGAATGCAAGCGTGTGCGGAGCAGTCGCACGCAGTCTCGCCCTGGGTCTGATGGGGGCTCTCAGTCCCAGGGAGGGATGGGAGTCATGGTGGCACCGAGGGAGTATCCGGAGGAGCTTCGAGAGCGGGCGATCCGGATGCGGTCGAGGCGCGGCGTGATCCGGCGACGCGGCCTGGCGCGGTCCGGCGGGTCGGTGAGCAGCTCGGGATCAATCCCGAGGCATTGCGCGGGTGGGTCAATCAGGCCCTGATCGACGCTGGCGACCGGCCCGGGACCACCACGCCGGACGCACAGCGCCTGGCCGAGTTGGAGCGAGAGAACCGTCGACTCCGAGCAACGCCGCGCAGGCGAGACTCAGAGAGCAGGATAGCGGCAACTGGGCGGGGAGACCTCAGGCTACCCGTCCGACAGCCAGAACCGCCGGTCACCGAACCACACAAATAAGATCACGATGAGCTGCGCTGGGTCTCCCATGTCAGCCTGTGAGCGGCCTCATATTGTATAGCGAGGCGACCGTATGAATGGACGTGAACCACGCAGCACACGGCCCGACAGTCGAATTGGCGTTCGTAGCGCCACTCTGTATTCCTACCGCCCGGGGGCCGCTCGAAACAACTTGAATCCATGGGCCGCCGCTGTCACCTTGATAAATGCACGGACCGTAGGACTTGTAAGCCCGCACCATAGGGTACATGGTCCAACCGTTGGAATACGTCACGGAAACATGCGTATCGGTAATATCCCAACCGCATGATGTTCCACCCAGTGCACCGCTCATGCACAGGCTGCCGCCGCTAACATCGACTGGCCAACTAGTATTGTAGGAATTTATCGTAGTGTATGTTGTTGTTCTCCTTGCTCCCCAGAAGACGCTAGGGCTACCTCCTGTGATGGGCCAAACAGTTAGGTCGCCGTAGCGAATATCACCAATAAGTCTTGAGTCTCCGCTGGAATTGAGAGTGTTCGTCATTCCGCTAACGGTTCCAAGAAGGTTCGTCCATGTCGAGCCATCCCCACAAGACTGTTGGCAGCATTATAGGTGGATACTGCAACCGTGCCGATGCAGTGGCCTGCTGTCACCATGAACTGGCGAGCATCAGTAGCTCGCCGGACAGCGAAACCACCGGTGCAAACGGGCGAATGCACGTGCCAGTTGGTCGGAGCATAACCTGCGCCGCCGCTGTACGGGTAGCGGTCCTTCCACCGGTCGGGGCCGGCAGTCGCCACTGCTATGTCCTCTTGCCGAAATAGAGTGTCAGTCCCAAAAACGGCTTGTGCGGCCAGGACTGTCGACTCGTTGAGCACGGACAGGCCGATGACGAGCTTGTTGTCTTCGGGATCGACAGTCGCGGTGACCATGGAGGCTCCGGCGTAATCGGCCTCGTTGAGACTCGGATCGAGCGCCGGCTCCATGAGTTCCTCGAGGCTGTGATCCACCTCCCGGATCTCAACTGGCGTAGGCGCCGTCGCCACCAAATGCTCTAGCTCATCGCCAACGACCGCTTCCCACCCAGGAGTGACGTTCACGATCACGCTGCCATCGCGGTAATGATTCTTGGCCCAGATGTCTTCATGGCCACCCAGAACCGCATTGGCCGCGTTGAATGCGGATTCCTCTTGAGGTGTCAGATCAAGATCATACGCTCGTTCGGGCGCGATATACGACTCCCAGTCGCGCTCTGTGCGCGTATCTGCACCCGCTGCGTGACGTGCGGCAAGTGCGGTCGCCAACAGAACTAGAAGTGCAGTCCCCGCCTTCACGGGTGTCTGACGAGTCAATGTCATGAGCCCCCCCAGCTGTCGATCGTCGCAAGTTGGATGATCGTTTCACCTGATTGAGATTGTGTCAATGTATGGTGTAAACTAGTGGCGAGTTTTTCCGACTTGATCAGCCCACATGGAACTTTGCGCTGGCTGGGAACGTCTACTGAATAGGCGCTCGGGTGCGGGGTCACCGGCAAGGGGCGAGGGAGGCGGTCAAGATGAGACGACGGTTGGCAACGCAGGCGGGCCGGGCCCACGGTGTGCTGCAGTCTGCGATGGGACTGCTTGTCGTAGGTGCGGGCGTCGGCGCCGTGACTGCGTGCGGCGCCAGCGACGAGGCCACTACTTCGGAGCATGATGTGACCAACTGGCAAGACAGAGTGCTCACGTCACAACCTGTCGAACTCCCGTCACCTGAGGCAACGGCGACGCTTGAGCTCGCCAATGCGGTTCTGGATGGTCATGAAGACATCTGGGCCAAGAATCATTACCGCGATGGCAGCGTGATCGTGAACGTCACTCCTGGGTGGGAAGCGGTCGTTGGCGATGAGCTAGAGCATTTGGTGGCGACGGCGCCTACGCCAGTTGAGATCCGGGAGGTGGATCACAGCCTCGAGGAACTCATGGAGCCGGCGCTCGATCCGAGTCTCAACGAGGCCGATTACGCCGGAGCCTCCATGGTCACCGCGACTGTCGATCCCGAGCGGAACGCCCTCGTGGTCGGATTGACCGAGGTTGACGAAGACTCTGTCAGTGCTGCAGCTGAGGCATTCGGGTCAGATGCATTGTTCGTGCGCGAGGATCCTGCTAGCCCGACAGTCAATCGTTGATCTTGCGGATCGGAACCACAAACACCTAGCGACGGTGTTCTCGCGGCGCCGCAGCGGGGTGCTGGCGGGGCGTGCGGAAGAGGTGCCTCGAGCCGCGCGGATCCGGCCGGGTCGCCGGATGATCGACGTCCTCGGCACCCCGCTGTACTGCTGCCAGGCGATGGAGCCGAATGTCAGATGCATGGTGAGGCTCGCGACGGCGAACCCCGTTCGTAGGTTCGATGCCCGCGGCACCGCAGTCGTCGCGAGCCAACTCACAGGCACGGGCGCGCGAGCCGTTGTCGTCGAGGACGGCCTCGACATCGAGACCTGCGAGGGTTCAGCGACGATCGGCCTAGAACTGGGCCGGCGCCCTCCCGTCGCTCGATGCCGTCCTGATCGCTCTCCGTGGCGGAGTGATGGCCACCAGGGCGGGTCGCGTGCTGAAGACAGCGGCGTACGGCGTCGAGGTGACCTGCGTTCAACCGGCGGGCGCACTGGCCATCCGGTGTCACCGTCGACGGGCGCCGCGAGGTGCTCGGGTTCGATGTCGGCGACAGCCGGCGCTCCGGTTCGGGTGGTCCGGCAGCCTGCCAGATCTGATCCGCTCGCTGTCGGCGATGGCTTCACCATGTCCGACCGTAAGCGATCACGTCCGGCCACCTACGACCGTAGTTTGGCGAATACGTGTCCAAGTTCGCCTTCCTGCCGCAGCCTCGCGCGTGTTACAGCAGGTCAGCGCAGGTGGTGATGCTGCCGGTGCACCGCCCTCTCAAGGCGGTAGCGCGGGTTCGAATCCCGTCGGGGCTACAGATAGGCGCCCCTCACCTGCGGAAACGCAAGGTGAGGGGCGCTTTTGTGTCCAGCCGTCGACGGTCGTAGACGGCTCGCTACGGGCGTCCTCGCCAGGTGCGCGCCCAAGGTTCTCGGCTGGTGGTGGCGCTTCAGCGCTGCGACGATCCTGGCTCGGTACAGCTCGTCGTCGCCGTCGACGCACGTGGCGTAGATCTTGAGCAGGACGTCGACGGAATGTCCGGCCCAGGCCGCGACCTTGGTCGCTGGGACGCCGGAGTTGAGCCAGGTGGAGACGGCGGCGTGGCGCCGGTCGTAGGGGCGCAGCGCGACCAGCAGACGTTCGCATCGACGTCGAAGACTGCCTCGCGGGCGCGGTTCCAGACTCGGAACACGGTGAAGGCGGGGAGGTGGTCGGAGCTGCGTTCGCCGACGAACAGGCGCCCGTCGGGTGTGGTGCCGAAGGTGTCGAGGTGGTGGTGCAGCAGGGCGGTGAGTCAGGTGGTGACGGGACCTTGCGTACCTCGCCTGGCTCGCGCTGTTTGAGTGGCCGGTCATCTCGCGCATTGCCTGTGTTGGTCCATTCGCCGCCGGCGTGGGGCTCGGCTGCTTCCAGGTAGATCCAGCCCCAGCCCTTGCCGGGGAGATCGAGGTTGTCGCGGCGTAGTTCGGCGGCTTCGGGGCGGAGCGCGGCGTAGTAGAGGCAGCCGAAGTAGGCCTCGAGACGCTGCCCCGTGAAGCTCTGGGCGGCGACGGCGGCGAGCAGGTCGCGCGCCTGGCTCGGGTTGGCGACGCAGCGCCGGTCGACCTCGGCGATGCGGTGCGCCGGCTGCTTGACGGTGGGGAGCGGGTTGGTGACGAGAACCTTCCGCTTGATCGCGTACTCGGCCAGGTTGTACAGGATCTTCCGCCACCGTGAGATGGCGCTGGTCGCCCTGGCACCACCGTCGAGGCGCACCGCGAGGCCGTCGACGAGGTGGCGCAGCACGTCGGTATCGGCGAGATCCGAGGCCGGTCTGCTGTGGCTGGCGGCCCATCGCAAGGCGTCGCTCACCCAGGCCGGCTGATTCGGGTCCTCGCGCCGGTTGGTGTTGAACGCCCACCGTTTCAGCGCCGCGCGCAGCTGAACACCGTTTCCGTGCCATCACCATCGCCCTCAAGACGATGTCTCCCCGCTACGAGGGGACCCCGGCTGGGGTCGACGAGAGGCTGGCTAGATCGGCTGCTCCCGTCGGGGCCCGGGAATCATGTGGCGGTAGGGCCCCGACGAGATCAAAGTACCGCTCGACGAGCGGCATCCGCCCACTTCAGCGGCCCGTGGGAAGGGATGCCGCGGGTGGTCACGGCCCGTCGGGGATGGCGCAGAAGTGGCTGTGCTTCTCGAGGCCCGTGGCAGCGATCCACCCCGCCGGATCCTCGATCGTCCAGGGCTGCCCGTACTGGAGGGGCGTCGCCCGCTGCAAACGTATGGTGTTTCGATCCGATACGAAGCCTGTCGGGACGCCAGCACCGAAGTAGGCGTAGTTCATGGTGGAGTTGAAGAAGAAGTTGTCCTCGATAGGGAAGTCGATCGGGAGCTCGTTCAGGTAGATCAGCAGGTGCGTGCTCTTGCCTGCCTTGTCTGGGCGGACGGCCGCGCCCCAGCTCTTGCCGGCGTCGATGCAGGTATTCCGGGTGAAGGAGCAGTTCACGAATCCAGTGCCCGGGCCGCGATTCGTCCCCTTCGACCATGTTTCAAGGGACTGGGTGCAGTTCTGCACGAGATTATCCCGGATGATCACATCGGTCCAGCCGAGATTCGCTCCCTCCTGACTTCCCTGGCACGTGATTGCGACGTCGTAGACCTGGCTGATCGAGTTGTTCTCGATGGTGATCCCTCTAGAGCCGATCCACAACTGGACGCCGTTGCCGTACCGAGTGGTGTTGGCAGCCGGACCTAGCTGGGAACCTCCGATTTCTCGGATGATGTTGCTTCCGAAGTAGACGTTCGCCATCCCTGCGGCCCCGCTGAAGCCGTGCCCGCCCGCTCCGAGGAGATCCAGCTCGGTGACGTTGAGGGAGGACTGCCCCACGATGATGCTGTCATCGACGGCAATGCGTACGCTGCGCCCGTTGGCTGCAGGGTTGGAGTACGCCCGGACGTAGACGTACTGGTCGTCCGAGTAGAAGTCCCACTCCGAGGCGAGCGCGGCCAGAGACCACCGCTTGACTCCCCGGATGACACCGTCCACATTGAGGAACCCCACCTCGGTACTGGCGGAGCTGGTGTTCCCCGTGTACGAGCCGGACGCCGCCGTGATGTCTATCCGCCACACGCCCGAACTGTGCTCGATCCAGGCTCCCGGGATCTTGCAGATCTTGTAGCAGGAGATCTGAGGTCGAGCACCTGTCCCGTAGGCACCGATCGACAGGGACGGCTCGGTTCCCACTGCTCGCGGGATCGCTGTGACCGCTCCGTAGAAGGTGTCGCCCCGGCGTAGCAGAACGACGTCGCCGCGGTTGATCGTCCCATCAGCCAAGGCTGCGTTGAGTTTCACGATCGAGGCCCAGGCGTTGGCGTCGCTCAGGCCGCTCTTGGAATCGTCGCCATTCGAGCGAAGGTAGAAGGTCTTGCCGCCCGGAGCGGGCTCCATCGCCCGGGCGGCGTGGGTCGACGGGGCGAGCGCCGCGAGCGCCCCTCCCGCCAAGGCAGCCGAAAGGAGCGTCCGCCTTCTCAGGGCGAAGCTCGACGAATGGTCTTCGGAGGATGGGTTCATGACAGCCTTTCGCCCGCGAAGGGGTCGCGATTAGGTCGTCAACAGTGCTCGTCTGAGGGAGGAGCGGGCCCACGTTTTCGACGTTGAACGGGTACCCGCCCGCGATATCACGGGCGATGGGGAAAGTAATGCTGACCCGTGCACGGGAAATTGTCAACGCTCGATCGCAGGCGCCTTGACAAGAGCCCTTCGTGCGGTAGGCTGACTCCCGAGCTGGACTAATGCGTATTAGTAATCATTGGCCGCGCGGAGTCTCGACGAGGAGGCGATCGGTGTCCCGCTTTGCGAAGCCGAGCCAGCGCGATATCGCGAGGCTCGCTCAGGTGTCGCAAACAACGGTCTCCATGGTGATCACGGGTAAAGCGGAAGCGATCGGGATCTCATACGACACCCAGGAACGCATCCGGCAGGCGATGCGAGAACTCGGCTACACGCCGAACGTTGCAGCTCGGTCGCTGCAGGGCGGGCGAAACGGTCTCATCGGCGTCCACACGTTCGAGCCGGTGTTCCCCGTGAGCGCCGACGACTACTTCCACCAGTTCCTGGTGGGCATCGAACAGATGGCGGTCGAGCTCGGGCAGGACCTGGTGCTCTTCGCATCCACCCAGGGCGCGGATGGAACCCGATCGATCTATAGGACCGGCGTGAATCGGCTCAACCTGGCCGATGGCGTGATCATGCTCGGCATCGAGAAGAACGACAGTGAAGTGGCCCGGCTCCGCGCAGAGGGGTATCCCTTCGTGCTCATCGGCCGGCGCGATGTTGCAGGGGTGCCGTTCGTGACCACCGACTATGTGGAAGCGGCAGGGGCGGTGGTGGACCAACTGGTCTCTCGGGGGCATCGCTCGATCGGATATCTTGCGCGACCGCTCGACACGAGTCCTCAGAACGAACGCCGAGAGGGCTTCCGTGAGCGCATGTCCGCGAGGGGAGCGATCACGGTGTTCGAGAGATTTGTCGAACCCGCAGATCTCGTCTCGTCGTGGCTGCGCGATGCTATGGCGTCGGGAACCACGGCCATCGTGGTCGAGAACTACGAGCTCATCGCAGCCCTTGACTCGGCGGCCTCCGACGTGGGGGTCGCGATCCCGGAACACCTGTCGGTCGTGTGCCTGGATTGGGGAGCCCATGACCTCAACGGGGCGGCATGGAGTCATCTCTCGGTTCCTCGCCGCGAACTCGGACGCCGCTCGGTTGCCGTGTTGATGGCTCTGCTCGAAGGCGAGATCGGACCCGATCACGCGGAGGTAGTCCCCTGTGAACTACCGGGATCTGCGACGATCGCCGCGCCCAGATCCGGCCTGGGCGCGGACTCGGGATCGCGGCTCGGTCCGAGGTAGCGCATCACCTTCCCGCGCTCCGGGGGCACCTCTCTTCGGTTGGGATCTAATACGATTTAGGAGATGACATGGTCGTCGTCATAAGACCCAGACGCGTCGCCACATCGGCTGTCGTCGTCGCATCCGCGCTCGCGCTGTCCGCCTGCGGTTCCGCCGGACCGGAACCATCGGGCGGCGAATCGTCCGGGGAACTGAGCGTGTGGTTCCCCGGAACCAACCAGACGGAGATCGATCTCGTCACCGAGCAGATCGTCCCCGCCTTCGAGGAGGAGACCGGCGCGACGGTGGAGGTCACGTTTCTCGACTGGGGCGACATGTCCACCAAGCTCAACGCCGCGTTCGCCGGCGGAACCGCTCCGGACGTCTTCGGGCACGGGCCTGCGGCGCTAGCCGACTTCGTGGCGAACGAGCGTGTTGAGCCGCTCACCGAGTATGTCGATCGGCTCAGTGCGGAGGACCAGGACGATCTGGCGGATGCCATGTCGGGTGGCCAGGTCAACGGCACCCAGTTCCTGATACCGCTCTCTCTGCAGGGGTCGCTCCTGGTGTACAACGCCGACGACTTCGTCGAGGCAGGCCTGGATCCCGCCAATCCGCCGGCCACCTGGGAAGACGTCTACGATGTTGCCTCCGACCTCACCGTCCGAGATGCGTCGGGCACGATCGTCAGATCCGGACTCCTGCTCCCCAGCCAGCCGATCGGCCGGCAGCAGACCTTCGCGTTCCTGCTGCATTCGGCAGGCGGTCAGCAGCTGACAGACGACGGCGCCGAGGCGGCCTTCGCGTCAGACGAAGGTCAGCGCGCACTCGACTACTTCACCCAGCTCTTCAGCGGGAGCGACGCCGTCTCCGCGGGTCTCGGCGCGGATTACAGCAATGCCCCGACTGCTCAGCAGCCTCTCGTACTCGGGACAGCCTCGATCACGCTGCTGAGTCCGAACTCGATGCAGCAGGTCGTCACTGCTTACCCGGAGCTGGATCTGCGCGTGATGATGCCGCCGAAGTTCGAGGGAGCCGACGACGGGCATGCCCTCGGAGGGGCTGGCCCAGGCCTCATGATCAATGCCGACAGCGCGGAGAAGGACCTTGCCTGGCAGTTCATCCAGTACATGATCTCGCCGGACACGGGAGCCGAGTACACCCAGGGCATCGGAGCGATCCCGGCCCGCGCATCGGCGGCATCGACGCCGTACGTCCAAGACAACCCGGTCCTGCAGGCCTTCGTCGAGGCTGCCCCGCTCTACGTCACCAACCCCAACGTGCCTGGATGGGTTCAGGTGCGCGACACCATGGACAAGTACATCGAACAAGCGCTCAACGAGACGACCTCGGCTAGAGATGCGCTGGACCGGGCGGCCGCGGACGTCGACAAGATCCTCGAAGCCAACAGGTAGGGATCTCAGCACATGACACCTCCAATCTCCCCGGCGGGCGCGTTGAGGGACGCGCCCGCCGGGGTCGCCCCGGCGGACACGAGAAGGCGCCGACCCCGATCGAGAATCGGACTGATCGGACTGACGTTCGTGGCGCCGGCCGCGGTCTACGTGATCGTCTTCCACTTCGTTCCGGTGGTCTACGGGTTCGTCCTGAGTTTCACCTCCTACAGTCCGCTCAGCCGATCCGGACCCGAGTTCGTCGGTGGTGACCACTACACGAGCCTGCTCTCGGATCCAGACTTCGGCCGAGCGCTGCTCATCACGGGCCGGTACGTGCTGCAGGTGCTTCCACTGACGGTCGCGATCGCACTCGTCCTCGCAATGCTCGTGAATCGGCCCTTCAAAGGCGTGGGCTTCTTCAGATCGGCCCTCTATATTCCGCACATCGTCTCGCTGACCGCCGTCAGCATGATCTGGTTATGGATGTACTCGCAGAACGGACTGTTCAACGAGGTCCTGTCCTTCTTCGGCCTGCCGGGTCAGGCCTGGCTGTTGGATGAGCAGACCGCCCTCAACGCGGCGTCCGCGATGCGGATCTGGAAGGCGCTGGGCAGCAACATGGTCCTTCTGCTCGCGGGCCTTCAGTCCATCCCCAAGGAGCTCTACGAGGCCGCTCGAGTCGATGGGGCGGGGCGGTGGAATCTCTTCCGCTACGTGACGCTGCCCGGACTACGCCCGATCCTCGTCTACGTCGTCGCGATGGACATCATCTTCCTCGCGCAGGGCTTCGCCGAGATCTTCGTGCTGACGCAAGGTGGGCCCCTGGGAAGCACGACGACGGTGAACTACCTCATCTACACCGAAGCGTTCCAGTACAACCAGTTCGGCTCGGCATCCGCCATGGCGTTCGTACTTTTTGCGCTCATCATCGGTTTCTCGTACCTCTCGATGCGAGGCATCTCCGGGAGGCGAAATTGAGGTCGCCAGCCAGGACGGACCCCGGGGACCGCATGCGTGGGCGTCAGGGGAGGCCCGCCATGCGACGCGCGTCGTTCGTCGCTGCGCTGATCGCGATGTCCCTCATCGTGCTCCTCCCGTTCGTTTGGATGGTCAGTCTTGCCTTCACCCCACAGGAACAGGCCTTCGGCTCGTTGAGCGTCATCCCGGCGCAGCCGACGCTCGACAACTTCGTCACCGCGTTCGTCGATGCGAACCTGCTCCGCGCCCTGGCGAACTCCGCGATCGTCGCGTCCGTGGCCGTGACTGCGAACTGCGTTATCGCGGTGCTGGCCGGATACGCGTTCGCGATGCTTCCGTTCCGCGGCGCGACTCCGATGTTCTACGCGCTCGTCGCGACCGCCGCCGTTCCCGTCTCGGTCACCCTGATCCCGCTCTTCCTGATGATCCGCGGCATTCCGCTGACCGGCGGAAACGACCTCTTCGGCGCAGGAGGAAGCGGCCTGCTCGACACACTCGCGGGCGTGGTCCTGCCTTATCTAGTCATGCCGATGAACATCTTCCTGGCGCGACAGTTCTTCAGCACCGCGCCCGTCGAGCTTGCTGAGGCAGCACGGATCGATGGCGCCGGCGAGTGGCGGATATTCACGCAGATCTATCTGCCCTTGGCTCGTCCGCTCGTCGCGGTGGTCGCGGTCTTCTCGTTCACAGGCGTGTGGGACGACTTCCTCTGGCCGTTGGTGTCGACGACGTCGGCTGATACTCAGACGGTCCAGCTCGCGTTGGCGCGATTCCTGGCGAGCGGGAACGTGCAATACGGACCGCTGATGGCGGGAGCCGTCCTCGTCACCATCCCCGTTCTCATCGTCTTCCTGTTCAACCAGCGGAGCTTCATCTCCGGTCTTTCGGACGGAAGCCTCAAAGGCTGAGTCGAAATGCTCTTCGAGAGGATTTGTATGCCGCCAGCGCATCGCGCAGCAACGCTCGTCGTCATCGGAGGTGGGGTGGGCGGGGTCGCCGCGGCGATCACAGCTGCTCGTCTCGGCCACAGTGTGATCCTCACAGAAAGCGGTGACTGGCTCGGCGGCCAGTTGACCAGCCAGGGGGTGCCACCCGACGAACACGAGTGGATCGATACGCGACGCATCTCGCCCAGCTACTCCGAGCTGCGTACCCGGATCCGCAATCACTATCGGAGCAACTATCCGCTCTCGGAGGAGTCGCTGGGAACCGTCGCACTCAACCCCGGGGGTGGATTCGTATCGCGACTCTGTCACGAGCCCCGCGTGGCGGCGCTCGCCATCGAGGAGATGCTCTCGCCACTTGTCGCCTCCGGGCTGGTGACCGTGTTGAAGCACACGAAGCCGATCGGAGTCGAGCGGGTCGGCTCTCGGGTCGAGGCTGTTCTGGTCCGCGATGTCCGCGACGGCACCGAGACGCGGTTGGCTGCGAGCTTCGTGGCGGACGCCACCGAGCTCGGCGATCTGCTGCCCCTGGCCGACATCGACCACGTCATCGGGGCGGAGTCCTCAGCAGAGACGGGGGAGCTCCATGCGCTGGAGATCGCCGATCCGTTGGACCAGCAGGCGGTCACCTGGTGTGCCGCGCTGGAATACAGAGCCGGCGAGCGGAATGTCATCGACAAGCCATCCGGTTACGAGCACTGGGCAACAGCTGTGGCGCCATTCTGGCCGGGACCGCAGTTGTCATGGCAGGACGTCCATCCGGTGACCCTGGTGCCGCGGGTGAGGCCGCTGTTCGCCGGCGCTCCCAGTGACGCGGAGACCTCGGACGACCGAGACCTGTGGCACTATCGACGGATCCTCTCCCGGAACGCGATGCTGCCCGGCTGGTCGAGCGGCGACGTCACCCTGATGAACTGGCCTCAAGCGGACTACTGGGAGAAGCCCCTACTCGGCGTCACGGACTCCGCACGCGCAGAGGCGCTGTCAGGAGCACGGGAGCTCACTCTGTCGTTCATCTATTGGATGCAGACCGAGGCCCCGAGATCCGACGGCGGTGTGGGGTATCCGGAGCTGCGTCTCCGCGGCGACGTGCTTGGCACGACGGACGGCCTGGCGAAGGAGGTCTATGTCCGGGAGTCGCGCCGCATCCGCGCCAGGTTCACCATCACAGAGGGACATATCGGGCGGGAGATGCGTGAGTGCGGCGCCGGGGCCGAACGCTTTCCGGACGCCGTAGGCATCGGCTACTACCGCATCGATCTGCACCCGAGTTCGTCAAGGACCTACGTAGACATCGACTGCTTCCCGTTCCAGATCCCACTCGGGGCCCTTCTTCCCCGTGACGTCGAGAACCTGTTCGCTGCCAGCAAGAACATCGGGACGACTCACATCACGAATGGCGCCTATCGGCTGCATCCCGTGGAATGGTCCATCGGGGAGGCGGTGGGCGCCCTCGCAGCCTTCTGCGCCCGCGAACGGATCACGGCCGAGGAGGTGCATACGAACGCCGCGGTGTTGAGCGACTATCAGTCGCTGCTGACCGGGAGGCTGGGTATCGCGATGGACTGGCCGGACGACATCCGAACCAAGGATCCCGAGGTGGTCACGTGACGTTCGGGGTCGATCGAATTCTCCGCCGGAGTCGGATCGATGAGGGGTGGTCGGCCGAGGCCGGGATAGGGAAGGTCCCCGCGCACATCGTCGGAGTCAGTATTCCCGCGCAGGTCCCGGGGTGCATTCACACCGATCTCATGTCCGCAGGGCTCATCGATGACCCATATGTCGACGACAATGAACGGGTCAACGCATGGATCGGGTACTCGGACTGGAGCTACCGGACAGCGTTCGAGTGGACGAACGACGGACACCAACGCGTCGACCTGGTGTTCGAGGGTCTGGACACCGTCGCGACCGTCAGTGTGAACGGCGTCCGAATCGGGCGGACCGCCAACATGCACCGCACGTATCGCTTCCCCGTTTTGTCCCATTTGATCGAGGGAACCAACGAGCTGTCGATCCGGTTCGAGTCGCCGATCAGGTACGCGGATCGGGTGAGTCTTGAGGGCGGCGCTCGCCCCCATGTGATGCAGCACCCTTACAACGCGATCCGCAAGATGGCCAGCAACTTCGGCTGGGACTGGGGCCTGGATGCGGCGACCGTCGGAATCTGGCGTCCGGTCACTCTGGAGAGCTGGACCACAGCTCGCCTGGCGAGTGTGCGACCGCACGCGCACGGCGACGGAGCCAATGGACGAGTGGACGTCCGTCTCGACGTCGAGCGGGAATCGGCGGATGCCAATCTCGAGATCGAGGTCCGGGTCGGTGACTCCTCTTCCCGAGCAACAATCCCCGGGCAGGTTACCGATGCGACCATCAGCGTCCACGTGCCGGACGTCGAACTGTGGTGGCCGAGGGGCTATGGGGCACAGCCGCTCTACGAGGTGGAAGTCATCCTCGAGGAGGGCGGGTCCGTTCTCGACCGTTGGTCCTCCCGACTGGGATTTCGCACGGTGCGCGCGGTCTCCGAACCCGACGACCACGGGTCGAGCTTCGAGCTTCAGATCAACGGAGAGCGCCTCTTCACGAAAGGGGCGAACTGGATCCCGGACGACTCGTTCATCCATCGCGTGACTCGAGATCGATACGCACACCGGTTGTCGCAGGCTGTGGACGCGAACCTCAACACTCTGCGGGTGTGGGGCGGCGGCGTCTTCGAGAGCGACGCGTTCTACGAACTGTGTGACGAGCTCGGGATACTGGTGTGGCAGGACTTCCCCTTCGCCTGCGCCGCCTACTCCGAGGAACTCCTCGCGGCGGAGGTCGAGGCGGAGGCCCGCGACAACGTCACCCGGCTCATGCCGCACGCCAGTCTCGTTCTTTGGAACGGATGCAATGAGAATCTCTGGGGACACCGCGACTGGGGCTGGGAGCAGCAACTCGATGGCGGGACCTGGGGCGAGGGCTTCTACTTCGACCTTCTTCCCCGAGTTCTCGACGAGTTCGACCCTCATCGACCCTACGTTCCGGGTAGCCCGTGGTCTCCGCGGGCGGACCTTCACCCCAATGACCCGGACCACGGTCTCACCCACGAGTGGGTTGTCTGGAACGAACGGGACTACCTCCACTACCGAGAGCACGTACCGCGCTTCGTCACGGAGTTCGGGTGGCAAGGGCCAGCAACGTGGACAACGCTCACCCGCGCCATCTCCGACGAGCCCCTGACCCCGCAGTCGCCGGGAATGCTCCGCCATCAGAAGGCGGTCGACGGAAACACGAAGCTGACGCGAGGTCTCCTGCCGCATTTTCCATTGCCCACGGAGATCGAGGACTGGCATTGGGCGATGTCGCTCAATCAGGCCATCGCCGTCGAACTCAACATCACCCACCTGCGCTCGTGGGCCCCTCGGTGCGCGGGCGCGATCATATGGCAGCTCAACGACTCCTGGCCGGCAATCTCGTGGTCTGCGATCGACGTCCACGGCCGGGCGAAGCCGATGTACTTCGCGATGCGGCGCGCCTTTGCAGACCGGATACTCACCGTCCAGCCTCGAGGTGACGGCTACGTGCTCGCGGCAGTCAACGATCGACGCGAGATGTGGAAGGGTGAAATCGCTCTGGAACGACGCGACTCGCGCGGATCGCCCCGGGCCTCGCAGGTCATCCCGATGGAGGTCGAGCCCCGCGGAACGGCGATCATCCCGATACCGTCAGAGATCTCGCGCTTCGACGATGCGGCCGATGAGTTCATCGTCGCAACCGACGGCACCGTCCGAGGTCTGTGGTTCTTCGCCGACTACCGCGAGTCGACCCTTGGCCCGGCGCGCTTCGACGCACAGGTCGAACGGACCGCCGACGGGTACGCGGTGCGGGTGACCGCGCGGACGCTCATCCGGGATCTCTCGCTGCTGATCGACAAACTCGATCCAGATGCCAGCGTGGACGAGATGCTCGTGACGCTGCTTCCCGGCGAGACCACGACGTTCAGGGTCGTCACGTCGGCCCACCTCGATGCGTCGACGCTGGTGTCGTCTCGGGTGCTGCGTTCGGCCAACCAGGTGCTCTTCCCTCGAGAGGAATTCGCATGACCCTGGACATCTCGGTCCAGCTGTACACGGTTCGCGACGCACTGGCGCTGGACCTGCGTGGGACCCTCGAACGGCTGGTCGCGATCGGATATCGAGCGGTCGAGCCCTACAACCTCGCCGCCACGGCCGGACCGCTGGGTCCGGCCCTGCTCGAGCTCGGACTCCGCGCGCCGAGCGCACACGCACGACTCATCAGCGTCGAACTCGAGCCGCTTCTCGAAGCCGCCAGCAAAATAGGCATTTCGACCGTCATCAATTCGTCAAGCGACCCGGCCCTGTGGTCGACGCGCCGCGGGATCGAGTCCGTCGCCGACCACCTGAACATCGCGGCGGAGCTGGCATCCGATTACGGGATCCGGATCGGGTATCACAACCACGCGTGGGAGCTCGGCCACGACTTCGACGGCGACACCGGCCTCGAAGTCCTCGCCGGCCATCTCAGTGAATCGATCGTGCTGGAGGTCGACACCTACTGGGCCGCGGTCGCCGGGCACGACGTCCCGTCGCTCCTCGACAGACTGGGGACGAGAGCCCAGTACCTCCATCTGAAGGATGCGAAGACCATCGCTGAGCACTCGGCCCAGGTCGCCGTCGGCGCCGGCGTGATGCCGGTCGACAGGATTCTCGAGGTGGCCCCTGACGCGCTTCGCGTCGTCGAGCTGGACCAGTCTGAGGGCGATGTCTTCGACGCCGTGGAGGACAGCTTCAACTGGCTCGCCGCACGGAGCGGGTCATGAGATCCGGTCCGGTCGGTGTGGGAGTCGTCGGAGCAGGGGTCATCAGCGATCAGTACTTGGCGAATCTGACGACGTTCCGAGACGTCCGGCTCTGCTTCATCGCAGACATCGACCTCGAGAGGGCCGCGACCCAGGCGGGGCGGTACGGGGTTCCTCGCTCCGGAACGGTGGACGAACTGCTGGACGACGACGAGGTCGAGATCGTCGTGAACCTCACGATACCCGCGGTCCACGTCGAGATCGCGGCTCGGGCACTGGCCGCTGGAAAGCATGTATGGAACGAGAAGCCCATCGCGCTCGATCGCGACAGTGGAACACGGCTGCTTGCGGCCGCGACCAGCGCCAGGCTGCGGGTGGCATGTGCACCCGACACGTTCCTCGGCGCGGGCATCCAGACCGCGTTGCGCATGGTGCGGAGCGGGGTCATCGGGACGCCGTTCGGGGCGATCGCGCTGTACCAGAGCAGCGGACCCGAATCGTGGCATCCGAATCCCGAGTTCCTCTTCCAGGCCGGGGCGGGTCCGCTCTTCGACATGGGCCCCTACTATCTCACCGCATTGGCTCAAGTCTTGGGCCCGATCGCCCGAGTGACGGCCACCGCGTCGACCGCCAACCCGATGCGGACCATCACCGGTGGCCCGAGAGCTGGAGAGACGTTTCCCACCCGCGTCCCGACCCACGTGAGCGCCTTGCTGGAATTCGAGGGCGCGGGCTCCGCTCAGTGCGTCTTCAGCTTCGACTCGAAGCTTGCACGTGCAGGTTTCCTCGAAGTCACGGGCACGTCGGGAACGGTGGCACTCCCCAACCCCAATCGATTCGATGGTGACACCAAGGTGTGGAGCGGCGCACACAGCGATCCGTTTCTGCATCCTCCCCGGGGCGGCGGCAGCGGACGAGGGATCGGGGTCGTCGACCTTGCTCGAGCCGTGCGCGCGGGTTCCGCAGAGAGGGCATCCGGGGAACTGGCCCTCCATGTCCTCGACGTCTTGGTCTCGATCGGCGAGTCAGCCGACCGTGGCCAGTCCGTGCCGGTGACGAGCACGTTCAGGCCGATGGAGCCCTTGCCGGACGATTGGGACCCCGCCATCCTGACCCTCTAGATGCCGGATGCGGTGCTGATTTCGCATAGTTGGTGCTGCGCCAGACCACCGATTCCCACCCGTCTCCTGACCGCCTGGCCTCCTCGGGCGCCCCGAACAGGTGCCTTCTCAGCCGACAGGCGAGCGATCCGTCGCGCCACCGTCGTCGGAGTCCTGGCAGCCTGCACCGGGGCGCCCGGGCGGCGATCAGGTGCCGAAGTGAACCCACTCGGGTGCGACAGCGCTGGCGAGTGCGCGCGTGCCGGTGAGTGAGAACTGGCCCGACGCCGTGTCGGAGAGGTAGATCGTCGCTCCGGCCGGGATCGTCGTCCCGGTCAACCCGGCGAGCTGGCTGCGGTGGAGGAAGCCGGACGTGAGAACGCGGCCGGTTGCCCCCGGCGTCATGCGGGTGAGGGCGACGCCGACGATCTGAGCGGGCTGTGCCGTGGCTCCCGCGGCGTTGACGAGTCCGGTGCCGTTGGCGACGACCGCGGACCATCGAGCGATGGCGAAGGGACCACTCGCGGTCCGGCTGAGCTCGCGGTCCGGAAAGGACGGGTAGTACTCGTTCTGCGCGACAAGGTACTCCTGGGCCTGGGCGATTCCGCTGATCGCCTGGTTGATCAGCGCGATGATGCCGGCGTTGGACTGGGCGGTGTGGTCCTGGCCGAAGACCACGGTGCGAGTCTGGCCCGCTGCGGTCACGTCGAGCTGTACGGGTGCCGTCCGGCGATCGCCCAGCCGGCGGCCCAAGGTGTTCGCCACGGTGACGTTCGCCTGCAGGCCGACGAGGATTCCGGAGATGTCGACGCTGCCGTACAGGTAGGCACTGAGCCCGCCTCCACCGGGTTGCGCCGTGAGGTCGCCGAAGATCAGCGGAACCGCCGATCCTGCGACGGTGATGGACGCCGCCGCGCTGGTGTCGAGGGAGAAGATCCGGAGGGCACTGCCGCGCTGACGGGGGAGGTACCCCAGTGGCGCCGAGGTGTCGACGGTGTGGTGGATCTCCGCGTGGTCGGACACCTGGCGGGCGGGCACCTGCGAGATCCAGGGTGTGTCGGTGTCGTCGATGTAGCCCGGCGACCACGTGCAATCGGTGAGGGTCAGGACGTCGGCGGTGCCCGAGCCGAGCGACTGCGTTGCGACGACGGTCGCGAACGCGCCGTGGCCGAGTCGGAGGTCGCAGCGCACCAGTTCGGTCACGTTCGGCGTGCTGAAGTCCTTGTTGGTGTGAACGTAGAACGGCTCCCGGGTCCCGGCGAGGGTGGAGTCCTCGACGCGGACCTGCACTCCTGACGCCGACCCATAGCCGTAGGGACGGTCCCAGAGCCACACCGTCGCGGGGGCGAGGCCGCTCTCGGGGTGAGCCGTTCGCCAGTCACGCGCGGCCTGGTTGCCGGCGTGCTCGATGCGGCAGTTGCGGACGACGTGCACCGCCCCGACGTTGGCACCCGATGCCTCGTCGTGAATGGCGTAGCGCATGTTCTTGGCGAGGATGGTGAGGTTCTCCAGCGTCGCGGTGCCGGACAGCCACAAGGTCGACGAACCGCTGATCTGAGCGTCGGTCGCGTCGTCGGGCAGGTCGCCACGCAAGATGCACGTGTCGCGGTCGGTGCCGCGCACGGTGACGTGGGGTTTCACCGTCCACTCGCGTTCGGCATAGGTTCCCGGATGCACCTCGATCACGTAGGGCCTCGCCGCGGAGGCATCGAGGATCGATGCGTTCGCCTGCGTCGGCGAGGTGAAGTCGCCGCTGCCGTCGGCCTTGACCGTGATGACGATCGGCCCTCCGGCGATCGCCAGCTCCTGGGTGTTCCCGTCCCACGCCACCGAGAAGTCCAGCACGTCGGCGAAGAACGAGGCCGGGATCCCGATCGTCCGGTCGGCGAGCATGCGGGCGGGCGCCTCGATCGTGACGTCGGCGTCGTTGTGCCGGACGGTGGTGCCGGTCGTCGGAACGGTGACGGTGTCGCCACCGCGCGCGATGTGCACGGCGTCGCCGTCGGGCGAGATGCCGGCTCGTCCGCCGGTGCCGTGGACGACCTGCTCGATGGACACGTAGACGATGCCGTCGTGTACCTCGGGCCGGGGGCGGGACTCGAGGATGCCATCGAGGCGGAGTCGCGGCCCCGTCATCGGCACGTGCCTGAGCCCGACGTAGTCGATGGCGAACTCGCCCACGTCGACGATCGGATCGATCCGGATCTGATGGATGCGTCCGCGCCAGGTGGGGACCCGCCACATGTCGAGATCGATCTCGCCGTAGTCCTGGCCGTCCTGGGGGATGGCCATGAACCGGGCACCCTTGGACTGGCTGTAGACGCCGTCGTGCTCGGTGATGAAGAAGACCTCGCCCTGCTGGATCGGTGTCGTGCGCATGCGGATCCGCAGGTACGGGTGTTCGGCGGCCTCGATGCCGAGCCCGGCCGGCGAGCCGACCTGAGGATCGTGGACGCTGCTCGTGCCGCGGAGCGCGCCGCTCGATGCGGTCAGGCCTTGGACGTTCGCCAGGTTGACCCAGCCCTGCCTGTCCCCGTCGGTGGTGAAGTCCCAGCCGATGGTGAAGTCGCCGTCAGCGGGGGGAGCGCTACCCGACGCAGGGGGCAGCTCGCGTCCGTACGGATAGAGCTTCTGCAGCCGACGCTGTTGGGCCGGCGTGGGCCGCGCGTTCGGTGCCGACCCGGTCGCGAACGTGTCCCGGATCGCGTTGAGGTAGTCGAAACCGTGGTAGTCGCTGGGCTGCAGGAAGTGACCCTCGCCCCACTCGTTCCAGTTCCCGAGCATCGTGATGCGCCGGCCGAGGTGGCCGGCGGGGAGGGAGGGAAGGTACTGGTCGCGCGCCCACTCGGCGACCTGACGATAGTCGTCCGGCGGCATGATCCGGCCCATGGTCCGGATCCAGGGCAGGTCGTCGCGCCCCATGGAGAGCGTCGCGAGTACATCGACCGGGCTGCTCGTGTGCCGTTGCTCCATGCTCGCCTGCTGCAGTTCCGGGTAGCCGTCGTACGAGTAGGCGTACTCGCCGGAGATGCCCATCGCCGCGGCCTCCGGCGCGACGGCGATGGTGAGGTAGATGACGTCGTCGAAGCCGAGTTCCTGTACGGCGGCGCGCAGGTAGTCGAGTTCGGCCTTCGCGGCCGTGGCCGAACCGAAGTTGGTGAGCAGTGTCCGCGAGTTGTAGACGCAGAAGACCGGCTTCTGGTCGACGACGTAATAGCGCGGGTCGCGGAAGTAGTACTCGATCAGGTACGGCACGATGTTCTGCCGGAAGTCCGCCGAGTTGGTCTGCCCGCTGGCGACGTTCTCCCACATCACGGCGAACTTGACGGCGTCGCTGTACTGGGACTCGAAGTATCCGTCGTGCAGGGAGTGGGCGAGATCCGGCGTCTTGATGGGCTGGCCGACGCCGCTGCTGGGCCGGAACCAGCATTGCATCCGGAACGTGATGCCTGCTTCGGCCAGCCACTTGTTCTCCCAGTCGGCGACCTCGGAGATGCCGTCGTCGTACCAGCCGAGATAGGGCTTGCGCTCAGGAAAACGGGTGATGAGGTCCCAGCCGAGGTGGTGACCAGTGCGCCACCCGCCGAACTCGGACATCCCGATGTGGTGTGTCGTCCCGGTCGAGGCCGGGACGGGCGCGGGCACATAGTCGCTGGGCAGGTGCGACTCCCAGTACACGCGTACGTCGTCGAGCTGGACGCGGACGCCGGGGCCGAGCTCGAGTGCTGCCGACCTCGGGGGGTTGATCTGGCTGGCAGCAGACCCGAACGCCGGCACACCGGCGAGGACGCGCTTGCCGTTGACGTGCACGTCGACCGTGGACTCGGGGACGTCGACGCGCACCTTGACGTGGTTCCACAGAGCCGGCCGGTACGTCCTCTGGTGCAGGACGCTGCCGTCGCCGTCGAGCACCTCGATGTGGGTCGCGCCGAGGCGGACCCGCAGCGTCTGCCCGCCCATCAGGCCGATCCGGTAGGTGACGTCGGTCCCCTGCTCGATCCGGACCTTGAACTCCGAGACACCGAGCGGGCTGGTGGAGTCGTAGCCCCGGGAGAGCACGGCCGGGTGGCTGATGCTTCCTCCGGAGGGACCGGCTTCAGCGCGCAGGCAGAACCGGTCGGCCCACTGCGAATGCAGGGTCTCGATCAGCGACAGCGTGACGCCGTTCGCCGCGGCCGCCCAGCCCGCTGGAACCTGGCCGGGGGTCACGTGGACGAACTGCTCGTTGACGATGGTGTCGCGGTAGAGCCGCACCGGGCCGAAGTACATGTCGTTCGTCGCGCTCCCGCTGCTGGCGACGAGCAGGTTGTCCAGCGTGGCGCCCGCCTTCAGCAACGGGACCTGCTCGGCGACCAGAGTGCCTCCGACGCAGACGGCCACCTGGCCGGCGTCCAGGTCGACCTTGAGCCGCAAGCCGATCTCGACGTCCGGGGCAAGAGTCGCGATCGGCAGGTCGGCGGCGTTCGGGCGGCGCAGACCCAGGGAGTTTCCGACCGCCCGGAGACTGACCACCTCCTCGGTCTGCTCTCGGAGCGTGAAGGAGATGCCGTCGAGCGATGCGCTGATGGGCTCGATACGGAATTCCAGCCAGAGCACGCCGCCGTCCTGCGGCTGGAACGGCCGCATCATCAGGACGGGCAGCCGCGAGCTGGTATCGGCGGTGCGGAACCAGCGCCCGTACTGCTGGCTGATCAACGCGCCGGCCTGGTCGATGTCCCAGGCGTCCGGCAGCGGATAGCGGCTCTTCTCCATGAAGAAGAAGTCGTCCTCGATGAGGTAGCGAGCAGAGACCCCATGGGGCGACGTGCCGCCACCGGCCTTGCGTGGGAGCGGTCGCTGGTGCGGGCCCGCAGGCGCGGCGGCCGCCGCCGGCGCCACCACGGCGCCGAGTGCGGCCGGGGCGGCCATAGCCCCCGCGACCTGAAGGAATGAGCGGCGGCTGAGCTGAGCAGACGGGTGATCCACGGTGCCTCCCGAGCGTCGTTGCGTGAAGGTGGTGTGGTGTTGTGCCGCTGTGGTCAGAGGGCGGCGAGCCGATTCAGGTACTGCCGGCTGGCGTCGATCGCGGCCCAGATGTCGCCGTCGTAGTGGTCGAACTCGATGACGCGGCGAGCGTCGGGTGCGGCCGACACGATGGCTTCCACGGGCACAGCGCCCTCGCCGAGCGGGGTCTGGCCGGTCGCGTCCTTCGTCAGGGCGCCGTCCTTGAGGTGGATCGCCGTGACGCGGCTCCCCAGCCGGCCCAGGAGCGGTGCCGGATCGATGCCGCCGACGAGCGCCCAGTAGGTATCGACCTCGAGGACGACGGCCTGGTCGAGATGCCGGGCCAGGTGTTCGAGGGCGCAGAGCGAGCCAAGACGGTACTCGGTCTCCCACCAGTGGTTGTGGTAGCCGACCGTGAGCCCGTAGCCGGCGGCCTGCTCGGCCACGGTGTTCAGCGCATGGGCGGTGGCCTCGACCGACCGGGCGGTGGTCCAGCGTTCCGCGGGCACATAAGGGTCGATGACCGTACGGGCGCCGATGCGCGCGGCGGCGTCGAGCACGGCCGGCACGTCGACGCCCTCCGTCAGCAGCCGGGCATGCACGGTCGGCGCGGTGAGACCGGTCCGTGCCAGAGCGGCGGCGTACTCGTCGGCTCGGGCGGGGAACCCGAACAGTTCCACCTCGTCGAATCCACGGTCGGCCAGCGCCTGCAACGTGGCAGGGAGGTCTCGCTCGATGTCGTCGCGGAGGGTGTACAGCTGGACCGAGAGGGGTGTGCTCACTTGGCCACCCCCGCGATGCCGCCCTGCAGCCCGGCCAGGAACCACTTCGAGAGGAAGACGAACAACAGCAGCAACGGGATGCTCGAGATGGCGTACCCGGCGAACAGCGGTCCCCACTCGGTCGCGTTCTGACCCTGGAAGAAGCTCAGGCCCACCGGAACAGTGCGCAGCGAGTCGTCGCTGATCGTGAGCAAGGGCCAGAAGAAGTCGTTCCACACCGAGATCACGGTCATCAGGGCGACGGTGCCGATGATGGGAGAGGAGAGCGGCAACAGGATCGAGCGGAAGAGTCGTGGCCCGGAGGCGCCGTCGATCTTGGCCGCGTCGAACAGCTCTTGGGGGACGCCCTCGAAGAACGTCTTCATGAGGATGATGGCGAGCACCAGGCCGCTGGCGACCTGCGGGATGATCAGCACCCAGTACGTGTTGAGGATCCCCAGATCCCGCACCAGCACGAAGAGCGGGATGATGCTGGCGATGTTGGGGATCATCATGAGCACCGCCACGAAGGCGAACAGCACGTTGCGCCCGAGGAACCGGTAGCGGGCCAGGACATACGCACTCGTCGCCCCCAGCGCGATCGTCCCGATCGTCGAGGCGGCCGCGACGATGAGCGAGGTCGTCAGGTAGGGGTTCACCTGCTGCCAGGCCACCGCGTAGTTCCCGAACTCCAGCGGCAGGCTCAGACCCCAGAAGTTCTGATAGAACTGCTCGTTCGTCTTGAACGAGCTGAGCAGCATGAACAGATACGGGAACAGCCCCACGCCGGCGAGAACACTCAGCGCCAGGATGACCCCGGACTGACTCGCCGAGGCACGTCGTCGCCTGCTCCGCAACCGGCTCTGGGTGGCAGTGTCAGCCGACATCGACGTTGCCCTTCTCCGAACGACGCACGAACAGTGCCGCGATGCTGAGGACGAGGATCAGGACGAAGAGCGTCGTGGAGAGCGCGGCCGCGTAGCCCCACTCGCTCGCGCCGAACGCCATGTCGAGGGCTCGGATGACCGGCACCATCGTCGAGTTGTCCGGGCCGCCGCCGGTGAGCAGGTAGGCGGAGAACCCGAATTGCAAGACCTGGACGATCGCGAGGAAGAACAGCAGCCGCACCTGCCCGAACAGCAGGGGCAGGTCGATGTGCACGAAGCGTTGCCAACGGTTGGTGCCGTCGACGGACGCCGCTTCGAAGACCTCGGATGGGATGTTCTGCAGCCCGGTCAGGAACACCAGGAACGGCAGTGAGGCGACCCAGGGGAACTGCACCAGGATGAGCGCCCACAGCGCGGAGCCCGGGTCACCGAGCCAGTTGCCGCGCAGGCCGTCCAGGCCGACGGCGGAGAGCAGTTCGTTGAGGACACCGGTGTTCGGGTCGTAGATGAAGCCCCAGAGCAGGACGGTCACGACGCCGGGAAAGGCGAGCGGCACGATCAGCAGGGTGCGGAAGACGAACTGCAACCGCGCGCTCCGCAGCGACGTCACCAGTTCGGCGGCCAGCAGCGGGAGGACCCACATCAGCGTCACCGACGCGACGAAGATGATGCCCAGGTTTCCGAAGGCCTGGATCCAGACGTCGTCGCTGAGCATCCGCCGGTAGTTCTCGAGGCCGACGAACTCCGACTCGAATGCCGGCCGCCAGTCGAAGAACGAGTAGTAGAAGCCGGAGAGCCCGGGATAGTAGCCGAAGAAGGCGAGCAGGCCGATCGACGGCGCGAGGACGAGGTAGGCCCACCAGACGATCCGCTGCCGGCGACGGGGGGCCGGCGCTGCCGGCGACGGAGGGCCGGAGTCGACCTCGCTCGTCGGGCTCTTGGGTGCCATCGTCTTCGATGTCATGGCCCGCATTATTCACATATTAAGTGTCCCAGCGCAAGGGTCAGGCCGGCTCACTGCGCACGACGTTCAGGCGTAGCGGTGACTCCTCCCGCTCCTGGAAGTCCGCTTCGAGCACCGTGTGCACCGGGCGTGGAGGGCGTCCGGTGGCCACCGCCTCGCAGGCGACCCCCGCGGCGGTCTCGCCGATCGCGCGGTGGGGCAGTATCGCCGTCACCGCGGTCAGTGGCGGGATCGTGGAATGGTCGCCCACCTTGCGGTCGGTGCCGGCGAAGTCCACGTCGTCGGGCACCCTGAGGCCGATGGCCAGCGAGTCGCTCAGGGCCTGCTCCAGGACGAAGCCGTTGGAGCACACGAACGCCGTCGGGGTGCCGTCCGCGACCGCCGACGCCAGCATCCGGCGTCGGACGTCGTCGGGCTGGCTGAAGTGGTCGCGGATGGCCAGGAGCTCGGCGTCGATCTCGATGCCGTGGTCGCGCAAGGCGCGCAGATGCCCGGCCTGCCGGTCGCGGACGCTGGTGCAACTGGTCTCGACCCAGAGCGTGGCAATGCGCCCGAATCCGCGCTCGACCAGGCGCGACGTCAGGTGGTAGCCGATCTGCTGGTTGTCGATCAGCACTGCGGCGCTGGGCAGTTCCTCCCAGTAGCGGTCGACGAACACGACCGGGATGCCCAGGTCACGTAGGTCCCGCACGGCTTCCGCGTCGCCGGGTCCGTCGACGGGGTAGAGGATGACGGCGGCCGAGTGCTGGGCCCGCCGCAGAGCCTCGCGCTGCCGCTCCCAGGATCCGTCCGTCGCGGCGATGGACGTCGTGAAGCCGAGTGCCGCCGCGGTGCGTTCCACGCCGTGGACGACATCCATCACATCACCACTGCTGAGTGCGGGGATGATGCAGGTGATCTCGGGTGGCCGGCCCGGTGCCGCGGACCGCCCGGCGGACGGCCTGCGCGCTGCGACGAACGTCCCCCGGCCGCGTGAGCTGACCAGGACGCCATCGCGTTGGAGTTCGCTCAGCGCTCGTGAAGCCGTCAGCATGCTGACGCCGTAGCGCTCGCAGAGCTCGCGCTGAGTGGTCAGCGGAGCGTCCGGGTCGTACTGACCGCGTGCGATCTGATCGAGCAGGTCACGCTTGATCCGCTGGTACATCGGGAGCTTGCCCACGCCGGCGCCTCTCACGGTGACAGTTGACGAACGCATCTTAACATGTGAATACTTCAGTCCCTCACGTCTCGTCAGAGAGATTGGATGGCAATGAAGCCCCAGAGATTCCGTCGTGTTGCCACCGCCTCGGCGCTGGCCCTCGTCGCGGTGACCCTGGCTGCGTGCTCGTCCGACGAGAGCGGCGCCAGCGGCGAGCGCGTCACCATCACGATCTCAGGCCCCAACCAGTGGAACAGCGACCCCTCGTCGTTCGGGCCCGAGTGGGAGGCACAGATCGCGCGGTTCGAAGAGCTCGAGCCGGACATCGACGTCGAGACGGTCGTCCTGCCGCTGTCGTCGTTCAGCGACACGCTCAGCACGCAGCTCTCCGCCGGCACCGCGTCCGAGCTCGTCTTCAACCAAGCGCCGCATCAGCCCTACATGGTGCATGAACTCGACGAGTACCTCGACCAGCCCAACCCGTACGTCGAGGGCAGCGATGCGTGGATCGACGTCTTCGACACTGCGTTGTTCGGCCCGGACAACTCCGTGACCTACAACAGCGAGGGCCACAACGAGTTCATCCCGTTCAACGTGTTCATCCCGGTCGTCTACTACAACACGGAGGCGTTCGAGGAAGCTGGCATCCAGGCGCCGATCGAGACCTGGGGGGAGTTCGAACAGGCCGCCCAGGCGCTCGAGGCCGCGGGCTACGTTCCGTTCGCCGCCGACAACGCGTCCCAGGGGCTGATGTGGACCTATGAGGTGATCTTCGATCAGCTGATGACCGGCGCCGTGTTCGACACCCTCAACGTCTTCGACGTCGAGGGCAACCCTGGCACGAACCGCTCACTCACGCAGAAGGACTGGGCGTGGGGTGTCAAGACCGGAGCCGTGCAGGCGACCGAGATCCCGGAGTTGCGAGGCTCTCTGGAGTTGCTGAAGGAGTTCTACGACTCCTACGTCACCCCGAACTGGTCCGGTGTCACCGGCAGCGGTGCGGCGGTGATCAACCAGGCGGACTTCACCAACGGGACCGCCGCCATGGCGTGGGGCTCGTCGTTCGGCTACTCGACGGTCGTCGCCGACGCGCAGTTCGAGGTCGGTGCCATGCCGTTCCCGACCGTCACCTCGGAGACCAGCGAGTACGCGACCGGCATCAACGCCCGGTACGGCGCTTCCATCTACGGCACCGCCTACATGATCCCGTCCACGGTCGAGGGACCCGAACTCGAGGCGGCGGTCAAGTTCCTGCAGTTCATGACCGCGCCGGATCACGTCGCCTCCTGGCTCGCCGAAACCGGGAGCCTGTCGGCGCTGGCCGATCCCGAGGTCCCGGACAACCTGCAGGCCTTCGTCGCGAGCGACTGGGTCGAACCCCGCCAGATGGGGTCGTCGGGCATCTATCCGCCGAACGGAACCGATCCGCAGGCGCTCTACGGCGGGTATCTGCTCGGGACGAAGGACGTCGACCAGATGCTCGCCGACATCCAGGCCAGTTGGGAGCAGGTGGCCGACCAGAACATCGAGCGCGGCGGCTGGACCGACGACTGGGCGCAGTCGTAGCGGGCGCTCACGCGGGGTGTGCCGGAGCAGGGCGCACCCCGCGCAACAACTCTCGAGGAAGCGAGGCCCATGACCACGCTGGGCATGTCGGAGCCGGCCCGGATGGTCGCCACGGAGGATCCTCTCTGGTGGCGCACCGCCGTGATCTACCAGGTGTACCCGAGGTCGTTCGCCGACGCCGATGGTGATGGCGTCGGCGACCTCCGGGGCATCGCCGACCGGCTGGAGAGCCTCGCCGAGCTCGGTGTCGACGCCCTCTGGCTCTGTCCGTTCTACACCTCGCCGCAGACCGACGGCGGCTACGACGTGGCTGACTACTGCGACGTCGACCCGGTGTTCGGCACCCTGGCCGACTTCGACGACCTGCTGGACCGGGCGCACGGGCTGGGCCTGCGGGTGATCATCGACATCGTCCCCAACCACAGCTCGGACCAGCACGCCTGGTTCCGCGCGGCTCTCGCGGCAGCGCCAGGCTCCCCGGCACGGGACCGATATCTGTTCCGTGACGGGACCGGGTCCGACGGCTCGGCACCGCCGAACAACTGGCAGTCCACGTTCGGCGGCCAGGCATGGACCCAGCTGCCGGACGGCCAGTGGTACTTCCACATGTTCGATGCGACCCAGCCGGACCTGAACTGGCGCGATCCCGGCGTCCGGTCGTCGTTCCGGCAGATCCTGCGGTTCTGGCTCCACCGAGGCGTCGACGGGTTCAGGGTCGACGTCGCGCACGGGATGATCAAGGCGGAGGGGATGCCGGACTACCATCCGCAGGATCTCATCGGCCGGTTCGGTGTCGACCCCGGCGTCATTCTCACGAAGGAGGGGCCGAACCCGCCGTACATGCTGCAGGACGGCGTGCACGACATCTGGCGCGAGTGGCGGGCGGTGCTCGCCGAGTACGGCGACGACCGGGTCCTCTGCGCGGAGGCGTGGGTCGAGCCGCTCAGTCACCTCGCCCGGTGGGTCCGCCCCGACGAGATGCATCAGGCCTTCAACTTCTCCTTTCTGGAGACGCCCTGGGATGCGTCGTCGCTGCGGCAGGTCATCGACGACTCGATCAGCGCTTTCGGGTCGGTCGGAGCGCCGAGCACGTGGGTGCTGTCCAACCACGACGTCGTCAGGCACGCCAGCCGGCTGGGGCTGGTGCAGCAGCCGGCTCCGGGCGACGGGCTCGGCCCCCGCACCGCCTCCGGGCTCGATCCCGAACTCGGACTGCGGCGAGCCGGCGCCGCGTCTCTGCTCATGCTGGCCCTCCCGGGCAGCGCCTACCTCTACCAGGGAGAGGAGCTCGGCCTGCCGGAGGTGGTCGACCTTCCCGACGACGCTCGCCGCGACCCGTCCTGGTTCCGTACCGGCGGTGTGCGCTACGGGCGTGACGGCTGCCGAGTGCCCCTCCCCTGGGAGGGCACCGAGCCGGCGTTCGGGTTCAGCCGCACCGGCGCGAGCTGGCTCCCGCAGCCGCGGGAGTGGTCGGCACTGGCACGCGACCGTCAGCGTGGTGTGGCCGGCAGCACGCTCGAGCTCTACCGTTCCGCCCTGGCGCTGCGACGCGAGCACGGCCTCGGTGGCGGAACGGTCACCTGGCTCCCCGGGTATCCACCGGACGTGGTCGCGCTGCGCAACAATGGCGTCACCGTTCTGGCGAACACCGGCTCCAGGGCGGTCGAGCGTCCGGGCGGCCGGCTGCTGGCCGGCTCGGGACCGGGCGCTCCCGGGGTGCTCGCGGGCGACACGACCGTATGGCTGCTGGAGGAATGAGATGGTCGACGTCCCGTTCCAGCGAGGAATGAGCTACGGCTACCGCGCGCTTCGCGGCGACTACGCCGTCGACGCGGTCGCGCGCGACGCCGAGCAGATGGCGACCTGGGGCATCGACAGCGTCGCCCTGCACGTGCACGTCGCCCAGGAGACGTTCGCCTCCACCCGTGTCTTCGCCGACTTCCGCGTGACGCCCGCGGACGAGGAGCTCGCCGGGGCGATCGCGGCGTTCCGCAGCCGCGGCATCCGCGTGATGGTCAAGCCGATGGTCGAATCCCAGGACTCCGCCTGGCAGGGGTCCATCCGCTTCCCGGACGACGGCAACGAGCAGATCGCCGGCGTGCGTACGGACTACTGGCGGCGCTGGTTCGCCAGCTTCACCGGCTGCCTGCGTCATTACGCCAGGCTGGCCGAGCACGCGGGTGCCGAGCTGTTCTGCGTGGGTTGCGAGCTCGTGGGCACGATGGACCAGTCGGAGTCGTGGGAGCGGGCCATCGCCACCGTGCGCGAGGAGTTCGGCGGCGTCGTCACGTACAACACCGACCACTCGGCCCTGGATGCGCCGCGCGACTGGTTCCGGCGCCTCGACGCGCTCTCGGTCAGCTACTACGTCGCCGCCGCGGACGCTGCGGGCGCGACCGCCGACCAGATGGTCGACCACCTGCGGCCGCATGCCGACGCGCTCGAGCAGCAGGCGGAGCGGCTCGGCATGCCGGTGTTCTTCGGCGAGATCGGTGCCCGCTCGCGTGCCGGCACGGCGACGCTGCCCTGGGACTACCAGACGCCGGCACCGTACAGCGGCCGGGAACAGGCCGACTATCTCGCCGCGATCCTCCGGACGTTCTGGGCGCGGCCCTGGTGGCGGGGCCTCTACTGGTGGAAGTGGGACGAGCGGCAGCACCGTCCGCAATACCACGACGATCCTGCGGGCGACAGAGGGTTCACCCTCCAGGGCAAGCCCGGCCAGCAGGTGATGACCGACTGGTACGCACGCCGGAACCGTTGACCGGTTGCACAGGGTGCAACAACTAGCATGACGACATGGCGGGCACAGGCGCTGAGACCGAACCCACCGGAGAACGCACCCGGACGGCACGAACGCTCGTGCGAGGGCTGGACGTGCTCGAGGCGGTCGCCGCCGCGGACGACGGCATCGGTGTGTCCGAGATCGCCGCGACGGTGGGGTTCGACAAGGGGACCGTCTCGCGGCTGCTCGGGACGCTGCGCAGCCGGGGCTACGTTCACCAGCGCACCGACCGCCGGTTCGAGATCGGCAGCCGGGTGGACTGGCTGGCCGGCCGATATCGCGGTCGTATCGAGGTCGTCCGGGCCGCGGCCGAGGGGCACGCGCGGGACCTCTGCGCGCGTACCCGCGAGACGGTGCACGTTGCCGTCCGCGAAGGCCTCGACGTCGTCTACGTCGCACAGGAGCAGCCGGACAGGGCGGTCCGGGTCGACTCCGCGGTGGGTACGCGGCTTCCGCTGCGCCGCACCGCCATGGGCCGGGCGATGCTCGCCGCCCTCGGTCCCCGGGAACGCGAGGCGCTGCTGGCCGCCTTGCGTCAGGACGCGGTCGTCGCGGGAGACGGGTTCGACGAGGCGGAGTTGCTGTCGGACGTGGCGGCCGCCGCCCGGCGGGGGTGGGCCGCTGTCGATCGTCACGACGATGTCACCCGGCTCGCGGCCGCGATCACGGGTCCGTTGGGCGACCCGGTGGCGGCGCTGGCGCTGTCCGGCCCGGCCTACCGCGTCGAGCCGGAGCTGGCGGCGTATGCCGCGGCCGTCGTGGCCACCGCGGAGGCGATCAGCGCCGACCTGGCTCGGCAGTCGTGACCACGCCCTCCGGGGGACGAAGCCGTCACAGGGTGAACCCGCCGTCGACCACGATGTCCTGGCCGGTGATGTAAGCGCCCGCCGGGGAGCAGAGCAGCACCGCCGCGGGCACGCAGTCGCCGGCGGAGCCGAGCCGGCCGGCCGGGATGGCGTCGACGACCCGTCGGCGATAGACGGGATCGGCGAGCGCCGCGGCATTGCGCGGGGTGTCGATGACCCCGGGGGAGAGGTTGTTCACCGTCACGCCTGCCGCTGCCACCTGGCCGGCGAGGTTGCGAACGAGCGAGAACTGGGCCGCCTTCGACGCCGCGTAGGCCAGCATGCGCGGGTGCGGCCTGGACTGCTGCACACTACCGACGGTCAGCACCCTGCCCCAGCCGCGATCCACCATCGCCGGCAGCAGCCGCCGGATGAGGTCGAACGGCTCGATCACGTTGGTCCGCAGCTGCTCCTCGACGTCGAGTGGGTCGGTGTCGCGCCAGTCGGCCGGTCGCTGGACCGACGCGCTGGAGACGACGATGTCGACCGGCCCCAGCCGCAGTGCGGCGTCGGCCAGAGCGGCGCCCGATCCCGGGGCCGAGAGGTCGTGGCTCAGGTCGCCGCCGGCCAGGCCGTGCCGGACCACTCGGCACCCCCGGGCCTCGAGCGCGTCGGCGATCGCCGCGCCGATGCCGCTCGTGCCGCCGGTGATCAGAGCGGCGTGCCCGTCGAGCCCATCGGCCGAGTCAGCGCTGGACGAGGTCACGGCCACCACTCACAGGCGTCCGTGCTTGCGATACACGGCCACGGGGTCCGCGCCGCTCTCGAACTCGGCCCGCACCTCGTCCTCCTGCTCGATGAGCGATTCGACCCGTTCGAGCACCTCCACGACGTGTGCGCGCGGGATCGCGACGACGCCGTCGATGTCGCCGAAGACGAAGTCGCCAGGGTCGACGGTGACCGTGGCGCTCGTGGCTCCGCGCAGCGCGACGGTGCGCTGCCAGTCGTAATAGCTCCAGCGGCGCAGGGCCTCGACGGGGCTGAGGTAGCGGCAGAACACCGGGAAATCGCGGTCGAGCAGGAAGCGGGTATCGCGGGAACCGCCGTCGACCACGGCTCCGATGACGCCGCACGATGCCCCGACGGTCGCGTTCATCTCGCCGTAGTGCGCGGCCTGCATGTCGAAACTGCAGTCGCGGACGTCGACGAGCGGCACGCCGGTGGCCTTCATCGCCGTGAACAACTCGATGCGACGGGCTCGCAGCGATTCGTCGCCGGTGGGGTCCGGGATCCCCTTGATCGTGAAGGCGGGCCCGGCGACGACCCAGCGGTTGTCGACCGGCCGGATGTCGTTCGCCAGCGCCTGATTCGGCAGCCCCAGCTCCTCCAGCACGTCGTAGACGGCGCCGGAGTAGCAGGCGCGATAGCGCTCGATGAGCTCCTCGACCGGCAGCTCGTACTCATACGGACTCGACATCGAACCCTCCGTCCAGTGTTGGCTTATGCCCAACTAGTGTTGCACAGAGTCCTACCGATGAGCATCGAGGGAGCCGCGCCATGAAGATCGTCGACCTCCGGGCCAGGACCGTCGCCATACCGACCGATGCGAAACTCCGTCACAGCACCGGCGTGCACCCGGGCTACTTCATGCGCACCGTCCTCGAGCTCATCACGGACGAAGGGATCGTCGGCCTGGGCGAGGTGGGTGGTGGCGATCAGCGAGGCGCCTTCGCGAAGCTGCGTGAGCGCGTCGTCGGCCACGATCCCTTCCACCTGGAGGCGATCAAGTCGGCGACGCTGAGGTCGATCTACTACCTCTCGAACGCCCGGCTGTACGCGGCCATCGAGATGGCGTGCCTGGACATCCAGGGCAAGGTGCTCGGGCGACCGCTCAGCGATCTGCTCGGTGGCCGGGTACGCGACGAGGTGCCTTTCATCGCCTACCTCTTCTGGCGCTACGACCGCCCGGGTGGCGGCGACGACACGCGGGCCGAGGACCTGGTGGAGCTCTGTGAACAGCTCACCGAGCAACTCGGGGTGAGCGCGATGAAGCTCAAGGCAGGCGTCCTGTCGCCGGAGGAGGAGGTACGGGTCCTCGAACTGTGCCGGGACCGGCTGGGACCGGACTACCGCCTGCGCATCGACCCCAACGGGGTCTGGTCGGTGCCCACCGCGATCCGGCTGGGCCACCGGTTGGAAGCCGTCGAGCCCGAGTACTTCGAGGACCCGGCCTGGGGCCTCGCCGGCAACGCCGCCGTGCGCGAGCAGGTACGCATCCCCATCGCGACCAACATGTACCCTGCCCGCTTCGACGACCTGGCGCCCGGCATCCGGCTCGGCGCCGTCGACATCGTGCTGAGTGACATCCACTATTGGGAGGGGCCGCGAGGGGTCAGGGACCTCGCAGCCGTGTGCCGCACGTTCGGCCTCGGCCTGGCGATGCACTCGGGAGTGGAGTTCGGCATCGAGCTCGCGGCGATGCTGCACACCGCCAGCACGATCCCCGACATGCTCACCGCCGGCGATGCCCACTATCACTACCTGACCGACGACGTCATCGCCGGCGGCAAGCTGCCCTACGTCGACGGCGCCATCCGGGTGCCCACGGGACCAGGACTGGGTGTCGAGCTCGACCCCGAGAAGATGGACAAGTACGAGCGGTTCTTCGCCGAGGTCGGCGACTACTACGCCCGGTTCCACGTCGACGCGCGACGTCCCGGCTGGGTCCCAGCGCAGGTCGGATTCTAGGAGGAAGCTCATCCATGAACGCCACCGGACGAGTCGGCATCGGCGTCGTCGGCGCCGGCTCGATCTCCGATCAGTACCTCCAGAACCTCGGGTCGTACCCGGATGTCGAGGTGCACTTCGTCGCCGACCTCGACGCCGACCGGGCGAGAGCCAAGGCGGACCAGTACGGCGTGCCGTCGAGCGGCACCCCTGGCCAGCTGCTGGCCCACGCAGGTATCGAGATCGTGGTCAACCTGACGGTCCCGTCGGCGCACTTCGACGTCGCCGTCACGGCTTTGCGCGCAGGTAAGCACGTCTGGAGCGAGAAGCCGCTCACGCTGGATCCGGCCGACGCCCAGCGACTGCTGATCGAGGCGCGCAGCCGTGGGCTGCGCATCGCGGCCGCACCCGACACGTTCCTCGGCCCCGGTCTGCAGAAGGCCATCGAACTCGTGCGGGAGGGCGCGATCGGAACACCGCAAACGGCGGTCGCCATGTTCCAGGTGCCGGGTCCCGAGTCATGGCATCCGAACCCGTCATTCCTCTACGCCCCGGGCGGCGGACCTCTCTTCGATGTGGGGCCGTACTACCTGACGGCACTCATCCAGCTCCTGGGCCCGGTCGCCCGCGTCGGGGCGACGGCGAACACCGCACGCCACACCAGGACCATCGCCACCGGCCCACACGCGGGTACCGAGTTCCCGGTGCTCGTGCCCACTCACGTCGCCGCCCTCCTGGAGTTCGAGAGCGGCGCGACCGCACAGGCGCTGTTCAGCTTTCAGTCGCCGATGCGCCGCGTCGGGCTGCTCGAGATCTCGGGAACCAGCGGCACCATGGTCCTGCCCGACCCCAACGGATTCGACGGCGACATCGTCGTCATCGAATCGGACACCGAGACGGTGGTCCCGACGGTTGCCCGGACCGGGCGCGGGACCGGCGTCGTGGACCTTGCCCGGGCGATCCGGGCCGGCGTGCGCGAACGCGCCTCCGGCAGCCTCGCGTATCACGTGCTCGACATCATGGTCGCCATCGATGCCGCAGCCGAACAGAAGACCTTCGTGCCCGTCACCAGCACGGTCACCCCCAGTCAGCCGCTGCCCGAGGACTGGGACCCGCATGCGGCGACCTTGGAGGTGTGATCCGTCGCGCCTGCTGGTCGGCCACGCGTGGGTGCGACCGGGGCCGGCCGCGCGGTGACAGAATTCACATGTTAAACTTGATCGTCAAGTGACGGGAAGGTGGCGTGTGGCGAAACTCGCGATGTACCAGCAGATCAAGCGGGACCTGCTCGATCGGATCGCCCGGGGGGACTACGAACCGGACCTTCCCTTCGTGACCCAGCGCGAGATCTGTGAACGGTACGGCGTGAGCATGCTCACCGCCGCGAGGGCGATCACGGAGCTCCAGCAGGAAGGCGCACTGGTCAGTCAGCGGGGTCGTGGGACCTTCGTCGCCCCGCGGCGGCGCGACCCGAGCCCGCCCCGTCGTGCCATGGAGGCGCCACCGACGATCACGTGCGTGGTCCCGTCGCTCGAGAGCGGAGACGTCATGGACGTCTTGCGCGGGGTGCAGCTCACGGCCGCGACCTATGGGTTCGCCACATCGATCGTCGACGCCGAGGGCTCGTGGGACAAGCAGCACGACGCGCTCTCGCGCGCCGCGCACTCGGCCGCCGTGATCATCTACCCGGTGGACGGCCGGGGTGATCCAGGGGCCGTCATGGCGCTGCGCGAGGTGGGCGTCGCGGTGGTCTTCATCGACCGGTACTGGCCCGACACGCCGAACGCCGCGGTCGTCATCGACAACGAGGAGATCGGCTACCGCCTGGCGTCACGCCTCATCGAGCGCGGTTTTCAGCGCATCGGGACGCTCTGGGTCGAGACCGACTGCACCAGTGTCCGCGACCGGCAGTCCGGTCACCTGCGTGCGCTTCGCGATCATGGGCTCGAGATCGATGCCGAGCTCCTGGCGATGCGTGACTACCTGCGCCTGCCCGACGACCAGCGGCGGGCCATCCTCGCCGATGCCGTGTCGGGGGCGGATCGTCCGACCGGGTTCGTCTGCTCGAACGGCTTCGTCCTGGAGCGGGCGATCTCCGACGCGCTCGAGATGGGGCTGCGCATCCCCGAGGACCTCGACTTCGCCGGCACGGACCGCAAGGTGGGGAGCCAGTCCTCGATCCCACCCCTGACGGCCGTCACGGCGATACTCCCGCACCCGGTGATCGGTGAGAGGGCCGCGCGGATCGCCTGTGAGGCCGCGATGGCCGGGGCGCAGCCGCTGAAGTCCGTCGTCGTGGTCAGGGCCGAGTTCCAGGAGCGCGAGGACTCGGACCTCCGGATCAGCGTGACCATCGCGAATGGATGACGCTTGCTCCTGGATCATTAACATGTGATTATGCACCGGTGACGTTCGCATCGAGCCTTCACATGACGGCGACGAGTCTCGCCGAGTCCGCCCTGGCGGAGATCGCGAGCCGGTTCGTGCACCCGCATTCCGGCATCGTCCTCGACTACGTGAGCCCCGACGGGAGCATCGACCTGCCCAGTCCCGACGAGCTCGCGGACGGCAAACCGAACGCCCTCGCGTGGTGGACTCCGGGGGAGAACGGCGCGTTCTTCACCGGTCTCCATCTGCTGGCACTCACCAGGGCCGCCACGGTGCACGGCGACCAGGCGATCGTCGAACGCGCGCGATGTGCGGCCGGCACCCTGATCCGCCTGGCGTCGGTCGGCCGCCGGCCGGGTTTCGTGGCGCGCATGGTGGTGAGCACACCGAACGGCTGTCCTTGTGCCGATCGTTGAGCACCGCCTGGAGGATCAGGAAGCCGCTGGCACGGCCGCGCGGCAACAGGCAGGCGGCCTGCTCGCATTGGGCTGCTCGTCTGTCCGTGGTATCGGCAGCGACCCGCCGAATAGGTGATCGGTCAGGGCGCGGCGGCCAGGGTCAGGTAGCCGAAGCCGAGCGGTCCGCGCCAGCCGTGCAGCCAGCGGCGACGGTGCTCGTCCGCCTTGCGCCGGATCTCCGGTGCGTCCGGTGAGCCGGGGTTCTCGAGCAGCCAGTGTTCCCAGCCGAGCGCGTGCAGCGACTCGAAGCGGTCCCACTCGTCGAGGGTGGCCTGGGACAGGTCGAGCGGCCGGTACCCCAGGCCGATCGTGGTGTCGACCAGATCGGGCAGCGAACGGCACTGGTCGCGTTCCATGCCCATCGTGGTGAGCTCGTCCGCCGTCGGGTCGCGGGTCCAGATCATCTCGCCGAGCAGGAGACGGCCGCCGGTCGGCAGGATCGCCCGGATCGCCTTCAGGGCCGCGGCGGTGGGGTCGGTGTCCAGGTCGCCCCAGATGTGGCTGGAGCCGATGTTGATCACGACGTCGGCCGGCTCGGTCAGGTGCCGGCCGGCGTCCTCGGCCAGGAACGTGACGCGTCCGTCGAGGCCGCGGCGGGCGGCGTTGGCCCGGGCGTGGTCGACGGCGGCGGCGTCCAGGTCGACGCCGAGGCCGGTGGCGGCCGGCTCGGCCTCGAGAACGCGCAACAGCAGTTCGCCCCAGCCGCAGCCGAGGTCGACGACGCGCCGATGGGCGAGCGGGCCGAGCGAGGCGACCAGCCGGCCGGCCCGCTCGTCCGACAACGGGCTGTTGAAGTCGGCGTCGTCGAAGAACGGCGGAACAGGCGGATCGGTCACCGGCCGACTCTATCCGTGACCGCGGGCGGGAACCGGACTGGCTGAAGACGGCGGAGGAGATCGACTTCATCGTCGCCGTCGGAGTGGACCGTGCCTTCGCGACCACGATGCGCAGGTCGACGAGTGCGCGCTGGAGGGCGTGTGCCTGGGTCGCCGTTCTTCTTCGGCCTTGCCGTCAGTTCGGAATCACTTGAGGTCCCATCGGCGATCCGTAGGGCGAGTCAGCAGTCCGCGGCCGTGGCATCACGCCTGACGGCCGCCATCCCGTCGAGCCGAAGACGATCGCGTTGAGCCTCTCCGGAGGCGGCGACGGCGATCCAGATGATCGTGCCTAGCGCCCTTCCCGTTGGGGTGGTGTCACTCGGTTGGTCTCGGGGCGGTGGTGACGGGCACGTCGGCCGGTGGTGGGGGCGAGTCGTCCTCCTCGTGGAGACCGTGGCGTTCGTAGAAGCGTCTCAGCGGGGCCGGCGCCCACCAGTTCGCGGTGCCGAGCAGGCGCATCGTCGCCGGTACGAGCAGGGCGCGGACGATGGTGGCGTCGACCAGGACGGCGATGAGCATGGCCACCCCGACCAGCTTGATGAACGTGATCCCCGAGATGGAGAACAGGCCGATCACGACGAGGATCAGCAGCGCGGCGCTGGTGATGATCCGCCCGGTGCGCTGCAGCCCGACCGCGACCGCCAGGGTGTTGTCGCCGGTCCGGTCGTACACCTCGCGGATGCGGGACATGAGGAAGACCTCGTAGTCCATCGACAGCCCGAACACGACCGCGAGCACCAGGATCGGCTGGGTGGCCTCCAGCGTCCCGGTCGAGGTGAAGTCGAGCAGGCCGGACAGGTGGCCGTCCTGGAAGATCAGGACCAGGGCGCCGAACGACGCGCCGAGCGACAGGATGTTCATCACGATCGCCTTGACCGGCAGCACGACCGACCCGAAGGCGAGGAACAGCAGCACGAAGGTCGCGCCGACGACGATCAGCGCCATCCAGGGCAACAGGTCGCCGATGGCCTCGAGCTGGTCGGCCAGTTCCGCCGTCAGCCCGCCCACCAGGACGTCGCCGCCGGGCGGCGCCGGGACGTCCCGGATCTGGCGCACCAGGTCGCGGGTCTGCGCCGAGATCGGGTCGCCCGCGTAGAGGACGGTGACCCGAGCGACCTCGCCGGCTTGTGCGGTGACCTCGGCCGCGGTCACGCCGTCGACGGCGCGGACGTCGTCGACGTAGCGCTCGAGGCCGGCCTCGTCGCGCGCGGTGACGATCGCCTCGATCGGCAGCTGGCTGTTCTGGACGAAGTCGCGGTCGACGGTCTCGGACACCACGCGGCTCTCGGTTCCCTCCGGCAGCACCCGGGGGTCGATGCCGCCGAACTCGACGCGCAGGAACGGCGCACCGGCGAGCAGCAGGACCGCGAGCACGGCGACGGCGTAGGTCACCGGCCGGCGCATGATGCTGTGCGCGAGCCGGTACCAGAACCCGTGCTCGCCCCGGACGGGGGCGACGGGGTCGGCCGGCGGACGGCGGCGGAGCAGCCGACGCACGGAGAGCGCGTCGACCCGCCGGCCCAGGACCGCCAGCAGCGCAGGCAGCACCGTCAGCGCCGCCACCATCGCCACCAGGACCGCGGACAGCCCGCCGAACCCCATCGACCGGAGGAACGCCATCGGGAAGATCAGCAGACCGGACAGCGAGATCGCGACGGTGACGCCCGAGATCGCGACGGTGCGACCGGCGGTGGCCATCGTGTGGGCGATCGCCTCCTCGACATCCCGCCCGCGCGCGATCTCCTCCCGGAACCGCCCGGTCATGAACAGGCCGTAGTCGATCGCCAGGCCCAGCCCGAGGATCGTCACGACGTTGATCGAGAAGACGGAGACGTCCGTCACGTCGCTCAGCCCGCGCAGGGCGGCGAAGGCCCCGACGATGGCCAGCACGCCGATCGTCAAGGGCAGGCTCGCCGCGACGACGCTGCCGAAGACGATCACCAGCAGCACGAGGAGCACCGGGATGGAGATCGTCTCGGCGAAGGCGATGTCGGCCGCGACCCGCTCACCGATGTCGCGGCTGACCGCGGTGATGCCGCCGACCTGTGTCTGGAGGCCGGGCGCGGCCAGCTGGTCCTCGATCTCGTTCAGGCCGTCGATGCGCTCGGCCTCGTCGCCGGCCAGCGTCAGGACGGCGTAGGTGGAGCGCCGGTCCTCGCTGACCAGCGCCGGGCTGCCCGTGCTCCAGTAGGTGGCGGCCGCCGTCACGACATCGCCGGGCAGGCCGTCGAGCGCGTCGGTGACGGCCTGCCCGTAGGCTGGATCGTCGACGGTCAGGTCCGCGCTGGTGTAGAGGACGACGATGTCGTTGCCCGTCCGGCCCAGGGTCGCCTCGGCGCGCTCCAGTGCCCGCGAGCTCTCGCTGGCCGGGTCGTCGAAGCCGCCGGTGATCAGCGCGCCGAACACCTGCGTACCCCAGATCCCGCCCAGGACGACGAAGACGGTCGCGGCACCGATCACCCACCACCGGCGGCGGAACATCGTCCGTCCCCATCGCGCGAACATGGCTCGTCCCCGTCCCCGAAGTCCCGCCAGAGGTCAGGACGCGGCGCGCTCGATCAGGGCCGCCGTCGCCGCCGGTTCCGAGATCATCGCGACGTGCGAGGCCTTGACCTCGCGGACGTGCGCCCCGGCCCGCTTGGCCATGAACCGCTGGGCCGCGGCGGGGATCACCCGGTCGTTGCGGGCGACGAGGTACCAGGAGGGGATGGTCGCCCAGGCGGGTGTGCCGGAGGGCTCCCCGAGCGTGCGGGTGTCGGCCGGGCGCTGCGTCGCCCACATCAGGTCGGCGGTCGCCCGCGGCAGGTCGCCGGCGAACACGGGACGGAAGGCGTCCTTCTTGATGTAGCCGTCGACGCCGGTGGCGTAGGGACGGAAGTCCAGCGCGGCATCGTTCAGCTCGCTGCCCGGGAACTGTGTCTGCAGCCCGAGCAGGGTGTCGCCCTCGTCGGGGACGAACGCGGCCACGTAGACCAGCGCCTGCACCGCGGCGTTGCCGGCGGCGGCGTTCGTGGTCACCATGCCGCCGTACGAGTGCGCCACCAGCACCAGCGGGCCGCCGAGCGTCGCCAGGACGCTGGCCAGGTAGGCGGAGTCGTCGGCCACGCCACGCAGTGGGTTCGCCGGGGCGATGACCGGGTAGCCGGCCCGGAGCAGCCGCGCGGCGACGTCGTTCCAGCCCGAGGCGTCGGCGAACGCGCCGTGCACGAGCACGACGGTCGGCTTGGGCTTGGGACTCGGCCGCGAGTGCGCCTGGGCCTCCGGTGCGGCGAGCAGCGCACCGGTCGCGACCGCGGCCGATCCGGCCAGCAGCGTTCGGCGGGTGGTGGTCATGACATGGTCCTTTCGGGCTGGTCGGCTCGGCGGATCGAGGGCCAGCGTAGGGAGCCGTACTTGACATCCGCGGAATGCCGCAGGACGGGGACTGAACAGCGACTTCTCGCCGCGTAGACTCTGCGCAGCGCATGGACGGGAGAGGGTCTCGACTCGTCGGGGGGTGTAGCTGGTATGGACACGTCACCGTCTCCTGTCCACGCGGGTCGCCGGGGGCAGCACGTCAGCGCCGGAGAGCTGCGGCTGCAGATCCTCGGGCCGTTGCGGGTCTGGCGCGACGGAGCCGAGGTGAGCGCGGGGCCGCGGCAGCAGGCGCACCTGCTGGCACTGCTCCTCGCCCAAGCCGGCCGGCCCGTCAGCACGAGCGACCTGGTCGACCTGATCTGGGGCGAGGACGTCCCGCCGTCGGCCCTCAACATCCTGCAGAAGTACGTCGGGGCGCTGCGGCGGCTGCTCGAGCCCACGCTGCCGGCTCGCGGGCCGGGTTCCTACCTGCTGCGACGCGGCAACGGCTACCTCTTCGACGCCGCGCTGGGGACTCTCGACGTCGTGACCTTCCGCGACCTCGTGGCGCAGGCCAGGCTCCGGCTCGCGGAGCAGCGCCCCGACGCCGCGCTGGATTCCTTCGAGGAGGCGTTGGGTCTCTGGCGCGGCCGGGCGGGCGGTGGGCTGGACCGCGGGTCCGGCGCCACGTCGGTCTTCGCCGCGCTCGACGGAGAGTTCTTCGACGCCTGCGTGACGGCGGCCGAGCTCGCGTCGTCGTGCGGCCGGCCCGAGCGTGTGCTCCCGCCGTTGCGGCTCGCCGCGGCCATGGAGCCGTTCCACGAGGCGGTGCAGGCGAGTCTCGTCTCCACCCTGGCCGCCACGGGTCAGCAGGCCGAGGCGCTGGCGGTCTTCTCCGCCGTACGCACCAGGCTCGCGGAGGAGCTCGGCATCGATCCCGGACCGGCGTTGCTGGCCGCGCACGACCGGGTCCTGCACCCGAACCCGTCCCCGTCACCGCCCGCCGTCACCGAGGACGAGCCCCCGAGCGGACTGGTCGGCCGGGCCGAGGAGTTCGCGGTACTGCGGCGGGCGGTCGAAGCGGCGCTCGCCGGCGGCACCGGGCTCGTCGTCGTCGAGGGCGAGCCCGGCGTGGGCAAGACCCGGCTGCTCGAGGAGATCGGCGCCGACGCGAGCCGGCGCGGCGCGCTCGTGGTCTGGGGCCGCTGTCTCGACGGCGACGGCACACCCTCGATGTGGCCCTGGACGCAGGCCGTCACGGCGGTCCTCGTCGAGCTGCCGGCAGCCGTGCAGGGGGAGTGGACGGTCGGAGAGCTCGGCCGCCTCGTTGAGCCGCGTGGCGTCTCCGCGGCACCGGTGCTGCCTGACAGCGGTGCTCAGTTCCGCCTGTTCGAGTCCACCGTGGCCGTCATCGGGCAGGTCTCGGCACGGCGGCCGGTGGTGCTCGTGGTCGACGACCTCCAGTGGGCCGACGTCGCCTCGCTGCAGCTGTTCGGGCACCTGGCGGCTCGGCTGCCTGACGGCGTCGTGATCGTCGGCGCGCTCCGCGACCGTGCGCCGGTGCCCGGCTCCGACCTGTCGCGGATGCTCGCGGCGACGAGCCGGCTGCCTCATCACCGCCGGATCCGACTCGGCCCGCTCGGCCCGAGTGAGGTGACCGAGCTCCTGCGCCGCGAGACCGGCCAGGACCCCGTACCGGAGGTCGCGAGCAGCATCCACGCCCGCACGGCGGGCAATCCCTTCTTCGTCCGGGAGCTGGCCCGGCTCCTCTCCGACGACGGCCTGCTCAGCGAGGAGGCCGCGGCGCGGGCCGGCGTGCCTTCCACCGTGCGCGACGTCGTCCGCGATCGGATCGCCGGCCTCGACGACGACGCCGAGGGCCTGTTGCAGATCGCCGCGATCATCGGCCGCGACGTCGACCTCGCCCTGCTCGCGCGTGCCGCCGGCATCGACGGCCAGACCTGCCTCGACCGCCTGGCACCGTTCGAACCGCTCGGCCTGCTCGAGTCCATGCCGGAGGACCCGTTCTCGTACCGGTTCGCGCACGATCTGGTGCGCGAGTCGGTTACGGCGGCCACCCCGCAACGGCGGGTGAGCCAGCTCCATCTGCGGGTCGCGGATGCGCTCGAGCGCATCGACGCCGATGCCGACGCCGAGCGCTTCGCCCATCACCTGTGGGCGGCCGGGCCGCTCGCCGATCCGGCGCGAACGGCGGATGCCTTGGTGCGCGCGGGCCGCCGCTCGGCCGCCAAGCTCGCGTTCGAAGCCTCGGAGCGACAATTGCAGTCGGCCGCACAGGTGGCGCGGACGGCCGGCTTGCCGGAGCTGGAGATGTCCGCGCTGACCCAGCTCACTGCCGTCAGCGGCATGCGGGCCGGGTACGTCGGCGCCGCACTCGACCTGCTCGAACGGGCCGAGGACCTGGCTCGCTCCCTGGGCCGCGAGCGCGAGGCGGCCGACTTCCTCTTCTCGCGCTGGGCGGCGCACTCCCAGGGCATCCAGCTCGGCCCGGCCGCCGGCCTCGCGCGGCAGCTGCTCGAGCAGGGTGAGGCATCCGCCGATCCGATCGTCCGCGCCTACGGACTGAACGCCTGGGGCATCCACCAATGGGACGTCGGGCACATCGGTGCGGCGTACCGGTACCTGAGCCGGTCCGATCCGACGCTGCTCGAGAACGTGGCACAGGGCGAGGAACACCCGCTCCGGCGCGACCTGCGGCTGCTCTGGCCCGTGATGCTGGCGATGATGACCGCGCTGCACGGCGACGTCGGCACCGCGTGGCGGCACTTCGACACGCTGGAGTCCGCTGCGCGCGACGACCCCTACGTGATCGCGGTCTGGGCCGCCTTCGCCGTGACGGTCGCGGCCCTGTCCGGTGACCCGGAGCGTGCGCTGCGCGTCGCCGAGCGGGGGATCGCCACCGACCCCGAGTACTCCTTCGTCTTCCTCGGCAGCTACCAGCGGCTGGCCCGGTGCTGGGCGCGCGCCGTCACCGGCGACGACCCCGCCGGCGCCGCGGCGGAGGCCAGGAGGATCGTCGACGCGACGCTGCTCGACCCGCCCCGCTCGGGTCTGGCCACGTGGTACGCCCTGCTCGCCGAGATGTGGCTGGCTGCGGGGCGACCGGACGAGGCTGCCGCTGCCCTCGACCGGGCCGAGACGTTCCTGGCCGCCTACGGCCAGCGCTACCCGGAAGGCCTGGTGCTCCTGCTGCGGGCGCGGCTCCTGGCCGTCCGGGGCGAGCCGGCCGCCGTCGTCCAGGCCGCCGCCGAACGGGCTCGGGCGGTGTCGCTCACGCGCGAGGCCCACTTGTTCGTTCGCCGCGCCGACGAGTTCGTGGCCGGCCTGAGAACATCCTGACATCTGACTTCGGCGGCTTACGACCACACGTCGTGCTGTTCGCGCTCACCGGCCTGGCACCGACACGATGAGCGGGGGTCAGTCGTCGTGGGGTGGGAGCAGGCCGTGCTGAAGCAGGTGCTGGTTGGCCGCGCTCCGGTCGGCCAGGGTGGCCGGTTCGAACGGGTCGGCGCCCAGGACGACCTCGAGTGCGGGTTCGAGCAGCAGCGGTCCGAGTACCAGGAAGAGCACCTGGTAGGCGGCCCAGCGGCGGCTCTCGGCCGGGAGCGCGCCGGTGTCGGCCGTCAGCCGGTCGAGTTCGCGCCCGGCGCCGCGGACCAGGCGGCCGAGCAGCTGGGCGGCCCGCTCGTCGCCGTCGACGAGCACGCGTCGCAGGTAGCGCCGGCGGCCGCGGTCGGCGCCGAACACCAGCGCGGCCGCGCGGCCGGCCTCGGCGAGGGTCCCACGACCGGCGCCCTCTTCGCGGGCGGTGGCGAACGATCGCGCGAAGGAGCCGAGGACGTCCTCGTCGACGGCCTCCCGCAGGCCCGCCTTGGAGGAGAAGTGGTAGCGCAGCAGCGCGTGCGAGACGCCGGCCTCCGCGGCGATCTGCCGGGTGGTCGTGGCCGCGTAGCCCTGGTCGGCGAAGAGCCGAAGACCCGCGGTCAGCAGCGCCGCCCGCGCTTCACCGCGGTCCGGTCTGCGTGCTGTGGCGGCCACGTCTGGAGACTAGTGTTCACAGGATCGCCCGGACGCCCGGGGTGCGGCGCAGCACGAGGGCGGCGGCGACGCTGAGCGCGAGGCCGGCGCCGGCCACGACGACGAACCGCGCGCTCGCGCCCAGCGGCGTGTCGGCGACCAGGTACTGCAGGCCGACGACGACCGGCAGGTGCACGAGGTAGATGGCGAACGTGGCGTCCGCGGCTGAGCGCTGCAGGCGGCTGGTCCCGTGGACGTGGTTGCGGAAGATCACCAGCATGCCCAGGGCGTAGCCGACGCAGAGCACGGTGTCGTAGCCGGACCAGACGAACGACCCCAGGTTCGCCCCGCCGGGCTCGAAGAAGCCGGTCAGGTCGTCGCGGAAGGCGACGTACACCGCGCTCAGCGCGACGGCGGCGGCCAGCCAGGCGTAGCCGACCCGCGATGGCAACGTCTCCAGCCAGCCACGCCGGTACGCGAGCACACCGGCGACGACGAACGGGAGGTGCTGGGCCAGATCGGCCGGTTCGGTCTGGATGATCTCGGCGACCGGCACCCACTCGTCGACGGGGTACCAGATGCGCACCACGGCCGTCCCCGCCGCGACGACTGCCGCGAAGCCGAGCACCGCGCCTGCGCCGATGCGCTCGGGGACCGGGCGCACCGCGACCAGCGGTGCGCCGCGGCGCGCCCGGACCCGTTCGGCGACGGCGCGCCAGGCGAGGTAGAGCAGCGAGTAGACGAGCAGGTGCTGGATGAACCACAGATGCCCGAACTGGCGGTCCGGCCAGATCGGCCCGCTCCAGCCGGTCGGCTCGTCACCCTCGCCGAGGTAGACGTTCCAGTAGTAGTCGGCGAACCCGATCGAGCCGTGGTCCCGGAAGTTCAGGTAGTAGGCGTACATCAGCACCGGGATCACGAGGAAGAAGCCCACCAGGATCGGCCCGCCGAGCTTCTTCAGCCGGGGACGCACGTAGGGCCGCTCCCGTCGCCGGTCCACCGCCCTGGGCAGGAAGTAGGCCGCGATGAGGAAGAACAGGCTCATCTTGAACGGCGCGTTGAGGACCGCGAAATCCTCGATCCAAGCCGCCTTCGGCTGGTCCTCCACGTACCACCAGTCGACGGGGCCGTAGGCCTGCGCGGCGTGGTGGACGACCACCAGCACCGACAGGCCGATCTTGATCGAATCGAGGTAGTGGATCCGGCTCGTGGTCCGGGTGGCGCCGGCGATCGTCGCGGTCATGACCCTCTTCCTGTCCAACTGGACAGGGAACGTAACCGGCGATGATCACTCCTGTCCAACTGGACAGGAGTGATGATCGTCACCGCCCCTGCGACCGCTGTGGTTCCACCTGCCGGAGGCGATGACGGCGGCCGGCGCCGAGGAGCGCCGGAACCGCGTCGTGCCCGGCGACACCCGGGTGGTCGGGCGGGCGGCAGGGCCGTGCGCGGGGCCGTCCGCGACCACGGCCCCTCACTATGCGCAATGCTCGTGGTCGTGCACACTCGTGCCAATGTCCGACTCGCCGGCCTCGTTCGCTCAGGTGCTTGCCGTGCCGCAGTTTCGCCGGCTGTGGATCGCGCATGTGCTCTCCGTGGTCGGAGATCAGCTGGCCCGGGTGGCCCTGACGGTGCTGGTCTACGAGCGCACGAACTCGGCCGGGCTGACCGCGTTGACCTATGCGCTCACCTACCTGCCCGACTTCATCGGCGGCGCCGCGCTGGCCGGTCTGGCCGATCGGTTCCCGCGGCGCAGCGTCATGGTCTCCACCGATCTCGCCCGGGCCGCGCTGGTGGCTGCCATGGCGGTCCCGGGGATGCCGCTGCTGGCGCAGGCGGCCCTGCTGTTCGTCGTGCAGGCCGCGGCGAGCCCTTTCGCCAGCGCGCGACAGTCGGTGCTCGCGGACATGCTTCCCGGGGATCAGCTCACCGCCGGGTTCGCGCTCGTGTCGATGACCTCGCAGGCGTCGTTCGCGATCGGGTTCGGCGCCGGCGCGGCCCTGGTGGCGCAGTTCGGCGCGAGCGCGGCCCTGCTGGTCGATGTCGTCACGTTCGTGGCGTCGGCGGCGATCATCCGGGTGGGCATCGGGCCGTACCGGCCGGCCGCCGCGGCCGAGTCACCGGCGCGCGGGGCGGAGCCACCGGCGCTCGGCTACTGGGCGACGGTACGGGCCGGGTGGGCCGTGGTGGCCGGCGACGCCCGCCTGCGTACGCTGCTGGCCGTCGCCTGCTGCAGCGGCTTCTACGCCGTCCCGGAAGGGCTGGCGGTGCCGCTCGGCGACCAACTGGGCGATGGGACGGCGGCGGTGGGCTGGTTGCTGGCGGCCAACCCGGTCGGCACCGTGCTCGGCATGATCGCGCTGCGGTTCCTCGGCCCGAGCCGGCGGCTGGCGTTGCTCGGGCCGATGGCCATCGGCAGCAGCCTGATCCTGCTGCCGACCGGCTGGGCGCCCGGCCTCGCCGTGACGGTGGTCCTCTGGACGCTGAGCGGGGTGCTCTCAGCGCATGACATCGTCGCCCAATCCACCTATGTTCGCCTGGCGCCGGCACAGAGCCGCGGACAGGCGATCGGGGTGGCCGTCGCCGGGCTGCGGGCAGCCCAAGGCCTCGCGATCGTCGTCGCAGGTCTGCTGGCTCAACTCGCCGACCCGGCGGTGATCGTCGGCGCAGCCGCCGCAGCAGGCACGGTGGTGACCGCCGTGGCGGTCCACCGGTGGCGGCGCGCGGTCGCGGCCGGTCCGGGGTCACTCACGCCGTAATCGCCGATTCCATCGGCGGGATTGCACCTCGCGTACGTCAGTCCCAGGAGTTGCCGCGCATCGTGGTCACCTCTCTCGGTGCTCGTGTGGGTCGGTACCGGTCGTCGGGTGTCAGTCCCAGGAGTTGCCGCGCATCGTGGTCACCTCTCTCGGTGCTCGTGTGGGTCGGTACTGGTCGTCGGGTGTCAGTCCCAGCTGTTGCCGCGCATCGTGGTCACCTCTCTCGGTGCTCGTGTGGGTCGGTACTGGTCGTCGGGTGTCAGTCCCAGCTGTTGCCGCGCATCGTGGTCACCTCTCTCGGCATCGTCGTCGTGGGCTCAACGTGGTACTCGTCGGTCAGTCCCAGCTGTTACCGCGCATGACCACGCCCTCCCTTCGACGTCGAGGCCGGGCAGGCGCCAGTTCGGTCCGAAGCGGACCTGGCGAGTGACTCGGTGCTCGCACCTTCGCTCCCAGCCGTGGTAGCGGGCGGATTCCGGCTGACTGAGCCGCCTTCGTCCATTTTGTGTCCTACGTGTTGGTTACACTGTGCCGCACGTCCTCACACATTGGGTGAGCGGAGCCCGCCGGGCGGAGGCGCCGTGCGTTTGAGATCTTGGTTTCGGGGCTGGGCGCTGTGGCGCACGCCCCGGCCGAGTCGGCTCCTGATTCTGGCCATCAACGCCCTGGCGGTCATCGTCGCGGGCGTGACCATGGTCCTCGTTCCGGTCCCGATCGGGCCGGTCGACCTGGTCCGCTTCGGTGTGCTGGCCGGCTGCGCGTGGGCGGCGACCGAGCTGACCCGGCATGTCGAGCAGCGGCGGGCGATCGCGCATTCGCCGACGGTCGCCCACATCGACTCCGCCGCGGTGTGGGTCATGGCCACCACCATCGTGCTGCCGCCAGCGTTGGCCATGACCATGGTCGTCCTGACGAACCTGCTGCTCTGGGACCGCGTCAAACGTCGCAGGACGCCTCCGTACCGAGCCGTCTACACGACCTCGACCATCCTGCTCGGCACCAGCCTCGCCGTCATCATCCTCGCCACCGGCCTGGGCGGCTATCCCGGCCTGCCCACCACGGCCGTCGACTTCGGCGTCATCGCTCTGGCCGCCACCGTCGCCTGGGCGGTGAACTTCGGCCTCATCGTGGCCGCGATCGCCACCCACAGCCCCACCACCTCGGCCCGCGAGCTGTTCTCCGACCTCTCCGGTCAGGTCCTCGAGGCCGGGGCCGCCGCGTTGGGCGTGCTCGTCGCCGTCACCATCGTGACCACGCCGGCGGCCATGCCGGCGGTCCTGGTCGTCATCGCGGCGCTGCACCGAGCCAGCCTCGTCACCGGGCTGGAGAAGGCCGCGAGCATCGATGCGAAGACCGGCCTCGCGACTTCCGCCCGCTGGCATCACCACGCCGAGCGACTGCTGGTTCGCGCACAGGATGCCGGCACCGGGTTGGGTGTGCTCATCGTCGACATCGACCACTTCAAGATGGTCAACGACACCCACGGCCACCTGTTCGGCGACAAGGTCCTCCGGGCCGTCGCCAACGAACTGCGTGGCGAGGTGCGCGAGCTCGACGCCTGCGGACGATGGGGCGGCGAAGAGTTCACCGTGGTCGTCGCCGACATCGACAGCGACCAGAGCCTGTGGCGCATCGCCGAGCGGATCCGGCTGCGCATCCAGACCGTCATCATGGACGCCCCGTCCGGCGAGACCGCGGATCCGGTGACGATCACGGCCTCCGTCGGCGGCGTCCATCACGTCCCCGACGCCTCGACGACCGTCGACGACCTCGTCGCCGCGGCAGACGCCGCGCTGTACGAGGCGAAGCGAACCCGCAACACCAGCCGCGTCTACCTCACCAAGGCGCAACCCCAGCAGCCCACGATTCCGGTGCAGGAACGCACCGACCCGCCAGTGCACTGAGAAGAGCTGTGGCGCAACCACCGCTCGATGCGCGACGAACGCCGACGCAGCGGGAGCGCGGCCGGCCGCGAGCACACGAACTCGGTGAGTACACCTCGCTCGCCGTCCCTGCTCGACACCCGCCTCGTCGACGAAGTCCGGATGCTGGTCTGCCCGACGTCACGCGGCAAGGGAACGCGCCTCTTCCAGGACCGGCGAGACCTCTCGCTGATCGAGGCCACCGCGTTCGGGAACGGCGTGGGACTCCTGCGCTACGAGATCGAGAACTGACCGCGGTCTTGGGGTGAGAACGTGTCGAGATCGCAGCCTCGGCTCCGTCCCAGCATCGAATCAGACAGACGAACTTCGGAGGATCACATGGCGCACGTACGACGTTTCGACCACGTCGGCATCACTGTCGCGGACCTCGCCTCGGCGACGGCGTTCTTCGTCGGACTGGGTCTCGAGGTCGAGGGCACCGGAACCGTCGAGGGCGAGTTCGTCGAGACCGTCTGCGCCATCCCCGGCGCGCACTGTCAGATCACGATGCTGCGCACTCCCGGCGGATTCCGGCTGGAGCTCTCGAGCTTCCTCGCGCCCGGCCACGTCCCCGGATCGCCCGCGGCGATGGCCAACGAGGTGGGCCTGCGCAACGTGTCGTTCGAGGTCGGCGACCTCGAGGCGGCCGTCGATGCCGTCGCCGCGGAGGGGTATGGACTCGTCGGCGGCATCGGTGAGTACGAGAACAGCGTCCGGATGGCCTACGTGCGAGGGCCGGAAGGAATCATCGTGTCCTTGTTCGAGCAGATCGGCTGACACGCGCGAGCAGTTCCACGTGCTCCGCACGCGACATCGAAACGGAAGGAAACGCCGACGTGGCTACCGCCGCTGATCTCGACCGTGCCACCGACTCACAGTGGGACTGGGTCGCCGAGCAGACCCGTACGTACCTCACCTCGGGTGGATCCGAGGGCCATGAAGCGAACGGGCTGCGCATGCTCGTGCTCGTGGCGACCGGACGCACCAGCGGGCAACCACGCCGCACCTGCCTGATCTACGGCACGTCCGGGAACGACTTCGTCCTGGTCGCCTCCAAGGGAGGCGCCGACGAGGATCCGGACTGGTTCAAGAACCTCGAGGCAGACCCCAGCGTCGGGGTCCAGGTCGGCACCCGCCGCTTCACCGGCCGCGCCCGGCTGGCGTCTCCGGCCGAACGCGAGGCCCTCTGGCCCCAGATGGTGCGCATCTTCCCGTTGTACGGGGACTACGCCGACAAGACCGACCGTCAGATCCCGGTCGTCCTGCTCACACCCCAAGACTGATCTCACCCCGTCGACGCACACCCGTCGTCGGCCCCGGCCGCGGACAACTCGAGACCGCAGCAGAGCCGGGACGGGAGCCTGCGCGGTGCCGAAGTCGCGACGCTGATATGTACGATCGTACGCATCATGGCTGTCGACTACTTCGCGGACGACCCGCGCACGCAGCGCGAGCGGATGCTCGCCGGAGACCTCTACATCGCGGACGATCCCGAGCTCGAGCAGGCGATGCGGCAGGCGGCCGTGCTCGCCGACCGGTACCACCGGCAGAGCCTGGCCGGCGACGCCGCCGCACGCGCCACACTCGCAGAGCTCGTCGGCGAGCTGGGAGAGGACGCCGTGGTCCGGCCGCCGATCTTCGTGGACTACGGCTCGAACCTGTCCATCGGTCCACGGACCTTCGTGAACTACCAGCTGACCGCCCTCGACGTCGCGGTGATCCGGATCGGCGCCGACTGCCAGATCGGCCCGAACGTGCAACTGCTGACGCCCACCCATCCGCTCGAGCCGCAGCCGCGGCGCGACAAGCTCGAGGCCGCCCGCCCGATCACCATCGGCGACAACGTGTGGCTGGGTGGCGGGGTCGTCGTATGTCCCGGCGTGACGATCGGGGAGAACTCGGTGATCGGCGCCGGCGCGGTGGTGACCCGCGACGTCCCTCCGAACGTCCTCGCCGCCGGGAACCCCGCCCGCGTCATCAGGGAGCTCTGAGCCGATCTGGTGGCTGGGGACGGCGGGGGCAGGGCGGCGCGGTCCCGGCGCCACGACCCGCAGCGCCGGGACCGGATCGTCGCGGCCTGCCTGGAGGTGATCGCCGAGCACGGTGTCGCGGGCACGTCGCACCGGCGGGTGGCCGCGGCCGCCGACGTGCCGCTGGGCTCGATGACCTACCACTTCTCCGGGATGGACGAGCTGCTGCGGGCGGCGTTCGGCCGCTTCGCGTCGTCGGTGGCCGAGCGGTTCGAACGGCGGCTGGCCGCCGCGGCGACGGCCGCGGACGCCCGGCAGGCGGTCGCGTCGATCATCGTGGGCGAGGTGTTCGGCAGCCGGCGTGACCTCGTGCTGACCCACGAGCTGTACACGCTGGCAGCGCGGGAGCCGGCCTTCCGGGCGGTGACGAACGCGTGGATGCGCCGCAGCCGTGCTGCTCTGGAACGGCACTTCGACACGACCACCGCGCTCATGCTGGACGCCTTGATCGAGGGCCTGACCATTCACGAGGCGCTCGGCACGCAACCGCGCGATCCCGCCCTCGTCCGCCTGGCCGTCGACCGGCTGGCCGGCCAGCCGGAATGAGCTGGCGTGGTGCTCGGACTCGGGGGTGCCGAGCCTGGGGCACAATGGCGCGCGATGGACGTCACGACGTACGCGAACGCCACGGTGCTGTGTCGCCGGCTGGCGGGCAGGCTGTCCGACGGGGTTCTCGAGGCCGTCCGGGTGTACTACTTCGTCGGTGAGGGTGAGCTGGCCGATGCGTCGTTGCTGCTCGGGCTTGCGATGGAGGACGTCCAGATCACGCCCGCGGAACGGGATCTGATCCGGGCCGTGGTCGCGGATCCGCGTGCGGCGGAGTTCGAGGATCTGCGTGTGGTGGATGAGCCGGACGTGCCGGTGTACGACTTCGGGCAGGTGGGGCCGCCGGCCGCGCCGGACCCGGCTCGTGCCGATGACGTCCTGGCGGTCGAGGCCGGCAGGCATCGGGTGATCAGCCTGCATCGTGCTTGGCGCAGTTCGAGGGACGATCCCGGAACCGGGACGTGGGTCTACGTCGCGGTGGTGGGCGGTTCCGCCGATGAGCTGGGTGTGCACTCGGCGCTGAGCTCGCGGCTGGGCGTGGCGGTCCGGGTGGCGTGGCCGATCGAGGTGGTGACGGCGGTCGGCGAGCCGGGCTCGTACCAGCACCGAGCGCTGGCCGGCGCGGTGCGGGTGTCCTGAAGCGGGGAGGCCCACGGCCGGGTGGGCAGACGCCTCCCACGCTTCGCTCTCCTCGGCTGTCGCGATGGTGGCCATGAGGTCGCGATCGTCGAACGCCCGCCCCGGTTGATCAACGGGGCGGGCTCGGCCCGGACGCTCGAGCGTCCTGGCCACGGCATCGGTCACGGCGGCTGCCAGTTCGTCGAGGTCGGCCGTCCGGGCGCCACGACCCCTTAGGTCGTGGGGTGGCGCAGATGGACGATGTAGGGAAGTCCTGCTGCGCGGTGGCGTGCGACGGCGGCGCTGATGTCGAGCATGCGGACGAAGGCCGGTGTCCCTCCCTGCATCCGGCTTCCTCCCGAGGCCGGTAGGCCAGGCCAGGACCCCCGGCAGGCCCGACCGGGTCGCCGTGGTGCGTCCGGCCGCGCGGCCGGACGCACCACGGCGGCGCAGATCACGCCGGCGCTCCTCCGCGACGCGGTGACCGGAACCGCGTTCGTCGACGACATCGACCTCGTCGCCGAGCCGGAGGACCCCAAGGACCTGTTCGGAATGTGCTGCTCGCCCGTCCCGGTCGGCTGAGCACGACGAGGACGTCCGCGACGCGGTGATCGCCTCCGCAGGTCAGCCGGTGAACGACTCGGGGCCGAAGCGGCCCCAGGCAACGAAGGCGGCCAACGCGAGGTAGACCAGGTCGCCGGCCATCGTGGCCCGCTCGCCCCGGCGCACCCGCATGATCACCGCGCCGGTGAACAGCAGGACGAGCCCGGTCGCAGCCAGCGGCACCAGCACCGGCGCGACGTCGAGCACGGCGGGCAGGACCAGGCCGGCGGCGGCCAGCAGCTCGACCGCTCCGATGGCCTTGAGGGCGCCGGGACTGAAGTCCAGGACCCACTGGGCGAACGATCCTGACGCGGCCATCGTCTCGCGAGGCACGACCAACTTGGCGCTGCTGAGCACGCACACGACGGCCAGTACTCCGGCGGAGATCCACAGCGCGACGTTCATGTCCACTCCCTGTTCGAGGCCGTCAGTACCCCGGACGAGACAGGACCCGGTTCTGTGACAACCCAGCGATGCTCGCCGCGGCGCGGACAGGCTCAGGCGAGCTGCAGCTCCACCGTCGCGTAGGAGTGGGCCGGGAGTTCGATGAGCAGGCCGTGGCCGTAGGTGCGGTCGTCGGGGGTCACGTCGTCGAAGTCGCGGACGGTGACGGTGTCGGGGGCGGCTGCTGTGTTGTGGTCCTGGAGCTTCGCCGCGGTGAGGATCCGGGCCGAGTGGGTGGTGACGGTGCGGCCGCGCAGGTCGAGCAGGACGGTGGCCGGTTCGTCGGCGTCGAGGTTGGTGAGCGAGACGAGTGCGGTGTCGTCCTTCGTCGAGGCCGAGACCGACAGGGTCTCCAGTGTGGTGATGCCGACGTCCCGGCGGGCGTCCGGTGCGTCGAGGTGCACGGCGAGGGAGGCGGCGTCGTGGTGTGCGGTGTTCATCGCGAACACGTGGTAGGTCGGGGTGAGGACGAGGGCGCCGGAGTCGGGGTCGGTGAGGATCATCGCCTGCAGCACGTTCACGGTCTGCGCGATGTTCGCCATGGAGAGCCGGTCGGCGTGGCGGTGGAAGGCGTCGAAGTGGACACTGGCGACGAGTGCGTCGCGCAGGGTGTTCTGCTGGTACAGGAAGCCGGGATGGGTGCCGGGTTCGACGTCCCACCAGGTGCCCCACTCGTCGAGCACGAGGCCGACGGTCTTCTGCGGGTCGTAGACGTCCATGACGGCGGCGTGCCCGCGGATGATCTCCTCGACCTTCCGTGCCTTGACCATGGTCGTGTAGTAGGCGTCGGTGTCGAACTCGGTCGCGCTGCCCTTGTGCTGCCAGGGCCCGGTCACGGTGTAGTAGTGGAACGAGACGCCCTGGAAGTAGTTGCGTGGTTCGTTACCGCAGCTCAGGCAGCTGATCGTCTTCATCAGTGCCTCGGTCCAGGCGTAGTCGTCGTCGGACGCGCCGGCGGCGATGCGGTACAGCGTGTTGCCGCTCTGGTCGCGGCAGTAGGTCGCGTACTGGCGCGCGAGGTCGGCGTAGGCCTCGGCGCGCAGGTTGCCGCCGCATCCCCACGGCTCGTTGCCGAGGCCCCAGAACGGCACCCGCCAGGGCTCGTCGCGGCCGTGCGCACGGCGCAGGTTCGCCATCGGGGACTCGCCGTCCCTCGTGAGGTACTCCACCCACTCGCTCATCTCGCGGACGGTGCCGGAGCCGACGTTGCCGCTGACGTACGGGTCGGCGCCCAGCAGCTCGCACAGCGCCATGAACTCGTGGGTGCCGAAGTGGTTGTTCTCGACGACGTCGCCCCAGTGGGTGTTCACCATCTGCGGGCGCTGCTCGCGCGGGCCGATGCCGTCGCGCCAGTGGTACTCGTCGGCGAAGCAGCCGCCGGGCCAGCGCAGGTTCGGGATCCGCAGCGCGCGGAGCGCCTCGACGACGTCCAGGCGAATGCCGCCCTCGTTCGGGAGGCCGGAGTCCTCGCCCACCCAGAAGCCGCCGTAGATGCACCGGCCCAGGTGCTCGGCGAAGTGGCCGTACAGGTGGCGGCTGATCGTGGGTCCGGTGACGTCGAGGTCGATGACGGCGCGGGCAGGGGCGCGGGTCATGGGGCTCCTAGGTCGTTGTTGCCACGGGTGTGGTGGTGAGGACGATCGACGTGGCCCGCAGGGCGGGCTCGCGGTGCTGAAGCCCCGCGGCCGCCGGCCGGTCCTCGACCGATTCCTCTCGCGAACACCGCACCTTTATCGTTAAATATCGCTGTGGCGACGAAGCTATCGCAGCGCGACGAGATGTCAAGGCCCCTCGGCCCACATCTTGAGAACGCTCACAATTCGACGGGGTGCGACCGGTGTGCGCGCGGTGATCGCGCCTGGTCAGGCGCCTGCTGCCGGCCGATCAACCTCGTCGTCGGTGTCGTCAGCGCCTGAGCCATGGCTGCGCGACGAACGCGGCGATGTCGGCGGCGACGCGTTCGGGCCGTTCCCACAGGACGAGGTGGCCGGTGCGCTCGTACGTCACCAGGCGGCTGTCGTCGATCGCCGCCGCCAGCTCGTGCGCCTGGCCGGCGGGGAGCACGTCCTCCTCGGCTCCCCAGAGGATCAGCGTGGGGACGGTGACCGGGCCGGTCCGGATCGGAGGCACGGCGGCGACCAGGCCGTCGATGACGGCGCGCCAGACGCCCGTGGGGATGGTGAGCGCAGCGGTGAGCTGGTCGTCGAGGAACGTCTCCGGTACGGGGGCGTGCAGGGGTAGCGCGCCGTTGAGGGCTTCGACGTCGCCCTGGGTCACCGGGTCGTGGAACGACGACAGCAGCTCGTCGAACGCGGCTGGCAAGGGCTGCCCCAGATCGCTCGGCGCGCCGATCAGGACCAGGCCACGCACCCGTTCGGGATGGTGCACCGCGACCTGCTGGGCGAGATAGCCGCCGCTGGAGGTCCCGGCCAGCCAGCACGCGTCGAGCCCCAGCGCGTCGAGAAGCGCGACCATGTCGGCGGCGGCGTCGTGCAGCGTGTATCCGCCGGCCGGCTTGGCGCTCTCGCCGACGCCACGCTGGTCGGGAATGACGAGCCGCAGGGAGCGGGGGAGAAGCGGCACGAGACGGTCGAAGACGCGATGCGTCTCGCCCCACGCGTGCAGGAGCAGCATCGGTTCGCCGTCGCCGACCTCGTGGACGGCCAGCTCGACACCGGTCGCGAGCATGACTCGGCGCATGCCGTCATTGTCCGGCCGGTCCGCTACCCGCGTCCCAGCCATCCGCGTGGCGATGTCACATCTTCGCCGGTCCATCTCGTCTGGGGTTGAGAGCCAACCACGGAGAGAATCGGAGCAACGATGAGCAAGGTGTGGTTCGTCACCGGATCGTCCCGCGGCCTGGGCCGCGAGTTCGCCGAAGCAGCCCTGTCACGCGGCGACAAGGTGGCGGCGACCGCCCGGAACAGCGCAACCCTGAAGGATCTGGTCGCCACCCATGGCGATGCGGTGCTCCCGCTCGACATGGACGTGACCGACAGGGCCGCCGTGTTCGAGAGCGTGCGCCGGGCCCAGGAGCACTTCGGGCGTCTCGACGTCGTCGTCAACAACGCGGGCTACGCCCTGATCGGCGCGGTCGAGGAGCTGGCCGAGCAGCAACTGCGAGACGTGCTGGAGACCAACGTGTTCGGCGCGCTCCGAGTCGTCCAGGCCGCGCTGCCCTACCTGCGCGAACAGGGCAGCGGGCACATCATCCAGCTGTCGTCCATGGCGGGTCTGTTCGCAGCGCCGCTCGGTGGCGGGTACCACGCATCGAAGTGGGCGCTGGAGGGCCTGAACGACGCCCTCGCGCAGGAGGTCGGCGCATTCGGCATCAAGGTGACGGTGATCGCACCCGGCGGCTTCGCCACCAGACGCGGCGGGGAGAAGCCCGATCCCCTCACCGACGGCGACCAGGCCGACCGCAATCCGATCTACGACGGCCTGCGCCGCCGCATCGCCGAGTTCGTGGACAAGTCACCCGGCGGCGACCCTGCCGCCGCCGCTCGGGCGCTCCTCAAGATCGTCGACTCCGAAAACCCACCCTTGCGGGTGTTCTTCGGCCCTCAGGGCTATCAGATCATCCAGAAGGTCTACGCCGACCGGCTCAAGACCTGGGCGGACTGGCAGGAGCTCTCCGTCGAAGCCCACGGGGCAACCGAACACGACCTCGGGCCCACCGTGGTCTGAGTGGACGGCGGAGCACCGTGCCGATGCGTGCTCATCGGGAGGTGTCAGTGGGCGGCGTCATCCGCGCTCGTTCGCCGACCGTGCCTACAGCGACCTGCTCAGCTTCACGCGAATGCCCCGGGGCGGGCACTTCACCGCCGGCGCCTCGTCGCCGCCACGGTCTGAGGAGCCTGCTGTCCTCGGGCGAGCCGAACACCCGGCCGTTGCCGCTGCCGTAGAGTCGGACCGCCGTGCCACAGGGAGGAGTCGCCGTATGCGGTCGCGGCTCCCGGTCACCGCCATCGCCCGGCTGGCCGGTTCGCTTGCGGGCGGTGTGCTCGCCGGGGTGCTCGTGACCTGGTGGGCCGACGCCACCCTCGGGGCGCTGTCCGCCATCGCCGTCGCGGCCGGCGTCTTCGTGGTCGCGGGCTGGCTGACGTTGTGGTCGCTCGACCCGGAGGCCACCCGGGCCAGCGTGCGTCGCGAGGAACTGCGTCCGCTGGTGGACGAGATGGTCGTGGTCGCCGCGGCGCTGAGCGGACTCGCCGGCGTGGTGGCGCTGCTGGTCATCGGCGAGTCGTCGGCCGGAGGCGCTCCAGCGGCCGCGGCTCTGGCCGCCGTGCTGCTGTCCTGGGGCGCCCTGCACCTGATGTACGCGACGCGGTACGCGTTCCTCTACTACAGCGGCCCGAGCGGCGATTCCGCTGAGGGCGGCGGCATCGACTTCAACTCGAAGGAACCGCCCAGCTATCGGGACTTCCTCTACTTCAGCTACAACCTGGGCATGACCTACCAGGTCTCCGACACCGCGGTGACCAGCACGGCCATCCGGTCGGTCGTGCTCCGGCACTGCCTGCTGTCCTACGCCTTCGGCGCGATGATCCTGGCCACGACGATCAACCTGGTCGTCGGGATCGTCAGCGCCTGAGGCCGGGGCTCACGCGACCGGCGCACGACCGAGGCGAGATGGTGCCTCGCGCGACCCCGGACCGATCGGGTGCCCGCGGAGTCAGTCGCTCGGGCCGGCTTCTGCCGGTAGCAGAGCGCTGCCGAAGGCCGCGCCGTCCGGCCGTTAGGCTCCGCTGGTGGAGAAGCGGCAGCCGCTCGGGCGGGCGTTGAGGAACATCGTGGCGGCGAATGTCAGCTCGAGCCTGGGCGACGGCATCGCGAGGGTCGCGGCTCCGTTGCTGGCGGCGCGGCTGACCGACGATCCGCTGCTGGTCTCCGGCATCGCGGCGGTGGCGATGCTGCCGTGGCTGATCTTCGCCATCCCGGCCGGGATCCTGCTCGATCGCATCGACCGGCGGCGCGCCATGACCCTCGCCAACGGGGTGCGCGCACTCCTCGCGGTCCTCCTGCTGGTGCTGTTCACGACGGACACGTTGACGATCTGGTGGCTCTACGTCGTCGTGTTCGTCTACGGGGCGTTCGAGACGATCTACGACGGCGCGCTCCGGGCGGTCCTGCCCTCGATCGTCGCCAAGCCTGATCTGCCACGGGCGAACTCCCGGGTCGAGGCCGGCGAGATCGTCGTCGAGCGGTTCCTGTCCGCCCCGCTGACCTCGGCGCTGTTCGCGGTCTCGGTGGTGGTGCCGCTCGGCGTCAACGCCTTGACGTACGCCGTCGCCGGCATCCTGGCCGTGTTCCTCCCCATCGCGGCCGCCGGCGCCCACCGCACCGACCCGACCGGCGAGCCACACGTGGCCTGGTACCGGCAGTTCACCGACGGCTTCCGCTACCTCATGGGCAACCCGATGCTGCGGAATCTCTGGCTGATCAGCGTGGTCGTCGGTCTGTTCTTCTCGGCCGCCACGGCGACGATGGTGCTCTACGTGCTGAACCGGCTCGGGCTGCCGGAGGCGTGGTACGGCGGGTTCATCCTGGCCGGCGCCGTCGGCTCACTCGGTGCCGCCATGCTCGCCAACCGGCTGAAGGAGCGGTACCGCGCCGGGCCGGTGATGGCCGTGGCGCAGACCGTGGCACTGGCAGCGCTGGTGCTGATGGGCGCGGTCCCGGTGCTCGGCGTGGTCGCGTTCGGCTACCTCCTCTCCGCCGGCGGCACGACGGTGTGGAACATCCTGGTCATGTCGCTGCGCCAGGCCGCGATCCCGAGCCGCCTGCTGGGCCGGGTCCACGGCACCTGGCGCACGCTGCTGTGGGGCACCATGCCACTCGGGTCGTTGTTGGGCGGGCTCCTGGGCCGGATCGATCTCCGCGCCCCGTTCCTGATCGCCGGCGGCGCGGCGACGCTGGTCACGCTCGCGTCGTTCCGCTTCCTGTCCGCTCTGCCCAACCCGGAGGAACTCGACGACGCGGACGCGGACCCGGACGTCGGCGCACTGTCCGGTCGGGGTGGTCGAAGGGGCGTCAGCCGTCGCCGTCGCCGGCGAGGGAGCGGCTGAGGTCCGACGCGGAGCGTGACCCTGGCGGCCGGCCGCGCCTGCCGCGTGCGGGCACGTCGGAGATCAGGGCATCGGGTGGCGTCGGGCGAAGTCCCACACGATGGCGCTGGCGTCGGGTCCGGAACGGTCGGTGAAGAGGCCTTCACCGGCGGGGCCGGGCCAGGCGTGCCCCATGTCCCGGACGAGGTACGACTCGACGACGGACGTCCCGTCCGGCGCGGTGAGGGTGGTGTGCGTATACGCGTGCCGGTCGTGTTCCGCCGGCACCGTCGTCGTCTCCTCGACCAGGTTCAGGCTGTCGTTGAGCAGCCCGTCGTCGACGAGGTCGCTCACCGCGGTCCAGTGCTCGACGAGGCGGGTGGCGACGATGGGCGGCACGACCTCGTCGTCCTCACCCTGGACGACGAGCAACGGAACCCGCCGAGCCCGGTCGCCCATCTGGGCCCATGCCTGACGTGCGGTGTAGTCCGGTGGGGTGGCGTCGGGGTCGTCCGGGTCGACCTGGTTCAGCCCGTACTCGCCACCCGCGACCGACGTCGCCGTCGCGAAGACGTCGGGGTAGGTCGCGGCGAGGATGACGGCGGTCCCCGCACCGGACGAGGCGCCGGCGACGTGCACCTGGCCGGGGTCGGCGGCGTACTCCTCGACGACCTCCAGGGCGACACCGGCCAGGAGCGCGGGCTCGCCGTCGTAGCGGTGCTGCTCCCGCGGGTCGGCCGAGTCCCAGCAGTTGAGCACGCTGCGGAACATCCGCTGGGACGGGTAGACGACGATGAAGCCCTCACGGTCGGCGAGGCTGTTGAGCTGCGTCGTGCCCTTCATCGAGTTCCAGCCGTACCCCGTCATCCCGCAGCCATGGATCGCCATGACCACCGGCAGCCGTGTCGTGCCGTCGTACGCCGGCGGAACGTGCACCTGGTAGCGCTGACTGCCGGCCTCGCCCCGGTAGACGTGATTGCGGTCGCCGTCCCGCATCCACCAGGGCAGGCCGAACTGGACGATCGCCGTGAGGATCCCGGCGGCGACCACGACCACGCCGGCGACCGCCAGCGTGATCCACGGCCACCGCCGCCGAGCGGGCCCGGAGCCCGTTCGACCGGTGTCAGGAGCCGGTGCGGACACGTTCGCCCTTGTCGTGGTTCTTCCCGATCCAGCCCAGGTGGGTGTGCGTGAACGCGTCCGGCAGCTTCAGTCCGTAGCCGAGCATCCGGTCGACGCCGACGTGCACGGCCCACGCGAAGGCGACGAGAGCGAGCCACTTCGACAGCATCGGCGAGGAGGTGCTGGTCACCAGCGCGATCACGCCGAGAACCGCGGACCAGGCATGGGTGTGGACGGCGTTGTACCAGACCGCTCCTGTGGCGGGGGAGCGCACGTAGCCGAGGATCGACAGATCGAACGCGAGGAAGGCGGCCAGCGGGAACCACCACTGGGCGGGGGCGATGACGATCGTTCCCGTCATCGCGAACACGACGATCAGGCCGTTCTCGATCCGCTCGATCGTCCGGGGTCTCATGCCGCAGCCTCCTACGTCAGTGGGCCGGTGACGATGAACGGCGACGGTGCCGGGGAGTCGTGAGCCGAGGCGAGGAAGGAGTGCAGCGCGGCGTTGACCTCGTCGGCGTGTGTCCAGAGCAGCCCGTGCGGGGCGCCGTCGATCTCCACGTACCGCGCCTCGGGCAGGGCCTGACGGAAGCGGCGGGCCTTCGCGTCGATGGGGAGGATGTTGTCGGCGGTGCCATGCAGGATCAGGGCCGGCTTGCCGCTCGCGCGGACCGCCTCGACGTCGGCGCGGAAGTCCTCGATCCACGACGAGACGACGGCGTAGGCGGCCACGGGCGCGCTGGAGATCGCGACGTTCCAGCTGCCGGTGACCGCCTCCTGGCTGATCCGGTCGCCGAGGTTCTCGTCGAGGTTGTAGAAGTCGGAGAAGAACCGCGTGTACCAGGCGTAGCGGTCACCCCTCGCCGCGGCTTCGATCCCGTCGAAGACCTTCTGCGGCACGCCTTCGGGGTTGTCGTCGCGGGCGACGAGGAACGGCTCCAGCGAGGCGAGGAACGCGAGTCTCGCGACGCGCTCGTGGCCGTACCGCGAGACGTAGCGGGCGAGCTCGCCCGTGCCCATCGAGAACCCGACGAGGATGACGTCGCGGAGGTCGAGCGTCTCCAGCACGGTGTTCAGGTCGGCGGCGAAGGTGTCGTAGTCGTAGCCGGTGCCGACCTTCGACGACCGGCCGAAGCCGCGACGGTCGTAGGTGATGACGCGGTATCCGGAAGCGATCAGCTCGCGCGTCTGGCGCTCCCAGCTGTGACCGTTCAGCGGATACCCGTGGATGAGGACGACGGGCTGACCCGCGCCCTGATCCTCGTAGTAGAGCTCGACCGGGGTGCTGTTCTCGGTCCCGGCGGTGACGTAGCCCATGATCTCTTCCTCTCTCCCTGTGTGGCGAGCGGGAACGGCCGTCCTCAGCGGCGGGGCTCCCAGCGGAACATGCGGCTGGCCAGCGAGATGGCGACGACGACCCAGGCCAGGGTGGGTGCCAGCAGGGGCAGCGAGTCGGCGAGGGGGACGCCGCCGTTCCAGGCGTCGACCATCAGTTCGGTGGCCGAGCCACCGGGCAGCGCCCGCTTGAGCACGGTGAGGTCCTCGGTGCCGGCGATCCCCACCCAGCTCGCGACCGCGATCACCAGCAGGCTGATCGGCAGCGTGGTCACCTGGGCGTGCTCGGGTGAGTTCGTGAGCCCGGCGGTGGCCAGTGCCAGGCCGACCATCATGGCCAGCGTCGCCAGGATCGCCACCGCGAGGAGCAGGACCTCGGCCGGCGCGGTGGTCACCAGGCCGAACACGGCCAGGATCGCGACCACCTGGACCAGGGCGATGACGGTCACCGGCAGGATCAACCCGGTGAGGATGTCGGCGTCGCCCGCGGCGGTGGAGCGCAGCCGCTTGAGGAACAGGTTCTGCCGGCGCGAGGCCAGGGTCGTCACGGACGTGGCGTAGAGCCCGAACGCCATCACGGTGAACACCACGACCGCCGCGATGTAGCCGAGGCTGGCCTGGTCGGCGAAGAGCTCGTGCTGGTAGACGAAGTACGCGCTGATGGCGACCGGGATGATGAGACCGGTGACCAGGACCAGCCGGTTCCGGAAGATCTGGATCAGCTCACTGCGAGCGATCGCGAACATGCTCGTGGTTCCTCTCGTGGCGAAGCGCGGTGGGGTCTCAGTCGCGGTTGATGGCGCGGAAGACGTCGTCGAGGCGGGTCGGGCCGGCCTGCAGTTCCTGCAGGGCCACGCCGTTGTCGTGCGCCCAGCCCAGCAGCCGGTAGAGGTCCTCCTGCAGGCCGAAGGTCTCGACATGGAAGACCCCGTTGGCACGCGAGATGTCGATCGGCGGCTCGGGGGCGCCGGCCGGGAGGCCGAAGCTGATCACCGACGGCAGGGTCCGCGTCAGCTCGACGACCGTTCCCTCCTGGCGCAACGTCCCCTGGTGCATGAGCCCGATGCGGTCGGCGCGTTGCTGCGCCTCCTCCAGGTAATGGGTGGTGAGCACGATCGTGGAGCCCTCGTCGCGCAGCCGGTCCACGGCGGCCCAGAGCGCGTCGCGGGACTGGATGTCCAGGCCGGTCGTCGGCTCGTCCAGGATGACCAGTTCGGGCCCGCCGTACACGGCCGTGGCGAAGTCCAGGCGGCGCTTCTCGCCGCCGGAGAGCTGGGCGACCCTGGTGCCTGCCTTGTGGGTGAGCCCGGCGACGCCGAGGACCCGGTCGACGTCGTCCTGCCTCCCGCTCAACGCGCCGATCAGACCCACCGACTCCCGCACCGTCAGGTCGGGGGAGAAGCCGCTCTCCTGCAGCATGATGCCGGTCCGGGGCCGCACGGCACGGCGGTCCTGCGGGCTCTCACCGAAGACGCGGACCGTGCCGGAGGTGGCCGAGCGGTGGCCCTCCACGACCTCCAGGGTGGACGTCTTGCCGGCCCCGTTCGTGCCGAGCAGCGCGTAGAGCTCGCCGCGCTCGACCTGGAAGGACAGGTCCCGTACGGCGGCGAAGTCGCCGTACGTGACGTTGAGGCGTTCGACCTCGATGACAGGGCTGGCGGGCATGGGCGTTCCTTCGGGTCGACGATCCGGTCGTTGCCGTATCCGCAGGCTCGCACCGATGACGGCTCCTTCGCGTCGGTGGAAGCCCCTGATGTCCTCGCCCGCCGTTCGCAGGCTTGATCCGCGCCGGGAGCGGTGTGTGCTCCGGTGCCCGTGCGCAGCTGCGAACAGGGTCTGGCGAGTGCCGTCCGCGTCGGTGAGAATCACCTAGTCTGGTGCGGACTCGGACGGGGAGCGAAGCTGACAGACCTCTTGGGCCGGCGCGCGGAGCGCGAGGCGGTCGAGCAACTGCTCGCGCGGGCACTGGCCGGGCGCAGCGGGGCCCTCGTGGTGCGCGGGGAAGCCGGCATCGGGAAGACCGCACTGCTCGAGCACGCCCGCCGCACCGCGGACCCCGCGGGCTTCCGGGTCGAGAGCTCGGTCGGGGCGGAGTCCGAGACGCAGTTCGCGTTCGCGGGCCTGCACCAGCTGTGCGCGCCGCTGCTGGACCGCGCGCGTGCGCTGCCCGATCCGCAGCAGGCCGCCCTCGGCGTGGCGTTCGGGTTGCGCGACGGCGCCGCGCCGGACCGGTTCCTGGTCGGGCTGGCCACCCTCAACCTGCTGGCGGAGGTCGCCGAGGAGGGGCCGCTGCTGTGCCTCGTCGACGACGCGCAGTGGCTGGACCAGGCGTCCGCGCAGGTCCTGGCCTTCGTGGCACGGCGGGTGGCGGCCGAGCCGATGGCGCTGGTGTTCGCGCTGCGCGACCCCACCGACGGTGACGTCCACCCGTTCGCCGGGTTGCCCGAGCTGCGCCTGGACGGGCTCGGCGAGACCGACGCGCGGGCGCTGCTGGCGGCCGCGGTCCGCGCACCGCTGGACGACGGCGTGCGCGACCGGATCGTCGCCGAGGCGCGCGGCAATCCGCTGGCGCTGCTGGAGCTGCCCCGAGGCGCGCCGGCACAACTGGCCGGCGGGTTCGAGCTGCCCGATGTGCCGGGCGTGCCGCGCCGCATCGAGGACAGCTTCCGGCACCGCTCGGGCAATCTGCCGGCCGAGACGCGGTTGCTGCTGCTGGTCGCCGCGGCCGAGCCGACCGGCGAGGTGGCGCTGCTGTGGCGGGCGGCCGAGCAGCTGGGGATCGCCCCCGAAGCGGCCGCGCCCGCGGAAGCCGCCGGGTTGCTGGAGATCGGCACCCGGGTGCGGTTCCGTCATCCGCTGGTGCGCTCGGCGGTCTACCGTGCGGCCACACCCCCGGACCAGCGCCGCGCGCACCGCGCGCTGGCCGACGCCACCGATCCTCGGACCGATCCGGATCGGCGCGCCTGGCACCGCGCGAAGGCGGTGCTGGGCACCGACGAGGAAGCCGCCGCGGAGCTGGAGCGCTCGGCCGGGCGGGCCCGGGCGCGCGGGGGCGTGGCCGCCGCGGCCGCGTTCCTGCAACACGCGGCCGAGTTGACCCCGGAGCCGGACGCGCGTGCGGGACGAGCGCTCGAAGCCGCCCACGCCAAGCACGAGGCCGGTGCGACCGAGGCCGCCCTGGAGCTGCTGGACATCGCCGGGGCCGGGCCGCTGGACGCCCTGCAACACGCCCGCCTCGAGTTGCTCCGCGCCCAGATCGCGTTCCACCTGAGCCGAGGTAGCGAGGGGCCGTGGATGCTGCTGGACGCCGCCAAGGCGCTCGCCCCACTGGACGCGGCCCTGGCCCGTGAGACCTACCTGGACGCGCTCGACGCGGCGATCGTCACCGGCGACCCGGGCCGCGGCGTGCTGGCGGTGGCCGAGGCCACCCTGGCCGCACCGGCACCGCCCACCTCGCCGGAGCCGGCCGACCTGTTGCTCGACGGCCTCGTGACGACCTTCACTCGAGGATACGAGGCGGGCGTACCCGGCTTGCGCCGCGCGTTGAGGGCCCTCGCCGGCCACGAGCCACCCGCGGGGGCCGTGAGCGACAGCGACAGCCACCGCTGGCTGTGGCTGGCCAGCCGCACCGCGATGGCGGTCTTCGACGACGAGCTGGCCCACGTCCTCGCCGACCGTCACGTGCGGCTCGCCCGTGAGGCCGGTGCGCTGGCCACGCTGCCCGCCGCGCTCCTCGTCCGGTCCGTCATGCTGGTGATCTCGGGTGAGTTCGCCCGGGCCTCCGAACTGGCCGCCGAGCAGACCTCGATCACGGCCTCGACGACGGCTGTGCCGCTGCTCCACGCCCAGCTCATCCTCGCCGCCTGGCGCGGCCACCCGCAGGAGACCGCCGAGATCCACGCGACCTTCGTCCGGGAGGCTGCCGGACGTGGGCACGACACCGAGGTCTCCCTGGCGCAGTACGCCCTGGCGGTGCTGCACAACGGTCTGGGCGACTACCCGGCGGCTCTCGCCGCCGCGGCGCGGGCGTTCGAGTCCGACGAGCTGAGGCACAGCAACCTGGCCCACTCCGAACTCATCGAGGCGGCAGCCCGTACCGGCCAGCCGGAGCGCGCGGCCGATGCGCTGGACGAGCTCAACTCGCGGGCCCTCGCCAGCGGCACCCGGTGGGGGCTCGGGCTGGCAGCCCGCTCACGGGCGCTGACCAGCACCGGGCCCGTCGCCGAGGAGCACTACCGCGAGGCGCTCGAGCAGCTCCGAACCTGCCGGATGGTCAGCCACCTCGCCCGCACCCACCTCGTCTACGGCGAGTGGCTGCGCCGCGAAGGCCGTCGCCAGGCCGCCCGCGAACAGCTCCGCACCGCTCACGAGCTGTTGTCCGAGATGGGCGCCGAGGCGTTCGCGGCGCGTGCCGCCCGCGAGCTGCGGGCCACCGGCGAGCACCCGCGCAAGCGAACCGCCCAGCCGGCCGACGCGCTCACCGCCCACGAACTGCACATCGCGCGGCTGGTGGCCACCGGGGCGACGTCCCGGGAGGTCGGCGCGGAGCTGTTCCTGAGCCCGCGCACGATCGAGGCGCACCTGCGCAGCATCTTCCGCAAGCTGGGCATCACCTCGCGCCGGCAGCTCAGGGAACTGCGACTGCCCTGACCGGACCGGCGCCGCCGCTGGACATCAGGGGCTTCCACCGACGCGAAGGCGCCGGCAGCGGTGCGAGCCTGCCGGCACGGCAACGACCGGCAACGGCCGGCAACGGCCGGATCGTCGACACGAAGGAACGCCCATGTCCGCCAGTCCCGCCATCGAGCGTCGGCCACGTCAGCTGAGGAAAGCCGACGACCTGATCAGCATCGCCTTCACCACGACGATCTCGGTGCTGGCGATCGTCTACACGCTGGTGCCGTACCTGCTGGTCCTGGTGGCCTGGGAGGCGGTCGCCGTCGTCTATCTGGTGCTCGTCCTCACGACGTTCCACAACAGGACGACCCGCGACGTGCCGAGCAGCAGCAGGGCTCTGCCCGGCAGGCTGCTCGAGTACCTCTCCTGGTCCCTGCCCATCGCCGCCAGCGGCACCGGTGTCACGTCCGCTGTCGTTCTCCTCACGACCGACGGCTCGTCGGGAACCGGCGACACGCATGGACTGATCGTCGGACTGCTGGGCTCGATCGGCGTCATCGTCGCCTGGCTGCTGTTGCAGACAGGATTCGCCGAGATCTACGAGAGCGTCTACGAACGTCTGCCGGAGGCCGGCATGATCAGCTTCCCCGGAACCGAGAAGGACCCGACGCTGAGCGACTTCCTCTACCTGTCCTTCGCCGTCGGTACGTCCTTCGCCAGCTCGGGAGCGACCGTCGCCTCGCGGAAGGTCCGGCGAGTGATCCTGATCCAGAGCGTCACCAGCTTCTTCTACAACGCCTTCCTCATCGCCGTCGCCACCCAGGTCATCCGGGGCATCATCGCCGGCGGCTGAGATCCGGACGGCGGTCGCCGGGTGCTCAGACCGCGGAGGCCTCGAAGTAGGTGGCCCGCTCCACGATCAGCGTGTCGTGCAGGGTGAAGAAGTCGGCGAACCCGAGATCGACCCGGGATCCGTCCTTCAGGTGTCCGATGAAGCGCCCCTCGACGGCGACGTGGGCCGGGCCGTCGAGGACGATGCGCGTGATGACGTGACGCCCCGCGGCGATGACGCGCTCGCCGCCGTAGAAGCGCAGCAGCGCCGCACGTCCGACCATCGGCTGATAGCCGGGCCGTCGATACACGGCGTCCTCCGAGAACAGGTCGACCACGGCCGTCGGGTCCTCCGAGTCGACCGTCTCGTAGTAGTGCAGGACCGGCGCGCGGCCATCCGTCATGACGACGACACCGCCGTGGCGACAACCGCGACGCCGGGTGGAGGCGTTGCGGCGCGCCGTTCGGTCAGCACCTCGACCGCACGAGCGTGAGCCGCGGCGTACGGCGTCAGGCCGGTGGACGACGCCGTCTCCAGCAGGTCGGTGACCAGCCCGCCGATCTCGGCCACGGCCGCCTCGACCTCTTGCTCGCCCCCGCCGCCGCGGCGGACGTGGACGAACCGGACGCCGCCGGCGTTCGCGACGAAGTCGGGGACGAACAGGACCCGCGCGGCGGCCAGCAGGTCCGCGCACCCCGGGTCGTCGAGCGTGTCGTTGGCAGCGCCGGCGACGATGGAGCAGCGCAGGCCGGGAATGGTGTCGCGGGTCAGGACCCGGGCGACCGCGCACGGGACGAGGACGTCGCACCGGTGGGTCAGGGCCCGGTCGACGTCGACCACCGCTCCTCCGACCGCCGCCGCGACGCGCGTGGCGCGGGCGGCGTCGACGTCCGAGACGTCCACGAGCGCCCCGGCGGCGACCAGCTGGTGTGCGAGGGCCTCGCCGACCTGCCCGACCCCTTGGACCAGCACCCGGACTCCTGCGAGTGAGTCGGCACCCAGCTCGAAGCGCACCGCGCTGGAGATCGCGTGGAACACTCCGGCCGCCGTCCACGGAGCCGGGTCCTCGTCGGCGCACGTGGTGTCGGCGCCCACCTCCGCCATGAGCCGCATGTCGGCCGGAGTCGTGCCCATGTCGACGCCGGGCAGGTACGCGCCGCTCAACTCGGCCACGAACTGCCCGAAGCGCCGCATGAGCCGCACCCGGTCGGGCCGGCCTTCGCCGGTCAGCACGACCGACTTGGCGCCGCCGTACGGGATCGCGGCCAACGCGTTCTTGACGGTCATCGCCGCCGCGAGCCGCTGCGCCTCGTCGATCGCGCGACCGACGGTCGGGTAGTGGCGCATGCGGACGCCGCCGAATCCGGGTCCCAGCGTGGTGTCGTCGATGGCGATCACGGCGCGGAGTCCGGTGTCAGGGTCCGAGCAGATCACCAGTCGCTGCGCCGTGAGCTCCTCTGGCACGTCGAGCAGTCGCATTCCAGTCCTCCGATCAGCGGTAGAGTCCCAACGGCCTCCGCTCCACGCAACAAAGGCGCATCAGAATCTCGCACGACGCGGAATCGGTGCGCATGGTGGGGGCTGGCGGTATCGTTCGTGACGTTTCGCGCACAACTCACCAGGGGAGGCCACGTGGACGGTCTCGATCGTCGGATCATCGATCTGCTGCGGGACAACGCCCGGATGCCCGTGAGCGAGATCGGGCGGGTCGTCGGCCTCTCCAGTGCCGCGACCGGCCGTCGCATCGCGCGACTCGAGGCGAGCGGCACCATCCAGCGCTATGTCACCGTCGTCGACGAAGCGGCGGTCGGCGGGCTGGACGCCTTCGCCGAGGTGCGGCTCAGCGGTGAGACCAGCGGCGACAGCATGGAGCCGATCGCGCAGCGGATCCCCGAGATCGCCCAGTACTTCGTGGTCGCCGGCGATCCCGACGTGCTCGTGCGGTTCACCGTGGACAACGTCGAGCATCTGCATTCGGTCATCAACACGATACGGCGACTCGAGAACGTCGTCGGCACCAAGACCCTGATCATCCTGTCCTCGTGGGACCGCCGGCGGACGGCGCGATCGCCGGTACGGCGCGATCCCGGTACCGATCGGCCTGCCGCCGTGTGACCGGAGCGTCTACCAGTGCAGTTCCCGGCCTCGTCCTGGAACGTCCCGGTCGGGCCGTCCGCCTCGAGGGGTGCCAGGGCTTCGGCGCGAGGAGGTCGCCATGCTCGCCCGAGCGCTCTCTCCGCGCCTCACCGCCGGGGGCAACCAGCTGAGGGACCTGTCACGTGGGCCAGGGTCATGGCGCTGTTGTTGCTGCTCTGGCGATACGAACAGCGCCATGATCATGGTTCCGGGCCCGATTCGGAACACGATCACCGACAATCGGGCTCGCTCATCTAGGGCGTGGTCAGGCGTCGCACGACGGATCCCAGACGGCGGTACCTGCGCTGCGTCCAGACGTGCGCCTGATCCCGTGGCCAGGCGTAGGCCGGGCAGCCGTCCGCCACGAAGTCGCGCAGGTGGTCGTGGGAGAGGTCATCGGCGGCGAACTCGTAGAGCTCCTGGAGGCGGGGCAGCAGGACGCCGTAGTCGATGAGCCGGCCCCAGAAGTTCTCGGCATCGAGGACCTCGGCGATCAGCTGGTCGCCCAGCGGGTAGTCGTCGGGCAGGACGTTGCGCAACGACAGGTACGTGTCGACGCTTCGCGACCGTGGATCACCGGCGAACCTCCCGATGGGCCAGAAGTACCGCCCGAGTGCCAGCCGCGGATTCAGGAGCACACTGTGGACGAACAGGAGACGGGCCAGGGTGACGTCCATGAAGAACCGCTCGAGCGGCAACTCGGTCCGGGCGAGCTCGCGGTACTCCAGATAGGCCGACGAGATGCTGGCGTTGTGCGCCCGGTACCACGACCGGGGCGAGGGGTGGTCGAGGAAGACCAGCCACCGGGCCACCGCCGGCCGGCTCGGCTGACCATCGGCACCCAGCACCAGGTGATGTGCTTCCCACGTGTCACGGAGCAGGCGCGCGTTGACCGCCCGCCACCAGACGCTGCCCGGCCGGGTCGCGGTCATGGGCGCGAGAACACCGCGACGCAGCTGCCAGTCCATGAACGAGAGCTCGGCGCGTCGATAGCGCCACGTCGAGCCATGCGCGGGCCCGCCCTCGTAGAAGGCCGCCGCCAGTGCGCGCCTGCGCACCGGATCGTCGACGACCGCACGCACCATGCGGTCAGCTCGTGCGGCCGCGCCGTCCATCGGGGATCCGCCGACCTGGTCAGGCCGTCGGCACGTCGTCGGCGACCATGGCGCGGTGGTCGCGGCGTCCGTCCGGTCCGGAGTCGATGAGGAACCGCAGCGGTCGCACCACGCAAGCCTACTGCCGTGACGGCCCCCGCACCGCTGACCAGGGGCCCGCGGCGCCGCCCGGCCGTCCGACCAGAAGACGGCGCGCCACGACGAAGGTGACCGGTATGGCGACGACAGCGGCGACGAGCGGGGCCGCCCGTTCGTCCAGCCCGGCGTACTCGATCAGCAGGACGACACCGGCCGTCGTCACGACGAAGTTGGCCACGGTGGACAGCGGGAAGAGGAGGAACCGCCGCAGCGTCGGCCTGACTCGATAGGTGAAGAGCGCGTTGAGGAAGAACGACCCGATGGTGGAGAGCACGAAGGCGACGACGTGCCCCGGCAGGTACCCGATCCACTGCCGCAGCACGAGATACAAGCCGTAGTAGGTCGCTGTGTTGACACCGCCGACGACGACGAATCGCAGAACCTGTCCGATCATCGCGGTTGACGCGGGGGATCGAGGTTCGATTCCTTGACGATGAAGTGCGGCCGGCGTTTGGACTCCAGGAAGATCCGGCCGACGTACTCCCCGATGATGCCGAGCAGGATCATCTGGGCTCCGCCCAGGCCGATGATGGCCGCGATCGACGTCAGGTACCCGGGCGTCTCCACCCCGGCGGTGACCGCGTTGACGATCTGCCAGACGAGATAGGCGACCGAACCGAGCACCAGGAGGACGCCGGCATGGATGGCCGAGCGCAGGGGCTTGCTGTTGAACGAGAGGATGCCGTCGACGCCGTAGTTCACCAGGCTCTCGAGCGACCACGACGATCTGCCGTGCTCGCGCACTCCGCTCTGGAACGGCACGACGGCGACCGGGAACCCGATCCACGCGAACAGACCCTTGGAGAACCGGTTGTACTCGGTCAGGCTGAGCAGCGCGTCGAGCGCACGCCGGCTGAGCAACCTGAAGTCTCCCTCTCCGTCGACCAGCCGAACGTCGACGACGGAGTTGACCGCCCGGAAGTAGAAGCGGCTGAGCGTCCGCCGAAGCGGAGAGTCGTTGGTGCGGTCCCGCCGCGCCACCACCTGGTCGGCGCCGGCCCGGTGCTCCTCCAGCAGCCGGGGGACCAGCTCCGGTGGGTGCTGCAGGTCGGCGTCCATGATGACGACGGCGTCGCCGCGGGCCGCTCGCAGGCCGGCCAGCATGGCGGCCTCCTTGCCGAAGTTCCGGCTGAGCGCGATGTACTTCACGCGAGCGTCGGACTCCGCGAGCTTGCGGAGCACCGCGGGTGTGTCGTCGGTGCTGCCGTCGTCGACGAAGACGAACTCCATGTCCGTCTCGACGGTCTCCGACATCGCGGCCAGCCGTGCGTGAAGGATCGGCAGCCCGTCCGCCTCCCCGTAGCACGGCACGACGATCGAGGTGATCATGCGGATTCCCCCTGATGTTGCGGCCGGCGAGTACGCAGGAACGCCAGCACCGCGACGCCGGCCAGGAGCGACGACAACGCGGCGGCCCCGATGGCGAGGCCGAGGCGGAGCCCCGGTGGGCGGAAGGAACACGACACCGCCACGTCGCCCGGAGCGACGGTGACCGCCATCAGGCCGGCGAGCGTGCCCGGTGTCCGCGCGGCCCCGTCGCCGGAGGCGCAGCGCCAGCCGGGGACGCGCACGACGGCGAGGACGAGCGTCCGCGCCTCGTCGGACGCCTCGAGCCCGACGTCGACGCTGTGTCCCCCGACGTCGACCGATGTCGGGCCGGCGGCGGCGAGGCCGGTGACCGCCGTCGTCAAGGCAGCCGGATCGAGGCACCCGAGCGCGGAGCCCGGAATCCGGGTCGCCGCCGTGACCCGCACCGGCACGTCGACGGCGCCGTCGGGCCCGGCGACGCCCACCCGCCGCATCGGAGCCGTCATGTAGAGACCGGGGCGCCTGGCCTCCGGGGCGAGCATCGGCACCCATGCGCCGTCGACCTGGACGTCGCCCACGAGCGACGGCGCATTGAGGTAGACCTCGTCACCGGGACTGCAGCTGCCCTGGAGGCGGACCGTGAACGGGCCTTCGGCACCGGCCGGCAGGACCAGCGCGATGTCGCCGTTCGGCCGGACGGGCCGGTGCACCTCGGGCGGCCCGTCGACGACGATGTCCGGCACCTCGTAGAGGTCGGCGCCCAGGGCGGTCTCCTGCGGTCCGAAGGGCGCCGGATCGGCCGACTGCCACGGATCGGCGGGACGGACGGTGACCAGCGGTGCCGCCGGCCGGTCGTCGACCACGAGTCCGGCGCCGCCGTCGACCACCCGGTGGGCCACCGAGAACGCCGCGTCGACGGCCGGACTCTGCGGGTCGACCAGCGCGCGGCCGTAGCCGCTGTAGCCGAACCCGAAGCCGGTCAGCACCGCCGACACCGCGCTCGGCATCGTGCTCGAGTAGTACAGCCCGCTCTGGCCGCCCAGGAGCAGCGGATCGTTGACGGTGAGGAACCGGCCCGGACTCGTCCTGGCGTCGGGCCAGTCGTCGGCGGATCGCACCAGGTCACGCACCTCCTGATGCCGCTCGCCCCAGGTCGGGAAGGCGTAGAGGTGCTCGGATCGGCGGGCGTCGACGGCGACGGCGGCCGCCACCATCTCGGCGACGACCACGGCGACGATGCTCGCGATCGCGATGCGCCCGCGGAGCAGCCGCTCGGGGGAGCGCCCGGAGGATCGGAGCAGCAGCCCGGCCACCAGCAAGAGGACGGCGACGACGGGGACCACCACGCGAGTCGTCGGCGTGAGTGAGCGATGGTCGTCGACCGCCACGTAGAGCACCGCGACCGCGATCAGCGGCGCGACCACGGCTGCGGCGTTGCGCAGTCCCGAGGAGGCGGACAGCCACCCCGCGATGACCAGCATCCCCGCGACGACGAACGCCTGGCGGTAGGCGCTTCCGTTGGGGGTGTCGAAACCGTGCCAGATCGCGTGGGCCAGCGGGAGCTGCAGGCTCAGCGTGGTCAGTGCGACGGCCGCGGTCCAGACGATCCGGTCCCGGGCCGGCACCCCGCGGTTGAACGGGAGGCTCAGCGCGAGCAGCAGCATGAGGGTGCCGACCGCGAGGCCGGGGCTGAGCCCGACGCCCTCCGTGCCCGGCAGCAGCCGCGACAGGAAGTCCTGCCACGACACCGCCACGAACTCGGTCTCGGGGCTGGGCTGGGCGACCTGCACCGCCCGGAACGTCGGCACCAGCAGCGGCGCGGCGAGACCGATGCCGGCGAGGAGGACGAACGCCGCGCGGGCCGCCGACGCGGACCGGGCCCGCCACGAGAGCGTCGACGCCGATGACAGCCGGGCCAGCGTGACGACGGCCGCGCCGAGCGTGGCCATGTAGACGGTGTAGTAGTTCGACGTCCACAACAGGGCGACGACGAGCGGCCCCACGGCCAGCGAGGCCATCGACGGCCTCGCCATCACCCACTCGGCCACGAGCAGCAGAACGGGGAAGGCGACCAGCCCGGCCATCCACGTCGTCACATAGGCCGCGTCGTCGATGGCCCAGCCGCAGGTCGCGTACGACGCGCCGGCGAGCACGGCCAGCCACACCGGCCCGTCCGGGCGCAGGCGCCGCAGGTACACGGTCATCGCGGCGGCCGCCAGCGCGAGACCGGCCACGGTGATGACATACACCGCGAGGTCGATGCGCGCCGCGGGGAAAAGGACCGTGATCCACGAGAACGCGGTCCCCAGGTAGGTCATGAAGTCGCCGACGAACGGGACGCCGAACCCGCTCGCCCAATTGAACCAGAGGTCACCATCGGCCGCGCCCGTCAGAAGGCCGCGGAAATGCGCGTGCATTGGGACGAACTGCTGGCCCAGGTCGTTCGTGCTCCGCGACACGTCCCCGAACGGATAGGTGCCCCGCGCCACCCCGCTGGTCACGAAGGCAGCCGCCGCGACTGCCGAGGCCAGAGCTGCGTGGAGGCCCTCTCCGCGGAGTCGGGAGCCGGGCGCTCGCCGAGCCGCCGGCCGGCTCCCGGCGGGAGGCGACTCCGGGCCGGCATCGTCGTGTCCGGGAACGGTCACGACGATGCCGCGCGCCGAGAGGTCGTTCACATCGCCCCCACGATTGTGCCCAGTAATTCGCCTGCTGATATGGCGTCAACGAGCTGGAAGTCGTCTCTTGCCGGTCCTGTTGCATTGGCACCGCAATGTGTAGACGCCATAGGGCGGTCCGCAGGTTGCATGGATGTGGACAAGGGCTGTGCGACCGCTGGGTCGCCCCACCATCCCGGGGCTGCTGGGCGCCGGCGAGGACCGCCTCGGCGGGCGACTCAGACCGCCCGAGGCGGCCGTGCGGCCAGCCCCCGGAGGGTGGCGATGTCGCGGACGTCCTTCGGCCGCCATGGGTGGCCGTGTCGCAGCGTCAGGCGGTGCTGAAAGCGACACCGTTCCAGGTGAACTCGCGCGACTCCGTGCCGGCCGGCCTGCTCGTCAGGCGTCCCGCTCGGCATCTCCGCGCCCCCCGGGGCGAGCTCGAGCACTGCTGGCTGCGGTGTCGCGTGCAGACCCTACGCCCGATCGGCGGCGATCAGGGCGACGTGGAGGGAGACCCGGGTGTCGGGGTCGTCGAGGTCGGCGCCGAGCAGCCGCGCCGCCCGGGCGAGGCGGTCGTAGAAGACCGGACGCGAGACGTGGAGGCTGGCGGCGGCGTCGGACTTGCTGGTCGGGTGGGTGAGCAGCGCCCGGACGGCGTCCAGGAGAGTGCCGTGCTCCCGCAGCGCCGCGAGCTCGCGCCGGACGAAGACCCGCACACGGTCGTCGTCGGCCAGCATGGCGAGCAGGCCGCGCAGGTGGACGTCGTCGAGGCGGTAGACACCCCCGTGGGTGTCGCTGCCGTTGCCGGCCGAGCCGGCCACCTGCCGGGACTCCTGGAGGGTCCGGTCGATGTCGCCGGTGCGCACGGTGGTGAGGCCGACGCCGACGACGACGTTCTGGCGGCGGCGCACCCGGGCCGCGAGGTCGTCGACGACACGTTCGGGATCGGCGGAGAGGGGAAGGGACAGCAGCACTCTGACGTCGCCCTCGATGTCGCTGACGAGCGCGGGCACGCGCGCCTCGTGCGCGGTGTGGACGACGGCGGTCGTGATCTCGTCGAGGTGGTGCCGACGAGGTGTGTCGGTGGCCGGCACGGCGACGATCGGCCGGAGCGTCAGGCCGACGAACTGCCGGCGCAGCACCGGAAGGCCGGCCAGCTCGCAGCGGCGCAGCACCTCCTCGGCGGCCGGGTCGGCGAGCAGCGAGAGGAGCAGTTCGTGGTGGGTGCGGCGTACGACGTTGTCGCGCTGCCGGTCATGGAGCCGATGGAGTGCGAGCGCCGCCGCCGCTCTCTCGACGATCGCGACCTGGCGCTTGGACGGCGTGGTGCGGCTCTGGACGGCGAGCCGCCCCCAGCCGCGGTCGCGCTTGCCCACGCGGGTGATCAGCCAGCCGCGTTCGCCGTCCCATGCCGTCCGGCCGTCGAGCGCCATCGAGGCCGACGTCCTGGCCCAGTCGGCGAGGTCCGACGAGATGTCGTGGGCCCCGGGACGGTAGTCGAGGACGTGGTGCTGGTCGCTCTCGAGGATCACCGCGGCGCCGGCCAGGCGTTGCGCGGCTTCGAGGATCTCCTCCGGGCCCGCCTCGGCGATGCCCAGCTCGGTGAACGTGTCGTGCACGCGCTGGGTCTCGCGCAGCTCGGCGAGTTGCTCGTCGACGATCCGCTCGCCCACCGCCTGGGCGAGCGTGGCGAAGCGCGCTTCCCGGACCAGGGCGACCAGGGGAAGCCGATGCTCGTCGCAGGCCTCGACCAGCGCTCGCGGCAGGACGTTCCAGCGCCGCCCGAGTTCGATCACGAGGCCGGCCGCCCCGCTCTCCGACAGGCTGGCCGCCACCTGTCTGAGGCCCTCGTCGGTGGCGGGCATCGCGATGCCGGTGCTGAGCAGGAGGTCACCCTCGCGCAGCAGCGGCCCGATGTCGGGCAGTTCGCCCGAGTGCACCCAGCGCACCGGGGCGTGCAGCCGGGCCGCGCCGGCCAGCACGCGCGGACCGGCACCGCGGACCGCCGGCATGGCGAGGACGTCGGCCACGGTCAGCACGCCCACGAGGGATCGCTCCTCATCCGACAGAACGTTCGGCAACTCACGCAAACCCTACAGAGTGACGGGGTGCGGCGGTGCCGATCAGGGCCAGGATGCCGTGACCGACGTCGAAGGGAAGAACAGTGCCGAAGCCGATCACGCACTGGAAGGACGGTGCGACGTTCGACGGCGTCTCGGGCCGCTGGGCCGACGTCACGAACCCCGCCACGGGCCAGGTCTCCGGCCGCGTGGCCCTGGCCGGCGCCGAGGACGCGCAGGCCGTCATCTCGAGCGCGAGGGCAGCCTCGCGGGCGTGGGCGGAGACCTCGCTGGCGCGCCGTACCCAGGTCGTCTTCGCGTTTCGTGAGTTGCTCGACCGCCGCAAGGACGAGCTCGCCCAGCTGATCACCGCCGAGCACGGCAAGGTGCACAGCGACGCCCTGGGGGAGATCGCCCGCGGGCAGGAGGTCGTGGAGTTCGCCTGCGGCATCTCGCACCTGCTCAAGGGCAGCCACACCGAGAATGCGTCGACCGGTGTCGACGTGCACTCCAAGCGGGTGCCGCTGGGCGTGGTGGGGATCATCAGCCCGTTCAACTTCCCGGCCATGGTGCCGATGTGGTTCTTCCCGATCGCCATCGCCGCGGGCAACGCGGTGGTGCTGAAGCCCAGTGAGAAGGATCCCTCCGCGGCCGTCTGGATCGCCGGTCTCTGGAAGGAGGCCGGCCTGCCCGACGGCGTCTTCAACGTGCTGCAGGGGGACAAGGTCGCGGTCGACGCGCTGCTCCGGTCGCCGGACGTCGCCGCCATCAGCTTCGTCGGCTCGACCCCCGTCGCCGAGCACGTCTACGAGGTGGCCGGTCGTCATGGCAAGAGGGTGCAGGCGCTGGGCGGGGCGAAGAACCACATGGTGGTCCTCCCCGACGCGGACCTGGACCTGGCCGCCGACGCCGCGGTCAGCGCCGGCTACGGCAGCGCGGGCGAGCGGTGCATGGCGATCAGCGTGCTCGTCGCGGTGGACCCGGTCGGCGACGAGCTGGTCGCGCGCATCGCCGCCCGCACCAGGACCCTGGTGGTCGGCGACGGGAGCCGCGCCGCGTCGGAGGCGTCCGCCGCGCGCGAAGCCGACCTGGGCCCGCTGATCACCGAGGCGCACCGCACCCGGGTCGCCGGCCTCGTCGCCTCGGGCGAGGCCGCCGGCGCCGAGCTGGTCATCGACGGCCGGCAGCTGCGGCCTCGCGGCGACAGCGCCGGCTTCTGGCTCGGTCCGACGCTGTTCGACCACGTCGGCCCGGAGATGGACATCTACACCGAGGAGATCTTCGGGCCGGTCCTGTCGGTGGTGCGGGTGGCCTCCTACGCCGAGGCGGTCGCCTTGATCAACGCCAACGAGTACGGCAACGGGACGGCGATCTTCACCAGGGACGGCGGCGCCGCCCGCCGCTTCGAGCGCGACGTCCAGGTGGGGATGATCGGCGTCAACGTGCCGATCCCCGTCCCCGTCGCCTCCTACTCGTTCGGGGGCTGGAAGCGGTCGCTGTTCGGGGACACGCACGCCCACGGCAGCGAAGGCGTCCACTTCTTCACCCGCGCCAAAGTGGTCACCACGCGCTGGGTCGATCCGGCCGATCGCTCCGGCGGCGGTCTCGAGCTGGGGTTCCCGCGCAATGTCTGAGACCTACGGCCTGGACGCCGACCCGGACCGCGTCTACGAGCTCGACCGCGCACACGTCTTCCACTCCTGGTCCGCCCAAGGAGGCCTCGAGCCCGTCGTCATCACCAGGGCTGCCGGCTCGTACGTGTGGGATCGCGACGACCACCGGCTGCTCGACTTCACGTCGCAGCTGGTCTACACCAACCTCGGCCACCAGCATCCGGTCGTCGTCCAGGCGATTCAGGACCAGGCGGCCCGGCTGTGCACGGTCGCGCCCGGGTACGCCAACGCGGCGCGATCGGCGGCCGCCCACCTGATCGCGTCGCACACGCCGGGCGACCTCGACCGGATCTTCTTCACCAACGGCGGCGCCGACGCCAACGAGCACGCCATCCGCATGGCTCGGCTGCACAGTGGCAGGCACAAGGTCCTGTCGACGTACCGCTCCTACCACGGCGGCACCCAGCTGGCCGTCAACGTGACGGGCGACCCGCGACGGTGGCCCAACGACAACGGCTCGACCGGCACGGTGCACTTCTTCGGGCCGTATCTCTACCGCAGCGCGTTCGACGCCACGACGGAGGAGGACGAGCGGGACCGCGCCCTGGCGCACCTGGAACAGGTGATCCTCCTCGAAGGCCCGTCGACGATCGCCGCGATCATCCTCGAGCCGATCCCGGGAACCGCGGGGATCCTCGTGCCGCCGGCCGGCTACCTCGCGGGCGTGCGCGAGCTCTGCGACACCCACGGCATCGTGCTCATCGCCGACGAGGTCATGGCCGGGTTCGGCCGCAGCGGCAGCTGGTTCGCGATCGAGCGCGACCACGTGGTGCCCGACCTGCTCACCTTCGCGAAGGGGGTCAACTCGGGCTACGTCCCGCTGGGCGGGGTCGCCATCAGCGACGCGATCTACCGGACGTTCACCGAGCGCGTGTACCCCGGGGGCCTCACCTACTCCGGGCACCCGCTCGCCTGCGCCGCCGCGGTCGCCACCATCCAGGTCATGGAGCAGAACCGGATCGTGGAGCACGCGGCCGCGCTGGGCGAGCAGGTGTTCGGCCCCGGGCTCCGGCGGCTCGCGGCCGCCCACGACTGGATCGGCGAGGTCCGCGGCGCCGGCGTGTTCTGGGCGGTGGAGCTGGTCCGGGACGCGGTCACCCGCGAGCCGCTGGTGTCGGCCGGTGGCGACGGCGCCGAGGTGCTGGCCGCGCTGCTCGCCGCGGCCAGGAAACGTGGCCTGCTGGCTCTCGGCAACGGCAACCGGGTCCATCTGGTGCCACCGCTCACGACGACGGCCGACGAGGTGCGGGCGGGTCTGCGGATCCTCGACGAGGCGCTGAGCGAGGTCCGCGGCGGGTGGTGACGCTCAGACCAGCGCCGCGTCGAACTCCGCGGATTCGATGCCGTGCGCCTCGCCGACGGGCCCGTAGTGGAGCCGGCCCGCGTGGGTGTTGAGCCCCAGGCGCAGTGCGTGGTCGTCGGCCAGCGCCTGACGCCAGCCCTTGCTCGCCAGCGCGACGATGTAGGGGAGCGTCGCGTTGGCGAGGGCCTGCGTCGAGGTCTTCGGCACCGCGCCCGGCATGTTCGCGACGCAGTAGAACGTCGAGCCGTGCACCTGGAACACGGGGTCGGCATGGGTGGTGGGACGGGAGTCCTCGAAGCAGCCGCCCTGGTCGATCGCGATGTCGACGAGCACCGATCCGGGCTTCATCCGAGCGACGAGGTCGTTGGTGACCAGCTTGGGGGCGGCGGTGCCGGGAATGAGGACGCTGCCGATGACGAGATCGGCCTGCCGGACCTGCTCCTCGATCGCGAGCTTGGTGGAGGCCAGCCCGCGGACCCGGTTCTCGTAGCGCCAGAACGTCAGCCGCAGCTTGTCCAGGTCGACGTCCAGCAGCGTGACGTCGGCGCCCATGCCGAGCGCGATGTTCGCGGCGTTCTGGCCGCTGACGCCGGCTCCGATGATGACGACCTTGGCGTTGGCCACTCCGCCGACCCCACCCATGAGCACGCCCTGCCCGCCCTGTTGCTTCATCAGGTGGTAGGCGCCGACCTGAGGCGCGAGGCACCCGGCGACCTCCGACATGGGGTAGAGCAGCGGCAGCGCGCCCGACGGCAGCTGCACCGTCTCGTAGGCGATGCCGGTGACGCCGGCGGCGAGCAACCGCTCGGTCAGCCGACGGTCCGCCGCCAGGTGGAGATACGTGAAGAGCACCAGGCCCTCGCGCAGGCGGTGGTACTCGGCGGCGACCGGCTCCTTCACCTTGAGCACCAGGTCGGCGCCGCCCCAGACGTCGTCGGCGCCGTCGAGGATCTTCGCGCCGGCCGCGACGTAGGCGTCGTTGCCGATCGACGAGCCGGCCCCGGCGTCGCGCTCGACGAACACGTCGTGGCCCCGCCGGGTCAGCTCGTCGACACCGGCCGGGGTGATCGCCACCCGGAACTCGTTGTCCTTGACTTCCTTCGGGATGCCGATGCGCATGTCACCCGGCTCCGTTCTGCTCGGTGGCGGCGGCGAGTGCGTCGCCGAGGATGTCGATGCCGGCGTGCAGCTCGTCCTCGCTGATGGTGAGCGGCGGAGCGATCCGGAAGATCCCGCCCATCCCGGGCAGCTGCACGATGTTCATGTGCAGGCCCCGCTCCAGGCAGGCCGCGGTGACGGTCGCGCCGAGGGCGTCCGCCGGCGCCCGGCTCGCCCGGTCGGCCACCAGCTCGATGCCCTGGAGCAGGCCCCGGCCCCGGATGTCGCCCACGACCTCGTGGGTGTCACGAAGGGCCAGGAGGCGATCGGTGAGCTGCTGGCCCAGCTTGGCGGCGCGTTCGACGAGGCCGTCGCGCTCGATGACGTCGAGGACCGTCGACGCGACCACCGCCGCGAGCGGGTCGGAGGCGTGGGTCGTGTAGAAGAGGTACCGGCGTTCGGCGCAGACCTGCTCGATCTCGGCGCTCGTCATCACCGCGGAGACGGGCAGCCCGGCGCCGAGCGTCTTCGAGAGCGTCAGGATGTCGGGGGCGACGCCGTCGCGCTCGAAGGCGTACATGTGGCCGGTCCGCCCGAGGCCGGTCTGGGCCTCGTCGAGGATCAGCAGCATCCCGCGCGCCTCGCACAGCTGCTTGAGCCGGGCGAGATAGCCCTCGGGGAGCTCGATGACGCCGCCGGAGGAGAGGATCGGTTCGACGAGACAGGCCGCCAGCGACCCGGTGGACTGGGCGTCGACCATGGCGAACCCGTACTCCAGCTCGGACTCCCAGTCGTACGACCCGTCCTGGTTGCGGAAGGTCGAGCGGTAGGCGTTCGGCGTCGGGAGGACGAAGTTGCCGGGCATCGTCGGGCCGTATCCACGCCGGCCCGCGGAGAACGTCGCCGCCGCCGCGCCCGACGTCATGCCGTGCCACGAACGGTCGAACGAGACGATCTCGTACCTGCCGGTGAAGAGCTTGGCCATCTTGATCGCGGCTTCGTTCGACTCCGCGCCCGTGGACAGCAGCAGCATCTTGGTGAGGTTCTCGGGCAACGTCTGTGAGAGGCGCTTCGCCAGCTCCACGACCGGCCGGCTCAGCATCCCGCTGAACAGGTGGTCCAGCGAGCCGACGCACTCCGAGACCGCTCTCACGATCTCCGGATGCGAGTGGCCGAGCACCGCGCTCATCTGGCCCGAGGTGAAGTCGAGGATCGCGTTCCCGTCGGTGTCGTAGACGTACGAACCGGCGGCGCGTTCGATGACGCGCGGCGTGAACGCCGGGATGTATCGGACCAGGTGGTCCTCCACATCGGCCCAAAAAGTGTCCGTGGTCACGGCGGCCTCCCGAGTAGTGATTATGGCCTATTGAACTAGGCCATAATCACTACTGGCAAGGCATGGGGATAGTGGCCGTGGACACATCGGGCGCGCGGAGCGACGTGGGCCGTCCACCTGCGGCCCAGGAACGGGCAGCTGTCAGGGGACGGGGGAGTGCGGGCACAGCCCTGCGTGGCGTCGGGCGTCGGCGTCAACAGCCGCAGTCGCGTTTCGGGCTGTTCGCGTGGTTCTGGCTGGTGAAGTCGGCTGGGTCGCCGTCGTGACTCGTGAGGCGCACCCGGCGCGCGTGACGACGCCCCCGGGGGCGTACGTCAGTCGCCCGCGCGGCGGTGGGCCAGCTGGGTCATGGGCGCCTGCACCGTGTGCTCGCCGGCGACGTCGCCGGCGATCCGGACGACGGCGTCGGTGGTGCGCTGCACCAGCTCGTCGCCGTCGCGCTCCAGCGTCCCCGGGACGGGTGGGAGGCCGTTGGCCAGGCCGGCCCGCAGCGACAGCACCGGCCACCGGCCCTGGTCCTCGTCCTGGTCCTGGGCGCGTCGGACCGCCGCCAGCAGGGCGCTCACCCCGAGGTCGGCGCCGGGCAGCAGCGGCCCGCCGATCTCGACGTCGAGCTCCGAGCCGTCCAGGACCGACCAGCGGACGGTGTAGCGATCGCCGTCGCGGCGCACCGACGCCACGTCGACTCCCTCCTCGCGATGCCGCTCGACGTCGGCCGAGACCAGGTACCCGGCCGTGTCGATGACGGCCGTGCGCGTCTCGACGCCGTGGCGGGTCGCGACCTGCTCGCGCCAGGTGGTCGTGCCGTTGTCCGAGCGGGAGGAGATTCTCGTGGCGGCCTCGAACTGCCCGAAGTTGCTCCGTTCGAAGTCGCCGACGAGCCGCTCACCGGGCTCGACCGGCCGGAGCCGCGCGCGGTCCGGCTCGGCGTGGACCAGCGCCTCGACCTCGTCGAGCAGGGCGTCCAGCTGCGGGCGTTCCAGCACCGTCCCGCCCACGACGACGGCGGCCGGGTCCTTCAGCGCGGTGACCGACGCGTGCGGGTCGCCGGTGACCGCCACCAGGTCCGCGACGAACCCGGCGTCGACGCGGCCGCGGTCGGTCAGGCCGAGATAGTCCGCCGCGCCCCGGGTGGCCAGGCGCACGAGCTCGGCGCTCGTGTACCCGGCGCCGGTCATCAGCTCCAGCTCCTCGACCAGCGAGGACCCGTGGAAGACGAACGCGTTGTGGGTGTCGGTGCCGACCAGGACCGGCGCGCCGGCGTCCCGGAGCGCGGCGAGGATGCGCCGGCTGCGCTCGTGGAAGAGGTCGGCGGTGCCCTGCAGTTCGTCGGGCGTCAGGGCCTGGACGCGGAAGTCGTTCTCGGACCGCCACGTCCGGGCGAGCACGGGATCGGTGAGACGCAGTCGCGGCTCGGTGAAGTCGCGGTGCCCGAGCAGGCGGTCGAGGACGATCAGCGTGGGGCAGGAGGTGATGTTCTCGGCGGCCATCCGCTGGGCCAGGGCCGCGATCTTGTCGTCGTCGATGTCCGACGCGGCCTGGGCGGCCTCGGGGGAGAACCGGTTCCGGCCGCGTCCGTAGCTGAACCCCTGTGCGAAGAACGCGTCGAGCCGCTCCTGGGCGGCCGGGCGCAGCGAGCCGTACTCGTAGTTGTTCAGGTGCTCGAACCCGGTCTGGCCGCGGTCGATCGCCTGGTGGACGGTGAGCGCCTGCGGGCAGTGCCCGACCAGTGCCATCCCGGTGTCGCGGCAGGCCTCGCCCAGGCCCTCGAGCGCCTCGCCGGACAGCCACTGATACGCCTTGACCTGCTGGTACCCGAGCTCGGCCCACCGGTTCACCGCGGCGTGCGCACTGGCGCGATCGGTGATCTGGGCCGAATCCGGCCACACGGTCGTGCCGGGCGCACCCCGGCCGTCGGCCATGGCGGTGCTGGTGACCAGGTAGGGCCCGAGTTCGGTGCCCTCGGCGACCCGCCGGCGCCAGGCCAGGTGCCACGGCTTGCCGCGCATGTTGCGCACGAGCGTGACGCCGTGCGCCAGGTAGCCGAGCATGTCGGCCCGGTCCTCGACGTGCACGTGGCAGTCGGCCAGCCCGGGCAGGATCGTGCGGTCCCGCCAGTCGACGACCCGCCCGGTGATCTGCTGCTCGGCGCGGGGCGCGACCCGGGTGATCCGGCCGTCGGCCACCGTGATCGCCTGGTCCCGCAGCACCCCGCGATCGGTCATCGAGAGCACGGTTCCCGCGAGGATCGTCATCGGCGTGGCGTCGTTCACCTGGTCCTCCAGACCTCGGCCGGCACTGGGAGGTCGCCACGCTAGCAGCAAGTTCGACCTATGGACATAGGTCTAACCCTTGCGCCGGGTGGTTGGTTGCCCCAACAATCGACCCATGATGATGCGACGTTGTTTGCCTGGATCTGACCGATGACGGCGCCGAACGACGAGGCCCTGGTCGTCGACCTGCACAACGACCTGATCCTGCTGGTCGACCACTTCGACCACCGCGGCCGGCCGGAGCACTTCGCCGATTTCTGGCTGCCCGAGTTGCGGGCGGGCGGCGTGAACGTCCAGGTCCTTCCCGTGTTCGTCGAGGAGCAGTTCCAGTCCGAGGGAGCGCTGCGGCGGACGCTGCTGCTCATCGAGCGGATCCATCGGCTGGCCTCGCAACACCCCGAGGTGGAGGTCTGCCTGTCCGGAGCGGAGGTCGCGGCGGCCGTGTCCGCCGGCCGGATCGCGTTCGTGATCGGGCTGGAGGGTGCGCACGCACTCGGCCAGGACCCGGAGCTGATCGGGACGATGTACCGCGTCGGCGCCCGGGTGGTGTCCCTCGCCCACCTCGGCCGGACACACCTCGCCGACGGCAGCGGGTTCGACGACAGCTCGCGCGGTGGCCTGACCCCGCAGGGGTTCGAGGTGCTCGCCGAGATGGAACGGCTGGGGATCGTCTTCGACATCAGCCACCTCGGCGTGGCCGGCGTCGACGACGTGCTGGCCCGGGCGACCCGCCCGCTGCTCGCGACCCACTCGGGCGCCCGGGCGATCACCGACATGCACCGCAACCTCAGCGACGACCAGATCAAGGGCATCGCCGGCCTCGGCGGCGTGATCGGGGTCGCGGCGGCGATCGCGCCGTTCATCGACCCGGCCCGGCCGACCGCCGCCCGCGTCGTCGACCACATCGAGCACATCGCGTCGGTCGCCTCGATCGACGCGGTGGGGCTGGGGCCGGACTTCATCGACGACTACTACGCGGAGGTCTACGGCGGGCGCATGGAGATCATGGGCGTGGACGCGGTCGAGTTCGTGGAGGCCGATGTCCGGCGGCCGTCGGACCTCCCGAAGCTCACCGCCGAGATGCTGGCCCGCGGCTTCTCCCAGGCCGACATCGCCAAGGTGCTGGGCGGTAACGCCATGCGCGTCCTCGACCAGGTGATGGGCGTCGGTGCGCGTGGCTGAGCGTCGCCGGGCGGTGATCGTCGCCGCGCAGCCGGAGGCCGTGGAGGCCGGCGCCGCGATCCTGGAGGCGGGCGGCAACGCGGTCGACGCGGCGATCGCCTGTGCCTTCGTGCAGACCGTGGTCGATCCGCTGATGTGCGGCATCGCCGGGTTCGGCAGCCTGGCCGCCTACCTCCCGCAGCGGGACTTCCACGGCTACTACGACTTCCACGCGGCGGCGCCGAGGGCGGCCCGGCCCGACATGTGGGAGTCGCTCGTCGAGGGCGAGGCGCGCGACGGCTTCGGCTTCATCGTGACCGGTCACGTCAACGAGATCGGCTACGAGTCGATCTGCGCGCCGGCGTCGCTGCGCGCGTTGCACACCGCCCACCAGGAGCACGGGACGCTGCCGTGGCGCGACGTCCTGGCACCCGCGATCGAGTACGCCCGCGACGGGTGGACGGTGCGCCCGGCCGTGCACGACTTCTGGTCCGACCCGGGCGCGTTCGGGCACGTGCCCAACAGCGACCGTGCGTCGTTCACCCCGGCCGCCGCCGCTCTGTACCTGCGCCCGGACGGGTCGGCGAAGCGGATGGGCGACGTCGTGGTGAACCGCGACTATGCCGACGTGCTGGCGGCGATCGCGCGATCGGGCCCCGAACCGTTCTACACCGGCGACCTGGCCCGGGCGATGGTCGACGACATCGCCGCCAACGGCGGTCACCTGACGCTGGAGGATCTGGCCGACGTCGCCGTCCGGCGCAACGAGCCCCTGTGGACGACCTACCGCGGCTGGTCGGTCGCCACGAACCGCCCGCCCGGCGGCGGCGTGCAGCTCGTCCAGATGCTCAACGTGCTCGAGAACTTCGACCTCGAGGCGCTGGGACACAACAGCGCGGAGTACGTGCGCGTCGTCAGCGAGGCCATGAAGAAGGCGACGGCCGACAAGGACCGCTACGTCGGCGACCCCGCCTTCGTCGACGTGCCGCTCGACCGGTTGACGTCGAAGGCCTACGCGCGGGGCGTCGCCGACCAGATCGCCGCCGGCGAGAAGATCGCCGTACCGCGGCACCAGGGCCTGGTGGAAGGCGCTGACACCACTCATCTCTCGGTGATCGACGCCGATGGGAACTGCGTCGCGATGACGCACTCACTCGGCCTGCCGTCGGGAGTGGTCACCCCCGGGCTGGGCTTCATGTACAACGGCTGCATGTCCAGCTTCGACCCCCGGCCCGGCCGGGCGGCGTCGATCAGCCCGGGCAAGGCCCGGTTCAGTTCGGTGTGCCCGTCGGTGGTGTTCGACGACGAGGGGCCGATGCTGGTGATCGGCGCTCCGGGCGGCACCCAGATCGCCATGGGCGTCCTCCAGGCGACGCTGAACGTCCTGGACTTCGCCATCCCGATCGCCGAGGCGGTCGCGCTGCCGCGGTTCTCCGCCACCAGCGACGTCATCGACGTCGTCAACCGCGTCCCTCGCGCCGTCCAGGCCGGCCTCGAGGCGGCCGGGTACGAGGTGGTCCGCAGCCCGCGCAGCTACGGGTTCGGTCTCGTCCACGGGCTGGCTCGCCAGGACGGGCGGTGGCGGGGAGGGGCCGATCCCGGCGGCGACGGCATGGCCCTGGAGGTGGCGGCGGGCGCGGTCTAGACGAGCGAGTCCGAATGGGCTCGGCCGAGGATCTGCGCTTCGGATGGCGTCAGTGGCGGCGGCCCGGTCCGGCGATCCGTGCAGGATCGCTGCCGCTGGGTGTCATCACCGCTGCCAGAGCGGCAGCGATCGACCCCGCTCGGTGCGCCGATCTCACACGGCCGCCCTCAGCTCAGCCCACCCGGTCCGAACACGATCACCTGCCCCGGCGCAGCACCGCGGTCGTGGCGCGTGCTGGCGATCGATCATCGTCAACGGTTGGCGACATCATGGTGTCGGCACCGGTTGATGATCATGGACCGAGGCCGGGTCACGTCGCCACCATGGCACCGACGTCGCCATCGAACGCGGCGACAGACCACTATCCGTGCGGCGAACCGGTCCGTCCCGTCATCAACTCCCGACATGCCGTCCTCACCATCATCCGGACTCACTCATACAGACGAGTGAGTCCGGACCCCGGTGGTCGGTGAGTGTGTGGTGCCGGGCTCACCGGCGCGGGCGCACCTCACTCGCTGCGGGGCCGCCTTGGGCGCCGGTCCGGTCCTGACGCGGGTGACGTGCTCCGCGCCCGGGTGGGGCGCCCGGTGCGGTGAGTGGAACAGCGCCACCGAACACGGTCACCGGCATCGGCGGCGGGCGCGGTCTACGCGGGCACCTGAGCGATCCAGCGTTCCACCTCGCCGGACAGCACGGTCATGGGCACTGATCCGTTGCCGAGGACGGCGTCGTGGAAGGCGCGGACGTCGAAGCGCGGGCCGAGGCGGTCGCGGGCGTCCCGCCTCAGTCGCTCGATCTCGAGCCGGCCGGTCATGTAGGCCAGCGCCTGTCCGGGCCAGGCGATGTAGCGGTCGACCTCGTTGGCGACGTTCTCCGGCGTGAGGGCGCTGTTGGCGAGCATGAAGTCGATCGCCTGCCGGCGGGTCCAGCCGTGGTGGTGGATGCCGGTGTCGACGACGAGGCGGCAGGCCCGCCAGGAGTCGAACGACAGCATCCCGAACCGGAACAGGTCGCTGGAGTACAGGTCCATCTCGTCGGCCAGGCGTTCGGCGTAGAGGCCCCATCCCTCGCCGAAGGCGGGGACGTACAGGTACCGGCGGAACGCCGGCAGGTGGGTGAGCTCCTGTGCGAGAGCGAACTGCAGGTGGTGGCCGGGCACGCCCTCGTGGAACGCCAGCGTCTCGTACTCGTACCGGGTCCGCGTGCGTGGCGCGTAGGTGTTGACGTTGTACCGGCCCGGACGGCTGCCGTCGCCCGACGGGGGCAGGTACTCGCCGAGCACGGCGGCCGGCGCCAGCACCTCGTTCATGGGCACCACCGCACACGACGCCGACGCGGTACGGCCGAACCAGTCCGGCAGCGCGGCGTCGGCCCGGGTCACCGCCGCCCGCGCGTCGGCCAGGATGTCCTCGCCGGAGGAGTAGCGCAGCTCGGGGTCGTGCCGCAGCCGGTCGACGATCGCGTCGAAGTCGCCGGTGCCGAAGACCCGTTGCCCCAGCCCGGCGTACTCGTCGCGCAACGCCTCGCACAGGTCCAGGCCGAGCCGGTGCAGCTCCTCCGGCGAGCGCGTCGTGGTCGTGTGCGCCGCGACGGCGCGGGCGTACATCTCGCCGCCGCCGGGCACGTGCAGCAGCCCGCTGCGCTCGTCCGGCCGGGCCGCCGCCAGGACCGGCCCCGAGAGCGTCTCCAGCAGCGCCGCCAGCGCCGGCCGGACCGACGCCGCCACCAGGCCACGGACCTCGTCCTCGACGGCGGTGCCGGCCACCATGCCGGCGATGAGGTCGTCCTCGGCGCGGCCGCGCAGGTAGGCGTCCAGCCGTTCGGCGGTCTGCTCGACGCCGCGGCGGGTGGGCACCCGGCCGGCGGCCACGCCGTCCAGCGCCCGCTCCCGGGCCTGGCCGAGGTAGCCGGGCACGCCGCGCAGCCGGCGCAGGTAGTTCTGCTGCTCGTCTTGAGCGGCGACCGAGACGTTGGTCAGCGCGGTGAACAGCAGTGCGCTGGGGGAGGCGTAGCCGGAGACGGCGAACTCCGCATGCCGGTCCTCGTACGGCACGGCCTCGGACCGCGCGACGTGGATCAGCACGTCCCGCGTCACCCGGTCGTGCTCGTCGAGCCCGTCCGCCGGGATCCGCTCGGCGCGTGCGGCCAGGTCCAGGAGGCGCTCGGCCGACGCGAGCTGGGCGGACTCGCCGAGATCGGGCACCTCGCCGTCGAGTCCGGGGATGCCGTGGATGAGCGTGGCCACGAACGGATCGGCCGCCGCCAGCGTGGCGAACAGGTGGTCGGACAGCTCGGCGAGGGGGCGGGACGCCGTCTCCATGAGGCTCCTTCATCAGGCGGCCGGGCCGCTCGTGGCCCACACCCTAACGCCTTGTTCTATCTAGCAACATGGGGTGATGACGCCAGCTCAAGGTGGCGGGGTCAGTAGTGGCGAACATCATGGTTGAAACAGGTCGACCATCTGACCTACTTGTTTAGGTCTAAATGCTCTACTCTGTCTGCGACAAGGACCCGCCACCTGTCACGGAGGTGTCTATGTTGGAGCCGAGATCTGTCGACGACCAAGCGCTGATCCGACTTCGCCTGTCGCCCGGCGACGCGCGCTATGCCGGCAACCTGGTCCCCGGGTCGAAGGCGATGGAGATCTTCGCCGACCTGGAGACCGAGCTCGCCCTCAAGGAAGGGGGCGACGAGGGACTCTGTGCCGCCTACGACTCGGTCGAGTTCCTCGCCCCGCTTCGGGTGGGCGACTACGTCGAGGGCATCGCGCGGGTCACCCGGCGCGGCAACCGCAGCCGCACCATCGAGGCCAGGATCTTCAAGGTCCTCGGGGTCGACGAGAACGGCGTGCTCGACACCACCGAGCCGGTGCTGGCGGCCACCGCGGTGGCGACGATCGTCGTGCGCACGCACTCCGACACGGGCGTTGCCTGACGTGATCGCCCACCCCGACACGGTCGTCGCGTGGATCGAGGCGGTCGCGCGTGCCCATGGAGGCCGCCCGGCGCTGATCCACGAGGCGGCCACCTGGAGCTACCGGGACCTGTGGTCTCGTGCGGAGGACGTCGCCCGGCGCCTGCTGGCCGATGGCCTGCGGCCCGGTGACGCGGTCGGTCTCCTCGGCGCGAACGAGCCGGCGTACATCGTGAACTACCTCGGGATCGCTCGAGCGGGCGGGACCGCGGTGCCGGTCAACGACCGCCTCGACGGCGCGACGGTCCGCAGCCTGCTCGCCGCGGTCGACGCCACGCGCGTGTTCGTCGGCAGGGTGGACCCCGGTGTCCGCGACGAACTGGCCGAGACGTTCCAGATCCTCGCCATGCACGGCGACGGCCCGGTGCAGCGCCGGGGCCGGCTGCCCGTCGCCGGCCCCGGCTCGCCGGCCGCGATCATGCTGACCAGCGGTTCGACCGGCCGTCCGAAGGGCGTCGTCCACGCCCAGGGCACCATGTTGCACGCGGCACTGCAACTGGCCTCGGCGTTCCCGTTCCGCCCCGACGACCGTTCCGTGGTCTTCCTCCCGCTCTACGCCTGCATCCCGGAGCAGGTGCTCCCGGTGCTGTGCACCGGCGGCGCGCTGGAGATCCTGCCGCGGTTCGACATCGAGCGCGTCGCCGACGCCTGCACGCGGGCGACGACGTTCGACGCGGTGCCGACGATCCTGAGCCGGCTCATCGAACACGCGCCGCTGGAGAAGCTCGCCCACCTGCGATGGGTGATGTTCGCGTCCGAGCACATGCCGGTGACGCTTCTGCACCGCTGGTGGGACGAGCTGCCCGGGGTGGAGACGCACCAGCTCTACGGGATGACGGAGGTGCTGCCGCTGTCGGCGGCGCCGCACCGCCTGCTGCGCCGGGAACCGTCCACCATCGGGCGGGCGTTCCCGACGACGCTGCTGAGCGTGGAGAGCGGCTCGTCCGGCGGGGCCGCGGACGGCGGCGAGCTGGTCGGCGCCAGCCCGGCCCGGATGGTGGGGTACTACAAGGACGAGGTCGCCACGAAGGCGGCGCTCGGCCCGGACGGAGCCATGCGGACGGGGGACCTCGGCCGGATCGACGAGCGTGGACTCGTCTTCCTGACCGGCCGGAGCAAGGACATCATCATCTCCGGCGGCATCAACATCGCGCCGGCCGAGATCGAGGCCGTCGCCTCCCGGCATCCGGCGGTCGAACGGGCCGTCGTCGTGGGCGTGCCCAGTGAGCGGTGGGGCGAGACCCCCGTCGTCGTCGCCGTGCCCCGCCCCGGCCAGCCACTGACGGCGGACGACCTGCTGAGCCATTGCCGCTCGCTGCTGACCAGCTACAAGCGACCCACCGGTGCGGGCCTGATCGACACGCTCCCGACCACCGGCATCGGCAAGACGGCCAAGGACACGGTGAGGAAGATGATCGTGGATGGGAAGATCAACGTTGTTCGAGTCTGACCAGATCGAGACGCTCGTGGCCAAGGGCCGGCAGGGCCACTGGGCGCCGCTCGCCCGGGCGGTGACCGTGGTCGAGAACAGCCCGCCCTGGGAGGTCTCGATCCCGCGGGCGCCCCGGCCCTGCCACATCGTGGGCATCACCGGACCGCCCGGCGCCGGCAAGAGCACCCTCACCGGCCGCCTGATCGAGTCCTTCGTCGACGACGGACAGCGGGTGGCGGTCCTCGCGATCGACCCGTCCAGCCCGCTCAGCGGCGGCGCGGTCCTCGGCGACCGGGTGCGGATGGAGACGTACCTGACCGGCCGGCCCGGCGTGTTCGTGCGGAGCCTGGCCAGCCGCGGATCGCACGGAGCGGTCGCCGGGTCCACCAGGAACATCGCCCGGCTCCTGGAGCTGTCCGGCCTGTTCGACATCGTGCTCATCGAGACCGTGGGCGCGGGGCAGACCGAGGTCGCCATCGTCGAGGTCGCCGACACCGTGCTGCTGGTCACCGTGCCCGGGCTGGGCGACGCGGTGCAGACGATCAAGGCGGGGCTCATGGAGGTCGCCGACGCCTTCATCGTCAACATGGCCGACCGGCCCGGCGCCGCGGAGACGGCACGGCACCTGCGCCTGGCCGCCGGACGCGTGGACGCCGTCTACAAGACGGTGGCGATCGAGGGCACCGGAGTGGACCAGGTGCGCGACGGCATGTACGCGCGGTGGCGGTTCCTGCTCGAGGAGGGGCAGCTGGAGGCGCGCCGCCTGGAGAAGTGGGGTTCGGACGCGGCGCTGGTGGCGGAGGCGTGGGTCGCCGACACCGCCGGAGCGATCGCCCTGGACCCGCACGCCACCATGCAGGACTCCGTGGACCAGATCTTGAAGGAGGCGTCACGCCGATGGAACCGATGAACGAGGACGACAAGCGCTGGGACGAGCGCGTCGAAGCCTGGAAGAGCGGCCGGGTCGCCGCCGACTACGAGCGGATCCCGCCGCGCCGCTCGGAGTACACCACCATGTCCGGTGCGCCGGTCAAGGACATCTACACCCATGCCGACGTCCGGCACCTGGACCCCGCCGAGGACATCGGGCTCCCCGGCGAGTACCCCTACACCCGTGGCGTGCACGCCACGATGTACCGGGGCCGGCCGTGGACGATCCGGCAGGTGGCCGGCTTCGGCCAGGCCGAGGACACGAACAACCGGTACAAGTACCTGCTCAAGACCGGCCAGACCGGTCTCTCGACGGACTTCGACCTGCCGACGCTACTGGGCTACGACTCCGATCACGAGGTCTACCGGCGTGAGGTCGGCCGCATCGGGGTCGCCGTCGACACCGTCGTCGACATGCACGCGCTGTTCGACGGCATCCCGCTCGACGAGATCTCCACGTCGATGACGATCAACCCGTCGGCCGCCGTGGTGCTGGCCATGTACCGCGTGGTGGCCGACGAGCGGGGGATCCCGGGCCAGGTGCTCACCGGGACCACCCAGAACGACATCCTCAAGGAGTACATCGCCCAGAACGAGTTCATCTTCCCGCCGCTCCCCTCGGTGCAGCTGGTGGTCGACACGATGGAGTACGGCGCCGACGTCATGCCGCGCTTCAACCCGCTCAACGTGTGCGGTTACCACATCCGCGACGCCGGCGCGACGGCGGTCGAGGAGGTCGGGCTGACGCTGAGCAACGCGCTGTGCTACCTCGAGCACGCGGTCGAGCGCGGCATCGACGTCGACCGGCTCGCGCCGCGCGTGTCGTTCTTCTGGGACGTGCACAACAACTTCTTCGAGGAGGCGGCGAAGCTCCGTGCCGCCCGCCGGTTGTGGGCGCGGCTCATGCGGGAGCGGCTGGGCGCCAAGGACCCCAGGTCCTGGCTGATGCGGGCGCACTGCCAGACCGCGGGCGTCTCGCTCACCGCGCAGCAGCCGTACAACAACGTGGCCCGGACCGCGATCCAGGCCATGGCCGCCATCCTGGGCGGCACCCAGTCGCTGCACACGAACTCCCTCGACGAGGCGCTGTCCATCCCGTCGGAGAGCGCGATCAAGATCGCGGTGCGGACGCAGGCGATCATCCTGCACGAGACGGGCGTGGCCGACATCGTCGATCCGCTGGCCGGGTCGTACTACGTGGAGTCGCTCACGTCCCAGATCGAGCAGGACGCGCTCGAACTGATCGAGCGCATCGACGCGATGGGCGGCATGATCGAGGCGGTCCAGTCCGGCTACGCGGTCCAGCTGATCTCCGACTCCGCCTGGGAGCAGCAGGTCAAGGTCGAGAGCAACGACACCATCACCGTCGGCGTGAACGACTACGTCGACGAGAACGAGACCCAGGACATCGAGATCGACCGCCCGCTGCCGGGCGTGATGGAACGCCAGATGGACCGGCTCGCCGAGGTGAAGCGGTCCCGCGAGGACCGGCAGGTGAGCGCGACGCTCCGGGCGATCGAGAAGGCCGCGCCGGACCTGCACCACAACCTGATGCCGCTGATCGAGGATGCCGTGCGCGCCCGGGCCACGGTCGGCGAGATCTGCGACGTGCTGCGCGGCGTGTGGGGCCACCACCAGCCGTCGACCGTGTTCTAGAGGAACGAGAGGACAACACCATGACATCCGCCTCCGCCAGTCTGCCGCCGCTCAAGGTGGTGATCGCCAAGCCCGGGCTCGACGGGCACGACCGCGGTGCCAAGGTCGTGGCGCGTGCGTTGCGCGACTCCGGGATGGAGGTCGTCTACACCGGCATCTATCAGAGTCCGGAGTCGATCCTGCGCGCGGTCGTCCAGGAGGACGCCGACGTGCTCGGGCTGTCCAGCCTATCCGGCGCTCACCTCGAGTACGCCCGGGATCTGTGCGCGCTGCTGAAGGAGAACGACCGCCAGGACGTCCTGTTCGTGGTCGGCGGCACCATCCCGCCCGAGGACGCCGAGACGCTCAAGGGTTACGGCGTCCACGAGGTGTTCGGGCCCGGCACGCCGACCGCCGAGCTCGTCGAGTACATCTCCAGCAACGCGCGACAGGCCCGGCTGGCGTGACGGTCCGGTCGCGCGATCTCGGGATCGTGATCGGTGGCCTCCCGACCGGCCGGCACAACGCGATCACCGACGTCCCGGGCGTGCGGGTGGGCCACCATGCGGTGCACACCGGCGACGGGCCGCTGGTGGTCGGGGAGGGCCCGGTGCGCACCGGGGTGACCGTCGTCGAGCCCCGGCCGCAGGTCTGGCGCTCGCCGGTCTTCGCCGGCTTCCACCGGCTCAACGGCAACGGCGAGATGACCGGGTTGCCCTGGATCCGGGAGAACGGGCAGCTCACCACGGCCATCGGCCTGACCAACACCCACTCGGTCGGGGTGGTCCGCGACGCGATCGTCGCCCGGCTGCACCGGGAACGGGGCGACGACGAGCTCTACTTCCACCTCCCGGTGGTGGCGGAGACGTACGACGGCATCCTGAGCGACATCAACGGCCAGCACGTCACGGCCGCCCACGTCGACGCGGCCTTCGACGCCCTGTCCGGCGGGCCCGTCGCCGAGGGCTCGGCCGGCAGCGGCACGGGCATGATCTGCCACGAGTTCAAGGGCGGCATCGGCACGTCGTCGCGGGTCGTCGGCGACACCTACACCGTCGGCGTCCTCGTGCAGGCCAACCACGGCCGGCGTGGGCGGCTGCGGGTGAACGGCGTACCGGTCGGCGAGCGGATCCCCACCGACGACGTGCCGTCGCCGTTCGACGCGGTGGTGCGGGCGGCCCGGGGCAGTGGATCGATCATCGTGCTCATCGCGACGGACGCGCCGCTGCTGCCGCATCAGTGCGAACGGCTGGCCCAGCGCGGCGCCCTGGCCATCGGGCGGACCGGCGGGTCCGGCGAGAACGGCAGCGGTGACCTGCTCCTGGCGTTCTCCACCGGCAACGAAGGTCTTCCCCGGGTCGGTCTGGTGGAGCCGGGACCGGACGAGGTCGACCTGCGGATGGTCAGCAACGCGGTGATCAACGGGCTGTTCGACGCCGTCATCGACGCCACCGAGGAGGCGATCCTCAACGCCATGGTGGCCGCGCCGACCGCTGTCGGACGCGACGGGATCACCGCGCACGCCCTGGACCACGACCGCCTCCGCGAGGCCTACGCCGGGTGAGGCACCCCGGCGTCCACCGAAGCGCACTCATCCCCGAGAGCCTCCGCCGACCGAGGCAGAGAGGGCGGGCCGATGCCAGCCACCGAACCGAACGCCGAGCCGAAGGCCGGATCTGACACAGGCACGCCGTCCACCGTGGCCGCGGCGATCGCCGAGTACCTGTGCGGCCAGGGGATCGAGCGGGTGTTCAGCCTGCCCGGCTCGCACATGAAGCCGATCTGGGCGGAACTGGCCGAACGAGGGGTCCGGATCGTGACGGCGCGGCACGAGGTCGCCGCCGTGCACATGGCCCAGGCGGAGGCCGACCTCCGGCACAGGCTCGCCGTCGCGATCGTGACGACCGGGCCCGGGCTCACCAACGCGGTCACCGGGATCGGGTGCGCCTTCCTCGCCGGCTCGCCGGTGCTCGTGATCTCGACCCGCCCGCCGGACGAGCAGGCGGGCATGGGCGCCCTGGAGGAGATCGACCAGGCGGCGATCGTCCGGCCGGTCTGCCGGGCGGTCGAGGTGGTCCGGTCCCGCCGGCACGTCGTCGACCGGCTCGACCGGGCCGTGAGCGCGGCGCTCGGCGACGACGGCCCCAGCGGCCCGGTGTACGTGGAGTTCGGCTCCGAGCTGCTGCGTCAGGCGGCCGCTCCGCTCTACACGACCTATCCGCGTCGCACGCGAGCGCGGCGACCACCCGACCCCGCCGCCGTCGGCCGTGCCGTCGACGCGATCGCGGCCAGCCGGCGGCCGCTGGTGCTCGCCGGTCGCGAAGCGCTCACCGTGCCCGGTCCGCTGGCCGAGTTCGTGCGCACGACCGGTGCCCTGTACCTCGACACGCGGGCGAGCCGGGGAGCCCTGTCGGAGGACATCCCCTCCTTCGTGCCGGCGGCACGCGCCCGGGTGATGGCCGAGGCCGACCTGGTGATCACGGTCGGCCGGCAACTGGACTTCGAGGCGGCGTACGGGTCGCCGGCGGTGTTCACCGCTGCCGAGCGGTTCCTGCGCATCGGCCGGAACTCCGAGGAGGTCCAGGCCAACCGTCGCGGCGACGTCGAGCTGCGCGCCGACCCGCGCTCCGCCCTGGACGCCCTGGTGACGGCCGGCGCGGAGCCGGTGGACCTGGATCGCGAGTGGCGCGAGGACGTCATGCGCGGCAACGCCGGCAAGCGGCGCCGGCTGGGCGAGACCATGCGAGCCCCGGCCGCGGTCGCGGACGACGGGCTCCATCCGCACGAGGTCATCCGCGCGCTGAACGAGCACATCGACGACGCCGCGATCGTGATCGTCGACGGCGGAGACATCCTGTCGTGGTCGCGATCGAGCCTGAACACGCCCACCTACCTGGACCTGGGGCCGTTCGGATGCCTCGGCGTGGGCGTCCCGTTCGCGGTCTCGGCCTCGCTCAACCACCCGGACCGCACGGTCGTCGCGCTCGTCGGGGACGGCGCCCTGGGCTTCAACGTCATGGAGCTGGAGACCGCGGTCCGCGAAGGAGCACGTGTCGTCGTCGTCGTGGCCGACAACAGCGCGTGGAACATCGAGCGCGCCGACCAGGTCCTGCACTACCAGGGGCAGGTCATGGGCACCGAGCTCGGGCCCTGCGCCTGGGACCGGCTCGCCGAGAGCCTCGGTGTCGCCGGATACCGCGCCGACAACGCGGACGAGCTGGACGCGGCGCTCGGGGCGGCCTTCGCGCACGCTCCCGCCCTGGTCGCCGTCCGGGTCTCCCGCGAGCCGATCTCCCCGGACACCAGGAGCGGCCTGGCCCTGGTGCCGGAATACCACGTGCTCACCGCCTGGGACGAGGCGGAGCAGGCGTGGCTGTCGGGTCCGCGGCATGGGGACGTCGAATCGCACCGGTGAGGTGGTCAGCACATGGTCAGAACCCTGTTGTCGCACATCGGCGCCGTGGTGCGGGCCCACCCGAACGATCCGGCGCTGATCGGCGACGGTGAGACCTGGTCGTACGGGCAGTTCTGGTCCCGCACCGAGGAGCTGGCCCGCGGGCTGCTCGGCCTCGGACTGCGACCGGGCGAGCCGGTCGGGATCATCGGATGGAACGAGCCGGCGTACATCGCCGCCTACCTGGGCATCATGCGGGCCGGGCTCGTCGCGGTTCCCGTCAACACGATGCTCGACCTCGCGTCGATCCGCGACCAGCTCGACCTCGTCGGCGTACGGACCATCGTCGTCGGCCGGGTGCCCGCCGAGATCCGGGAGGGGCTCCAGGACTCCCATCGGCTCCTGGAGCTGTCCGCGCCGCCACGCGGGCCGTCGGGTCCGGCGCTGCCCCGGATCGCGCCGGACGCCACCTGCAAGATCATGCTCACCAGCGGCTCGACCGGACGACCGAAAGGCGTCGAGCACACGCACGGCTCCATCTTCCACACGGCGCTGCAGATGGCGACGGCGCTGCCGTTCGACCGCAGCGACCGCGGCCTGGTGTTCCTGCCCCTCTACACCTGCATCCCCGAGCACGTCCTGCCGACCCTGTGCGCCGGCGGATCCCTGGAGGTCCTGCCCGGCTTCGACGTCGACCGGGTCGCCGACGCCTGCACCAGGGCGACGACGTTCGACGCCATACCGACGATCCTCAGCCGGCTCCTCGAGCACGCGCCGCCGCGGAAGCTCGCCGGGCTCCGGTGGATCCTCTTCGCCTCCGAGCCGATGCCGGCCCACCTGCTCCGGAGGTGGTGGGACACGTTTCCCGGGGTGGAGACGCACCAGTTCTACGGGCTGACGGAACTGGTGCCCGTCACCGTCGCGTCGCACGCCATGCTGCGCGCCGAGCCCACGACCGTCGGGCGGGCCTTCCCGACGACCGAGCTGACGCTCGACCCGTTGGAGGGCCACGAGGACGGCGGGGAGATCCTGGCCGCCGCCCCCAGCCGCATGCGCGGGTACTTCGGCGACGCCGAGGCGACGAACGGCGCGCTGACGGCGACCGGCGCGTTGCGCACCGGGGACATCGGCCGGGTCGACGACCGTGGACTGGTCTTCCTGACCGGACGGCTCAAGGACATCATCATCTCCGGCGGCTTCAACGTCGCTCCGGCCGAGATCGAGGCGGCGGCGTTCGGCCACGGGGGCGTCCAGGAGGCCATCGTCGTGGGGGTGCCGAGCGCTCGGTGGGGCGAGACCCCGGTGGTCGTGGCCGTGCCGAAACCGGGCAGCGGCCTCACCGCGGAGGGCCTGCTCCGGCACTGTCGTGAGGCGCTGCCGGGCTTCAAACGGCCGTCGGCGGCCGCGCTGGTGCCGAGCCTGCCGGTCACCGGGATCGGCAAGGGCGACAAGGCCGCGGTGCGGCGGCTGATCGCGGACGGGGTGATCGACCTGGTCGGTGCCTGACGACCTCAGCCCGCGTGGGCGGGCGCGGGCGCCTGACCGAGCGACGGGGCCGCGCCGCGCTTGAGCTCCTGCATGTCGCGGACGACGTCGCTGACCATGCGGATGGACGCGGCGTCGAGGACGTTGCCGAACTCCATGACGTGCACCCGGCCCTCGAGCTGTTCCCTCAGCTCGCCCATGCCGTCGGGGATCACGACGAGATCGACGCCCTCGAGGTTCTTGTCCTCGATGCCGTCGAGCACCTCGATGTTCTTGATGCCCGAGTCGCGCAGCGAGTCGCGGACGGTGATGGCCTGCTCGTCGGTGCGGTACCAGATGCCGACCGTCCCGTTCCGCGCCACGGAGGCGATCTGGACGAGCGTCTGGACGTGCGGCGCGACGACGATGGCGACGATCTCGGTGTTGGGGCGGCGCATGAGCGCGCGCACCTCGGCGAGGTGGAAGAACGTGGTGAGGACGAGGTCGGCGCGCTCCTCCTCGGGCTCGAAGGTGCCCAGGACCAGCGGCCGCACCTTGACGCCGATGTTGGCCTCGAGCTCGTTCGCGAAGTACTTGGCGCGGTCGGCGTTGCACTCGACGAAGGAGACCTTCAGGAGGTCGTCCTCGGCGCGCAGCGCCAGGCTCATGACCAGCGACTGGATCTCGGCCGCCGACAGGCCGAGCTCGATGCATTCACGGGTGGCCGCCTCGAGCAGCTGCCGGGCCTGATCGCGGGCCAGCGAGCCCTCGCGCTCGGGGCCGGGCCCCACGACGATCGTCCCACTGCGTCCGCGCCCCTCGACCAGGCCGATATCGCCGAGTTCGGCATAGGCCCGAGCGACGGTGTTGCGGTTGATGTGCAGGTTGTCGGCGAGCAGGCGGGCGCTGGGGAGGGCCTGGCCGGGTGCGAGGTCGCCAGTCTCGATCATGAACGACAACTGCGTGACGATCTGCCGGTAGATAGGCACATCGGAGTGCAGACTCACCTGAATCTTCTCGACCACTGCTCGCTCTCCCTCTGCGGAAGGACGTATCCGCCCAGCACAAGTACACCACTGCCTGCGGCGTCGAGTCGACCTAACCGTCCGAGCTTAATGGCATGGGCGTGAGTCGTCACCCCGTCCTGGCCACGGATCGGGGCCGGACGGCTGGACGTGGGCGTCCACCGGACGCCGTCGCTGGTGACGGCGGCGGGCCGGGCGCTCACCCCAGCATCACGGCACCGGGCACCGCGCCGGAGCCTGTGACATTTCAGCCTAAGGCAATAGATCTGAATCGGCCCGAGCGATCAACTCCCTGTGTCGCACACGTTACCGGTGAGGTGCCGTGATGCGTCGAGCTCGCTGCTGGCAGCGCCAGCTGTGTCGGCCGGAAGTCAGGCGGGTTGCCTGGATATCGACTACCTGTCTCGGGCTTCCGTTAGACCACTCAACTAGGTCTTGACAGTCATAAGCAATCAGACAATGCTGTGCTCCACGTTACGACATGGGCCAGCTAGACACAGGCTGGAGCGAACGAGAACCAGGCTCTTCGCGGAGTCCCGTGAAGGGACTCGGATTCTCTGCCACGACAACCGAATGGTGTTGAGATGTCCGAGACGAACCGTGTTCCGAAGCGCGGACGGCGCCGCGTGCAGATCATGTCGTGCGCCATCGGCGTCACGCTGCTCGCGGCGTGCGCCGGTGGCGGCGGCGGTGGCGGCGCCGGCGACCAGGATCCGGCCAGCGGCGGTGCCGGGCCGGCCACGACAGCCAGGACGGTGGACCCGGGCCAACCGGTGTCGGACCAGCAGATCCCGCACCTCAACGTGGGCCTGGCCGGCAAGGTGACGCTCGTCGACCCGGCGGAGAACATGGAGTCGGGTCTGTTCGTCAACCAGCTCGGCCTGGAGCCGCTGCTGCGGATCGACCCGGAGGGTCAGCTGCAGCCCTGGCTGGCGACCGAGTGGGAGCAGGTCAGCGACACCGTCTACGAGTACACGCTGCGCGAGGGCGTGACGTTCTGGGACGGCACCGAGCTGACCGCCGAGGACGTCAAGTACTCCTGGGACCACGTACGGGCGCCGGAGAGCCGGCGGGCCAACTACTTCACCACGGTCGACACCATCGAGGTCGTGGACCCGTACACGGTGCGGGTCACACTGACCCAGCCGGACGCGTCGTGGCAGTACGTGCCGGCGATGTGGTACTCGGTGATCTTCCAGAAGACGTTCGCCGAAGAGGCCGGCGACGCCTTCGGCCAGCCCGGCACCCTGCTGGTGGCGACCGGTCCGTGGAAGTTCGACAGCGTCAACCCGGCGACCGGGATGGAGCTGTCGGCCCACGAGGACTACTGGGGTGGCAAGCCCCCGGTCGACCGGATCTCGATCAAGGCCTTCGCCGACGACAACAGCATGGCGCTGGCGCTGCGTTCCGGGGCGATCGACATCACCCCGACGGTGGCCGGCCCCACCGGCTTCGACGCCGCCGCCGGCGGCAACTCCGTCACGACGGTGCCGACCTGTGCCAACACGCTGCTCAGCATTCCCACGCAGAGTGAGCCGTGGAACGACGTGCACGTGCGCCGCGCGGTCGCGTACGCGATCAACCAGGAGGACATCATCGCGGCGGCCCAGGGCGCCGCGGCCGGACCGGCCGAGCACGTGATCTCGGAGCGGCTGCTGCAGACGCTCGGTTCCGGTGAGGAGATCGACGCGGCGCTCGAGGGCGTGGCGACCTACTCGTTCGACGTGGAGGCCGCCAAGGCCGAGATGGCGCAGTCGTCGGTCCCGGACGGGTTCAGCTACGACCTCACGGTGGTCGCGGCGTCGGCCGCCATCGCCGAGGTGATCGCCGCTCAGCTGAGCGAGATCGGCATCGACATCACCGTCGCGGTGCTCCAGGACACCGCGTACTACGCCGCCCTCGGCGAGGACGAGAAGCCGTTCACGTTCTTCGCGACCGGTCCCTGCTCGCCCGACCCGAGCTGGGCCGCCCTGTTCGTGGACACCGACGAGGCCGGGCAGCCGGTCGGACTGAACTTCGCCGAGTACGCGCCGCCGGAGGTGACGCAGCTGCTCGCCGACGGGCTGCTGGAGCAGGACCCGCAGGAGCGGCTGGGCATCTACGCGGAGGTGCTCCGGCACCTGGGCGAGGACGTTCCCTACGTGCCGCTCTACGCCGAGGGCAACACCTACGGCTCGACCGATTACGACCTGGTCGAGTTCAGCAGCTTCTGGTCCAACCTGCCCTGGGTGCTGAACCTCGTCCCCAAGTAGTGGTCCGTTGCCGGTCGAACACCCGTGGTCGTGAGACGAGGAGTGAGCGCATGTCCGAAACGACGAGAACCAGGCACGGACGCGGGGCGCGGATCGTGTCCTGTCTGCTCACCACCGCGCTGCTCGCGGCCTGCGCCGGGAACGGCCCCGCGGGTGAGGACGGCGCCGGCGACGGGGCGGCCGGGGGCGGCGAGCGGCCGGCGGACACCGCGCGGACGGTGGACCCCGGTCAGCCGGTCTCGGACGAGCACATCGATCAGCTCACGGTCGGCATCCCCGGCAAGGTGACGCTCGTCGACCCGGCCGACAACATGGAAGCGGGTCTCAACGTCAACCAGCTCGGCCTGGAGCCGCTGCTGCGGATCGACCCGGAGGGTCAGCTGCAGCCCTGGCTGGCGACCGAGTGGGAGCAGGTCAGCGACACCGTCTACGAGTACACGCTGCGCGACGGTGTGACGTTCTGGGACGGCACCGAGCTGACCGCCGAGGACGTCAAGTACTCCTGGGATCATCTGCGGGCGCCGGAGAGCCGGCGAGCGACGTACTTCGCGGCAGTCGACACCATCGAGGCCGTCGACGCCGGCACGGTGCGGGTGACCCTGAAGCAGCCGGACGCGTCGTGGCAGTACACGCCGGCCATGTGGTACTCGGTGATCTTCCAGAAGACGTTCGCCGAACAGGCCGGGGACGCCTTCGGCCAGCCCGGCACCCTGCTCGTGGCGACCGGTCCGTGGAAGTTCGACAGCGTCAACCCGGCCAGCGGGATGGAGCTGTCGGCCTACGAGGGCTACTGGGGCGGCGAGCCGCCGATCGACCGGATCTCGGTGAAGTCGTTCGCCGACGACAACAGCATGGCGTTGGCGCTGCGCGCCGGTGAGATCGACATCGCACCCGTCGTCAGCGGGCCGACCGGCTTCGACGCCGCCGCCGGCGGCAACACGGTCACGACGGTGCAGACGTGCGGCACCGCTCGGATGAGCCTGCCGACACGGCGCGCGCCGTGGGACGACGTGCACGTGCGCCGGGCGGTCGCACACGCGATCAACCGGGACGACATCGTCGCCGCCGCCCAGGGGGCCGCGGCCGGACCCGCGGTGTACGCGATCGCTCCGCAGCTGCTCCAGACGCTCGGCACCGAGGCGGAGGTCCAGGCCGCGCTGGAGGAGGTCGAGACGTACCCTTACGACCTGGAGGCCGCCGAGGCCGAGCTGGCGCAGTCGTCGGTCCCGGACGGGTTCAGCTTCGACCTCACCGTTCCCCCTGCCTCCGCCGCCATCGCCGAGGTGATCGCCGCTCAGCTGGGCGAGATCGGGATCGACATCGCCGTCGAGGTCCTCCCGGACACGGCCTGGTACGCCTCGCTCCGCGAGGACGATCGCCCGTTCACGTTCTCCGCGACCGGGGCGTGCACGCCGGACCCGGACTGGGACTCGCTCTTCTTCGACACCGACGCGTCCGGTGAGCCGATCGGGCTGAACATGGCCCAGTACTCCTCACCGGAGGTCACCGCCCTCTGGGCCGAGGGCCTGCTGGAGCAGGACCCGGCGCAGCGGCTGCGGATCTACACGGACCTGCAGAAGCAGGTCGCCGAGGACGTCCCCTACATCTCCCTGTTCGCCGAGGGGACGACGTACGCCTCCACCACGTACGACCTCGTCGAATACAACAGCTATTTCTGGATGAACCTGCCCTGGGCGCTGAACCTGGTGCCGAAATGACGGCGCCGTCCGGATCTCCGGACGCGCGGTCCGTCCCCGAAGCAGACGACGTCTCTGCTGGATCCGAACCCGTTGCTGTTCACGCGTGGCGTGATCTCAGACGAGGAGTGAGCACATGTCCGGATCGACCAGGAACAGGGGATGGCGGCGGGCGCGGGTCGCGTCCTGTCTGCTCGGCGCAGCCGTACTGGCGGCGTGTGCCGGCAACGGACCGGCCGACGACGACCCGGCCAGCGGCGACGGCGAGCACCCCGGCGCCACGGCCAGGGACGTCGATGCAGGGAAGCCGGTGTCCGACGAGCCCATCCCGCACCTCACCGTCGGCATCTCGGGCCAGGTGCCGCTGGTCGATCCGGCGCAGAACGTCATGTCGGGTCTGTACGTCAACATGAACGCGCTGGAGCCGCTGCTGCAGGTCGACGCGGACGGGAAACTCGAGCCGTGGCTCGCGGCCGACTGGGAGAAGGTCAGCGACACGGTCTACGAGTACACGCTGCGCGAGGGCGTCAAGTTCTGGGACGGCACCGAGCTGACGTCGGACGACGTGAAGTACTCCTGGGACCAGATGGCGCCGGCGGCCGACGGGACGAGCACGATGTTCGCGGCCGTCGCGAGCATCGAGGCGCCGGACAAGTACACGGTCCGGGTGACGCTGCACCAGCCGGACGCGTCGTGGCAGTACGTGCCCGCGATGTACTACGGCGTCATCTACCAGAAGGCGCACGCCGAGCAGACCGGCGAGGAGTTCGGGCGCCCGGCCACGCTGGCGGTGGGGACCGGCCCGTGGAAGTTCGACAGCCTCAATCCCACCAGCGGGATGGAGCTGTCGGCGCACGAGGACTACTGGGGCGGGAAGCCGCCGATCGACCGGGTCTCGGTCAAGTTCTTCACCGACGACAACAGCATGGCTCTGGCGATGCGGGCCGGTGAGATCGACATCGCGCCGGGCATCGGCCAGCCCGAGGGCTTCGCCGCCGCCGCCGGCACGGCGAGCACCTACACGACGGCCACCTGCGCGACGTCGCTGGTGAGCATGCCGACGCGGACCGCGCCGTGGGACGACATCCACGTCCGCCGGGCGGTGGCGCACGCGATCAACCGCGACGACATCATCGCCTCGACCCAGGGACGGGCGGGGGCGCCGCTGCACACGCTGATCTCACCGCAGCTCTTCGAGTCGCTCGGATCCTCCGACGAGGTCGAGGCGGCGCTGGAGGAGGTCGAGACCTATCCGTTCGACCTGGAGGCGGCCAAGGCCGAGCTGGCGCAGTCGTCGGTCCCGGACGGGTTCAGCTACGACCTCACCATTCCCGGCGGCTCCTCCGCCACCGCCCAGGTGGTCTCGGCCCAACTGGCCGAGATCGGCATCGACGCCCCGGTCAAGGTCATCCCGGACACCGCGTGGTACGGGATGATCGCCGAGCGCGACCCGATGTTCACCTTCACCGAGACCGGCGCCTGCACACCGGACCCGGACTGGGACTCGATCTTCCTGCGCACCGACGACGCGGGTGAGCCGATCGGGCTGAACCTGGCCCAGTACACGCCGCCCGAGGTCAAGGAGCTGCTCACCGAGGGGTTGCTGGAACAGGACCCGGCCGAGCGGTTGCGGATCTACACGGAGCTGTCGAAGCAGGTCGCCGAGGACGTTCCCTACGTGCCCGTGTACGCCGAGGGCAACACCTACGCGTCGGCCGACTACGACATCGTCGAGTACGACAGCTTCTGGATGAGCTTCCCCTGGCTGCTGAACGTGGTGCCGCGATGACGGTCGCCCGGCGCCGGTCCCTCGCCTTGACGACGGTCGCTCTGCTGGGCGCGGCCGCGGTCGCGGCCTGCTCCGGTGGCGGGGCCGGTGGCTCCGCGGGCAGCGGAGCCACGCATCAGGTGCCGCAGGTGGCCGGGCCGGGCGAGTCCGTCACGGATACCGAGATCCCGCAGCTCGACGTCGGCCTCTCCGGCGCCGTGAACACCCTGGACCCGACGCTGCGCAGCGACAGCGGCATCTACGTCCAGCCGCTGGGCATGGAGGCGCTGCTGCGGATCGGCCCGGACGGCGAGCTGCAGCCGTGGCTGGCGAGCGAGTGGGAGCAGGTCAGCGACACGGTCTACGAGTACACCCTGCGCGAGGGGGTGACGTTCTGGGACGGCACGGAGCTGACGTCCGAGGACGTGAAGTACTCCTGGGAGTACCTGGCGGCGCCGGAGAGCCGGCGGGCCAACTTCTACTCGTCGGTCCAGAGCATCGACGCGCCGGACGAGCGCACGGTCCGCGTGACCCTGAAACAGCCCGACGCGTCGTGGCAGTACACGCCCGCGATGTTCTACGCGATCGTCTTCCAGAAGGAGCACGCGGAGCAGAACGCCGCCACGTTCGGGCAGCCCGGCACCCTCGCCATCGGCACCGGGCCGTGGAAGTTCGACAGCCTCAACCCCACCAGCGGGATGGAGCTGTCGGCGTACGAGGACTACTGGGGCGGGGAACCGCCCGTCGAGCGGGTCTCCGTGACGTTCTTCGCCGACGACAACAGCATGGCGCTCGCCCTGCGTGCCGGTGAGATCGACATCGCGCCGCTGGTGAACGGCCCGGAAGGGTTCGACGCGGCCGCGGGCGGGGGCACGGTGACGACGGTGCCGACGTGTGGCACGGCGCTGCTGAGCCTGCCGACCCAGACCGCGCCGTGGGACGACGTGCACGTGCGCCGGGCGGTCGCGTACGCGATCAACCGCGAGGACGTCGTGGCCGCGACGCAGGGGCGGGCGAGCGGGCCGCTGGACCTGTTGATCTCCCCGATCCTGATGCGCCCACTCGGCTCCGACGACGAGGTCCAGGCGGCGCTGGACGAGGTGGAGAGGTATCCGTACGACCCGGAGGCCGCCGCGGCGGAGCTGGCCCGGTCCGGGTCGCCCGACGGTTTCAGCGCCACGATTCCCGCCTACCCGGGCGCCGAGGCCGCGACCCAGGTGATCGCCGCGCAACTGGCCGAGCTCGGTATCGATCTGCGGATCGACCCTGTCGGCGACACCGAGTGGTTCGGCGCCGTCTCCGGGCCGCCGGACCAGCGGCCGCTGACGTTCTCCGAGACGGGCGCCTGTTCCCCCGATCCGAGCTGGAACGACATCTGGCTGGGCTCGGCGAACCTGGCCCAGGGCTCGACGAACGTGGCGAACTGGGCGCCCGCTGACGTGGACCAGCTGCTCGCCGCCGGGCTGGCCACCCAGGACCCGGCCGAGCGGCTGGGGATCTACACGAACCTGCTGCATCGGCTCTCCGAGGACGTTCCCTACGTGCCGCTGTACGCCGAGGGCACGACGTACGCCTCGACGACGTACGACATCGCCGGTTACGGGAGCTTCTGGTACAGCACGCCGTGGGTGTTGAACGTCGTCCCCCGAACGGACGGGGCGTCATGAGCGGCCCGTGACCGGCTCCCGGCCGACCCGGAGATTCCCGACGCGTGACACGACTCGAGAGGTGATCATGATCAAGCCCGTACGGTCCGGCGCGGTGAGGACGCTGCGATGACCGGCCGCGCCATCCTGCTGATGATCGGCAAACGCCTGGTCGCGTTGGTGGTCCTGGTCGCGATCCTGTCGTTCCTCGTCTTCTCCCTGGTCCACATCGCCCCGGGCACCGCCGTCGACGCGTATCTGGGCGGCAAGCCGGCCACACCGGAGCTGGTGCAGCTGCTGACGGAGCGGTACCACCTCGACGAACCCTTCTTCACGCAGTACTGGCTGTGGCTGAAGGACGCGCTGGTCTTCGACTTCGGCGAATCGACGCTGACGACGCTGCCGGTCACCGACGAGATCGGGATCCGGCTGGGACCGTCGGCGTTCCTCGCCGTCTACGCCTACGTCCTGACGATGATCCTCGGCGTCGTGCCCGGGATCATCGCCGCGCTGCGCCAGCGGAAGCTGCTCGACCGCGGCCTGGTGGCGGGAGCGGTCGTGGCGCTGAGCACGCCGCCGTTCGTGATGGGGATCCTGCTGCTGTACCTGTTCGCCGTCCTGGTGCCGATCTTCCCGGCCGCCGGCCGCGGCGAGGGGTTCTTCGACCAGCTGTGGCACCTGACCCTGCCCGCGCTGGCCCTCGCTCTGTGCGTCGCGGCGTTCCTGCTGCGGCACACCCGCGCCTCGATGATCAACGTGCTGGACCAGGACTACATCATGTTCGCCCGGGCCCGCGGCCTGAGCTGGGGTCACGTGCTGGTCCGGTACGCGTTCCGGAACGCTCTGATCCCCGTCGTGACGGTCTCCGGGGCCCTGCTCGCGTTCTTCTTCGCCGGCGCCGTGTTCGTGGAGGCGACCTTCTCCCTGGGCGGCATCGGCGAGCTTCTGGTGCAGTCCGCCCAGACGAGTGACATGCCGATGATCCAGGCCCTGGCGATCCTCATCGCGGTGCTGATCGTCCTGTCCAACCTGCTCGCGGACCTCGCCTACGTGGCGATCGACCCGCGGATCCGCTTCGAAGGGAGGTCGGCATGACCGAGGCAGCCGTCACGGCGCCGCAGCAGCTGACCCGACGCCGGACGAAGAGCCGCCCGCCGCTCCTGATCGGCCTGTGCCTCGGGTTCATGACGCTCGTCCTGATCGTGGCGGTCTTCGGTGCGGCGCTGGCGCCCCACGACCCGGCCCAGCAGAACGTGCTCGGCAGCCTGGCGCCGCCGAGCGCCGAGCACTGGCTCGGCACCGACGGCCTGGGGCGCGACGTGTTCTCCCGGATGCTGGCCGGAGCGCGGTCCGCGATCATGGGGCCGCTGGTCATCGCCGTCGTCGCCATGATCTGCGGCAACCTGCTCGGACTCCTGGCCGGCTACCGCGCCGGGCTCGTCGACTCGCTGTTGATGCGCTGGGTCGACCTGATGGTGGCCATCCCGTCGCTGCTGATCATCATCGTGGTGGCCGGTGCTCTGGGCGGCGGCTACTGGCTGGCCGTCGCGTTGCTGACCCTGCTCACGATCCCCACCGACGCCCGCGTCATGCGCGCCGCCACGCTCGAGCAGGTGCCGCGTCCGTACGTCGAGGCGGCGAAGACACTGGGTGTCTCGAACGGCCGGATCATGGTGCGGCACATCTGGCCGAACATCGCCGCGACCGCCGTCGCGAACTCGGTCATCATCTTCGCCGGGTCGCTCGTGGCCATCGCCGGCCTGTCCTTCCTCGGCCTCGGCGCCGAGCCGGGCACCCCCGACTGGGGCCAGATGCTGTCGGAGAACCAGCCCCTGCTGTTCACCAACCCGGTCGCGAGCATCGCGCCCGGCATCGCCATCGCTCTCACCGCCACGGCGGTGAACCTGATCGGCGACTGGGTGTACGAGAAGATGTCGAGGCGAGGAGCAGCCCGTTGAGTCCCCACACCGAGCCCACGCTCACCTCGGACCGTCCCGTCCTCGAGGTCGAAGGCATGCGGATCGAGCGCACCGATATCGGCGCCCCGATCGTCACCTCGCTGGACCTGCAGCTGGCCGCGGGGGAGAGCATCGGCATCGTCGGCGAGTCCGGCAGCGGGAAATCGATGAGCGCGAAGGCCCTCATCGGCCTCCTGCCGGAGGGTGTCGTCGCGAACGGGACCGCCCGGTTCGACGGCCAGAACCTCCTCGGCCTGTCCGAACGGCAGTGGCGCAGCATCCGAGGCCGCCAGATCGGCATGATCATGCAGGACCCGTTCACGATGCTGAACCCGGTCATGCGCTGCGGCCGGATCCTGGAGGAGTCGTTGCTCCCCGAACGGCGGCTGAGCCGCGCCGAGCGGCGAGCCGAGGCGATACGGCGGCTCGCCGAGGTGGGCATCACCGACGAGTCCGTCGTCGAGCGGTACCCGTTCCAGCTCTCCGGCGGCATGCGCCAGCGCGTCGCGATCGCCGCGGCGCTGGCCCGGGACCCGAAGATCCTGATCGCGGACGAGCCTTCGACGGCGCTGGACGTGGTCACGCAGCGCGAGGTCCTGGCCCTGATCAAGAGGATCCAGGCGGCGCGGGGCATGGCGCTGATCCTCATCACCCACGACCTGCGGGTCGCGTTCGCCACCTGCGACCGGATCCAGGTCCTCTACGCGGGCTCGCTGGTCGAGACGGGCCGAGCGGACGACGTGCGCGAGCTTCCTCAGCATCCGTACACCCAGGGACTGCTGCTCTCCGAACCTCCGGCCGACCGCCGGGTACGCCAGCTCGTCGCCATCCCGGGCTCGGTCCCGTCGGCGGCCGACGTGCAGGACCGCTGCTCCTTCGCGTCCCGGTGCCGGTGGGCCGAGGACGTGTGCCGGGACGGGGTGCCGCCGCTGGCCGAGGTGGGCGACGACCGCCACTCGCGCTGTGTCCGGCTGCCGGAGATCGGGGCCGAGATGGCCACGCTGCTCAGCAAGAGCGAGGAGCGCGTCGTGGTGCCGGCCGAGGCCCGTTCCGACGGTGCGCTGATCGATGTCGTGAACATCGAGAAGGTCTTCGAGAGCGGGGGCCGCACCGTCACCGCCGTCGACGACGTGTCGATCTCGGTCCGCGAGGGCGAGAGCGTCGGGATCGTCGGGGAATCCGGGTCGGGTAAGACCACGATCGCCCGGATGCTGGTCGGGCTCGAATCGCCGTCCGGCGGCGAGATCGTGATCGACGGCATCCCGGTCCGCAGCTGGAGGGCCTTGTCCCCGCGCGATCGCCGCAAGCTCCGGCAGACCGTACAGACCGTGTTCCAGGATCCCTACTCGAGCCTCAACCCGATGCGGACCATCGGCTGGGCGCTCAAGGAGGCGATCACCACCCACGACCGCGGCGGCGGGAACGTCGAGGGCCGGGTCGCCGAGCTCCTGGAGTCCGTCGGCCTGTCGGCGGGCTACGCCCAGCGCCGTCCGTCGTCGCTGTCCGGCGGCGAGCGCCAACGCGTCGCGATCGCGCGGGCGCTGGCGGTGGAGCCCCGGGTGCTGATCTGCGACGAGCCGGTGTCGGCGCTGGACATGTCGGTCCAGGCGCAGATCCTGAACCTGCTGCAGGAGGTCCGCACCGAACGCGGGATCAGCTGCCTGTTCATCACGCACGACCTGTCCATCGTGCGGCATGCCTCGGAGTACCTCTACGTCATGCACCACGGCAAGGTCGTCGAGTCCGGGCCGACCGAGTCGGTGCTCGACAACCCGGCCGACGAGTACACCGCCCAGCTGCTCAACTCCGTCCCGCGCCCGGAGGGCCAGTGGCTCGCCACCGGAGACGCCGACGAGATGGCCGCGACGCGGGGCTAGGCACGCCGTACGCCGATCGAATGGAGGAAGCAACGTGATCAACAGCTACGTCGGTGGCGTCATCTACGACGTCATGGCCAACCACGGCATCCCGGGCAACAAGGCGGAGGTGCTGCGCTCCACCTACATCCCGCGGTGGCGTGCGGGCGGTCTCGAGGCCGCCGTCGTGCAGGTCTCGAACTGGCCGTCCATCAACGCCTATTTCGCGGAGATCGACCGCTCCGAGGGCGAGATCACGTACTGCAGGACGCGGGCCGACTTCGACAACCGCCCGGAGGGATCGTTCGGCCTGTTCCTCTCGCTGGAGGGCCACGGGTCGTTCGCGGGCGACTTCGAGGCGCTGCACACGCTGTCCGAGCTCGGCGTCACCACGTTCACGTTCTCGCACAACCTGCAGAACCTGCTCTGCACCGGCAGCAACGAGCGCTTCGGCGAGGGCGGTTTCAGCCATCTCGGCAAGCAGACGCTCGAGGAGCTCGAGTCCCTGCCGATGATGATCGACCTCGTGCACATGTCGCGGGCGTCGTTCTGGGACGCGCTCGACCTCTACGACGGCGACCTGTTCGTGTCGCACTCCAACGCCGACGCGCTCTGCCCGCACCCGCGGAACCTGACCGACGACCAGATCAAGGCGGTCGCCGAGCGCAACGGCACGATCGGGCTCAACACGTTCCGCGGCTACGTGTCGCCGGAGCCGCTGAAGGCGACGCTGTCGGACCTGCTCGACCACGCGATGTACATGTACGACATGGTCGGACCGGAGCACCTCAGCATCGGCGCCGACTACTGCGAGTCACCCGTCGAGATGCTGCTGCCCGTGCTGGACCTGATCGACCCCGACGGCGCCCACGGCATCAAGGGCCGCGGCCGCGAGCTGTACACGTACGGCCCGGAGGGTCTGGAGGACGCGAGCAACCTCGGCGCGATCGCCACCGGCCTGGCCGAGCGCGGCCTGACCCCGGACGAGGTCGACCTGGTCTGCGGGGAGTCCTACCTGCGGATGCTCGAGCGGTCGCGCCCGTCGAAGCCCTGATGCGGGGTCAGCGGGCAGTCGCCGCAGTAGCCGCCGGGCCGGGCGCGGTAGAACAGGCAGCAGCTGGCGCGCCGGTGGGTGTTCGGGTCGAGCCGGTTCGCCAGCAGCGGGTGGGCGAGCGCCTCCTCGGCCAACGACATCGCCGCGGGGCCCAGGACGGTGCCCGCGCCGCGCGCGGCCGACGCTGCGTTGCCCCACAGGGCGCCGGGAGCGATCCAGCGGCTCCAGGCGTGGGCCAGCGGCCCCAGCTGGCGGTCCACCACCTCCTCGGCGGGCGTGCCGCCGGGGCGCGGCGCGGAGCAGTGCAGTGTCAGCGTGCCGGCGGAGCTGGACCAGCCCAGAACGTCCGGGTCCAGGTCGAGGCTGCGGCCGGTGAGCTCGGCGGTGCCGAGGGCGAGGCACCACAACCGGGCGGCGTAGCCGAGGAAGAGGGTCGAGACCGCGACCCGGGCCTCGCCGGTGCCGATCCGGTGGCCCAGTTCGTCGACCAGCGCGGTCGTGACGTCCGGGCGACGCAGGTCCGACGTGGGACGCCCGCCGGCCTCGGCGCCGACGCGCAGGACGTAGGTCGGCGTGCGGTCGCGGACCAGGCGTACCGCCGCCTCCATGTCGCACATGGTCAACCCTTCTCGTCACGCTGCGGTAGCTCAATGTAAAGCACATCCTATTGACGCTCTATTGACATAGTCGTACAGTCCAAACACCGCCGACCTCTTGGGAGACATCGATGCCGGAAGCCGCGACCACTGAGCCCACCGCCGCCGAGGCCGACAAGGTCGCGGACGCCAAGCCGCTGGAGGACCAGCAGTTCGTCAGCCGGCACGCCGTCACCATCGGCGGCGAGCGGATCCAGTACACGGCCAAGACCGGCCGCCTCGTCATGCACGACGACGACGAGCAGGGCAAGCCGAAGGTCGCCATCTTCTACACCGCCTACCTGCGCGACGAGGTGTCGTCGAGCCGGAACCGGCCGCTGGTGTTCGTGTGGAACGGCGGCCCGGGCTCGTCGACGATCTGGCTGCACATGTACAGCTACGGCCCGCGCCGCGTCGTGTTCGAGGGCGACCCGCTGGTCGACGCCTCGCGGTGGGAGCTGAAGGAGAACGAGCACTCGCTCCTCGACGTCGCCGACCTGGTGTTCCTCGACCCGCCGAGCACCGGCTTCAGCCGGACCGCCCCCGGCGTGGATCCCAAGGAGTTCTACGGGATCGAGGTCGACGCCGCCGTGGTCGGCGACTTCGTGCTGGAGTTCATCGCCCGCGAGGGCCGCGGCGACAGCCCGATCGTGCTGTTCGGCGAGAGCTACGGGACGCTGCGGGCGCCGGCGGTGGCCGACTACCTGCAGCAGGTGCCGGGGCTGTTCGTCGACGGCGTCATCCTGCTGTCCTCGCTCATGGACGTCGCGGGAACGACCTTCGGCGTGGGCGTCAACAACGGCCCGGTCGGCCAGCTGCCCAGCTACGCGGCGACCGCCCTGTACCACGGCGTCATCTCCGGCGACCTGGCGACGGTCGTGGCGGAGGCCGAGGACTTCGCCCTGAACGAGTACTCCGTGGCCCTGCTGAAGGGCAGCCGGCTCACCGCCGCCGAGGAGCAGCGCATCGCCACCCGGCTCTCCGAGCTGACCGGCATCTCGGCCGACTACTTCCTCCGGGCGAACCTGCGGGTGACCCTCTGGCGGTTCATGAAGGAGCTGCTGCGCGACCGGGGACGCACCGTCGGCCGGCTCGACACCCGCTTCACCGGCGTCGACTCCGACTCCGCCGGCGAGGCGTTCGAGAACGACCCGAGCTACACGGCGCCCACCGGCGCGGCGACGGCCGCGCTGACCAAGTACCTGCGGGGCGATCTCGGCTGGGACGCCGACCGGCCGCTGCTGTACCGCCACATCCGGCCGCGCTTCGAGTGGAAGCACCGCGAGAGCGAGCAGATGGGCATCTGGACGCCCCAGCTGGAGGTCGCCACGCTGCTGCGCGGAGCGATGTACCGCTCACCCCACCTGAAGGTGTTCCTGCTCAGCGGCTACTACGACCTCGGCACGCCGTTCTTCCCGGCCGAGCTGACGTTCGACCACCTGCACCTGCACCCGGACGTGGCGGGCAACGTCACCAAGAAGCGCTACGAGTCCGGGCACATGATCTACCTGCACGAGCCGTCGCTGGCCCAGACCCGTGCCGACCTGGTGGAGTTCCTCGCCTCCGTCCGGACGGGCATCGGTGCATGACGGCCGGCGCGCTGTCCGCGGCGGACGTGTTCGCGCCGGCCCGGGCGTTCAACTGGCTGCGCGGTGACGGCGACGCACTGCTGTGGACCGAGACCCGGCCGGCGCAGGCCCGCACGGTCGTGGTCCGCTGGGAACCGGGTGCCGAGCCGGTCGACCTCACCCCGCCGGGGCGGTCGAGCAGCAACATCGTCGGCTACGGCGGCATCCCGTACGGCGTCGCGCCGGACGGCGACGTGCTGCTGTGCGACAGCGAGGACCAGCGCGTCCACAGCGTGCGGCGCGGCGTCGCGGTGACCCCGGCGGCGCCGGGCAAGACCGTCCGCTGGAGCGACTTCGTGGTGAGCGGCGAGCATCTCTACGCCGTCCGCGAGCAGCACCACGACGACGGCCGCATCGCCAACGAACTGGTGCGGGCGCGCCTGGACGATGAGGAGGACCCGGTCGTCCTCGACGCCGGCCACGACTTCGTGGGCTCGCCGCGGGTGTCGCCCGACGGGACCAGGATCGCCTGGATCACCTGGGACCACCCGCAGATGCCGTGGGACGGCACGCGGCTGTGGGCCGCCGGCCTCGCGCCCGGCGGCATCGGCCCGGCGACCCTCGTCGCCGGTTCGGCCGGCGAGTCCGTCCTGGAGCCCACCTGGACGCCGGACGGCGAGCTGCTCTTCCTCAGCGACCGCACCGGCTGGTGGAACCTCTATCGCGCTGGTGGCACGGCGCCACTGGTGAGCATGGAGGCCGACATGGGCGGGCCGGTGTGGTTCCTCGGCCTGCGCAGCCTCGACGTCTTCGCCGACGGCCGGCTGGTGGTGAAGTGGACGATCGACGGTGTCGAGCACCTGGGCATCCGGCACCCCGACGGGCGGCTGGACGAGATCGCGACGCCGTACACGCAGTTCGTCTCGCCGACCGTCGTGGGCGACCGGATCGCCGTCATCGCCGCCGGGTACCGGCACGCTCCCGCGGTGGTCCTGCTCGACCCGGCGACCGGCGGGGCCGGTGAGGTGGTGCGCGACAACGGCACCCAGGCGCCCGCGACCATCGCGGTGCCGGAGGCGATCACCTATCCGACGACCGACGGCGCGGTGGCGCACGCCTTCTGGTACCCGCCGACCGTGCCCGTCGACGGCCCGCCGCCGCTGATCGTCAACTGCCACGGCGGCCCCACCGGCCACGTCGTGCCGGTGCTCGACCTGCGCCAGCAGTACTGGACCAGCCGCGGGTACGGCTACCTGGAGCTCAACTTCCGCGGCAGCAGCGGCTACGGGCGCGCCTACCGCGATGCCCTCAAGGGCACCTGGGGCGTCGTCGACGTCGACGACGCCGTGGCGGGTGCCGAGTACCTCGTGGCCAAGGGGCTGGCCGACGGGTCGCGGCTGGTGATCCGCGGCCTCAGCGGAGGTGGCTGGCTGACGTTGTGCGCCATGGCCTTCCGCGATGTGTTCGCGGCCGGCGGCAGCATGAACGGCGTCGCCGACGCCTACAAGATGGCGACGGACACGCACAAGTTCGAGTCCCGCTACCTCGACTCGCTGATCGGACCGTTGCCGGAGACGAAGGAGCTCTACGCCGAGCGCTCGCCGGTCACGGCGGCCGAACACATCACGGCGCCGCTGATCCTCCTGCAGGGAGAGGCCGACAACGTGGTCCCGGCCGACCAGGCCGAGGCGATCGCCGTGGTGCTGCGTGAGCGCGGCGTCGAGCACGAGCACCACGTCTACGCGGGCGAGGGCCACCTGTTCGCGAAGGCCGAGAACCTCGTCCACGCCCTCGAGGCCGAGCGGGACTTCTACGCCCGCGTCCTGGCCACGGCGGGCTCGTCAGCGCCAGAAGGAGCAGCGAGATGATCAACATCTACGTCGGCCCCACCATCGCCCACGTGATGGAGGGGCACCGGGCCGACCGGCACGCCCAGATCCTGCGCGAGAACTATCTGGAGGCGTGGCGGGCCGGCGGCCTGACCGGGGCCATCATGCAGATCTCCGACTGGAGCACCATCGGCATGCTGCTGTCGGAGGCGCGCCGCTCCGAGGGCGAGATCACGTTCTGCACGTCCCGGGCCGACTTCGACAACCGTCCCGAAGGGTCGTTCGGCCTGTTCATCTCGTTCGAGGGCTACGGCGCGCTGGTCGGCGACTTCGAGGCCCTCGAGACCATGTCCGAGCTGGGCGTCACCACGTTCACGTTCTCGCACAACATGCAGAACCTGCTGTGCACCGGCTGCAACGAGCGCTTCGGCGAGGGCGGCTTCAGCCACCTCGGCAAGCAGGTGCTCAAGGAGCTGGAGTCGCTGCCGCTCATGGTGGACCTCGTGCACATGTCGCGGGCGTCGTTCTGGGACGCGCTGGACATCTACGACGGCGACATCTTCGTCTCCCACGCCAACGCCGACGCCGTCTCCCCGCACCGGCGCAACCTGACCAACGAGCAGATCAAGGCCGTCGCCGCGCGCAACGGCGTCATCGGCATCACCACCTACCGCGGCTACGTCACCGAGGACCCCTACAAGGCGACGCTGTCGGACGTGCTCGACCACGCCATGCACATCTACGGCCTGGTCGGCGCCGAGCACCTGGCGATCGGGGCGGACTACTCCGGCTCGCCCATCGAGATGATCTCGGCCGGCCTCAAGCAGGCCGACCCGGACAACGCCTACGGGCTGAACGAGATCGGCCCGGACGTCTACGCCGTCGGGCCCGAGGGCATGGAGGACGCCAGCCGCCTCGGCAACCTCGTCGAGGGCCTGCGCGAACGCGGCCTCGACCAGGCCGAGCTCGACCTCGTCAGCGGCGGTTCCTATCTGGCGATGCTCGAGCGGGCCCGGCCCGAGACGGCGAGGTAGACGCGTCATGACCGCACCGAGGGTGATCGACGTCGAGGAGCTGTTCGCCGACCCGGAGTTCTCCGGCGCGTCGATCTCGCCCGACGGGAAACGCCTCGCCTACCTGGCGCCGTGGAGCGGGCGGACGAACGTCTGGGTCCGCGGCATCGACGAGGAGCACGAGGACGCCGTGTGCGTCACGCACGACGCGCGACGCGGCATCAAGACCTACTACTGGACCGACTCCCCGCGGTGGCTGCTGTACCTGCAGGACACCGACGGCAACGAGGACTGGCACCTCTACCGGGTGGACCTCGACGCGCCGGACGAGCCCGCCGTCGACCTGACGCCGCTGCCGCCCGGGTCCCGGGTCATGGACGTGTCGCCGATGTCGTCGCTGCCGGGCACGGTCGTGGTGTCGATGAACCGCCGGCACATGTTCGTCGACGCGTTCCGCGTCGACATCGCCACCGGCGAGACGACCCTGCACCGGGAGAACCCCGAGTCCGCGGGGCACTTCCTGTTCGGCCGGGCGGGCGAGGTCTTCTACTCGCGGATCGCCGAGGTCGGCGTGTGGGAGTTCTCCGCGGTCGACGAGCAGACGGGTGAGCTGCGCCCGTTCCACCGGGCCGGCGGCCCGGAGTACCCGATGGGCATCTACCCGGCGCACGTCGCGGCCGACGGCAAGGGCCTGCTCGTCGGCGCCTACCAGGGCACCGACGACCTGCGCCTGGTCCGGGTCGACGCCGAGACCGGCGCCGAGACCGTGGTCGCGGCGCTGGACGGCCACAGCCTCTGCACGATGGGGTACGTCGCGCGCACCTATCCGCCCACCCTGTTCACCAGCCGGCGCACCGGCGAGGTCCTGGCCGCGCGGTTCGTGGGCGAGCGTCCGGAGCTCCAGGTGCTCGACCCGCACTTCGCGGACGTGTACGCGGAGCTGTCCAAGCTGTCCGACGGCGTGCTGGCGGCGGTCTCGTCGGACGAGTCGGAACAGCGGTGGGTCGCGACGTTCACGCACGACCGGGAACCGGGCCTCACCTACTACTACGACCACGGCACGCGCGAGAGCCGGCTGCTGTTCCGGCCGTACCCGCGGCTGGACCCGGCGGAGCTGGCGCCGATGACGCCGGTCGCGTTCCCGGCGCGCGACGGGCTGCCGCTGCACGCGTTCCTCACCCTGCCCGTCGGCGTCGAAGCCGCCGGCCTGCCGCTGATCCTGAAGGTGCATGGCGGACCCTGGTGTCACGACTCCTGGGGGTTCGACCCGCAGATCCAGTTCCTGGCCAACCGCGGCTACGCCGTGCTCCAGGTGAACTTCCGCGGCTCGTCCGGGTACGGCGCGAAGCACATCACCGCCGCGATCAAGGAGTTCGCCGGCGCCATGCACGACGACCTGATCGACGCGGCGAACTGGGCCGTCGAGCAGGGCTACGCCGACCCGGCCCGCATCGGGATCTACGGCGGGTCCTACGGCGGCTACTCGACGCTCGTCGGGGTCACGGTCACCCCGGACTTCTTCGCCGCGGCGGTCGACTACGTCGGCATCTCCAGCCTGCCGAACTTCATGCGCACGCTGCCGGAGTTCCTGAAGCCGCTCATCGGCAACAGCTGGTACCGCTACGTCGGCGACCCCGAGGACCCGGCGCAGGAGGCCGACATGCTCACGCGGTCGCCGATCACCATGGTCGACCGCATCCGGACCCCGCTGCTCGTCGTCCAGGGCGCCAACGACTCCCGGGTCGTCAAGGAGGAGGCCGACAACATCGTCGGCGCCCTCCGCGCGCGAGGGGTCACGGTCGAGTACATCGTCGCCGACGACGAGGGCCACGGGTTCCAGAACCCCGAGAACCTCGTCGCGATGTTCCACGCCATGGACCGCTTCCTCGCCGAGCACCTCGGCGGGCGGTCGTCGTGACCGCCCCGGGACCGATCGAGGTCGAGGAGCTGTTCGCCGACCCGGAGTTCTCCGGCGCGTCGATCTCGCCCGACGGGACGCGGCTGGCCTACCTGGCGCCGTGGAGCGGGCGGACGAACGTCTGGGTCCGCGGCATCGACGAGGAGCACGCCGACGCGGTGTGCGTGACACACGACGACCGGCGGGGCATCAGGCGCTACTTCTGGACCGACTCCCCGCGGTGGCTGCTGTACCTGCAGGACACCGACGGCAACGAGGACTGGCACCTGCATCGGGTGGACCTCGACGCGCCGGCCGAGCCCGCGGCGGACCTGACGCCGATGGCCCGCGGGTCCCGGGTGATGCACGTCGAACCGTTCAAGGCCGTGCCCGGCAGCGTCCTCGTCTCGATGAACCGCCGGCCGCTGGACGTCGACGTGTTCCGGATCGACGTCGCCACCGGCGAGACGGTCCTGCACCGGGAGAACCCGGACCGCAGCGGCGGGTTCGTCTTCGGGCCCGGCGGCGAGGTCGTCGCCCAGTCGCAGGCCGACGACGGGACGTTCGAGTACCACGCCGTCGACGCGGCGACCGGCGAGCGTCGCCTGTTCCACCGGCAGGGCGGCCCCGAGCATCCGCTCGGTGTCCACCCGACCCGGATCACCCCCGACGGCGGCGGGCTGCTCGTCGGGTCCTACCAGGACTCCGACGACCTGCGGCTGGTCCGCGTCGATATCGCGACCGGCGAGCAGACCACCGTCGCGGGCCAGCCCGGGCACAGCCTGTGCATCGCCGAGGCCGTCTCGCCCGCGGCGCCCGCGACCCTGTTCACCAGCCGGCGCACGGGAGAGGTGCTCGCGGCGCGGTTCGTGGGCGACCGGCCCGTGATCCACGTCGTCGACCCGGGGTTCGCCGAGGTGTATGCGGCGCTCTCGAAGCTGTCCGACGGGGTGCTGGCGGGGCTGTCGTCGGACGAGTCGGAGCGGTGGTGGGTCGCGACGTTCGCCCACGACCGCGAGCCGGGCCTCACCTACCTCTACGACCACGAGACAGGCCGGAGCCGGCTGCTGTTCCGGCCCTACCCGCGGCTGGACCCGGCGGAGCTGGCGCCGATGACGCCGGTCGCGTTCGCGGCGCGCGACGGGCTGCCGCTGCACGGCTTCCTCACCCTCCCGGTCGGCGTCGAGCCCACCGGCCTGCCGCTGGTGCTGTACCTGCACGGCGGCCCGTGGTTCCACGACGTGTGGGGCTACAACCCCACCGCTCAGTTCCTGGCGAACCGCGGCTACGCGGTGCTCCAGGTGAACTTCCGCGGGTCGTCGGGCTACGGCCGGCGGCACACCACGGCGGCGATCAAGGAGTTCGCCGGGGCGATGCACGACGACGTCATCGACGCCGCGGACTGGGCGGTGAAGCAGGGTTACGCCGACCCCGCCCGCATCGGCATCTTCGGCGGCTCGTACGGCGGGTACTCGGCACTGGTCGGGGTCACGGTGACGCCGGACTACTTCGCCGCGGCGGTCGACTACTGCGGCATCTCCAGCCTGCCGAACTTCATGCGCACGCTGCCGGAGTTCCTGCACCCGCAGATGGTGAACAACTTCCTGCTCTACTGCGGCGACCCCGCCGACCCCGAGCAGGAGGCCGACCTGCTGGCCCGGTCGCCCATCACGATGGTCGACCGCATCCGGACGCCACTGCTGGTCGTTCAGGGCGCCAACGACGTCCGCGTGGTCAAGGCGGAGTCCGACGCCATCGTCGAGGCGCTGCGCGCCCGCGGCGTCGCCGTCGAGTACCTCGTCGCCGACGACGAGGGGCACGGCTTCCAGAACCCGGAGAACGTCATGACGATGTACCGCACCGTCGAACGCCATTTCGCCGTCCACCTGAGCGGACGCGGGGAGGACCAGCCGTGAACGATACCGACTACGACGTCATCGTCGTGGGCGCCGGCTCCGCGGGCGCGGCGCTGGCCTCCCGGCTGACCGAGGACGAGGGCCGCGGGGTGCTCGTCCTCGAGGCCGGCCCCGACTACCGCTCGGCCGACGCGCTCCCGGAGATCCGCAGCATCGAGCCGATGATCGTCCAGCCGACCGCGACCCTGCTGAACACCCACATGTTCCCGGGACTGCTGGCCGCGCGGACGCCCGTGCAGGACCGGCTGCCGTACGCGCGCGGCCGCGGCGTCGGCGGCAGCTCCGCGGTCAACGGGCTGTTCGCGATCCGGGCGACCGTCGAGGACTTCGACGGCTGGGCCGCCGCGGGCTGCGCCGGCTGGGGTCACGACGACCTCCTGCCGCTGCTGCGCCGGCTCGAGAACGACCTGGACTTCGGCGACGAGCCGTACCACGGCGGCGACGGGCCGATCCCGATCACCCGTCCGCGGCACGAGGACTTCGCCGCCGTCGACGCCGCCGTCGACCGGGCCGCCCGGCGGCTGGGTCACCCGTGGGCGCCGGACCACAACGCGCCGGGCTCGACCGGGGTGTCGCCCTACGCGCTCAACAGCTTCGGCACGGTCCGGGTCTCGACCAACGACGGATACCTCGAACCGGCGCGCGACCGTCCCGGCCTGCGCGTCGTGGGCGACGCGCTGGTCGACCGCATCCTGTTCGAGGGGAACCGGGTGACCGGCGTGCGCGCGATCGTCGGTGGTGCTCCGGTCGAGTTCCGCGCCGCCGAGGTCGTCGTGTCCGCCGGCGCCATCCACTCGCCGGCGGTGCTGCTGCGCTCGGGCGTCGGCCCGGCCGGCGAGCTGCGCGACGCCGGCATCGCTTCCGTCGCGGACCTTCCGGTCGGGCGCGGCCTGCAGGACCACCCGAGCATCGCGCTGGGCCTCGGCCTGCACCAGGAGGTCGACTACCGCGGCGTGCCCATGCGCGGCCAGGTCTGCGTGCGGTTCACCACCGGTGTCGGGGGCGAGGCCAACGACGCCATGATCGCGGTGACGGGCGCGCTGGGCCTCGGCGTGCCGGCCGCCGGCGTCGTCGGCTGGGTCAACCGGGTCACCTCGACCGGCTCGGTCCGGCTCGCCTCCACCGACCCGGCCACCGACCCGCTGGTCGACTTCGACCTGCTGTCGCACCCCGACGACCTGCAGAGGTTCCGCGCCGTGACCGAGGAGCTGCGGTCCTTCGCCGCGCAGCCGGAGCTGGCGGCGATCGCGTCGGCCATGAGCCTCGGCAACCTCGGCTCCGTGAACGCCGACCCGGCCGAGGCCATGTCCGACGACGAGTTCGCGCGCTTCGCCCTCGCTTCCGTGAGCGACACGGTGCACGCGACCGGATCATGCCGCATGGGCGCGCCGGACGACCCGCAGGCCGTGGTCGACCCGCACGGCCGCGTCCTCGGCGTCGACGGCCTGCGCGTGGCCGACGCGAGCATCCTCCCGTGGGTGCCACGGGCGAACACCAACCTGACCGCGATCCTCGTCGGCGAGAAGGTCGCGGCATCGATGCGTGCGGAGGTCACAGCCCAGGGAGGCTCGGGCGGTCCGGGCCTTTCGCCGAATGGAGTGATGGAGGTGGCGCCGCATGAGCCGACCGTCTGATGTCACGGTGAGCGGTCACGACTGCACGATCCGGGAACTGGTGGGCACGACGTCGGCGATCCCGGCGGAGACCCTGGACCCGGTCCTGACCGACGCCGACACGGGGCGGGAACTGCACCCGCAACTGGCCAGCTCCGCCGCGAGCGTCGACGCGGCCCTGGCCACCGCGTGGGCGGCGCACACCGACGGGACCTGGTTCGGGCTGCCGCGCGCGGAACGCGCGGCGGCCCTGCGAGCGCTGCGTCTCGAGCTGCAGGGCCGCATCGCCGAGATCGCCCGGGTCGACGCCCAGGACACGGGGGTGCCGCAGACGACGATCACCGCGTTCGCCGGCGCCGTGGCCATGCTCCTGGACGCCGGCGCCGCGCAGATCGAGGAGGGGTTCGGCCACGTCGAGCAGGCCACGTCGGCCGGTGCGAGCGACCAGTGGCGGCTCCCGTGGGGCCCGGCCGCGGTGTTCCTCCCGTGGAACGCTCCGGCCCATCTGGCGATGGTCAAGACCGCCGACGCCCTGACGGCCGGCTGCCCGGTGATCATCAAACCGTCGGAGTGGGCGCCGCACTTCACCGGGATCTTCGCCGACGCGGTCCAGGCGACCCTGCCCGCGGGCGTCGTGCAGATCGTCCACGGCGGCAGCGAGGTCGGCGCCTCCCTGGTCCGCGACGAGCGGGTCGCCGCCGTCTCCTACACCGGCGGGGTGGCCGGTGGCACCGCCGTGGCGCAGGCCTGCGCGGCGCAGCTCAAACCCGTCGACCTCGAGCTGTCCGGCAACAACCCGGTCGTGGTGCTCGCGGGTGAGGACCCGGCGACGGTGGCCGAGCACGTCGTCACGGCGATGCTGACCCTGAACGCGCAGTACTGCGTCGCGCCGCGACGCATCATCGTCCCCGAGGCCGAGGCGCAGGGCTACCTGGACGCGTTCGCGACCGTCCTCGACGCGCTGACCATCGGCGGCACGGCCGACCCCGCCACCCAGCTGGGTCCGCTGGCACACGAGCCGCATCGCCGCCGGGTCGAGGAGCAGCTCGCCCAGTTCGCCGCGCGCGGCTGCGAGGTGCGCCGATACGGGAAGGTGCCGGAGTCCGGAGGCCACTTCGCCGCGCCGGCCGTGGTGGTCGCCGACAGCGCCCCGGACCTCCGCGAGGAGATCTTCGGGCCCGCCCTGCTGGTCCGGACGTACCGGGACCTCGACGAGGCGGTCACCATCGCGAACGACCACTCCTACGGCCTGGCCGGCTACGTGTTCGCCAGCGATCGCGATGCCGCCCGTGACGTGGGCCGCCGGTTGCGCGCCGGCCTGGTGCGGCTGAACTCGCCCTACGGCCCGCCCGACTCCGACCCGGTGATGGGCATGTGGGGCAGCAGCGGCATCGGGCAGATCGGATCAGGGCAGGGACCGCAGTTCTTCACCGGCGCCCGGTACGTCGGCTGACTCGAGGAGTGAACGTCGTGACCACGGATCTTGCCGCCCGCTACGCCCGGGCCGAGGCACTGCTGCCGCACCACTTCAAGAAGCTGGTCGACGCGCCGCGGGTGAGCCCGGTCTGGATCCGGGACACCGAGACGTTCTGGTACCGCAGGACGACCGCGAACGGCTCCGAGTTCGTCCTGGTCGACGCGGTGGCGGGCACGAAGCGGCCCGCGTTCGACCACGCCCGGCTGGCGAAGTCGCTCAGCGGTGTCGTCGACGACGAGCTCGATCCGGCAGCGCTTCCGTTCGTCGCGATCGACCTCGTCGACGGTGCGGTCCAGGTCGTCGTCGGCGACCGGCGCATCGAGGTCTCGCTCGACACCTATGCGGCAGCCGTCGTCGGCCCGGCCCACCCGGCCGAGGTCCGCTCGCCCGACGGCCGCTGGTCCGTCGGCGTGCGCGACCACGATCTGTACATCCGCGACACCGCGACCGACGAGGAGCGGCGGCTCACCACCGACGGCGTCGAGTCGTACTCCTACGGCTCGATGAACGACGCGGTCGCGTCGCTGGTGATGCAGGAGAACCTCGGCTTCACCCTGCCGCCGCAGGTGGTGTGGTCGCCGGACTCGAGCCGGTTCGTCACCCACCGGCTCGATCAGCGGGGCGTCGAGCTCATGCACCTGGTGCGTTCCACACCGGCGGACGGCGGGCGTCCCACGCCCATGAGCTACCACTACCCGCTGGTCGGTGACGAGACGATCGCCACGGCCGAGTTCGTCGTCTTCGACGCGGCGACCGGGACGGCGACGTGGTCGGCGGCCGGGCCGATCCCGACGCCGTTCGTGCCGACCATCGCCTACGGGTTCCTCTGGTGGAACGACGACGGCACCAAGATCCACTGGGTGTGGGGTGATCGTGGCGACAAGACGTCCAGGGTCCGCGAGCTCGACCCGCGGACCGGGGCGGACACCGTGCTCGTCGAGGAGACCAGCAAGACCCAGATCCTGTACGCGCCCCACCACCACGAACGCAACGTCAAGGTGCTGAGCTCGGGCGAGGTGCTGCTGTGGTCAGAGCGCAGCGGCTGGGGCCACCTGTACCTGCACCGCCCCGATGGCGCCGTCACCACGGTCACGTCAGGTGACTGGCTGGTCCGCAGGATCGTGAGCGTCGACGAGCGGGCCCGGCGCGTCGTCTTCACCGCGGCCGGTCGTGAGCCCGGTGCCGACATCTACCTGCAGGAGCTCTACTCGGTGTCGCTGGACGGTGGCGAGGTCACGGCCATCACGTCCGACGGACTCGACCACGACTGCCTGCCGTCGAGGTCCGGGAGGTTCTTCGTCGACGTCACGTCCCGGATCGACGTCCCCGCGGTATCGGTGCTGCGCGACGGGTCCACCGGCGAGGTGGTGACGGACCTCGAGCAGGCGGACGCGGCGGCCCTCTACGCCGCGGGCTGGACACCGCCGGAACGCGTCGTCGTCAAGGCGGCCGACGGCGTGACCGACCTCTACTGCGCCATCTACACGCCGTTCGACTTCGACCCGTCGCGGAAGTACCCCGTCCTCGACGAGATCTACGCCGGCCCGCAGGTGTCGACCACGCCGCTGCGGTTCCCGCTGTCCGGCGGCGCCCTGACCGGTTCGCGCCACGGGCACGTGTTCGCCGCGCTCGGCTTCGCCGTCGTCGCCGTCGACGCACGGGGGACCGCGCTGCGGCACAAGGCGTTCCAGGACCACGAGCGCCTGCACGGCGTCGGCCAGTACGTCGACGACCACGTCGCGGCGATCACGCAGCTTGCCGAGACCCGGCCGTGGATGGACCTGGACCGCGTCGGCATCTTCGGCCACTCCGGCGGCGGACTCGGGTCCGCCAGGGCGCTGCTGCAGGCCCCCGACTTCTTCAAGGTCGCGGTCTCGTCGTCGGGCGACCACGACGACAAGACCTACCACGCATGGTGGGGGGAGAAGTTCTTCGGCCGGCCCGACGAGTTCGACTACGCGACCCATTCCAACGCCTCGCTCGCCGGCAACCTGAAGGGCAGGCTCTTCCTGGTGCACGGCGAGATGGACGACAACGTCACGCCTCATCTGACGATGCGGCTGGTGGGCGCCTTGATCGCGGCGAACAAGGACTTCGACCTGCTCATCGTCCCGAACGCCGAGCACTCCTTGATGGTGCATCAGGAGTACTGGCTCCGGCGGCGCTGGGACTACCTCGTCCGTCACCTCATGGGCGAGACGCCCCCGGCGTACCGCATCGCGGACATCCCGCTGGATGCCGAGGTCCTGGCCTCCCTGGGCGCCTCGCCCTTCCGCTGATCACCGGGCGCGGCCACCACCGCCCCCGCGCCGCCCCCGCCGCGCCGCCCCCCGCTCCGCGCCGCCCCGCCCCGCTCCGCGCGCGCCGCCCCGCGCCGCGCCGCCCCGCCCCCGCCGCGCCGCCCCGCGCCGCCGCCCCGCTCCGCCCCCGCCCCAGTTGATCTTGGAGTTGTTCGGCGCTGGCGGGCGAAATGTCCGATAGATGGCCGAAGTACTCCAAGATCAACGTGGGCGGGGGACTGGGGCGCGGGCTGCGCGGGGGCGGTGGGACGGCGCTGGGGCGCGGGCTGCGCTGGGGGCGGTGGGACGGCGCTGGGGGCGGGGGACGGCGCCGGGCGGGGGAGGGCGCCGGGCGCCTACGGGTGCGCGAGGTGGCGTTCCATCAGCGCCTCGGCGGCCACGTCGTCGCCCGCCTCGATCAGGTCGACGAGTTCGAGGTGCTCGGTGGCGGCGGCCACGAGCGCGCCCTGCTCGATGAGCGGGGCGAGCGAGGCCAGGCGCGTCTGGTCGCACAGCCTGGCGATCAGGTCGACGAGGCGCTGGTTGCCCGCGTAGTCGAGGAGCCTGAGGTGGAAACGCCGGTCGCCTTCGTTGTACGCGATCAGGTCGCCGGCGCTCGCGCGGTCGGCGACCTCCTGGGCGAGCCGGCGCAGGACGGGGACGTCACGGCCGGGGATCGACGCGATCGCGCGGCGTACGGCCGGTGGCTCGAGCAGCAGGCGCAGGTCGGTGATCTCGTCGAGGTCCTGCTCCGACACCTCGGCCACCCGGAACCCCTTGTTCGGGACCGCCGACATCAGCCCTTCGCCGACCAGGTCGAGCAGCGCCTCGCGCACCGGCGTCGCGGAGATCCCGAAGTGCTGCCCGAGACTCGGCGCGGAGTACACGGCGCCGGGCTCCATCTCGCCGGAGACGATGGCCGTGCGCAGGGCCCGGGCGACGCTCACCCGCAATCCCTCCCGCTTGGGGATCGCGGCGAACGTTGGCGTCGACGTCACGGCCGGCTACTTCGGGGGTAGCCGCACGCCGCCGTCGACCCGCACCACCGACCCGTTCATGTAGGGGTTCGTCAGGCACTCCAGCACCATGCGGGCGACCTCGTCGGGCCGGCCGAGCCGCTTGGGGAAGAGCACCGACTGGCCCAGCCGGGCCTTGAACTCCTCGGCCTGCTCGCCCACGCCGTAGATCGGCGTGTCGACGAGCCCGGGCGCGATCGTGTTGAGCCGGATCCCGCTGACCGACAGGTCGCGGGCGACCGGGAGCGTGAGGCCCACGATGCCGCCCTTGGACGACGAGTACGCGGCCTGGCCGATCTGGCCGTCGAACGCGGCCACGCTCGCGAACGCGACGATCGCACCCCGTGCCCCGTCGGCGTCGGCCTCGTTGCGGCTCATCGCGGTGGCGGCGAGGCGGATCGTGTCGAAGGTGCCGATCAGGTTGACCCCGAGGACCTTGGTGTACAGCTCGAGGTCGTGGGCCGAGGCGAACTCGCCGTCGCGGCCGATGGTCCGCTGGGCCGGCGCGAAGCCGGCCGAGCAGACCACCGCGCGCAGCGGTGCCAGCTCGACGGCCCGTTCGACGGCGGCCTGGACCTGCTCGGTGCGGGTCACGTCGACCTCGACGAAGACGCCGCCGATCTCGTCGGCCAGCGCGCTCCCCTTGGCCGCCTGGAGGTCGGCGACGACGACCGTCGCGCCGGCCGCCGCGAGCCGCCGGGCGGCGGCCGCGCCGATGCCCGACGCGGCACCGGTGACCAGTGCGGACGCTCCCGTCAGCGCTGCGGTCCCGGGGTCTGTGGCATCACGGGTCATGACTCGATCTCCAATCGGATCCGCGACGGCCGCTCGCCGCCGTGGAAGACGCTGTTGTGCGCCACGCGTGGGTCGGCCTGCGTGGCGATGGGCTCGAACGTGTTCAGGTTCCGCGCGAACCACGGGAACTCCGAGCTGGCGAGCACCAGCCTGATCCGGTGGCCCGGCCGGATCGTGTGGAACATCGGGGTCAGCTCGATCGAGTAGCGCTCGACCGCGCCGGGCGTGACGGCCTCCGGCGCCGACAGGTCGTTGCGGTGCGACGCACGCAGGCAGCCCCAGGCCACGCAGAGCGCCCGGCCCTCCTCGTCGACGTCGGCGAGCTTGACGTGCCACTCCGTGTCCTCGCCGTCGGTGGACGCCCACAGCTCGACCTCGCCCCAGCCGCGGATGGTCACGGCGTCGTCGAACCGCTCACTGGTCCAGGACACGACGCCGGGCTGGGCCTCGAGCTCGACGAGGTCCAGGTCCGGCTCCAGGGGCAGGTTCTCCAGGTCGACGCTCAGGCCGTTGGGCGACATCGGGTCGTAGCGGTAGCTCTGCGACCCCGCCGTGCCGGGGGCGGCGCCGAGGGAGGCGTCGTCGCCGAGGTAGAGGCTGAGCGCCTCGGTGCCGCCCTTCCAGGACGGCCGCACCTGCCACGACTTCGCGCCGGGGTCGTAGAGCTGCACCCGCGGCTCGTCGTCGACACCGTTGTGCTGGCCGCGCAGGAACCGGTCGAAGAACCGCAGCTGGATGCCGGCCATGTCGACGGTCCCGCCGGGGTACTCGATGCCCTTGTACGTGCTCGTCGGGTAGTACGACGACACGTGGCTCCACGGCCCGACGAGCAGCCACTGCCGGTCGCGGGCGGGGGAGTGCGCCACCATCTGCTCGTAGTGGTGGAACGCGGCCTGGATGTCCTCGCGGTCGTGCCAGCCGGTGACGTGCAGCGTCGGCACGTCGAAGGTGTAAGCGCCGTCGAAGCGGCGGCCGCGCCACACGTCGTCGAGGGCGTCGTGCTCCATCCACTCCGCCCACCCCGGGCCGGCCGTGTCGAGGGCCTCGCCCATCGCCTGGACCGGGAGCAGGTCGAACAGGGCGGGCACGTCCAGGCTGGAGTCCATGATCCGGCGCCGGACGGCCGCCCACCACCACACGAAGAACAGCTGGAAGCAGCCGAACGTGTACGGGATCTCCTGCTGCCACCGGCCGGCCGCGGAGAACGGGGTGGCCGCCCGCAGGTGCGGCGGGTTCTGGCTGACGGTCGCCATCGTGGTCCACCCGTCGTAGCTCAGGCCCTCGGCGCCGACCGCGCCGTCGCACCAGTCCTGCGCCGCCACCCACTCGACGACGTCGTGCCCGTCCTGCGCCTCGGTGATGGTGAACGGGTGCCACAGTCCTTCGGACTTCCCTCGCCCGCGGACGTCGTACCGGACGTGGACGTAACCGGCCTCGACCTTCCGGCTGATGTCCGCCGGCATCCCGGCGTCCTTGTTGTAAGGGGTCCCGCGCACGATCGCCGGTGCGGGGAGGACCGCGGCCGCCGGCAGGTGCACGGTGGCCGCGAGCTCGACGCCGTCGCGCATCGGGATGCCCGCCTCGAACGATCTCGGCGCCGCCGGATCGACCTGCCGATAGGCGTCGAAGACGTCGCGTGGAGCGCGGTCCGGGGTCGGCGCTCCGAACGGCGCGCGTCCGAGGGTCCCGTACGTCATCGCGTGCTCCTCCGCTTCGGTGACCGGTGGTCCTGGTCGAGATCGAGGTCCAGGTCCAACGGCGGCAGGTCCGTCGCCGCCGCGAGAAGGGTCCTGGTGAAGTCCGCCGACGGCTCGGACAACACGCGGCCGACAGCGCCCTCCTCGACGATCCGCCCGTCGGCCATCACGGCCACGCGGTCGCACAGCTGCCTGACCACGGCGAGGTCGTGCGAGATGAACAGCATGGTCAGGCCCAGGTCACGCTGGAGCCGCTTCAGCAGGAGCAGCACCGAGGCCTGGATGGAGACGTCCAGCGCCGACACGGGTTCGTCGGCGACGAGCAGCGACGGGTTGACGGCCAGCGCCCTCGCCACCCCGAGCCGCTGGCGCTGGCCACCGGAGAAGGCGCGGGGACGTTGATCCAGGGCGCTGCGGGGCATGCCCACCAGGTCGAGCAGTTCGGCCGCCCGCTTCACCGCGGCGGCGCGACTGCCGGCGAGGCGGTGCACGCGCAGGATCTCGACCAGTGCGGCGCCGATCGTCATGCGCGGGTTGAGGCTGCTGTACGGGTCCTGGAAGACCATCTGGATCGCCCGGCGCTGCTCGCGGTTGCGGGCCGGGTCCAGCGGCGACCCGGCGAACGAGATGGAGCCGCGGGTCGGCTTCTGCAACCCGGCGACGCACTTGGCCGTGGTCGACTTGCCGGACCCCGACTCGCCGACGAGGGCGAACGCCTCGCCGGGACGCACGGAGAAGTCGATGCCCCGGACGGCGTGGATCCTGCCCCGGTCGCCGCCCCAGCCACGACCGGAGCCGAACGTCACCGCCAGATCCCGCACCTCGAGCAGCGGTTCAGTCATGGTGTCCTCCCGCCATGGCGGCCAGCACGGAATGGCGCCGGCAGGAGGTCGAGCGGTCGTCGTCGACCGGGACGAGCTCGATCTCGCTCCGGCACGCGGGCTCGGCGTACTCGCATCGGGGGGCGAACGCGCAGCCGGGCAGCTCCTCGCCGCGTTGCGGCGGGTTGCCGGGGATCGCCCGGAGGCCGTCGATGTCGCGGTCACGGGTGGGGACGGCCCGCAGCAGCGCCAGGGTGTACGGGTGGCGCGGACGGCGCAGCAGCTCCGCCGTGGGTCCCTCCTCCACCACCTGGCCCGCGTACATCACCGCGATCCGGTCGCAGATGCGTGCCGCCACGCCGAGGTCGTGCGTGACGAAGACGATCCCGATGCCGAGGTCGCGAACGAGGTCCGTCAGCAGATCGAGGATCCTGAGCGTGACGGTGGCGTCCAGGGCGGTGGTCGGCTCGTCGCACAGCAGCAGCGACGGGTTCCCGGCCAGAGCGATCGCGATGACCACGCGCTGGCGCATCCCGCCGGACAACTGGTGCGGGAACTGCCGGTAGCGCCGAGCGGGCTCGGGGAAGCCCACCCGCTCCAGCAGCTCGATCGCCCGGGCCTTCGCCTGGGACCGGGAGAGGTCGCCGTGCGCCAGCGCGGCCTCGGCGATCTGCCGCCCGATCCGCATCGTCGGGTTCAACGCCGTCATCGGTTCCTGGAAGACCATGCCGACGGTCGCGCCGCGCAGCTTCCGCAGCGTCTGCGGGCCGGCCTTGACCACATCGACCCGGTCGACCTCGATGTCGCCCCCGGCGACGGTGACGCCCGTGGGCAGCAACCCCGCGATCGCCCGCAGGGTCAACGACTTCCCGGACCCGGACTCGCCGGCGATGCCGACCACCTCGCCGCGGGCCGCGTCCAGCGACGCGCCGCGCACCACGTCGTGGGCCTCACCGCCGACCCGCAGCCGCAGGTCCCGGACGGACAACAGACGCCGGTCCGCGACGTCGGGCCGGCTCACTGGGCGTTCCACTTCTGCGAGAGCCCGTCGGCGATCAGCGACAGGCCGAGTCCCGCGGCGCAGATGGCCAGGCCGGGGAAGACGGCCAGCCACCAGTGCGTGGTGAAGTAGGGCTGGGCGTCGGCGATCATGGTGCCCCAGTCCGGCGCCGGCGGTGGCACACCCAGCCCCAGGAAGCCGAGCGCGGTGATGAACAGGATGATGGCGACGGCGTCGGACATCGCGAAGGTCACCGGCTGCGCGATGATGTTGCGCAGGATGTGCCGTCCGAGGATCCGCCACGTCGGCAGCCCGCTCACCCTGGCCGCGAGCACGTAGTCCAGTGATCGCTCGCGGCGGACCAGGTCTCTGGCCAGGCGGGCGTAGGAGACCCAGCTGACCAGCGTGACCGCCACGATGATCGTCGGGATGCCGGGGCCGAGGATGAACACGAGGGCGATCAGGAGGACCAGCACGGGGAAGGCGAAGACGACGTTGACCACCCCGGTGACGACGCGGTCGACGATCCCGCCCCGATACCCGGCGATCGTGCCGATCGCGACGCCGATGACCAGCGGGAGCAGCACCGCGCCGACGGCGACGAAGAGATCGGTCCGGGCGGCGTACAGGAGCCGGGACAGGATGTCGCGGCCCAGCGCGTCGGTCCCGAGCAGGTGACCGTCCGTACCGGGCGGAGCGAGGGCGTTGGGGATGTCCTGACGGGTCGGGTCGGCCGGCGACAACACGCCCGCGAAGAGCGCCGCGAGCATCATGGCGCCGATGATGACCAGGCCGATCGCCAGCGACGCGTCGGCGCCGCGCGGTGAGCGCCGCCGCAGTCGTTTCGACCGCCGCTCGTACCACGACGCCACGCGGGTGCGGGACAGGCTGCTGCTGACGCTCATTGGACCTCCACCCGGGGGTCGATCAGCGCCTGCGCCAGGTCGCCGAGGACGTTGACGAAGACGACCAGGACGGCCAGCACGAGCGTGACGGCCTGGACGAGCGGGAAGTCCCGGGCGTCGATCCCGGTCAGCATCAGGTCGCCGAGGCCGCCGAGGCCGAAGACCCGCTCGATCACGAGCGTGCCGCCGATGAGGAAGCTCACGTTCACCGTGAGCACCGTGACCGACGGCGCGAGGGCGTTGCGCAGGAGGTGCCGCATCCGGATCTGGTGCGGCGTCAGCCCCTTGGCCCTGGCCGTCGTCACGAAGTCGGACTCGGTGACCCGCAGCACCTCGGCGCGCAGGCTCCGGACCACGAGCGGGGTCATGCCGGCGGCGATGGTCAGGCTCGGCAGGAACAGCGACTCCATGTGGCCGAGGAAGCCCGGCTCGACGCCGGCGGCCGGCAGCAGCAGCCAGTTCACCGACACCACCTCGATCAGCACCAGCCCCAGCCAGAATCCCGGCACGCCGAGGCCGACGACCGAGATGACCCGGACGACCCGGTCGCGCAGCGCCGCCGGACGCGACGCCGCCCACAGCGCCAGCGGCACGGCGAACAGGCAGGCCAGGACGGCCGCGTACACGATCAGCCACAGGGTGACGGGCAGCCGGGCGGCGATCAGGTCGCCGGCCGACTGGCCGAAGCGCAATGACGTGCCGAGGTCGCCGCCGAGCAGCCGCTCCATGAACAGCAGGTACTGCTCGTGCAGCGGCTGGTCCAACCCCCACTGGCTGTGCAGCGCGTCGATCGCGTCAGGGGTCGCCCGCGGCCCGAGCGCGGTCTGGGCCGGGTCGCCCGGCACCAGATGGATCAGGACGAAGACCACCAGCGTCACGCCGAGGAGGACCGGCACGGCCTGCAGCAGGCGGCTGACGAAGAACCTCGCGAAGGCCATCGCTCACTCCCGGAATCCGGTGTCGGCCAGCCACGGGACACCGGTCATGGGGACCTCGTAGCCGACCACGTCGGCCCGCCAGGCCCAGATCCACGGCTGGTAGCCGAGCACGACCAGGCTGCGGTCGTCGTACACGACCTGCTGGATCCGCGCGTACAGGTCGCTTCGGGTCTGCTGGTCCACCGCCTGCTTGGCCGCCTCGAGGAGAGTGGCCACCTCGTCGATCTCGCCGCCCGTCCAGAGCGCGTTCAGGTCGACGTAGTAACCGATGACCTCCAGCGGATCGATGATGTCGCTGGTCATGGTGAAGAGGGTGGCGTCGTAGCGGCCCGCGCCGACCTCGGCGAGGACGGTCGCGCCGTCGAGCTGCTCGATGGTCACGGTGAAGCCGACGTCCTCGAGATTCTCCTGGATGATCTGCGCGGTCAGGTTCGCGTACGTGCCGCCCGCGGAGATCGAGAGGGTGAAGTGCGGGTCCGCGCCGTCGGCGACCGCCTCGGCGAGCAGCTCCTCGGCGCGCTCCGGATCACGGGTGACCGGCTCGAGTGACTCGTCGTGGAAGTCCAGGGCGGGCGCGAGGAAGGATCCCCCGAGCTCACCGACCCCGTCGCCCGCCGCCGCGAGGATGTTGTCGCGGTGGATCGCGAGGTCGACGGCCTCCCGGAGCCGCGGGTCGGCGAAGGCGCCCGACTCCTGGTTGAGCAGCAGGTAGTTCGGGAACGCCATCGCGAACTCGCCGACGACCGTCGCCGGCGCCTCGTCCAGCGCTGCCAGCTGCGGCCGGGGCGGTGTCGCGATGATGTCGAGGTCGCCACCGCGCAGCTGCTGGGTCCGGTTGCTGTCGCTGGGCACCGCCTCGAAGACGATGCTGTCGAGGTAGGGACGCCCGGGAACCCAGTAGGACTCGTTGCGCACCAGCGTGATCCGCTGCCCGCTGGTCCACGACTCCAGCCGGAACGGCCCGGTGCCGATGGGGTGCTGCCCGAACTCCTCCGGGGTCATGCCGGCGAGGTCGGCGGGCACGACCGGGGCGAACGGCAGCGAGAGGCTGGCCTCCAGCGCGGGGGAGGGCACCGACGTCGTGACCACGACCGTCGACGGCGAGGTCGCCTCGACCGTCTCGATCTCGGCGAACATCGACACCCACGCCTCGGACTGCCGCACCGTGTCGATGCTGTACACGACGTCGTCGACGGTCATCGGGGTGCCGTCGGAGAACGTGACGCCCTCGCGGAGCCGGAACGTCCAGGCGGTGAAGTCGGCGTTCGCCTCGCTGCTCTCGACCAGCCAGGGCACGACCTCGCCGTTCTCGTCGGTCCGGAACAGGGTCTCGAGGATCTGGGCGAAGACGCGTGCGGAGTTGTTGTCGATCGCGGTGTAGGGGTTCAGCGCGGACGCTTCCCGCTCGTCGGCGATGTGCAGCGTGCCGCCCGTCGCCGGGGTCGCGGTGGGGTCGGCCGCGACCGGCTCCGTGGCCTCGCCGGCCGAGCACGCCGCGAGGGCGAGGGCCGCCGTGGCCACGGCCAGGACCGTGCGTACCTGCCGTGCGACGTGGATCACCCACTTCCCGAAGGCTCCCGGAGACGGCCGCTGAGGCCGTTCTAGTGCCTAGAAGACAGAGTCGATCTGGGCATAATTCACTATCAAGAAGCCTCCGTCAACGACGAACGCGTCGTTCCCAGGTGGATGAGGAGAGACCTAGCGTGGTCGCTTCTGTTGGGGTAATCTGCGCCTACTTCACTAGGTGAAAGGGTGCGCCGTTGAGTGCCGTCGACATCCCCGGCCTGGTGGCCGGCATCGAGAAAGACGCCGAGGAGTACCTCTCCACCCGCCCCGAGGCGACGCTGACGATCGGCTTGACGGTGCGGGGCGAGCGCCACATCCGGGCCCTGCGCGCGCCGGGCGCCGAGCAGGCGCCGCTGCCCGGCCCGGACACGATCTACGAGATCGGGTCGGTCTCCAAGGTCTTCTCCACGACGGTCCTGGCCATGCTGGAGGCCCAGGGACTGATCGCCCTGGACGACCCGATCGGCGCGCACCTCCCGAGGGAGCTCCGGCTCCCGGAGCACATCGCGTCGATCACCATCGAGCAGCTCGCCACCCACAGCTCCGGACTCGGCTCCGTGGGGGCGATCCACCAGGGACTCATCGACGAGGAGTTGCGCGGGACCGAGCCGCCGTTCGGCACGTACACCCACTACCTGCGCTACAAGAAGGAACACCTCTACGCCGACCTCGAGACCGCCGAGCTGACCTATCCCACGGGCCAGGGTTGGACCTATTCGGTCATCGGTATGGGGACGCTCGGCCACATCCTGGAGCTGGTGGCCGGCAAGCCGTACGAGGAGCTGCTGAAGGAGACGGTCTGCGCGCCCCTGGGTCTCGCGGACACCGGCTACACGCTCTCCTCGGAGCAGCAGGGCCGCATGATGTACGCCTACGACGCGTCGGGGCAGCCGTGCCCGAACTGGTACCACGACGTGATGCTCCCGCAGGGCGGACTGCGTTCGACGGTGAACGACCTGCTCACGTTCGTGGAGGCCAACCTCGCCGCCGACGCGGGCGGCTCGACGCTGTCCCGGGCCATGCGCCGGGCCCGGGAGCAGTACTTCGCCGTTCCCGGCGGGTTCACCATGCCCGACGGCAGCGACGTGCCCGACTTCGTCCAGGGCCTGGGCTGGCGCGGGCTGGACCACCCGGAGGGCCTGGCCTGGTGGCACGGCGGGACGACGCTCTTCTACCTCGCGTCCGCCGGCGTCGACGACCGCGCCGGCGTCGGCATCGCCACGGTGTACTCCGGCCGCCGGGCTCTCGTCGAGCGCGACGAGCTGCATGCCCTCGAGCGGGAGTGGTTCCTCCGGGCCTGTCAGTGACCGATCTTCTCCCGAGGAGTTGTTGTGACGACGACCGATCTGCGCGCACGGTACGCCACGGCCGAGGGCCTGTTGCCGCACCACCTCCGGGGGCTGATCACCTCGCCCCAGGTGCAGCCGGGCTGGATCCCCGGCACCGAGACGTTCTGGTACCGGAACGTGACGAGCGACGGCGTCGAGTTCGTCCTCGTCGACGCGGAGACCGGGACCAGGCGTCCGGCGTTCGACCACGCGCGCGTGGCCGCCGCGCTCGGCGACGTGCTGGGGGACGAGGCGGACCCGAAGGCGCTGCCGTTCGCCTCGATCGAGCCGCGTGACGGCGCGGTGCGGGTGGCCGTCGGGGAGCAGCTGATCGAGATCTCCCTCGACGCCTACGAGGCGAGGATCCTCGGCCCGGTCCGGATGGGCGAGGCGCCGTCCCCCGACGGGCGCTGGGCGGTGTTCCGGAGCGACCACGACCTGTACCTGCGCGACACCGTCACGGGCGCGGAGCGCCGGCTCACCACCGACGGGGCGGAGGCGTACGCCTACGGCGGGACGAACGACCAGGTCGCGGCCTTGGTGATGCAGGAGAACCTCGGCCTCATCCCACCGCCGCAGGTGGTGTGGTCACCGGACTCGACCCGGTTCGTCACGCACCGGCTGGACCAGCGCGGCCTCGACTTCATGCACCTCGTCCGTTCGGCGCCGTTCGACGGCGGCCGCCCGCGGCTGCTGTCGTACCGCTACGGGCTCCCCGGCGACGAGGACCTTCCGACCGCGGAGTTCTTCGTGTTCGACGCGGCCACCGGCGAGTCGGTCCAGGCGAAGTGCGAGCCGGTCTTCATGCCGTTCGTGCCGGCGATCACCTACGGCTGGGTGTGGTGGAGCGAGGACGGGTCCGCCGTGCACTGGCTCGCCAACGACCGCGGTGACCACAACGTCGCCCTCTCCCGGCTCGATCCCGGCAACGGCGAGGTGAGCGTGCTGGTCGAGGAGAGCAGCAGCTCGCAGATCCTCTACGGCCCGCAGCAGATGGACCGCAACGTCCGCACGCTCTCGACGGGCGAGGTGCTGTGGTGGTCGCAGCGCTCCGGCTGGGGGCACCTCTATCTCTACGGCGCCGACGGCACGGTCAGCACGCTCACCTCGGGCGACTGGCTGGTGCGCGACGTCGTCGCCGTCGACGAGGACGCCCGTCGCATCCTCCTCACCGGCGCCGGGCGCGAGCCGGGGTCGGACCCGTACCTGCGGCAGCTGTACTCGGTGTCGCTGGACGGCGGTGAGCCCACGGCCGTCACCGCCGACGGTCTCGACCACGACCCCCGGCCGTCGCCCTCCGGCCGGTTCCTCGTCGACGTCGCCGCCCGCTGGGACGTCCCGGCGGTGTCGGTCCTGCGCGACCGCTCCGGCGCCGTGGTGCTCGAGCTGGAGCGGGCCGACGCCTCCGCCCTCGACGCGACCGGCTGGACCGCGCCGGAACGCGCCGTGGTGAAGGCCGCCGACGGCGAGACCGACCTGTACTGCGCCGTCTACCGGCCGCACGACCTCGACCCGGACCGGACCTACCCCGTCCTCGACTGCGTCTACCCGGGGCCGCAGATGTCCTGTGCCCCGCTGCGCTTCCCGTTGTCCGGCGGCCCGAACGTCGGCGCGTCGATGGCGTTCAACGTCCCGGAGAGCTTCGCGGCGCTCGGGTTCGTCGTCGTGGTCGTGGACGGGCGGGGCAGCGCCATGCGCTCGGCCGCCTTCCAGGACCAGGCCCGGGTGGCCGGCGGCACCGCCTTCGTCGACGATCACGTCACCGCGATCGAGCAGCTCGCGCGGACCCGCCCCTGGATGGACCTGGGCCGCGTCGGGATCTACGGGTACTCCGCGGGCGGGTACGCGTCGGCCCGGGCGTTGCTGCAGGCACCGGACTTCTACAAGGTCGCGGTGTCGTCGGGCGGCAACCACGACAACCGGGTCAACCACTCCTGGTGGGGCGAGAAGTACTTCGGCCTGACGGACGACTTCGACTTCGCCGCGCAGGCGAACGAGTCGCTGGCCGAGAACCTCGCGGGCCGGCTGCTGCTGGTGCACGGCGAGATGGACGACAACGCCACGCCGCACGGCACGATGCGCCTGGTCGACGCGCTCATCAAGGCCAACAAGGACTTCGACCTGCTCATCGTGCCCAACGCCGACCACCACCTGATGGTGAACCGGGCGTACTTCCTGCGCCGCCGGTGGGACTACTTCGTGCGGCACCTGATGGGCGACACGCCACCGCCGTACCGCGTCGAGGACGTCCCGATCGAGGTCTACCGGTGACCGGGCACGGACCTGAGGAGGACGTCATGACCACCGATCTCGCCACCCGCTACGCCAGGGCCGAGGCCTTGCTGCCGCACCACGTGAAGGACCTGGTCCGCACGCCACGGGTGACGCCGCACTGGATCGGCGGCACCGAGACCTTCTGGTACCGGACCACGACGGCCGAGGGCGTGCGGTTCGTCGTCGTCGACGCCGAGGCGGGCACGAAGCGGTCGGCGTTCGACCACGAACGGCTCGCCCGCGCGCTCGGCGACGTCCTGGGCGAGGAGTTCGACCCGGCCGCCCTGCCGTTCCTCTCCGTCGACCTGCTCCACGACGGCGCGGTGCGGGTGGTCGCCGGGAAGCGGCGGATCGAGGTCTCGCTGGACGACTACACCGCCACGATCCTCGGCCCGGCCCACCCGGGCGAGACGCCGTCGCCGGACGGGCGCTGGGCCGTGGGGATCCGTGACCACAACCTCTACCTGCGCGACACCGCCACGGACGAGGAGCGCCGGCTCACCACCGACGGCGTCGAGGCGTACGACTACGCGACGATGACGGACTCCAGCGCCGCCCTGGTGATGCAGGAGAACCTCGGCTTCACGATGCCGCCGATGGTGGTGTGGTCGCCGGACTCCACCCGGTTCGTCACGCACCGGCTCGATCAGCGCTCGGTCGGGTTCATGCACCTGCTGCGGTCCGCGCCGCCGGAGGGCGGCTTCCGGCCGAGGCCGATGACCTATCGCTACGCCGTCGTGGGCGACGAGGACGTCGCCACCACGGAGTTCCTCGTGTTCGAGGCCGCGACGGGCGCGGTGACGCCGGCCCGGTGCGAGCCGATCCTGGCCCCGCTCGTCCCCGCCATCCCGTACGGCCAGCTGTGGTGGAGCGCGGACGGCGCGACGGTCTACTTCCTCTCCAGCGACCGCGGCGACCACACCGTCCGCCTGCACGAGCTCGACCCGGGGACCGGCGAGGTCACCGTGCTCGTCGAGGAGACCAGCACCTCGCACATCCTGTACGGCCCGCAGCAGCAGGACACCAACATCCGGGTCACGTCCGCGGGCGAGCCGCTGTGGTGGTCGCAGCGCAGCGGGCACGCCCACCTCTACCGGTACGGCCGCGACGGCTCCGCCACCACCCTGACGTCCGGCGACTGGACGGTCCGCCACGTCGTGTCGATCGACGAGGACGCCCGACGGGTCGTGTTCACCGGCGCCGGGCGCGCGCCGGGCTCGGATCCGTACCTGCAGGAGCTGTACTCGGTGTCGCTGGACGGCGGCGAGCTCACCGCGATCACGTCCGACGGCCTCGACCACGACGCCACCCCCTCGCCGTCCGGGCGGTTCTTCGTCGACAACGCCTCGCGGTACGACGTCGAGACCGTATCCGTGCTGCGCGACTCGACCGGCGCCGTCGTGCTGGAGCTGGAGCAGGCCGACGCGTCGGGCCTGTACGCGGCCGGATGGTCGCCCCCGGAGCGCGTCGTGGTGAAGGCCGCCGACGGCGTGACCGACCTCTACTGCGCGATCTACAAGCCGCACGACTTCGACCCGTCGGCGACGTATCCCGTGGTCGAGGAGATCTACCCGGGTCCGCAGATCTCCACCGCGCCGCTGCGCTTCCCGGTGTCCGGGGGCGTACTGACAGGGGAGCGCAACGCGGCGGGGTTCGCGGCACTCGGCTTCGTCGTCGTGGCGGTCGACGGGCGGGGGTCGGCCCTGCGCGGCAAGGACTTCCAGGACTTCGGCCGCCGCGGTCTCGAGGGTGAGTTCGTGGGCGATCACGTCGCGGCGATCAAGCAGCTGGGCGCGACCCGGCCGTGGATGGACCTGGACCGGGTCGGCATCTTCGGACACTCGGCCGGCGGCTACGCCTCGACCAGGTGCATGCTGCTCGCACCCGACTTCTACAAGGTCGCGGTCTCGTCGGCCGGCAGCCACGACAACCGCCCGAACCATGTGTGGTGGGCGGAGAAGTTCTTCGGCTCGCCCGACGAGTTCGACTTCGCCGCCCAGTCCAACCCCGCCCACGCCGCGAAGCTGACGGGCAAGCTGCTGCTGGTGCACGGCGAGATGGACGACAACGCCACGCCGCACCTGACGATGCGCCTGGTCGACGCGCTGATCAAGGCCAACAAGGACTTCGACCTGCTCATCGTCCCCAACGCCGAACATCGCCTGATGATCGGCGCCGCGTACTGGCAGCGGCGGCGCTGGGACTTCTTCGTCCGGCACCTGATGGGCGCGACGCCGCCCGCGTACCAGATCGCCGAGATCCCGGTCGACCCGGAACTGCTGGGGGCCTGACGGCCGCATCACCCACCCCGAGGAGCGTTCGCATGAGCACCGAGCTGGCCGCCCGCTACGCCAGGGCAGAAGCCCTGCTGGCCCACAACCTGAAGAAGCTGATCCACTCCCCGCAGGTCACGCCGCACTGGATCCGGGACACCGAGACGTTCTGGTACCGGAACCAGACGGCCGAGGGCGTGCGGTTCGTGGTCGTCGACGCCGAGGCCGGCACGAAGGAGCCGGCGTTCGATCACGAGCGGCTCGCGGCGGCGCTCGGTGAACTCCTCGACGAGGAGTTCGGTCCGGCCGAGCTCCCGTTCTTCGGGATCGAGATCGCGGACGCGAGCGTGCGCGTCGTCGTCAAGGAGCAGCGGATCGAGGTCGCGCTGGACGACTACAGCGCCACGATCCTCGGCCCCGCACACGGGTCCGAGACCCGGTCGCCGGACGGGCGCTGGGCGGTGGGGCTGCGCGACCACAACCTCTACCTGCGCGACCTGACCACCGACTCGGAACGGCAGCTGACCACGGACGGAGCGGAGGCGTTCTCGTACGGGACGCCGCCGGACGCCAGTGCGAGCCGGGTGATGCATGAGAACCTGGGCTTCACCGCGGCGCCGCTGGTCGCGTGGTCGCCGGACTCGACGCGCTTCCTCACTCACCGGCTCGACCAGCGCGACCTCGAGCTGATGCACCTCGTGCGCTCCGCGCCGCTGGACGGCGGCCGGCCGACGGCGATGACCTACCGCTACGCGATGGTGGGCGACGAGCACGTCGCGACCGCCGAGTTCTTCGTCTTCGACGCCGAGACCGGGCGGGCCACCCAGGCCAAGGGCGAACCGGTGCCGATGGACTACGTCTCGGCGATCGCGCTCGGCCACGCGTGGTGGGGCGACGACGGCACGAAGGCCTACTGGCTGTCGGCGAACCGCGGCGGCCACACGGCCCGGCTGCACGAACTGGACCCCTCGACCGGCGAGGTCTCGGTGCTCCAGGAGGAGTCCAGCGACACCAACGTCCTGCACGGTCCGCAGTTCACCGATCGTCACGTCAAGGTTCTGGCCTCCGGCGAGGTGCTGTGGTGGTCCGAGCGCACCGGCTGGGGGCACCTCTACCTGTACGCACCGGACCGCTCGGTCCGCACCGTCACGGCGGGCGACTGGCTGGTCCGCGCGATCGTGAGCGTCGACCAGCAGGCCCGGCGGGTCCTGTTCACGGCCGCGGGGCGTGAGGCGGGCGCGGACCCGTACCTGCAGGAGCTGTACTCGGTGTCGCTCGACGGTGGCGATGTCACGGCCGTCACCGCCGACGGTCTCGACCACGACCCGCGGCCGTCGCGGTCGGGCCGGTACTTCGTCGACGTCACCTCGCGGGCGGACGTCCCGGCCGTCTCGGTGCTGCGCGACGCGGCCGGCGCCGTGGTGCTGGAGCTGGAGCGGGCCGACGCGTCGGCCCTGTATGCAGCCGGCTGGACGCCCGCCGAGCGCGTGATCGTCAAGGCGGCCGACGGCGTGACGGACCTGCGCTGCGCGATCTACAAGCCGCACGACTTCGACCCGTCCGCGACGTACCCCGTGCTGGACGAGATCTATCCGGGCCCGCAGATCTCCACCACGCCGCTGCGCTTCCCGCTGTCCGGCGGCGTCATGACGGCCGAACGGCACGCGGCCACCTTCGCCGCCCTCGGGTTCGTCGTCGTGGCCGTCGACGCGCGGGGGACCGCGATGCGTGACCGGGCCTTCCAGGACCACGTGCGCCTGGGCGGCGGCGAGTACGCCGACGACCACGCCGCCGCGATCCGGGAGTTGGCGAAGACCCGGCCCTGGATGGACCTCGAGCGCGTCGGCACCTACGGCCACTCCGGCGGCGGCTACGCGTCGACGCGGTGCCTGCTGCTGGCGCCGGACCTCTTCAAGGTCGCGGTGTCGTCCGCGGGTGACCACGACGACCGCATCTACCACGCCTGGTGGGGCGAGCGGTTCTACGGCCTCGCCGACGAGTTCGACTTCGCCCCGCGCTCCAACGTCGTGCTGGCCGGCAACCTCGAGGGCAAGCTGCTGCTGGCGCACGGCGGCATGGACGACAACGTCACGCCGCACCTGACGCTGCGGCTGGTGGACGCGCTCATCGAGGCGGGCAAGGACTTCGACCTGCTGATCGTGCCGAACGCCGACCACCGGATGTTCCACCAGCAGGCCTACTGGCTGCGGCGGCGTTGGGACTACTTCGTGCGGCATCTGATGGGGGAGACTCCGCCCGAGTACCGCATCGCCGACATCCCCGCCGACCCCGAACTGCTCGCCGAGTACGGAGGCTGACCCGTCATGACGGAGAACATCGTGGAGACGAGCTCGATCGGCCGCCTGGCGGACGAGTTCCTGGAGACCACCAGCTCCGCCAACCCCTTCACGGCGTCGATCTTCGGCGTCCCCGGCTACGACGACCGCGTCCCGGACCTGAGCGAGGACGCCGAGGTGGCCGCGGGCGAGCGGCTGCTGGAGCTGGCGGCGCAGGCCGAGGCGATCCCCGCCGACTCCCTCGGCGACGTCGACCGGGTGACCCGCGAGGTGCTCGTCCACTCGGCCCGCTCGGAGGCGGCGCCGCTGGTGGACCGGCACCTGGAGTTCACGGTGTCCGGGCACGCCGGGCCGGTGGCCGGCGCGCTGGCCACTCTCGCGTACACCAGCCTGCGCAGCCCGCGGAACGAACGCGACTACCTGAGTCGCGTCATGGGGGTCAAGGCCTATGTCGACGACATCGGGGTGCGCGCGGCGGCCGGCGTGGCGTCCGGGCGGGTGCCCACCCGGCGCGGCGTCGAACAGACGCTGGAGCGGGTTCGCGCCTACCTGGCCACGCCCGTCGACGCCGACCTGATCGTCGCACCGGCCGCCGGCACGGGCATCGAGGCCGACGTCCGCGCGCACGTCACCGACAGCATCCGCCCGGCGTTCGCGGCGCTGCTGGACGTCCTGTCGGGCCCGGTGCTGGCGGCGGCGCGCGCGGACGAGCGCAGCGGGCTGCTGCACCTGCCGGACGGCGGCGAGATGTACGCCCGCGCCGTCGCGGCGCACACGACGACGTCGCGGACCCCGGGGGAACTCCACCAGCTCGGGCTGGACCTGTGCGCGCAGCTGCGGGAGGAGTTCTCCGAGCTGGGGCAGAAGGTGTTCGGTGTCGGCGACTTCGACGCGATCGTCGAGCGGCTGCGCAACGACCCCGCCCTGCGCTATGCGTCGGCCGAGGACATCGTGGGCGATGCCCGGGCGGCCGTGGCCCGGGCCGAGGCGGCGCTGCCGGACTGGTTCGGCCGGCTCCCGTCGGCGGACTGCGTGGTCGAGCCGATGAACGAGGTGGTCGCTCCCGCGGCGGTGATCGGGGAGTACATGCCGCCGGCCGGCGGGCGGCCTGGGCAGTACAACATCAACACGTACCAGCCGCACACCCGCACCCGGTTCGAGTACGAGACGCTCTCGTTCCACGAGGGCGTGCCCGGCCACCACCTCCAGTTCGCCGTCGCCCAGGAGCTCACCGAGCTGCCGGCGTTCCGCCGCTACCTCTACATCGCCGCCTTCGGCGAGGGCTGGGGGCTCTACTCCGAGCGGCTGGCCGACGAGATGGGGCTGTACTCGGACGACGTGTTCCGGTTCGGGATGCTGTCGTGCGACGCGTGGCGGGCCTGCCGCCTGGTCGTCGACACCGGCCTGCACCACCACGGCTGGACCCGCCGGCAGGCGATCGACTTCATGCTCGCCAACAGCGCCGTCTCACCCCCGAACGTGGTCAACGAGGTCGATCGGTACATCGCCTGGCCCGGGCAGGCGCTGGCCTACATGACCGGGCGCCTGGAGATCGATGCCCTGCGCCGCACCGCCCAGGACCGTCTCGGCGCCGACTTCGACATCCGCGCCTTCCACGACACGGTCCTGGGCAACGGAGCCGTCCCGCTGGCCGTGCTCTCCACCGAGGTCCACCGCTGGATCGGCGACCAGACCCGCACGAGTCGCTGAGGCAGCGGTGACCCGCGGCGAGGACCTCCGGGGTCTCGGTGCGCGGTGTCCCTCTAGGGTGGGCCGATGGCGTCGGTCAGGCAGGTTCAGGTCACGTTCGATTGT
>NZ_QVAI01000017.1 GCF_003427025.1 Jiangella endophytica
CACCAATCCTCATCACGGTCGGCGTCTTCCAGACGATGTGGGTCTGGAACGACTTCATCCTCCCCAACGTGTTCATCTCCTCGCCCGAGAAGCGCACCGTCGTGCTGCAGGTCTACAGCTCGGTCGGCCAGTTCTCGACCGATTGGCCGGCGTTCATGACGCTCTCCGTCATCGTGCTGGTCCCGATGGTGGTCTTCTTCGCCTTCACGCAGCGGCACATCGTCAGCGGGCTGCTCGCCGGGAGCGTCAAGGGATGACCTGGAGCCCCGGTCAGCCGGTGGGGCCGATGCCTCGCTCGCGCAGGTCGCGGCGGTGCTTCTCCAGCGCCATCAGCTCGCCGAACAGCCGGTTGTAGACGTCGACCTGCGCCGACGGGTCGGTGCGCTGCAGCTTGGCCTTCAACGCGACCAGCTGGCGCGACACCCACACCTCGTGCAGCCGCAGCACCACCGAGTCGGCGTAGCGCTGGACGGCGCTCTCGTCGACCGGCATGGCCTCGACGGCGAGCTGCGTGACGACGTGCCGGGCGGCGTCGTCGGGCGCCACGGCGAGCAGCGCCTCGACCCACACGTGTCCACCGGCCTGGGTGGCGCAGCCGCCGGCCTTGGCGACGGTCTCGCGGACGGCGCGGTAGGCCGGCGAGAGGAACGCCTCGGGCGCGAGGTCGTCGAAGGTCGGCCCGGCCAGGGCGGGCCGCTGGACGGCGACGCGCAGCGCGGCCCGTTCCAGCTCGAGCGTCTGCGGGTCGACGTTGCCGTGCACCGGCACGCCGAGCGCCTGCTGCCCGGCCACCGGTGGCGCGGCGGCACGGCCCCGTCCGCCGGCGGCGCGGCGGTCGGGCACGCCGGCGGCCCCGCGCACCCGGGAGACGACGTCGCGTTCCCAGTTCTCCGAGTGGCCCTGCGGCGGGCCGACCCAGCCGGACAGCCGGACGGCGTACTGGTCGCGGATGGCGCGGTCGCGGATGCTGGCGATGAACGGGATCGCCTTGTCCAGCGCGCGGGCCCGGCCCTCGGCGTTGTCGAGGTCGTACTCGTCGATCATGCTCCGGATGGCGAACTCGAACAGCGGCCGGTGCCGCGCGATCAGCTCGCGCACGCCGGGGTCGCCGGAGGTCTGCCGGCGTTCGCACGGGTCGAGGCCGTCGGGATCGATGGCCACGTAGGTCTGCCCGACGAAGCGCTGGTCGCCCTCGAACGCCCGCAGTGCCGCCTTCTGCCCGGCGGCGTCGCCGTCGAAGGTGAAGATGACCTGGCCGCGGTACTCGTCCTGGTCGCGCAGCAGCCGGCGCAGGATCCGCGCGTGGTCCTCGCCGAACGCCGTCCCGCAGGTGGCGACGGCGGTGGTGACGCCGGCCAGGTGGCAGGCCATGACGTCGGTGTAGCCCTCGACGACGACGGCCTGCGACGTGCGGGCGATGTCCTTCTTGGCGAGGTCGACGCCGTAGAGGACGTGGCTCTTCTTGTAGATCGGTGTCTCGGGGGTGTTGAGGTACTTGGCCTCGATGCGGTCGTCATCGAACAGGCGGCGGGCGCCGAACCCGACGACGTCGCCCATGAGGTCGTGGATGGGCCACACCAGCCGGCCGCGGAACCGGTCGTACGGGGCGTTGCGGCCCTGCGCGACCAGCCCGGCGGTGATGACCTCGTGGTCGCTGAAACCCTTCTGCCGCAGGTGCTTGCGCAACACCTCGCCGCCCTGCGGCGCGTAGCCGATGCCGAACCGCTCGGCGGCCGCGTGGTCGAACCCGCGCTCGTCGAGGAACTGCCGCCCGGCCACGGCCTCCGGGGAGTCGACCAGCGCCTGGGCGTAGAACTCGGCCGCCACCCGGTGCGCCTCGACCAGCCGCGTGCGCTGCTCACGGTTCTGCCGCGGCGCAGGGCCGGACCCGGTCTCGTCGTAGCGCAGCTGCAGCCCGACCTTGTCGGCCAGCCGCTCGATCGCCTCGGTGAACGACAGCTGGTCGATCTTCTGGACGAAGCTGATGACGTCGCCGCCCTCTGAGCAGCCGAAGCAGTGGAAGAACCCGCGGGCGGGCGTGACGTGGAACGACGGCGACTTCTCGTCGTGGAACGGGCACAGTCCCTTGAGCGACCCGCCGCCGGCGTTGCGCAGCGCGACGTACTCGCCGACGATGACGTCGATCCTGGCGCGCTCGCGAATGGCTGCGATGTCCTCGTCCCGGATGCGACCTGCCACGCGCTGAGTCTACGACCGGGCGACGGCCCGGCGCAGATCCGTCCGGCCGGAGAGCTGGGCCAGCAGTCGCAACGCGACGGCGGAGCCGGCGTCGTTCGGCGTGTAGATCTCGAGCCGGTGGTCGGGGCTGTCCGGCTGGAGCCAGATCTGGTAGTCCACGTGCACCGCGCCGACGGTCGGATGCCGCAGGCGCATCGTGCCGACGGTGCAGTCGGCGACGTCGCCGCCGGCCCAGGTCGAGGCGAAGTCGTCGCTGTGCATCGTGAGCTCGCCGATCAGCGCGGCCAGTCGCGCATCGGTCGGATACCGGCCGGCCGTGAGACGCAGGTAGGCGACGTGGACGCGGGCCAGCTCGAGCCAGTTGCCGTGCAGGTCGCGGGTGAGCGGGTCGAGGAAGAACATCCGCGGGATCGACGGCCGCCGCTCGGGGTCCCCCGGCGCGTCGAACGGGACGTGTTCGGCGACGAGCGCGTGCCCGGAACGGTTCCAGGCGAGCACGTCGCCGCGGCGGCCGAGGACCAGCGCCGGAACGGCGGCGTCCAGCGAGTCCAGCAGGGCGAGCACGCGCGGGTGCGGGTGCTCGCGGCGCGGCTCGGCGAGGCCGGGCCGTGGCTGTCGCCGGGCGAGGTTGTGGAGGTGGACGGTCTCGATCGGGTCGAGCCGGAGCACGCGGGCGAGCGCGTCGAGCACCTGCTCGGACGCGGTGCCCGCCTGTCCCTGTTCCAGCCGGGTGTAGTAGCCCGCGCTGACGCCGGCGAGCTGAGCGAGCTCCTCGCGCCGCAGGCCGGGGACCCGCCGCGAACCGCCGTAGCTGCGCAGGCCGAGCTCGGCCGGGGTCACCCGGCCCCGACGGCTCTTCAGGAACGTCCCCAGACTCTCCACGCCGCCGAGCCTAGGCGGCCGGTGCGACGTCCGCCTGACCCTCTGAGGTGTACCCACGGCAGGTGGCTGGCTGTCCCGGCGGTCCGGCCGGACCGTCGGGACCATGAATCGACAGCACGCGCACGACCCGTCCGGCCGGCGAGCGTGGCTGGGACTCCTGGTGCTCCTCGGGCCGGTCCTGCTGGTCTCCATGGACGGGTCGATCCTGTTCCTCGCGATGCCGCGGATCAACCAGGCCCTCACCCCGACCGCCGACCAGGCGCTGTGGATCCTGGACGCCTACGGCTTCGCGGTCGGGTCGCTGCTGATCGCGTTCGGCAGCATCGGCGACCGTCACGGCCGGCTGCGGCTGCTGCTCGCCGGCGCCGCCGTCTTCGGCGCCGGCTCCGTGGGTGCGGCGTTCGCGCCGACCGCGGAGCTGCTGATCGCCTGCCGGGTGCTCATGGGCGTCGCCGGCGCGACGCTCCTGCCGTCGGCGCTGGCCGTCCTGAGCGAGTTGTTCCCCGACCCTCGGCGGCGGGCCAGGGCGATCGGCGTCTTCGCCGCCGCATTCGCGGCCGGGTTCGCGCTGGGACCGGTCGTGGGCGGCGTCCTGCTGCAGCGGTACTGGTGGGGCTCGGTCTTCCTGATCAACCTGCCGGTCATCGCCGGGTTCCTGGTCGCCGCGCCGGGGCTGCTCCGCGAGGTGCGTGCGACGCGGCCGGGCCGGGTCGACGCCGCCAGCGTGGTGCTCTCGGCCGGTGGCCTGGTGCTCACGATCTACGGCGTCAAGCACGCCGCCGCCGACGGGGTGTCGGCCGGAGCCGTCGCCGCCGCGCTCACCGGCGCCGGGCTGCTGGCGCGCTTCGCCCGCCGCCAGCGCCTGCTCGACCATCCGTTCGTCGAGTTCGCGCTGTTCCGCGACCGCGTCTTCGCCATCGCCATCGTCACCGGACTGCTGCCGCTGGCGGCGTGGTCGGCGGCCGCGTACCTGGCCGGCGTCTACCTGCAGTCCGTCCGCGGGCTGACGGTGCTGCAGGCGGCCGTCCTGGCGCTCCCCGGCGCGACGATGCTCACGCTCATGTGCGTCGTCACGCCCGTGCTCGTCGACCGCATCGGCAGGCGGAACGCGCTCGTGCTCTGCCACTTCTCGATCGCCGCAGGCCTGTCGCTGTTGCTCCTGACAACGAGCACCGGCGGCGCCGGCTGGTACGTCGCGTCCACGACCATCGCCGGCGTCGGCTACGGGATCTCGTTCAGCGTCGTCGCCGACACCGCGGTCGCCGCCGTGCCACCGCACCGGGCGGGGTCCGCGGGCGCGATCGCCGAGACCAGCAACGAGCTCGGCAACGCGCTCGGCATCGCGCTGCTCGGCTCGCTCGCCGCGCTGGTCTTCCGGGTCCAGGGACCGGAGCTCGCCCCGACCCTCGACGAGACGCTCCAGCTGCAGGGCCTGCCGGGCCTCGCGGCGGCCGAGGCGAAGGCTGCGTTCGTCACGGGCCTGCACGTCACCGCGGCGGTCGCCGGGCTGCTGCACGCCGCACTCGGCGTGGTCGCGCTGCGCCTGCTCCCACGCGACCGGAAACGGACGATGAGCGGCCGGCCGGTCAGCGGGTGAGGAGGGCGTGCAGGGCGACGGCGGAGTCGTCGGTCAGGGAGGCGACCTGGTCGACGATCACCCGCAGCCGGGCCGCGTCGCCCGGGGCGTCGGCCCACGCCTCCTGGAAGGCCGGTTCCAGCGACCCCGGCGCCCGCAGCCGCAGCGCCGCGACCAGCTCCTCGATGAGCTCGCGCTGACGGGCGTAGATCGGCGCGCGGTCCGAAGCCGTCATCACGTAGACCGCGGCCAGGCCCTTGAGCACGGCCACCTCGACGCGGGTGTGCCGGGGCACGACGAGGTCCGCGGCGTAGCGGGTGAGCCGCCCGCCGCCGTAGGCCGCATGCGTCGCCCGCTCGGCGTCGTCGCAGAAGCGGCCGATCAGCTGGCTGGTCATGTCCTTCAACGCCGCCAGCGAGCGCAGCCGCCCGTCGTAGGAGGCGACCCAGTAGGGCAGCGCGCGCAGCCGGTCCAGCGCCTCGGTGATCTCGTCGGACGTGGCGTCCGGCAGGTACCACTCGCGGGTCAGCCCGGCCACGCGCGAGCGCTCGTCCGGGTCGTCCAGCCGCGGGCCGGGCTGCAGCCAGTCGCTGACGATGGCGTCCTCGACGTCGTGGACGCTGTAGGCGACGTCGTCGGAGAAGTCCATGACCTGGGCCTCGAGGCAGCGGCGGTCGCCGGCGGCGCCGTCGCGAAGCCAGCCGAACACCTCCGCGTCGTCGTCGTAGACGCCGAACTTGCGGCCCTCGCGCTCGCCCCGGCGCCACGGGTACTTGGTCGACGCGTCGAGGCTGGCGCGGGTGAGGTTGAGCCCGGCGGAGCGGCCGTCGGGGTGGGCGGCCTTGGCCTCCAGGCGGGTGAGCAGCCGCAGCGTCTGCGCGTTGCCCTCGAACCCGCCGATACCGGCCGCGATCTCGTCCAGCACCTGCTCGCCGTTGTGCCCGAACGGCGGGTGCCCGAGGTCGTGCGCGAGACAGGCCGCGTCGACGATGTCGGGGTCGCAGCCCAGTTCCTTGCCGAGCTCGCGGCCGACCTGCGCGACCTCGAGCGAGTGGGTGAGCCGGTTGCGGACGAAGTCGTCGCTGCCGGGCGCCACGACCTGGGTCTTGGCCGCCAGCCGCCGCAGCGATGCCGAGTGCACGACGCGGGCGCGGTCGCGCTCGAACGCCGTGCGGACCGCACGCTTCGGTGGTTCGGCCGCCCACCGCTCGCGGTCCGCGTCGTCGTAGCCGCTCATCACGGCCAGAGGTTACGCTGCCCGGCGCGACGGCGTGTTCGGTACCCTGGCGCCACTGTCACCCGGGGGGAAGTGGCCGCATGAGTGGTCCGTCCAGCTTCGCCGTCGTCGGCGGCGGCATCATCGGCTCGGCCGTCGCCCGCGCGCTGGCCCGTTCCGCCGACGACGCCACCGTCACGGTGCTGGAGAAGGAGCCCGAGCCGGCCCGCCACCAGACGCGGCGCAACAGCGGCGTCGTCCATGCCGGCATCTACTACGCGCCCGGGTCGGCGAAGGCCCGGTTCTCCCGTCGCGGCGTCGGGCTGCTGCGCGCGTACTGCGCCGAGAACGGCCTGACCTACGACGAGTGCGGCAAGGTCATCGTCGCGCTGGACGAGTCGCAACGCGACCGGCTCGACGACCTGCACGGGCGTGCGGTCGCCAACGGCGTCCCCGGCGTGCGCATGCTCGACGCCGCCGGGCTGGCCGAGCTCGAGCCGCACGTCAGCGGCGTCGCCGGACTGCACTCCCCCACGACCGCGATCGTCGACTTCGCCGCCGTCGCCGCGGCGCTGCTGGCCGACGCCGCCGACGCCGGGGCGACGCTGCGGACCGCGTTCGAGGTGACCGGGTTCCACCAGTCCGACGACGAGGTGCGGGTCACGGGCTCGTCCGGCGAGACGCTCGCCTTCGACCGCGTCGTCGTGTGCGCCGGGCTGCAGTCCGACCGGCTGGCCCGCCTCGCCGGCGACGACCCGTACCCGCGCATCGTGCCGTTCCGCGGCGAGTTCGCGCTGCTGCGGCCCGAGCGCCGGCACCTGGTCAACGGCCTGGTCTACCCGGTGCCCGACCCCCGCTACCCGTTCCTCGGCGTGCACCTGACGAAGCGGGTCGACGGCGAGGTGATGGTCGGCCCGAACGCCGTTCTCGCGCTGGCCCGCGAGGGCTACCGCAAACGCGACGTCGACCCGGCCGAGTTGATGCGGCTGGCCCGCTGGAGCGGCTTCCGCCGGTTCGCCTGGGCCAACCGGCGCACGGCGGTGCACGAGCTGTACGGCTCGATGAGCCGGCGTCGCTTCGCCGCGGCCGCCCGGCAGTACCTGCCGACGCTCACGGCCGAGGATCTGGTGCCCGCCCCGGCCGGCATCCGGGCGCAGGCGATGAACGCCGACGGCACCCTGGTCGACGACTTCCGGTCCAGCCGCCGGGGCAACGTGCTGTGCATCCGCAACGCGCCCTCCCCCGCGGCCACCGCCTGCCTCGCCATCGCCGACGACGTGGTCGGCGAACTGCTGGCCGACTGACCGCCCGCCGACCCTCGGCGCGGCCCGGAAACGGGTCAGGCGCCCGGCCCCGTGCGGGACCGAGCGCCTGACCGGACGTGCGGACGTTACGGCTTCACGAACCGGTGCCGCAGCGCGACCAGGCCGGCCGCGACCAGCACACCGGCCGCCATCAGCAGGACGGCCGGGGAGCTACCGGTGTCGGGCAGGTCCTCGCCCGGCGTCTCCGACGGGGACTCGCTCGGGGTCTCCGACGGCGACTCGCTCGGGGTCTCAGACGGCGACTCCGACGGGGTCTCGCTGGGCGTCTCCGACGGCGACTCACTCGGAGTCTCAGACGGCGACTCGCTCGGGGTCTCCGACGGCGACTCCGACGGGGTCTCGGTCGGCTCCTCCGTCGGCGGCTCCGTCGGCTCCTCCGTCGGGGGCTCGGTGGGCTCCTCCGTCGGCGGCTCCGTCGGCTCCTCCGTCGGCGGCTCGTTGAAGTGGACCTTGCAGATCGTGTAGTTGCTGATCGCGGCGGGACCGCCGGACGCGTTGTCCGGGGCCTGCAGGTGGGTGAGGTCCGGGCCGAGGTAGACCGCGGTCTGCGGGCCACCCTTGACCAGGACGGCGAGGTCGATGCCGCTGTTCTCACCCTCGGAGGTGAGGACGACGTCGAGCCACTGGTTGTCGTCGGACAGATCCACGGTGAACCACCCGTGGTGGATGATGTCCGGGACGTCCGCGCTCTCCTCCCAGACGACATCGCCGTCGACGATGCCCTCGCAGGACTTGACGTTCCCGTCGAGGATCTGGTCGGGCTCGTTGTGGTCGGCGGCGGCGGGAAGGGTGCCGAGCAGGGCGGCACCCACGGTTACGGCAGGCAAAACGGCAGCAAAGTACGCAAGACGGCGCATGGTGCCCCTCAAGTATTAAAACGCGCTAATTCGACTCAATCGGGCAGGAGGTTATCGGATCTTCCCACTCGGTCGCAATGTGCCCCGCGGATCCGTTCTCAGCGGCTGTCGCTGCCCTCCGTGGCCAACGCCGCACGGCCCGCCTCGAGCCTCGCGACCGGCACCCGGAACGGCGAGCACGACACGTAGTCGAGCTTGATGGACTCGAAGAAGTGGATCGAGTCAGGGTCGCCGCCGTGCTCCCCGCAGACGCCCAGCTCAAGATCTTCCCGAGTCTCTTTACCCTCCCACGCGGCGATCGAAACCAGCCGGCCCACCCCGTCGGCGTCGATCGACTCGAACGGGCTCACGCCGAAGATCCCGCGCTCGAGGTAGGCGGGGAAGAACGTCGCCTCGACATCGTCGCGGGAGAAGCCCCAGGTGGTCTGGGTGAGGTCGTTGGTGCCGAAGGAGAAGAACTCGGCCGCCTCGGCGATCGCGTGCGCCGTCATCGCCGCGCGCGGCAGCTCGATCATCGTCCCGATCGGGAACCGCAGCGCCGCCCCGGTCTCGGCGGCGACCTCGGCCACCGCGGCCTCGGCCATGTCGCGGATCGCCTCCAGCTCCTGGACGGCGGCGACCAGCGGCACCATGATCTGCGGCCGCGGGTCCAGCCCACGGGCCAGCAGCGACGCCGCCGCCTCGGCGATCGCGCGCACCTGCAGCTGGAACAGCCCCGGTACGACCAGCCCGAGCCGCACGCCGCGCATGCCGAGCATCGGATTCTGCTCGTGCAGCCGCTGCACTTCGGCGAGCAGGGCGGCAGCGTCCGGATCCGGCGCCCCGGTCGCCTCCGCCACCGCCACCCGGACGGAGAGGTCGGTGACGTCGGGCAGGAACTCGTGCAGCGGCGGGTCGAGCAGCCGGATCGTCACCGGGTACCCGTTCATCGCCTCCAGGATCTCGGTGAAGTCGGCGCGCTGCAGCGGCCGCAGCTCGTCCAGGCCGGCGTCGCGCTGCTCCGGGGTGCGGGCGAGGATGACTCGCTCGACGATCTTGCGCCGAGCGCCGAGGAACATGTGCTCCGTCCGGCACAGCCCGATCCCGGCGGCGCCGAGGTCGCGGGCCCGGCGGGCGTCCTCGCCGGTGTCGGCGTTGGCGCGCACCTCCATCCGGCGGCGGTCGTCGGCATGGCGCATGAGCCGCAGGACGGCGTCGACGACCTCTTGCCGGGCGTCGCCCGGCTGGCCTCCATCGGACGAGACCGGCAGCGCCGGCTCCGGCGTGCCCCCGTACAGCGCGTCCACCACGGCCGACGGCGCCACCGGAACGGCGCCGAGGAACACCTCGCCGGTGCCGCCGTCGATGGAGATGACGTCACCTTCGACGACGCGGGCGCCGTCGGGGGTGGTGAACTCCCGCGCCCGCGGGTCGACCCGCAGCGCATCGACCCCGACGACGCAGGTACGGCCCATGCCACGGGCGACGACGGCGGCGTGCGACGTCTTGCCGCCGCGCGACGTGAGGACGCCGCGCGAGGCGACCATGCCGCGCAGGTCGTCGGGGTTGGTCTCGCGCCGGACGAGGATGACGTGGTCGCCGCGCTGGGCCCACTCGACCGCCGTCGCGGAGTCGAACGCGGCCTTCCCGACGGCGGCGCCGGGACTGGCGGCCATGCCGCGGGCGATCGGCGTCCGCTCGGCGGCCGGGTCGAACTGCGGGAACATCAGCTGCGCCAGTTGCGCGCCCGTGACCCGCGAGAGCGCCTCATCCTCGTCGATCAGGCCTTCGTCGACCAGCTGGCCGGCGATGCGGAACGCCGCGGCGGCCGTCCGCTTGCCGACCCGGGTCTGCAGCATCCAGAGTTTGCCGCGCTCGATGGTGAACTCGATGTCGCAGAGGTCGCGGTAGTGCTTCTCCAGCGTCTCCATGATGTCGAGCAGCTGGTCGTAGGACGTCTTGTCCAGCCGCTCCAGCTCGGCCAGCGCCAGCGTGTTGCGGATGCCGGCGACGACGTCCTCCCCCTGCGCGTTCGCCAGGTAGTCGCCGTAGACGCCCTGCTCGCCGGTGGCGGGGTCGCGGGTGAACGCGACGCCGGTGCCGGAGTCGGGCCCCAGGTTCCCGAACACCATGGCGACGATGTTGACCGCCGTGCCGAGGTCGTCGGGGATGCGCTCCTGACGGCGGTAGATGCGCGCCCGCTCGGTGTTCCACGACTCGAAGACGGCGCGGACGGCGAGGTCGAGCTGTGTGCGCGGGTCCTGCGGGAACTCGGTCCCGGCCTCGGCGCGCACAAGCTCCTTGAACTCGGCGACGAGGTCGCGCAGGTCGTCGACGGTGAGGTCGACGTCGGACTCGGCGCCGCGGTCCTTCTTGCGCGCCTCGAGCGCGTGGTCGAAGCGCTCGCCGTCGACGCCGAGCACGGTCTTGCCGAACATCTGGACCAGCCGCCGGTAGGAGTCCCAGGCGAACCGCTCGTCGCCGGCGACCGCCGCGAGGCCGGACACCGAGATGTCGGTGAGGCCGACGTTGAGGACGGTGTCCATCATGCCGGGCATCGAGAACTTGGCTCCGGAGCGCACCGACACCAGCAGCGGGTCGGTCGCGTCGCCGAGCCGCTTGCCCATCCGCGACTCCAGGCCGGACAGGTGCCGGTCCACCTCGTCGGCGAGGCCGTCGGGCTCGCGTCCGGTCGCCAGGTACGTGCGGCATGCCTCGGTGCTGATCGTGAAGCCCGGTGGGACGGGAAGTCCCAGAGAGGTCATCTCGGCGAGATTGGCACCCTTGCCGCCGAGTAGGTCGCGTTGGTCCTTGCTGCCCTCGGTGAAGTCGAAAACGTACTGCACAGGCCGGCCCTCCGTGTCGCGTACGGCATCCAACGTGCGAAGTTGCGCGGAGCCTAACGACGCGCACCGAGCGGTCGCCTGGACCACTTCAGGACCAATTTCACGGAACGCGAGCGCGCGAGCGACCCGTGCCCCCATTGACCGCGTCCGACCCCACAGCCATGGTGGGCGGCGCGTGACGCACGGCACACGCACTGGTACGGACCTCCCCCTACCAGTCGGCAGCTCCAGGTTCGAGGTGACGTCAGACCAGGAGGCGCGAGCGCGGACCGGCCGACTGCCACCACGGGAACGGCTCCCGGCGCACCGGGCACCGCTCGATCGCGGCCGCGAACCGCGCCGCCAGCTGCTTCCGGTCGTGGCGCGCCGGCTCCCAGCCGTAACGCACCACCCCCAGCCCGGCCTCGCGGAGCCGCCACTCGCGTTCTCGCTGGTCGGCCACCACTCGCCCCGCGTCCAGACGGTTGTCGTACTCGAGCGATCCGTCGCCCTCGAACGCCAGCCACCGGTCCGCGAGCAGGTGGCCGACGCGGTAGCGGCCGGCGGCGGTATCGACCCACGCGTTGGTGACCGGCACCGGCAGGCCGTGCTCGATGAAGGCCAGCCGTCCCCACGACTCCAGCGGGCTCTCGGCGTACGGATCGCCATGCTCGACCACCCAGACGGCATCGCGGCTGCCTCGCCACCCCGCCTGCGTACCCAGCACGGACCGCAGCTCTGGCTGCGTCATCGACGTGGACAGAGCGGCGTCGGCGATGACCAAAGCGTCGGCACGATGCGCCGTCCGCGCGATGTCGACGACGGTGCGAGGCAGCGAGGTCACCCGGCAACCATCGTGGAACCCGCACTGGTCCGCGGCAACGCCGCCACCCGCACCGTGCCGTAGCGCTGTTCACCGCCGATCCCGCGCCGCCGGCCAGGTGGACCAGGGGCTGGTCGGGCGGCGGGCCGATGGCGGGCAGGCCGTGCACGACGGCCGCGGACCACCCCGCCGCGAACGCGCGCGGGCCGCAGGCCACTGTGAACGCCCGCGACCTCAGGCCGAACGCGGTCCACACGTCGGCGCCGAGGTAGGTGGCCGCACCCGCATAGACTCCGCGCGCGAGCCGCACCACCAGCCCGGATCGCTCCAGTCGCCCCACGCGATGCCTGGTGATCCGCCGCGACTCCGCTTCGGCGACGCTGAAGACACCGTGACCGGCACGCAGCAGGCGGGCGACGTCGTCAGGCACGATGCGCACGCCATCGACGACAGCAGGGCCTGCCGAGCTCAGCCGGTCGAGGACGACCCGCCGGGGAGGTCCTCGCCGATGGTGTCGCTGAGCTGGTCGACGTTGAAGACCAGCCAGATGAAGATGCCGGCCGCGAGCGCGGACACGATGATCGTGCCGAGCGAGAACTTCGAGTGCACGGCCTTGTAGATGACGAACACGATGGCGACGGTGACGGCCACCGTCCGCAGCACCGGCTGCAGGTCCACGGCGGTGGTCGACGCCCAGTCGAGGATCCCTGCCTGCATGCCTTGGAGGATACGGACGGCCGGCCGAACGCGCTCCCCTTCGCCCAATTCGCGGACGTCGGGCGAGGCTGGGCGGCAGGGGTAGGCGCGGGCGTCCGAGCGAGGCGGGCGGAGCCGGCATCCCCGCCCGGCCCCGCCCGCTCCACCCGTCAGCGGTAGTTGGTGAACTCCTCCATGGCGATGACCGGCTTCACCCGCGACTGGAACCGCGGCGTGACGAACGCGTCGCGCAGCAGGTCGTCGGCCAGGGCGTTGCCGATCGCGCCCATGATCATGCCCTGGTCGAGGGAGAGGAAGTACTCGTCGACGGCGCCGGTGTCGACGTTGACGGCGTCGCGGAAGCCCCAGCCGGAGTAGATGTCGAAGTCGCGCTCCAGGTTCGCGAGGTTCTCCATCGCCTCCTCGGGGGCGTAGCGCAGCGCCAGGAACGTCGCGTGCGGCGTGACGACGCCGTTCGTGTACTCCTCCGGGCCGGGCAGCGGCCGGCCCTCACGGCAGCCCTCGAAGCCGGGGTCGGGCCGGGTGTCGTCGTTGTTGGACGGATAGCCGTTCGGGTCCATGCCGATCAGCGGGACACCGTAGACGTTGTAGCCGCCCTCGGTGTTGTTCGACGGCGAGAAGCCCCAATAGCCGTACTGCGCCTCCTCCATGCCGTGCTCGATGTGCGCCTGGACGGTGTTGGGGTGGTTGACCGCCCAGCTGCGCCGGCCCCACTCCTCCTCGGGCACGAACAGCGACGGCATGAGCGCCTCGAACATGCTGCCGCCCCAGCCGGGCACGACCTCCAGTCCGCGGTACTGGTAGGCGCCTTCCCAGACGTCCTGCCGCAGGTAGGTACGCCATTCACCGACCGGCTTCGACTGCTGCCAGCTCCAGTCGCAGGTGTCGGGGAAGCTGCGCCAGGTGCCGAAGTAGGTCTCGCGCGGCAGCTCGCCCTTCGCGATGCCGATGTAGGTGGCGATGCGGCTCTCGCTGACGAGCGTGTCGTAGCAGCACGGCGCGGCGCCGGTGCTGGGCGCGTAGTGGAACAGGATCCGGTTGACCTCGGGCCGGTAGTAGAACCCGAAGTCCATGCTGTCGAACAGCTCGCCGGCGGGCTGCGCCAGCTCCGGCACCGCCTCGCGGACGACCTGCAGGCCGGTCGCCAGCCAGCCGTTGTCGACCGACGACAGGTGCGGCACGATCGTGCTGCCGTCGTCGGGCCAGGTGGTGATCACCTCGCCGGTGCGGTGGTCGTACCAGTTGAAGAACTGGCCGCTCTCCTCGTGCCGTTCCAGCCCGGCCAGCGTGTCGAGGGTGACGGCGAGCCGGTCGACCAGTTCGTCGCGGCCGATGATGCCGAGCTCCTCGGCCACGACGGCGCTCCACAGGTAGGCGCCGATGTTCGTGGTCGACGTCTGCGCGCTGGCGGTGCCGTCGGCCTTCAACTTGTCCGCGGGCATGCCGCTGGCCTCGTCGGTCATCGCGACGAACGACGCCCAGGTGCCCTCGGCGTAGCGCTGCAGCGTGGCGCGGTCGTCCTGCGACAGGCCGTCGCCCGGCCGGTTCGCGGCCGTGGGCGCCTGCGGCGCGGCCTGGGTCGGCACCGCCAGGCCGGCGACCAGCACCGTCGCGGCGGCTCCCAGGACCAGTGCCTTCGCTCTCGATCGAATCTGCATCGACAATCCTCTCCGGGGGTGGACGGGGTCAGCTGCGGCCGGCGGCGGCGATGATGGCGCCCCGTTCGGCGCGGGTCAGCACGCCGTCGTGGACCAGGTGCTGGGTGACGCTGCGGACGTGCATGAGGAACCGGCCCTCGTTCGGCCACTCGATCTCGTCCTCGATGAGGTCCTCGACGGTGCAGCCGTCGTCGCGCTCGTAGTTCGGCACGCCGGAGTCGACGTCGCGGATGACGACCGTCGGGCTCTCGTCGGAGTCCGGGCAGGCGTCCGGCGGCTCGGACTCGAGCACGTGGAACCAGTCGAACGCGACGGTGGTCGCCTGCGTCTGTTCCTGGCCGAACGCGTAGAGCCCGACGTCGGCCGTGGCCAGGCGGTCGTTCTCGATGACGCCCACCGGCTCGAAGGTCACGCCGTCGGAGCTGTAGTAGCCGGTGTAGGTCGTGCCGGTCTTCTCCAGCCGCAGCCACCAGGTCGTGACGCCATCGGGCAGGGTGACCTCGGGGAACGCGGGCTGGAAGATGTCGTCGATCTCGTGGCGCATCTCGATCTTGCGCTCGCACGGCTCTCCGACCGGCGACGTACCGACGTAGTCGAGCTTGAGGAAGGTCCGGTCGCTCTCGTAGACCAGCAGGCCGCCCTGCTGCCAGCGCTCGCAGACCGGGCCGGACACCTTCGTCTCGATCACCCAGTCGCCCGCCGGCAGCGTCTGCAGCATGAGGTTCGGCGCGTTGTTGTGCTGGTCGAACAGGTTGGTCGGGGTGGTGTCGATCTTCAGCTGGCCGCCCTCGACCCGGAACCGGTTGAGGTCGGGCCGGACCACCTGGTCCCAGCGGCAGCCGTCCAGGCGGTCACCGTCGAACTCGTCGTCGGGCGCGGGGTCGCTGCCCGGGTCGGCGCACTCGATCGGCGGCGACGCCTCCGGCACGGCCTCGACGCGGACGGAGTCGTGCGCCTGCGAGCCGGCGGCATCGGTGACGGTGACCGTCGGCCGGTACACGCCGGACAGCTCGTACGTGTGCGTGACCTGGGCCCCGGTGGCCGTCGTGCCGTCTCCGAAGTCCCAGGCGTAGGTGAGTTCCTGGCCCTCCGGGTCGGTGGCCTCGGCGCTCAGCGTCACCTCGTACGGCAGCTCGCCGGACGGCGGCGTCGCCTCGACCGACCAGATCTCCGGCCGCGCGTCGACGGAGACGCCCTTGCCGCGGAACTTCAGGTAGTTGAGGTTGAACAGGCCGGTCGACCCGGGCTCGTGCCGGAACACGAAGAACAGCTCGTGCGTGCCGCCGGGGTCCTCGACCGGGACCGTCACGTCGGTCCAGGACTGCCAGCCGCCGGTCGGCGGGATGAACCCGCTGTCTCCGACGAGCGGGCCGTCCGGCGCGCCGGAGCGGATCTCGATGCGCCCGCCGCTGCCGCCGGACGCGAGACGGTAGGTGATGGCGTCGATCCCCGCGAGGTTCATCGGGTCGTAGGAGATGTAGTCGCCGTCGTCGATGAAGCCGATGTTCTGCCGGCCGCCGCGCGGGTCGCTGGTCGCCTCCAGCTGGACGCCGCTCTGCGTCTGGTAGTGCTCGGCCTCCTTGAGCTTGGGCTGCAGGACGTGCAGGTCGCGGCCGGTCAGCGCGCCGACACCGGCGCCGCCGCGGTCGGTGTAGCGGGCCTCCAGCACCCAGAACAGGTCCTCGCCGGCCGGGTGGCCGGCGTCGGTGCTGGTGGCGACGGTGCCCTCGCAGCCGGGCAGCACCTCGACGGGGTGCGCGTGGCCCGCGTGCCCGAACAGCACCTGCAGGTCGACGCCGTCGCAGCCGATGCCGCTGCCGGTGGAGCCGTCCTCGGCGTCGGTGACGTCGATGCCGTACGCGATGTCGTCGCCGAAGTCGAAGAAGCCGCCGTCGGCCGGCGGGTCGAGCGTCACCTCCGGTGCGGTGTTGCCGGCGGTGATCTGGACGGTCTGCGAGCGGGTCGCGCCGTCCTCCGCCGTCACCGTCAGCCGGGCGGAGTACTGGCCGGCGACGGTGTAGGTGTGCTCCGGGTCGGGGTCGGCCGACTCGGCGCCGTCGCCGAACGCCCAGTGGTACGTGACCGGCAGGCCGCTCGGATGGCCGGAGCCCTCGCTGCTGAACCGCACCGTCAGCGGCAGCGCGCCGGACGTCGGGTCGGCGCTCACCTGCGCGACCGGCCGGGTGCCGACGCCGGTGTACTCGACCCGGTAGATGCCGGAGTCGGCGTTGTTGCCGCCGAACCCGGTCCCCCACTCGATCAGGTACAGCGCACCGTCCGGCCCGAACGTCATGTCCATCGGGCGCAGGAACTCCATGCTGCTGAGCAGCGGGTTGACGTCGTGCACCGAATCGCCGTCGAGCCGGAACTCCCAGACGTCGTTGTCGAACGGCCGCACGTAGCCGTCCTCGGTGTTCGTCCACTCGTAGAACAGCGCGGCGCCGTCGTAGTAGGCCGGCCACTTGACGTCGGAGTCCAGCGACTCGTCGTAGCGGTAGACGGGGCCGGCCATCGCGCCGCCGCCGGTGCCCAGCTCCGGCCGGTTGGTACCGGTCTCGGAGCGGCCGTAGTAGACGTCCGGCGCGACCACCGGCGGGAGTTCGGCCAGTCCGGTGTTGTTCGGCGAGTCGTTGACCGGGTTCGCGCAGTCGAACGCCGGGCCGGCGGTGCGGGTGGCGAAGTCCCAGTCGCGGAACGGGCCGGCGCCGTGGCAGTAGGGCCAGCCGTAGTTGCCGGCCGCGGTGATGCGGTTCCACTCGACCTGGCCCTCGGTGCCCCGGTCCGGGTTCGCCTGCGGCGCGTCCGGGCCGTAGTCGCCGACCAGCAGCGCGCCGGTGGCACCGTCGACCTCGATGCGGAACGGGTTGCGAAAGCCCATCGCGTAGATCTCCGGCCGGGTCTGCGCGGTGCCGGACGCGAACAGGTTGCCGGCCGGCACGGTGTAGGTGCCGTCGGGCTCGGGGTGGATGCGCAGCACCTTGCCGCGCAGGTCGTTAGTGTTGCCGGAGCTGCGCTGGGCGTCGAACGAGCCCCGGCCGGGCCGCTCGTCGATCGGCGCGTAGCCCTCGGACTCGAACGGGTTGGTGTCGTCGCCGGTCGCGAGGTACAGGTTGCCGGCCGCGTCGAAGCTCAGGGAGCCGCCGGCGTGGCCCGAGACGGCCCGGTCGACCGGGACCTCGAGCAGCTGCACCTCACTGGCGAGGTCGAGCGTCGTGCCGGTGAGCGTGAACCGCGACAGCCGCTGCTCGGCCTGTGTCCCGTCGGGCGAGTAGTAGAGGTAGATCCAGCCGTTGCTGACGAAGTCGGGGTCCAGCGCGACGCCGAGCAGGCCGTCCTCGCGCTGCGTGTAGACGTCGAGCGTGCCGACGACGGTCGTCTGGCTGCTCTCCGGGTCGATCACCCGGACCTCTCCGGCCCGCTCGACGTAGACCACCCGGCCGTCCGCCGCGACGTCCAGCTCCATCGGGTTCGCCGTGCCGGTGTCGAGCGGGACCTTGTCGAAGCTGTCCCAGACGGTGCCGCCGCAGTCGGCCGCTGTCGCGCCGGCCGCGGTCTCGATGCCGCCGAGCAGGTGCTGCAGGAACTCCGGCTCGGCGTAGCTCTCGGTCGTGTGGCCGCCGGCGGTGTACCAGGCGCGGCCGCCGTCGTAGGTCTGGCACCAGGCGATCGGGTGGTCCAGGCCCATCGGGTTCGCCTCGGGGTCGTACGTGGACTCGTCCAGGCTGGCCAGCACGTGCACGTCGCCGCGCGGGTTGGTGCGGAAGCTGTACCACTCGTCGAACCGCTCCCAGCCGGCGTCCAGGTGAGCGGTCGAGGGGTGGGTGCGGTCGGCGACCTGGATGGTGGCGTCCTGGTTGCGCGGGTGACCCTGGAAGTAGGCGCCGACCAGCTCGCCGTACCACGGCCAGTCGTACTCGGTGTCGGACGCGGCATGGACCCCGGCGTAGCCGCCGCCGGCCTGGATGTAGCGCTCGAACGCCGCCTGCTGGTCGTCGTTCAGGACGTCGCCGGTGGTGGACAGCCAGACGACGGCGTCGTACTGGGCGAGGTTCTCGTCGGTGAACGCGGTGGCGTCCTCGGTGGCGGTGACGGTGAACTCGTGCTCGGCGGCCAGTTGCTGGATCGCGGCGATGCCGGCCGGGATCGAGTCATGCCGGAACGCGGCCGTCTTCGAGAACACGAGGATCGAGTAGCCGCCGTGTCCGGGGTGGGCAGCGGCCTCGGGCGCCTGCGCTGCCTGCGCGCCGAGCGCGGCCAGCAGCCCGGCGATCAAGGCGACGACCGCGACCAAAGCGGCCGGTCTGCGCGGGTGTCGGGCGCGTCTGCGGCGCGGTCCGGGCTGAGCCATGAGCGGTTCCTCTCCGTTGAGTCCCCCTGCCCCACTGCCCCCCGTGCCTTGCCCGGCCTGGCTGCGCATTCGTCTGGGCGCCCGCCGAATGTAACCGGTATCAGTAACCGGTTACGAGGAGAGAGTTCCGTACCGAATGTCCGGTGTCAAGAGGTCGGCCGCGGGTGGCGACGTCGACCGGCGCCCGATGCGCTCCAAGATCATCCACGATTCGTTGCGTGATAGCGCCGCAGATCCTGGATGATCATGGCGACGGCGTCGTTCGGTGTCGTCGGCCGGCACAGGGCGCGTCGGCGCGCGTACGCAGGCCGGACAGGCGGACGTTGTCGGTGCCCGCCCGTAGAGTGACCAGCCCACCCAGCCGGGAGGGGACCGTTCCCGGGCAGAACGCGACCGCACCCGGACAGTCGGGGACTACGACCGCCGATCTGAAAGACCCGCGCGACCGCAGCTGCCGAAACGGACCAACCCCAGCCCCGACCCGCCGCGGAGCCCGACCCGCCCGCGAAGCCCCACCGACCCGCCGGCTCCGACCAGCCCGTCAGCCCGCGAAGCCCCACCGACCCGCCGGGCCCGACCAGCCCGTCAGCCCGCGAAGCCCGACCAGCCCGCCGCGGAGCCCACCAGCCCGCCGCAGGGCCAGCCCGCCACGGAGCCCACCAGCCCGCCACGAGCCCGAACCCGGGCACCAGAGCCGACTGCCACGGGCCTGGGTGTCAGCCGCCGGAGATGTCGAGCTCGGCGTCGGCGAGGTCGCCGGTGACGCCGTCGGCGTCGTCGAGCCAGCCGGCCGGGAGCGCCACCTTGCGCGGGCTGCCCTGCCGGCCGCGCGGCTGGCCCAACTCGGCCTCCGGGTAGGGCTGCGCCGGGTCGAGGTCGGCCAGCAGGGTGTCGAGCTCGGCCAGCGTCGACACCATGCCCAGTGACGCGCGGACCTGCTGCCCGGCGACGAACCCCTTGAGGTACCAGGCCATGTGCTTGCGCATGTCGCGCAGGCCGCGATCTTCGCCCATGAGGTCGGCGAGCAGCTCGGCGTGCCGGCGCATCATCGCGGCCACCTCGCCGAGCGTCGGCAGCGACGGCGGCGGCGAGCCGCTCAGCACGGCCGCGAGGTCGCGGAACAGCCACGGCCGGCCGAGGCAGCCGCGGCCGACGACGACGCCGTCGGCGCCGGTGGCCTCGAGCATGCGGACGGCGTCGGCGGCCTCCCAGATGTCGCCGTTGCCGAGCACCGGGATCGACACGTGCTCCTTGAGCCGCGCGATGGACGTCCAGTCGGCGGTGCCGGAGTAGTGCTGGACGGCGGTGCGCCCGTGCAGCGCGATGGCGGCGCAGCCGGTGTCCTCGGCGATGCGGCCGGCGTCGAGGTAGGTGAGGTGGTCGTCGTCGATGCCCTTGCGGGTCTTCATCGTGACGGGGATGCCGTACGGCTGCGCGGCACCGACGGCCGAGCGCAGGATCTGCTCGAGCAGCCCGCGCTTGAACGGCAGTGCCGCGCCGCCGCCCTTGCGGGTGACCTTGGGCACCGGGCAACCGAAGTTGAGGTCGACGTGGGCGACGCCGTACTCGCCGGCGAGCACCTTCACGGCCTCGCCGACGTAATAGGGGTCGACGCCGTAGAGCTGGACCGAGCGGACGTCCTCGACGTCGGCGAAGACCAGCATGTTCAGCGTCTTCTCGTCGCGCTCGACGACGCCGCGGGAGGTGATCATCTCGCACACGTAGAGTCCGGCGCCCTGCTCGGCGCAGAGGCGGCGGAAGGCGGCGTTGGTGACGCCCGCCATCGGCGCGAGCACGACGGGCGGGTCGATCTGCAACGAGCCCAGGCGCAGGGGGGCAACAGAGAGCACGGTGGTCATGGCGTCGCCCATTGTCCCTCATCCCGCCCCCACCCGGCTAACGTCGGCGGTGACGGGAGGCGAGCATGGCCGACGACGCTGCGCTCATCGACATCACCGGACTCACCAAACGCTTCGGCACACTGACGGCGGTCGACTCGCTCGACCTGCAGGTACGAGCCGGCGAGATCTACGGTCTGCTCGGGCCGAACGGCGCGGGCAAGTCCACGACCATCCGCACGCTGATGGGGTTTCTCCGCCCCACCGGCGGCCGTGCGGGACTGCTGGGCGGCACGGCCGACGATCTCACCATCCGCGCCAGGGTCGGCTACGTGGGCGGCGACGTCGTCCTCGATCGCGGGCTGCGTGCCGGAGACCTGCTGCGCTGGTACGCGGGCCTGCGGGGTGGCATCGACCCCGCGCGAGTGGACCGGCTGTGCGCGCTGCTGTCGCTGGATCCCACACGGCGGATCGGCGAGTTGTCCAGCGGCAATCGGCAGAAAGTCGCCATCGTCCAGGCGTTCATGCACGAGCCCGGCGTGCTGGTGCTCGACGAGCCGACGGCCGGTCTGGACCCGCTGCTGCAACGCGGCGTGCTCCGCCTGGTCCGCGAGCGGCGCGACGCCGGAGCCGCCGTGCTGTTCTCGTCCCACCTGCTGCCGGAGGTCGAGGACGTCGCGGACCGGGTCGGCATCCTCCGGGCCGGCCGGCTGGTGCGCGAGGACACCATCGCCAACCTGCGCGAGATCGCCCGCCACCGGCTGGAGCTGCGCTTCGCCACGGAGGTGCCGTCCGGCCTGTTCGACGCCATCCCCGGCGTCACCTCCGCCGAGACCGATGGGCGCACGGCCCGGGTGGTCGTCGACGGCAGCGTCGCGGACCTGATGCGGCGCGTCGCCGGCTACGGCGTCGACCGGATCGTCAGCCGCGACGAGGACCTCGAGGACATCTTCTTCGCCTACTACCAGGACGAGGACGGTGGCCGATGAGCACGGCGACGGGGTCGTCGGCGCGGCGCGGTGGCGTCCTGCGCCAGATGCTGGCGGAGCGCGTACGCACCCTGCTCTGGTGGTCCGTCGCGATCGCCGCGCTCGCCGCCGTCGTCGGTGCCAGCTACCCGGCCGTGCGCAGCGTCGGCGGGCAGATCGACCAGCTGATGCGCCGGCTGCCCGAGGGCGTGCTCGAGCTGATGGCCGCGAGCGGCGGGCTGGTGAGTCCGGCCGGCTATCTGAACAGCCGCTTCTACTCCGGCTTGTTCCCGGTCCTGCTGCTGGTCTTCGGGATCATGGTCGCGGCGTGGACGATCGCCGGCGCCGAGCGGGAGGGAACGCTGGAACCCCTCCTCGCCAACCCGGTCAGCCGCACCCGGGTCGCGCTGGAGCGCTACGCGGGCGCCATCGTCATGGTGGCCGTCCTGGCGGGCGTCGGGACCGCGGTATTCGTGCTGCTGCGCGGCCCGTTCGAGCTCACCGAGCTGAGCCTCGGCCGGCTGGCGGCGGCGGGCGTCGGCGTGTTCCTCCTGGTGTCGGTGTTCACCAGCCTGACCTTCGCCGCCGGCGCCGCGGGCGCCGGCAAGGGCGGGGCGATCGCCGCCGGGGCGGGCACGGCGGCCGTCACCTACCTCGTCTTCGCCCTGTCCGCGTTCGTCCCGTTCTTCCGGAACCTGCGCTGGCTGTCGCCGTGGTACTGGTTCCTGTCGCCGTCGCCGCTGACCGACGGCTGGACCGCCCAGGCGCTCTGGCCGCCGCTGGTGGTCATCGTCCCGGCGGTGGTCGTGGGGACGATCTGGTTCGCCCGCCGAGACCTGCGGTGACGGGCCCGTTCAGCAGGTGGGCAGCCGCTCCCCGAGATAGGCCTCGACGTGGTCGATGCCGATGCGCTCCTGGTGCATGGTGTCGCGGTCGCGGACGGTGACCTCGTCGTCGTCGAGCGTGGCGAAGTCGACGGTGACGCAGAAGGGTGTGCCGATCTCGTCCTGACGGCGGTAGCGCCGGCCGATGGCGCCGGCGTCGTCGAACTCGACGTTCCACCGCGTCCGCAGCAGCGCGGCGAGGTCGCGCGCCTTCGGCGAGAGGTCGGCGTTGCGCGACAGCGGCAGCACGGCCACCTTGACCGGCGCCAGCCGCGGGTCGAAGCGCAGCACATGGCGGGTGTCGACGCCGCCCTTGGCGTTGGGCGCCTCGTCGACGTCGTAGGCGTCGAGCAGGAACGCGAGCACCGAGCGGGTCAGCCCGGCGGCCGGCTCGATGACGTACGGCGTCCAGCGCTCGCCCTTCTCCTGGTCGAAGAAGCCGAGGTCCTGACCGGAGTGCTCAGCGTGTGTCGTGAGGTCGAAGTCGGTGCGGTTGGCCACGCCCTCGAGCTCGGCGAACTCGGTGGACCCGAAGCCGAAGCGGTACTCGATGTCGACGGTGCGCTTCGAGTAGTGCGAGAGCTTCTCGGCCGGGTGTTCGTAGAGCCGCAGGTTGTCCTCGGACAGCCCGAGGTCGAGGTACCAGTTCCACCGCTCCTGCAGCCAGTACTCGTGCCACTGCTCGTCGGTGCCGGGCGCGACGAAGAACTCCATCTCCATCTGTTCGAACTCGCGGGTGCGGAAGATGAAGTTGCCCGGCGTGATCTCGTTGCGGAACGACTTCCCGACCTGCGCGATGCCGAACGGCGGCTTCTTGCGCGAGGAGTTCATGACGTTGACGACGTTGGCGAAGATGCCCTGCGCGGTCTCGGGCCGCAGATAATGCAGCCCCTCGTCGGACTCGACCGGGCCGAGGTGGGTCTTGAGCAGGCCGTTGAACATGCGCGGTTCGGTCCAGGAGTCCTTCGCGCCGCAGGTGGGGCACGGCACGTCGGCCAGCCCGCCGCCGACCGGCAGGCCGGTGCGGGCGGCGTGCTCCTCCTCGAGTTGGTCGGCGCGGTGGCGGCGGTGGCAGGACTGGCACTCGACCAGCGGGTCGACGAACTCCTCGACGTGCCCGGACGCGACCCAGACCTCGCGCGGCAGGATGACCGCGGAGTCGAGGCCGACGACGTCGTCGCGCAGCTGCACCATGGAACGCCACCACTGCCGGCGCACGTTCTCTTTCAGTTCCACCCCGAGCGGCCCGTAGTCCCAGGCCGAGCGTGTACCGCCGTAGATCTCACCCGTCGGGAAGACGAAACCACGGCGCTTGGCGAGGGAGACGATGGCGTCGACGGGCGCAGGCACGGTGGTCACTCCATTCGGGGTCTCGGCGTCCAGGTCAAGCTTCGAGGGTAGACGACACCGGCTTGCGGCGTCGGCCAGCGGGCCGGGCCGATCGTCCCCGTACCGCCAGGACCGCCAGCGCCGTCGTGACCGGCACCGCCGCGATGATGCCGAGGCCGCCGACCAGCGCACGGACGATCTCCTGCGCGACCGCCTCGGTCGTGATGACGTCGGTCACACTCTGCCCGACGACGCTGAACAGCATCAGCAGCGGCAGTGAGGCACCGACATAGGCGAGGACCAGCGTGTTCACCGTGGCCGCGACGTGCTCGCGGCCGATGCGCAGCCCGGCGCCCAGCAGCGACCGGCGCGACGACGTCGGGTCGGCCGCGGCCAGCTCCCACACCGCGGCGCTCTGCGTGACGGTGACGTCGTCGAGCACGCCGAGGGCGCCGATGACCAACCCGGCGAGCAGCAGCCCGCGCAGGTCGATCTCGGTGTTGACGGTGCCGATGTACGACGACGCCTCGCCCGCCAGCCCGGTGAAGTGCGCCACCGACGTGAACAGCGAGCCGAGCAGCCCGGTGAGAGCGAGACTGACCAGCGTGCCGATCAGGGCGACGGACGTGCGGATGGACACCCCGTGCGCGAGGTACAGCGTCACGATCATGATCAGCGACGCCCCGACCACCGCGACCGGCAGCGGCGACTCCCCCGTGAGCAGCGCCGGCAGGACGAACACCAGCAGCACCACCAGCGAGACGCCCAGCCCGCCCAGCGCCGCCAGCCCCTTCCAGCCGGACAGCACGACGACGGCGACGGAGAACAGGCCGGCCAGCCAGAGCAGCGGCACGTCGCGCTGGAAGTCGAGCACCTCGTAGCGGCTCTCCAGCGGGGCGTCGGGCAGCGCGCTGAGCACGACCGCGTCGCCCTCGTGGAACTCCGGCGCCCCGACGCCGAACGGCAGCGGCACGACGGTCTCGACACCCTCGTCCGGACCCGCGTCGACGCGGACCTGTGCCTGCAGGCACTGGGCGGCGGTGTCCTCACCCTCCGGCGTCGGCGGGGTGTCGACGACGTCCTCGCACGGTTCGACGGACAGGATCGTGCCGTCGGTGCGCACGCCGGCCTCGATGCTGGGCGGATCGCCGTCGGGCCAGAGCGCGATGAGACCCGCGATGGTGGCCAGGACCAGCGGTATCAGCACCGCCAGCACCAGCCGGCGCACCTGCGGCCCGGCCGGCGGCGCGGGTTCGCCGCCGTGCAGGTGGACGGCGCTCACTCGTGGTCGCCGCGGTCGGAACCGGCCGAGGCACGCGTCTCAGCCGAGGCCGCATCGAAATCCGTCGGGACGGTGGGCGCGGCGGCCTGGCCGAGCCCCACCTCGTCGGCGTCGGAGGCCCGGACGCTGGCGCCGGAGCTGTGCACCGTCGCGATGATCTCGAACGCCGTCGGCTCGTCGATGGCCAGCGACAGCAGCGGCACCGCCTCGAGCTTGGCCTCGTACGACGACAGCGCGCGGCGGTAGGAGCCGACGTTCCGCCACTCGCTGCTGACCACCCACAGCTCCGGATCGTCGGCGGCTCGGCCGACGTGGCCGCCGAGCCAGCCAGGCTTGGTCGCGAGCACCTCGAGGGCGCGCCGCGCGCGATCGCGGAACGGGACCGCGTCCGCGGGCGGGACGCGGTACCGGGTGACGACGAGCATCGTGATCCTTTCGAGGCTGGCGGCCGGCTCGACTCTGTCCGAGCCATGCAGCAGTATGTCGACCAACCACCGTACGATGCTCGGTCGTCACCCGTCCCGAAGGATCTCCCGTGCCGCAGAACCGCCAGCCACGCCGCAACCCGAACCGCCGGCCCGCCGCGCCGGGCGCCGGGTCGCGCGCGCCGCGGTCCGGCGGCAGCCGCCGCCCCGCCCCGGCCGGTCCGCCGCCCAAGTCGAGCCTGCGCGCCCGCATCGAGTCCGTCAGCTACCCGGTGCTGGTCAAGCTCACGGCGGCGCCCAAATGGCTGCTCGGCGCCGTCACGGCGGCGGTGCTGCTCGGCGGCCTGCTCGCCCCGCCGCCCATCGGGCCGGCGCTGCTCGGGCTGGTGGTGCTGTTCCTCGCCTGGCTGCTGGTGCTGGCCTGGCCGCGGCTGTCCGCCGGTCAGCGGCTGAGCCGCGGCTTCATCGTCGTGGCGCTCGGTGCACTGGTCGTCGCCCGCGCCGGCGGCTGGCTGGCCTGACGCCGCAGCCGTCCCGCTCACCGCACCCGGCCGGCGCGCGAGTCGTTCTTCGCCGCCCTGGCGTGACCCCATTGATGGCGAAATGTCCTAGTTAGGTTAGGCTATTCTCGCCCGTCAACGACCGCACGCCTTCCGGGGATCCCATGACCCGCCGCCCACGGGCCGCGCTCGCCGCCGGCCTCGTCGCCGCCGCTCTCGGCCTCACCGCCTGTTCCGGCGACGGCACCGAGCCCGACGCCGTCGCCGCCGCCTCCGACGACACCCTGGTCGTCTACAACGCGCAGCACGAGCAACTCACCCAGGAGTGGGCCGACGCGTTCACCGAGGAGACCGGCATCGAGGTCGTCCTGCGCAACGGGTCCGACGCCGAGCTGGGCAACCAGCTGGTCCAGGAGGGCGACCGGTCGAGGGCGGACGTGTTCCTCACCGAGAACTCGCCCGCGATGTCACTGGTCGAGAACGCGGGCCTGCTGGCGCCCGTCGACCAGGCGACGCTGGACCAGGTGCCGGAGCAGTACCGGCCGTCGTCGGGGCTGTGGACGGGCATCGCCGCGCGCTCCACCGTGTTCGTCTACAACCCGGACGAGCTGTCCGAGGCCGAGCTGCCGGCGTCGATCATGGACCTCGCGGGGCCCGCCTGGAAGGGCCGCTGGGGCGCGGCGCCGGGCGGCGCTGACTTCCAGGCCATCGTGTCCGCGATCCTCGAGCTGGAGGGCACCGACGCGACCAGCGCCTGGCTGGACGGGATGAAGGAGAACGTCACCGTCTACCAGAACAACATCGCGACCATGAAGGCCGTCAACGCCGGCGAGGTACCGGGCGGGATCATCTACCACTACTACTGGTTCCGCGACCAGGACGGCACCAAGGAGAACAGCGGCAACACCGAGCTGCACTACTTCCGCAACCAGGACCCGGGCGCTTTCGTCAGCGTCTCCGGCGGCGGCGTGCTCGCGTCGAGCCGGAACCAGGACGAGGCGCAGCAGTTCCTCGCGTTCCTCACCGGCAGCACCGGCCAGGAGATCCTCGGCACCGGCTACAGCATGGAGTACCCGGTGGCCGGCGGCGTCCCGGCCAACCCGGCACTGCCTCCGCTGGACACGCTGCAGGCGCCCGCCGTCGACCCGTCGAACCTCAACAGCGTCGAGGTCACCGATCTGATGACGGACGCAGGGCTGCTCTAGGAGTCACGCCGTGTCCGTCACCTCCGTTCAGACACCGCGGCGCGCGGGCCGCGACGCCGGCCCCCGCCCGCCCGTCGCACTGGTCGTCGTCTGCGCCGCGCTGGCGATCGTGCTGCTGGTGCCGCTCGGCTACGTCGTCTCCGTGGTCGCCGACGTCGGCTGGGCGACACTGGAGCCGCTGATCTTCCGGCCGCGGGTCGGCGAGCTGCTGGTCAACACCGTCCTGCTGGTGGTGCTGGGGGTGCCGCTGACGGTGCTGCTGGGCGTCGGCGGGGCGTGGCTGGTGGAGCGGACGACGCTGCCGGCGCGGCGGTTCTGGGCGGTCGTCCTGGTGGCGCCGCTGGCGATCCCGGCGTTCGTGAGCAGCTACGGGTGGGCCAGTGTGGTGCCGTCGATCCACGGGCTCAGCGGCGGGCTGCTGGTGTCGGTGCTGGCGTACTACCCGCTGGTGTACCTGCCGGCGATGGCGGCGATCCGCGGGCTGGACCCGGCGCTGGAGGAGTCGGCGCGGTCGCTGGGCTCGAGTTCGTGGGCGGTGTTCGGCCGGGTCGTGCTGCCGCAGCTGCGCCTGGCGGTCCTGGGCGGCGGGCTGATCGTCGCGCTGCACCTGCTGGCGGAGTACGGCGCGTTCGCGTTCATCCGGTTCGACACGTTCACGACGGCGATCGTCGTGCAGTACCAGTCGACGTTCGCCGGCCCCGCGGCCGGCGCCCTGGGCGTCGTCCTGTCAGCACTGTGCCTGACGTTGCTGATCGCGGAGGCGGGTGCGCGTGGCCGGGCGCGGTACGCGCGCATCGGGTCGGGGGCGCCACGGGCGGCGGTGCCGCAGCGGCTCGGCGCCTTCACACCGCTGGTACTGCTGGCGCTCGCCGCGCTGGGCGTCGCCGCCGTCGCCGTCCCGCTGGCGAGCGTGGTGCGATGGCTGGGGCGGGGCGGCGGGGGCGGTGCGTGGTCGCAGCCCGAGCTGCCGGCGGCCTTGACGCAGACGGTGCTGCTGGCCGGCGGCGGCGCGGTGGCGGCCGTGCTCGTGGCGCTGCCGCTGGCCTGGCTGACGGCGCGGCACCCCGGCCCGCTCGCCCGGCTGCTGGAGGGCACGTCGTACGTCGCCGCCAGCCTGCCGGCGATCATCGTCGCGCTCGCGCTGGTGACGGTGACCCTGCGGGTGCTGCCGGGGCTCTACCAGACGGCGTTCACCGTCGTGCTCGCCTACGTCATGATCTTCCTGCCGCGGGCGTTGGTGCCGCTGCGGTCCGGGATCGCGCAGGCGCCGGTCGCGCTGGAGGAGACGGCACGGTCACTCGGCTACACGCCGCTGGTCGCGCGGCTGCGGGTCACGCTGCCGCTGCTGGTGCCGTCGCTCGCCGCCGGTGCCGCGCTGGTCGGGCTCGGCGCCGCCAACGAGCTGACGGCGACGCTGCTGCTCGCGCCGACCGGCACCCGGACCCTCGCGACCCAGTTCTGGTCGCAGGCGTCGGCGATCGACTACCCGGCCGCGGCGCCGTACGCGCTGCTGCTGATCCTGCTGTCGGTGCCGGCGGTCGCGCTCATGTTCGCCCAGTCACGGAGGTGGGGTGTCCGATGACCACGCTGTCTCTCGCCGGCGTCGCCAAGTCGTTCGGCCGGGTCGAGGTCCTGCGGGACGTGTCGCTGACGGTGCCCGCCGGGACCCGCACCGCCGTCGTCGGGGCGTCCGGGAGCGGGAAGAGCACGCTGCTGCGGCTGATCGCCGGGTTCGAGCGGGCCGACGAGGGCTCCATCACGCTGGGATCGACGACCCTGGCCGGGCCGGGCCGGTTCGTCGCGGCCCACCGCCGCGGCATCGGCTACGTCGCCCAGGACGGCGCGCTGTTCCCGCACCTCACCGTCGAGCAGAACGTCCGGTTCGGGTTGCCGCGGCGGCACCGCGACCCCGCCCGCGTCCGCGAGGTCATGGAGCTGGCCTCGCTCGACCCCGCGCTGGCCGGCCGATACCCGCACCAGCTCTCGGGCGGGCAGCAGCAGCGGGTCGCGCTGGCCCGCGCCCTCGCCCCGCGGCCCGCCGTCGTCCTCCTCGACGAGCCGTTCAGCGCCCTCGACACCGGGCTGCGCGACCAGACCCGGCAGGCCGTCATCGACGCCCTCGAGGCGAGCGACGTCACCACCGTGCTCGTCACCCACGACCACGACGAGGCGCTCTCGTTCGGCCGGCAGATCGCGGTCATCGCCGCCGGCCGGCTGGTGCAGTCCGGCCCGCCGTCGGCGGTCTTCGACAACCCCGTCAGCACCGAGATCGCCGCCTTCCTCGGCGCGGCGATCGTGCTGCCCGCATCGACGTCCGGCGCGGACGGCGTGGAGTGCGCGCTCGGCCGGGTCCCCGTCCGGCACGACCGCACCGGCGGCGGCCCGGCCGCCCGGCTCCTCCTCCGGCCGGCGCAACTGGGGCTGAGCCCCGCGAACGGCACCCACAACGCCGTCGTCGAGGACGTCCGCCCACGCGGGTCGCACGCGGAGCTGCTGCTGCGGACCGCGGGGGCGGCGCCGGTGCTGATCCCGCTGCGCGTGCCGGCCCACGAAGGCCCCTCCTACCACGCCGGGATGACCGTCTCGGTCACCGTCACCGGCGGCGGGGTGCTCTACCCGGCAGACTGACCAGCGTCGTCACCCGGCCGGCGAACCACCGGACGGCGACGCCGGCGGCGAGGGAGGCGGCCAGGGCGAGGCCCGGGTGGATGTCGTCCAGCCAGGGGTAGACCTGCCAGTGGACCAGGTAGACGTAGAGCGAGCTGCCGGCCAGCACGGCCACCACCCGGTGCAGCGGCGCCGGGCAGGGCACGGTCGCCAGCCACACCAGCAGCGCCACTCCGCCGACGATCGCCAGATCGCGCGCGGAGTCGCCGAAGAAGCCGGGCACGGTCGCCGCCAGCACGACCGTCAGCCCGAGCCGCTGCCACCACCGCGACGCCCGCGCCGCCGCCCAGCCGAACGCGAACAGCCAGAACACCGGCATGGTGTGCGGGACGCCGAGGTCGACCAGCTCGTAGCGGCCGAGCAGCCCGAGCCCGAGCAGCACGACCGGGAACGCGAACGGGAACCGCCGCTCCAGCCGGTCGACGAACGGGACGGCGAGCAGGGCGGCCAGGACGACGAGGATGTAGAGGAGCACCTCGACGAACCAGAAGTGCCAGGCCGGCGTCCATGACGGCGGCCCCAGCAGGCCGTTGAGCAGCAGCACGTTGAGCGGCCCGTACTGGTCGGTCAGCAGCACCACGCCACCGATCCAGACGACGGCGGGCACGGCGATCCGCGCGATGCTGACCGCCTGCTGCCGCAGCCGCGTCACCCGGCCGGCGGCGGTCAGCCGGAACCGGGCGAACCCGAAGCCGGCCACCGCTATCAGCACGTGCGCGCCTCCGAGCAGCGTGAACAGGCCGGCGTGGGTGCCGACGACGCAGACGATCGCCAGCGCCCGCAGCGCCGCACCGGTCTCGACCCGGCGCATCCGCCACCGACCGCGACGGGCGACGGCGGGCGCGGCGGCCAGCTCGCGGATCGGCGTCAGGTGCCAGTTCGCGGGGACGGTACCGAGCTCGTCCTCCAGCCGGATCGACACCTCGACGTAGGAGAGCGAGTCGCCGCCGAGGCCGGCGAACGTGCTGTCGAGCGACGCGTCGGGGCGGCCGAGCAGCTCGGCGTACAGGGCCCGCAGGCGCTCCGGCAGCGGCCCGCCGTCGTCCGCGGGAGCGGTGGACGAGGACGCGGCCGCCGCCGTCACCAGCGCACCCAGCGCCGGGTAGTCGACCTTCCCGCTGGCCAGCCGCGGCGTCTCCGCGACGGCGGCGACGGTGACCGCCCCGGCGGGCAGGCCGAACCGGCCGGCGATCTCCTGACGGACGTCGTCAGGCGCGGCTCCCTCGACGGCGACCAGCAGCGCACCATCCGCACCGGTGCACCGGACGGAGACGCCCGGCCCCGTCAGCGCCGCCTCGACGTGGTCGAGGTCGACCCGCAGCCCGGCGATCTTCACGAACCGGCTGCGCCGCCCGACGATCTCGTACAGCCCACCGGCCGTGCGCCGGGCGAGGTCGCCGGTGCGCAGCGCCGTCACCGTCCGGCCGAGCGCGAGATCGGCGGGCGACGTCGCATACCCGAGCATGACGTTCGGCCCGCGGTAGACCAGCTCGCCGACGTCCCGCGTCGTCGCCTCGGGCGCCGGCTCGAGGGTGAACGAGCCGCCCGGGATCGGCACGCCCACCGCCTCCGGATGGGCCGCTGCGAGCGCCGGCGGCAGGTACGCCATCCGCGCGGTCGCCTCGGTCTGCCCGTACATGACGACGAAGTCCCAGCCGTCGCGCCGCCCCAGCCCGGCGTAGCGGCGCACGTGCTCCGGGTCGAGCCGCCCGCCGGCCTGGGTGACGTAGCGCAGCCGCGGCAGCCGCCGGCCGGCGAACCCGACGCGGTCGAGCAGGTCGAACGTGTGCGGGACGCCGGCCAGCGCCGTCGCGCCCTCGGCCCGGAACAGGTCCCAGAAGCAGGCGTCCGCGACGGACAGGTCGGTGAGCACCACCGCCGCCCCGCGCAGGAGGTGGGTGTTCACGACGGACAGCCCGTACACGTAGTGCATCGGCAGCGTCGTGACCGCTCGGTCGGTGTCGCGGATGCCGAGGAACGTCACGATCGACTCCGCGTTGGCCTGCACGTTCTCGTGCGACAGCCGGGCCAGCTTCGGAGACCCGGTCGACCCGGACGTCGGCATCAGCAGCGCCAACTCCGGGTGAAGGTCGTGCGCGGACGCCGCCCGGCGCACGTCCAGCTCGCCGCCGGGCAGCAGCACGGCGTCCGGGTCGTACGCGGCCGCGACGGCGCCGGCCTGCGCGGGCGGCACCAGCAGCGCGACGTGCCCGGCGGCCAGCGCGGCGAGGTACGTGACCAGCTGGCCGGCGTCGTTGGCACCGCTGACGAGCACCAGCTTCCGGCCGGCGCCGAGCCGGTCCGCCGTCGCGCCGACCCGCTGGGCCAGCTCGCGGTGGGTCCAGCGCTGCGTGCCGGCGACGACGGCGAGCCGGTCCCCGTGGCGGGCGAGGTCGCGCGCGAACGGGACGGCGGCAGGAGTGGCGGCCGAGGGCTGGGACAGCGGCGACACCAGCGTCATGACCTACTCCAGCACGTCCGTCTAAGGCGAGCCTTACCTTAGATGGACGTGCGGGGCATTTCAACACCAGTGGGGCAAGGCATCCCCCGACGCCGGCCGTGGCCGCGGCTCAGAACCGCAGCCACGTCCCGGCCAGCGGCTGCTGCTCGACGCCGGGCCGGGTGTAGTCGCAGACTCCGCCGTCGAACACGGTCGTGAGGCGTTCCCACTGCGCGTCGGTCCAGTCCACGGCGTAGTCCGAGCGCAGTGGCTCCCGCAGCGCACACTTGACGACGTCGGCGGCGACGGACTCGCCGGCCACCTCGCGCGGGAACGACGCCGTCGGGTACAGCTGCTCGCAGGCGCTGGACGGATCGCGGGCCAGCCGCTCGGCGATGAAGACCGGCTCGGCGTCGCGGGTCATGCATCCCTCGACCAGCGCGGCGGGCCGGGCCGCGGCCACCCGCTCGACGCCCGGCTCACCCGGCGACACCGCCAGCGTCCGCAGCCATGCGTCCATGCCGTCGACGGCATGACGCAGCAGCGGGCTGTCGGTGCTGAAGCCGGCGTAGCGCATGTCCTCGACCAGCCCCACGACGTTCGCGGCGGACCCGTTGGCCTTCTCCAGCCGGGCGAGCATCGAGAACGAGTGGTAGCGCACGTGCAGCTCACCGTTCGGGTTGTCGTCGCGGTAGGTGCGGTAGTCGATGATCGGGATCTCGGCCAGTCCGCCACCGCCGCTGGTCAGCCGGCCGGTGCGGTAGGCGGCCCGGATGGCCACCGGGTCGCCTGTCGTCCGCGACGGCACCAGGTTGGCGTCGTGGTCGAACCCGCCGACGTGCTCGTTGAGGTCGAGGAACTGGTCCGGAGTGATCGTCGCGTCGTTCAACGCGGCCAGGCCGTACTGGACGCCGACGTTGTCGAGCGGGCGACGGGCGAATCCCGTCGCCGGGTCGCGGCCGTAGACGTTGGCGGCGTGGTCGTAGACACCGCACCGGACGCCGCCGGGGTTGGCCGACGGGTCGTAGCGCTGCGCCTCCGGCACCATCGCGCAGTAGGAGCGCGGATCGATCCTGCGGGCGCCCTCCGCGACGGTGGCCGCGGTGGCGTCCGTGGCGAACCCGGTGACGGCCATCCGCTCCGCCTCGGTCCACGCCGCACCGCGGCCGGTGAAGTAGGCGTCCAGCAGCCAGGCGTCGGAGATCATGTTGACGGTCGCGAAGCCGACGTCGGGGAACGAGCAGCCGACGATGATGCCGTCGAGGATCCCCGGGTAGTTGTCCGCGATCTGGTAGGCCTGGTACGAGCCACCGGAGCAGCCGAAGCCGATCACGTGGTCGACCGGCCCGTACCGCTCGACGAACCGCTCCTTCACCATCGACGCGGTCTCGGCCGCCGTCACGTCGTTGCAGTTCGAGCCGAACACGTTGAGCGACGACGACATCAGCCCGTACCCCTGCCCGAGCAGGTACGGTTCGACCACACCTCCGGTGTTGCGGCCCTGCCGGTACCAGCCGTTGGTGCATCCGCCGCCGAAGGTGAACACGGTCGCGCCGTTCCAGGCCGGTGGCGGCGCGGACGGGCCGGGCGCGGCGTCGGAGAGCGGGTCGTGCAGCACGGTGGTCTGGTAGACGGCGCGGTTGACGGTGCCGGTCTCCATGCGCACGACGAACGGCACCCGCACGCCGCCGCTGGTGGTCGTGGTGACCAGGTCGGCCGGGTACTCGGTGGCACCGGCCGGCCACGGCGCGAACGTGTCGCCCGTCGTGCGGTAGAAGTGGTCGACGCGGCCCGCGATCGAGCAGTTCTCGTCCAGCGGGGCGCCGAGCGTGCCGCCGATGACCGGCACCGTGAACTGCGCGGTCTCGCAGCGGAACGGCTGCTGGTGCGGCCCGGAGAAGACCGGCCCCTCGATCGGGTGACCCGCCAGCCTGGCGGTGGTGCGCGACGCCGCCGTCCCGGCCTGCGCGGCCAGGACGTTGGCGCCGTCGCGCAGCCCGGCGACCAGGCCGGTCAGTGAACGACCGGCCTCGTCCGGAACGAGTGACGCGGTGACGTCGACGTCGTTGACGCTGACCGCGACGGCGTCCAGCGGCACCGCGTCGTCCGCGACGTCGACCCGTACCAGAGCGTCGTCGCCGGTCACCGCGTCGGGCCGGCTCGACAGCACGCTCAGCGCGAGCGTGCCGTCGCCCTCGGAGTCACCGGCCTCCGGTGTGGTGACGGTGACCGTGCCGGACGCGCGTCCGGCCCGCGCCGGGCGGCCGGGGTCGGGCTCGGCGAACGCGTAAACGCGGACCTCGTACGCCGTCTCCGGCGCCAGCCCGGTGACGTCGAGCGAGGTCTCCCCCGCGCCGACCCGGCCGGCCAGCTCCCACAGCTCGGTGCCGGCGACGCGCAGCTCGACGTCGTAGCCGTCCGCTCCGCCGGTGGCGTCCCACGAGACCCGCGCCGCCGACGGCGACGACGCGCTCGCCGTCACGCCGGTGACCTCGCCGGGTACCGGGTCGCGGGTGACCATGACCGCGTCGGCGATCACGAACCCGTCCGCGGCGTTGGACAGCTCCACCCGCCCGGCCGCGCCCGCCTCGAACCGGTACGCCCCGAGGTCCACCCAGACCCCCGGCCGCGTGTCGCCGACGACCCGGGCCTGACCGCGTTGGTCGACCCGCACCGTGGTCGCGCCGTCGGCGTGGTGCACGGTGAACGGCGCGTCGGAGGCGCGGTTGGCGTGCGCGACGGCCCAGGCCAGCACGTGGTACTCCCCCGTGACCGGCACGTCGACCTGCCAGCCGGCAGTCCGGTCGCCGGTGCCGGCCGGCGCGGACCGGTAGCTGACGCCGTAGTACGGGTGGCCGGCCTGCCCGGTGGACCGGCTCCACGTGCCGGTCATCCGGAACGCGCCGACCGACTCGTCGTCGAGGACGATGTCGCGGTGCGCCTCGTCGGACGGGTGCTCGGCGGTGATCAGCGTGAGCTCGTCGGGCGCGATCGTCGTGCCGCCGAGCCGGCCGGGCTCCAGCAGCGTGAACCGGATGCGGTGCAGTCCGCGCTCCAGGTCGACGGTGCCGTGCTGATAGGTCTGGTAGGCGGCGCCGACGTCCAGGCTCGGGTCGAACACGCCGTCGGGCAGCACCTGCCCGTCGACGCTCACCTGGATCCGGCCCGCGTCCTGGCCGCGGGCGTACCGGACGGCGACCTCGAAGGCACCGTCGTCGCGGGTCAGCCGGAACGGCAGCTCCAGGTAGTCGCCCGGGCCCGTGGCGGCGTAGCGGAGCGCGGCGCCGCCGCGGGCGTTCTCATCGGCGACGGCCTCCGGACGCGGCTCGGGCACCCGCTCGCGGACGGTCCGGTCCAGCGGCAGGTGGACGACGGGGTCGGCGGCGCCGTCGGCGTCCCGCGAGCCGGCGAGCGCCGCGACCTCGTCCGCCGTCAGCACCCGGTCGTAGAGCCGGACCTCGTCGACGCCGCCGACGAGCCGGTTCGCGCCGTCGGGCCGCTGCCCGACGTGGATGCCCTCGCGGGCGCTGAACGCGAGGTCACCGGTCGGCGTGGCCGCCTGAGCGACCGGCACGCCGTCGACGTACAGCTCGATCGAGCCGCCGCCACGGGTCAGCGCGACGTGGTGCCACCGTCCGTCGGCGTACGCGCCGGGCGCGGTGAGCGAGGCGGTCGCCTGACCGGTGTCGACGAGCGCCTGGATCCGGTCGCTGCCCGGCTCGGCGCGCAACCACCACTGCGCGGTGGCCGAGCCCCAGCCGTAGGCCCACAGGACCGACTGGGAGTCCTGGCCACTGGTCCGGAACCAGGCCGACGCGGTGAACGTGTCGCCGGCGCCGCGGACCGCGGCGGTCGCCGGGACCTCCAGGTGGTCCTCGCCGCCGAGGGCGAGCCCGCCGTCGGCCGCGACCGGCGCGCCGGTGACGACCGCGTCGTTCCCGCCGGCGACGTCATGGGTGATGGTCCGCGTGGCCGGCGGGCCGGTGGGCGGCCGGGTCTTCGCGCCGGCGGCGTCGCCGAGCTCGACGGCGTGCTCCGTCAGGCCGGTGGCGCCGGTGTCGCGGCCGCCGGTCAGCCAGGTGAGATCGAACCGGGCGACGGCCAGCCGCGCGGGCGAGCCGAGGATCTCGCCGTCGCGGCCGTAGAACAGCAGGATCGTGCCGTCGGACAGCACCGCGAGATCGGAGTAGTACGACGGACCCGGGTTGACGATCGTGTCGTAGCGGTAGGTCGCGCCGTCGTCATAGCTGACGGAGACGGTGAGCGCCTCGCGGCGAGCGGAGTCGGGCCGGGCGTGCAGCAGGCGGCCGACGCCGTCGGGACCCTCGAAGCGCAGGAACCCGGCGTCGACGGCGGGGTAGCGGCCGGTCGCGGGCTCGATCACCGGGTCGGACCACGTCTCGCCGCCGTCGGTGCTGACGGCGCTGATCCGCTGCCGGTGCCCGCCCGCCGCCGACCGCCCGTTGACGACGATCGCGCCGTCGGCGCGCTCGTAGATGCGGCTCTCGTTGATCGGGTAGTTGACGTCGACCGGGATCGGCTCGCCGGTCTGCCAGCTGGCGCCGTGGTCGTCGCTGTAGATCATCGAGACGCCGTAGAGCCGCTCCGGGGTCGTGTGGCCGACGACCTCGCGGCGGTGCAGCACCTGCATGACCAGGCGGCCGTCCTCCAGCTGGATGCCGTGGCCGGGGCCGGGGCCGTGCAGCGTCCAGTCATAGGGGTTGCCGGCGAACAGCTCGTCCAGCTCGACCGGGGCGCTCCAGGTGACGCCGTCGTCGGTACTGCGGCTCAGGTAGATCTCCTGGCGGTCGCCGGAGCAGCCGGTGTTGCCCGGGTCGAGCAGCGACAGGCCGAAGAACAGGAAGATCTCACCGGTGTCGCCGTCGACGACCGGCGTCGGGTTGCCCCACGACTGCCCGTCGTCCGACGGGACGACGATGCGGCTCGGCTCCCACGTGTCGCCGGCGTCGGTGCTACGGCGCAGGACGATGTCGCGCGGCCCGGCGTCGCAGACCTCGTGCCGGCCCTCGGTGAACGCCAGGATCGTGTCCGCCTGCGTCACCGCCAGGCCCTGCACGTGATAGCTCTCGTGCGGGCCCTCGGCGGAGTCCCACAGGACGGTCTCGTCGAACTCCCCCGGCCGGTCGGCGGTGGCGCCCGCGGTCTCCGTGCCCGCCTGGCCGGCCGTGCCCGCCTGGCCGGCCGTGGCCGCCTGGCCGGCCGTGCCCGCCTGGCCGGCCGTCGCCGCCGGGGCCAGTCCCGCCACCACCACGGCGGCCAACGCCACGCCCATCGCCCGCCACCGCCGCCGAGTTCGCCACGTCCGTCGTCGCACGCCGCCTCCTAATACGTATTAGGCAGATGCGGACGACGTTACCGGGACGTTTCGGATGGGGGCAATGGCTCGCTCACGCACCGGACGACGCCACGAGGCGCCACCACCACCGCCGCCCCGCGGTAAAGTTGATCTTGGAGTTCTTCGGCCATCTACCGGACATTCCGGACTCGAGCGGCGAACAACTCCAAGATCAACTTCAGGTGGGTGGCGAGTTGGACGGGCTGAGCGCGGCGCCGCGCCGGAGCGGGCGTCAGGCGGCGGCGCAGCGGGGGCAGGTGCCGAAGATCTCCAGCGTGTGCGACACGTCGGAGTAGCCGTGCTGGTCGGCGACGGACTTGGCCCAGCGCTCGACCGCCGGACCGGCGATCTCGACCGTGGCGCCACAGGACCGGCAGACCAGATGGTGGTGGTGCTCCTCGCGGACGCAGCGCCGGTAGACCGCCTCACCCGCGTCGGAGCGGAGCACGTCGACCCGGCCGTCGTCGGCGAGGGTCTGCAGGGTTCGGTAGACCGTGGCCAGACCGACGCCGGCACCGCGGGCGCGCAGCAGGGCGTGCAGTTCCTGGGCGCTGATGAAGTCCTCGGTCTCGTCGAGCACGTCGTCGACCGCGGCGCGCTGCCGTGTCCGGCGGTGTTCCTTGGCCGGCTGTTCGCGTACCGTCACCTGAGTCGCTCCCTGTCGATTCTCATTACCAACGAGAGTCTATCTCCGAAGACCCATCGGAGACGAGCGCCGCACGGACCCGCCGCAGTGAACCCGCCCGGCGAACGGGACCGCACACCGGGCGGGCGACACCCCACCTCCCAACGACTGGACACCGCGAACCCGTTCCGTCCGGGTGGTTTTGACAATGGTTGTCAGTCTTGATGAGAATGTGTCCCATGAAGAACCGTCGTGCGGCCGCGGCCGCGCTGAGCTCCGTCGCCCTCGCCGGACTGGCCCTCACGGCCTGTGGCTCCGACGACGACCCCGCCGCGGGCGGCGACGGGCTCACCGTCGCAGCATCGTTCTACCCGCTGGCGTTCGTGACCCAACGGGTCGCGGGCGACCACGCCACCGTCGACAACCTCACCCAGGCCGGCGGGGAGCCGCACGACCTCGAGCTGACCGCCCGCCAGGTCGGCGAGATCTCCGACGCCGACCTGGTCGTGTACCTGGCCGGGTTCCAGCCGTCCGTCGACGAAGCGGTCGAGCAGAACGCCGAGGACCGCGCCGTCGACGTCGCGGGTCTGGTCGAGCTGCTCGACGAGCCGGAGCACGACGAGCACGGCGAGGAGGAGGACCACGAGGGGCACGACCACGGCGACCTCGCGGGCGACCCCCACATCTGGCTCGACCCGACCAACCTGGAGCCGATCGCGGCGGCCGTCGCCGACCGGCTGGCCGAGGCCGACCCTGACAACGCCGACGCCTACCACGCCAACGCCGACGCGCTGACCGCCGAACTGCGCGAGCTCGACCAGGAGTTCGAGACCGGCCTGGCCCAGTGCCCGCAGCGGGTGTTCGTCGTCGCGCACGAGGCCTTCGGCTACCTCGCGCACCGTTACGACCTCGAACAGGTCGGCATCTCCGGCATCGACCCGGAGGCGGAACCGTCGCCGGAGCGGCTGGCCGAGGTGCATGACGTCGTCCGCGAGGAGGGCGTCACGACGATCTTCTACGAGCGCCTCGTCAGCCCGGACGTCGCCGAGACGCTGGCCGGCGACCTCGGCGTCCAGGCCGCCGTCCTCGACCCGATCGAGGGACTCACCGACGACACCGCCGACCAGGACTACTTCAGCCTGATGCGGGCCGACCTGGAGGCACTGCGAACCGCCAACGGCTGCTCGTGAGTACGGTGACCCCATGAGATCCGCCGTCGTCGACGTCCGCAGGCTGCGGGTCGACCTCGACGACCGCCCGGTGCTGCACAGCGTCGACCTCAAGGTCGTCGAGGGCGAGGTCGTCACCCTGCTGGGCGCCAACGGATCGGGCAAGTCGACGCTGGTCCGGGCGACGGTCGGCCTGGTGCCGGCCGCCGACGGCGAGGTGCGGCTGTTCGACACGCCGTTGAAGTCCTTCCACGACTGGTGGCGGGTCGGCTACGTGCCGCAGCGCACGACGGCGGCGGGCGGGGTCCCGGCGACGGTCCGCGAGGTCGTCGCCGCCGGACGGCTCTCCCGGCGAGCGCTGTTCCGGCCGGCCGGCAAGGCCGACCGCGCCGCCGTCGACCACGCCATCGAGCTGGTCGGACTCACCGATCACGCCACTCGAAGCGTCGCCAGTCTGTCCGGCGGGCAGCAGCAGCGGGTGCTCATCGCCCGGGCCGCCGCCTCGGAGCCGGACCTGCTGGTGCTCGACGAACCCAACGCCGGCGTCGACCACCGCAGCCAGGAGGCGTTCGCCCGTGCGCTGCGCACGTTCGTGGCGTCCGGCCGGACGGTGCTGCTGGTGCTGCACGAGATGGGCCCGCTGGCGCCGCTGGTCGACCGCGGCGTCGTGCTCGACGGCGGCCGCATCGTCCACGACGGCCCGCTGCCGACACCGCCGATGACGCTGACCGGCCCGCCGGACCACCACGACGACCACCGCGAGGACTACGGGGCGGGCCTGTTCGGATGAGCTTCCTCGACTACGACTTCATGCACCGGGCCCTGATCGCGGCCGTCCTGACCGGCCTGGCGGCGCCCGCCGTCGGCACCTACCTGGTGCAGCGGCGGCTGGCGCTGATGGGCGACGGCCTCGGGCACGTCGCGCTGACCGGTGTCGCCGTCGGCCTGCTGACCGGCTGGGCGCCGGTATGGACGTCAGTGGCGGTGGCCGTGCTCGGCGCGCTGGCCATCGACGTCGTGCGGGCCAAGGGCCGGGCGTCGGCCGACGTCGCGCTGGCGATGCTGTTCTACGGCGGGATCGCCGGCGGCGTGCTGATCACCGGCCTGGCCGGCAGCACGGCGGCGACGCTGAACACCTACCTGTTCGGCTCGATCACGACGGTCTCCCAGGACGATCTCTGGGTGGTCGCGATCCTGGCGGCCGTGGTCATCGCGCTGGCCGTGGGGCTGGCGCCGCAGCTGTTCGCCGTCTGCCAGGACGAGGAGTTCGCCCGGGTCAGCGGCCTGCCGGTGCGGCTGTACAGCATGCTGATCGCCGTCATGGCCGCGGTCACCGTCACCGTGGCCATGCGGACGGTGGGCCTGCTGCTGGTCAGCGCGCTGATGGTGGTGCCGGTGGCGACGGCGCAGCAGCTCACCCGCAGCTTCCGGACCACCTTCGCGTTGGCCATGCTGCTCGGCGTGGTGCCGTCGCTGGGCGGCGTGGTGTTCTCGTACTACGTCGACGTCGCGCCGGGCGCCAGCATCGTCGTCGCGTCGCTGATCGGCTTCGTGCTGGCCTGGCCGGCCGGTTCGCTGCTGCGCCGGCGGCGGGCCAGGCGCTCCGTCAACGGCGAGGACCCGCGGGTCACCGGCGCGCACGTCCCCACCGAGCAGCACCCGCACCAGCACGAGCCCGAGTGCGGCCACCCCACCGTCGAGCACGGCGACCACACCGACTACCTGCACGACGGCCACCTGCACGCCGCGCACGGGCGCCACTACGACGAGCACTGACCACCCGCGGGTGGGGCGAGAGCCTGTCGGTGGCATGCCTCACAATGGGGCGAATGGACGGGGGAATCGACGACCTGCTGCGCGAGCAGGCGCCGCAGGTGCTGGGTGCGCTGGTGCGCCGCTACGGCCATTTCGACGCCGCCGAGGACGCCGTCCAGGACGCGCTGCTGGCGGCCGCGGTGCAGTGGCCCGACGACGGCGTGCCCGACAACCCGCGGGCGTGGCTCATCACCGTCGCGTCGCGCCGGCTGACCGACCAGCTGCGCAGCGAGTCGGCCCGGCGCCGGCGCGAGGAGTCGGCCGCGGCGCTGACGCCGTCCGACGCCCAGTTCACCGCCCCGCCCGCCGACGAGCAGCCGCCCGACACCGACGACACACTGACGCTGCTGTTCATGTGCTGCCACCCGGCGCTGTCCGCGCCGTCGCAGGTGTCGCTGACACTGCGCGCCGTCGGCGGTCTCACGACGACGCAGATCGCGCGGGCGTTCATGGTGCCCGAGACCACCATGGGGCAGCGCATCAGCCGCGCGAAGCAGAGCATCAAGACCGCCGGCGCGCGGTTCGACCTGCCGCCCGAGGAGGACCGCGCCGACCGCCTCCGCGCCGTCCTGCACGTGCTCTACCTGATCTTCAACGAGGGCTACACGGCGACGTCCGGAGCCGACCTGCAGCGCGTCGAGCTGGCCGCCGAGGCGATCCGGCTGACCCGTCAGGTGCACCGTCTGCTGCCCCACGACGGCGAGGTCACCGGGCTGCTGGCGCTCATGCTGCTCACCGACGCCCGGCGGCCGGCCCGCACCGGCCCCGACGGCAGCCTGGTGCCGCTGGCCGAGCAGGACCGCGGCCGCTGGGACAAGGCCGCCATCGACGAGGGCGTCGTGCTGGTCACCGGCGCGCTGCGGCACGGCGAGCTGGGTCCGTACCAGGTGCAGGCGGCCATCGCGGCCGTGCACGACGAGGCGCCGGCGTCCGAGGACACCGACTGGCCGCAGATCGTCGCGCTGTACGAGGTGCTGGAGCGGCTCTCCCCCAACCCCATGGTGACGCTCAACCATGCCGTCGCGGTCGCCATGGCCGACGGACCACGGGCCGGGCTGGCGCTGCTCGAGACACTGGCCGGCGACAGCCGGCTGGCCGAGCACCACCGGCTCGAGGCGGTCCGCGCACACCTGCTCGAGATGGCCGGCGACGACGATGCCGCGCGGGCCGCCTACCGGCTGGCCGCACAGCGCACCACGAGCCTGCCGGAACAGCGCTACCTGGAAGACAAGGCCGCTCGGCTCACCCCGCCGAAATGATCAGAACGTCACCACCAGAAATGAGGTCACCGATTTCAGCCTGTGGTTTCCCGCCGGCGCTCGACGAATGCGCACAGCAGTCGCGCGAACGTCCGCCGCCGTTGCGCCGCGGCCGTCACCAGCCGCGATCCGTCGCCGCTCAGCATCAGCACACTGCGCCGGTCATCAGCGGCGTCGGCCGCGACGAGGCGCCGTTCGGCGAATGTCTCGTCAATCATGGCGACAACCGCATACAGAGCAGGCCGAGCCCACATAATCTGATGAAGAGGAATGCCGCGGTCGCCGGCGAGAATGTGCCCGCAGGAGCGCTATCATGACGCGTTCGATCGTGGCGAGTGAATCATTCTCCGGTGTGCTGGCGGACATGCCTGTTAATTTGCACGTGGTTGTACGCATACAGGTGAGTTTTCGGTGCTCAGAGGAGCTGTCATGAACGCGTCGGAAGGGCCCGCGGAGCGGCACCCCATCGGGTACTGGCTCAAGCTGGTCGATCGTCTGATCGACCAGGGGTTCGACGCTGTCCTGGGCAGCGCGGCGGTCACGCCGCGGCACTGGCAGATCCTCAACCTGCTCGAGGACGGCCCGGCCAGCTACGCCCAGATCGACGACGAAGCGGCGCTGTACCTCGCGCCGCACATGCCCACCGTCCGCCCCGTGGTCGACGACCTCTGCAACCGCGGCTGGGCCATGCCCGTCGGTCCCGACCGCGTCACCCTGACCGAGACCGGCGTGAAGGCGCTCAGCGACATCCAGTCCCGGGTCGCCGCCGACCGGCAGCGCGTCACCGAGGGCATCACCGACGCCGAGTACCGCGCCGCCGTCGAGGTGCTGGCGCGCATGGCGACCAACCTGGGCTGGCGCGAAGAGCGCGACATGGGCCCGGTCTGACGGCGGCTCAGACGGCGGGCGCGGCGGGATCCGCTCCCCCGTACCGGCGGTCGCGCCGGGCGTACTGCTCGATGGCCGCCCACAGCCGGCGCCGGTCGAAGTCGGGCCACAGCGTGTCCATGAACACCATCTCGGCGTACGCCGACTGCCAGAGCATGAAGTTCGACGTCCGCTGCTCCCCCGACGGCCGGACGAACAGGTCGACGTCGGGAAGATCGGGGTTGTAGAGGTAGCGGCCGAGGGTCCGCTCGTTCACCTTGTCCGGACGCAGCCGCCCGGCTGCGACGTCGGCGGCCATGGCCGCGGCCGCGTCGCCCAGCTCGGCCCGGCCGCCGTAGTTGACGCAGAACTGCAACGTGATGACGTCGTTGTCGCGCGTGCGCTGCTCGGCGTCCTGCAGCTCGCTGATGACGCTCTTCCACAGTCGCGGCCGCCGCCCGGCCCACCGGATGCGGACGCCGAGCCCGTCGAGCTCGTCGCGGCGGCGCCGGATGACCGTGCGGTTGAAGCCCATGAGGAAGCGCACCTCCTCCGGCGACCGGCGCCAGTTCTCCGTCGAGAACGCGTACACCGACAGGCAGCGCACGCCGATCTCGATGGCCCCGTGAATGACGTCGAGCAGGACCGCCTCGCCGGCCTCGTGGCCCTTGGTGCGCGGCAGCCCGCGGGCGCCGGCCCAGCGGCCGTTGCCGTCCATGACGAGGGCGACGTGGGCCGGCACCAGTTCCGGCGGGACGGGCGGCGGGACGGCTCCGGACGGGTGCGGGGTGGGCGGGGTGTAGGTGCGCTTCACCGCTCCACCAGGCCGAGCGAGCGCAGCCCGCGTTCCAGGTGCCACTGCAGGAACGCCGCGGTGATGCCGCTGGCGTCGCGCCGGGCCCGCGGCTGGCTGGCGTCGGCGACCGGCCAGTCGCCGCTGAGCAGCGCCGCCAGCAGCGCGACGGTCTCGGCGGAGGGAGCGACGGTGCCGGCCGGCCGGCACGACCCGCACACCATGCCGCCGGCCTGGACGGAGAACAGCCGGTGCGGCCCGCGGGCGTCGCAGCGGGCGCAGTCCTCGAAGCTGGGCGCGAACCCGGCGATGGACAGCCCCCGCAGCAGGAACGCGTCGAGCACCAGCCCGGGGTCGTGCGCGGCGCCGGCCAGCGTGCGCAGCGCGCCGACCAGCAGCAGGTACAGCTGGACGGCCGGCTCGCGCTCCTCGGCGGTGAGTCGTTCGGCGGTCTCGAGCATGGCGGTGCCGGCGGTGTAGCGGCCGTAGTCGTCGGTGATGCTCATGCCGTACGGCGCGATGGTCTCGGCCTGCGTGACGATGTCGAGCGTGCGGCCGGTGGCGAACTGGCAGTCGACGTGCATGAACGGCTCGAGCCGCGCGCCGAACCGGCTGGTGGTGCGCCGCACACCCTTGCCGACCGCGCGGATGCGGCCGTTGCCCCTGGTGAGCAGCGTGACGATGCGGTCGGCCTCGCCCAGCTTCTGGGTGCGCAGCACGACCCCTTCGTCACGATAGAGCGGCACGCGACCTCCTGACCTGCATTCACGTCGCCACTACTTTAGTCCGTTCCCTCCCCGTCCTGTCGGACGCCCGGCCGGTACGGGCTCCCTCCCAGATGCCCGCGAAGCATGATCATGGTTCTCACGGCACGCCGCCGTACCCGGTGCGGAACGCCGTCCGCCGCCGCCGAGCATCAGTCCAGCAGCTCGTGGCCCAGCGACACGACGGCGACCACGATGATGAGACCGCGCAGCACCCAGTCGGGCAGCGCCTTGGCCAGCCGGCCGCCGCTGTAGCCGCCGATCGTGGCGCCGACGGCCATGACGGCGACGGCGAGCCATTCGACGTCGGCGTGGCCCATGAAGTAGGCGATCGTGAACCCGGTCGCGGCGGTGACGTTGACCGTCAGCGTGAGCAGGTTCTTGATGCCGTTGGACGTGCTCAGCGGCCGGCCGCTGAACGCGCTCAACGCGCCCAGCAGCAGGATGCCCTGCGCGGCCGCGAAGTAGCCGCCGTAGATGGAGCAGCCGAGGATCGAGAGGCGCAGGCCTCTGCTGCCGAACGGGTTGTCGCCGGCCCTCGACGCCACGCGGGCGCGCGCCATCGCCGCGAGCCTCGGCTGGACGATCACCAGGACCAGCGCGAACCCGATGAGGATCGGCACGATGACGTCGAGGGCGTCGGAGCTGGTGGTGAGCAGCAGGACGGAGCCGATGACGCCACCGCCGACCGAGATGTAGCGCAGGGCACGGATGTGCCGGCGATCCTCGCGCAGCTCCTTGCGGTAGGCGAGGGTGCCGCCGAGCGCCGAGGTCACCATCGCGATGGTGTTGGTCGTGACGGCCGCGGCGGGGTCCAGTCCCAGCGCCAGCAGGACCGGGAGGGTGACGAGCGACCCGGAGCCGACGGCCCCGTTGATCGATCCGGCTGCCAGGGCGGCGAGCAGGAGCAGGCAGAGCTCGATGACGGACATGGCACTCTTTCTCAGCCGGCTCTCGCCCGGCTGCGGCTCTGGCGAGGGGAGCGGCGCCCGTGCCGCTCACCCGGCGGAGCGGCTACTGACCGGTGAACTCCAGCAGCTCCCTGGAGTGGTCGATGTGGTTCAGCATGAGATCGCCGGCGAGGTCCGCGTCGCGGGCCGCGATGGCGTCGAGGATGGCCCGGTGCTCGGCCCACGAGGACGGCGCCCGGTTGGTGATGATGGTGGCGAGGTACCAGCCGGCCCGGCGCTCGAGGTCGGCCAGCAGTGCCAGCGACACCCGGTTGGCGCCGATCTCGGTGATGGCCCGGTGGAAGGCGCGGTTGAGCTCGATCAGCCGCCGCGGGTCCTCGTTGCGCTGGGACGCCTCGTGCCCCTGCGTGTAGATGGCCTCCAGCCGCCGCACACCGTCGTCGTCGACGTTCTGGGCGGCCAACCGGCAGCTGTCGGACTCGAGCAGGGCCCGGACGTGGAACACCTCGCGCGCCTCGCGGGCGGTCGGCTCGTGGACGAACGCGCCGCGCCCGGCGCGCAGGTCGACGAAGCCCGCGACGGACAGCGACTGCAGTGCCTCACGGACCGGTTGCCGGCTGACGCCCAGCAGCTCGGCCAGCGACTCCTCGGCGAGGTGTTCGCCGGGCGCCAGCTTGCCGAACACGATCAGCTCCTCCACGGCCTGGCGCACCTGCTCGCGCAGGCTGGCCCGGCGCATGACCGGGATGTCGCCCCGGGACAGCTGCCCGGCCGTGCCGGCCGGGGCGTCGAGGGAGTCGGAGGCGGCCATGGCTCAGAGCTCGGCGACGAGCTTGCCGAGGTCGGTGCGGGCGGTCCCGGGTAGCCACTGGGCCTCGAGGCGGACGCCCTCGCGCGACAGCTCGCGCCAGATGGCGATCTCGTCGTCGGTGGCGTGCACCTCCTTCGTCAGCCGCTTGCGGCCCGGCCCGGTGTGCACGTTGCCGACGTTGACCTCGCTCATCTTCAGGCCGGCGTCGTAGAGCGCCTTGAGCTCGGTCGGCCCTTTCACCACGATGATCGTCGGAACGTCGGACGTGGACTGCTCGACGATGCGCGCGGAGTCGGCGATCGTCAGGATGTCGGCGCGAACTCCGGCCGGCACCGCGAGGAGCATCAGGTTCTTCTGCGTGGGGTTGGCCGCCGTGGCGTCGTCGGCCACCAGGATCTGCTGGATGCCCAGCGCCTGCGTCCATCCCATGACGACCTGGCCGTGGATCAGCCGGTCGTCGACGCGGATCAGAGCGATGTCCATATCGATCCTCTCTAGGGCCTTTCCCATTGTCCATGCACGATCGTGTGGATGATCGCCGCCTCGTCGTCGACGACGATCAGGTCGGCCCGCAGCCCGGCGGCGACGGCGCCCCGATCGGTGAGGCCGAGCGAGCGGGCCGGGTTGCGGCCCGCCGCGGTGAGCGCCACCGGCAGCGGCACACCGGCCGCGAGCAGCACCCGGACGCCGTCGATCAGGGTCGACGTGCTGCCGGCGATGCCGCCGGACGGGGTGAACGCGCGGCCGCCGGTGACCCGCACCGCCGTGCCGTCCCAGCGGTGGTGGTCGCCGTCGGGCCGGCCGGCGACGTCGGTGCCGTCGCTGACGAGCATCAGCCGGTCCCGGACGCCGGGCAGCGCGGCGAGCGCGCCGATCAGCTCCGGCGCGACGTGCAGGCCGTCGGCGACGATCTCGAGGTACACCGACTCGTCGGCGAGCAGCGCGGGCACCGGGCCGGGGTCGCGGTGGTGGATCGGCGGCATCGCGTTGAACAGGTGGGTGGCCCGCCGGGCCCCCCAGCCGATCGCCGCCCTGGCCTGCTCGAACGTCGCCGCGGTGTGCCCGACCGAGACCCGCACGCCGGCCGCCGCGAGGGTGCGGACGGCGGACTCGGCGTGCGGCAGCTCCGGCGCGATGGTGCAGATGCGCAGTGCCCCGCCCGCGGCGGCGAGCAGTTCGGCGATGCGGGCCGGTTCCGGGTCGACGAGGTTCTCCCGCTGATGCACACCGCGGAAGTCCGGGCTCAGGAACGGCCCTTCCAGGTGGACGCCCAGCAGATCGGCGCCGCCGGGCCGGGCCGGCCCGGTCGCCGCCGCCAGCCCGCGCACCGCGTGCAGGATCCGGTCGAAGGAGACGGACGCCGTGGTGGCGACGAACGAGGTGACGCCGGCGGCGCGCAGCCGGCGCCCGATCGCCCGCAGCGCCGGCTCGTCGGCGCTCATGACGTTGTACCCGAGGCCGCCGTGCACGTGTGTGTCGACGAAGCCGGGCGCGACGATGCGCCCGCCGAGGTCGATCCGCTCGGCGCCGGGCGCGGCGTCGTCGTCGGGGCCGACGCCGGCGATCAGGCCGGCCCGGACGTGGACGGCGCCCGGCTCCAGCCGGCCGTCGGGAAGCAGCACCCGTGCGCCGGTCAGCACGTACTCGTCGGTCGCGGGCATGGCTCAGCCCAGGATGCCGAAGTAGCCGAGCACCAGTCCGACGACCAGGGTGCCCAGGAGCACCCAGACCGGCGAGACCCGGCGGCGGATCAGCGAGTAGACGATCAGTGTCGCGATCAGCGGCAGCAGCGCCGGCAGCACGAGATCGAGCTGGTCCTGCAGCGCGATGGTCTGCTCGCCGCTGGTGTAGGTCCAGGGCGTGGTGACCTTGAGCATGGTCGCCACCAGCGCACCGGTGACCGCGAGCCCGACGATCGTCGCGCCCCGCTTGATCTGGTCGATCTGCGCGGGCGAGAGCTTCTCGAAGAACTGCATGCCGGTGCGGTAGCCGGTCGCCGTGCCACCGACCCGCATGAGCACCTGGATGGCCAGCAGGGCCAGGAAGAAGATGATCGGCCCGGCGATGTTGCCGTCGATGGCCAGCCCGGCGCAGACCGCGGCCAGGATGGGCCGGATCGTGCCGAAGATCAGCGAGTCGCCGATGCCGGCCAGCGGGGCCATGAGGCCGACCTTGACGGAGTTGATCGCCTCGTCGTTCAGGTCGGTGGCGCCCTTGGCGCGCTGCTCCTCCATCGAGGCGGTGACGCCGGCGATGGGGCCGACCACCCACGGGTTGGTGTTGAAGTACACCATGTGCCGCTGGTAGGCGGCCGCCCGGTCGACCGGGTCGGGGTAGAGCCGGTCCAGCGTCGGGCGCATCATCCACCAGAACCCGAGGTTCTGGAACCGCTCGTAGTTGAACCCGCCCTGCAGGAGCAGGCCGCGAATCGTCAGCCGCCGGATCTCCCGGTTCTGCTCGTCTGGCCGCTCGAGGACCGCGGTGGCGGTGTTGCTGCTGTTCTCGGTCATGTCTCTTCTCCGCTCAGATCAGCGCCGACGACTGCGGGCTGGACGGCGTCTGCGGCGTGCGGTTGCGCAGGATGGTGACGACCAGCGCGGTCGCGATGATGGCGACGCCGATCACCGTGAAGTCGGTGAACGCGGCGACGGCGAACCCGGCGAAGAAGACCGGGAACAGTGCCTTGTTGTAGAGCACCGACAGCAGGATCCCGAAGCCGACCGCGGGCAGCAGCGCCGCCGACGTGTTCAGCGCGTTCTGGACGTCGTCGCTGAGTGCGTTGAGCACGCCCTCCAGCGCGTTGGCGCCGAACTGCAGCACCAGGAAGGTCGGCACGAAGTAGGCGAGGAAGTGGATCGCGTTGCCGATCCAGATGATGCCCAGGATCGTCCGTCCTCGTGCTTGTGCCGCTGCCGCGTCGGCGCGGTGCACCAGGAAGGAGCAGACGGTCTTCGCGAACAGCTCGCAGAACGTGCCGAGCACCGCTGCGGGGACCGCCGCCACCAGCGCCGTCTCGGCGCCCTGACCGGCGGAGATGGCCAGCGCCGTGCCGACGGCCGCGCCGATGGCGACGTTGGGCGGCGCGGTGCCGCCGAACGTCGCGGCGCCGATGAAGATCAGCTCCAGGGTGCCGCCGACGATCAGCCCGGTCTCGAGGTCGCCGGCGATCAGGCCGACGGCGGGACCGAGGATGATCGGCCGCTCCAGCTGCGGGTCGCCGAGGATCCGGCGCGCCAGGTAGGCCAGAGCGACCACCAGCGCGATGAGGAACGCCTGCCAGAGCGTCATGACACTCCTTCTTCCGGCCGGACGAGGGCTCCGGCGTCACGAATACCGTCTTGTCCCGCGGTGACGGCCCGGGCGGCGAGCTCCGCGGCCGACGCGGCGCCCGCGCTCAGCGCGAGGTCGATGACCATGGGCAGGTTGACGCCGGTGACGGCCTCCGCCCGGCCGGCCGCCGCCTCGGCGAGCGCGACGCGGGCCGGCGAGCCGCCGAGGACGTCGGCCAGGATCAGCACCCCGCCCGGCTCACCGGCGGGGTTCACCTGGTCGATCACCGCGGCCACCCGTGCGGTCAGGTCATCGACGCCGGTCCCCACCGGGAAGTCGACGGGGTGCACATGCTCGGTCGGGCCGACGATCATCTGCGCCGTCTCGACCAACGACGTAGCGAACGAACCGTGGCCCGTCACGACGATTGTTGTCATCCATACTGCATACAGTATGGAGCGAGACCGTCGCAACTCGGGAGACGTGGGGTGACGGCACGACCGGGCGCCGGGCCGAATCCGCCGGAATCGATTGTGCGACCACCGCTCACCAGGCAAGATGGCATCCGTGACTGCCACGCGTCAGCGGGGGCTGGTAACGCTCGTCGTAGTCGCGTTCACCACGTTCCTCGCCGCCGGCTCGGCGGTGGCCGAGCCGCCGTTCAACGTCCCGGGGCCCATCACGGACCGGGCCGGTGCCCTGTCGGGCGACGACGAGCAGCGCGTCCAGGCGTCCTTCGACCGTCTGACCGACGACGCCGGGCTGCAGATGTTCGTCGTCTACGTCGACAGCTTCGACGGCGTCGACGGCCAGGCCTGGGCGAACGAGACCGCTACGGCGTCGGGGCTGGGCACCGACGACATCCTGCTGGCGGTCGCGCTCCAGGACCGCTCGTTCGGCATCTCGGTCGCCGACGAGCTGGACCTGACCGACGAGCAGCTGGACGAGGTCCGGCAGAACGACATCCGCCCGCGGCTCAGCATCGAGGACTGGGCCGGCGCGGCCATCGCCGGCGCCGACGGGTACCGCGAGGCCGCCACCGGCTCCGGCTCCGGCGGCTCGGCCACGCCCTGGGTGGTCGGCGGCGTCGTGGTGGCCGGCGCGGGCGCTGCCGGCTGGTGGGTCCTGCGCCGCCGGCGGCGCGACCAGGCCGGTGCACCGGTCGGTCCGGACGGGCAGCCACTGGACGAGCTGGCCGGGCTGTCGCTGGACGAGCTGGACAAGCGCGCCAGCGCGGCGCTGGTCGACATCGACGACGCGCTCAAGACCTCGGAGCAGGAGCTCGGGTTCGCCCAGGCGCAGTTCGGCATCGAGGCGACCACCGAGTTCGGCGAGCTGCTGACCACCGCGAAGACCCAGGTCGCCGGCGCCTTCGCGCTGCGACAGCGGCTCGACGACTCCGAGCCCGAGACCGAGCAGCAGGCACGCGCCATGACGACGCAGATCATCGTGACCTGCCGCGAGGTCAGCGACGCCCTCGACGCCCAGGTCGACGCGTTCGACCAGCTCCGCGACCTGCAGGCGCGCGCACCGGAGGTGCTGGTCGAGACCGCGCAGCGCGCCGCCGAGGTCGAAGGACGGCTGCCCGCCGCCCGGGCCCAGCTCGAGCAGCTCGCTCTCCGCTATCAGCCGGCCGCGCTGGCCTCGGTGAGCGGCAATCCCGACCAGGCCGCCCGGCTGCTGACGGCGGCCAAGGAGGCCGTCGCGGCCGGGCAGCGGTCCATGCAGACCGACGACCGCGCGACCGCCGTCGCCCAGGCGCGGGCCGCCGAGGACGCCGTCGGGCAGGCGGCCAAGCTGCTCGACGCCGTCGCGAGCGCCAGGGACGAGCTGGAGACCGCCGGTGAGCGCATCGGCAAGGCGATCGAGTCGGTGTCGCTGGACATCGCCGACGCCGCGCGGCTGGCGCCGTCAGATCCGGCCGTCTCCGCGGCGAGCGCGACCGCCCAGCAGGCCGTCGCAGCGGGACGGGCCGCCGACCAGGGCGACCCACTGGCCGCATTGCGGCAGCTGGCCGAGGCCGAGACGAAGCTCGACGACCTGCTCGCCCCGGTGCGCGCGGCGGCCGAGGAATCCGAGCGCGCCCGGACCGCCCTGGCCGAGACCGCCGGACGAGTGACGTCGCAGGTCAAGGCCGTCAACGACTTCATCGAGACGAGGCGCGGCGCGGTCGGCACCGAGGCACGGACCCGGTGGTCCGAGGCGGCGCGCCATCTGGAGCAGGGCCGGTCGCTCGCGGCGTCGGACCCGGCGGCCGCCCTCGAGGCCGTCAACCGGGCGGACCAGCTGTCACGGCAGGCCCAGCAGCTCGCCGAGCAGGACGTCGGGCAGTGGGAGCGGCAGCAGAGCGCCGGGCGCGGCGGCGGCACCGACCTCACCTCGATGATCCTCGGCGGCATCCTGATCAACTCGATGGGCCGCGGCGGCGGGATCTTCGGCGGCGGCTCCGGGGGTGGGTTCGGCGGCGGCGGGCGCGGCTCCGGTGGCGGTGGCCGTCGGTCGCCGGGCAGTTTCGGAGGGGGCGGCACCCGGGGTCGCCGGGGAGGCGGTGGCCGGTTCTGACACTGCGTTGTGACTCTCATCCGATTCGCGGCTCCACGGGGGGCCAGGAACGAAGGACGACACCATGGCTGAGAAGCAATCGATCCTCGGGCGCATCTCCCAACTGGCCAAGGCCAACATCAACTCGCTGCTGGACCGGGCCGAGGACCCTGAGCTCATGCTCGACCAGATGGTCCGCGACTACACCGCGAACATCGCCGAGGCCGAGCAGGCCGTCGCGCAGACCATCGGCAACCTCCGGCTGGCCGAGCAGGACCACGCCGAGGACGTCCGCGCCGCCACCGAGTGGGGCAACAAGGCACTGGCCGCCTCGCAGCGCGCCGACCAGCTGCGCGCCAGCGGCGACACCGCCGACGCCGACAAGTTCGACAACCTCGCCAAGGTCGCCATCGGCAAGCAGATGGGGTTCGAGACCGAGGCCAGGACCGCCGAGCCGATGATCGCCTCGCAGCGCGAGGTCGTCGAGAAGCTCAAGGCCGGGCTGACCGGCATGAAGGACAAGCTCGGCGACCTCAAGAACAAGCGCGACGAGCTGGTCGCACGGGCCAAGAGCGCCCAGGCGCAGGCCCAGGTGCAGGACGCGGTGAAGTCCATCGACATCTTCGACCCCACCAGCGAGGTCTCCCGGTTCGAGGAGAAGGTGCGGCGGCAGGAGGCGCAGGTCGCCGGCGCCGCCGAGGTCGCCGCGTCGTCGATCGACATGCAGTTCGAGGAGCTCGAGGACAGCGCGAAGTCGGTCGAGGTCGAGGCGCGGCTGGCCGAGTTGAAGAGCGGCCGGGCGCCGGCCATCGGCAGCTGACCGGGCCCGCCGGCCGGGAGGACGGTTACCGCGGAGTGCCCGACGCACTCCGAAGTGCCGTCTTCCGCTCCGGCCCGTCGCGTTCGACGATGACGATGTGAGCACCGCGTTCGCCGAGCTCCGGCCCGACGCCGAGCGGATCCTCGGCAGCATCGTCTACGCCACCATGACCACCGTCGACCAGCTGCACCGGCCGCGCTCGCGGGTGCTGATCGCCGTCTGGGAGGTGGCCGACGGCGCCCCGCTCGGCTGGCTCGCGACGTTCCCGACGCCGGTCAAGGTCGCTCACCTGGCCGCGAACCCGCACGCGACGTTCTCGTACTGGAGCGCCGCCCAGGACACCGTCGCCTTCGACACGGTCGCGACCTGGGTCGACGACGCCGAGACGAAGCGGCGGGTGTGGCGGCTGTACGAGCAGGGCAGCCCGCGCGGCGTCGGCTACCCGCCGGGCCGGTTCTGGCCGTCGCCGGAGCACGCGTCGTTCGGGGTGCTGCGGCTGGAGCCGTACCGGGTCCAGGTGCTGCTCGGCCGCGATCTGGCCGCCGGCCGGCCCTCGCGGATCTGGACCCCGGCACCGGCCGCCAGCGCCTGACTCACACCGGCCTCGGGCCGCTGTCGTGCGACAGTTCGCCGATGCGGGCCGCGTTGGCCGTCCCCGGCTGGTCGCGGCTGAATGCTCGCCCCGTTACCCATTCGCCGTGGTCGTCGGCCTCGTCGCTGCCGCGCGTTGACCTGCGCCCGTTGCCCGGCGCCTGGTGCGCGTTGTCCGGTCTTTGATAGCCGGAGAGCTGGTTCCGGTGCCGTTGGTGGGCTGTTCGCGTGGTTCCGGCTATCGAGGTCGGCCCGGGGCGGCGGCGTCACTCGTCTCGTGGGCACGTCACCCGCCGTATCGCCGCGTGGGCGTCGTCGGAGGCGGGGGTGCGGTGCTGGCGCGGGTGAGGTGCTCCCGGCCTGAGAGATCGGGCGCCAGGGGACGGCCAACCTGCGGCCCCGGCGAACGCGGCGGCCAAGCCACGAGAACCCCGGCCCGACCCCCACACCGCGCGGACGTCAACACCCCGAAACCACGCGCGCGGCAACCGAAAACGTGCCAGCACAACACACCGCCGCACGCGCCACCACCCCGCGACCACCGGCCCATCCACGGCTGCGGCGACCGAAACGCGGCAGGACGCACGCGTCAGGGACCCCTGACCACCTGCGCGACCGCCTCGGCGGCGACGGAGGCCAGCGACGCGGGCGCCCCGGCGCGAACCCGCAGGCGCAACGCCGCCGGCTCGATCGGCGGCAGCCCGGCCAGCGGCACCAGTCCCTCCGGCCGTCCGCCCACCCCGGCCAGCACCGCCACCCCGAGGCCGGCCCGCGCCGCCGCCAGGATGCCCGCGAGGTAGGCCGCCTCGCAGGCGATCGCCGGCTCCCGCCCGGCCGCCCCGAGCGCGTCGACCGCCCGCCGCCGCAGCGCGCACGGTTCGTCGAACACCACCAGCGGCAGCGGCTCGCCGGGCGGCGGCAGCCGGAACGTCGGCGCGGCGTACCAGCGCAGCGGCAGCATGCCGGCGAACTCGCCGCGGTCCGCGCTCAGCACGACCGCGACGTCGACGCTGCCGTTGTCGACGGCCTGGGCGAGCCGGCCGCTGCGGTCCAGCCGGAACCGGACCTGGCGTCGCGGGAAGACCGCCCGCAGCGCCGTCGCGATCTCCGGCAGCAGCTGGTCGGCGGCGTGCTCGGAGGAGCCGACCACGATGACGCCGTCGGAGGTCTCGACGCCGAGCCGGCGCAGCGCCTCGTCGTGCGCGGTGAGGATGCGCCGGGCCTCGGCCAGCAGCGCCTCGCCCTCAGGGGTGAACCGGCCGCGGCGCCCGTCGCGCACGACGAGCGGCCGGTCGAGTACCTTCTCCAGCTTGCGGACGTGCTGGCTGACCGCGCTCTGGGTGATGTGCAGGGCGGCCGCGGCGCGGTGGAACCCGCCGCACTCGGCGACGGCGACGAGGCTGCGCAGCGGCACGATGTCGAGCACGGCGCTCATGCCACGACCACCGGACCGATCAGCGATCGCGATCGATCACGATCAGTATTCGATGTTGGACAGAACGGGGCCGATCCCCCCAGAATCGTTGGCATGACCCCACTCCAGGACACCGCCACCGGCGAGCGGCTCGCTCGCACGGCACTGCGGTGCGCCCTGGAGCCGGCCCGCATCCTGACGGTCCGTCGCAGCGTCGACCTGCTGCGCACGGCCAGCGCGCTCTGTCGCTGATCTCCCACTCCGGCACCACCTCGCTCGCCTGACGGCGGGCGGCCGCCTGCCGCCATCACGACCTAAAGCCTACTAAATCGATCGGCTTAGAGTTTTTCAATCGACGGAGCGCCCATGAAGAGCACTCGCATCCTGACCGCCCTCGCCGCCGCCCTGCTCCTGCTGGCCGGCTGCGCGGGCGGCGACACCGCGCCGACCAGCCAGGACGGCGACCAGACCAGCGGTGGCAGCCTCACCTGGGGCTGGCACCTCCCGTCCACCTGGGACCCGGTGACGTCCACCGTCGGGCAGGACGTGCACGTGCTGTCGCTCGCCTACGCGGCGCTGACCAAGCAGGACGTCGACGGCAACGCGGTACCGGCGCTCGCGGAGTCGTGGGAGTACAACGAGACCGGCGACGAGGTCACCTTCACGCTGCGCGAGGGGCTGACGTTCACCGACGGCACGCCGCTGGACGCGGAGGCCGTGAAGTCCAGCCTGCTGCGCGGCCGTGACGCACCGGACTCCACCATCGGGGCGCAGCTCGCCGTCGTCACGGACGTCCGGGTGGACAGCCCGACCGAGGTGACGCTGCTGCTCAACCAGCCCGACTACCAGATCCCGCTGCTGCTGTCGGGCAAGACCGGGATGATCGTCAGCCCGGCCGCGGTCGAGGCCGACGTCGAAGCGCTCGCGACGAAGCCGGTCGGCGCCGGACCGTTCGCGCTGGACGAGTACGTGCCGGCGTCGCACGCCACGCTGCACAAGAACGAGGACTACTGGGACGCCGACGCCATCCTGGTCGACGACTTCGAGCTGCGGGTGCCGCCGGACCCGACCGTCGCCGTCGCCGGCATCCAGTCCGGCCAGTTCGACGTCGCCGTCATCCCGCCGGCGCAGATCGAGGCGGCCCGTGCCGCCGGGCTCGAGGTCGAGGTCATCGACGTGTTCACGGTGCGCGTGCTGGACGTGAACAACACCGTCGAGCCGTTCGACGACCCGCGGGTCACGCAGGCGATCAGCCACGCCATCAACCGGCAGGAGCTGGTCGACGTCGCGTTCTTCGGCGAGGGCGACCCGAACTGGCAGCCGTTCCCGCGCGACTACCTCGCCTGGAACGAGGAGCTGGACGAGCTGTACACGTTCGACCAGGACCGCGCCCGCGAGCTGCTCGCCGAGGCCGGCTACGCCGACGGCGTCGCTGTCACGCTCACCACGCAGGCCGAGAACGACCCGCTCGCCGAGCTGCTCCAGCAGCAGCTCCAAGCGGTCGGCATCGACGTGACGCTGGAGGTCGCGACGCCCGGCGCGAACAACTACGTGACCCGGCAGTACCCGTTCGTCGTCGACAGCTTCTCCGGCCGCGAGTCGCCGCTGCAGGCACTGGAGGTGCTGTTCGGGCCGGAAGGGCTGATGAACCTGGGCCGCAACGCGCCGCCGGAGATCCAGCAGGCCATCGACGTCGCTCGATCCACCCCGCTGGACGACCCCGGCTACGACCAGGCGGTCCAGGACGCGGTCGCCGCCGCCGTCACGACGATGCCGAACACGTTCCTGTTCACCTGGCCGCGGATCTTCGCCCGCGACCCGTCCGCGCAGGGCCTCGAGCACTACATCGGCACCCAGCGGTTCGAGGGCGTCACGGTGGGGCGGTGACGGTGTGCGGGCACTGCACGCGGTGGGCCGGGCCGCGCTGATCGCCGTCCCGGTGCTGCTGATCTCGACGTTCATCACGTTCGGGCTGGGCGCGCTGAGCGATCAGAACCCGGCCGCGGCGGCGATGGGCGAGACCGCGACCCAGGCCGACATCGACCGGCTCAACCACGAGTTCGGGCTGGACCGGCCGTTCCTGGAGCGGTACGTGACCTGGATCGCCGACGCCTTCACCGGCAACCTCGGCCGGTCCTGGTTCACGCACATCCCGGTGGCCGAGAGCATCGGGCAGCGACTGCCGGTCAGCCTGTCGATCGCGGCGCTGGCGCTGCTGCTGGCGGTCGTGCTGGGCGCGGCCGCCGGCATCGGGGCGGCGCTGAACGCGGGCGGCTGGTTCGACCGCGCGGTGACGGCGGTGTGCGCGGCGCTGTCGACGATCCCGGCGTTCGTGGCCGGCATCGCGCTGATCGTGGTGTTCGCGGTGCTGGTCCCGGTCTTCCCGGCCGGCGGGTACGTGCCGCCGTCGCAGGGCGTCGGACCGTGGCTGACCTATCTGATCCTGCCCGCCGTCGCGCTCAGCCTGGACAGCGCGGCCGACCTCGCCCGCCAGCTGCGCACCGGCCTGGTCGGGACGCTGCGGGAGAACTACGTGACCGGCGCGGTGGTCCGCGGCCTCGGCCCGCGCCGGGTGGTGTTCGGCCACGCGCTGCGCAACGGCGCCGGCCCGGCCGTCGCGGTGCTCGGGTTGCACGTGCCGCGGCTGATCGGCGGCGCCGTCATCACCGAGACGGTGTTCGCGATGCCGGGGCTCGGGCAGCTGGCGACGACCGGCGCGCTGCAGGGCGACGTGCCCGTGGTGCAGGGGACGCTGCTGGTGGCGATCGCGCTGGTGCTGGTCTCCAGCGTGCTGGTCAACGTGGCACTGGCGCGGCTGCGGCCGGGATCGGGGCGGACGGTATGAGGGCGCTGCGGTCGGCCGTCCGGTTGCGGGCGGCGAAGATCGCGCTGGCGGTGCTCGGCGTCGTCGTCGTGCTCATGGTCGCCGGCGAGTGGCTGGCGCCGTACGACCCGCTGCACCAGGACACGACGGCGATCCTGGCCGGTCCCAGCGCGGAGCACTGGCTGGGCACCGACTACGTGGGCCGCGACGTGCTCAGCCGGTTGCTGGCCGGGTCGCGACTGTCGGTGATCGCGGCGGCCGAGGCGGTCGGGCTGGGGCTGCTGCTCGGCGTGCTGCCGGGGCTGGCCTCGGTGTACTTCGGCCCGGTCTTCGAGTGGCTGTCGCTGCGGGTGATGGACGGGCTGATGGCGCTGCCGTTCATCATCTTCGCGATCGCCGTGGCCGCCCTGCTGGGCAACGGGCTGCACCAGGCCATGTTCGCCGTCGGGGTGCTCATGGCGCCGTCCTTCTACCGGGTCACCCGGGCCGCGGCGATCGGGCTGCGGCAGGCGCAGTACGTCGAGGCGGCGACGCTGTTCGGCGCGACCCGCTGGCGCGTCGTGCGCACCCACGTCTGGCAGAAGGTGCTGCCGACGGTCGTCGTGACGACGGCGACGGCGATGGCCGGCGCGCTGCTGGTGGTGTCGTCGCTGACGTTCCTCGGCATCGGTGTGCAGCCGCCCGCGCCGACGTGGGGCGGGATGCTGGCCAGCGACCTCGGCTACCTCACCCAGCGCCCGTTCGGCCCGGTCGCGCCGGCGCTGCTGATCATCGTGACCGTCGCGGCGCTCAACGCGCTGGCCGACGCCATCCGCGACGCCACCGGCGACGGTGCCCCGGCGTCCTCCGTCCCCGCCCCGCAGGAGGTCCTCGATGACGTCCCCGCTGCTCGCGTCTGACCCGGCGGCGGCCGCGTCCGCCGCCGCTCCCCTGCTCCGCGTCGACGACCTGCACCTCACCGCCGGAGCCCGCGAGCTGGTGCACGGTGTGAGCTTCGGCCTCGCGCCCGGCGAGGCGATCGGCCTGGTCGGCGAGTCCGGCAGCGGCAAGACGCTGACCTGCCGGGCGATCCTCGGCGTCCCGCCGCCCGGCGTCACCGTCAGCGGCGGGACGATCCGGCTGGCCGGCGAGGATGTCGCGGCGTACACGCGTCGGCAGTGGGACCGGGTGCGCGGGCCGCGGATCGCCGCGGTGTTCCAGGACCCGGCGTCCTACCTGAACCCGTCGCTGACCGTGGGCCGGCAGCTCACCGAGGTGCTGCGGGTGAAGAACGGCCTGCACCGCCGCGTCGCCAGGGCGCGCGCCGTCGAGCTGCTCGCGTCGATGGGGCTGCACCGGCCCGAGCACGTGCACGACCAGTACCCGTACGAGCTGTCCGGCGGCATGCTGCAGCGGGTCCTCATCGCGATCGCGGTCTCCGGCGACCCGGACCTGCTGGTCGCCGACGAGGCGACGACGGCGCTCGACGTCACCGTCCAGGCCGAGGTGCTGGACCTGATCGCGACGCTGCGCGCGGAACGGCAGCTGTCGCTGCTGCTGGTCTCGCACGACCTCGCCGTCGTGGCGCAGCTGTGCGACCGGGTCGTCGTGCTGCGCCACGGGCGGGTGGTCGAGTCCGGCCCGACCCGCCAGGTGCTCGACGAGCCCGCCGACCCGTACACCCGCGCGCTGGTCGCCGACCACCGCGAGTACGGCCTGGACCGGCTGGCGACGCGGTGACGGCCGCGTTGGAGGCGGACGGCGTCGAGGTCTGGCTCGGCCGCCGGGCGAAGTCGCGGATCCTCGACGGCGTCGGTCTGACGGCTCGATCCGGCGAGATCGTCGGGCTGATCGGCGAGACCGGCTCCGGCAAGACGACGCTGGCCCGGGCGATCGTCGGGCTGGCGCCGCTGCACGCCGGCACCGTGCGCGTCGACGGCACGCCGGTGTCCGGGCTGCGCGGCGCCGAGCTGCGGCGGTTCCGGCGCACCGGCCGCGTGCAGTACGTGTTCCAGGACCCGCTGCGCTCGCTCGATCCCGATGTGACCGTGCTCGACTCCGTCGCCGAAGGGCCGGCGATCCGCGGCGACGGCCGGGCCGCGGACCGGCGGGCGCGCGCCGTCGCCGCGCTGGAGCAGGTCGGACTGGATCCGGCGCTGGGCGACCGGCTGCCCGGCCGGCTCTCCGGCGGCCAGCGCCAGCGGGTCACGATCGCCCGCGCGCTCGCCGTCGACCCCCGGGTGCTGCTCCTGGACGAGCCGGTCAGCGCGCTGGACGCGGCCAACCGCAACCACGTGCTGCGGGTGCTGGACCGGCTGCGGCGCGAGCGCGAGGTCGCGATCGTGATGATCTCGCACGACCTCGGCTCGCTGGCCGGCATCGCCGACCGGATCGTCGTCCTCTACCGCGGCCGAGTGGTCGAGGAGGGCCCGGCGGCCCGGGTGCTGCTGGAGCCCGAGGACCCCTACACGCAGCGGCTCATCGCGTCCGTCCCCAGCATCGACGGGCCCCGTCCCACCTACGCAAGGAGCACGAGATGACAGTGGAAGTTCTCGGCATGGTCGGCACGAAGGAGGGTTCGGAGAGCCTCGGCTGGCGCCCCGGGCCCGTGGTCGACGCCGCCTACCTGCGCCGGTTCGCGCAGGCGCACGAGCTGGCCGGGTTCGACCGGGTGCTGATCGGCTACAGCGCGTCGTCGCCGGACGGGTTCGCCGTCGCCGCGAGCGTGCTGCACCAGACCGAGCGGCTCAAGGTGCTCATCGCGCACCGGCCCGGGTTCGTCCAGCCGACGCTGGTGGCCCGCAAGCTGGCCACGCTGGACCACCTGACCGGCGGCGGCCGCGTCGCGATCCACCACATCACCGGCGGCAGCGAGCAGGACCAGCAGCGCGACGGCGACTACGCCGAGAAGGACGCGCGGTACCGGCGCACCGGCGAGTTCATCGAGGTGCTGCGCCGCACGCTCAGCTCCGACGAGCCGTTCGACCACGAGGGCGAGTTCTACCGGTACACCGGCGCGTTCAGCACGGTGAAGCCCGCGACGCCGGCCGGCATCCCGGTGTTCTTCGGCGGCCAGTCCGACGCCGCCGTCGAGACCGGGGCTCGGCACACCGACGTCTACATGCTGTTCGGCGAGCCGCTGGCGGCGACGGCGGAGCGCATCGCGTTGGTCCGGGCGCGCGCCGCCGAGCTGGGCCGGACGGTCGAGTTCAGCCTGTCGACCCGGCCGATCGTCGCCGACACCGAGGAGGCCGCCTGGGCCAAGGCGCGGCAGATCTACGCCGACGCCGTCGAGGTGAAGGAGAAGGCCGGCACCGAGGACGGCTGGTGGGGCCCGCGCCGCCGCTCGGCCGAGCGAAACGCCGTCTCGTCGAACCGGCTGCAGGAGCACGCCGCGGTCAGCGACGTGCACGACGAGCGGCTCTGGTTCGGCATCACCAAGCTGTTCGGCCCGGCCGGCAACTCGACCGCGCCGGTCGGCACGCCGGAGCAGGTGGCCGAGGCGTTGCTGAAGTACTACGACCTGGGCGTCACCAAGTTCCTGATCCGTGGCTTCGACCCGGTCACCGACGTGCTGCGCTGGGGCGAGGACCTGGTGCCGCTGCTGCGGACCGGCGCCGAGGCGCGGGCGGAGACGGAGGCGGCATGAGCGTCGAGGACGCCAACCGGGTCTGGCACGGGCGGCTCGAGCACATCCGCGGCGCCGGGCTGTCCACCGACACCGCGCAGACCGCCGGGATGCGGCGGTTCGAGGCGATCTCCGGCGCGACCGTGGGGTCGTCGAAGCTGTGGATGGGCCGCACCGACGTCGCGCCCGCCACGAACTCCGGCGACCACCACCACGGCGAGGCCGAGACCGCCATCTACGTGAAGTCCGGGCACCCGGTGTTCGTCTTCGCCGACGGCGACCAGGAGATCCGGATCGAGACCGAGCCGGGCGACTTCGTCTTCGTGCCGCCGTACGTGCCGCACCGCGAGGAGAACCCGTCACCGGACGAGGAGGCGGTCGTGGTGATCGCCCGCAGCACCCAGGAGGGAATCGTGGTCAACCTGCCCAGTCTCTGGGCCACCGACGGCGTCGCCGCCGACGCCGAGTGCGCGCCGGAGGCCGAATCGTGAGCGTCGTCGAGACGGCGCCGGGCGCCGTCGCCTTCGATCCGCCGGCCGGGGTGACGGCGCGCGGCACCGTCGTGGTGCTGCCCGGCCGCGGCGAGCACGGCGGCGTGTACGAGCGGTTCGGCCGGCGGCTGGCCGCCGACGGGTACGTGGTGCGGGCGCTGGACCAGGCGCCGTCGACGGCGGACGCGGCCGGCGCCGCCGTGGCCGCGGTGCTCACCGACACCGGGCTGCCGCGGCCCTACGTGCTGGCCGGGTCCGACACCGGCGCGGTGCTCGCGCTGGCGGTGGCCGGGCCGGTCGGCGCCGACGCCGTCATCGTGGCCGGATATCCGGTGATCGCGGGGTTCGACGCGGCCTCGGTGGACGCCGAGATCGAGGCGCGCACGTCCTGCCCGGTGCACGCCGGCCGGTTGCGCGACGACCCCCGGTTCACCGCCGACGCGCTGGACGGCCCGGTGCCCGACGGCGCCGTCCTGGGCGACGTGGCGATCCCGGTGCTCGCGCTGCACGGCGACGCCGACGCCGTCAGCCCCTACCCCGCCGCCCGGGACGCGCTGTCCGCCGTCGCCGGCCTCGTCCTGGTGACCCTGGCGGGCGGCCGGCACGACGCGTTCAACGACCGGTCACATCGCACCGCCGCCGCCCACGTCGTGCTGTTCCTCGAAGACCTGCGCGCCGGCGCCGCCGTCGCAGCCTCCGAGCGCCTGGACTGAACCACCCCGAGGAGGACCCATGTCCGTCAGCACCGACACCTTCCGCAGCGTCTTCCGCCGGTACGCGACCGGGGTCGTGGTCATCACGGCCTCGGCCGGTGGACGGCCCGCCGGGCTGACCGCGACCTCACTGGCGTCGGTGTCGCTCGACCCGCCGCTGCTGTCGTTCGCGGTGTCGGCGACGGCGTCGGCCTGGCCGGCGTTCGCGGCGGCCGGCTCGATCGTGGTCAACTTCCTCGACGCCGGCCAGGATCACATCGCGACGCGGTTCGCCACCAGCGGCATCGACCGGTTCGCCGCGCCGACGGCATGGTCGCGGCTGGCGTCGGGCGAGCCGGTACTCGACGACGCGCCCAGCCACGTGCGGGCGCAGGTGACGCACCGGCTGCCGGTGGGCGACCACGTCATCGTCGTGGCGCGGGTGGTCGACGCGGCAGTGACGGCCGCGCCGGCCGCCGCCCCGCTGGTCTACCACGCCGGCGCGTACGGCACCGTGGCCAGTCAGGCGGCGGCCAGCACCCGGACGTGACCCTGGGCGCCGTAGTCGAGCAGCGCGCGATCGGCGGTGATCAGGGTGGCGTTCAGGCCGCGTGCGGTGGCGACGATCATCCGGTCGGCGGGATCGCGCGGGAGCTCGCCGGGCAGCCGGGTACTGGCGACGGAGATCTCCGGCGCCAGCGGGACGATGTGCAGCGCGGGATGGGTGGCGACGAGCTCGACCCAGGTGCCGATGTCGCGGTAGAGCTGCAGCCGCCCCTTCGCCGCAAGCATGGACACCTCCCACAGGCTGATCGCCGAGAGCTCGGCGCCGTGCTCGTACGACGCATTGGTGATGACCTGCCGGATCTCGCGGGACAGCCGCTCGTCACCGGCGAGCATCCACACCAGCACGTGCGTGTCGAGCACGACGTGGGTCTTGCCCTCCTCGATCACCGCCCGGCGTCCCACTCCTCGTCGACGGGCGCGACGAGATCGTCGTAGCGGCCGATCGACCCGGCCAGAGCGCCGAACAGCGGCGCCGGCGGGGCGACCGGGACCAGCATGGCCACCGGGTGGCCCCGCTTGGTGACCGTGATCGGCTGCCGGGTCCGCGCGACCTCGTCGAGCAGTTGCAGGCACACCGCCTTGAACCGTCCGGCGGCGATCTCAGTACCCGAGGGCTCCGTGGTCATCGACATGCCGTCATGGTCACACGACCTGGTCATCTGGTCAAAGCGACGCGTCAGCAGGCCTTGACCCACGAGCACTCGACGTCGTCGGGCAGCTCGACGGCGGGGATGTCCGCGCTGGTCACGCGGGCAGCAGCGTCCGCCGAGTGCGCGGCCAGCCGGACGGCGACGCGGTCCTCCAGGTCGCTCGGCTTGCCGCTGAGGTAGTCGTTGAACACGACCGAGAAGACCAGCCGCCGGCCGTCGGCGTCGTCGACGTAACCCGACAGCGCCGACGCGCCGGTCAGCGAGCCGGTCTTGGCGTGCACGTTGCCGGCGGCGGGGGTGCCGGCCATCCGCGAGCGCAGGGTGCCGCCGACCAGGCGATCGGACACGCCGGCGATCGGCAGCGCGTCGTACCAGACGTCGAACCAGGGCCGGTCCTGCGCGGCGACCAGCAGGTCGGCCAGCTCGGCGGCCGGGATCAGGTTGCGCCGCGACAGCCCGGAGCCGTCGCGGTTGGCGACGGTGGCGGTGTCGACGCCGTAGCCGGCGAGGCCGTCGCGCAGCACCGCCAGCCCGGCGGCCCAGGTCCCCTCGCCGGCGACCTCACGGCCCATCGCCTTGATCAGCACCTCGGCGTGGCCGTTGTTGCTGAGCTTGAGGAACGGCACCAGCAGCTCGCTCAGCGGCATCGACTCGTGCTCGGCGAGCACGGTGGCGCCGGACGGGGTCGCGCCGCGGCCGGTCCCGCCGGCGACCCGCACACCCTCCGCGGCCAGCGCTTTGACGAACACGTCGGCGGCGTAGTCGGCCGGCTCCTCGACGCTGGCCCACTCGCTCGCGCCGCTGCCGCCGGCCGCGACGGTGCCGGAGACGACGATGCGGTCGCTGCCGTGTTCACGCTCGACGGAGACGTCGGTGGCGGTGCCGGTGGTGGCCTCGTTGACGATGGTGACCGCGTCGGTGTGCGGGGTCAGGGTGACGACCGCGGGGCTGCCCGCCTGGGCGGCCGGATCGACGTTGACGATGACCGTGCCGGCGTCGTAGTCGGTGTCGGGCGCCACGGTGAGCGCGGAGACCGGCGCGGCGTAGTAGTACGGCTCGTCGTCCCAGGCCCAGTCGTTGCCGAGCCGGACGTCGTCGAACCAGGTGTCGTCGGCCAGCACCCGCCCGGACACCACGCGGACACCGCCGGCGGCCAGCTCCTTCGCGAGCTCCGCGTAGTCCGACGCCAGCAGCGTCGGGTCGCCGGTGCCGCGCAGGTACACGTCGCCGCGCAATACGGAGCCGGCGGGCCGGGCCGTCGTCGCGACGGTGGTCGCGAACGTGTGGTCCGGTCCGAGGACGTCCAGCGCGACCGCCGACGTCAGCAGCTTCTCGTTCGACGCCGGCATCAGCCGTTGGGCGCCGTCGTGCTCGTAGAGCGTCTCGCCGGTCGCGGCGTCGCGCACGACGACCGACGCCTGGCCGCCGTCCAGACGCGGATCGGCGAGGATCGCGTCGAGGTCGGCGGTCAGGGCGTCATCGGCCGGAGCCGCATCAGGCTCCGCCGCCAGCAGGTGTGAGGCGACGTTCCCCGTCACGACCAGCGCGGTGGCGCCGGCCGTGACGGCCAGGGTGCGGGTCCAGCTGGCCATCGAGGGCTCCTCGGTATCGGGGGATGATCGATCCGGAGAGCGAAGACGATGGTCTATACCTCTGGTGGTGTCAAGAGGTGGCGCGCGCGGCCGATCGGTTGACGGCGCTGACGATCGCCTTGAGCGAGGCGGTCACGATGTTGGGATCGACGCCGACGCCCCAGAACACCTCGCCGCCGACCGAGCACTCGAGGTAGGCGGCCGCCTTCGCGTCGGCGCCGGAGGTGAGCGCGTGCTCGGCGTAGTCGAGGACCCGGACGTCGTGGCCGATGCTGCGCAGCGCGTCGGTGAACGCGTCGATGGGGCCGTCGCCGCTGCCGTGCAGCACCTGCCGCTCGCCGTCGACGTACACCCCGACCTGCAGGGCGTCGCGCTCCCCCGCCGCCGACGACGTGTGCACCGAGTTCAGCGCCAGCGGCGTCTCGCGCTCGAGGTACTCGGCGCGGAACACCTCGCCCATGCGGGCGGGCTCGACCTCGCCGCCCTCGCCGTCGGTGAGGCCCTGGACCACGCCGGAGAACTCGATCTGCAGCCGGCGCGGGAGGTCCAGCTGGTGCTCGCTCTTCATGATGTAGGCGACGCCGCCCTTGCCGGACTGCGAGTTCACCCGGATGACCGCCTCGTAGGTGCGGCCGACGTCCTTCGGGTCGACCGGCAGGTACGGGACCTCCCACACGTGGTCCTCGACGGCGACGCCGGCCTCCTTGGCGTCGCGCTCCAGCGCCTCGAAGCCCTTCTTGATGGCGTCCTGGTGGCTGCCGGAGAACGCGGTGTAGACGAGGTCGCCGCCCCACGGGTGCCGCTCGGGCACCGGCAGCTGGTTGCAGTACTCGACCGTGCGGCGGATCTCGTCGATGTCGCCGAAGTCGATGCGCGGGTCGATGCCCTGCGTGAACAGGTTCATGCCCAGCGTGACGAGGTCGACGTTGCCGGTGCGCTCGCCGTTGCCGAACAGACACCCCTCGACGCGGTCGGCGCCGGCCAGCAGCCCCAGCTCGGCCGCCGCGACCGCCGTCCCGCGGTCGTTGTGCGGGTGCAGAGACAGGATCATCGACTCGCGGTGCGGCAGGTTGCGGTTCATCCACTCGATGGAGTCGGCGTACACGTTCGGCGTCGCCATCTCGACCGTCGCCGGCAGGTTCACGATCATCCGGCGGTCCGGCGTCGGCTGCAGCACGTCGGCGACGGCGCCGCAGATCTCGGCGGCGTAGTCGAGTTCGGTGCCGGTGTAGGACTCCGGCGAGTACTCCCAGTAGATCTCGGTGTCCGGGGTGATCGCCTCGGCGTACTTCTGCGCCGCCCGCGCGCCCGTGGTCGCGATGTCGGTGATGCCGGCGCGGTCGAGGCCGAACACGACGCGGCGCTGCAGGATGGACGTCGAGTTGTACAGGTGCACGATCGCCTGCTTCGCGCCCACGAGCGACTGGAACGTCCGCTCGATGAGGTGGTCGCGGCACTGCGTCAGCACCTGGATGACGACGTCGTCGGGGATGAGCTCGCCCTCGATGAGCTGGCGGACGAAGTCGAAGTCGGTCTGGCTGGCGGCCGGGAAACCGACCTCGATCTCCTTGTAGCCCATCTTCACCAGCAGCTGGAACATGCGCAGCTTGCGCTCGGCGTTCATCGGGTCGATGAGCGCCTGGTTGCCGTCGCGCAGGTCGACCGCGCACCACTGGGGCGCGGTGGTGATGCGCTTCGTGGGCCAGGTGCGGCCGGGGAGGTCGACGACGATCTGCTCGTGGAACGGCCGGTAGCGGCTCGCGGGCATGCCGGACGGCTGTTGGGTGGGCGGCCAGACGTTGGCGATGGTCATGGCGGAGGGGCTCCTGCTCGGGATGGTCGTACAGAGCGCGACCGGCAGCGCGAACTCACCGCGATGAGGGAGCCGGTCTAGCGGACCCCATCGCGGCAGCTAAGCAGGAGGCTCGAACGCCGCATGAAGAGAGACTCTAGCACTGGCCGCCGTGGCCCGGTCTCTCCCACCCTCGCTCGGTCAGAAGCCCAGCCGGCCCAGCTGCTTGGGGTCGCGCTGCCAGTCCTTGGCCACCTTGACGTGCAGGTCGAGGTACACCGGCGTGCCGAGCAGCCGCTCGATCTGCGTCCGCGCCTTGGTGCCGACGTCGCGCAGCCGGGCGCCCTTGCGGCCGATGACGATCGCCTTCTGGCTGTCGCGCTCGACGTAGAGGCTGGCGTGGATGTCTAGCAGCGGCCGGTCCTCGGGACGGTCCTCGCGCGGGATCATCTCCTCGACGACGACGGCGATGGAGTGCGGCAGCTCGTCGCGGACGCCTTCGAGCGCGGCCTCGCGGACCAGCTCGGCGATCAGCGTCTCCTCCGGCTCGTCGGTCAGCTCGCCGTCGGGGTACAGCGGCGGACCCTCGGGCAGCTGGGCCAGCAGCAGCTCGGTGAGCAGCCCGACGCGGTCGGCGCCGGCCGAGGCACGCTTCCCAGCCGAGGGCGCAAGTCGTTCCGTCGCCGACACGGGGACGACGTCGGCCCACTCGATGCCGGCCTCGGCACCGAGCTCGGCGACGGCCGTCAGCTGCTCGGCCAGCCGCCCGGCGCTGACGAGGTCGGACTTCGTGACGACGGCCAGCTTCGGCGTCCGCTTGAGCGCGGCCAGCTCGCCGGCGATGAAGCGGTCTCCCGGCCCGATGGTCTCGTTGGCCGGCACGCACAGCCCGATGACGTCGACCTCGGCCCACGTGGTGCGGACGAGGTCGTTGAGCCGCTGGCCCAGCAGCGTCCGCGGCCGGTGCAGCCCGGGGGTGTCGACGATGATCAGCTGGCCGTCGGGCCGGTGCACGATGCCGCGGATGGCGTGCCGGGTGGTCTGCGGCCGGTTCGAGGTGATCGCGATCTTCTCGCCGACCACGGCGTTGGTCAGGGTCGACTTGCCCGCATTGGGCCGCCCGACGAAGCAGGCGAAGCCCGAACGGAAGCCCTCGTAGTCACCGATCACGGTGTCGAGTCTCCCACCTCGGGCGCCGCCCCGTCGCCGAGTTGTACATTCGTACTAGTTTTTTGGTACAGTCGTACAGGAATTCGGGTGTGACAGGAGGACACCATGGCGTGGCTCTACGTGATCGTCGGCGGGCTGTTCGAGACGGCCTTCGCGGTCTCGCTCAAGGAGTCGAACGGGTTCACTCGGCTCTGGCCGAGCATCAGCTTCGCCGTCACCGTCGTCATCAGCATGCTGCTGCTCGGCCTCGGCCTGCGCGAGCTGCCGGTCGGCACGGCGTACGCCGTCTGGACCGGCATCGGCGCGGCCGGCACGGCGATCGTCGGCATGCTGTTCTTCGACGACCCGGCGACGTTCTTGCGCATCGCGGCCATCGGGCTCATCGTGTCTGGCGTGATCCTGCTGAACCTCGCCGGCGGCGGCGCGCACTGATGGCCACGGCGAAGGGCGAACAACGGCGCGCCGCCCTGGTCCGCGCCGCGGCCGACCTGCTGCAGAGCGGCGGGCTGGAGGCGGTGAGCCATCGTGGGGTGGCGGGTCGGGCGGGCGTGCCCCTGGGGGCCACGACGTACTACTTCGCCGATCTGACGGAGCTGCGCCGGGCCGCCGTCGAGACCCTCGCCGACGACGACGCCGCCCGCATGTCCGCCGCCGTCGACGCGCTGTCGGCCCGGCGCCGGGGCGCGGCCGCGGTGGCCCGGATGATCGCCACCCTGCTCACGCCGGACGAGTACGGCGCGCTGGTCGCGTGGTACGAGCGGTACGTGCTGGCCGCCCGCGAGCCGCTGTTCGCGGCGGCCGCGCGGCGCTCCAACGCGGCGGCGCGCGAGAGCGTGGCGGCGGTGCTGGAGCGTTCCGGACTGGCGGCCGGAGTCCCGCCGCACGTCGTCCTCGCCGTGGTCGACGGCGCGGTGCTCGGCGCCCTCGCCGACGGTGCCGGCCTGACAGACGTGCGCGCCGCCGCCGCCGACGCGCTCACCGCCGTGCTCGACCACCCCTGACCGACGCGTCACAGGGCGAGCTGCTCGCCGGACGACGGCCCGGTTCGCGCGGAGTACAGAACGACGCCGGCCCGGGGCGTGAACCCTGGGCCGGCGTCGGTGTGTGTTCGGTGTGTGTTCTGCTCAGCGACCGCCGCGGCGGCGCAGGGCCTCGTCGATCTCCGGGTCGCCGAGCTGGCTCAGCCAGGTCAGCAGCTCAGGGTAGGTCGACGGGTTGGCGGCGACGTACTTGCGCAGCCCCGGTTCCTGCGCCGCGATGTCGGCCAGCGTCTGCAACGGCGTGTTGGGGTCGAGCGCGGTGCGAGCGTCGAACCCGGGGGTGTCGCCGACGGCCGGCTGGTCGACCCGGGTGGCCGGCTCGACGCGCGGCTGGTCGACGCGGGTGGCGGTGTCGTCGGCGGCCGGCTGGTCGACGGCCAGGCCGCTGATCGGGCCGGGCTTGGCCTCGCTGAGCAGGCCCTCCTGCCCGCCGGCCGGAGCGCCGGTGACGGTCTTCGCGTCGTCAGCGGGCACGGCCGGGCTGGCCGGCACCTCGTCGTCCTTCGCCTTGGTGGCGTCGGCCGCCTGCGGCTCGGCCTGCGCCGCCTGGGTCTCGGCCTCCGCCTTGGCGTCGGCCGCCTCTGCCTTGGCCTCCGCCGCCTGGGTCTCGGCCTCCGCCTTGGCCTCGCCCGCCTGCGTCTTCGCCTCGGCCGCCTGGGTCTTGGCGTCGGCCTCGGCCTCCGCGGCCCGCGCCTTGGCCTCCGCCTTGGCGGCGGCCTTGGACTCAGCCTTGGACTCGGCCGGACGGGCTGCCGCGGCGCCGGCGGCCGCGGCGGCGGCACCGGTCGCGACCCCGCTTCCCGCGGGTGCCGAGGTCGTCGAGCCGCCGCCGTTGCCCGGCAGGACGCTGCCGAGGCTGAGCTGGTTGGCGCCGATGGGGCCGTACTCGGCACGGACCGACGGCGGCGCCGTCAGCACCACGAACAGCGCCACCCCGAACCACCACAGCACGCTGATGATCGTGGCGTCGGCGATGGCGACGGTCGCGTCGTCGGAGGCGCCCAGGATCGCGGCGATGACGATGCCCAGCAGGATGAACACACCGCCGGCCACGACCGCGATGGCGCGGCCCGCGTTGGCGTCGCGAAGCAGCGCGTTGCGGCCGACCAACGCCGCCAGCACCAGGATCAGCATGAGCACCAGCACCACGATGGCCAGCCCGCGAGCCTCCTCGCTGCCGATGATCTGCAGGACGTACAGCACCACGCCGACGGCGGCGACCACCATCGTCAGCTCGAGGATCCGGCGGCCGACACCGGACCAGAAGGCGGCGCCGGGGGCCTGCTTGTACTGCGGCCGGAGCCCGGGCGCGGCCGCCGCGACGGCGATGGCCGGGATGAGGATGAGCTGCGGGCCGTAGGTGCTCAGGCTCCAGGAGTCCCTCATGGTGCCCTCGGCGCCGAGCTGCCACACGCCGACGAACAGCGAGACCACCCCGACCAGCAGCAGCACGTCGCGCCAGGCGGCGTCGCCGCGGAGCACGCCCAGCAACGGCAGCACGGCCAGCGCCAGGAAGAACAGCATCGAGACGATGAGGTACGCGACGATCTCCCACTCTTGGCCCTCGGCGGCGTCGGTGAGGAACGTGATGATGCTGACGACGGTCAGCAGCGCGAACAGCCCGCCGGTGCCGAGCGTGGCCCAGCGCCACACCTGGCCGTCGCCGGACGGCGACTGCTCGGCCTCGCGGCCCTGAGCCGCGAGCAGCGCGCCGGCCAGCCCGAACGCCATCCCGACGCCCACGCCGTCGCCGCGGTTCTCGCCGACGTAGCCGAGCACCAGTGTGATCAGCACGACCACGACGTACGGCGCATTGGCGGCGAGCCGGGCCAGCCGCAGCTCCGCGGTGCCCCACGACGCCGGCAGCACGCCGCCGCGCTTGAGGTACGGCAGCGACAGCGAGATGACGGACAGCAGCGTCACCAAGATGACGTAGACCTTGCCGGTCACCGTGTCGGAGAGGTCCCACGGCATGCCGAACGAGACGAGCAGGAGCACCAGCGCGACGACGTCGCGGACGTAGTCGAGCACCGGGATGTCCGCGAACGGATTGCGCGCAGCGCCACCCGGGGCCGCCGCTGCGGCGGGTGCTGCGGGACCACCCGCCACCGGGCCGGCGCCACCGGCGGCCGGGCCGGCGCCACCCGCGGCCGGCCCGGCCTGAGCCTGGCCCGCCCGCGGCGCCGCGGCGTCCGCCGTCAAGGGGGCGCCGCAGTTGCCGCAGTAGGCCGAGCCAGTGGCCGGCGCCCCGCAGTTGCTGCAGAAGTTCATTCGTCTCTCCGTCTCGGTCGGTCGCTTCGGAGGGTCACGCGTGGGCAGCGCCGCACTCCCGGAGCGCCTGATGTGCCGGACTCTCGAACGGCCGCACGTTAGCGCACTCGGATGCTGATGGCTACGAACGCAGCGCCGTGATGGGCGTGCCGTCGGGACCAGCGACGTAAACCGGTATACCCGGTCCGCCGAGATCCGACACCACCGCGGTGTCGACACCGCCGGCGGCGCCGTCGGTGACGACCGCGGCCGCCTCGAGCCCGGTGGCGCCACTGGACACCGCGGACGCGACTGCCAGCTGTAACGCGGTGAGGCGCAGCGACGGCAGCGTGACGTCGGCGGCGGCGTAGGTGCGGCCGTCGGCGTCGCGTACGGCCGCGCCGCTGGGCGCCGCCGCGCGGGCCCGGGCGGACCGGGCCAGGATCAGGATCTTCGCGTCCTCGGGGTCGAGTGCGTCGCTCACGCATGCTCCTCGTGCGGCTCGGTGTCGGTGACCTGAACGGGCCGGCTCACCCGGACGGTTCCGATGCGGTTGCGGCGACCGGCCGGGCCCTCCGCCACGAGGTGCAGCCCGGCGACGTCGACCTGGGCGCCGGCGATGGGGACGCGGCCCAGCTGCTTGGCCATGAGGCCGCCGACGGTGTCGACGTCGTCGTCGGACAGTTCGAGGCCGAACAGCTCGCCGAGGTCGTCGATGTGCAGCCGGGAGCTGACCCGGACCACGCCGTCGTCGAGGGTCTCGATGCCGTCCTCGTCGGCGTCGTACTCGTCGGTGATCTCACCGACGATCTCCTCGAGGATGTCCTCGATGGTGACCAGCCCGGCGGTGCCGCCGTACTCGTCGACGACGACGGCGACGTGGATGCGCTGCGCCTGCATCTCTCGCAGCAGGTCGTCGGCCGGCTTGGAGTCGGGCACGAAGAACGCCGGGCGCAGCACCGACTCGACCCGCTCGACGGACTCGGCGTCGCGGTTGTCGTAGAGCCGGCGGGCGACGTCCTTGAGGTAGCTGATGCCGACGATGTCGTCGAGCCCGCCCGGCCCGACCGCCGGGATGCGGCTGAACCCGCTGCGCAGCGCCAGCGACTGGAACTGCCGCAGCGTCTTGTGCGCCTCGATGAACACGACGTCGGTGCGCGGCACCATGACCTCGCGGACCACGGTGTCGCCCAGCTCGAACACCGAGTGGATCATCTGGCGCTCGCCGGACTCGATGATGCGGCCGGCCTCGGCGAGGTCGACCAGCTCGCGCAGCTCCGCCTCGGTCGCGAACGGGCCCTCGCGGAAGCCCTTGCCCGGTGTGAGCGCGTTGCCGAGCATGATCAGCAGCTTGGGGATGGGGCCGAGCACCCGGGTGATGCCGAGCAGCAGCCCCGCGAAGGCCCGCGCGATGCCCTCGGCGTGCTGCCGGCCCAGCGTGCGCGGCGCGACGCCGATGACGACGAACGACACGACGACCATGCTGCCCGCGGCGACCAGCAGCGTCTGCCACCACGGTTCGAAGTACTCCTCGCACACCACCGCGACCATGACGACCGCGGAGACCTCGCACGCCATGCGCAGCAGCAGCGCGGTGTTCAGCGCGGGGACGGGGTCGGACGCGACGCGCACCAGTGCGACGGACCCGCGACGACCGGCGCGGTGCAGTTCCTCGGCGCGCGTGCGCGAGATGGTGGTCAACGCCGCCTCGGACATCGCGAACAGCATCGCGACGACCACCAGCACCGCCGCCGAGACCAGCAGCCAGAAGGTGGACGCGCCGCCGGAGGTGGTGGACGTCTCCGCGGCGGCCAGCGCGACGGCGGGCAGCGGTGAGGCGAACATCAGCGGCCGCCTCCTCGGGCGCTCCGCCAGTCGGTCAGCAGCTGTTTCTGCAGCCCGAACATCTCCTTCTCCTCCTCCGGCTCGGCGTGATCGTAGCCGAGCAGGTGGAGGATGCCGTGAGTGGTCAGCAGCTGCAGCTCGTCCGCGGTGCTGTGGCCGGCGGCCTTGGCCTGCGTGGCGGCGACGTCGGGGCAGAGCACGACGTCGCCGAGCAGGCCCGGCTCCGGATCGGCGTCGTCGGGCGTGGGCCGCAGCTCGTCCATCGGGAAGGAGAGGACGTCGGTGGGACCGGGCTCGTCCATCCACTGCACGTGCAGCGTCTCCATCGTGTCGGTGTCGACCAGCAGGATGGCCAGCTCGGCGAGCGGGTGGATGCGCTGGTGGTCGAGCACGAACCGGGCGAGGTCGGACAGCGTCTTCTCGTCGACCTCGGCGCCGGACTCGTTGTTGACCTCGATGGTCACGGGCGTCGGCCGGGAACGCGCGACCGCCCGTTGCCCTGCGCCGCCTCCTGCACGGCGTCGTAGCGGGTGTAGGCGTCGACGATCTCGCCGACCAGCCTGTGCCGCACGACGTCGCGGCTGTTCAGCCGGCAGAAGTGGACGTCGTCGATGCCGTCGAGGATCTCTTCGACGACGCGCAGCCCGCTGGTGGTGCCGGCCGGGAGGTCGACCTGGGTGACGTCGCCCGTGACCACCATCTTCGACCCGAAGCCGAGCCGGGTGAGGAACATCTTCATCTGCTCGGCGGAGGTGTTCTGTGCCTCGTCGAGGATGACGAACGCGTCGTTGAGCGTGCGCCCGCGCATGTACGCCAGCGGCGCGACCTCGATGGTGCCCTCGGTCATCAGCCGCGGGATCGAGGCGGGGTCCATCATGTCGTGCAGCGCGTCGTAGAGCGGCCGCAGGTACGGGTCGATCTTCTCCGACAGCGTGCCGGGCAGGAAGCCCAGCCGCTCGCCCGCCTCGATGGCCGGGCGGGTCAGCAGGATGCGGCTGACCTGCTTGGCCTGCAGCGCCTGCACGGCCTTGGCGACCGCGAGGTAGGTCTTGCCGGTGCCGGCCGGGCCGATGCCGAAGATGACGGTGTGCTTGTCGATGGCGTCGACGTAGCGCTTCTGGTTCAGCGTCTTGGGCCGGATGGTGCGCCCACGATTGGACAGGATGTTGGCGGTGAGCACCTCGGCCGGCCGCTCGCCGGTGCGGGCGCGCAGCATGGCGACCGTCCGCTCGACGGCTTCGGGCGTCATGCCCTGCCCCGTACGCAGCACGGCCACCATCTCGTCGATGACGCCCTCGGCCTCGGCGATGTCGCCCGGACGGCCCGTCATCGTGATCTGGTTGCCGCGCACGTGGATGTCGACGTCCGGGAAGGACGACTCGACGACCTTGATGAGCTCGTCGCCCGAGCCGAGCAGGCTCACCATGGAGATGCTCGTGGGTACGACGATGGTGTGCTGGGCGGCCTGCTGTTCGGCCTGTTCTGTCTTCGTCATGGGCGGCCTCGCTGGGCCTGTCACGCCTACTTCCCGTCTCGATCGCGCTGTTCAGTGGATGTGTTGAATGCTACCTGCGGCCGGGGACAAGTCACGGCGAATTTCCGGCCGGCTCAGCCCGGCGGCCAGGTCATCGTGCGCCCGCCCAGCACGTGCCCGTGCACGTGGAACACCGACTGACCGGCCTGCTCCCCCGTGTTGAACACCAGCCGGTACGCCTCGATTCCCTCGTCGGAGGCGATGGCCGCTGCCGTCCGTACCAGCTCGGCCAGCAGGTCCGGCGCGGCGGCCGCGAGCGACGCGACGTCGCGGTGGTGCGCGCGAGGCACCACCAGCACGTGGGTGGGCGCCTGCGGCGCGATGTCGCGGAACGCGAGCGTGTGCTCGGTCTCGCGCACGACGTCGGCCGGGATCTCGCCGCCGGCGATCTTGCAGAACAGGCAGTCCGCGTCGCGGGTCACTCGCGCCTCCGGTGATTCGGGTAGCTGGATGTTAGGGCACGGACCGAAAGTACTCGCGGCCGATGTGCAACCCGTCCGGCCCGGCAGACGTCATCATGATGTGGGGGGATCCACCGGCAGGCGGGGTGTCCTCACCTGTCCGTCGCCGCCTGACCGTACCCTCTGGAGCCATGCCGAACCCGCTCGACGAGCAGCAGTCCGACCCGCCCACCGAGGCCGCGCCGGACGAGCGCCCGCGCAAGCGCCGCCGCAACCGCCGCATCCTGATCGGCGTCCTGGCGACGCTGCTGATCCTGGTCGTCGCGGTGGCCGGCGTCGCCTTCTACTTCGTGAACCGGGTGTCGTCGAACATCGAGCGGATCCCGGACGCCTTCGACATCCCCGAGACCGCGCGCCCGGCCGAGCTCCCGGGCGACAGCATCACCTTCCTGCTGGGCGGACTCGACGGCGCCGACAAGGTCGACGTCTACGAGCCGGGCGCGGCCCGCACCGACACCATCATGCTGGCGCACTTCCCGGAGGGGCGCGATCGTGGCTACCTGGTCTCGATCCCCCGCGACACCTGGATCGACATCCCCGGCCACGGCCGCAACAAGATCAACGCGGCGTACTCCTTCGGCGGGCCGTCGTTGTTCGTGCAGACCCTCGAGGAGCTCACCGGCATCCGCGTCGACCACCTGGCGCTGATCGACTGGAACGGGTTCCAGGCGCTCACCGACGAGCTGGGCGGCGTCACGCTCACGTTCGACGAGGAGACGCCGCTCGCCGACAACGACGAGCCGCTGCCGGCCGGCACGCACACGCTCACCGGCGAGCAGGCGCTGCAGTACGTCCGCGACCGCAAGGACCTGCCCGGCGGCGACTTCGACCGCGTCAAGCGGCAGCAGAACTTCCTCCGTGCCCTGATGAACGAGCTGATCTCGTCCGGCACGCTCACCGATCCCGGCAAGATCAACGGCGTCACCGGCGCGATCGGCCAGGCCGCCCGGGTCGACGAGGAGCTCAGCGCGTTCGGCATGGTCGACCTCGCACTGTCGATGCGCAACCTGCGCTCGAACGACATGACGTTCCTCACCGTGCCGACCGACGGCACCGGCTGGGCCGGCCCGCAGAGCATCGTCGTCTACGACCAGGAACGCGCCGATCAGCTGTGGACCGCGCTGGCCGACGACGACATGGACGCCTTCCTCGCCGCCAACCCCGACCTCGTCACCGGCGACGAGGTCCGCTGACCCCGTTCGGCTGAAGATCACCGACCCGATCCCCTACGGTTGGGCGCGCATCGGTAAACCGGCATGGCCGGCAACGCGTCAGTAGGGGTATGTGGTGCAAGACAGGACCGGGTCCGAGGCCGACGACGCCGTCACGGACCTGTACGCGGCGCACTATGTCCGCCTCGTCCGGCTGGCCACGCTGCTCCAGGGCAACGAGGCCGTCGCCGAGGAGGTCGTGCAGGACGCGTTCGTGGCCCTGCACCGCCGCTGGCGCCGGTTGCGCGAGCCGGCTGCGGCGGTCGCCTACCTGCGCACGTCCGTGGTGCACGGCTGCCGGTCGGTCCAGCGCCGGCGCGGCGTGGCGGCCCGCCATCCGGAGGAGCCGCCGGGCCATGCGCCCAGCGCCGAGCAGGTCGCCGTCGGCGGAGCTGCGGCCGACGCCGTCGTCGAGGCGCTGCGCGGGCTGCCGGACCGGCAGCGAGAGGCGCTCGTCCTGCGCTACTACGGCGGTCTCTCGGAGTCGGAGATCGCGAGCGCGATGAAGATCAGCAACGGCGCCGTCAAGAGCCACGCCTCACGCGGGCTGGCCGGGCTGCGCGACGCGATGGCGGAGTGGTCGTGAGGAGGCAGCGGTGAGCACGCCGGAGGACTGGACGCCGGAGGAGCAGCAGGTCCACGACGCCCTGCACCGCGCCGCCGAGCGGGTGCAGCCGGGCCCGGACGGCCTGGCCAGGATCAGGAGGAGGACGGCGGTGGTTCCGATGTGGCGACGACCGGTGGTACTGGGGCTCGCGGGCGCGACGGCGCTGGCCGCGGCGGTGATCGTGGGCGGCGCGATCGTCCTGAGCAACGATGACGACGACACGCCCGTCGCGACGACGACGTCCACGTCGCCGGCGACGTCCCCGAACGGGACGCCGACGGACACATCGCCGCCGACGTCGCCGCCGGCCGCCGAGACCACACCACCGGCGCAGACGCTGACGGTCCCGGTCTACTACGTGGCCGACGCCGGCGACGGGCTCCGGCTGGTCCGCGAGTTCCACACCGTCGAGACGTCGCTGCCGCCCGTCGCCGCCGCGATCAACGAGATGCTGACGGCGCCGCCGGCCGACCCCGACTACACCACGCTGTGGGAGCCCGGCGTCGAGGTGCTGTCCGCCGACGTGGCCGACGGCGCCATCGTGGTCGACCTGAGCGGGCCGCCAGCGGTCGGCGACGATCCCGACCTCGCTACTCAGCAGCTCGTCTACACGGCGACGGCCGCGGCCGCGACCGCGCAGCTGGACGGCTCGCTGCCGGTTCGCATCGCCGTCGGCGGCGAGAACCCCAGCGAGCCGGTCGGCCGGGCCGATCCGCTGGAGGTCCGGCAGTTGGTGCAGCTCAACGACCCGGCCGAGGGCGCGACCCTGCCCAGTCCCGTCACGGTGAGCGGCGAGGCAGCGGTGAACGAGGCCAACGTGCTGTGGGAGCTGCGCCGCGACGGCGAGGTCGTCGACTCCGGGAACACGACCGCCGAGGAGTGCTGCACGTTCTCCCCGTTCGCGTTCGAGCTGGATCTCGAACCCGGCAGCTACGAGATCGTCGTCAGCGAGAGCGATGAGTCCGGGGGCGAGGGCCGGCCGCCGATGAGCGACTCGCGCACGTTCACCGTCGAGTAGCGGTCAGGCCCAGCGGGCGGTCCGCGACAGCACGACAGCGGCCGCGACGGTGCCGGCGGTCGACGTGCGCAGAACGGTCGGGCCGAGCCGGGCGACGACCGCCCCGGTGGCGGCCAGCTGGTCCAGCTCGTCCGGCGCCACGCCGCCCTCGGGGCCCACGATCAGCAGGATGTCGCCGTCGGTGGGAAGGTCGAGGGCGCCGAGCGGCTCGGTGGCCTCCTCGTGCAGCACGACGGCGAGCGCGGCGGCCCCCGCTCGGGCCGTGAGCGCCGGTGTCGGCACCGGGTCGGTGACGGCCGGCAGCCAGGCCCGACGCGACTGCTTGGCCGCCTCGCGCGCCGTGGACCGCCAGCGGCGCAGCGCCTTGTCGCCGCGCTCGCCCGTCCACCGGACCATGCACCGCTGCGCCGCCCATGGCACGATCTCGTCGACGCCGGCCTCGGTCATCGTCTCGACGGCGATCTCGCCGCGGTCGCCCTTGGGGATCGCCTGCGCGACGACCACCCGAGGCCACGGCTCCGGCACGTCGATCCGCTCGACGACCTCACAGGTCAGCCCCTGCTTCGACGCCCCGGCGACGACACAGCGGACCAGCTGCCCGGCGCCGTCGGTCAGCTCGACGGCCTCGCCCGGCTGGATACGGCGGACCACCGCGGCGTGCCGCCCCTCGTCGCCGTCGAGGACGACGACGTCCGCCGCGCGCAGGGCCGCGGCGTCGGCGAGGAATACCGGTGCGGTCAGTTGAGCCCGTCCTTGAAGGCGTCGCGGATGCGGGTGAAGAAGTTGCCGTGGCCACCGGCCGCGCCGGGGCCCTCGACCCGCTCCTCGCCGCGCAGACCGGCCAGCTCGCGCAGCAGCTCCTCCTGCCGGGGGTCGAGCTTCGTCGGCGTCTGGACCTCGACGTGGATCAGCAGGTCGCCGCGGCCGGTGCCGCGCAGCTTCGGGACGCCGCGGGCGCCGAGCTTGATGACCTCGCCGTGCTGGACGCCGGGCCGCACCTCGACCGTCGTGGCGCCGTCGAAGGTCTCGAGCTCGACGCTGGTGCCGAGCGCGGCGGCCGTCATGGGCAGCTGCAGCGTGCAGTGCAGGTTGTCGCCGTTGCGGGTGAACACCGGGTGCGGCGTGACCGCCAGCTCGACGTAGAGGTCGCCGGCCGGGCCGCCGCCGGGACCGACCTCGCCCTGACCGGTCAGCTGGATGCGGGTGCCGTTGTCGACGCCCGCCGGGATCTTGATGGTGAGCGTGCGGCGGGTACGGACGCGGCCGTCGCCGGAGCACTCGACGCACGGGTTCGGGTTGACCGTCCCGAAGCCCTGGCAGGCCGGGCACGGGCGGGTCGTCATGACCTGGCCGAGGAACGAGCGCTGCACCTGGCTGACCTCGCCCTGCCCCTGACACGTCGGGCAGGTGACCCGGGTGGCGCCCTTCGCGGTGCCCTCGCCGTGGCAGACCTGGCAGACCACCGCGGTGTCGACCTGCAGCTCGCGCGTGGCGCCGAAGACCGCGTCGGCCAGCTCGACCTTCAGCTGGACCAGGGCGTCCTGGCCGCGGCGGACCCGGCTGCGCGGGCCGCGCGCGTTCGTCCCGCCGAAGAAGGCGTCCATGATGTCGGTGAACGAGAACGCGCCGCCGAAGTTGCCGCCCGCGCCGCCGCCGCTGCTGAGAGGGTCGCCGCCGAGGTCGTACATCTCCCGCTTGCGGGGGTCGTTGAGCACCTCGTAGGCCGTGACGACCTCTTTGAAGCGCTCCTGCGTGGCGGGGTCGGGGTTGACGTCCGGGTGCAGTTGCCGGGCGAGGCGGCGGTAGGCCTTCTTGATCTCCTCGCTGGAGGCGTTCTTCGGCACGCCGAGAACTTCGTAGTAGTCGGTGGTGGGCACCCTGTGTCTTCCCTAGTGAGGCGCGAGAATCTTGCTGACATATCGAGCGACGGCGCCGACGGCCGCGATGGTGCCGGGGTAGTCCATGCGGGTCGGTCCGACCACCCCCATGCTAGCCAGCGCCAGCTCACCCGGCCCGTAGCCCGAGGTGACGACGGACGTGGCCGAGAGCCCGGTCTGCGCGTTCTCGCTGCCGATGCGGACCCGGACGGGGGTGGGGCTGGTGGCCTCGCCGAGCAGCCGGAGCAGCACGACGTGCTCCTCGAGCGCCGACAGCAGCGGCTCGAGCTCGTGGTCGAACTCCTGGCCGTAGCGGGCGAGGTTGCCCGTCCCGGCGACGGCGACCCGCTCCTCGTGCCGCTCGATGAGCGTGCTGAGCAGCGTGGCCGTGACGGCGGCGACGGTGGCGCGGTCTTCGGGGCCGAAGCGTTCGCCGAGCTCGGCCACCCGCGTCTCGACCGACGCGAAGTCCTGCCCGGTGACGAGCGCGTTGATGCGCGCCCGCAACTCGCCGACCAGTACGTCGTCGGCGTCGGCCGGCAGATCGACGACGCGCTGCTCGACCCGGCCGGTGTCGGTGATGAGCACCACCAGTACCCGCGCCGGCGCCAGCATGACCAGCTCGACGTGCCGCACCGTCGACCGGCTCAGCGACGGATACTGCACGACGGCGGCCTGCCGGGTCAGCTGCGCCAGCAGCCGCACCGTCCGCGATACGACGTCGTCGAGGTCGAGCGCGCCGTCGAGGAACGTCTGGATGGCCCGGCGCTCGGGCGGCGACAACGGCTTCACCGTCGACAGCCGGTCGACGAACAGCCGGTAGCCCTTGTCGGTGGGCACCCGGCCGGCGCTGGTGTGCGGCTGGGCGATGTAGCCCTCCTCCTCCAGCGCCGCCATGTCGTTGCGGATGGTGGCCGGCGACACCCCGAGATGGTGCCGGTCGACCAGTGCCTTCGACCCGACCGGCTCCTGGGTGGCGACGTAGTCCTCGACGATCGCCCTGAGGACGTCGAGCTTGCGGTCATCGACGGACAACCGGGTACACCTCCCGCCGCGCATTTGGCACTCGACCCTTGCAAGTGCCAATTCTACGTGGTTCCGGACGCCTACGTCTTTCCTCGCAGGTCACACCTCGGGGACGGTGTGTCCCTGAGTGCTGTCGTGACCACGTGGCGAGATCTGGCGGCGTTTCTGGGTGCGTCGCGGGGTCTTCCGGTGCGTCGGCGGGCTTGCACGCCGGGCGCAGCACCGGAACGCCTGGTGACGTGCGCGACGGTCCTGACTGTCAGCAGTGCCCGGGCGGCGGTTCGCAGCGGACTGTGGCAACGGGTCGCCGCGGGCCGGGGGCGGCGGTTCGCAGCGGACTGTGGCAACGGGTCGCCGCCGGCCGGGGGCGGCGGTTCGCAGCGGACTGTGGCAACGGGTCGCCGCCGGCCGGGGGCTGCGGTTCGCAGTGGGCCAGGACTGGGTGGACCGGGGCGGTTCACGGCGGACCGGGACTGCGGCAGACCGGGGCTGACGACGGTCGGCGGTGGCCCGGTCGGTCCAGTCGGTCCAGTGCGTCCAGTCAGTCAGGGTCGGCCATCGATCCGGGCGCTTCCGGCCGTCGATCCAGCTCCGTTGCCGACAGCCGACGGTGGCCCGGTCGGCCCGGTCGGTCCAGTCGGTCCAGTGCGTCCAGCCGGTCAGGGGCGGCCATCGATCCGGGCGCTTCCGGCCGTCGATCCAGCTCCGTTGCCGACAGCCGACGGTGGCCCGGTCGGTCCAGTCGGTCCAGTGCGTCCAGTCGGTCCAGTGCGTCCAGTCGGTCCAGTGCGTCCAGTCGGTCCAGTGCGTCCAGTGCGTCCAGTCGGTCAGGGTCGGCCATCGATCCAGGCGCTTCCGGCCGTCGACCCAGCTCCGTTGATGTCGGCGTGGGCCGCGGTGAGAACGGTGATCAAGAGACGGCTCACTGATGCCCTGGCGGCACGCAACCGCTCGTGAACACCGGCTCACACACCACTTCACCAGGCGTTCTCCCACTCCACCAGGCATGCACGCCTCGCAGAGCGGGAGAACGCCTGGTGAAGTACGCGATCGTTGATGATCATCGGCGTCCACCAGCCCGCAGCCGCCGGCACGGCCGAGGCGACGGCCGCCGAAGGCTCGGTTCACGTCAGCGACGAGTGGGTGACGTCGGCTGTGACCTCGAGGCGTGCCCAGACTCGCCCCGTCCCCCTGATAGCTGCCAGTTCTTAGACCGCGGGACCGCGGGTCAAGCGGTCTCGTCGGCGCGAAGCGCCCCACAGAGTCCGCTTGAGGCGCGGTCCCGCGGCTGAGAGAATGGGCAGCAGGGGGACGGCGAACGGCGCGAACCCGACACACGTACGCCCGGCCAACCGAACCGCCCAAGCCACCAGCCGGCCCGGTCGACGCTCAGTCCGCCGGGCCGAACGCCCCGCCCGCACCGACGCTCAGTCCGCCGGCCGAACGCCCCGCCCGCACCGACGCTCAGTCCGCCGGCCGAACGCCCGGGACCCTGTCGGCGCCCGCCCATAGGGTGGGCCCCCACCCGTACGGGAGGGGTCCGCAACGCGCGCTCGCGGAGGCGCCCTCAGACCGACGCCACCAACCCCGCGCCGACGCCGCTCGAACCCGGACCAGCGCCACACCGGCACCACGCCCCCTGGACCGACGCCACGTCTGCCACAGACCCCGGCACCACGCCCCCTGGACCGACGCCACGTCTGCCACAGACCCCGGCGCCACGTACGCCGAACCGGCTCCAGCCTCAGCGCCATGCCCCACCGACGCCACGCCCCGGGCTGACGCCACGCCCGCCACGGACCCCGCCGCCCGGGCCGACGCCGTTTCCGGGCCGCCCCGAGGAGGGTCACCGGTGCAGGAGCGCCGACTTTGTCGGTGGCGGCGCGTAGGTTGCGAACGTGCTGGAAATCCGGTTGCCGTCCTGGCCGGGGCGGCGCGAAGCTCGATCGTGGCCGCATCGGCGAGGGCGCCGACACCAGATGTGATGCAGGTCACATCCAGCCTGGGAAATAACCGGGGATGCCCTCCCCGTTTCACCACAGGTCCAACTGAACCGGGGACGCACTCCCCGGTTCACGAAACGGAGAGAAGTTCTCCGTTTCGTCGTACGACTCGAAGGGGGAATCATGGGCGGCATGGCGACAGCCGAGCGCAGGGCACAGCCGGCTCGCGTCGACGCCACCCGCAACCGTGAGCGCATCATCGCCGCGGCGCGTGAGGCGTTCGTCGAGCACGGCCCCACCGTGCCGTTGGACGCCATCGCACACCGCGCGGGCGTGGGCAACGCCACGCTGTACCGGCACTTCGCCGACCGGCACGAGCTCATCCACGTCGTCGCGTCGTACTCGCTGGCCCGCCTCACGGAGCAGGCCGAGTCGGCGCTCGCCGAGGAGACCGACGCGTTCGAGGCGCTGCGTCGGTTCGTTCACCGCGCCGCCGACGAGCGGGTCGGCGCGCTGTGCTCGCTGCTGTACGAAGGCTTCGACAAGAACGACCCCCACGTGATGGACGCCCGAATCCGGTTGGAGAAGGTCGTCACCGAGCTGATGGACAACGCTCGCGAGTCCGGTCAGCTGCGGCCCGACGTCGGCATCGGTGATCTCATGGTCGCGATCACGCAGCTGACCCGTCCCGTCGCCGGCACCGCGTGTGCGCACGTCGAACGCTTCATGCACCGGCATCTCCAGCTCTTCCTCGACGGCCTGCGCGCGCCTGCCCGCTCAGAGCTGTGCGGCACCGCGGTGACCTTCGAGGACTTCGAAATCAAGTAAGCCACCAGGCGGGCCGACGGCGGTCCCGACCCTGTTCAGCACACATTTTTCGTCACCCTGATTGGACTTCGTCATGCCTGAAACACAGCTGCCTGATCCCAGGCGGTGGCGGGCTCTGGCGTTCATCGCCATCGCCCAGCTGATGGTCGTGCTGGACGCCACCATCGTGAACATCGCGCTCCCGTCGGCGCAGGCCGACCTCGGCATCTCCGACGCCAATCGGCAGTGGGTCATCACCGCCTACGCGCTGGCGTTCGGCAGCCTGCTGCTGCTCGGCGGGCGAGTCGCCGACATGTGGGGCCGCAAGAACACCTTCCTCACCGGCCTGATCGGCTTCGCCGGCGCGTCCGCCCTGGGTGGCGCCGCCGCCAACGAGGCCATGATGTTCGCCTCCCGCGCATTGCAGGGCGTCTTCGGCGCGTTGCTGGCCCCGGCGGCACTGTCGCTGCTCGCCGTCATGTTCACCGACGGCAAGGAGCGGGCCCGCGCGTTCGGCATCTTCGGCGCCATCGCCGGTGGTGGCGCGGCGCTCGGCCTGATCCTCGGCGGCATCCTCACCGAGTACCTCGACTGGCGCTGGGTGTTCTTCGTCAACATCCCGATCGCCGCCATCGCGTTCGTCGGCGCCGTCACCGCGGTGCACGAGCCCGACGGCACCCGCAACCGCTCGCCGCTCGACCTCCCCGGCACCGTGCTGGGCACGCTGGGCCTGGTGGCGCTGGTCTACGGCTTCACCCGCGCCGAGACCGAGGGCTGGAGCGAGGCCGGCACCGTCTCGATGTTCGTCCTGACGGTGGTGCTGCTGGTCGCGTTCGTGCTGGTGGAGCGGAAGGTCAAGGCGCCGCTGCTGCCGCTGCGCGTCGTGCTCGAGCGCAACCGAGGCGGCGTCTACCTGGCGCTCGGCCTGGCCGTCATCGCGATGTTCGGCCTGTTCCTGTTCCTGACGTACTACCTGCAGGTGGTCAAGGGCTACAGCCCCATCCGGTCCGGCGTGGCGTTCCTGCCCATGGTGGCCGGCATGGTCATCGGCTCGACCCAGCTGGGCGCGCGGCTGATGACCAGGGTGCCGGCGCGGTACCTCATGACGCCGGGCCTGCTGGTGGCCGCGGTCGGCATGCTGCTGCTGACCCAGATGAACATCGACAGCTCGTACGTGGGCCTGCTGCTGCCGGCGCAGATCCTGCTCGGCCTCGGCCTCGGCACCACGTTCATGCCGGCGATGAGCCTGGCGACGTACGGCGTCGAGCCGCGCGACTCCGGCATCGCCTCGGCGATGATCAACACGTCGCAGCAGGTCGGCGGCGCCATCGGCACGGCGCTGCTCAACACCATCGCGGCCGGCGCCACCACGTCCTACATCAGCGCCCACATCGGCGGCAGCACGCCGCCCGAGCTGGTGCAGCTGCAGGGCATGGTCGACGGCTACACCACCGCCATCTGGTGGGCCGTGGGCATCCTGGTCGTCTCCGCGGCCATCGCGTTCTTCTTCGTGAACGCGACCCCGGACTCCGAGCAGGCCGCCTTCGACGAGCTCGACGGCGAGGGCGAGGCCGCCCCGGTCATGATCCACTGACCGGCGCGCTCCGCGCCCACCCGAGACTGGGGCCCCGTCGTCCGGCGACGGGGCCCCTGCCATGCCCGGCGGCGGCGCACCCGCCGTACCCGGTGACGCCCCCGCCGTGTCCGATACGTGTCGTTCCCCCTCTCCCGCCCGGCGAGCGACTAGCGTCGGCGGACGTGAGCCCCTTCAACGATCGCTACGGCCGCGACGTCCTCACGAACTCCCCGCACCCGAAGCGCCCGGTCAGCACGCAGGAGGCCGCGGTGCCGGGGCTCGTCGTCGAGGACGTGCAGACCGGCTACGTCGGCGCCGTCGTCGAGGTCGACAAGCACGGTGTGATCCTCGAGGACCGGCACGGCAAGCGGCGCGCGTTCCCGCTCGGACCCGGATTCTGGATCGACGGCAAGCCGGTCGAACTGGTCCGCCCGACGGCGCCGGCGGCGACCGGCCGCATGGTGTCCGCGTCCGGCTCGGTCGCCGTGCTGGGCCACAAGGCCCGCACCGCTCGCGAGAGCCGCATCTACGTCGAGGGCAAGCACGACGCCGAGCTGGTCGAGAAGGTGTGGGGCCACGACCTGCGGGTCGAGGGCGTCGTCGTCGAGGAGCTCGGCGGCGCCGACGACCTCGCCGCCGTCGTCGCCGAGTTCGAGCCCGGCCCCGGCCGGCGCCTCGGCGTCATGCTCGACCACCTCGTGGCCGGCAGCAAGGAGACGCGCCTGGCCGACGCGGTCCGCGGCGGCCCGCACGCGGACGACGTCCTCATCGTCGGCCACCCGTACATCGACGTCTGGCAGGCGGTCCGCCCGTCGGTGCTCGGCATCGAGGCGTGGCCGCAGGTGCCCAAGGGCGAGCCCTGGAAGGAAGGCGTCATCGCCCGTCTCGGCTGGCGGCTGGAGCCGTGGGAGGCGTGGCAACGCATCCTCGGCAAGGTCGCGACCTACACCGACCTCGAGCCGGCCTTCCTCGGCCGCGTCGAGGAACTGATCGACTTCGTCACGGACTCGTCGACAGGCCGTCCCTGATGGTCATCAGCTTCGTGACGTCCTGGTCGATGATCAGCTTGAGCCGCGCGTAGGGAGCGAGATCCTTGTCGCGCCGCCGGCCGACGGCCTGCTTCGCGTCGGCACGGGCTCGGCCGGCCGCCGCGCGTCCCCAGAACTCCTGGAGGAACGAGTGCCGCTTGCCCCGCTCGCGGCCCATGGAACGCCGGCTGCCGGCGTGGATGCCCTTCTCGGCCTGAACAACCTCACGGCGGATCTGGCGTAGGTCGCGCAACGCCTCGCTGACCAGGGGCTTGTGCGCCTTTCTTCGCGGCGGAACCGTGCGGGTCCGCTGCCGCCTCGTAGTGCTCCTTCGTCCGTTTCCGGTAGGTCTGAAGGACGTGGTTCCTGCGTGCCTCGAAGTCCTTCGCGCTCATCGGCACCACCATGATCGACATCGGGATGCCGATCATAACGAGAGCCGCGGACTCAAGGCAGCAGATCGCGGACGACGGCGTCGGCGAGGAGGCGGCCACGACGGGTAAGCACGAGGCGGCCGTCGTCGAAGGCGGTCGACGACGCCAGGCCGTCGGCCACGACCTTCGCGGCCGCCGCCCGGCCGTCGGCGTCGAGGACGGCGAGGTCGAGGCCGGCCGCCAGCCGGACCTCCAGCAACACCCGCTCGACCCGGCGGGTCTCGGGGTCGAGGATCTCGCGGGCATGCGCCGGACTCTCGCCCGCCGCCAGCCGCGCCGCCCATGCCGCCGGGTGCTTGACGTTCCACCAGCGGGTGCCGCCGACGTGACTGTGCGCGCCCGGCCCGGCGCCCCACCAGTCGGCGCCGGTCCAGTACAGCTCGTTGTGCGCGCAGCGCGCCGCCTCGGACGCGGCCCAGTTGGACAGCTCGTACCAGGCGAATCCCGCCGACGACAGCAGCGAGTCGGCCAGCACGTACTTGTCGGCCTGGTCGTCGTCGTCCGGGAGGGGCAACTCGCCGCGGGTCATGCGTGCGGCCAGCCGGGTGCCCGGCTCGACGATGAGCGCGTAGGCGCTGACGTGGTCGGGCCCGGCCTCGATCGCGTCGGAGACGCTGGCCCGCCAGTCGTCGACGGACTCCCCCGGCGTGCCGTAGATGAGGTCGACGCTGACGTGCTCGAACCCAGCCTGCCGCGCCTCGGCGACGACCTGGGCCGGGCGGCCCGGGGTGTGCACGCGGTCGAGGACGGCGAGCACGTGCGGCCGCGCGCTCTGCATGCCCACGGACACCCGGGTGAAGCCGGCCGCCCGCAGCTCGGCCAACGACCGGGCGTCGACCGACTCAGGGTTGGCCTCCGTCGTGACCTCGGCACCCGGGACCAGCCCGAACTCGTCGTCGACGAACCGCAGCACGCGCCCGAGGTCGGCCGGCGGTAACAGCGTGGGCGTGCCGCCGCCGACGAACACCGTCGACACCGCGACGTCGGCGTCGCCGAGCACCCGGCGGGCCAGCCGCAGTTCCGCGATAGCGCCGTCGGCCCAGGACGAGCGCGACGCACCCGGCGACGACCCCAGCTCGGACGCGGTATAGGTGTTGAAGTCGCAGTAGCCGCACCGCGTGGTGCAGAACGGCACGTGCAGGTAGACGCCGAACGGCCGGCCGCCGACGCCGTGGAGCGCCGTGGCCGGCAGCGCGCCGTCAGCGGGCGCGGGCGAGCCGTCGGGCAGGGTGGAGGGCACGTCCCATTGTCCCCGCCCGGCGGCCTCTGGACGAAACGCCCGGCGAAATCGTCAGGCGTACATGCTGTCGAGGACGTCCATGTACTTCTTCTCGACCGCTTTGCGCTTCACCTTGAGGCTCGGGGTGATGTCGCCACCCTCGACGGTGAGGTCGGCCGGCAGGATCTCGAACTTCTTGATCGTCTCCCACCGCTCGAGCCGGGCGTTGAGCTGGTCGATCTGGCCCTGTACCAGTGCCCGCACCTCCGGTGCGCGGGTGAGGTCCTCGTACGAGCGGCCGCCGAGCTCGTGGTGCTCGGCCCAGTCGGAGATGGCCTCGGGGTCGAGCGTGATGAGCGCGACGCAGTAGTTGCGGGAGTCGCCGTGGACGACGATCTGGCTGGCGTGCGGGCTGACCGCCTTGAAGATGATCTCGATCTCCTGCGGCGCGACGTACTTGCCGCCGGAGGTCTTGATGAGGTCCTTCTTGCGGTCGGTGACCCGCAGGTAGCCGTCGACGACCTCACCGATGTCGCCGGTGCAGAACCAGCCGTCGGCGTCGAGCACCTCGGCGCTGACGTCGGGCAGCTTGTGGTAGCCGCGCATGACGCCCGGGCCCTTGAGCAGGATCTCGCCGTCGTCGGCGATCTTCACCTGGGTGCCGGGGGCCGGCGGGCCGACGGTGCCGAAGCGGCAGTCGTAGGGCATGTTGACGAACGACGCGGCACTGGTCTCGGTGAGGCCGTAGCCCTCGAGGATGAGCATGCCCGCGGCGTGGAACCACTCGGCGACGTCGCGGGAGAGCGCGGCCGCGCCGCTGACGAAGAACCGGATGTTGCCGCCCAGCCGGGCCTTGATCTTGCTGAACACCAGCCGGTCGGCGAGGCCGTACTGGAACTTCAGCAGTCCGGTGGGCTCCTGGCCGTTCTGGCGCAGCGTCGACACCTTGGCGCCGACGCCGAACGCCCACGCGAAGATCTTCGCCTTCGGGCCGCCCTCGTTGTCGACGCCGGTGATGACCCGGGCGCGGACCTTCTCGAAGATGCGCGGCGCGCCGGCCATGAACGTCGGCTTCACCGCGCCGAGACCCTCGACGATGTTGTCGAGGTTGCCGTCGACGGCGGTCGCGAAGCCGATGCGCAGCTGGATGGCCTCGAGCGCCTTGCCGAACGAGTGCGACAACGGCAGCCAGAGGTACTGGACGTCGTCGACGGAGAGGATCTTGAACGCGTCGACCGCGACGCCCTCGTAGACCCAGTTGTCGTTGACCAGCCGGACGCCCTTGGGCCGCCCGGTGGTACCGGAGGTGTAGATGAGCGTGGCCAGGGTCTCGGGGCCGACGGCGGCGAGCGCGTCGTCGACGGCGCCGGGGCGCTCGGCCAGCAGCGTCTGGCCGCGCCTCTCCAACTCGGCGAGCGTGATGATGAAGCCGTCGTGGTCGTCGACGCCGTCCTCGTCGAAGACCACGATGCGGGTCAGCGACGGCAGCTCGGCCCGGTGGTCGAACACCTTGGCGGCCTGCTCGGCGTTCTCGGCGAACACCACGCGGGTGTCGGAGTCGCTGAGGATGTAGGAGACGTCCTCGGGCGTGGTGGTCGGGTAGACGGTGGTGGTGGCGGCGCCGACGACGTTGATGGCGAGGTCGGCGAGGATCCACTCGATGCGGGTCGACGACGCGATGGCCACCCGCTGCTCGTGCTCGATGCCGAGGTCGAGCAGGCCCGCGGCGAGCACCCAGACCCGGTCCTTGGTCTCGTCCCAGGTCAGCGACGACCAGCCGGACGCGCTCGGGTAGCGGTAGGCCTCCCGGCTCGGAGTGGCCTCGACACGATCCAGGAACATCCTGCCGACCGAGGCCGGCCGCACCGCGACGAGGTCTGCCTTGTCAGTGGTGCCGAGGCTCATGCGTCATTCCTCCCAATCGCCCTTGACGGGACCGGCCGGAAACCGGCCAGGTGGAGGAAGGTTACGACCTGGTAGCTTCCAGCGACAGTCTGAGTGGCGCACGGGTTTGCAAACCATGCACCGCAAGCATCCCCTCAACCGTATCCGACCAGGAGAAATCCTGGGCACGGCGGCGCGCCGCCCGCCTCGCCGCGGGGCCGTCCGCGACCACCTCGAGGACCGCTTCGGCCATCGCCGCGGGATCGGACGGAGCGGTCCGTCCGGACCCGCCGATCACCAGCTCCGGCAGCGCGCCCCGATCGCTCGCGACGACGGGCGTGCCGCCGGCCATCGCCTCCAGCGCCGCCAGCCCGAACGTCTCGTACGGTCCGGGCGCCACGACGACGTCGGCACTGGCCAGCACCGCGGCCAGGTGGGAACGGTCTGCGACGAAGCCGGCCATGGTGACCGGCTGTCCCTCGGCCTGCTCGGCGACCATGTCGCGGACCGAGCCGTCGCCGCAGACCACCATCCGCACACTGGCGCCTCGCTTCACCAGCTCCTCGACCATCGGGACGAGCAGGTCGGGACGCTTCTCCGGCGACAGCCGCACGGCGGTGACGATGAGCACGTCGGCGCCGCGGGCCAGCTCGGCGCGCAGCCGCAGGTCGCGCCGGCGGGGGTGGAACGTCTCGAGGTCGATGCCCAGCGGCACGTGCGCGAGGTTGTCGACGCCGAGCCGGACGAACTCCTCGGCGGCCCACTGTGTGGTGCAGACGACGGTGCCGAACGAGGCGGCCAGCTTGCGGTTCCAGCGGTCGGCCAACTGCCGCGTCGGTAGCGCGCGGCCGAGGTGGAACTGGAGCAGCGCGTCGAGCCGCTCGTGCGAGAACACCGCCGACGGCACCTTGCGCCGCGCGGCCCACGGCCCGATGCGGGCCAGCGTCATCCGGTCGGACACCTCGACGCGGTCGGGCGCGATGACGGCGAGCAGGTCCTCGACGACGCGCCACCTGGTGATCATCCGGTAGCCACCGGTGGCCGGGATGGTCGGCGCGGCGATCTCGATGACGCGGCCGTACGACGTGGCGCGGGTCGCGTTGCGCTCGCCCGGCACGACCGCCACGACCTCGTGCCCGGCAGCGGCGTAGCCGTCGGCGAGATGCCGCATCATCGTGCGGATCCCGCCGGAGTGCGGCGCGACGAAATTGGCGGCCTGAAGGATGCGCACGGCCGCCACTCTGTCCGTCCGGATCAGCCCCGAGGCGACGCCGACGTGTCCGGCCGGTGAATTCCGGCGCCCACTTTCGATCCGTCTTCACGATTCGTCATGTCCACATTCACAGATTGGCGCAATGGGGACGGCTACCCGAAGCCCACCCGTCGGAGATCGGGAAAACCTGTCGCGACAGCACCGTCCGGCCCGAAGAATCCCCAGCCCACAAGATCGATATGTCCGTATTCTCCGCTGATATTGCGGACTATGTATTTGATCACTCTTGTATGGAAAAATGCGCCAGGATCGAAGGGGGCAAATGTGCCACGGCAACGAAAACGTCAGCGGCGCGGTGCGACCGGGTTCGTCATCGCGGCGGTAGTGGTGCTCGGTGTGCCACTGCTCGGCTGGGCCGGCGTGAACGCGCTCACCGGCGGCGACAGCGGCGATGACTCCACCGCCGGAGACAGCACATCCCGCGCGGACGCCGCGGACGAGACCTCCCGCGGCGCGGAGACGCCCGGGTCCTTCGAGATCGCCCAGGCCGCCCGCGACGCCATCAGCGCGTGCGCCGGACGCCTCGCCGCCGGCGACGCCTACGTCGAGAGCGCGGGCGTCGGCATCGGGCACTGGGGCGAGCACGTCCAGGCCCGCACCGACCTGCTGAACGGCGCCGTCGGGCAGGAGGAGATGCGGGCCATCTGGAAGCGCACCCGCCTGTCCGGCCCCGACGACGTCGCCCAGGCCACCGCCGCCCTGGACGCCTACGACGCGCTGCCCGGCTGCGCGGACCTCGCCTCGGTCGAGGGCACGCCGGCGAACGTCGCCGAGCAGGCCGCCGCATGCCTCGAACGGGAGACCGCGATGACCACCGCGGTCGCTGCCTCGACCGCCGGGCTGCAGGACTGGGCCAACCACCTCAACGCGATGGCGTCGCACGCGGACGGTGAGATGACGGCGGCCGCGGCCCAGGACCTCTGGGTCGCTTCCTGGGAGGCCGCACCGGTGAACATCGCTGCCTACGACGATGCGCGTGCTCTCCTGGTTGCGGCGCCGGCCTGCGAGTGACGGCGCGGCGCTGACGGTCCCGGCCGTCGCCGGCGCCGTGCCCGCGGCCACCGGGGCGAGCCCGGCCGTCGTCACGAAGCCGAAGCGCGAGCCGATCGTCACCAGGGCCGAACTGGCGCTGGCCTTCTCGACGCTGGTCGTGCTGGCCGGCGTCGTCCTCGGCAGCGCGCTGGTGCAGCCGCCGCCGGTCGTGCACTCGGTCGCGCAGTTCGTGCACCTGGCCTGCGTCGTGCTCGGGCTGGGCAGCGTGCTGGCGGTCGACTGGTTCGGGCTGCGCTGGCAGCTCGGCCACGGCACGCTGCGCGAGGTGGTGTCGACGGCGGCCGCGCTGGCGGTGCCGATCTGGCTGGGGCTGGGCGGGCTGATGCTGTCGGGGATGCTCCTCTCGCCGGACTACGGGTCGACGATCACGCTGGTCAAGGTCGCGATGGTCGGGGTGGCGGGCGTGGTCGGCGTGCTGGCGCTGGCGGTGAGCCGGCGTCTGGCCGCCCGGACGAACCCGTCGCGGCGCCTGCTGCGGGCCGGGCTCCTCATGGCCACGGCCTCGCAGCTGGCGTGGTGGACGGCGACCGTGATCGGCTTCCTCAACCGGAGCTGACCGCCCGCCGGTGCCGCAGCGTCACGGCGAACTCGGCCGGTGCGACCGGCAGCCGGTACCGCGGCAGCGTCTCCGGCCCGCACGACGCGCTGCCCAGGCCGTTCTGGGCGAGGTCCAGCGTGACGTACACGCGGTCGCGCGGGCGCAGCTCGGCGTGGTGACGGGCCGCCTCGAGGTCGGCCGTCGTCCAGCGCCGGACGGTCAGGCCGAACATCGGGGCGCCGTCGACGGCCAGCCCGGACCCGTCGGCGGCGTGGACGAACGCGGAGCGGACGTCGGTGCGGTGCCCGTTCTCCTGCGGGTACACGTACGGCGTCTGCAGGTCGTCGACGCCGCGGTCGAACCGGCCGACGCGGGCCGCCTCGCGGGAGTCGGGGTAGGCCTCCCCCGGGCCGCAGCCGAACCACGTCACCCGGTCGTAGCGGGCCGGCAACTCCAGCACGACGCCCAGCCGCGGCAGCGGCACGTCGCCGGGCCACTCCCCCTCGGGCGTCACTGACAGCGTCAGGCGGACGGCGTCGTCGCCGGCCGGCGTCCACCGATACACCGCCCGCAGCGCGAACGCCCGGGCGGCCGGCGCCACGCGGGTGTCGACGACGAGCGCCTCATCCTCGGCGCTGATGCCGTCGACGCGGTGCGTCAGCCGGTCCAGGCCGAGGGTGCGCCAGGTCGCCGCCAGGGTGGCCAGCGGGCTCGCGTCGTTGTCGATCGGCGCGCGCCAGAGGTCCAGCGCCGCGCCGGTCACGTCCAGCCCGCCGAGCCCGCTCAGCCGGCCGCTCACGGGGTCGAGACGCGCGGACCCCGCAGCCGGCGGCTCCAGCCGCACGAGGCCCGGCGGCACCAGCGCCGGCGGCACCGGTGGTGCGGGCAGCAGCGGCACCTGGCCCCACGCCACCTCGTGGCCGGCCGCGGCCCACGAGGCGTCGGCGGCGAGCACCGCGCTGACGGTCACCCAGGTCTCGCCCGTGGCCGGCGGCAGCGGCGGCAGCTCGACGTCGGCCCGGCCACCGGCCGGCACGACCGGGACCGGCAGCGTGCCGGCCGCCACCTCCGCGCCGTCGTCGGTCACCGTCCAGCGGAACACGTACCCGCCGGTGTCGAGGACCTCGTGCAGGTTGGCCACCGACACCCGGCCCGCCTCGGCGGAGCCGGTGATGCGCAGCGGCTCCAGCACCTTCTTGAGCTCGACGAGTCCGGGCGACGGCGTCCGGTCCGGGAGCACCAGTCCGTCGGCGACGAAGTTGCCGCCGTGGAACCGCTCGCCGAAGTCGCCGCCGTAGGCGTAGTACTCGCGGCCGGACGCGTCGCGGGCGCGCAGGCCGTGGTCGATCCACTCCCAGACGAAGCCGCCCTGGCAGCGCTCGTGCCGCTCGAACAGGTCCTGGTAGTCGCGCAGCCCGCCGGGCCCGTTGCCCATCGCGTGCGCGTACTCGCACAGCACGAACGGCTTGCCGTCGCTCCGGCCGATCTCGTCGACCTCGGCGTGGCCGGCGTACATCCGGCTGTACACGTCGGAGCAGGACGGGTCGCCCTCGTAGTGCACCGGCCGGCCGGGGTCGCGCCGCTTCGCCCACTCGTACATGGCGGCGAGGTTGCGGCCGGCCCCGGCCTCGTTGCCCAGCGACCACACGATCACGCTGGGGTGGTTCTTGTCCCGCTCGACCATGCGGGCCATGCGGTCCAGGTAGGCCGGCCGCCAGCGCTCGTCGTCGCTGGGGTTGCCGCGCCAGTCCTCGTGCCCGAAGCCGTGTGTCTCGACGTCGCACTCGTCGACGACGTAGAGCCCGTACTCGTCGCACAGCTCCAGGAAGTAGGGGTGCGGCGGGTAGTGGCTGGTCCGGACGGCGGTGAGGTTGTGCCGCTTCGCCAGCAGGACGTCGTCGAGCATGTCCTGCCTGGTCAGCGCCCGGCCGCGGTCGGGGTGGAACTCGTGCCTGTTGACGCCGCGGAACAGCACGCGAGCGCCGTTGACGGTGAGCAGGCCGTCGCGGATCTCCACCCGGCGGAAGCCGACGCGCAGCCGGATCCGTTCCGACGCGGTGACCAGTTCGCCGTCGTAGAGCCGGGGAGACTCGGCGCTCCACGGCTCGACCGGGCCGACGGCGACGTGCTCGTTCGCCGCCGCGTCGACGCCGAGCTCCGGGACGAGCACGCGCGCGTCGCCGTCCGCGTCGACCCGCAGCGTCCCGCGCCCGGCGTCGTAGTCGGCGTGGACGGTGAAGTCGTCGACCGTGCCCGCCGGGCGGGCGATCAACGTGACGTCGCGGAAGATCCCGGACAGCCACCACATGTCCTGGTCCTCCAGGTAACTGCCGGCCGACCACTGGTGCACCCGGACGGCGAGGACGTTGTCCGCGCCGGGCCGCACGTGCCCGGTGACGTCGAACTCCGACGGCAGCCGGCTGCCGGTCGCGTACCCGAGCGGCCGGCCGTTGAGCCACGCCGTGAAGAACGAGTCGACGCCGTCGAAGCGCAGGATCGTCCGCCCGTCCCGCCAGGCGTCCGGCACCCGGAAGGTCAGCCGGTACTCCCCGGTGGGGTTCTCGTCGGGCACGCGCGGCGGGTCGACCGGGAACGGGTAGGGCGAGTTGGTGTACCAGGGCGCGCCGTAGCCGTGCAGCTGCCAGTGTGACGGCACCGGCAGGTGCGCCCACGCCGAGTCGTCGAACGCCGGCTCGTGGAACCCCTCGGCCGCGTCGCGGACCGACGGCGACCAGCGAAACCGCCACGCCCCGTTGAGCGAGAGGACCGGCGCGTCGGACGCGAACGCGGCGCGCGGCGGCAGCGTCCCCTCGCTCGGCGCGAAACTGGTGAGGGACGGTGTCATGCGCGGCCTCCGTAGCAGCGGACCTCGAAGACCGCCGCGGCGACGTCGCCGTGGCCGGCCACGACCTCGACCGTCAGCTCGTCGGTCTCCAGCGGCGGGTCGAAGGTGAGGGTGTCGCGGGTCTGGTGGTTGGCGGTGCGCTCGGCGACGACGGCCCCGCCGGCCTTGACCCGGTAGTGCCGGACACAGAACGGCATCGCGTTCTCCGGGTGCGCCCAGAGCACGGTCTCCAGGGCGTGGTCGAAGTCGGTGTCGAAGCCGAGCTCGACCCGCTCGATGGTCCGCGGCGACGCCCAGCGCAGGGTCGCGGCGGGCGCGGGATCGCCGGGCGCGGCGGCCCAGGCGTTCGGCTGCGCCGTGGGCCGGGCGTGACCGTGGCGCAGGTTCTCGGCGTCCCAGGCACGCAGCGGCGGGTTCGCCGTCACGGCCAGGTTGTGGCCGCCGGGCCGCCGCTCGGGCAACCAGAACTCGACCCGAGGCCGCCCGACCGCCGGATCCGCCTCCTGCGTCCCCGAGTGCCGCACGGACACCAGTCCGGTGACGCGGGTGAGCGAAGTCCGCACGGAGACGTCGTCGTTGGCCATGAGCGCGACGAACACGTAGCGCGGCTCGTCGATGGTGACGTCGAGGTCCAGCTCGATCCGCCGGCCGGTCCCGGCGTCGAGCGGGAACTCCCGGCTGCCGAGCACGACGTCGGGGGTGTAGTCGTCCGGCCGGTTGCCGGTGCGCAGCTCCACCCGCAGCGTCGTCGGCGCGGCGACGTCGACGGTCAGGCCGATCCGCGGGATCGGGCCGGCCGGCACCGGCAGCAGCTGCGCCAGAGACGTGTCCAGCGGCGCCGCCGGGCCGTCACCCGGCAGCGAGGACAGCGCGAACGAGCTCGACGCCGACAGCGTCGCGTCGCGCACCAGGTCGTCCGGATCGTCGAGACGGTGCCCGGGGATGTGCTGGCCGGCGCGCAGCAGCTCGCGCTGCAGCTCACGCATCCGCTTCGGCTCGGCGACGTCGGCCGGGCGCAGCGCGTCGCGGGTGCAGAGCGCGGCGGCCATCCCGACGGCCTGGCCCAGCTGTGCGCAGGTGGCCATGACGCGGGTGGAGGCGAAGGCGACGTGCGTGACGCTGATGATGCGCCCGGCCAGGAACAGGTTGCCGACATCGCGGCTGACCAGGCACCGATACGGCACCTGATAGACCCCGCGGGCGTGCAGGTGGCTGCTGCCGGCGTGCTCGCTGAACACGCCGTCGGCCGGGTGCAGGTCGATGGACCACCCGCCGGAGCCGACGGCGTCGTCGTGCGACCGCTGCTCGACGAGATCCTGCTGGCGCAGCATGTAGAGGCCCTCGAACCGGCGGCTCTCCCGCTTACCCGGGATCAGCCCCACCCACTCCAGCGTCAACGTCTCCGCCTCCGGGAACCGCCCGGAGTTCTTCAGGTGGTTCCACACGCCGTAGACCACCTTCCACAGCTCCCACTTGATCGCCTCGGTGTCGTGGACGGTGTCCAACCGCCCGCCGTACTCGATCCACCACAGCCGGCACCCCTGGACCTTGGTGTCGAAGCTGCGCCAACGGGGAATCTTCGTGATGTCGGTGAGCGCGTACTCGGGCGGGGTGAACGCCACCGGCCGGCCGACGTCCTTGCTGTAGAAGTAGATCGACTGGCCGAGCAGCCCGCCGTAGGACTCCTCCGGCGCGAACAGCTCACCGAACTCCTCCCGCGACTCCGCCCCCATCCGGTACGCCGCGCCGGCCAGGAACCCCAGGACACCGTCACCGGACGCGTCGCAGAACAACGGCGCGGTGAGCTCGTAGCGGGTGGAGTTCTGGCTGCAGAACGCGGTGACGGAGCGGATGTCCCCGCCGTCATTCTCGACCGCCGACGCGGCAGTGTTCAGCAGCAGCGTGATGTTCGGCTCGGACACCACCTTCTCCAGCAGCACGGTGTCGAAGATGACCGCGTTGCCCTCGGGGTTGCGGAAGGTGTTCTCGACCAGGATCTCGTCCAGCACGCCACCCTCACGCGACCACCGGTTGTTGTTGAACATGTGCGCGGTGGCGCCGAGCGCCCACAACCGCACCTCGCTGGACGCATTGCCGCCCAGCACCGGCCGGTCCTGCACCAGCACCACCCTGATGCCGGCCCGCGCGGCGGTGACGGCGGCGCAACTGCCGGCCAGTCCCCCGCCGACGATCACCAGATCGGCGTCGAGGTGTTCGGTGCGGAAGTCTCGGTGGCCGGTGGCGGGCATCGTGGCGAGGAGGGGACGTTCCTGGCTCATCCGGGTGACCTCACGGGTAGAAGAACTGCGTGCTGGCGGTGCATGTCCACTCCTGTTCAGAACCGCAGCCAGGTGCCCGCGAGGCCCTGCTGCTCGACCCCGGCCACCGTGTAGTCGCACACGCCGCCGGCGAAGATCGTCGTCAACCGCTCCCACTGCGCGGCGGTCCATTCGACGGCGTAGTCGTCGCGCACCGGCGGCTTCAGGCCGCACTTGACGACGTCGGCCGCCACGCTCTCGCCGGCCACCTCACGAGGGAACGACGCCGACGGATACAGCCGCTCGCACTCGCCCGCCGGGTCGCGGTCCAGCGTCTCGGCGACGAACTCCGGCGCGCCGGACCGCGTCATGCACCCTTCCACCAGCTCCGCCGGACGGGCCGCGACGATCTTGTCGATGCGCGACGCGCCGGAGTCGTCCGCCGCGAGGGTCGTCAGCCAGCGGTCCAGCTGCGTGATCGCGTGCCGCAGGAGCGGGCTCTGCGTGCTGAAGAGCCCGTAGCGGGCGTCCTCCAGCAGGCTGACGTGGTTGGCCGCCGTGCCGTTCGCGTTCTCCAGCCGCTGCCGCATCGAGGTGGTGTGGTAGCGGACGTGGATGTCGCCGGCCGGCTGGTCGTCGAAGTAGGCCCGGTAGTCGATGATGGGCACGTCCGCCAGGCCGCCGCCGCCGTTGGTCAGACGGCCGGTCCGGTAGGCGGTACGGGTCGCGTCGAGGTCGGCCACGGTCCGGGCGGCCACGATGTTCGCGTCCGCGTCGAAGCCGCCGACCCGCTCGTTGAGCTCCAGGAACTGCTCCGGCGTGATGGTGCCGTCGTTCAACGTCGCCAGCCCGTACTGGATGCCGACGTTGTCCAGCGGCCGCCGCGCGAACCCGGTGGCGGGGTCGGCGCCGTAGACGTTGATCGCGTGGTCGTAGACGTCGCAGCGGGCGCCGCCGGGATTGGTGAGCGGGTCGTAGCGCTGCTCGACCGGCAGGATGCCGCAGAACCGCCGCGGGTCGATGCGCCCGGCGCTGACAGCCATGCTCGGCAGCGTGGCGTAGGTGGCGAAGCCCGCCACGCGGCGCTGCTGCTCCTGCGACCAGGCCAGCGTGGCGTCGTTGGTGAAGTACTCGTGCAACAGCCACGCGTCGCTGATGAAGCCGACCGTCCCGAACCCCACCTCGGGGAACGAGCAGCCCACGACGATGCCGTCGAAGATGCCGGGGTAGTTGTCGGTGATCTGATGCGCCTGGTACGAGCCGCCGGAGCAGCCGAACCCGATGGTGTGCTCGACGGGCCCGTAGCGCTCGACGAACAGCTCCTTGGTCATCATCGCCGACTCGGCCGCGGTGAGGTCGTTGCAGTTGTTGCCGAAGACGTTGAGCGACGACGACATCAGCGCGTAGCCCTGACCGAGCAGGAACGCGTCGGTGACCCCGCCCGTCCCGGCGCCGGAGCGGTACCAGCCGCCGGAGCACCCGCCGCCGAGCGTGAAGACGGCCCGGCCGTTCCAGCCGGTCGTCCGTCGCGTCGGCGCCGGCGCCGGCTCACCCAGCGGGTCGTGCAGCATGCTTGTCTGGACGATCGCGCGATTCGCGCTGTCGGTCTCCATCCGGACGATGAACGGGACGGTCACGCCCGCCGACGTGGTCGTGTCGGCCAGGTCGGCGGGGTACGACGTCGCCTCGGCCGGCCACGGCGCGTACGCGCCCGCCGTCGTGCGGTAGACGTAGTCGACCCGAGGCTCGACGGCGCAGTTCTCGTCCAGCGGCGGGCCGAGTGTCCCGCCGATCACCGGCATGACGAACTGCGCGGTCTCGCAGGTGTACGGCTGCTGGTGGGGCCCGGAGAACACCGGTCCCTCCTGCGGATGGTTGACGACGTCGAGCCGGGACCGCTCACGGCCGGGCGCGTTCGCGGTCAGCGTGTTCGCGCCGAGCCGCAGGCCGTCGACCAGTCCCGTGAGGGTCCGCCGGCCGGGATCGGCGACGAACGCCTCGGTCACGTCGTCGCCGTTCAGGTGCACGGTCACCCGGTGGAGCGGGACGTGCCGGGCGACGACGACCCGCACGAGGCTGTCGCCGCCGGTGACGGTGTCGGGCCGCCCGGACACCGTGGTGATCTCGAGCGCCGGGCCGGTCGGCCGGTCCGCCGCGGCCGCCGATCCGGCGCCTCCGAGCGCCAGGGCGACGAGCAGTGCGATCCCGAGGCTGGAACGGTTCATGGTCATCGGTTCCTCTCGTCGGCGGACACCGGCCCGTCGAGCGGGCCGGTGCAGGGCGAGCTCCCCCGTGTCCCGCTCAGCCGGCGTCGATCTCGGCGCTGAGCGGGAGGTCCAGGACGTTCGAGCCGGCGTGGACGGTGAAGGCGCCCGGCTCGCCACGCCAGCCACCGTCCCAGTGCTCGAGGGCGCGCGGCCGGACCGGCACCGTCACGGTCGCCGCCTCGCCCGGCGCCGCGTCGACGACGGCGAACCCCGCCAGCCAGCGAGCCGGGCGGTCGACGGCGGTCTCGGCGCGGGACAGGTAGACCTGCACGACGTGCCGGCCGGGCCGCGCGCCGGTGTTCCGGACGTCGATGGCGACCTCCAGCCCGCCGTCGTCCAGTCGTGCCGCGCGCAACGCCCTCAGCTCCCAGGTGGTGTAGCCCAGGCCGTGGCCGAACGGGTAGGCCGGCTCGGCGCCGGCCCGCAGCCAGGCGCGATGGCCGATATGGACGCCCTCGTCGTAGCGGACGGTGCCGTCCACCGGCGCGGTGGCGAGCACCGGCACGTCGGCCTCGGCGGCCGGCCAGGTCGTGGGCAGCCGGCCGCCCGGCTCGACCAGCCCGAGCAGCACGTCGGCCAGCGCGTGACCGTACTCCTGGCCGCCGAACCAGGTGAGCAGCACCGCGGCGACGTCGTCGCGCCACGGCAGCAGCACCGGGGCACCCGCGTTGACCACCACGACGGTGCGCGGGTTCGCGGCGGCCACGGCCCGGACCAAGTCGTCCTGCCGGCCGGGCAGCGCCAGCAACGCGCGGTCGGCGCCCTCGCGCTCGACCTCGGCGCTGGTGCCGACCACGACGACGGCGACGTCGGCCGCCCGCGCGGCCTCCACGGCGCGCGCCAGCTCGGCCTGCGCGTCGCCCGTCGCGAGATCGGCGCCGAGGACCAGGGTGACGCCGCTGTCGGCGTTCTTCCGTTCCGGCAGCACGACTGTGACGCGCAGGTCGACGGGCGCGCCCGCGGTCAGCTCGACCGGGACGGTCGCCGACGGCGGCGCCACCAGGCCGCCGCCGAACTCCTCGCCGTCGTGGACCAGCGTGGTCGCCAGTACGACGGCGCCGCCGACGCTCAGCTCGACGGTTCCGGCGCCGGCGACGCCCAGCCGGGTGGTCCCGCCGGCGGCCGGCACGTACCGGGTGCTGATCTCCAGCGTCGTGGTGGCGCCCAGCCGCGCCGCCCCGAGCCGGGCCAGGTTCGCGGTGCGCCGGTTCTCGTCCAGGACGACGGAGCCGTCGGCGGCCCGGCACACGAGCCGGATCCCCGGCTCGCCGGAGACCGGGTCGGTGAGCCCGCTCAGCGCCAGCGGCTCGACGCCCGGCTGGACCACGGCGCCCAGCGTCCAGCGCACGTCCGCGTCCGGGAGCGCCGCACGCAGCCCGTCCAGCGGCGACACCACCCGCTCGGGCTCGACGTGCGCGCTGCCGCCGCCCTGGGTGCGGGCGGCGAGCGCGTTGTGCCCGATGACGGCGACGGAGCGCAGCACGGCCGCCTCCCACGGCAGTTCGTGGTCGTTGCGGACCAGCACCGTTCCGGCCGCGGCCACCTCGCGAGCGAACGCGGGTCCGTCGGCGACCACCGGCGGGACGGCCGCGGTGAAGCCGTCCAACGCGCCGACGCGGGCGGCCAGCCGGAGCAGCCGCAGCACCTTCTCGTCGACCGCGGCCTCGGGCACCGCGCCCGCGCGGACGGCGTCCACCAGCTTCGAGCCCCACGGACCGTCCGGTCCGGGCATCACCAGGTCGAGCCGGGCCCGCCCGGCCGGCTCCGTCGTCCGCGCCGCCCACCAGTCGGACACGACGACACCGTCGAAGCCCCACTCACCGCACAACGGCTCGGCCAGCAGCGGGTTCTCCGTCATCGTCGCGCCGTTCACGGAGTTGTACGCCGCCATCACCATCCAGGGCCGCTCCTCGACGACGGTGTCCTCGAACGCGGCGAGGTACAGCTCGCGCAGCGTCCGCTCCGACACGACGACGTCGGCGGTGAACCGCTCGGTCTCGAAGTCGTTGGCGACGTAGTGCTTCGGGCAGGCCCCGACGCCGCCGTCCTGCACGCCGCGCACGTACGCCGCCGCCAGCCGCGACGTCAGCAGCGGGTCCTCCGAGTAGGCCTCGAAGTGCCGGCCGCCCAACGGGCTGCGGTGCAGGTTGATGGTCGGGCCGAGGACGACGTCGACGCCGCGGCGGCGGGCCTCGGCGGCCAGCACCGCGCCGTAACGCTCGGCCAGACCGACGTCCCAGGTGGCGCCGAGTGCCGTCGCCGACGGCAGGTTGAGCGAACGCTCGCGGTCGTCCCAGCTCTCACCGCGGATGCCGGACGGCCCGTCGGAGAGCACCATGCGGCGCAGGCCGGCGGCCGGCTCGTCGTGGAGGCCCCAGCTGTCCGCGCCGGTCAGCAGCCGGGCCTTCTGCTCCAGGGTGAGCTTCCCCAGCAGCGGCAGCACCTGGTCGTCGTTCGTCGTCATGCGCAGGGGGTCCATTCAGTCGCGGTGGGTGCGGATCTCGTCCGGCCAGGCGAGGGTGACGCCGAGCGTCCCGGTCAGGAGCCGCTGGAAGTCCGCCAGGTGGGTCTGGTCGGAGCGCACCTTGCGCGGCGGCAGCCCGTGGCTGAGGCAGAACGCGGCCAGCGCGCCGGCCGCCTCGCCGATGCTCCATTCGACCGGGTGCAGCCGGTAGCAGCCGTTGGTGATGTGAGTGGTACCGATGTTCTTGTTCGCCGGGAGCAGGTTGTCGACCCGCTGCGGGATCAGCGCGCCGAGCGGGATCTGGAACGGGTACGCCTCGATGTCGACGTAGGTGCGCCCGGCGGTGCTCGGGTGCAGGTCGATGCGGTAGCGGCCGAGCCCGACGCTGTCGGCGAACACCTCGCTGCCCGCGCCGTCCGGCCGGGCGTCGACGCCGACGTGCTGCTCGACGACGGTGAACTCGGCCCGGATGCGCCGCGACTCGCGGATGTACGCGGACTTCGCCAGGCCGTCCGCCGTGCCGGTGACGTCCGGACGAAGCCGCAGCCCCGGGTAGCCGGTGCCGCCGTCGGGCCGTGGCGCCTCGGTCTGCATCCAGTGCAGGAACGACAGCGACAGGTCGCGGCTGGTGGCCAGCGCGGCGGCCCGCTCGTCCGGGCCGACGCCGAGCAGCGGACGCTCCCAGTAGTCGAGCTGAGGCCAGTTCACCACCGTCACGTCGGAGTCGACGCCGGTCAGCTGTTCCCGGGCGAGCACCCGGCGGTAGCGCCACAGCGAGAACGGCGCCTCCGCGCCGGGGTTGTCCTCGAACAGCCGCCACTCCCGTTCGCGCAGCGTGATCGGGACGACGTCGTGCCAGGACAGCTGGGGGCCGGGCCAGAACGGCGCGACGGTGTCGTGCCAGCGGTCGTACCCGGCCGGACGGTCGACGGTGTGGTCCTCGCCCGGCCGGTGGTCCAGCGCGAAGCACCACGAGACGGCCTGCTGGTCCAGCGGGTCGGCGACGGCGGGAGCGTGCGGCTCGCCGGTGGTGTCCCGGCCCTCCGCGCCGATGACGTGCTCGACGCCGGCCAGTTCCAGCAGCTCGCCCAGTTCGGTGGCGTCGAGGACGTAGCTCGCCGCGACGGTGACCTCCGCGCCGGTGCGGCCGTCGCGCAGTGTCACGGCGTCGACCTCGTCGCCGCTGGTGTAGGCCGCGACGGGCGCGTGCTCCAGCAGGACGGTGATGCGACCGGCCGCCCGCAGCGGCGCCAGCAGCTCGTCGAGCACGGCGACGGCCACCCGCGGCTCGTGACAGAACCGGCTCACGATGCCCAGGCCGGGGTCGAGCAGCGGGTCGGCCGCCGCGGACGCCGTCAGCGGGTAGTTGCGCCGGTAGTAGTCACGGACCCGGCGGCGCAGGTCGGCGTAGCCGGCAGCGGTGTGCGGGGTCTCGATCCACTGGTGCTCGTCCGGCGGCACGGCCTGCGCGGTGAGCTGGCCGCCGAGCCAGTCGGTCACCTCCGTCAGCACCACGCGGTGGCCGAGCCGGGCGGCGGCGAGCGCGGCGGCGACGCCACCCAGCCCACCCCCGACCACGAGGACGTCGGTCTGCAGTTCTGCCATGTGGTGCGGGCTCCTTCGGTCGGCCGTCACGGTCGGACGGTCGCGATGGTGTCGCCGTCGACGATCGAGCAGGGGACGACGATGCTCTCGGTCCGCAGGTCCGGGTCGTCGACGATGGCGACCAGGGCGTCGATGGCCGCGCGGCCGATCTCCTTGCGCGGGATGTCCAGGTGCTCCCACCGCCGTGTCGCGGCCGGCCCGACGCCCTCGAGCACCACGACCGAGACGTCGGCGGGGACGTCGCGGCCGCGGGCCCGCAATCCGCGCAGCAGCGCCTCGGCCAGCCGCTCGCTCTCGGCGACGACGGCCGTCTCGGGGCCGCGGGCCAGCTCGTCGAGCCAGGCCTCGTCCAGGCCCGGCTCGCCGCGCAAGCCCGGCGACCGGTCGGTCAGCCCGAGCCGCTCGACGGCGTCGCCGTACCCGCGGCGCCGGTCCTCGTACGGCTCCAGTTCCAGGCCTTCGCGCAGGTAGGCGAGGTGACGATGGCCCAGCGCGGCGAGCCGTTCGGCGATGTCGCCGGTGATGCCGAAGTAGTCCGGGACGACGCACGGGATGTCCGGAGCCCCGGGCACGTCGCGGCGGCCGATGTGGATGAACGGGTAGCCCTCCTGCCACAGCCGGGCGAGGTCGGCCTTGTCCGTCGCGACGCCGAGCAGAACCGTGCCGTCGGCGACGTTGAGGCGGTTCGTCCCGTCGCGGTACACCCGCCGGCGGCCGTCGCCGGCCCCCGTCGACGTGAACAGCACGAGGTCGTAGCCGATCTCCTCGGCCCGCTCCTCGATGCCCAGCAGGAACTCGAAGTAGAAGCTCTCGCGCGCGTGCGGGAACACCGGCTCGAACGTGTGCACGCCGAGCAGCCGGTTGGTCTTGTTGCGCAGTTTCCGGGCGGACAGGTTCGGCACGTAGCCGAGCTCCTTGACCGCCTCGAGGATGCGCCGCCGGGTGTCCACCGGGATGCGGGCGGCGGCCTCCGGGTCGCCGCCGATGACCCGCGACACCGCGGACTGCGACACCCCCGCCAGGCGGGCGACGTCGGCCTGCCGCGGCGCCCGTTCTCGTCGCTGGGTCGTCACGACTCCCCCTTGCTCCCGGCCGGCTGCGCGGCCTCCCGTAGCTCCGTCAGCCGGCAGTGCGCCCACTGGCCGTGGCTCAGCTCCGTCCGGGGCGGCGCCTGCGTGCGGCAGACGTCCATCGCGACCGGGCACCGCGGGTGGAACCGGCAGCCGGCCGGCGGGTCGATGAGGCTTGGCGGCTCGCCCAGCTCGCCGGCGTCGGCGCCGAACAGCTCCGCCCGATCCGCCGTCGCCCGCGCGGGGCCGGGCGAGGAGTCGATCAGCAGCTTCGTGTGCGGGTGCTGCGGGTGGGCGATGACGTCCTCCTTCGGGCCGCCCCCGACCATGCGGCGTCGCATACGTATGAGCAAACGTCCGGAAAAAACGCACTCATGCGTTCTTACGTATGACCGACGAATTTAGGGAGGTTACGGACAGGCGTCAAGAGGGTTGCGGGACCGGTCGTCGGTCACACCTCGCGTGGCCGTCGGCGCGACGTCACCAAGACTGTGTAGAACAGACCCATGAACCAGACGGCCGTCGACTCCCACGAGAACTGGCTCACCCCCGAAGAGCTCGCCGCCGCGCGTCGTCGGCTCCCGATCCTCTATGTCAACGCGGTTCCCGTACGGGTCGACGACACCGGCGTCGTGACGTCGGTCGGCCTGCTGCTGCGATCGACCGCCGAGGGCGAGATCCGGCGCGAGCTGGTGGCCGGCCGGGTGCTGTTCCACGAGCGCATCCGCGACGCACTGCTGCGGCACATCGAGAAGGACCTCGGCCCCCTGGCGCTGCCGCGCATCCCGGTGTCACCGTCGCCGTTCACCGTCGCCGAGTACCTGCCGACGCCGGGCGTGACGCCGTACCACGACCCCCGCCAGCACGCCGTCGCGCTGGCCTTCGTCATCCCCGTCTCCGGCGACTGCGCGCCCCGTCAGGACGCGCTCGACCTCATCTGGCTCTCACCGCAGGACGCCGCCGACGACGCCGTCCAGAAGGAGATGCTCGGCGGGCACGGCATCGTGCTGCGGCAGGCGCTGGCCCACCTCGGGTTCCCGCCGGCGCCGTCGGTCGCCTAGCGCCGCCTAGTTCGAGCCGCCCCCGTCGGACGAGAGTGCCGCGATGAAGGCCTCCTGCGGCACCTCGACCCGGCCGACCATCTTCATGCGCTTCTTGCCTTCCTTCTGCTTCTCCAGCAGCTTCCGCTTCCGCGTGATGTCGCCGCCGTAGCACTTGGCCAGGACGTCCTTGCGGATGGCGCGGATGTTCTCGCGGGCGATGACGCGCGCGCCGATGGCGGCCTGGATGGGCACCTCGAACTGCTGCCGCGGGATGAGTTCCTTGAGCTTGCCCGCCATGGCGACGCCGTACGCGTAGGCCTTGTCGCGGTGGACGATGGCGCTGAAGGCGTCGACGGGGTCGCCGTGCAGCAGGATGTCGACCTTGACGAGGTCGGCCTCCTGCTCGCCGGTGGGCTCGTAGTCGAGGCTGGCGTAGCCGCGGGTACGCGACTTGAGCGCGTCGAAGAAGTCGAAGACGATCTCGGCCAGCGGGAGGGTGTAGCGCAGCTCGACGCGATCCTCGGACAGGTAGTCCATGCCCAGCAGCGTGCCCCGGCGGGCCTGGCACAGCTCCATGATGGTGCCGACGAACTCGCTCGGCGCCAGCAGCGTGGCCCGGACCACCGGCTCGCGCACCGACGCGATCTTGCCGGACGGGAACTCGCTGGGGTTGGTGACCGTGTGCTCGACGCCGTCCTCCATGCTGACCTGGTAGACGACGTTGGGTGCGGTCGAGATGAGGTCGAGGCCGAACTCGCGCTCGAGCCGCTCGCGGACGATCTCGAGGTGCAGCAGGCCCAGGAAGCCGCAGCGGAACCCGAAGCCGAGCGCCGCCGACGTCTCCGGCTCGTAGACCAGCGCGGCGTCGTTGAGCTTGAGTTTGTCGAGGGCCTCGCGCAGGTCCGGGTAGTCGGAGCCGTCGAGCGGATAGAGGCCCGAGAACACCATCGGCTTGGGCTCGCGGTAACCGGCCAGCGGCTTGGTGGCCGGCTTGGCGGAGTCGGTGACGGTGTCGCCGACCTTCGACTGACGGACGTCCTTGACGCCGGTGATGAGGTAGCCGACCTCGCCGACGCCGAGGCCACCGCCGGGCTGCATCTCCGGCGAGATGACGCCGATCTCGAGCAGCTCGTGGGTCGCCTTCGTCGAGAGCATCAGGATGCGCTCGCGCGGCGTCAGCTTGCCGTCGATGACGCGGACGTACGTGACGACGCCGCGGTAGGAGTCGTAGACGCTGTCGAAGATCATCGCGCGCGCCGGCGCGTCCGCGTCGCCCTCCGGCGCCGGCACCTCGGCCACGACGCGCTCGAGCAGGTCGAGCACGCCCTCGCCGGTCTTGCCGCTGACCCGCAGTACGTCGTCGGGGTCGCCGCCGATGAGGTGCGCCAGCTCGGCGGCGTACTTGTCGGGCTGCGCGGCCGGCAGGTCGATCTTGTTCAGAACCGGGATGATCGTGAGGTCGTTCTCGAGCGCCATGTAGAGGTTCGCCAGTGTCTGCGCCTCGATGCCCTGCGCGGCGTCGACCAGCAGGACCGCGCCTTCGCACGCGGCCAGGCTGCGACTGACCTCGTAGGAGAAGTCGACGTGCCCCGGGGTGTCGATGAGGTTGAGCGCGAAAGTGACGCCGTCGCTCTCAGGCGCGTGGGAGGTGAACGGCAGCCGCACCGCCTGGCTCTTGATGGTGATGCCGCGCTCGCGCTCGATGTCCATGCGGTCGAGGTACTGCGCGCGCATCGACCGATCGTCGACCACCCCGGTGAGCTGCAGCATCCGGTCCGCCAGCGTCGACTTGCCGTGGTCGATGTGGGCGATGATGCAGAAGTTCCGGATCAGCTCCGGCGGGGTCGCCGACGGCACCGGCGCGTTCTCGCTGACTGGCACGCAGTTTCCTCGGGCTTCGGGGTGGATTCGGGTCGGGCGCGGTGTGCTGGCCGCACCAGACATCATCCCATGGTCGGCGATGCGGGCGCGCCAGAAAAGTGATATCACTTAGCTATCTGGTTGGCCGGACTCGGCCGCGACGCCTGGAGGACCGCATGACCGAGACCCCCGCCGACGACTCCTCACACCGCCCCGGCGGTGCTGGCGGCATCGGCGACGCCGGCCCCGACGGGGTGGGCCACGGTCCCGGAGGCGGCAACGACGGCGACCTCGCCGGCCACCGTCGCGGGTTCGGCACCGACGGCACCACCACCCCTGCCGGCAGGGGCACGGCCGGCGCAGGCACTGCCGGCGTGTGTGCTGCCACCGTCGGCCCGGCCGTCGATCACGGCGGCACAGCCGGCCCGGGGAGCACTGCCGTCACCACGGGCGGCACTGCCAACAGCATTCACGCCGCCACCGGCGGCGTGGCCGTCGACCTCGGTGGCTGATCCCGAGGCCGACGGCGCCCGCCCGGCACGCAGGCGCGAGCGGCACGCCGTCCTACTGCGCCTCGACCCGGCCGTGCACGAGGCGTTGACGCGCTGGGCTCAGGACGAGTTCCGCAGCGTGAACGCGCAGGTCGAGCTCGTGCTGCGGAACGCGCTGCGGGCGGCCGGGCGGGAGCCGAAGGACGCTGGGCCGCTCCCCCGCCGTGGTCGGCCGCCGTCCCCACCGTCCGACGAGCCGCCGCCCGGCGGTGGGCCGCCGAACGTCGGCGAAGTGTGAGGCGGGCGCCGGGTCGCGGCGCTACAGTGCCGACGTGGCCCGCCTCCTCCGCGACTTCGTGCGCGCTCTGCTGACTCCGTCGAAGCGGCGGACCGATCGCGACGGCGGCCGGCCCGCGCGTCCGTCCACCCGCCCCGCCGACCGGCCGGCACCGCGCCGTGACCGGGATGACCGGGGCGACCGAGACGGTGGCGACGAGGCGTCGCCGGGCCAGCCGGGCAGCAACGCGACGACCGAAGCGCACTCCGTCGGCGCCGTCCACACCTCCTACAACCCGAGCACCGACGGCGACCCCGACCCGGGCGAGATCGTCTGGACCTGGGTCCCGTACGAGGAGAACGACGGCCGCGGCAAGGACCGGCCCGTCCTCGTCGTGGCGCGCGAGCCGGGCGGCACCGTCCTCGCCGTCCAGCTGACCAGCAAGAACCACGACGGCGAGCGCGACTGGGTCGGCGTCGGCGCCGGCCGCTGGGACGGTGAGCACCGCCCGTCCTGGGTCGACATCAGCCGCGTCCTGCGCGTCCACCCCGACGGCATGCGGCGCGAGGCGGCGGCGCTCGGCCGCGAGCAGTTCGACACGGTCATCGACGCGTTGCGCGCGCGGTACGGCTGGAGCTGAGCCGCCCCCGGGCGGCGCTCGACCGCGGAGCGTGGCCATCCGGCCCCGCCCGGCGCCGAATTGGCTGGTGAGCCGCCGCGCTGGTATTGTTGGCCGCTGCGCGTCGGCCCAGGTCGCGGACGCGCCCGGCCAACTCCTTGCCGCCGCGACGGTCCCCCACACCGGCGCGGGTCCCGGAGAAGACCGACGCCCTCACGACCTATCCGAACCGACCAAAGGCATCAGTTCGTGGCGAACATCAAGTCCCAGAAGAAGCGCATTCTCACCAACGAGAAGGCCCGGCTGCGCAACAAGGCCGTGAAGTCGTCGCTCAAGACGGCTATCCGCAGGTTCCACGACGCCGCCGACGCCGGCGAGACCGAGAAGGCTGTCGAGGCCGCTCACGCCGCCAACCGGCAGCTCGACAAGGCCGCCTCCAAGGGCGTCATCCACAAGAACCAGGCGGCCAACCGCAAGTCCTCGATCTCGAAGCGGGCCGCCTCGCTCTGAGGCCGGGCCCCGCGCCGGCTCGATCACATTCGAGTCGGCCGCAGGATCAGCTTCGGCTCGCACGACGGCGTCGTCCTCCTCTCGCGGAGGGCGGCGCCGTCGTCGTGCGCCCGGACGCCCTTCACTGCGTCGTGCCGCTGCTATCGCCACGTCGGTGTGGGAGCCCCTTTTTGCGGCGGATCCCGGAAGCGCGCCGTGTCTCAGCCGCGCCGAGGACGTCCCAGCGCGGCGACGCAGGGACGTTCGGATCCGAGGGCTCGATGCCCGCGGCCGGGTCGGCCGACGCTCGGTGCGCCGCCCCGGGGGCCTACGGACACCAGCGGCGGCACCTGTCGAGTCGCGCGCCATGCGCCCGCCCGTCGGTCGGGCTGGCTCCGGCGACGGCCACGCGCCATCCACCCGCCGGCAGGCCCGAGTAGGTCCGCACACCACCGTGAACAGCGCTGGACCAGGGCGGCTTCAGGTCAGCAGCACCGCCACCTCGAACGGCTGGACGGGTCGGTGGACGCGTCAGGCGGGGCAGTGCTGCCGCGGCGTCGGCCAGGTCGCACCAGCAGCGAACGACGTCCTCGTGATGGCCCGCCACCGACGCCGAACCTCACCCCGTGGCGCCACGCCAACGTCAGGCAGCGCGGGCGGTGCCGATGGCGACCAGCGCTGTCGTGAGCGCGAGCGTCGCGTCGTTGCCGCCGCCCTTGACCGCGAGGTCGGCGTCGGCGACGGCGCGGATGGCGCGGGCGAGGCCAGTCGGCGTCCAGCCGCGCAACTGCCCCCGGAGCACGCGGATCTTCCACGGCGGGATGCCGAGATCGCGGGCGACGTCGGCGTCGCGCATGCCACGTGGCGCGCCGGCCAGCCGGGCGAGCGATCGCAGCGAGGTCGCCAGTGCCCCGGTCACCAGCACCGGGTCGGTGCCGGTCTCGATCGCCCAGCGCAGCTGCTCGACCGCCTCGCCGGTCTTGCCCTCGACGGCGCGGTCGGCGACCACCCAGCCCTTCACCTCGGCGCGGCCCTCGAAGTACATGGCGACCAGCTGACCGGTGACCTGTCCGTCCGGCGCGTCGGCTGCCAGCTGACTGGCCGCCGAGGCCAGCCCACGCAGGTCGGCGCCGACCGATTCGACCAGCTGCCGCGCCGCGGCTTCGTCGATGCGGCCGCCGTTGCGGCGAACCTCGGCCCGCACGAACGAGACCTGGTCGTCGGGGCGCGTCAACCGCTCGGCCGCGACCTCGTGGACGCCGGCCTTGCGCAGCGCGGTGAGCAGCTTCTTGCCCTTGACGCCGCCGGGGTGCAGCAGCACCACGTGGATGCCCTCGATGGGCGTGGTCACGTAACCCACCAGCACCTCGCCGACCGGTTCGCTGACGTCCTGAACGTCGTTGACCAGCAGCACGCGGCGGGTGGCGAAGAGCGACGGGCTGACGTGCTCGGCCAGGGCTCCAGCGGTCAGCTCGGAGCCGGACACCTGCGACACGTCGGAGTCGGAGTCGGCGGCGCGCGCCGCCTTGACGACGGCGCCCGCTGCCCGCTCTGCCAGCAGCGCCTCCGGGCCGAAGACGAGGGTGACCGGGACGAGGGGGTCGGTCGATAGCGCAGCCATATCGCCACACAGCATGTCACGTCCCGCCGACAACGTCCGTGCCCACGCACCGATCGCCGCGGCGCCGGTCCCGCCCTCGGCCCGCCGGTCACCACACCGAGCTCTCCGTCGCCGCCACGGACGACGGCGATGCTGCCGTGCTCGTCGGTCCGGTAGACCCGGACGCCGCTGTCGCGAAGCGCGTCGAGTACGCGAGGCGACGGGTGGCCGTACGTGTTCTCGCCGACGCTGATCAGCGCCAGCCGCGCGTCGACACCCGTGAGCAGACCGGCGTCCTGGTGCGGTGACCCGTGGTGGGCGACCTTGAGCACGTCGACGTCCAGCTCGGGCGCGGATCGCATCAGGGACCGCTGCGCCGTCGGCTCGATGTCGCCGGTCAGCAGCACGCTGACGCCGTCGACGTCGGCCTCGGCGACGATGCTGGCGTTGTTCGACTCCGATTCCGAGGTCTCGATCAGGCGGCCGGGCGCGAGCACGTCCAGCCAGAGCCGCTCCCCCACCTGGAGCCGGTCGCCGACCCGCGGCGCCGACGCCGGGACGCCCGCCGCGGCGAGCCGGCGCCGGACACCGTCGGCGGCCTCGGGCGGATCGTCGAGCGGTGAGACGAGAGCCCGGCTCACGTCGCGACCGGCCAGTACGCCGTCGAGCCCGCCGACGTGATCGGCGTGGAAGTGGGTCAGGATCAGCAGCGGCACCTGCCGCACGCCGAGCCCGTCGAGGCAACGCCGCACGAGCCGCGGTTCCGGCCCGGTGTCGACGACGACGGCGGACCGGTCGCCGGCCCGCAGCACGAGCGCGTCGCCCTGACCCACGTCGCAGGCGACGACCAGCCAGCCGGGCGGCGGCCAGCCCGGCGTCGGGACCGCTTTCAGCAGGCCGATCACCAGGACCGTCCCCGCGACCGCGGTGATGAGCGGGCGGCGCAGCAGCATCGGCAGCGCCAGCAGCCCGACCACCGCCAGGACGACGGCCGCCACCACGCCGCCGGCGCCCGGCGGCCACGGCAGAACGGCGCCGGGCTGATCGGCGAACCATCGTGCGACGGCGGCGATCCACCAGGCCGGGAGCGCGGCCAGCCAGGCGAACCCCGTCGCGACGGGCGGCAGGATCGGGCTCACCACCGCAGCAGCCGCGCCGAACACCGTCGCCGGCGCCACAGCGGGAGCGGCGAGCATGTTCGCCGGCAGCGCTGCCAGGCTGAGCTGCCCGGACAGCCCGAGCACGATCGGCGTGCAGGCGACCTGCGCGGCCAGCGGCACGGCGATCGCAACCGCCAGCGGCCGTGGCAGCCATGCCAGTGACCGGGTCCAGGCCGGTACGAGGAGCAGAATGCCGGCCGTCGCCAGCACGGACAGCGCGAACCCGGCGCTGCGGGCCAGCCAGGGATCGAGCAGCACCAGCACGATCACCGCGGCGGCCAGCGTGGGCAGCCCGCGCCGCCGCCCGGCGACCGTCAGCCCGACGACGGCGACCAGGCCCATCGCGGCGGCGCGCAGGACGCTCGGCTCCGGCCGCGCGAGCAACACGAACCCGAGCACGCACACCACGCCGACGACGGGCAGTACGTAGCCGCGGACGCCCAGCCAGCGGGCCAACCCGAGCGCGACCACCAGGACGATCGCGACGTTCGTGCCCGACACAGCGGTCAGGTGTGTCAGCCCGGCGATCAACATCGCGTCGCGCAGATCGTCGGCCAGCAGCGACTCGTCGCCGATGACTAGGCCCGGCACCAGCCCGCGCGGATCGGACGGCACCCCGGACACGGCCTCGCGGAGGCCGGCTCGGAACGGCTCGGTCGCGCGGCTGGCGGCGCTGGGCGGGCCGGTCGCGCGCTCGTCGGGTCCGGTGTACGGGCGAAAGACCGCGGCGACGTCGTCGCGCGGGTGGTCGGTGGACTCGAGCCGGCCCGCCACACTGATCCGCTGGCCCGGCAGCAGGTCGGCCCAGTGGACGTCGCCGCTGACCAGCAGCACCGGCACGGAGACGTCGTGGGAGCGGCCACGGCCGGTGACGTGGTCGACGTGGAGCCGGCCGACGACGTACTCCGTGGCAGCGGCCTCCTCGCCGGCCGGGCCGCTGCGTCGCAGCACGGGATCGCGGGCAACGACGCCCTCGAGCTCGACGTGCGCGCCGACGGCGGCGAGCGTGGTGACGGGCCCGTCCCAGACCGGCGCCGCCCGAGCCGCCCCGACGGCGAACCCGGCGACCAGGCAGAGCGTCGCGGCGACGAGAGCGCGCCGACCGGCAGGCGGCAGTCGTCTGCCTCGTCGGCTGCGGACTCCGCCGCGCGGGCGGCGGTCGTCAGAGAGTCGGGTGCCATCAGGTGGCCGGCCGCCGGAGAAGCGGGTGCCACCAGGTGCGCGGGCGACGCCAGGTGCGCGGGCGACGCCAGGTGCGCGGGCGACGTCTGGTGGACCGTCGTCACCCGGGTGGCCGCCGGCCGGGAGCCTGCGGCTCGGGCTCGGGCTCGGGCGTGGGCGCTGGTCGGCGACGCGTTGAACGCCGGCGGATCGCTGAGCGTCGGCGGTCCGCTGGCCGCCGCCGGGTGGCGCAGGCGCGCCATGGTGGCGTTGGCGGCTGGGCGGCTTTCGATCGGCGTCCCGCGGGCGGGTGTGAAGCAGGATCGCCCCGGTGACGACGACGGCGATCGTGCAGCCGACGAGGCCGACCCGCCAGTGGACCAGCACCCCGGCCAGCGCGCCGAGCCAGAGTCCGAGCGCCGCGGGGACGAGGCGCAGATCGAGTGGTTCGGCGGCCTCCGGCTCCGCCGGCGGGTCGGCCGGGGCGGAGGCTCGCAGCGCGGCGCCCGCCTGGATCGAGCCCGACGACCTCGACCGTGTCGCCCAGCGCCGAGGACCGGACACCGAAGGACGACCCGTCGCGCTCGCCGCGCCGTCCGCCGCAGCTGGGCGCACGGCCGGGAGGGCCGAGCCCGACGCCGCGCCGCGAGCGCGTGCTCTGCCCGCACGCGGCGGGGTGGGCATGCCTGGGGCTGGGGGGCGACTCACAGCGTCACCAGGGGTTCCAGTTCGGCGAACCGTTGCTCGCCGATGCCGGAGACCTCGCGTAGCTCGTCGATGCTGGTGAACCGCCCGTTCTGCTCGCGCCAGTCGAGGATGCGGCCGGCGAGCGTGGGGCCGATTCCGGGCAGGGACTCGAGCTCGGCGGCGGTCGCGGAGTTGAGGCTGACGGGTCTGGACGACGTCGCCTCGGGCGGGTCGCCGGCGGGTGGAGCGGGCTGCGCGGGCGGCGCGGCTGGAGGCGGATCGGCGGTGACGAGGACCTGCTCGCCGTCGGCGAGGACGCGGGCGAGGTTGATCGGGGTCAGGTCCGCGTCGGGCGTCGCGCCGCCGGCCGCGTCGATGGCGTCGACGACCCGGGAGCCGGACGGAAGCTCGACGACGCCGGGGCGGGCCACGAGGCCGGCGACGTGGACGATGATCGGAGCGGCTGTGCCCGTGGCCGGGGCACCCGGTTGATTCGGCGGCGCGCCGTCGGCGGGCGCCTCGGCCGACGGCGCTGTTGGGTCGGGTGTGTCGGCCGGTGGCGTGGTCCCGGCGACGGGTGTGCCGGTGGCAACGAGTTCGGGCTCGATGGGCACGACCTCCGGCCGAGCCCGCAGGAACAGGACGGCCGCGCCGATCGCTCCGATGAGCACGACGAGCACGATGACGGCGAGCTGGATCCGCTCCAGCCCCAGCCGCCCGAAGCGCACCACCGGTGCCGACGGTGCCGGATCTGGGGTCTGTGTGGGCGGTGGCGCCGCAACGCCCGACCGCGCCGCCGGCGGCACCGCCTCCGCCGACGAGTCAGCCGACTCGGCCGAGTGGGCGGGTCGCGCCGTGGGCCGACCCGAGTGGGCCGGTCGTGCCCAGGGTGGCCTCGACGCGACTGGTCGTGCGCCCGCGGGCTCCGCGTTCCGGGGCCGCGCGGGCTGCGCAGGCTGCGCGGCCCGCACCGTCCTCGGCGCTGATTCGGCTGTTCGTGGCCACGCCCGCCTCGAGGCGTTCGCTGGTGCGCCCAGGAGCGTTGCCTCCCGCGGCCGCACGCGCTGTGATGCCGACACAGCCAACGGGTCGGCCGCCAGTTCCGGGTCGACCGGCCGTTCCGGGTCGACCGGCCGTTCCTGGTCCACCGGCCGTTCCTGGTCCACCGGCGGTCCCGGGTCGACCAGTTGTTCCCAGGGCGGGGTGTCCGGCTCGTCCTGCCAGCCGGGCGGTTCGAACTCGGCAGCGGGCTCCGTTCGGCCAGCCCAGCGTCGACCGGCGACGTGCGCTACGCGGGAACGGGCGAGCGCCGCCGTGTGGTCGTCGACGGGGCGGGAACGGAACGATCGCATGCCTGCGACGCTAGGTCGCCGCACCGACCGCGACGGCCACCGAAAGCGGGGTTTGTGGACAACTGAAGGAACTGGTCAGGGCTGTGGACCGACCGGCACACGCGCCCCGGGGCGACGAGGCGGCTCACTCTCGCGCACGCCGGCGACGAGCTGCGGAACGGGGTCAGCCGACGCAGAACTCGTTGCCTTCGGGGTCCTGGAGGACCGTCCAGGCGTTGCCGAACTGCTCGACCGGGCCTGGCCAAGGCAGGCGGAAGAAGATCGTCAGCGCGGACCGGCCACAGCCGGCAGCAGGAGGCGCCTCAGTGCGGGCTGACCACGACCGCCAGCAGCCCAGGCCCGACATGGGCACCGATGACGGCGCCAACCTCGGTGACGACGATGGAACGCACGGAAGGGAGGCGGTCGGTGAGGCGGGCGGCCAGTTCGTCGGCGCGGGCGGCGTTGTCGAGGTGGTGGACGGCGAGGTCGACCCGGCCGCCGGCAGCCAGGGCGCGCTCGACGGCGAGGTCTTCGAGGCGGGCGCGGGCCCGCGCGGACGTGCGGACCTTCTCGAGGAGGTCCACCCAGCCGTCGCGGAGGTGGAGGAGCGGCTTGATCGCCAACGCCGTGCCCACCACGGCCGAGGCGGCGCCGACCCGGCCACCGCGGCGCAGGTACTCGAGGGTGTCGACGTAGAAGAAGGCGGACGAACGGACGGCGCGGTCGAGGGCGAGCGAGGCCACCTCGTCGGCCGTCAGCCCGCGCTCCGCCGCCGACGCGGCCACGAGGACGGCGAACCCGAGCCCCATGCCCAGCGACCGGGAGTCGACCACATGCACCGGGATCGGCGCGTCGCGCGCGGCGAGCCGGGCCGCGTCGGCCGTCCCGGACAGGCTGCCGGAGATGTGCACCGAGACGACGTCGGCGTAGCCCTCGGCGGCCGCCGACTCGTACACGTCGAGGAACGCTCGCGGGCTGGGCCGCGACGTGGTCACGGGGACGTGCGCCCGCAGCGCGTCGGCCACTTCGCGGGGACCGAAGCGCGGTTCGACGGCGACACCGCCGCGATGGAACGGCGCCCCCGAGGGGGCACGATGCGTAGCGGACGCGCCGGCCGCGGCACCGGCGCCGCCCGCCGGGCTGTCGCCGGCCATCCCGCCGGGCTGACCGCCACCAGCCACGCCGCCGCCGGCTGAACCGCCGGGCCGGACCCTGAAACCGACGTCAGCGCCCGGCGCCCACTCGTCGACGGCGACACCGTCGACGACCACCTGTAGCGGCACCACCCGGATGCCGTGCGCCTCGACGTCGCCGGCGGCCAGGTGTGCCGTCGAGTCGGTGACGATCGCGACCCGCCCCGTCAAGGGACGTCAGCCCGGGACGACGTTGACCAGCTTGGGCGCCCGCACGACGACCGTGCGGACGGGCCGGCCGTCCAGTGACCGCTGCACCGCCTCGGACGCCAGCGCCAGTTCGCGCAGCTCGTCGTCGGCGATCGACGGCGGCACCTCCAGCCGGTCGCGGACCTTGCCGGCGACCTGGACGACGCAGGTGACGGTCTCGTCGACCAGGTACGCGGGATCGGCCGACGGGAACGGCTCGCGCACCAGCGACTCCGCGTGACCCAGCCGCGACCACAGCTCCTCCGAGATGTGCGGGGCGATGGGCGCCAGCATCAGCACCAGCGCCTCGGCCACCTCGCGGGGAACGGTGTCCAGCTTGGTCAGGTGGTTGTTCAGCTCGATCATGCGGGCGATGGCGGTGTTGAACCGCATGGCCTCCATGTCGGTGCGGACGGCGTCGATGGTGCGGTGCAGCGCCCGCAGGGTCTTGGTGTCGGCCGGAGCGGCGCCGACGACGACCTCGCCCGACTGCTCGGAGACGATGTTGCGCCAGACCCGCTGCAGGAACCGCAGTGACCCGACGACGGCGCGAGTCTCCCAGGGCCGGGACAGGTCCAGCGGTCCCATGGACATCTCGTAGACGCGGAAGGTGTCGGCGCCGTAGTCGCGGTACATCTCGTCGGGCGTGACCATGTTCTTCAGGCTCTTGCCCATCTTCCCGTACTCGCGGGTGACCGGCTCGCCCTGGAACGTGTAGCCGTCGTCGTGTTCGACGACCTGGTCGGCGGGGACGTACACGCCACGCGCGTCGACGTAGGCGTAGGCCTGGATGTAGCCCTGGTTGAACAGCTTGTGGAACGGCTCCTCGCTGGACACGTGGCCCAGGTCGAACAGCACCTTGTGCCAGAAACGGGAGTACAGCAGGTGCAGCACGGCGTGCTCGACGCCGCCGATGTACAGGTCGACGCCGCCGGCGTCGCCGTCGGCGCGCGGGCCCATCCAGTACTGCTCGACCTCGGGGTCGACCAGCCGCTCGGTGTTGGTGGGATCCAGGTAGCGCAGCTCGTACCAGCACGACCCGGCCCAGTTGGGCATGGTGTTGGTGTCTCGGCGGTAGCGCTTCGGGCCGTCGCCCAGGTCCAGCTCGACGTCGACCCATTCGGGGACGCGGGCCAGCGGCGGCTCGGGCATGGTGTCAGCGGCGTCCGGCGGGTAGGTGCGCGGCGTGTAGTCGGGCACCTCGGGCAGCTCGACCGGCAGCAGGTGATCGGGGATGGCGATGGGCTGGTCGTTCTCGTCGTAGACGACGGGGAACGGCTCGCCCCAGTAGCGCTGCCGGCTGAACAGCCAGTCGCGCAGCCGGTAGGTGACCGTGCCCTCGCCGGCGCCCTTCGACTCCAGCCACGCGATGATCGCGGCCTTCGCCTCGGTGACGCCCAGGCCGTCCAGCGAGATCTCGTCGTTGGCGGAGTTGATCGCCGGGCCGTCGCCGGTGAACGCCTCACCGTCGAAGCCGTCGGACGGCTGCACCGTGCGGATGATCGGCAGGTCGAACCGCTCGGCGAACTCCCAGTCGCGCTCGTCCTGGCCGGGCACCGCCATGATGGCGCCGGTGCCGTAGCCCATCAGCACGTAGTCGGCGACGAACACCGGGATGTGCGCGCCGTTCACCGGGTTGACGGCGAACGAGCCGGTGAACACTCCGGTCTTGTCGCGGCCTTCGGTCTGCCGCTCGACCTCGGTCTTCGCGGCGGCCTGCGCGCGGTAGGCGGCGACGGCGTCGTGAGGCGTCGCGTGCCCGCCGGTCCAGGCGTCCTTCGTCGCCGCCGGCCAGGCCGCCGGCGTCAGCGCGTCGACCAGCGGGTGCTCGGGCGCCACCACCATGAACGTCGCGCCGAACAGGGTGTCGGGGCGCGTGGTGAAGACCTCCAGCTCGCCGGCCTCGGTGGTGAACCGGACGTTCGCCCCGGTGGAGCGGCCGATCCAGTTGCGCTGCATGGTCTTGACCTTGTCGGGCCAGTCGATGCGGTCCAGGTCGTCGATCAGGCGGTCGGCGTAAGAGGTGATGCGCATCATCCACTGGCGCAGGTTGCGCTTGAACACCGGGAAGTTGCCGCGCTCGCTGCGGCCGTCGGCGGTGACCTCCTCGTTGGCCAGCACCGTGCCCAGCCCGGGGCACCAGTTGACCGGCGACTCGGACACGTACGCCAGCCGGTGGTCGTCGACGATGCCACGGCGCTCGACGTCGCTCAGCGAGGCCCACGACGCGCCACCGGGCACCGGCCGCGCGCCGCTCTCGAACTCGGACACCAGCTCCGCGATGGGCCGCGCACGCCCCTGCTCGTCGTCGTACCAGGACTCGAAGATCTGCAGGAAGATCCACTGCGTCCAGCGGACGTAGCCGGGGTCGATGGTCGCGAACGTGCGCCGGTTGTCGTGCGCCAGCCCCAGCCGGCGCAGCTGCCGGCGCATGGTGGCGATGTTCTCTTCGGTGGTCTTGCGCGGGTGCTGCCCGGTCTGGACGGCGTAGTGCTCGGCCGGCAGCCCGAACGCGTCGTAGGCCAGCGCGTGCAGGACGTTGTCGCCCAGCATGCGGCGGTAGCGGCCGAACACGTCGGTGGCGATGTAGCCCAGCGGGTGACCGACGTGCAGGCCCCTGCCGGACGGGTACGGGAACATGTCCATGACGAAGAACTTGCGCTCGGGCAGCTCGGTGCCCGGCTCGGCCAGCGGGCCGGACGGGTTGGGGGCGTCGAAGGTGCCCTCGTGCTCCCAGCGGTCCTGCCAGCGCTGCTCGATCTGGCCGGCCACCTCCGCGGTATAGCGGTAGGGCGCGTCGTCGGCCGGCGGCGTGGTCGTGCCGGTCTGCATCTGGCTCATCGGAATTCGTCCCTCATCTGTGGTGTCGGGCCCCGGAACAAGAAAAGACCCCTCACGCAGGAGGGGTCAGCCGCGCCGACGTGACGCCGCTGGAGGGCGTCCGCTACCAGTCAGCGCGGCCCGATAAGGAGCAGCAAGCCTCGCACATTGTCAGGATAGCGCACACGCGCGCCCGACGCCTCTAGGGTGACGGCATGGACGTCCCCGGCTGGGTGTGGACGCTGACGGTGGCCGGCATCGCCGCGCTGCTGGCCTTCGACTACGTCGTCCACGTCCGGAAGGCGCACGTCCCGACGCTGCGCGAGGCCGCCGTGTGGTCGGCCCTGTACGTCGGCATCGCGGTCGTCTTCGGGGTGGGCGTCCTGGTGTTCGGCGGCACGGCGATGGGCACGGAGTACTTCGCCGGCTACCTCACCGAGAAGGCGCTGTCGGTCGACAACCTGTTCGTCTTCCTGGTGATCCTGCACAGCTTCCGCGTGCCGCGGGAGTACCAGCAGAAGGCGCTGCTGTTCGGCATCACGTTCTCGCTGATCGCCCGCTCCGCACTGATCTTCGTCGGGTCGGCGCTGATCACCACGTTCGCCTGGGTGTTCTACGTGTTCGGGCTGGTGCTGCTGGTGACGGCGGGCAACATGCTCAAGCCGCGCGGCGGCGAGCCCGACGAGGGCGAGAACATCGCCGTCCGCCTGGCCCGGCGGTTCTTCCACACCACCGACGACTACGAGGACGGCCGGCTGTTCACCGTCCGCGACGGCCGCCGTGCGATGACGCCGCTGGTCCTGGTGATGGTGGCGCTGGCCGGCACCGACGTGCTGTTCGCGCTGGACTCGATCCCGGCGATCTTCGGGCTGACGCAGAACGTGTACCTGGTGTTCACCGCCGTCGCGTTCTCGCTGCTCGGCCTGCGGCAGCTGTACTTCCTCATCGACGGTCTGCTGGACCGGCTGATCTACCTGGCGTACGGGCTGGCCGTGATCCTGGGCTTCATCGGCGTGCGGCTGATCCTGCACGCCCTGCACGAGAACAACCTGCCGTTCGTCAACAACGGCGAGCCGGTCGAGGTGGGCGAGCTCAGCACGGGCCTGTCGCTCGGCGTCATCGTGGTCGTGCTGGTGGTGACGGTGGTGGCGTCGCTGGTCAGCCGCACCGGCCGGGCCCAGACGGCGATCGCCAACGCCCGCCGGCACGCGACCGCCTACCTGGACTCCGAATACACCGCCGACCCGGCCGAGCGGGAGCGGATCTTCCAGTGTCTGGTGGACGAGAAGGAGCAGATCATCGCGCTCGGCCCCCGGTACCGGCAGATGGCGCGCGACGCCGACGGCCTGCTGGAGCTGGCCGAGCGGGCCAAGGCCAGCCACGACGCGGCAGTGGCCCGCGGCGACGTCCCCGCGGGCCACCACCATTGAGAAGCGTCAGAACACGAGGTACCAGCGGTCCCAGAACTCGATGGTGATGAGGATCGCGAGGATCAGGAACCAGACCGTGACGATGAGCCCGCGGCTGTCGACGACCGCCCGGCGCAGCCACGCGGGCGCCTTGAGGTGCCCTTCGGAGAGGTTGTAGCCGGTCGTGTAGACGAAGATCGGGATGGTGACCGCCCACACCACCATGCAGTACGGGCACAGCGCGCCGATGTAGTAGGTGGTCTGGGTGAACAGCCAGGTGACGAACACCGCGCCACCCAGCGCGCCGGCGTTGAGGCCGAGCCAGAACCAGCGCGGCAGCTTGGCGCCGGCCAGCGCGACGACGCCGGCGGTGATGACGATGGGGAACGCGGCCACGCCGATGACCGGGTTCGGGAAGCCGAACAGCGACCCCTGCCAGCTCTCCATGACCGTGCCGCAGGTGACGACCGGGTTGAAACTGCAGGAGGGTGTGTAACTGGGGTCCTCGAGCAGCCGCACGCGCTCGATGATGAGCATCGCCGACGCGAACAGCCCGATCGAGCCGCCGATGGACAGCAGCCAGCCGAGGACCTTGATCGAGGCGCGCGTCTCGGGCAGCTCGAACTCGGCGTCCTCGAGGTGTTCTTTCTCCTGCACGGCCATGACTCACCTGGTGTTCGAAGGGATCCGACGGATCATCAACGTACGCTACCCGCGTTTGGTGCCGCAGGGGCGAACGGCCTTGAGCGATGTGCGACGATTGCACCAATGCACTGGTCCGGGCGACGTTCCACCGGCGGGCCGCTGGCCGCCGCGGTGGTCGCCGTGGCGGCTCTCGTCGTGGTGCTCGCGCTGGCCGCGGGCCCGGCCGACGTCCAGACGCCCCGCTGGTTCAGCGGTGAGCCGGGGTCGTCGGACGTCGAGCCGCTCCCGCCGCCGCCCACGGCCGACCTGGGGCAGACCGCGGCGCCACTGCCCGACGACGAGACCGGCGGCGGGTTCGACGTGCCGTGGCCGGTCGTGCTGGTTGTCGCGGTGGCCGCGGCCGCGTACCTGATCTACTACGTACTGCGCCGGCTGCTGCCCGAGCTGCGTCGTCGGATGGCCCGCCGGCGGACCACGCTCGGCGGCCTGGTCGAGGCACCCGCCGGCCCGGCGGACGAGGCGGCGGACCTGCGCGACGGCGCCCGTTCGGCCGCGACGGCGCTGGCCGGGCCCGCGCCGGACGCCGCGGCGGCGGTCATCGCGGCCTGGCTGGCGCTGGAGTCGGCGGCGGCGGGCAGCGGGGCGCCCCGGGCACCGGCGCAGACGCCGACCGAGTTCACCGCCGCGCTGCTGCGGCGGCATCATGCGGACGAGGAGGCGGTGGCCACGCTGCTCGGGCTGTACCACCGGGCCAGGTTCGCGGCGCGGCCCGACCTCGGCGCCGGCGACGTCGAGCGGGCCCGGCGGGCACTCGACCTGGTGGTGGGGACGATCGGGACGGCGGAGGCGCGTTGAGCCGCCGGGTGGTCGTCCAGGCGATGCTGCTGGGCCTCGCCGCGGGCGCGGTGGCCTGGGTGTTCGGCGTGCAGGGGCCGCGGCCGATCCTCATCGGCGCGTGCGTGACGGCCGGGACCTTGGCGGTGCTGAGCATCCCGCCCGGCTGGTACGGCAGCTGGCCGCACCGCCCGCGGCCCCGGTCCGGCGGCGGCTCCGGCCAGGTGTGGCGGCTGGCCAACCGGCTGCGCCGCTTCCAGAACGACCACGACCCGGCGCTGCAGCGCCGGCTGCGCACCCTCGCCGTCGCGCGGCTGCGCCGTCTGGGCCTGGAGTGGGACGACCCCCGGGCGGCCGAGAGGCTCGGGCCGGACGTGCACGCGGCGCTGTCGGCGCCGGCGATGCGACCCAGTCTGCACGACGTCGACGTCGTGGTGAGCGCGATCGAACGACTCGATCAACCCGAAGGAGCCGGTCCATGACGACGTCCAGCAGCACCGCCCTCTCCGTCGCCGACGTGGCCCGGGTGGGCTCGGCCGTCCTCGACGGGGTCGGCACGGCCGTCGTCGGGATGCGGCGGACGCTTCGCCTGGCGCTCGCCGCGGTCCTGGCCGGCGGGCACGTCCTGTTCGAGGACGTCCCAGGGCTGGGGAAGACGCTGGCCGCGCGCAGTCTCGCGGCGGCCCTGGGGCTGGAGTTCCGCCGACTCCAGTGCACGCCCGACCTGCTGCCGGGCGACGTCACCGGGTCGTTCGTCTGGGACCCCGGCACCCGCGAGTTCGGCTTCCGCCCGGGCCCGGTGTTCGCCGGGCTGCTGCTGGCCGACGAGATCAACCGGACGCCGCCCAAGACGCAGTCGGCGCTGCTGGAGGCGATGGCGGAGCGGCAGGTGACGGTGGAGGGGCGGACGTTCGCACTGCCTCGGCCGTTCCACGTCCTGGCGACGTCGAACCCGGTCGAGTACGAGGGCACTTATCCGCTGCCGGAGGCGCAGCTGGACCGCTTCATGCTGCGCCTGTCGGCCGGCTACCTGGAGCCGCCGGACGAGGCGCAGGTGCTGGCCCGCCGCATCGCCCGGCGGCAGGAGGCGGCCGAGGTCGAGGCGGTCGTCGACGCCGAGACGGTGCGCGGGCTGCAGGGCGGGGTCGAGGGCGTCGACGCCGACCCGTCGATCGTCGCCTACTGCGTCGACCTCGCCGCGGCGACCCGGCGGCACCGCGCGGTCGAGGTGGGCGCGTCGCCGCGTGGGTCCTTGGCGCTGCTGCTGGCCGCACGGGCGCTCGCGGTCCTCGACGGCCGCGACTACGTGCTGCCGGAGGACGTCAAGGAGGTCGCGGTGCCCGCGCTGGCGCACCGGCTGACCCTCACGCCGGAGGCGTGGACCACGCGGCTGAGCACCGCGGACATCGTCGCCGAGGTGCTGGGGCAGGTGCCCGGACCGGCGTCGGGCCGATGACCCGCGACTACGTCTGGCGGGCCAGCCCCGCGCTGGCCCGCTCGCTGTTGCTGCCGGCGCTGCTCGCGGCGGCCGGCCTGGCGCTGGGCCGCGCCGACCTCGTCCTGCTCGGCGTCCCGCTGGTCGTCGGCACCGCGCTGGCGCTGGGGACGGCGGCCGAACGGCGGGCGCGGCGGCCACCGCCCGACGTGCGCGCCATCGGCCCGCGGATCCTCGACGCCGGACTCCCCGCCCCGGTCGCCGTCAGTGTCGGGCCGTCGGACGCGCAGTTGGTGACGACGGTGCTCCCGGCGGCCGAGGCGGACGGCGACGCCGACGTCGTCACCGTCGCCGCGCCCGCCGACGGCACGCGGCAGCTGGTCGTCGAGGTGACGGCGCCGCGGTGGGGCGCGCAGCAGCTGGCCCGGCCGGACCACCTCGCGGCCACCGCCGACGGCCTGCTGGTCGCGGGTCCGGTGCCGGGCGCGCCGTACACCGCGCAGGTGCTGCCGGCGGTCACCGCCGCGCTGCCGCCCGGCCCGCTGCCGCCGCGACCGGCCGGCATGGTCGGCGCGCACCGCACCCGCCGTCCAGGCGAGGGCACCGAACTGCACGACGTGTCGCCGTTCCAGCCCGGCGACCGGATGCGACGCATCGACTGGCGGGTGACGGCGCGCCAGGCCGGCCCGCGCGAGACGCTGTACACGCGGCACACGCTGGTCGATGCCGACGCGGACGTCGTCTGCTGCCTGGACAACCGCTACGACCTGCCGGCCGACGTCGCGGCCTGGCTCGAGGTCGGCGAGCACGACCAGCCGCCGAGCCGCACCAGCATCGACGTCGCAGTCGACACCGTCGCGTCGGTCGCGGCCGCCTACATCGTCCACGGCGACCGCGTCGGCGTACTCGACCTCGCCCGCCCGCTCGACCCCGTTCACCTGGGCAGCGGCCGACGGCACCTGCTGCGGCTGCGCACCCACCTCGCCCGGCACACGCGGCGCCCCGGCTCCGGCGACGCGCTGCCGGCTCCACGGCACGCCCCGCGCCTGCCTCAGGGCGCGATCATCGTCGTCACCTCGGTCTTCCTCGACGACGCGCCGGCCACACTCGCCGTCACCTGGCGCCGGCGCGGACACCCGGTGCTCGCCGTCGATGTGCTGCCGACGCCGCTGGTCCTCGACGCGGCCGACGCCGCCACCACGATCGCCGCACGGCTGGTGCTGGCCGAGCGGCAGGAGCGGATCCGCGCGTTGGAGGCGGCCGGTGTGCCGGTGAGCGCGGCCGATCCGGCGGCGCTCGGGCTCAGCCTGGCCCGGCTGCGGCTGCTCGCCCGCGGGGTGCGACGGTGACCGCGGCGGCGGCGCCCGGCGCCCTCGGCCCGGCGCTGCCGGGATGGGCGCTGCGCCCGGTGCTCGCGGTGGCCGTCCTGGTGACGGTGCTGGCGGTCGGCGGCTGGACGTCGGTGTCGCCGTTCGTGCTACTGCTCGCGTTGCTGGTGGGCGGCTCGACGACCGCGATACCGGCCTCGCACGCCGCGACCGCGTTCCTCGCGCTCTGCACACTGTGCGGGCTGGCCGCCGACGGGTCGATCAGCGGCTGGCTGAGCCTCGCCGTCCTCGGCGCGCACGCCACCCACGTCACGGCCGCGCTGGCCGCCGTCGTGCCGCCGCGGGCGACGGTGGAATGGGCGGCCCTGCGCCCGACGCTGACGCGCTTCGCCCTGGCCCAGGCGGCCGGCCAGGCACTCGTCGCGCTGGCGTGGCTGCTCTCCTGAGCCGCCAGCCCCCAGCCCTCAGCCCCCGCCGCCAGCCCCAGCCCCCCAGCCCGCCCCGAGTTGATCTTGGAGTTGTTCGGCCATCTATCGGGCATTTCGGACCGCAATGGCCGAACAACTCCAAGATCAACTCGGGGCGGGCGGGCGGGACGGGAGGGAGGGCGGGACGGGCGGGGCCGTCGCGCGGGCCGACGGCCGCGTCAGGGGCGGGCGCAGCGGTCGTCGACGAGGACCTCGACCGACCGGTCCCCCGCCAGCACGCACGACGGCGGCAGCACGAACCAGCGCAGCGCCTCGAACTCGTCCGAGAGCCCGGTCGGACCCTCCTCGAGGGTGCCGGGCCGGCCGGCCAGCACCGCGCGGGCGTCGGACAGGTGCGCGGCGAGCACGTCTTCGCCCACCCGCTCGTGCCGCTCGGCTCCGATCAGTGCGCCGTCGTCGCCGTAGCGCAGCCCGGTGAGCCGGACCGGCGGCCGCGACGTCCCCTCGCGGTGCCGCCACAGCCCGGTGTGCGGGTCGAACCCGTAGTCGGGCAGCAGGCGGTACCCGTCGGCGGCGATCAGCGCCACCGCGTCGACGAGGTAGTCGCGGACGGTGTCGGAGACGAAGTAGTTGAAGTTCAGCCGGGTCCAGCCGGGCTTGATGCCCTCGCAGCCGACGCCGACGACGTCGCGGAACCCCCTCGACTCGTCGGGCCCGACGGACAGCAGCCGGTGGCCGTACGGACCGGCGCACGAGCAGCCGCCCCGCGCCTGGATGCCGAACAGGTCGTTGAGCAGCGCGACGACGAAGTTGTGGTGCAGGAAGCGGTCGCCGTGGCGGATGCGGAACGACACGATCGACAGTCGCGGGACGTCGCGGTTGCCGAGCACGTCGACCTGCGGCACGTCGTTCCACCGACGCAGCGCGTATCGCCAGTGGGCCTCCTCGCGCTCCTGGATGAGGTCGGTGCCGACGGCGTCCTTGAGCCCGAACACCAGCCCCGCCCGGATCGACTCGACGATGGCCGGCGTGCCGCCCTCCTCGCGGGCGACCGGGTCGTCGAGGTAGCGGTGCTCGTCGGGACTGACGAACTCGACGGTGCCGCCGCCGGGGACGGTCGGGACCTGGTTGCGCACCAGCGCGCGGTCGACCACCAGCACGCCCGGAGTCTGCGGCCCGCCGACGAACTTGTGCGGCGACAGGAAGATCGCGTCCTTGTGGTCGCCGGCGCCGGGCGCGCTCTCGGCCATGCGGATCGGGACGTACGGCGCGGCGGCGGCGTAATCCCAGAACGACAGCGCGCCGTGCTCGTGCAGCAGCGCCGCGATGCGCTCGGTGTTCGTCAGCACGCCGGTGACGTTGGACGCGGCGGAGAAGCTGCCGATGCGCAGCGGCCGGTCGGCGTAGGCGCGCAGGAGGTCGTCGAGCTGGCGCAGGTCGATGTGGCCGTCGGCGTCGGTGTCGACGGCGACGACGTCGGCGATGGTCTCGCGCCACGGCAGCTCGTTGGAGTGGTGCTCGTACGGCCCGACGAACACCACCGGCCGGTTCTGCGGGACGTCGTAGAGGACGCCGTGGCGCTTGGGCGCTCCGGCCGGCAGCCGCAGCTCCAGGATGCCGATCAGCTTGTTGACGGCGGACGTGGCGCCGGACCCGGTGAACACCACCAGGTGCTCCTCGGTGCCGCCGACGGACGAGCGGATGGTGCGCCGGGCGTCCTCGCGCAGCAGCGTGGTCTGCAATCCGGTGCCGGAGCTCTCGGTGTGTGTGTTGGCGTAGAGCGGCAGCACCTGCTCGCGGACGAAGTCCTCGATGAAGTCGAGCGACCGGCCCGACGCGGTGTAGTCGGCGTAGGTCATGCGGCGCGCGCCGTACGGCCCGTGCAGGACCTCACCCTCGCCGATGATGCCGCTGCGGATGCGCTCGATCAGCGACGTCGTGACCATGCCGGCCCCCTCTCCCCTGCCTCCCAGCATGCACCCTGGGTGCCCGCCGGAGCACGCCGGAACCAGCCGCCGTACCTTTCGTGACTTTTTGGTAGCCAACGGGTGAATGTTTACCTACGCTGTGACACCACGTTCGTGCCCCCGGCTGAGGGAGTCACACCGATGCCCAACCACGACGACAACCCAGGCCGACGGCGGCTGCTCCCGCTGCTCGACCCCACTCGCGGCGGCCGCAGCGCCATGACCTGCCGCTATCGATGCGCCGACGCGTGCGCACACGAACCACCCAACACCAGCGACAACGCCTACTTCGGCGACGTCGTCGAGGCCGCCGTCAGCCGGCGCGGGCTGCTCCGCGGCGGGGCGGTGGCGGCCGCCGTCGTCGTCGGGTCCGGCGCGGCCGGGACACTCGCCGCCGTCGCGTCCAGCGACGCGGACGACGCCGCGGGCGCCGCGACGCCGCCCAGGCCGGACCACCCGGACGGTCCCGAGTACGGCCGCCCGGTCGGTTTCCGCCCCGTCGGCGACAACTCGCTCGACGCCGTCGTCGTCCCGAACGGGTACGACTGGTCGGTCACCATCGCGTGGGGCGACCCGGTGCTGCGCGGCGCGCCGGAGTTCGACTTCGAGGACCAGAGCGCCGCCGCCCAGCGTGAGCAGTTCGGCTACAACTGCGACTTCGTCGCCGTCTACCCGCTGAACCGCCGCTTCGACCGTGCGCTGCTCTGGGTGAACCACGAGTACACCAACGAGGACCTGATGTTCCGCGGCTGGACCGGCGCGGAGGCCGCCACGGTGGAGCAGTTGCGCATCGCGATGGCCGCGCACGGCGGGTCGATCGTCGAGATCGAGCGGGTCGGCGGCACCGGCGAGTGGCGCCCGGCCGGCGGCGGCCGCCGGCACAACCGGCGCATCCACACCGGCACCCCGTTCCGGGTCACCGGGCCGGCCGCCGGCAGCGACCTGCTGCGGACGGCCGCGGACCCGTCCGGCACCGAGGTGCTCGGCATGCTCAACAACTGCGCCGGCGGCACCACCCCATGGGGCACCGTCCTGACCGGCGAGGAGAACGTCAACCAGTACTTCGGCGCGTCCACCGGCATCACCGACCCGACGACGGCCGCGCGGTACGCCCGCTACGGCATCCGCACCACCGCCGGCACCGACCGCGCCTGGGAACGGGCCGACCCGCGCTTCGACCTCGCCACCGAGCCGAACGAGCCCAACCGCTTCGGCTGGATCTGCCAGATCGACCCGTACGACCCGCGTTCGACGCCGCAGAAGCTCACCGCGCTGGGGCGGTTCAAGCACGAGGGCGCGACGACGGCGCTGACGGCCGACGGCCGGGTCGCCGTCTACATGGGCGACGACGAGCGGTTCGAGTACGTCTACAAGTTCGTCTCGTCCGGCCGGTTCCGCGGCGGCGGCAGCGACCGCGACCGCCGGCACAACCTCACCCTGCTCGAGGACGGCGACCTCTACGTCGCGCGGTTCACCGGCGACAGCCCGGCGAGCGAGATCGACGGCTCCGGCCGGCTGCCGTCGGACGGGCTGTTCGACGGCACCGGCGAGTGGCTGCCGCTGGTCGTGGGCGGCGAGAGCGCGATCGACGGCATGAGCGTCGAGGAGGTGCTGGTGTTCGCCCGGCTGGCCGCAGACCGCGTCGGCGCCACCAAGATGGACCGGCCCGAAGACGTCGAGCCGCATCCCGTCACCGGCACCGTCTTCATGGCGCTGACCAACAACGACCGCCGCACCCCCGCCCAGGCCGACGAAGCGAACCCGCGGGCCACCAACCGGTGGGGCCAGGTCCTCGCCCTGGACGAGGACGGCGGCGACGCGGCCGCCACGTCGTTCACCTGGTCGCTCGTGCTGGTCGCCGGCGACCCCGAGGACCCGTCGACGTACTACGCGGGCTTCGACAAGTCGCAGGTCAGCATGATCAGCTGCCCGGACAACGTCGCGTTCGACCCGTCCGGCCGGCTCTGGCTGGCCACCGACGGCATGCCCGGCTCGGTCGGCGCCAACGACGGCATGTTCGTCATGCCGCTCGAGGGCGACGACGCCGGGCACCTGCGCCGGTTCGCCTCGGTCCCGGTGGGCGCCGAATGCTGCGGGCCGTGCATCACGCCCGACGGCCGCACCGCGCTGATCGCCGTCCAGCATCCCGGCGAAGAGGACGGCGCCTCACCCGAAGCGCCCGCGTCGACGTTCCCGTACGGCGACCAGCCGCGCCCGTCCGTCGTCACCGTCTGGCGCACGAGCCCGACCGGCGGCCCGTTCATCGGGGACTGAGTCCGGGGGGTGGGAAGGGCGGGCCGGCGTCCCTCGTCCGCGGCGCCGGCCCCGTCCCACCACTCTGCCGCGGTGCCGGTTCGGCCGGCGGCGTGACTGGGTGGTTCGGTTCGCCGGGTGGTTCGGTACGCCGGGCGGTTCGGTACGCCGGGCGGTTCGGTACGCCGGGCGGTTCGGTACGCCGGGCGTGCGTGTGTCGGGGTCGTGCCGTTGGCCGTCCCCCTGCTGCCCATTTTCTCAGCCGCGCACCCGCGCCTCAAGCGGACCTGCTTGGGCGCTTCGCGCCGACGATGACCGCTTGACCCGCGGCCGCACGGTCTCAGAACGGGCAGCTATCAGGGGGACGCGGCGGGTCTGGGCACACCTCGGGCTTCGCGGGCGTGGTGCCGGGATCCATCGGTCGAGTTGTCCGGAACCAGCGGTGCAGGGTCAGCGGTCAGCGTCGGTCTGGCGGCTGCCGGCTTTGACCCGGCCCACCGTCGACCCGGTCGCGCCCACCGTCGACCCGGCCACCGCTGCCGTCGCCCCGACCACTACAGGCCGCCGCCCCGGCCCCGTTGATGTCGGCGCGCGCCGCGGCGAGAACGGTGATCAAGAGACGGCCCACTGATGCCCTGGCGGCACGCAACCGCCCGTGAACACCGGTTCACACACCACTTCACCAGGCGTTCTCCCACTCCACCAGGCATGCACGCCTCGCAGAGCGGGAGAACGCCTAGGGATGTACGCGATCGTTGATGATCATCGGCGTCCACCAGCGCAAACGGCACACCGACGTCCGGAACGTACCGGCCGGCGCGACCCGCCGCAGCGGCCCACCGGTGAGACGGGCCACGACCGGGCCGACGAGCCGGAGGCGATCACGTCGGGATCGGTGTCCCGGCGCGGTCGCTGGCGATCGTCCGGTCATGATCCATCACTCCGGGCAAGTGTGCTGGTCAGAGGCTTAACGAAGGCTTGCCTAACTCATGCGTCCTTCACCTTCTGTTCGTTCTGATGTGGTGGCTCCCGTTCGCACCTGTTCCTAGGTTCTGGTGAGAACGTGCCGGAGAAGTGACGAAGGGACTCCCATGCCCGAACCCGAAGGCGCCCAGCGCCGCCGCCTGCTGCCCGTCCTGGGCGGCGTGCATGGCGGCCGCAGCGCCATGACGTGCAAGTACCGCTGCGCCGACGCCTGCTTCCACCCGGTGCCGAACGAGAGCGACAACGAGTACTTCGGCGACATGGTGAACAAGGCGATGTCGCGCCGCGGCCTGCTGCGCAGCGGCGCCGTCGCCGCGCTGGTCGTCGGTTCGGGCGTCGGGGGCGGTGCGCTGGCCGCAGCCGCCGCGCCGGCGAGCGCGAGCACGACGTCGTCGGGCCCGAAGCCGCCGAACCCGGACTTCTCGGACGTGCCCGAGCGCGGCCGCCCGGTCGGCTTCCGCTCGGTCGGCGACAACACCCTCGACACCATCGTGGTGCCCAACGGCTACGACTGGTCGGTGACGGCGGCCTGGGGCGACCCGATCCTGCCGGGCGCGCCGGAGTTCGACTTCGAGAACCAGACCGAGGCCGCGCAGCTGAAGCAGTTCGGCTACAACTGTGACTTCGTGGCGATCCTGCCGCTCGACCGCAACTTCACCAAGGGTCTGCTCTGGGTGAACCACGAGTACACCAACGAGGAGCTGATGTTCCGCGGCTGGACCGGCGCCGCCGCGGCCACGGTCGACCAGCTGCTCGTCTCGCAGGCCGCGCACGGCGGCTCGGTGGTCGAGATCGAGCGCGTCGCCGAGACCGGCGAGTGGCTGCCGGTCGGCGGCCGCCGCCGCTTCAACCGGCGCATCCACACCAAGACCCAGTTCGCGGTGACGGGCCCGGTGGCGGGCAGCGACCTGCTGAAGACCAGCGCCGACCGCACCGGCACGAAGATCCTCGGCATGCTGAACAACTGCGCCGGCGGCACCACGCCGTGGGGCACCATCCTGACGGCCGAGGAGAACTTCAACCAGTACTTCGGCGCGTCCGCGGCCGTCACCGACCCCACGACGGCCGCGCGCTACGCCCGCTACGGCATCCGCACCGCCGCCGGCACCGAGCGCGGCTGGGAGAAGACGAACAAGCGCTTCGACCTCGCCCAGGAGCCGAACGAGCCCAACCGGTTCGGCTGGATCGTCGAGATCGACCCGTACGACGCGAGCTCGACGCCGCGCAAGCACACCGCGCTGGGCCGGTTCAAGCACGAGGGCGCCACGATCTCCATCGCCGAGGACGGTCGCGCCGTCGCGTACATGGGCGACGACGAGCGCTTCGACTACGTGTACAAGTTCATCTCCAAGAACACGTACCGCCCCGGCACCAGCAAGCGCGACCGCGACTCGAACCTGCGGCTGCTGGAGGAGGGCGACCTCTACGTCGCCAAGTTCACCGGCGACAGCCCGGCGTCCGAGATCGACGGCACCGGCAAGCTCCCCTCCGACGGCGAGTTCGACGGCACCGGCCAGTGGCTGCCGCTCGTGGTCGGCGGCAAGAGCAAGGTCGACGGCATGAGCGTCGAGGAGGTGCTGACGTTCACCCGCCTCGCCGGCGACAAGGTCGGCGCCACCAAGATGGACCGTCCCGAGGACGTCGAGCGCAACCCCGTGACCGGCACCATCGTCATCGCGCTGACGAACAACACCGCACGCAACGCGGCCAGCGGGGTCGAGGAGCCGAACCCGCGTCTGAACAACAAGTGGGGCCACATCGTCGGCATCGACGAGGACGGCAACGACGCGGCGGCGCTCACCTTCTCGTGGCGGATCCTGGTGCTGGCCGGCAACCCGTCCGACCCGTCGACCTACTACGACGGCTACGACAAGTCGCAGGTCAGCCACATGTCCTGCCCGGACAACGTGGCCTTCGACCCGGCCGGCCGGCTGTGGATCTCCACCGACGGCATGCCCGGCGCCAGCAGCATCGCCGACGGCCTGTTCGTCATGCCGGTCGAGGGCGACGACAAGGGCCACGTACGCCGGTTCGCCTCCGTGCCGCGCGGCGCCGAGTGCTGCGGCCCGTTCATCACGCCGGACGGCCGGACCGCCACCATCGCGGTGCAGCACCCGGGTGAGGGCAGCGGCGCCTCGCCGGACAACCCGATCTCGACGTTCCCGTACGGCGACCAGCCGCGGCCGTCGGTGGTCACCGTCTGGCGCAAGAGCCCGACCGGCGGCCCGTTCATCGGCGACTGAGGTCCACCGGAACCATCCGCAGGCAGAGGGGCCCCGGCGCCGTCCAGGCGCCGGGGCCCTTTCGCGTCTCCGTCTCCGCGACTAGGGTGGGAGAGCGCTTTCCGTCATCGAGACCAGGAGGATGCGCATGAGTGCAGGGCGTCCGGGGTTCCCCGGCGGAACGGCGGTCAGCCACCTCACCGTCTACGACTGGCCCGGCGCCGACGGTCTGGCCGGCGGGTCGCCGCACCTGCACACGGCATCGGGCGAGGGTTACGTGGTCGTCGGGGGCAGCGGCCGGCTGCAGACGCTGAGCGGCGACGGCGCCGCCGAGCACCCACTGGCGGCCGGCACCGTCCTGTGGTTCACACCGGGGACGGTCCACCGCCTGGTCAACGACGGCGGGCTGCAGATCGTCGTCGTCATGCAGAACGCGGGACTGCCCGAGGCCGGCGACGCCGTCTTCACCTTCCCCGCCGAGGTACTGGCCGACCCGGACCGGTACGCCGCGGCCGCCGCGCTCCCCGACGGCGACGAGGACGCCGTCGCGATCGCCGCGCGCCGCCGCCGCGACCTCGCTCTCGAAGGGTTCGGCGAGCTGCGCGACCGCGTCGCCGCGGACGGCCCGGCCGCCCTGGATCGCCTGCACGAGCGGGCCGGCGCGCTGGTCGCCGCGAAGGTGCCCGGCTGGCGGACGACCTGGGAGCGCTCCGTGCGGTCCGGCGTCGACGAGACCGACCGCGTGCTGACAGCCCTGGGCGGCGGCGACGCCGGCCACCTGCGCACGGCGTCGGTGCACGTCGGCGAGCGACGCGAGCAGCCCTACCGGTACGGCATGTGCGGCCGGCTGTGCACCTGGGACGTCGCCGCCGTGGCCGGATGACCACGTTCGCCGCGGGTCCACGAGGCCCGCGGACCTCGTGAACCGGGAGGCGCCCTCGTGATGGGCGCGGCGAGACGGCGAGGCACGCCCGGGCCGGCCCCACCCGGCCGGTCCCGGCTACGGCAGATCGCGCGCCGGCAGGCCGGCCAGCCGGGTCGCCGTGAACCCGATCAGCTCGCGGGCGGCGGTCAGGTCGACCGGCGCCGTCCGCCCGGTAAACGCGCGCCGCCGCGGGACGTCCGGGTGGAACGCGGCCAGCAACTGCTCCGTCGGGTACGGCGTCGAGTTCTCCGGCGCGGCGACGAACACCGTGTGCGCGCCGGGCCGCGTCGGCCGCAGCGCCAGCTCGGCCGCCCTGGCGGCATCACGGGTCTCGAGATAGAGCCACAGGTCCGGCGCGGCATGGCCGGGGTCGGCGGCGATCTTCTCCAGATAGCCCGGCAGCCGGCCGTCGGCCACGGCGGCGTCGCCGAACCCGGCGACCATCGGGAACCGCAGCGCCACGACGTCCATTCCGTGGCGGCGGTGCATGGCCTGCGCGGTCAGCTCGTCGACCACCTTCGACAGCGAGTACGGATCGGCGGCGCGGCTGGGCGTGCGCTCGTCCAGCGGCAGGTACTCCGGGTGCGCCGGCTGCTGCGGCCCGTACCGGTAGCCCAGCGCGTTGATGCTGCTGGCGATGACGGCGTTGCGCACGCCCCGCTCCCCCGCGGCGTCGAGGACGGCGAACGTGGCGGCGGTGTTGCCGGCGAAGACGGCGTCGGGCGAGCCGAGCTCGGGCGCCGGGATGGCGGCCAGGTGCACCACGGCGCCGGCGCCGGCGAGCGCCTCCACCACGGCGCCGCGGTCGGTCGCGTCGCCGACGACGACGCGGTCGGCGGCGAGGTCGCCGGGGTCGTCGAGCACGAGCGCCGTGACCGCGTGACCGGCCTCGGCGAAGTGGCGGCAGGCGGTGCGGCCGATGAGGCCGGCGGCGCCGGTGATCAGTACTCGAGTCACGAGTGGTCATCCTCTCACCCGGTGTTCAACCGGCATTCAGTGACGATCCGTAGCATCCCGGAAACCCCCGACACCTGGAGGACCTCGTGCGCCTGCCCAGACCGTCCCTTCTCCTGGCCGCCGCCCTGCCGGTCGCCGCGCTGAGCGCGGCGCTGGTCGCGGCACCGGCCGCCGCCGAACCCGAGCCCGAGGAGCCGGCCGTCGTCCTGACCGAGGACTTCTCCGGCGGCGCGATCCCGGACGGCTGGACCGCCGCCGAGGGCGAGTGGTCGGTCTCGGACGGCCGGCTGGTCGGCGTCAGCACGTCGTCCAACCAGCAGTCGCGCATCACCTTCGGCCCGCACCTGCGGAACTACCGGGTCGAGGTGACCGCCCGGTTCGAGCAGGTCATCAACGCCGCCCGGTGGACCGCCGTCGGCCTGGACATCGCGCCGGACGGGTCGACGCCGTGGTGGATCGCCACCATGCGAAGCGGCACCACCGCGTCCAACGGCCTGGAGTTCGGCCAGCGCACCACCTCGGACTCGTGGAACGTCACGAACACCGCCGCCGCGCCGCACGCCGCCGGCACCGGCCGCGACGTGCGCATCGCCGTGGAGGTGCGGGGCAGCAGGGCCCGCTGGATCTTCGACGGCCAGGAGGTCATGCGCACCAGCGCGCTGCAGCGTTCCGACGCCGGTGTGCTGGGCCTGATCGTGAACGGCAGCACCGTATCCTTCGACGACGTCGTGGTCACAGAGCTGGAGGAGGAACCGGTGATCCGTCCGGTCGGCCCGGAGTCGACGCCCGCCGTCGTGGCGCACCGCGGGTACTCGTCGGTGGCGCCGGAGAACACGCTCGCCGCGGTGGAGTCCGCGCTGCGCAGCGGCGCCGACTACGTCGAGGTCGACGTCGCCAGCAGCTCCGACGGCGTGCCGATCATCCTGCACGACAACACGCTGGACCGCACGACCGACGGCACCGGCGCGCTGCCCAGCGTCACCTCCGACTACATCGACGGCCTGGACGCCGGATCGTGGTTCTCGTCGGCGTTCCTCGGCCAGCCGGTGCCGACGCTGCTCGACGTGCTGGAGCTGATGAAGGGCCGGGCGCCGGTCCTGCTGCTGGAGGTCAAGGGCCCGGAGACGTACGCCGAGCTGGAGGTCGTCGTCGGCCAGCTGCGCGAGCAGGGACTGATCGAGCAGACCATCCTGCAGAGCTTCGACGTGCAGGTGCTGCGCGACGTGCGGGCGATCGAACCGGAGCTGCGGCTCGGCCTGCTGCGCTCCAGTCTCGACGCCGACCCGGTCGCCGTCGCCCAGGACCTCGGCGTCATCGCCTACAACCCGGCCTGGACGGCGCTGCAGACCCGCACCGACGTCGTCGAGGACCTGCACGCCGCCGAGATCGCCGTCATGCCGTACACGATCGACGACCCTCAGCAGTGGGCGATCCTGCGCGACCTCGGCGTCGACGGCGTCATCACCAACAAGCCGGGCGAGCTGGTCGGCTGGAACGCGCGGCACGTGCAGACGGTGCCGGACGAGCCCACGGTGGCGTTCGCGGCGCCGGCCGACGGTGCCACGCTGACCCGCGGCGACGTGCTGGTGCCGGCGGTGACGTCGGAGCGGGCGGAGTCGATCGCGCTCACGCTGGACGGCGCCGAGGTCGCCGAGGGCGCCGCGATCGCGGCCGACACGCTGGCGGCCGGTGAGCACACCCTCGAGGTGACGGCGACCGGCGTCAACGGGACCGCCACCGCCACCACGACCGTGACGGTGCAGCCGTCGGCGACCGGCCTCGTCCGGCTGGCCACCGGCCCGGAGGTGAACCGGACGCTGCGCGACCAGCTGCTGCGCGCCATCGACCGGTCCGACTGGACCCGGGTCGCCTCGATCGCCGAGAACGGCGTCGGCGGCGACCAGCTGCCGGCCGAGCTGGCGGCGCTGATCGCGGCCGACGCCCGGGCGCTCTAGCGAACGCCCGGGCGCCGCGGCCGGCGGGTCGCCGTCAGCGCAGCAGGTGCTCCAGCGCCTGCCCCATGACGGCGGCCCGCTCGGCCGCGCCGTCGATGCCCTCCAGGCCGAACCCGGCGTAGAGCGTTCCGGGCGTCGCCGTCACCGCGGCCTCCGGGAAGCCGCCGGCCGTCGTGCGGACGTAGTCGTTGGCGTTCGGCGCGCTGCCCTCGGGCGGGCCGGGCACCTCCCAGCCGCCGAGGTCGGTCTCGAACGACGTGTCGCCGTCGCCGGTGCTGACGGTGATGTCGTCGAGGAACACGCCCAGTCCCTGGACCGCCCAGTCGCTGGCGTAGCTGATCGACACCTCGACGTCGCCGCCGGCGTAGGCGGAGAGGTCGACCTCCCACTCCTGCCAGCCACCGGAGTTGCCCGACGCCGCGTTCCACTCGCCGGTGGTGCCGGTCGGCAGGCAGGTCGTGTCGTCGACGACGGTCTGGTAGTGGTCCAGCCGCGGGTGCAGGGCGTTCCAGCCGGCCGGGCAGCTGCCGCCGGCGGTCTCCTGCGTCGTGTGCCCGTTCGCGTCGGGCAGGGTCGTCCAGTCGTCGGTTCCGGCCGGACGGGCCTCGACGAACAGGTGGTCCCAGGCGCCCTCGGTGTCGTACGACGTCCAGAACGACAGCGTGGCGCCGCCGGCCGGGACGCTGATGGTGTTCGTCAGCCGCTTGAACGAGACGTCACCGATCTGCGAGTAGACGTAGAAGTCGCCGGTGTGCGGCTCGAACGGGCCGCCCTCGCGGTCCCAGCGCGCGGCGACCCAGCTGTCGAACTGCGGGTGGGTGTCCGGGTCGAGAATGCCGCTGGTGACGATCTGCGAGTTGCTGTGGTCCTGGTTCCCGGCCGGGTCGAAGCCCCAGGCCATGCCGTCGAACGGGCCCTCGTCGGCGCCGATGACGTCGAGCAGGCCGTCGTCGGTCGTGCCGGCGTTGTCGACCACCAGGTAAGCGCCCAGCCAGTACTGCAGGACGTCGTTGGTGAGGTCGCCGGAGCCGGCCAGCACCCGGCAGCGCGCGGCGACCACGGGCGAGGACGAGCACTGCGCGTTCGCCGCGGTCGGGTCGTAGGCCTGCAGCCCGAGGTTCTGGGTGTACTGGCTGCCGGCGTACTTGCCGGTGTAGAGCACCCGGCCGCCCTCGTTGAGGAAGTCGCGGACCTCCAGCAGCTCGTCCATGGCCAGCCGCGACGCGTTGCCCGCCGCCCAGCCGGCCTCGCGGGTGACGACGTCGTCGCCCGTGTACCAGACGACGGCGTCGTAGTGCGACAGCACGCCGAGGGCGTCCGGCGCGGTCCGGCCGCGCGCGTCGACGTCGTACAGGTCGTAGCCCACGCCGTTGGCCGTCAACGCCTCCTCGTAGGCGGCCAGGTGGTGCGGGCCGCCCGGCTGCTGCACCGGCGAGGCGCCGGTGTAGTCCTCGGCGGCCAGGATCAGCACGTCGTTCGCCGACTCCTCGACCGCTGTGTAGGAGAAGGAGTCGCTGGACTCGCCGCCGCCCTCGAACCACACCTCGACGGTGTCGCCCGGGTCGGTCCCGGTGACGACGCCGCTCATCACCCGGTAGTAGACGTTGGTGCCGCCGCCGTAGCGGTCGCCGCCCTTCCACTCCTCCGTCGGCGCGCTGACCACGGGGCCGCCGTCGACCCGGTACTTCAGCGTCACCTCGCCGAGTTCGCGCTTGGCCAGCACCCGCACCTCCTGCGGGTCGCCGTAGGAGTACTCGAAGGTGAAGTCCGCCTGGGGCAGGCCGGCCTTGTAGGTGTCCTCGCTCTGCAGGTAGAACGGCTTCGTCGTCAGGCCGAGGTGCGACACCGGGTCGTCCGGGTCGGCCGCGGACTTCGCGACGTCCAGCGCGAACGGCAGCACCTTCTCGAACTCGGCCTGTACCAGCGCCTCGTCGTCGGGGAACACGAACCCGCTGCCCGGGACGCCCTCGCCGAGCTCCGGCGTCCACGCGAGAGTGCCGCGCTGGGCGTGCGCGAAGTCGGTGGTCTCGCCGTTGGTCACGTAAAGGACGTCCGACGACAGGCCGGGCTCCCAGCCGGCGATCGCCGGGGTGTCCAGGTTGCCGGACAGCGCGTAGTAGATCGGGTCGTCCGCGCTGGGCGTGCCGATCTGCCAGCCCTCCGGGTAGATCAGCCATTCACCGGCGGAGTGCCAGTTCACGTGGAAGGCGAAGTCGACGCGGTCGTAGAGCGACAGCATCGCCTGCGTCTCCGGCTCCGACCCGGCCGCCGGCCCGCGGTAGGTGTCGCTCGAGATCAGCGACGACGAACCCTCCTCGTCGTAGCCGAAGTGCTCGGGGTAGTTGCGGTTCGGGTCGACGCCGTCGAGCGCTGTGGTGACGCCGTCGCCGTCGTTGTCGCGCAGGTTCTTCCGCCACAACCGCTCGGCGTCGAACGTGTACTGGTAGCCGTCCGGGTTGGCCACCAGCACGAACCAGTACTCGTTGCGGCGCAGCAGGCTGCGCACCTCGCGGTCGTTGGACCGCCAGCGATCCACCAGGTCGTTGAGGAGCCGGCGGTTGACCTCACCGGAGATCCACTCGCGGGCGTGCTGCAGCGAGCTGTACAGCACCGCCGGGCGGGTGCCGTCGGCGATGCCGCGGGCGCCCTGGGTCAGCTTGAGCGCGATGATCTCTCGGCCCTCGTACGTCTCGCCGAGCACGACCAGCTTGGCGATCTGCGGGTTGTCCTTCGCCAGTTGGTAGAGCTCGTCGCGCAGCCCGCCGTCCTCGTCCCAGGACCGCCAGACGGTGTACCCGGCGGCCGCCTGCCGGGCCGCCGCCTGGGTCGCGCTGAGTCCGTCGGCGTTGCGCTTCACCTGGACGTCGACGCCGCGGCCGCGCAGGGCCCGCACCTCGTCGTCGGTGAGCACGAGGTCCATCGTGACGCCCGTGGCGGTCGGTTCGGCGGCGACGACGTCGAGGCCGTCGGCGCTGATCTCGGCCGCCTGCTGGGTGGTGACATCGGCGGTGTAGGCCTCCAGTTCGCCGCCGTCGTCGGCGCCCGCTCCGCTGGTGACCAGCAGCGAGACGCCGAGCCCGAGGGCGGCGGCAGCAGGGAGGAGACGTCGGGGCACGCGCATGGTGGACTCCTTCGTCCGTCGGAGACGACCGTGGTCGTGAACGAACTCGAGAGCCGGGGCCCGCTGCGGTCAGGCGCCCCCCGGGCCCGCCCGGTCCGGACCGTATCGGTTCCCGGTGATCTTGTGAAGCCGCTGGTCCGGACCACTCACGGCAGCGGTCGCCGCCCGGCGAAGCCGAGATCGGCACGGTGGTACCAGGCGAGCTCGGCGTCGCCTTCGAGCCAGCACAGCAGCACCGGTTCGCCGTCGAGCACCGACGGGAAGTCCAGCAGCAGCGGCGCGATGCCCTTCACCTCGGGGCCGGCGGCGACGATGGACGACAGCAGCTCGTCGAGGCGGGCCTGCGCCGCTTTCAGCTCCGGCAGGCCGCCGAGCGGTGACGACGTTCCGCGCTGGACGGCGGTGCCCAACTCGGCGAGGTCGGCGCGGACCTCGATCAGGGAGTCCAGCGTCGGGCGCAGCCGTTCCAGCACGGCGCGCGCCTCGGCGGCGGTGTAGAGGTCGTTCACTCCTCGATTGTCGCGGAGCGGACGGCCCCGCGTCAGCGCCGCGGCAGCAGGACCCGCAGAGTGTCGGCCGGGCCGAGGAACCGGTGACCACCCACGCAGTGGACGGCGACGTGCTCGACCGGGCCGGCGGTGCCGGACAGGCGGCCGCGCGACGTGACGGTGGCGGGCAGGGCGCATTCGGGGCAGTCGAAGAGCATGGTGCTCTCAGCGTGCCCAGCCACGGGCGTTGATCGCCATGACTCGTGAGCGGCGTCACCTGTGCGGTGGATCACACGGGTACGGGCGAAACACTTGCGGTGTCCGCATCGGCGGACTTTGCTGGAACCAGCAAGCGCGCATCGGGATCCGGACGCCGCCGGCGGCTTCCTGGATCACGGCACGAGGAGGTGACAGCGCGCCGCGGTTGCTCCCGTTGCGCTCGGTCGGGCCGGACGAGGCTGCGCCGGTCCCTGGCGTAGGCGGGAGTCCCATGACCAGAATCACCATGACGGTGGACGGCGTCCGGTACGACGACGACGTCGAGCCACGCACCCTGCTCGTCCAGCATCTGCGTGACCGCCTCGGCAAGGTCGGCACGGTCGTCGGCTGCGACACCAGCAACTGTGGCGCCTGCACCGTCCTGCTGTCCGGGAAGAGCGTCAAGAGCTGCTCCGTCCTGGCCGTGCAGGCCGACGGCGCCGACGTCACCACCATCGAGGGCCTGGCCGGCACCGACGGCGAGCTGCACCCCGTCCAGGCGGCCTTCCACGAGTCGCACGGCCTGCAGTGCGGGTTCTGCACCCCCGGCATGATCATGTCGGCGGTCGACCTGCTCACCGAGAACGCCGACCCCTCCGACGCCGAGATCCGCGAGGGCCTCGAGGGCAACCTGTGCCGGTGCACCGGCTACCAGAACATCGTCAAGGCGGTCCGCTCGGCGGCGGAGTCGATGCGCGCCAGCGTGCCGTCGACGCCGGAGAGCGCCGCGACGACGGAGGGGGTGACGACGTGACGGTCACCGAGCACCGTCCCACCGGCGAGGTCGGCCGCGACCGCCGCCGCAAGGAGGACGCGCGGCTGATCACCGGCCGGACCTCCTGGACCGACAACCTGTCCCTGCCGGGCATGCTGCACCTCGCCATCCTGCGCAGCCCCATGGCGCACGCGCGCATCACCGGCATCGACGTGACACCGGCCCGTGGCGCACCGGGCGTCATCGACGTGTTCACCGGCCAGGACGTCGCCGACATCCAGGGCAGCCTCCCGTGCGCGTGGGCCGTCACGCCCGACATCAAGCAGCCGGCCCACCCGCCGCTCGCCGTCGACGAGGTGCGCTTCGCCGGCGAGCCGGTCGCCGTCGTCGCCGCCCGCGACCAGGCGAGCGCGCTGGACGCGCTGGAGGCCATCGACGTCGAGTACGAGCCGATGCCGGCCGTCATGGACATGGAGGCCGCGCTCGCCGACGGCGCTCCGCTCGTCCACGAGAGCCTGGGCACCAACAAGTGCTACACCTGGGTCTTCGACTCCGCCGAGGCCGGGACCGGCGGCGACGTCGCGAGCGCTGCCGAGGCCGCCGACGTCGTGGTGCGCAGCCGGTACGTGCAGCAGCGGCTGATCCCCGCGTTCATGGAACCGCGCAGCGTCGTGGTCGACCCGACGCAGGACCAGATCACCGTCTGGTCGTCCACGCAGGTGCCGCACTTCGTGCGGTTCTTCCTGGCGTTCATGCTCAGCATGCCCGAGCACAAGATCAGGGTCATCGCCCCGGACGTGGGCGGTGGCTTCGGCGGCAAGCTGCAGGTCACCGCGGAGGAGTTCATCTCGTTCCTGGCCGCGCGCCGGCTCGGCCGGCCGGTGAAGTGCACCGAGTCCCGCGCGGAGTCGATGCTGGCCGCCCACCACGGCCGCGACATGATCCAGGACGTCGAGATCTCGGCCCGGAGCGACGGCACGGTGACCGGGCTGAACGTGCGGCTGCTCGCGAACATGGGCGGCTACCTCCGGCTGCTCACTCCGGCGACCCCGCTGCTCGGCCGGTACATGTACAACGGCATCTACAAGTTCCCGGCGCACCGGTTCGAGTGCACCGGCGTCTTCACCACGACCACGCCGACCGACGCCTACCGCGGCGCGGGCCGGCCGGAGGCGACGTTCGCCGTCGAGCGGGCGATGGACGACCTCGCCGCGAAGCTCGGCATGGACCCGATGGAGCTGCGCCGCCGCAACTGGGTCCGCCACGACGAGTTCCCGTTCGACACGGTCACCGGGCTGACCTACGACTCCGGCAACTACGAGGCCGCCACCGATCGGGCCATGGAGCTGTTCGGCTACGACGAGCTGCGGCGCGAGCAGCGGGCGCGGCGCGACTCGGGTGACCCCGTCCAGCTGGGCATCGGCATCTCGACCTACACGGAGATGTGCGGCCTGGCGCCGAGCCGCTGGCTCGGCTCGCTCGGCTACGCCGCCGGCGGGTGGGAGTCGGCGTCCATCCGGATGCTGCCGACCGGCAAGGTCGAGGTGCTCACCGGCACGTCGCCGCACGGCCAGGGGCACGAGACGGCATGGAGCCAGATCGTCGCCGACCAGCTCGGCGTGCCGTTCGAGGACGTCGAGGTCATGCACGGCGACACCCGGACCTCCTACAAGGGCCTGGACACCTACGGCTCACGCTCACTCGCGGTCGGCGGCATCGCGCTGGTCGAGGCCTGCAAACGGGTCGTCGAGAAGGCGCGGCCGATGGCCGCGCACATGCTGGAGTGCGACCCGGCGGACCTCGAGTTCGCCGACGGAGCCTACCGCGTCAAGGGGACGCCGGGCGCGGCGAAGTCGATCACGGAGTGCGCCCTCGCCATCTTCGCGGCGCACGACCTGCCCGAAGGCGTCGAGCCGTACCTCGACGCCGACGCCAGCTACGACCCGGTCGACTTCTCCTTCCCGCACGGCACGCACCTGTGCGCCGTCGAGGTCGACACCGAGACGGGCATGGTGACGATCCGCTCGTACGTGGCGGTCGACGACATCGGCCGGGTGGTCAACCCGCTGATCGTCGAGGGGCAGGTGCACGGCGGCGTCGCGCAGGGCATCGCGCAGGCGCTGTTCGAGGAGGCCCGCTACGACGAGGACGGCAACCTCACGACCGGCACGTTCGTCGAGTACACGATCCCGAGCGCGGCCGACCTGCCGCAGATCGTCACCGACCGCACCGAGACGCCGGCGCCCGGCCACCCGCTCGGCGCCAAGGGCGTCGGCGAGGCCGGCACCATCGCCTCGACCCCGGCGGTCGTGAACGCGGTGGTCGACGCACTGCGGCCGCTCGGCGTCACCGACGTGCGGATGCCGTGCACGCCGGAACGGGTCTGGTCGACGATCGCGGCGGCGCGTGCCGCGTCGTCCGGGGACGGAGGTGAGGCGCGATGATCCCCGCGGCGTTCGACTACACCCGCGCGGCCACGGTCGAGGACGCCGTCACGGCGCTGGCCGGGGCCGGCGACGACGGCAAGGCACTGGCCGGCGGGCAGAGCCTGCTGCCCATGCTGCGGCTGCGGCTGGCCGCGCCGGCCATGCTGGTCGACCTCGGCGGCCTGACCGAGCTGCGCGGCGTCCGCGACGACGGCGATGCGCTCGTCATCGGCGCCATGACCACGCACGACGACGTCATGCGGCATCCGCTGGTCCACGAGCACGCGCCGCTGATCGCGCAGGCCGCCGAGACCGTCGGCGACCGGCAGATCCGGCACCTGGGCACCTTCGGCGGGTCACTCGCGCACGCCGACCCGGCCGGCGACCTGCCCGGCGTCGCGCTGGCGATGGACGCGGTCATGTCGGTGGCCGGCCCGGGTGGCATGCGGGAGGTGCCGGCGAGCGAGTTCTTCGTCGACTACTTCACGACGGCGCTCGGCCCCGGCGACGTGCTGGTGTCGGTGCGGGTGCCGAAGCTGACCGGCTGGACCACGCACTACGAGAAGTTCCACCAGCTGGCGCAGTCGTGGTCGGTCGTCGGCGTCGCGGCTGCGGTGCGCCGATCCAACGGGAGCATCGCCGAGGCCCGGGTCGCCCTCACCAACATGGGCGTCACCCCGGTCCGCGCCCGCGGCGTCGAGGAGGCCCTCAGGGGCGCCCCGGCGACGGCGGACGCGGTGGCGGCCGCGGCCGGACGCGCCCTCGAGGGCGCGTCGCCGCTGACCGACGGCACCGCGTCGGCGGAGTACCGGACCCAGCTGGCGCCCGTCCTCACCCGGCGGGCGGTCATGGCGGCCGGCGGCCTCTAGCTGGTCGGCGAGGGGCCACCACCGGCGAACGGTGGTGGCCCCTGCGCCGTCACTCGCCGTCGGGCAGTGCTCGATCGGGCCTGGGCGGGACGTAGAACGGATCGGTGGTGGGTATCTCGTCCTCCCAGGCCACGGCAAGGTTCGGCGAGGGGAACGTCCACACCGCCGCTTCCTCGGGGGTCGGAACGTGGCCGTCGCGGACGAACCGGGCCAGCCAACGGCGGTCGTCCGCGGGGCGCTCGCCGCGGACCACCTCGATGCTCGCGGCGGGACCCGGCTTCAGCATGCCGTCGATGACACGGTCGGCCGACGACCCGGTGCAGCCGCTGGTCACGGGCTCGTCGGGACCGTCGCGTTTCTCCACAGAGCAGCCCATGCCGTCCTGGGCCACCACGATCCAGAAGCGGGTGTCGTCGAACCGGCCGAGATAGCGGCTCGTGCTGCCGGCGTATCTCCCGTACGGTTCGCCCGGCCGCTCGTGCTCCGACGTCCCGGGCGGCAGCTCGTCCTCGGGACGCTGCGGCTCGGTGAAGATGCTCATCATCGGGGACAGCTGGTCCAGCATCGCCTGGGCCTCGGGGGTCATCCGGTCGTCGGTCGCCGGCGGCGTCTGCGTCGCGGTCGAGGTGGTCGCGGGCGTCGTGGTCCCGCCCTGCTCGGGCAGCCAGGACGGCACGGCCGCCACGATCGCCGCCACGCCGGCGACGGTGATCCCTCCCGCCACCACCCGGCGGCGCCGGCGCGCCCGCAACCGCCGCTCGCCGCCGGCCCGGACCGCGTCCAGGTCGAACGGGGCCGGCGCCACGGTGCGGCCCGCGGCCCGGTGCAGCTCGTCGATCAGTTCCTCGGTGGTCATCACGCCTCCTCCAGGTCGAGCTCCGCGTGCCATCGGCGGCGCAGATGGGCCAGCGCCTCGTGGCACTGCCGTTTGACCGTTCCCTCGGCGACGCCGAGGTGCTCGGCGACCTCGCGGATCGGCCGGTCCTCGACGAACCGGAGGACGACGATCGCGCGCTGCTTCACGCTCAGGCCGTCGAGGATCCGGGCCAGGTCGAGCCGCTCGGCCACGCCTGCGTCGTCGCCGGGAGCGGCCGAGTCGGGGACGACGTCGGTGACCCGCTCCCGCCGCCACCACGCCCGCCGGGTCTCGGTGGCGGCCTGCCGGACCAGGACGGTGCGCGCGTAGGCACCGAGGTCGGCAACGCCGCCGAGCTTCGGCCAGGCGACGTACATCCGCTCCAGCGCGCCCTGCACGAGGTCGTCGGCACGGTGCCAGTCGCCGCTGACCGCATAGGCGAAGCGGCGCAGCCCCGGCAGTTCGGCCGTCGCCCAGTCCGCGAAGTCCTCGCGGTCGTTCGTCCCCATCGCCCCTCCGTCGCCGAGCCGTGGCCGTCATGGTGCTGACGCGCCGGGACGCCCGCGAGGTTGTGCCTCGACCGGCGCGGGTCCAGCGATGTGTCCGAGAGAGCCTCTAGGATCACCATTCACCGTCGTCTGGAGGCCCCGCGATGCCCGACAGCGTGTTCTTCGCTCTGACGCTCGCCTCGGCGGTGTCCGCCGGGCTGATGGCGGGCATCTACTTCGCCTTCTCGAGCATGGTGATGCCGGGGCTGCGCCGCCTGCAACCGGGCGAGGCCGTGCGGTCGATGCAGTCGATCGACGTGGCCCTCCTCAATGCGTGGTTCCTCAGCGCGTTCGTCGGCTCGGCGGTGCTGTCAGGCATCTCGGTGGTCTTCGCGTTCGTGCGCTGGGGCGAGGAGGAGGCCATCTACCTGCTGATCGCCGGCCTGCTGCTGATCTTCGGCTCGCTCGTCCTCACCGGCGCCTACCACATCCCGCGCAACAAGGCCCTGCACCTCGTCGACCCGGAGAGCCCGGAGGCGAAGGAGCGCTGGGAGACCTACGACGCGGAGTGGACGTCGTGGAACCACGTCCGCGCGGTCGCCAGCCTCGCCTCGGCCATCCTGTTCGCGGCCGGGCTGGCCACCGTCCAGTAGACGTTCTGCGGCGCAGACGATCTGCTGCGCAGACGACATAGCATGGGCGCGTGACGATCCAGGGCATCGAGGACGACCTCGGCTGGCGGCTCGGCGTGCTGTTCCGCGCGTACCTGCGGGCGGCCGACGCCGCCACGGCCGGCATCCCCGGCGACCACCGCGGCCGCCAGGTGCTCGCCGTCGCCGCGCGCGAGGAGCCGCGCACGCAGTCCGCGCTGGCGCTGCGGCTGGGCATCGACAAGACGGTGCTGACCTACCTGCTCGACGCGCTGACGGAAGCCGCCCTGGTGGAGCGGCAGCCCGACCCCGACGACCGCCGCAACCGCCGCGTCGTCGCCACCGCACGCGGCCGCGAGTTCCTGGCCGAGGCCGACCGCCGCATGGCGCTGGCCGAGGACCACGTGCTCAGCAGTCTCGGCGACGCCGACCGCGCGACGCTGCGGGCGCTGCTCGGGCGGCTGGCCGCCGGACTTCACGCCGCCGACCCGGTCGACGACCCGTGCCGCATGATGATGGAGATCGGTTCCTACTCCTAGGTCGCATCCCGCGTGTCCGATCCGTACAAGCGCCGCGCCCGCCCGCGTGCCACCCTGACGACGTGACGTACGCATACCAGGGCACCATGCGCACCCGGCCCGGACGCCGCGACGAGGTCGTCGCGATCCTGCTCGGCGGCGCCGACGGCCTGCGCGACGGCGGCTGCCACCTCTACGCGGTCGGCGTCTCCGAGACCGACCCCGACCTCGTCGTCGTCAGCGAACTGTGGGCGTCGAAGGAGCACCACGACGCCTCGCTGCACCTGCCCGAGGCGAAGGCCGCCATCGCCGCCGCGATGCCGATGCTGACCGGCGAGTTCACCGGCGCCGAGGCACGTATCGCGGGTGGCCTCGGCGTCGACGTGCTCACGGATGCAGCCGCGCGCCCTTGACGATCTTGTCGACGGCGTTCTTCGGGCCGTGTACCCCCAGCCCGGCGAGGCCGAGACCGGCTCGCCCGACGGCGCGGACGGCGGCCCGGTTGTCGCGGTCGTTGCCGGTGCCGAACAGCTCGCGGGTGAAGATTGCCGGCCGCAGGCCGCGGTCCAGCGCCCGTCCGTGCGCGGCGGTCAGGACGGCGGCGTCGCCGGCGAACACCAGCACCGGCTGGCGGAACATCGGCAGGTAACCGGTGCCGTCGGCGTCCTCGTAAGGCTCGCCGATCAACTCCGGGCCGGTCGCCGCCAGGCCGCTGACCAGGAACGCCGTCACGTTGAGGCGTTGCCAGACGGCGAGGTCGTCGGCGAGCAGGACGGCGATCTTCGTGGCGAAGCGGATCTCGTCGGTCACCTCTCCAGCGTCCGCCGGCCGGCCGCCACGGGTCTTGTACGGTGTTAGCGTGTTCGCCCCCGCCGGCGCCACGGTCCGCGCCTGGCATCCCGACGTGCCCGGACTGGTCGAGGTGTTCCACGCCCGGTTCACCCACCACGCCTATCCGGCGCACACGCACACCGCGTGGACGCTGCTCATCGTCGACGACGGCGCCATCCGGTTCGACCTCGACCGGCACCACCACGGCGCCGCCGGGTCCGCCGTCACGCTGCTGCCACCACACGTGCCGCATGACGGCCGGGCCGCGACGCCGGCCGGATTCGGCAAGCGGGTCCTCTACCTCGACCCGGACGTCCTCGGCGAGGAGCTGATCGGCGCCGCCGTCGACCACCCCACGTTCGCCGACCGGCAGTTGCGGCTGCGCGTCCACCAGTTGCACCGGGCGCTGGAGCGGCCCGGCGACGCGCTGGAGGCGGAGAGCCGGCTGACGCTGATCGGCGCCCGGATCGCCGCTCTGCTGGCCACCGGCCGCGCCGCGCGCGCCGCGGAACCACCGCGGCCACCGTCGCACCTGGCCGGGCGGCTGCGCGACCTGCTCGACGCGAACCTCGCCGACGGCGTCACGCTGCGGGCCGCGGCCGCACAGCTGCACGCCCACCCCACCCACCTGGTGCGCTCGTTCACGACGGCGTTCGGCCTGCCGCCGCACCGCTACCTGCCCGGCCGCCGGGTCGAGCTGGCGCGTCGGCTGCTGCTCGCCGGGCAGCGTCCGGCCGACGTCGCCACGGCCGCCGGCTTCTACGACCAGGCGCACCTGACCCGCCAGTTCACCCGCTACCTCGGCGTCAGCCCCGGCCGGTACGCGAGGGCTTGACCTGGAGCGCGCTCGAACTGGCAACGTGGGGGCGCATGACTGCGACGACGCGAACGCTGGGCCGCGGCGGCCTCGAGGTCAGCGCCCTGGGCATGGGCTGCTGGGCCATCGGCGGGCCGTTCTGGGCCGGCGACCAGCCGTGCGGCTGGGGTGAGGTGGACGACGACGAGTCGGTGGCGACGGTCCGGCGGGCGGTCGAGCTGGGGGTCACCCTGTTCGACACGTCCGACGCGTACGGCACCGGGCACAGCGAGACGATCCTGGGCCGCGCGCTGGCCGGGCGCCGCGACGAGGTCGTCATCGCGACCAAGTGGGGCAACACCATCGACCCGGCGACGCGGCAGCTCACCGGCACCGATCCGACGCCGGCCTATCTGCGCCGGGCGGTCGAGGGGTCGCTCACGCGGCTGGGCACCGACCGCATCGACCTGTACCAGCTGCACCTCAACGACCTGCCGATCCCCGTGGCCGCCGACCTGCTCGGCACGTTGGAGGACCTGGTCGAGGAGGGCAGCATCCGCTGGTACGGCTGGAGCACCGACTACGCCGACCGCGCCGCCTCCTGGGGCGAGGCCGGCCCGCACTGCACCGCCGTGCAGCACGCCTTCAGCGTGCTGCACGACGCCGCCGGGGTGCTGGCCGCGTGCGAGCAGCACGGCCTCGCCAGCCTGAACCGCAGCCCGCTTGCGATGGGCCTGCTCACCGGCAAGTTCACCGCGTCGTCGACGCTCGGGCCGGACGACGTGCGCGGCATCGCGCCGGACTGGCTCGCCTACTTCCGCGACGGACGCCCCGTGCCGCTCTGGCTGGAGCGCGTCGCCGCGGTCCGCGAGGTGCTGCGCAGCGGCGGGCGGACGCTGGCGCAGGGGTCGCTGGCGTGGATCTGGGCGCGCAGTGGTGCGACGATCCCGATCCCCGGCTGCCGGACGGTCGCGCAGGTCGAGGAGAACGCGGGCGCACTGGCGCACGGGCCGCTCGCCCCGGCCGAGCTGGCCGAGGTCGAGCGGCTGCTGGCGGACCTGCGTGCCGAGCCCGTCGCGGCGATGTAGCGACGTCAGCCGCTGATGACCTGGCGGACCTCCATGGCCCAGCGGCAGGCGTCGGGCCAGCGGGCGGCGATCTCGACCGCCCGCTCCTCCGATGCCACGTCGACAGCGAGGTAGCCGGCGAACTGCTCCTTGGCCTCGAGATATGGGCCGTCGGTGACGATCGTGCCGCCGTCGCGCACCTGTACCGTCTTCGTCCGCGCGGCGTCGACGAGCGCCTCGCCGCCGGCCCACTCGCCGGACTCCTGGAGCTCCTTCATCAGGACGTCGACCTGCGTGAAGATGGCCGACTTCTCGTCCTCGGCCATGGTCTCGAACGCGGCGGCGTTGTTGTAGATGAGCAGCATGTATTTCACGGTGCGACCCTTCGCGTTCCGGCGTCCCCGGTGGACGCCTCTCGGGCGAGACGTCGGAGGCGGCGCCCGCTTCTCGACATCCTCGTCCACGGCCGGCCGGCGTGGGTACCGTCACAGGTGACGAGAGGAGATCGACATGTTCGAGAAGACCAGGGCCTTCAGCGGCTTCTCGGTCGACGACATCGCGGCGGCGCAGCGGTTCTACGCCGAGACGCTGGGCCTGGAGGTCAGCGAGGCGAACGGCCTGCTGACGCTGCACCTCGCCGGCGGCAACCACGTGCTCGTCTATCCCAAGGGCGACGCCCACACCCCGGCGTCGTTCACCATCCTCAACTTCCCGGTCGACGACATCGACGCCGCCGTCGACGAACTCGCCCGCCGAGGTGTCGAATTCCTGCGCTACCCCGGCATGGAGGCCGACGCCAAGGGCGTCCACCGCGCCGACGGCCCGCCGATCGCCTGGTTCGCCGACCCCGCGGGCAACGTGCTCGCCGTCCTGCAGGAATGACCCGCACACACGAAGGGTCCGGCTCGCCCCGGAGCCGGACCCTTCGTGTCCTGCGGTGACTCGTCCACCCCCGTCACGGGACGAGCTACCCCAGGACGCTGGAGCGCTGCGGCGTCACCTGGCGACCACCACCGCATCCGGATCATCCCCACGCCCGCGCGAGGCGCTCTTCAACCAGCTGAGCGGCCAGCTCTTGCGAGACCTGGTGGGACGCCGCCGCCTGTGCCTGCCCTTCATCGTTCCTCCCTTGTGGGTTGGAATGACCCCCGAGAAGCGGGACACAGCCGCTCAGGGCCAGCGTGATGCCGGTCGGTCCCTGAGCGGGACTCCAGTGTTCTGTTGTGACTCCACTATGACACCGGCTGTTACAGAACTTCAAGAGAAATGACGATGTTGTTTTCCAGCCCACACCAGTAAGCGCGGTAGCGCATGATGACAGGTAAATTACTTGCTGTCTTGACGTAGATCAAGACTGTTCTTGAGAAGTTGTGTGCATTACCGTTAAGACACGGCGCCGCCTGCGCCGGAGCACGGCCGACGTGCGAACATCGAGCGGGATGTGAGGCCGATGTCCCCGATCGAAATGGCTCGCCTCGTGGCCGTGGTCGTGTTCCTGGCAGTGGCCGCCTATTCGGCCGCCCGATTCGCTTGGTCGGTGACACGACGAGGGCCGCGCACCGGCATCCTGGCGGCCGACGTGCCGGACCTCTCGCACGCGGTCATGGGCCTGGCGATGGCCCTGATGGTCAGCCCGGCCGGACCGGAGATCCCGGCGCCACTCGGCATCGCGGCGTTCACCGTGCTGGCGGCCTGGTTCGCTGCGCGGCTTCGGCATGACGGGCCACTGAGTCGCGCCGCCCTGCCCACGGCCCTGCGCGCCGATGGCCGGGGCGATGCCTGCGACTGCGGCCCCACTGCCGCCGCGGAGCCCGCCCGGCCCGGCGACGGCGAGCTCGGCGGCGACCCGCACACCAGCGACGGCGCGCGCCCCGGCGCCCTGCCCCGTCTCACCGATCTCACGAGCCGAGACCGGCACGCCGCCGGCCACGGCGGATATCACCTGCACCACCTCGTCGGCTGCGCCGCGATGGTCGTCATGTACCTGACCGGCCACGGCGCGCTCGCCGCCGACGCCATCGCCGCCACCGCGGCCGCCGGCGCCGAGACCGCGGCGACCGGCGCCGCACAGGACGCCGTCGCCCTCGACGTCCACGGGGCGCACGCCACCATGCCCGCGCTGGCGGCGCTGTGCTGGGCGTTCGGCCTCTACTTCCTGGTCGCGGCCACCTCACTGGGCTTCCGCGTCGGAGAGTCGTCCGTCCGGCGCACCCCGGCCGCACCGACGCCCGCCGGGCCCGCGTCAGCCCGCCTGCTGACCTCGCCCGCGGGCGCGTGTGCCACCGAGGTCGCGCTCAGCGCGGGCATGGCGGTGCTGTTCTTCAGCGCGCCCTGATCTCACCGCGCCCACACGCCGGTTCGGTTGACCGCCGCGTGACTGATGGTCCTGGGTGTTGTCCTGATCTACTCCCAGAGAAGTCAATTCCGACATACCTGTACATGACAGGATGATGACTGTATGTTGAGGCATCTCGTCGAACCCCGACGAAACTGTCTCATCAGGGAGGAATGGGCAATGAGGAGACCCGTCATTCGATCTCTCCTGGCCGGCGCCGCACTCGTGGTGTCCGGCTTCGCTGCCACTCCGGCACTGGCCGGAACGGATGTCACGACGGCGACCGCCGACGGCGTCCGGGCGTCCGAGGTCGTGCACCAGGAACTGGCGACGACACGGGCACAGCAGCGCGCCGCGGAGGCCTATTGGACGCCCGAGCGCATGCGGGCGGCCGTCCCCGCCGACGCCACGGTGGCCGGCGACGCGAGCACGGCCTCGCCGACGTCGCGCGACATCGCGCCCGCCGCCGTCCCCGAGAACCCGCGCCCGCAGCTGGGCAAGGTCTTCTTCACCGTCGGCGGCGTCGACTACGTCTGCTCGGGCACCACCACGAACAGCTCCAACGGCGACGTCGTGACGACCGCCGGCCACTGCCTGCACGAAGGCGACGGCGGGGCGTTCGCCTCACAGTTCACCTTCGTCCCCGCCTACAACAACGGCTCCGCGCCGTACGGCCAGTGGTCGGCGTCGGACCTGTACACCTCCAGCGGCTGGGCCAACAGCGGCGACTTCAACGTCGACGTCGGCTTCGCGGTCATGAACGAGAACTCGTCCGGCCAGAGCCTCACCGGCGTCGTCGGCTCGTACCCGATCGCGTTCAACCTGTCCCGCGGCCTGAGCTACACGTCCTACGGCTACCCGGCGGCCGCGCCCTTCAACGGCCAGACGCTGTACTCGTGCAGCGGCACCGCCCGCAACGACCCGTCCGGCCTGCAGACACAGGGCATCACCTGTGACATGACCGGCGGCTCGTCCGGCGGTGGCTGGATCACCGGTGGCCGGCTGAACTCAGTGAACAGTTACAAGTACAACAACGACGCCAACACGATGTACGGCCCGTACTTCGGCAGCACGGCGCAGTCCATCTACAACGCGGCCGCGACCGCCTGACGGCCGACCAGACCAGCGCCGCTCCACCGGCGATCCCCCGTACGCCGGTGGGGCGGCGCTGCCACGTGGGTGCGGGCACCCCCGCGGCCCGCACCCACGACGTTGATCTTGGAGTTGTTCGGCCATCGCGTCCGAATTGCCCGATAGATGGACGAAGAACTCCAAGATCAACTTGGCTGGGGTGGGAGAGGCGTCAGTCCTCGGTGAGAACGGCGCGCAGGTCAGGCAGCGCGCCCAGCTCGGCCTCGACCAGCCGCTCCGCCGTCGTGACGGAGTCGACCAGCGGGTGGCTGGCCAGCGCCGCCACCGCCGCTCGCCGGGAACCGGACCGGGCCGCCGCGATGGTGGCCCGCTCGGTCGCCTTCACCGACGCCACCAGCGCGGCCGCCGCCGGGTCCAGGGCGCCGGCCGCCAGCGGGTGGGCGCCGTTGCGGCCGACCAGGCAGGGCACCTCGACGACGGCGTCGGCCTCGACGCCGGGGAGGGCGGAGCGGTTGCGGACGTTGAGCACCAGGGTGGCGCGCTCGTCCGCGGCGATGGCACGCATGAGTGTCAGAGCGACGCGGTCGTAACCGCCGCCGTCGAGGTCGGCGGTGTCGCGGTCGCCGACGCCGGCGGCCTCGCGGCTCTCGGACATGTAGGTGGCCTCGCGCTCGCGCCGCACCTCGTCCCACCGCTCGGCCGCGCCCGCACCGCCGGCCGAGCCGACGTAGAACCCGGCCTGCTGCTCCAGCAGGAACTCCCCACGGGTGGCCGGCGCCGCCTGCGCCGACGCGATGGCGTCGCGGGTGAAGTAGTAGTAATAGAGGTACTCGTTCGGGATGGCGCCCAGCGAGCGCAGCCAGGGCGCCCCGAACAGCTTCCCCTCCTCGAACGTGCCGAGCAGGTCGTCCGACGCGAGCAGGCCGGGCAGCACGTCGCGCCCGCCGACCAGCACCCGCCGCAGCCAGCCGAGGTGGTTGAGCCCGGCGTAGTCGAACCACGCGTCGCTCATCGGGACGTCCAGCGCGCGGGCGACCCGGCGGAACAGCCCGACCGGGGAGTCGCAGATGCCGATGACGCGATCGCCGAGCACCGAGCTCATCGCCTCGGTGACCATGCCGGCCGGGTTGGTGAAGTTGATGACCCACGCGTCGGGCGCCTCGGCGGCGATCGTCGACGCCAGCCGCAGCGCGACCGGCACCGTCCGCAACCCGTACAGCACGCCGCCGGCGCCGGTGGTCTCCTGGCCCAGCACGCCCTGGCCCAGCGCGGTCCGCTCGTCGCAGGACCGTCCGGCCAGGCCGCCGACACGGATCGCCGAGAAGACGAAGTCGGTGCCGCGCACCGCCGCCGCGAGGTCGTTCTCGACCACCAGCTCCGGGCCCCGGCCACCGGAGCGTTCCTCGAGCACCGCCCGCACGGCCCGCACCCGTTCGGCGTCGGTGTCGTACAGAACGACCGTGTCGACGCCGGACTCCTCGCTCGCCAGAGCGCGGTGCACCAGCGGGACGCGGAAACCGCCGCCCCCGAGGATCGTCAACCTCATACGAGAACCACCTTCACACCGCTCTCCCGGAGCGCCCCGAGGGCCTCGGTGCCCTCGGCAGCATCGGTCACGACGACGTCCAGGGCGTCGGGTCCGCACACGGTGGCGAACCCCGTCCCTGGGAACTTCTCCGCGTCGGCGAGCAGGATGACCTGGTCGGCCGCCGCGATCATGGCCCGGCGCACCGGCACCTCGACCACCGTGGTGTCGACGACAGCGCCGTCGGCGCGCACCCCGCTGGTCCCCATGAACAACTTGCCGGCACGCAGCTGGCGTACGGCGTCCTCGGTGAGGAAGCCGACCAGCGACTTGTAGTTGCGCCGCACCACCCCGCCGAGCAGGATCAGCTCGATGTCCGGGTCGGGCAGCAGCTCCTCGTACACGGCCATGTTGGCGGTCATGACCGTGACCTTGCGACCGCGCAGGTGCACGGCCAGCCGGTGCACCGTCGTGCCGATGTCGAGCAGCAGCACGTCGCCGTCCTCGACCATGTCGGCCGCCCGCCGGGCGATGGCGTCCTTCGCGCGGTGCGCCTCGGTGGCGACGGCCGCGAACGACGGCTCCAGCGACGGGCTGGCGGCCGCGCCGCCGCGCACCCGGGTGAGCAGACCCTGCTCCTCCAGCCACGCGAGGTCGCGCCGGATGGTCGCCTGGCTGACACCCAGCCGGGTGCCCAGCACGGTGACGGACACCGGACCCTCGGCACGGAGGGTCTGCATGATGAGCTCATACCGGCGCTGCGCAAGCACGGCTGCACCATATCAGTCATCTTCGCTCAATCGAACAGTAGTCACGCCGAAACGTGATCAGAGCTGAGCGAAATGCCGGGTTCGGGCTGGTGGCGACACGAGCGATGCATCACAACCGCTCATATCTTGTCATTTGCGCGCACCCCCACTAGGGTTCGACGCAACCCTTGGGAGGAATGGCCGTGTCGAACATCGCTCGTGACCCGTACCGCGCTCCGTCGCGGCACGACCCGCTGGCCGCGCAGCGCTCGGACGGCGCTCCCGAGCTCGACGTCTTCCTCACCGGGACCGTGTTCTTCGACATCATCTTCATCGGCATGGAGGGCCCGCCGAAGCAGGGCACCGAGGTGTGGGCCGACGGCATGGGCTCCAGCCCGGGCGGCGTCGCCAACCTCGCCGTCGCCGCCGCGCGGCTCGGGCTGCGCACCGGTCTGGCCGCGGCGTTCGGCGAAGACCTCTACGGCGATTACTGCCGGCAGACACTCGGGGTCCAGGAGGGCGTCGACCTCACCTACTCGCGCTACGTCACCGGCTGGCACTCGCCGGTCACGGTGTCGATGGTCTATCAGCGCGACCGCGCCATGGTCACCCACGGGCACCGTCCCGAGGCGCTGGACCGGCTGGTCACGCACCCGCCGCAGGCCCGGTCGTGCTTCGTCGACCTGGGCGGCGAGCGGCAGCCGTGGGTCGACTCCGTGGCGGCCTCCGGCGGCCGGGTCTTCGCCGACCTCGGCTGGGACCCGGAGGACCGCTGGGATCTCGGCCGGCTGCGCGAGAGCCTGTCCGGCTGCTTCGCCTTCTCCCCCAACGCCGTCGAGGCCATGAGCTACACCCGCACCGACAGCCCCGAGGCCGCGGTCGAGAAGCTGGCCGAACTGGTGCCGCTGGCGGTCGTCACCAACGGCGCCGACGGCGCGCTCGCGTTCGACAAGGACCTCGGCCGCCCGGTGAAGGCGGCGGCGGTCCCCGTCGAGGCGCTCGACCCCACCGGCGCCGGGGACGTGTTCGTCGCCGGTCTCATGGTGGGTACGCTGGCGGGCTGGCCGCTGCTGCACAGCCTGCGGCTGGCCAACCTGGGTGCCGCGCTCTCGGTGCGGCACTTCGGCGGCGCGCTGGCGTCGCCCGGCTGGGGCGACATCGCGGTGTGGTACCGCGAGACGGGATCGAAGGACCCCGCCCTCGCCGGCGACTACGAGTTCCTGAACACGATCGTTCCGGACAACGCCGTCCCGGAGGTGTCGCGTGCCATCGCGACGCTGGGATTCCGGGCCGGCCGCTGACCGGACACCTGGGCACACCGACATTTTCCGAAAGGGCCGACTCATGACGCTGTCGATCACGAGGACCAGCACCCGGCTGTGCGCGGCTGCCGCCGTCGCACTGCTGATCGGGGCGTGCGCACCGGGCGACGACGGTGACGACGGCGACGCGAGCAGCGCGCCCACCGCGGGCGACGTCGCCACCGACCCGTCCGATCTGGGCGACGTCACGCTGACGGTGTGGGACCAGGAGGTCCGCGAAGGCCAGACCGAGCAGATCGAGGCGCTCAACGCCGCGTTCGAGGAGGCCTACCCGAACATCACCATCGAGCGGGTGTCGCGTTCCACCGACGACCTGCGCACCACGCTGCGCCTCGCGCTGTCCGGCGACGACGCGCCCGACGTCGTCCAGGCCAACAACGGCCGCCCCGAGATGGGCCAATACGTCGCGTCCAGCCTGCTCACCCCGCTCGACGGCTATGCCGAGGGCTACGGCTGGTTCGACCGCTTCCCCGAGTCGGTGCGCGCGCTCGCGTCGTACAGCGACGACGGCGCCACCTACGGCGAGGGCGACCTCTACGGGCTGCCGCAGATGGGTGAGATCGTCGGCCTCTACTACAGCAAGTCCAAGCTGGCCGCGCTCGGCATCGAGCCGCCCGAGACCACCGACGACTTCGTGGCGGCGCTGCAGGCGGCGCAGGCGGCCGGCGAGGTGCCGATCCAGTTCGGCAACTCCGAGCCGTGGGCCGGCATCCACGAGTTCGGGTTCGTCCAGAACCAGTTCTCCGACGCCGACACCATCCGCAACCTCGGGTTCGGGCGGCCGGGCGCGTCCTGGACGTCCGACGACAACGTCGCGGCGGCCGAGGCGACCCGCGAGTGGGTCGACGCCGGCTACTTCGTCGACGGCTTCAACGGCGTCTCCTACGACAGCGCCTGGCAGGCGTTCGCCCAGGGCACCGGCGTGTTCTTCGTCGGCGGCACCTGGCTGGTCGCCGACCTCACGTCGGCCATGGGCGACGACGTCGGCTTCGTGCTCCCGCCGGCCGGCGCCAGCGGCTCGCACCTCGTCACCGGCGGCATCAGCATCCCGTGGGCCATCCCGGCCAACAGCGATGCCAAGGAGGCCGCGGCCGCCTACATCGACTTCATCACCAGCTCCGACGCCATGACGGCGGTCACCGAGGCCGGCAACCTCCCGGTCATCGAGGCCGACCAGCAGACCACCACCGGGCTGCAGTCCGAGGTGTTCGCCGCGTGGGCGCAGGCCGGCCAGGAAGACCTCGTCGTGCCGTACCTCGACTACGCCACCGAGACGTTCTACGACACCATCACCGTCGCGGTGCAGAACCTCATGGGCGGCCAGAGCGATCCGCAGCAGTTCCTCGACACGCTCGAGGCCGAGTACACCGCGGCCACCGGCAGCTGATGGCGGCGGCAGGTGCCCGCCCGGCGGAGGGCACGCACTCATGCAGGTGAGCAGTAGGGGGCCCGGCGAACCACGCCGGGTCGCCTACCTCTACATCCTGCCGGCGCTGCTGGTCTTCGGCCTGTTCGTCCTGGTCCCGCTGGCACGGACGGCGCAGTTCTCGCTCTACGAGTGGAACGGCCTGGGCTCCAGCACGTGGGCGGGACTGTCGAACTACCGCGACGTCTTCACCGAGCCGCAGCTGCGCGGCGCGTTCGTCCACGCGCTCGTGCTGATCGTGTTCTACGCGGTCATCCCGGTGACGCTCGGGCTGCTGCTGGCCGCGGCGATGAGCCGGGCGGTGCTGCGGGGCATGGGGTTCTTCCGGGTCGTGCTGTTCCTGCCGCAGGTCATCCCGATGGTCGTGGTGGCCATCGCGTGGCGCCAGATCTACGAGCCGAACGGGCCGCTCAACGACGTGCTCCGGTTCGTCGGGCTGGACTCCCTGGCGCGGCCGTGGCTCGGCGACTACACCTGGGCGCTGCCGTCGGTGGGCATCGTCGGCACCTGGGTCGGCACCGGTCTGTGCCTGGTGCTGTTCCTGGCCGGCATGTCGCGCATCCCGCGCGAGCTGTACGAGGCGGCCCGGCTCGACGGCGCCGGCCCGTTCCGCGAGTTCCGCGCCATCACGCTGCCGTCGCTGCGCGGTGAGATGGCGGTCGCGCTGACGCTGACCGTCATCGCCGCACTGAAGACGTTCGACCTCGTCTACGTCATGACCAGCGGCGGGCCGGGCACCGAGACCACCGTGCCGTCGTACCAGGTCTACAACAACGCGTTCCTGCTGGGCCGGGTCGGCATCGCGACCGCGCTGGCGGTGGTGCTGACGCTGATCGTGTTCGTGGCGACGGTGCTGATCAACCGGGTCGGCGAACGGGGAGAACGATGATCTCGCGCGGAGAACGGCTGGCGAACTACGCCGTGCTGGCGCTGTTCGCGGTGATCGCCGTGTTCCCGGTGCTGCTGATCCTGCAGACGGCGCTGTCGAACGACCAGATCGGCGGCGGCGGATCGTTCCACTTCGAGAACTTCGCCGACGCCTGGGATCAGGGCCACTTCGGCTCCTACCTGCGCACCAGCATCGTCGTCGCGATCCTGGTGGTCGGGCTGTCGACGCTGTTCTCGGTGCTGGCCGGCTACGCGTTCGGCACCATGCGGTTCCGCGGCTCCGAGGTGCTGTTCTACGTCATCCTGCTGGGCATCATGGTGCCCGCGGAGGCGCTGGTCATCGCCCTGTACTTCGACCTGCGCGAGCTGGGGCTGACGAACACGCTGGTGGCGATCGTCATGCCGCAGGTGGCGCAGTCGACCGCGTTCGGCACGTTCTGGATGCGCGCCTACTTCCGCGGCAGCTCCCGCGAGGTCGTCGAGGCCGCCCGCCTCGACGGCGCCGGGCACTGGGCCACGCTGTGGCGGATCCTCGTGCCGATGGGCCGGCCGGCCGTGACCACGATGATCGTGCTGATCTTCATGTGGACGTGGAACGAGTTCCTCATCCCGCTGATCATGGCCACCGACGAGAGCCTGCGCACCGCACCGCTGGGCCTGGCCTTCTTCCAGGGCCAGTACACGTCCGGAACGGCGCTGCTGGCCGCCGGGGCGACGCTCGTCGCACTGCCGGTCGTCGTGCTCTACCTGTTCCTGCAGCGTCACTTCATCCGGGGGATGGTCGAGGGCGCGGTCAAGTAGCGCCCCGAAGTGTTCGTCACAACTCGAGAGGAGTCACCATGCGAGCAGCCAGACCCGCTGCTGCAGCCGCCACCGCAGCTCTCCTCGCGGCGACGCTCCCCGCGGTCGCCGCACCGGCCGCATCGGGAACGCCCGCCCCGAAGTCGGACGCCGTCGATCTCGACGTGCTGTTCGTCGGCGCCCACCCCGACGACGAGGCCGGCGCGCTGGCCGCGTTCGGCCAGTGGAACGAGGCCGCGGACCTGAGAGCCGGCGTCATCACCGTGACCCGGGGCGAGGGCGGCGGCAACGCCGTCGGCCTCGAAGAGGGTCCGGAGCTGGGCATGCTGCGCGAGGCCGAGGAGCGCAGCGCCGTCGCGAACGCCGGCATCGAGAACGTCTACAACCTCGACGAGCTCGACTTCTTCTACAACGCCAGCGCGCCGCTGACCGACGAGGTGTGGGGTGACGACGCCCTGGAGAGGGTCGTGAGAGTCGTCCGAAGCACCCGGCCCGAGGTCATCGTCACGATGAACCCGTCGCCGACGCCCGGCAACCACGGCCACCACCAGCAGGCCGCGAGGCTGGCCGTCGAGGCGTACGAGGCCGCGGCCGACCCGGACGCGTTCCCGGAGCAGCTGTCCGAGGAGGGCCTGTCGACCTGGAGCGTGTCGCGCATCCTGCGCAGCGGCGCCACCGGCACCGGCGTCGGCGGCTCGGCCTGCGAGACGACGCCGTACCAGCCGGCCGACCGCACCGACCGCGTGTTCGGCGCCTGGCAGGGCCGGACGTCGACGCAGACCGGCGAGTTGTGGGCGCTGCGCGAGCGCAAGGCACAGTGGGAGTACGTGAGCCAGGGCTGGGCCGGGTTCCCGCCGCCGCCCACCGACCCGGAGGCGAACGGCTGCGACTGGTTCACGCTGATCGCCAGCCGCACGCCGTACCCGATGCCGGGCACCGGTCAGACGGCCGCGCTGCAGGGCGCGTTGCTGCCGATCGACGGCGGTCTGCCGCTCGGCACCGAGGTGACGATCGACCCGGAGCCGTTCCTGGTGCTCCCGGGCCAGTCGTTCACCGCGACGGTCACGGTCAAGGCGCCGGCCCGCAAGCCGCTGGTGCAGCCGGCGCTGACGGTCGCGGGGCCGGACGGCTGGACGGCACAGGTGCCGTCCGGTGCGCTCCCCCGCACGCTGGCCCCCGGCCGCGAGGCGAGCGTCGACATCACCGTCACGCCGCCGGCCGAGGCCGCCGCGGGTGAGCGGGTCGCGCTGAAGGCGACCCTCTCGACCCGTACCGGCAGCGGCGCGAACGAGGCCGCCGTCGAGGTCACCACGGACGTCCGCGGCGAGCTGGCGCAACGGCCGGAGGCCGAGGTCTTCGCGTCCTGGACCGGCGACGTCGACCTGCCGAAGCTGGAGAGCCTGATCGCGCCGATCGCCTCGGTCGGTGTCGGGCGCACCCAGCCGGTGACGATCAACGTCACGAACGACGGCGCCGCCGCGGCGGCCGGGTCGGTCACGCTCGACCTCGCCGACGGCTTCACCGCATCGCCGGCGTCGGCGCCGTTCGACGGCCTCGCGCCGGGCGCCACGACCACCGTCACGTTCGACGTCACCAACACCGACACCGCGCTGCCGACGTCGAACCGCGCCCCGAACGGCGGCTACCCGTTCCAGGTCGTCACCGACTACGGGTCCGGCACGGACACCCAGAACGCCGTGCTCGAGCTGGTCCCGTCGACGCAGATCCCGCAGGTGTCGTCGGCGCCGGTGCTGGACGGCGTCGCCGGCGAGGGCGAGTACCCGGGCGAGGTCATCGACAGCGGCACCCGCTGGGAGGGCGAGGAGGCCACGGCCGACGACGCGTCGTCGACCACGCGGCTCGCCTTCACCGACGACGCGCTGTACGTGTTCGTCGAGGTCAACGACGACACCCTCGGCACGGTGCTGCCGCTGGAGGACTGCAAGCGGCACTGGCGCACCGACTCCGTCGAGATCACCGTCGACCCGCGCGGCACGTCGTCGAACACGTCGACGACGTTCAAGACCGGCATCTTCCCCACCACGGTGGAGGGTGAGCCGTGCTTCCAGCGCGACGCCGACAACCACCAGGGCCCGGGTGCCGACACCGCGCCGGGCATGGAGGTCGCGTCCGTCGTGAACGAGCCGTACGACGGCTACACCGTCGAGGCCAAGATCCCGTTCGACGTCCTGCCCGACGCCGTCGACCCGGCGCGGATGGGCTTGAACGTGCTGGTCTACGACTCCGACACGCAGGACAAGACCGGTCAGACCCGCATCGGCTGGTCCACGTTCAACGGCGTGCAGGCCGACCCGTTCCGGTGGTCGCTGGCGACGTTGCCGGGGCTGGCCGACGCCGGCTCCGACCCGGTCGCGCCGACGATGCCCGACACCGCCGCACTGAGCGTCGACTCGCCGCAGAGCATCGCGCAGTCGGCCGTCGACGGCGTCGGTCTCGGCGGCGGGCGGGAGCTTCCGGCCCGCACGGCCTCGATCACGTCGGCGCGCGCGTCGGACTCCGGTGAGATCGAGGTGCGGCTGCGGACCCGCGAGTCCGGCCGGGCCAACGTCTTCCTCTGGGACGGCGAGAGCGTGGCGGGCTCGGTGTCGGTCGAGGTCGGTTCCGGCCGCACGACCGTCGACGTGCCGGTGACGGGCGGGTCGGACGACCTGACCGCGCTGGTCGCGTTCATCACCGACGACGGCACGCTGGCCCTGGCCGAGCCGGTCGGCTGACAGATCGTCCCGCTCCGCCGGTGCCCGTGGCCCGGCGGAGCGGGACTCTCCACCCGGCTGATCAGGCCTCGCCGGCGAGGCGGTCCAGCCACTGCTCCAGCAGCGCCCGCTCGGCGGCGGTGAGCGGCGTCCCGGCGCCCTCATCGCCGCCGCGCAGGGCCTCGCGCAGCGCGACCGCCCGGCCGACCACCGGCGCGACGCCGTCGCCGGGCGCGGACACCGCGTCGTCGACCAGCGTGCGCAGCACGGCGTCGCGAGCGAGGCCGGACAGCGAGTGGTCGCGTTCTGCCTCGGGCGTCGCGATCAGCGTCAGCACGACCCCGACGGCGGTCGCGTGACTCAACCGCGCGGCCCGCTCGACGCTCATGGTGAGCCGGCCGGCCGCCGCCACCCGGCCGACGAGCCGATGCAGGATCGCCGTGGCGTCCCGCCCGGCGGCCGACTCGTCGGCGCGCCGGCCGTTGCCGTACATCAGCACGTAGAACGCCGGCCGGGCCAGCCCGAACTCGACGTGGAGGTCCCAGCCGCGGCGCAGATCGGCCACGGGGTCGTCGGTCTCGCCCATGGCCCGCTTGTCGCGCAGGTACTGCTCGAACCCGTACGCCGCGACGGCGTCGAGCAGCCCGGTCATGTCGCCGAACAGCCGGTACAGCGTGGGTGCCTGCACCCCGGCCGCGGCGCTGACGGCGCGCGTCGACACCGCCTCGCGGCCCTCGCTCTCGAGCAGGCCGGCGGCGGCGCGCAGGATGCGGTCGCGGGTCGCTTCTCCGTCGGCAGATGTCATGGAATCAACGATAACGGGGTTGCGTTAGCATCGCTATCGAATCACTGCTAACGTCAAAGTGTTATCAGTGGAATCCACGAAGGAGTCCCTCCATGCGCACCACCACCCTCGGCAGCGCCGGGCCCGCCGTCTCCGCCCTCGGCCTGGGCCTGATGGGCATGTCGGACCTGTACGGCCCGGCCGACCGCGACGAGTCGATCGCCACCGTCCATGCCGCCCTCGACGCCGGCGTCACCCTGCTCGACACCGGTGACTTCTACGGAATGGGCGCCAACGAGCTGCTGCTGCGCGACGCCCTGCGCGGCCGTAACCGCGACGACGTCGTCGTCAGCGTGAAGTTCGGCGGCCTGCGCGGCCCGGACGGCGGCTGGCTGGGCTACGACGCGCGGCCCATCGCGGTGAAGAACTTCGCCGCCTACAGCCTGCGCCGCCTCGGCGCCGACCACATCGACATCTACCGGCCGGCCCGGCTGGACCCGGCGGTCCCCATCGAGGAGACCGTCGGCGCCATCGCCGACCTCGTCCAGGCCGGCTACGTCCGCCACATCGGGCTGTCCGAGGTGGGCGCCGACTCCCTGCGCCGCGCCGCCGCCGTCCACCCGATCGCCGACCTGCAGATCGAGTACTCGCTGCTCTCCCGTGGCATCGAGGAGCGGGTGCTGCCCGCCGCCCGCGAGCTCGGTATCGGCGTGACGGCGTACGGCGTGCTGTCGCGCGGGTTGCTCAGCGGGCACTGGCGCCCCGACCGCGAACTGCCGGCGGGCGACTTCCGCGCCACCAGCCCGCGCTTCCAGGCCGGCAACCTCGAGCACAATCTCGCGCTGACCGAGGCGCTTCGCACAGTCGCGGAGCAGCAGGGCGTGACGGTCGCCCAGGTGGCCATCGCCTGGGTCGCCGCGCAGGGCCCGGACATCGTGCCGTTGGTGGGCGCCCGCACCCGGGAACGGCTGGCCGAGTCGCTCGGCGCCAGCAGCCTGACCCTCGGTGCCGACGACCTCGCCCAGATCGAGCGATCGGTCCCGGCCAGCGCCGCGGCGGGCGACCGTTACGCCGACTACGCCTACGCCCACCTCGACAGCGAACGCTGACGTCCGGGCGATCCGGTCGCGAATCCCAGGTGTCAGTGCCCGCCCATAGGGTGGGACCCCTCCCATCGGGCGGGGGTCCACGTCGGGTCGAAAGCCACCTGCCGGGCCAGGACGGCCCGGCGGGCGGCTCCGCGAACCACGCACCCGGAGACCGACGGTCGCCCGCCGGGGCCGGGTTCGGGTGGTTCCGGCGGACCATTCACCGCGGCGCCCCGCACCGTTCATCGCGGCGCCGTCCGCTCCACGCCGTGGTCTGGCTTCTTGACGGGTGACGTCCCCCGACGGCAGGAGCCCGATGTCCGTCCCATCGCCGCGCGCCACGTTGGTGGCCGGTGCGGCCGCGTCGGCGACGGTCGCGGTCACCGTCACGCTGGCCGGGCCGATCCCGGGCGTCGTCGTGCCGGACGGTCCACTCGGCCTGTGGCGGGCCGCCGGCGAGGGCCGGCCGGCGTGGAGCATGGTGGCGGTCGCGGGCATCACCGCGTTGTCGCTGGTCTTCGTCCGGCTCTACCTGCTGGCCAGGGACGGCGTCGTCGACGTCGGGTACGTCGCGCGGACGGCGGCCGTGTGGACGGCGCCGGTGCTGCTGGCCCAGCCGATCCTCAGCCTGGACGCGTACTCCTACGTCGCGCAGGGCCAGCTGCTGGTCATGGGCATCGATCCGTACGTGACCGGCCCGATCGCGTTCGGCCCCGGCCCGCTGCTGGATCCGGTCGCGCCGGTCTGGCGGATGACGCCGGCGCCGTACGGCCCGTTGTCGCTGACGCTGCTGGGCTGGTCCGCCGACGTCACCGGCGCCCAGCACGTGCCGTTCGTCCTGGTGTTGCGGGCGCTGGCGATCGTCGCCGTCGTGGTCGCGGCGGTGGCCGCGGCGCGGCTGGCCCGGCCGGGTGCGCGGGCCGTCGCCGTCGCGCTGGTGGCGGCGAACCCGATCGTCGTGCTGCACCTGATCGGCGGCGTGCACCTGGACGTGCTGGTCGGCGCGCTGGCGCCGCTCGTGCTGCTGGCGGTGCGCAGACGCTGGTGGTGGCTGGCGGCGCTGACCGCAGCGGCCGCGTTCGCGATCAAGCTGCCGGGCCTCGTCCTGGTCGGCTACGTGCTGTGGGCGCGGTTCCGGCAACCCGGTCGGCGCTGGGCCGGCACCGCACAGGTGCTGGCGATCACGGTGGGCGCGACGCTGGCCGCCGCGGCCGCCGTCCCGGACGGCTGGGGCTGGCTCGCCACGCTCGACACCCCGGGCAAGGTGGACCTGCTCTACACCGTCCCGGCGGCGATCGCCGGGGTCGCGTACGGGGTGCTCGGCCTGACGGTCGGCGGGGTGGGCTTCGGCGAGCTGCTCGACTGGTCGCGAGTGCTGTGCGCGGCCGCCGGCGCCGCGCTGATCGGCTGGCTGATCGTCCGCGGCGGCGACCCGTCGATGCCGGTGCGGCGGGCCGGCGCGCTCGTCGGGACCGCACTCGTGGTGCTCGCACTGGCGGCGCCGGTCGTCCACGCCTGGTACCTGTCCTGGGCCCTGGCCCTGCTGGCGGCCTGCGCGGGCGTCGTCGGGCATCGGTGGCTGATCGGCCTGAGCGTCGCGCTGTCGTTCTCGGCGCTGCCCGACCCGCTGACCCGCTGGCACCACGGGCTGCTGCCGCTGACGCTGCTGATCCTGGTGGTGACGCTGGCGTTGACGTTCTGGTGGCTGGCCGACGCGCGCCGGCGCCCGCCCGGTGAACGAGCGGGCGCCGGCACGTCCGGTCTGACGGTCAGCGGCGCGGCTTGACGCCGTTGACGGTCGAGGTGTCGTAGGCGAAGGTCAGCACGGCCGAGCCGATGACGTCGGCGTTGATGTCCAGCGCCTTCGTGTTGACGTTGCCGACGAGGTCGTACTCCGCGCGCAGCGCGTCGTAGATCGTGTCGTCCTGGCCGTCGCCGGTGAGGTTGTCGCAGAACCCGTGGTAGCAGGGGTCGTACGGCACGTTCGCCAGGCCGCCGTACAGCTGCGCCTGCTCCTCGGACTTCGCGCCCTCGGCTCCGGTGAACAGACCGCCCGCCGGGATGCCCTCGGCGATGAACGCGCCGTAGTCCGAGCGACCGGAGAACTCGCTGTCGTTGAACGGCTGGTTGCGGCGGGTGTAGATCTTCTCGAACACGTCCTCGATCTGCGCCGAGCCCTCCGGGATGAAGCCCTCGGGCGCGGTGCCACCGGAGTTGTCGCCGTCGTACACGCCGAACATGTAGTTGGGCGAGGCGACCATGTCGAAGTTCAGGTAGAGCGCGATCTTGTCCCGCTCCTCCTGCGTCAGGTCCGGCACGTAGAAGTTCGAGCCGAGCAGGCCGGACTCCTCCGCTCCCCACCAGGCGAAGCGCACCTGGTTCTTGAGGTTCTGCCGGTTGATCTGGATCGCGGTCTCCAGCAGCGCCGCGCTGCCGCTGCCGTTGTCGTTGATGCCCGCGCCGTCGTGGACGCTGTCGAGGTGCGCGCCGGCCATGACGACGTTGTCCGGGTTGCCCTTCCGCGTCTCGGCCAGCACGTTGTACGTCGTGCGGGTGTCGGCCGTGAAGTCGACCTCGACGCGGACGGTGGCACCGGGCGTCGCGGCCAGGCTGGCGCCGGCGTCGAACGTCGCGAACACCGCCGGGACGGCGAGGCCGGTGGCGTCGCCGATCATGCCGACGAGCCCCGTGCGGCCGACCTGGCCCTCGTTCATGACGACGACGGCGGCCGCGCCGGCCGCCTGCGCGTTGAGCACCTTGGCGGCGAAGCCGCAGGTGCCGCGCTGGACCAGCGCGATGCTGCCGGGGGCCATGCCGGTGAAGTCGCCTTCCTCGCAACCGCTGGTCGACGTGTTGGCCGGCAGGCCGGGCGCGTCGAGACGGACGTCGGCGGCGAACAGCGCGCCGGTGGCCTCGCCCTGCGGGACGCCGGTGTCGAAGTCGTTGCGGATGAACTCGCTGCCCTCCTCGTACGTGCGCGGTTCCGGGCTGATCCGCTCGAGCTCGGAGCGCTCGTCGAAGAACTCGAACTCGAACTCCTGGACCTCCGGCGTGTAGCCGGCCGCCTCGAGCTGCTCGACGACGTAGTCGACGGACGCCGCGTAGCCAGGGAGCCCCGAGGCCCGGTTTCCGCCGTTCTCGTCGCTGATCTCCTGCAAGGCCTCGAGGTGGCCCATGACCGCCTCGAGGGTGATGAGCTTGTTCATCTGCCGGATCGTGACGTTGTCGCTCGCCGCCTCGGCGGGGACGGTGAGCAGACACGTCGCGGCGAGTACGCCAGCACTGGCGACGGCGGCCGTGCGCCTTGTCGGTCGTCTCGTCATCGGGCAACCTCCTGCACAGGTTCCTGGATGCCGGCCTGCGGACCGGAAAATGATGTCCGAGACACTAGACGGCGCGGCGTCCTTTCAGAAGACCCCCGCGGTGTCGGATTGATGACGGTCGGTCCGGGCGGCGCGCCCACGTAGGCTGGTGCCGTTCGACCGTGGACGACGGCGTCGCGGAGGAGCGGCCCTCGTCGCGCACCGAAGGCCGCCGGCGTGAACGGAGCGAACCCGAGCACTCATGACCAGCGTCGTCACCGGGTTCGCCGTCATCGTCGTCATCATCGCCGTCGGATATGTGCTGGGCCGGACCGAACTGCTCGGCCCCGCCGGCCCCATGGTGCTGACCCGGCTGGCGTTCTGGGTGGCCAGCCCCGCCCTCATGTTCCACACGGTCGCCGAGGCCGACCTCGACGTCATCGTCGCCGAACCGCTCATCGCGACCGCCGGCAGCGTCGTCGTCGTGATGGCGGTCTTCGCCCTGGTGGGCTGGTGGCGGCGCTGGGGCGTCTCGTACAGCGCACTGGGGGTGCTCTGTTCCGGCCTGGTGAACGCCGGCAACCTGGGCATCCCGATCGCGGCCTACGTGCTGGGCGACGCGACCCTGGTGGCGCCGATCCTGCTGATGCAGACCATCGTGATCGTCCCGGCCGCGCTGACGGTCCTGGACCTCGCCGGGCGCGGTGCCTCGATGCCGGTGTGGCAGCGGTTCCTGACGCCGTTGCAGAGCCCGATCACGGTCGCCTCGCTGGCCGGTGTGGTCGTCGCGGCCACGGGAGTGACCGTGCCGGAGCCTCTGATGGAGCCGTTCGTGTTGGTGGGCGCCATCTCGATCCCGTCGGTGCTGATGGTGTTCGGCATCTCCCTGTGCGGCAGCAGCTGGCCCGGACGGGGACCGGATCGCGGGCCGCTGGCGCTCGCCGTCGGGTTGAAGACGCTCGTGCACCCGGCGGTGGCGTACGGGCTCGGCCTGGCGCTGGGGCTGTCGACGCCTGAGCTGCTCGCCGTCGTCGTGCTGTCCGCGTTGCCGACGGCGCAGAACGCCCTGACGTTCGCGCTGCAGTACGGGCATGCGCAGGTGCTGGTGCGCGAGGCGATTCTCGTGACGACCGTGCTGTCGTTGCCGGTGCTGGTCGTGGTGGCGGCGCTGCTCAAATAGCGCGCTCGCCCCGCGTCCTAGACACCGCCGGTGTCGAGCGTCAGCTGCACCGCGGCGTCGGCCGGGAGGAGGCCCGTCACCGTGATGCCGGCCTTCTCGACCCGGACGCCGCCGGCCGGCAGCAATGCTCTGACCGTGGCGGCCAACCGCCGCGGTTCGGCGGTGGGTTCGGCCAGCCGGGTGCGGTCGCGATGCTCGAGGCGGTTCGCGTACGTCAGCCCGACCGTCACCACGGTGCAGGTGAACCCGGCGTCGCGCAGCCGCCCGGCCAGCTCCGCCGTGAGCGTCTCGACGTCGACGGCGGCGCCGCGGGGCACCATGCGCTGGACGCTGAACGAGCGGCGCGGGCGTTCGGGCCGCACGTTGGCGTCGTCGGTGCCGGCGGCGATGGCGGCGAGGCGCCGGGCCATCAGCGTGCCGGCGATGTCGCGCAGGTGTTGCGGATGCACGACCGCGATGTCGGCGACGGTGCGGATGTTGTGCTGGCGAAGCCGCCCGAGAGTCACCTCGCCCACACCCCACAGCTCGTCGATCAGCAGGGCCGGGCGCAGGTAGCGCTCCTCGGCCGGCTGGATGACGCGCAGGCCGCGCGGCTTCGCGGATCGGGACGCGAGCTTCGCCATGAGCTTCGTCCGCCCGGCACCGACCGTGACCGGCAGACCGATCTCCTGCCCGACCGCCCGCCGCACCGTGGCCGCCAGCTGGTCGATCGTCGCCCACGGGGTGGCGCGGGTGTCGAGGAAGGCCTCCTCCATGGAGCCGGCCTCGACCCGTGCGGCGAACCGTCCGAACACGGCGAACAGCGCTCGACTGGCCACGGCGTAGGCCTCGGAGCGCAACGGCACGACCCGCAGCCGCGGGCACGCGGCGACCGCGTCGGTGACGGACATGCCGGCCCGCACGCCCCACTCGCGCGCCTCGTAGCTGGCGCACGCGACGACGACGTCGCCGGCGGCCATCGGGATGCCCCGCAAGGACGGATCGTCGCGCTGCTCGACCGCCGCGAAGAACGCGTCGGCGTCGACGTGCAGCAGCGGCCCGCCCGGGAGTGCCCGGGCGAACTGGTCGTCCTCGCTCGGCAACGCGACGAGGGCCTGCGGTTCGGCGTCGATGTGTTCAGCCTAGGCGGAGGCACTGACGAGGTCGCGTGCGCGCATGCGCCCTGGCTTCTTCGTCCCCGGCCTTCGAGACGGCCATGCGGCTACCGACCGAAGCGCCGGGCCACCGGGTATGGAACGTGGCGAAGGGCCGCCCCCGGCGGGGAAGCCCTTCATTCGATCAACTCTCCGCAGCCGCGTCTGGTTCCCGCGAGACGAGCCGATTCCGCGGCGATCCGGCGGGTCGTGCCGGAAGGCCCCGGCGAGCTCCTGGACGAAGGCTCAACCGCGACCGTGCCGCGATCCGGTGAGAACGCCCGCCGGTGCCCGCACAGCCGACCGTGAACGCACGAACGCCCACCCGGAGAGCCCGGGTGGGCGTTCGA
>NZ_QVAI01000018.1 GCF_003427025.1 Jiangella endophytica
GGTCCCGTCCACCTCAGTGCCGTCGACCTCGGTCTCCGTGCCGTCCACCTCGGTCTCGCCACCGTCATCAGCGGTGGTGTTGGGACCGACCGTCGACTCGGCCAGGGTCAGCACCGCGGCGGGCGCGTCCGGCAGCGCCGTGACCTCGAGCGCGGCCACGCTGTACGGGCCGTCCGAGGCACGCGCCTGGGCGCTCACCGGCGCGGCCGGCTGGTCGTCCTGGACGTTGAGCTTGATCGACAGGATCGACGCGAGGAGCTCGCCGACCGGGGTGAGGGCGTCGGTGAGCGACCCGACCAGGCCGGCGACGGTCTCGCCCAGCGTGGTGAGCGGGCCGCCCTCGGCGAACACCAGGTCCTCGACCAGCCCGCCGACCGTGGTGATCAGCGTGTCGAGCACCGGCGAGATCAACGCCGAGATCAGACCGACGACGACGCCGGTGCTGTTGTTGACGAACGAGGCCTCACCGGTGATGACATCGCCGAGCGTGCCGGTGAGCTGCAGGTCCAGCGTGCCGGGCAGCAGCCCGCCCACCTCGGCGTAGATCTTGATGTCCAGCGTCGCCGCGTTCAGCGCGTTCTCGACCGTGTCGACGATGTCGGTGACCAGCGTGTCGAGCAGGTTGCCGATGGTCTCGGCCAGCTGGTCGATGACGGCGTTGCTGAGCAGCTCCGTGTTCGGCGCCTGATCGTTGAGCCCGCCGGCCAGGGTGTCGAGGTCGATGACCAGCGTGCCCTCGGCCAGGTTCAGCTCGACGCCGGTTCCCTCACCGAGCGGCGTCGCGAGGAGCTCCTCGACGGCGCCGGCGAGGTCGGTCTCGAGCGAGACCGTGATGTCGGGGTTCTCGACCCCGGCGACGGCCAGCAGGCTCAGCAGCCCTTCGACGGTCGAGAGGGTCTGGGCGATGGTGCCCTCGGGCCCGGCCAGTCCGTTGACGACCTCGTCGACGGTGGCGACGGCGTCCTGGACCTGCGGCAGGAGATCGGCGAGCAGGGGAACGGTCAGCCGCAGCTGACCACCGGCGATCTCGTAGTCGTTGGTGAACTCGAACCCGCCGTCCGCCGGCGCCAGGTGCGCCTCCGACGAGACCGCGCCGAGCTCCAGCTCGAGGTCGGCGAGCAGGTCGGTGAGCGCCTCGCCGACCACGTCGGTGAGGTCGAACGTCGCGTTGCCGGGGAATCCGGCCTCGGTGCCGGTGCCGATACCGCCGTTGTCGGCGACCGCACCGGTGGCGGCGTGCGACGCGCCGCCGTCCTCCGCCGACGCCCACTGGTTGACGGCGCCGAGCTGGAGGATGTCGCTCAGCGGCAACTGCACCCCGCCGGGAACCGTCAGGTTGAGGGTGTCGAGGACGGTGAGATCGAGCGGGTTCGCGTCGGTGACCGGGTCGGGCGTACCGAGGTTCTCGACCTCGACGCCGGCCAGCTCGGCGACGGCGTCCAGGTCGGTGCCGAGGATCTCTCCGCTCAGGAATCGTGCGGCCGCACGGGACTCGTCACCTTCGGCCGCCGATGCGGGCACCAGCCACGCGCCGACGGCGACTACCGGGGCCACTCCGGCCGCCAGGAGCGAAGCCGCCACCCGGCGCCGACGATGTCTTTCCCAGGAAGTCATCCTGATCTCCTTGTACTGCTCGGGGACGTTGCCTCCGCGCCGTCCGCGTCGAATGCGCGGAGGAAAGGCGCGACCTAGGTCGAGGACCGGCTGCTTGACGGGTGCGATGTTACTGGCTCGACAAGACTCTTGACCTTGAGAATTGACTAATTACTCGTCAGTAGACGCGAAATGCGAGCGAACGCTTCGTAGCGGAGAAAAAGGACGGATCAGCACCGACAGTTCGGTGTCAATTTCGCCGATCCGGACAATCGTCCCGGTCCTTTTCTGCAGAAACCGCCGAATTCCCGCGGTGCTTGAGAATTCGCGCGGGCACTCCCCCGGCGACGGCCAGATCGGGGATCGTCCCCCGGACGACGGCGTGCGCGGCGAGCACGCAGCCACGCCCCACGACGGCGCCGCGGAGCACCGTCACCTTGACCCCGAGCCAGCAGTCCGGCCCGATGCGGACCGGCGACTTGACGATCCCCTGGTCCTTGATCGGCGTCGTGAGGTCGTCGAAGCGGTGGTCGAAGTCGGTGACGTACACCCAGTCGGCCACCAGCGTCCGAGCGCCGATCTCGACGTCGAGGTAGCAGGTGACCGTCGACGACGACCCGAACACCGTCTTCTCGCCGACCCGCAGCGTCCCCTCATGGGCGCTCAGCCGGGTGCCGTCGCCGATGTGCACCCACCGCCCGAGCACGACCCGCCCGAATCCGGGCCGCCCGGAGACCCGCGCCCGCCGGCCCAGGAACACCATGCCCTCGGTGACCACCTCGGGGTGCAGCAGGCGCAACCGCAGCAGCCGGGCGTACCGCACCAGGAACCACCACGTCCACGCCCGGTGCCGCACCACCCAGCGCAGTGACGACGGCGTCAGGTAACGCGCCTGCCGGGGGTCGCGACGGCGGAACACCACCGCCACACGGTAGCCCCCGAGCCGGTCCCGAGGTCCCAGGACGTCGGCGAGTCCCGCCAGAAACGGAGATCCGTCATGCCGCCTGATCAGGCCGTTACGGAGCGGAGACCACCGCGAAACACCGGCGGCGGAGCCTGGCCGGTATGAAGACGACGCGACTGGCCGAATCGGCACACCTGTTCTCCGGCTCGGGCGTCACGACACGACTCCGCGACGGGCGTTCGGTCACCATCCGAGCCGCCTCGCCGCGCGACGCCGGTGACGTCAGCGCGATGCACGTGCGGTGCTCCACCGAGACCGTCCGGCACCGCTATCACTCCGTCCCGTCGATGACCGGGCGGTTCCTGTCCCAGCTTCTCGGCACCGACATCGCGCTGATCGCCGAGGCGCCCAACCGGGCGATCGTCGCGTTGGCCAACCTGGGCCGCGACGACGGCGACGCGGGTGAGCTCGCGGTCGTCGTCGAGGACCGCTGGCAGCGGGCCGGCCTCGGCTCGATGATGCTGGACCATCTGGTCAGCATGGCCCGGCTGGTCGGCTACCGCGAGGTCTACACCGTCGGGCTGCCCGGCAACCGCTGGTTCTGCGAGACGCTGGCGCGGCACGGCCGGACCCGGCTGGAGCGGTCGGACAGCTACGACGCGATGCGGCTGTCCCTGCGCCCGCCGCTGGCCCGGTTCCCCGAGGAGTTGGGCGCGACGGCGGCGGCATGATGCGCTGCTGGAGCTCTGCCGTCGGATTCGACGGCAGACCTCCAGCGGCACGGAGGCACGACGCGCCCTGAGCCAGCGATGCGGCGCGCCCGGCCGGGGCTACTCCGGCCGGACCGCCGTCACCGACACGTTGTAGAACAGCTCGCGCGGCACCACACGGGCCAGCACGCGGTCGGCCGCCGAGAGGCGCAGCCAGCTCTTGTAGGCGAACATCGCCCAGCCCCAGCCCAGCCGGTCCGGGCTGACGGCGTGCTCGAACGTGCGCACCGGCCAGCCGAACCAGGCCGCCGTCAGCTCCTCGGTGACGGCGTCGGCGTGGGTGAACCCGGCCCGGGTCACCAGCGCCGTCAGCGCGCCGGGGTCGAACGTGTGCAGGTCGACGACGGACTCCAGCGCGGCCGCGCGGGACGACTCGTCCAGCTCCTCCTGCGACCGCGCCCAGCCGGACAGCCCCGGCAGGCGGGTGGCCCGCGTGGCCGTCCACCAGGTGGCCCGCGACAGTGCCCGGGCGACCTTGTCGCCGTACTTCGTCGGCTCGCCACAGATGACGACGCGGCCGCCGGGTCGCAGCACCCGCAGCATCTCGCGGAACGCCTGCTCGACGTCCGGCAGGTGGTGGATGACGGCGTGCCCGACCACGACGTCGAACGTCTCGTCCGGGAACGGCAGCTGCTCGGCGTCGGCCACCTCGCCGGCGATCTCGAAGCCGAGCTGCCGGGCGTTGCGGCGGGCCGCCTCGACCATGCCGGGCGAGATGTCGGTGACCGTGACGTCGTCCAGGACGCCCGCCTGGCGCAGGTTCAGCGAGAAGAACCCCGTCCCGGCGCCGATCTCCAGCGCCCGCCCGTACGGCCAGCCGTCGCTCCCGGCGGCGGCGGTGAACCGGTCCCGCGCGTAGGAGATGCAGCGCTCGTCGAACGAGATCGACCACTTGTCGTCGTAGGTCTGCGCCTCCCAGTCGTGGTACAGCACCTGGGCCAGCTTGGTGTCGTTCCAGGCCCGCTCGACGTCCTCGGCCGACGCCGGCGGCCGGTCCTCGCCGGCCATCAGCGGCCCTCGAAGTCAGCCTTGCCGGGGCCGTTCTCGATGAACGAGCGCATCCCGGTGGCGCGGTCCTCGGTGGCGAACAGCCCGGCGAACTGCTGGCGCTCCAGCTCGAGGCCGGTGTCGAGGTCAGTGGACAGGCCGCGGTCGATGGCCTCCTTGGCCGCCCGCAGCGCGTAGGCCGGGCCCGTGGCGAACCGTCCCGCCCACTCGGCCGCGGCCGCGTAGACGTCCTCGCCCGCGGGGATGACGCGGTCGACCAGGCCGATCGCCAGCGCCTCCTCAGCGCCGACCATGCGGCCGGTGAAGATCAGGTCCTTCGCCCTCGAGGGGCCCACCAGCCGCGACAGCCGCTGGGTGCCGCCGGCGCCGGGGATCAGGCCCAGCAGGATCTCCGGCTGCCCCAGCTTCGCGTCGGCCGCGGCGAACCGCAGGTCGCAGGCGAGGGCCAGCTCGCAACCGCCGCCCAGCGCGTAACCGGTGACGGCCGCGACGGTCGGCTTCGGGATGCGTGCGACGGCGGTGAACGCGGCCTGCAGCGCCACCGACCGGTCGACCATGTCGGTGTAGGACCAGCCGGCCATCTCCTTGATGTCCGCACCGGCCGCGAAGACCTTCTCACCGCCGTACACGACGACGGCGCGGACGTCGCGCCGCTCGGTCACCTCGGCGGCGGCCGCCAGCAGGCCGTCCTGCATGGCGGCGGCCAGGGCGTTCATCGGCGGGCGATCCAGCCGGATGGTCCCGACGCCGTTCGCGACCTCCAGCCGGACGGGCTCGCGCTCACGTTCGCTCATCCCGGCACCGTACCGTGACACTGCCCCTACCTGGACGAAGAGGTTCTTGTCGGCGACATGGGAAACAATGCCCCGCGTGGATGTCGCGATGGAGCCATGGCCCGGCCACTGGACCCCGCTGGGAGCCACCTACAGCGAGGCGGCCACGAACTTCGCCCTGTGGGCCCCCGACGCGGAGCTGGTCGAGGTCTGCCTGTTCGACGACGGCGACGCCGAGACGCGGCTGGTGCTGCCCAACCGCACGTTCGACATCTGGCACGGCGCCGTCCCCGGCGTGCGGCCCGGACAGCGGTACGGGTTCCGGGTGCACGGCCCGTGGGACCCTGCCACGGGTCGTCGCTTCAACCCCGCGAAGCTGCTCACCGACCCGTACGCCCGCGCCGTCGACGGAACCCTGACCGCGCACCCGGCGGTCTACGGCCACGTCCGCCCGTCCATGGACGAGGGCGGCGACCACCACGTCCGCGACGTCCGCGACTCCGCCCCGTACGTGCCCAAGTCGGTCGTCGTCGACCACCACCCGTTCGACTGGCGCGGCGACGCCCCGCCGCGGGTGCCGTGGGCCGAGACCGTCCTGTACGAGACGCACGTGCGCGGCTTCACCATGCGGCACCCCGGCGTCCCCGAAGAGTTGCGCGGCACCTACGCCGGGCTGGCCCACCCCGCGGCCATCGAGTACCTCACCAGCCTCGGCATCACCACGGTCGAGCTGCTGCCCGTGCACCAGTACGTCAGCGAGCCCGACTTCCTGCACCGCGGCTCGCTGAACTACTGGGGCTACAACACGCTGGCGTTCTTCGCGCCGCACAACGCGTACTCGTCGGCGGGCTCCCGCGGTCAGCAGGTCGACGAGTTCAAGGCGATGGTCCGCGCGCTGCACGACGCCGGGCTCGAGGTCATCCTCGACGTCGTCTACAACCACACGGCCGAACAGGGCGACGGCGGCCCGACGCTCTCGTACCGCGGCATCGCCAACGAGGCGTACTACCACGTCGATCCCGCCGACCGGTCCCGCTACCTCGACTACACCGGCACCGGCAACACCTTCCGGGTCGCGCACCCGGCGGTGCTCGGGCTGGTCATGGACTCGCTGCGGTACTGGGTCGGCGAGATGCACGTCGACGGCTTCCGGTTCGACCTCGCGTCGGCGCTGGCCCGCTCGATGCACGACGTCGACATGCTCGGCTCGTTCATGACGGTCATCGGTCAGGACCCGGTGCTGCGCGAGGTGAAGCTCATCGCCGAGCCGTGGGACGTCGGGCCCGGCGGCTACCAGGTGGGCGAGTTCCCGCACCTGTGGACCGAGTGGAACGACCGCTACCGCGACTCCGTCCGCGACCACTGGCGCGGCGGCGCGGCCGGCGTCCGCGACCTCGCGTTCCGGCTGTCCGGCTCGTCCGACCTGTACGCCGACGACCGCCGCCGCCCGTACGCGTCCATCAACTACGTCACCGCGCACGACGGCTTCACCATGCGCGACCTCGTCTCCTACGACCGCAAGCACAACGAGGCCAACGGCGAGGAGAACCGCGACGGGACGGACAACAACCGGTCCTGGAACCACGGCACGGAAGGAGACGCGGGTGAGTCCGATGGCGCGCTGCGCGAGCTGCGGCTGCGTCAGGTCAAGAACATGCTGACCACGATGCTGCTCTCGACCGGCGTGCCGATGCTGCTCTCCGGCGACGAGCTCGGCCGCACCCAGCGCGGCAACAACAACGCGTACTGCCAGGACAACGAGATCAGCTGGATCGACTGGTCGCTGGCCGCCGAGCACCCGGAGCTGCTCGAGCACGTCCGCCGGCTGCTGCGGTTCCGCCGCGCGCACCCCGTCGTCCGGCAGCGGCGGTTCTTCGAGGGCGTGCCGGTGGTCGACGGCGGGCGCAAGGACATCGCGTGGTTCGCCCCGTCCGGCGCGGAGATGACCGAGGCCGAGTGGCACGACGGGTCGCTGCGCACCCTCGGCATGTACCTCAACGGCGAGGGCATCCGGTCGCGCGGCGTGCGCGGCGAGCCGATCCTCGACGAGTCGTTCCTGCTCTACGTCCACTCCGGCGCCGACGCCGTCGACGTGCGGCTGCCGGGCCGGTTCTGGGCCGCGTCGTACGAGGTCGTGCTGGACACCGCCGACGCCACGGCGGACGGGCGCCGGCACCGCGCGGCGGCCCGCGTCCGGCTGCCCGGACGCAGCTGCCTGCTGTTGCGCGTGATCGACTGAATCCCCGGGGCGGGCTCGTTCGTACCACCGGTATGAACAGTTCGCTTCACAGCGGGTCCCGGCGCCTGCGCCTCATCGGCATCGCCGCCGCGGCCCTGCTCGCACTGAGCGCGTGCGGGTCGTCGTCCTCGGACACCACGTCGGGCTCCGGGTCCGGCGCCACCGAGACCCAGACGGTGGACGGCATCGTCGGCACCCGGGTGATCCCGGACTTCGCCACCGTCCTCACCGACGCCCACGGCAACACCCTCTACACGACGGACGCCGAGGCCGACGGCACCGTCCACTGCACCGACGGCTGCACCGACTTCTGGCCGCCGGTCGCCGCCACCCAGTCCGACGTCCCGTCCGGCGTGGCCGGCGTCACCGGCACCTTCGCCGTGGTCGACCGTCCCGACGGCTCCGAGCAGCTCACCCTCGACGGCAAGCCGCTCTACACCTTCGCCGAGGACTCCGGTCCGGGCTCGTTCACCGGCGACGGCTTCGAGGACGACTTCCAGGGCACCCACTTCATCTGGCACGCCGTCACCACCGACGGCTCCACCCCGTCCAGCAGCCAGAGCAGCGGCGGCGGTTACACCTACTGACGGCACGGATGGGTGAGGGATCCGAGTAGCCATAGCGACACCGATCCCTCACCCACCGGCGAGGTAGGCGACCTCGATCTCTCGCAGCACGGCCTGCGGCTCGCTGCGCAGCCGGGCCGGTGAGACCGGCAGCATCCGCCAGCCCAGCGCGGCATAGCGGGCCCGTCGCTCCTCGGTGCGCCGGGGCGCGTCGCCGAAGCCGTGGTAACTGCGCGAATCAACCTCGACCACCAGCCGGGCTCGCGGCCAGCAGGCGTCCGGCACGATCCCCCGGTGTCCTGGCAGGACGCGGTTCCAGCGCGGTTCGGGCAGCACGCTGCTCATGAGCACCAGGTCGCGCAGCTCACACTCCGGAGCGGAGCGGCAGCCGGCGTCGATGTCCTTCATGGCCAGCCGGGTCATGGCGCCACCACGCCGCGGTGCGGCCGCCACCTCGGCACGCAACTCCGCGACCGTCGCGCGGCGGCGCTGGACCACCTCGCACATGAGCGCCCGTGCGTCGCGCAGGTACACCGGCTGCCGCGCGTGGACGAGGGCATCGACGACGGCACACGCCGGCGGCGCCAGTGTCACCACGCCCGCGCTGACCACGGTGCCGTCGAGGACCAGGTCCAATGGCGGCCCCGAGCGGCGCAACTCCTCGAGCGCCCCGACGTCGACGCATCGCCTCGGTGCGGGCAGACGCGACGTCCGGATGACCCGGACGGCGCCCACCTTCCCGCGATCGTGCCGGTGGTCCAGCAGAACGTCGACCCGTTCGCCGGGGTCCGGACCGTACCTGAGGCCCCACCATCGGCACGCCCAGGAACCGGTGATCATCCCCTCGGGGCCGATGATCAGTTCCGCGGTGCGGAGCCGGTGGAGATCCTGCAGCGGACCGGTGAAGGTCGCGTACACGCCGGGTACGACTCGCCGCCAGGGCCCGCCCGGTCGAGCGGCATGGCGCAGCGCACCGATCGACATGCCGGCCGCCAGCGCCTGGGACCGGGTGATCAACCCGTCCTGCACGGCGGCGATCCGGAGCACCTCCACACGAGCCAGGAGAGCGAGCCTGCGCGCGTGAGTACGGCCGCGGCAGCTGCCCGGAGCGATCTGTGGACAACGCACGCGGGCGGTTGAGGGATCCGAGCAGCCAGCGCGGCCCGGATCCCTCAGCCATTCACTCGGGGAGGGCGGCCAGCCCCAGCTCGGCGCCGTCGCCCAGGAGCGGGTGGCGGGGCACGATGCGCACCGTGTAGCCGAACGCGCCGGTGCGATCGAGCTCGACCTCGCCGTCGAAGCGGAAGCCGCCGTCCTCCTGCCGCTCGCTCAAGGTCATGGGGGTGACGGCGGGTTCGCGCAGGTTGTCGGCGTCGTCGACCGCGCCGTGGACGACCTGGACGTCGACGTCGTCAGGCGTGAGCGGGCCGAGGGTGACGAACGCGTGCAACCGCAGGGTCTGGCCGCGCTCGAAGGTGTCGACGGTGGTGGTCTCGACGTGGCCGACGCGGACGTGCGGCCAGGCGGCGCGGACCTGCTCCTTCCAGTCCGCCAGCGACACCGCGCCGTCGAAGTCGGAGTTCAGCGAGCGGCTGGACTCCGCCGCCGGCGTGTAGAGCTGCTCGACGTAGTCGCGGACCATGCGCGTGGCCTGCACCTTCGGGCCGAGCGTGGTGAGCGTGTGGCGCAGCTGATCGACCCAGCGGCGCGGGATGTCCTCGCCGTCGACGTCGTAGAAGAGCGGCGCGATCTCGTTCTCCAGCAGCTCGTAGAGCGCGGTGGCCTCGAGTTCGTCGCGGTAGGACGGGTCGCCGACACCCTCGGCGGAGGGGATGTCCCAGCCGTTGAGGCCGTCGGACCACTCGTCCCACCAGCCGTCGCGGATGGACAGGTTCAGGCCCGCGTTGAGCGCCGCCTTCATGCCGGACGTGCCGCACGCCTCGTACGGGCGCAGCGGGTTGTTCAGCCACACGTCGCAACCGGGGTACAGCGCATGCGCCATGCCGATGCCGTAGTCGGGCAGGAAGACGATGCGGTGCCGGATCTCCGGGTCGTCGGCGAAGCGCACCATCTCCTGGATCATCCGCTTGCCGCCGTCGTCGGCCGGGTGCGCCTTGCCGGCGATGACGAACTGGACCGGCCGCTCCGGGTGCAGCAGCAGCGCCTTCAGCCGGGCGGGGTCGCGCAGCATCAGTGTGAGCCGCTTGTACGACGGCACCCGCCGGGCGAACCCGATGGTGAGGATGCCCGGGTCGAGGACGTCGTCGATCCAGCCCAGCTCGGCGTCGCCGGCGCCGCGGCCGTGCCAGGAGTCGCGCAGCCGGAACCGCGCCGAGTCGACCAGACGGGCCCGCAGCGTCCGCTTCGTGGACCAGAGATCGGCGTCGGAGACGGTGGCCGTGGCAGCCGTCCAGCCGCCGCCGGCGATCGCCTTCTCCTCCAGTCGCAGGATCTCCGGCGCCACCCACGTCGGCGCGTGCACGCCGTTGGTGATCGACCCGATCGGCACCTCGCGCTCGTCGAACGAGGGCCACAGACCGGCGAACATGCCTCGGCTGACCTCGCCGTGCAGGGTGCTGACGCCGTTGGCGCGAGCCGACAGCCGCAACCCCATGACGGCCATGTTGAACACCGCGGGATCGCCGCCCTCGTAGTCTTCGGCGCCCAGCGCCAGGATCTGCTCGACCGCCAGGCCCGGGCTGGCGTTGTCGCCGCCGAAGTACTGCTTCACGAGGTCCATCGGGAAGCGGTCGATGCCCGCGGGCACCGGCGTGTGGGTGGTGAACACGGTGCCGGCGCGGGTGAACTCCAGCGCCGCCTCATAGGCCAGGCCGCGCTCCTCGACCAGCTCGCGGATGCGCTCGAGGCCGAGGAAGCCGGCGTGCCCCTCGTTGGTGTGGAACACCTCCGGCCCCGGTGATCCTGTGATTCTGCAGAACGCCCTCACCGCCCGCACGCCGCCGACTCCGAGCAGCATCTCCTGCAGCAGCCGGTGGTCGCGGCTGCCGCCGTAGAGGCGGTCGGTGACGTCGCGTTCGGCCGGGCCGTTGTCGTCGATGTAGGAGTCGAGCAGCAGCAGCGGCACCCGGCCGACCTGCGCCACCCAGACGGCCGCGGTGAGCACCCGCCCGCCCGGCATGCCGACGGTGACCTGAGCGGGCGTGCCGTCGGCCTCGCGCAGCCGCACCAGCGGCATGTTGTCGGGGTCGACGACGGGGTAGCGCTCCTGCTGCCAGCCCTCGCGCGACAGCGACTGCACGAAGTACCCGTGCCGGTAGAGCAGCCCGACGCCGATGATCGGCACACCGAGGTCGCTGGCCGCCTTGAGGTGGTCGCCGGCCAGGATGCCCAGACCGCCGGAGTACTGCGGCAGCACGTGGGTGATGCCGAACTCGGGCGAGAAGTACGCGACGCCGCGCGGCGCCCTGCCGTCGTGGTCCTGGTACCAGCGCGCCTCGGTCAGGTACTGCTGCAGGTCGTCGTGGGCGGCTCGGACCAGGCCCAGGAACGCGGGGTCGGCGGCCAGCTCGGCCAGCCGTTCCGCCCGCACCTCGCCCAGCAGCCGGACCGGGTCGTGGCCGACCTCCGCCCACAGCTCCGGGTCGACCGCGGCGAACAGGTCCTGTGTCGGCTGATGCCACGACCACCTCAGGTTCGTGACGAGGTCGCCGAGCGCGGCGAGCGGCTCGGGGAGGACGGTACGGACCATGAGTCGTCGGATCGCACGCACGGCGCCAACGGTAGTCGCTGACTGTTACACGAGCCTTACCGACGGACGAGCGGACGGCGACCAGGTCGCCGTCCGCTCGTCTCGTTCGGTGCGTGGTGGTGCGTCAGTACACGGGCTGGGTCTGGACGTTGAACTCGGAGTACCGGGTTCCCTTAGCCGGAGCCACCCGCGGGTCGCGCAGGTCGAACACGTCGAAGCCGCGCTGGATCTCGTTGGAGTAGATGTAGCCGTTGTAGTAGTACGTCGACCACGCGCCGGCGATCGACTCACCGGTCCACGCACCGCGGTCGAACCAGGCGATCTCGGCCGGGTTGTAGGGGTCGGTGAAGTCGAACACCGAGATGCCGCCCTGATACCACGCCTGGACGAAGATGTCCTTGCCCGGCACCGGGATCAGCGAGCCGTTGTGCGCCACGCAGTTCTCCGTGTTGGCCTGCTCGCGCGGGATCTTGTAGTACGACGCGAACTCCAGCGAGTCGCCGTCCCACGTGTAGATGGCGTTGGCGCCGCGGTTCGGGCCGATCGTCGGGTTGCAGGTCGGCCCGCTGCCGCCGCCCAGCTCGTCGGTGAAGATGATCGACGTGCCATCGTTGTTGAACGTCGCCGAGTGCCAGAACGCGAAGTTCGGGTCGCGGACCTGGTCGAGGATCACCGGGTTCAGCGGGTCACTGATGTCCATGATGATGCCGTCGCCCATGCACGCGCCGGCGGCCAGGCCGAGGTGCGGGTAGGCGGTGATGTCGTGGCAGCCGGCAGTGTTGCCGCCCTGGTTGCCGGCGTCCGGGAACAGCACCGGCTCGGCGACCACCGCGGCGTCCTCCGGCGAGTCCAGCGGCACGTCGATGATCGAGATCTTGTCGTGCGGCGGCTGGCAGTCGGCCAGCCCGGCGTTCGGACCGTACGACGAGACGTAGATGTAGACGCTCTCCTCACCCGGCACCAGCGTGTGCGTGTGCGAGCCGCACTTGGTCTCGACGGCGGCGACGTATTGCGGCTTCTCGATGTCGCTGATGTCGAAGATCTTCATGCCCTCCCAGTAGTCCCGTCCTGCCGTGTCGCTGATGTTGGGCAGGTTCGTCGCACTGCAGGAGTCGTCGGTCCAGCGCGAGTCGGTGGACAGGAAGAGCAGGTCGCCGTGGACGGTGATGTCGTTCTGCGAACCCGGGCAGAGCACCTGGCTCACGACCTTCGGCTTCCGCGGGTTGCGGATGTCGTAGATGGTGAACCCGTTGTAATTGCCCGCGAACGCGTACTTACCCTGGAAGGCAAGGTCGGAGTTGAGCGCGTTGGCCGGCGCGAACGGACCTTCCTTGGGCAGGTTCGCCACGAGGTGGAGGTTCGGCGAGCCCGCGGTCTCACCGGGCGGGAGGATGCTCGCCGCCGCCGGCGCCTCGGTGATCTCGGCGAGCTCGGACTCGGTGAGGCAGTTCTCCTCGAAGTTGTCGCCGAGGCCCTCGAGAGCCTCGGCGTTGGCGCACTCCTCACTCTGCGTGGAGTCCCGCAGCAACTCGCCGTCGTCGGCGGCGGAGGTTCCGATGGCCCCGAGGGCCAGACCGCTGCTCACCAGGGCGGCGACGGAGAGACCCGCCGCCCTTCTTCTCCAACGATGTCCGATCATGCGCACACCTCACCGGGGTAGAGAGGAAAGGGCCGATCAAGGTCAGGGCCGCACAATAACGGCTATCGACCGGAATGGCCATACTTCTGTCACAATCCTGCGAAACTTCGACCCGTCCGGTTGCTGACACCCTTCGGCTCGGCCGGATTCGGCCTTACGCTGGCCCGATCCGCCCCCGGCCACCTGGAGGAACGATGCCGCGCCTGACCCTCGGCACGACGACGGCGGCAGCGCTCGCCGCCCTGCTCGCGCTGGCCGGCTGCAGCGGCGACGACGGCGGCACCGACCGCGGTGCGCCGGCGACCACGTCGACGGCCACCGCGGACACGCGGGTGATCCAGCCGGGCCGCCCGGGCGAGACGGCCGACGTGATCGAGCCGGGCGAGGAGATCGAGGTCGTCGAGGGCGGCTACAGCGAGACCGACGTGCGGTTCGTCGAGCAGATGATCCCGCACCACCGCCAGGCCCTCGCGATGGCCGAGCTGGCGCCGGACCGCGCACAGGACGAGCGCGTCCTGCTGGTCGCCGACCGGGTCATCGCCGCGCAAGGTCCGGAGATCGCGGCCCTGGAGGCCTGGCTGACGCAGCGCGACCTGCCGCTGCCGCCGGCCGGCACCGAGCACGACCACGGGCTGCCCGGCATGATCACCCCGCTGCAACTGGAGCAGCTGGGCAACACCGAGGGCGCGGAGTTCGACGAGTTGTTCCTCACCTACATGAGCCAGCACCATGCCGGCGCGATCGACATGGCCGTCGCGGCGCTGGGCGGCGGCGTGGACCAGCTGGCGATCGAGATGGCCACCGACGTGAGCGTCACCCAAGGCGTCGAGATCGACCGGATGCGGGAGATCCTCGACAGCCTCTGAAATGCGCCTGGACGAGGCGGTTTGCCCGTATCCCGGCGGGTATGAAGAATGGGACGGAATCAGCCCATCGGGCGTCCGCCGGGCGCCTTCGCCGACAGCGAACCACCACGTGACGATGAACATCATCTACGCAGGTCAGAACCGCCGGGAACGACATAGTCGCCGGCGCCGGGAAAGCTCGTCCGGCGTGCCGGGCGAAGTGGTTGGACCACACCGCGGGCGGCCGAATAGCATTCGCCGGGCGAACCCCGCACCGAAACCTCCGCGTCACCTTCGCGTTACATCAATCGGCTCACGCGGCTGATCATCGCGCACCACCCACACTTCCCCGCCACGACGTCACGAGAGGTCATCGTGCGTACCGAACCGAGCGCTGGGGCCACCGTCCCCGCCGCACTTACCATCGAATGGTGCCGGCCATGAGCGAGACCCGGCCGCAGGTCGTCCCGGCCGAGCGGCAGGGCTGGGTGCTGCCCGCGCGGGGCACCGACCCCGAGTGGTTCAAGCGTGCCGTCTTCTACGAGGTCCTGGTGCGGTCGTTCTACGACTCCCAGGGCGACGGCATCGGCGACCTCGAGGGCCTCACCCAGAAGCTCGACTACCTGCATTGGCTGGGCGTCGACTGCCTCTGGCTGCCGCCGTTCTTCCCGTCGCCGCTGCGCGACGGCGGGTACGACGTCGCCGCGTACATGGACGTCGCGCCCGAGTTCGGCACGCTCGAGCACTTCTCGCAGTTCGTGGCGGCCGCGCACAGTCGCGGCATGCGGGTCATGACCGACCTCGTCATGAACCACACCAGCGACCAGCACCCGTGGTTCCAGGCGTCCCGCGAGCACCCCGACGGCCCGTACGGTGATTTCTACGTCTGGGCCGACGACGACACCGGCTACCCCGACGTCCGCATCATCTTCAGCGACACCGAGGCGTCCAACTGGACCTACGACCCGGTGCGCCGGCAGTACTTCTGGCACCGGTTCTTCAGCCACCAGCCCGACCTCAACTTCGAGAACCCGGCCGTGCACGAGGCGATGCTCGACGTCGTCCGGTTCTGGCTGCGGCTCGGGGTCGACGGCTTCCGGCTCGACGCCGTCACGTACCTCTACGAGAAAGAGGGCACCAACGGCGAGAGCCTGCCCGAGACGCACGCCTTCCTGAAGAAGGTGCGCAAGGTGATGGACGACGAGTTCCCCGACACCGTGCTGCTGTGCGAGGCGAACCAGTGGCCCAGCGAGATGGTCGAGTACTTCGGCGATCCCGACGTCGGCGGCGACGAGTGCCACATGGCGTTCAACTTCCCCATCATGCCGCGCATCTTCATGGCGGTACGGCGCGAGTCGCGCTACCCGATCAGCGAGATCATGGCGCAGACGCCGCAGATCCCGTCGGGCTGCCAGTGGGGCGTGTTCCTGCGCAATCACGACGAGCTGACGCTCGAGATGGTCACCGACGAAGAGCGCGACTACATGTGGTCCGAGTACGCCAAGGACCCGCGCATGAAGGCCAACCTGGGCATCCGCCGGCGGCTGGCGCCGCTGCTCGAGAACGACATGAACCAGATGCGGCTGTTCAACGCGCTGCTGCTGTCGCTGCCCGGCTCGCCGGTCCTGTACTACGGCGACGAGATCGGCATGGGCGACAACATCTGGCTGGGCGACCGCGACGCCGTCCGCACCCCGATGCAGTGGACGCCCGACCGCAACGCGGGCTTCTCGACCTCCGACCCCGGCCGGCTCGACCTCCCGGTCGTCATGGACGCCGTCTACGGCTACCAGGTCACCAACGTCGAGGCGCAACTGGCGAACAAGTCGTCGCTGCTGCACTGGACCCAGCGGATGATCGAGGTGCGCAAGCAGAACCCGGCGTTCGGGCTGGGCGACTTCGTCGACCTCGGCGGCTCCAACCCGACGGTGCTCACCTACGTGCGCACCTTCGGCGACGACATCGTGCTGTGCGTCAACAACCTGTCCCGCTTCCCGCAGCCGGTCGAGCTGGACCTGCGCCGGTACGAGGGCATGCAGCCGGTCGAGCTACTCGGCAGCGTGCGGTTCCCCGCCATCGGCGAGCTGCCGTACCTGCTGACGCTCGGCTCGCACGGCTTCTACTGGTTCCGGCTGGCCAGGCTGCCGGAGGAGTCGATGCCGTGACGGCCGACCAGCGGTTGTCCGAGGCGGTGGCGCTGCTGCCCGAGTGGCTGCCCCATCAGCACTGGTTCACCGGCGCGCGCACCGGGCGGCTCGACGTCCGCCCGGTGGCGGCCGCACTGCTGCACGACGGCGAGCCACGGGTGTGGCACCTGCTGGCCGAGGTGACGCACGACGACGGCGCCGACGTCTACCAGGTGCCGCTGTCGGTGCACAGCCAGCGCTCCGACCGCCTCGACCACGTGCACCTGGGCCACACGGCCGACGGCCACGTCTACGACGCGCTGCACGACAAGGAGGCCACGGCGGTCCTGCTGGACCACTTCGCCGACGACGCGCCGGCCATCGACGGCCTGCGCTTCCACGTGAAGCCCGACGTCAAGGTGCCGTACGGCGACCCGTCGCTGGTGCTGCCCGGCGAGCACCACAACACCAGCCTCGCCTACGGCGACGCCGCGCTGCTCAAGGTGTTCCGCCGGGTCGACCCCGGCCTGAACCCCGACGTCGAGCTGAACGAGGCGCTCAGCGACGCCGGCTGCACCCTGGTCGCGCCGCTGCTGGGCTGGGTCGACGGCGACTGGAGCGCCGGCGACGCGACGCCGTCGGGCAGCCTGGCGATGCTGCGTGGGTTCCTGACGACGGCCTCCGACGGCTGGGCGCTGGCCACGGCGAGCGTCCGCGACCTCTACGCCGAGGGCGACCTGCACGCCGACGAGGTGGGCGGCGACTTCGCGGCCGAGGCGTACCGCCTGGGCATGGCCACGGCGCGGGTGCACGAGACGCTGGCCGAGGTGCTGCCCACCGCCACCATGGCGCCGTCCGACCTCGGCGCGCTGGCCGACGCCATGACCCGCCGGCTCGACGCCGCCGTCGCCGGCGTCCCGGAGCTGGAGCCGTTCGCGGCCGGGCTGCGGGTCCACTACGACGTGCTGCGCCGGCCCCGCGATCCGGTCACCGTCCAGCGCATCCACGGCAGCTACCACCTGGGGCAGGTGCTGCGCACCGTCCTGGGCTGGAAGCTGATCGACTTCGAGGGCGAGCTGATGGCGCCGGTCGCCGACCGCCGGGCCATGCACTCCCCCGTCCGCGACGTCGCGCAGATGCTCCGCTCGTTCGACTACGCGGCCCGCCACCTGCTGATCACCGACCACCCGCCGGAGGACCCCGCGCACGACCAGCTGGTCTACCGCGCGCACGAGTGGACGCAGCGCAACAGCGAGGCGTTCTGCAACGGTTACGCGTCGGCCTCGCAGCTGGACCCGCGCCACGAGCCGGAGCTGCTGGCGGCGTACGAGTCCGACACCGCGGTGTACGAGGTGGTCTTCGAGGCCCGCCGGCGGCCCAGCTGGCTGCCCATCCCGCTGGCGGCGGTGGAACGACTGGCGCTGCCGGGCTGATCGCGGGGTACGCTCTTCTCCGGGCACCTGACCTCGAAGGAGAGTGGATGACGGAGTACGTGTCCGTCCACCCGGACCGGTTGCGTGATCTTGCTCGTAAGCTGCAGACCGCGGCGAGCACCGTTCGTGAGAAGACCCCCACCATCGTCGACGGCATCGACGGCTGGGACGGGTCGTTCAGCGGGGCGAAACTGAACGCGCTCGCCGACTGGCTCGACGACCAGTGGCGCCCGATGTTCGACCGTGCCGACCTCGCCGCCACCGCGGCCAACCAGCCGCGGGTCTCGGCGACCGGCAGCACCGTCACCATGTTCCAGGTGCCGTTCGAGGTCACCGCCCAGGATCAGGCCAACGAGGGCACGCGCGACGCCCTCGACCTCAGCCGCATGATGAACAGCGACGACCCCGAGCAGCGCGACCGCGCCCAGCGCCAGGCCGCCGAGGCCATGGAGGCGCACGCCGACGATCCCGCCTATCTGCAGGCGTTCTTCAACGCCGGCGGCGCCGAGGTCATCACCACGATGAACCGGCAGATCGCCGAGCAGGGTGTGCCGCCGTCGGAGCAGAACCAGAACCGGCTGCGGCTGTTCAGCACCGGCGTCGCGGCGGTGAGCCGGCTCTCCGAGACCGGCGAGGTCACGCTCAACCAGGGTGCGCTCGACCCGCTGAGCTCGGTCGACAACACGCTCCAGAACGGCATCATGATGATGTACGGGCCGGGCGGCGACCAGTACGGCTCGGCCTTCATGCGCACCGTCGCCGACAACGCACTGCAGTGGCGCGAGGACAACGCCCCGCCGCGCCCGCACTACAGCGCGCCGATGACCACGGCCGGCGGCTACGTGCCCGGCGGCTGGGTGCAGGACGACGACGACTGGTGGACCAAGATCGGCATCGACGTCGACTACCTCGACAACAATGCCGAGGACGCCGGCCGCGGTATCGAGCTGATGCAGCAGTTCGATCCCGTCAACTCCATCCTCAACCGCACCGGGCAGAACCCCGAGGCCAGCCGCCAGCTGCTCAACGGCGAGGACGGCCTCGAGAACGCCCAGCGGCTGATCGACTACGACTGGCAGACGCCCGGCGCCGTGCCGCACGACGACAGCGGGCCGGCGGCCAGCGTGCTGATCGCCGCCACCCAGGACCGCGGCGCCGAGAACGGCCAGGAGTCCGCTCAGGCCGCGGCCAACGTCTTCCAGGCCGGCTACGACCTCAGCAAGCGCGAGCGCAGCGACTACGACAAGGAGCAGCTGCCGGAGCTGCCGTCGGCGCTGGCCGAGGCGATGGCCGTCGTCGGCACCGCCTACGCGCCCGACATGGCCGCGTCCACCGGGCAGAACAACGTCGACATCAACGAGGTGGTCCGCGAGGGCGACAGCTTCTACCTCGCCACCAACACCACGGTGATGAACGGGTTCATGAAGACGTTCATGACCGACCCCGAGGCGGCCGGCGCGTTCCGCGGCGCCATCCAGGCCCAGCTGCGTGGCGCCGCGCACCTGCTGTCCGAGGACCCCTCGGGCAACCCGGACCTGCTGCGTCAGTTCGGCTTCCTGAACGGCATGGTGTCGATCGCCTTCGCCGACCAGGACTTCACCGAGGCCGAGGCGCGCGACGCGGCGAACAAGCAGAACCAGATCTACTTCGACGTCACGAAGGACTTCCTCGAGGCCATCCCGATCGCCGGCGAGTCCGCCGACTTCCTCCGCTCGGTCGCCACCGCCCTGGCCGGCTCGCAGAAGGAGAACCTGTTCCCGACCGACGCCGCGCAGAACGTCGAGAGCGACGTCCAGTACGAGATGATGACCGACATCGCCGACATGCGCACGCACGTCGCACAGGGATTCGTCGACTCAGGGGTCTACCCGCTGCCCGAGGATCAGTCGTTCATCCACGACGGCATCATCGCGCCGCGCGACGACGCGGAGCAGGCGGCCTTCGACCGCTGGTGGAGCCAGATGCCGGCCGACCTCAAGGCCATCGCCAACGGCGCCCCCGACGGGTTCCGCGACGCCACCGGCCAGTTCGCCCCCAACGACGACCGCTTCACGCCCAAGTAAGGACGTCACCATGCCCATTCCGTACGTTCAGGAGTGCAACGAGTCGATGGGGACCGTCAGCAGTGCGGCCACCGACATCGAGGAGGCCATCCAGGCCGTCCGCGACCTCCTCGGCGCCGAGACGTGGACCGGCTCCCAGGCCACCGGCTGGGAGACCGACTTCAACGGCTTCGCCACCGACGCGACGAACAGCCTCGGCACGCCGCTGGACGAGGCGATGCAGGAATGCCGCGACAACGCCGCCGAGTGGCAGGCCGAGAGCGCGGGCACCGGCGCGAACTGACCGCCGCCCGGGCGCGAGTCAGCCGGCGGCGGGGATCGGGAGCTGCAGCAGACTGTGGCAGGCCTGGTCGGCGACGACGACGCGGTTCTGCCAGAGGGTCACCGACACCGGCCGCGACAGGTGCGCGGCGTCGGCGGCGACGTCGGCGTCGTCGCAGTTCGTGCTCGGTGTGCCGCCGCCCGGTTTGGAGCCGGTGGCCAGCATCGTCACGCCGTCGGGCGTCACGTGCAGGACGGAGCCGGAGTCGCGGCGCTGTTCGAGCCCGGCAGTGGTGACGATGAGGCCGTCGGCGCCGTCGCCGGTCGCCGCCGTGACCGTCTGGCCCTCGGCGTCGGCGGGCGGCGTCCACGCCGACCGGCCGGTCTCGCGCAGCGACTCGTCCAGCAGCACCAGCTCGGAGTCGGTGAGCACGGCGACGCCGGACTCCGTGCGGGCGGCCGCGACGGCGCCCTCGACCGGCGGCTCGGCCGGCTGCGCCCCGGCCGGCTCGGTGAGCGTGCCGTCGAGCGTCCACCAGGTGCCGGCCCAGAACAGCCAGGTCGCGTCGGGCAGATCGAGCACCGCGGCCGTGGGCACCGATGTGTCGGCACCGGTCAGCCGGGCGGCCTCGGTGAACGCGGCGTCGGCCAGGCTCAGCGTGCCGACGAGTGCCTCGGTGCCGGAGCCGGCGACGAGGAACAACGCGTCGCCGGTGACCACGCCGGCCGCCGGGATCTCGCCGAAGACCTGCTGGCCCTCGACGGCCGTGGCGGTGCCGTCCTGGCCGATGGTGAACAGGCTCGGGTAGGTGGTCTGCAAGCCGACGAGTTCGCCGTCGCCGCCCGGCGTCACCAGGATCGGGCCCGCGACGCCGGACTGCGCGGCCGGCTCGGTGCCGTCCAGCGGGTCCGGCGTGCCGTCGCCGAGCAGCCGCACCAGACGCCCGTCGGCGACGTCGGGCAGGCCCGCCGGCGCCGCGCTGGTGCCGGAACCGCCGCCGTCGCCCGGTTCGCCGTCACCGCCGTCGCAGGCCGTCGCCGTCAGCAGCATCGCGGCCATGATCGCCGTCACTCTCGCAGCACGCACGAGAGGCAACGCTACTGGGTCGGCGGCCGATAGGCTCGGCGGATGATCGACGCACAGCGGCTCCTGGGCGAGGTCGACCTCCATCTCATCGGTGAGGGGCGGCACGAGCGGCTCTGGGACGTGCTGGGCGCGCGCGTCACCACCATCGACGGCGTCGAGGGCACCGCGTTCACCGTCTGGGCGCCGAACGCCCGGCTGGTCCAGGTCGCCGGCGACTTCAACGGCTGGGACGGCGGCCGGCACACCATGACGCGCGTCGGCGGCGGCGTCTGGGGGCTGTTCGCGCCCGGCGTCGGCGACGGCACCCTGTACAAGTTCAAGGTGCAGGGCGCCGACGGCCACTGGCGCGACAAGGCCGACCCCATGGCGTTCCGCACCGAGGTGCCGCCCGCACAGGCGTCGATCGTCCACCAGACCCGCTACGAGTGGAACGACGAGGTGTGGCTGGCGCGGCGCAGCGGGTCGGCGCACACCCACCCGATGTCGGTGTACGAGGTGCACCTGGGATCGTGGCGGCGCGGGAAGTCCTACCGCGAGCTGGCCGTCGAGCTGGCGCGGTACGTGACCGAGCTGGGCTTCACGCACGTCGAGTTCCTGCCGGTCGCCGAGCACCCGTTCGGCGGGTCGTGGGGCTACCAGGTGACGTCGTACTACGCGCCGACGGCGCGGTTCGGCCACCCCGACGACTTCAAGTTCCTCGTCGACACCCTGCACCAGGCCGGCATCGGCGTCCTGCTCGACTGGGTGCCGGCGCACTTCCCCCGCGACGACTGGGCGCTGGCCCGCTTCGACGGCACGCCGCTCTACGAGCACGCCGACCCGCGCCGCGGCGAGCACCCCGACTGGGGCACGTACGTGTTCGACTTCGGCCGGCCCGAGGTGCGCAACTTCCTGGTCGCCAACGCCCTCTACTGGCTGACGGAGTACCACATCGACGGCCTGCGGGTCGACGCCGTCGCCTCCATGCTCTACCTCGACTACTCCCGGCCCGAGGGCGCCTGGCTGCCGAACCCGCACGGCGGCCGCGAGAACCTCGACGCCATCGCGTTCATGCAGGAGACCAACGCCACCGCGTACCGCTCGGTGCCGGGCATCATCAGCGTCGCCGAAGAGTCCACCGCCTGGCCCGGCGTCACCCGTCCCACCCATCTCGGCGGCCTCGGGTTCGGGCTGAAGTGGAACATGGGCTGGATGCACGACTCACTGGCCTATCTGTCCCGCGACCCGATCCACCGGCAGTACCACCACCATCAGATGACGTTCTCGATGATGTACGCGTTCAGCGAGAACTTCGTCCTCCCGCTCTCCCACGACGAGGTCGTGCACGGGAAGGGCTCGCTGCTCGGCAAGCTGCCCGGCGACCGGTGGCAGCAGCTGGCCACGCTGCGTGCGTTCTACGCCTACATGTGGGCGCACCCCGGCAAGCAGCTGCTGTTCATGGGCGGCGAGTTCGGCCAGGAGTCCGAGTGGGCCGAGTCGCGCGAGATCGAGTGGTGGCTGCTCGAGCGCCCCGGCCACGCCGGCGTGCAAAGGCTGGTCACCGACCTCAACCGCGCCTACCGGGCAGCACCGGAGCTGTGGGCGCTCGACACCGACCCGGCCGGCTTCGAGTGGATCGACGCCAACGACGCCACCGGCAACGTGTTCTCGTTCCTACGCCACGGCCCCGACGGCGAGCTGCTGGTCTGCGTCGCGAACTTCAACGCGCTGCCGCACGAGGACTACCGCGTCGGGCTGCCGCACGCCGGCCCGTGGCAGGAGGTCCTCAACACCGACGCCGACATCTACGGCGGCTCGGGCGTCGGCAACCTCGGCGAGGTCGCCGCCGTCGCCGAGCCCTGGCACGGCCGTCCGGCGTCGGCCCAGCTGCGCGTCCCGCCGCTGGGCACCCTCTGGCTGCGCCCCGCGACCACGCGCTGACCGCGCCGCCTCCGCCCTCGCCGTCCACCGCCCGTGCCCGCGCCGGCCGCCCGCCGCCCGCGCCTCCCTGCGCGCCCGCGGCCGGTCGCCCGGCGCGCCTGCGCCCGGCTGCCCGCGCCCAAAGTTGATCTTGGAGTTGTTCGGACCTTGCGGGCGATTTGCCCGATTGATGGCCGAAGAACTCCAAGATCAACCCGGGCGGGCGAGTGCGGGCGGCGCAGGCGGGTGGGGCGCGGGTGGGGCCACGAGTGCGGGTGGGGCCACGGGTGCGGGTGGGGCCGCGGGGGCGGGACGGCGGAGGGTGGGGCGCGGGGGCGGGACGGCGGGTGCGGCCGCGGGGGCGGGACGGCGGAGGGTGGGGCGCGGGGACGGGCAGCCGGGGGCGGGACGGCGGAGGGCGCCGCCACCCCGAGGGGTGACGGCGCCCGTCGGTGCCAGCCGTCAGTTCCGGTCGACGACGATGACCGGGGAGTCCCAGGTCTCCACGTGATCCGGGTCGGACGGGTCGCCCAGCGGCTTGGTGGCTGTCAGCCGCAGGACGTAGCGGCCGTCGGGCACGGGGACCCGCCGGTCGGTGCCGCTGCCGCGCGGCCGCGTGCCGTCCCAGGTGTAGGCGTTGAACGCGGTCGCCGCGCTGCTGCGGCCGACGAAGTCCTCGGAGAGGACGGTGTTCAACCGGCCCCCCGCGAACGGGCGGCCGGCCGTCCCGTCGGCCTTGGCATGGAACAGCTGCAGCGACACGTTCTGCGCCGCGTGCTCCAGGTGCGCGATGACGACCGGGTGGTCGCCCTCGGTCATCGAGAACGTCGCGCCGTCGGGCAGCAGGTCGTACTCGCCGCCCATGGTGCAGTTGACGCCGACGTACCGGTCGCAGGCCGTGACGTCGCCCAGGGCCGGCAGCCCGAACCCGGCATCGGTCAGAACCGGCAGCTGCTGGTAGTCGCCGACGAAGCCGGCGAACGGCACCCGCAGCGGCTGCCCGTCGGCCGGCGTCAGGACGACCCAGCCGCCGTACTGGCCGAGGTCAGGCTCGGCCGGCGCGGTCACCGTCACGTCGACGGTCGCCGAGCCGCCCGCGGGCACCGTCACCGACGGCGCCGAGAAGGCCACCGTGGCGCCGCCCTCGAAGAACGACGGGTTGTTCGGCGCGCCCGCCGTGCTGATGCCGTCGGTGTGCGACAGCTCGTACGTCACCGGCGCGTCGCCGTCGTTGGTCAGCGTCAGCGTCTGCGCCGACGGCCCCGCCTCGCTCTCACCGAGCGAGAGCTTGCCCGGGCTCACCGCGGTGGACGCCAGGATCGCGTCGTCGATGTCGAGCATGCCCGCGCCCTGACGGTGGGCCGGCTCGACGTACCCGGCGTCCGGGATCAGCGACCAGTCGGCCGGGTCGGCGCTGTTCTGCAGCACGTCGCGGACCTCGCCCGGCGTCAGCGACGGGTGCGCCTGCAGCAGCAGCGCGACGGCGCCGGCTACGTGCGGCGACGCCATGGAGGTGCCGGAGATGACGGCGTACCCGTCGTCCTCGAGCGGGTAGGTCGAGCGGATCAGCCCGCCCGGCGCGCCGAGGTCCGGCTTCAGCGACAGGTCCGACGCCATGCCGTAGGAGCTGAACGACGAGATCAGGCCGCCCGTCGAGTTCTCGACCGTGGTGGTCTCGTCGGTCCAGGTCAGCGTCGCCGAGCCGGCCGCGATGCGGCTGTCCAGCTCGCGGCCGGACTCCTGGTCGAGCGCGACGACGGGGACGGTGATCGGCGGGTCGGCCGGCGTCGTCGGCGCCACCGTCGGGGCGAACGCTCCGGGCACGTTGTTGTAGAGCACGACGGCGGCGGCGCCGGCCTGCTGCGCGTTGCGGGCCTTCTCGTAGAACGGGCAGGTGCCGCGCTGGACCAGCGCGACGGTGCCGCTCAGGTCGGGCAGCGCGCCGGTCGCGGTGCAGGCGTCCGCCGTCGAGGCCGGTGTGCCGGTGCGCGACAGCGGCAGGTCGCCCTCGGTGGGCGCCGACGGCGCGCCGGCGGCCTCCGCGTAGCCGAACTCACGGCCGTCCGGCGTGACGGTGAACATCCGCGCGTCGTACTCGGTGTTGTCGAACGACGCGACGCCGATGACCTTCTCGCCGACGCCGGGCGCGCCGGCCGACCAGGTGCCGGACGTGCCGTTGTTGCCGATCGACGCGACCACCACGACGCCGTCGTCGACGAGCGCGTCGCTGGCCGTGGCCGTCGGGTACTCCGGCCAGGTGACGAAGCCGGCGCCGAGGCTCATGTTGACGACGTCCATGCCGTCGGCGTGCGCCCGCTCCAGCGCGGCGAGGATGATGTCCGACGTCGTCGAGCCGCCGCAGCCGAACACGCGGTACGCGCCGAACTCGACCTCGGGCGCGACACCCAGGACGCCGCCGGCGGCGCTGTCGCCGCCCGCGCCGACGATCCCGGCGACGTGACTGCCGTGTCCGTTGCAGTCGTCCGGGTTGTCGTCGGGACTGGGCACCGGCTGGTAGGCGGCCGAGGTGTCGTCGGCGTTGTAGTCGTCGCCGACGAAGTCGTAGCCGGCCACGACGCGGTCCGTCGGGAACGTCGTCGCGCCGGGTGTGCCGCCACCACCGAGGTCGGGGTGGTCGATGTCGATGCCGGTGTCGACGATGCCGACCTTGAGGCCGTCGCCGGTGTAGCCGAGCTCGCTCTGCGCGATGTCGGCGCCGGTCATGCCAAGCGCGGAGTCCATCGCGGGCTCCGTGGTCGCCGGGTCGGGCGCGTCGACGGTGACGACGGGGTACACCGCGGCGACCTCGGCAGAGCCGGCCAGCCGGCTGATGTCGGCCTCGGAGCCCGACACCGAGAGGCCGTTCCACAGCCGGTCGTAGGTGTAGCGGACGTCCAGGTCGGCCCCGAGCGCGTCGGCCTCGGCGAGGAAGCGGTCGTGCTGGCGCTGCGCCGCGGCGCGGGTGCCGCCGTCGGCGACCGGCTTCGCGGTGAGCTCGACGAACCACGCGCCGGTGGGCTCGTGGATCAGCTCGTCCGCCGGCTCCGGCAGCCCGGCCAGCTCGGAGAGCGTGCCGAGGTAGCCGTCGGCCGCGGGCGCTGCGGTGCCGGCGGCGACGGTGCCGAGAGTCCCGGCGGCCAGGGCCACCGCGGCGGTCGCGGCGAGTCCTGCGCGCCGGGTGACGGCGCGCCTCCCCGGCGCTCTCGATGGTCGTGTCATCGGCGCTCCTCGTTCAGTCGTACGGCATGACAAGGCCCCGCCGGTCGGACGGGGTCGACCTGTAACCTATGGCCGATTTCGCCTCGATTGGAAGCCTTGACGGCAAGTCGGCCGGTTGAGTCACCATGAATCGGGAGAAATCACACGGGAACGCGGCCGCGTACCGGACGGATCTTGCTCTGCGCAACCTCTTGTCACCGCCCGGCCGGAGACGACAGGATGACCAGCACCTCTGCCAGCCCACGTCCTTAGGGGCCGCCTCATGTGGACTCGCACGCTGCCCGCCGCCGGCCTCGCCGGACTCGTGTTGACGGTGTCCGCGGCGCTGTCCGCGCCGGCCGCACCCGACGACGTGCTCGCTCCCGTCGTGCGCACTCCGGAGGACCGCTCGGCGGCCTCGTCGCTGACGCCGTCGGTCGGCGCCCCCGACGCCGGCGCCCTGCTGTCGCCGTTCTCCGTCACGGCCACCACCGGCCTGCCGGGCCGGCCGCGCGACGACGTCATCGCCGACGTGCCGGTGAACCCGAACGACGCCTCGATCCCGCTGAACCTGACGCCGTACCACGCGATCCCACCGGCGCTGCGGGCGCTGCAGGACAGCGACCGCGTCAGCGTCGAGATCATCGGCCAGTCCGCGCTCGGCCGCGACCTGCACCTCGTCGTCGTCACGTCGCCGATGACCGACGCCGAGTGGGCCGAGTGGCAGCGGCTGTCCGACCTGCGCACCGCCGACCCCGACGCCGCGATCGACGCGCTCGAGGCCGGCGAGTACGACGACTGGAAGTCGCCGCTGTTCGTCAACAGCAACATCCACGGCAACGAGTGGGAGGGCACCGACGCGACGCTGCAGGTGCTGGACGAGCTGGCGTTCTCGTCCGACGCCGAGGTGGCCGAACTGCTCGACCAGCACGTCGTCGCGATGGTGGTCACGAACAACCCGGACGGCCGCGTCGCCGGCACCCGCGCCAACGGCAACGGGTTCGACATCAACCGCGACTACATCACCGCCTCGCAGCCGGAGTCGCGCGCCGTGCGCGCTCAGCTGATCCGGTACGACCCGCTGACCATGCTGGACGAGCACGGCTACACCGGCACGACGCTGATCGAGCCGACCACCGGCCCGCACGGCGAGAACTACGAGTACGACCTCTACATCCGCCAGGCCATCCGCAACGGCCTGGCGATGGAGCAGGCGGTGCTGGCGCTCGGCGAGCCGCGAGTCACCGCCGTCAACATCCCGTTCCGCAACCAGACCGACGGCTGGGACGACTGGCCGCCGATCTTCACGCCGATGTACGCGATGTACCACGGCGCCGTCGGGCACACCGTCGAGATCCCGCTGAACCCGCGCGGCATCCCGGACAGCCAGATCGCGGAACGGCACGAGCGGACCCGCATCAACACCGCCGTCGCCCGGGCCACCATCGAGGCGAACTTCGCCTGGGCGCACGAGAACCGGATGAGCCTGCTCGCCGACCAGCTGGAGATCTTCCGGCGCGGCGAGGCCGGCGAGTCGTCCCGTCCGATCGACGACGACCTCGCCCTGTCGCTCGCGCTCGGCGACAACGGGAAGACGTTCCTGCAGGACTACCCGCGGGCCTACGTCGTCCCGGCCGAGCGGCGCGGAGACGCGGCCGCCGCGCGACTGGCGCAGTTCCTCCTCGACAACGACGTCGAGGTGCACCAGGCGCGGCGGCCGTTCACCGCCGGCGGCACGACCTACGCGGCCGGCTCGTACGTCGTCGACCTGCACCAGGCCAAGCGCGGCCTGGCCAGCACGATCCTCGATGTCGGACGCGACGTCACGACGGACTTCCCGACCATGTACGACATCTCGGCGTGGAGCCAGGCGTACCTGTGGGGCGCGTCGGTCGCGACGGTGCCCGCGGGGAGCTCGCTGGACAGCCGGGCACTGTCGCCGTTGTCGTCGGTGGCGCCGACGGGGTGGGTGGCGCCCGGGCGGCCCGCGCACTACGGCTTCAGCGCCGGCACACTGGCCGGGATCCGGGCGGTGAACGCGTTCGTCGCGGCCGGGGTGCCCGTGCGGCGGACGGCGGACGGCGTGTTCACGGTGCCGGGGTCGGCGCGTGACCTCGTCGCGGATGCGGCGGCCTCGTACGGCATCGCGTTCTCCGCGCTGAGTGCCGGTGCGGTCCGTGGAGCGGTGCCGGTCGACGTGGCGCGGGTCGGCACCAGCGCCCCGGCCGACGAACTGCACGCGCTGGCTCGCATGGGCTTCGCGACGACGAACGTGACGGCGGCCGGGTTCAACGCGGGGACGTACTCGTTCGCCGACTTCGACGCCCTGTATGTCTCGACCACCGGGTTCGACCCGAGGCAGCTGGACGCGACCCGGCAGGCGGCGTTCGCGGCCTGGCGGGCGGCCGGCGGCACGATCGTCGGGCGCGGCAACGGCGGCGTGCAGTTCAACGAGCGGGCCGCGCTGCTGCCGGTGTCGGCGGTGGTCGCACGCAGTGACGCCAACGGCATCGTCGCGGTCGTGAACTCCGCCGACTCGCCCGTGACCGCGAGCGCCCTGCCGTCGTCGTTCGTCAGCTCGCCGCGGCACTTCACCGGCCTGGGCGCCGGCGTGCGGGTCGACCAGCGGCTGGGCACCGAGGGCTTCTTCCTGGCCGGGCACTGGGTCGGGTCGGAGGCCGCGGCCGGTCAGCCGGTCGTCGTCAGCGGTCTGGCCGGCGGCGCCGACGTCACGCTGTTCGCGACCGAACCGCTCTACCGGTCGCATCCGGAAGGCCTGTTCCCGCAGGTCGCGAACGCGCTCTGGCAGTAGCGACCTGACACCGGCGGGGAGTCGTCATCCCCTGCGGAGGTGACGACTCCCCGCCGGTATCCTCGCTGCTTGCCCACGGTTCGGTACCCGCCCGTGTGGTCGCGACCTGCCCGAGCCCAGCCTGCTTGCCCACGGTTCGGTACCCGCCCGGCTGGGAGGGCACCCACCCTACGGGCGGGCACCGACAGCACCGGCTGCGCCGCGGTGTACGGGTGCGACGGCCGGGCGAACAGGTCCTTCGTCCCCGCTCGCCCGACCCCGGCCGGCCCCTCAGCTCGACAGCCGCCCCGCCGGCCCGTGACCCGCCCGACCCCCGGCCGGCCGGCCGGGCCTCAGCCCGGCATTCGCCCCAGCACGACGGTCGATTCGTCGTCGTGGTGCTCGGTCGCCGTCAGGCCGGCCGCCGTGAGGGCGTCGACGGCGGCCGCGGCCTGGGCGGCGCTCATCTCCAGCAGCAGGACGCCGTCGTCGCTCAGCCAGTCCGGCGCGCCGACGGCGATGCGCCGCACCAACTCCAGTCCGTCGCCGCCGCCGTCGAGGGCGGTGAGTGGTTCGTGCTCGCGGGCCTCGGGCGGCATCAGCGCGATGGCCGCCGTGGGCACGTAGGGCGGGCTCGCCAGCAGCACGTCGACGCGGCCGCGCAGCCCGCTCGGCAGCGCGCCGTAGAGGTCGCCCTGGTGGACGCGGCCGGCCGGTTCGACGTTGCGGCGCGCGCACGCGACGGCCGCAGGGTCGACGTCGGCGGCGTGCAGTTCGACATCGCCGGCCCCGCGGACGACGGCGAGCCCGAGCGCCCCTGTCCCGCAGCACAGGTCGACGACCACCGCGCCCGGGCGCACCCGCCGCCGCGCGAGGTCGACGAGCAGCTCGCTGCGGTGCCTGGGCACGAACACGCCCGGATCGACGGCGACGCGCAGCCCGGCGAACTCGGCCCAGCCCAGGACGTGCTCGAGCGGCTCCCCGGCGACTCGCCGCACGACCATCGCCTCGGCCTCGGCCGGGGTGGCGGCGGTCTCGTCGATCAGCCGCGCCTCGTCCTCGGCGAACACACACCCCGCCGCCCGCAACCGCGCGACGACTCGCTGGTCCAGCACACCGCCACCCTAGATGAGTGAGTCCGAAGGATCTCTCGTGGTCGTGAGCGACGAAGGAGCGTTCACCGCGCTGGTCTGCCGGGTGTGGAAGCGGCGTGGCCTGCCTTGGCAAGGCCTGTCACCTCCTTGGCAAGGTCCACGGTCGCCCGAGCGTCCGGCTCATCCCGATGTGCGGGGCGACGAGCCTTGCCAAGGTGGCCGAGTCCGGACCTTGCCGCCCCACGACCGACCATCGGGCTCGTTCACGATGTAGCGCGGACCATCGCTCGCGCCGGTGGGCCACACGTGTCTGCGGCCGGGGCGCAACTCACCCGCCCGAGCCGCCTCCGCGTAGGCCTCGACCATCGCCGGGTGGGCCGCCTTGAACTGAGCGGCCCTGCCCTCGCCCATGACGCCGCGGATGTTCACCGCGTCGACCAGCGCGTCGGCGTCGGCGGCCAGCAGGTCGCCGCGCAGCACCTGGATCCCCAGGGTCCAGGTGCGTCAGCGCGGTCCGACCACCTCGGCGGCCGCGGCGGCGGTGCGGTCGGCGAGGGCGAGCACCTTCTGGGCCTGCTCGACCATCGCGACGTCGATGAAGCGGCCGCCGGGGAGGACGGCGACGCCGGAGCCGGAGGCCGCCGCGGCTTCGACCGCGGCGACCACCTCGGCCGCGCGGGCGACCTCGTCCGGCGACGGGCGGAAGGCGGCCTCGATGACCGGCAGCTGCTTCGGGTGGATCGCGGCCCGGCCGACGAAGCCCAGTTCGCGGCCGCGCGCGCACGAGGCGGCGAGGCCGTCGGCGTCGGAGAGGTCGGTCCAGACGGCCATCGCCGGGGCCGGCAGCCCGGCCGCCCGTGCCGCCACCACCAGCCGCTGCCGGCACCACGCCAGCCCGGCGCCGGCCCCGTCGCCGGCCCCGTCGGTCGGCAACCCGAGGTCGGACGCGAGGTCCGCCTCGCCCAGCCCGATCGACGCCACGCCCAGGGCCGACGCGATCGCGTACGCCGCCTCGACCCCGGCCGCCGTCTCGAGCAGCGCGTGCACCGGACGGTCCCCCACCACCGAGCGCACCGCGGCGACGTCGGCAGGCGACGACACCTTCGGCACCCGCACGGACACCGACGGAGGCAGCCCGGCGACCAGCGCGAGGTCGTCCGCGCACCACGGCGTGCCGGGAGCGTTGACCCGCACCTGCACGTCCCGCGCCGGGTCGGCGGCCGGCACCACGGACAGCACGCCGGCCCGCGCCGACGACTTCGCCGACGGTGCCACCGCGTCCTCGAGGTCGAGGATCACGACGTCGGCCGACGAGGCCAGCGCCTTTTCGGCGCGGTCGGGCCGGTCGGCGGGCACGTACAGCAGGGTCAGGACCAGGCTCATACGACTCCCTCGGAGCGAAGCGCCGCGATGTCATCCACCGCATAGCCGAGTTCGACCAGGACGTCGGACGTGTCGGCGCCGTGCGCCCGCCCGGCCCACCGCACCGCTCCCGGCGTCTCGGAGAGCCGGAACAGCACGTTCTGCATCGCGACCTCGCCGAGGTCGGCGTCCGGCACCCGCAGCACGGTCTCCAGCGCGGCCAGCTGCGGGTCCACGACCAGGTCCGACGCGTCGTAGACGGGCGCCACCGCGGCCTCGGCCCGCTCGAACTGCGCCACCACCTCGTCGCGGGTCCGCGCCGCGACCCAGGCCCCGACGGCGGCGTCGAGCTCGTCGACGTGCGCGGCCCGGCCGGAGCCGGTCGCGAACCACGGCTCGTCGACGACCTCGGGCCGGCCGACCAGCCGCATGACCCGTTCGGCGATGCTCTGCGAGCTGGTCGACACCGCGACCCAGCGGCCGTCGGAGGTGCGGTACGTGTTGCGCGGCGCGTTGTTCGCCGACCGGTTGCCGGTCCGCTGCTGCACCGTCGCGAGCTGGTCCCACCGGGTCAGCTGCGGCCCGAGCACGGACAGCATCGGCTCGATGATCGCGAGGTCGACGACCTGCCCTCGCCCGCTGGCGGCCCGGGACGACAGCGCGGCCGTGACCGCGAACGCCGTCGCCAGCGCCGTGATGCCGTCGGCCAGCCCGAACGGCGGGAGGGTCGGCGGGCCGTCCGGCTCACCGGTCATCGCGGCGAACCCGCTCATCGCCTCGGCCAGCGTGCCGAACCCGGGCCGCCGCCGGTACGGGCCGATCTGCCCGAAGCCGGTGACGCGCGCGAGGATCAGCCCCGGGTTCTCCTTCGACAGCTCGGGGTAGCCGAGGTTCCACCGCTCCAGCGTGTCCGGACGGAAGTTCTCGATGACGACGTCGGACTCGCGCGCCAGCCGCCGGAACACCTCCTGGCCACGCTCGTGCGACAGGTCCAGCGTCATCGTCCGCTTGTTGCGGCCGAGCGTCTTCCACCACAGGTTCTGCCCGTCCTTCGCCGGCCCGTGCCCGCGGGACGGGTCCGGCCGGCGCGGGTGCTCGACCTTGACGACGTCGGCGCCCATGTCGCCGAGGTGCATCGCGGCGATCGGCCCGGCGAACAGCGTCGCGGCATCGACGACCCGCAGCCCGGTCAGCGGCCCGTTCACGTCGTCACCCCCACGGCGCAGCGGAAGCCGACGGACGGCGACCGGTCCAGCCCCGCGCCCATCAGCAGGTACTTCGCCGAGAAGCCGGGCGCGCGGCGGCCGCCGTCGAAGTACCAGTCCGACCCGCTGGGCACCCAGTCCGACCCGCCCTTGAGGACGACGAACCGGGTGCGGCCGTCGGCGTGCTCGCTTTCGGTCAGGTTCCAGACGGCGGGCGCGCCGCGCTCCAGCAGCCCGGCCTCGCCGGCGATCTGCCACTCGTCCTCGGCCGGCAGCCGCCACCCGGCCCACGCGGCGTACGCGCGGGCGTCGGCGAGGTCGACGTACGTGACCGGTTCGGCGCCGCGGCCCGCCGGTGGCACGCCGTCGCGCCAGTGCGCGAGGAACCGCTCCGGCCGAAGCGGCCGGTACCCGGTCGCGGCGCGGAACGCGGCGAACTCGTCGTTGCTGACCTCCGTGCGGCCGATCGCGAACGGCTCGACGGCGACGCGGCGGTGCGCGGTGCCGGCGGCATGCAGGCGCGGCGGCAGCGGCTTCCACTCGTCGACGTACGGCGCCTCGTCGTAGAGGCCGGTCTCGCGGACGCGGTACCGGACGACGAGGTCGTGCCGGCCGCCGTCCACCCGGACCAGACCGGGCGGCACCGCCGCGACCACCCGCGCGGGCGCCGGCACCCGCACCGCCGGCCGCCGCGGGAAGGTCGCGTCCGGATCGACGGCGACGGACCCGGGCGCGACGTCGGCGGCCAGCACGGCCGCGACCCCGCCGGCGGGCAGCCGGCCGCCGATCACCGTCCGCCCGTCGTCGCGCTTCGTCACCGTCAGCGCCGCGCCGGTGGTCAGCTCGGTGAACGCTCCCGGCGCGACGTCTGTCACCAGCCAGGGACCGGACCACTCGGCGTCGCTCCGGTTCACCACGGTCCACAACGCGACGCCGTCGTGCACCCACCGCGACGCGTACACCGGCGCGCCGTCGCCCGGGTGATCGGCCAGCGGCGTCCAGTCCTCGCCCTGCAGCCAGTCGCGGTACTCGCGCTGCACACGGCGCATCGAGCGCAGCAGCGACCGGTCCCGGGCGCTCCAGCCCACCCAGACGCCGAACACCGTCTCCCACACCAGGATCCCGGAGCCGTTCAGCCAGGCCGACTGCAGCTCCTCCAGGTGGCTGTGGTTCCAGCGGCGCGTGTGGTGCAGCACGTGGCGACGCTCGAACCAGGTCGCTCGCAGCACGCCCGGCACGGGTGAGTCGGCGAACCACTGCGCCCACGACGTCGTGTGGTCGTGCACGCGGGCCAGCGGGAGCCGCGACTCGCCCTCCATCGACAGCCCCGGCCGCAGCGCGTCCAGCCCGGCGCGGACCTCGGCCGAGCCCTCCTTCGAGCTGTCCAGGAAGACGCCGTCGGCGCCGAGGCGGTCGACCAGATCAACAAGGACTCCGGCACCGGACATGTGCGGCCTCGACTGAGAAGCGTGTCTCGGCCGTTCCTCCCACGGGTAGTACGAGACGAACACCCGCACCCCCGCGGCCTGGAAGGCGGCGACGACGGACGGCAGCTCGGGCACGTCGAAGAAGGCGAACTGGTCGCGCTCGTCGATGCCCTCGTTCGGGTACGCGTGCCAGAGGACGACGCCGTCGAACCCGCCGAACTCCCGCGTGGCCGCGGTGAGGTAGCCGCCGACGTCGAACCGGCCGGTCGCGTGGTCGTAGAGCAGCTCGTCCCAGAGCCAGGTCAGCGCGACGACGAACCCGTCGGTGCGCTCGACGTCGTAGCGCGACCCGTCGTAGCCCACCCGGGCGCCGGTCCGCCAGCGGGTGAGCGCCGACCGCCACGCCGCCCAGTCCGCGGGGTCGTCCGGCGCGGCGAAGATCTTCGCCTCGTCCAGCACCGACAGGTCGGCGGACGGGGCCAGCGGCACCGTCGCGGGCCGGTCGATCGGGCGCGGGACGTACGGGTTCGGCTCGCCGCTCACGACGCCTCCGCCAGGAACGCGTCGATCTCGGCGCGGTCAGGCATCGACGACGACGCACCCGGCCGCCGCACCGACAGCGCGGCCGCCGCCGACGCACGTCGCAGCGCGTCGTCCCAGTGCAGCCCTTCGGCGAGACCGACGGCCAGCACTCCGGCGAAGGTGTCGCCGGCCGCCGTCGTGTCGACCGCCTCGACCGGGAACGCCGGCACCGCGGTCTCGTCGCCCGCCCGCAACCGCAGCGCGCCGCGCCCGCCGAGCGTGACGACGACGTCGCCGCCGCCCGCGGCCAGCGACCGCGCGGCCTCGACCGGGTCCGCGACGCCGGCCAGCAGCGCCGCCTCGTGCTCGTTCGGCACCAGGACGTCCACCGCTGCCAGCAGCTCCGGCGGCAGCGGCACGGCCGGCGCCGGGGTCAGCACGACCCGCACGCCGCGCGACCTCGCGTAGAGCGCCGCCTCCGTGACCAGCGGCAACGGCAGCTCCAGCTGCAGCAATACGAGCTGCGCCGCGTCCAGGGCGGCCCTGTGCGCGTCGGTCAGTGCCGTCACCGTCGCGTTCGCGCCCGGCACCACGACGATCGAGTTGTCGCCGGTGGCGTCGACGGTGATGTGCGCGGTCCCGGTGGGCTGGTCGCTCACGGCCAGCCCGGACACGTCGATGCCGGCGCCGGCGAGCAGCGCCGTGACGCGCCGGCCGAAGTCGTCGTCGCCCACGGCGCCGAGGAACGCGACGTCGCCACCGGCCCGGGCCGCCGCGAGCGCCTGGTTGGCGCCCTTGCCACCGGGGACGGTGGTGAAGGTGCGGCCGGTGACGGTCTCGCCGCGGCCGGGCGCGCGGTCGACGGTGGCGACGAGGTCCATATTGGCGCTGCCGAGGACGGCGATCATCGCAGTGCCTCCCCCGCGGCGATCGTCCGGGCGGCCAGCGCGTCGAAGCCGATGCCGTCGAACCCGGCCAGCGTGGTGCTCATGCGGTTGCGCAGCGGCGCGATCCACCGCTGCGGCAGCGCGGCGGCGCCGGTCAATGCGCCGACGATCGAGCCGACCGTGGCGCCGTTGGAGTCGGTGTCCCAGCCGCCGCTCACGACGGCGGTGATCGAGCGCTCGTAGTCACCGTCGCCGTGCACCAGCGCGGCCACGACCAGCGCGGCGTTGTTCAGGACGTGCACCCAGTGCAGGTGCCCGTAGCGGGCCTCGATCGCGTCGACGACGGCCTCCCAGCCCGGTTCCTTCGCGGCCGCTTCGCGGGCGAAGCGGACCGCCTCGGCGTAGCGCGACGACGCCGGCACGACCGACAGCCCGGCGTCCAGGACCTCGTCGACCGACGACGCGACCAGCGCCGCCGAGCACGCGGCGGCCGCGAACAGCTCGCCGTACACGCCGTTGCGGGTGTGGCTCAGGACGGCGTCTCGCCAGGCCAGCTCGGCCGCGCCCGCGCGGTCCCCGGGTCGCGTCCAGCCGAACACGTCGCCGCGGATCTGCGCTCCGATCCAGTCGCGGAACGGGTTGCGCACGGTCGCGGTGGCCGGCGGCAGGTGGCCGAGCAGCAGGTTGCGGTAGGCGACCCGCTCGGCGGTGAACACCCGTCCGGCCGGCAGCGACGCCAGCCAGCTCTCCGCGACGTCGACCGTGGTGAAATCTGCGCCACGGGTCTCCAGCAGCGCGAGGTTCAGCATCGGGAAGTTGAGGTCGTCGTCCTCGGGCATGCCGTCGATGTTCTCGGCCAGGCTGGTCGTCGCGCTGCGCCGGTTCCACGGCCAGCGGGCCGCGACGTCGTCGGGCAGGCCGGCGGCGGTGAACCAGCCGGCCAGCGGCCAGCGGCCGGTCGCCTCCAGGATCTCCCGGATCCCGGCGCGCGAGATCTTCTCCACCGGCTTGCCGAGCAGGCAGCCGGCGGCGCGGCCCAGCCAGGCGCCGTGCACGCGGTCCGGCGACGGCGCCACGCCGCCGGGCTCGCCCGCCGGCCAGGCCGCCCGCAGCTCGTCCAGTGCGGTCGGCTCGGCCGCGTCGAACGGCGACGGCCGCGCGTCGATCTCGTCCAGCAGTTCGGCGGCCAGCGCCCGCAGCTCCGGCGGCGCCGCGACGTCGGACGCGCCCGACCGCACCGGCGCGTCGTCGCCGCCGGCCGCGGTCCATCGCGAGCGCAGGTCGGCGACGTCGACACCGTCCTCGGCGGCCTGGGCGAACGCGTGCCCGACCAGGTCCTCCGACTGGATCCAGGTCAGCCTCATGCCCCCGCCTCTCCCATGAGTCCGCCGAAAGCCTGGTCCACCGCCTGCCGGCGGGCCTGGTCGGCCGCCCGCACCCGCGCCGTCACCGCCGCCAGCCGCTCCCCCGGCCCTGCGAGGTCCACCTTGCTGGCCGCCGCGACCGCCGTCACCAGGTCGGCCGGCACCGCCGCGCGGCCGCCGAGCGCCCCGGCGACGGCCCCGGCCATCGAGGCGATCGAGTCGGAGTCGCGGCCGTAGTTGACGCCGCCGATCACGGCGTCGCGCCAGTCGCCGCCGGCGATGGCCAGGAAGCCCAGCGCGACCGGCAGCTCCTCGATGGTGTGCACACGGCTCGGCCGCCGGGCGCCGAGGCCCTGGTTGCGGTAGTCCTCGCCGACGGTGTCGTACGGCGCGACGGCGGCGCGCAGCTTGCCGGACTCGACCGCCTCGGTCCAGTGCCCGATCGAGGCCGCGGTGTCGAGCACCGCCTCGATGCCCGCCCTCGTCCCGTCCTTGGCCAGCCGCACCGCCACGGCCAGCACATCGTCGACCGTCGCGCCGGGCGCCGCGGCCGCGGCCACACAGGCGGCCATGACGCCGGCGGCCTCGCGTCCGTAGGACGACTGGTGCGCGCCGGCGACGTCGACCGCCTCGGCGTAGGCGGTCTCCGGGTCCGTGGCGTTGACGATGCCGACCGGCGCGATGTACATCGCCGCGCCACAGTTCACCGCGTTGCCGACGCCGGCCTCGCGCGGGTCGGCGTGCCCCCAGTGCAGCCGCAGCGCCATGTACTTCTCCGCGAGGAAGACCCGCTGCAACGGCAGTGCCTCGGCCTCCAGCTCGGGGATCCAGACCTTGCGGCCGATCATCAGCGGCACCAGCCGCTCGGCGACGTCGTACGCCGTCAGGTGGGCGCCGGCCTGCTCGTACACGTCGACCACGAGGTGCGTCATCAGGGTGTCGTCGGTGACGTTGCCGTCGCCCTTGTGGTACGGCGCGATGGGCCGCGCGGTGCGCCAGTCCTCGTAGTACGGCGGCACGATGCCCTCGACCCAGCCGCCCCACCGGTCCCGGATCTGCTGTGGCGACCAGCCCTCCGTCGCACCACCGAGCGCGTCGCCGACGGCGGCTCCCGTCAGGCATCCGACCGCGGTGTCGATGAGTGCGTCACTGGTCAACACTGGTTTCCTTTCCCTTGTGGGAGCCGCCGCCGGTGACCTCGCGGTCGGCCGCGGCGAGCGCCCTTTCCTCGATGGAACCTGCCAGCTCGACCAGGTCGAGGCCGGCCAGTTCGGCCGCGCAGCAGCCGGCGAGTCGCCGGCACCGCTCGGCCCACGTCGTGGGCAGCGCGCTCGACCCGTGAGCGGCACCGGTGAGCGCGCCCGTCAACGCGGGTGCGCTGTCGGCCAGCGCGGGCAGGCAGGCCGCGGCCGTGACGGCGGCGATCGGCCGCTCCCCGGCCCGCTCGGCCGCGTGCGCCAACGCGACGGCCACCGGCAGCGTCTGCGCGGCGGCGACGCCGTAGCTGTAGACGTGGCCGGCCGGTTCGTCCAGCAGGGGGACCGCCTCGGCCGCGCTGCCCACGTCGGCCGTCACCGCCAGCGCCCGCTCGGCGGACGCCGCCAGCAGCCCGTCCGCCGGCAGCCCGGCGGCGGCCGCGGCCCATGCGGCGGCCAGCGGCTCACCGCGGACCAGCCGCGCGATCGTCTCGGCTACCGCCCGGGCCGCGGCCAGGCCGTCGCCGGCGTTGGTGACCTCGGCGTCCCAGCCGGCCAGCGTGGCGGCCGTCTCCGGGCCGTCGGCGACGAGGCCGATCGCGACCGCGCGGACCGCGGCGGCGTCGTCGAAGTGGTGCGGGTTGTCGTGCCCGGTGACGGGCGGGTCGAGATCACGGCGCAGCGCGTCGGCCGCGGCGGCGACACTGATCCGGCCGCGCGGCAGCGCGCCGCCGACGGCCACGGCCCGCCAGTGCGCGTGCACGTCGTCGCGGCTCAAGGCGGGCGCGGCCGCGCCCAGCCAGCTCAGCGTCCACGCCGCCCACTCCGCGTCGTCGCCCGGGCCCAGCCGCAGCGGCGCCGTCGGCTGGTTCAGCGCGAACGGCACCGGCAACGTCGTCACCTGCTCGTTCTCGGCGAACGCGTCGAGCTCGCGGTGCAGGCGCCGGGTCCACGGCGGCAGCAGCCGAGCACGGTGCCGGACGGCGGGCCAGCCCGCGGCGTCGCCGATGGCCAGCCCGAGCAGCGCCCCGGCGGTGCGGTCCTGCCGTTCGCTCACGAGTCCGCCTCCAGGTGGTCGGCCAGCCGGTCGGCGAGGTCCAGCGGGTGCAGCCCCGCGACCACCTCGCCCAGGCAGCGGCCGGTGACCGGCCCGATCTGTCGCCGCCAGTCCGCCGGCACGCATCCGAGGCCCCCGTGCGCCCCGGCCAGCGCGCCGGCGATGGCGGCGGTGGTGTCGGCGTCGCGGCCCATGGCGACGGCGCCGGTCACCGCGCCGGTGAACTCGCCGTCCGCCGCCAGGAACGCGCCGAACGCCAGCGCGACCGCCTCCGGCGCCAGGTCCGTCCACGGATAGGACCGGACGACGACGGCGTCCAGCACTGCGGGCACGTCGCCCGCGTGGACGACGCCGGCCCGCAGCGAGCGCGCCGTCCACGAGTCGGCCGGGACGGCGGCGAGGGCGGCGGCCGCGATCTCCTGCGGCATCGCCGTCCCCGTCATCGCGACGGCGACCGCGGCGGCGACGGCGACACCGGCGTGCACGCCCTCGCCGTCGTGGCTGACCGCGCCGTCGACGGCCGCCAGCCGGGCCGCCGTCGCCGGGTCGCCCGCCGCGTACACGCCGTGCACCGCGGCCCGCATGGCGAGGCCGTCGCTCCACGAGTGCAGGTGCCGCCCACTGGCCGGCGGCCGCAGCCCGGCCCGCAGGTTCTCGATGGTGCCGAGCTCACTGAACCCTGCGCCGGGGAACCCGCCCTCGCGGCCGGTCAGGTGCCGGATCCATGCGTCGGCGACGTCGTCGCTGGTCAGCTCGGCACCGTGCTCGAGCAGCAGCAACGCGCTGAACGCCGCGTACTCGGTGTCGTCGGTCCCCGACGGCCGGTCGTTCAGGAAACCGGTGACCGTGCCCCAGCGGGCGGCGATCTCCTCGGCCGTCAGGTTCTCCGCGGGGGCGCCCATGGCGTCACCGATGGCGAGCCCGAGCAGGCACCCCCGCGCGCGGTCCCTCATCGACTCCTCCTCCGCCCCCGTTCGGATCATGCGGGCCGTCAGCGGTTGTAGCGTTCGAGGATCTCGTTGCCGTCCTCGGTCAGCCGGGTGCCGAGCTCGTCCAGCGAGATCGCGTTCGCGAAGAACTCCTCGATCGACGGGTTCGCGACCTTGTTCTTCCACTCCTCGTAGCCGCGGACCCGCTGGAACGGCGCCTGCTCGAGGAAGGTCCCGGAGGCGGCCGCGACGGGCCAGTCCGGCGTCTCGGTGAGCACCGGGTCCTCGGCCGCGGCGGAGCTCGCCGGAATCATCCAGTCGCCCTTGGCCAGCAGCGCCTGGTTCTCGGGGTTCAGCATGTACTCGAGGAAGGCCATCGCCTCCTCGGGGTGCTCGGACTCGGCCGCGACCGAGACCGTCTGCGGAGCTGCCGCCTGCGCCTGCGAGTCGCCCGCCAGCGCCGGGATGGTCACCCACTCGAAGCCCTCGGGGGCCTGGTCGATGATCTGCTGGCGGAACCAGATGCCCTTGGGGAGCATCGCGTACTGGCCGGCGAAGAAGCCCGGCAGCGGGTCGGACCCACCCATGCCGATGGCGTCGGTGGCGGCGCTCTTGTCGACGTAGAGCTGGTCGTAGATGCGCTGGAACGCCTCCTTCTCGGGGTCGCCGAAGATCGCCGAGCTGGCGCCGTCGGACTCCTCGAAGAACCCGCCGCCGAAGTTCAGGGCGAGGTTGAGCATCCGGTTGGCCGGGTCCTTCAGCGTCCACGCCACCCCGAAGGTGTCGGCGTCGGTGAGCTGCTTGGAGACCTCGGCGAACTCGTCCCAGCTCCAGGGGTCGTCCGGCGCGGGCACCTCGACGCCCGCCGCGTCGAGCAGCGCCTTGTTGGCGAAGATCACCTGCGCGTCCAGCAGGAACGGCACCGCGTAGACGGCGTCGTCGAAGGTGACCGCCTCCCAGGCGCCGTCGAGGATGTCGTCGGTCATCGCCTCCGGCACGAGGTCGGTGATGTCGAGGATCCAGCCGCGGTCGGCGAAGTCCTGCAGGTACGACGACTCGTAGTGCACGAGATCCGGCGCCGTGCCGCCCTCGAACGCCGTCACCAGCTGATCCTGCACCGACGCCCAGTCGCCCTGCAGGTACTCGACCTGGATGTCGGGGTTGTCGGCGTTCCACTGCTCGATGATCTGCTGGTTCGCGGCGATCGACTCGGGCTGGAACGCCAGACTCTGGAACGTCAGCGTCACCGGGCCGTCGTCGCCGCCCGTTCCGGCGCCGTCACCGGAGCCGCAACCGGCCAGCACGAGGCCGGCGCTGACGACGGCGGCGGACACGATCGTTGCTGCTCTGCGCACGATCCCTCCTGGGGTGATGTCGGTGGTTCTGGTCATGTCAGGACTTCACCGCGCCGCCGAGCATGCCCCCGACGAGACGGCGTTGGATGATGGCGAAGAAGACGAGGCTCGGGATGGTGGCGACGAGTGCCGCGGCCGCCAGCGGGCCCAGCCGGGCCACGCCCTCGGCCCCGATGAACTTCACCAGCGTCAGCGAGATGGTCTGCAGCTCCGGCGTGCGGAGCAGGACCAGGGCGAAGAGGAACTCGTTCCACGCCGAGACGAACGCGAACAGGGCCGCCGCGACCACGCCCGGGACGAGCAGCGGCGCCACGATGTCCTTGAGCGTGCGGAGCTTGCCGGCGCCGTCCATCGCCGCGGCCTCCTCCAGCTCGACCGGGATGCCGACGACGTAGCTGCGCAGCATCCACAGCGCGAACGGCATGCTCCAGACGACGTAGACGATGATCAGCCCGAGCTGTGTGTCGTAGAGGCCGGCGTCGCGCAGCAGCAGGAACAGCGGGATGATCACGAGGATGAACGGAAACATCTGGCTCAGCAGCACCCAGAGCGCCGTCATCCGGCTCACCACCGAGCGGTAGCGCGCCATCACGTAGGCCGCCGGGATCGACAGCAGCACCGTCACCAGGGCCGAGGTGCCGGCGATGACCAGCGTGTTGAGCAGCGCCCGCGCCAGCGGCTGCTGCTCGAACGCGAGCCGGAAGTTGTCCAGCGTCGGGTCGGCCGGGATGATCGTCGGGTCGATCAGCGCCATCTCCTGCGGCGGCTTGAACGCCGTCGAGATCAGCCAGAGCAGCGGGAAGGCCAGGAACACCAGGTAGGCGACCAGGGCCAGGTACTTCGCCGGCGTCGCCAGCGTGCGGAATCCGCGCATGGTCAGTCCTCCTCCCGGTAGCGGCGTCGCAGGTAGAACACGACGAACACGGCGATCACCAGCACCATGGCGTTGCCCAGGGCGGCCGCGTAGCCGTAGTTGCCGTAGCGGAACGCCTCCTCGTACGCGAAGAGCATCGGCAGCCGCGTCGATCCGCCCGGCCCGCCCTCGGTGAGCACGTACACGAGGCTGAAGGAGTTGAAGTTCCAGATGAAGTCCAGCGTGGTCATCGCCGTCACGATGGGTCGCAGCGCCGGCCAGGTCACGTTGCGGAAGCGCTGCCACGGCCCCGCGCCGTCGACGGCGGCCGCCTCCTTGAGCTCCTCGGACACGCTCTGCAGGCCGGCCAGCAGCACCACCGTCGTCTGCGGCATGCCCGACCACACGCCGACGATGATCACGGCGGGCAGCGCCAGCGACAGCGAGCTGAGCCACTCGATGTTGGAGTCGATGATGCCGAGGTCCTTGAGGACGCTGTTCAGGATGCCGGCGTTGGGGTGGTAGACCAGCCGCCACATGATGCCGATGACGACCGGCGGCATCGCCCACGGCACCAGGGCCAGTGTGCGCGCCAGCCAGCGCAGCCGCAGCTTCTGGTTCAGCAGCAGCGCGAGGCCGAGGCTGGCGAAGAACTGCAGGATCGTGACCCCGAACGCCCAGATCAGCCCGATGCGGAACGAGTCCCAGAAGTACGAGTCGCCGAGCAGCTGGCTGTAGTTCTCGAAGCCGGTGAACGTCGTCTCCGAGTTGCGCCCGGCCTGCGCGTCGGTGAACCCGAGGTAGATGCCGCGCAGCAGCGGATACAGGCTGAACAGCACCACCGGGATCAGCGCGGGGACGGCCAGCATCAGGCCGTCGCGGTCCAGGCCGAGGAACGACCGTCGCTGACCCTGCGGGCCCGGTGGGGTCGGTCGCCGGCGGGTGGCCACGGTCGTGGTCATCGGCTGCTCTCCCTGACGTTCAGCGACGGCGGGACGGTCACGCGCTCCGGCGGCGCGTCGTCGCCGTCGAGCCGGCGCAGCAGCAGCTCCGCGGCGATGCGGCCGCGGTCGGCCGAGCCGAGCGAGACGCTGGACAGCGGCGGGAAGCTGGTGGCCGCGAGCGGGGTGTCGTCCATGCCGACCACCCGCACGTCGCCGGGGACGTCGCGGCCCAGGTCGCGCAGCGCGTGCAGGACACCCATGGCGATGAGGTCGTTGGCGCCCAGCACCGCGTCGACGTCCGGATGTCCGGTCAGCAGTTCGCGCGCCGCCCGGCGGCCGGCGTCGAACTGGAAGTCGGTGAACCGCACGAGATCGTCGTCCTCGGGAAGACCTGCCGCGGCGAGCCCGCTGCGGAAGCCGTCGTAGCGGGCCCGGCCGGGGACGGTGTCCAGCGGGCCGTCGATGAACGCGATGCGGCGGGCGCCGGCCTCGGCGAGGTGCTCGACCGCGAGCCGCGCACCGACGCGGGAGTCGGCCCGCACGTTGTCGACCGGGACGTCGTCGGGCAGCAGGCCGATGACCACGACCGGGACGGCGGTCTGCCGCAGCGCCTCGACGTGCCGGTCGGTGACCCGCAGCGGGCACAGGATCAGCCCGTCGACGTAGTTCTGGCTGAGGCTGGCCAGCACGCCGAGCTCGTCCTCGACGTCGGCGCCGGTGCTGTGCAGCAGCAGCCGGTAGCCCTCGTCGCGCAGCGTCGGCTGGATGCGGCGGACCATCTCCAGGTAGGCGGCGTTGCCGATGTCCTCCATGGCGAACGCGATCTGCCCGGTGTGCCGCGTCTTCAGCGACTGCGCGACGACGCTCGGGACGTAGCCGACCTCACGGACGGCGGCGTTGACCCGGGCGACCATGTCGGCGTTGGAGGTGTTGCCGTTGAGCGCGCGCGACACCGAGGAGATCGAGACCCCGGCGACCCTGGCGACCTCGTGGATCGTCGGCCGGCGGCGCTGCGTCACGTGCGTCCACCTCCTTGTGGCATCGTGGCCGGAACCGTTTCCGAGCAGTGGTGCGATGAGGCGAGGGAAACGTTTCCGGGATGTGGCTCACATTGGACCGTGCCCGCCCCGGTCCCGTCAAGTCGCCGATGCGAACCCGTGACCCGGCCGCCGCCGTCGCTCGCCGCACGTGCACCCACCCCCGCCGCCGACCCGTGCACCCACCCCTCGCCGCACGTGCACCCACCCCCGTCGCCGACCCCGCCCCCGTCGCCGACCCGGCGCCGGACGCCGACCCCGCCCCGGACGCCGACCCCGCCCCGGACGCCAGCCCGAGTTGATCTTGGACTTCTTCGGCCATCTATCGGGCATATCGGGCGGCGGCGGCGAACTACTCCAAGATCAACTTCTGCCGGGGTGGCGGAGGCGAGGGCTTGACGGTGTGCCGGAGGGCGTGCTGGAGTAGCGCCGACTTCCCGGATTCGCCACCGCCGGCCGATCTCGGTCCGCCACGGAAACGTTTCCGAGTCCACGGGCGCAAAGGAGCGACGCATGGTGGCATGGAATCGAGCGACGACGTTGGCCGCGGCATCGTTGCTGGTCGCAGCCGTGCACGTGGCCACGTCGGACTCGTCGCCGGAGCCCCGAACCAACGCCGCGGACCAGGCCGCAGCCGAGCCCGAGGCCCAGGCGGACCAGGCCGCAGCCGGAGCGACCGGCGCAGCCGTCGCGGGCGACGCGGCCCGGGGCACCGTCGTCACCGGGACCGCCCCCGCCGCGGCCGCCGGAGTCCCCGTCGACTACGCCGCGTACCTGCCCGCCGGTTACGACGACAGCGGCGACGAGTACGCGACGGTCTACCTGCTGCACGGCCGCGGCGACACGATGGCCGCCTGGCAGCAGGTCACCGCCGACCTCGACCAGCTGATCGCCGACGGCGACGTGCCGCCCCTGATCGCCGTCATGCCGGACGCGCCGTGGAGCGACCGCGGCAACTGGTACGTCGACTCACGGCACACCGGCGGCACGGCCGTCGAGACCGCGCTGACCGGCGACCTCGTCGCGCACGTCGATGCCACCTTCCGGACGGTCGCCGACCGCGACGCGCGCGCCGTCGGCGGGTACTCGATGGGCGGCTACGGCGCGCTGCGCTACGCCCTCGCCCACCAGGACGTCTTCGCCGCCGGCCTGGTGCTCAGCCCGGCCGTCTACGTGCCGCTGCCGCCGGCCGACTCGTCGGCGCGGGAGTTCGGCGGCTTCGGTCTCGGCGACGCCGGCTTCGACGACGACGTCTACACCGAGCTCAACTATCCGGCACTGCTGGACGGCCTCGACCGGGAGCTGCCGACGCACCTGTACATCGCGGTCGGCGACGACGAGTGGGCCAACCCGGCCCCCGAGGACGCGCAGCACGACATCGACTTCGAGTCCGCCCGCCTCTACAACACCGTCAGACGGGTCGGCGGCGTCACGGCGGAGCTGCGGATCCTCGACGGCGGGCACGACTGGGACGTCTGGCGCCCGGCCTTCCGCGACGGCCTCACCGACCTCGCCGGCCACCTGCGCACCACCGACCCGCTCCCCCTCCCCGGCGACATCACCGGCACCGACGGCGACGACCGCGCCGGCGGCGTCGCGGTCACGCCGGACGGCGCCACCGTCACCGCCGTCAACGAGGGCGGCGCCGACCCCGTCATCGGCTCCGACGACGGCTGGACGCTGCGCCTCGGCACCCCCGCCGCCGACCGGGTCCACGGCCTGCACACCGGCCCCGGCGGCGACCTCTACACGGCCGGCCACACGCGCGGCGACCTCGACGGACAGCATCCCGGCAACGCCCGCGACGACGCGTTCGGCGCCCGCGTCACGACGGGCGGCGACCTGGCCTGGGTGACGCAGTTCGGCGACCCGGCGGCGGCCGACCGTGCGTACGCCAGCGTCCCCGCGCCCGACGGCGGCCTCTACGTCGCCGGCTACACCAGCGGCAGCGTCGGCGGCACCGCCAATGCCGGCGACAAGGACGCGCTGCTCGCCCGGCTCGGCGCGGACGGCGAACTGCTGTGGACCCGCCAGCTCGGCGGCGCCGGCGAGGACAAGGCGCTGGCGGTCACGATCGGCGCCGACCGCCGGGTCTACGTCGCCGGCGTCACGTCGCAGGCGATGCCGGGCGGGACGGCGCACGGCGGGCTCGACGCGTGGGTCGCGCGCTTCACCGCCGACGGCAAGCAGGACTGGCTCAGCCAGTTCGGGACCACCGAGTCCGACCAGTTCACCGCGCTCGCGCCGCTGCCGACGCAGGGGGTCGTCGCGGTCGGCCACACCGGCGGCGTGCTGGGCGCGGCGAGTGCGGGCGGCAACGACCAGCTGGCCGTCGCGGTGACGTCGGCGGGGCGGGCCCGCTGGATCACCCAGGACGGCACCGGCGGCGACGACCGCGCGGCCGCCGTCCAGGTCGCCGCGGACGGCACGATCACCGTCGCCGGGCACACCGACGGGCGGGTCGGCGTCAGCGCGGGCGGCGTCGACGTCGTGGTCAGCACGCTCGGCAGCCGCGGCCAGGTGCGCGAGCGGACGCAGTTCGGCACGCCGGCACGCGACGGCGCCGACGAGTGGGACGAATCGAACCTCTACCTGAGCGCCGACGGCGCCCTGCTCACCGGCCTGACCTTCGGCGGCGGCCGCGGGCTCGGTGACGTGTTCACCGGCCCGCTCGCCGCGCCGTCGTCAGGCTAGAACAGTGCGCTGGCCAGCGCCGACCGCGCCTTGACGACGCGCGGGTCGGCGCCGCCGACGATGTCGAACAGCTCGACGACGCGGACGCGCAGCCGCTCGCGGTCGTCGCCGAAGACCCGGCGGATGGTGCCGATGAGGCGGTCGAACGCCTGGTCGACCAGGCCGGAGGCCACCTCGATGTCGGCGGCCAGCAACTGGGTGTCGACGTCGGCGGGGTTCGCCTCGGCGGCGGCCAGGGTGGCCCCGGCGTCGACGCCCGCCGTGCGGCGCAGCAGCTCGACCTGGGCCAGCCCGGCCTTCGCCTCGGCGTCGGCCGGCGCCTCGGCCAGCACCTGCCGGTAGGCCTCGGCGGCCCGGTCGAAGTCGCCGGCGTTGATGGCGTCGTAGGCGGCCTCGAACCGGGGGTCGATCGGCTCCTCGGCGACCTCGTCGTCGTCGGCCACCGGCTCACCGCCGGCGCCCGGAATGGGGTCGGACCGGCCGGCCACGCCGTTGGCGACCGCCATCTGCAGCAGCTGGTCGATGACCTGCTGGGCCTGCGCCTCGGGGATGGCGCCCTGGAACAGCGGGACGAGCTGCCCGCGCAGCACGGCGACGACGGTGGGGATGCTCTGCACCTGCGCGGCCTGCGCGATGGCCTGGTTGGCGTCAACGTCGATCTTGGCGAGGACGAACCGGCCCTCGTACTGCGCGGCCAGGCGCTCGAGGATGGGCGAGAGCGTCTTGCAAGGCTCACACCAGGTGGCCCAGAAGTCGATGACCACGGGCACCGACATGGACCGGGTGAGCACCTCGGCCTGGAACGTCGCCTCGGTGACGTCGATGACGAAGCCACCGCCGGCGACGCCCGGCGTGGACTGCTGCGGCTGCCCGCCGCCGTTCAGCGCGGACAGGTCGATGGCGCCGGGGCGGCTGAAACTCTGCGAGCTCATGGCCCTATCCTCCCCCGATCATCCGCCCGGTTGCCACAGGGGTCCTCAGTCCCAGTAGGCGCTGTTCCAGTGACGGGCGTCGACGGCGTGCACGCGGGGCAGCGGGACGAGCGGCGCGGACGAGACCGGCCGGGCGGGTTCGTCGCGGCGGGCGCGTCGGCGCAAGAGGTACGCGTGCGCGATCAGGACGGCGACCATGGCGATCAGCAGGATCGGCACCAACATGCGGCCTCCCTGGTCGGAGCGCTGTTGCCCGCATGGTGACAGATCCCGCTCGACACGTCCACCGACCGCCCACCCGCGTCAGAACCGGGCCGGCTCGGAGTAGACCCCCCACTCCGCGCGCAGGGCGTCGCAGATCTCCCCGAGCGTGGCCTCGACCCGCACCGCGTCGAGCATGGCCGGGACGATGTTCTCGTCGGTGCGCGCGACGTCGATCATCGTGGCCAGCGCGGCCCGGACGGCGGCGTCGTCGCGACCGGCGCGCCGCTTCGCCAGCACCTCGCGCTGGGCGTCCTCGACCTCGTGCGACACCCGCAGGATGTCGAGCTCACCGGTGACGGTGTCGGTGTGGGCGTTGAGGCCGACGACGCGCTTCTCGCCCTTCTCGACGCGCTGCTGGTGCTGGAACGCCGACTCGGCGATCTCGCCGGTGAACCAGCCGTCCTCGATGCCGCGCAGAATGCCCGCCGTCATCGGGCCGTAGGCGTCGTGCCAGCGGCGGTCGCGCTCGCCCATGGTGCGGATGCGCTCGAAGATCGCCTCGGCCTCGGCCTCGAGCCGGTCGGTGAGCGCCTCGACGTACCAGGACCCGCCGAGCGGATCGGCGACGTTGGCGACGCCGGTCTCCTCCATGAGCACCTGCTGGGTGCGCAGCGCGATCTCGGCCGCGGACTCCGTCGGCAACGCCAGCACCTCGTCGAGCGCGTTGGTGTGCAGCGAGTTCGTGCCACCGAGCACCGCGGCGAGCGCCTCGACCGCGGTGCGGACGACGTTGTTGTACGGCTGCTGCCCCGTCAGCGACACCCCGGCGGTCTGGGTGTGGAAGCGCAGCCACTGCGCCTTCTCGGTCGTCGCGCCGTAGGTGTCGCGCATCCAGCGGGCCCAGATGCGGCGGGCGGCGCGGAACTTGGCGATCTCCTCGAAGAAGTCGACGTGCGCGTCGAAGAAGAACGACAGCCCGGGTGCGAACACGTCGACGTCGAGGCCGCGCGACAGCCCCAGCTCGACGTAGCCGAAGCCGTCGGCCAGGGTGAACGCGAGCTCCTGCGCGGCCGTCGAGCCGGCCTCGCGGATGTGGTAGCCCGACACCGACAGCGGCTTGTAGTCCGGGATCTCGGCCGCGCAGTAGGCCATCAGGTCGCCGATGAGGCGCAGGTGCGGCTCGGGCTCGAAGAGCCATTCCTTCTGCGCGATGTACTCCTTGAAGATGTCCGTCTGCAGCGTCCCGTTGAGGTCGCCGACGGCCACCCCCTGCCGCTCCGCCGCGACGACGTACATGCAGAAGATCGGCACGGCCGGCCCGCTGATCGTCATCGACGTGGTGACGTCGCCCAGCGGGATGCCGGCGAACAGCTCGTCCATGTCGGCCGCGGAGTCGATGGCGACGCCGCAGTGCCCGACCTCGCCGAGACTGCGGGCGTCGTCGGAGTCGCGGCCCATCAGCGTCGGCATGTCGAACGCGACGGACAGCCCGCCGCCGCCGGAACGCAGGATCATCTTGTAGCGCTCGTTGGTCTGCTGCGCGTTGCCGAACCCGGCGAACTGGCGGATCGTCCACGCCCGGCCGCGGTACCCCGTCGGGTAGAGGCCGCGGGTGAACGGGTACTCGCCTGGCCAGCCGATGCGCTCGAACCGGGGATCGCCGGCCCCCTCGGGCGGCCCGTACACGGGGTCGACCTCGGTGCCGGACAGCGTGGTGAAGTCGGTGTCGCGGACCTTGCCTGCCGCGACGGCGGCGTCGAGCCTGGCCTGCCACCGACGGCGGCCTTCGTCGATCTCACGGGCATCCATGATGGGGGCTCCATTTAGTTGGACGTCCTAGTAACTAGCCCCATCGTACTAGCAGTGGGATGATCGGGCTCGTGCACATCACAGCGCGCGCCGACTACGCCGTCCGGGCGGTGGTCCAGCTCGCCTCCCTGCAGCCGGCATCGGCCACCCGGCAGCAGCTCGCCGAGGCACAGGACATCCCCGGCAAGTTCCTCGAGACCATCCTCGGCGACCTGCGCCGGGCCGGCCTCCTCGACGCCCAGCGCGGCGCGACGGGTGGCTACCGCCTCACCAGACCGGCCGACGAGATCACCCTCGCCGACATCGTCCGGGCCACCGAGGGTCCACTGGCGGCCGTACGCGGCATGCCGCCCGAGGACACCATCTATCCGGGCCCGGCCCAGCCGCTCACCCGTGTCTGGGTGGCGGTCCGGGCCAGTCTGCGCGAGGTCCTGGAACAGACCACGGTGGCCGACGTCATCGCCGACCATCTCCCCGACCACGTCACCGAGCTCCAGAAGCGCCCCGACTCCTGGACCCGCCGCTGACGGTCACCCCACCCGCCCGAGCCGGCCCACCCCCATGATCAGAACGGATAATTTCCGATCCTGGCACAGTTGACGCTGGTCAGCAGTGGTTTGGTGGGTCCGTCAGAAAGTCCGTGCGCCCCTGGTGCGCCACGACTCCTGAACTCGGGTGTGCTCGCCCGGCCGCAGGTGGGCGTAGCGCTCGGTCGTTGGTCGAGTGCTCGTGACCGAGCAGCATCTGGACGTCATAGAGCAACGACCCAGAGTTCGCCGAGATCTACGAGGAGATGCGGCGGTGGCCCGACAGCTCGCCTGAGAAGCACGAGATGACGGCGCACCTGTTGTTGATGGCGGTCCGGATGGAGTGGGAGGCGGCTGCCCGGTACCGCAGCCTCGCCGAACGCGAGGCCCAGAGCAGCGCACGGCACGACAGACGGCTCTGAGGCGGCGGGAGAAGTGAGTGATCTTGGCGCACGCCGGGTGCCGGCAGGTCAATTCGTGCGCCAAACGTGCGCCAAGAACCACCATCCGCACCCTGTCGCAGGCCGACGCAGGCTGACGATTCGCGCAGGTCACGCCGGCACCCGACGCACTGACCAGCGCCAAGCTGTGCACATGATCATCAACGATCCAACCACCTATGGAGGGTTGGATCGTTGATGATCATGGAGGAGCGAGCAGAAGAGGCCGGCGGACGGTGGGCTGAGCGGCGTCGGTCACCAACCGGACCCTAGCGACCGCGCCCGAACGACACCCGCTCCACGTCGGCAGCCGACCCCTCGACCGCCGCTGCCCCCGACTCCGGCTCCGACCCCGGCTCCGGCTCCGATCCCGACGCGACAGGCGCACGCCGCGACCCGACGGCCGCCAGCACCAGGCCGACGAGCACCCACCCGCACAGCACGAGCACCGGCCGACCGGCCGCCGCCGCATCGAAGAACGCCGTCGACCGCAGCAGCGTCCCGCCTGCCCCCGGCGGCAGGAACTGACCGAACGTCCCCCACCCGGACGGCAGCAGCTCCGGCGCGGACGTCACCCCCGACAGCGGATTCCCGATGATCAGGAACAGCAGCGCCGCCACGCCCACGGCGGCCCGCCCGATCACCGAGTGCAGCCCCACGATCGTGACCGACACCGCGGCGATGGTGAGCGCGAACGCCCCGGCATTGGCCGCCCACGAGCCCTCCAGCACGCCGAGCCAGGTCTGCAGCACCAGCACCGCCACGGACGCCCCTCCCACGGCGGCCAGCAGCGCCCCCAGCACCCGCCGCCACACCCCGGCCACGCCGAACGCCATGCCCACGCCGACCGCGAGCCCGCCCATGACCATCGGCAGCGCACCGGCGCTGAAGCCGCTCCCCCGCGGATCGCCGGACGGCAGCGGCGCGACGTCCTCGACGACCGGCGCGGCCGGCCCGGCGGCCGCGTCGCCGGGCGGGGCGGCCATCGACCGCGCCACCCCGTCCAGCAACTGCGCGACGGCCGGCCCGGCGGCCGACGCGGTCAGCACGGCCGGCGGACCCGACGGCGACACGATCACGGCACCGTAGACGTCACGGTCGGCGATCGCCGACCGCGCCTCGTCCTCCGACGACACGCCGGAGACCGAGAAGGCGCCCGGCATCGCCTGGTCGAGCTGCTCCGACACCGCGGCGACGGCCTCGGGCGGTCCGGCGACGGCGATCGGCACGTCGCGCGGCGCGATCTCCGAGCTCGGCCACACGAACGCGGTGACCAGCACTCCGATGACGACGGACAGGCCCAGCGCGATGCCGATGACCCTGCGCATGGCTTCCTCCACACGTAAAACGAACGATCGTTCTCCAATCACCCACTCTCCACCCCTGCCGACGAGGTGTCAAGAACGACCGTTCGTTTTATGATGAATCCATGCCCCGTGTCTCCGAAGCCCACCTCGCCGCCCGGCGGCAGCAGATCCTCGAAGCCGCCTGGCGCTGCTTCAGCCGCCAGGGCTTCCACGCCACGTCCATGCAGGACGTGTTCGCGGAGTCGGGGCTGTCGGCCGGCGCGGTCTACCGGTACTTCCCGAGCAAGGCCGACCTCGTCCGCACCACGGCCGAGGGCATCGCGGGCATCGCCGAGGACGTCTTCCAGGAGCTGCTGAGCGAGGACCCCGTCCCCCGGCCCGACGCCGCGCTACGCCGCGTCGTCGTCAACGTCACCAAACGCACCTCGTCCGACGGCATCGACCGCACCAAGATCGCGCTGCACGTGTGGTCCGAGGCCGTGCGCGACGACGAGATCCGCGACATCGTCACCAGCGTCGCCGACCGCCTGCTCGACAGCTGGGAGCGGCTGGCCGAACGCTGGCGCGACGCCGGCTACCTCCCCGACGACGCCGAGCCGCGCCAGATCGCGCGCACGATGTACGGCGTCCTGATCGGGTTCGTCGTGCAGCGGCACCTGCTGGGGTTCGACACCGACGACTACCTCGACGGCTTCAGCGCACTCAGTCGCTGAAGTCGCCGGCGGCCACCCGCAGCCCGCGCAGGACGTCGAAGACCTGCTTGCGGTCGTCGCCGCCGAGGGCGCGCAGGCCGAACTCGGCCTCCATCAACTCGGTGGTGACGCGGCCGACGGCGTCGCGGCCGGACTGCGTGATGCGCGCCAGCGTGCCGCGGCCGTCGCGCGGGTTGGGTTCGCGGGTGACGAAACCGGCGCCCTCGAGCCGCTGGATGGTGTTGGTGACGCTGGTCGGGTGCACCATGAGCCGCTCGCCGATCTTCGCCATCGGCAGCGCGCCGGTGCGGCTGAAGCTGAGCAGCACGAGCGCCTCGTAGCGGGCGAAGGTGAGGCCGTAGGGCCGGCAGATGCGGTCGAACTCACCGATCAACAGCTGCTGCACCCGCATGATCGAGGTGGCCGCGGCCATGGCCTCGGACGGGCCGAACCGCTCCCGCCAGATCGACGCGGCGCGTTCGATCGGGTCGAAGTCCAGGTCCAGTGGCTCCGCCATGAGCACCCAACCTAGTAGACGTCCTGCCGGCGGCGTGCGGTGGCCGGTCCTGGGTTGCGCGGATGGTCCGGACGCCGCGGGTTCTTCTTCTTGGGTTCCTCGGCCGCGGGAGCCGACGCGCCGGTGGCTTCGCGGCGCAGCGCGTGGATGACGCGGGCGACGTCGTTGGGCCGCGGGATGAAGTGGATGTCGCGCACACCCTGTTCCTGCGCGGCGTTCTCCAGCACCAGGTGGCCGGAGCGGAACGGCCGCAGCCACCACGGCCGCACGACGGTGATGTCGAGCAGCCGGACGATCTCCATCTCGGCCTCGTTGAGGGAGAACAGCCCCCACACCCGGAACACCCGGGAGTCGGTGACGACGAAGCGGTCACGCGCGACGTACAGCGACTTGATCAGCGCCCAGCCGAGCAGCCCCGCGGCGGCGGCCAGCGGCAGCCACGCGGTCCGGGCCTGCATGAACGGCGCGACGACGAGCATGAGGATGCCGCCCAGCCCGGCCAGCGCCGGCAGGGCGTACAGGATGGCGCTGTGCTTGCACTCGGCGACGATCTCCTCGCCGGCCACCAGCTTCCGCCTCACCAGACGGTGCCCGAACCAGGAGGTGAAGTTGCGCCAGAACAGCCGCAGCAGGCCGTCCTCGGCCACGCGGTCGAGCCAGCGGATGAACCCGTCGCTCAGCCCGTCGACCGTCCTCCTGGGCGTCCACATGGCCCGGGACTCAGAACAGCTCGGTGAAGAACGTCATCACGGCGTCGAAGAAGTCGGCGATGCCGTTGCCGATCTCGCCGAGCAGGTCGGCGAGGCCTTCGGGCTCGGTGAGCACGAAGTACACCAGGAACGCGATACCCAGGATGATGAGCGCTTTCCTCACTGCATCATCCTTTCGTACCGGGGCACGCGGACGAGGCCCGCCACGCGCGCTGCTTCATGACTTTGTACCTCACGTTGGGCCAAAGACCCCAGCGCCACGCCGGATCATGACACGGCGGCAACGATCTTCTCCGCGGCGGCGTACGGGTCGAGCTCGCCGGCCAGGACGGCGCGGGCGAGATCGTCCAGCCGTTCGTCGCCGTGCACGCCGGCGAACCGGCGCCGCAGGTCGGTGACCGCGATCGCCTCGATCTCGTCGCGGGCGCGGCGGACCCGGCGGCGCTCGGCCTCGCCACTGCCGGCGGCCCAGGCGCGGTGTGCTGCGATCGCCTCGACGACGTCGTCGATGCCCTCACCGCGGGCGGCGACGGTGCTGACGATCGGCTGGCGCCAGTCGCCCGGCGCCCGCTCGGCCAGCCGGACCATGCCGCGCAGGTCGCGGACCACCTGGTCGGCGCCGTCGCGGTCGGCCTTGTTGACGACGAAGACGTCGCCGATCTCGAGGATGCCCGCCTTCGCCGCCTGGACGCCGTCGCCCATGCCGGGCGCGAGCAGGACCAGCGTGGTGTCGGCCAGCGCGGCGACGTCGACCTCGGACTGCCCGACGCCGACGGTCTCGACCAGCACGACGTCGCAGCCGGCGGCGTCGAGCACCCGCACGGCCTGCGGCGTCGACCAGGCCAGCCCGCCGAGGTGCCCGCGCGTGGCCATCGACCGGATGAACACGCCGCGGTCGGTGGCGTGCTCCTGCATGCGGACGCGGTCGCCGAGCAGCGCGCCACCGGTGAACGGCGACGACGGGTCGACGGCCAGGACGCCGACCCGGAGGTCCTGCGCACGGTAGGCGCCGACCAGCGCCGACGTGATGGTGGACTTGCCGACGCCGGGCGGCCCGGTGATGCCGACGACGCGCGCGGACCCGGCGTGCGCCACCAGCTCGGTGGTCAGCTCGCGCAGGCCCGGCGCGCCGTTCTCGACCAGCGTGACCAGCCGGGCGACGGCGCGCGGATCGCCCTGCGCCGCCCGCTCGACCAGCCTCGCGCCGGCCGTGGACGTCGTCACGGCACCCGCAGCACCAGCGCGTCGCCCTGGCCGCCGCCTCCGCACAGGCCCGCGGCGCCGACCCCGCCGCCACGGCGGCCGAGCTCGAGCGCCAGGTGCAGGACCAGCCGCGCGCCGGACATGCCGATGGGGTGGCCCAGCGCGATGGCGCCGCCGTTGACGTTGACCTTCGCGGGATCGATGCCCAGCTCGCGGGTGCTGGCGACGCCGACGGCCGCGAACGCCTCGTTGATCTCGACGACGTCGAGATCGCGGGGGTCGATGCCGTCCTTGGCGCAGGCGGCCCGGATGGCGTTGGCCGGCTGGCTCTGCAGCGTGGAATCGGGGCCGGCGACGACGCCGTGTGCGCCGACCTGCGCGATGGGGGTGACGCTGAGCTCGGCGGCCTTCGCCTCGCTCATGACGACGACAGCGGCGGCGCCGTCGGACAGCTGCGACGACGAGCCGGCCGTGATGGTGCCGTCGGGCCGGAAGCTGGGCCTGAGCCGGGCCAGCGACTCGGCGGTGGTGTCGGCGCGGATGCCCTCGTCGCGAGCCACCACGACGGGGTCACCCTTGCGCTGCGGCACCTCGACGGCGACGACCTCGTCGGCGAACAGGCCGTTCTTCCAGGCTGCGGCCGCCCGCTGGTGCGACGCGGCGGCGAACTCGTCCTGCTCCTCGCGCGTGAGCGGGCCGTTCGCGGACTCCGTCAGCGCGCCCATGGCCTGGTCGGTGAAGACGTCGTAGAGGCCGTCGTAGGACATGTGGTCGACCAGCGTGGCGTCGCCGAACTTGAAGCCCTGCCGCGACTTGGGCAGCAGGTGCGGCGCGTTGGTCATCGACTCCATGCCGCCGGCGACGACGACGTCGAACTCACCGGCGCGGATCAGCTGAGCCGCCAGAGCGATGGCGTCGAGCCCGGACAGGCACACTTTGTTGATGGTGAGCGCCGGCACGGACATGGGGATGCCGCCCTTGACCGCCGCCTGACGCGCCGGGATCTGGCCGGCGCCGGCCTGCAGCACCTGGCCCATGATGACGTAGTCGACCTGGTCGGCGGCGACGCCCGAGCGCGCCAGCGCCGCCTCGATGGCGAACCCCCCGAGGTCGGTGCCCGAGAATCCCGACAGCGATCCCAGCAGCTTCCCGATGGGCGTGCGTGCGCCACCCGCGATGACGGCCATGCGTCCTCCTCGACGTCGTCCTGCTCCGAATTATCCCCGAGCCGGCTGCACCAGTTCGACGAGCACCCCGCCGGCGTCCTTGGGGTGCACGAAGTTCACCAGGGACCCGGCGGTGCCGCGGCGGGCGGTGTCGTAGAGCAGCCGCAGCCCCCGTGCGCGCAGCGTGGCGGCCGCCGCCTCGACGTCGTCGACGCGATAGGCCAGCTGCTGGATGCCCGGGCCGCGGGTGTCGAGGAACTTGGCGATGGCGGAGTCGGGGCGCAGCGGGGCGAGGAGCTGCAGCCGCGGGCCGTCGTCGTCGCCGGAGACCCGCAGCATCGCCTCGCGCACGCCTTGTTCCTCGTTGCGTTCCTCGTGCTCGAGCTCCATGCCGAAGTGCTCGCGATACCACTCGACGGCGGCGTCGAGGTCGGCGACCGCCACCCCGATGTGGTCGATCGTCGTGAACAGGCCCATGGCCAGAACACTATGGCGCGGAGCGCCCCGATGACACTGCGGCGGCGGGCGTCCGGACGAGAATTCGGCGGATCTGTCCCAACCGGTGGTGAGTTCGCATCTGGACAACTAACGTGTGCTGCTTGGAGGCCATAGGTCGACCTCCGGAGGGATGCCCCAGCCCGACTCACCCCACCGAACCCCTCAGAGCCGTCAGCCCGCGGTGTGCGGACGTCCACCGCCATCGGCACCGGCGCAGTTTCGGAGTACTCTGCGTTGCTATCCGAGGGGCTCGGCGTCCGTGACGGGGAAGACCCGGGCAAGCACCTCGACGGATTTCGACTACCAGGATGATGTGTGCCTGCCCCGCGGGGTGGCACCCCCGATGAGGGAGAACATGAGCGAGGTAAGGGAAGTAGCGGTCAGGGAGACGGGCGCGGACGGCCTGTCGATCTTCGACGGCTCGCCGACGGGCGGGTTCACCATCGCGATGCGTGGCTACGACCGTGTCCAGGTCGAGCAGCACGTACGGCAACTGGAGGCGACGCTCGCGCAGACGCGCGGCCGCGCCAACGACCTCGACAAGCAGGTCGTCCGGCTCCGCCAGGAACTGGCCGAGGCGAGCACCGAGCTCCGCGAGGTCGAGCGGCCCACCTACTCCGGGCTCGGCGCGCGCATCGAGCAGCTGCTCCGGCTCGCCGAAGAGCAGGCCAGCGAGCTGATCGCGCAGGCCGACGCCGAGGCCAGCGAGACCCGCGCCGAGGCGCAGGTCATCGCCACCGAGCTGCGCACGGCCGCCGAGAACGAGGCCAGCGAGCTGCAGGCCAACGCCAAGCGGTCCGCCGACGAGCTCATCGACGAGGCCCGCATCGAGGCCGAGGAGGTCCGCTCGGCCGCCAACCGCGAGGCCTCGAACCTCGTCGAGACCGCCAAGCGCGAGGCCGCCAAGGTCCGCTCGGCCATCGACCACGAGACCAGCGAGCGCCGGGCGCAGGCCGAGCGCGAGCTGAGCCGCCTGCGTGCGGTCGCCGAGCGCGAGGTCACCGAGATGCGCGCCACGGCGAAGCGCGAGGTCGACGACCAGCGCACCACCGCCAAGCGCGAGGCCGAGTCCATGCGCGCCAAGGCCCAGGCGATCCTCGACGAGACGCAGCTGAAGGCCGAGAAGGAGAACACCGAGCACGAGCTGCGCCTGGTCTCCAAGCGCGAGGAGCTCGAGCGCGAGATCAACGAGCGCTACGAGGCCTCCGTCGCCGAGACGCAGAAGCTGGTGCACGACGCCGAGAACCGCGCCGCCGACGCCGAGGCCCGTGCGGCCGCCGCACACGAGCGCGCCGAGAAGGTCCGCCGCGAGGCCGACGAGCAGGCCAAGGCCCTGGTCGCCGGTGCCAAGCGCAACGCCGAGCAGCTGGTCGGCGAGGCCAAGGCGCACGCCGAGAACACGGTCTCCGAAGCGAAGTCCGAGGCGACGTCCACGCTGACCGCCGCCAAGCGCGAGGTGGCCGAGCTCAACCGGCAGCGCGACAGCATCACCGCGCACCTCAGCCAGCTGCGCAGCCTGCTGGGCGGCCTGGCGCCGGTCGACCCGACCCCCGCGGTGGGTGGCTCCGGCAAGTCCGACGACGTCGTCGACGCCGAACTGGTCGACGACCCGGACAAGTAAGCAACACGAAACACCGACGGCCGGTCGCGCCCTCTTTCGAGGCAGGACGCGACCGGCCGTCGTCGTGTCGGAGGTGCTCGGGGTGGGGGTCAGCGCACGCGGACCAGCGCCTCCACCTCGACCGGGCTGCCGGTGGGGAGCTCGGCGACGCCGACGGCCGACCGCGCGTGCAGCCCGGCCTCCGCGCCGAGCACGTGCTGGACGTAGGCCGTGGCGGCGTCGGCGACCAGGTGCTGCTCGATGAAGCCGGGCGCGCTGGCCACGAACACGGTGAGCTTGACGACCTCCGCCACCTGCTCCAGGCTGCCCAGCTCGGAGCGGATCGCCTCGAGCACGTTGGCGGCGCACTGCCACGCGCACCGACGGCCGGTCTCGAGGTCGATCTGGTCGCCCAGTCGTCCGGACGCGATCAGCTCGCCGCCCGCTCCGACCGCCGTCTGGCCGGACGTCGCGAGCAGGTCGCCGTGCCGCCGGGTGCGGGCGATGGCGGGTCGCTGCGGTCCGGCCGGCGGCGGGACGGCGGGCGCGGACGCGTGACGTTCGTCGCTGGTCACGTGGATCTCCTTCGAATTGTCGAACTCGACTACGGAATACTGAAGATAGGGTGACACAGGCGTGTCCCCGCGGATTCGGGGCCTCGGGGTGGCGGTTCTTCCGGTCCGTGGGCTTCGCTCTGCCGCGGAACCAGGTGACGAGGTGCGCTCAGGCGCCGTGGTGGTCGCGCAGGACGGCCGCGACGGCGTCGGGCCGTTCCAGCGGCGACAGGTGCCCGGCGCCGCCGACGACGTGCACCGCCACCCCGCCGAGCGCCGCGGCCATCGCGTCGGCCTCGTCCGTGCCGGTGAGCGTGTCCTCGGCGCCGACCACGACGGTGCTCGTCTCCCCGAGGCCGCGGGCGGCGGCGTCGCGCAGCGTGGCGAAGGACGGCGGGCGCGCGGCCATCGCGCGCTGCGCCCAGGCGACGCCGTCCGGCCGTGCGGCGTCGAGCCAGCCCGTCACCCGGGCGACGACGTCCGGCCGGTCGCGCCGGGTGGTCTCCCCCAGCAGCGTGCCGAGCATCGGCCGCAGCGCCCGGCTGCCGTGCCGCTCGACGGCGTCGGCCATGCGCAGCCGGTTCGCCCTGGCCTCGTCGGTGTCGTCGCTCGCCTTGGTGTCGACGAGGACGACGCCGGCGACCAGCCCGGGGTGCCTGCGCAGCAGCGCCATCGTCACGTAGCCGCCCAGCGACAGCCCGCCGACGACCGCCCGCTCGACGCCGCGGGCCGCCAGCTCGGTGGCGACGTCGTCGGCGTAGGTGTCGACGGACGGCTCGCCGGTGACGTCGGCGCCGCCGAACCCGCGCAGCGCCGGGCGGATCAACGTCGTGCCGGGCAGCCGCTCCGCGAGGTCGTCGAAGACCGCGGGGCCGAGTGGGAACGCGTGGATCAGGACGACCGGCAGCCTCATGCCGTCGACCCTAGCGACGCGCCCGCGGGGAGGTCGATGCGCACGAGCAGGCCGCCGCCGTCGCGGGCGTGCGCGGTGGCGGTGCCGCCGTGGGCGTGGGCGACCGAGCGGACGATCGACAGCCCCAGGCCGACGCCGGTGCCGTCGGCGGCCGTGCGCCCGTTGCCACGGCGGAACGGCTCGAACAGTCCGTCGACGTCGTAGGCAGCGAGGACCGGGCCGGTGTTCTCCACCTGCAGCGCGACGCCGTCGCCGGCCGGGTCGGCGCCGGTCCAGACCCGCACCCGCGCACCGTCGCCGCCGTGCACCATGGCGTTGCGGACCAGGTTGGCGACCAGCTGCTCCAGCAGGACGGCGTTCCCCGTCGTCGGCGCGGGCTCGAGCACAGCCGTCACCGCCACCGAGCGGGCGTCGGCCTCGCGGCGCTCCTGCTGCAGGACGTGGGCGGCGACCGCGGACAGGTCCAGCGGCGCCGGCGACGTCACCGTCTGCTCCGACCGCGCCAGGAGGAGCAGACCCTCGACCAGCCGTTCGCTGCGCTCGTTGGTGGCGAGGACGGTCGGGGCCAGTCGTCTGAGGTCCTCCGACACCTCCGGGTCGCCGAGCGCCACCTCGAGCAGCGTCCGGTTGACGGCGAGTGGCGTGCGCAGCTCGTGCGAGGCGTTGGCGACGAACCGGCGCTGCGCGTCGAACGAGCGGTCCAGCCGTTCCAGCATGGCGTCGAACGTGTCGGCCAGCTCCTTCAGCTCGTCCTGCGGGCCGGACAGGGCGATGCGCTCGTGCAGGTTGCGATCGGCGACCCTGCGGGCGGTGTCGGTCACCTGCTGCAGCGGCGCCAGCGCCCGGCCCGCCAGCAGCCAGCCCAGCGCCCAGGCGAGCACGAGGGCGATGCCCAGAGCGACGATCGACCAGGTGAGCAACTGGTTCAGTGTGTTGCTGCGGTACGACTCGAGAGCCTGCAGGATCACCTCGCGGGTCTCGACGTCGCCGAGGTTCTCCGTGATGCGGTCGGGGACGCGCTCGAGCTGCGTGCTGGACGGCCGCAGCAGCGACTGGGAGACCAGCACGTAGGTCACGGTGATCATGACGACACCGGCGGCCAGGAAGGCCAGCCCGTAGAGCAGCGTGAGCCGGACCCGGATCGGCCAGCCGGTCGGCCGTTTCGCGCGCTGCCTCATGTGCCGCTCCCCACCCGGTACCCGGCGCCCACCACGGTGCGCACGACCGGTGGGTCGCCGAGCTTGCGCCGCAGCGTCATCACCGTCACCCGCACCACGTTCGTGAACGGGTCGGTGTGCTCGTCCCACACCTTCTCCAGCAGCTGCTCGGAGCTGACGACGGCGCCGTCGGCGCGCAGGAGCTCCTCGAGGACGCCGAACTCCTTGCGGCCGAGGCGCACGGGACGGCCGTCGCGGGTGACCTCGAGCCGGGCGGGGTCGAGCACCAGGCCGTCGCGGGACAGCACCGGCGGCGCGGCCTCGCGGCTGCGCCGGCCCAGTGCCCGCACGCGGGCCACCAGCTCGGCGAACGCGAACGGCTTGCCCAGGTAGTCGTCGGCGCCCAGGCCCAACCCGTCGACCCGGTCGGTGACGTCGGCGGCCGCCGTCAGCATGAGCACCCGAGTCGCCGGCCGCGTCGCGACCAGCCGGCGGCAGACGTCGTCGCCGTGCGTGCCCGGCAGGTCGCGGTCCAGCACGACGACGTCGTAGTCGTTGACGTCGATGCGTTCCAGCGCCGCCGCGCCGTCGTACCCGACGTCCACCGCCAGGCCCTCCCGCCGCAACCCGCGCGCCACCGCGTCCGCGAGCAGCACCTCGTCCTCGACCACGAGCACCCGCACCGGCCACCTCCCGCAACGATCCCGTGCGTCCATGCTGACCTGCGCCACCTAAGAACGGGATAAGAACGCCGGGACCGCCGGAGCTTGACGCGGGCTTTACCCCGCGCCTCGTACACCTGGAAGGGCCCCCGGCGCACGACTGCGCCGGGGGACCAGGACCACACCCAGGGAGTACACATGGCGCACCTCTCAGTCCGGCGACGGCGGGCCGTCGCTCCGGCCGTCCTCGCGCTGGTCGCGATGCTGGCGACGGCCGCTTGCGGCGACGAGACCGACGGCGGCGAGATCGCCTCGGCCGCCGGGGACGACCACACCGGCAGCACGGCGACCGCCCCGCCGGACGAGCCCACGGAGCCCGACGACCAGGGCCTGGCGTTCGCCGCGTGCATGCGCGACCAGGGCATCGACCTGCCCGACCCCACCGGCGAGGGCGGCCTGCGCGATGCCTTCCAGGGGATCGTCGGAAGCTACGACGCGGAGGCCATCCAGGCGGCGATGGAGGCGTGCGAGGACCAGCTGCCCACCCAGCTGGCCGAGCAACGCGACCAGGCGATGGACGAGGACACCCAGCTCGCGCTCGCCGAGTGCCTGCGCGAGCAGGGCGTGGACGTGCCCGACGACCTGTTCGAGGGCGGGCTGCCCGAGGGCGTCGACCGCGAGGACCTGACCGCCGCCATGGACGAGTGCCGCGACGTGACGGGCGGCGAACAGTGAGCACGACCCTGCACCGCGACGAGGAGCTCGACGCGGCCAGCGCCGAGCCCAGGCGCCGCGGGCGGCGGCTGGTGTGGCCGGCCGTGGGCGTCGTCCTGATCGGTGGAGCGGCCGCCGGCGCCTGGTACTGGCAGCAGCGCTCCCCCGGCGAACCGGCGCCCGAGGCAGCGGGCGCGGTGGCCACGGCCGAGGTGACCCTGGGCAGCATCGCGTCGACCGAGACCTGGGAGGGGACGCTGGGCCACGGGTCCGCGTTCACCGTGTTCGCGCCGGTCTCGGGCACGATCACCCGGCTCGCGGCCGAGGGCGGCGCCGTCGAGCGCGGCACGGCGCTCTACCACGTGGACGAACAGCCGGTCACCGTGCTGATCGGCCTGATCCCGATGTACCGCGACCTCGGCCCGGGCGACTCCGGGGTGGACGTCGAGCAGCTGGAGGCCAACCTCGTCGCGCTCGGCTACGACGGTTTCACGGCCGACGACGAGTACACCGGCAACACCGCCGATGCCGTCGCGGAGTGGCAGGAGGACATCGGCGCCGCCGAGACAGGAGCAGTGGCCGGGTCCGATGTGGTGTTCCTGCCCGAGGCCGGTCGGGTCGACAGCGTGCACGCCGGCGTCGGCGGCGTCGTGCAGCCGGGCTCGGCCGTGCTCGACCTCACCGGCTCCGACCAGGTCGTGAGCCTCGAGGTCGAGGTGGACGACCGCGACCTCGTCGCCGTCGGCACCGCCGTCACCATCGGACTGGCCGGCGGCCAGGAGGTCGCCGGGACGGTGACCTCGGCGGCCGCGGTGGCGGCGGAGCCCACGGATGACGGCGGCGCGGGCGCGGGTGCGGCGCAGACCGGGGCCGCCGACGCCGTCACCGAGGTCGACGTCGCCCTGGCCGAGCCGGTCGCCGCGGAGCTGATCGGGTCGCCGGCCGACGTCACCGTCCCGGTGGACGAGCGCGTGGACGTCCTGCTGGTGCCGGTGAACGCGCTGCTGGCGCTGTCCGAGGGCGGCTACGGGCTCGAGGTGGTGCACGACGACGGCACCACGTCGGTCGTCGCCGTCGAGACCGGGCTGTTCGCGGACGGGCGGGTCGAGGTGGCCGGCGACGGGATCGCCGAAGGGACCGTCGTCGGGGTGGCCGGACGATGAACGCCGACACGCTGACCATGACCTCGTCCCCCGGCGCCGACGCCGGCGACGCATCCGCCGTCGTCGAGCTCGAGAACGTCACCCGGGTCTATCCCGGCCGGCCGCCGGTCCGGGCGCTGCGCGGGGTGAGCCTGCGCATCCGCCGTGGCGAGCTGATCGGCATCGTCGGGCCCTCCGGGTCGGGCAAGTCGACGCTGCTGAACATCCTCGGCACCCTGGATCGCGCCGACACCGGGACGGTGCGGATCGACGGGCACGACGTGGGCGCGATGAACGACCGCCGGCTCTCCGCCTTGCGGGCACACCGCATCGGCTTCGTCTTCCAGCAGTTCTTCCTGACCCCTGGGGTGAGCGCGCTGGACAACGTCGCCGACGGCCTGCTCTACACCGGCACTCCCCTGGCCGGGCGCCGCCGGCGGGCACGGGCGACGCTGGAACGCGTCGGGCTGGGCGACCGCACGCATCACCGTCCGCACGAGCTCTCCGGCGGTCAGCGCCAGCGGGTCGCCGTCGCGCGGGCGCTCGCCGGGGCGCCGTCGCTGCTGCTGGCCGACGAACCGACCGGCGCGCTCGACTCCGCCTCCGGCGCCGGTGTGCTGGCACTGCTGCACGGGCTGCACGCTGGCGGCACCACCGTCGTGGTCATCACCCACGACCACGAGGTGGCCGGTTCGCTGCCGCGGCGGGTCGACATCCGCGACGGGTCGATCGAGTCCGACCGGGCGGGGCGGCCGTGAGCGGCCCGGAACCCGCGCCGTCGCGGCTGCGGCCCCGCGACGTCGTCAGGGTGGGTGTGACGGGCTTGCGCGCCCGCCCGGCGCGGGCGGTGTTGTCGGCGCTGGGCATCGCGGTGGGGATCGCCGCGATGGTCGCCGTCGTCGGCATCTCCGCGAGCAGCCGTGCCCAGGTCGACGAGCAGCTCGACGCGCTCGGCACCAACCTGCTGACCGTCGCGGCCGGGCAGACGATCGGGGGCGAGGACGCCGCGCTGCCCGCCGGCAGCGTGGACATGGTGGCCCGGCTGGGCCCGGTCACCGCGGTCAGCGCGGTGGGCGAGGTCGACGCGTCGGTGTACCGCAACGACGAGATCGACGCGACGCAGACCAACGGCCTGGCCGTCCTGGCCGCAGGGACGGACCTGCTCGACACCGTCAGCGGCGTGGTGGACAACGGCCGCTGGCTGGACGACGCGCTGGGCGCCTACCCGGCCGTCGTGCTCGGCGCCAACGCCGCGGAGCGGATGGGTATCGACGAGGTCGACGGCAGCGTCGCGGTCTGGCTCGGTGGCGAGTGGTTCACCGTGGCCGGGATCCTCGACCCGGTGCCGCTGGCGCCTGAGCTGGACTCGTCGGTGCTGATCGGCTGGCCGGTCGCGGAGGCGCTACTCGGGTTCGACGGCGCGCCGACGACCATCTACGAGCGGTCCGCCGAGTCGCAGGTCGACGCCGTCCGGGCCGTGCTGCCGGCGACGGTGAACCCGGAGAACCCGGAGGAGGTGACCGTGAGCCGGCCGTCGGACGCGCTGGCGGCCCGGGCCGCGACCGACGAGACGCTGACGACGCTGCTGCTGGCGCTCGGCGGGGTCGCACTGCTGGTCGGCGGCATCGGCGTCGCGAACACGATGGTCATCGCGGTGCTGGAGCGGCGGTCGGAGATCGGGCTGCGGCGCGCGCTCGGCGCGACCCGCGCGCACGTGCGCAGGCAGTTCCTCGGCGAGTCGGTGCTGCTGGCCGCGCTGGGCGGCGTCGGGGGTGCGGTACTGGGCGGGGCTGTGACGGCGGCCTTCGCGGCGTCGCGCGGCTGGCCGCCGGCGCTGCCGTCGTGGGTGCTCGCCGGTGCGGCCGGAGCGACGATCGTGGTCGGGGCGCTGGCCGGGGCCTACCCCGCCGCCCGGGCGGCTCGGATGCCCCCGACCGCCGCGCTGTCGGCGGTGTGAGGCCGCGTCAGCGGCGGCGTCTGGTGCGGGACCGCCAGCAGCCGGTGTGCCAGTGCCGCCGCTCGTCGATGCCCTCGCCGGTGAACGAGAGACTGACCGTCGGCCACGCCACGATGTGCGGGGTGGCCGGCCGGATCAGCTGGTCGCACCCCGGGCAGCGATACGCCTTCGTCGACGCGCTGCCGGTGATGCGGCGGACCACCCACTCGCCGTCCGGGCCGGACTCGATGCTCTCGTGCACACCCCATGATCTCAGGACCGGCCGGGTCAGGTGGGAGCGGCCGTGACGACGATGTTGGAGCGGAACGCCGTCCCGTCCCAGCCGGCGCACGTCACCAGCACCAGGCGGCCCGGCACGTCCTGCGCGAACAGCTCGCCGGCGCGGGCGGCGAGGTCCTCCGGCGACATCGTCTCGACCGAGACGACGCGGTACCACTGCTGGACGTCGCGGCCGCTGACCTGGACGTTGTCGCGCGGGTTGAGGCGCGCGACGCTGTTGAAGGCGGCCTCGCCGCCCTCGACGGCGTGGCCGGTGAGGATCGCCGAGCCGACCTCGGCGCCCGGCGCGGCGCCGTCCCGCCACCACCCGGCCAGCAGCGGGTCCTTCGGCGGCAGCAGCACGCGGTCGTCGGTGCCGGCGATCTCGATCACCGGCGCCTGGATGCCCTGCAGCGGCAGCCGCAGCGTGTAGCGGCCCTCCGCCCGTCCGACCGGCGGGCCGGGAACGGCGGACTGCTCGGACGGGTCGTACGGAGCGGCCGACTCGGGCGTCGACGCGGCGGCCGGCTGCTCCCCGCCGTCGAGCCGGCTGAGCCCCCACCACGCGGCCAGCGCCAGCAGCACCGGGGCGAGCAGCCACGGCAGGGCCCGCGGCCGCGTGCGGCGATGCCGGGGCGGGTCAGCCGGCACGACGCCTCCTGCCGGCCGCCCACCCGGCCGCCGCGACGCCGCCGGCCAGGCCGAGCAGCGCATACGGCAACGGCCCGCCATGGCCGTCGCCCGGCGGGCCGGCAGCCGGACCACCGGCCGGAATCGCCGTCGGCACCGGGACCGCCGGAGCCGACGGGGTCGGCGTAGGTGTGGGCGTCGGCGTCTCGGTGGGCGTCGGGGCCGGGGTGGGCGTGGGAGTCCGGGTCGGGGTCGGCGTGGGCGTCGCGGACGGCGTGGGCGTCGGCGTCGCGGACGGCGTGGGGATCCGGGTCGGCGTCGGCGTCGGCGCGATCCAGTCGTCCGGTGGGTCCGGTTCGCCCAGCGCCCGGCTGCCGCAGACGAACCAGTCCTCGATCTCCCGCGGCCGGCCGTTGGGCCGCGGCGGCGCGGTCAGCCCGGTGAACGGCGACTCGGTGTAGACGGCGTACTCGTCGCGGCCGCGCACGCCGACCGCGCTGATGCGGTACCGCTGGTCGCGCACCGTCACGCTCAGTTGCGTCCGGCCGTGCGAGAGCGACTCGCGGACCGCGTCGCTGCCGGTGAGGTCCGATCCGCCCAGGTCGTCGCAGCCCGCTCGGGCCTCCGCCGCGTCGGCGGCCACCGGCAGGACGGCCAGCAGCAGGGCCGCCGCGGCCGTGGCCGGCAGCACCCGAAGTCCTCGCACGACGCCCCCCGACGTAGCGATGCACGGCCGATCACGAGAACACGGCCCCCAGCTTTATAGCGTGCCCGGCCTGAATTGTCAGCAGGTGCCCAGCATCTCCTGCAATGCGGACTTCTCCGCGCTGGTGATGGTGAGATCCCAGTCGTACTTCACGTCGGTCCAGTGCCGCGCGTAGTAGCACCACCAGCCGCGGTTCGCCGGCTTCCACTCCGACGGGTCGCTGTCGCTCTTGGAGCTGTTGCTGGACGCGGTGACGGCGATCAGCTGGCCGCGGGAGAGGTCGTTGGCGAAGTCCTCGCGCCGGTCCTCGGTCCACGAGCTGGCCCCGGAGCGCCACGCGTTGGCCAGCGGCACCATGTGGTCGACGGAGACATCGCTCGGCTCCTCGATCCAGACCTGGTCGTAGACGCTGTACCAGCTGCCCGCGGTCGGGTAGCAGTCGGCGCCGGTCGTGACGCCGGACCCGTCGCGGACCAGCACCATCTCGCGGGTGTTGCAGGTGCCCTCGGCGGGGCTCCAGTGCGGGAACCGGTCGCGCGAGTAGCCGCTGCTGGATCCGGGCGGGGCGACGGTGAGCTGGGCGAGCTGGCCGGCCGACTCCGACGGCGACGGCGGGTCCGGCGGGTACGCGCTGGCCGGTCCGGCCAGCAGGAAGATGACGGCGAGGGTCGCGAGGAGAGTGAGGACGGCACGGCGCATGACGGTGACCTCCCAGGTGGCCGGTGGTCACCAAGACTGTCAAGAATGTCCGGAGTACGCCAGAGTGTGCCGTCTCCCCTTCACCGACACTTCACCTCCCCGTCAGGCCCATCGATGGCCGCGCACCGTCCGCTCAGAGATCGGCGAAGCGCAGACCGGCCGTCGCCAGCTGGGTGAGCAGCGGCGACGGCGCCAGCCCCGGCTCGCGGACCTCGGCCTGCAGCCGCTCCAGCGTCGCCAGCGCCGCCACCGGGCCGAGCGCGTCCAGCTGCTCGAACGGCCCCGCGGGCAACCGGCAGCCCAGCCGCATGGCGGTGTCGACGTCGGCCGCCGACGCGTACCCGGTCTCCAGCATCGCCACGGCGTCGTTGAGGTACGGCAGCAGCAGCGCGTCGACGACGAAGCCGGCGCGGTCGGCGCAGACGACGGGGGTGAGCCCGGCGGACGCCGCGACGGTGGCGACGGTGGTCACGGCGGCCGGCGACGAGACGACGGTGCGGACGACCTCCGCGACGGTGCCGCCGACGCCGGCCAGGTGCAGCCCGACGACGTCCTCGGGCCGGCCGCTGGCGGCGGCGCCGGCGACGACCGGCCCGGCGCCGGTGGCCGCGAGGACGGCGCCGATCGGCGTGGCCGCGGCCGCCCGGGCGAACGTCTCCGGGTCGCCCGGCGCGACGACGAGATCGGCGCCGTCGGCCGCGCGGACGACGTCGTGCCCGGCCTTCGCCAGCGCGTCGGCCAGCGGTCCGGGCGACGGATCGAGGAACGCGACGCGGCGGGTCCGGCCGTCCTCGGGCGCGACCACCGCGGAGTTCGTGCCGATGCCGTCATCCCCCGAGTAGTCGTAGAAGCCGCGACCGGACTTGCGGCCGAGGAAGCCCAGCGTCACCAGCTCGCCCAGCACGGGCGCCGGCGCGTGCAGCCGGTTACGACCCTGCCGGTACATCGTCCCCAGGATCTCGTACGCCGTGTCCAGCCCGATCAGGTCGAGCAGCGCCAGCGGCCCCATCGGGTAGCCCAGCCCTGCCGTGATCGCCGCGTCGATGTCCTCGCGGCTCGCATGGCCGCTCTCGTACATCGCGGCGGCCCGGTTGAGGTAGCCGAACAGCAGCGCGTTGGTGATGAAGCCCGCGCGGTCGCCGCACACGACCGGAGTCCTGCCCAGCCGCCGCGCAAGGCCGGTGACGGCCTCGGTGACCGCCGGCGCGGTGACGACCGTGCGGACCACCTCGATCAGCTCCTGCACCGGTGCCGGATTGAAGAAGTGCATGCCGACGACCCGCTCGGGCCGCGACACCGCCACGCTGATCTCCGTCACGGACAGGGAGGAGGTGTTGGTGGCGAGGATCGTTCCGGCGCCGACGATGCCGTCGAGCCGGCCGAACAGGTCGCGCTTGAGCTCCAGCCGCTCCGGCACCGCCTCGACGACGAGGCCGGCGTCGCCGAGAGCGGCGAGGTCGGTCGTGAACTCGATGCGCCCGATCAGCGCGGCCTGGTCGTCGGCGCTCAGCTTGCCGCGGCGGACCGCCCGCCCCGTCGACGTGTCGACGTGACCGCGACCGGCCGCGAGGGCCGCGTCGTCCCGCTCCACCCCGACGACGTCGAGGCCGGCCCGCGCGAACACCTCCGCGATGCCCGCTCCCATGGTCCCCAGCCCGACGACGCCCACCTTGCCGATCTGCGCACTCATGCCGCGCAGTCTAGGCAAGGGGCCGGACTCGGCGGCGTGGCCGGAGGTGACGTATCCGCCACATTCATGGCTTGCGAATTAGCTTAGGCGTACCTTACGTTGGCGCCGTGACCGTTTCGCCTGCCCTGCCCCTCGATGGGCTCGCCGCGCGTGGTGTCGACCTCGCGTACGGGCGTGAGGTGGTCGTCCGGGCCGCGTCGATCGAGCTGCGCTCCGGCACGGTCACGGCGCTCATCGGGCCCAACGGCAGCGGCAAGTCGACGCTGCTGCGGGCGCTGGCCCGGCTGCACCTGCCGACCGCGGGTCAGGTGCACTTCCACGACGGCACCGACGTGCTCAGCCTCGACCCGCGCGAGCTGGCCCGCCGTGTCACGCTGCTGGCGCAGAGCCGCAGCACGCCCGGTGGGCTCTCCGTCCGCGAGCTGGTCGAGTACGGCCGGCACCCGCACCGCGCCCGCTGGAGCGGCCGCGACCCCGGCGCGGAGCAGGCCATCGCCCGCGCGATGACGCTCACCGGCATCGAGGCACTGGCCGAGCGGCCGGTGCAGGCGCTGTCGGGCGGCCAGGCGCAGCGGGTCTGGCTGGCCAGCTGCCTCGCCCAGGACACCGGGCTGCTGCTGCTCGACGAGCCGACGACCTTCCTCGACCTGCGCTATCAGATCGAGATCCTCGACGTCGTGCGCGAGCTGGCCGACGACCACGGCATCGGCGTCGGTCTGGTGCTGCACGACCTCGACCAGGCGGCCGCCGTCGCCGACCGCGTCCTGCTGCTCGAGGACGGCACGGTCACGGCCGACGGCACGCCCGCCGAGGTGCTGACCCCGGAGAACCTGAGCCGCGCGTACGGCATCCGCGTCGACGTCGACCTCGATCCGGTCGACGGCCGCATCTCGACCCGCGCCGTCGGCCGGCACAACGACGTCCGGCCGCGCGCCACGGCCTGAGGCCCCGTTCCACCCACCTTCGAATCCACGATCACGAGGTACACCATGAGAAGAGCGCGCGCCCTCGCGGGCCTGTCCGTCGCGTTCGTCCTGCTCGCCACCGCCTGCGGCACCACCGAGGACGCGTCCGACGACCCCACGGACGCCGGGTCGACCAGCGACTCGACGTCCAGCGACGACTCCGGCGACGCCGGCGACGCCGGCGGGCCGATCACCGTCACCGACGCCCGCGGCGTGGAGGTCACGCTGGACCAGCCCGCGGTGCGCGTGGCCGGCACCGAGTGGAACTCGATCGAGAACCTCGTCTCGCTCGGCGTCATGCCGGTCGGCGTGTCCGACATCCAGGGCTACAACACCTGGGTGAGCGGCGCGCCGCTCGACGACACCGTCACCGACATCGGCACCCGCGGCGAGCCGAGCATGGACACCCTCGCCACCCTCGACGTCGACCTCGTGGTGGTCACCGACGCCCTGATCGAGGGCGCGATCGAGCAGATCGAGGCGACCACGCCGGTCGTCGTCATCCCCGGTGGCGACTCGCAGGACAACATCAACCAGATGTTCGCCAACCTCGACCTCATCGCCGAGCTCACCGGCACCGAGGACCGTGCCCAGGGTCTTCGCGACCAGTTCGACGAGAAGATCGAGGACGGCAAGGCCGCCGTCGAGGAGGCCGGCGCCACGGGCGACCAGGTCGCGTTCGCCGACGGCTGGGCCGACGCGGGCACCGTCAGCATCCGGCCGTACGCCGAGGGCTCGCTGGTCTCCGACGTGTTCGCCGAGATCGGCCTGGAGAACCCGTGGGGGCTGGAGGGCGATCCCGCCTACGGGCTGGCCCAGGCCGACGTCGAGGGTCTGACGGCGCTCCCGGCCGACACCCGCTTCTGGTACATGGCCAACGCCACCGACGGCGGCGACCCGTTCGCCGACGTGCTGGCCGGCAACGCCATCTGGGACTCGCTGCCGTTCGTCCAGTCCGGCAACGTCGCGCGCTTCCCCGACTCGCTGTGGATGTTCGGCGGCCCGACGTCGATGATGCAGTTCGTCGACGCCGCCGTCGACGCGCTCGGCTGAGGCGGTCCGCCTCGTGAAGTCCGGCCGCCTCGGCCTGGTGGCCGTCGGGCTCGCGGTCCTCGTCGCGGGCCTGGCGGTCGTCCACCTCACGCAGGGCACCGCGCAGGTCGGCGCCGGTGAGGTGCTGCGCTGGGCGACCGGACAGGGCAGCGACGAGGCCGGCGCGATCGTGCTGGCCTCGCGACTGCCGCGGCTGCTGGCAGCGGTCGTCGTCGGCGTCGCGCTCGGTGCGGCCGGCGCGGTCATGCAGTCGGTGTCGCGCAACGTCATGGCCTCGCCGGACACGCTGGCGGTCAACGCCGGCGCGCACCTGGCGCTGGTCGCGGCGGCGACGGCCGGCTTCACGCTGCCGCTGCTGGGCGCGGCCGGGCTCGCGTTCGCCGGCGGTCTCGGCGCGGCGGCGCTGGTGCTGGCGTTGTCCGGGCTCGGCGGCACCGGTGCGGTCCGGCTGGTGCTGGCCGGCACCGCCATCGCGCTGGCGTTCCAGTCGCTGACCAGCGGACTGATCATCCTGTTCTCCGAGGAGACCCGCGGCCTGTTCGCGTGGGGCGAGGGGTCCCTCGGCCAGAACGGGCTCGGCGGCATCCGCACCATCGCCCCGGTGGTCGCCGTCGTCCTGGCCGGGCTGCTGCTGCTCGGGCGCAAGCTCGACCTCGTCTTCATCGGCGACGACCACGCCCGCATGCTCGGCGTCAACGTGCGCCGGGTGCGCGCGGGCTCGATCGTGCTCGCCGTCCTGCTCGGCGCCTGCGCCGTCACGTTGGCCGGCCCGATCGGTTTCGTCGGCCTGGCCGCGCCCGCGATCGTGCGGCTGGCCACGCCCGTGGTGCCGGGGCTGCACCGGCACTCCGTGTTGCTGCCGGTGTCGGCCGCGACAGGCGTGCTCATGCTGCTGGCGGCCGACGTCGGGCTGCGGGCGGCGATCGGCTCGCAGGGCGCGCTCGAAGTGCCCACCGGCGTCGTCACCACGATCCTCGGCGCGATCTTCCTCATCGCGCTGGCCCGGCGGATCCGCGCGTCGGACACCGTCGGCGAGCCGCCGGCCGCCGGGGTGCGCGGCGGTGTGACCACGCGCCGCTTCGGCGTCGTGCTGGCGACGACGGCGGTCGTGACGGTCGCGGTCACCGTCGGCGCGACGCTGCTCGGCGACTCCGTCCTGCTGCTCGGCGACGTCGTCAACTGGCTGTCCGGGCAGGCCGGGCCGATCGTCAGCACCGTCATGGACACCCGGTTCCCCCGCGTCGTCGCCGGACTGCTGGCCGGCGCCGCGCTGGCGCTGGCCGGCGCGATCATCCAGGCGGTCGCCCGCAATCCGCTGGCCGAGCCCGGCATCATCGGCGTGGCCGGCGGCGCGGGGGTCGGGGCCGTCACCATGATCACGCTGGTGCCGATGGCGAGCTTCTGGGCGCTGACCGGCGCGGCCGGCCTCGGCGCCGCGCTGGCCGCGACACTGGTGTTCGCGCTGGCCGCGCGGGGCGGCTTCGCCAGCGACCGGCTGGTGCTGATCGGCGTCGCGGTGTCGGCGGGCGCGCAGTCGCTGATCGTCGTGCTCATCACGCTCACCGACCCGTGGAACGAGACCAAGGCGCTCACCTGGCTCGCCGGGTCGACGTACGGCCGCTCGTTCGAGCACCTGGTGCCGATGGGGCTGGCGGTCGCGGCGGCGATCCCGCTGCTCTACGGCATGCGGCACACCATGGACCTGCTCTCCGTCGACGACCACACGCCGCGGATCCTCGGCGTGCACGTGCCGAAGGCCCGGCTGGCGCTGCTGGCCGGCGCCGTCGCGCTGACCGGTGCCGCCGTGGCCGGGGTCGGCGTCATCGGGTTCGTCGGGCTGGTCGCGCCGCACGCCGCCCGGGCCCTCGTCGGGCGGCGGCACGGGCGGATGTTGCCGGTGGCCGCGCTGCTCGGCGCGAGCCTGGTCTGCCTGGCCGACGCCCTGGGCCGGACGGTGATCGCACCCGCCCAGCTGCCCGCCGGGCTGGTCACCGCGATCGTCGGCGCGCCGTACTTCGTCTGGCTGCTGTACCGCACCCGGACCAGGGGGAATACCGCGCCGCGGCGGCCGGGTTGGCGTGGACATGCCGCTCAACGGAGAGTACGCACCGAGCACAGCTGACTGGGCCCGCAAACAGGCGGACCGGTACGAGGAGTCCGGCGGCACCGCCGCGACCACGCTGCGCGGCAAGCCGGTCATCGTCCTGACCTCCGTCGGCGCCAGGACCGGCAAGCTGCGCAAGACCGCCCTCATGCGGGTCGAACACGACGGTGAATACGCCGTCGTGGCCTCGCTCGGGGGCGCGCCCAAGCACCCCGTCTGGTACCACAACCTCAAGGCCAACCCGCACGTCGAGCTGCAGGACGGTGAGCAGAAGCACGACTACCTCGCCCGCGAGGTCACCGGCGACGAGCGCGGCCTCTGGTGGGAGCGCGCCGTCGCCGTCTGGCCCGACTACGCGACCTACCAGACCAAGACCACGCGGGTGATCCCGGTCTTCGTCCTCACCCGCCTCACCGACTGACGCGTTTCCCGGCGAGGTCCCGTCCCAGCAGCAGGTCGAGACGTCGATCGGCCCCGGCGGGACGCGGGTGCCCGCGGGTCGTCGACCGCACGACCGGCGTCCGTGCCCGGTACACCTAGAGGCCCGAGCCGAGGTCGTAGGGCCGCCCGTCGCTGGTGTCGCGGATCGGATCGGCCAGCTCGCAGCCGCCGTCGACGAAGCAGCGGACCAGTGCGGTGCGGTCGTCCTCGGCGGCCTGGACCAGCAGTGCGCCGTCGGGCTCCCAGGTGACGACGGCCGGCTGCAGCCCGCGGATGGTCCGCACGGGCGCACCGGTCGCGGCGTCGGCGACGACGATCTCGTAGGCGTAGTCGTACGACGTCAACGCGCCCGGCGTGCGCGGCAGCTCGGCCGGCGGCGGACCGATCTCCAGGACCTCGGCCACGTACCGGCCGTCGGGTGAGAACCCGCCCGTGCCGATGGTGGCGTTCTGCGGCGCGCGCCAGCGGACCTCACCGGTGACGCCGTCGACCACGGCGGGTGACCGGTCGGCCGCCTCGTTCGGCGGCACCACCGCGGCCAGTTCCCCCGTCGGGGAGACGGCCGTGGTGAAGCCGAACTCGGTCCACGGCGTGACGGTGTCGGCCTCGAGGTCCCAGACGTACACCCCGGACGGTGCGTTGGTGGCGCTGTCGACGACGACGCGCCCCGGGCCGAGGAACCCGCGGACGCTGCCGACGGGACCGTCGGCGCCGGTCTGCTCGCGCCGGTGGCGCACCTCGCCCGTCGCGGCGTCGGCCACGTAGAGCAGGGTGCGGCCGGGACCGTCGTCGAGCGAGCCGGCGCTCCAGTCGTGCTCGGCCCACCCGAGCAGGGCGCCGTCGGCGGACACTGCCATGGAGTAGACGGCGCCCCTCGCCAGCCGCGTCCGCTCGCCGCCGGACGACACCAGCCACAGCTCGTTGCCGTCCTGACCCTCGGCGTCCGCGGTCAGGACGACGTACCCGCCGGCGACGGCGGACAGCGAGCGGATCGCGGCGAACTCGACGTCGAACGGCACCTCGGCGGCGCCGTGGTGGATGACGCCGCCGGAATACCACGGCACCGCCGCGGCGGCGCCCGCCGGCAACGCGTCGAGATCGGCGTCGATGACGGGGTCGGGCGCCGGCGTCTGTGCCGGCGCCGGTGGCGCGGCCGCTGGGTCGACGCTGCCGAGGTCGACGCGGCCGGCCGGGAGCGGATCGGTGAGGACGAACGTCGTCCCGGCCGCGACGGCGACAGCGGTGCCGCCGGCGGCGGCCAGCCGCAGCACCGTCCGGCGCCGGCTCGCCTGTCGCAGGACGGCGTCGGCCAGGCCGGCCCTCGGCGGCACCCCGCGGGCGAACTCGTCCAGCGCGTCGCGCAGTCGCTGCTCGTCGAGCGTCATGCTGATGCCTCCTCAGGAGTCGGAACGGGGTCGGCGGCCAGTTCCGGAGCGAGCGTCCGGAGCCGCGCCAGGGCCCGGGAGGTCTGGCTGCGGACCGTGCCGACCGAACAGCGCAGGATCTCCGCGATCTCCCGTTCGGGCAGGTCCTCGTAGAAGCGGAGCACCAGCACGGCACGCTGGCCCGGCGACAGCCGCAGCAGCACCTGCGTCAGGTCCAGCCGGTGCAGGACGGCGTCGGCGGCGTCGGTGACGGGACGGTCCGGCGGTTCGGCGACGGCGTCCTCGCGGACGATCCGGCGGCGCCGCCAGCGGCTGGCGAGGTCGTGGTACATGATGCGGCGGACGTAGGCCTCGGGGTTGTCGACCCGGTGCCAGCGGCGCACCAGCTTGACCAGCGCGGCCTGGACGAGGTCCTCGGCCTGATGCGGGTCGCCGGTCAGGGCGTACGCGGTGCGGCGCAGGGCCAGCGAGCGGGCCTCGACGAACTCCCGGAACTCGCCCTCGGCTTGCGCATCCATCTCGCCCCTCCCGTCGGGTGCTTCCGCACCTACAGACGCACGAGCGTGGCCCCACTATGTCAGCCGGCGGGGCACATGCGGCAGCGCCGGCGAGCGGGAGGCTCGCCGGCGCCGGGTGACGACGTCAGTCGCGGTCGCCGCCCTTGTCGTCGTGACGGTCGTCGTCGTAGCGGTCGTCGTCGTAGCGGTCGTCGCGGTCGTCGTCGTGACGGTCGTCGTCGTACCGGTCGTCATCGTCGTCGCGGTCGTCGTCGACGTCGACGCGGGTGATCTCGCCGGAGGCCGCGTCCACCCGGACGTCGTGCTCGACGCCGTCGAGGTGGATCTCGACCTTCCACTCCAGCCGGCCGTGCTCCCACTCGCGCTCGAGCTCGGTGACCGAGCCGCCGCCGACGTGGGCCAGAGCGATCCGCTCGGCCTCGCCGCTGCCCAGCTCCCCACCGCTGGACGGCGCCGCCGGCGACGGGCTGTCGTCCGGGGTGGCCGACGGCGAGTCGTCCGGCGTCGGCACGGTCGACGGCGAGTCGTCCGGGGTCGGCGAGGCGCTGTTCGAGTCGTCGGGCGTGACGTCGCTGAGCGACGGGTTGTCGTCGGTGACCGACGAGCGCGGGCTGCTGTCGACGTCGGACGACGTGACGGCGTACGCGACGCCGCCGGTGACGAGCAGAGCGGCCGCGGCAGCGGCGGCGGAGACCAGTCGGTTCCGGTTCATGGTGGCGTTCCCTTCTAGTGCGGTGCGTTGCCACCACGTTCCCGCCGGCCGCCCTAGCGCCGCGCTGGGCGGCGGTTAACGCCCGGCTAAGGCACTGTCACGGCCGTCAGCCGAGGCCGTCCGGGACGATGCGGAGTTTCTCCGCGACGCGGACGAGGGCCTTCTGGTCGGTGGAGTTGAGCGAGTCGAGGACGATGCGGCGTACGGAGCGCAGGTGGGTGGGCGCTGCCCGGTGCACGATGTCGAAGCCGGCGTCGGTGAGTTCGGCGAGGGTGTAGCGGCCGTCGGCCGGGTCGGGTGTCCGTACGATCCAGCCGCGCTGTTCACAGCGCTTGACGACGTTGGACAGGCGGGAGAGCGACCCGCTGGCGAGGAAGGCGAGCTCGCCCATCCGCAGCTTGCGCTGCGGTGCCTCGGAGAGCTGGCTGAGCACGAGGTACTCGAACAGCGTGATGCCGTGTTCCTGCCGCAGCGGCGACTCCAGCTTGGCGGGCAGCAGCAGGACGAGGGAGATCAGCCCCGTCCACGCCGCCTTCTCCTGCTCGTCGAGCCATCGCAGCTGCTCGTCCTCGTGGTCGCCCGTGCCGCTCATGGATCGTCCCGCCCCTCCGGCGTCACCGCCGTCACTTTGCGCTTGAAGTCATCGCTTGCTACTATCACTTTACGCGTGAACTCATACCAAGGGAAACGCACCCCCAACGCACAGGAAGCGGGAACATCATGAGCACCGTCACCTTCGGCGTCGTCCCCGGCTACGGCGAGAAGCTGCACGCCGCCCTCGGCTACAGCGGGGCCGTCCGCGTCGACGACAGGGTCGAGATCTCCGGCCAGGCCGGGGTCGATGACGACCTGAACATCCCCGACTCGCTGGAGGACGAGATCATCCGGGCCTTCGACAACGTCGAGCGCGCCCTCAACACCGTCGGCGCCACCTGGAAGGACGTCATCCACGTCAACTCGTACCACAAGGTCGGACCGGGCGAGGACGTCATCAGCGATGACGTCAACTCCGTCATGGCCGAGCAGTTCCGCCGTCGCCTCGGCGGCCGTTCGCCGATCTGGACCGAGACCGGCGTCACGGTCCTCGGCCTCGCCACCATGCGCATCGAGATCCGCGTCACGGCCATCGCCGGCTCCGGGAACTGAACCGCACCTCCGCGCGGCAGGCGGTCGCCCCGAACCCAGGGGCCGGCGGCCTGCCGCGCGCCCGTCCTGATCGCCGCGCCTTCAGGCCCGCGGTCCGGTGCCGAGGTCGACGACGACGGTGAGACCGCCGGTCGGCGGGCTGTCCAGCCGGACGCCGCCACCGGACTGCTCGGCCGTCCGCCTGACGATGTCCAGGCCCAGGCCGCTCGACCCGGACCCGCTGACGCCCCGGCGCAGCACGCCGGTGGTCTGACCGGACGGCAGTCCCGGCCCTTGATCGGCGACGACCAGCCGCGCGCCGCCGACGTCGCGTGGCTCCAGCCGCACGGCGAACGCCGTTCCGTTGGCGGTGTGCGCGAAGACGTTGCCGAGCAGCGCGTCGACGCACGCCTCCAGGTCACCGCGGGCCAGAGCGACCGGCAGCGGGCCGGGCGCGACGTCCACCGTCAGCTCGCGGTCGGTGTCCTCGGCGAGGACCGCCCAGAACGCGGCCCGTTCGCGGACCACGTCCGCCGCGTCGGCCGTCGCCGCCTCCGGGAGGGCGCCGCGGCGCCGGGCCTGCTGGATGACGTCGGTCACCGCGCGGTCGACCGCGTCGACGCCGCCGACGATGCGCTCGGACTGCTCGTCCGTGGGCAGCGCCTCGGCGTCCATCCGCAGCGTCGTCAGCGGGGTGCGGACGCGATGCGAGAGGTCGGCGATGGTCTCGCGCTCCTCGCGCAGCAGGTCGGTGATGCGCCCGGCCAGCCCGTTCAGCGCCGTCGCGACGACACCCAGCTCGCCGGGAGCGGAGGTGTCGGCACGCGCGTCCAACTCGCCGCGGCCGAGCCGGTGCGACACCGCCGCGAGGTCGGTCGCGCCGCGTACCAGCCGCCGGCCGAGCCGGTCCGCGACCACGAGCCCGACGAGCAGCAACCCGACCCCCAGCCCGGCCAGCGCCAGCCAGGCGCGGGCGACGCCCTGGCGCAGCTCCGCGTCCGGAACGAACGTGCGGATGACGTCGGCGGTGCCGCCGGGCCCGCCGACGGCGAAGACGATCTCGCGGCCGCCGTCGGCCTCGGCCGACGCGCTGGACCCGCGCTCGGCCAGCTCGACCAGCGGCGAGCGGTCCGCCTCGGCGCCCAGCCGCTCGCCGTCGGCCAGGAACACCGTCACGTCGAACCGGGACGTCGCGTCGACCCGGTCGACGGTGAGCGCCAGCGACTCCCCCTCCGCGGTCGCGACCAGCGACGTCAGCGCCTGCGCCTCGACGGTGGCCGCCTGCACCGCGCGGTCGGCGGCGACGTTGCGGACCAGCAGCGCGAGCGGCACGAGGAACGCCACCAGGACCAGCGTCGTGGTGGCGGCGACGAGGACGAGCAGCCGGCGGCGCACGCCGTCACCCCTGCGGCGCGGCCAGCCGCACACCGACGCCGCGGACGGCGTGCAGGTAGCGGGGGTCCTGCGCGGTCTCGCCGAGCTTGCGGCGCAGCCAGGACAGGTGCACGTCGACGGTCTTGTCGGCGCCGCCGTACGGGAGCTGCCAGACCTCGGTCAGCAGCTCGCGTTTGCTGACGACCTCGCCGGAACGGGCGGCCAGGTAGTGCAGCAGGTCGAACTCGCGCGGGGTCAGCTCCAGCCTGGTGCCGTCGAGGGTGGCCTCGCGGCTGCGCGGGTCGACCCGCAGACCGCCGACGGTGGCCGCCAGATCACGCTGCTCCTCGCCGCCGCGTCTGAGAACCGCGCGGATGCGGGCGTCCAGCTGGGCGACGCCGAACGGCTTCGTCACGTAGTCGTCCGCCCCGGCGTCCAGGACGGCGACCACCTCGCTCTCGTCGTCGCGCGCCGTGGCGACGATCACCGGGACGTCGCTGACGCCGCGCAGCATGCGCAGCATGGCCGTGCCGTCGAGGTCCGGCAGCCCCAGATCCAGCACGACGACGTCCGGGCGCTCGCCGACCGCCGACTCCAGTCCCGCCATCGCCGTCGGCGCGGACCGGACCGCGTGCCCGCGCTCGGTCAGCCCGCGGATCAACGCGGACCGGATCGTCGCATCGTCCTCGACGACGAGTACCTGGGCCATGCCGACGACCCTAGGGCACCGGTGCTCGCCGCCCGGCCGGGTCGCCCCTCCCCAGGCGTGCGTTGAGGCTCCCTTAGCCGTCCCTTAACCCGGCCGGCGGGCATAGTGGGGAGGTGGTCAGGACTCGGATGGTGCGCGTCGGCACCGGTGTGCTGCTGTGGCTCGCCGCTGCCGCCGGCGCCACGGCCGCCGGCATGGCGGCGGTCGGCATGATCGGCACCGACATCTTCGGCTCCAGTCAGGAGCCGCTCACCCAGGCCGAGGTCGAGCAGCGTCTCGCCGCCCCGACGACCGGCCCGTCCGCCTCGCCGTCCCCCACCGCCACGCCCACGCCGTCCACGACCACGTCGCCGCAGCCCACGTCGCCGCAGCCCACGACGCCCCCGCCCGCCCGGCCGCGCGTCGTCAACGCCAACGACGCCGGCACAGTGACCGCCCAGTGCAACCCCGACGGCACCGTCCACGTCCTCGGTGTCATCCCGGCCCAGGGCTACGAGGCCGACACGGACGACGACGAGGACGACGACCACCCCCAGATCAAGTTCGAGAACGACTCCGTCGAGATCGAGGTCCGCCTCCGCTGCGTCGACGGCGTCGTCACCGACGAGATCGAGCAGAAGGCCGAGGACTGACCGGCCGGCCTTGACGGGCGCGGTCGCCGACGGGCGACCATGGACCGTGGCCGCTCGGACTAGTCGAGGTGGCCGGTCTGGTTGAGTTGGGCGATCTGGTGGCTGTGGAAACGGTCGTCCTTGCGCAGCAGGCTGATGCCGCCGGACGAGAACCGGAAGTGGATCCGGCCGGCCGCGTCGACGGGCATGCCCACCCAGGCCGCAAGGAGATACGTGGCTGTGCCTCCGTGCGTCACGATCACCTGGTTCTCGGCGGCGGAGATCTGGACGCGGTTCATCGCCGCGTAGGCCCTCACGGCGAGATCCATCCTGGTTTCAGCGCCTTCCACGCCCTCGTCGTGACGCATTCGCTCGCCGGTCTCGGGAGGCGGGACGAAGCGTTCGTCCAGCCATGCCTGTGGCTTGCCGCCCGCCTCGCCGTACGACTTCTCCCGCAGATCGGGGTCGACGGTCAGACTCGCGGCGAGTCGCTGGACGATGACGTCCGAGGTACGCCGGGCACGGCGAAGATCGGACGCGTACACCTCCACGGCGGCAGCGCCCAGCCGTTTCTCGAGGACGTCAGCGATCGCCCGGGCATGCCTGGCTCCGCGATCCGTCAGGTCCGAGTCGAACCACCCACCCACGAGTCCGTCGACATGGTGGGTGGCCTCCGGGTGGGTGACGACGTAGATGTTCTTCACGGGGTCCCAGCCTGTCCGAGCGGCGTGCCGATGGGAACCACCGCGGGCGCGAGGCGGTGATCCGGACTCAGCTATCGTCGTGGCGGTCACCGTGGCAAATCCGGATGCGCCAACGCGGTGCTGGTTGCCGGAAGGCACCACGAACACTGACCAACGCGTGAGGGAGAACGCCGGGTGACTGCAGTGCTGACCGCGGTTGTCGTGGGTCTGCTGGTCTCGATTCTCGGAACTCGGGCAGCGATCTGGGCCCTGGTCCGGCATGGCTACGGCCAGCCGATCCGGGACGAGCTCTCGAAGAATCATCAGACCAAGCGGGGCACGCCCACGATGGGCGGGATGGTGATCATCCTGGCCGCGCTGGCCGGCTACGCGGTGGCCCACCTGATCCGCGGAACCGAGCCGTCGGCCTCGGCGCTGCTGGTGCTCGGGCTGATGGTCGGGCTCGGTCTGGTCGGTTTCCTCGACGACTACATCAAGATCTTCAAGCAGCGGAGTCTGGGCCTGCGCAGCCGGGCGAAGATGGCCGGGCAGGTGGTCGTCGCGCTCGCGTTCGCGCTTCTCGCGATCCGGTTCGAGGACGACCAGTCGCTGACGCCGGCGTCGCAGGCCGTGTCGTTCCTGCGCGACACTCCGATCGTCCTGCCGGCCGCACTGTTCGTGGTGTGGGCGCTGCTGATCATCTCCGGTACCTCGAACGCGGTGAATCTGACCGACGGGCTGGACGGCCTGGCCACCGGCGCGTCGGCCATGGTGTTCGGTGCTTACACGCTCATCGGGATCTGGCAGTTCAACCAGAGCTGCCAGTCCGCTCCGGAACCGACGTGCTACGACGTGCGCGACCCGCTCGACCTCGCCGTGGTGGCGGCCGCGCTGGCCGGCGCCTGCATCGGGTTCCTGTGGTGGAACGCCCACCCCGCCAGGATCATCATGGGCGACACCGGGGCGCTGGCGCTCGGCGGAGCGATGGCCGGGCTGGCCATCACCACCCGCACCGAGCTACTGCTCATCATTCTGGGTGGCCTGTTCGCGATCATCACCATGTCCGTGGTGCTGCAGGTCGGCTACTTCAAACTGACCGGCGGCCGGCGCCTGTTCCGGATGACACCGCTCCACCACCATTTCGAGCTCAAGGGCTGGAGCGAGGTCACGATCGTGATCCGCTTCTGGATCATCGCCGGCATCTGCGTCACCGCGGGGCTCGGCATCTTCTACGCGCAGTGGGTCGTCGGAGCCTGATTGCCAGAGGGGCACCAGGCACGACGCGGACTCAGGTCGGGAGTCGTGCGTCGACCGCGAGACGTGCGCGGCCGGATGAGGATCGCGGCTGGGACGGCACAGGCAGTCCCGCGTCGAAGAGCTCCCGCGCGATCCCGTCAACCCACCTGATGAGTGATCTCCAGGCGTGGAACTGGCTTGGCAAGGCTGGTCACGTCCTTGGCAAGGTCCACTGTCGCTCAGCTGTCCGACTCGTCCCGTTTTTCAGGGCAGTCAGCCTTGCCAAGATGACCGGTCCGCATGAGGCCTGAGGCGCGCGATCCCGAGCTGCCCCACGACCGACAAGCCGGATTCCCACGTCAAGGGGCCGCGCCGCCGCCCCGACCTGTCGCGAGTGATGTTGACCGCCAAACCCACTGGTCAGCGGCTCGCAGCCCTACATGTTGATCATGTGCCCCGAGATGCCGTGCACCGCTTCCTTGACCGCCTCGGACAGGGTCGGGTGAGCGTGGACGTTGCGGGCGACCTCGTCGGCGGTGAGGTCCCAGAGCTGGGCCAGGGTGAGCTCGGGCAGCAGCTCCGTCACGTCCGGGCCGATCAGGTGGGCGCCGAGGAGCTCGTTGTGCTCGGCGTCGGCGACGATCTTGACGAAGCCGACGGGGTCGCCGAGGCCGTGCGCCTTGCCGTTGGCCATGAACGGGAACTTCGAGACCTTCACCTCGTGGCCGAGCTTGCGTGCCTGCTCCTCGGTGTAGCCGAAGCTGGCCACCTGCGGCTGGCAGTACGTCGCCCGCGGGATCATGTCGTAGTCGACGGGCATGGTGTCGGCGCCGGCGATGGTCTCGGCGGCGATGATGGCCATGGCCTCGGCGGCGTGCGCGAGCAGCAGCTTGCCGGTGACGTCGCCGATGGCGTAGATGCTGGGCACGTTGGTGCGCAGGTGGTCGTCGACCTCGATGGCGCCGCGCTCGGTCAGGCGGACGCCGGTCTTGTCGAGGCCGTAGCCGTCGACGCGCGGGGCGAAGCCGATGGCCTGGAGGACCTTGTCGGCCTCGAGCACCTCCTGCTTGTCGCCCGAGGTGACCGTCACCCGCACGACCTCGCCGGAGTCGTCGATGCTGTCGACCCGGGTCGAGGTGCGCACGTCGACGCCGAGCTTCTTGTACTGGCGGGCCAGCTCCTTGGAGACCTCGGGGTCCTCGAGCGGCAGCATGCGGTCGAGGAACTCGACGATGGTGACCTGGACGCCGTAGTTGGCCATGACGTAGCCGAACTCGACGCCGATGGCGCCGGCGCCCGCGATGATGATGCTCCGCGGCAGCTCGCTCTCGAGGATCTGCTCCTCGTACGTGACGACGCGCTCGCTCAGCTCGGTGCCGGGCAGCAGCCGGGTCGTGGCGCCGGCGGCGACGATGCAGTGCTCGAACGTGACCGTCTCGCTGCCGCCGTCGTTCAGGCGGACGTCGAGCGTGGTGGCGTCGGTGAAGGTGCCCCACCCGTCGAGCTCGGTGATCTTGTTCTTCTTCATCAGGTAGTGCACGCCCTTGACCCGGCCGTCGGCCACGGTGCGGCTGCGTTCGTACGCCTTCGAGTAGTCGGCCTTGACCTCACCCTCGAAGACCAGCCCGAAGGTGTCGGCCTGGTTCTTGACGATGTGGGCCAGCTCCGCGTTGCGCAGCAGCGCCTTGCTCGGGATGCAGCCCACGTTGAGGCAGACGCCGCCCCAGTACTTGGACTCCACGACGGCGACGGACTTGCCCAGCTGGGCCGCGCGGACGGCCGCGGTGTACCCGCCCGGACCCGCGCCCAGGACGACGACATCGAAGTGCGCACTCATGATGGACAGCCTAGATGGCTCGCCGCGCCGCGATGACACAGTCATGAAGCCGAAGTGAATCCACCTCGGCATTCACTGTGATGTTGTGAACGACACCACGCGAGCCGACCTCGAACGGCTGCAGATCCAGGTGGGCCGGATCATCGGCGATCTCAAGGCCGCGCTCGACGCTCCGCTGGCGATCATGGCGTCCGGCGAGGCGTGGACCGGAAACCGGGCCAATGGTTTCGGGACGTCCATGGAGATCCACAAGGACGTGCTCCGGCAGGGTGCGGACACCATCGACGAAGACATCGACGCGGCCGTCGCCGCGGCGCCCGCGGAGGAGGCACCGGCATGACGTTCTCCTCCGTCTCGGTCGCCGGCCTCGAGGACCTCGTCGCGAAGCTGCAGATCGCGCTGCGCGAGCTCGACGACTTCCTCGGCTACACCACCGAGCGTTCGGTCCGGGCGGACATGAACCGGTTGGACGTGACCTCGACCGGTTTCGAGGACCTGGCCGTGGTCCACGAATGGGTCGAGTCGGCGCTGCGGGAGACGCAGCGCCGGCTGGGGCTGGCCCGCGCGCTGGAGCACCAGCAGCCGGGCGCGCCTATGGTGCGGCTCGAGGAGAACGCGCTCACCGACTACGACCCGCTGCTCGCCGAGCGGCAGGGCCGCGACCTCGCCACCCGTGTCAAGGAGTCGGGCCAGCTCGACGCGGACATGGTGGAGGAGCTCGAGCAGCTCGCCTACGATCCGGACGCGATGGCCGGGTTCTACGCCGAACTCGGCCCGGAGATGGCGGCCCGGCTGGCCGCGTCCCTGGGCATGCCGGAGTCCGGTGTCGGCGAGAACGCCCAGCACTACCTGGAACTGCTGAGCATCGGCCTGGCCACCGCGATGATGGACGCCACCCCACCCGACGGCATGGGCGCCTTCAGCGAGTTCGGGCTGGCGACGGACGATCCGCAGGTCGCCTGGGGCCGGCTGGCGCTGCTGCAGTACGGCGACTTCTCCGGACAGCAGGCGTTCGTCGAGCAGACCGTGAACGGGACGGCGCTCGACGCGTTCGCCGCCGAGGACTGGGCCGACCCGAACAACATCTCCGCCAAGACCCTCGGCGACGGCGACACCGCGGTCGGCCTGACGGAGGACATCGGCGCGCTGGCCTTCGGCACGCTCGCCCGGTACCCCGGGCTGGCCACGAAGGTGCTGTCCGAGCAGGACATCTCGGCCAAGGAGATGACGCACCGCGTCTACGCGGCGGCGGGCGACCCCGCGCAGCGCGCCGACCTGGCCGACAGCTTCGGCCTGGCCATCGAGGCCGCCACCGGATCGCAGGGCGACCCGCCGAGTACCGAGCACACGCCGGAGCAGGCGGCGCTGGCGTTCGAGTTCATCACCGGCTCGGCCGACCACGAGTCGATCCCGCCGGCGATCAAGGACACGACCGCCCGTGTCGCGGCGGCATACGTCGACGAGATGGTGGCCGGCTCGTTCATCGACGGCGGCGAGATGTCCGGCGACCGGGGCTCGTCGATGGACGTCATGCCGGAGGACTTCCCCCAGGGCACGGGCCTGAGTCCGGACTTCTACCTCAGCCCGAGAGCCGTGCACCGTTTCCTCGGCGGCTTCCAGGACCAGATCGGGTACTCCGCGCCGTTCGAGGTCGCGGTCGAGTCGCTGTACAACAGCTCCCTCGCCGACGCGATCGTCGCCGACAAGGCTGACGGCGGCAACCGGGTGAACGACGTCATGAGCCTGTTCGGTGCTGCGGCCACGCTGTACTTCGAGGGCCAGCGCGAGTTCGCCGCCGACTTCGATGCCCGGGAGCAGGCCCGCAAGGGCGCCGTCGCGAAGATCTTCACCGAGGGCACCGGCACGGTGCTGCCCCCCGGCGTCGGCTTCTGGCTGCTGCACCAGGGCGTCGGCGGGAAACTCGACCAGTGGGCGAACAGCACCGACACCGAGGGCGCCGTGATCGCCGAGAACACCGACGCGGCCCAGCTGCGCTGGTACATGACGGTGCACGCGATGATCGGCAACGGTGTCGGCTCCACGCCCGAGGCGCACGTGATGGACTCCGCGCCGGAGGCGATCAAGGGAGAGTACGGAGAGCTGCTGCCGATGGACCAGATCTACGCAGACCCGGAGCTACGCCGGCAGTTCATGGAGTGGGTCCAGAGCGTCCCCGCCCTGGACGACATGGCCGACGCGGGAACGGACGCCTGGGACAGCGGCTGGCAGGGCGCGCAGACGTTCCTCGGCCGGGCCTGACCGCGGCCGTCAGAACAGCCGCGACGTGGGGTCGTCGACGCCGCGGAGGGCGTCGTAGTCGACGGTGACGCAGGTGATGCCCCGGTCGACGGCGAGGGTGCGGGCCTGCGGCTTGATCTCCTGTGCCGCGAACACGCCACGCACCGGCGCCAGCAGCGGGTCGCGGTTGAGCAGGTCGAGATAGCGGGTGAGCTGCTCGACGCCGTCGATCTCGCCGCGCCGCTTGACCTCGATGGCGACGGCGACGCCCTGCTCGTCGCGGCAGAGCAGGTCGACCGGGCCGATCGGCGTCGGGTACTCGCGCCGCACCAGCCGCCAGCCGCTGCCGAACGTCTCGACCTGCTCGGCCAGCAGCACCTGCAGGTGCGCCTCGACGCCGTCCTTGACCAGCCCAGGGTCGACGCCGAGGTCGTGGCTGGAGTCGTGCAGGATCTCGTGCAGGTTGATCACCAGGCGGTCGTCGGTCTTGTCGTTCTGCACCGTCCACACCGCGCAGACGCCGTCCTCGTCCGGCTCGGGCTCGCGGACGGCGAGCGTGCAGGGCGGGCTCATCCAGTTCAGCGGCTTGTACGAGCCGCCGTCGGAATGCACCAGCACGCTGCCGTCGGCCTTCACCATGATGACGCGGGTGGCGAGCGGGAGGTGGGCGGTCAACCGGCCGGCGTAGTCCACCTGGCAGCGCGCGATGACGATCCTCACCGCCCGAACTCTAGACGGCCGCGCCGCGCTGCCAGGACGCCGCGCCCGACATCGCCGGGCCGGGATCTTGCCTCGGAGCGACCGCACGGGTACGCCTGACGGCCATGATCTGGGCCCACTCGATCGCCTTGCTCCTGGACGTCGCCGGTCTGACGTGCGCCGCCGCCGGCTTCGCCCAGACCTGGCACCAGCACGGCACCGGCGAGCTGTGGGCGCCGTGGCGGGCGCGCGCCCGCGATGGACGCCGGCGGGCGTGGTCGTGGGTGACCGGCCGGCTGCGCCGACGGCGCCACGACCCGTGGCTGGGCGATGGCGGAGGGGGCGCGGGCGGCTCGGCCATCGCCCGGGGAGGAGCGACCGCTCCCGGCGCGGATGCGCGAGCCGCCGTGACGGACCTCGCCGCGTTCGCGGCCGTGGTCCAGAGCCGGCTCGACGGCCTCACGGGTCAGGTGGGCCGGCTCGAGACGGAGCTGCGCACCGAACGGCAGCGCCGCGACTCGGCGGTCCGGGGCGTCCGTGCCGAGCTGATCGGCGAGGTCGGCCGGGTCGAGGAGCTGACCAAGGAGATCGCGGTCGGAGGGCTGCGACTGCAGATCCTCGGCTGGACGCTCGTGCTGGCCGGCGTCGTGCTCAGCGGCGTCCTCAACATCGTCGGGGCTGCCACGCGGTGAACCCGGAGCCCGGAACCGGCGTAGCGTGCGGAGCACACGCACGTCGAGGTGCGGGGGGCGGTCATGGAACGCAAGGCACTGCTGGCGCTGGGTCTCGTCCTGGTGGCGGTCATCGGGCTGGGCGCCGTCGTCCTCCAGCGGCAGAGTGAGCGGATCGACGAGCTGACGGCGGCCGTCGGCGAGCTGCGGGCACAGGCCGACGAGGTGAACGCCGGGGCGAGCCGCGACGACGCGGCCCGGCTGGACGAGATCGAGCGTCAGCTCGGGTTCGATGCGCCGTCGTGGCCCGCCGAGGCCGTCGACGAACGCATCGCGCAGCTGGAGTGGGACTTCGGCCTGATCTGCGGTTATCTGCACCGCACCGGCGCCGAGGTGCTGTGCTGACGATGCTCAGCCGGTGAGTGCCGCCTCGAGCGCGTCCCGCTGCGACCGGACCCACTCCTGAGCGCGCCGGATGGTGTCGCCTGCGCCGCCGGCCCACATGCGCCCCCAGCCGCCGCCGTCGGTCTCGGCGCGGTGCCTCATGACGTGCCAGACGCGGGCGAAGCGGCGATCGGCGACGTCGAGGAGAGCGGCGCGTTGGCCGGTGTCCAGCTCGTAGGCGTCGGCGAAGATCCGCATGCGGCGGCCGGTGTCGGCGTCGCGCAGCGCGGGGTCGCGGTCGGCGGGGTCGGACAGCGGCGCCCAGTACCGCAGCGTCGTGACGACGTCGAGCAGCCGCGTCGTCGGCGCGGCGAGGTCGAAGTCGATGATGCCGACCGGCCGGCCGTCGACGAAGATCGTGTTCTCGAAGGTGATGTCGTTGTGCCCGACGACGTCCGCGGCGCCCGGCTCGAGCAGGGGCGCGACTCCGGGCAGCTGGACGGGCGCCGGCCAGCTCACCCCGTCCGGCAGCGTGAAGCCGGCGGAGGCGTCGTGCAGCCGGCGCTGGATGACGGCGATCTCGCGCAGCGCGTCCTCGGTGACCGCCCACGGCGCCAGCGGGCGGCCGCCCATCTCGCCGTCGACGAAGGTGAGGATCTCGCGACCGCGCTCGTCGAACCCGAGGAAGCGCGGCGCATACGGGAAACCGGCCCGCTCCAGGTGGCGCAGGTAGGCGTGGACGGCCGCGGCGCTCTCGACGGGGTCCCGCCGGACCGTGCCGCCGACCCGGACGACGCCGTCGCTGACGTCGCCGCCGAGCAGCGGGACCTCCACCACGTCGGCCAGGAACGCGTCGACCGCGGCACGGAACCGCGCCGGCCGCTCGACCCACGGATAGTGGCCGCAGTCCTCGATGACGGCCCGCCGCCCGGCCGGAAACCGGTCGGCCAGCGCGGCGACCGGCGCGAACCCGGTCATCGCGTCGTCGGTGCAGGCGACCACGAGGACCGGAGCGGTGACCGACGCGAGCCGCCCGGCGAGGTCGGCGGGCGGCTCGACGCTGAAGTAGGCGCGGCCGGCGGGCAGGTCCCAGCGCCCCTCCGTCGCGTGCCGCTGCTCGGCCGGTCGCCAGTGTGCGTAGCCGGCCGGCGCGACCTGCCGCTGCCAGGCGTTGAAGCCCTCGTCGTCGAGGCCGGACGGACCGGCGGTCAGCGCCGCCCACGCCTCGGCAACGGCGGGATCCCGCTCGCGCAGGCGGGCGGCGATGCGCTCGGCGTCCGGCCCGGTGTCGACGAGCTGGGTGGACGGCGGCGTGACGAGCAGCAGCGCCGCGAGCCGCTGCGGGTACTGGACGGCGTACGCGACGGCCAGCCGGGTGCCGGCGGAGTGCCCGGCGACCAGCAGGCGGTCCTGCCCGAGGTGCCGGCGCAGCGCCTCGAGGTCGGCGGCCTGCCGCCAGTAGGAGCCCGCCTCCGGCTCGGCGGGCGCCGGCGACTCGCCGACGCCGCGCAGGTGCGGGATGACCAGCCGGTGCCGGTCGGCCAATCCGGCGAGATCACCCAGGTAGACGGGGTGCCGCGCCGCCCCACCCGCCAGGACGACGATCGGTGGTCCGGCGGCGGCCGGACCGGCCAGCTCGTCGTAGTGCAGGGACGTGTGGTCATCAGCACGGTAGGTGGGCACGCCAGGACGCTATCGGGCCGCCGGTCGGCGCCGCACCCGTCGTCACTGGAAGTCGCGTGAGCGGTGCCGGGCGTGCAGGGCTCGGGCGGCCTCGGGATGCAGGTCGGCCAACGACGCCAGCTTGTCCGCGACCAGGTTGATGACGCCGTCCTTGCGCTCGAGGATCCCCCGCACGATCATGCAGGCGGCGTTGCGGGCGACCCGCCGGTGCCGTTGCCACAGCCCGCCGCCGCAGACGACGTTGAGCATGCCGGTCTCGTCCTCGATGTTGAGGAACGTGATGCCGCCCGCGGTGCCGGGCCGCTGCCGGTGCGTGACCACGCCGGCGACGGTGACCCGCCGGTTCGGCTCGGCGGTGGCGAGGTCCTCGACGGCGAGGATGCCCTCGCGGCGCAGCAGCGGCCGCAGGTGCGCCAGTGGGTGGCTGTCGGGCGAGATCGACGTGGCCCAGAGGTCGGCCAGGGTCAGCTCGACGTCGCTCATGCCCGGCAGCGGCGGCGGGGCCGGCGTGGCGGTGACGGCCTCCAACTGGCCGGCGGTCTCGACGTAGCCGGCGTTCCACAGCGCCTCACGGCGGGTGAGGCCGAAGCCGTCGAACGCACCCGCGGTGGCCAGCGCCTCCAGCTGCCGGGCGTCGAGGCCGGCCCGGCGCGACAGGTCGGTCGGGTCGCGGAACGGCCGCTCCGTGCGGGCCGCGACGATCGCCTCGGCCGCCTCCTTGCTGATGCCGCGGACGGAGTCGAGACCCAGCCGGACCGCGAACCCGGTGTCGCGGCGATGCTCCGGTGTGGGGTCCGGCGTGCCGTCCGCCCATTCCGCCGGCTCGTGCCACGGGCGCAGGCAGTCGTCTTGGCCGGTGGGCCGTGGGTCGCCGTCGGGTTCGAGGCCGGCCGTGGCCCCGGAGCACGTGATATCGGGACGCAGCACCCGCACGCCGTGCCGCCGGGCGTCGCCGACCAGCGACTGCGCGGAGTAGAACCCCATCGGCTGGGCTCGCAGCAGCGCGGCCAGGAACGCCGCCGGGTAGTGCAGCTTGAACCAGGAGCTGACGTAGACGAGCTTGGCGAAGGACAGCGCGTGGCTCTCGGCGAACCCGAAGTTCGCGAACGAGAGGATCTTGGTGTAGAGCTGGTCGGCGTCGTGGCCGGTGATGCCGCGTTTCGCCATGCCCTTGTACAGCTTCTCCTTGATGCTCTCGATGCGCTCGATGCCGCGTTTGGAGCCCATGGCGCGACGCAGCAGGTCGGCGTCGTCGGGGGTGCAGTCGCCGACGGCGATGGCCATCTGCATGAGCTGCTCCTGGAACAACGGCACGCCGAGGGTCCGTTCGAGCACCGGGACGAGGTCGTCGTGGACGTAGGTGACCTCCTCCTTCCCGGTGGCGCGGCGGATGTACGGGTGGACGGCGCCGCCCTGGATCGGGCCGGGTCGGATCAGCGCGATCTCGATGGCGAGGTCGTAGAACTTGCGCGGCCGCAGCCTCGGCAGCGTCCCGATCTGGGCCCGGCTCTCGACCTGGAACACGCCGATGGAGTCGCCGCGGCAGAGCATGTCGTAGACCGCAGGCTCCTCCTTGGGCACGCTCTGCAGCTCCCACGCCTCGCCGAGATGCCCGGCCACCAGCGTGAACGCGTGGTTCAACGCGCTCAGCATGCCCAGGCCGAGCAGGTCGAACTTGACCAGCCCCATCGACTCGCAGGCGTCCTTGTCCCACTGCAGGACGGTGCGATTGTCCATGCGGCCGCGCTCGATGGGGCACACCTGGCCGATCGGCCGCTCGGTCAGGATCATGCCGCCGGAGTGGATGCCCAGGTGCCGCGGCGACCGCATGAGCTGGTTGGCGAGGTCGACGACGGGGGCGGGGATCTCGTGGTCGGCGACGTCCTCGCCGGCCACCGCGGACCAGCTGTCGGTCTGCTTGGACCACGCGTCCTGCTGCCCCGGCGAGTAGCCCAGCGCCTTGGCGGCGTCGCGGACGGCCATCTTCGGCCGGTAGCTGATGACATTGGCGACCTGGGCGGCGTTGCGGCGGCCGTACCGGTCGTAGACCCACTGGATGACCTCTTCGCGCCGGTCGGAGTCGAAGTCGACGTCGATGTCGGGCTCTTCGTCGCGGTTGACGGAGATGAACCGTTCGAACGGGAGCCGGTAGAAGACCGGGTCGATGACGGTGACGCCGAGCGCGAAGCAGACCGCCGAGCTGGCCGCCGAGCCCCGTCCCTGGCAGAGGATGCCTTCGTCGCGGGCGAACTTCACGATGTCGTGGACGATGACGAAGTAGCCGGCGAAGTCCTTGTCCTCGATGACCCGCAGCTCGTGGTCGACCCGTTCCCGGGCCGCCCGCTCGTGCCGTTCGCCGCGGTAGTAGCGCTCGAAGCCGCGCTCGACCAGGAACCGCAGCCAGCTCATCGCCGTGTGGCCCTCAGGGATGTGCTCCTTCGGCAGCCGGGGACTGGCCTTGTGCAGGTCGAACGCGATCTCGTCGGCCAGCTCGACGGAGCGTGCGACGGCGCCCGGGTAGCCGGCGAACCGGGCGGCCATCTCTCGTCCCGTCCGCAGCGACGCCGCGCCCCACGCCGGCAGCCAGCCGTTCATCTCGGTGAGGCTGCGCCGGGCCCTGATGGCCGCCATGGCCGAGGCCAGCCGGTGGTCGCCGGGGTCGGCGTAGTGGACGTTGTTGGTGGCGACGACGGGCAGCCCGCGGTCGGCGGCGAGGTCGGCCAGCAGCCGGTTGACGTCGTCGTCGCTGGGATGGCCGTGGTCGAACAGCTCGACCACCACGTGGTCGCGGCCGAACATCGCGGTCAGCCGGTCCAGCTCGGCCGCGGCCGCCGCCGGTCCCCGTCCGGCGAGGGCGGACCGGACGGTGCCCTTGCGGCAGCCGGTGAGCACCAGCCAGTGCCCGCGCCCCATGCCGGCCAGCTCGTCGAGGTCGTAGTCGGGTTTGCCCTTCTCGTCGCCGCGCAGCTGCGCCTCGGTGATGGCCCCGGCCAGCCGGTGGTAGCCCTCGACGCCGCGGGCCAGCACGAGCAGGTGCTGGCCGCGAGGGTCGGGGACGCCGTTCTGCGGCGCGTCGAGACCCAGCGACAGCTCCGCGCCGTAGACGGTGCGCAGGTTCTCGGCGGCGTACTTCTGGGCGATCTCGGCGAACAGCGGCGCCCCGTAGAAGCCGTCGTGGTCGGTGAGCGCCAGCCCGTGCAACCCCAGCTCGATGGCCGCCTCGACCAGCCGGTCCGGCCCGCTGGCGCCGTCGAGGAAGCTGAAGTTGCTGTGCGCGTGCAGCTCCGCGTACGGCGTGACCGGCTCGTCCGGGCGGAACACCTCGGCCTTGCGTTTGTACGGCTTGCGCTTGCGCGACCCCGGACCGCCCTCGGGCGGGACCGTCGGCCGGTCGGACAGCCGGCGCTCCAGTTCGCTCCAGGGGATCGGCGGGTTGTTCCACCCCACTGTCTATGCCCCCTCGTGGTCAGTCATAGCCGGCCTCGACCCACCAGCCGTCGTCGGCGCAGGTCATCAGCCAGGCGTGGCCGTCGACGGTGACGATCTGGAAGCGGGCGACCCAGCTGGCGGGGTTCTCCCACCACAGCTCCTCCACCGGCCACGGCCCGGACCACGCGCTGATGGGCCGCCAGTCGTCGCCGAGCCCGTCCTGGTCGCCGGCCGCCGGCCGCCGCCGGCTACGTCCGGCCGGAGCCGGTGGGCTCGCCCGCCGGAAGCGAGCCGGCGGGGCGCTGACCACGCCGCGCTCGCTGACCCACACCAGCTGCCCGCGGTCGTCGACGACGACCACCGGGCGCGGCTCGGCGAAGATCCGGACCGGCGCCGGCGGCGGGAGGCTGCCCGGCCACGGCAGCTCGACCGGGCGCAGTCCGACCGGCCGCTCGCCCCACGTGACCAGCGCCTGGCGGTCGGCCGGCGCGCGGCCGCCCTGCACCGCGGGGACGGTGACCGCGTGCGGGCCGAGCATGCCCTGGACCCGGGCGACCACCCGCTCGACGCGTTCGTCGGTGCCGCCGCCCCACAGCGCGGCGGCGTGCGCGCCGGCCGGCTCGACGGTGTCGGGGACGAACCGGACCAGCTCGACGGGTCGGGTGACGCCTGAGGTGCCCCGCAGCTGACCCCGCAGCTGCCAGTGGACGCGGTCGACGAGGTCGGCCGCGCTGAACCAGCGCGAGTGCGCCCACACCCGCGACGACGCGACCTCGTGGTCGCACTCGGCCTCGACGAGGACCTCGGTGCAGACCAGCCCGCGGGCGGCCAACTGGGCGACGAAGCGGTCGGCGGTCTGGCGGACGCTGAAGCTGACGGCCTCGACGGTGTCGAGCGGCGGCTCGAACCGGATCTGGCACTCCAGGTCGGGCGGCGGTGTGCGGGCGCCGAGCCGGGCGGCGTCCTCGCCGCGGGCCAGCCGGTGCACCTTGGCGCCGTAGCCGCCGAACCGCGCCTGGACGTCGTCGCCGCCGAGCTGGGCGAAGTCGCCGAGCGTCCGCAGCCCCAGCCTTCTCAGGAGCCCGGCCACCTCGTCGTCGTCGATGACCCCGACCGGGAGGTCGCGCAGGAACGCCGCCGCCCCGCCCGCCTCGACCACGACGGTCTCCTGCGGCCCGGCCCGGCGGGCCGCCTGCTCGGCGGTGAACAGGTCGTCGGCGACGCCGATGCGGCAGTCCCACACGCCGGCCCCGACCAGCCGCTCGGCGATGAGCGCGCCCGCGGACTCCTCGCCGCCGTAGAACCGGCCCGGCGCGTGCACCGCCAGCAGCCCGGGCCGCAACGGCGCGACGCCCGGCCGCAGCTCCTCGACCGCCACCAGCACCGGCTCGAACACCCGGGCGTCGCGGTCGGGATGGTGGTCGACGAGTCTGAGCTCGGGGCAGCGCGACTGCGCGTCGCGGCGGCGCATCCCCCGGCGGACGCCCTCGGCCCGGGCGGCCTCGTTGCAGGCGACGACGGCGTTGGCGGCCAGCACCACGACCGGCGTGGTGTCCTCGATGGTGGCGTCCTCGGCCATGGCCGCGACCACCGGCCAGTCCGGACACCACACGACGAGCACCCGGCGGCGGCTCATCCGGCCACCTCCAGCCCGGCGGGCTCCGAGGGTGCCTGGCTCGGGTCGGCAGGGACCAGGACCGGACCGGCCGTCGCAGAGCCGGCCATCGAGCCAACCGACGCCCGATCCGCCGCCGAGCCAACCGACGCCCGATCCGCCGCCGAGCCAACCGACGCCCGATCCGCCGCCGAGCCAACCGACGCCCGATCCGCCGCCGAATCAGCCGCCGAGTCCGCCGTCGAATCAGCCGAGTCCGCCGATGTCCGGTCGTCCGGGGTCTGGCCGACTGGGGTCAGGTCGGCCAGGGCCAGGGCCGCCGGCCGTAGGCGAGCCGTCCTCAGGCGCGCCCGCCCGCCAGGAGCCGCACCGGCCGCCGGATCAGCCGGATCAGCCGGATCAGCCGGATCAGTCGGATCAGCTGGATCAGCCGGGTCAGTCGGATCAGCCGGGTCAGTCGGATCAGCTGGATCAGCCGGGTCAACCGGCGTCAGGGACGCCACGGCCGGGTGCGCCGGAGCCGCACCGGCCGCCGCCGGGCTCGTCGCAACCGCAGCCGCGGCCGCAGCCGTCGCAGTCGTCGTCGGAGCGGCCGCAGCCAGAGCCGTCGCCTCGGGGGCGGGGCCGCCGCCGGTCTCCAGGGCCTCGAGGTCGGCGCCGGACACCGTGCCGTCCGGCCCGGGCAGCCACAACCACGCCGACCGGGGCCGGGCGCCGGAACCTCGTCCGGACGCCTCGACCTTCACCCGCCGCCCGCGCAGGTGACCGCCACCCCGCTCCGAGCCCACCCACAGCGACGACGCCACGCGCAGGCGGGTCTGAGCGCCCTCCCAGTCGCCGACGGAGACCAGCGCCGTCCCGTGCCGCCGGGCCAGCGCGACGAGCCGCCGGCCCAGCTGCCCGGTGACCTGGACGGGCGGCCGCACCAGCACCACCTCGACCGACGTGAGCAGGACGGCGACCACCTCGGCCCACTGCGTGCCGGGATCTTCGACGACCACCACCCGGCCGAGATCGGCGCCCATGTCGGACGCCGCCAGCACGCCGAACTCGGACAGCCCCACCACCGCCGTCCACGCTCCGGCGGCCGTGGCCCCGGCCAGGAGCGCCAGCGGCAGCACCCCCGCTCCGTCGACTGCGACCACGTGCCCGCGACGCAGCCCGCCGAGTAGCGTGCGCAGGGCGGGTAGCACCGCGACCAGCTCGACCGGCTGGACGGCGAAACCCGCTCTGGCCAGCGCCGCTTCGGCCTGGTCGCGTCCCCGTACCGTCACCCACTCATCGTCGAACACATGTTCGAGAGGTGTCAAGTCGATCGGCCGTTGCCGCGGGTTGCCGAGACGATCCGGTACCTCACCAGGCGTTCTCCCCCTCCACCAGGCATGCATGCCTCGCAGAGCAAACACACGCCTAGGCAGGGACCTCAGATCACCGGCAAATCTCACCCAGTGGACACCACACGTGCCATGACGGCCCCGATCACGATCCAGCGACGACAACGGCGGCGACCACACCCTCGCGACGGTCGCGAAAGCAGCGTCACGCCACGGCGAACGGCACACCACGGCAAACGGTCGGTCGCCAACCCCGGGGCGACGGTGCACACCAGAGCGGACCGTGCCCGCACTCCCCCGTCCCCCTGATAGCTGCCCGCACCGAGACCGCGAGGGTGCGGGTCAAGCGGTCATCGCCGGCGCGAAGCGCCCAACAGTCCGCTTGAGGCGCACCCTCGCGACTCAGACAATCGGCAGCAGGGGGACACCCAACTTTCGCCCCCGGCCAACCGGCTCAGCCGAAGCCGAAGCCGAAGCCGACCGGACCACAACGCACCCCGGATCCCAGCGCACGTGCCGGCGCCGCGCCGAATCCACGCAACCCACCACGTCTCCGGCCTTCTCTTACCAGCGCGCCCGGCTTGGCGCATGATCGAGAGGTGCAGCCTTCGAATCACGTCGTCCGGCAGGCGCTGCGGTCCGACGTCGGCACGGTCGCGCGGGTGCTGGCCGAGGCGTTCGACGCCGATCCGGTCATGCGCTTCATCGTGCCGGCGCCGCGGCACCGGAAGCGGCTGACCGCGCTGTTCTCGTTCGAGACGCTGCTGAGCCAGCGCGGGTCGTGGGTGGCCGTGGTCGACGGGGAGATCGCCGGGGCGGCGCTGTGGGGGCTGCCGGGCGCCGGTCCGCCCGGGTTCTGGTCGACGCTGCGATACAGCCGGCACCTGCTGCGGGCGTTCGGGACGGGGTTGCCGAAGGCGATGCGGTCGTTCCGGGTCATCGAGGACGCCCATCCCACGTCGCCGCCGCACTGGTACCTGCAGACGCTCGGGACGGCGCTGCCCGGACGGGGCGTCGGCGGCGCGCTGCTGCGGGACGGGCTGGCGCGGGCCGACGCGCAGGGGCTGCCGGCGTACCTGGAGTCGTCGGCGCCGGGGAACGTCGCGATCTACGAAAGGTACGGCTTCCAGCCGACCAGGGAGATCGTCCTGCCTGGCGGCCCCACACTGACGGCCATGTGGCGCGAACCGGTCCGAGGGGGTCAGTAAGGTCGGAGTCGTGGCCATCGACGCATCGACTCCCCCGCAGCCGTATCCCCCCGCCGCGCGCGGCGCCGACGCCGACGTGCTGCACGGCGTCACGGTGCCCGACCCGTACCGCGGGCTCGAGGCCGAGGACGACCCCGCCACGCAGGCGTGGTCCAAGGCGCAGCGCGTGCTGTTCGACGAACACCGCACCGGCTGGCCGGCCCGCCCGGCGTTCGCCGACCGGCTGACGCGGCTGCTGCGCGCCGGTTCCGTCGGCGTCCCGGTCTGGCGCGGCGAGCGGGTGTTCCAGACCCGTCGCACGCCCGACCAGGAGCACGCCGTCCTGCTCACCGTCGACCCCGGCGGCGCCGAGCGCACGCTGGTCGACCCCGTCGCGCTCGACCCCTCCGGCGCCACCACGCTCGACGCGTGGCAGCCGTCCAAGGAGGGCGCCCTGCTGGCGTACCAGGTCTCCGAGGGCGGCACCGAGGAGTCGGTGCTGCGGGTGCTCGACGTCGAGACGGGCGAGGTGGTCGACGGCCCCATCGACCGCGCCCGCTACTCCCCCGTCGCCTGGCTGCCCGGCGGCGAGGCGTTCTACTACGTGCGCCGGCTGCCGAAGGGCTCCGTCCCCGCCGACGAAGACCAGTTCCACCGCCGCGTCTACCTGCACCGGCTCGGCACCGACCCCGCCGACGACGTCGAGATCTTCGGCTCCGGCATGGAGAAGACCAACTACTACGGCGTCTCGGTCAGCCGCGACGGCCGCTGGCTGACGGTCTCCGCCGCGCAGGGCACCGCGCCACGCAACGACGTCTGGATCGCCGGCTTCGGCGCCGACGCCGACCTCGCGGCTCCGCGGCTGCGCCCTGTCGTCGTCGGCCAGGACGCCAAGACGAGCCTGCACGTGGGCCGCGACGGCCGGCTGTACGTGTGGACCGACCTCGGGGCCCCGCGCGGCCGGCTCGCCGTCACCGACCCCGCGACGCCCGAGCCGGAGCACTGGCGCGATCTCCTGCCCGAGGACCCCGAGGCGGTGCTCGAGGACTTCGCCCTGCTCGACGGCGCCGAGCTGGACGCCCCGGTGCTGCTGGCATCGCGCACCCGGCACGCGATCTCGGAGGTCACGGCCCACTCGCTGGCCACGGGCGAGCCGCTGCACACGCTCGAGCTGCCCGGCATCGGCAGCGCCGGCGGGCTGTCCGAGCGGCCCGAGGGCGGGCACGAGGCGTGGTTCGCCTACACCGACCACACCGTGCCGGTGCGCATCCTGCACTACGACGCACGATCGCGGACGGTCTCGACGTGGGCCGACGCGCCCGGGGAAATCGAGGTCCGGGCCATCTCAGCAAAGCAGGTGACGTACCGGTCGAAGGACGGCACCGAGGTGCGCATGGTCATCGTGTCGCCGGCCGGCAGCGCCGACGGCGGCGCGCGGGCGCCGCGGCCGGCCGTCCTGTACGGCTACGGCGGCTTCAACATCGCGCTCACGCCCGCCTACTCGGCCAGCATCCTGGCCTGGGTCGAGGCCGGCGGCGTGTGGGCCGTCGCCAACCTGCGCGGCGGCTCCGAGGAGGGCGAGGCGTGGCACCGCGCCGGCATGCGCGAGCACAAGCAGAACGTGTTCGACGACTTCGCCGCGGCCGCCGAGTATCTCGTCGCCGAGGGCTGGACGACGAGCGACCAGCTGGCGATCTTCGGCGGGTCCAACGGCGGCCTGCTGGTCGGCGCCGCGCTCACCCAGCGCCCGGAGCTGTACCGCGCCGTCGTCTGCTCCGCGCCGCTGCTCGACATGGTCCGGTACGAGAAGTTCGGGCTGGGCGAGTCCTGGAACGACGAGTACGGCACGGCGTCCGACCCGGTCGAGCTGGGCTGGCTGCTCGGCTACTCGCCCTACCACCACGTCCGCGACGGCGTCGAGTACCCGTCCGTGCTGTTCACGGTCTTCGACGGCGACAGCCGCGTCGACACCCTGCACGCCCGCAAGATGGCCGCCGCCCTGCAGGCCGCCACCTCGGGCGACCCTGCGACGCGGCCGGTGCTGCTGCGCGCCGAGGCCAACGTCGGACACGGCGCCCGGGCGGTCTCACGCACCGTCGACCTCAGCGCCGACCAGCTCGGCTTCGTCGCCGCGCAGCTGGGACTGGAGGTGCGGTGATCCCGATGATCGGCCTGCTGGCGGCGGGCGGGGTCGTCGGCACGGCCGGCCTCGTCGCCGCGCCCGAACTCACCCAGGCCGAGCAGTACTCCGCCGAATGGTGGCGCGACGTCCTGCTCGACGTGCCGCTGCGGCTGGCCGGCCTGATCCTCATCGCCGTCGTCACCCGCTACCTGCTGCACAAGTTCATCAACCGCATGGTCCGCCGCACGGTCGAGAAGGAGCCGCCGAAGGCCGTCCTCGGGTCCGCCCGGGCCGCCCGCATCGTGTTCGGCGGCGCCGGGGCGTACTCCGAGCGGCGGGCGCTGCGGGCCGAGACCATGGGATCAGTGCTGCGCAGCATCACGACGGTGCTGATCAGCGCCATCGCCGTGGTCACGGCGCTCGAGATGCTCGGCTACGCCGTGGGACCGGTGCTCGCGTCGGCCGGTGTCCTGGGCGTCGCACTCGGCTTCGGCGCGCAGAACCTCGTCAAAGACTTCCTCGCCGGCTCGGCCATGCTGCTCGAGGACCAGTACGGCGTCGGCGACGTCGTCGACATGGGCCACGCCGTCGGCACCGTCGAGGCCGTCAGCCTGCGCATCACCCGGCTGCGCTCCGTCGACGGCACCGTCTGGTACGTCCGCAACGGCGAGATCGTGCGCGTCGGCAACTCGTCCTACGGCTGGTCGCGGGCGCTGCTCGACGTCCACATCCCCGCCGACGCCGACGTCTCCCGCGCCAAGCGCCTGCTGGAGGAGGTCGTCACCGACCTCGCCGCCGACGAGCGCTGGTCCGAGCTGATCCTCGAACCCCCCGAGGTCTGGGGCGTCGAGGACCTCACCGCCGACGGCGTGCTGATCCGGGTGGTCATCAAGACCAAGCCGCTCGAGCAGTGGGGCGTCGCGCGAGAGCTGCGCGAACGCATCAAGCGCCGGTTCGACGCGGAACGGCTCACGCTGCCGGTCGCGACGGAGTCGCCCGCCCAGGCCGGCGGCGACCCGACGAACCCGCCGCCCGCGAGCTCCGGGTCCGCGCCGCCGGTGATCCCGCCGCACGAGCCCTGACCGGCCCGTCGCCCAGCCCTCAGGTGCGCGCCCGCCCAGCCCTCAGGTGTGCGCCGTCGCCTCGCCGGGGCGCGTCCCCCTGCGAGAACGCCCGCCGGTCGACTACGGTTCGGCCGTGACAGAACCTGACGAGGCTCCGCGGCCCACGGGCGATCCCGACGGCCCGCCCGCGGACCCACACCCCTATCCACCGTCCACCTCACCACCGGCCCAGCAGGCCGCGCCGCACCAGGGCTCGGCTGCTGCCGTCCAGCCCAGCGAGGCCACGACCGGCCCGTTCGACGTGGTCCCCGAGGCGGGCCCGGCCGCTGCGGCGCCGTCACCCGAGGCGGCGCCGCCGGGACAGACGCCGTACCACCCGCAGCACGGTCAGGGTCACGTCGCGCCCGGCCAGCAGCCGGGCCAGTACCCGCCGGCGGGTTACCCGCCTCAGGGGTACGCGGCCCAGCCGGGCTATCCGCCGCAGGGACAGGCGCCGTACGCGCCACCACCGGGGCAGGCGCCGTACGCCCCACCCGGCCAGGCCGCCTATCCGCCGCAGGGACAGCCCGGCTACGCACCGCAACCGGGGTACGCTCCGCCGCCCGGCTACCCGCCGCAGGGCCAGCCCGGCTACCCGCCGCCGCAGGGCTACTACCCGGCGCCGGGGCAGCAGCCGTACGGCTACGCGCCCTACCCGGGTGGGCAGCACCGGCCGGCGACGGCGATGCCGATCTACCTGACGGCGGCGCTGTTCCTGGCCTGCGCGGTGTTCACGTTGATCATCGCGCTGACCAACTGGTTCGGCACGCCTGGGCCGAACGCCATCGCGGCGCTGGTGGGGCTGGCGTTCTCCGGCGACGTCACCGGGAACGTCGACTTCGCCATCTCCGCCTCGATGACCGTCGGCTGCACGACCGCGACGGTCGCACTGCTGCTGTTGTTCCGGCTCGCCTTCGCCCGATGGATCCTCGTGGGCCTCGGCGGGCTGGTGATCATCGCGTACGTCGTCGGGGTCATCGATCTCGCGAGCAACGGCGCGGGGCGCTACATCGCCCTGCCGATCGTCGCGCTCGCGCTGTGGATCGCCTCGGTCGTCGTGTCGCTGCTACCCATCACGAGCCGGGCGTTCGCGCAGGCTCGCCGGACCTTCGGGTCCACCACCGGGCCGCACTGACGGCCTGAACGCGTCAGCGGGCACCTCACGCGTTGCCAGGCACCCGGGAGAGAGCGGGTGCCGCCGCGGAGGTGCACCACGGTCGGTTCGATCGTGGTGCACCCCTCCGCGCCAGAGGCTCAGGCGTCGGCGAGCGCCGCGTCGAGCGTGATGGTCGTGCCGGTCAGCGCCTTGCTCACCGGGCAGTTGGCCTTGGCGTCCTCGGCCGCGGCCACGAAGTCCTCGTTGGAGATGCCCGGCACCACGCCGCGCACCGTGATCTTGATGCCGGTGATGCCCTCGCCCGGCTGGAACGTCACGTCCGCGGACGTCTCCAGCGACGTGGGCGGCGTGCCGCCCTTCGTCAGCCCGTTGGAGAACGCCATCGAGAAGCACGACGAGTGCGCCGCCGCGATGAGCTCCTCCGGCGACGTCTTGCCGTCCGGCGTCTCCGCACGCGAGGCCCAGGTGACGTCGTAGGTGCCCACCTTCGACGAGTCGAGCGAGACGCGGCCGGCGCCCTCGAAGAGCGAGCCTTCCCAGCGCGTGGTGGCGGTGCGGGTCGTAGCCATGAAACGTGTCCTCCCATGCGACGTGTGTGCGGCCGTCGTCCATCCTTCCCTGTCCGCTCCGCCGATGTGTGGCCAGGGGCACTTTGCATCTCGGGGATGCGGGCGACGACTATGGAGGGCGTGACCACGCGCCTGGACAACTTCTACGACGCCGTCGGCGGCCACGAGACGTTCGTGAAGCTCGTGCACCGCTTCTACGAGGGCGTCGCCGCCGACCCGCTGCTGAAGCCGATGTACCCCGAGGAAGACCTCGGACCGGCGGAGGAGCGGCTGCTGCTGTTCCTGGAGCAGTACTGGGGCGGCCCGACGACCTACTCCGACCAGCGCGGTCACCCCCGGCTGCGCATGCGGCACGCGCCGTTCAAGGTCAACCCGGCGGCGCGCGACCGCTGGCTGCTACACATGCGGACGGCGGTCGACGAGCTCGATCTGCCGCCGATCTACCGCGACACCTTGTGGGACTACCTCGAGCGGGCGGCTCACTCCATGGTGAACACCTTCGAGGATTGACGGAACCGGCTCACTCTCCGCCGAGCTGCTCCCGACGCACCTGTCGACCGGGGCCGCGGCGTTCTGGGTCGGGGTGGTCTCGTTCGGCCGCGTCCAGGACGAGGGCTCGACGGCGACCCGTTCGTCAGGTGCCGCGTGGTCGTGCGCCGGTTGCCGCGTGGTCGCCCTGTTCGCCGGGCGCGCCGTCACCCCGACCCCGGCCGCGCCGTCAGCGGACGCTTCCCCAGGGCGCCGTCAGCTGACGCCGAGCCGGGTCAGGATGCCGCGCACGAACGCCGCCTGGCCGATGTGCTGGCTGTTGTCGCCCAGCACGCTGACCAGCCGCACGCCCATCGTCACCGGCGGATCCCAGTTCTCGTCGACGATCCGGTCCAGCGTCTCGTCGTCGAGTTCGCGCAGGAAGCCCTCGGTGATCTCATGCGTGGCGTCGTGGTAGCCGATGAGCAGCGCCGGATCGTCGACCACGACGGCCGCGACCTCCGCGCTGCCATGCCCGTACCCGGTCGCGCCGTGCGGGAACGGCAGCCCGAACCGGTCGGCCCAGCCGCCTGCCGTCCACACCTGGTCGATGCCGGCCACATCGGCGACGTGGTCGTCCTGGATGCGGGTCAGGTGCCAGACCAGCCAGGCGATCGAGTTGGCGTCCGGGTCGACGCGGTAGGCGAGCTGGCTCGGGGTCAGCCCGCCGACCGTCGCATGGACCCGCTCGCGGATCCGTCCGAACGCGTCGATCAGCAGGTCGGGACCGTGCACGGTGCACCACTCCTCAGCGCTGGCGGTTGACGTGAACCGCCATGACACCACATCCGCTGCCGGCCGTGTTGCTCGACGCCGCGGCCGGCCGGTGATGCGGTCGTGAGCGCGTCGCCCCGTCGGCGGACGTGCCGGCGCGTGAGCCGGACGGCTACGGCGGCGCGATGGTGGCGGTCACGGAACCCGACGGCGCGGATCCGGCCGTGTTCGAGGGTGAGCACAGCGAGCCTCGCGCCGATACCGTCAATCCGCTTCGCTCAGACCTCGAGGGGCACGGGCGCGTCCGGGCAGAGCCGTCGCGCCTGCCGGAGGGCTGTTCTAGGCTGGTGTCCCGTGACTCAGGCTTCCCGTGACTGGTGGAGAGACGCCGTCATCTACCAGGTCTACATCCGGTCCTTCGCCGACGGTAACGGTGACGGCGAGGGCGACATCGCCGGCCTCCGCGAGCGGCTCCCGTACCTACGCGATCTCGGCATCGACGCGCTGTGGATCAACCCGTGGTATCCGTCGCCGCTGAACGACGGCGGGTACGACGTCGCCGACTTCCGCGACATCGATCCGCGGTTCGGCGATCTCGCGCAGGCCAAATCGCTGCTCGACGAAGCGCACGGGTTCGGCCTGAAGGTCCTGCTCGACATCGTCCCGAACCACAGCTCGTGGGATCACCGCTGGTTCAAGGAGGCGCTGGCCGCCGGGCCGGGGTCGCCGGAGCGGGCCCGCTACATCTTCCGCGACGGCCGCGGCGACGACGGTGAGCTGCCGCCGAACAACTGGCGCAGCGTCTTCGGCGGGCCGGCGTGGGAGCGGGTCACGGAGCCCGACGGCACGCCGGGCCAGTGGTACTTCCACATCTTCGACGTCTCGCAACCCGACTTCGACTGGGAGAACCCCGAGGTCAGGGCCGAGTTCCTCGACATCCTGCGGTTCTGGTTCGACCTCGGCGTCGACGGCTTCCGCATCGACGTCGCGCACGGCATGGTCAAGAACATGGACGGGCCCGACCTCCCGTACGACGAGTCCGGGCTGCTCGACCGCCCGAGCATCGCCGACCACCCGTTCTTCGACCGCGACGGCGTGCACGAGATCTACCGCGGCTGGCGCGAGATCGCCGACGCCTACGACCCGCCGAAGCTGTACGTCGCCGAAGCGTGGGTCGAGCCGGCCGAGCGGCTGGCCCGCTACCTGCGCGACGACGAGCTGCACAGCGCCTTCAACTTCGACTACCTGAAGTCGGCCTGGACGACCGCCGAGCTGCGCCGGTCCATCGACGACTCGGTGACGGTGCTCGGGTCGGTCGGCGCGCCGGCCACCTGGGTCCTCGAGAACCACGACGTCGAGCGGGTCGTCACGCGCTACGGCCGGGGCGTCACGGCGGCCGGCGCCGGGCACGCGGGCCGGGTCAGCGGTCCGGTCGACGTCGAGTTGGGGACGCAGCGCGCCCGGGCGGCGGCGCTGCTGATGCTGGCTCTGCCCGGCGGGGCGTACGTCTACCAGGGTCAGGAGCTGGGGCTGGCCGAGGTGCTCGACCTGCCCGAGGAGTCGCTGCAGGACCCGGTCTGGGAGCGGTCCGGCCGCACCGAGCGCGGCCGCGACGGCTGCCGGGTGCCGCTGCCCTGGGCCACCTCGGGGTCGTCCTACGGGTTCGGTGCGGGCGGTGCGTGGCTGCCGCAGCCGGCCGGCTGGGGCGACCGGTCCGTCGAGGCCGAGACCGGCGATCCGGGGTCCGTGCTGTCGCTCTACCGGTCCGCGCTGCGCCTGCGCCGCGACATCCCGGCCGACGAGTCCCTCACCTGGCTCCCGTCCGCCGCCGATGTGCTGGCGTTCCGCCGCGGCGAGGCGTTCGCCTGCGTGGTGAACCTCGGCACGGCGCCGGCCGACCTGCCGGAGCACCGCGAGGTGATCCTCTCCAGCGGCCCGCTCGGCCCCGACGGCCGGCTGCCGGGCGACACCGCCGTCTGGCTCGCCGTCTGACTGTCTCGAAGGGGCGCTCATCGCTGCGTCAGGCGGTGAGCGCCCCTTCGATCAGGGCAGTACGTCCTTGCGGTCGGGAAGCGCGTCGGCGGTGACGCCGGCGAGTTCGATGCCCAGGAGGGCGATGTCCGCCTCGATGTCAGCGGGATCGGCGCCCACCAGGCGGGCCGTTCGGTCGATGGCCTCTGCGAGATCCAGCGGGTGGATCAGCACCCTCACCCGTCTCGAGCACGGGCCGCACCTCGGCCGGCGCGGGCTCCCCCTCGAGGAGCGCGATCGCCGCTCAGGCGTCCAGGAGACCGTCACGAGCGCTCGGTCTCCCGTTCGTCGTCCTCGGCAGCTGCGCCTGGGCGCCACGCCGGCCTCTGAGGGCTGGCGGCGCGCCTGACCCGCAACGTCGACCTCGCCACCCGTCCGGCCGCCTGCCGCAACTCCTCCGCCGCCGGGCCGCCTGACGTCGTGCCGGATGACGGCGCCGATGGGATCGTCAGGGATCGGCCGGACGATGAGGCGCTCACCCTTGTCGATCACCAGCACACGGGCGGGGTTCCAGCGCCTCCGGACCTGGGCCGGGACGGACGCCTGTCCGTGGGACGAGGGCTCGAGCGCATGGGCCGGCACGGTCCCATCCACCGTGGTCGCACGGTGGGCACGTCAGTCATTCGACGAGCACGCGCTCGCCAGTGGGCCGGACCTCAGCGCCGTCCGCCTTCAGTGCCGTCCGCCTCGATCCGCCGCAGCACCTGTCAGAGGGCGAAGAGCGCGAGGCCGGTGCGAGCGAGCACCGAGCCGTGCGGTGCGTCCAGCCGCCACCACGCCCCGACCGAGCGCAGCGCGACCTCCGCGTCGTCCGCTCCGCCGAGGAACCCGTACGACGACGCCGCGTGCGCCAGCCGTAGCGGCATGCCGGCCGCCAGCTCGCGGTCCCAGATCTCCGTCGCCAGCCCTTCCAGCGCCGCCCGCCCGGCCCGCAGCGACTTGCCGTCGGCGACCCCGACAGCGCGGGTGCGGAACTCCTCGACGCCGCGTTCGACGTCGGCGACGACGGCGGTGAGCGGGAGCCGGGCGAGTTCGGTCCAGCCGGTGCGCGGCGGCAGGCTGCTGGCCCACCGCAGCGCGGGCAGCGCCGGCGGCAGCTCGAACCGGCCGCCCGCGCCGACCGCCCGGGCGGCGAGGGTGCCGGCCTCGACGACGACGTCGAAGTCGGCGGGCTCGGCCAGCCCGACCGCGCGCAGCGCGAGCGCGTCGAACGGCGTCTCGGCGAAGCAGCCGGCGACCGTCCCGTGGGCGACGACGCGCAGCACGGAGTCTGGCTCGTACTTGGCGACCCGGCGGGCGAACATCGCCAGGTCGCCGGCGGCGCCGGGGCGAGCCGGGACGAACGACGTCACGGCGACGTCTCGAGGTAGCGTCCGAGCACCTCGCGCTCGGCCTCGCTGACCGGCCGCGGTGTGTTCGCCCGGACGTCGAACGCGACCAGCACACCCGTGGCCCGCGCGAACAACGTCGACTCGTCCTTGACCTCGTACGCGACCTCGAACGACGTGGTGCCGATGCGCGTCACCCACACCTCCACCTGCAGCGGCTCGGTGCGGAACGGGACCGGCGCGGTGTAGTCGATGCTCTGGTGCACGACGACGGAGCCCTCGTGCGGCGCGTTGCCCGACGACGCGAGCTGGCGGTGCGCGAAGTCGACCCGCGCCTCCTGCAGGTACTCGGCGAACGTCACGTTGTTGACGTGGCCGAACGCGTCGAGGTCGTCGAACCGGACGGAGCACTCGTAGACGTGCCTCACGCGGCCGCCTTCCCCGGCTCGGGCCCGTCGAGCTCGAGGAACGACTCGAGCACGAGCCGCTCCTCGTGCGCGACGCGGCGCGGGCGCGCGTCCTCGAGGTCGTACGGGACCAGCACCGTCGACGCGACGGCGTAGACCGTGCGGCCGCCGTCGCCGTCGACGTCGAGCACCTCGTAGCCGAGATCGAACGACGAGTTGCCCACGCGGCGGACCCACGTCTCGACCCGGACCGGCGCGGCCCGGTAGTGCAGCGGCGCGTGGTAGCTGATCTCGTGCCGCGCCACGACGACGCCCTCGGCGAGCTGTTCCGCGCCCTGTTTCGGGGCGTGGACGAACAGCATGTCGACGCGCGCCTCCTGCAGGTAACGCAGGTAGACAACGTTGTTGACATGACCGTAGGCGTCCATGTCGGCCCAGCGCAGGGGCACGTGTGTCACGTGGCGCGGCACGCAGGGTCCCCTAGTCGCGGCTGAGCTTGCGGTAGGTGACCCGGTGCGGACGCGCGGCGTCGGCGCCGAGGCGCTCGATCTTGTTCTTCTCGTAGCTCTCGAAGTTGCCCTCGAACCAGAACCACTTGGCGGGGTCCTCGTCGTCGCCCTCCCACGCGAGGATGTGAGTGGCGACGCGGTCGAGGAACCACCGGTCGTGCGACGTGATGACGGCACAGCCGGGGAACTCGAGCAGTGCGTTCTCGAGCGACTGCAGCGTCTCGACGTCGAGGTCGTTGGTCGGCTCGTCGAGCAGGATCAGGTTGCCGCCGATCTTGAGCGTCAGCGCCAGGTTCAGGCGGTTGCGCTCACCACCGGACAGGATGCCCGCGGGCTTCTGCTGGTCCGGGCCCTTGAACCCGAACGCCGACACGTAGGCGCGGCTGGGCATCTCGACCTGGCCGACCTTGATGTGGTCGAGCTCGTCGGAGACGACCTGCCAGACGTTCTTCTTCGGGTCGATGCCGCCGCGCGACTGGTCGACGTAGGACAGCCGGACGGTGTCGCCGATGCGGAACGCGCCCTCGTCGGGCGTCTCCTGGCCGACGATCATCTTGAACAGCGTCGTCTTACCGACGCCGTTGGGACCGATGACGCCGACGATGCCGTTGCGCGGCAGCGTGAACGACAGGTCGCGCATGAGGGTGCGGTCGCCGAAGCCCTTGGTGACGCCGTTGGCCTCGACGACGAGGCTGCCCAGGCGCGGGCCCGGCGGGATCTGAATCTCTTCGAAGTCGAGCTTGCGGGTCTTCTCGGCCTCGGACGCCATCTCTTCGTACCGCTCGAGGCGGGCGCGCTGCTTAGTCTGGCGGCCCTTGGCGTTGGACCGGACCCACTCGAGCTCTTCGCGCAGGCGCCGCTGACGCTTGGCGTCCTTCTGCCCCTCGACCTTGAGCCGCGCTTCCTTCGTCTCGAGGTACGTCGTGTAGTTGCCCTCGTAGCCGTGGACGCGGCCGCGGTCGACCTCGGCGATCCACTGCGCGACGTGGTCGAGGAAGTACCGGTCGTGGGTGACGGCGATGACCGCACCGGGGTACTTCTCGAGGTGCTGCTCCAGCCACAGCACGCTCTCGGCGTCGAGGTGGTTGGTGGGCTCGTCGAGCAGCAGCAGGTCGGGCTGCTGCAACAGCAGCTTGCACAGCGCCACACGGCGGCGCTCACCACCGGACAGCACCGACACGTCGGCGTCGGGCGGCGGGCAGCGCAGCGCGTCCATGGCCTGCTCGAGCTGGGAGTCGAGCTCCCACGCGTTGCGGTGGTCGAGCTGCTCCTGCAGCTTGCCCATCTCGTCGAGCAGCTCGTCGGAGTAGTCGACGGCCATCTTCTCGGTGATCTCGTTGAACCGGTTGAGCAGCTCGAGGGTCTCGGCCACGCCCTCCTGGACGTTGCCGAGCACTGTCTTGTCCTCGTTGAGCGTCGGCTCCTGCGCGAGATACCCGACCGTCGCGCCGGGCGCCAGCTGGGCGTCACCGTTGGACGGCTGATCGAGCCCCGCCATGATCTTCAGGATGCTCGACTTACCGGCGCCGTTCGGGCCCACCACGCCGATCTTCGCTCCGGGGAGGAAGTACAGAGTGACGTCGTCGAGGATGACCTTGTCACCGTGCGCTTTGCGCGCCTTACGCATGGAGTAAATGAAGTCCGCCATAACGAGTCCAAGAGTACGGCCTCGCGCCACCCCGAGACGACCGCGTCCCCCTCTGTGAGCACGACGGCCTGCCCTACCGGCCCGTCCCGGACGGCCAGCACCGGGCGAGACGGGTTTCGGCGCACCCTGCTGGCTCGATCTGCGCTGGTCAGCCGGCTGCGACTCGGATATCGGCGCGTTTGGCGGTCCTGGTCCTCCTCTCAGGTTCGTTGTCGTCGTGATTCGACGGCGGGCCGGACGCCGATCTTTGTGCGGTTCGCGGCGGGCGCGGCTGACGCACTCGGCTCACTCGACGGCGCCGCGGTCGACGGCGTGGTCGATGTCGCCGCGGGTCGGCGCTGTAAGCGCCGCGCTGTCGGTGGCGAAAGGTCCCGCCCCGTCCCGCTCCGCTCCGCTCGCCGCGGAGCGCGGCACGAGCTCCGCGGCGAGGGGTCTTTTGGGACGGGCCAGGCACCGCCCGGCGCCCGGCCGTCCTGCCGGGGACCGCGCCGCCGGTCGAGGAGGCACGACACGGACCGGGGGACGTCCGTGCCGAAGGCCGCTGCGACCGACAGCGCGGGGTCAGTCGGGCTCGGGGTCAGCCGGGCGCGCGGCCAGCCGTGCGCGGCCACCACCCCCGGCCACAGCTCCGGGCACCGGGCCGGTCAGGCGCCGACTCCGGCCTTCTCGCGCCGTGTGCGGCCACCCGCTCGCGGCGTCGGCGACGTGTCTGCGGGTGTGTCGGCCGCCTGACGTGTCTTGGCGGGCGCGGCCGTCGGCGAAGCGGCCGAACGGTCGCCACCGTCAGCACCGCCACCGCTACCGCCGCTGACGGCCGGGGACCGGTTGCCCGCCGATCGGTCGTCGCCCATCAGGCGGTCGCCGGCTGCCATGCGATCGCCGGCGGTCAGACGGTCGCCGACCGCTGCCGGGGCGCGGCTGAGGATCTGGTCGACGGTGGTGCCACCGGCTGCCGGCGAGGCCTCGAGGGCCGGCCGCGAACCGGACATGATCTCTCCGGTCCGCTGATCGACGGTGCCGTGCTGATCGTCGGTGAAGTAGGCGGCACGCACGGAGTCGACGGCGTCGTCGTCCTCGGGGAGGATCGGCTGCCGGCTGACCTTGGTGAACGAGGACGTGCCGCGGTAGAGATCGTGACCGAGGCTGCGGGCGGTGATCTCCGGCGAGACGCGCATGACGTGGTTGTCGTCGCGCCACTCCCGATTCCTGAGCCGCCCGTGCACGACCACCGGATCGCCCTTGCGCAACGACGCCTTGATGTTGTCGGCCAGCGGCGACCGCCAGCAGTAGACGGTGTAGAAGGACGTGTCGTCGTCGACCCAGGACCGTGCCCGGGTGTCGTACCGCTGGCCGTTGCAGGCCAGCCTGAAGCTGGCGAACGTCTCGCCCTTCTTGGTGGCGTCCAGCCGGGGTTCGGTCGCGACGTTCCCGACGACGGTGATCATGACCTCGCTCATGTGGCGACTCCTGTGCTCGTACCCGATGAGGTTGACGAGAACGAGATTTCCGTTCGGAGCGACCGATCGAAAGGCCGGTCCGGCGGAATGTGGACAACTCCGCGAACTCGCGTGCCTTGTGGACGACGACGTGCGCAGGGCGCGGCGGGCTCGGCGCCCCGATGCGCCGCCGGGCGTGGTCGGCGGCGGTCGGGCGCCGACGGTCAACGGCAGTGAACGGCAGTGGACGGCTGTGGCGGCTGCCGTCCACGGGGTTTCGAAGAAGATGCACTCCGCCCGCTCGGCGTTGATCGGCTGGACGACGATCCTCAAGTGACGCTCGCGGCCAACGCGGCCGCGGACCGACATGCCGCAGCCGACGTCCGGAGCTGACGTCCCGGAGCCGATATCGGCGCCGAGTCTCGGAGATCGGCATACCGGGGCCGGCCGTCGCTCCCGGCCAGTTGGGCAGCGGTCCCGATCAGGTGAGGGCGCGGTCCAGAGCGGTCTTGAAGGTGCCGTACTTGGCCAGTTCGGCATCGATCGGCTGGACGACGACATCGGAGGCGACGCCGTCGACGAGGTCGCGGAGTTGGCGGCGGACCCGAGCTTCCTGCCGCCGGCTCCCCCGCCGCGCGGCCACGAGCCCGAGCAACCCGAGCAACACGCCCAGCACCAGCCCGCCCGCCAGCAGCACGGTCGGCACAGGGATGCCGCCCACCGCCGGCTCGGACACGTCGAAGCGGAGGAACGACGTACCGGCCAGCGCGAGCAGCCAGAGCACGCCCGCCGCCGCGGTCAGCAGGGACAGCCACTGCAGCGCGTTGAACAGCCGCCACCAGCCAGGCCGCGCCGCGATCCCGAAGTCGGTCCCGGCGACCCGCCGATCGATCTCGTCGGGCAGCCGCGTACCCGCCGATGCGGCGACGGAGCGGACGGCGTCGCGCCAGGCGGGCGGCAGGGAGCCGGCCGCCGCGTCGCCGTACTCGCGGACCGCGGCGTCGGATCGGGACCGCTGCACCGTCGTCGGCGCGGGCAACGAGACCCGGCCACCCGAGCCACCAGACCCGCCGGCACCACCCGAGCCACCAGACCCACCCGAGCCTCCAGGCCCGCCGGAACCCGCGGACGGGGACAACGCCGACGCCCGCATCCGAACGCCCAGCTTCGCCAGCGGATCGCGTCGAAACCGGCCCAGCCACCGGGTGATCGGCCACCCGGTCGCCACGCGCGCCCGCTGCAGATACGACCGTCCCGCAGCCGTCGCGACGACGTCGGCACCCGACGCCTCGGCGACCGCCGAGGCGAGCCGCCGTCGCTCCGGCTCGCCGACGGACCCGGGCGAACCCTCGCCGACCGCGGCAGCGACCAGCTCGGCCGTCATCCTGATGTCGGCCTCGATCCGCTCGTCGACGGCGCGGCGCTTGGTGACGGCGGTCCGGATGAGGTCGACCAGCACCTCGACGCCGTCGCCCGTCGCCGCCGACAGGGCGACCACCGGGACCTCGTCCAGCCCGTCCTTGTCGAGCAGTCCACGCAGGTCGGTGACGCACTCGACGACGTCACCGCGGGTGAGCCGGTCGATCTGGTTGAGCACGATCACGGTGACGCCCTGGTGCGACGCCAGCGGCCGCAGGTACCGCTCGTGCAGCGCGGCGTCGGCGTACTTCTGCGGGTCGAGGATCCACACGAACAGGTCGACCATCTCGACGAGGCGGTCGACGGTGTCGCGGTGCGCCTTCTGGGTGGAGTCGTGGTCCGGCAGGTCGAGCAGCACGAGCCCGTCGAGGTCGTCGCTCTCGCCGGAGTCCAGGACGCTCTCACGGGCGACCCGGTGCCGCGGCGGCACGTCGAGCCAGTCCAGCAGCGGGATCACCCCCTGCGTCCCCCACACGACGGCCAGCGGGTCCGACGTCGTCGGGCGGCGGACGCCGACGACCGAGACCTCCATGCCGGAGATGCGGTTGAACAGCGTCGACTTCCCGCTGCCCGTGGCGCCGGCCAGCGCGACGACGGTGTGCTCGACCGACAGCTGCCGGCGCTCACCGGCGCGGTCGACCACCACCTGCACCGTCCCGGCGAGGTCCGACGGCAGCCGCTTGCCACCGGCGGCGACCGCCTCCTGCAGCGCGGTCACCCGTTCCGGCAGCGTGATGCGGCCGCGGCGGGACCACCTCTTCATCCGGCGTCCTCCCGGGCCTGCTCGACGGTGACGAGTGCGGCCCGCAGCGCGTCGCCCGCGCCCGCCTCGACGGGTAGTCCCCCGAGCCGGTCGGTGAACCGCGCGGACTCGGTCCGCAACAGCTCCTCGACCCGTTGTGACAAGTCGGCGCGGGCACCGGCGGCCAGTCGCCGCACGGCCTCGTCGCCGAAGAACGCCTCCAGCAGTTTCTGCCCGACGACGGCCGTCCCGCCCGCGACGCCGACCTCGGCGCCGGTCAGCCCGGCCGTCGACGCGAACACGACGATCATCAGCGCGAGCCCGAGCCCGTTGACGCCGAACGAGAGCAGCCGGGCGTTGAACCGCTTGTCCGCGCCCTCGGTCCGGACCATCTCCAGGACGGCGTCCTGCCACTCGCGGACCGTCTTGGAGCTGAGTTCCGGCAGGTCACCGTTCGTGCGGGAGAGGTCGTCGGCACCCAGCAGGGCCCGGCCGGCGGCGGAGTCGCGCCATTTGCCGTCGGCCTTCTCGGCGGCCCGGTTCGCCTCCTCGACGATCATCGCGGCGAGGCCGCTCTCGATCGCCTCCTCGACCGCCGCCGCGGGCTGCGGCCGTCCCTTCAGGAACGCCGTCACCTTGTCGCGTAGCCGGCCGACCCGGGCCTCCAGCGAGCGCATGAAGTCGCCGGTCCCGACGAAGTCCTGCCAGCGGGCCAGCACCTCGCCGCGGAGCATGCTGCCGTCGGCGGACGCGGCGTCGATGCGCTTGGCCGCCTTGCCGTAGACGTGCGCGATCTCGTTCTGCAGCCGTGTCAGCGCCTCGACCTGGCGGTCGGCGGCGTCGGCGAGCTGCGGAACCTGCCGCAGAGCGCCGCTGATGGCGCCGTCGAGAGTCCGCCGGACGATCTCGTTGCGGGCCGACTCGTCCGCGGCCAGCCCGTCCAGCCAGGCACGCACCGACGCGACCGCCTCCTCGGGCAGCAGGCCGGAGTCGTCGGGCGCGGTCTCCTCGACGACCAGCAGCGGGGCCTCGGCCAGGCCGTGTTCGGCCAGCATCGCGGCCAGGTGGGTGCGGACCTCGCTGACGGCGTCCGGCGCGACGCGGTCGAGGACGACGGCGACGGCGGCCTGCCGGTCCGCGGCGGCGCGCAGGAAGTCCCACGGGACGGCGTCGGAGTAGCGGGCCGCGGTCGTGACGAACAGCCACAGGTCGGCGGCCGCCAGCAGTTGCGCGGCGAGCGTCCGGTTCTCGGTCACGACGGAATCGACGTCGGGGGCGTCGAGGATCGCGACCCCGGCCGGCAAACCGTCGTCGGCGACGAGCCGCAGCGCACCGCCGGCCTGGTCGTGGATCGCCACCCGCGGCAGGTCCGGCAGCACCCGCAGCTCGTCGAACCAGCCGACGTCGTCGGGATGGTGCACCAGGACCGGCGAGCGCGTCGTCGGCCGCAACACACCGGCGTCGCTGACCTTCCGACGGACCAGCGAGTTCACCAATGTCGACTTTCCGGCACCGGTCGATCCGCCGACGACGGCGAGCAGCGGCGCGTCCAGCTGGTCGAGGCGCGGGAGGATGTAGTCGTCGAGCTGAGCGAGCATGTCGCGCCGCGTCGTGCGGACGTCGTCCGCGTCTCTGACCTCCAGCGGATACTGCACCCCCGAGAGCCGGCCGCGAAGTGCGGCGAGAGCGTCGTGAACGCTCACCTCTGCGGTATCCACTGGCGAATCTTGCACTCTCGCACCGCTCCTGGCCAAGAGCCATGGCCCCATTGATGCCAATCGTTCACATGGCGAGTCACGGCTACGAGTCGATCGGCTAACGTCAGCCGGGCCGGAATGCCTTCGACGGAGGACCGCATGTCGCTCGCACGACCCACCCCGCCCGACCCGTACACCCTGCTCCCGGCCGTCCCGTCCATGACGCTGACCAGCGACGACGTCCGCGACGGCGAGCAGCTCGCCGGCGACTACATCGCCAAGGCGGCCGGCGGGGCGAATCTCTCGCCGCAGTTGTCGTGGTCCGGAGCGCCCGACGGCACCCGCAGTTACGCGCTCACGTGCTTCGACCCGGACGCGCCGACACCGAGCGGCTTCTGGCACTGGGTCGTCGTCGACCTTCCCGCGACGAGGACGTCCATCGCGCGCGGCGCCGGGCTGCCCTATCCGGCGTTCGCGGTCAAGAACGACGCCGGCACGGCCGAGTACTTCGGCTCCGCCCCGCCTCCGGGCGACGTCCCGCACCGGTACTTCTTCGTCGTCCACGCCGTCGACATCGAGATGCTCGGGGTCGACGACACCGCCTCACCGGCCGTCGTCTCGTTCAACCTCGCGTTCCACACGCTCGCACGCGGCATCGTGGCTCCGGTCTACTCGCACTGATCCCCCCGTGATCCACCAGCACCCGCTCGCCTACCTCGTCGGCCTCGAGGGGGTCGTGTTGCTGCGCGCGTTCGCCGGCCGGCACGACGAGGAGTTCGTGGCCGCCCGGCTGGCCGAGATCCGGTCGCTGCTGGACCGCGCCGACGAGCTGGGCGCGGGCGGGTCCGCGACGGAGCTGACGTCGGCCGAGGCGTACGGATGGTGGGCCGGCGGGTATGACGAGCCCGGCAACCAGCTGATCGACATCGAGGGCCCGATCGTCCGGTCGCTGCTCGACGAGCTCCCGGCCGGCGTCGCGCTGGACGCAGCCTGCGGTACCGGCCGGCACGCGGAGTACCTGGCCGGGCTCGGGCACAGCGTCGTCGGGGTGGACAGCTCCCCGGAGATGCTGGCGGTCGCGCGGGCGAAGGTCCCGTCGGGCCGGTTCGAGTCCGGCGACCTCGCGTCGCTGCCGGTGCCTGACGACGGCGTCGACCTGGTCGTGTGCGCGCTGGCGCTGTCGCACGTCGCCGATCTCGCGCCGGTGTTCGCCGAGTTCGCCCGCGTGCTGCGGCCGGGCGGCCAGCTGGTCGTCTCGGACGCGCGCGGCCGCCTCGGCGACGTCGGCCTGCCGATCGTCGTGCCCGGGCCGGACGGCCGCATGGGGTACCTGCCGAACCGCAGCCGGCCGGCCGGCGAGTACCTCGCCGCCGCGCTGCCTCTCGGCTTCGAGGTCCGGCACTGCGTGGAACCGCTGCGGCCGTCGCCGTTCGTCGGCCCGGACGGCGTGCCGCCGAGCGCCCCGGGCGCGACTCCGCCGCTCCGGCCGTCGGGTACGCCGCCGAACATCTGGTCGCTGCACCCGCTGATCCCCGACGCCGCGAACGCCGCCTACGAGGGCAGCCCCATGGCGATCGTGTGGCGGTTTCAGCTGACGTCGTAGTCGAGGCGGACGATCCAGCGGACGGCGTTGTCGCCGAGGGGTTCGACGCTGCTCGTGGCGGCCAGTGGCCGGCCGACGGTGACGTCGGCCCCCTGTTCGCGGAACGCGGCGCGGATCGTCTCGGCCGGGTCGGCGCCGTGGTCGAGGAGTCCGCCGGCGATGTCGCCGCCGGGCCGGCGTCCGTAGGCCGCGACGCGCTGCTCGACGCGGACGCCGTCGGGCGCGGGTGGGTGCGGCGCGCGGGGCGTCACCGGCACGCCGTCGCCGTCGTCGTACATCGCGAGCCCGGCCTTGACCAGCGAGACCCTGGGGGCCGCGGCGAGTTCGTCACGCGACAGCCAGGCGGCGAGGTCGCTGGTGCCGCCGACCTCGTGCGTCAGCTCGCCGCCGATGACGCGCCCGCGGTAGACGATGCGCACGGCATGGAAGTCGAGCCCGTCGAAGCCCTCAGGCACGTGATGTCGCCCGACGAAGCGCTCGACGTCGATCCCGATCAGTGCGTCGAGTTCGCACACGTAACCGGTCTCCTCGAACAGCTCGCGCAGCGCGCCCTGCTGAGGGTCCTCGACCGGATCCAGCCCGCCGCCGGCCAGCGACCACTGCGGGCCGTCCTCGTAGCCGATCCAGCGCGAGAACAGGATGCGGCCGTCGTCGTCCTCGCAGATGACGTAGGCGGAGACACGCAGACGCTGGAAGAGGGCCACGAGGACGGGACCGTAGCATCGAGGGGTGACAACTCCGATGATCGGCCGGCTGGCGGCAGAGCCGGCGCTGTCCCGTCCCGACCTGCTCGGCGGCCCGGTCAAGTCCGCGTTGGAAGGATCCCCGGCGGCGCCGTCCGTGTACGTCGCGCCGATCGACCCGGAGCTGGCCGACACAGCCGAGTTCTGCGCGGCGTACGACGTGGCGCCCGAGGAGTCGGCGAACTGCGTCGTCGTCGCCGGCAAGCGTGAAGGCGTGGAACGGGTGGCCGCCTGCATGGTCCTCGCGACGACGCGCGCCGACGTCAACGGCGTCGTCCGCAAGCTGCTCGGCGTGCGGAAGGCGTCGTTCCTGCCGATGGCGTCCGCCGTCGAGTCGACCGGCATGGAGTACGGCGGCATCACCCCCATCGGGCTGCCCGCCGACTGGCCGATCCTGGTCGACCCTGCCGTCGCCGCGCTACCCTTCGCGGTGGTCGGCAGCGGTGTGCGCGGCTCCAAGCTGGCGCTCCCCGGGCCCGTGTTGGCGGCGTGGCCCGGCGCCCAGGTGGTCGAAGGCCTCGGCCGGCCCGTGCAGCAAGGCTGATCTTTCGGTCACAATGTCCCTGTCTGCGATTGCGCCTGTAGCTCAGCTGGATAGAGCAGGAGCCTTCTAAGCTCTTGGTCGGGGGTTCGAGTCCCTCCAGGCGCACCCAGCTCACAGCCGATCATGAGCGCCTCCCTTCCGGCCGGCGGCTGGTCGGCAATTGGTCGGTAACTAGGCGGCTTTCGGTCGTTGCGACCGGCCGTCGCGGGCGGTGCGCGCCTTCGCGTTCATCCGCCTGGCGACATCGCTCAGGTCATCGGGGAACAGGCTCGCGTAGTGGCGCAGCGTCGTCGCGGCGTCCTCGTGGCCCAGCATCCGGGCGACGACGGAGGCTCCGGCGTCGATGGCAAGGCGCGCCGCGCGAACTGAGGCCAGGGCCTACAGGCGAAACTGACGAGCCACCTTCTCCAGCATCGACCTGTAGTCGTCCCACCTTCGATCGTCGCCGATCGAGTCGCGGTCAGATCCCGCCTGACCGTCGACCAGCTCCCTCAGCACCTGGAGTTGTCCTGCATGCATGGCGGTGTCCATCAGCACCCGCGCCAGCAGCGCGCCGGCCGAGGTCTCCCTCGATGCTTCGGGCCACCACGGCACGGTTGCGGCCGCGTCTGGCCCTATCGTGTCCAGCACCCGGTCTGAGTGATCACACGCACGCTGGTAGAGACCCGTGATGTAGTCCCGGGACTCGGCAGCCGTGGCCCACATGTCGCGGTTCGGCGCATCGGCCCGCTCGTCATCGATCCAAGGCAGCGGTTCCGTGAACGGGTGAGCGAGGCAGACTCCCAGATAGCCGGCCTCGATGCCGACGAGATGCTTCACGACTCCCAGCAGATTCGTGCCAGTCGGGGTCATCGGGTGACGGACTTGGTACTCGGTCAATCCGTCCAACGCGCGAAGAACCTGATGACGGGCCTCAAGCAAGTACCCGCGATCGTCCAGATGAATCGGCGTACTTGGCACACCGCGATGCTAGGGCAAGATCCCTCACGGACCCCTCCAGTGCCACCTTCCCCACCGCCGAACCCAGCGCCCCCTCATCGCAGCTCTGTCGCGATGCCCCTGTGTGCTGGCACGCTGGCGCGTCATGGACATCAAACATCGCATGATCGTCTTCGACGCCGCGGACATCGAGGCGGAGAGTGCATTCTGGGCAGCCTTCCTAGGTGGCACCGTCGAGAAGTGGGGCGACCGGTGGCGCGCCATCTGGGTCGAGGGAACCTGGGCGCTCGGTGTCCAGTCAGCTCCGAACCACGTGCCGCCAGATTGGCCTGATGGTGCTCCTCAGCAGATGCATCTCGACTTCTACTTCGAGGGCATCGACGCCCATGACGCTGCCCATGAGCAAGTGATCAGCCTGGGTGGTCGACTGTTGAAGGCGGCCGACGATCGCACAGCCGCTCGTGGTGTCCAGGTGTACGCCGACCCCGCTGGCCACCCGTTCTGCTTGTGCTGGGTGCCCCGCGCGTCCAACTGATCAACAGTCGAGTTCTGCCGGACCTGCGCGGTCTTTGAAACGCACCGGCCGCAGGAACGTGCGGAGCGATCCCCCAGGGAGAGCTGAACCCGAGCGGTCCGCCGCTACGACCGACGAGTCAGCACAGCGTCAGCAACCATGACGGGAACCCCTGCCGCACGGCAACAGCCAATGACAGATTCAGTCCGTTGTCGAGAGCGCTCAGCCGTCAGCGAGGTGCGAGGAACTCCCGCGCGCCGCGGGGGGCGGTGCGGAGGTGCCCTCGGGTCGCCCGGCAGTCGAGGCGGACGTCGAGGGGGCCGGGCGGGCCGGAGGCGGCCCGGGTGCCGGTCGGCAGCGCGGCCCCGTCGAGACCGTCCCGCCGGGCGATGAGGAGCCCCAGCTCATGCCGGCTGACGGCGTCCGGGCCGGCGACGTGGTGGACGCCCGAGCGGTCCGAGGCACTGAGCTCCAGCAACGCGGCCGCGAGGTCGGCGACGTGCACGGGGCAGCGGACGTCGTCAGTGAAGAGGACGCCGTCGCGCCGGCCCGCGGCGAGGTCGTGGACGAACACCTCCTGGGGCGAGCCGCCGTCGCCGATGATCAGCGACGTCCGGGCGATGACGGCCTGCGGGACGATCGCCTTGACCGCCGTCTCCGCCGCCGCCTTCGCCCCGCCGTACGCGTTGACCGGATCCGGATCGCACGTCTCGTCATAGTGGACGGCGGCGCCGGAGAAGACCGCGTCGCTGGACACGTGGACGAGGCGGGCACCGGTCGCGGCGGCGGCGAGCGCCACGTGGGCGGCACCGTCGGCGGTGATCGCCCAGTCGGCCTGCCGGTACGCGGCGTTGAGCACCACGTCCGGACGGACGGCGCCGGCGACGGCCGCGGCCTCGGCCCGGTCGAGAACGTCCAGCCGCCGCCACGCGACGCCATCGACGTCGCCCGGCCGGGTCAGGTAGGTCGCGACGACCTCGTTACCCGCGGCCAATGACTGGCGGACGAGCTCACCGCCCAGGAACCCGCTGCCACCGACGACCAAGACCTTCACGGCCGGACAGGATAGCCCTCATCCGAGTCGGCCCGGTCGGCCCGGCGAGCGAGCTTGTAGGAGCCGAGCGCCGGAAGCACGCCGAACATCGCCGTGAACAGCGAGATCAAGACGTTGCCGACCGTGACCCCCTGCTCGCTCAGAACCGCGAAGCTGGCGATCGACCACACCGTGGCCACGAGGACGAACAGGTAGTAGAAGAACCGCGCGAATCTGGCCCAGCCGGTCCGGATGTCCCTTAGCAGGAACGAGGAGATGTTCCAGCCCGATCGGACCGGCTCGGTCGCGATCGGTTCGGCGACCACCGGATCGGCGAGGACGGCATAGGCCTTCTCGAGATCGTGCGAGACCCGCTGTGACAGCGTGGCGTGCAACTGGAGCGCCCGCAGTCGCTCGTGTGCGGTCAGCCACGCGTCGATCAGCGTCAGCTCCTGGTTGGCCTGCTCGATCGCCCGTCGACGCCGATGCTCACGATCCCGGCGTTGGTGCGTGTCGCGCACCCAGACGCTGGCGGCCGTCACCGCGGCGGTGACGGCCGGCCCGATCAGCAACAGCAGCAGCTCGCCCATGAGCAGCCCTCCAACCGCCCGATGCCCGCCTGCCGGACCACGGCAAGATCATCTCCGCCTGGACGCTACTCGCCGGGAGGGACACTTCCGCGTTGCCGGCGCTTCTCGCTCGGTGCTGGTGGCGACGGCGCACGAGCTGCTCGGGTCGTGGGGACAGTGGTAGTCATGGACCGAGCCCAGACGCCGCGACGTCACCTCAGCAGCAGCCAGAGCAGCACCCCCAGGGCGACCCAGAAGATCGCCACGATACCGAGTGCCAAGGTCAGCCCGCCGATCGTCGTGAGGCGGCGGTCGGCGGCATGGGAGCGGGCCGGGCCGGTCGCCGGGCGAGAGGCGGGGGACGACGCGAGCGCGGCCGGGCCGGCGACGAGGGACAGCTCGCCGCGCAGCTGGGAGAGCCGCCGCACCAGGTCGTCGACGGTGACGAGGGCGGCGTCCGCGGCCGCGCCGCCGCCGGAACCACCGTCCGCGAGACCGCGCAACGCCGCCTCCAGCGCGATGACACCGTCGCGCAGACCGGCCGTCGCCGCCGGCGACGAGGAGGACGACGACAGCTCGGCCAGCAGCTCCGCCTCCGCCGGCGTGAACGCGGCGACCCAGCGCAGCGAGCCGTCCGGGGGTGAGGGCAGGACGAGGTCGACGACCGGCCGGCCGGCGTCGTCGGAGCAGGCGACGAGGTAGCCGCCGCCGAAGGGCGACCACTCGAACGGGCCAGAACGCGCTGCGGACACGATCCCTCCCGGGGGCGCGCGGGCAACCTGCCGGGAGGTCCCCGTCCCCCGACGGTCCCGCTGTGCCGGAGTCAGGGACGACAGAGGCAACCGGGAACTACTCGCGCGCACCGTATCGCGAATCGCGGTAGTTGACGCACCTTGTCATGATCGGGTGCCACACTCTCCGCCATGAGCGAACAGCCGCCTCCGCACATCGCCCGGCTGATTCCCCGGCTCGAGCTGACCGGGACGGAGCGGATCTTGGAACTGGGCGCCGCCCCTGGCGTCGCGGTCGCGGCCATCGGCCCGCAGCTCACGGGTGACGGGCACCTCACGGCGCTGGACCGGTCCGCCGTCGGCGTGCGGCGGATCCGCGAGCGCAACCGGGCCCTGGTCGACGCCGGGCGGGTGAGCGTCGTGGAGCAGGACCTGACGACGCTCGCACCGGAACCGCCCGGCCGGTTCGACCTGATCTTCGCGTCGAACGTCAACGTGTTCTGGACGCATCCGCGCAAGGCCAACGTCGACGTTCTCGCCGCGCTGCTGGCGCCGGGCGGCCGGCTGCGCCTGTTCTACGGCTACGGGCCGGGCGACGGCGCCGGCAGCGGTCGCGACACCGGGTCGCTCGTCGCCGCGACGCTCCACGACTGCGCGGCGCTGACCACCGTCACCGTCGACGACGCAGGACCGACCCTGCAGGTCAGCGCCGCACAGAAGGGCTAGGGCGCGGACAGGAACTCGTCCAGGCCGGCGAGGTCGTCGGTGTTGAGGTGGTCGACTCCGGCGGCGAGCAGCTCGGCCCAGATCGCGTCGCGGGCCGGGCCGGGTGTGTCCGGCGTCGCCCAGAAGCGGACGCGGTAGCCGGCGGCGTGCGCGGTCGCGACGATCTGCCGCAGTTCGGCCCGCTCGGCCTCCGGGATCGGCCCGACGCCGCGCCAGGTGAAGTGGTTGCCCCAGTTGTCGCTCACCAGCGGCATGAAGCCGGCCGGCAGCCCGCTGGTGAGGTCACCGAGCCGGCCGTCGTACCCGGCGAACCGCAGCCGCTGCGCGAGCATCGTCTCGCGCGGGCGGTCGCCGCTGATCACCGCGGTGACCGCGCCCTCGCGCGCCCGGCCGCCGGTGTGACGCGTCATGATGTCCTGGTAGCGGCGCAGCACGGCGTCGATCTCCGCGTACGTCGCCTCGCCGGTGTTCTTGATGTCGATGAGCAGCTGCAGCGAGCCGTCCCACCCCGGATACACCGAACCGCCGTTGGCGTGGACGATGTCGCGCAGCGGGTCCAGGTACAGCGACTGCAGGGTCCGGCCGGGCTCGACCTCCCAGACGTCGTGCGCGACCAGCAGCTCGCCGTCGACAAGCCAGACGTCGGCCTCGACGCTGGTGAAACCATGGTCCAGCGCGTCGAGGAGCGGTCGCTCGTGCTCGTAGTCGTTGTGGGCGTGGGCGGCGTCGTGGGGACCGCTGAGGCCGTGCGCGGCGGCCGTGACGGCGACGCCGAGGGCAGCTGCCAGCGGGACCGCCACGACGGCGCGGACGATTCGACGGAAACGGGTCCGATCGCTCATGACCCTTACCGTCGGGGCGATTGACAACGAGTCAATGTCCGGTTCGCGACCGCCGGACGACCACTGCGCGAACGGTTACGTCCGGTTGGTGTCGGAGTCGACGGAGAACTCGACGGCGTCCCAGTCGCCGTAGTCGTCGAAGCCGATGAACTGGGCGTCGACGGAGTCGCCGGCTGCCAGCTCGGTCGCGGACGTCGTCAGCGTCGAGACCTCTTCGCCCTGGTAGAGGACGGTCGCCGTCCAGGAGACGTAGTCGACGGCGTCGTCGCCGGTGTTCGTCACCGTGGCCCGGACCTCGAAGTCGCCGGCGAAGTCGCGGAGCACCTGCACGTCGGTGAACGTGAAGGCGCCGTCGGTGAACTCGCCCGCGAACGGCGTCGGCTCGGACTCCGCCTGCGGCTCCTCGTCCGGCGGCTCCGTCTCGCGGGAGTCCAGCTCGGCGCGGGCTTCGTCGAGCCGCCGCTTGAGGTCGTCGCGCTGCTGCTCGACCGCTTCGAGGCGGTCGCGCAACTGCTCCAGGTCGTCGCTGTTCTCGTCGTCGCTGTTCTCGTCGTCGCCGGTCTCCCGTGGCTCCGAGGTCTCCTGCGCGACGGGGCCGGACTCGTCGTCGTCGAGGTTCATGCCCACGGCGACCCCGGCGCCGCCGCCCGCGAGCAGCGCGAGCACGGCCACCACCGGCCACACCCATCGGCGACGGGGCGCGGCCGGCGGCGGTGGAGGCGGCGGCGGAGCCGGCGGCAGGGGCTGGAAGCTCATCGGCGCAGAATGTTACTCCTTCGCACCGGTCATTTCGTTGGGGACCTGCGGCAATGGTGCCGACGAGACGACGGCTCCGGCCGCGAGATCGACGGCGTGCAACTCGCTCGCCGCGGGGTCGGTGACGTAGGCGATGTCGCCGTCGACGACGATGGCCGGCCGCGGCTGCTGCCAGTCCAGCGGCTCGGTCCAGGCGCCGATCACCGGGATCGTGCCGGTGACCTGCGCCGTCACCGGGTCGATGACGTGGATGGCGCCGTCGGTTCCGAGCACCAGCGCCTCGCCCTGCGGGCCGCGGGCGAGCGAGCGGAACGTGTAGCTGACACCGAGGTCGACGAGTCGGAGCGTGTTCGTCGCGGTGTCGATCAGCGACACCCGCTCGGGCCGTTCCAGCTCGGCTTCGGGGTCGACCTTGTAGTCGCCGAGGACGACGGCGGACTCGTCGGAACCGGCCTGGTTGCCGATGCGGCCGTACGCGTCGGGGCTGGCGATCTTCGTGAACGCGCCGTCGCGGTAGATGAGGACGCCGTTCTCGCACCCGACGACGATGGTCTCGTCGTCGGCGACCGCTTCGCCGTGCACGCCTGGACAGTCCTCGCTGCGGGCGATCTCGGCGCGGTCCGCGTCCAGCACCTTGGCGCCGGTGCGGGTCGTCTCGTCGCCGAGCGTGACCAGCAACTCGTCGTTCGCCAGCTGCACGGCGACCCCGTGGTGCGCCTCGTCCGCCATGACCACCTCGGTCTCCGGCGCGCCGTCGGCGAGCTCGTCGGCCTGGAACAACTCGATGCGCCCGGAACCGTCGCTGAACAGCACCGTCGTGCCGGCGTGACGGACGACGTGGCCGGGGTGGTCGGCCTCGAACTCGACGTCGGCGAACTCGGGGTCGCCGACGTAGTGGTGCTCGTGGTCGCCGTGCGCGCTGCTCCACGCGCCGGCGTCGAGGACGCGGAACGCGTCGCCCGCGGAGACCATGACGTGCCGGCCGTCGCCCGCCGGGTTGACCCGCGTGAAGCCGTCCAGCTCGAACGTCTCGACGACCTCCAGCGACTCGCCGTCGATGACCATCAGGCCGCCGTCGTACGTCGCGACCAGCCGCGTCTCGGCCTCCTGGACCTCCTGCGCGCCGTCGTCCCGCGGCGACGAGGTGCTCTCACTTCGGACCGGGGAACCGTCGTCGCCGCAGGCGGTGAGGAGGAGCGCGGACAGGGCGAGCGTGGCGGTGGCGGCGATGCGTGGTGGGGTCATGACTCGGACCATATTCGAGAACGGTTCTCAAACTCAAGTCGGCTCGGGTGGGTTCGGCGATCGTTCCGGACTAGGCTCTGCGGCACACACGATCGTCCGTTCCACGCTGCGAGGAGTACCGGTGGCGAAGCGCCGTCAGGCAGGCCGGCGGGCGGCGAGCCGATCCGAGAGCGACCCGCCCGGCCCACTGCCCGACGAGGGTGCGGGCGAGGAGCCCGAGACTGAAGCGCCGGTCGACGGCGGTCGCACGGGCAGGCGGGGCGGGCGCGCGGCGGGACGCACCGCGGATCGCGTCACCGGGCCGGCCGGCGGAGGCCCGCTCGGCGACGACGTCGCCCAGCCGTCCGGGGGTCGTGGTGCCCGGCGACCCGGAGATGGCGGCGGCGAAGACGGCGGAGACGGCGGCGATCCGGTCGGTGGCCGGTCGGGCCGGCGCTCCACGGGCCGCCGCGGCGATGCGGCGCGCGACGACTCGGCCGCGGGGCGAGTAGGCCAACGGCCCACAGGCGGCGGGCCGGCAGGCGGCGGGCTGCTCGGCGACGACACGAGCGGCGGTACAGCGAGCGGCGCCGACACGACCGGGCGACTCACCGACCCGGCAGCCGCCGCGGGACGAGCCGGCCGCCGCGCTGCCAGTCGCGGCGAACCGACCGGCGACGGCAGCGGCAGCGGCAGCGGCAGCGGGGCGGCGGGCGATGCGCCCGCGCAGGTCCCCGACTCGGCGGCCGCGCGGGCGGCAGCCGCGGGCCGGGCGGCCGAGCGGTTCGCGGCCGGGCGGCGGGCGGCGCGTCCTCCGGGACCAGCGGCCGAGACCGCCGCGCCCGACCACACGGCGTCCTTCACCCAGCCGATCGCACCCGGCCGAGCCGACCCGTCCGGTCTCACCGCCCGGCCCGGCGACACGCCCGGGCGCGGCGACACGCCGAGACCCGGAGACGCGCCGCTGCGCCCCGGCGCGGAGCCGTGGACGGCGTTCCCGGACCCCGCGCCGCAGCCGCGCCGCGCCGCCCGGCCGCCGTCGACGCCACGGTCCACGCCGTCATCCCCGCAGTCGGCCCCGACGACCCCGACGACCCCCGGAGCGTCGCCGTCGAGCGCCGACACTCGGCACATCCCCGCCGCCGCGCCGGCTCCGGAACCGGCCCCCGCACCCCGCCGCCAGCTGCCGATCGTCATCCCGTCGGTCGCCGAGCTGGCCGTCTACGGATCGCTCGCGACCGCCGTCGCCGCCGTCGTGATGATCGTGAACGGACGGCCGTACTGGCAGGCCGCCGCGGTCGTCGTGGCGGCCGCCGCGGTGCTCCTCCTGCTGGTGTTCGTCGCGTCCCGATCGCGCCCCGAACAGACCGGCGACGACCCCGGCGAATCGGCACCGGACGGCTCGGGCGGGCGTCGGCGCAGGCGGCATTAGACGATGAGCCAATAGGGTGGTCCGCGTGACGAACGATCGAATGGTGTGGATCGACTGCGAGATGACCGGCCTCGACCTGCAGCGCGACGCGCTCATCGAGGTGGCCGTCCTCGTGACCGACGCCGAGCTCAACGTCCTCGGCGACGGCGTCGACGTGGTCATCCGCCCACCCGACGACGCGCTGGAACAGATGAACGACGTCGTGCGCCAGATGCACACCACCAGCGGCCTGCTCACCGAGCTGGCCGGCGGCGTCACCATGGACGAGGCGAACGCCCTGGTCATGCAGTACATCAAGGCGCACGTGCCGGAGCCGTCGAAGGCCCAGCTGGCCGGCAACACCGTCCACATGGACCGCCTGTTCCTGGCCCGCGACCTGCCCGAGGTCGAGGGCTGGCTGCACTACCGCAACATCGACGTGTCGTCGATCAAGGAGCTGGTGCGCCGCTGGTATCCGCGCGTCTACTTCGCCAGCCCGGCGAAGACCGGCAACCACCGCGCCCTCGGCGATATCAAGGACTCCATCGACGAGCTGCGGTACTACCGGCGCACGGTGTTCGTCCCGATGCCCGGCCCCGACAGCGTCACCTCGCGCGCCGCCGCGGTCTCCGTCATGAACGAGGCGCGGGGCGAGAAGGCCCCCGAGAAGCCCTCGGCGTAGCCCGTTCTCGACCACTCCCTCCGGCACCGTATACTTGTTCAGCCGTGCCCCCCAGGGGGACGCATGGTGGGTGTAGCTCAGCTGGTAGAGCACCTGGTTGTGGTCCAGGAAGTCGCGGGTTCAAGTCCCGTCACTCACCCCAGGTGGCCGAGGTTCAGGCCCGGGCCGAGGTAGTGCTCTCGGTCCGGGTCGGAACCTCGGCCTTCTTCCGTTCGGCGGCCGCCGCCACCGCGTCGTGGCGCTCGACGGCGGCCGGTGGCAGAGCTGGGCGGGCGCGGAGTGGCTCGTCGGCGTCGACGGCGTCGCCGAGCCGGTGCGGCGGCTCGCCGAGGTCACCACCATCGCGTTCATCTGGCCGGTCGCACTCGCGTTCGCCATCGACATGTACTACCGCTCCCGGTACAGCCGCGGCCCCGGATGGTCCGTCGCCCATGCGTTCGGGACCTCTCTGCTCGGGCTCGGCGCCGGTGGCGCCATCGCCGTGGTCAGTCATGGCGTCGCGCCGCGGTGGCCCATCGCGCTGTGCGTTCTCGGCGCACTCGCGCTGACGGCCCGGCCGGCCGTTGAACGGCGGGCCGGGATCCGCGCACGGCGGCAGAGCTGGAGCCGCATGCACGGTACGCCCGCGGCGGCCGTGGTCACCGCGGTGAGCACCGAGAAGGTCGCCAACGTCCGCCGCTGGCGGGTGACGCTCAGGTACGAGGACTCGCGGGGGCGGACTCGGTGGCACCGCACATCGATACCCATGGGGCCGCGGGTCCTGCCGCGCACGGTCGATCGCCACACGGTCCGCTACGACCCGCAACACCCGGGCCGCCGGTCGTCGATCGTCGTCGAGCCGAGAACGCCCGCCACCAGGCGGTGACCGTGCGCGGTGGAGTGCCGCGGAGGCGTGCCGCAGCGCACGGACCACGCCGCGGCACGCCACCCCGACCGGCACCTACGTCCCCACGCCCCGCTCAGGCGCCGGGCGCGCGGACGCCGAGTTCGGCGAGCACGGCCCAGCCGTTCGAGGAGGTGATGGTGACGCGGACGGCGTCGACCAAGCCGGCCGAGCGGAACCAGGTGAGGTCGTCACCCCAGCGGACGACGGAGTCGAGCGTGCCGACGTCGCGCCACTCGCCGCCCGAACGCACCGACACCACCGCCGCCGACGCGTAGCCGGGCTTGAGCGCCACCCCGACCGACGCCAGCCGGCGGGGCTGCGCGAACTCGAGCGTGTACGACGCCGGCGCGGCCCGCGGCGCCCACGCGGCGTCCCAGTAGCCGACGACGCCGTCGATCGCGCCCAGCACGCCCACGCCCGGCCGGCCCGCCTGCACGTGCGTCAGGTCGGTCGACACGGTCGCGGCGCCGGACGACACCAGCGAGAGCAGGTCGACCCGCCGCGGGTCGGGCCGGTCCGGACGGATCTCCGACACGTCGACGAACGTGCCGACGAGCCGGCTCGTGGCGGAGTCGAAGCCGATGACGAGCACCCGGCCGGGTCGCACCTCGACGACGGCGGGGTTGGCCTGGTCGCCGGTCCCGGAGTCCCATACCAGCTCGGTCGCCGCGCCGTTCCACGGCGCCTTGGGCGAACGGATCACCGCGCCCACCGTCCCCCGCCGGTCGGTGAAGTGCCCGGACAGGTCGCCGTACGCGAGGAACACCGAACCGTCCCGCAGCACCTCGGTGTGCGCCGACGACGTCACCAGGTCGATCTCCGCGGGCGCCGACCACGTCAGGCCGCCGTCGCGTGACCAGGACTCCTGCGAGTGCACCGCGCCCATCGTCGACGCGGCCGTGCCGATGCGCAGCAGCGCGTGCACGACGCCGCCGGGCAGCACCGTCAGCACCGGCTCCTGGTAGTGCGTGCCGGTCGCGGACGCGATCACCGACTCCGTCGCCGCCGACCAGGTCTCGCCGCCGTCGGTGCTGCGGACGACGGTCGCCTTCTGCCACTTGTCGTCGGGGACCGTGCCGTAGAGCGGGACGATGAGGTCGCCGCCGGGCAGTTCCTTGATCTGGCCGTGGCTGGCGTTCCAGCCCAGCTCGTAGGTGTCGACGATGTCGGACTCGCCGCTGAGCATCGACTGCACCGCGACCGGCGCCGACCATGTCTCGCCGCCGTCGTCGCTGTGCGCCACGAACGTGCCCATCGGCTCCGGCGGCGTGACGGAGTAGTCGTTCTGGAACCAGCTGAGCAGCAGCCGGCCGGAGGAGAGCTGGGTGATCATCGGGTCGCGGTCGTCGAACGGGCTGTCGTGGACGACCTCGGGCGCCGACCAGGTACTGCCGCCGTCGTCGCTGGTCAGCATCAGCAGACGGCCGTCCTGTCCGGTGTGCCCGGCGCCTTCGCGGGCGACCGCGACCACGGACCCGTCGGCCAGCCGCTCGGCGTTCGGGAAGTGCAGCTTCTTGCCCTGTGCGGCCTGCGCGATCACGACGTCGGGAGTGCCGGGCGACCAGCTCGGGCCGCCGGACGCGACGTCGCCGTCCACGGCGCTCGCCGGGGTGCTCAGGAGGCCGAGCGCAACGACGCCGGCCAACACGATCGGAACGGTTCTCATGGTTCCTCCAGGCCGGATCGCGGGCGCGAGTGCCGGCGGTCGAGGGCGGGGGTGCCGATCATGCAATACGGCACACCGTTCCATGTCAACGGAACGGACCGCTCCCCGATACGCGACGACGCCGCGCCCGGACCAGCCGGGCGCGGCGTCGGAGGAACCGTCGAGGGTGGCCTCAGGCCTGCTTGATCGCCGAAATCTCGAACTCCAGCGTGACCTTCTCGCTGACGAGGACGCCGCCGGCCTCGAGCGGGGCGTTCCACGTGACGTTCCAGTCCTTGCGGTTGATCGCCAGGGAGCCGTCGAACCCGACGCGCTGGTTGCCGAACGGGTCGGTCGCCGCACCGGTGAACTCGAGGTCGAAGGTGACGGACTTGGTGACGTCCTTGATGGTGAGGTCGCCCGTGACCCGGAAGGTCGTCTCGTCGGACTGGCTGATCGCCGTCGACGCGAAGGTGATCTCCGGGTAGGTGTCGATCTCGAAGAAGTCGTTGTTGCGCAGGTGGCCGTCGCGCTGCTCGTTGCGGGTGTCGACGCTGGCCGTCTTGATGACGATGTTCACCGAGGACTGGCTCGGGTCGGCGCCGTCGATGTGGGCCGTGCCGTCGAACTCGTTGAAGGCGCCGCGCACCTTGGTCACCATGGCGTGCCGGGCGACGAAACCGAGCCGCGTGTGGGCCACGTCCAGCGCGTAGTCGCCCGTGAGCTGGGTCAGATCGGTCGTCGTGGTCATGTTCTGCTCCTTGCCGGGGGGTCTGTGGTCAACTCACTTTGTTGACGCGTCACAGATTATCGAACTTGGATGACGTGTCAACTATTCCGTACACTTCCAGGTATGGCAGAGACACGGTGGCTCGACGACGACGAGCAGCAGGCTTGGCGAGGCTACCTGCACATGAACACCGTCGTCGGCGCCGCCCTCGCCCGCCAGATGCAGACCGAGTCGATGCTGTCGATGCAGGACTTCGAGGTCCTCGTACACCTGACCGACGTCGAGAACGCCCGGTTGCGGGTGTCCGAGTTGGCCAGGGCGATGCGCTGGGAGAAGAGCCGTCTGTCGCACCACCTCAGCCGCATGGAGAAGCGCGGCCTGATCGGCCGCGAGGAGTGTTCGTCCGACGGCCGCGGCGCGTTCATCGTGCTGACACCCGAGGGCCGGGCCGCCATCGAGGCCGCCGCGCCGTCGCACGTCGACGCCGTCCGCCGATACTTCTTCGACGTCCTCACCAGCGACGACGTCAAGGCGCTCCGTTCGATCTCGGAGCGTGTCACCGCCCGCGTCGAGGCAACCGACACCTGTCCCTCCGAATAGTCGGCGCGGCCCAGGGGTACGGGCCGAGCACGACACACGAGGAGGGGACACCGATGGGTGCGGACGACAAGATGAGGAACGCCGCCGAGAAGGCCACCGGCAAGGCCAAGGAGGCGCTCGGCAAGGTGACCGACGACGAGCGGACCGAGGCCGAGGGCAAGGCCGACCAGTCCAGGTCCGATCTGAAGCAGGCCGGCGAGAAGGTCAAGGACGCCTTCAAGCGCTGACGCCCTGCATTCCCGACCCGCCTCGACACGCCCAGCGGGAGCGGGCGTGTGTCCGCTCAGATCAGCAGCGTGAGCGCGATGCCCGCGGCCGTCGCGCCGAGGATCGCGAACGTCTCGGCGAACGAGCCTCGACCCGCCCGCACGACCCGGCCCGATCCGTCCGGCGGGTACAGGATCGGGACCGTGTCACCGACGGTGAGCCGTCCGGGCAGGGTCGACGTTCGTTCCGCGCCGTCCTCGTCCCGGAACGACACCGTCGACACCCAGCGGCTGCTGCGCTCCCCCTGCCCGCCCGTGCGATGGTGCAGCGTCGACTCCCGGACGACGGCGTCGGCCGGCCGCCCGTGGCGGCGGAGCCGCTGCGTGCGCGCCGCTGACCAGGCCGCCCCGGTCAGCCCGGCCAGGCCGATGACGATGCGCAGGACGTTGTCCACGCGCTAGGAGTCTTCCGGTGCCCGGCGCTTGACGCCGTGGCTGCGCTCCCACATGGACAGCTGCTTCTCCAGGCCCTTCATGATCTCGAAGACCTGGCTCGGTGGCACCCGCACGCGAGTGACCACCCGGGTCGGCACCTTCAGCACCCGGGTCCCGTCCTCGCCGACGGACGGTTTCGGCGGACGCTTCAGGACGGCGAAGTCGAGGACGAAGGAGTCGGCGGTGTGCCAGATGGAGGCGAAGTCGGCATAGGTGCCGGGCTCCACCTCGGCCGGGATGTCGATGTCGTACTCACGGCGTTCGGGCGGGTTGGCCATACGTTCTACCCTGCCACAGCGCGCGCCCGCCGATCAGGCGTCCCGGTCGGCCGTCGGGCGCGCGCCGTTGCGCGCATAGAGAACGAGCCCGGCGGCGAACCAGGCGGCCGCCGCCCACCAGGCGCCCGGCGCCGACGCGGGCTGCACCGGCCACGTCCACCAGGCCGTCCCGGCGATCACCGGCTTCGGTGCGGCGAGGTACGCCGCGCCGGTGTACGCGATCACCGGCGCCCAGGCCCGCGCGGCCCCGGCGAGCGCCGTCGCCACCGTCACCATGCCCATGGCCGCGACGGTGTTGCGGGCCAGCTCGTACGCGCCGTAGCGGGCCGGCTCCCAGAGCCCGGTCAGCGCCAGCGCCGCCGCGGACACCGTCGTCCCGACGAGGACGTGCGCCAGCCGGATCGCCCGCCACGGCCGCGCCGTCGACCGCTCCAGCTCCTCGTCGGCGCCGGCCAGCGTGACCGACACCAGCACGGCGGCCAGCACCGGCGCCAGCGCCGCGACCGGCGGCCGCGCCTCCGCGCCGTCGAGGTACGGCCGGCTGGACAGCCACTCGGCCGCCGCCCACGCGAGGGCGGCGACCACGACGAGCCCGGCGGCGACGCCCGGCACGTACCGCGCCCGCAGGTGCGGCCGGATCACCGCAGTTCGTCCAGCAGGGCGTCCAGCGCCGCCGGGTCACAGGCCTCGCCGGCGACGAGGTAGCGCTCCATCCAGTCGTACCGGGCCGCGTCCGGCAGCGCCCGCAGGCGCTCGGCCAGCGCCGCGACGGCGGGATCGGCGCCCACCCCGCCGAACCAGAAGATGCTGCCGTCGTCGTCCATGACGTTCGCGACCTCGCCGACCAGGTCGGTACCGTTCCAGCGCACGGCGACGTCGGCGGCGGTCCAGACGGCGTCCGCCTCGCGCGGGTCCTCGCCGTCGTAGCACCACCGGTTGGGCAGCACGCCGTAGCGCAGGTCGGTCTCGAGGTCCGCCTCGTACTCGCCGGTCGGCGCGAGCGTGCCGCGCCAGGTGAGGTAGGGCCGCACCGAGACGACGGCGGCATCGTCGCCGAGCGCGGGCCGGTAGGCCGTCACCGCGCCGACGGTGTCCGGGATGCCCTCGATGCCGGCGTAGACGGTGAGCGTCCGGCCCGCGTAGGCCTGGAAGTCGTCGAGCACGAACGCGACCTCCCGGCCCGCGCACACCCGCGGCTCGGTGCCGGCGCAGACCGGCTCGCGCGCCGCCGCGTCGTCCCGCCAGCGGTCGGCCGGGCCGGACACGAGCACGGCTCCGGCGACGACGGCGACCGCGGCGGGCACGAGCGCCGGCCACCGCCGCCGGCTGGCCACGACCGCCAGCGCCGTCGCGCCGATCGCGGCGAACCAGGCCGCCTGCGCGACGTGGTCGCCGAGGGGCAGCACGGACGCCTCGGCGGCGTCGTCCAGCGCCGGGCTGAGCCAGACCCGGCTGTCCCTGGCGTAGGTGACCGCGCCCATGACGACGTAGCCGGCCAGCCCGAGGACCGGCGCCGTCAGCCGCCACGGCAGCACCGTCCCGATCGCCAACCCGGCGGCGACGGCCGCGCCGAGGGCGATCACCCCGACGACGACCAGCCACCACCAGCCGCCGCCGGAGTACGTCGCGACCAGCGCCACCGGGACCGCCACGACGCCGCCCGCCAGCAGGAAGCCGCCGACGACCCCGGTCGCGACCGGGGCCCAGGCCGCGGTGAGGCGGCGCCACGGCGGCAGCGAGGTGGTCGCGAGCAGTTCACCGAGGCGCCGCCGCCGCTCGCGTCCGCCCTGCCACGCGCCCGCGGCCAGCGCCAGCGGGACCAGCACGATCATCAGGATCCGCAGGTAGCCGGCCAGCGCGGACCAGCGACCGGCCCACATCTCGGTCTCGGTGACCAACACCGCGAAAGTGACGCCGAGGACGATCAGCGCCGCCAGCGGGGCGATGCCACGGCGGACGTCGATGCGTACGACTCGGCCCATCAGGCGCTCCGCGCCGCGCGGAGGACGGCGGTGTAGCCGCGCTCGATCGGGCTGTCGCCGTCGCCGCCGGCCCCGCGCGCGGCCAGCTCGGCCGGCGTCCCCCTGAACACTGCGCGGCCCTCGTGCAGCAGCGTCACGTCGGCGCAGGCCGCCGCGACGTCCTCGACCAGGTGGGTGCTGACCAGCACGCACGCGTCGACGCCGAGAACGCGGAGGAGCTCGCGGAAGTCGACCCGCTGCTCGGGGTCGAGCCCGGCGGTCGGCTCGTCGAGGAGCAGCACGTCGGGATCGTTGACGATCGCCTGCGCGATGCCGGCCCGCCGCAGCATGCCGCCGGACAGCCGCTTGAGCCGCTCGTCGGCGCGGTCCAGCAGGCCGGCCCGTTCGATGGCGCGGTCGACCGCCGCCGGGATCCGGTCCCGCGGCACCTCCTTGAGCCAGGCGAAGTACTCGACGAACTCGCGGACGGTGAAGCGCGGGTAGTAGCCGAACTGCTGCGGCAGGTAGCCGAGCCGGCGGCGGACCTGGCGCAGCCGCGCGTCGCCGGTGACGTCGCCGTCGAGGACCGTGACGCCGCCCGACGCCGGCCGCACCACCGTCGCGAGCACTCGCATCAGCGTCGTCTTCCCCGCGCCGTTCGGGCCGAGCAGCCCGTGCACGCCGGCGCCGAGCCGCAGGTCCAGCCCGTTTAGCGCGGTGCGCCGGCGATACCGGACGACGAGGTCGCGCACGTCGACGTGGGTGGACGTGATGGTCATGTCAGGCCTCCCGGCTCGGACGGCGGAGATGGGCGAAGCGGTGCTGGTTCAGGACCACGGTGGCGGCCGCCGCCAGGGTCAGCGGGATCCAGACGGTCACGGCGTCCGGAGCGAGCAGCGGGCCGGACGCGTGCTCGCCGACGGACGGACCGGCGACGGCCGCCGCCCAGCCGAGCCCGACGGCGACCGCGGCCGGTCCGAGCCCCGTCACCGAGCCGACCGCCAGCGTCACCGCCGTCAGCCCCAGCGCCGGCAACAGCCAGACGGCGGGCGACCCGGCCCACACCCCGGCGAGCAGGGCGGCCGGCACCGACACGGCGAGCACGGCCAGCGTGCGCCACAACAGCAGACGCAGCCCGCCGGCCGGCGTCGAGGCGACGATCTCCCCCGGCTCGTCCAGGCCCGAGCCGTACGCCGTCGCGACCCCGGCGACCGGGAGCAGCGGTGCGACCAGCGTCAGCCAGGCGAACCCGCGCGACTCCCAGGTCGTGTCCATCGCCACCGCCAGCGCGAGCACGACCACGGCGGCGACCAGCCAGGCCGTCCGCGCGGCCGGACCGGACGCCGTCAGCAGCACCGCGCCGCGCCACCGCCCGGCCCGCCGGACCCGGCCCTGCGGCGGCAGCGCGGCCGGGCGCGCGGCGCTGACGATCGCGTCCGTGCTCGGGCCGCCGACCGCGTGCCGGCAGCGTTCGCACTCGACCAGGTGCGCCTCGACCGACCACGCGTCGGCGTCGCCGGCACGTCCGTCCGAGTAGGCCCGCAGGGTGGCCTCGGGCACGTGCCAGCTCATGAGAGCGCCTCCCTCAACTGACGGCGCGCCCGCACGGCGCGCGACTTCACGGTTCCCTCCGGTACGTCGAGCAGCAGCGCCGTCTCGCGCACGGTGAGTCCGTCGAGGACGGTGGCCTGCAGGACGGCCCGCAGCTCCGGCGAGAGCCGGTCCAGCGCCGTCGCCAGCTCCGCGTCGTACGTACCTGCCAGCACCTCGTCCTCGGCCGACGGCGCGGCGGCGTGGCCGCGGTCGTCGTCCAGCTCGCCCACGACCACCGCCCGCACCGCCCGCCGCCGGTGCGCGTCGATGAGCCGGCGGGTCGCGATCGACCACAGCCAGCCGCCCGACTGCCCGGCGCCCGCGTACGATCCGGCCGCCCGCCACACCGCGAGGAACGTCTCCTGCAGGACGTCGGCGGTCAGATCGGCGTCGCCGCACCGCCGCCGGATGCGGACGGCGAGCCACGCCGCGTTGCGGTCGTAGAACGCCTCGAACGCCGCCCGGTCGCCGCTCCCGATGCGGCGCAGCAGCTCGTCGTCGGAGCCCTCTCCTGCCGTCACATCAGGTGGAGACGCACGCCGGGCCCGCATCGGTTCACGATTTCAGCTTCGCGGCGTGGGGATGGTAATCTTCAGCGTCGTTGCGCCATTAGCTCAATTGGCAGAGCAGCTGACTCTTAATCAGCGGGTTCGGGGTTCGAGTCCCTGATGGCGCACTCCCTGACCAGCGGCGGAGCCCGAAGCGGGCCCGCCGCTTCGTCGTCCCGGAGCCGGATCCCCCACCTCCTCCTGGATTGCTCACCGCATCGTGGCGGCGGGTCCGCACGAGTGGTCTGACCGGGACCAGCGCGGTCGCGACCCTGGAGGCAGCACCGCCACGGAAGACCACGGCTCGCGTGACGACCCCACATCGCCAGTCTGGTTGGGCCGTTACCGGCAGGTCGGTGTGGCCGGGGCTGGTGGATCGGAATAGCCCACCTTGCGCAGCGCGTCGTCGTTCTCGGCCTCGAAGTAGAGCGTCGTCACGTCGTACAGGCACAGTGAGACGTCTCCGGCCGAGGTGGCGTGGGCGAAACAGTTGGCGGCGACCTGCCACCACCAGGTTCTGGAACGTCTCATCGCCCAGCACGTCGAAACCCAACCCGTCGTAGACCGCCGTGAGAGCGTCGTACAACAGCCGTGGCCCCCGTCGTCACCAGCCGGCCAGGCCGGTCACGACCACCCCGACCAGCGCGGTCATCACGGCCCTGCTCACCACGCGAGCGCTGCCCCGGAACGTCGAACAGGACCCGCTCGCCGGCCTCGGGCACCAGTCCTGCCACCGTCGGCGTCGGCTCGATCCCCAGCGGCAGCAGACCCTGTGACGGATCGGCCGGCGTACTCCGCGATCTGCACCACCGTCGCGCCCGACGCCGTGCGGACCCGCCGGACGAACACCATCCCGGCACCCTGAACCGACACCGCCCAGTGCGTGAAACGCACCAACCCGAACCCGCTTCCCCAGGCCACAGCCCCTACAGTCTGGCGAAACCCGACCGCGTGACCCAAGTCAGGCGGCCGCCGGGTCGCGCCCGACGGGCTCAGCGGCTGGCGGTCGGGCTCAGTCCTCCGGGAAGTACGGCGCGACAGCCTCGGCGATCGCCTGAGCGGTGTCACACATGCCCTCGGCGCCGGCGGACTCGACCGTCGCCAGTTCCACGCTGACCGAGTCGTCGCCTCGGCTGAACTCCACCAGGCAGCCAACACCAGGCGCCTCTAGGACACTGGCATCACGACCGTCGATGGTGATTCCGTCACCACCGACCTCGGTGTCGGCCGAGAACTTCACCGAGGTGGTGATGTCCTCGTTGTCGGCGCGGTCGATCATGCATTCGACCAGCGAGGGGTCGTCGAAGGGTTTGAGTTCGTCGACCGGGACCGGCAGTTCGGCGACGGGGATCGCCCCGCAGACCTGCTCGGCAGTGATGTCGCTCTGATCAGCCGGGACCACCGTGGCCCCCGTCAACTCGATGGCGTCGCCGGAACCGTCCTCGGCGCCACCGGCCTGGTCCTCGGCCCCGGCCGACGGGCTCGACCCGTCGCCGTCCGAGCCATCCTCGGACGCACCAGCCTGGCCCTCGGTCCCGGCCGATGGGTTCGCCCCGTCCTCGCCGCCCACGTCGTCACCACATGCGGACAAAGTGCACAGCGCGGCCAGCACGGCGGCCACGATAGTCATCCTTCGCGTCATGACGCGACTATGACAGCCCCGACGGCTCTGCGTCGCGCTCACTCCCGGCGGGTGCGTGAGCGTGGCGAAACACGCAGCACCGGCCGGCGAGGATTCGGTTGCGCGGGTCCACATCGATGCAGCCTGCGCCTGAGGTGATGCCGTCCGGTTCGGTGAGGCTGAACGGCTTCGTTGTGCAGATGCGGCAGTGGCCGAGGCCGCGGTGTAGTCCAGCCCGGCCTCGACCGGCCGCGGCCACCAGAGGTCCGAGATCGGCGGACCCGTTGTCGAGCACGCGGTTGATGGCCCGGAGCAGGCGTTATTTCCCCATGCACCGCTGAACAAGGGGCCGCTCCCGGCTTTTTGCAACCGGCCGATTGCATTTCGTGGGCGCCATGTGCAACCATATGATTGCACTCGACGGAAGGTTGGACTCCATGGATCCGAAGGTCAGGGCCCGCGGTGGTGCGGGCGCGGTGCTGGTGGTGCTGTTCACGGGAGCGTTCGCGATGGGGTGCGCGGAGATGCTGGTGATGGGCATCATCGACCTGATCGCCGCCGACCTGGCGATCACGGTCCCGGCGGCCGGCGTATTGGTCACCGCCTATGCGCTCGGGGTCGCCCTCGGTGGCCCAGTCCTGGCCTTCCTCACCGCGCCGCTTGACCGTCGCAGCGTCCTGCTCGGGGCCGCGGCGCTGTTCGTGCTGCTCAACCTGGCGCCCGTAGTGGCGCCCGACTACCGGCTCTTCGTAGCCACCCGCGTCTGCGTCGGCGCGGTTCAGGGGTTGTTCATCGCGGCGGCGCTGACCGCGGCGACGAGCGTCGTGCCCCCCGATCGTGCCGGTCGCGCGATGGGAACGGTGATCTCGGGATTCGCCGCGGCCAGCGCGCTCGGCCTGCCGATGGGAGCCCTCGTGGGGCAGCACCTCGGATGGCAGGCGTCGCTCCTTGCGATCGTGGGTGTCGGCGTCGTGGTCCTGCTGGCCGCGCGCCTCAGCCTTCCGTCGATCCCGGCCGCAGGAACGCGCGGGGCCGGCGAGCAGCTCCGCCACGCCCTGGCGCCGCGGGTGCTCGCGGTGCTGGCCTTGTGTTGCCTCGTCTTCGCCGGCGTCCAGTCGGCCCTGACCTACCTGGTGCCCTACCTCGGCGACACCGCGGGGGTCTCCGGCCCGGCGGTTGCGTTCTTCCTGCTCGCCTTCGGGATCGCGACCACCTTGGGTTCGGCTGCCGGTGGACGCTTCGCAGACGTCCACGCTGTGCGCGCGCTGGTGGTGGGAACCGTCGGACTGACCGTCGCCCTGCTGTTCATGTACGTCTTCGGTGCGCACGCGCCGGTGGCCTTCCTCGCCGTGGTCGGCGTCGGCCTCTTCGCGATGGGGCTGGCGCCGGCCATGCAGACCCGGGTGATGGGATTGGCAGGGCCCGGCGCCGCACTGGCCGCCGCACTGCCCGCCTCCGCTGCCAGCGCCGGCGACGCCGTCGGCGCCCTCCTCGGTGGTGTGGCCATCGCTCGCTCGGGGCTCGCTGCCGCGGTTCTCACCGGAGCGGTGATCGCTGCCGCCGCCGTGGGGGTGTCCGTGGCCACGCGCCACCTCCGGCCACCCCAGGTCACCGAGAAGAGTGAATCTCCGTCGCCCGACACGATCGACGCCTGAGCCGAACCCTGAACCCCCGAAGAGAGGAACTGCCGACATGACCACCAACCCGACATCCGTTGTCGACCACGACGCCCTCACCGTGCGCCGCACCATCCACATCGCCGCCTCCGTGGACAAAGTGTGGCGTGCCGTGACCGAGCCCGAGCGCATCTCTCAGTGGTTCGGGCAAACGGTGCTGCCCGGTGGCGCCGCGGGCGCCCAGGGGACCATCACCTGGCCCGACGGAGTCACCGTCCCGATCCGGGTCGAGAAGATCGACCCACCTCGGATGGTCTCCTACCGATGGGGCAACGACGAGACCGACGCCGCCGTCACCGACGACCTCGACGTCCGACCCTCCACCGTGTTCACCTTCACCCTCGAGCCGGTGGACGAGGGCACCCAGCTCACCGTGGTCGAGTCCGGGTTCGAGGCCCTGACCGATCCCGCCGGGGCGCTGGAGAGCCATCGCGAGGGCTGGGACGACGAGCTCGACAAGCTGGTCGCCCTGCTCGAGGCCCCCCGATGACCGACGCGCTGGTCGACGTGTGCGCCGCGCTGGGCGACCAGACCCGCTGGAGCATCCTGACCGCCCTCGGCGAGGGTGACGCCTCCGCATCGGCCCTCGCCACCCGGCTCCCGGTGAGTCGGCAGGCCATCGCCAAGCACCTCGCCATCCTCGAGCGGGTCGGACTGGTCGAGCCGGTGCGCGCCGGGCGCGAGCTGCGCTACCGCGTGCTGGGCTCGGAGCTCAGCGCCACCGCACGACGCCTGGAGGCCGTCGGCGCCGCCTGGGATCGACGACTTGCCGCGATCAAGGAGATCGCCGAAGACATGTAGCCACGGCCCGCCCAGGGCCGTCGAGACCAAGACAGACCACCCGCACCACCACCCACGAAGGGAACGACGACGATGGTCGACATCCTGCACCGCATCGGCATCAAGGACGGCACCACCGAGGCGACCTACGAGGCGATCGCCACCCGCGACGGAGTCGCATCCTGGTGGATCAGTGACACCCGGGGCGACGCCACCGAGGGCGGCCTCCTCGACATCGGCACCGGCATGCAGGTCAAGCTCGTCGAGCTCCGACCCCACGAGCACGTCAACTGGGAAGTCACCCGAGGCCCGGAGGAATGGCTCGGCACCCACATCACCTTCGACATCACCCAGGACCGCGACTACACGATCCTGCTCTTCAAGCACCGGGGCTGGGCCGAGCCGGTGGAGTTCATGCACCACTGCAGCACCAAGTGGGCCGTGTTCCTGATCAGCCTCAAGCAGCTGCTCGAGACCGGCACCGGGACGCCAGGCCCCCACGACCCGCACATCGACAACTGGTCATGAGACCAGGCCGACAGCACGTGTGCTCGACCTCGACGGCAGCGAGCACGGACGTGACTCCATGGCTACTGTCTGCGCAGTGCCGGGACTCAGCAAGCAACTGACCGCGCTGGTCCACAGCGAGGTCGAACTCGACCACGACGACCTGCGGCAGGCCTCGTGAGCCCGGCTCCGGTTCCCCGCCGTGGCATGAAATGGTGTGGATAGTGTTGCTCAGCGGTGCCACGGCGAGCGAGGCCGATGCCAGAGTCGCTGGTAGTGGCGATGTGAGCCATGGTCGGGACTTCTCATATCCCTCCTCTGGCTCGGCGCTTCAGGTACGCCCAGCTTGATCTCATTCACCCGAGCTGGGTGATTCCTCACGATCGTGGCCGGTGGTTCGATGTCAAGACATTCGGGTGCGATCTCAGCCCGACGGGTCCGCCGGGCGAGTCCCTCAGCACCGCGCGAGCTGGGCTGGCCTTCCCGAGCATCGAGCAGCGCGTTCCGAGGAGATTGTCATGATCAGGGTGATTGATGACATGCCACCGGGAACCATCGGCGTCCAGGCGGTCGGGGAGGTCACCGAGGAGGACTACCGCAATGTGCTCGTCCCGGCGGTCAGCAGCGCGCTCGAGCGCAAGGACGTGCGTCTGCTGTACGTGCTGGACAGCGGCTTCTCCTACTCGGCCGGAGCGATGTGGGCCGATACCAAGCTGTGGGCGCGGCACCTCAAGGGCTGGAGGAAGGTCGCGGTCGTCTCCGACGCCGACTGGTTGGAGAACAGCATCAAGGCGTTCGGATGGATGATGCCCGGCGACATCAAGGTCTTCGAACCCGACGAGATCTTCGAGGCGAAGCAGTGGTTGGTCGACCTCGACGACGAAGACGAATGACCGCCCACATCGGATGACCTGGACCAATCGACACGCCCGACGTCACAGCGAGCCAACTGGTTCCCAAGGAGGAAACCATGACCACGTTCACGGTCTGGAAGTTCGAGGATCCGGAAGGCGCGGCCCGGGCGGCAGCGTCGCTGAAGGCCGCCGAGGCCGATGGGGTCGTGAAGATCGTCGACCACGCGGTGCTGAGCTGGCGGCAAGGTGCGGAGAAGCCCGCGCTCGAGCACACGCACGACAGCACGAAGCGGGGTGCCGGCTGGGGTGCGCTCTGGGGAATCCTCGGCGGCGCTCTCTTCTTGATCCCCGTCGCCGGAGCCATCATCGGAGCCGGCATCGGCGCGCTCGCGAAGGCCACCGACGGGACCGGCATCACCCAGGGCGACCTCGAACGCATCCGTACCGAGGTCGTTCCCGGCACCTCGGCGCTGTTCATGGTGACCGAGGACGCGGACGTCGACCGGCTGGGCGAGCGGTTCCACGGACGGGACGCCACCCTGATCAGCACCAACCTCACCGAGGCCGAGCGGGCGATTCTGCTGGAGACGTTCGGCGGTCGCTGAAGTCACCTGGCATCGAGCCTTTCGGCTTCCGGCTCAAGATCGACGCAGCGGGCCAGGTCCTGACGATGTTCCTGTCCGACAGCGGCGCAGGCAGGCCGGAGCTCACCAAGGAACACATCGTCGACGAGGAGAACCGCGGCGCGCCACTCAGCAACCTCGGGCACGCGATGGAGGCCGCGGACCTGCGCACGTTCGACGTGTGGCAACCAGAGTCACGGGTCGTCACTCAGGCGCGCGTCGTCATTCCCACCGTCGGTCCGCGATACCGCATGCCCCATCACCTCGGCGCCCGCGGTGGGTTCGACCTCTTCGGAGGCCTCCACGACGCGGTCAAGGAGGACGAGGTGCCGAAGCTGATGTCCGTCCTCGACGACTTCGGCGTCCCGCTGGTCGCACCCGTCAACTACTTCGATGCCTGGGTGTACGACCGCCGCGGCCTTCGCCCCGTCGACAACCGCCACGTCAAGACATCGCTCGGCCTGCCGGCATCAGGACCCGGGCCGAACCCGCAGGGACCCAACCCGCGCGCCGGTGACCTCGAAGGCCCGGACGACTGAACCTCGACGCCCGTCGAGCCCGGCACGTGTTCGGTCGCGACCGTCGATGGTTGGCGATGCCCGGCGTCGCCAACCATCGGCCCAGGCTGGGTGCAACTGATGTGCCTCCGGACCGTTTCGGACAACATCCACACGTCCGCGCACATCTAGCCGTTGCCGCCGGGTCCGGCACCTGCGGCTGCCCGCAGTCGCTCGGCGAGCACCCGGCACCGCTGCTCGAGCTCGGGCGGGTCGATGACCTCGAACTCGTGGCCCAGCAGGACGACGTGCATCAGCACGCGGTCGAGGTCGGCGGCGCCGCTGAGCACCTCGCTGCGCCCGCTCCCCCGCGGCCGCACGACCGCCGCCGACGCCGGGACCTGCGCCCGCACCGTGTCGGCCGGGGCGTGGACGAGGAAGCGTGCCTGGTGTGGGTACACCCGGCTCGCCACGCTCTCCTGCACGTACGTGGCCGCGTCGGGCGCCGGACGAGGCCGGAACCGCCAGGCCCGGGCGGACACGTCGGTCATCCGGTCGACGCGGAACGTGCGCCAGTCGTCACGGTCGAGGTCGTAGGCGAACAGATACCAGCGTCGGTCCGAGGCGACCAGCCGGTACGGCTCGACCCGCCGCTGCCGCACCTCGTCGCCGGACGGGTAGCCGAAGCCGGCCTCGACCTCGTCGCGGCAGGCTCGGGCCAGGGCCATGAGCACGTCGGGGTCGACCGGCGTCCGGCCGCCGCCGAAGGCCTCGATGGCGCCGGTGAGCGCCCGCACCTCGTGCCGCAGCCGCACCGGCAGGACCTGGTCGAGCTTGGTCAGCGCCCGCAGCGCGGCGGGACCGGCGCCCGCGACCGCGCCACCCGCCCCGGCGAGCAGCGACACGGCGGTCGCGATCGCCTCCTCGTCGTCGAGGAGCAGCGGCGGCAGGTCCTGTCCCGGGCCGAGCTGATAGCCGCCGCCGAGACCCTTGGCGGCACGCACCGGGTAGCCGAGCGCACGCAGCCGCTCGACGTCGCGCCGGACCGTGCGCGGCGTGACCCCGAGCCGCTCGGCCAGCTCCGGCCCCGTCCACATCTGACGCTGCTGCAGCAGCCCGAGCAGGGTCAGCACCCGCTCCGTCGTGCCGAGGTCGTCGTCGCCGGACATGCGACCCACAGTAGACCGACTCAGCGGACCGATCCTGTCCGCTTTCCGTGTCAGGCTGACGCCGTACGCATCCCGACGACGGAACGGAGCGGCCCATGAGCCGGCAGATCCAGGTCACCTTCGACGCGCAAGACCCACGCGCGCTGTCGATCTTCTGGCGTGACGTGCTCGGCTACGTCCACCCCTCCCCGCCCGGTGTCGACCTCCCCGACGGCGCCGACCCGCTCGCCGCCTGGGACGACTTCCTCGAGCAGATGAAGGTGCCGGAGAGCCAGCGCAACAGCAGCTCCGCCGTCGAGGACCCCGACGGCGACGGCCCGCGGCTGTTCTTCCAGCAGGTGCCCGAGGACAAGGTCGCCAAGAACCGCGTCCACCTCGACGTCCGTGCCGCACCCGGCCTGAAGGGAGACGAGCGGATGGCGGCGCTCGAGGCCGAGTGCGAGCGGCTCGTCGCCCTCGGCGCCACGCGGGTCCGGCGCTTCGAACCCGACGCGTGGCAGAGCGTCGGCTTCATCGTCATGACCGATCCGGAGGGCAACGAGTTCTGCCTCGACTGAGGAGCTGATCCGGACCGCTCGCGCTGCTCGCGCTCCACGACCGCGATCTCTCCACGCAGTGGCCTGCTCGACCGTGACGCGCGCCGTCGGCCCCGTCCGCGGTCATGGCCGGGAGCGCGGGTCCGCCGGGGCGACATCGGGGGCGGGTGCCACCGCCCAGTCCGCGAGGTCCGTCACGGCGGGCTCCGGCCCGTGCACGCCCGTGGGCAGCGGCTCGAGGAGCACGCTGAGGCGGAACTGCGCCGCCTCCGGCCCCGTGATGACGAGCTTGCGGATGCCGGGGTTCGGCGTCTGGCCGTCCGGGTTCGGCGACGTCGGCAGCGGCACGGCGTCCATGACCGAGAACCGGGCGCCGTCGGGCGCATCGAGCAGGACGGCTCGCAGCTGCCGGCCGTCGAGGGTGAGCGCGGCGGACCGGCCGTCAGCCGCGATGTCGATGCCGGCGGACGTGTGCATGAACCACCACGCCTCGACCGGGGAGGACGCCGTGACCTCGTCCTGCACGACGAAGCGGGTCCGGCCGTCGATCAGCGCCATGCCGCGTTGCCAGCTCGTCACGCCTTGTGCCGTGTACGCCTCCGACAGGTCGGCGACGGCGAAGCTCGCGTCCGGGCTCGAGCCGGTCGCCACGATCGTCCCCCTCGCGTCGACGGCCTGACCGGGCGTCGCGTCGGGGTTGATGACGAGCGTGTTCTGTCCCTCGGGACGCTTGCGGTAGTAGGTCCAGCGTCGGCCCTCGGGACCGGCCGACCAGTACCCGGGCAGGGCGTAGGTCTCCGGCCCGAGCTCCGTGGCCCACCGTGTACCGAGCGCGTCGAGCACGAACGTGCCCAGATCGAGGTCGGCGTGGCTGGTCGCGTTGTTCCCCGCCTTGAACCCGAAGAAGTTCGCGGTGCTGTTCCACGCGCTGCGCGAGAGGAAGGTGGAGACGGCCTCGAACTCGCGGTCCAGCGGCAGGCCGGCCTCGTCCGGCGGCACGGCATCGATCAGGCCCTGCCACATCAGGTGCAGCGGGGGGAGCGGACGCGTGGTGGGCCGCGCGGCACCTTGCTCGGCCCACCACGCGTAGGCGGGCTCGCCGTAGTGCGCGGCGAGCCAGTGTGCGGCAGTCCGCCCGGGGCGGCCGTTGCTGGGTGCGTCGTAGTAGTTGAACGGCTGGCCCGCCGGACCGGTCATGTGGATCCCGAAGTCGACCGTGCGGTCGAGCCCCGCGATCTCCGTGATACCGAAGTCGTCACCGACCGCCGTCTCGAGCGACGCCATGACCGGCACGAGGAACCGCGTGGCGTAGCCCCAGTACGTGGCGCCCTCGGGGTACCCGCCGTCCGGCCCGTACTGCGCGAGCGCCACCGGCAGCGAGTCGAACGCGAGGTGCATCGCCTCGTTCGCGAGCTCCGGCACCTCGACGCCGATGGCGAGCGCGGCCATGATCGTCCCGCCGTTGCACACGATGTTCCAGTTGTTCGTCCTCGTGGTCCACGTCGCCCCGGACTCGTGCTGTGCGATCGCGGGCTTCAGCCCCAAGGTGACGATCGCGTCGCGCACGACCTGGCGCTGCGCCTGGTCGAGGTACCCGTACAGCCAGTCGTAGCCCACCGCGAACGCGTTCATGAGTTCCGCGACGGACAGGAAACTCTCCGGATTCCAGTCCGGGAACGCGGCGACGGCCGCCATCTCCTCGTAGGCACGCGCCGCGTACCGCTCGGCCTGCGTGAGCCGGTACGCCATCGCCAGTGCGTAGAGGCGGCACTGGACCTCGCGGGTGACGATGAGCAGCGTGCGCCCGTCGGGGAACTCATACTCGGATGCCGGCGTGGTGAGCAGCGCGTCCGCCTGCGCGATCAGCTCGTCGTACAACTGCGCGGTGAGGTCGTCGCGCGCGATGCGCTCAGCGATCCCGGCGAGCGCCGCGTCGTCGACCATCAGGCGCGGGTGGCCCGGCGTGATGAGCGCCGCGATGTCCGCGGGCGGTGTCGGAACGGGCAGGTCGACGGCGGTGGCGCGGGTGTCGGGGGCACCGGCGAGCGGGGCGTTGCGACTGCGGGTGTGATGGGCACGGGAACCATCACGGTCACGCGAGATCATCCGTCCTCCGGTTGAGTTGACGGTTCTGGATCGATGGGCGTCTGGGTCGTGAGGGCACAGCAGGGTGGTTCGGCGGCAGGTCTTGCCGCCGAACCACCCACGTGCAGCGTCGTCTGCCGGACCTCGTGGATGGGCGCGCGCTTACTCGCAGGACTGGGCGACGGTGAGGTCGTCGAACGTGCTCTGCGTGGTTGCGTAGAGCCCGACGCCACCGCTTCGCACCACGGTGTCGCGACCCTCCAGGATCTGTACGCCGTTCAACGTCGCGGTGATGCGGTCGCCCTGAACGGCGGCGCCGAGCCGAACCGGACCGTTGAGCGGGTCACTGAGGGAGACCGTGTCCACCGTGACCGGGCCTGACCTGTGGGCCTCGCGGATGATGCTCGCGTATCGGCTACCGCTGCTCGTCCTGCCGATGTGGATCCGGTAGCCGTAGGAGTCCGAGGTGTCGCGCAGCGAGATGCCGGCAGTGCCGACGCCGTTGATCGTGACCGTGGTCTCCGCGACATAGTCGCACTGTTGGGAGAACCGCTCCGGAAGCGTCGATTCGGCGAGCACGTGCGCTCGGCCATCGGCTGGCGTAAGGGTCAGCTGACCAGAGCCGACGGACACCTGGCCCCCGATTCCACGCCAGTTCGCCTGATCGAGTGCCTCGGTGATCGTGATGTCGTCGAAGGTCGCGGCCCGCCGATGCGTGTAGGCCGCGGCCCCGCCGGTCGGCAGTTGGCCGTCGGTTGCGGAGATCGACGTCTCGCCGACGGTGGCGACCAGATGACGCCCGGCCGCGGAGACGGTCAGCGTGTGCGCGGCGTCGGCGTTCAGGTCCACGTCGGTCTCCGCAAGGAGCGTGGACGTCCCGTCGTAGACCTTCACGAGCTGCAGCGTCGCGCCGGTCGACGTCTTGAGAACGTTGGCTCGGTAGTAGTTGCGTGAATCCTGGTAGCGGAACGCCAGGCCGGTCCGGGCGGTCGTCTGGGTGCGGGTCCCGGGAACGATGTCCGCGGACACGATCACGTCATCCGGCACGTCCTGCAGCATCGCGAACGCCTGCATGTCCGCGCTCGAGGTCTGTGCCAGCGTGGTGTTCGACGGATCGCCGCCCAGCTCCCAGGTGCCCTGCACCGGCGTCCAGCCCTCGAATCCGCTGTCGAAGGCGTAGACGGTGCGGTCCAGGCTCGCGTCCTCGAACTCCTCGTCGAGCACCGGCGTCGGTGCGAAGGCCGGCCCGACCGTCACGGTGACGAGGTCACCGGCCCGAGTGAACGCGGTCGGGGTGCCGTTCACCTTCACCACTCTCGCCTGCGGCGCGTTGATCGTGAGTGTGCCGGTGAACGGGTCCCCGAGCGAGGCCTGGGCGGTCGCGCCCCGCAGCTCCACACTCACGTCGGACACCACTCCCGACGCATCGATCACGGTGTCCCCGCCGTCGACCAGCGACGAGCCTCGGGTCAGCGCGTACCGCGTGAGCCTGTCGTGCCCGGCACGTTCGAGATACGCGGTCTCGGCGTCGGTCGCGGCGGTCCCGAACTCCCGCGACGAGGGCGTCGCCTCGCGCGAGAGGTAGAAGCGGCCGGTCGAGTGCGGCAGGTCGATCTCCATCGCGGTCGCCACGGAGTGATCCACCCCAGGCAGCTCGATGCGGGCCGCCGTCACGGAGGGCGCCGTGCCGGCCTTGCCGGGAAACACGATGGTGTCCAGTCCGGTGGCGCCGGTGGCGGACCAGTCGTAGGACAGGTAGTCGACGTCCGTGAGCACGTCCTCGCCCACGCGCACGGCACCGTCCTCGTGGACTCTCGGCGCGACCTCGACGCCGGCCGGGGCCACGGGAACGAGTTGCACCCCGGCACCCGGTGTGGTGCCGGGCACGGTGTCGAACCCGACCGTGGCGACGTTCGTGGCCGAGTCGACGGTGACCGGGTCACCAGGGAAGTGCCAGAGCTGCCGATAGTCGTGCGCGGCGGTGTCACCGGTGAGGTCGTCGGAGACGACCCAGAAGCCGGGCTTGACGAAGTAGACGACCCGATCGTGCGCGATCGGCTGGTAGCCCATCGCCTGACCGCGGTAGACGTCGAGACCCGCGCTCGATCGCCAGAGCGACATCGTGCGGGCGACGCCGGCGGCCTGCGGCTTTCCGTCGACCTCGATCGTGTTGTGCGCCTCAGTCGTTCTGCGCATCCAGTCGTTCGTCGGGGTCGCGCTGTAGTCGCCCACTCCGGAGTCGACGATCAGCGCACGTCCGTACGCCGACATCTCCAGGCTGAGGTCGTCCGGATGCCGGTGCGAGGCGGTGTAACTGGAGTTGTGGTTGTTGATCAGCATGTACTGCGCATCGGCGTCCCACCCCGAGCGCTGAACGGCGTAGCTGATCGGATACAGCGTGGACCCCAGTGTCGGGGTCGTCCCCGCGGTTCGACCGGAGGCGACCCAGGTGAAATCGGACCACGAGTTGCGTGCACCGGTCGCCCGAATGGCGCTCCTGCCCGCGTCGGTGTTCGGTGTGTCGCCGATCAGCGCGGCCTCGAGATCCGGCTTCCGGGTCGCGAACAGCACGTCCGCGATCCAGTCCGCCGCCTGGATGATCGCGTCGGGAAGTGTCCGCCCATTGGCATCCGCGACGACGATCATGGTGTTGATCAGGTCTGCCACGTAGGCCTGATAGTTGAACGTCGGCTCGCGATACACGCCGTCGCTCTGCATGTACGCGCGCAGAAACCGCTCGACGGAGCGCACCGCGAACGACTCCCAGCCGAGGGATGCCGTGAACTCGGGCAGGTACACCCCCGCGGAGTAGATCGAGCGGGCCATCGACATGTACCAGTTGTTTCCGACATGTCGCTGCAGAACCTGCGTGAGGATGTCGGTCGTCTCGTGCACGCCGGACAGATACGTCACCAGGTCGCCCGCGTCGGTGGTCGGCTCCGTCCGGAATACGGAGAACGCGCTGATGAGCTGGCTCATCCGCTTGCCGGCCGACAGATTGCGGGCCTGCGGCCAGCTCGGGTTGTCCGCGAAGAAGTCCAGTGAGATCTCTATCCACGCCTTCGCATACGCCGCGCGCTTCTCCGGGTCGTCCTCTTTCACGTAGGCGCTCGCCAGTGTGGGCATGAATGCGAAGTCGCTCATCAGGACCTGTGCGCTGCCGGGGGCGGTCTCCGTCCCGCCCCAGGTGTCCTGCCAGTCGACGTCGATCCTCTGCTCGGCGTCGTCGTAGAAGTCGCGGGTCTCGGTGCCGAACCGGAAGATCCCAGCTGCGAGCTCGTCGGCAGTCGCGTCGCCGACTCCCGCCGCTCCCGGTGTCGGGTACCCGATGCCCGTGCGGCCCGCGTAATACGCCTTGAGCTCGTCGGCGGCGCCCGCCTCATCGCCGGCCGCGAGCTCTGCCGCGACGCCGGCGAGTTCCGGACGGGTCAGGTCGAGCAGCTCGCCGAGATCCGACATGTCGGACGCAGCGGCCGGCACCGACGACAGTCCCGTCGCCACCACGGCCAGCGTGACTGTCGCGCCGGCGATCGCATGGACACGACCGCGCCTCCGCCGAGAAGTGCTTCGTTGCATCTCCGTGACTCCTTTGCTGTGAAGGTGTCCACCCGGTGCTTCACCAGCACCCCGCGCGACCGAGCAACCGGCGGCGGTCACACCTGACGGCGCGCTGGTCGGCCACCACATGTGGCCGACCAGCACGCACTCGCCGCCGGACCATCCGTGGCGTCAGCCGTTGAGCTGAGCCCACGCCTCCTCGTACTCGGACTTGATCGTGTTGCCGACGGCGGACATGTAGCTCTCGACCGCGGCGCCCCAATCGGAGACCGGCCGGTTTCCCAGGACGATCTCGACCTCGGTGGCGGTCAGCGCCTGCTGCGCGCTGGCACCCTCGCTGACGGCGGTCTCGGAGTAGAGCCCCTCCGTCGGGTTGGGCACGGTGTACTGCAGACCCGCTTCCTGGTGGTCGAACTGATCCCGGACGGCTTGCTCGTTGCGCGACTCGAAGATGACCGGCGAGTTCTCCGTGATGTACCGCACCGGCAGCGTCGCCTGGTTGATGCCCTGCGAGGTGAGCACCGGATCCGGACCGTCGAAGGTGAAGGTCTCACCCTCCTTGCCGAACCGCCGGGTGATGTACTCGGTGCTGCCGAAAGGCGCGGCGAGCCAGTCGAGCACCCGCAGGATCTCGGCGAGGCGCTCCGGGTCGTCCTGCTTGGCGACCGCCGAGAAGTGCGAGATCGAGGGGCCGGCCGTGCGCACCATCTCCCCGCCGGCCTCGCGTGCGGGTGAGAGCATGCCCGTGAGGCGGAATCCCTCGATGTCGGCTCCCTGCACGTAGAACTTGGGCCATCCTGCGTAAAGACCGATCTGGAACGCGGTCGTGCCCGCGATCATCCATTCGTTGCGCTGGGTGTTCTGAACGGCATTGCCGTCCGGGTGCACGACCCCCAGGTCGTTGAGGGCGACCGCGTCGGCCAGGGCCTGCTCGTACCCCGGCAGCGTGGCGTTGAAGGTGAAGGCGCCGCTGCCGTCGACCGACCAGAGATTCGCGATGCCGTTCGTCTCGAGCAGCACCGTCAGGGGCGTCTGTCCGAAGGCCCAGCGGCCCTCCCGATCGTTGGTGAGAGCCTGCGCCATCTCGGTGAACTCCTCGAGCGACTCCGGCTGCAAGGACAGGCCCGCCCGCTCGAGCATGTCCGCACGTGTGTACAGCACGTTGCCGATCAGCGAGCGCGGCACCGGCACGCCCCAGAGCTTGCCGTCGTAGACGGTGCTCAGCCAGGCCGGCGTCGGCAGCGCCGCGAGGTTCGGGTAATCCAGCACGGCGTCACCGGAGAGGTACTCGGTGAGGTCGGTGAACTTCGCGGCCAGCATGGCCGGCATCTGCTGCTGCTGACCCTTGATCGCCATGAGGTCGGGCAGGTCGTTGCCGGCGATCGTGGTCGCGAACCGGGCGTTGTACTCCGCCGCGGGGGTGTACTCCAGGTCCAGTTCGGTGCCGAGCGCCTCGTTGAGGCTCTGCCACAGCGCGTTGTGGGAAAGCTCCGGAGCGACCGGATCATAGGTGAAGGTCAGCGCCCGAATCGGATCACCGGATGCCGGAACCCCACTGGTCACCGCCGTGGGTGGAGCCGGGTACGAGAAGTAGCCGGGGGACACATCCGGGTTGCTCGAGGCAAGGTCGGGCGGGAACTTGTCGAATGGCCGGAACGTCGGCAGCAGTCCGTCGCCGGCACCACCGCCACCGGTGGATCCTCCATTCGGCGACTGACTACTCGGCGAGCCTGAGCAGGCCCCCAACAGGCCGATCGCCGCGAAAGCGCCGGTGGCGCCCAGGAACCTACGACGAGAGATAGTGCCGGACATGGGATTCCTTCCGCTACATCGAGGACGGGATGAAGAACAGGTGGTCAGCCCTTGACGGCGCCGATCATGAGCCCCTTGGTGAAGTGCTTCTGGAGGAACGGGTAGACGAGGAGGATGGGGACGACGGAGATGACGAGGATCGCCATCTGGATGGACAGCTGCGGGGGCAGGCTGTCGGAGCCGGCGGAGACCTGGTCGACACCCATCGGGGTCTCGTTGACGACGTAGGTCCGCAGGACCAGCTGCAGGGGCCACTTCTCGGGCGAGCTGATGTACAGCAGGGCGTTGAAGAACGCGTTCCAGTAGCCGACGGCGTAGAACAGCCCGATGACGGAGATCACGGCCTTGGACAGCGGCAACACGATGCGCGCGAGGATCGTGAGGTCGTTCGCACCGTCGATGCGGGCGCTCTCCATGAGCTCGTCCGGGATGTCGAGGAAGAACTCCCTCATGACGATGACGTTGAAGGCGTTGATGAGCACCGGAAGGATCAACGCGAACAGGTTGTCGAGCAGGCCGAGCTGTTTGACCACGAGATACATCGGGATCATGCCGGGGCTGAACAGCATCGTGAAGAGCACTGCCAGCAAGATCGGGCGTGAGCCGAGGGATCCGGGCCGTGACAGCGCGTAGGCGAGCCCAATCGTGCATGCCAACGACAGCAGCGTGCCGACGACGGTCACGAGGATGCTGATGACCAGTGCCCGGGTGACCACGCCGCCGGACAGGATCGCCTGGTAGGAGGCGAGGCTCGGTTCACGGACGAGCAGCACGAAACCGCCGTTCTCGGTCACCTCCGCCTGCGTGGCGAGCGAGGTCGAGACCACGGCGAGGAAAGGGAGGATGACGGCGGCACAACCGATCGTCAGGATGAGGCCGCGCATGGCTGTCAGCACCCGGTTCGGAGGCCCCATCCAGACCGGGCGCCCGGTGGACGTCGACGGCCTCGCCTTTCGTGGCTTGGTCCCGAGCCCCAGGGGAGAGGTCGTGGTCACTTGTGGTACACCCCCCGCTCACCGAACTTGTGCGCGAGCTTGTTCGCACCCAGCACCAAGAGCACTGAGATGACACCCTTCGTGAGGCCGACGGCGGCCGCCTGGCCCCAGTTGCCGCCGACGATTCCGTGGTTGTAGACGTAGGTGTCGAGGACCTCGCTCGCCGTCGCGCCGACCGCGCCCTGCTGCAGGATGATCTGCTCGAAGCCGACCGTGAGGGCGTCCCCGAGCCGCAGGATCAGCAGCAGGATGAACACCGACCGGATCGCCGGCAGCGTGACATGCCACATGCGCCGCAGCGCGCCGGCGCCGTCCATCGCCGCCGCCTCGTATAGCGAGGTGTCGACCCGCGAGATGGCAGCCAGGAAGATGATCGTGCCCCACCCGGTGTCCTTCCAGATCACCTGGCTGGTGATCAGGACCTCGAACAGCTCCGGCACGCCGATGATGGAGAACGTCGTCATGTCGTGCTCTCGCAGGAGCGTGTTCACCATGCCCGCGTTCCCGAGGATCTGCTGGAACAACGCGACGACGATCACCCAGGACAGGAAGTGCGGCATGTAGAGGACGGACTGCACGATCCGCTTGAGCCGCTCGGAGATGACTTCGTTGAGAAGAAGCGCGAGCGCGAGCGGCAGCGGGAACACGAACAGAACCTGGATCAGCGTGATGATCAACGTGTTCGTCAACGCGTTCAGGAACAGTGGGTCACCCGAGAAGATCACCTCGAAGTTGTCCCAGCCGACCCAGGGACTCTCCGAGATCGTCAAGAACGGCAGATACCCCTTGAACGCGATCACGTTCCCCAGCAAGGGGAGGTAGTGGAACAACAGCACCACCAGCACGCCCGGGGTGGCCAGCAGCAGGAGAAGCCGGTCCCGCCGCCAGCGGGCGAGGGTCTGGCCGGGGCGTCGCGCCGGGCGGGTGGTCGCCGCCGGCGACGAGCCCTTCCGCACGGACTTCCGAGGCGGTCGTTCAGCGAGTTGGGACAAGGTCTGCCTCCCGGTCCCCTCGGGTGAACTCGGTTGCCCCCTCGCCGAACAGGATGGTGCGGGCGACCTCCCGCAGGCGACCGACGGCCGCGGCGTTCATGGCCGACGACGTCGCCCGGGATGCCGCCTCGTCCTCGAGGAGCGCCTCGACGGCCGCGGCCGCGCCCTCCGGGCCGTCCGGCTCGATCTCGACGACGACGTCCGTCCCGCCGAGGTCGGCGAACATCTCACCCTTGACGGTGTCGGTGGGCTGACGCACGTAGAGCGTAGGCGTGCCATGGACGGACGCGAGGATCGGCGAGTGGCACTCCATGCTGACGACGGCGCGGGCGCGGGCGTAGACGGCGCTCGCCTCCTCGAGCGGCCAGTACCGGTCGAGGACGGTGACCTGGTCGACGACGTCGTCCGGGACGCGTGGCAACAGCTCGTCCTGTGCCAACTCCACCGCGTAGCTCATCTCGGGCACGACGACGGCCCGCTGGCCCGTGGAACGGACCCAGGTGGCGATCGCGGCGGCGAGAGTGTCGAGGTCGAGGCCGACGGTGCCGGCGTTGATCGCGTACCGGCGGTCGAACTCCCGGGTGCGCTCCGTTCCGTAGATGTCCGGGTACGGCGTGTAGCGCAGCCGGGGCACGAAGCACCCGAACTCCCCGGCCGTGAGACCCAGCGCGGCCAGGAAGGCGTCAGCGGCAGCGTCGTCGCGGTAGCGATAGGCGAACGTGCCGTCCGGTCCGAACTCGAGCACCCCGGGTCGAGCCCCCTGGGAGCGCAGGTACTCGAGGCTGATCGAGTCCCGCGCGAACAGGAACTCGGCGCCGTCGATGATCGCGCGGGCGTCGTCCTCGAGGAACGTCGCCGGCAGGTCCTGCGTCATGACGCGCAACCGCTCGAGCGAGCCCCAGGCAGGCGGGGAGAACGGGTCGACCGTCACGCCGCCATAGCCGTACGGGCGGTCGGACCGCTCACGCCACACGGCCAGCTCCGGCACCAGCGAGGCGCTCGCCGCCGAGCCGTGCACGAAGAGGTCCGCGGAGTCCCACGCCTCGGCGAGCTCCGGCGTCGTCGGCACCCCGGCCTCGTCGAGGTCGCCCCGCACGATCGTGACGGTCGGGATCACCCGGCGGAGCATCGCCTCCTCGCGCTCGCCGAGGCGCATCGGCCACAGCGTGATGCGGGCATCGGGCTCGGCGTCGAGCAGGGCGGCGATGAGGCCGGGCGAGTGTGCGACGTCGCCGATGTTCACGTTCGCCCACGACGAGCGCAGGAGCACGGAGCGGGGCGTGGCGGTGGTGGAGGTCAACAGTGTCCTTCCGAGTGCGGCGTCCGCGTACGGTCCGGCGTCGCCCCTTGACGGAGGACGCTGACGTATCGTCGCGTCAACGTAACCGAGGACACATCGTCACGTCAAGGCTGTGACTCAATTCGTGACGCGACGATGCGTCAGCCACTCACCAGAGGCGCGGCAACACCGGAGGCGGCGCGGTGCTAGCGCGCGGGATCAGCACGGGTGCGGGCTCGTCGACCAGGCCGAACCGCGTCGGCGAGTCCTCCAGGATCGCCGCGATCGCGTCGACGGCGCGTGCCCCGAGCTCGGCCATCGGCATGCGCACGGTCGCGAGCGCGGGGCGGACGTCACCGGCGACGTCCGCGTCGTGGATCGCGATCACGGAGAGGTCGTCCGGGATGGAGATGCCGGCATCGTGAGCCGCCGCGTAGATGCCGATGCCCGCGAGCACGTTGTTGACTACGAGCGCCGTCGGCCGGCGGCCGGAGTCGATGACCTCCTGGAGGGCCGCGGCGCCTGCCTCGGACCCGTGGCCGGTCGGGATCGCATCACGCGCCTCGAGGCCGGCGTCGAGCATCGCGCCGGCGTAACCCCGGTGCCGTTCCATCGTCGGGACCCACCGCTCGCCGCCCACGAACTCGATATCCCGGTGGCCGAGGTCGAGCAGGTGCTGCGTCGCCACGCGGCCGGCCGCGGCGTCGTCGATCGCCAGCCAGCGGCCGTCCGGGGCGTGACGCCCCTCGACGACGATCACCGGGGCGGGGCGGGCGCGCAGGTGGGCGAGCACCTCGTCGTCGATGAGGCCCTCGCTCCGCAGGATGATGCCGTCGATCGAACCCTGCCCCAGCAGGCGCGCGAGGAAGTGGCTGCCGGAGCGCATCCAGCGCGCGTCGCCCAGCACGACCGCCCACCCGCGCGCCTCCGCGGCGTCGTAGATACCGTGGAACATGTCGCGGTAGATCGGGTTCTCGATCTTCTCGACGACGACGGCGATCGTCCCCGAGCGTTGCCGGCGCAGGGCCCGTGCGGCGTCGTTCGGGACGTACCCCAGTTCCTCGATGACGGCCTCGACGCGGGCACGCGTCTCGTCGCTCATCCGGGTGTGCGTGGTGCCGTTGATGACGGCGGACACGACGGAGACCGAGACCCCGGCGCGGCGTGCGATCTCCTTCTGGGTACCCATACGCGTCATGGTATCGACGTAACGTCACGTCCGGCGCGGACCCTCGATCACGCAGACGTCAGCGCGACGCCGGAGCGACCCCCGGGCTCCGCTCGACCTGAGCGGCGAGCCCGCCCGGCTCCTGGAATGCAGTTCGAGTCGGTCAGCGCCTCGGCCACCTCCTGCACCGACCTCGACGCCTCCGCGCGGAGAGGCCGCTGGCGGCGACGAACTGGCGGTGTGGAGACCGAGCCCCGACCCCGAGACTCACAGCTGGCCGGCAGCGACGTCGCCCACCATGCGGCGGGTGTCGTGGTGCTGCTCCTTGCGCGTCGGGTCGGTCGGGACGTGGAACACCACGAAAGAGGGGACGAACTCCGGCGCTTGCACGACGACAAGTCGCAAGGCCTCCGTAGGGCGTCCGGGAAGTTCGAAGAATCTGGTCCGGCTGCGGTGGAGCTGCACGTCGTGTTGATCCCACCATTCGCGGAACTCTCCCGAGTTCCGGAACTCCTCCATTCTCGCCCGCACCCGCGGATCGTCGCCATGAGCCGCCACCAGTGGCCGCCAGCGGTGCACCACGTCGCATGCGTCGGCGGACCACTGAGGAAGCCGCCGCCGGGCCTCGTCGTCGAACAACAACCAGCGCAGCATGTTGGGGGCCGCGGACGCGGTCGCACCGAAGCCGTCGTAGTAGCGGTCCGCGGACGGGTTCCAGGCGAGCAGGTCGCAGCTGATGTCGGCTGCGTAGACCGGGTAGGGGTTGTCCTCGTTGAGAACGACCAGTTGCCGGATGATGTCCGCGCCGGAGATCTCGGCCGTCAGCGGCCGTTGACGGTCGGGCGTCCGCGAAGCCAGTAGGTGCAGATAACGGCGCTCGTCCTCGGACAACAGCAGCACCCGGGCGAGCGCGTCGAGGACTTGGTCGGAGGGTTGGACGCTGCGACCCTGCTCCAGGTACCGGTACCAGGTGACGCTGATCCCGGCGAGGACAGCGACCTCGTCGCGTCGAAGGCCAGGCGTGCGACGCCGCAGCCCGGGCGGAAGGCCGACATCGGCCGGAGAAACCTTCGCTCGTCGGGTCCTCAGGAAGTCTGCAAGGGTCTCGCGATCCTCACTCACCGGTCGCTCCCTACTGTCGCCGTGCGGCGTCCAGCATACGGTCGCTGCCGAGCCTTGGGGGAACCATGAGTGCGGCACCAACCATCGCTCCCCTTCATTGCGTGGAAGGCTGAAGAATCCAGCCATGAGCACGTTTGACCTGTTCGAATACAGCCCGATCGTCGACCGTCCGCCGGTCATGTGGCCCGGCCGCAGCAAGCTCGCGTTCTACGTCGGTCTCAACATCGAGCACTTCCACGTCGACAAGCCGTCCACGGCATTGAACGACGCCACCGCCCAGCTTGTCCCAGATCCGCTCAACTATGGCTGGCGAGACTACGGCCTCCGGGTGGGGTTCTGGCGGGTCGCAGAACTCCTGGACACGTACGGGCTGCGTGCCACCGCCTTGCTCAACTCCGAGGCGGTCCACCACTATCCGCAGGTCATCGAGGCCAGCCTGTCTCGTGACTGGGCCTTGGTCGCACACGGCCGCACCAACTCCGTACTCCACACCGGCATGGACGTCGACTCCGAACAGGCCGAGCTGGCCGCGATCCTCGACACGATGGAAACCGCGACCGGTGCCCGGCCCCGCGGGTGGCTGGGCCCAGCGCTGACGGAGACGTCTGCAACTCCACGGCTCCTGGCCCACCACGGCCTGACCTACTCCCTCGACTGGACCAACGACGAGCAGCCCTACTGGTTCACCGACGTTCCAGTCATGAGCGTGCCCTACTCGGTCGAACTCAACGATCTGGGCATCTTCACGATGAAAGGCCTCAGCGGCCCCGACTTCGAGGTGATGGTCCGCGACCAGGTCGACCAGATGCTCGAGGAGACCGCGACCGGCCGCGTGATGGCCTTGGCGCTGCACCCTTTCGTCATCGGCCATCCGTTCCGAGCGAAATACCTCGACCGAGCGTTGGCCCATATCGCCGGGCGAAGCGGAATTTGGCTCACCACCAGCGACGAGATCGCCGCACACTTCGCCGCCACCTGCCCGCAGGACGGCACGTCATGAACCGCCACCGACGCACATGAATCCGCAGTCCCGTCACTCGAGTCCGGGATTGACGTGCGCGGTCCGGGTGCCCGCCGGCGCAGACCTGACCTACATCCGGGGGGTAGAAACGGTGTGGGACCCGACGGCCGGGTGGTCGGCCCATGTGTCGCCGAGCAGACCCGCCGAGCGCTCGCCAACCTGGCCATCTGCCTCACGGCCCGCCGGCGCCGAGATCATCGATGTCGTCAAGTGGACGAACGCTGACGCCTGGATTCCGGCACGCTGCGTCGAAGGCGCGAACCAGACTGGAGGTAGACCCAATGCGCTATGTCGTCCTGCTCCGCGGCATCAACGTCGGCGGCCGCAACACGGTATCGATGGCCGACTTGCGAGTTCACCTCGCCGCGTCCTTCGCGAATGTCCGGACCTACATCCAGACGGGCAACATCGTGCTCGACACCGAAGCGAGCGCGAAAGACGTTGCCGCACACATCGAACGCGAACTGCCCCAGGCATTCACCGTGGATGCCGAGCTCATCCGGGTCCTGGTGTGTGATGCTGCGGCGTTTCGGACGATACTCGCGGATGCCCCACCGAGATTCGGGGACCAGCCGGACACGTACCGATACGACGTCTGGTTCTACCTGGGAACTACGCGACGCGACGTCGAACCCCACGTGTCCCTCAACCCCGGCGTGGACGACGTCCACGCCGGAGAATCGGCCCTCTACCACCGCCGATTGACCGCTCATGCCACGCGAAGCCGTCTCGCCAGACATCTCCTCGGGACTCCCGTCTACGAGTCGCTGACGGTCCGGAACTGGCGAACGACGCTGGCCATCGCCGGGATGCTGGATACCCCCGATACAACATGAGACGACGCGGTCGCGTCTGGTCCGCCAAACGCCTGGCCGGCTCAGGGCGTCCAGACGTATTTGGGTAGTCCCGAGCGTGGCGCAACGCCCTGAACCGACCGGGGGTGTCCGGAACCCCGCGGCGGTTCAGAGTGTCTTGGATGTGGGGCGCGCCTGGGTCGCGTGGCCCGGATGTGGCCCACGTCGATGTTCCTGGTACGGGTCAGTTCGTGGATGCTTGCTCGGTCACGGGCGGCGGAGCCTGAGGGCGAGGAAGGTCGGTGCGGTATGGGTCCTGTCGTATCGACGAGGATCCACCAGCCGAGCTTCCTCCGTCGCCCGAGGTTCAACCAACTCTTCCAGCACGAAGCCGGCGCCGAGGAACTCGCCGAGGAACTTCTGAAGTGTCATCCGCCAGTAGTTGATGGTGAGGCCGTCACCGACAGGGAACTCGACTCGGTCGTCGGCGAAGTAGGAACCGCCGAAGTAGGTCCAGTCACTGGTGGGGTGGGTGGTGGAGACCAGCAGTGTGCCGTCAGGTCGCAGAACGCGGCGAAGCTCGTCAAGCAGCTGTGCTCGTGCGTCGATGTGGTGGTAGACCAGGGCCATCACGGCCAGGTCGAACGACTGGTCCGCCAAGAAGGCCAGTGGTTCCTCCAGGTTGTGGTGATGCAGGGCGGCTCGGCCGCCGAGCCGCTGTTGCGCGGCGCGCAAGAGGGTCTCGCTTCCGTCGACGCCCACGACTCGCACGGCACCCAGTTTCACCAGTTCAGCGGCGTAATGGCCCGCTCCACATCCAAGATCTAGAACGTCGAGGCCGCGCACGTCGCCGGCGAGCTCGAGCATGGCCGGTCGATCGGTATAGGCGTTATAGGTGCCGCCTGTCGCGCGAGCGGCGAAGTGCTCGCCCAGGGCATCGTGGTACGCGGTCTCCGCTCTCACCCGGCCATCCTCACACGACGAGACCACCGGGTTCAGAACGCGTAGTTCGCGAAGGACCGCCCGGCCGGGGCCACTACCGGCAACGACGCATTCGACTCCGTCGAATCCTCCCGCTACGCCAACGGATCCGCGCGAAGAGCCGTGCCGTTGACCTCCCGGCGTTGAGACCTGGTCGTGGTTGCTTCCGACGACGTCGGGGTCGTCCTGGATGTTGGAGGCGCCCAGGACGATCGGTGCGAGGAGGCCGGTCGACGTCCTGTGGCATGACCTGTCAGCCGGGACCCGATCCGGAACGCGACGCCACGCTGATGCCGTGATGCCTGTCGCTTTGCAGCGGCGCGTAGGCGGGACCCGGGAACGCAGGAACGAGCAGGGCGATTCTGGGCAGCGGGCCGACCGGTGGTGCGCGCCCTGCCCGACCGCCGCCGGCCGGAGTTGCCGAGGTGTAAATTATTTTCGAGGTGCTTGCGTGTTCGGAAAACTTTTGACACTCTCGTGATGTGCGCCACGCCGGACCGACATCAGGTGGCGCACCGACGACACGAGAGGCGGCACGGACGATGAGGGTCAGGCTTCTACTCGCCGCGGCAGCCGCGCTGACGACAACGGTTCTCGTCGCCTGCGGCAGCCCGGGCGCGCAGGACGACACGCCTCAGGATGACGAGCCGGCCGACGAGCTGACGGTGCTCGTCTCCGCCAGCCCGAGCGCGACCGGCCTGCGCGAGCTGGCGACCGAGTACACCGCGGAGACCGGCGTCACGATCGAGTTCGTCGAGGTGCCGACCGCCCAGCTCCCGACGAAGATCATCTTGGCCGTGCAGTCCGGCCAGCAGACGTTCGACCTCGCGCAGTTCGACGGGTTCACCATGCCCCAGATCGCAGCCGCGAGCGCGTTGCTCCCGCTCGACGACTTCCTCGGCGAGGACGACGAGTACGACTACGCCGATTTCCCCGAGGGCCTGCAGGAGTACGCCAAGCAGGACGGCACGACGTACGGGCTGCCGCTGTCGACCGAACCGGTCGTGCAGCTCTACCGGACCGACCTCTACCAGCAGCTCGGCCTGCAGCCGGCCACCACCTGGGACGAGGTCGTGGGCAACGCCGACGCGCTGAGCGCCGCTGGCCACTACGGCTGGGCCTCGGCGTACGGTCCGGCGGTCTCGGCCCACTACTACAACCAGATGCTCTACAGCTCCGGCGGCCGCCTGCTCGATCCCGAGAGCTACGAGCCGCAGTTCGACACCGACATCAACCGGCAGGTCATGGAGCGGTTCCTGTCGCTCGTCGAGTACACGCCGGAGAGCTCACGCACCGGCGCGTCGGCCGACATGATCAACGCCTTCTCGCAACTGCAGGTCGGCCAGCTCACCGCGGCGTCGGGCTGGTACAGCACCGTGGCGGACCCGAGCCAGTCGGCGGTCGCGGAGACCTTCGGCGTCGCCGACCTGCCGATGGAGTCGGGCGGACCGTACGACTCGATCAACGTCCTCAACGGCTGGCTGCTGGGGATCTCCCCGTCGTCGCCGCACCAGCAGGCGGCCTGGGACTTCGCCGCCTGGGCGCTGGGCAAGGACAACGTGAAGGCCTTCATCGACGCGGGCGCGCCGCCGCCGGCGCGGACGTCGACCACCACGAACGACGACTACACCACCCAGCTGCCGTACCTGACGGCGGTCGGGACGGCGGCCGAGACCGGAGCGCCCATCGAGCGGATCCCCGAGACCGCGCAGATCATCTCGGTGATCAGCCAGACGATCAACAGCATGGCCACCGGTCAGCTCTCGCTCGACGAGGGCATGGCGAAGATCCAGGACGATCTCACCAACATCCTCGTGCAGGCCGGACGGTACGGCGGATGAGCGCCGCCCCACCCGCCGGGGCCGTCGACGTCCACCGGCCGGGCCGGGCGGACACGACCCCTCCCGCCAGGAGGCCGCGGCTGGTCGCGTCGCTGCGCGCGCTCGGCTACGTCAGTCCGATCTGGGTCTTCGTGCTCGCGGTCGGCATCGTCCCGACCGGCTACGCGGTCTGGATGTCGCTGACCGAACAGACCCTCACCGCCCCGTACCCGGCGTTCGTCGGCCTGGACAACTACGTCCAGGCCGTGTTCACAGCGCAGTTCGCCGGAGCCCTCGGCGTCACGCTGATCTTCGTCCTGGCCGGCCTGATCACGCAGTTCGTCGTGGGCTATCTCCTGGCGGTGTGCCTGCACCAGCAGCTGCGCGGATTCAGGATCGCCCGCACGATCCTGCTGATCCCGATGCTGCTGACGCCGGCCGTGGTGGGGCTGACGTGGAACTTCATGTTCAACCCCGATCTCGGCGTGGTGCAGGCCATCCAGGGCGTGTTCGGGATCCACGCGAACTGGCTGGCCGATCCCACCCTCGCCCGGCTGCTGGTCGTGATGGTGGACTCCTGGATGAACGTCCCGTTCGTCATGCTCCTGGTCGCCGCGGGCATGACGAGCCTCCCGGAGGAGCCGATCGAGGCGGCGGCGATCGACGGCGCGGGCTGGTGGAAGACCACCCGCTACGTCGTGCTGCCGATGCTGCGTCCCGTGCTCGTCATCACGTTGCTCGTGCGCTGCGTGGACATCGCACGGATCTTCGACCACATCTTCACGACGACGCAGGGCGGACCCGGGACCGCGACCCAGAGCGTCACCCTCGAGGCGTACAACTCGACGTTCCAGTTCTTCCAGTTCGGGCACGGAGCGGCGATCGCGCTGGCCCTGGCCTTGATCATGTTCCCCGTCTACTTCCTCTACGTACGGCTGACGAAGATATGAACCGGCGGTCGAGAACCCTCAGACACGGCCTGACCTATCTGGTCCTCGGCATCGCGGCGGCCTACGCGATCTTTCCCCTGCTGTGGGTCGTGCTCACCTCGCTCAAGAACAACCGGGACGCGATCGCGAGCGCCGACCGGGCGTTCGACTTCACCCCGACGTGGAGCAACTACTCGGGCCTCTTCGACAACCCGGCGTTCCTGTCGGCGGCACTCACCTCGTTCATCGTCACCGTCGCCGCCACCGCGCTGGTCGTGGTGATCGCGACGCTCGGCGGGTACGCCTTCGCCCGATTGCGGCTGCCCGGACGGCGGACGCTGGCGTCGCTGATGGTGATCGTGCAGGTGATCCCGATCATCGTGCTGGTCATCCCGCTGTTCCGGATCGTGAGCGAGGTCGGTCTCTACGACCGTTCTCTGCCACTCGTCCTCATCATGACCGGCCTGAACATCCCGTTCGCGACCTGGCTGATGCTGGCGTTCTTCCGGTCGTCACCCGTGGAGATCGAGGAGGCCGCCGCCATCGACGGCGCGAGCCGGTTCCAGCTGTTCCGGCAGGTGCTGATCCCCATCGTGGCGCCGGGGATGGCGACCGCGGCGATCTTCACCGCGATCGAGGTGTGGAACGCGTTCCTCGTCCCGCTCGTGCTCGGCCAGTCCGAGGCGCAGACGCTGACGGTCTACGCGTCGCAGTTCATCACGTACCAGGAGATCAACTGGGGGCCGCTGTGCGCGACCGCGGTACTCATCTTCGCCCCGATCGTGCTCTTCGTCCTGGCCCTGCAGCGACCGCTGGTCAAGGGCATCACGACGGGCAGCGTGAAATGAGGGCGACGCTATCACCGGGTGGTCCGCGACCGGCCCGTGTCGAGGCGATGGGTCTGCACGGCGTCGTAGGTGGACTGCAGCTCTGGTTCCGAGCTCCGATAGAGG
>NZ_QVAI01000019.1 GCF_003427025.1 Jiangella endophytica
GACCTCGACTGAGGGCCCCGAACGGTGTCCCGGACCGGCGTCAGCCGGCGACGGGAAGGGGGAGCTCGGCCGACACTGTGGTCCCGGCGCCGGGCGGGCTGGCGAGGTCCAGCCGGCCGTCGACGCCGGCGAGGCGGTCCGCCAGGCCGGCGAGACCGTGTCCCTTGCCCAGGTGGGCACCGCCCCGGCCGTCGTCGGAGACCTGGACGTGCAACGCGTCGCCGACCCGGAGCACCGACACCGCGCAGGCCGACGCGTCGGCGTGCTTCGCGACGTTGGTCAGCGACTCCGTGACCACGAAGTAGGCCGCGTTCTCCACCGCCGCCGGCAGCCGCTCGCCGTCGGCGAGGTCGACGTCGAGGGTGGTGGGGACGGGGCAGCGGGCCGTGGCCGCGGCCAGCGCCGCGGGCAGGCCGCGGTCGGTGAGGATCGGCGGCGCGATGCCGCGGGAGACGGCGCGCAGCTCGGCCAGCGCCTCCTTGGTCTGCTGCACCGCCTCCTCGACGAGCGGCCGTGCGGCCTGCGGGTCGTCGTCGAAGCGGCGCTGCGCGGACTCGAGGTCCATGGTGAGCCGGACGAGGCGCTGCTGCGGGCCGTCGTGGATGTCGCGCTCGACCCGGCGCAGCATCTCGGCCTCGGCGGCGACGACGGACTGACGGCTGCGGCTCAGCTGCTCGGTGCGCACCCGCAGCGCCGCCGTCTCGTTCGTCAGCAGCCCCCACACCAGCGACGACTCCAGCACCGCGATGCCGCGCAGGATGTGCGCCAGCGCCAGCGGCAGCCCACGGAACCCGCCGCCACCGGCGATGGCCCAGGCGAGCGCGATCAGTGGCGACAGCCCGATGGTCAGCCCCAGCCAGACCATCGTGACCGACCAGGTGAAGACCCGCACGGGCAGGATCAGCACGCAGTACAGCCAGTCGCGCCACGACTGCCGGTCCCGCAGGACCTCCAGCACGCCGGACAGGCCGCGCTCGCGGGCCGGCTGGTAGTACACCGGCCCGACCTCGCGCCGCTCCATGAGCCCGACGCGGGCCCGCTCGGCCCGGGCGAACCCGCGCGCCGTCAGCAGCGTCGCCATCAGGATGAGCAGGCCGACGAAGGCCAGCACGACCAGGCCGATGCCGAGGAAGAACCCGGTGACCATCAGCGTGAAGGAGGCGATGGCGATGGGCAGGCCCGGCAGCAGATAGCCGAGGTCACGGCCGATCTGCCGCCAGGTCACCCGGGGCCGGGGGGCGTCGTCGCTCATCGTGTGGTGCTCGCGGCCGGGATGGGCAGTTCGGCGGTGACGGTGGTGCCGCCGGCGGGCGGGCTGACGATGTCGAGCCGGCCGTCGACGCCGGCCAGCCGGTCGGCGAGCCCGGCCAGGCCGTGCCCCTTGCCCAGGTGCGCGCCGCCTCGGCCGTCGTCGGCGATCTGGACGTGCAGGACGTCGTCGACCCGGACCACCGACACCGCGCAGGCCGACGCCTGCGAGTGCTTGGCGACGTTGGTCAGCGACTCGGTGACCACGAAGTAGGCCGCGTTCTCGATGGCCGACGGCAGCCGCTCAGCGAGGTCGGGCCCGACGTCGAGCGTGGTCGGGACGGGGCACCGGGCGGTCGCGGCGGCCAGGGCGGCCGGCAGCCCGCGGTCGGTGAGGATCGGCGGGGCGATGCCGCGGGAGACGGCGCGCAACTCGGCCAGCGCCTCCTTGGTCTGCGTGACGGCGCCCTCGAGCAGCGGCCGCGCGGCCTCCGGGTCGTCCTCGAAGCGGCGCTGCGCGGACTCGAGGTCCATGGTGAGCCGGACGAGGCGCTGCTGCGGGCCGTCGTGGATGTCGCGCTCGACCCGGCGCAGGGTGTCGGCCTCGGCCTGCACGACCGCCTGGCGGCTGCGGCTCAGTTCGTCGGCACGGGCCCGCAGCGCCGCGTTCTCGTTCGTCAGCATGGCCCAGACCAGCGAGGACTCCGTGAGCGCGAAGGCACGCAGCACGTACGGCAACGTGACCAGGAAGACCAGGCCGATGGCGGTGTTCAGCGCGACGTCGGCGAGCCGGCCGTCGCCGAGGCCGATCAGCTCGGCCAGCGTCTCGTTGCCCGGGTCGTCGCGCGGCAGCGACCACTCCCACAGGACGTACGTGGTGCCGCCCAGCGCGGCGGACGTCCACGCGATGGTCATGCTCCAGGTGAAGCAGCGGATCGGCAGGATGAGGATGCCGAAGCCCCACTCGCGCCAGGCCAGCGGGTCGCGCAGGTAGCTGAACAGCCGGCCCAGGCCCTTGCCGGACGCGGGCCGGTGGTAGGCCGGGCCCACCGGCCGGTCCTCCATGAGGGCGACCCGGGCCCGCTCGGCGACGCCGAACCCGCGCGCGGTGCCGAGCATGGCGATCCACACGATCAGGCCGAGGAACGCCAGGACGAACAACCCGGCGCCGAGGAAGAACCCGGTCACCATGATGGTGAAGGAGGCGATCGCGATGGGGAGCCCCGGCAGCAGGTAGGCGAGGTCCCGGGGGACCTGCCGCCAGCCGGCCCGCGGCCGGTCGGTGATCTGCGTGTTCATGCCTCCAGCCTTCCGTGTGATTGCAGGGTAGACGAGCCGGTCACCCGGTGAGTGCGAGGTGGGGCTGTCCCCACCCGGCCGATGAGGTGTACCGCCGTCGTCAGCGCGACGGCCGCGCAGAGCAGCCACCAGGGCAGGTCCGAGCGCCACCGCGCGTCGAACGCCGTCGGCGGCGCGTACCCGGCCACCCGGACCGCGACGGCGGCCACCAGCGCGACCGCGGGCAGCTGCCACAGGTAGACGGCGACCAGCCGCGGCCCCAGCCAGGCCAGCCCGGCGGTCACCGGCGCACCGGCCGTCCACCGGTCCAGGAGCGGCCGCGCGGCCAGCGCCAGCCCCAGCTGCGCCGCCGTGCAGCCGAGCAGCACCGTGGCCGACGGCACCGGCCCGGCGCCTCCGCCACCCCACCCCGACCCGCCCAGCGCCGCCGCCAGTACCCCGGCCGCGCCGACCGTGGCGCCCGCGGCGGCGACCGTCAGCGCGTGCCCCGGACGCAGCCGGTCCAGCGTGCCGGCGCGGACCAGGACGCCGGTCTGGTACGCCGCCAGCCACACCGCCGCGACCACCGCCACCGGCGACCCCGCGAGGTCGGCCAGCATCGCCGCCGCGGCCGTCGCCGCCAGTTCGGCGCCGCGTCCGCGCGCGTGCAGCCGGACCAGCGCCGGTCGGGCCGTCGTCAGTACCGCCAGTGCGGCCGGAAGCCACAGCAGCCGGGCCGCGCCGTCGATCAGCGGCACCGCGACGACGGCGAACGGCACCGCCGCCCGGGCCAGCAGCGGCAGCCCGCCGGAGCCCGCGATGCCGGCCGCGAGCAGTGCGAGCGGCGCCGCGAGCACGACGGCCGCGGCGCTCGCCGCCGTCACCCGGCCGGACTGCGGATCGGTGACCGGCAGTACCCAGTGCAGGGCGACGACGAGCGCCACCGCGGCGAGGCCGAGCACGGTCGCGAACCGGGCCGGCGGGGCGGTGGAGGGCACGGGTCAAGCCTGGTCCGCCACGGCCGCCGGCACAGCGAGGCCCACTCCACTCTCGATGGTGGGGACAGCCCCACCCCCGTGCGCCGCTAACGCGGCGTCAAGACACCCGCCCGGAGCCGCTAAGAGGCCGCTAACCACGCCGCGACCAGCGCCTTCAGGTGGTTGTGTACCAACGCTGGCCCCGATCGGCGGGGCCTGAGCTTCCCTCAGGGGTGTCCATGCAAGACGTCGCCTTCATCGGCCTCACGGTGATCTTCTTCATCGCGATGGCCCTCCTCGGTGCGGGCGTTGACCGGCTCGGGCGGCGGTACGGCGTCGACGCCGACGCCGCTTCGGCCGACGCCGCTTCGGCCGACGCCGCCGTCGAGGCGCCGGCCCGTCCGGAGGTCCGCCCGTGACCGCCGAGAACGTCGTCGGCCTCATCGTGGCCGTGCTGCTGGTCGGCTACCTGCTGGTGGCCCTGCTCTTCCCGGAGCGTTTCTGATGAGCGCCACCGCGGCGGGCCTGCTGCAGATCGCCCTGCTCCTCGTCCTGCTGGCCGTGGCGTTCCGGCCGCTGGGCGACTACATGGCGCGGGTGTTCACGTCGACGCGCCACCTCGCCGTCGAACGCGCCTTCTACCGGATCGTCCGGGTGGACCCGGAGGCGGACCAGCGCTGGAGCACGTACCTGCTCTCGGTGCTGGGCTTCTCCGCGGTCTCCGTGCTGCTGCTGTACGCGATGCTGCGGGTGCAGGACCTGCTGCCGATGTCGCTCGGCTTCGACGGCATGCCGCCGGACCTGGCCTTCAACACGGCGACCTCGTTCGTCGCGAACACCAACTGGCAGTCGTACGCGGGTGAGTCCACGCTCGGCTACACCGCCCAGATGGCCGGTCTCGCCGTCCAGAACTTCCTGTCCGCGGCGGTCGGCCTCGCGGTGGCCATCGCGCTGATCCGCGGGCTGACCCGGCACCGCACCGACCGGCTCGGCAACTTCTGGGTCGACCTCACCCGCGGCACCGTCCGCATCCTGCTGCCGATCGCGTTCGTGTTCGCGCTGGTGCTGGTGGCCGGCGGGGTGGTGCAGAACTTCACCGCGCCCTACGAGGTCACCACGCTGGGCGGCGCCGCCCAATCGGTGCTGGGCGGGCCGGTGGCCTCGCAGGAGGTCATCAAGCTGCTCGGCACCAACGGCGGCGGCTTCTTCAACGCCAACTCGGCGCACCCGTTCGAGAACCCGAACGCGCTCACCAACCTGCTGGAGATCTTCCTGCTGCTGGTGATCCCGGTGGCCCTGGCCCGCACGTACGGCGTCATGGTCAAGGACAAGCGGCAGGGTTACGCGGTGCTGGCCGCGATGGCCGTGCTCTGGGGCGCCGCACTGGTCGCCGTCACCGCAGCCGAGGTGCACCACGCCGGCACGGTGCCGCAGGCGGTCGGCGCGGCCACCGAGGGCAAGGAGGTCCGCTTCGACGTCTGGGCGTCGGCGCTGTTCGCGAACTCGACCACCGGCACGTCCACCGGCGCCGTCAACTCGATGCACGCCAGCTACACCGGCGCCGGCGGCGGCGTGGTGATGCTCAACATGATGCTGGGCGAGGTCTCGCCCGGAGGCGTGGGCAGCGGCCTCTACGGCATGGTCGTCCTGGCCATCCTGGCCGTCTTCCTGGCCGGGCTGATGGTCGGGCGGACGCCGGAGTACCTGGGCAAGAAGATCGGCCGGTACGAGATCTCGCTGGTCGCCCTGTACATCCTGGCGATGCCGTTCGCGCTGCTCATCGGCGCGGCCGTCGCGGCGTCGTTCGACACCACCAGGGCGTCGCTGCTGAACGACGGCCCGCAGGGCCTGTCGGAGATCCTGTACGCGTTCGCCTCCGGCGCGAACAACAACGGCAGCGCGTTCGCCGGGCTCTCCGCGAACACCGAGTACTACAACACCGCGCTCGGCCTGGCGATGCTGATCGGCCGGTTCACGACGATGGTGCTGGTGCTCGCGCTGGCCGGCGCACTGGCCCGGCAGCGGCCCACCCCGGTGACCGCCGGGACGCTGCCCACGCACCGTCCGCTCTTCGTCGGGCTGCACTCCGTCACGGTGATCATCGTGGCCGGCCTGACGTTCTTCCCGGCGCTGGCGCTGGGACCGATCGCGGTGGCGCTCGCATGAGCGACCTCGGATCCGAAAGGAAGCACACAGTGACGACCGTCCAGGCCCCGCCGGCCGGGAGCGCGCCACGGGTCGGCGCCGGTCTCTTCGACCCCCGTCAGTTGGTGTCCTCGCTGCCGGACGCCGTCCGCAAGCTCGACCCGCGGCGGATGATCAAGTCACCGGTCATGTTCGTGGTCGAGATCGGCGCGGTGTTCACCACCGTGCTGGCGATCACCGATCCGAGCGCGTTCTCGTGGTGGATCGCCGTCTGGCTGTGGATCACCGTGCTCTTCGCCAACCTGGCCGAGGCCGTCGCCGAGGGGCGCGGACGGGCCCAGGCGGCGACACTGCGGGCGACCAAGCAGGAGACACCGGCCCGGAGGCTGGCCGGCGGGCTCGACGGCACCGAGCAGGTGGTCAGCAGCTCCGACCTCACCCTGGGCGACCTCGTGGTCGTCGAGGCGGGCGAGGTGATCCCCGGTGACGGCGACGTCGTCGAGGGTGTGGCCAGTGTCGACGAGTCCGCCATCACGGGCGAGTCGGCCCCGGTCATCCGCGAGTCCGGCGGCGACCGCAGCGCCGTCACCGGCGGCACCAAGGTGTTGTCCGACCGCATCGTCGTCAAGATCACCGCGAAGCCGGGCGAGAGCTTCGTCGACCGGATGATCGCGATGGTCGAGGGCGCGGCGCGGCAGAAGACGCCGAACGAGATCGCGCTGAACGTCCTGCTCGCCAGCCTGACCATCGTCTTCCTGCTCGCGGTCGTGACGCTGCAGCCGTTCGCCGGCTACTCCGGCCAGCTGCAGTCGATGATCGTGCTGGTCGCGCTGCTGGTCTGCCTGATCCCGACGACGATCGGCGCGCTGCTGTCGGCCATCGGCATCGCCGGCATGGACCGGCTGGTGCAGCGCAACGTGCTGGCGATGTCCGGCCGCGCGGTCGAGGCCGCCGGCGACGTCAACGTGCTCCTGCTGGACAAGACCGGCACGATCACCTTCGGCAACCGGCAGGCGATCGAACTGCTGCCCGTCGCCGGTGTCGACGAGGACGCCCTCGCCGACGCCGCGCAGCTGGCCAGCATGGCCGACCAGACGCCGGAGGGCCGCTCCGTCGTCGTCCTGGCCAAGCAGCGGTACGGACTGCGCGAACGGCACACCGGCGAGCTGCCGGGCGCGACGTTCGTCGAGTTCACCGCGCAGACCCGGATGTCCGGCGTCGACCTCGCCGACGGCCACCAGGTCCGCAAGGGCGCCGCCGGCGCCGTCCTGGCCTGGGTTCGCGAGCACGGCGGCAAGCCGGACCTCGGCGTCGACAACGTGGTCGACGGCGTCGCCGCGGCCGGCGGCACCCCGCTGGTGGTGGCCGAGCTGCTGGACGGTGAGGCGCGGATCCTCGGCGTCATCCACCTCGCCGACGTCGTGAAGCACGGCATGCGCGAGCGGTTCGACGAGCTGCGCGCGATGGGCATCCGCACCGTCATGGTCACCGGCGACAACCCGGTCACGGCCAAGGCGATCGCGGACCAGGCCGGCGTCGACGACTTCCTCGCCGAGGCCAAGCCCGAGGACAAGATGGCGCTGATCAAGCGTGAGCAGGGCGGCGGGCGGCTCGTCGCGATGACCGGCGACGGCACCAACGACGCGCCCGCGCTGGCCCAGGCCGACGTCGGCGTCGCGATGAACACCGGCACGTCGGCGGCCAAAGAGGCCGGCAACATGGTCGACCTCGACTCCGACCCGACGAAGCTCATCGAGATCGTCGAGATCGGCAAACAGCTGCTCATCACGCGGGGCGCGCTGACGACCTTCTCGATCGCCAACGACGTCGCGAAGTACTTCGCGATCATCCCGGCGATGTTCGCGGTGGTCTACCCGCAGCTGGACACGCTGAACATCATGCGGCTGTCGACACCGCAGTCGGCGATCCTGTCGGCGGTCATCTTCAACGCCCTGATCATCGTGGCGCTGATCCCGCTGGCGCTGCGCGGCGTCCGCTACCGGCCGCTGTCCGCCGCGGCGATGCTCCAACGCAACGCGCTGGTCTACGGCCTGGGCGGCATCGTCGTCCCGTTCATCGGCATCAAACTCGTCGACCTCGTGGTGTCGGCGATCCCTGGACTCTGAGTGCGGAGTGTGAACCTTCCATGAACCTGAGTGGACTGATCCGGCAGAGCTGGGCGGGGCTGCGCGTCCTGCTGCTGTTCACCGTGATCCTGGGCGTGGCGTATCCGCTGGCCGTCACCGGCGTCTCGCAGCTGGCCTTCGGCGACCAGGCCGACGGCTCGCTGGTCTCGCACGACGGCGAGGTCGTCGGGTCGTCGCTGATCGGGCAGCCGTTCGACGGCGAGCAGTGGTTCCACCCGCGCCCGTCGGTGGCGGGCGACGGGTACGACACGCTCGCCAGCGGTGGCTCCAACCTCGGGCCGGAGAGCACGCAGCTGCTGGCCACCGTCGAGGAGCGGCGCGCCGCGGTCGCCGAGGAGAACGGCGTCGACCCCGCCGACGTGCCGCCGGACGCCGTCACCGCGTCGGGCAGCGGCCTGGATCCGCACATCTCCCCGGCCTACGCCGACATCCAGGTGAACCGGGTGGCGCGGGCACGCGGGCTGGACCCGGCGGAGGTACAGCGGCTGGTCGACGAGCACACGCAGGGCCGGACCCTCGGCTTCCTGGGCGGCGAGCGGGTCAACGTGCTCGAGTTGAACCTCGCGCTGGAGGATCTCGGCAGCTCATGACGCGAGGACGGCTGCGGGTCTACCTCGGTGCCGCTCCCGGCGTCGGGAAGACGTTCGACATGCTCTCGGAGGGCCACCGGCGGCGCTCGCGCGGCACCGACGTGGTCGCCGGGCTGGTCGAGACGCACGGGCGGCCGCACACCGCGGACCTGCTCGACGGGATCGAGGTGATCCCGCGGCGGACGGCGACCTACCGCGGCACCGAGTTCGAGGAGATGGACCTCGGGGCGATCCTGCACCGCCGCCCCGAGGTCGCCCTCGTCGACGAGCTGGCGCACACCAACGTGCCCGGCTCGGCGAACGCCAAGCGCTGGCAGGACGTCGACGACCTGCTGGCCGCCGGGATCGACGTCATCACGACCGTCAACATCCAGCACCTGGAATCGCTCAACGACGTCGTCGCGTCGATCACGGGCGTGACGCAGCGCGAGACGATCCCGGACGAGGTGGTCCGGCGGGCCGACCAGATCGAGCTGGTCGACATGTCGCCGGAGGCGCTGCGGCGACGGCTCGCGCACGGCAACGTGTACGCGGCGGAGAAGGTCGACGCGGCGCTGGGGAACTACTTCCGGGTCGGCAACCTGACGGCGCTGCGCGAGCTGGCGCTGCTCTGGCTGGCCGACCGGGTCGACGACGCGCTGGAGAAGTACCGCGTCGACGAGGGCATCGAGGCGCCGTGGCACACCCGCGAGCGGGTCGTCGTCGCGCTCACCGGCGGCCCGGAGGGCGAGACGCTGCTGCGCCGCGCCGCCCGCATCGTCAACCGGGGCGCCGGGGGTGAGCTGGTCGCCGTCCACGTCTCCCGCAGCGACGGCCTCACCGGCGCGCCACCGGGGGCGCTGGAGAGCCAGCGCACGCTGGCCGAGACGCTCGGCGGGACGTTCCACCAGGTCGTCGGCGAGGACGTCGCCGAGGCGATCCTCGACTTCGCCCGCGGCGTCAACGCCGCGCTGGTCGTCGTCGGCGTGAGCCGGCGGCCGCGCTGGCAGCTCTCGCTGCGCGAGGGCGTCGGCGCCCGCGTCGTCCGCGAGTCCGGCCCGATCGACGTGCACGTCGTCACGCACGAGCGGGCCGGCCAGGGCACGCTGCCGCAGCGGGCGGAGGTGCTCAGCCGCAACCGGCGGGTGCTGGCCTGGGTGGCGGCGTCGCTCGGGCCGATCGCGCTGACGGCGATGCTGGTGGCGCTGCGCGAGATCCACGAGCTGCCGATCGACATCATGATGTTCCTGTCGCTGACCGTCGGCGTCGCTCTGGTCGGCGGGCTGTGGCCGGCGGTCACGGCGGCCGTCTTCGGCAGCCTGCTGCTCAACTGGTTCCTGACCCCGCCTTACTACGAGTGGACCATCGCCGACCCGCAGAACGCGTTCGCTCTGCTGGTGTTCGTGCTGGTCGCGGTCGGGGTGGCGTCCGTCGTCGACCTCGCCGCCCGGCGGACGATCCAGGCGGCTCGGGCCGGCTCCGAGGCCGAGACGCTGAGCGCGCTGGCGGGCAGCGTGCTGCGCGGCGAGAACACCGTCCTGGCGATCCTGGAGCGGCTGCGCGAACGGTTCGGTATGGAGTCGGTGACGCTGCTCGAGCGGCACGACGCGCACGAGCGGTGGACGACGGTGGAGTGCGCGGGCGGTCGGCCGTGCGCGTCGCCCGAGGAGGGCTCGTCGGAGGTGATGATCTCCGACACCCTGGCGCTCGCGCTGCGCGGGCCCGTGCTCGAGGCAGGCGACCGCCGCATGCTGGAGGCGTTCGCCGCCCAGGCCACCGTCGTGCTGGAGCGGGAGCGGCTGAGCGAGCGGGCCGAGGAGGCGCGCCGGTTCGAGGAGGGCGACGCGATCCGCACGGCGCTGCTGGCCGCCGTCTCGCACGACCTGCGCACCCCGCTGGCGGCGATCAAGGCCGGCGTCACCAGCCTGCGCCAGGACGACGTCGTGTTCGACGCCGGCGACCAGGCCGAGCTGCTGGCCACCGTGGGTACCGCGACGGACTCGCTGGAGCGGCTGATCGACAACCTGCTCGACCTGTCGCGGCTGGAGACGGACACCGTCCGGCCGGTCGTGGGGGAGACGGCGCTGGACGAGGTGGTGCCGCGGGCGGTCGCGTCGGTGCCGCCGGGGACGGTCGTGCTGGACGTGTCCGAGTCGCTGCCGCTGCTGGCGACCGACGCCGGGCTGCTGGAGCGCGCGCTGGCCAACGTCGTCGAGAACGCGGTGCGGTACTCGCCGGAGGGCGCGCCGGTGACGGTGTCCGCGGCGGTCGTCCCTGGAGCCGTCGACATCCGCGTCGTCGACCGCGGGCCGGGGGTGGGCGAGGTGGGCAAGGCGACGATGTTCCGCCCGTTCCAGCGGCTGGGCGACAGCTCCACCGGGATGGGCGGCTCGGTCGGGCTGGGACTGGCGGTGGCGCGCGGCTTCGTCGAGGCGCTCGGCGGCACGCTCACCGCCGACGACACCCCCGGCGGCGGGCTGACGATGGTGCTGCGGCTGCCGCTGGACCCGGAGGCCGGGTCGTGACCGGGCCGTGCGTCCTCGTCGTCGACGACGTCGCGGCGCTGACCCGGGCGTTGGCGATCAACCTCAAGGCCCGCGGCTGGGACGTCGTCACCGCCGCCGACGGACGGGGCGCGCTGGAGGCCGCCGCCCACCGTCACCCCGACGTCGTCGTGCTCGACCTCGGCCTGCCGGACATGAGCGGCATCGAGGTGATCGCCGGGCTGCGCGGCTGGACCAGCGTGCCGATCATCGTGCTGTCCGCCCGGCAGGACTCCGCCGACAAGGTGCGCGCCCTCGACGCCGGCGCCGACGATTACGTCACCAAGCCGTTCGACATGGAGGAGCTGCTGGCTCGGCTACGGGCCGCCTGGCGCCGTTCGCTGCCGGTTCCCGCCGGCGGCGACGCCGTCGTGACCGCCGGCGAGCTGTCGATCGACCTGGCCCGGAAGAAGGTCTCCCGGGCCGGCGCCGACGTCCGTCTGACCCCGACCGAGTGGCACCTGCTGGAGGTGCTGGTCCGCAACGCCGGCACGCTGGTGTCGCGGCAGCAGCTGCTGCAGGAGGTCTGGGGTCCGGCCTACTCGAAGGAGACCGGGTACCTGCGGGTCTACACGGCCCAGCTGCGGCGCAAGCTCGAACCGGACCCGGCGCACCCGGTGCACCTCATCACCGAGCCGAGCATGGGCTACCGCTTCGAGCCGTGACGCCGTCAGCGGTGCCAGGCGGTGCAGTAGATGCGGTTCTTGTTGTCCTTGATGCAGGTGCGCCAGTACGAGCCGGCCGAGTTCCTGACGTCGGAGGTGTAGTAGCTGCTGTTGCGCAGGCCGAGCCGGGGGGTCCACGTGGACGGCCGCGAGCTGCGGGCGCGGTCGAGCCAGATCTGCCTCTCGACGAAGCCGGACGCCCCGTCCACGAGGCCGGCGCAGAAGTGCACGCTGAGCCAGCGGCCACCGGTGTAGTTCTGCTTCGTGTAGCAGCCGGCCTTCGTCGCCGCGGTCTGGGCCGCGCCGGCGGCCGTCTCGGCGGCAGCGGCGGTCGTGGCGGTCGCGGCGGCCGTGGCGGTCGCCGCCGGTGCCGCGGCCAGCGTAGCCGTGGCGACGACGACGGCCGCGAGGCCGGACAGCGCGCGGTTGCGGATGACGTCCTTGACGGACATGAGCTCTCCCCGTGATCGATGGTCGCCCTCGTGCCGGGGCGATGGTCACGATCGTGCTCGGGAGCCGCTTCAGGACTGCTTCACCGCGCTTTCACCGGTGCCGTGGAGGCAACATCGAACCTGGCAAGCGCGGCCGCCGCCGGTCGCCATAGGATCGGACCCGTTCCCGACCATGGAGTCCGCCATGCCCTCGATCAGCCGCGAGGAGGTCGCGCACCTGGCGCACCTCGCTCGCCTCGACCTCGCCCCCGACGAGCTGGACCATCTGGCCGGCCAGCTCGACCAGATCCTCGGTGCGGTCGCGCAGGTCACCGAGGTCGCGGCCGACGACATCCCGCCGACGTCGCACGCGCTGCCGCTGACCAACGTGTTCCGCGCCGACGAGCCGCGTCCCTGCCTGACCGCCGAGGCCGTCCTGGCCGCCGCGCCCGCCGCCGAGGACGGCCGGTTCCGGGTGCCGCAGATCCTGGGGGAGGAGGCGTGACCGAGATGAACCGTCTGACCCGCGCGAAAGCAACCGAGCTCGCCGCCGCCATCAAGGGCGGCGAGGTCAGCGCCGTCGAGGTCGCGCAGGCCCACCTCGACCGCATCGCCGAGGTCGACGGCACCGCCGAGGCCGGCGTGCACGCGTTCCTGCACGTCGACACCGACGGCGCGCTGGCCGCGGCCGCCGCCGTCGACCGCAGGCGCGCCGACGGCGAGGAGCTGGGCCCGCTGGCCGGCGTCCCACTGGCGCTCAAGGACGTCATCACCACCTCCGACATGCCGACCACGGCCGGCTCGAAGATCCTCGAGGGCTGGCGGCCGCCGTACGACGCCACCATCACCCAGCGCATGCGCGAGGCCGGCATCGTCATCCTCGGCAAGACCAACCTCGACGAGTTCGCCATGGGCTCGTCGACGGAGAACTCGGCGTTCGGCGTCACCCGCAACCCGTGGGACCTCACCCGCATCCCGGGCGGCTCCGGCGGCGGGTCCGCCGCCGCGCTGGCCGCGTTCGAGGCGCCGCTGGCCATCGGCACCGACACCGGCGGCTCGATCCGCCAGCCGGCCGCCGTCACCGGCACCGTCGGCGTGAAGCCGACCTACGGCGGGGTCAGCCGCTACGGCCTCATCGCCTGCGCGTCCAGCCTCGACCAGGCCGGTCCGTGCGCCCGGACGGTGCTCGACGCCGCGCTGCTGCACACCGTCATCGCGGGCCACGACCCACTCGACTCCACCAGCATCGCCCAGCAGGTGCCCGACGTCGTGGCCGCGGCGCGGCGCGGGGCCGAGGGCGACCTCACCGGCCTGCGGGTCGGCGTGGTGAAGGAGCTCGGCGGCGAGGGCTACCAGGCCGGCGTCGAGGCCCGGTTCAACGACGCCGTCGCGCTGCTGTCGAAGCTGGGCGCCGAGGTCGTCGAGGTGTCCTGCCCGCACTTCGCCTACGGCCTGGCCGCCTACTACCTGATCCTGCCGAGCGAGGTGTCGTCCAACCTGGCCCGCTTCGACGCCATGCGCTACGGCCTGCGCGTCGGCGACGACGGCACCCGCAGCGCCGAGGAGGTCATGAGCCTCACCCGCGGCCAGGGCTTCGGAGCCGAGGCGAAGCGGCGCATCATGCTCGGCACCTACGCGCTCTCGTCGGGCTACTACGACGCCTACTACGGGCAGGCGCAGAAGGTCCGCACGCTCATCGCGCGCGACTTCGAGGCCGCGTTCGCGCAGGTCGACGTCCTCGTCTCGCCCACGACGCCCACCACGGCGTTCCCCATCGGCGAGAAGGTCGACGACCCCCTGGCCATGTACATGAACGACCTGTGCACCATCCCGAGCAACCTCGCCGGCAACGCGTCGGCGTCGTTCCCGGCCGGGCTGGCCGACGAGGACGGCCTGCCGGTCGGCCTGCACGTCATGGCGCCGGTCATGGCCGACGACCGCCTCTATCTGGTCGGCGCTGCCGTCGAGGCCGCATACGCCGCGCAGTGGGGGGGAACGTTGCTGGAACAGGCACCCGCGTTGGAGGGGATCGCACCGTGAACGTCAAGTACCTGGCCAAGTTCGGGGGCTCGGCGCTGGGCGCGGTGGGCGCCGCGCGCAGCCTCACCAAGGCCCGCCGCGAGGGCGACAAGCTGCGCATGGTCGACGCCGTCCTCAGCATCCTGTCGGTCGCCATCACCGTCGCGATCGTCGTGCGCGAGATCCGCGAGGCGCAGGCCGCCGACAAACCCCTGGTCGAGTTGAAGGACGACGAATGACCGTCACCACGGCGCTGCCCTCGTTCGACGAGGCCATCGCGACGTACGAGCCCGTCATGGGCATGGAGGTGCACGTCGAGCTCGGCACCGCCACGAAGATGTTCTGCGGCTGCTCGACGGCGTTCGGCGGCGAGCCGAACTCCCAGGTCTGCCCGGTCTGCCTGGGCCTGCCCGGGTCGCTGCCGGTGGTCAACCGCACGGCCGTCGAGTCGGCCATCCGCATCGGCCTGGCGCTGAACTGCAGCATCGCCGAGTGGTGCCGGTTCGCCCGGAAGAACTACTTCTACCCGGACATGCCGAAGAACTTCCAGACCTCGCAGTACGACGAGCCCATCGCGTTCGACGGCTATCTCGACATCACCGTCGACGGCGAGACCTATCGGATCGGCATCGAGCGGGCGCACATGGAGGAGGACACCGGCAAGTCGCTGCACGTCGGCGGCGCCACCGGCCGCATCCACGGCGCCAGCCACTCGCTGCTCGACTACAACCGCTCCGGCATTCCGCTGATCGAGATCGTCACCAAGCCGATCGAGGTGCCGGCCGCCGTCGCGCCGGCCGTGGCGCGGGCGTACGTCACCGAGCTGCGCGAGCTGATCCGGGCGCTCGGCGTCTCCGAGGCGCGCATGGAGCTGGGCCAGCTGCGTTGCGACGCCAACGTGTCGCTGCGGCTGCCCGGCGACCCGTACGGCACCCGCACCGAGACGAAGAACGTCAACTCGCTGCGGTCGGTCGAGCGGGCGGTCACCTACGAGATCCGCCGCCAGGCCGCTGTCATCTCGTCCGGCGGCACGATCGTCCAGGAGACCCGGCACTGGCACGAGGACACCGGCGAGACCACCGCCGGGCGGGTCAAGGAGGAGGCCGAGGACTACCGGTACTTCCCGGAGCCCGATCTCGTTCCGGTCGCGCCGTCGCGCGAATGGGTCGACGAGCTGCGCGGCACGCTGCCCGAGCCGCCGTCGGAGCGCCGCGCCCGGCTGCAGGCCGACTGGGGCTTCACCGACCTCGAGATGCGCGACGTCGTCAACGCCGGGGCCGTGGCCCTGGTCGACGCGACGGTGGCCGCGGGAGCGTCCGCGGGCGGCGCGAAGAAGTGGTGGCTGGGCGAGGTCGCCCGGGTCGCCAACGAGCGCGGCGTCGCGCTCGACGACGCCGGCATCGCCCCCGGCGACGTCGCGCGGGTCGAGGCGCTGATCGCCGAGGGCGCGCTCAACGACAAGCTGGCCCGCCAGGTGGTCGAGGGCGTGCTGGCCGGTGAGGGCACGCCCGACGAGGTCGTCGCCGCGCGCGGCCTGGTCCTCGTCAACGACGACGCCGCGCTGGGCGCCGCCGTCGACGAGGCCATCGCCGCCCAGCCCGACGTCGCCGAGAAGATCCGCGGCGGCAACCTGGGCGCCGTCGGCGCGCTGATCGGCGCGATCATGAAGGCCACCAAGGGCCAGGCCGACGCCAAGCGCGCCCGCGAGCTCATCCTGGAGCGGCTGCAGAGCTGACCCGCAGGGCATTGACCCATGTCAATGTCCCGTTGTCTCTATCATTCGGCCGCTGTTATAGTCGATGTCCGAATGATAGAGACAACGGGACATTGACATGATCTTTCGACCACCGGAACCCAGCCGCGAAGACACAGTCGTCCTCGAGGAGATTCACGCCTCACGTGGCCGTCTCGCCGATGTGCTGCGGACTCCCCGACGTTGGCAGGGCGGACTGCGCCGGACCATGCTCGCCCGGGCGATTCGCGGCTCGAACAGCATCGAGGGCTACAACGTCGAGATCGACGACGCTGCCGCGGCGCTGGATGACGAGGAGCCGCTGAGCGCCGACCAGCAGACGTTCGCCGAGATCCGTGGTTACCGTCAGGCGCTGGGCTACGTCCTCCAGATGGCCAGCGATCCGCACTTCGCCATCGATGTGTCGGCTCTCCGGGGCATGCACTTCATGATGCTGTCGCATGCGCTCTCCAAGAGCCCGGGCCAGTACCGTTCCGGTCCCATCTACGTCCGCGACGACCATGAGGAGCGGATCGTCTACGAGGGACCGGATGCGACACTCGTGCCTGCGCTGGTGGATGAGCTGGTCGACGATCTGCGCGAGAGTAACGGGGCGGATCCGATCGTGCGAGCGGCCATGGCCCACTTGAACCTGGTCATGATCCATCCCTTCCGGGACGGAAACGGCCGGATGGCCAGAGCCCTGCAGACCTTGGTGTTATCGCGCGAGGAGATCGTCGAGCCGCCGTTCTCCAGCGTCGAGGAGTGGCTCGGAGGCAACACCGAGGACTACTACCGCGTGCTTGCTCAGACCGGCCAGGGTGCGTGGCGCCCCGAAGGTGACACCGCCCTTTGGGTGCGCTTCATGCTGCGCGCGCACCACATGCAGGCGCAGACAGTCGAACGCCGCCTCCATGAGGCCGCAGCGATCTGGGTGATGCTCGACCGGATCGTGGCCGAGCATGGGCTCCACGAGCGGGTGACCGAGGTGCTGTACGAGGCGGTTCTGGGCTATCGGGTCCGTCGCTCCACCTACCTCAAACAGGCAGAACTCGAGGAACGCACCGCCACCCGTGACCTCGGCCGACTCGTCGACATCGGCTTGCTGGAGGCGCGCGGGGCCACCCGAGGGCGCTACTACATCGCGGCCGGCCCGCTGCAGGACGTGCGGGCGGAAGCCCGGGCGTCCCGCGAGCCGCTGTATGACCCCTATCCGGGTCTCCGGGCAGAGCTGACCGTCGGATCATGACCTGTGTCCCGATGTCTCAATGACAGAGACATCGGGACGTCAGGTTCCTCCTGGCTATGACGTATTGACCCGCCGCGGTGCCCAGAGCGAACACCGCGGCGATCGTGGTCAGTCGAGGGGCCGGCCGTCGGGACCGATGTCGATGACGATCTCGTCGCCGTAGGTGCGCCGCTCGGTCCGCGTCACCGTCAGCTCGTCGTCGAGGACGGGGAACAGGTGGACCGGCGTGAGGGTGATCCGGGCGATCCGGCCGTCGTCGCCGCGGACCCGCTCGACGTCGATCTCCAGGTGGCCGTAGTGCTTGCCGCCCGCCTGGAGCCGCGGGGCGCCGTCGCGGACGACCCACTGCTCGGTCTCGCTCTGGTCGGCGGTCCACCGGCTGAACGCGTTGTAGCGCAGCGGCGGGGTGTCCAGCGTCGTGCCCTCGCGACGCACGCCGCGCAGGCCGTCGCCGGCCACGCCGACGTCGTAGTAGTGCACGCCGGTGCCGTCGCCGTCCTCGTCGACGAAGCTGCGCTCGAACATCTCGCTGTGCCCGGAGATGACCGCCGCGACGCCGTACTCCTCGAACAGCGGGTGGTACACCCGCATCGGCGTGCCGCCCTGGCCGGACGTGAGCGCGTGGTTCATCGGCAGTCCGTGCTCGCCGGAGCTGTACGGGACGTGGTGGAACTGGACGAGGACGATCTGCCCGGCCGCCCGCGCGTCGGCGAGCTGCCGCTCCGCCCAGGTCCACTGCACGCTGCCGGGGCCGAAGTCGGACAGGTCGGTGCCGCCGGCCGCCTCGTACTGCTCGCGGGTGAAGTTCTCCTGCGTGTCGGTGCCCGGCCCGGTGTACTCGCGGCCGGTCAACTTGTCCTCGGCCGGGTGGTTCGCCGCGAGGTCGTCCGGCTGCCCGTTGTTGCTGTCCAGCGTGAGGACGGTGACCGGACCGTAGTCGACCCGGTAGTAGTTGTCCTGGTGCTCCGGGGTGCCGTTGGCGGGCGCGTCGAAGTAGGCGTGGAACTTCGCCCGCGACCGCACGACCGGGCTGCGGTCGTCCGGCGTGCCGTATCCGCCGTTGAGCGCGCCGAAGCTCTCCCAGTTCCCGAACGCGGGCAGGATCGGCACCGACGTCAGCAGGTCACCGCCGTCGCCGGCGGTGCTGCGGAAGAACTCGTCCCAGCCGGGCTGGTAGCCGCCGCCCTGGACGAGGTCGCCGGTGAACAGCACGGCGTCGGGCGAGCGCTGCTCGATGGCGGCGAGGTTGCGGCGCAGCCCTTCGTCCTCGGTGAGCGGGTAGCGCAGCACTCGGGTGCCGGACAGCGTCGTCGTCCCGTGCACCTGGTCCCAGGCCGACCCCGCCTCGGCCGACGGACGGCCGGCGGCGCCCGCGCCGGGTGCCCACTCGCGCTTCTGCACCCGGCCCAGCGGCTCGGTCTCGGAGTCCGACAGCGCGATCAGCCGGACCTGCCGCCAGTCGTCGGCGGTGGGCGCCGTCTCGAACCGGCCGCGGAACGTCGAGCCGCCCTGCTCGACGGTGTACGTGTACCGGGTGCCCGGCCGCAGCCCGCCGACCAGCTCGGTGTGCTTGTAGTTCTCCTCGCCGAGCAGCCACGAGCCCGGCTCCAGCCCCGGGATCCGCTGCGCCCGCTCGGCGGCGGTGTAGGCCAGCTCCGGCTGCGGTGTCCCGCCGACGTCGACGGTCAGGCTGCCGCGGATGCCGGGGCCGCGGACGGTGAGCCGTCCGGGCTCGTCGGTCTCGGTGAACCAGGTGATGCGGATGCCTTCGCTGCTGGGACTCTGCAGGTAGGGCAGGACGCGGAAGTCGTCGTGCGCCCCCGTCCCGCCGGCCGGCGCCGCCGCGCCGGCCAGCAGGACCAGGGTCGTGACGCCCGCGGCCAGAAGTCGTCCGCTCTGCCGCATGGTCGCTCCTCTCAGTGCTTCAACGTGACGTCGCCGACGACGATGCGGTGGTCGGAGAACGGCGTCGAGATCACTCGGCCGGACTCCGGGCCGACCACGAAGTGCCGGGTGTCGACGAAGATATAGTCGATCTTCCGGTTGCTCTCGTACGGCTTGTCGTAGACGTCCGGACGGCCTTCCGCGCCCATCGTCCACTCGCCCTGCCGGTGCGGGCAGGCCTCGGTGCCGAGGTTGAACCGGCGGATCACCGGCCAGCGCGGGTCGCGGCCGTCGACCTCCTCGAAGACGCCCCTGCCGCCGCAGCGGCGGTAGAAGAAGTCCAGCGACGGCAGGAACGGCAGCTCGTTGAGGTCGCCCATCAGCGCGACGGGCAGCTCGTCCGCCATCGGCGTGATCGCCTCGGCGATGACCTTCGCCTGTGCGTAGTTGATCGACCGTCCGTAGAGCGGGTCGTCGGCGATGTCCGGGTCGTTCGGGAACGACGTCTCGTTGATCAGCGGCAGCGGCACCTCGGTGTGCGTGACGCAGGCGCGGACGACGGTCGCGCCGGGGATGTCGACGTCGCCGCAGACCAGCTTCCGGTACCGCTGCCGGTAGTGGTACCCGAGGTCGAGGTACGGGGTGTCGCCGAACATGACCTCGTCGGAGTCGTACTTGCTGAACAGGCCCATCACGTACCAGCCGCCGGGGTTGACGACCGGGTCGTAGCAGTTGGGGATGTTGTAGTTGGTGACGACGACGTGCTCGGTCAGGCCCTCGTACCCGGGCTCGGCCTTCAGCTGGTCGCGCATCGCGACCCACTGCGTGTAACACATCTCGTTGAGGCCGACGATCTCCGCCTGCTCGTCGACGACCTTCCGCACCGCGTCGGTCACCGGGGCGCCGGTGCTGCCGCCGTTGAACCCGTTGCCGGCGAAGTTGAAGTCGAGCATGCGGACGTTCGTCTCCTGCTGCCTCGCGGCCGCCGGCGCCTCCGTGGCCGTGGCCGCGATCGGGGCGACCAGGGCTGCGCAGGCAGTTGCCGCCAGCGCTACGAGCGTGATCCTCACTCCGCCTCCAGGGGTCTCGATTCCTGTCTAGACCGGTATTTTCGGCGGAGCGTAACAGGCGGTGAAGGAGTTGACCAGAGGTCCGGGAGCGGGCGGGCGGGAACTCGCGGCGCGATCGGCGGCGCCGATCCGAGGACGTGCGGGCGAGCTCGCTCGCCGGCCGCTCAGCTGCCGGCGGGGCGGCTGACGTGCATCTGGATGGCGTAGCGGTCGCCGCGGTAGAGGGAGCGGCCGAACTCGACGACGTTGCCCATGTTGTCGACCGACACGCGCTCGATGAGGAACGCGGGGTCGTACTCCGGGACCTCCAGCCGCTTGGCCTCGGCCGGGCTGAGCCGCGCGATCGACACGGTCTGCTCGGCCGACTCCAGTCGCACGCCGAACGCCCTGGCCAGCACGTCGTACAGCGACTCGTCCCGGTTCATCACCGCGAGCAGGTTGCCGAACCGGGCGGCCGACAGGTTGGTCCGCTCCAGCGCCATGGGGGTGCCGTCGGCGGTGCGGATGCGCTCGATGGAGTGCACCGGCGCGCCGGTCTCGACGCCCAGCCGGTCGGCGATGTCGCGGGTCGCGGGGCGGGTCCGGGCCCGGTAGCTGCGCGAACCGGGGTTCATGCCGCGGTTGCGCATGTCCTGACTGAACGACCGGAAGATCTCGGAGTGCGTCAGCGTCGGCCGCTGCACGAACGTTCCGCGCCCGGAGACCCGGCGGACCAGCCCGCGTGCCTCCAGGTCGTTGATGGCGCCGCGCACGGTCATGCGGGCCACCCCGAACCGCTCGGCCAGCACGCGCTCGGACGGCAGCAGCGACCCGTCGCGCGAGCGTTGCACCAGCGACGCCAGCACGTCCTTGATGTGTGCGCCCTTCGCGCGGTCTCCGGTCGTGAACACGTCCGGCGCGACGTCGTTCGGCTCATGTCGCGGCCTTGGCACGGTGCGGCTCCCTTGCTCGACCAGGTTGACGTCATCCTACGGACCGCTTCCTCCGGCGCAGGTGGACGCGCCGGGGATTGACAGCGGTATAGACCGGTATTACGGTCTGCGTCTCACAGTCTCACCCATCCGACCAGGAGACCCACATGATCGGCAGACGATGCGGCGCGCTCGCCATCCTCGGGACGCTGACGCTCGGCCTCGTGGCATGCAGTCCCAGTGCGTCGGAGGGCGACTCCGGCACGACGGGGGACGGCGACGAGGTCACGCTGGAGGTCTGGGGGTGGCGGCAGGAGGACGTCGCCGCCTACGAGAAGATCTTCCAGCTGTACGAGGACGCGAACCCGGGCGTGACCGTCGAGTACGTCCCGTACAAGGCCGACGAGTACGACACCATCCTGCGCACCGGTCTCGGTGACGCCAGCGGGCCGGACGTCGCGCAGCTGCGGTCGTACGGCCTGCTCCAGCCGCTGGTCGCCGCGGACAGCCTGGTCCCGCTGGACGACGAGGTCGACGCGCTGGCCGACTTCCCCGACTCGGTGATGGACGGCGCCCGCGGCGTCGCCGACGGCCAGGTCTACGGCGTGCCGTTCGCCTTGCAGACGCTGCACGTCATCTACAACCAGGCGATCTTCGACGAGCACGGCATCACGGCACCGCAGACGTGGGACGACATGATCGCGGCGTTCGGCACGTTGCAGTCGGCCGGCGTCACGCCGCTGGCGGCGACCGTCGCCGACACCTGGATGCTGCCGATCCAGCACGAGATCTTCGGCGCGAGCACGTACGGCGGCTACGACTATCTCGACCAGATGCTCGCCGGCGCCGCCGGCTTCACCGACCAGCCGTGGCTCGACTCGCTGACCACCTGGCAGAGCACCAGCGAGTTCTGGGCGCCGCAGTACCAGGGCGTGACGTACGCCGACGCGCAGGCGTTGTTCACGTCCGGCCAGGCGGCGATGTTCCCGGGCGGCATCTGGGAGCTGGCCGTGTTCGCGCAGGCCAACCCCGACCTCGAGCTGGGCATCTTCAACGTCCCGCCGCCGCCCGGCGCGGCCGTCCAGGAGACGCTCGTGCCCGGCTACGTCGACGGCTCGTTCGGCGTGTCGGCGGCGTCGCCGGACCAGGAGGCGGCGCTGGACCTCGTGCGGTGGATGGCCGGCGAGGAGTTCGGGCAGGCGTTCACCGACGAGCTGCGCCAGATCAGCGCGGTGCCCGGCATCGAGCCGGCCGACGAGCTGCTCGCCCAGGCGCTCGAGGCGCATCTGGCCAACCCGAGCCCGTACGTCACCTACGCGTACTTCTCCAGCGACCAGCCGACGGCGTGGGACCTCGCCTCGGAGGCCCTGTCCGACTTCGTCCTCGGCGGCGCCACCGCCGAGGAGGCCGCGGGCCACATCCAGCAGGGCGTCGACCAGTGGTTCGAGCCGCAGTCGTGACGTCCGGGCCACGGCGGCCGGCGCGGGCCTCTCGGTACCGCGCCGGCCGCACGGGCCTGGGCTGGATCGCCGGGTTCACGCTGCCAGCGCTGACGCTGTACGGCCTGCTCATCGTGGTCCCGCTGGTGACCGCGTTCTACTACGGCTTCTTCCACTGGGAGGGCACCCAGCGGGCCGGCTTCGCGGGCCTGGGCAACTACCAGGAGGTGCTGACCCGCTACCCGCTGGGCGACGAGATCCCGGTCGCGCTCTGGCACAACGTGCTGTTCTTCGTCGGGACGATGGCGATCCAGAACACCGTCGGCCTGGGCCTGGCGGTGCTGCTGTACCGCAACCCGCGGTTCAAGCGCTTCTTCCAGACGGTCTTCTCGCTGCCGTACCTGATCAGCCCGCTGATCGTCGGCTACCTGTGGTCGCTGCTGCTGAGCCCGTCGTTCGGGCCGGTCAACTACGTGCTGCAGTCGGTCGGGCTGGACTCGTGGGCGCGGCCGTGGCTCGGCGACCCCGGCACCGCGCTGCCGGTGCTGATCCTCGTCAACGCGTGGCAGTGGATCGGCGGCCCGATGCTGATCTTCCTGGCCGCGCTCGGCGGGATCCCGCGGGAACTGGAGGAGGCCGCGGCGCTGGACGGCGCCTCGTCGGCGCGCGCGTTCTGGAGCGTCCGCTTCCCGCTGCTGAGGCCGGCCGTCGGTGTGATCACGGTGCTCACCTTCATCGGCTGCTTCAACATCTTCGACCTGGTCTACGCGCTGGGCGGCTCCGACGGCGGCCCCGGAGGCGCGATGGACGTGCTCGGCCTGCTCTACTACCGCACCGCGTTCGAGGGCGGCACCAACGCGATCGGGGAGTCGTCGGCGCTGGCCATGATGATCTTCGTGCTGATCTTCGGCGTCGCGATCGTGCTCGAGCGGTTCCTGCGCCGCCGGGAGGTGACCTCGTGACGTCGACGCTGTCTCCCGCGAAACGGCGCTCGCGGCCGGAGCCGGCGCGGCCGGGGCCGCGGGCGGCGCAGCCGGGCGGCGGCCTGCGCCGGGCCGGCGTCCAGCTGCTGCTGTGGCTCTACGCCGCGCTCGCGTTCGGCCCGCTGGTGCTGGTGCTGATCGGCTCGTTCCGATCGAACGCCGACATCCTGCGCCAGCCGGTCGGGCTGCCGACGTCGCTGGGCCTGGAGAACTACCAGCGGGCGTGGGAGACCGCGTCGCTGGGAACGTACTTCGTGAACTCGCTGTTCGTCACGGTCGCGTCGGTGACGCTGTGCGTCACGGTGTCGGCGATGGCCGCCTACGCGTTGTCGCGCTGGCGGTTCCGCGGCCGGGCGGTGCTGGCCGCGCTGTTCATCTCCGGGCTGATGATCCCGGCGAAGCTGGGGCTGCTGCCGGTCTTCTACATGTACCAGTCGCTGGGGCTGATCGACAGCCGCCTCGGCCTGGTGCTGCTCTACGCGGCCAGCGGCATCCCGTTCTCCGTCTTCGTCATCATGGGCTTCATGCGCGGGCTCCCGACGGAACTGGAGGAGGCGGCCCGGCTCGACGGCGCCAACGAGGGGCGGATGTTCGTCTCGATCGTGGTGCCGCTCATGCGGCCGGCGCTCGCCGTCGTCACCGTGTTCCAGTTCGCGCCGACGTGGAACGACTTCTTCTACCCGCTGGTGCTCATGCGCAGCGACGAGAAGTACACGGTGCCGGTCGGGCTGACCCGGTTCTTCGGCGAGTTCGCGGCCGACCGGGCGACGCTGTTCGCCGGGCTGGTCATCGCGCTGGTGCCGCTGGCGATCGTGTTCGCGCTGGCGACGAAGCACATCATCACCGGGCTCACGGCGGGGATGTCGCGGTGACGGACACCTTCATCAGCATCGACGGGGGGAAGTCGGCGCTCCGGCTGCTCGCGGTGACCGGCGACCGGCGCCGGACCGGGATCGGCCCGGGCATGAGCTACCGGCCGGGCGAGGACGGCGTCGAGCGCACGGCGGACGCCGTCCGCGCCGCGGCCGCCGGGGTCGACCTGCCGGAGCGCGTGGCCGGCGTGATCGCCGGGCTGACGGCGGTGCCCGGCGACGCCGGCCCGCGGCGGGAGCTGGCGCGGCGGCTGGGCGAGCTGTTCGGCGGCCCGGCGCTGGTCGCCGAGGACGTGCACCTGGCGCACGCCGGGGCGCTGGCCGGACCGGGCACCGTGCTGTGCATCGGCACCGGCACGAACGTCCTGACCATGGGCGCCGGCGGCACGTACCGCACGGTCGAGGGCTGGGGCCCGGCGCTCGGCGACCGCGGCAGCGGGTACGCGATCGGCCTGGCCGGGCTGCGGGCGGCGACCGCGGCGCTCGACGGCGTCGGCCCGCCGACCGCGCTCACCGAGCCGTTCCCGGACGCCGTGGGCGGCGCCGGCCTGGCCGCGCTGCAGCGCTTCTACCGCGACCCGGAGCTGGTCGCGCGGATCGCCGGTTTCGCGCCGGTCGTCGTCGAGGCGGCCGAGCACGACGCCGTCGCGCTGGCGATCTGCCGCACGGCGGTGGACGACCTGGTCGCGCTCGCGGCGTCGGTCGCCGGCCGGCAACCCGACGCGGGCCCGCGGGTCTCCTGGTCCGGCCGGCTGCTCGACGCCGGCGAGCCGCTGCGGCGGAGGCTGGGCGACGGGCTGCGCGAGCGCGGGCTGGAGCTGGTCGCGCCGGCCGGCTCGTCGCTGGACGGCGGCCTGCGGCTGCTGCGCGGCGAGGCGCCGTACGCGGGGGTGCTGGAGCGCCTGCGCGAGCACGGATACCCAGGACGGACGGGGGACGACGGGTGAGGATCGGGCACGGGGCAGTGCTGCTCGACGTGCTGCCGGGGGAGCCGATGGGCGGCTATGCCGACCGGGCGCACGGCGTCGGTGGCGTGCTGGACCCGCTGGAGGTCCACGCCGTGACGTTCGCCGCCGGCGGGCACCGGTTCGCGCTGGTCGTGGCCGACCTGATCTGCGTGAACGCCGACATCGCGGTACGGATCCGGGTCGCGCTGCGCGAGCTGGGGATCGACTCGTGCTGGGTCGCCGCCACGCACACGCACGCGAGCCCGGAGGCCGGCTGCACACCGGGCGGCGAGGCGACCCCGCCGGACGTCGGACGGCGGTTGCTCGCGGCCGCCGCCGGCGCGGCGAAGGCGGCCGTCGCGGACGAACGTGAGGCCACGCTGACCAGCACGCGGGCGCACGTCGCGGGTCTCGCCGGCCGGCGTACCGCCGGCGATTCGGAACGGCTCGACGTCCCCGTCGACGCGCTGGTGGTCTCGACCGCGCAGGGCATCGCCGGCGTCGTCACCGTCTCGCCGGTGCACCCCACCGTGCTGCCCGCCGGCAACAGCGACGTCAGCGCCGACCTGACCGGGGCGATCCGCCGGGCCCTCGCGGCGCCGGGGCGATGGGTGGTCGCGGCGACCGGCGCCGCCGGCGACATCAGCACCCGGCACACGCGCCGCGGCCGCGGCACCGCGGAGCTGGACCGGCTCGCGGGCCTGGTGGCCGGCGACCTGCGGCTCGAGCCGGCCCGCGAGTCCGGCCCGGACGCGGTCCGGCCCCCGGTGTCGCACCCGGTGCGGCTGGCGCCGAAGACCGCGGCGGAGGTGACCGCGGCGACCCGGGCGAGTGCCGCGGACGCCGTCGACGCGCGCACCCGGCAGGTGTTCGAGCAGGGCCGGCGCATCGCCCGGGACCTCGCGGCCCGCCGCCGTGGTGAGCCGTACGACGTCGACCTCCAGGCGGTCCGGCTCGGCGGCGTGACACTGGTGGCGATCCCCGGTGAGCTGTTCCTGGAGCTGGGCGAGGCGATCCGCGCGGGCGCCGGGCCGGACGTCGTCGTCCTCGGCTACGCCAACGGCTACCTCGGCTACCTGCCCAGCCTGAGCACGTCGCCCACGTACGAGACGCTGGTCAGCCCGGTCCGGCCGGGCAGCGGCGAGCAGGTCGTCGACGCCGCCGTCGAGGTGGCGCGGTCCGTCATACACGGTGAGGAGAACACGTGATCGCATCGGAGTACGCCGCCCGGGCCGCCGGGCTGGTCGAGCACGTCGTCGAGACGCAGCTGCCCGCGTTGCGGGAGGCCGCGTCGATGGTGGCGGCCTCGATCGCCGGCGGCGGCGTGCTGCAGGCGTTCGGGACCGGCCACTCGCGCATCGTCACGCTCGAGCTGGCCGGCCGGGCGGGCGGGCTGGTGCCCGTCGGCATGCTCGCCGTGAAGGACCTGGTGATGTTCGGGGGCGAGGATCCCGCAGCGATCCTCGACCCGACCTACGAGCGCGAGTCCGGTCTGGCCGGCCGGATTTACGCGCTGGCCCGGCCGCGGCCCCAGGACGTGTTCCTCATCGTGTCGAACTCCGGCATCAACGCGGCCGTCGTCGAGATGGCGCACCTGGTGCGCGATCGCGGGCACGGGTTGGTGGCCATCACGTCGCTGGCGCACACCCGGTCGGCGGCGGCCCGGAGCACGGACGGGCCGCGCCTCGCCGATCTGGCCGACGTCGTGATCGACAACGGCGCACCGGAGGGCGATGCCGCCATCGAGCTGACGCCGGGAGTGCGGATCGGCGCGGTGTCGTCGCTGACCGGGGTGCTGGCGGCGCAGATCCTCACCGAGCTGGTCTGCCGGGAGCTGCTGGAGCTGGGGGAACGGCCGCCGGTCTACCTCTCCGCCAACCTGGCGGCGGGCGACGAGCACAACCGAATGATCCTGGAGCGCTACCACGAGCGGGTGCGCCCGATCGAGCCCTAGGAGAGGTCGTAGGCGCGACGCCGCACCACCGGGGGCCGCCGGGCCGGACGAGCGGGCCGCACCGGCGCGCTCCGGGCGGCGCTGCCGGCCTTCCGGCCGCAGGTCTGCCACGGGTTCGACGACCTCTGGGAGGGCGTGGGTAGGGTCGGGCGGTGATGGCAGAGGCGAGTGGCGGGATGACCGGCGGCGTGCGTGACTGGTTCGCGAACGTGCGGGTCGACGAGACGCTGGCGACCATGCCGCCGTCCGTCGTGCTGGGGTTCGCACTGGCCGGCGTCGTGCTGGCGGTGTACGGGCCGGCCTGGCGGCTGGCCGGCTACCCGGTCACGATCGTGCACGAGCTGGGTCACGTCGTCGCCGCGCTGACCGCCGGGTTCCGGCTGCGTGGCGTCACGGTGCGCGGCGACCTGTCCGGCGCGACGAACTTCTGGTCGCACAGCACGGCGGGAACACTCTGGACGACGTGGTGGGGCTACCCGGCGCCGGCCGTCGTCGGGTGGGCGCTGGTGTGGGCGGCGGCGCACGGGTGGGCCCGGCTGGCGCTGGGCATCCTGGTGGCCTGCCTCGCGCTGGTGTTCCTCCTGTCGCGCAGCTGGCTGACGGTGGCCGTCGTGCTCACGACGGGGGCCGCGTTCGGGCTGGTCGGCTGGTACGGGTCGGCATGGCTGTGCACGGTGGTCGTCTACGCGTTCGCGTGGCTGCTGACGGTGGGCGCGGTGCGCGGCCTGTGGGCCGTCGTCCGGGCGCACACCAGCGGCCGCGGCGTCCAGCAGTCCGACGCCTACCTCATGGGCCGCCGGTCGGTGGTGCCCGGCGGCATCTGGCTGTTCACGTTCGCCGTCGTCATCGGGGCCTGCGCCTGGTTCAACGTCGACGCCGTGATCACCGCGCTGGACTAGCACCAGGCACCGCTGAGTCGGGCCATCATGAGGCGTTCTGGTGCATCACGAGGCATGCATGCCTGGTAGAGCGGGAGAACGCCTGGTGTTGTACGCATCCCGAACCGGAGCGGAGAGCCTCAATCGGACGAACTACTTCTCGCCGAGTCCGTCCGCGAGCAGGATCGTGAGCAGGACGACGTCCGGTCCGGCGGCGACCTTGTTGAGCGACTGCACCGACACGGCGCCCATCGGGGTCGAGACCAGCGTGAGGCCGGCGACGGGCCGCCGTGCGGACCGCCGCCGTAGCAGGATCGCGACCGGTAGCGTCGCGAGCGCCACTCCCGCGACCGGCGGCAGCGAGAACCCGGCGACGGCGGTGGCGGCGAGGACGAGGCCCACGACGACGCACGGCGCGGCCAGCGCGGCCGCCGCCTCGTGCGTGCCGATGCCCCAGACGCGCGGCAGCTGCTCGGTGGCGAGCCAGGCCTCCGCGGCCCGCGCCGTCGTCATGACGAGGGCGAACTGTGCCAGCGCCACGACCACGACGGCCGGGGTGGCGCCGAGGACGTCGTAGGTGGCGAAGGCGAGCGGCACCGCGAGGACGCCGATGGCCGCCACCGGCCGGGCGCTGCGCAGCAGAGCCACCGCGCCCAGCGCGAGCGGTCGCGGCAGGCGGTACACCGCGGCCGGAACCGGCCGCCTGCGCGACTTCTGGTCGCGCTGCCGGGCCAGGCGCACGACCTCGCCCTCCATGAGGGTGAAGCCGGCGCTCACCGCCCAGCGGTGCCGGGCGCCACGCTGCAGCTGCCAGCGCGGCGTCAGCTCGGCGGTCACTCCGCGCCGGCTGCGGGCACCGCGCCTGACGGCGCTGCCGAGGGCGCCGCCACCGGCGATCGCCCCGGCGGCCGCCACCCCGGCCGGTCCCCAGGCCTCCCCGGCCGCGACGACCACCCCGGCCGCGCCGGCCGCGAACGCCGTCCACCGGGCCGGCCCGTCCAGGTCGCGGCGCTGCAGGTGCATCGTCACGAGGACCAGGACGACGAGCGCCACCCAGACGGCCAGCGCCGGGACGACGGAGGGCAGCCCGACGGAGGCGAGCGCGAGGCCGGCCACGACGGCGACGACGGTCGCGAGCGCGGCCGACACCAGCAGGACCTGGACCGCCGCGCGGCGCAGCAGCCGCGCCGGGTGCTCGCGCCCGATCAGCCAGTGCAGGCGTGCCGCGGGGACGGCGAGCGGACCGGCGAAGTACCAGCCGGCGATCCAGGCGCCGACGACGAAGCACAGCAGCGACGCGGCGACCCAGCCGGGGGAGTGCCCGCGGTCCTCGGCCCGGGCCAGGACCTGCGGGACGCCGCCGGCGCCGACGGCGTACAGCACCATGGCGGTGAGGGCGGCGCCGATGGCGAGCTCGTACCAGCCGGTGGCGGTGCGTGGCCTCACGTCCGGCCCGACCGGGTCAGGTCGAGGACGGGGCAGCCGAGGCGGTCGACGAGGCCGGCGGCGTGACTGGACAGCAGGATGCAGCGATCGGGCGTCGCCATCGACACCAGTTCGTCGGCGAGCAGGTCGATGCCGTCGGCGTCGAGGTGCTGTTCGGGCTCGTCCAGCAGCAGGACCCGCCACGGCCGCACCCGGGCGGCCGCCAGCGCCGCCCGGCGCCGCTGGCCCGCGCTCAGCGACTCCGGCAGCCGGTCGCGCTGGCCGGCCACGCCGAAGCGCTCCAGCGCAGCGTCGACCGCCTCGGCGCCACGGTCGCCGGACATGAGGACGAGGTGGTCGGCCACGGTGAGGTCCGGCAGCCACGTGAAGTCGTCGAGGATGCCGAACACCTGGCGCCAGTGCGCCGCCGACGACGGGTCCGACCGCACGCCGCCGACGGCGATGGCCCCGGCGTCGAGTGGCGCGGCGCCGGCCAGGCACTCCAGCAGGGTCGACTTGCCCGCGCCGTTGGGGCCGACCAACGCGACGACGCCGCCGCCCGGGACGTCGAACGTGAGGTCGTCGACGACCACCAGCTCACCGTAGGTCTTGCGCAGCCCGGCGGCGCTCAGCACCGGAGCCGGGCTCATGCGGGCGCCAACCCGAGCTCCCATCGTGTCGACGGCCCGAGGCGCGGATGCTCGGTCTCACCGGCCGGCTGGAAGCCGGCGCGGACGAGCGCGGCCGCCGACGCGTCGTTGCCGCGGGCGGTGACGGCCCGGACCGTGGTGACCGGCTGCGACCGGAGCCAGCCGACCACGTGCGGATGGCGTCGATCATCAGGCCGCGGCCGCGGCCGTCGGGGGCGAGGAAGTAGGAGATCTCTGCGGTGTCGCCGGTGATCTCGGCGGCGAGGTTGCCGACCAGGCGGTGGTGCTCGTCCTCGATGGCGAACGCCGCGGTCGAGTCGCTCGCGTGTGCGGCCTCGATGGCCGCGACGACCTCGGCGACCGTGAGGTCGGCCCGTTCGGTGGTGAAGGCGAGGACCTGGTCGTCGCGGGCCGCGACGTACCAGGCGGCGTCGTCGGCGCGCCACGGCCGCAGAGTCGTCCGTTCGCCCGTCACCGCGCCGATCTCCACGTCACGATCCTGCCAGAGCCATGGCGCCCCCGGCTCACCAGTTCGTGTAGGCGCCGTCCGGGGTGCGCAGGTGCGGCCGTTCGGCCGGGGTGGCGCGCAGCTCACGGGCCGCCGCGCGGTCGATGTCGACGCCGAGGCCGGGCGCCTCGCTGCGCTCCACCCAGCCGGGGCGCACCGTCGGGCGGACGGTGAACAGCGCGGCCGTGGCCGGCTCCGGCGCCACCTGGTGCTCCTGGACGCCGACGTTCGGGCAGGCCAGGTTGAGGTGCAACGACGCGGCGGCCGTGACCGGGCCGAGCGGGTTGTGGGTGGCCAGCTTGACGTAGTGCGTCTCGGCCAGCGCGGCGATCTTCTTCGCCTCCGTCAGCCCGGCCGCCACCGCGACGTCGACCCGCGCGTAGTCGATGAGGTCGCGCTCGATCAGCCGCTGGAACTCCCACTTCGAGCCGTACACCTCGCCGGTGGCCAGCGGCACCCCGGTGCGCAGGCGCAGCATCTCGTAGCTGTCCAGCGACTCCGCCCGCAGCGGGTCCTCGACGAAGTACGGCCGGGTCGCCTCGATCTCGCGGCACAGCGTGACCGCCTCCGGCGGGTCCAGCCGGGTGTGGACGTCGAGGATCAGCTCGATCTCATCACCCAGCGCCTCGCGGGCGGCGTGCATCATGGCGATCGACGCGCGCATGCTGGCCCGCTGGTCCAGGACGCCGTCGTCGTGCGGCGCGGCGAAGCGCAGGTGCCGCCAGCCCTCCTCGACCAGTTGCCGGCACCGGTCGAGGAACGCCGGCAACTCCCGGTACTGGTCGCCGACGTGGACGTAGCACGGCACGGCGTCGCGGACCTGCCCGCCGAGCAGCTCGTACACCGGGACGCCGAGCGCCTTGCCGCGGATGTCCCACAGCGCGACGTCGATGGCGGCGATCGCGGCGGAGAGGAACCGGTCGGACGGGAAGAAGCCGCGCCGGAACATGACCTGCCACAGGTGCTCGATGCGGGTGGGGTCCTCGCCGACGATCAGCTCCGCCAGGTGCTCGATGCCGCCTGCGACAGCACCCTGCCGGGTCCGGATGCCGACCTCGCCCAGGCCGTGGATGCCCTCGTCGGTGTCGACCACGACCAGCATCATGCTGTCGCCGTGGTCGGGGAGGGTGAGCACTTCGCACCCGGTGATCTTCATGGGCTACGGCGTCCCTTCGCTGCTGTGAAAACGATCCCGCAAATCACTCATCGCGGCGGTCAGTACCGTAGCGTACGTCCGAGTTCACTGCATAGATACCTCTTGACACACATCAGAAACGTTTGCAATGCTGCCGCCGCGTCATCAGTCCACCGCAGTGTCGAGGAGGAGCCACATGGCCGTCACGATCGGCTCGGTCGCCAAGGCCGCCGGGGTGTCCGTCTCGACCGTGTCCCGCGCGCTGAACACACCGGACCTCGTCAACGCCGCCACCCGGCAGCGGGTCGTGGCCGCCGCCGAACGCCTGGGCTACACGCCCAACCCGGCGGCGCGGTCGCTGCGTGAAGGTCGCACCGAGTCGCTCGGGCTGCTGATCCCCGATATCACCAACCCGTTCTTCCCGCCGATCTTCAAGGCGATGCAGGAGCGGGCGAAGCGGCAGGGCTACACCCTCCTGGTCGCCGACAGCGACGAGCGCGAGGCGGACGAGCTCGAGACCATCGCCGCGGTGTCGAAGAAGGTGGACGGCCTCGTCCTCTGGGCGTCGATGCTGCCGGAGAACCGGCTCGCCGAGCTGGCCGAGCGGATGCCCGTCGTGCTGGTCAACCGCCAGGTCCCGGGCGTCAGCGAGGTGCACGTCTCGCTCACCGACGGCATCGCCCAGGCCACCGAGCACCTCAAGGCGTACGGCCACCAGCGGTGCGTCTTCGTCGACGGCAACGGCAACCGGCCCGACCAGTCGCGGTCGAAGTCGATCCGCGAGGCGTTCGACGCGCACGGCATGTCGCTGGTCGAGATCGGCCCGTACGAGCCCCGGTTCGAGACCGGGGTGCACGCCGCGCCGCTCGTCCTCGCCCACCAGGCGACCGCGGTGCTGGCGCACAACGACCTCGTCGCGATGGGCGTGCTGCACCAGCTCGCCGCACTCGGCGCCTCGGTGCCCGGCGACATCAGCGTGGTCGGCATCGACGACACGTTGCTGGCGTCGGTGTCCACGCCGTCCCTGACCACCATCCGCATCGACCCGGACGAGATCGCCAGCCGCGCGGTCGACCTGTTGATCGGCCTGGTCCACGAACGTCCGCCTGCCACGCCGGTGGTCCAGATCGGGTCGCGGCTGATACCCCGCGGCACGACCGGGCCGGTCCGGCGCGATCCGCAGCAGTAGCCGCCGACGCATCGTCGGCACCCTCCACCTCCAGGTACGAGGAAGTCCTTGGGAGCGCACATGACATCCATGGCCACACCACGCCTGTCGCGCGTCGCCGCGCTGCTGCTCAGCGGCATCGCCGGCGCCGGCCTGCTGACCGCCTGCGGCAGCGACGACAACGCCGGCGGGAGCGGCGGCGACGGCGGCACCGTCACCATCCGCGTCCAGGGCCTGCCGCCGGGCACCGACCAGGCCGGGCAGGACCAGTTCAACGCGAAGATCGCCGAGTTCGAGGAGCAGAACCCGGACATCACGATCGAGGCGTCCACCAACGAGTACGACCCGCAGACGTTCTCCGCGCTGCTGGCCGGCGGTGGCGTCGAGGACGTCATCCGGGTCCCGCTGACCGAGCCGCAGGGCCTGATCCAGCGTGGGCAGGTGCAGCCGATCACGCAATACCTCGACGAGTGGGAGCACGCCGACGAGATCAACCCGCAGGTGCTGGAGCCGATCTCCGACGCCGACGGCGAGGTCTACGGCATCCCGCGCTCGCCGTTCGCGCTGGGCCTGGTCTACAACCGGGCGCTGTTCGAGCAGGCCGGCCTCGACCCCGACGCCCCGCCGGCGACGTGGGACGACGTCCGTACGGCCGCGCAGGCGATCAGCGCCGCCACCGGTGCGGCCGGCTTCGTGCACGAGTCCAAGGACGGCACCGGCGGCTGGCAGCTGACCATGCTGGCGTACGCGCACGGCGGCGACCTCGAGAAGCCCGACGGCGACACCTACGTCGCGGACTTCCAGAACGACGCCGTCCGCGACTCGCTGGAACTGCTGCGCGAGATGCGCTGGACCGACCAGTCGATGGGCGAGACGCAGCTGCTCAACCAGGACGACGTCATCCGCCAGTTCGCCGCCGGGCAGGTCGGCATGTTCATGGGCACGCCGGGCACCTACCGGGTGGCCAAGCAGAACTTCGGCATGGAGGAGACCGCGAACTACGGCGTCACGTCGATGCCGCAGGCCGGCGGCGACGCCACGATGAGCGGCGGCGAGATCTTCATGGTCCCGGCGTCGGTGCCGGAGGACCGTGCCGCGGCCGCGGTGAAGTGGATGGTGTTCTACTACGCCGAGCCGCAGTACGACCCGGAGACCGCGGCCGCCGAGGCCGAGGCGCTGGCGCAGGACCCGGCCGCCGCCGTCGGCGTCCCGGTGCTGCCGATGTTCGACGACGCGCAGCAGCAGCTGATCAACGATGCCATCGCGCCGTTCGTGAACGTCGAGCTGGAGAACTTCCAGCCGTACCTGACCGGCACGCCGGAGCTGGAGCTGAAGCCGGAGCCGCCGCTCAACGCGCAGGCGCTCTACCAGGTGCTCGACCCGGTCGTGCAGGCCGTGCTGACCGACGCCGACGCCGACATCGACGCGCTGCTGGCGTCGGCCGAGGACGAGGCCAACCGCCAGCTCGCGGCCGCACAGTAATCCGGAGGTTCGATCCAGTGACGACGGCGACGGTCACCCGTCCCACCGAGGAGCAGGCGGCCCAGCAGGGCCGGGCCGCCCGCTCCCGCCGGTGGCGGGCCGGCGGGCGCAGGGAGCTCGCCGGGCTGCTGTTCCTGCTCCCCGCGATCGTGATCTTCGGTCTGTTCGCGTGGTGGCCGATCGTCCGCGGGCTGATCATCAGCTTCCAGCGGACCGACCTGATGGGCACCAGCGAGTGGGTCGGCCTGGACAACTTCCAGGCGCTGTTCGCCGACCCGCTGCTGGGCACGGCGGTGCAGAACACGCTGCTGTTCGTCGGGCTGGGCGTGCTGATCGGGTTCCCGGCGCCGCTGATCCTGGCGTCGGTCCTGTCGACGGTGCGCCGGCTCGGCGGGGTGTACCGGTTCCTCGTCTACCTGCCGGTGGTGATCCCGCCGGTGGTGTCGGTGCTGCTGTGGAAGTGGTTCTACGACCCGGGCGCCGGCCTGTTCAACGAGCTGCTCGGCAAGGTCGGGCTGGGCCCGTACCCATGGCTGGAGTCGCCGGACACCGCGATGCTCAGCCTCGTCCTCGAGTCGACGTGGGCGGGCATGGGCGGCACCGTCCTCATCTACCTGGCGGCGATGGTCGGCATCCCGCAGGAGCTGTACGAGGCGGCCGAGATCGACGGCGCGAACCTCTGGCAGCGCATCTGGCACGTCATGCTGCCGCAGCTGCGCACCGTGATCGCCCTGCTGCTGCTCTGGCAGCTGATCAACACCGTGCAGGTGTTCACCGAGCCGTACGTCTTCACCGGCGGCGGGCCGCAGAACGCCACCACGACCGTCCTTCTGCTGATCTTCAGGTACGGGTTCCAGCAGGGCAACTACGGCCAGGCCGCGGCGCTGGCGTTCCTGCTCGCCCTCGCGCTGGCCCTGATGTCGGCGGTGTACCTGCGGGCCACCCGGAGCTGGAGCAAGTCATGAGCGGATTCGTCTCCGAGACCAGCCGGCGCCGGCAGCGCACCCGCGGCGCGCTGTTCACCGTCCACGCCCTCACGCTGATCGCGCTGGTCCTGATCGGCCTCGGGCCGCTGTACTGGGCGGCCAAGGGCGCGGTCTCGTCGCCGACCGAGCTGGTGACGAACCCGCTGGCGCTGTGGCCGGGCGACGCGCGGTGGGGCAACTTCTCGCTCGCGTGGGACGACCTGCAGGTCGGCCGGTACGTGCTGAACAGCTTCTGGATCGTGCTCGGCTCGTGGGCCGTGCAGCTGTTCGTCGCCGCCACCGCCGGGTTCGCGCTGTCGGTGCTGCGGCCGAGGATCGGGCCGTACGTGTACGGCGCGATCCTGGCGACGATGTTCGTGCCCTACACGGTGTCGATGGTCAGCCTGTTCCTGACGATCATCGACCTGCCGTTCCTGGGCATCAACATCGCCAACACGTACTGGGCGATCTGGCTGCCGGCCGGCGCCAACGCGTTCAACGTGCTGCTGGCGAAGGGGTTCTTCGACGCGCTGCCGGGGGAGCTGTTCGATGCCGCGAAGGTCGACGGCGCCGGCACCTGGCGGCTGCTGTGGAGCATCGTGCTGCCGATGAGCCGGCCGATCCTCGCCGTCATCAGCCTCCTCGCCGTCATGCACTCGTGGAAGGACTTCATCTGGCCGCTGGTCGCGATCGCCGACCCGCAGAAGCAGCCGATCGCCGTCGCGCTGACGGTGCTGGCCGGCCAGGCGCCGCAGGACCAGCTGATCGCCGCGATGGTGCTCGCACTGGTCCCGCCGGTGATCGTCTTCCTGGCCTTCCAGCGCCAGATCGTCGCCGGACTCGGTTTCACGGGGGTGAAGGGCTAGGGGCAGCCCGAGCCCGTGCTCTGACGCACGTTCCGCACTTCGACGAAGAAGGAGGGACGCACCATGCCCGAGTTGTCCAGACGCACCTTCGTCCGCGGCTCGCTGGCGGCCGGCGGCACCGGCCTGCTGGCGACGACGCTGCCGGCGACCGCTCAGGCGGCGGAACTCACCGCCGCCGACCCCGCCGGCACCGTCCGGGTGGCCGCGGACACCGCCACCGGCACCATCCGGGTGCTCGACGCCGGCGGCGTGCACCGGCTGACGATCACGCACCTCAAGTACTCGAACACCGCCCGAACGTTCGGCGCGTCGCTGGTGAGCCAACCCAGCGCGACCGAGCTGGTGATCCAGTACGTCACCCAGCATCCGGGGGTGACGGTGACGGCGTCGATCGTCGCCGGGCTGCGCAAGGCGCGGATCCGCTGGGATGTCAGCGGGGCCGAGGCGGTGCCGGACCAGTTCGCGATCGCCCGCGCCATCGTCGACGGCACCGAGACGTACCGGCCGGTCGCGCTGTGGAACCGCGACGCCGGCGGCGGGATCCCGTACGAGACCACGCACGGCGCCGGGTACGCGATGACGTACGCCGACAACCGGCTGCTGCTGCGGCTGCGCGACAGCACGGAGGGGTTCGGCGACGACACCTGGCTGCACGCGCCGGGGGTGGCGGCGACCGGCGGCGGCTGGGTCACCGAGGCGGTGCTGGTGCCCGGCTCGATGCGGCCGCACGCGGCCGGCGTCATCGCCCGCGACATCGTCACCCCGCTGGGCGTCGAGCTCTGGACCGACCAGCCGTTCCACGTGTGGCCTGCCGGCGGGGCGAAGACGGTGCGCGCGGAGGTGGTGAACGCCGAGACCACGGCCCGGCAGGTGCGCCTCGCCTGGACCGCCCGGACCTGGGACGGCGCGGTGCAGAGCGGGTCGGCCGGTCCGGTGTCCGTGGCCGCGCGGTCGGTGTGGAACCCGACGTTCCAGGTGACCCTGGGCGGCCGCGACATCGCGTTCGTCGAGGCCGTGGTCACCGACACCGCCGACGCGAGCGTCATGGCGTTCTCGCGGACCAACCTCGCCGTGCTGTCGTCTCACACCTACCAGGCCGGCGAGACCAGCGGGTTCGGCGTGTCGAACTACCCGTGGCTGCTCAGCGGGCCGGGGCCGGACGAGACCGCCGCGCTGATGAAGCTGATCGGGATGACGTGGGTCCGCACCGCCTACGACGGCGCGCCCGGCATCCCGCCCACCGACCTCGACCGCCACGGGCTGCTGCACAACGTCCAGCTCGGTGGCATCCCGTACGGCAAGACCGCCACCGACCAGCGCGCATGGGCCGACGCCATGGTCGCCCGCTGCGTCACCGCCGGCGCCCGCTACTACGAGTGCGGCAACGAGCTGAACCTCATCGAGACCGAACGCACGCCGGCTGAGTACGTCACCGCGGGGCTGCGCCCGCTGCGGGCCGCCATGGCGGCCCGGCCGGACGCCACGTTCAAGGTCATGACCTGCGGGCTGGCCGGCCTCGACTCGGTCTGGCTGGACGGGTTCGGCGCGGCCGGCGGGTGGAGCGAGGTGGACGTGCTCGCGTACCACCCGGGCCGGGGCAACTACGTCGCCGACTACAGCCCGCCGGAGCCGTGGCTGCGGCCCGACGGCACCCGCAAGCCGGAGTTCTGGAACTTCATCGGCTCGCTGCGCAAGGCCGACGCGGCCCGGGCGGCCGACGGCGGCAAGGAGCTGTGGCTGACCGAGGCGTACGCCTCGACGCAGCCGAACCGCTGGTGGACCGACACCTACCGGCACGCGGCGGAGAACGTGCTGCTCCAGCTGATGTTCGCCAAGGCGCACGGGGTGCGCTGCGTCACCTGGTACACGCTCGAGGACGGCATCGAGCAGCAGCCGAGGGAGGCCGACCCCGGCGACATCGAGTACCACTTCGGCCTGCTGGTCCGCGACCGCAGCCCGAAGCCGTCGCTGCTGGCGTTCGCCACTGCGGCCCGGTTCCTCGACCAGGCCGATTACCTCGGGCGGGTCACGTTCTCCGACCCCGAGGTCAAGGGGCTGCTGTTCACGACGCCGACCGGGCGGTTCTCGGTGCTGTGGACGCGGCGCGACGGCTACGTCCTCAACAACGACCCGGCCCGCCGCGACCCCGGCAACGCGGCGTACTACCGGACGCCGGAGCCGTGGCTGGACCCCTGGCCGACCAAGACCCCGGTGTCGCTGCCCACCCCTGCGGCGACGACCACCGTCCGCGAGCTGAACAGCATCGGCCAGGAGACCCTGCACACCGCCGCCGGCAGCCGGGTGACCGTCACCCTCGACGGCGCGCCGCGCATCTTCGTCGGCCTCGACCTCACCACCACCGACACCTACCCCGTGAACTGAAGGGACCTGACATGGCTGAGCACCACCTGACCCGCCGGACGTTCGTCGGCGCCGCGGGATCGGTGGCCGTCGGCGCCGGGCTGCTGCCCGCCGTGGCCACCCGCGCGGCCGCCGCCGAGCCGGTCACGATCAGCGCCGACGGCATCGTCGTCACCGCAGGGACGGACGGCGCCGTGGTCGTCGCCGACGGCACGGGCGCGCAGCGGCTGCGGCTGGCGCACTTCATGGTCAAGGACACCGTGCTCGGGCAGCAGCGCACCTTCAGCGGGACGCCGTCGGCGATCACGCTGCCGGACGGGCGCCCGGCGATCCGCGTCGACTACCGGATGGGCAGCACCGGCGTCGGCATCGCCGTCCGCGGCACGTTCGACGTCACCGCGCGCCGGCTGCACGCGCGCTGGGAGGCCACCAGCGGCAACGAGATGTACCTGAACTCGCAGTTCCACCGCGTCGCGATCGGCTCTGCCGGGCCGGAGAGCACCCGTGCGCTGACCCGGTGGAACCGCGACGGCGGCGGCGGCGTGCCGTACGAGACCAACGACGGCGTCATCTACGCGCGCAGCTGGCCCGACACCGCCGGGTTCCTGCGCATCGCCGACAGCAACCCGGCCTGGAGCGCCGGCGACTGGGTGCACGTCGCCGGGAAGTACGACGGCAACGTGCTGGTGCACGACGTCGACGTGGTGATCGGCGACCTGCGCCCGGCCGCGGCGAACGCGCTGGCCCAGGCCCGTCCGCTCGGCATCGACATCTGGACCGACCAGCCGTTCAACCTGTGGGACGGCGCCGGCCACCGCATGACGGTGCACGCGCAGGCCGTCAACGGCGGCGCCGCCGCGCGCGACGTCGAGCTGAGCTGGTGGGGCCGCGACTTCGACGGCGCCGTCGTCGCCAGCGGGCAGGAGACGCTGCGGCTGGACGCCGGCGGGGTCGCCCAGCGCAGCGTCGAGTTCCCGTCGCCGCAGCAGGGCATCGTGTTCGTCGAGGTCCGCGTCGCCGCCGGTGACGACGAGGCGTTCGCCCGCACCACGCTGGCGTCGCTGCGCCAGTACCAGTACCAGCCGGGCGGGATGTTCGGCATCGCGAACTACCCGTGGCTGCTGCAGCCGAGCAAGGACGACGTCGCCGCGCTGCTGAAGCGCATCGGCGTCGCGTCGGTGCGCATCGCCTACAACGGCGCGCCCGGCATCGCGCCGGCCGAGCTGGAGGCCATGGGCATCATGCCGAACATCCAGCACGGCGACGTCGTGTTCGACGCGTCGCCGGAGGAGGTGAAGGCCTGGGCGGCCGAACTCGTGGACGTCGTCGTCGACGCCGGCGCGCACTACTTCGAGGTCGACAACGAGCGCAACCAGCCGTGGATGTCCGGCCGCTTCACCGAGGAGTACATCCGCGACGGCCTGCGTCCCGTCGTCGAGCGGCTGGCCGAGGTCGGCTACGACGTCAAGGTGATGAACACCGGCCTCGGCGGCATGGACGTCAACTGGCTGGACAACTTCCACGCCAACGGCGGCTGGGACCTCATCGACGTGTTCGCGTTCCACCCCGGGCGCGGCAACTTCACCCCCGACTACGCGCCGACGCCGGACGAGTGGGAACAGGGCAGCAACGGCAGCTACTGGAACTTCCTCGGCGGCCTGCGCGAGGCCCGGCGGCGGCTCGACGAGTATGGTGGCGACAAGGAGCTGTGGCTGACCGAGGCCTACTCGTGCACCCGGCCGAACCACTGGTGGAACGACACCATGCGCCAGTCGGCCGAGAACGTCCTGCTCACGCTCGCGCTGGCGAAGTCAGAGGGGGTCGACGGCGTCAACTGGTACCAGCTGCACGACAGCATCATCCATCAGCCGCAGAAGGCCAACCCGACCAACCCGGAGTACCACTTCGGACTGATGAACCGCGACACCAGCGTGAAGCCGTCGCTGCTCGCGTACGCCACCGCCACCCGCGTCCTCGAGGGCGCGGAGTTCGTCCGCTGGCTGTCGTTCTCCGATCCGGACGTCAAGGGGTTGCAGTTCGACACCCCGGACGGGCCGATGTCGGTCCTGTGGACCCGCAAGGACGGCTACTTCCTCAACGCCGACCACGACGACGCCAGCCCGTACTACGCGCACCCGGAGGCGTGGGAGGACGACTGGCCGACCAAGACCGACGTCGCGTTCCGCGGTGCCCGGCTGCGTGAGGTCGACGTGCTCGGCCGCGAGCGCGGCGTCACCGGGTCGCGCGGCACCGTCGACGTCGTCCTGGACGGCACGCCGCGCGTCTACTACGGCCTCGGCGACCAGCCGGAGCGCCGGGTCTCGTCGATCACTCACCGTCCAGTGGAGGGCTGATGCGGGAACAACAGGTCCGGCACGACGTCACCGTGGTGGGCGGCGGGCTGGCGGGCGTGTGCGCCGCCATCGCCGCCGCCCGCCTCGGGCGCTCCGTCGCGCTGATCAACAACCGCCCGGTGCTGGGCGGCAACTCCTCCAGCGAGATCCGGGTGTGGGTGGTCGGCGCGACGGCGCACGGCCGCAACCACCACGCCCGCGAGACCGGCATCATGGGCGAGCTGTTCGTCGAGAACCAGTACCGCAACCCCGAGGGCAACGCGTACTACTGGGACGCGGTCGTGCTCGACGCCGTCCGGGCCGAGCCGAACATCTCGCTGTACCTCAACACCGACGTGCGTGAGGTGGCCGCGTCCGGGTCGCCGGAGGCACGGCGGGTCGAGTCGGCGACCGGCTGGACCATGGGGTCGGAGCTGCTGACGACGTTCACCGGGCCGGTGTTCCTCGACTGCACCGGCGACGGCCTGGTCGGCGCGCTGGCCGGCGCCTCGTTCCGTCTGGGGCGCGAGGCGCGGTCGGAGTACGACGAGCCGTGGGCGCCGGAGGTGGCCGACGACATCACGCTCGGCAGCACGCTGCTGTTCTACTCCAAGGACGCCGGCGAGCCGGTCCGGTTCGTGCCGCCGGACTTCACCAAGGACATCACCGCCACGTCGATACCGGCGCGGCGGATCATCCGCGCCGAGGACAACGGGTGCGCCTACTGGTGGATCGAGTTCGGCGGCGAGCTGGACACCGTCCATGACAACGAGGCGATCCGCGACGAGCTGTGGGCCGTCGTCTACGGGATCTGGGACCACATCAAGAACTCCGGTGCCTACGACGCGGACACCCTCACGCTGGAGTGGGTCGGAGCGGTGCCCGGGAAGCGGGAGTACCGCCGCTTCATCGGCGACTACGTGCTGACGCAGCACGACGTGCTCGGGCAGACCGAGTTCGACGACCGCGTCGCGTTCGGCGGCTGGTCCATCGACCTGCACCCGCCCGGCGGCATGTACGCGCAGGAGGAGGGCGCCAAGCAGCGCTACGCCGACGGCATCTACCACATCCCGTACCGCATCCTGTACTCGAAGAACGTGACGAACCTGCTGCTGGCCGGCCGGAACGTGTCCGCGTCGCACGTCGCGTTCGGGACCACGCGGGTGCAGGCGACCACCGCGGTCATGGGCGAGGCGGCCGGCACGGCGGCGGCGTTGAGCGTCGCCGGCGGTGTGCCGCCGCGGTCGGTCGACGTCGGCGAGCTGCAGCGGACGCTGCTGCGGCAGGACGCGTCGATCGTCGGGCTGCCGCTGGTCGATGCCGCGGACCTCGCCGGCGCCGCGACCGTCACGGCGTCCGGGGCGCTGGCGTCGCTGGAGGTCGAGGACGGGTCGGCGCGCTGGCCGCTGGAGGCCGACGCCGGGCTGGTGCTGCCGGTGGACCCGGCGCTGCCGGTGCTGGAGCTGCTGGCCGACGCCGAGCGCGACACGTCGCTCACCGTCGAGCTGTACGACCCCGGGCCGGGGCAGAACTACGTGCCGCGGACGCTGGTGACGTCGGCGACGGTGCCGGTGCCGGCCGGGTCGAAGCAATGGGTGCGGCTCGACCTCGACTGGTCGCCGACGACGCCACGCAACGCGTTCGTGCTGGTGAAGGCGTCGTCGTCGGTCGCGCTGTACGTCGCCGACCGGCCCACGCCGGGCGTGCTGAGCTTCACCCGGCGCCCGCTGCGGCCGCAGGACGAGCGCCCGCAGCCGCTGCGCGAGTGGACCAACCGGGACCTGCTGCGGCGCACGTTCTGCTTCCGCGCCGGGGCCACTTCGGCGTTCACGCCCGAGAAGGCCGTCGACGGGCTCCTGCGGCCGCACGCCGGGCCGCACACCTGGGTGTCGTCGGGGCTGCCGGCCTGGCTGCGGCTGACCTGGCCGGCGCCGGTGACGATCGGCCGGGTCGAACTGATCGGCGACGACGACGTCGACGAGGATCTGATCAACCTGCATCGGCACCGCACGCCGTACCCGGTGCCGCCGCCGCTGGTTCGCGACTACGTCGTCGAGGCGCTGGTCGCCGGCTCGTGGGCGCCGGTCGCGTCGGTCGTCGACAACCGGCGACGCCGGCGGGTGCACGAGTTGGCGTCGCCGGTGACGTGCACCGCGCTGCGGGTGACCGTGACGGCGAGCAACGGCGCGCCGGCCGCGCACGTCGTCGCGTTGCGGGCGTACGCGCCGTGAAGCAGGTGCTGGTGACCGGCGCGGCCGGGCGCATCGGCCGGGCCGTGCTGGATCTGCTGGCCTCGCGCGGGGTCGCCGCCACCGCGCTGGTGCTGGAGGACCCCGGCGACCTGCCGGCGGAGCGGGTCGTCGTGGGGTCGGCCGAGGACGTCGTAGCCGTGCGTGCCGCGGTGACTGACGTCGACGCCGTCATCCACCTGGCTGCCCGCCCCGCGCCGCACTACGACACCCCCGTCGAGGTGTTCGCCGGCAACACCCGCGCGACGTACACCGTCCTGGAGGAGGCGGGTGAGGCGGGGGTGCGGCGGGCGGTGATCGCGAGCTCGTACGGCGCGACCGGGCTGCCGTGGTCGCGGGCGCTGATCCCGCCGGCCTACCTGCCCGTCGACGAGGCGCTGCCGGCCGTCGTCGAGGATCCGTACGGGCTGTCCAAGCAGGCCGACGAGCTGACCGCGGCGATGATGGCGCGGCGGCACGGGCTCACCGTGGTCGCGATCCGGTACCCGTTCGTCGGCGGCGTGGACGAGCGGCTGGCCGCGCACGCGGGTTCTCTGCGCGAGGATCCGGCGCGCGGGGTGCGCGACCTGTGGTCGTACCTCGACGTGCGCGACGCGGCGCTGGCCGCGCTGGACGCGCTGGCCGTCGACGACGGCGCCGCGCACGTCGTGCTGGTGGCGGCGCCGGAGACGCTGGTGCCGATGCCGACCGCTGACCTGCTGCGTCGGTATCTGCCCGGGGTCGAGCTGCGCCGCCCGCTGCCCGGCCGCGCCGTCCCCATCGACACGTCGGCGGCCTCGCGGCTGTTCGGCTTCGCCGCACGGCACCCCTTCGAGGATGGTTTCCCGGCCGGCCCTGGTTGACGTCTGTATGGACGTGGTGGTGATCGGAGCCGGCCAGGCGGGGTTGTCGACGGCGTACCACCTGCGCCGGTCGGGCCTGTCGTTCGTCGTGCTCGACGGCGCCGCCCGGCCCGGCGGCGCGTGGGCGTCGCGGCCGCCGACGCTGACGATGGCGAAGGTGCACGGAGTGTTCGACCTTCCCGGCGCGCACCGTGCCGCCTCGCCAGACGACCCAGCGCTGCCCGCCTCCGAGATCGTCGGCCGGTACTACGCCGGCTACGAGCGGCAGTTCTCCCTCCCCGTCCTGCGCCCCGTGTCGGTGACCTCGGTGTCGTCCCTGCCCGACGGTCGCCTGCGGGTCGCCGGCTCCGACGGGCGGACGTGGACCGCGCGGGCCGTGGCCAACGCGACCGGCACCTGGACCCGCCCGCACTGGCCGTACTACCCGGGCGCGTCGTCGTTTCGCGGGTGGCAGCTGCACTCGTCGGACTACCGCGGACCCTCGGCCTTCGCCGGGCTGCGCGTGGTGGTCGTCGGCGGCGGGCACTCGGCCGCGCACGTCCTCTCCGAGGTCGCGGACGTCGCCGCATCGGTGACCTGGGTGACCCGGCGGCCGCCGGAGTTCCGCGGGGGCGATTTCACCCCGGACGACGGCCGCTCCGTCATCGCCGACGTCGACGCCCGGGTCCGGGCCGGCCTCCCGCCGCTGAGCGTCGTCGCCGTCACCGGGCTGGGCTACACCTCCGTCGTCCGCGAGGCGATGGAGAAGGGCGTGCTCAACCCGCGGCCGATGTTCGCCCGGCTGGTCCCGTCCGGCGTCGAGTTCGCCGACGGCGCCGTCGAGCCCGCCGACGTCATCGTGTGGGCGACCGGCTTCCGTGCCGCCCTGGGCCACCTCGCCCCGCTCCACCTGCGCGAACCCGGCGGCGGCGTCCGCATGGACGGCACCCGCGTCGTCAGCGATGCCCGCATCCACCTCGTCGGCTACGGCCCCTCCGCCAGCACCGTCGGCGCCAACCGCGCCGGTCGCGCCGCCGCGCTGGAGATCAAGGACCTCGTCACGGCCGCCTCTACCCGCCCGGCCGCGTGATCTCACGGCGATCACGCATCAGAACGGAACGAATCCGGGGTGTGTGTCGCCAGCAGGTCGTCGTCCGGGCGATCGGGCGCAGATCGGGCCGATGATTTCGGGGTCGACCGGGTAACACCGCCCAGCGGGGGTGATCCACCATGTGGCGCCGTGGGAGTCCGTCGTGACGGCGAACCCGTGCCAGGTCTTGGCCCGGTGGTGACCGCTGTGAAGTGCCCACGTGTTGTCCGCGCCGGTGGTGCCGCCGTGTGCGTAGGGCGCCTGGTGGTCGATCTCGGCCTCGGTGGCCGGCCGGTGGCAGGTGGGGAAGCGGCAGGTGCGGTCGCGGGTGACGATGTGGGCGGCGAGGTGGGCGGGTGGGGCATAGGTGTTGCGCCCGTACTCGAGCAGTCGGCCGTCGGCGGGGTCGGTGAGCAGCCGGCGCATGGTGGCATCGGCGGCGAGGTGGCAGGCGGCAGCGGCGGTGACGGGGCCGTACCCGTCGAGCTCGCCCGGTGTCGCGTCGGTCCCTGCCAGCGCGTTGATGGGCACGGTGACGTGCACCGTGGCCGCCCGGCCGCGGCGCCGCCCGAGCACCAGCGGCCCTGCGGTAGCGCCCGGCGTGCCGGGGTGGCCCGGTTGGGTGGGCGCCGGATCGCTCCTGGCTTCCGCATCGCTGGTGGGCGGGTGGGTCGTGCAGGTGGGGTGACAGCAGCCGAGGTGCCCGGATTCGAGCGCGGTCCAGGCCAGGCCGGTGAGGAGGTCGAAGCGGAGTTGGTCGAGCGTGCGGTCGTCTCCGGTGGTGCGGGCGTGCCGCGCGGCGGCGTCGGTGGCCACCCACAGTGCGGTGACGTCTTCGGCCGGTCCGCAGAGGGTGAGGGTGGCCATGCCGTCCTCGCCGCCCGGCGCGGCGGGCTCGGGACGGCTGACGTAGCGGTGCTCGGCGGCCCGGCGGCGGCGGCCTTCGGCTCCGGCGGGGTCGGCGGCGATGACCTCGCGGCGTAGTCGCTGGTCCAGTACCCACCGGGTGCGGGCCTGCGCATCGGGCAGCACGACGGCCTCCACGCGGCGGCGCACCGCGGGGTCGGCGAGGCAGCGGGTGCGATCGGCGATCAGTCGCGCCTTGTCCGCGTCGATGTGGCCGGCGGCGAGTGCGGCGAAGGTGTCCGGGAGGTCCTCGAGCAGCTCGACCGCCAGCGCGACCCGCGCGGTCGCGCGGCCGGGGCTCCAGCGCAGGGCCAGCGACACCTCGTCGCCTGCGGCCCCGACCGCCCGGTGGGTGTGCCCCGCGCCGAGGTCGTCCGGGGCGCCGCACCGCTGGTACTGCGGCCGGGCCGCCAACTCGGCGAACACCCGCAACAGCGCGGCCTCTTCGTGTGCGACCTGACGCTGCCGCGCCAGCGCCACCGCGATCAGGTGGTGCGGAGACAGGCTCGTGACGTCGACGCACGCGAGCAGGGAGGCCAGCTCGGCACCCGGAGGCGCCGTGGCCAGGCGGTCGATCGGATCGGACATCACACGTCCCCTTCTCGTCCACGATGAGGTTGCGGTCCCTGTGTCCGGGACGCGCGCCACCCGCGTTGGCCCGTCGGGCTGGGGAGGACGACCGCAGACGGACTCGCTGCGACCGTGGACGAGGTGAGGACACCTGGTGCGGTGCCCTGCTTCGATGTCCGGGAACCCACTGCTGCCGCTCCCGGTGACGGCCCGATCTGCAGTTGATCTTATCGAACATGTGTGCGGCTTGCAACTGGTGGGCTGAGTCTCAGTCGCCATCGGTCGGGACCTCCAGGCCTGCCGGACGTTCACTCGGACGCCGGCCGCGGAGACGTCGCTCCACTGCGACCGGACGTGGTTGACTATCGCGGTGCGCTACGGACTGAAGCTGAGCCAGCATGCCCCCATCGACGAGTACCGGGCGGTGTGGCGGGTCGCCGACGACGCGGGCTTCGACCACGTCTGGAACATGGACCACTTCGCCACCATCGGCGGCGACACCACGGGCGACATCTTCGACGCGTGGGCGCTGCTCGCGGCGATGGCCGAGACCACCACCCGGGTCCGCATCGGCTGCATGGTCACCGGCAACACGTACCGCCACCCCGGCGTGCTGGCCAAGCTGGCCGTCACCGTCGACCACCTCTCCGGCGGCCGGCTCGAGTTCGGCCTCGGCGCCGCGTGGGCCGAGTACGAGCACACGATGTTCGGGCTGCGGTTCGGCACCGCGGGCGAGCGGCTCGACCGCCTCGACGAGGCCTGCCAGATCATCCGCTCGCTGTGGACGCAGGAGCGCACCACGTTCGCCGGCGAGCACTACCGCATCGACGACGCCGTCGCCGAGCCGAAGCCGGTCCAGTCGCCGTACCCGCCGATCTGGATCGGCGGCAGCGGGCGCAAGCGGACGTTGCGCATCACCGCGCAGTACGCCGACGTCTGGAACGCCACCGGCGACGCCGACCCGGAGACGTTCGCCGAGCTGTCCGGTGTGCTCGACGCCCACTGTGCCGACGTCGGGCGCGACCCCGGGCAGATCCGGCGGACGATCCAGCTGCGGCTGGGCGACCGGCCCGAGGACGTCCTCCCGGTGGTCGAGGCCTACGCGCGGGCCGGCGCCGACGACATCATCCTCATCACCCAGGCGGGCACGGCCGAGGTGCAGGCCACGGCGGTGGCCGAGTTGCTGCCGCGGTTGCGGTCGATCGGCTGACGTCCGGGGGTACGTTGGCCGTGATGACTCCTGTCGTAGGAGGTGAGCGCCATGAGCGCCTTCACCGTCGAGTTCGAGAACCAGCCCGGGCGGCTCGCCGACCTGTGTGAGGTGATGGCGGCGCGCGACGTCAACCTGGTCATCTGCGGGGTGGTACACGGCGATGCCGGCACGGTGGCGTTCATCGCCGACGACGAGGCGGCGGCACGGTCGGCACTGCAGGACGCCGACTTCGACGCCACCGAGCGCGAGGCGCTGACGGTGCGGCTGAAGAACGCTCCCGGCGCCGGCGCCGCGACGTTCCGCAAGCTCGCCGACGCCGGGGTCAACGTCGAGGTGTTCCTGCCGGTGCGGGTCTCCGACTCGCAGTTCGTCGCCGTCCTGTGCGTCGACGACCAGGATGCCGCCGCCTCGGTGCTGGGCAACGCCGTCGTCTGACGGCTCGTTCAGGCCAGCTCGGCCTGCAGCAGCGGCGCGACCGGACGGCGGGCGGCGAGTCGCGCCGGGACCGCCGTCAGCGCCGCGACCGCCAGCATCACACCGGGGACCAGCGCGGCCAGCCACCAGACCGGCGGCAGCGGGACCTCGTCGGGGTCGACGGCCGTGTAGAGCACCAGTCCGCCGCCGACGCCCAGCACCGCGCCGACGAAGGCCGGCAGCACCTGCGCGAACGAGAGGCCAGCGCTGAGCTGGGCCGGCGTGGCGCCGAGCGCCCGGGTGAGCGCCGACGCGTGCCGGACGTCGAGCACCGTGGCCCAGGTGACGACGATCGTGTTGACCGCCGCGAGCGCGATCAGCGTGACGGTGATGATCAGCAGCAGCTCGCCCAGCCGCTGCGTCTCGGTGTCGGCGTCCAGGATCGGCTGCGCGGCGAGCTGTGCGTTCGCCGCCATCGCGGCGACCACCCCGCTGACGGTGACCGTCATGCTGGCGATGCTCAGCGCGACCCGCCGCGGCCGCCGCCCCGCCACGCGCAGGGCGATGAGCAGGGCGACCGGCAGGCGCGAGGAGAGCGCGACCAGCCAGCCGACGCGGCGCGGTGGCCTCGCGGCGTCGTTGAGAGCGTCGACCGTGCTGGTCCGCGCGGAGCGGATCGCCGGGACGAGCGTCGCGGTCACGGCGACGCCCAGCGCGACCGCCGTGACGATGGCGATGGTCCGAAGCGTGAGCGCGGGGTCGCCGGCCGCGCCGATCAGGCCCGGCGTCCGCTCGCTGAGCAACGGGGCCGTCAGCCGACCCGCGACCAGCCCGGCCGCGGACGCGAGGAGAGCGACGGCGACATGCGCGGTCAGCAGAATGGCCGCCACCAGGCCTGGCGTGGCGCCGACGGCCTTCAGCAGCCCGACCCGCTGGGTCTGGTCGGCCATCCGTCCGCCGACGAGGACCGCGACGCTGGCGACGGCCAGGATGCCGAGCAGCCAGCCGCCGGTCGTCAGCACCCGCTGGCTGTTCCGCTCCAGGTGCGTGACCTGCTCGAACGTGTGCTGCCACGGCTCCAGGCGCGGCGCACCCGGCTGGTCCTGGTTGTGCGCGTCGACGAATGCCTGCGCGTCGTCCGGGTCGGCGAGCTTCAGGTAGCTGACGTAGGACAGCGGTCCGGACGCGATCTCCTCGACGTCGGTGACGGTGAGCCAGACCGTGCCGGGTTCCCGCACGGCGCCGGGCGCGGACCGCATGCCCTCGGGCAGCTGACCGAGGACGCAGTGGACCAGGCACGTCGTCCACGGATAAGGCACGAGGGCCGTGGTGACGGCGATGCCGGCGACCTCGAACGAGCGGCCCGCCAGCGTGACCGGGTCGCCGACCTGGAGGCCGGTGGCCTCGGCGAACGCGGCCTCGACGACCACGCCGCCGCCGCGCACCCAGTCGCCGTCCGTCACCGCCGGCCGGTCGACGGCGGCCGGCTCGGTGTCGCGGCCGACGGCCTGCACGTCCATCGTCCGGTCCCCGTGCGTCAGCGTGGCGCCGGCGACCGGATACGGACCGCTGTGGTCGACGACGCCGTCGGCGCCGGTGAGTCCGTCGAGGACCGCAGGGTCGACGGCGCCGCCCTCGGGGTCCGGCATGATCACGGCGGTCACATCGGGCCCGGCGGTGGTCTCGCGGCTGCTCTGGAACGGATCGCTGGCCACGCCGTGGATCGCCAGTCCGAGCGTCAGCGTCGTCGTCGCGGCGGCGATGGCGAGCAGCAACAGCACAGCCTCCGCCGGACGCCGTCGAAGGTCACGGGCGGCAAGGCGGGCGACGAGCAGGAATCGTCCCATGGTCGTCAGCCCTCGAGTCCGGCGAGCGCGCCGAGGTGTCCGGTCGTTCCGCCGGTCAGCCGCGTCTCGTCGACGAACGCGCCGTCGCGCATCGAGATCAGCCGGTCCGCCGTCGCCGCGATGCGCTCGTCGTGCGTGACGATGACCAGGGTCTGGCCGGCTTCGTGCAGGTCCTCGAACAGCCGCAGCACGTCGAGGGTGGCGGCGCTGTCGAGATTGCCCGTGGGTTCGTCGGCGAGGACGAGGACCGGCTCGTTGCTCAGCGCACGCGCGACGGCGACCCGCTGCCGCTGGCCGCCGGAGAGCGCCGTCGGGAGCGCGTCGCCCTTCGCGTCGAGCCCGACCCGGCGCAGCAACTCGGTGGCGCGGGCGCGGGCCGCCCGCGGCGAGCGGCCGGCGAGCAGGGCGGGCAGTTCCACGTTCTCGATGACGGTGAGCTCGTCCATCAGGTGAAAGGCCTGGAACACGAAGCCGACGTCGGTGCGGCGCAGCCGGGCCAGGGCGCGTTCGGTGAGTTGGTCGACGCGGCGGCCGGCGAGGTGGATCTCGCCGCCGCTCGCGCGGTCGAGCCCGCCGACCAGGTGCAGCAGCGTCGACTTCCCGCAGCCGCTCGGTCCCATCACGGCGACCGTCTCGCCCGCCGCCACGTCGAGGTCGACCCCGTCGACCGCCCGGACCAGGCTCTCGCCGTCGCCGTAGGTCCTGGTCAGCCCGCGGGTGCTGAGGATGCTGCTCACGAGGTGCTCCTTCGGGTCGTCCAGCTGCGTTCGCAGGCCTCCAGCCAGCGCAGATCGGCCTGCAGCCGGAGCACGATGCCCTCCAGCAACAGGCCCGCCTCCGCTCCGTCGGGCTCGGCCATGGCGGCGCGCTGCGCCTCCCGCAGCCGGCGCAGCAGTTCGCGTCGCTGCGTGTCGACGATGCTCAGCGGATCGGCCAGCCCCGCCGCAGCGGCCGCGACGAGCTTGAGGTGGAACTCCGTGAGGTCCGGCTTGGGCCAGCTCACCTCGGTCATCCACTCGGCGACGCGCTGCTGGCCCTTCGGGGTGAGGGCGTAGGTCTTGCGGTCGGCCGTGGGGGCGGCGGCTGGGCCGGTCGCCAGCTCGGGCCGCTCGGTGGTGACGAGGCCGGCCTTCTCCAGGCGGGTCAGGACCACGTACACCTGTCCGGCGTTCATCGCCTCGCCGATCGGGCCGAGCGCCTGCCGGAGCCTCGCCCGCAACTGGTATCCGTGCGACGGCTCCTTCGCGAGCAGCGCGAGGACCACTTCCTGCTGCATCCACCCTCCCTATAACCGTTAGCCATGACTATAACCGTTAGCCATGTGAGGTCAAGGGGTGCGTGGCCCGGGCGCGGTTCGATTCCTCGACGGGTGGTGCCGCCGCGGCGACACCACCCGTCGTCGGCCGTCCTAGAACGGCCAGCCGGCGGAGCGACCCTCCTCGAGCAGCCCGATCATCGTGAACGTGCCGTCGCCGAGGCCGCCGAACTCGTGCCGGTTCGCCCGTCCGGCCGCGAGCACCGTCGGCCGATACCCGCCGAGGTTGAACCCGTAGACCGGGACCTGCGCCGGGACGCGGGCGACCGCGTCGTTGCCGCCGGCGTCCGGGAACGTCTGCAGGTCGGTCACGATGACCACGCGGTCGTGTGCCCGGTACGTCGTCCGCAGCGACTCGGCGATGCGCGTGCCGTGACCGGCCTCGCCGACCCGCCCGCACAGCCGTCCGACCTCCGTCAGCAGCGACGCGGCCGGCGGGACGCGGTGGGCGAACACGCCGTCGGCGAACCCGTACAGGTCGACGTCGTTGCCGCGCTTGGCCAGCGCGACGCCGAAGACGGCCGCGGCCTCGATCGCCGACATGGACGATCGGGCCGACAGCGCCCGCCGCATCGACGCGGACGTGTCGACGAGCACGAGCGTGCGTCCCGCGAGCGCCGGCACGTTCGCCGTCGCCGCCTCGAGGGCGCGGTCCAGCGCGTAGGCCCACCGCAGCGACGGCGCGTTGCGGTAGGCGGCGACGAACCGGAACGGGAACTGCCGCGAGCGGCGCACCTCGCCCGGGTCGGCCAGCTTCGCCGCCACCCGCTCGGCGACGGCGTCGCTCACGCCGGCGTGGTCGAAGTTGCGCAGGTTGCGCAGCAGCGCCATGTAGCCCGTCGACGGGATGATCGCCTCCCACGCCGTCCGGCCCAGTGGCCCGCCGAGCCAGCCCGCCAGCGACTCCCACGTCACGCCCGCCGCGGCGAGCGTGTCGGCGTCGAGGTGCTGACGCCGCTCGCCGGGCGGGATCGCCTGCAGCGCGGTGTGCGCCGTGACGACCGGAAGTCGGGCCGTCGCCGTCGCCGTCGCCGTCGCCGCGCGGCCGTGCCGGCGGTCGAGCAGCCAGCGGAACAACGCCGACTGCGCCTCGTCGCGCGGCCGCACGTGGCACAGTTCGAGCACGTCGGCCATGCGCCAGGCCCGCGAGACGCCGTCGTACTTGAGCGCCGCCCGCTCGGTGTATAGCCGCCGCGCGGCGTCGGCGACGCCCCGCTTGATCGGCTGCGGCAGCGCCCGCCCGTACCGCGACGTGTAGTACGCGAGCACCTCGGCCGGCTCGTCGGCCCGCTGCAGAGCGCTGTCGACGACCCGCCGTCCGAACGGCCCGCCGGCGTGCACGTACTCCACCGCCGCGACGACCGGCGCCGACCGCAGGTTCGCGGTGTCGCGCAGCCACGGCACCAGCCGGGTGACCCACTCCGGGTCCTCGCTGGTGGCCGCGTGCACGAGGTCGCGGAACCGCTCGTCCCGGTCGGCGGCGCTCTCGTAGAAGGTGTCCTCACCGGCGAGGTTCGTGACGGCGAGCAGGAACAGCTCGCTCTTCACGTCGCGGACGTACGCGGGTGCGCCCTCGTGGGTGCGGGTGCGGACGTTTCGCAGCGCCCGGACGGGGCTCGTGAGCATCGCGGTGACACCGGTGGCCTTGCTGATGCGGTCGAACTTGCTCATGGGAGTGCCCTCCTTCCGGGCCGTCTTTCGGGGTCGCTGCCGAGAACTCGAGGTGAGCCGGGACGCGGCCGCGTGGCCGTCCCTCTCATCGGTGAAGTAGCCCGGCTCGTCGCATCGGCGAACGTGGGGCCAGGGCGAGAACAGAGGCGGCGAAGGCTCGTCGCTCTGCCGGTTGAGCTACGGCCCGCAGACCGCCGGGACTCGAACCCGGAACACACGATTCCGAAGTAGCCCTCGCCTGCGCATCGCCCTGGCGCTTTGGGGCAGCCGCATCGCCAGGCGAGTGTCGCCTGGTGTCCGCGGGGGATTCACGATGCGCTGCATGATGACAATGCTGCTGGTGGCGTCGTCCGGGCGCAACGGTTTATTCGGGCGCCGGGCCCTCGTTCAGTCGTCGTGCAGCAGGAACGTCAGATGGCGGCGGGCGTCGGCGAGCTGCCCCGCCGTCAGCGTCGCGACGTGCTGGGTGAGCCAGTGCCGCGGGTGCATCGCCAGCCGGTCGGCGAACACCGTCCCCGCACCGGTGGTGACCGCGAACGGCTCGAACTGCTCCGGCGCCGGCCCGACGACGGCCGTGACGACCTGGTTCAGCTGGCTGGAGTTGTAGATCGCGTTGCTCAGCACGATGCGCAGCGACCCGTCCTCGAGCCGCCAGATCTCGCCCGGGTTCACGAGGGGTTGCGCTGCCAGGCGAGTAGGTCGCGCAGTTGCTGGTCGCTCTCGGCGGCCTTGGGCCGGACCGGCCGGCCGGCCCGCTCGAGGAGCCTCCGGTAGTGCTCGCGGCGCAGCGCCCGCTCGACGAACTCCGAGCGGTTCAGCCCCGCCTGCCGCGCGTCCGCGTCGACGTCGGCCAGGGTGGACGGATCGAGGGTGACGGTCATCTTCTCCTTGGCCATACCAGCATCTTATCCGTCGTCTTACGGTCGGCGCCAGGGCGGCTGTCACGTTCGGGCTTCGGGAGGCACCTATAGATGACAGGACGGTTTGCGGCGAGTGCTCGGCCGCGCGTCGCTTGGTTGCCGGTCTTCCCGTGCCCGGCCGCCGCTCGCCGTAAGATCATCCGCTCGGTTCCTGGCCGCGCCCAGAAGGAGTGCACCTTGTTCACCACACGACGGGCGACGGCCCCTGCGGTGGCCGCGGCGGTCGCGGTTGCCGTGTTGCTGACTGCTGCTTGCGGCGGGGACGGAGACCCCCAGCCCCCGCCTCCCACTGCGTCGACGACCGAACCCGCCCTCACCGCGCCGCCGGCGCTCACCCCTGAGGAGCAGGCCGCGGCCGACATCGAGGCCACCTTCGAACAGCTCATCGCCGCCTGGGACGACTTCAAAGCCAGCGCCAGCGACTACGGTGATGATGCTGCGGCTGACCCTGCCTGGAATTTTGCGCTTGTCGAGTTGAAGATGCGGATGCTGGATGATGCGCAGATCGCGTTCCTCAACAGCACAAACGCATTCCTGAGTTCTGAAATTGAACAGGTTGGCCAGACGGTGGTCGCGGCCCTTGATGTCCGCAGCATCGAGTTGAGTGATGGTGGTTCTGCCAGCGCCCAAGGCTACGCATGCCTGGATCTGAGTGGACTGACATTCGTGAATTACAGCGGAGCTTCGGCTGATCTTCCGACCGAACCAAGCGCGTATCAGGAATGGACGTTTGTGAGCAGGCTGCTACCAGGTCGTGATGGCTGGTTCATGACGATGATCGACATAGAAGTGACCGAGGCGTGTCAGTGAGCGCGTCCTCCGCATTTTCCATTGTGTATGCTCTCGCTGCTTGCTCTTGGGGCCTCAATTCGGTCGCGGGTGAAGCGGCTCCTTTGGCGGCCGTTGCTGGTTGTCCTCTCGGGTCAAGCTGGAACGGCGTGTTCTGCGTGCCCGATGAGGATGGCTCGGGCGACGAGATTGCGACTGATTGCCATCAAAGCGATCCGCTCGTTCTGAATGCGCCGTGCTTGGTCGGCGACTACCAGTTCCTGGCCGCGCCGTTCGACTGCTACATCGGAGACATATCAAGTGACGTTCCTGCCGATGATCCGCGATGGGAGGGGCACACGCCGGGCGATGGCTCTGTCTACCGATGCATCAAATTGACTGCCGTGGGAGACGGCGGCCAGCCGACGTGGGGATCGTATCGAGACTTTTGGGCGGCTGAGGCGCCAGGGGAGCAAACGCCGGTTGTCGTGGATCCGGAGGAGGTGGCGCGGCAGGTCCTCGAGGGCATGGCCTTCGAGCCGCTGGAGCTCGGGTTGGCGCCGCGTCCGCTGGAGCAAGCGTCCACCAGCATCGGGCTGGTCGGCGCGCCGGTGTGGATGTGGGTGACGAACGCTGGGCCGACGACGTGGGGACCGGTGGAGGAGTCGGTCACGGTCGGCGGGGTGACGGTGACCGTGACGGCAGCGGTCGAGGGCGTCAGCTGGGACATGGGCGACGGCGGGAGGGTGATGTGCGAGACGCCCGGAGAGGCGTACCGGCAGGGCTTGGGCGTCCGGCCGTCGCCGAGTTGCGGGCATGTCTACGCACGGACCAGCGCCGACCAGCCCGGCACCGCCTACGCCGTCACGGCGACGGCGAACTGGACGGCGACCTGGGATGCGTCGACGGGCGCGAGCGGGACGCTCGAGGCGCCGCAGCCGGCCAGCACCGCCCACGTCCGCATCGGAGAACGTCAGGTCATCGAGACCGGCTGAACCGCGAGCCGGCAGGCGCCGGACGGACAGCCGGACGCCACCCGCCCGGACCGGCTCGGCCCGGGGACGAAGACCACGCTCAGCGAGCGCTCACCACCTCGACGGAGCCGGCGCTGGAGAAGGCGCGGATCTCGTGGCGCGCGCCCGGCACCGAATCGACAGTGACGAGCTCGCTGCCGACCGCCGAATCGGTCTCGACGTCGTAGGTGGCGTCGCCGGGCAGAGACACCCGTACCGAGCCGGCGCTGGACTCCGCGTCCAACGAGCGCGGCGGCGACACCGCCTCGATCTCCACCTCACCCGCGCTCGACGTCACCTTGACGACGTCGGCATCCAGTCCGCTCACCCGGACGGAGCCGGCGTCGGAGTGGGCGGTCAGCGGGCCGCGATGGTCCGACACCTCGATCGAGCCGGCGTCCGAGTCGAGCCACGTCGCACCGGACAGTCCCGACACGACCAGCGTCCCGGCGGACGCTTCGGCCGAGACGGAAGCCGACGACGGGACGGTGATCGTGACGTCGGACTCGCACCAGACGCCGAACAGGCCGGAGTCGCAGCCGCCGGTCACCCGGAGCACGCCGCCCGCCACCGAGTGCTCGATCCCGCCGTCGCGGCTCCAGCCGGACTTCACTGAGAAGTCCAGCCGGGTCTCTCCCGACGGCGACCCGACGATCTCGACGCGGCCCGAGGAGACGTCGATCTCGACGCGGTCGACCCGCTCAGCGACGGTCACCGAGTCCTGCGAGTGGGTGATCCACGACACCGCGGTCAGCCCGGCGAACGCCGCGGCGGCGATGCCGGCGAACGACAGACCCCGTCGCACCGGACGGCGACGAACGCCCGGCCCTTCGGGCGCTTCCACGCCGGGCCCGCTCATCACCGGCCCGCTCACCGCCGGCGTCGTCTCGTTGGCCATGGCTCAACGCTAGAACCGAATCGATCACCTGAGGCTCCGACTCGGTGACGATCGTCCCCTGATTCCCGGACCGGGGACCACCCTGACCACGAACGTCCGAAACGTCCCCCGACCAGGCCAAAGAACCCTAAGGTGTCAGCGTCAGCCGGAGGATCCGGTCATCGCCGGGACGGGCGTCGCCGCGGCCGTCGGTGTTGTTCGTCAGCACCCACAGCGTCCCGTCGGGCGCGACGACGGCGTCGCGCAGCCGCCCGTCGTCGGTCACGAAGGCCGCCGGCTCGCCCGCCGTCTCGCCGGAGACCGGCACCTGCCATAGCCGCTCGCCCCGCAGCGCCGCGACGAAGATCGTGTCGCGCACGTACGCGATCCCGCTCGGCGACGCCTCGGACGTCGGCCGCCACTCGACGACGGGATCGATGTAGTCGGGCGCGCCGCCGATGCCCTCGACGAACGGCCAGCCGTAGTTGCCGCCGGCCTGGATGAGGTTCAACTCGTCGGCCGACCGGTCGCCGAACTCCGACGCCCACAGCCGGCCGTCGTCGTCGAACGCGAGACCCTCGACGTTGCGGTGCCCGTAGGACCAGATCGGCGATCCGTCGAACGGGTTGTCGCCGGGCACGTCGCCGCCGGGCGTGATCCGCAGGATCTTCCCGCCCAGGCTCCCGAGGTCCTGCGCGTCGTCCGGATCGCCGCTCTCGCCGGTCGAGATGTACAGCATGCCGTCAGGCCCGAACGCCAGCCGCCCGCCGTCGTGCCGCGTCCCCGCGGGTATGCCGTCGATGACCACCGATAACTCGCCCAGCGCGCCATCGGAGTACGTCGTCCGCTGCACGACGTTCTGCGACCCCATCGTCGCGTAGACGTAGAGATCCGTCGGCGACGCGGGGTCGAACGCGAGGCCGAGCAGCCCGCCCTCGCCGCTCCCGTCGACCCCGGGCACCGGCCCGACCGGCGTCACCGTCCCGGCCGCGTCGACCAGCACGATCGTCGCCTCGTCGCGCTGCGTCACCAGGGCCTGCCCGTCGCTGCCGGGCACGAACGCGATGCTCCACGGGGCGGCCAGCCCGGTCACGATCTCCTCCGCCGCTGACGGCGTGACGGGTCCGGGCTGCGCGGCGGGTGTCGACGGCGACGGCGTCACCGGTGTCAGCGACGGCGACGGTGACGAGGACGCGGACGAGGAGGGGGACGGCGACGAGCCCTCGTCCGACCCCGACTCCGAGCAGGACGCGCCCGCCACGGCCAGCGCCGCGACCACCACGATCATCCGCCGGATGGACACCGCCCCATCGTGTCACGCACGCAGCGGTAGGTTCGAGGACCATGGTGGACGTCCTCATCCCGTTCCCCGCCGACTCATTGGCGCTGCCGCCCGGGCTCGACGTGCACGTCTGGGCCGGCGAACTCACCACGAGCACGGGACCCGACATGTTGACCAGTGCCGACACGACGGACATCCCGTCGCAGGACGTGCTGGACCGGATCGAGTACTACGTCATCCCGTACGGCTTCTCGCCGGCCGCCGTCGACCTCATCGAGCGGTTGCCCAAGCTGCGTGCCCTCCAGACGCTCACCGCGGGCTACGAGCACGTCCTGCCCCACGTGCGCGACGGGCTCACGCTCTGCAACGCGCGCGGCGTGCACGACGCCAGCACCGCCGAGCTCGCGGTCACACTGACGCTGGCGACGCTGCGCGGCATCCCCGCGTTCGTCCGGGCCGCGCCGACGGGCGAGTGGCTGCAGGGCTGGTACGACTCGCTGGCCGACCGGACGGTGCTCATCGTCGGATACGGCGCGATCGGCCGGGCGATCGAGGCGCGGCTGCAGCCGTTCGAGTGCGACGTGCTCAAGGTCGCCCGCACGGCGCGCGAGGGCGTCGCCGGCTTCGACGCGCTGCCGGAGCTGCTCGGCCGGGCCGACGTGGTCATCCTCATCCTGCCGCTGACCGACGAGACGCGCGGCATGGTCGACGCGGGCTTCCTGGGCCGGATGCGCGACGGCGCGGTGCTGGTCAACGTCGCCCGCGGGCCGATCGTCGACACCGACGCGCTGGTCGCCGAGGTCGGGACGGGCCGCATCCGCGCCGCCGTCGACGTCACCGACCCGGAGCCGCTGCCGCCCGGACACCCGCTGTGGACGCTGCCCGGCGCGCTGATCTCGCCGCACGTCGGCGGCCTGTCGTCGGCGTTCCTGCCGCGGGCCAGGCGGCTGGTGCAGTCGCAGCTGACGCGGCTCGCGGCCGGCGAGCCGCTCGCGAACGTCGTCGTCGGCCCCGGAGCCTGAGAACCGGCGTAATCTGGCCGGCGGGAGGCGATCGCGATGACTGACGTCCTGCTCGCCGTCGGCACGAAGAAGGGCCTCTGGCTGCTGCGCAGCGCCGACCGCCGGACGTGGTCGGTCGACGGGCCGCACTTCCTGATGCACTCGGTCGCCGCGTGCGCCGTCGACACGCGCGGTGGGCGCACCCGGCTGCTGGTCGGCGCGAGCAGCTCGCACTGGGGGCCGGGCGTCTCATGGTCCGACGACCTCGGTGCGACGTGGACCGAGGCGGCCGACGGCAGCGGCATCCGGTTCCCGGCCGAGGCCGGCGCGTCCGTCGAGGCGGTGTGGCAGCTGCGGCCGGACACCGAGGCCCGGCCGGGCGTCGTCTGGGCCGGTTCGCAACCGTCGGCGCTCTGGCGCTCCGACGACGGCGGCGAGACGTTCGGGCTGGTCGAGTCGCTGTGGAACCACCCGCACCGGCCCACCTGGGAACCCGGGTTCGGGGGCCAGGCCATTCACACCGTCCTGCCGCACCCGGCCGACGACCGGCGCGTGCTCGTCGCGATGTCGACCGGCGGCGTCTACGTCACCGACGACGGCGCCGCCAGCTGGTCGCCGTCGAACACCGGTATCCGCACCGACTACCTGCCCGGCGAGCCGCCGGAGTACGGGCAGTGCGTCCACAAGGTGTCGCGCGACGCGGCCGACCCGGACCGCTTGTACGCGCAGAACCACGGCGGCGTCTACCGCTCCGGCGACGGCGGCGCGACGTGGCAGCCGATCGACGGTGGGCTGCCGGCCGACTTCGGCTTCCCGATCGTCGCCCATCCGCGGCGCGGCTCGACCGCATGGGTGGCGCCGCTGATCGCCGACGGCGAGCGCACGCCGCCGGAGCGGCAGCTGCAGGTCTGGCGGACCGACGACGGCGGCGGCAGCTGGTCGCGGTCGGCGGACGGGCTGCCCGGCGGCTTCTACGGGGTCGTGCTGCGCGACGCGATGTGCGTGGACGACGCCGACGGCGCGGCCGGCGTGTACTTCGGGACCCGTGACGGCTCGGTCTACGCCAGCGCCGACGAGGGCGAGACGTGGACCGAGCTGATCCGGCACCTGCCCGACGTGCTCTGCGTCCGCGCCGCGACACTCGCCTGACCACGGCGAGGCGCGGCGGGGCCGAGGCGCGGCCGACGCACGGCCGTGCTGACGCGCGGCGGTGCCGACGCACGGCCGTGCTGACGCGCGGCGGTGCTGAGACGCCGGGCGTCAGCTCAGCGGGACGGTGAGCGGGGCGAGCCCGGACGCCGCGGCGACCTGGACGCCGTCGACACTGACCCGCAGCCCGTGCTCGCGGTCGAACGCGACGTCGACGGTGCGCCCGGCGACCCGCACGCCGCTCAGCGCGAACCACGTCAGCCCGATGTCGAGCGGGTCGACGGTGACGGCGTCGGGCCCGGCCTCCAGCCCGGCGACGTACCGGACCAGCAGGTCGATGACGTAGGAGTGCAGGTAGTCGACCTCGTCGCTGATCGGCTCGCCGGTCTCGCTGTTGTAATGCTCGACGAGGTATGGGGTGCGGCCGTCGCGCTGCTGGAAGTGCAGCAGCGCGTACGAGCGCAGCAGCCGGCCGAACTCGGCGTCGTAGCGATGCCCGAACCGCCGGCTGGTCGCACCGAGGCCGTCGATGACCACGCTGTTCGTGTAGGGCCAGGTCGGGCCGTTCCAGGAGCAGCCGTTGCGGCCCTTGACGAACACGCCGCGCCAGTCGCCGGCAGGGCTGTAGACGGGGGAGCCGGGCGCGGTGGACGGCAGCGGGGCTCCCGTGCCGAACAGCCGCAGTGCCTCCTCGAGACCGGGCAGGTGCTCGTCGCCGACGATGCCGGCCCAGTACGGATAGAACCCGACGACGTTGCGGACCATGGCCTTCTGGTCGGTGCCATGGTGCAGGTCGTAGAAGAACCCGGTGCCGGCGTCCCACTGCTTCGCCAGCACGTCGGCCGCCACGGCATCGGCGAGTGCGTCGAACTCGGCGTCTCCGCCGACATCGAGCAGTCGGCTCAGAGCCGCGACCCCGCGGGCGTTGCGGTAGTGGTAGATCGCGCGGTCGACCCGCTTCAGCGGGGTGTACCCGGACCGATCGCGGGGGTCGGCGGGGTAGTCGTGGAAGGCCCAGTAGCTGGGCTGGTACTCCTTGCCGGTCAGGATGTGCTCGGTCTCGATCGGCAGTTCGTCGCCGCCGGTGGCGAGCTTGCGCCGTTCGCCACGCACCTGTGCCGCCAGTGAGTCGCGCATCGCCGCCACGCCGTCGGCGTCGCGGTGCACCAGGGCGTACTGGTAGCTGGCCCAGCCAAGGAAGTTGGCGTAGGCGTGGAACTCGTCGGCGACCGTGCGGCTGCGGAACAGGCCGTCGTCGCCCTGAGCGGCACGCAGCGTGCGCCAGAGCCCGGCGCCGAGCGACGGGTCGGGGTGCCAGCGCGCCTCGAGCAGGTGCATCGGGCTGGACAGCGGGATGAGCTTGCTGAACTCCCAGCCGACCGGCTCCCACGGCGTCTTCGTCATCTTGTGCGCGCGGCCCTCGTAGAACAGCGCGTCGGGTAGCCCGCCGACGCCGGGGACGGCGAGGTTGTGCCGCAGCAGGAACCAGCGGTAAGCCCACGTGCGGGTCAGCACCGGATCGCTGCAGCTGAACGACGGGACGAGGTCGAACCACCGCTGGTAGCTCTGCTCCTGCCGATGAATGACGGGGTTGGGTGACACCTCGCCCGGGGTACTGCCGACGACAGCCGGGCGCCCGTCGCGCCCGTCTTCCGCGTCGGCCAGCACGCCGTCGAGCCGGCGCGCCAGGTCGTCGCGGCTCTCCGTCGCCGCGAGCCCGAGCGCCGCCGCGACGACCACCTCGAACCGTTCACCGGGGCCGACCGTGACGCCGTCCCACAGCGCCGGCTCCGACGACCGCACCAGCGCGAGCACCGTGAACCCGTGCCTCTCGACCGCCCGCGCGCCGAACCCGTCGGCGCCGATCCAGGACCGGTCGGTCTCGAGCCGCAGCGTCACCGGATCGGCGCTCCGGTTGGTCCACACCTGCCTCGACACCGCGCAGTCGTCCCAGGTGACGAACTTGTCCTCGGCGAACTCGACGCCATGAACCGAGACGGCCGACACCGTCAGCCGGCTCGGCCGCCAGTGGGCCTCCCACGGTTCCGGCAGGTCGGCGCCGGTCACGGTGAACAGCAGCGGGATGTTGAGCTTGTGCACGAGGTCGATCGCGCCGGCGAAGCCGGGCCGCTGCTCCAGGTAGTCGGCCCAGAGCCGCGCGCCGGTGGGGCCGAGCAGCAGCGTTCCGGGCCGGGTGCGCAGTCCGCGCCGCCCGGTGACCAGCGCGTCGTCGATCGACTCCATGGAAGGTCAGCCCCGCGCCGCCGCCAGGTGCGCCGCCGCGGCCTGCTCGAGGTGCACGAGGTCGGAGCTGACCGTCGCGAACGTGAACCCCTGCCCCAGCCGCCGCTGCGCGGTCGCGCCGTCGGGGCAGTGGATGCCGGCCGCGACGCCCTGTGCCGACGCGGCCGCGGCGACCCGGCCGGCCGCGTCGTCGAGCTGATCGGCGACCGCCGGATCGGTGGACGACGCGCCGCCGAGCGCGAGCGTGAGGTCGGACGGCCCGACGTAGACGCCGTCGAGGCCGGGCGTCGCCGCGATGGCCTCGACATTCTCCAGCGCGGTCAGGGTCTCGATCATGACGACGCAGAGCACGTGCGCGTTGGCCTCGGCCGGCGCCGGCCCGATGCGCAGGCCGGCCCGCATGGGGCCGTAGCTGCGGCCGCCCTGCGGCGGGTAGCGGCAGGCCCGGACCGCCGCGGCCGCCTGCTCCGCGGTGTCGACCAGCGGGACGATGACGCCGTGCGCGCCGGCGTCGAGAGCCTGCCCGATGGAGGTGAGGTCGTTGGCCGGTACCCGGATCACGCCCGCGCTGTGCCCGCCCGCCTCGATCGCCAGCAGCGCCGCCAGCCAGCCCTTGTAGTCGATGAGGCCGTGCTGGGCGTCGACGCCGACGTAGTCGTAGCCGAGCCGGGCGATGCGCTCGGTGCCGATGGGGTTGTCGGTGGCGATCCAGTAGCCGATGGAGCGCTCGCGGCGGCGGATGCGCTCGACGGCGTCGAACGCGGCGGAGGTGGTCACAGGCGGTACTCCAGACTCTCAGCGGTTGTAGGCGGGCATCGGGCCGCGCAGCCGGCGGCCCACATCGTCGCAGCGTTCGACGATGTCGGCGGGGAGCGGCCCACGAGCCAGCGCCGCGAGGTTCGCCGTCAGGTGCCCCGGCTTCGAGGCGCCCAGCAGCACCGACCCGACCACCGGCCGTGACGCCAGCCAGCGCAGTGCCAGCTCCGGCAGCGCCACCCCGGTGTCGGCCGCGATGGCCGACAGCGCACCGACCGCCTCGAACATGCGCGGGTCCCAGTAGCGCTCGCGGTACATCGGGGAGAGCCGCGACGTGGCGAACCGGCCTTCGTCGGGCGCGGTCTCGAAGGTGTAGCGGCCCGACAGCAGCCCGCCGCCGAGCGGGTTGTAGACCATGGTCTCGATGCCGCTGGCCAGTGCGAACCCGACGTACTCGTCGTCGATGCGGCGGGCGACGAGGTTGTAGAGCTGCTGCGCGACGACCGGGCCGGGCAAGCCGGCGGCCGCGAACAGCCCGCGCAGCTCGGCGATCTGCCAGGCGGCGTAGTTGGACACGCCCACCCGGCCGATCAAGCCGTCCGCCGCCAGCGCCGCGACCTCGGCGACGGTGTCGGCCAGCGGCGTGGCGGGGTCGGGCTGGTGCAGGTAGAACAGGTCGACGTGGTCGAGCCGGAGCCGGCGGAGGCTGCCTTCGAGGCTGGCCCGGAGCGCCCGCGGCGACAGCGGCGGCGCGTCGCCGGCGTCGGGGTGCGGGATGCCGGCCTTCGTCGCGACGGTGAACAGCCCTGGTCGCTGCGCCAGCAGGTCGCCGAGCATCTCCTCGGTGGCGCCGCCGGCGTAGCCGTTGGCGGTGTCGATCTCGGTGACCCCGGCGTCGCGGGCGAGGTCGAGCAGGCCGGCCGCCGTGTTGCGGTCGACGGTGTCGCCGAACGTCATGGTGCCCAGGACGGCGCGGGGGATGGTCACGAGGCGGCTCCTGCGGTGGTCGCGGGTGCGAACAGCCGCGGCTTGCGGCCGGTGATGAGCGCGGGGTCGAGGGCGGCGCGGCGCAGCCGGCGGGTGTAGTCGTGCTGCGGCCGGCTCAGCACCTCGTCGGTCGGGCCGTGCTCGACGAACCGGCCCTGGGACATGACCGCGACCTCCTGGCTGATCTCGCGCACCACGCCGAGGTTGTGCGAGATGAACAGGTACGCGATGCCCTCCTGTTCCTGCAGCTCACGCAGGAGGTCGAGCACCTGCGCCTGCACCGAGACGTCGAGGGCGCTGGTGGCTTCGTCGCAGATGAGGATCTTCGGCCGGCTGGCCAGCGCCCGGGCGATGCCGATGCGCTGGCGTTGCCCGCCGGAGAACTCGGGCGGCCGGCGGTCGGCGTGCTCGGGTTTCAGGCCGACGCGTTCGAGCAGCTCGACGGCCTGGCGACGGCGCTCGCCGCGGTCGCCGACGCCGCGCAGCCGCAGCGGTTCGGCGACGATGCCGGCCGCGGTGAGGTGCGGGTCGAGGGAGCCGTACGGGTCCTGGAAGATCATCTGGATGTCGCCGCGGAGCGGACGCAGCTCCTTCTCGGTCAGCGTCGCGAGGTCGCGCCCCGCGTAGCGGATCGAGCCGGCGGCCGGCGTCTCCAACCGCACCAGCGCCCGGGCCAGCGTGGACTTCCCGCAGCCGGACTCGCCGACGACGGCCAGCGTGCGGCCGGCCGCGAGGTCGAAGCCGACGCCGTCGACGACCCGGTTGTGGTGGCCGTGGGTGGTGAACTCGACGGCGAGGTCGCGCACGGAGAGAAGCGGATCGCTCATGCTGCTCATCTCATTCTCCTTCCCAGGCGCCCAGCCGCGGCACGGCGTCGAGCAGCCGGCGGGTGTAGTCCTGCTGCGGCGCGCCGACGACCGCCTCGACCTCGCCGCTCTCGACGAACCGGCCGTCGCGCATGACGTGGACGCGGTCGCTGACCAGCCGAGCCACGCCGATGTCGTGGGTGATCATGAGGATGCCGGCGGACGTGCGGTCCTGCAGGTCCATCAGCAGGTCGAGGATGCCGGCCTGCACCGTGACGTCGAGGGCGCTGGTGGGCTCGTCGGCGACCAGCAGGTGCGGGTCGATGGCCAGGGCCATCGCTATGAGCACCCGCTGCATCATGCCGCCGGAGAGCTGGTGCGGGTAGGCGTCGAGCCGGTGCCGGGGATCGGTGATGCGGACGGAGTCGAGCAGCTCGGCGGCCTGGTTCTGCCGCGCGGCCCGGGACGACGAGGGGTCCTTGCGGCCGAGCACCTCGCCGAGCTGCCGGCCGATGGTCGACACCGGGCTGAGCGCCGTCATGGGGTCCTGCGGGATCATCGCGACGGTCCGCCCGCGCAGTTTCGCCGCTTCCTTCGGCCGGGCCACGACGTCGACGCCGTCGATGAGGCAGCGCCCGGACACGACGGCGAGGTTGCGTGGCAGCAGCGCCTGCACGGCCATGGCGGTGGTCGACTTGCCACTGCCGGACTCGCCGATCAGCGTGACGGTCTCGGACCGGCCGACGGTGAACGAGACACCGTCGACCGCGCGGACCACCCCACCGGTCGTCATCAGCTCGACCTGAAGGTCCTGGACGTCGAGCAGCGTCATCGCGACTCTCCCTTCGCCGCCCGCGAGCGGGACACGCGGTCGCGCAGCCCGTCGCCGAGAAGGTTGACCCCGACGACCAGCAGCACGATGACCAGGCCCGTCAGTGTCACCAGCCACCACGAGGTGGTGATGTAGCCCTGGCCGTCGGAGATGATGCGGCCCCACGTCGGGTGCGGCCGCTCGACTCCGGCACCGAGGAAGCTCAGCGCGCTCTCGAGCAGCACCGCCTGCGCCAGAAGCAGCAGCATGACCACGACCACCTGGTTGATGATGTTCGGGACCACATGGCGCATCAGCACAGCCGCGCGCCGCAGACCGAGCACCCGCGCCGCCGCGACGTACGGTTTCTCGCGCTCGACCAGCACCATCGCCCGGGTGAGCCGGGCCGGCTCGGGCCACTGCGCGAAGGCGATGACCAGCGTGATGACGGTGATGGACGGCCCGAACAGCGCCACCACGAGCAGCAGCAGGAGCAGCAGCGGCACCGACATCTGGGCTTCGAGCAGCCGCGACACGACGGCGTCGACCCGGCGGCCGTAGTAGCCCGCGGCCGCACCGGCGATGACGCCGACCACGCCGGACACCAGCACCGCCAGCACGCCGATGGTCAGTGACACCTGGCCGCCGTGCAGGACGCGCGACAGCAGGTCGCGGCCGAGCTGGTCGGTGCCGAACAGGTGGCCGTCGGTGAGCGGCGGCAGCCGGCGCTGGGAGAGGTCCTGCTCGAGTGGGTCGGGCAGCGGCAGCACGTTGGCCAGCAGGATCGGCACGACGACGATGCCGGCCAGCACCGCGCCGAGCACGATCTTGAGCCGGCTGGCCCGGCGGCGCAACGCCGCGGCCGAGGACTTGAGCCGGTCGGCCGTGACGGCACTCGGCCGGGCGGCCTGCGTCTGCGTGGTCATCGCGACACCGCCTTTCCGACGCGCACCCGCGGATCGAACAGCGGGTACAGGAGATCGACGAGCAACTGGACGCCGATGGCCAGCAGGCTGGTCACCAGCACGGTCGCCTGGATGAGCGGGTAGTCGCGGGTTTCCAGCGCCCGCACCACCAGCGAGCCGATGCCGGGCCAGGCGAACACCACCTCGACCACGACGACGCCGTTGAGCATGGCCGCGAACCGGGTGCCGAGCGCCGTGACCACCGGGATGGACGAGTTGGCGAACGCGTAGCGCCACGTCAGCGCGCGCTCCGCGACTCCACGCGAGCGGGCCACCGTGACGAACGGCGCGGCGAGGTTGCCGGCCATCTCGCGGTGCACGAGCCGGGAGATCAGCGCGATCTGCAGCAGGGCGATGGTGACCGCCGGCAGCACCAGCCCGGACCACGACGTGAACCCGGACGCCGGGAAGATCGGCACCACCACGGAGAGCAGGGTGAGCAGCATGATGCCGGTCCAGAACTCCGGCATCGACTGCCCGGCGATGGTGCCGATGTTGGCGCCGACGTCCCAGCTGCTGTTGGCCCGGCGGGCGGTGAAGATGCCCAGCGGGATGGCGATGAGCGCCGTCAGCAGGATGGCCGCGCCGGCCAGCGTGATGGTGTAGGGCAGCCGGTCGAGCACGACCTCGAGCGCGGGCTGCCGGAACGAGTACGACAAGCCGAGGTCGCCCTGCACCAGCCCGGTGATGAAGTGCCAGTACTGGTGCGGGATGGAGCCGACGAGGCCGAGCTCCTCGCGGATGGCCTGCAGGTCCTCCGTGGTCGCCGTGGGCCCGCCGATGGCCGCGGCCGGGTCGCCCGGAGCGAGGCGGACCAGCACGAACACCGTCGAGACGATGAGGAACACGGTGAACAGGCTCTGCGCCACGCGCATCGCCAGATATCGCGCCATGGTCACCCCTCCTCGAGCCGCACGGCGGCGAGGTCGTAGGAGTTGATGGGGAGCAGATCGAGGTCGCTCACGGTGTCGCGGTGGGCGAGCAGGACGTCCTGCGTGAACGCCCACATGGCCGGCCAGAGGTCCCAGATCGACTGCTGGACGCCTTCGAGCAGCACCGCGCGGCGCTGGTCGTCGGTTTCGGCGGCCGCCGCCCCGATGCCGCCGGCGATGTCGTCGTAGACGAAGCCCATGAAGGCGTCGCCGGTCTTCTCCATCTCAGGGGTGCCGCCGAACAGGCCCTTGAGGCTGGTGAGCGCCAGGCCGGTCTGGTTGCCGTAGCCGTTGCCGATGATGTCGAAGTCGCCGCCGCGGCCCTGCCGCCAGGTGGGGAGATCGCCGCCCGGCTCGAACTGGCGCAGGTGTACCCGCACGCCGATGTCGCCGAGCATCTGCGCGATGGCCTCCATGACGTATGCGTCGGAGGCGAACTCGCCGGACTCCCAGATGACCGTGAGCTCGAGGTCGTCGACGCCCTCGGCGTCGAGCATCTGCCGGGCCTTGCGCGGGTCGAACTCGAACCGGCCGACCTCGACCGCGCCGTCCAGGCTCAGCGGGACGACGCCGTCGGTGGGCGTGACGCTGTCGAGCAGGACGTCGCGCACGATGCTCTCGCCGTCGATGGCCAGGCTGAGCGCCTGGCGCACCGACGCCTTCGACAGCGGGTGCTCCGGCGGCTTGCGGAAGTTGTAGAACAGCTGCACCAGGCGGGTGCCCTGGGCCTGCAGCAGGCTGATGCCCGGCAGGCCGTCGAGCTGCTCGGCGGAATCGGGCGAGATGGAGTCGATGACGTCGACCTCGCCACTGCGCAGCGCCAGGACCCGGCTGGTCTCCTCGGGCAGGAACCGGATGCGCACCTGCTCGACGCCTGGCGCCGGACCCCAGTAGTCGGGGTTGGCCACCAGCGTGTAGTCGCCGGTGCCGCGGTTGGCCTGGGTGACCACGTAGGGCCCGCTGCCGACGCCGTCGGACAACTCTTCCGGCAGGTTGGCGCCCGCCGGAGTGATCAGGATGTTGCTCATGAGGGAGTCGAGGCCGACCAGTGGCCGCCGCGTGACGAGGTCGAACGTGCGGTCGTCGAGCTGGCGCACCGTCGGCCACTCGGGGAACTGGTTGCCGACGAACGAGGCCTCGACCTGCTGGTACATCTCGAGCGCCGTGGCGACGTCGGCGACCGTGACCGGTGTGCCGTCGGAGTACACCGCCTCGGGGCGCAGCCGCACCCGCCAGGCCGTCGGCGAGGCGAGCTCGAAACTCTCGGCCAGCACCGGCTCGGCCCGCAGGCCGTCGCCGATGCGGGTGAGAGCCTGTCGCACCGCCCGCTGGACGGTGACGTGCGCGTCGAACTGGTTGAGCTTGTTGTCCAGGCTGACCAGCGACCGGTTCAGCGCCAGCGTCAGAGCGCCGGCACCGGATGTGCCGGTTGGGCCGGCACAGGCCGCGAGCGCCGGGCCGAGCGCGATGCCGGCGCCGGCCGCGAAGCCGGCCCGCAGCAGGTCGCGGCGGCTGAGGCCGCGGCGCTGTCGTGCGCTGCCGTTCATCGTCACCTCCGGGGGTCCGCGAAGTTGTGCGGATCACACTTGCACCTTTGCGCGAAACGCGCAAGTAACGTAGCGTTCATTCAGGCCGGGAAGGGCCGGACGGACTCCCTCGGCGCAGCGTAAGATTTCGTATCGATGCAGGAAGGAGTGTGTGCCATGGATGTTCCCGTGCTACTGATCGCGGACGACCTGACCGGTGCGGCCGAGGCTGCGGCGGCGTTCCTGTTGCGCACTCCGCGCATCGTCGACCTGCGTACCTTGCGTTCGGTGCGCGCATCGCTCGCTGCCGGCGTGGTGGCCGTCGACACCGACTCACGCTATGTCAGTCCTGAGCTCGCCGCCGAACGATGCCGGACGGCACTCGACCAGCTGCCGCCCGAGGGCGTCGTGGTCAAGAAGATCGACTCCACGCTGCGCGGACCGCTGGCCGCTGAGCTGACCGCCCTGCGCGAGCCTGGCGGCCTGCTCGTCGTCGCGTCGGCGTTGCCCGCGCTCGGCCGGACCGTCGTCGGGGGAGCGGTCCTGGTCGACGGCGTGCCGCTCGAACGGTCCGCAGCCTGGGCCGCCGAACCGCGCCCCGCGCCATCGACGGTGGCCGAGGCGCTGGCGCCGCTGCCGGTGTCGGTGGTCGAGCTGCCCGTGGTGCGCGGCGGCGTGGACGAGCTGGCGGCGGCACTGCTGGCCGCGGCTGACGCCGACCGGGTGGCGGTCTGCGACGCCGAGACCGACGCCGACCTCGACCGGCTCGTCGCGGCGGGCGTCGCGGCGGGCACGCGCATCGGTGCGGCCGGGGCGTCGGTGCGGTGGGCCGGGTCGGCGGGGCTCGCGCACGCGCTTGCTCGTGCCCACGCCGCGGCGGCGCCGGCAGCCCTCAAGGACGGTTCTGCGGCGGCGCAGGCGCACTGCGCGCCCGTCCCGCCGGTGCCGGGCGCGTCGCCCGCTCCGCCGGCGCCGGGCGCGTCGCCCGCTCCGTCGTCGGCCGCGCCGATCCTGTTCGTCGTCGGCACGGCGGCCCAGGCCGCGCGCGACCAGCTGGCGCGGCTGGCCGAGCTCGTCCCCACCGTCGTCGAGCTCGGCCCCGATCACCTCGACGACCACGCCGCCACCGCGGCCGAGGTCGCCGAACGCACGGCCGGCCGCACCGCCGCCGTCCACCTGACCGAGGCCGGCGGGGCGGCACGGTCGCCCGACGTCGTCGCGGCGCTGGCACGGGTCGTCGAGCCGGCGGCACGCGAACATCCGGCGCTGGTGCTCACCGGCGGCGAGACCGCGCGCGCCGTCCTCGCCGCCATCGGGGTCGGCGAGCTGCGCGTTCGCGAGGCGTGGGACGACGGCGTCGTCGTCAGCACCGCGCCCGGGGGAAGGGTCGTCGTCACCAAACCCGGTGCCTTCGGCGACCCGCACACGCTGGCGCGCATCGTCCAGCGGCTCCCCAGCACCCCATGGCAGCTGCATGCCGAGCACAGCCCGCACGAGGAGGACACATGAAGACACCACTGGTCGCCGTCACCATGGGCGACGGCGCCGGCGTCGGCCCCGAGGTCGTCGTGCGGGCGCTCGCCGACCCAGAGGTGCGGTCGCTGTGCCGGCCGGTGGTCGTCGGCGATCTCCAGCGGTTGCTCGACGCCGTCCGCATCACCGGCGTCGACGTCGAACTGCGGGTGGTCGACGGGCCGGAGGAGGCCGCGTTCGAGGCGGGCACGATCGACGTCATCGACCTCGGGCTGCTGCCGGCCGACCTCCCGTACGGCGAGCTGTCGGCGGTCGCCGGCGACGCCGCGTACCACTACGTCAAGGTGGCCAGCGAGCTGGCGGTCGCCGGGCGGGTCCAGGCCATCTGCACGGCGCCGCTGAACAAGGAGGCGCTGCACGCCGGCGGTCACCCGTACCCCGGGCACACCGAACTGCTGGCCGAGCTGTGCGGGGTCGAGGAGGTGTCCATGATGCTGTCGACGCCGACGGTGAAGGTCATCCACGTCACCACGCACATCGGGCTGGTCGACGCCATCGAGCGGATCGACGACGCGCTGGTCGAGCGGACCATCCGGCGCGGCGACGCCACGCTGCGCGACTCCGGGCTGGCCCGCCCGCGGCTCGGCGTGTGCGGCATCAACCCGCACGCCGGCGAGAACGGGCTGTTCGGCCGCGGCGAAGAGGCGGAGAAGATCGTCCCGGCGGTCGAGCGGTGCCGCGCCGACGGCATCGACGTCCAGGGCCCGCTGCCCGCCGACACCGCGTTCTTCCTGGCCGGCCGCGGCGACTACGACCTCATCGTCGCGATGTACCACGACCAGGGGCACGGACCGGTGAAGGTGCTCGGGCTCGAGTCGGGCGTGAACATCAGCGTCGGGCTGCCGGTCATCCGGACGTCGGTCGACCACGGCACCGCGTTCGACATCGCGGGCACCGGGCGGGCCGACGCCGGTAGCATGATCGAGGCTCTGCGCCAGGCGGCCGCGCTCGCGCCGAGCCCCTAGCGAGCGAGGTGGGGATGAACGACCGGCTGACCGCACGCGACCGCCGCCGGGCCATCGTCGACATGGCGTGGACCGACGGCCGGGCCGGGGTCGGCCAGCTGGCGCTGCACTTCGGCGTCACCGAGTCGACCATCCGCCGCGACCTCGCGCTGCTGACGTCGCAGGGCCAGCTCGCCCGCACCTACGGCGGCGCCATGGCGCACGGTCTCGCGTTCGAGGCGTCGCTGGGCCAGCGGGCGCGCGAGGGGTTTCGGCAGAAGCAGGCCATCGCGGCGTGGGCGGCCGAGCAGATCGGGCCCGGCGAGACCGTCCTTCTCGATGCCGGCACCACCACCGGACAACTCGCCCGCGAGCTGCGCGAACGCGACCAGCTCACCGTCGTCACCATCGGGCTCACCGTGCTCAACGAGCTGGCCGACGCCGACGGCGTCGATGTGCTGTGCCTGGGCGGGCGGTTGCGCCACATCAGCCAGGGACTGGTCGGGCCGTTCGCCGAGGCCGCGCTCGAACGCATCACGGCCGACCGTGCGTTCCTCGGCGCCGACGCCGTCACCGTCGAGAACGGAATCTGCGAGGCCAATCTCGAGCAGACCCGGCTCAAGGAGATGATGATGACACGCGCCGAGCAGGTGTACGTGCTGGCCGACGCCAGCAAGCTCGGCCGGCGTCCGTTCCACGCGTGGGCCCGCATGCCGGCGTCGTGGACGCTGGTCACCGACGACGGCGCGTCGACCGGCGAGGTCGAGCGGTTCCGCGCGGCCGGCGTCGAGGTGATCGTCGCCAGCACCAAGGCGGCGACCTGACCGACGGGAGGGCCCATGACCGGCACACACGCCCACAAACGCCGTTTCCCCGGCGACTCAGTGGGTACCGCGGACGACATGACGTTGCTGACGATGGGCGCCGGCCAGCTCGACGAGGCGCGGCTCTCGTCCGCCGGACGAGCGTCGCGGACCCTGCACAGCGGCGCACGGCTGCGCCAGACCCTCATCGCGCTCACCGCAGGGACGCGCATGAACGAACACCAGAGTCCCGGCGACGCGACGGTGCAGTGCCTGCAGGGCCACGTCACGCTGCGCACGCGCGAGCGCAGCATCACCGTCGCCGCGGGCCAGCTGGTCGACGCGCCGCCGGAGCGTCACGACCTCCTCGCCGACGAGGACTCGCTGATCATCCTGACCGTCGGCGTCGCCTGACCTCGTCACCTGACCCCGGCGACGAGGCCGGGCGCCACAGCCTCAGCCGCGGCGCGGACGAGCGGCCCGGCCCCAGGCGTCGAGCAACCGTGCGGCGGAACCGCCGACCGGGCCGACGACGTCCTCGAGGCCGGCCGGCAACGTGGCGGTCTCGACGGCGGGCAGTGCTTCGGCAGCGGTGTCGATCAGCGACGAGCAGACGGCCAGCAGATAGTCGGGCACGACCAGGCGCGGATCGACGCACCCGACGACGGGGACGCCGGCCGCGGCGATGAGCGGGAAGACCGTCCCCGGGATCCCGATCGCGACCTCGGCCCGTGCCGAGGCCTGCAGCGACGGGACCGCGCTGATCTCGTAGCGGCTCCACAGCTGCGGGTTCTCCCGCGGGTGCAGGCCGACCAGGATGTGCTTCCCAGCCGCCTCGAGCGCTGCCGCGGCGTCGAGCAGCAACTGGGTGCCGGGCGCGGCGCCGCCGGTCTGGTCGGGGTAGGTGACGCTGGTGAGGACGAGGACGGTGTCCGGCTCCGGCGCGGGCGTGGGCAGGGTGTCGGTCTGCGGCGACCCGACGACGCGGACCCGCCGGCGGGTGCCGAGGTGCCCGGCGAACGACCGTCCCTCCGCCGCCGACGAGGACGTGACCAGCCGCAGCCGCCGCTCGAACTCGTGCGCCCGCGGCGCCTCGGCGGCGTTGAGATACGCGAGCGACGTCGCGGCCAGCGGGGTCTGCCGGCCGAACGCGGCGGCGCAGTCGGCCGGCCAGTCGGTCGCACCGGTCACGACGAGCAGGTCGGCGGCCGGGTCGTCGTCCGGCGTGACGACGGGGACGGTCTCGCCGGGCACGATCTGCGACAGGTCCGGGACCAGCTGCCGGACGTCCCAGCCGCGGCGCGCGATCTCCGGCAGCAGCGGCCGCAGGTGGTACGTGCCCCACGGCTCGTTCGTGGCGACGAGAACGCGCGGCGGCCGGGACGCGGCCGACGCCGCTGGAATCCCGGTGGCCGCGGCGAGGCCCAGGCCGGCGAGCGTGCCGGTGACGAACGAACGACGGGACGGTCGGGGCGAAACGGTCATGGGGCGCACCGTACCCAGGTCGTCGGGCGCCGACGTGAACGCCCGGTGAAGTCGGCAGTGCCCGGCCGCACGACCGGGTCGGTCGGCAGGAGTGGTGGGGGCGGCGCGCCGGTCGCCAAGGAGGGTCACTGACGACGGGACAGGGCAGGGTCGCCAAGGACCGGGTCAGGGAGGGGTCGCCAAGGACCGGGTCAGGGGAGCGTCACCAGGGCCGCGTCACCAGGGGACGGGGCGGCGGTCGCGGAAGAAGCCGCCGGTCGGACCGTCGTCCGGGAGGGTCGCGGCCCAGACGATGCCGGCGGCGCCGTCGGCCACGGGGCGGCCGCCGGGGCCGCCCATGTCGGTGGCCACCCAGCCGGGGCAGATCGAGTTGACCAGGATCCCGTCGCGCCGCAGCTCCGCCGCCAGCATGCGCGTCACGGCGTTGAGCGCCGCCTTCGTCATGCTGTAGGCGGGCGTGCCGCCACCCATGCTCGCCAGCGACCCGCCCTCGCTCGACACGTTCACGATCCGCGGGTGAGCGCCGGCCCGCAGCAGCGGCAGCAGTGCCGTCGCCAGCCGCCAGGGGCCGTAGACGTTGGTCTCGGCGGCCTCGCGGACGACGTCGAGGTCGGCGGTGGCGGCGCGCTGCCAGGTGTCGTAGTGGATCGCGGCGTTGTTGACGAGAACGTCCAGCCGCCCGAACTCGTCGCGCAGGAACCCCGCCAGCGCGGCGGCGTCCTCGGGACGGGTGACGTCGAGGCGGAACGGGACGACGGCGCCCGGCAGCCCGGCAGCAGCCGACCGGGCCGCGTCGGAGGAGCGCGCCGTCAGGACGACGGTGTGGCCGCGGGCCGCCAGTTGGCGGCACACCTCGAGCCCGATGCCACGGTTGCCACCGGTGACGACGGCGACGGGGGCGACGGGGGCGGGGCCGGCGGCCGAGCTCAAGCCACCCGCCCGCCGGCTCCGGCCGCGCACCGCGCCGCCGCGATCTCCGTCAGCGCGCGGTCGCCCTCTTCGTACGTGGCGTGCAGCGTGATCCCGGCGATCCGGCCGGCGGCGACCCGGAGGTCGTACCAGCCGGCGACCATCCAGGTGTCGCGACGGTCGCCCTCGACGAGGAGGTGGTAGGCGCGGACGGTGGTGGTGCGGCGTCCGTCCGGGGCAGCCAGCACCGGTCCGGTCAGGTGCTGCGTCGCGTCGAAGCCGGGCAGCAGCCCACGCCAGCGCGCCACCACCTCCGGCGCGGGCACGGTCTCCGCCGAGCCACCCCACAACGACGTGTAGTCCAGCCGCACCTCGTCGGCGAGGACGGCCAGCACGCCGTCCCAGTCCAGGGTGTCGACGGCGTGCAGCAGCGAGGTCACCGAATCGGTCATGACGCCAAGCCTGGCCACCGACCGGCCGGGGGCGGAGGGTCCGATCCTGCGGTTCTCAGCTGCGACGGCAGGAGGCCGGTGTGCCGGCGGAACACCCGGCGGAAGTGGCTGACGTTGGTCAGCCCGACCGCGTAGGCGACCTCCGGCACACTCAACCGGCTGCTCAGCAGCAGCGACTTGGCCCGCTCCATACGCCGCGACGTGACGTACTCGTGCGGCGCCAGCCCGGTCGAGGCCTTGAAGGAGCGTGCGAAGTGGAACGGGCTGAGGGTCGCGGCGGCGGCGAGGTCGTCGACGGTGAGCGGGTCGCCCAGCCGCGCCTCGACGACGTCGGCGACGCGGTCGAGCAGGACGTGGTCCAGCCGCCCGGCACCCGCGTCGGCCCGCCGCGACAGCACGATGCCCGCGTAGTGCCCGACGACGTGCTCGGCCAGCCGGTGCGCGAGGGCACCAGCCCGCAGGCCGTCGACGTACGCCAGCCCGAGGTGGGCCTGCTTGAGGATCGACGCCGTCCCGAGCACGACGGCGTCGCGCACCCCGCGCAGCGGCTCGATCTCCGGCGTCCGCGACGACCCCGCCGCGGCCCGCAGCAGGTCGTCGTCCGGATAGATCTCGACCAGCTCGTCGTGCCGGGTGACCTCGCTCCAGTAGACCCGCGACCACCCGTTCGCGAACACGTCGCCGGGCCGGATGTCGAACCGGTCGCGGCGGCCGCCGGACTCGGTGACGACGCCGTGGTGCTCGGCGAACGAGACGCCGATCTGCTGCCGGCCGCTGACGGTGACGCCGCCGGTGACGCCGCCGGTGGGCGGATGCCAGCAGTACACCGATCGCAGCCCCGGCCAGCGCAGTTCCGAACGCCGTCGCATGGGGCCAGTATCGGCCCCGGCCGTGGTCATGCCTGCCAGCGTGACTCGCGCAGCGCCGACGGCGGCAGCCCGGTGACGTCCTTGATCTTGCGGGCGAAGTGGAAGCTGGTCCGGAAACCGCACCGGGCGGCGACCGAACCCACCGGCAGGCCGGTGGAGGTGAGCAGTTCGACGCCCAGCGAGATGCGCCGATCCCACAGGTAGCGCACCGGCGTGGTGTTCATGTGTGCCCGGAACAGCCGGATCAGGTGTGCGGGCGTGACCGAGGCCGCGCGGGCGATGTCGTCGAGCACGATCGGATCGGCGACGTGCGTGTGGATGTAGAGCCGTGCGGCCTCGATCGGCGCGGGCAGCGCGGCCGGCAGGTTGCGGAACTCGGCGACGAACCGCCAGAGCAGCGCCGTGGCCAGGGCGTCGAGCAACGCGCCCTCGGCCGTGAGCCGGGTCTGCTCGGTGACGACGGCCTCGCGGGCGAGGTAGGTCAGCGCCGAGGAGAGCGGCCGCGTGGGGCGCAGCGACTCCAGCCAGCCGCGCATCTGCTCGGTGACGTTCTCGAGCCGGCCACGCACCAGGGTCTGGCGGCTGTCGGCCGCGGGGTCGACGGCCATCTCGTTGGTGTGCCCGGGCAACAGCAGACACAGCTGTCCCGCGGGAACCCGGCGTGGCGGCTGGGTGTCGACGGTCAGCTCGATGGCTCCGGAGTGGATGAGGACCAGGTGGACCTCGTGCTGGTGCCGAGGTCCGATGCGGGAGCCGCCCGGCTGGACGATCTCGCGCGCGGTGGCGTGCGCGATGCGCATGCGTCGTGCGCGGTCATCAATCTCAGACACAGAGCTGCCCATTGCAGCCATGTTAATCAAGCTCATGGAGCTGCTCTCATATGAGCATGAACGAAGTCGAGACACATGTCCTCGTGGTCGGCGGCGGCATGGGCGGGGTTGCGGCCGCGCTGACCGCCGCCCGCCGAGGTCTGACGGTGACGTTGACGGAACCGACCGACTGGCTCGGCGGCGTGCTCACCGCGCAGGCCGTGCCACCCGACGAGCACGTGTGGATCGAGCAGTTCGGCTGCACGGCCGGCTATCGCCAGTACCGCGACGCCGTCCGCGCCTACTACCGCCGGCACTACCCGCTCACCGAGGCGGCCCGGGACGACCGCGCGCTCAACCCCGGCGGTGCGAAGGTGTCCGGTCTGTGCCACGAGCCGCGGGTCACCGTCGCCGTCCTCGAATCGCTGCTGGCGCCGTGGCGCGGGTCGGGCGGCGTGCGGGTGCTGCTCGAGCACGAGCCGCTCGAGGCGCACGTCGACGGCGACCGCGTCGAGGCCGTCACCCTGTTCGATCGGCGCACCGGCGGCACCACGGTGGTCCGGGCCGACTGGGTGATCGACGCCACCGAGACGGGCGACGTGCTCCCGCTGGCCGGCGTCGAGCACGTCACCGGGTCGGAGGCCGCCGCCGAGACCGGTGAGCCGCATGCGTCCGACGTCGCCGATCCGCTGAACATGCAGCCGGTGTCGGTCTGCTTCGCCCTGGATCATCGTCCCGGCGAGGACCACACGATCGACCGGCCGGAGGGGTACGACGAGGTCGCGGCCGCGCGGGCGGTCGACTGGCCGAAGGGTCAGCTGTCCTTCGACGCCCCGCACCCGAAGACGCGGCAGCGCGTCCAGCACCGGTTCTGGCCCAATCCGGACGACGACCCGGCGACGATCGGACCGGACTACAACGACCAGCGGGTGCGGTCGCTGGACCGCAACCTGTGGACGTTCCGGCGCATCGCGGCGCGCGGGCACTTCCGGCCCGGTGCCTATCCCAGCGACGTCACGCTGGTGAACTGGCCGCAGATGGACTACTGGGGCGGCCCCGTGTTCGGCGTTCCGGATGCCGCGGAGCACGCCGCCGCGGCCCGGCGGCTGAGCCGGTCGCTGCTGTACTGGCTGCAGACGCAGGCGCCGCGCCCGGACGGCGGAACCGGCTGGCCGGGGCTGCGGTTGCGCGGGGACGTCGTCGGCGACACCGCGGACGGGTTGGCGAAGACGCCGTACATCCGGGAGTCGCGCCGGATCAGGGCCGAGCACACGATCGTCGAGCAGGAGCTCTCGCTGGCGGTGCGTGGCGCGGCCGGCGCGGTCCGCCACCAGGACAGCGTCGGCATCGGGATGTACCGCATCGACCTGCATCCGTCGACCGGCGGCGACCCGTACATCGACATCGGCTGCTGCCCGTTCGAGTTGCCGCTGGGCGCGCTGCTCCCCGTACGGGTCGACAACCTGCTGCCCGGCGCCAAGAACATCGGCACCACCCACATCACCAACGGCGCCTACCGGATGCCGCTCGTGGAGTGGAACGTCGGCGAGGTGGCCGCTCACCTGGTGGCGTTCTGCGCTCAGCGGAAGGTCGCGCCGCGGGCCGTGCGCGCTGATCGGGCGCTGTTCGCGGCGTTCGCCGGCGAGCTGGACCGGGCCGGGATCGAGCGGCACTGGCCGTCGATCGCCGGCTACTGACCGCGCCCCGTGAGTTCATCGTTCATCGAAGGAGATGACGTCATGCACCATCGAGGCACTTCCCTGCTCGCCGGCACCGCGGCGGCCCTGGTGATCCTGGCCGGCTGCGGCGGGGGAGCGGAGTCCTCCGACTCCGCCTCCGGCGAGGTGGTGATCACCTGCGGCACCTGCCAGCAGAGCCCGACCGACCCGTTCCTGCAGTACAACTACGAGGCCGCTCAGCGGTTCAACGAGCGCTACGCCGGGACGTACCGGATCGAGACGCTGGAGAACCCCAACGCCGGTTCGAGTGACGACCGGCTGCAGTACTACCAGCGACTGGCGATGGCCGAGGACCTGCCCGACCTGTTCCAGCTGAACTCCGGCGAGATCCGGGCGCTGCAGGAGACCGGACGGCTGCACGACTTCGCGCCTGACCTCGCCGCGGACGAGGAGTGGGCCGGAACCTTCCACGACCAGGTGTTCGACGCACTGCGCGGTCCGGACGACCAGGTCTGGGCGATCCCGCAACAGCGCGACGCCATCGGCGTCTTCTACAACGCCGAGCTGCTCGAGCGCGCGGGCTACGACGCCTTCCCCTCGACGTGGGACGGGTTCGAGCAGTTGGCGCAGCGGCTGCGGGCCGACGGGGTGACAGCGCTGGCGCTGGACGGCGACTGGGCCACGATGCTGATGTGGGTGCATCTCATCGGCACCGGCGGCGGCGAGGACTTCCTCACCGACGGCATCGCCGCGGCGGACGGCTGGGCCGACGATCCCGCGGTGGTGGCGGCGACCGAGCGGTTGCGCTCCTGGCACGTCGACGGCTACGTCAACGCCGACGCCTTCTCCGGCGAGTTCCAGAACGCCGCCGCCGCCTTTCTCTCCGAACAGGCGGCGACGATCGCCAACGGGCCGTGGTTCGTCAAGACCAATCTGACCGGTGACGCGGCGAGCCCCGGCCTCTACGAGAAGACCGGGTACGCGCCGGCTCCGGGCTGGACCGAGGGAGAACGCGGGGTGATCGTCGTCTCCGGCGCCGGCTGGGTGTCCGGCACGACGGACGAACGCGCCCTCGAGGCGGTCCGGGAGTTCGTGCGGTTCGTGTCGTCGCAGGACGAGGTGCTCGCCCAGGCGGTCGCGACCGGCGCCAGCCCGCCGGTCGCCGTCGACCCGGCCGCCATGGCCGCCGCCGGACTCGAGCCGCTGGTCACCGGGCTCGCCGAGGAGGCGGCCGAGGTCACGCACCAGTACCCGCACGTGCGCGTCCACGGCCCGGCCGGCTTCGGCGTCGCCTGGCGGAACCTGTGGCCCGCCTACGTCGACGGCTCGATGCCGACGGAGCAGTTCCTCGACCGGCTCGCGGCCGACGCCCGGGCGCAGGCGGGCGGGTGAGGTGGGCGCTACGCCGATCCCGCGCGGAGCACGCCGGGCGGTGGCGGTCTCGCTGCTGCCCGGCGCCGCGCTGTTCGCCACGTTCTTCCTGGTGCCTCTCGGCGTCCTGGTCGTCACCGCGTTCAGCCGATGGGGCGGCCTGGACCTGGCCTGGACCGGACTGGAGAACTACCGGCGGATGCTCGACGACCCGGTCTTCTTCTCCGCTCTCGGCAACACGCTGTTCTACGCGGCCGCCGCGGTCGCGGTGCAGGTGCCGCTCGGTGTGGCGGCGGGCATGGTGCTGGCGCTGCGGCCGCGGGGATGGAAGGCGTTCCGGGCGATCATCTTCGTGCCGTTCGTGATCTCCGGCGCCGCGTACGCGCTGGTCTTCTCGATGTTCTACAACGCCCGAGCCGGCCTGCTCAACAACGCCCTCGCGGCACTCGGCCTGCCCGGCGACCGGGACTGGCTCTTCGACACCGCGACCGCCCGGTGGGCGGTCGCGGGCACCTTCGTGTTCGTCGTCGGGTTCGTCATGATCCTCGTGATGGCCGAGATCGCGGCGATCCCCGACGAGGTCTACGAAGCGGCTCAGATCGACGGCGCGTCGGCCTGGCGCCAGGCCGTGCACATCACGCTGCCGCTGCTGCGCAACGTCATCGGCACCGTCATTCTCATTCGGCTGCTGGTCGACATCGGCATGTTCGACGTCGTGTTCATCCTCACCGCTGGCGGGCCGGACGACGCCACCGCGACGCTGGCGCTGTACGCCTACCGCGCCTACCTCAACGGCGAGTGGGGCTACGCGAATGCGGTCGGCTCGACGATCCTCGTGGTCGGCGTGGTGCTGATCGTGGCGGTGCGCCGGCTGTTCCGGGTGGGTGAGGGCCGATGAGCGCCGCGCGCCCACGCATCTCGCGGCGATCGGCGCCGCTGGCCTATGCGTTCCTCACCCTGGTCGCGCTGCTCGCGCTGACGCCCACGGTCTGGGTGATGGTGTCCAGCCTCAAGACCGGGACGCAGATCTTCACCGGTGCCGGCGTGCTGCCGGACCCGGTGACGCTGCAGGGCTACATCGACGCCTTCACCCAGATCGAGCTGCATCGCTACCTGCTCAACACGCTGCTCTACGCGACGCTCGGCTCGGCCGGCGCCATCGCGGCGGCGTTTCTCGCGGCCTACCCGCTGGCCCGCTACGGGTTCCGGGGCCGCGGGACGCTCGTGGCGGGATTCTCCCTGGCCCTGGCGATACCGGTCGTGGGCCTGGCGACGCCGGAGTTCTTCATCATGCGCGAGCTGGGACTGTTCGACTCTCGCGTCGGCATGGTGATCTTCTACGCCGCCCTGCAGTTCCCGTTCACGTTCGTCGTTCTCCGGTCCTATCTCCTGGCCACGCCGCGCGAACTGGAGGAGGCGGCGGCGATGGACGGCGCCGGGTACTTCACCACGGTGTTCCGGGTGGTCCTGCCGCTGACCCGACCGGCGCTGGCCACGGTGGGGGTCGTCTCCTTCGTGCAGATCTGGAACGAGTTCTTCTTCGCCAACCTGTTCCTCATCTCGCAGGAGCACCAGAACGTGCAGCTCGCGCTGGCCGGGTTCCGGTCGCAGTTCGGCTTCAACGTGACGGGAGCGATCGCCGGTGCCACGATCGTCATGCTCGTGCCCATCGTCGTCTTCGTGGCGCTGCAGCGCCAGGTGATCGCCGGCCTGACCGCCGGCGCCGTGAAATGAATCGTGTCCGGATCTCGGACCTCGCGCCTTTCCTGCCGGACGACGGGACTAGCGTGGGCGCATGACCGTGACACCCTCGAAGCCCGATCTGAAGCCACACTCCCGGGCGGTCACCGACGGTCTCGAACGCGCCGCCGCCCGCGGGATGCTGCGCGCGGTCGGCATGACCGACGACGACTGGGAGAAGCCGCAGATCGGGGTCGCCTCGTCCTGGAACGAGATCACCCCCTGCAACCTGTCCCTCGACCGCCTCGCCAAGGCCTCGAAGGAAGGGGTACACGCCGGCGGCGGCTTCCCCATGGAGTTCGGCACCATCTCGGTGTCCGACGGCATCTCGATGGGCCACGAGGGCATGCACTACTCGCTGGTGTCGCGCGAGGTCATCGCCGACTCCGTCGAGACGGTGTTCGGGGCGGAGCGGCTGGACGGCGCGGTGCTGCTGGCCGGCTGCGACAAGTCCGCGCCGGCCATGCTGATGGCGGCCGCGCGTCTCGACGTCGCGGCGACGTTCCTGTACGCGGGGTCGATCCTGCCGGGCCGGGTGGGCGACCGCGACGTCACCATCATCGACGCGTTCGAGGCGGTCGGCGCGTGCGCCCGCGGGCTCATCACCCGCGAGGAGGTCGACGAGATCGAGCGGGCCATCTGCCCGGGCGAGGGCGCCTGCGGCGGCATGTACACCGCCAACACCATGGCCAGCGCCGCCGAGGCGCTGGGCATGTCGCTGCCGGGCAGCGCCGCGCCGCCCGCCGTCGACCGGCGTCGCGACGGCTACGCGCGCAAGTCCGGCGAGGCCGTCGTCGAGCTGCTGCGCCGCGGCATCACGACCCGCGACATCCTGACGAAGGAGGCGTTCGAGAACGCCATCGCCGTCGTCATGGCGGTCGGCGGCTCCACGAACGCCGTCCTGCACCTCATGGCCATCGCGCACGAGGCCGGCGTCAAGCTCGAGCTGGACGACTTCAACCGCATCGGCGACCGCGTCCCGCACCTCGCCGACGTCAAGCCGTTCGGTCAGTACGTCATGACCGACGTCGACCGCGTCGGTGGCGTGCCGGTCATCATGAAGGCGCTGCTCGACGCCGGTCTCATGCACGGCGACGCGCTCACCGTCACGGGGAAGACGCTGGCCGAGAACCTCGCCGACATCGCGCCGCCGGACGTCGACGGCAAGATCATCCACGCCATGGGCGACCCGATCCACCAGACCGGCGGCCTCACCGTGCTGCGCGGCTCACTTGCGCCCGAGGGCGCCGTCGTCAAGTCGGCCGGCTTCGATACCGCCGTCTTCGAGGGCACCGCGAAGGTGTTCGACGGTGAGAGCGGTGCTATGAATGCGGTTGCCGCCGGCGACCTGAACAAGAACGACGTCATCGTCATCCGCTACGAGGGCCCCAAGGGCGGCCCCGGCATGCGCGAGATGCTCGCCGTCACCGGCGCCATCAAGGGCGCCGGCCTGGGCAAGGACGTGCTGCTGGTCACCGACGGCCGCTTCTCCGGCGGCACGACGGGGCCGTGCATCGGCCACGTCGCCCCCGAGGCGGTCGACGGCGGGCCCATCGCGTTCGTCCAGAACGGCGACCGCATCCGGCTCGACCTCTCCGCCCGCACCCTCGAGCTGCTGGTCGACGAGGACGAGCTGGCCCGCCGCCGCGCGGCCTGGACGCCGCCGGCGCCGAAGCACCAGCGCGGCGTGCTGGCGAAGTACGCCAAGCTGGTCGGCTCGGCCGCCAACGGCGCGGTCTGCGACTAACGCGCCGGCGCGCCCTGGTCCTCGTCGGGCGTCAACCCGTCGAGGATCAGGGCCAGACCGAACGGGAACTCACGGCCGTAGTCGTAGCCGGGCCGCATGATGTGCGCGTTGATCATCTCGGTGAGGTGCGGATACGCGTCGCCGGGCAGGCCGGAGAGAATGTCGCCGGCGACCTCGTCGAGATCGCCGGCAGCGCCGAGCGGCATGCTCAGTTCCTGCAGCACGAACCCGTAGAGATAGCTGTCGATGACGGAGACGGCGTGCGCCGCCAGCGGGATGGAGAACCCGCCGGTGCGCAGCGCGCCCAGCATGGCGTCGTGATGCCGCAGCGTCGCCGGGCCGGGGTGGCCCCGCGAGTCCATCAGGCCGACGGCCCACGGGTGCCGCCGCAAGGCCGCGCGCGCTGACGCGGCGCGGTCGCGCATGGCCGCCTTCCAGTCCGCGTCGTCCGGCGCCGGGAGCTCGATCTCGGCGAACACCGCGTCGACCATGCCGTCGAGGATGTCGTCGCGGCCGGCGACGTGGTTGTAGAGCGACATCGCCTCGACGCCCAGCCGGGCGGCGATGGCCCGCATGCTCGCGCCCGCCTGGCCCTTCTCGTCGGCCAGCGCCATCGCCGCCGCGACCACGCGCTCCCGGGTGAGCGGGACCCTGCTGGCCCGGCGGTCGGGCATCGGTGCGTCCTCCTCGCTTGACGTACTTACGGCGTAAGTCTAGCGTTACTTACAGTGTAAGTAGCGGAGGGAGCGGCACATGGGGACGGGCGGGATCAGGAAGGTCTGCGTCGTCGGGGCGTCGGGGAAGCTGGGGCAGTACCTGGTGCGCCACGCGCTGGACCGCGGCTACGAGGTGGTCGGCGTCTGCCGCGAGAAGAGCGTGCCGAAGCTGGCCGCCGTGGCCGACCGCATCACCATCGTGCCGGGGCCGACGAACGACCGGGAGGTGATCCGCGAGGCGGTCGCCGGCTGCGACGGCGTGCTGAGCGTGCTCGTCCCGTGGGGCGTCCGGCAGTACTCGTCGGGGACGGCGCAGGCGGTGCTCGACCTCGCCGAGCCGGACGCGCGGCTGGTCTTCTCGTGCGGCTGGCACATCACCCGCGACGGGCAGGACCTCTACTCGTGGCGGTTCCGGACGGCGCTGCGCATCGCCGCCCGCGTGGGGAAGCTGCTGCGCGCCGTCGAGATCGACGACCAGGTCGAGGCGTGCCGGCGCATCTTCGCCAGCGACCGCCGCTGGACCGTCGTCCGCGGGAGCGATCTGGAGGAGGGCGAGAGCCAGGGCCTGCCCGTGTGGAGCCGCCACGTCGGCGACCCGGTGCTCGAGAGCAACCTCACCCGGCGGACCGACTTCGCGCTGTTCATGATCGAGGCGCTGACCGACGACACCCTCGTGCACGAGGCGCCGGCCATCGTCGGACGGACGACGCCCAGCGCGCGGGCGCACGCGGCGGCGTAGCCCTCAGCCGCGGACGGCTCAGGTGCGCCCGCGCAGGTACCGGGCGAGCACGCTCATGTCCTCGTCGCCCAGGCCGGCGTCGACGGCGTCGGCGACGGCCCGGCGGTTGGCGACGGCCTGCGGCATCGAGGTGCCGGACGCGGCCGCGAGGTCGAGGATGAGGTCGAGGTCCTTGCCGACGAGATCCAGCGAGAACGCGACCGGCGTCTCCTCGGGCCGCTCGAACGCGGCCCTCTTGTACTGGACGAACGGGCCGGCGGCGACGCTGTTCGCGAACACCTCGTACGCCGTCTCGCGCGCGACCCCGGACCGCTCGGCCAGCACCAGCGCCTCGGACACCGCCTGGTTGATCGCGTGCACCAGCGCGTTGACGGCCAGCTTCATGGTCGCGCCGGCGCCGTGGCCGCCGACGTGGAAGATCTGCCGGGCCAGCAGGTCGAGGACCGGCCGGGCCCGCTCGAGGTCACCCACGGAGCCGCCGGCTATGACGGTCAGCTCGCCGCGCTCGACCACCGGAACGCTGCCGGAGACCGGCGTGTCCAGCATCGCTCCGCCACCGGCGGCGACCAGCTCCGCCAGCTCGGCCGACGTCCGCGGCGCGACGGTGCTGGTGTCGGCGACGACCGTTCCCGGCCCGGCGCCCGCGGCGACGCCGTCCGGCCCCTCGTACGCGGCCCGGCAGGCGGCGTCGTCGGCCAGCGAGACCAGCACGACGGGGCCCGCGGCGGCCGCCTCGCGCGCCGTGCCCGCGACCCGTGCTCCGGTCGCCGCCGACACCCCGGACGCCCGCGCCACCGTCCGGTTCCACAGCACGACCTCGCGACCGGCCGACCGCAGCCGCGCCGTCATCGCCGCGCCCATCCGCCCGGCGCCGATCACCCCGACCGCCTCGCTCACGTCAGCAGCCAACCCCCGTCGACGTTGAGGTTCACGCCGTTCATCGCCGGGTTGCGCAGCAGGAAGTCGACCGCGTCGGCGACGTCGGCCATGGTCGCCAGCCGGCCGATCGGCGTCCGCGCGACGACCGCGTCGAGCGGCTTCCCCTGCCAGAACGGGCTGTCGCCGACGATGCCCGGGTGGACGGCGTTGACCCGCAGTGGCGCCAGCTCGACGGCCAGCGTGTGCACCAGGCCCACGACGCCGCCGTTGATCGTCGACACCGTCGTCGACCCCGGGTACGGCCGGTCCTTCGCCAGCCCGCCGAACAGCACGACGGCGCCGTCGGGCGCCATGCGCGGCAGCAGCGCGTGCACCACCTCGGTGTACCCGACCAGCTTCAGCGTCACCAGCCGCAACGCGCGGCCGACGTCGTAGTCGGCGGCGGTGTTCTGGTCGCGGTCGATGGCGGCGACGACGAGGTGGTCGACGGTGCCGACGTCGGACACCGCCGCGGCGATGGCGTCCGGGTCGGACAGCTCGACGGCGACGCCGCGGCAGCGCGCCCCGATGTCCGCCGCCACCGTGTCGCACCGGTCGCCGTCGCGGCCGGTGATGACGACGTCGTCGCCCGCGGCCACCCGGCGCCGGGCCAGCTCCAGCCCGATGCCGGACGTGCCGCCGACGATCACGATGGTCTTCGCGTCGCTCACGCCGGACCTCCCAGGACGTCGCGCAGATGGTTCCAGTCGCGCGCGAACCGGTACGAGTACCGCGGCGGCGGCGCCGGCGCCTGCGTCTCGAGCCAGCGCAGCGTGCCGCCGCCGGCGTTGCGGAACGCGTGCGGGCAGCCCACCCCGGCCCAGGCGACGTCGCCGGCCTCGAGCACGTAGGTCGTGCCGTCGAAGGACGCCTCGACCGTGCCCTCGAGGATGAGGTACGTCTCCTCGAACGGGTGGTCGTGCGGGGTGGTCGCGCCGTCGGGATCGTATTGCACCATGAACATCGTGGTCAGGACGGCGCCGAGGTCGCTGTCGACCATCTGCTTGACGTTGATGCCGCCGTAGACGAGCAGTGCGGTGCGCATGCTGGCCGAGACCGCGAGCAGGTCCTGCGACTGCCTGGCCGGATCCATGTGGCCCGGCCGGATGGTGCCGAACCGGTAGGAGCGCGGGTCTCGAACATCGATGGCGTCGATGTGCCTCGTGTCGTCCAGCGGCGGCACCAGGAAGGTGTCGCCGTCGAACGCGTCGCGCGGCTGCGGCCCCTGCATCTCCGCCCACCGCGCCGGGCGGTCGCCGTCGCCCCGCCACGCGTGCGGCAGCGCGACCGGCAGCACCCCGTAGTCACCCTCGGACAGCCGGTACGACCCGTCCGGTGTCGTCAGGACGGCCGCCCCGGAGAGCAGGTGGAAGGTCTCCTCGAACGAGTGGACGTGCGCCGGCACCGATCCGCCGGGGTCGAGCTCGCAGACACCGAACCCGGTGTGGACGGCGCCCCCCTGCTCGCCCACCACGGTCCAGCGCCGGTAGCCGGTGGCGCCGGCGGCCCAGCCCGCCGGTGCCTCGAAGCCGGCCTGCGCGCCCCGGCGGATCAGGTGCCGGACGCTCATACGGCGGCCGCCTGCCGCTGCTGCTCGGCCGCGGCGACCAGCCGGTCGCGGGCCGCCTCGACCAGGCCGCGGGCCCGGGCGGCGTCGGCGATCAGCCTGCCGTCGCGCTTGCGGACCACGCCGTCGACGATGACCGTCTCGACGTTCGACACGTCGGCGGCCAGCACGACAGCGGCGACGGGGTCGATGACCGGGGCGACGTTCAACGCCGTCGCGTCGATCAGCACCACGTCGGCCCGCTTGCCCGGCGTCAGTGAGCCGGTCCGGTCGTCCAGCCCGGCCACCCGCGCCCCGTTGATCGTCGCCATCTCCAGCATCTGCCGGGCCGTCGGCATCGTCTCCGGCACGGCGGTGTCGGCCGTCCAGGACGTGGCGTTGACGCGTGCCCGCTCACCACCGAACGCCGCGCGCATCTGCGTGAACATGTCACCCGGCACGGTCGTGACGACGTCGATGGACAGGCTCGGCGGCAGGCCGAACTGGTAACTCTTCGCCACCGGCGGCCAGCCGTGGCCCATCTGCAGCTCGACCTGCGCGGCGATCGAGATGGTGCCGCCGGTGTCGGCGACCCGCCGCCACTCGTGGTCGCTGAAGTAGCAGCAGTGGACGTAGGTGGTGTCCGGCCCGAGCAGGCCGAGCCGGTCCAGCTGCTCGACCATGGCGAACCGGCCGGCCAGCCGGCCCATCGCGACGTGCACGGTGATCGGGATGCCGACCTCGCGGGCCAGCGCCCACTCGGCCCGCACGACGTCGTCCTGGCAGAACCCCGGCCCGCGGGTCGCCAGCCCCATGGTGAGCAGGCCGTCGTCGCCGGAGAAGTACGTGCCGCGGATGCGCCGGACGTCGTCGCCCGGGATCACCTCGGCGCTGTTGAACCAGTACTTCGCCAGCGACGTGTTCGCCGAGCCGTACGCGTACTGGGCCCGCAGACCCGACTCCAGCAGCCCGGCGATCGCGGCGTCGGGGTGCTCGGCGGTGTTGTTGATGTGCGACCAGTCGACGAGCGTCGTGATGCCGGCGTTCAGGCACTCCAGCGCGCCGGCCAGGTTGCTCGCGTACACGTCGTCGGGCCGGTAGAGCGGGGCGAACGTGTCGAGGATCTCGACGAAGTAGTCGTCCAGCGTCGCGTTCGGCGCGGACGTGCGGATCGCCGTCTCCCAGGTGTGCCGGTGGGTGTCGACGAAACCGGGGACGACGATGCGTCCGGTCGCGTCGATGACCTCGGCGTCGGCGACCTCGTCTGAGAGGTTCGGCCGGACGGCGACGATCGCGCCGTCCTCGATCAGCACGTCGGCGCCGGCGAGGTCGCCGATGTCGGGATCCATGCTGATCACGTGGCCGTTGCGGAGCAGGAGTCGGGTGCTCAAGGGACCATCCCTTCGTCGCGATGGCGGCAGCTCGGTGTCGGGTGTGGCCGGTCGTAGGGTCAGTAGGTCGCGAGGCTCCGCACGGCGTCGGCCACCTTGTCCACGGTGGGGATCACCTGGTCCTCCAGCGCGTCGGCGAACGGCAGCGGCACGTTGGCACCCGCCACCCGCTTGACCGGCGCGTCCAGCAGCTCGAATCCTTCGTCGGCGACCACGGAGACGATGGTTCCGCCCCAGCCGCCCTGGTAGGGGTTCTCCTCGACGACGACCAGGCGCGACGTCCGCTCCAGCGAACGCAGCACGGCCGCGACGTCCAGGGGGATCAGCGTGCGCAGGTCCAGCACCTCGGCGGCGACGCCCTCGGCGGCCAGCCGGTCGGCCGCGGCCAGCGCGAGCGGCACCGTCGACGCGAGCGCCACCAGCGTGACGTCGCCGCCCTCGCGTCGCACGGCCGCCTCGCCGAACGGCACGACGTGGCCGTCGGGCGCCGGCGCCCCCTTGCCGGCCAGCAACCCCTTGTGCTCGAAGAACACGACGGGATCGTCGCTGCGGATCGCGCTGGCCAGCAGCCCGACCACGTCGGACGGTGTCGACGGTGCGGCGATCTTCAGGCCGGGGACGGTGAACACCCAGTTCTCGACCGCCTGCGAGTGCTGTGCGCCGAAGCCCAGCCCGCCGCCGTTCGCCGTCCGGATCACCAGCGGGACCGTCACCTGCCCGCCGGTCATGTAGCGGACCTTCGGGATCTCGTTGGCGAGGTAGTCCCAGCAGCAGGCCAGGAAGTCGCTGAACATGATCTCGGCGACCGGGCGCATGCCGGTCATCGCCGCCCCCATGGCGGCGCCGACGATGGCCTGCTCGGAGATCGGGGTGTCCCAGACCCGCTCCGGGCCGAACTCCTCGAACAGGCCGACGGTGGTCTTGAAGACGCCGCCGGCCGCGCCGATGTCCTCGCCCAGACACACGACGGACGGGTCGCGGCGCATCTCGCGGGCGATGCCCTCGGCCACCGACTCGCGGTAGGTCACGACGTGGTCCGCCATGCGGCACCTCCGTCCGCCCACACGTCGGTGAACGCCTCGCGGAGGTCGGCCGGAGGTCCGGCCCTGGCGGTCGCGACGGCGGCGTCGACCACGGCGGCCGCGCGGTCCTCGGCGGCCTGGATCTCGACGTCGCGGGTGCCGGCCGAGCGCAGCCGGATGGAGGACACCGTCAGCGGGTCGCGTTCGAGCCAGCGCTCCAGCTCGCCCTCGGGGCGGTATGTCGCCGGATCGGTCCGGCTGTGGCCGTAGTGCCGGTACGTCCGCGCCTCCAGGACGGTGGGCCCGTCGCCCGCGCGGGCCCGCTCTGCCGCGCGGGCGACGGCGTTCCGTACCGCCACCACGTCGTTGCCGTCGACGACCTCGGCCGGGAGGCCGTACGACGGGGCCCGGCCGGCCGCCGGCTGCTCGGCCGCCGTCACCGAGCCGATCGGGGTGTACTCCATGTAGAAGTTGTTCTCGCAGACGAACAGCACCGGCAGCCGCCACACCGCCGCGAGGTTCAACGCCTCGTGGAACGCGCCGATGTTCGTGGCGCCGTCGCCGAAGAACGCGACCGCGACCTGGTCGGTCCCGCGCAGCCGGGCCGACCACGCGGCGCCGGCGGCCATCGGCAGATGCGCGCCGACGATGGCGTACGAGCCGAGCATGCCCGTCGCGGCCTTCGTCAGGTGCATGGACCCGCCCTTGCCCTTGTTCAGCCCGGTCGAGCGCTGCATGAGCTCGGCCAGGCACTCCTCGGGCGTCGCGCCCCAGGCGATGGCGTGGTGGTGGCCGCGGTAGGTGGCGAACGCGTAGTCGCCGTCGCGCAGCGCCGCGCGCGCCCCGACCGCGACCGCCTCGTGCCCGGCGGCCAGGTGCGTCGTCCCCTTGACCAGGCCGGACATGAAGAGGTCGTGTGCCGCCTTCTCCGTGCGGCGGATGACCGCCATGGTCTCGTGCAGGGCGAGCAGGTCGGTCACCGCCGTGGTCTCCGTCATGGGGCGACCCTGGCGCCGGTGTTGAGGTGCGACTGCGACTCGCGCAGCGAGTTCAGCTCGCCGCCGACGGTCCAGTACTTGCGACCCGCGACCAGCAGCTCCTCGGCCGGGAACTTGGTGATCACCTCGCAGCCGTCGGCCGTCACCACGACCTCCTCCTCGATGCGCGCGGCGGACCAGCCGTCGGCGGCCGGCCAGTACGTCTCGAGCGCGAAGACCATGCCCTCCTCGAGCACCTCCGGGTGGTCCAGCGACACCAGCCGCGAGAAGATCGGCTTCTCCCAGATCGACAGCCCGACGCCGTGGCCGTACTGCAGCGCGAACGCCGCCTCCTCGTCCGGGAAGCCGAACTCGTCCGCCCGCGGCCACAGCGACACGATGTCGGCCGTCGTCGCGCCCGGCCGGACCGCGGCGATGGCGTTGTCGATGAACTCGCGGCAGCGGGTGTACGCGTCGCGCTGGGCCGGCGACGCGCTGCCGACGGCGAACGTGCGGTAGTAGCAGGTGCGGTAGCCGTTGTAGCTGTGCAGGATGTCGAAGAACGCGGGGTCTCCGGGCCGGACGATGCGGTCGCTGTAGACGTGCGGGTGCGGTGAGCAGCGTTCGCCGGAGATCGCGTTCACGCCCTCGACGTACTCGCTGCCGAGGTCGTAGAGGACCTTGCTGACGACGCCGACGCACTCGTTCTCGCGCACGCCCGGCCGCAGGAACCCGTACAGCTCGTCGTAGGCGGCGTCGACCATGGAGGCGGCGTGCGCCAGCAGCGCGATCTCGTCGGCCGTCTTGATGCGGCGCGCCTCGAGGAACACCTGCTGGCCGTCGACGACGTCGAGGCGGTGCGCCTGCAGGGCCGCGAGCACCGGCATCTCGGCGACGTCGATGCCGACCGGCGCGTCCCGCAGGCCGTGCTCGTCGAGGACCCGGGCGATCTTGCCGGCGACGTCGTCGGCGATGCCCGCGCCGGGGTGGAACGCGCCGCGCAGCGTCGAGATGCCCGCACGGGCGCGGTTGGCGCCGTCGAGCCACGGGTTGTACAGCTGGTGATGCCGGGCCGCCGAGCCGAAGTCCCACACCACCGGCTCGCCGCCGCGGGGGAGCAGCGCGAACCGGATCAGCTTGTCGATCGCCCACGTCCCGATGTGCGTCGACGTCATGTATCGGATGTTGGCGAAGTCGAAGGCCAGCAGCGCGCCGAGGTCGGAGCGGTCGAGTGCGGCGCGCAGCCGGTCGAGCCGTTCGCGGCGCAGCCGGTCGAGGTCGATGCGCTCTTCCCAGTCGACCGCGTTCGGTCCGTAGGTGCGAATCGGCATCGCGTCGGCACCCCACTTCGTGTGCAGTGACACTTATCTTCTGAGTGAAGCGGAGCCAGGCGCGGACGTCAACCCGCTAGAATGCTCAGTCATGGTGAACAGTGTGGCGGCCGCGTGAGTCCGTCGGCCGTACCCCCGATCGGCGAGCGCATCCGCCAGGAACGGCTGCGCAAAGGCGTCAGCGCTCGCGCGCTGGCCCGCGAGATCGGGGTGTCGGCCAGCCTGATCTCGCAGATCGAGACCGACAAGAGCCAGCCGTCGGTGAGCACGCTGTACGCCATCACGACCGCGCTCGGGATCTCGGTCGAGGACATCTTCGCGCCGGTCGGCGACGGAGTGGACGGAGGACCTCCGACGGGGGAGGTGGCGGAGGCGACGCCGGCCGAGGCGCCGCCTCCGTCCGTCCCCGAGACGATCAGCGCGCTGCAGGTGCTCGGCGCCGCCCGCCGGCGCATCGGCCCGGTCGTCCGCGCGGCGGAGCGCGAGGTGCTGACGCTCGACTCCGGCGTGACCTGGGAGCTGCTCGGCCAGGTCCCCGACCTGCACACCGACTTCCTGCGCATCACCTACCAGCCGGGCGGCTCGTCGGCGTCGAGCGCGGGGCTGCTCATGCGGCACTCGGGGACGGAGTACGGGCACGTCCTGAGCGGCGAGCTGGTGCTGACGCTCGGGTTCGAGGAGCACCACCTGCGCGCCGGCGACTCCGTCTCGTTCGACTCCACCACCCCGCACTCGTACCGCAACGACGGCGCCGAGCCCGCGGTGGGCATCTGGTTCGTGCTCGAACGCTCCGCCTGAGCCGTCGCCGAACAGTGACGCTGGACGCCCTGTGATCGGCGTCGCAGCGGGTTCACGGTCACCTCGGTAAGGTGCGACCGTGGGCAAGGTTCATGAATCGATCAATGGCCGGCTCCGCGCCTTCATCGAGGCGCAGCACCTGTTCTTCGTCGCGACGGCGCCGGCCGGGCCGGACGGTCACGTCAACGTGTCGCCGAAGGGCATCGGCGGGTCGTTCGTGGTGCTCGACGAGCACACGGTCGCCTATCTCGACTACACCGCCAGCGGCGCCGAGACCATCGCCCATCTGCGCGAGAACGGCCGCATCACGCTGATGTTCTGTGCGTTCACCGGCCCGCCGAACATCGTCCGGCTGCACGGCACCGGCCGCTTCGTCACGCTCTACGACGACGAGTTCGCGTCACTGGCCGAGCTGTTCCCCGAGCGCCGCGGCGCCCGCGCCGTCATCGTCGTCGACGTGCAGCGGGTGTCGGACTCCTGCGGCTACGGTGTCCCGCTCATGGACCACGTCGGCGAGCGCGACCTGCTGCCGCCGCACATGGAGCGCAAGGGCGACGAGGGGCGGCGCGAGTACCGGCGCAGGAAGAACGCGACCAGCCTCGACGGCCTCCCCGCCTTCGACTACGACCCCGTGTGAGGTGAGCCCGGTGGCCGCCGTCGACGACGCCGAGGGGTTGTCCCCCGCCGAGGGCGTCGCTGCGGCCGGTGCGTCGTTCCTGGCGCTGGTGCTGACCGTGCTGGCGTTCCTCCTGCTCTCGGGTGGCGCCGACCTCGTCAACTGGCTGCTCGTGGTGCTGCTGTACGCGACGCCGATCTGGCTGGCCGGGTTCCTGGTCGTCGGCCTGCCGGTGGCGGTCTGGATCGAGAACCGGACGCCGGTGAGCGCCCCCGCGCGAGGGCGGTACATGCGGTACGCCAAGGCGGGCATGGTGGTCGGCGCGGTGCTGTTCCTGGTACATCCGTTCTTCCTGCCCGTGACGGTGGCGGCGGCCGTCGGTGGGAGGGCCGGAGTCGAGCTGCGGCGCCGCCGGGACCGCCGGCCGCGCGGGCAGGGTGGTGGCACCGAAGGCCCCGGGTCACCGCCAGGGCGCCAGCCGCTCCGCCAGCCGGTGCCGCGCGCGGTGCAGCAGTCCGCGGACGACATCGCGTGAGGTGTCCATGACCGCGGCGATCTCCTCGTAACTGAGCTGGTCCACCTCGCGGAGCAGCCACGCCACCCGCTGCGGCTCGGGGAGCCCGGCCAGAGCGGCGCCCAGCGCTGCCACCAGTTCGTTCTCGATGATGTCGTGCGCCGGATCGCTGCCGATGCCGGCCTCCGTCTCGTGCTCGCCCGCCTCCCGCGGCACCGGGCGGCGCTTGCGCCGCACGTTGTGGGCCTTGTTGAGGGTGAGCCGCAGCAACCAGCTGCGTAGCGCCGCGGCGCCGCGGAAGTCGCTCAGGTGCCACCAGGCCGCCAGCAGCGCGTCCTGCACCGCTTCCTCGGCATCGCCGTCGTCGAGGACCGTGCGGCGGGCGAGCCGGTACATCGCCGGGCCGTGCCGGCGCGCGATGACCCCGAAGGCGACCCGGTCCCCGAGCCCGGCGCGCCGGGCCAGGACCAGATCGTCCAGCTGCTCAGCGCCCCCGGACCGATAGGCCACGAGAGCCTAATGACCGGAATGTCCCGAAGTATGCGTGACGTCGGGCCCCGATCGTGTGTCTAACCACTGTCAGCCGCGCAGTGCGGGCAGTGACTGGGGGGAGGCCCATGATGACGGCGGACCGGCCGAACGTGTCGACGACGGGGAGCGGTGGCGCGGCGGCGCCGGCGCGGGAACGCGAGTCCGGGCGAGAGCGCCCCCCGGGCCCGCTGATGACGGAGCAGGGCCGGACCACCATCGCCGACGGCGTGGTCTCGAAGATCGCCGGCATCTCCGCGCGGGAGGTCTCCGGCGTGCACGACCTCGGCGGCGGAGCGGCCCGGATGGTCGGCGCGATCCGGGAACGGATCCCCGGCTCGCGCACGAACCTGCAGCAGGGCGTCTCGGTCGAGGTGGGCGAACGCCAGGCGGCCATCGACGTCGACATCGTCGCCGACTACGGGGTGTCCGTGGTCGACCTGTCGACGGGGATCCGGCGCAACGTGATCGCGGCGGTGGAACGGATGACCGGACTCGAGGTGACCGAGGTCAACGTCACCGTCAACGACGTCTACGTCGAGGGCGAGGACGACGGCGAGCAGCGCGAGAGCCGGGTCGAATGATCCCGGTCGAATCGCCGCGGCCCGAGCCTGGCCCGGCCGAGGAGCACCCGGCCGAGGAGCACCCGGCCGAGCCGGACCCGGCCGAGGCGGTCGCGACGGCCGCCGCGGCCGTGCCCGGCGTGGCGGGGCTCTACGGCGGCCTCTTCGGTGAGATCGCGACGCACCTGGCCGGCCGGCGGGTGCCCGGCGTCCGGATCGACGACCGCGGCAACGCCGAGGTGCACGTGGTGCTCCGCTGGGACCGTCCGGTCCCGGCGACGGCGTACGCCGTCCGGCGCGCCGTGTCGCCCCTGGTCCACGGCGGGGTGCACGTCGTGGTCGAGGACGTCGCCGGACCCGAGGAGCCGCGCCCGGCCCGCAACGACGTCGGAGGTGTCGCATGAACACGGTGACCATCGGCCTGTTCGCCGGGCTGCTGCTCGGCGTCGCCGCGGCGGCGGGCGGCTTCTGGGGGTTCGTCGTCGCGGTCCTGCTGGGGCTGGCCGGCGCCGCCGTCGCCGGTCAGGTGTCCGGCGAGCTCGACGTGACCGCGGTCCTGCGCGGGCGGAACCGGGAGTGACATGAGCACGCAGGCAGAGGTGGCGGACGCGGGCGCCCGCGGCCGGCTGGTCGTCCACGACCGGGTGTTCCGGCGCATCGCCGAGCGGGCCGCCGCGACCGTTGCCGGCCGCACGGGACAGGCCACGGTGTGGGAGCGCCTCGGCGGCCAGCGGCTGCCGCACGCGTCGGCCCGGGTGGTCGGCCGGCACGTGCGGGTCGAGGTGACGGTCGGCGCGGACGGCGGTCGAGTGCTGCCGGATCTCGCCGGGGCGGTTCGCGACGCCGTCGCTCGCGACGTCGGCGGGCTCACCGGGTTCACCGTCGACCGCGTGGACGTGCGGGTGGCGGCGGTCGCGCCGTATCGCCCGGCTCCGGAGGCCGAGCCGCTGCCCGGGGCGTCCCGGCCGGTGGCGCCCGGGGTGGCCCGCAAGGCCGGACTGCTGGTCGCGTTGCTCCTGGTCGGCCTGGGCGCGGCGGCGATCTACGACGCGCTGGTCCAGGGCGGCGTCATCGACGGGCAGCGGCTGGTCGAGCCGCTGCTGGAGCGGCTGGACGGCCTGGAGCCGCAGAGCTGGATGGTCCCCGCCGGGATCGCCGTCGCGGTCGCCGGCCTCGCGCTGATCGTGGCCGCCCTGTGGCCACGGCCGCGGCGGTCGCTGCCCGTCTCGGCGCGCACCGGGGTGTTCGCCACCCGGGGCGCCGTCGAGGAGCTGACGGTCGACAGTGCGGCGGGTCACGGCGGTGTGCTCGACGCGAGCGCGCGGGCACGGCCCCGCGGCGTGGCGGTCCGGGTGGTCACGGACGGCGAACCGGAGACTCCCGCCGAGGTGCGGGAGAACGTGACCACGCGGCTGGCCCGGCTGGACCAGGTGCCGCGGGTCCGTGTGGGCGCGCGGCGGAAGGAGGAGCGGTGAGCCGGGCCGCGGCGGGCGTCGAGCGGGCCGCCGTACTGCTGACCGGGCTGGTGCTGCTGGTGCTCGGCGGCGCGGCCGTGGCCTGGGAGCGCGACTGGATCCCGGATGCCGTGGACCGCCTGGACGCGTCGGCGCTGCTCGATCGCACCGGGGAGAGCTGGTGGCCGTGGGCGGTCGGGCTGCTCGGGTTGGTGCTGGTGGTGCTCGGGCTGGTGTGGCTGCTGGCGCACGCACGCCGCCGGAGCCTTTCGAGGCTGAAGCTGTCCGGCACCGGCCGGGAGGGAGCGCTCGAGGTCGAGTCCGGTGCCCTGGTCGACGCGGCCGCCGCCGCCTTGGACGAGGCGCCGGCCGTGACCGCCCGGGGCGGCCGCGTCTGGCGCGACCGGAAGGAGGTCGTGGTGGAGCTGCGGGCCGCGCTGGACCCCGGCGCGGATCTGGACGAGGTGGCCGATGCCGCCGACCGGGCCGCGGCCGTCCTCGGTACGAGCCTCGGCCCGCAGGCGCCGGAGCGCTGCCGGGTGCTGCTGGTTCGCGGCCGAAGGCGAGCCCGGCGGACCAGGGTGCGGTGAGGGGTCCGCGCCCGAGATGTGGACGGTCGTACCGGATGGTGAGACATCCAGGGATCTGCCTTGACGCACGCCCTCCGGGTGAGGGACCGTGCATTCGTGCGTTTCGGCATTCTCGTACTTCATTAGCGCGTCAGGCGAACTCAGCCGACGCGCTACCCCTCGTCAGCCCACCAGGGCGGAGGGGTTTTTTGTTGCACGGGACCGCCCGAAACGGACACACGACCACACAGCAGAAGGGTCCGGCCATGCCGCAGGGACAGCCCACCAGGGACAACGGGACGACGATGACGGGCGCCGCCAGCCTCATCCGCTCGCTCGAGGCGGCCGGCGTCGACACCGTATTCGGCATTCCCGGTGGCGCCATTCTCCCGGCCTATGACCCGATGTTCGACTCCCAGCAGATTCGGCACATCCTGGTCCGGCACGAGCAGGGCGCCGGCCACGCGGCCGAGGGCTACGCGCTGGCGACGGGCAAGCCGGGCGTCTGCATGGCCACGTCGGGACCGGGGGCGACGAACCTGGTCACGCCCATCGCCGACGCGCACATGGACTCCGTCCCGATGGTCGCGGTCACCGGTCAGGTGGCGACGGCGGCCATCGGCACCGACGCGTTCCAGGAAGCCGACATCCGCGGCATCACGATGCCCATCACGAAGCACAACTACCTGGTCACCGACCCCGCGGAGATCCCGCGGACCATCGCCGAGGCGTTCCACATCGCGACCACGGGGCGGCCGGGGCCGGTCCTCGTCGACGTCGCCAAGGACGCCATGCAGGCCATGACGACGTTCCGCTGGCCGGTCGAGCTGGACCTCCCCGGCTACCGCCCGGTGACCCGTCCGCACGCCAAGCAGGTCCGCGAGGCGGCCCGGCTGATGGCCGCGGCCAAGCGCCCGGTCCTCTACGTCGGCGGCGGCGTGCTCCGCGCGCGGGCATGGAAAGAGCTGTCGGAGTTGGCGAGACTGACGGGCTTCCCCGTCGTCACCACGCTGACGGCACGCGGCGCGTTCCCCGACAGCCACCGGCAGCACCTCGGCATGCCCGGCATGCACGGCGGCGTCGCGGCGGTCACGTCGTTGCAGAAGGCCGACCTGCTGATCGCCCTGGGCGCCCGGTTCGACGACCGCGTCACCGGCAAGCTGTCGTCGTTCGCGCCGAACGCCGCGGTCATCCACGCCGACATCGACCCCGCCGAGATCTCCAAGAACCGCGTCGCCGACGTCCCCATCGTGGGCGACTGCAAGGAGGTCATCAACGAGCTGATCCCGGCCATCGAGGCCGAGTTCGCCGCCGGCAACCAGACCGACCTCACCGGCTGGTGGCGACAACTGGACCAGTGGCGCGACAACTACCCGCTGGGCTACACACCGGCCGACAACGGCGAGCTCATGCCGCAGTACGTCATCGAAAGGCTCGGGCGGCTCGTCGGGTCCGACGCCATCTACGTCGCCGGCGTCGGCCAGCACCAGATGTGGGCCTCGCAGTACATCTCCTACGAGAACCCGAACACCTGGCTGAACTCCGGCGGCGCCGGCACCATGGGCTACGCCGTCCCGGCAGCCATGGGCGCGAAGGCCGGCCGGCCCGACACCACGGTGTGGGCCATCGACGGCGACGGCTGCTTCCAGATGACCAACCAGGAGCTGGCCACCTGCGCCATCGAGGGCATCCCGATCAAGGTCGCGGTCATCAACAACGAGAGCCTCGGCATGGTCCGGCAGTGGCAGACGCTCTTCTACGACGGCCGCTACTCCAACACCGACCTCGGCAGCCGCCGCATCCCCGACTTCGCCAAGCTGGCCGAGGCCTACGGCTGCGTCGGGCTGCGCTGCGACACCGCCGAGGACGTCGACGCCACCATCGAGAAGGCGATGGCCGTCGACGACCGGCCGGTCGTGGTCGACTTCGGCGTCCACCGCGACGCCATGGTCTGGCCGATGGTCGCGGCCGGCACCAGCAACGACGAGATCCAGATCGCCCGGGGCATGGCGCCGGAATGGGATAGAAGCGATGACTGAGCCGGCGGCAAGCCCCGCGCTTCGGAAGGAAGTCTGAGATGAGCAAGCACACGCTGTCGGTGCTGGTCGAGAACAAGCCCGGTGTGCTCGCGCGCATCGCCGCCCTGTTCTCGCGCCGCGGCTTCAACATCGACTCGCTCGCGGTCGGGCCGACGGAGCACCCGGCGGTCTCCCGCATGACGGTCGTCGTCGACGTCGAGGACTCGCCGCTCGAGCAGGTCACCAAGCAGCTCAACAAGCTGGTCAACGTCCTCAAGATCGTCGAGCTCGACCCCGGCCAGTCGGTCCAGCGCGAGCTGGTCCTGGTCAAGGTGCGCACGGACAACGAGACCCGCCCGCACGTGCTGCAGACGGTCGAGCTGTTCCGCGCCAAGGTCGTCGACGTCGCCGCCGATGCGGTGACCATCGAGGCGACCGGCTCGTCGGACAAGTTGAGCGCGCTGCTCAAGGTGCTGGAACCGTACGGCATCCGCGAGCTCGTGCAGTCCGGTGTGGTGGCGGTGGGGCGCGGATCGCGGTCCATCACCGACCGCGCGCTGCGGCCGGTCGACCGAGTCGCATAATCCGTTCAGGTTTCTGAAGGCAAGACAGAAGGAGAAGCCCTCGTGGCAGAGATGTACTACGACGACGACGCCGACCTCTCGGTCATCCAGGGGCGGGTCGTCGCCGTCATCGGCTATGGAAGCCAGGGCCACGCGCACGCGCTGAGCCTGCGCGACTCCGGCGTGGACGTCCGCGTCGGCCTGCAGGAGGGCTCGAAGAGCCGCGCCAAGGCCGAGGCCGAGGGGCTGCGGGTCGTGACGCCGGCCGAGGCGGCCGCGGAGGCCGACCTCATCATGATCCTGGCGCCCGACCACGTGCAGCGGCACATCTACACCAACGACATCGAGCCGAACCTGCAGGACGGCGACGCGCTGTTCTTCGGCCATGGCTTCAACATCCGGTTCGGCTACATCAAGCCGCCGGCCAACGTCGACGTCGCCATGGTCGCGCCGAAGGGCCCGGGTCATTTGGTGCGGCGCGAGTTCGCCGACGGCCGCGGCGTGCCGGTGCTGGTCGCCGTCGAGCAGGACGCCAGCGGCTCGGCGTGGGCGCTCGCGCTCGCGTACGCCAAGGGCATCGGCGGCCTGCGTGCCGGCGGTATCAGGACGACGTTCGCCGAGGAGACCGAGACCGACCTGTTCGGTGAGCAGACGGTGCTCTGCGGCGGCGTGTCCCGCCTGGTCCAGAGCGGTTTCGAGGTCATGACCGAGGCCGGCTACCAGCCGGAGGTCGCGTACTTCGAGGTGCTCCACGAGCTCAAGCTGATCGTCGACCTCATGTACGAGGGCGGCATCGCCAAGCAGCGCTGGAGTGTCTCCGACACCGCCGAGTACGGCGACTACACCACCGGCCCCAAGGTCATCGACGCCTCGGTGAAGGAGCGCATGAAGGACGCGCTGACGGCCATCCAGGACGGGTCGTGGGCGGCCGGCTTCATCGCCGACCAGGACGCCGGCGCGCCGGAGTTCAAGCGGCTGCGGGCCGAGGGCGAGGCGCACCCGATCGAGGCCACCGGCCGCGAGCTGCGCCAGCTGATGTCCTGGGTGAAGTCCAGCGACGACGACTACACCGAGGGCACCGCCGCGCGCTGATGCGGTCGCACGCCCACCTCCGGGACGGGGTATCGCGATGATCTCGACGACACACCTGCTGGCCTTCGTCGTCAGCTCGTTCGTTCTCATCGCGGTCCCCGGCCCGAGCGTGCTGTTCACCGTCGGCCGGGCGTTGGTACTCGGCCGGCGCGGCGGCATCGCGTCGGCCTCGGGCAACGCCGTGGGCGCGTTCCTGCAGGTGCTCGCCGTGGCGTTCGGCCTGGGCGCGGTCGTCGAGCGATCCATCGTCGTCTTCACCGTCATCAAGTTCGTCGGCGCCGCCTACCTCGTCTATCTGGGCGTGCAGGCGATCCGGCACCGGCGGTCCTTCGCCGACGCGGCGGCAGGGGCGGTCCGTCTCACCAGCGCCCGCCGTGCCGCGCGCGAGGCGTTCGTCGTCGGCCTGACGAACCCCAAGGTCATCGTGTTCTTCGCGGCCGTCCTCCCGCAGTTCATCGATCCGGCCGGCGCGCACCCGACCGTGCAGATGCTGCTGTTCGGGGCCGTGTTCACGGTGATGGCGTTCCTCATGGACAGCTGCTGGGCGCTCGGTGCCGGCACCGCACGCGACTGGTTCGCCCGCTCGCCGGGGCGGATGGGTCACTTCAGCGCCGTCGGCGGCGTCGCGATGATCGGGCTGGGCGCCCGGCTGGCGGTCACCGGCCGGCACGACTGACGTGCTCCTCCGGCGGCCCCGCGCCGAGCTGGCGCCGTTCGTCGAGCACCTCTGGTACCTCGACCAACCGCTGCCGCCCGGCCGCGACCGGACCCTGCCCACCGGCGCGGCGCAGCTGGTCGTCAACCTCGCCGCCGACCGTCTGAACTGGTACGACGGCGACGACCTCAGCCGTCCTGGCGGGGTGGGCGGGGCCGGCCTGTGCGCCCCGCTGGCCCGTCCCATCGGCGTCGACACCGCCGACCAGGCCGCCACCGCGGGCGTCGTGTTCCGGCCGGGCGGCGTCGTGGCCTTCGGCGACGTCCCGGCGGCCGCGCTCACCGACCCGGTCACCCCGCTCGCCGACCTCTGGGGCGCCGACGGCGGCGCCGTACGCGAGCGGGTGCTCGTGGCGGCGACGCCGGGGGAGCGGCTGGACGCGCTGGAGCGCGTGCTGCTCGCGCGGTTGCGGGCGGCCGGCCTGCCGGGCCCCGACGGTGCCGTCGTCTACGCCGTCGCCGCCCTCGACCGCGGTGCCGCTGTTGGCGTGGTGGCCGAGCGGATCGGCGCGTCCGCGTCGACCCTGCAGCGTCGCTTCCGCGCCGCCGTCGGGTTGTCGCCGAAGCAGTTCGGCCGGGTCCGGCGGCTGCAGCGGGTGCTTCGAGCCGTGACGACGCCGGGCGGCCCCGCGCCCGACTGGGCGGAGGTCGCGGCCCGGCACGGCTACTTCGACCAGGCCCACCTCGTCAACGACTTCCGCGCGCTCACCGGCCTCACTCCCGGCCGCTACGTCCCGCGCTCGGCCGCCGAGCACAACCACGTGCCGCTGGGCTGACGCCTGCCCCCTCCGTCTCGAATTGATCTTGCTCGGCGGAGCCGGTAGGGTTGTTCGCATGTTCGATAAAGTGCTACTAGCTGCTACGCCGCCGGGCGCTCGTCCGGCGGCGGGGCCGCTCGTGGTGTGGCATCCGGACACCTTCGACTGGGTGCGGCTCGAGCCGGCCGATCTGCTCGCCGACTCCGTCGAGCCGGGGTTCCTGGAGCGGTCGGCCCGGGTGCTGCCCGCCGATGCGGAGCGCACGCCGACGGGTCCTGAGCTGGCCGCCGTCCTGGCCGCGTTCGACGCCGGCTCGGCCGGTGCGTACGACCTCGTCGAGGCGGCCGCCGGGTGGGCGCGGCTGGCGGCCTGGGTTGCCGCCGGCGAGGCCGACGTGCTCGCCGAGCTGACCACGCGTCATGAGCTGCGACCCGCCGAGTCCACCTGCCGGTCGGTCCATCCGGTCACCGTCACCGCGGTCGAGGTGGCGGGGCGGTGCCAGCGCACGGTCAAGCAGGCCGAGAACCTGGTCGGCCACTCCGTCCAGTTGGTCGACGACTTCGCCAGCACCCACGCCGCGTTGTCGGCGGGGTTGATCGACCTGCGCCGGGCGCGCGTCATCACCGACGAGCTGGGCGGCCAGGACCCCGCGGTGCGTGAGCTGGTCGAGGCCGACGTCCTTCCCGAGGCGCCGTTCATCGATGCGGTGGCGCTGCGCAAGCTGATCAAGCGGCGGCTGCATCAGCTGGCGCCGGTCGAGACCGCTGAACGCAACCGCGTCGCCCGCGACGGCCGCTACGTCGCGGTCACGCCGGCATCGGACGGCATGGCGTTCCTCGAGGCGTTGCTGCCGGCCGAGGACGCCACGGCGCTGCACACGGCGTTGAACTCGGCCGCGGCCGACGCCAAACGCGCCGACGCGGCGGCGGGGTTGCCCGTCCGGCCCCACGACCATCGGCGCGCCGACGCGCTGGCGGAGCTCGCGTGGGCCGCCCTGGCTGCCTGCGCCGATGTTGCGGGTGGCGGTGCTGCGGGCGGTGGTGCTGCGGGCGGCGGTGCTGCGGGCGGTGGTGCTGCGGGCGGTGGTGCTGCGGGCGGTGGTGCTGCGGGTGGCGGTGCGGGCCGCACCTTGGTCGCCCACGCTGCCGACACCGACCATCCGGTCGCCCACGCTGCCGACGCCGACCATCCGGTCGCCCACGCTGCCGACGCCCACCGTCCCGACGGCCGCGGTGCGGGCGTCGGCGGTGCGGGTCATGCCGCAGGCGTGGACCGCGCCAGGGGCCAGGCGCGGGCTCGCGCGACCTCGGCCGCCTCTCCTGGCATCGCGACCGGCACCGCGGGGGCGGGCCAGTTGGATCGGGGCGGCGGTGGCTGGCCTGGCGGGCCGCCGGCAGGAGCAACCACCGCGGCGACCACCACCGCGGCGACCACGACCGCGACCACCGCAGCGGCGACCACGACCGCGACCACCGCAGCGGCGACCACGGCCGCGACCACCACCGCGACCACCACCGCGGCGGCCGCGCCACCCATGGCCGGCGCGGGCGGCGAGTCCACCGGTGCCGCACCGCGCGCCGACGCGAGTGGCCCGCGCGGGTCCGCTCTGCGTGCCGGCGCGGGCGGCGAGTCCGCTGGCGCCGCACCGCGTGCCGGTGCGGGTGGCCCACGCCAGCGCGCGCCGCGTGCCGGTGCGGGTGGGGTCGGCCGTCCTGCTGCGCGGTCCACACGGCGGCGGTCCGTCAGCGTGCACGTCACCGTCCCGTTCACGACGCTGACGGGGCTGAGCGACGAGCCGGGCGAGCTGGAGGGCTACGGGCCCATCCCCGCTCACGTCGCCCGGGCGCTCGCTGCCGAGGGCGTGTGGACGTGGCTGCGTGCCGACCCCGCCACGGGGCAGCTCCTCGACCTCGGCAGGACGAGGTACCGGCCGAGCAGGGCACTGGCCCGGTTCATCACCGCCCGCGACCGCACGTGCCGCATGCCCGGCTGCCACCGATCGGCCCGAGCCGCCGACATCGACCACATCGTCCCGTTCGCCGCCGGCGGCCCCACCAGTCGCGCGAACCTCCAGGCGCTCTGCGAGACCCACCACCTGATCAAGCACCTCGGCCGCTGGAGCGCCGAGCGACGCCCCGGCGGATCGACGCGATGGACCAGCCCTACCGGGCACCGATACCTGAAGCGCCCGGGCTGACCGATTTCTCCAAGCGCGCGGCCGCCGCATCGGGCCACGATGGTCGCATGAACGCGATGACCGTGACCCCGAAGCTCGTCGTCGACGGGGCCGACCGTGCCCTCGACTTCTACCGCCGCGCGCTCGGCGCCGAGCCCGGCGTCCGGTACGCCGGGCCCGGCGGCAAGGTGGTCTACGCCGAGTTCCGGCTCGGCGCCGGCCTGCTGTCGATCAAGGACGCCGACGCGCACGATCCGGCCGCCGGCGCCCTGTTCACGCTCGAGGTCGCCGACCCGGACGCCCTCGGAGCCGCCCTGGAGCGGGCCGGGGCGACCGTCGTCTTCCCGATCGACGACCAGCCGTACGGTATGCGCCAGGGCCGGCTCCGCGACCCGTTCGGCATCCAGTGGATCGTCTCGCGACCGGCCGAGGACCTCAGCGCCGACGAGGTGCAGCGACGGCTGGACGCGCATCCGGGCTGAGCACGCCCGTCACCAGCTCCGCCAGCAGGTCGATCCCCTCGGTGGACAGGATCGACTCCAGATGGAACTGCACCGACGCGAACCCGGCGCCGCGCAGCGCGAACACCTCACCGGTCTCCGGCTGCGCCGCGGCCTCGACGCCGGGCGGCAGGACGGCGCCGTCGGCCAGCCGGGCCGCGTAGGTGTTGTAGAACCCGACCCGGGTCTCGCGGCCGAACAACGGCACCGGCCGCTGCGTGCCCTGGTACGGCTGCGGCAGTAGCCCGAGCGGCAGCCCGACCAGCCCGGCCAGCACCTGGTGACTCAGGCAGACGGCGAGCAGGGGGCGCTGCGCGGCCAGCCGAGCCCGGACGACGTCGTGCAGCCGGGCGATGCGCGGGTCGGCGACGTCGCGCGGGTCGCCGGGGCCGGGGCCGGCCAGCAGCAGGTCGTACGCGTCGCCGGTCGCCGGGCCGACCTCGGACCAACGCCGGACCTCCGCCCGCATCCCGAGCCGGCGCAGCAGATGCGCCAGCATCGCCGTCCACCGGTCCTCGGCGTCGACGATCAGCACCGACCGCCCGGCCAGCGCGGGCCGCTCGTCCTGGCCCTGCGGCCGCAGCCAGAACGGCGCCAGCGTGCGGTTGCGCACGGTCAGCGCGGCAGCGACCTCGGGATGGTCCGCGAAGGACGGGCGGTCGTCCGTGAGCGTGGGACGGTTGTCCGCGAGCGCGGGACGGTCGTCCGTGAGCGCGGGGCGGTCGTCCGCGAACGACGCTACGGCCGCCTCGCGCACCCCGAGCGCCGTCAGCACCCCGGCCGCCTTCGCGTGCGTCTCGGCGACTTCGTGGCCGGCGACCGAGTGCCGCACGAGGGTCGCGCCGACCGGTACCCGCACCGTCCCGTCGGGCTCCAGGTAGGCGGTGCGGATGAGGATCGGCGCGTCGACGCTGAGCCGGTCGCCGGTGCCCTCGATCAGCGCTGCCACGCCCGCGTAGTACCCCCGCCCACCCACCTCATAGCGGGTGATCACCCGAGCCGCGTTCTCCAGCGGCGACCCCGTCACCGTCGGGGCGAACATCGTCTCGCGCAGCACGTCGCGCACGTCCATCCGCGTCGTGCCCTCGAGCAGGTACTCGGTGTGGATGAGGTGGCTCATCTCGTTGAGGTAGGGCCCGAGCACGCGTCCGCCGTCCTCGCACACGGCGCTCATCATCTTCAGCTCCTCGTCGACCACCATGAACAGTTCCTCGGTCTCCTTCGGGTCGGCGAGGAACCGCAGCAGGTCGTCGGTGGTCGTGCCGCCGGCCGGAACCCGGTACGTGCCGCTGATCGGGTTCATCACGACGGTGCCGTCGTCGACGCTGACGTGCCGCTCGGGCGTCGCGCCGACCATCGTCACGTCGCCGGCGTGCACGACGAACGTCCAGTACGCGCCCGGTTCGCCGGTGAGCAGCCGGCCGAACAGCCGCAGCGCCGCCTGGGGCACCGATCCGGTGAGCCGGGCCAGGTAGTCGCGCCGGATGACGAAGTTGGCGCCGGCGCCGCGGCCGATCTCGTCGCGGATGACCCGGCCGACGATGTCCGCGTACTCGTCGTCGGCGACGTCGAACCCGCCGGGCGCGACGTCGACGTCGCCGCCCACCGCGGCCAGGACCTCCGAACGGTCCAACGCGACCCGCGACCGCACCCGCAGGCAGCGCAACGGCGCGCCGTCGTCGTGGCACTCGAAGCCGCGCTCGGACAGCTGTCGGTACGGGATCAGCGCCAGCGTCGCCGGGCTGGCGTCGTCGGGCAGCGGGATCTCCGCGAGCCGGTCGACGTCGACGAGGTCACCGAGCAGCAGTTCGACGCCGGGCCGGCCGGAGCGGGCGAGCAGCGCGAACGGCGGGGGCGCGGGATCGTCGAGCAGGTCGTCGAGCATGGACGTTCCTTCCGGTCGAGCCTCGACCGGGGCGGGACGGTGCCGGACACGACAACGACCGCCTCGGTGAGGCGGTCGCTTGCGTGGGGTACGCGAAGGGAATGGGCCGCCTAGGAGGCGGGCCACCACATGCCGAGCACGGTCGCGTACATGCCGCAGACCTTAGCATCACGACGTCGGGGGCGGCGGCTGTTCCGGCACCGGCCGGACGCCGTTCGCCTCCGCCGCCGGCGGGACGCGCTCCGCCGCCGGCGGGACGGCCTCCGCCGCCGGCGGGACGGGCTCCGCCGCCGGCGGGACGGGCTCCGCCGCTGGCGGGATGGCCTCAGCCGCGGGTGGGGCCGCCCCCGCCGCGGGCGGGACAGCCGGCGGGGTGGCCGGCGGGGCGGCCGGCGGGGTGGCCGGCCGGGCGGCGGCCGGTGGCTGTTCGGTCGCATGCTCCAGGAAGCGCAGCAGCTCGACCGGGAACGGCAGCACGACCGTCGAGTTCTTCTCCGCGGCGACCTCGACGATGGTCTGCAACAGTCGAAGCTGCAGCGCCGCCGGGGTCTCCGCCATGGTGGAGGCGGCCGAGGCGAGCTTGTGCGACGCCTGGAGTTCACCGTCGGCGGTGATGACCCGCGACCGCCGCTCCCGCTCCGCCTCGGCCTGTCGTGACATCGAGCGCTTCATCGCCTCAGGCAGCGCGACGTCCTTGATCTCGACCCGGTCGATCTCGATGCCCCAGCCGACGGCCGGGCTGTCGATCATCAGCTCGAGGCCCTGGTTCAGAGCCTCGCGGTTGGACAGCAGATCGTCCAGCTCGCTCTTGCCGATGATCGAGCGCAGTGACGTCTGCGCCACCTGCGACACGGCGAACTCGTAGTCCTGCACCTCGACGACGGCCTCGACGGGGTCGTGCACCCGGAAGTAGACGACGGCGTCGACGCGCACCGTGACGTTGTCGCGGGTGATGCCGTCCTGCGCCGGGATCGGCAGCGTGATGATCTGCACGTTGACCTTGCGCATCTGGTCGACGAACGGAGCGATCCACGCGAATCCGGGCCCGCGCGGCGACCCGTGCACCTTGCCGAACCGGAACACGACGCCACGCTCGAACTGACGGACGACGCGGGCGCTCGCGCCGTACCAGACGAGGCCGAGGATCACCACAACGGTGAGGATCGCGAATAGCGCACCCATGCTGACCTCCTCGTCAGCGGTCCTTCTCTCTCGAGCGTACGCCCGTCTGTCAGCGCTGAGCGAACCCGTCGAAAAGCGGTTGTGAGTGAGTCCTCACTCACTTACCATCGTGCCGTGGCCACAGAGACGCGCCGGGCTCGCGCAACGCCCATGTCGCCCGATCAGCGACGTGCGGCGATCATCGACGCCACCCTGCCGTTGCTGCGTCAGCACGGCTTCGACGTCAGCACCCGGCAGATCGCCGAGGCGGCCGGCATCGCCGAGGGCACCATCTTCCGGGTCTTCGACGACAAGGAGTCGCTGTTGCGGCAGGTCGTCGAGGCGGCCGTCGACCCCGGCGAGACCGAGCGGCGGCTGGCCGCCGTCGGTACCGACCTGCCGCTGGCCGACCGGCTGCTGGTTGTCGCGGAGATCCTGCACGAGCGGCTGACCAGCGTCTTCCAGCTGATGGCGGCCATCGGCTTCCGGCGGCCGCCGGGCGACGACGGCCGCCAGGTGACGCCGCGGCACGCCGGCATCACGGCCATCGTCGAGGACCTGCTCGAGCCCGACCGTGACCGGCTGCGGTTCCCGCCGTCCGAGGTGGCGCGGCGGCTGCGCATCCTGTCTTTCGCCGGCTTCCACCCGCTCATCAACGACCACGAGCCGATGACGCCGGCCGAGGTCGTCGACCTGCTGCTGCACGGCGTCAGTCTCGAAGCGGGCGACCCGTCGCCCTGACCCCTCCGACTCGGGCACACGAAGCACCACGTCAGATTTCCGTTCCTCCAGTTCGGAGCCGTTCCATGCTCATCACTCTGCTGCGGACGTACCTGCGTCCGTACCGGCGATGGTTGACCGCAGTCGTCGTGCTGCAGTTCATCGGCACGCTGGCCTCGCTCTACCTGCCCAGCCTGAACGCCGACATCATCGACAACGGCATCGCCCGCGGCGACACCGCGTACATCATGCGCACCGGCGGCTGGATGCTGGCGGCGACGCTGCTGCAGATCACCTGCACGGTCGGCGCGGTGTACTTCGGCGCGAAGACGGCCATGGCGTTCGGCCGCGACGTGCGGGCCGCCATCTTCCACCGCGTCGGCGAGTTCTCCGCGCGCGAGGTCGGCCGGTTCGGCGCGCCGTCGCTGATCACCCGCAACACCAACGACGTCCAGCAGGTCCAGATGCTGGTGCTGATGTCGTGCACGCTGCTGGTCACGGCGCCGATCATGGCCACGGGCGGCGTCATCATGGCGCTGCGCGAGGACGTGGGGCTGGCCTGGCTGCTGCTGATCTGCGTCCCGGCGCTGGTCCTCGGCATCGCGCTGATCGTGCGCCGCATGGTGCCCGGGTTCCGGCGCATGCAGGAGCGCATCGACAGCGTCAACCGGGTCATGCGCGAGCAGATCACCGGCATCCGGGTGGTCCGCGCGTTCGTCCGCGAGCGCTGGGAGCAGAGCCGGTTCGCCGTCGCCAACACCGCGCTCACCGAGACCTCTCTGTACGTCGGCCGGCTGATGGCGCTGATGTTCCCGTGGGTCATGCTGATCTTCAACGTGTCCAGCGTGGCGGTGCTGTGGTTCGGCGCCGGTCGGGTGGACGACGGCCAGATGCAGATCGGCTCGCTGACGGCGTTCCTGACCTACCTCATCCAGATCCTGATGTCGGTCATGATGGCGACGTTCATGCTGGTCATGGTGCCGCGTGCGACCGTGTGCGCGGAGCGCATCGGCGAGGTGCTCGACACCGAGTCGTCGGTCGTGCCGCCGGCCGAGCCGGTGACGTCGCTGCCGCGGAGCATCTCGCTGGAGCTGCGCGACGCCGAGTTCGCCTACCCGGGCGCCGAGTCGCCGGTGCTGCGCGACATCTCCTTCACCGTCGAGCCGGGCACCACCACCGCCGTCGTCGGCAGCACGGGCTCCGGCAAGACCACGCTGGTCAACCTGGTGCCGCGGCTCATCGACGCGACGGCCGGCCAGGTGCTGGCCGGTGGCGTCGACGTCCGCCGGCTCGACCCGGAGGTGCTGCGCGAGCGGATCGGCCTGGTGCCGCAGAAGGCGTACCTGTTCTCCGGCACGGTCGCCAGCAACCTGCGCTACGGCAACCCCGACGCCACTGACGACGAGCTGTGGGAGGCGTTGCGGATCGCGCAGGCCGCCGACTTCGTCGCCGACATGTCCGAGGGCCTGGAGACGCCGATCGCGCAGGGTGGCACGAACGTGTCCGGCGGGCAGCGCCAGCGGCTGGCGATCGCCCGGGCGCTGGTCCGTCAACCCGGCATCTACCTGTTCGACGACTCGTTCTCGGCGCTCGACCTCGCCACCGACGCCCGGCTGCGGGCGGCGCTGCGACCGCACACCACGGACGCCGCGGTGGTCATCGTCGCGCAGCGGATCTCCACCGTCATCGACGCCGACCAGATCGTGGTGCTCGACGACGGCGCCGTCGTCGGGCTCGGCACACACGACGAGCTACTCGAGACCTGCCCGACCTACGCCGAGATCGTCGAGTCCCAGCTGACCGCGGAGGAGGCCGCATGAGCGCGTCCAGGCCCACGACGACGGCCACGCCCGCGCGGCCCGCAGGCCCCGGCGGCGGCCGTCCCGGTGGCGGCCCGCCCGGCATGGCGGCCATGGCCGGACCACCGCAGAAGGCGCTGAACTTCGGTCCGTCGGCCAAGCGGCTGCTCGGCCGGCTGACCCCGGAGCGCGCCGGCGTGGCGCTGGTGATCGTGCTGGCCGTGGTCAGCGTGGCGCTCAACGCCATCGGCCCCCGGCTGCTCGGGCACGGCACCGACCTGATCTTCGAGGGCGTCATCGGCCGGCAGCTGCCGGCGGACGTCACCAAGGAACAGGCGGTCGAGAACCTGCGTGCCGGCGACCAGGACACCTTCGCCGACATGCTCGCGCACATGGACGTCGTACCAGGTCAGGGCGTCGACTTCAGTGCGCTGCGTTCGGTGCTGCTGGGCGTGCTGGCGCTGTACGTGGGTGCGTCGCTGTTCATGTGGCTGCAGGCGTACCTGCTCAACACGATCGTGCAGCGCACCGTGTTCCGGCTGCGCTCCGACGTCGAGGACAAGATCCACCGGCTGCCGCTGCGGTACTTCGACGCCAACTCCCGCGGCGACGTGCTGAGCCGCGTCACCAACGACATCGACAATGTGTCGCAGAGCCTGCAGCAGACCATGAGCCAGCTGCTGAACTCGCTGCTCACCGTCATCGGCGTGCTCGCCATGATGGTGTGGATCTCGCCGCTGCTGGCGTTGATCGCGCTGGTGACGATCCCGCTGTCGATGGTCGTGACGGCGCTGATCGCGAAGCGGTCGCAGAAGCAGTTCGTGGCGCAGTGGGCGCACACCGGCGCGCTGAACGGGCAGATCGAGGAGGCCTACACCGGGCACGCGCTGGTGAAGGTGTTCGGCCGGCAGCGCGAGGTGGAACAGTCCTTCGGCGCCAAGAACGAGGAGCTGTACCAGGCGAGCTTCGGCGCCCAGTTCGTGTCCGGGTTGATCATGCCGGCGATGTTCTTCCTCGGGAACCTCAACTACGTCGCCGTCGCCGTGGTCGGCGGCCTGCGGGTGGCGTCGGGCTCGCTGAGCCTCGGCGAGGTGCAGGCGTTCGTCCAGTACACCCGCCAGTTCACCCAGCCGCTCACCCAGCTGGCGTCGATGGCGAACCTGCTGCAGTCCGGTGTCGCGTCGGCGGAGCGGGTGTTCGAGCTGCTCGACGAGCCGGAACAGGTGCCCGACCCGGCCACCCCGGCGACGCTGGACGACCAGCCGCGCGGGCGGGTCGAGTTCGAGCACGTCACGTTCAGCTACGACCCGGACCAGCCGCTGATCGAGGACCTCTCGCTGGTGGCCGAGCCGGGCCGAACGGTGGCCATCGTGGGGCCGACCGGCGCGGGCAAGACCACGCTGGTCAACCTGATCATGCGGTTCTACGAGCTGCAGGGTGGGCACATCACCATCGACGGCCGCGACATCGCCGAGCTGAGCCGCGACGAGCTGCGCTCGAACATCGGCATGGTGCTGCAGGACACCTGGCTGTTCGGCGGCACGATCCGCGAGAACCTCGCCTACGGCGACCCCACGGCGTCGGAGGAGCAGATCCGCTCGGCCGCCGAGGCGACCTACGTCGACCGTTTCGTGCACTCGCTGCCCGACGGCTACGACACCGTCATCGACGAGGAGGGCGACAACATCAGCGCCGGTGAGAAGCAGCTGCTCACCATCGCGCGGGCCTTCCTCGCCGACCCGTCCATCCTCATCCTCGACGAGGCGACGTCGTCGGTCGACACCCGCACCGAGGTGCTCGTCCAGCACGCCATGGCGGCGCTGCGCAGCGACCGGACCAGCTTCGTCATCGCGCACCGTCTGTCGACGATCCGCGATGCCGACCTGATCCTCGTCATGCGCGACGGCGCCATCGTCGAGCAGGGCTCGCACGCCGAACTGCTGGAACGGCGCGGCGCGTACTTCGATCTGTACAACAGCCAGTTCGCCGCGCCAGAGGTCGAGGAGGCATAGGTTTCATGCAGGGAGGGGTCACGGTGGCGAAGAAGAGCGGCAAGGCGGGGTCCGAAGATCAGGTGGCACGGCTGCCGAAGAAGATCTACGAGAAGGAGCTGTTCCGCCTCCAGGCGGAGCTGGTGAAGCTGCAGGAGTGGGTCCGCCTCGAGGGCGCCCGCGTCGTCGTGGTCTTCGAGGGGCGCGACGCGGCCGGCAAGGGCAGCACGATCAAGCGGGTCACGCAGTACCTGAACCCGCGCATCGCGCGCATCGCCGCCCTGCCGGCGCCCACGGAGCGCCAGCGCGGGCAGTGGTACTTCCAGCGCTACGTCGAGCACCTGCCGGCCGCCGGCGAGATCGTGCTGTTCGACCGGAGCTGGTACAACCGCGCCGGGGTCGAGCGGGTCATGGGCTTCTGCACGAAGGAGGAGTACCAGCGCTTCCTCAGCCAGTCGCCGATCTTCGAGCGGATGCTGGTCGAGGACGGCATCCTGCTGCGCAAGTACTGGTTCTCGGTCAGCGACGCGGAGCAGGAACGCCGGTTCCGGTCGCGGCTCGAGGACCCGATGCGCCGGTGGAAGCTCTCACCGATGGACCTCGAGTCGATCAGCCGCTGGGAGGACTACTCCCGCGCCAAGGACGACATGTTCGTGCACACCGACATCCCCGAGGCGCCGTGGTACGTGGTCGAGAGTGAGGACAAGCGGGCCGCGCGCATCAACATGATCGCGCACCTGCTCGCGACCATCCCGTACCACGAGGTGCAGCGCCGGCCGCTGGACCTGCCCCCGCGGCCGGCGGCCAAGGGCTACGAGCGGCCGCCCCGCGAGCTGCAGACGTACGTGCCGGACCACGCGAACTCGCTCAGGTGATCTCCTCGGCCACGGCCCGGACCTCGTCGGAGAACGCGTAGTCCTCCGGCAACCGCACGCCGTGGCCGAGGAGGGCTCGCGCGCATCCGGGCCAGTCGCCGGGGATCGCGGTCTCCTGGTTGTTCAGCGACGCCCACGACAGCGTGCCGACGACGGTGTCGCCGAAGCCGTGCTCCGCAGTGGGGTCGGCGCCGTGCTCGAGGAGGAACCGGGTCAACGCGGCGTCGCCGCGGAAGACGGCGTGGTTCAGCGCGCTCGCCTGCCAGTCGCCGCCGGGTTCGTCGACCGGCCAGCCCGCCTCGACCAGGAGCCGGACGGCGTCGGCGGCGCCCTCGCCGGCGAGATCGGGCAGCAGCCGCCGCTGACCGTCGTCGAGCCGGCCGGGCAGGTCGGGGTGCGCCGCCAGCAGCCGCCGGGTGTCGTCGCCGTCGCCGCGCGCGCAGGCGGCGATCAGCTCGTCGAGTGGCGCGTCGTCCGCCACACCCGCGGCGTCGGCGGGCAGGAGCGCGGCGATCTCGGGTCGCCCGAACCGCAGCGCCATGCGGTGCGGGTCGACGCCGTCCGGCGTGACGGCGCGCGGGTCCGCCCCGGCGTCGAGCAGTAGCCGCACGAACGCCGTCGAGCAGCGTCGTCGCAGTGCGAACAGCAGCGGCGAGCCCCACGTCGGCGACGGCTCGTTGGCGTCGCCGCCGTGCTCGAGCAGCAGCCGCAGCACGTCGGGGTCGTGGTGGTCGGAGACGGCGTACATGGCGTTCGTGCCGGTCACGGTCGCGCCGGCGGCGAGGAGCAGCCGGGCGCACTCGGGGTCGCCGAGGCCGTGGTACAGCGACTCGCCGTCGTCCGGATCGGCGCCGGCGGCGAGCAGCAGGGCCGTCAGCTCGCGATCGTGGGTCACGCCCGCGGCACCGTAGAGCGCGGTCAGCGGGTGGTGGCCGCCGGACGGCGTGACCGCCTGGTTCGGGTCGGCGCCCGCGGTCAGCAGTTCGCGGGCGCAGGCACGGATGCCGTCGGCGAACTCGGGGAGCCGCACCAGCGACGAATGCGTGACGGCGAAGAGCGGCGGCACGCCGAGCGTGCCGCCGGGCCGGTGCACCCAGCCGGGGTCGGCGGCGATCGCGGCGGTGACGGCGGCGAGGTCGCCGGTCGCGGTGACGACGTCGGCGGAGGTGGCGCCGGCGGGAGTGGCGCCGGTGGGGGCGGCCCCGGTGAGATCGACGCCGTCGCGGAGCCGCCGGGCCGCCTCCTCGGGGCGGGCGGCATGCGTGCCGCCGATCGAGTCGCCGGCGTACACCAGCCGCAGCCAGCCGGCCGTCGACACGTCGCGGACATCGTCGACGTGCCGGCGCAGCGCGGCCCAGGACGCGAACCCGTACTCGCGGGCGATGCATGACTGCGCGTCGCGCAGCTGCGGCTCGCCGGCGTGCGGCATCGTGGCGCCGAACCGGGCCGCTGCCGCTGGATCGCCGTCGCGCAGTGCGCGCAGCAGCGCCTTGGCCTGCTTCTTCAGGTGGCCGAGGTGGGGTCGAGCGGGTAGCTCGGACATCGAGACCTCCGTGCGCGAGAGCGCCGATGGTCCGCACGGTCGGCCGCACAAAGGCTCGGACGATGATGCATCGACGGAGTGGGTTCGACCCTGCCCGCGGACCCGGACGCGGCTCCGGCCGCGATGCCGCCGAGCCTACCTCGTCGCCGCCCGGGCGATGGGCAGCAGGAGCTCCAGCGTGGGCCGCCGCCCGCCGGACTCCAGCCGGGACAGCGTGCTCACCGAGAAGCCCGTGGTCTCCGACAGCTGGGTCAGCGTGACTCCGCGCTGCTGCCGCAGCTCGCGCAGCCGTGGCCCGACGGCGGCGAGGACCCGGCCGAGCGACTCGTCCTCCATGGACAGGAGTTTGCCAGATCGGCAACGAACCTTGCCGTCTCGCCGACGCTCGCGCACGATGGCATCATGACTAATGAGAACCGTTACGACGTGGTGGTGATCGGCGGCGGGGCGGCCGGACTGAGTGGCGCGCTGACGCTGTCGCGGGCGCGGCGGTCGGTGCTGGTGATCGACGCCGGGGAGCAGCGCAACGCGCCCGCCGGCGGCGTGCACAACTACCTCGGCCGTGAGGGCACGGCGCCGGGCGAGCTGTACCGCATCGGCCGCTCGGAGATCGAGGGGTACGGCGGCGAGTTCCTGGCCGGGGCGGTGGCCGAGGTGACCGGCGCGGCCGGCGACTTCACCGTCCGGACGGAGGGCGGCGAGGAGGTGCGGGCGCGGCGCATCCTGCTGGCCACCGGTGGTGTCGACGAGCTGCCGGACGTGCCCGGCGTCCGCGAGCGCTGGGGTCGCGACGTCCTGCACTGCCCGTACTGCCACGGCTGGGAGGTGCGGGACCGGGCCGTCGGCGTCCTGGCGACGTCGGCCGCCGCCGTGCATCACGCGCAGCTGTTCCGTCAGTGGTCCGCTGACGTCACGTTGTTCACGCACACCGCGCCCGCCCTCGACGACGCGCAGCTGGCCGATCTCGCCGGCCGCGGCGTGCGAGTCGTCGAAGGGACGGTCGCGGCGCTGCGGATCGAGGCCGACGCGCTGACCGGCGCCGAGGTCGAGGGCGGCCTCGTCGTCCCCGTCGGCGCCATGGTCGTCGCGCCGAAGCCGATCGCGCGTGTCGGCATGGTCGCCGGGCTCGGTCTCACCGCCGTCGAGCAGGAACGCGGCGGCATGATCGCCGGGACCGCCGTCGCCGTCGACCCGATGGGCGGCACCTCGGTGCCCGGCATCTGGGCGGCCGGCAACGTCGCCGACGTGTTCGCGACCGTGATCAAGTCGGCGGCGGCCGGAGTGGACGCCGCTGCCATGATCAACATGACCCTCGTGAACGAGGGTGTCTACTCGCCGGCGCGCGCCGAGGCGGCCGCCGCGAGCTGAGGCAGGTAGTCGTCGAGCATCCACGGAATCGACAGCACAGTCGGTGCGGAGCTGGCGGTCACGTAGTCCTCGCCGGCGATCGGGGCGAACGCGCCCGCGGCGACGGCCGGGATCTGCGCGTACGCCGGGTTCGCCGCGAACGCGTCCGCCGCCGCCTGGTCGTTGAACCACGCGACGAACACGTCGGACTCGACGTCGCCGGCCAGCTCCGGCGAGACGTAGTAGTAGACGCCGTCGCCCTCCGCGTGCTCGTCGACGTAGGGCGCCTGAGTCATGCCGAGGTCGGTGAGCAGCCGCACGCGCACGTCGTCGGACGTGTAGAGCGCGAGCTGCGCGCCGTCCTCGGCGCCGTAGGCGAAGGTCGCGCCGGCCAGCTCCGGGAACTCGTCGGTGCGGGTGGCGAGGTAGTCCTCCGTCTCGGCGACCAGCTGCTCGGCCTCGGCCTCGCGGCCCAGCGCCTGGCCGATGACGGTGGTCTGCTGCTGCCAGGGCGTGCTCCATGGTGCGTCCGGGTAGGCGACGGTGGGCGCGATGGCGCTGAGCGTGTCGTACTCCTCCTGCGTGATGCCGGAGTAGACGGCGAGGATGACGTCGGGCTGCTCCTCGGCGATCGCCTCGTACGGGATCTCCTCGCCGGCGGCGTTCGGCAGCAACGTCGGCAGTTCGGCGTCGCCGAGGGTCTCGCGCACCCACGGCAGCACGCCCTCGTCGTCGCCGCCGTAGTCGAAGAACGGCATCGCTACCGGCGTGACGCCCAGCGCCAGGGCCGCGTCCTGGTTCGACGGCCCCCACGTGACGACGCGCTCCGGCGCCTCGTCGATGGTCGTGGAGCCGAGGGCGTGGTCGATCGTGACGGGGAACGCGTCGCCGTCCGCTGGTGGGGTGCCGGTGCCGGCGTTGTCGCCGGGGGAGTCGCCGGGGGAGTCGTCGTCGGAGCCGCAGCCGGTGAGGGCTGCCGCGCCGAGCAGCAGGACGAGCAGGGACGTGGGCAGGCGTCGAGAACTCACCGGGCCAAGTTAGCTCAGGCAAACCTAACTTCGCATCTCGGGGGGTTCGGCCGGCCCCGCCCCGATCTGGTGCGGCGTGGGTGGGTTGCGCTCGCGGGCAGCCGTCGTCCCGGCCCCGGGATGGACCGATCCGGGGCCGGGCGGCGCGTTCGCGTCAGGTGGTGACGGTGCCGGTGAGCCGGCAGGCGTCGGCCCAGCGGGCCGGGTCGGTGCCGCTGCGGGGCTCGACCAGGGCGGCGCAGTCGGCGATGGTCAGCTCGAGCAGCTGGTGCAGCAGCGCGTCGGGATCGGAGACGCACGCGTTGGCGACACCCTCGACTGCGCAGCGGACCGCCGTGGGCGCTGCGTAGCGCTGGAATCCCTTCATCGTGGTCTGCTCGCCCTCGGCGAAGTCGTACGCCCAGCGGGCCGCCACCGGGACCTTGGCCAGTGCCTGGCGGCTGCGCTCGGTGAGCGTGCCGGACGGCCGGTGGTCGAGCTCGTCGAGGATCCGCTCGGCCGACAGCAGCGCGACCGCCAGCACACGCTGGCGCTCGGCCGACGCGACCGGCAGTGCCGTCTGGGCGACCCGCAGCGTGATGTGGACGTCCATGCGCGGATCGTCGGAGTCGACCCCGATGACCATGGGGACCAGCGGTGCCAGCCGTGGCCGGCGATCGTCGGAGATGGCGTCGTTCACCAGCCGGGCGACGGCGGCCAGGAGTGGATGCGTGCAGGCCGGGTGGTCGCTCCAGCGCTCGCCGGCGAGGTAGGACGCGAATTCCATGAAGCACGCGCCCTTGCGTGCGTTGCGGTGTTTGCCCTTCGAGAGCACCGGCAACATGCCTGGTGCGTCGTTGTGGAGACCGGACATGGATGCACCCCGAGAGTCTTCGGCGGGTTGTGTGTTCACCATCTTGCTCCTGATCACGCCCGGATTCCACTGCTTTGCGCGGAGCTTTTGCGTCGCCCGGCGAGGGTGGTCAGGAGCCGCGCCGGGACTCCTCGGCGACGAGCGCGGCGGCGGCGGCGAGCCGTTCGCGTTCGGCCGGGGTCAGTTGCGGGTCGGCGCCGCGGCGGGCTTTGGCGGCGTCGAGGTGGTGCAGCGGCGCGCCGCCGGCGGCGGACAGGAACGGCCCGATGGACGCGGCCGCGAACGGCGCCAGCCCGGCCTCGTCGCTCACGGCGACCTGCGCCAGGATGAGTGCCGAGAACACGACGTCGAGGTCGGCGGGGCCGTCGGTGGCGTTGCGCCAGTCGATGAGGGCCGGCCCGTCCGGCGTCAGCACCACGTTGTCGGGATGCAGGTCCAGGTGGACGACGGTGTCGGCGGCCGACCCGGCGGGGCGCGCGTGACCGGACGGCGGGACGGCGTGCAACCGCCGGTGCAACCCGGCCAGGACGACGGCGGCGTCGGCGGCCGTCAGCTCGCCGCCGAGGACCGCTTGGAGCAGCGTCGGCCCGGTCAGCCGATCGAGCACGAGGTCCGGACCAGTGGCCGCATGGACGGCGGGCGCGGGGAAGCCGTGGGCGCGGACATGCGTCATGACGGCGGCCTCGGTCGCGGCGGACCCGCCGTCGCGGTATCGGCGCAGCACCTGCCCGCCGCCGAACGCGTAGACGTCGGCGGTGCGGCCGGTGCCGACCAGCTCCAGGCCTGTCACGTCGGTCATGGACCGAGCGTAGGCGAGCCCTCCGACGGCGTCCGGGCGCACCATGGGGGCGCGGCGTGCCCCGGTTCGGGTGCCGGTCGACCGCGAGCTGAGCGGCCGCGCTCGTGGCCGGTGGCGGCCGCCTTCCCTGAGCCGGTCGGCGTGCGGCCGCGTCAGTGCACCTCCTCGGGGGCGGCGCCGGCCTTGGCGATCAGGTAGGCCTGCGGCATCTTCTCCGGCGGCCGGGCCGCCCGGACCAGGCGCGCCTCGACGGTGAGCCCGGCCGCCGTGAGCAGCTCGGCGATGTGCTCGGGTGGCAGCCGATAGGCGTCGGCGGAGACCGAGTGCCCGTAGGCCTGCTCGACCCGGACGCGTTCGTCGCCCACCTGGAAGGCCAGCAGCACCCGGCCGCCGGGGCGTAGGACGCGGCGGAACTCGGCGAACACGCCGGGGAGCAGCTCGGGCGGCGTGTGGATGATCGAGTACCACGCGACGAGCCCGGCCAGGCCGCCGTCGGCGAGGTCGAGCGCGGTCATGGAGCCGACGGTGAAGGGGATGTCGGGGTGGGCGGCGCGGGCGATCTCGATCATCGCTGGTGAGAGGTCGATGCCGGAGATGTCGAGGCCGAGGCGGTGCAGGTAGCCGGTGATGCGGCCCGGGCCGCAGCCCACCTCGACCACCGGCCCGGCGTCGGCCCCGGCGTCGGTTGCGGCATCGGTTCCGGTGCCGACCATCGACGCGAAGGCGTCGAGCATGGCGCGGTCGAACGGCTCGCCGGCGAGGTGGTCGCGGAGCTGCTCGGCATAGGACGCGGCGACGGTGTCGTAGGCGGCGCGCGTGGCGGTGAGGAAGTCGGGTTCGATCACGGTCACGACCGTATCGGCGGCCACCGACAGCACCTCTCGTCAACACGTGTTGACAACGATGAGCTGTCAGCTTATGTTGACAGCATGACCGGATCGGAAGCACGAGAGGCGGTCGACGCCGCGACCGGCGCCGTCGACGCCGACCCGAGGGTCGGCCTGCGGGCGGTCGCCGCGCTGCGCCGGCTGGTGGAGCGGCTCGAGGCGCTGCAGGTCGAGGGCGCCCGCCGCCAGGGCTGGTCCTGGGAGGAGATCGGGGCCGCCCTCGGCGTCAGCAGACAAGCAGTGCACAAGAAGCACGCAAGGAGGCAATGATGTTCGAGCGGTTCACCACTGATGCCCGTGACGTCGTCATCGGGGCCCAGCAGGAGGCTCGCGAGCTGCGGCACCGCTGGATCGGCACCGAGCACGTCCTGCTCGCGCTGCTCACCACGCCCGACGCGCCGGGTGTCGCGACGCTGACCAGACTCGGCGTCACACAGGAGCGCGGCCGCGAGGCGGTCGTCGCCGTCGCCGTCGCCGGCGACGGAGCGGCGCTGGGCGAGGAGGACACCGAGGCGCTGAAGGCCTTCGGCATCGACCTCGGCGAGGTGCGCCGGCGCGCCGAGGAGACGTTCGGCGAGGGCGCCCTGGACGCCCCGCTGGAGTCCGGCCGCGGCAAGCGGTTCGGCGTCTTCCGCCGCGGCAAGCAGGGCGACGGCGGGCCGGGGCACCTCCCGTTCGCGCCGCGGGCGAAGAAGGCGCTGGAGCTGTCGCTGCGCGAGGCGCTGGCCCGCAAAGACCACTCCATCGGGACGCAGCACATCCTGCTCGGCCTGCTGCGCAGCGACGACCAGCAGACGCTGGCGGTGTTCGACCGGCTCGGCATCCAGCCGAGGGCGGTCCGCGAACAGGTGCTCACGGACCTGCGCGACGCCGCCTAACGCGGCTCGAGCCGGAAGACGGGGTGCCGGTCGGCCTCCGCGGCGAACGCGGCCTGCGGGTCCGACGGGCGGGCGTCGAAGTACGGACGGGTGATCGGCTCGGCCCGCACGTACGCCTTGAGCACCGCGCCGGCCTCGTCCGGCGGGCACTCGACGACGGCGTACGGGGTGGTGTGGCGGCCGCGGCGCAGCGTCACCTCGCCGGCAGCGCGGGCGTTGCGCACCCAGTCGACCGTGCCGTACGGCGCGACGAGGTAGCGGCGGCCGACGTGCTTCATCACCCGCACCGGCGTGCTCCGCGGCCTGCCCGACGTGCGCCCGCGCGTCGTGAGCACGGCGTACGGCGGCACCAGGCCGGCCTTCAACGCCGCCGTGAAGGCCACGTTCCCGAGCCGGCGGGGCAGCGTCGTCCGGTACGTCTTCGCCATGGACCCATCATGGCCGCTGCGCCGGGGAGAATGGGCGACGTGACCAGGTTGCGGGCGGCGCTCGTCGCCGCCGTGCTCGTCGTCACCGCCTGCTCCGGCGGCGGTGACGGCGACCCGCCAGGCGCCGCGCCGAGCCCGTCGGCCACGTCGACGCCGACACCCACCCCGACGCCCACCCCGACGCCCACACCCACGCCGACGCCCACCCCGTCCCCGCCGCCGCCGCACCCCGTCTCGCTCCCCGCCCTCATGCAGGAGCGGTACGACGGTGGCGACCTCCGGCTCGGCGACGTGCTGGAGACCGGCGACGGCTACACGCGCTACGCCGTCACCTACCGCGGCGCCGGCCTGACCATCAGCGCCGTCCTCAACCTGCCCGACGGCGCCGGCCCGTTCCCGGTGCTGGTCCTGGCACACGGCTACATCGACCCGGACGTCTACACGACCGGCCGCGGCCTGCGCCGCGAGCAGGACTACCTCGCCCGCCAGGGCTACGCCGTCCTGCACACCGACTACCGCAACCACGCCGGCTCCGACGACGATCCCGCCAACGAGGTGCGGCTGCGCCTGGGCTACACCGAGGACGTCGTCAACGCGGTCCTGGCGGTCCGCAACAGCGCCATCCCGCAGCTCGACGGCGAGCGCGTCGGCCTGCTGGGCCGGTCGATGGGCGGCGGCGTCGCGTTGAACACGCTGGTCGTGCAGCCCGGCCTGGTCGACGCCGCGGTCGTCTATGCCTCAGTGAGCTCCGACGCCGTCGAGAACTTCGACCGCTGGACCCGCGGTGAACCCGCCGCTGCCGACCTCACCGCCGAGATCATCGCCGCCTACGGCGCGCCCGAGCAGAATCCGGCGTTCTGGCGCGACGTCTCCCCGGTGACGTTCTTCGACCGGGTCACCGAACCGGTGCTCATCCACCATGGCACCGCCGACGAGACCTGCCCGCTGCAGTGGGCCTACGACACCGACGCCGCGCTGCGGGCCGCCGGGAAGGACGTCACACTGCAACTCTACGAGGGCGAGCCGCACGCGTTCGAGGCCGGCTGGCAGCTGTCCATCGAGCGGACGGCCGCGTTCTTCGCCGAGCACCTGAGCGCCTGACGGCTCACGCCGTCACGGAGCCCAGCCAGCGCTGCAGGGCCGCCGTCACCGCGACCGGCGCGTCCAGCTGGACGAGGTGACCGGCGCCGTCGATCAGCTCCAGGCGGGCGCCGGGGATGACGCCGGCCAGCCGGTGCGCGCGGTCGGCCGGGATCCACGTGTCGGCGGTGCCCCACGCGACCAGCGTCGGCACCCCGACCGTGGGGTACAACGGCTCGATCTCGTCGGTGTGCGCCTGGTCGGCGGCCGCGATCTGCCGGTAGAACGCCCGCTGCCCCTCCGGCCCGAGCCAGGGCTCGGCCAGCATCCGCAGCTGGTCCCCCGTCAGGTCTCCCGCCGCCGCGCCGGAGACGTACTCCCTCAGCAGCGCCTCGTGCATCGCCGCCGGCAGCGCCTCGAACACCGCGGCGTTCTCGCCGACCAGCCGGTAGAACGGCGACCCCCACGGGGCCAGCGCCACGACGTCGATCAGCGCGAGCGACGCGATGGGCGCGCCGTGCAGCAGGTGCGCCCGCAGCGTCACCGCGCCGCCGATGTCGTGCGTCACCAGGTGCGGCGGCGGGCCGCCCCAGAACCGCAGCAGGTCGGCCAGCAGCTCGCCCTGGACGGCCAGCGAGACGTCGTGCCCGTCGTCCTTGGACGAGCGCCCGTAGCCCGGCATGTCCCAGAGGTGGACGGTGTACTGGCTGCTCAGGGCGTCGGCGAACGGCGCCCAGAGCGCGGACGACCACGGCGTGCCGTGGCAAAGGACGACCGGGGGACCCGAACCGCGCCGGCTCCAGTGGACCCGGCGGCCGCGCCAGGAGAACTCCTCGTGCGTTTCCATCCCGGACGAGTCTATTTCCCGTCTCCTGGGTGACTCGCGGCCGTGGGGGACCTCGCGGCCGGCGTCCGTTAGAGTCGGGGACGTACCGATCGGCCGGGGTGCCCCGCGTGGGCTGAGAACACACCCGCCGAACCTGATCCGGGTCATGCCGGCGCAGGGAGACCGACGGTGATACCGGCAGCGCCGGTGTCGTCCGCTCCCTTCCCGGTGGGAGGAGCTGACGGCGAACCATGACACCCCCGACACCCCCGACGACACCCACGATCATCACCGTGGCGGGGTCCGACCCGTCCGGCGGTGCGGGCATCCAGGCCGACCTCAAGACGTTCTCCGCGCTCGGGGCGTACGGCGGCGCGGTGCTCACGGCGCTGACGGCGCAGAACACCCGCGGCGTGACCGGCGTCCTCCCGGTGCCGGGTGCGTTCGTCACCGAGCAGCTCGACGCGCTCTTCACCGACCTCGACGTCGCCGCGGTGAAGACCGGCATGCTGGGCAGCCCGGACGTCGTCGAGGCGGTCGCCGACGCCGCCCGCCGGCACGGCGTCCGGAACCTCGTCGTCGACCCGGTCATGGTCGCGACGTCGGGGGACCGGCTGGTCGACGACGCGACGGTCGAGGCGATCCGCGACCGCCTGCTGCCGCTGGCCAGCGTCATCACGCCGAACCTGCCGGAGACCGCGGCGCTGCTCGGCGTCGCCGCCGTCGCGCCCGGCGAGGCCGCCGACGCCGCCGCCGAACTGCGCGCCAAGGGACCCGCGGCGCTGGTCAAAGGCGGGCACGCCGCCGGGCCGGACGCCGTCGACGTACTGGCCGACGACGACGGCGTCCTGGAGCTGCGCGAGCCGCGGGTCGCCACGACCAACACGCACGGGACCGGCTGCACGCTGTCGTCCGCGATCGCCGTCGGGCTCGGCCACGGGCGGCCGCTGCGCGACGCCGTCAGGACGGCCAAGACGTACCTCACCGACGCGCTGCGCGCCGCCGACCAGCTGCACGTCGGCGGCGGGCACGGGCCGGTGCACCACTTCCACGCCTGGTGGACTCCGGAAGGGACCCCCGCATGAGCTTCTCCGCCGACGCCTGGACCGCCGCCGCGCCCTGGTACGACGCCATCCGCGCGCACCCGTTCCTCACCGGCCTGGCCGACGGGACGCTGGAGCGCAAGGTGTTCCTCCGCTACATCGCCGACGACGCGCACTACCTGTCCCGCTACGCCCGCGCGCTGGCGACGACGGCGGCCCGCTGGCCGGAGCCCGAGCAGGCGGCCGTCATCGCCCGGTTCGCCGCCGGCGCCGTCGACGCGGAGCGGCTGCTCCACGAGGCGCTGTTCGCCGAGGCCGGAACGTCACTGCGCGACGCCGTCGGCGAGGTGGAGCCGACACCGACCTGCCTGGCCTACGTCAACACGCTGCAGGCCGACGCCGCGGTGGCGCCCGCGGGGGTCGCACTGGCCGGGCTGCTGCCGTGCTTCCGCGTCTACACCGAGGTCGGCCGCGAGCTGGTCACCGTCCTGGCTGGGACCGACGCGCACCCGTACGAGGCGTGGCTGCGCACCTACGGCGACCCCGCGTTCGAGGCCGACACCCGGCGCGCGGAGTCGTTCGCCGACGAGCAGGCGGAGCGGCACCCCGGCACCGTCGTGGCCATGCACGACGCGTACACGCGGGCGACCAGGTTCGAGTGGATGTTCTGGGACGCTGCCTGGCGTGGGGAGACGTGGCCCGAGCCTGCGTAATCCGGACGTAACGAACCGACCACCGTACGACGAGTGGGTGCGCATTGGGTTTACGTGGCGTTACACTCGGTCGCACCCGGGCCCAGTGTCGCGCTCGTCACACAACGCCCGACACATCCGGAGGTTCAGTCCACCGTGACCAAGCCCGTCGTACTCATCGCCGAAGAGCTCTCGCCCGCCACCGTCGACGCGCTCGGGCCCGATTTCGAGATCCGCAAGGTCGACGGCGCCGACCGCGCGGCCCTGCTGCCGGCCATCGCCGACGTCGACGCGATCCTGGTCCGCAGCGCCACCAAGGTCGACGCCGAGGCCATCGCCGCCGCCAGGAAGCTCAAGGTCATCGCCCGCGCGGGCGTCGGCCTCGACAACGTCGACGTGAAGGCCGCCACGCAGGCCGGCGTCATGGTCGTCAACGCCCCGACCTCCAACATCACCAGTGCCGCGGAGCTGGCCGTCGGCCTGCTGCTGTCCACCGCCCGCAACATCGCCCCGGCCAACGAGGCCCTCAAGGGCGGCGAGTGGAAGCGCAGCAAGTACTCGGGTGTCGAGCTGTACGAGAAGACCGTCGGCATCGTCGGCCTCGGCCGCATCGGCGTCCTCGTCGCGCAGCGGCTGTCGTCGTTCGGCATGAACGTCATCGCGTTCGACCCCTATGTGCCGGCAGCGCGGGCGGCACAGATGGGCGTGCGCAGTGTGTCCCTGGACCAGCTGCTCGAGGAGAGCGACTTCATCACCGTCCACCTCCCGAAGACGCCCGAGACCGTCGGCCTCATCGGTGAGCAGGCGCTGCGCAAGGTGAAGCCGTCGGTGCGCGTCATCAACGCGGCGCGCGGCGGCATCGTCGACGAGCACGCGCTCGCGTTGGCGCTCAAGGAGGGCCGGGTCGCCGGCGCCGGCATCGACGTGTTCGCGTCCGAGCCGACCACCGAGTCGCCGCTGTTCGACTTCGAGTCGGTCGTCGTCACGCCGCACCTCGGCGCGTCGACCGACGAGGCCCAGGAGAAGGCCGGCGTGTCGGTCGCCCGCTCCGTCCGTCTCGCGCTGGCCGGCGAGCTGGTGCCCGACGCCGTCAACGTCAAGGGCGGTGCCATCGCCGAGGACGTCCGGCCCGGCATCCCGCTGGCCGAGAAGCTCGGCCGCATCTTCACCGCCCTGGCCGGCGGCGTCGCGACCCAGCTCGACGTCGAGGTGCGCGGCGAGATCACCTCGCACGACGTGAAGATCCTCGAGCTGGCCGCACTGAAGGGGGTCTTCGCCGACGTCGTCGAGGACCCGGTCTCCTACGTCAACGCCCCGCTCATCGCCGCCGACCGCGGCGTCGAGGTCCGGCTGGTCACCGACGAGGAGTCGGCCGACTACCGCAACCTGGTGACGCTGCGCGGCGTGCTGGCCGACGGCCGCTCGGTGTCGGTGTCGGGCACGCTGTCCGGGCCGAAGCACGTCGAGAAGATCGTCGAGGTGCTCGGGTACGACATCGAGGTGGTGCCGGCCGAGCACATGGCGTTCCTGCGCTACACCGACCGGCCCGGCGTGGTCGGCACGGTCGGGCGCGTGCTCGGCGAGGCCGACGTCAACATCGCCGGCATGCAGGTCAGCCGCACCGGCAAGGGCGGCCAGGCGCTCGTCGCCATGACCGTCGACCAGGCCGTTCCCGGCCAGGTGCTCGACGACATCGTCGCCGCCATCGGCGCCGAGTGGGGCCGCACCGTCGATCTCGACGGCTGACGTCCCGCGCTCGTCCGAACTCCCGTCGCGCCACTGGGTGCGGCGGGAGTTCGCGCGTTCAGCCGCTCTCCGCGCGACCACGCAGCGCCTCCCGCGCACCCGTCGTCTCGAATCCTGAGATAGCCCGCCATTCCGCGAGACGACCGGCTCGGTGCTTCATAAGCTAGGACGACCGAGTAAATCTGTGGAGTGCGCCATGACCGACGAACAGCAGCAAGCTCAGGAAGCCCGGCACGCCTTGCAGGAGGCCATCGACCGTCGCGACAACGGCGGCGAGTACGGCCGGAGCGACCTCTCCATCAGTAGCCGCTGACCACGGCCGATGCGACCCGCGTCCGAATCGCGGGACGCGGGTGCCATCATGTGGACGACGGTCGTACGGTGTGGGCCATGTCGCGCAGTCTCAACCTCGCAGTCATCCCGGGTGACGGGATCGGTACCGAGGTCGTCACCGAGGGCCTGAAGGTGCTCGACGCCGTGCTGGCCGGCACGGACGTCAAGATCGGCACCACCACCTACGACCTCGGCGCCAGGCGGTGGCACGCCACCGGCGAGACGCTGCCCGACTCCGTTCTCGAGGAGCTGCGCGGGCACGACGCGATCCTGCTCGGCGCCGTCGGCGATCCGGACGTGCCGAGCGGCGTGCTGGAGCGCGGGCTGCTGCTCAAGCTGCGCTTCGAGCTCGACCACTACGTGAACCTGCGCCCGTCCCGGCTGTTCCCCGGCGTGCAGACGCCGCTGGCCAGCCCCGGCGAGGTCGACTTCGTCGTCGTCCGCGAGGGGACCGAGGGGCCGTACGTCGGCAACGGCGGCGCGCTGCGGGTGGGCACGCCGCAGGAGGTCGCCAACGAGGTCAGCGTCAACACCGCCTTCGGCGTCGAGCGGGTCGTCCGCGACGCCTTCGCGCGGGCGCAGGCGCGGCCGCGCAAGAAGCTCACCTATGTGCACAAGCACAACGTGCTGGTGCACGCCGGCCATCTGTGGCGGCGCACGGTCGAGCGGGTCGGCCTGGAGTACCCCGAGGTCGCCGTCGACTACCTGCACGTCGACGCGGCGACCATCTTCTTCGTCACCGACCCGGGCCGGTTCGACGTCATCGTCACCGACAACCTGTTCGGCGACATCCTCACCGACCTCGCGGCCGCCATCACCGGTGGCATCGGCCTCGCGGCCAGCGGCAACGTCAACCCCGACCGCACCGCACCGTCGATGTTCGAGCCGGTGCACGGCTCGGCGCCCGACATCGCCGGCCAGGGCATCGCCGACCCGACGGCCACCGTGCTGTCGGTGGGCCTGCTGCTCGACCACCTCGGGCTGTCCGGCCAGGCCGCGCGCATCGTCGACGCGGTGGCGGCGGACCTCGGGGAGCGGGGGACGGCGAAGCGCCGCACCTCCGACGTCGGCGACGCCCTCGCCGCCCGCGTCACCGCCTGACGCCACACCGGGCCGGCACTGGTAGCCGGCACTGGCAGCCGGCGGAGCCCAGCGCTCCGCCGGCTTCTTCTCATGCCATCACGCCCATGTCACCAGCACGTTTCGTCACCCATGTAGCCGTACGTCCGATCTTGACACCCCTTGTCACACCCACTTGTATGTGACATGGCACATATCGGAACTCCGGACATGGGAGACAAGACGTGGTCAGAGCTCGCAGGTTGCTCGCGGTACCCGTCGCCCTCACGCTGACCGCGACCGCGGCGGTCGCCACCAGTGTGGGCGCGGGCGCCGCCGACGACGAACCCGGCATCGTCGTGGAGAACGGCGTGACCCAGCCGGTCTTCGGCTACGACGACGCGATCCGGGAGCGCGTCTTCATCACGTCGCCGTACGACTCCGACGCGAACGGCGTGCTCGACGTCATCGCGGTCGACATCATGCGCCCGGCGGCCAGCGAGCAGGGCCTCGACGTCCCGGTGATCATGGACCCGAGCCCCTACTACTCGACGCTCGGCCGCGGCAACGAGTCCGAGCTCAAAGTCGACCTCGACGGCGACGGACTGCTGGACCGCTGGCCGCTGTTCTACGACAACTACTTCGTGCCGCGCGGCTACGCCGTGATCCTCATGGACATGATCGGCACGAACAACTCGACCGGCTGTCCGACGGTCCACGACGATTCGGACAACCTCTCGCCGAAGGTCGTCATCGACTGGCTGAACGGCCGCGCGACCGGCGTCGACAAGGACGGCGACGAGGTCGTGGCCGACTGGCACAACGGCAAGACCGGGCTCATCGGCAAGTCCTACGACGGCACGCTGGCCAACGGCACCGCGGTGTCGGGCGTCGAGGGGCTGGAGACGATCGTGCCGATCAGCGCGATCTCCAGCTACTACGACTACACCCGCAGCAACGGCGTCGTGCAGCGCGGCAACAACTACCTCGCCAGCCTGGCCAACACCGTCACCAACCCCGACCGGCGCGACTACTGCAGCCCGGTCCGCGACTTCCTGTCGGCCAACGACGGCGACGAGACCGGCGACTACACGCCGTTCTGGCACGTCCGCGACTACAACCGCGACGTCGACAAGGTCAAGGCCAGCGTGTTCGTCGTCCACGGGCTCAACGACGAGAACGTCCGCCCCGACCACTTCAGCAAGTGGTGGTACGGCCTCGCCGAGAACGACGTCCCGCGCAAGCTGTGGCTCACGCAGACCGGCCACATCGACCCGTTCGACTTCCGCCGCGAGGCGTGGGTCGACGAGATCCACCAGTGGTTCGACTACTGGCTGCAGGACGTCGACAACGGGATCATGGACGAGCCCATGGTCGACATCGAGCGGGCGCCCGACGTGTGGGAGACGGCGAACGACTGGCCGATCCCGGGGTCGCGGCCCACGCGCATCTGGCTGGAGCCGAACCCGGGCGCGTCCGGCGACCTCTCCGTCATCCCGAACCGCCCGCTCGACCCGACGCTCAGCTTCACCGACGACCCGAACCAGCGCGAGACCGCGATGGTCTCGAACGAGGAGACGGTGACGCCGAACCGGCTGGTCTACCTGTCCGACCCGCTCGAGGCGCCGCTGCACATCTCCGGGACGCCGCAGGTCAAGCTCGAGGCGACCGTCAACGCCGAGGACACCAACTTCGGCGCGATCCTGGTCGACTACGGCCCGGCCGAACGGGTTCAGCGCACCGGCGACGGCGTCGTCACCGGCACTGTCGAGGACTGCTGGGGCGAGACGGCGACGTGGGGCGGCTACGCCGAGGACGCCTGCTACAAGGAGGTGTTCAAGCGGGTTGCGCTCACCCAGCGCGAGGTCGTCACGAAGGGCATCATCGACGGCGTCAACCTGTACGACTACAGCCGGCCGACGCCGCTGGTCCCGGGTGCGAAGTACGAGGTCAGCTTCCCGCTGCTGCCCGAGGACTACGTGTTCCCGGAGGGGCACCGCATCGGCGTGATCATCGTCGGCAGCTACCGCGACTACGGCAGCCAGGCCGACCCGAACCGGGCCACGATCTCGATCCTGCCGCAGCGCAGCCTCATCGAGCTGCCGATCGTCGGCGGCCGGGCGGCGGCCGGGGCGGCCGGCCTGGAGTGACGGCGTGACGGGGCGCCGCCGAGCGTGGTCCGCCGGCGCCCCGTCGCCGTGACGCTATGTCACGAATCATCCCGATATTGACACGCAGTGTCACGCCCACTTTCATGTGACATGGCACGACGTCGGACTCTTCGGACATGGGAGGCACACGTGGTCAGAGCCCGCAGGTTGCTCGCCGTTCCCGCCGCCCTCGCGTTGACCGCCACGGCGGCGGTCGCCGGCGCGGGGACGGGCGCGGCGGACGAACCAGGCATCGTCGTGGAGGACGGGGTGACCCAGCCCGTCTTCGGCTACGACGACGCGATCCGGGAACGCGTCTTCATCACCTCGCCGTACGACTCCGACGCGAACGGCGAGCTCGACGTCATCGCCGTCGACATCATGCGCCCGGCGGCCAGTGAACAGGGCCTGAAGGTGCCGGTCATCATGGACCCGAGCCCGTACTACTCGACGCTGGGCCGGGGCAACGAGTCCGAGCTGAAGCTGGACCAGGACGGCGACGGCCTGCTCGACCGCTGGCCGCTGTACTACGACAACTACTTCGTGCCGCGCGGCTACGCGATCGTGCTGATGGACATGATCGGCACGAACAACTCGACGGGCTGCCCGACCACCGGCGACGTCTCCGACAACCTGTCGCCGAAGGTCGTCATCGACTGGCTGAACGGCCGCGCGACCGGCGTCGACAAGGACGGCGACGAGATCGTCGCCGACTGGCACAACGGAAGGACCGGCCTGATCGGCAAGTCCTACGACGGCACGCTCGCGAACGCGACGGCCGCGTCCGGCGTCGAGGGCCTGTCGACGATCGTGCCGATCAGCGCGATCTCCAGCTGGTACGACTACACCCGCAGCAACGGCGTCGTCACCCGCGGGAACAGCTACCCGTCGTCGCTGTCGAACACCGTCACCAACCCGGCCCGCCGGGCGTACTGCCAGCCGGTGCGCGACGTGCTGGCCGCCGACGACGGCGACGAGACCGGCGACTACACGCCGTTCTGGCGCATCCGCGACTACAACCCCGACGCCGGCAAGGTCAAGGCCAGCGTGTTCGTCGTCCACGGCCTGAACGACGAGAACGTCCGGCCGGACCAGTTCAGCAAGTGGTGGTACGAGCTGGCCGAGAACGACGTGCCGCGCAAGCTGTGGCTGACCCAGACCGGCCACATCGACCCGTTCGACTTCCGCCGCGCCGAATGGGTCGACGAGTTGCACCGCTGGTTCGACTACTGGCTGCAGGACGTCGACAACGGGATCATGGACGAGCCGATCGTCGACGTCGAGAGGGCGCCGGACGTCTGGGCCGAGTACAACGACTGGCCGATCCCCGGGGCGCGCGAGACGCGGCTGTGGCTGAAGCCGAACGCCGGCGCCGCCGGCCGGCTCTCCGTCACGCCGAACCGGCCGTCCGATCCCGCGCTGAGCTTCGTCGACAACCCCGACCAGCGCGAGTCCGCGATGATCACCAACGAGCTCGCGGCGCAGCCGAACCGGCTGGCCTACGTGTCGCAGCCGCTGACGGCGCCGCTGCACATCTCCGGCACACCGCGGGTGACGCTCGACGCGACCGTCAGCACCACCGACACGAACTTCGGCGCGATCCTGGTCGACTACGGGCCGGCCGAACGGGTCCAGCGGGCCGGCGACGGCGTCGTCACCGGCACCGTCGAGGACTGCTGGGGCGCGACCGCCACGTGGGGCGGGTTCGCCGAGGACGCCTGCTACCGGCAGGTCAGCAAGCGGGTCGCACTGACCGAGCGCGAGGTCGTCACGAAGGGCATCGTCGACGCCGTCAACCTGAACGACTACAGCACGGTGACGCCGCTGGTGCCGGGGCAGTCCTACGACGTCAGCTTCCCGCTGCTGCCCGAGGACTACGTGTTCCCCGCCGGCCACCGCATCGGCGTGATCATCGTCGGCAGCTACCGCGACTACGGCAGCCAGGCCGACCCGAACCGGGCCACCATCACGCTCGCGCCGGAGCGGACGCTGATCGAGCTGCCGATCGTCGGCGGCCGGGCAGCGGCCACGGCGGCCGGCCTGAGGTAGCCCCGTCAACGTCGGCGTGGGCCCGCGTCCTCCCCCTCCCGCGGGCCCACGCTGACCGGCCGGCCACCCGTGGTCGCCGCGCCGATGAACCTTCTGTGAACCCTGCCGTGAACAGGCACTTCGCCATCGCGCTCCGCGTTGGGGCCTGTCACCGTAGGGGTCGTGAGCCTGACTCGTTACGGAGTGGAGCCGCACGTGCTGGCCATCGCCCACCGGGGTGGGGCGGGGCTGGCTGCCGAGAACACCCTGGCCGCGTTCGAGCGCTCGTACGCGCTCGGGGTGCGATACCTCGAGACCGACGTCCGCATCACGTCCGACGGTGTCTGCCTGGCCTTCCACGACGCCCGGCTGGGGCGGGTCACCGACGGGCGCGGGCTGGTCCGCCGGCGTACGTGGGACGAGGTCCGCCGGCTGACGGTCCTCGGCTCGGAGCCGGTGGCCCGGCTGGACGACCTGCTGGCCGCCTTCCCGGACGCCAGGTTCGTCATCGACGTCAAGGACGAGGCGTCGCTGGAGCCGCTGTCGCGGGTGCTGCGGTCCGCGAACGCGGTCGAGCGGGTGTGCCTCGCCGGGGCCTGGGACGGATGGCTGGCGGCGTTGCGAGCCGACCTCGGGCCGGGCCTGTCCTGCGCGCTGGGCTGGCGGTCGCTGGTGTCGTGGCTGGCCTGCTCGCACGGGCGCGTCGCACCGCCGCGACGGGTGGCGAACGGGGGCTTCGTGCACGTCCCGTTGCGCTGGGGTAGACTCCCGATATTCATCGACCGTCTGGTCGAAGGCGCCCATGACCTGGGGTTGCGCCTCATCGTTTGGACGGTCGACGACCCTGCCACGATGCATCGGCTGATCAACGCCGGCGTCGACGGCATCATCACCGACCGGCCTGACGTGCTGCGGGAGGTGATGATCGCCGAGGGTCGTTGGCCTCGCACCGTTTACGCCGAACGCGATGATCGGTAGCGTTGGTTGGACGTCCAACTAATTTCGCCATGTAGGAGCACCGCCATGACACCGACCGCACCGGCGCTGGAGTTCTCGACGACGCTCACGTCGAACCCGGTAGCCCCCGAGCGCCGGTCGGAGATCCTGGCGAACCCGGGGTTCGGCACCAACTTCACCGACCACATGGTCACCGCCACGTGGTCCCCGGACGGCTGGCGCGACGCCGGGCTGCGCCCGTACGCGCCGCTCGCGCTGGACCCCGCCACCGCGGTGTTCCACTACGCCCAGGCGATCTTCGAGGGCCTCAAGGCCTACCGCCACGCCGACGGCTCCATCTGGACGTTCCGCCCGACCTCCAACGGCGAGCGGATGATCAGCAGCGCGCACCGCATGGCGCTGCCGTCGCTGCCGGTCGAGTCCTTCGTCGAGGCCGTCGACCTGCTGGTCCGCGCCGACGCCGACTGGGTGCCGACCGGGGGCGAGACCAGCCTCTACCTGCGTCCGTTCATGTTCGCCTCCGAGGTGTTCCTCGGGGTGCGCCCGGCCAAGCAGGTGACGTTCTGCGTCATCGCGTCGCCGGCCGGCGCCTACTTCTCGTCCGGGGTGAAGCCGGTCGACATCTGGCTGTCGTCGGAGTACACCCGGGCCGCGCCTGGCGGCACCGGCGCGGCGAAGTGCGCGGGCAACTACGCGGCCAGCCTGATCGCCCAGCAGGAGGCCATCGAGCACGGCTGCGACCAGGTCTGCTTCCTCGACGCCGTCGAGGGCAAGTGGGTCGAGGAGCTCGGCGGCATGAACCTGTACTTCGTGCGCGCCGACGGCACCATCGTCACGCCCGAACTGACCGGCACGATCCTCGAGGGCATCACCCGCGACTCCATCCTCGCGCTGGCCGCCGACCGCGGCCACAAGGTCGACGAGCGCCGCTTCTCCATCGACGAGTGGCGCGAGGGCGTGGCGTCCGGCGACATCACCGAGGTGTTCGCCTGTGGCACGGCCGCGGTCGTCACGCCGCTCGGGCGGCTCGCATGGGAGGGCGGCGAGCTGTCCATGGGCACCGAGCCCGGCCCCGTGACGTCCGAGATCCGCTCGGCGCTGCTCGACGTCCAGTACGGCCGCGCCGACGACCCCCACGGCTGGATGCACCGCGTCGTCTGACTCGCCCCGCTACTGACGCGCCCTGCTACTGGCGCGGCGCGGCAACCGGAGTGGGCTTGCTGGGTTCGCCGGGGTTCGCCGGTTGGCCGGTGTTCGCGGGTTCGCCGGGGTTGGTTCCGTTGGCTGGTGATGCCCCCGTCGCCCTGCTGTTCATTGTTTGGGCCGCGGGTGCGTGCCTCAAGTCCGCGGCCTCTGCTGGGTGCTGTGTGTGGTGGTGGGGGGCCTTGGACGTGACCCGCGTACCCGCGGCCCGAGTGCTGGCAGCTGTCGGGGGGACGGGGGGAGTCTGGCGACGGGTGGGGCGTCGGGGTGGACGCTTCTGGGTGCGTTGGTCGGGGCGTCGGGCGTGCCGGTGGGGCGTCGGTGGTGCGTTCGTGAGTCGTTGATGGGGCGTCTGCCGGTTGGTGGGATCGGTGGGGTTGCCGGCCGGGCGGGGTTGGTGGGGCCTGTGAGGCTGGCGGGGTCTGTGAGGTTAGTGGGTTCGGTGGGGTGGTGTGGGTGCCCAGGGGGTGAGATTTCTCGGCGATCTGGGGGCCATGCCTAGGACTGTGTTCGCTCTGCGAGGCATGCATGCCTCGCAGAGCGGGATGACGCCTGGTGAGGTAGCGGATCGTTGATGATCATCGCCGCCCACCCCCCGGCACACGGGGCACAACGGGAGCCAAGCAGCAGCTAAGCGGCTGTGAGGCAGGTGTGTAGCGGTGAGGCGTGCCCAGATCCTCCCCGTCCCTCTGATAGCTGCCCGTTCTTGGCCGCGGGCGTGCGGGTCAAGCGGTCGTCGTCGGCGCGAAGCGCCCGTCAGTCCGCTTGAGGCGCGCGGTCGCGGCAAGAGAATGGGCGGCAGGGGGACGGGGAGCCCCAGCCACCTGACGATCCAGCCCACTGACGACCCCGGCCCACTGACGCCCCCGGCCAACCCGGCGGCTCCAGTTCGTGCCCGATCGCTCAGCGGCCGTTCCAGCTCGCCGCGCACCGCGATGAGCGTCGGGCCTGAGGCCGCGGTGAGCAGGGACGACGATGTCGCGGTCGGCGCCGGTGACCGGCCGGGCGACCACGTTCACGGGTCCCGGCTCCACGGCTCGCGTGAACTGTGCCATACTGCTGGACGATGACTTTCTGCCTGATTATTACGTGAGCGCGCCGGCACCCAGCACAACGCCAGGCGCGCAGACCTCTCGCATCCGCGAGGGGTCTTTTTGTTTGTCAGTCCGACCCGCGCTCGCCGACCCCGTGAGGACAGAGCAGTGACCGACCCCGAGCAGTTCCACGTGTACGACACCACGCTTCGCGACGGCGCCCAGCAGGAAGGGCTCTCGCTCTCCGTGCAGGACAAGCTGGCCATCGCGAGCCACCTGGACGAGCTGGGCGTCGGATTCATCGAGGGCGGTTGGCCGGGCGCGGTGCCGAAGGACACCGAGTTCTTCCGTCGCGCTCGCACCGAGCTGGACCTGAAGCACGCGAAGCTCGCGGCGTTCGGCGCCACCCGGAAGGCGGGCACCACGGCGGCCGAGGACCCGCAGGTGCGGGCGCTGCTCGACGCCGAGACGCCGGTGGTGACGCTGGTCGCGAAGAGCCACGTCGGGCACGTCGAGCGGGCGCTGCGCACCACGCTGGACGAGAACCTCGCGATGATCGCCGACACCGTCGGTTTCCTCGTCCAGAACGGGCGGCGGGTCTTCCTCGATGCCGAGCACTTCTTCGACGGGTACCGGACGAACCCCGACTACGCGCTTCGCGTGCTGCGCACCGCCACCGATGCCGGGGCGGACGTCGTCGTGCTGTGCGACACCAACGGCGGCATGCTGCCCGACGACGTCGGCGCGACGGTGCGCGACGTGCTCACGCGCACCGGCGCCCGCATCGGCATGCACGCCCACAACGACACCGGCTGCGCGGTCGCGAACTCCGTCGCGGCCGTCGACGCCGGCGCCACCCACGTGCAGGGCACCGTCAACGGCACGGGGGAGCGGACCGGCAACGCCGACATCATGACGGTCGTCGCGAACCTCGAGCTCAAGCGCGGCATGACGGTGCTGCCGGCGGGCGCGCTGCAGGAGTCGACCCGCATCGCGCACGCCGTCTCCGAGCTGACCAACATCGTGCCCTACTCGCGCCAGCCCTACGTCGGCGCCAGCGCGTTCGCGCACAAGGCCGGCCTGCACGCCAGCGCGATCAAGGTCGACCCCGACCTCTACCAGCACACCGACCCCGCGCGGGTCGGCAACGACATGCGACTGCTGGTGTCCGACATGGCCGGGCGGGCCAGTGTCGAGCTGAAGAGCCGCGAGCTGGGCTACGACGTCTCCGGCGACCGCGAGCTGGTCACCCGGGTCACTCAGCGGGTGAAGGACCTCGAGGCCGCCGGCTACACGTTCGAGGCGGCCGACGCGTCGTTCGAGCTGCTGCTGCGCGAGGAGGCCGAGGGCCGGCCCAGCTATTTCGACGTGGAGTCGTGGCGGGTCATCACGGAGTCGCGGCCCGGCGGCGACGCCATCAGCGAGGCGACGGTGAAGCTGCGGGCGGGGGGCGAGCGCGTCGTCGTGACCGGTGAGGGGAACGGTCCGGTCAACGCGCTCGACCACGCCCTGCGCACCGCGATCGGCGCGCTGTACCCGGAGATCGCCAAGCTCGAGCTGATCGACTTCCGGGTGCGGATCCTGGACGCGGCCCACGGCACGGACGCGGTGACGCGCGTGCTCGTGGAGATGACGGACGGGAAGACGTCCTGGGAGACCGTAGGCGTCGGGGCCAACATCATCGAGGCCTCATGGGAGGCGCTCGTCGACGCCGTCACCTACGGACTGCTGCGCCAGGGGGGAACGGCGATCAGCTGACGAGCTTGAAGGCGCTGTTCATGACGGCCGAGGCGTCGGCCCACGTGGGCAGTGCGTCGATCTCGATGATGGTGCGGCGGAGAGGTTCGGTGTCGTACAGTTCGACCCGCCAGCCGTTGCTGCCGTGGTCGAGGATCCCCCGGATCACCTTGGGTCCCTTCTCGTAAAAGTGTTTCTGCGGTATGGCCAAAGTGAAGTCTGTCACTTTCCGCACGCCATGTCGCATCGAAATACGGCGAGTCGACCAAGATCAGCCGTTCGGCCGACGGGCATACCGTGTGTCGGCCGAACGGCTGCGCAGCGGTCGAGCGGGTCTCAGCCGGCCAGCGGAGCGCCGGTCTCGAGCAGGCTCTTGAGGTCGCTGAGCACCCAGGCGTGCCCGCCGCCGGCGCCCTCGGCCTCGTTGTCGCCGCGCGACAGAGCGGCCAGCAGCGGCGCGCCCGCCAGCTCGTGCGTCACCGTCAGCGAGCTGGACTTCCCGTCCGGTGCGGGCGAGATCTCGTGCGTGATACGGGTGAAGCCCTCGGCCGCCATGCCCGGGTCCATGAGCATCCGGAACGTGGTCACCAGGCGCCTCGGTGGCTCGGCCTCGATGACCTCGCCGTCGACGATGACGTCGGGGCACGGGAAGCCCTGCGCCTCCGCGGCAGCTTTGAACTCCGGCGTCGGCGCGACGGTGTAGGCGCCGCCCGGGCGCAGGTCGTAGCTGGCCAGGCCCGTGTAGCCGTACCGTGCCGTCCACTCCGGCTTCGTGATGGCGTCCCAGATCGCCTCCGGAGTCGCCTTGATGTAGATGCGGTACACCTGGGTGGTGGTCTGCGTCGCGGTGGTCATGATTCGTCCTCCAGTTCGGCCTTGAGCTCCAGGAGCGCCGCGGTGTGGCGCTCGGTGTACTTGTCGATCCACCGGTCGTGGATCTCGCGGATCGGCACCGGGTTGAGGAAGTGCAACTTCTCTCGCCCCGACCTGCGGGTGACCACGAGGTTCGCCTCTTCCAGCACGCGCAGGTGCTTCATGACGCCGAAGCGGCTCATCTCCAGCTCGGACTCCAGCTCGGTCAGCGTGCGGCCGTCACGCGTGAACAGCAGGTCGAGCAGGAACCGCCGCGTGGGATCGGCGAGTGCCTTGAAGACCCGGTCGTCGTTCATGGCTGGAACGATAGGTGACCAAAAGGTCACATGTCAATCCCTTCACACCGGCCGACGACGGTGCAATGCTGCGAACAGGGGAAACGTCAGGCGGCCCGGTGCCGCACGGCCCGGGCCAGGCTCACAGGGGGGCGATGGCCATGCCGGACGACGAGGACGCGACGGGTACCCGGCTCATCGAGCGGCCGTTCGAGAACCCGCACGCCGGCGATCCGGTCCTGGGACCGGCATACGCCGGCGGCTACAAGGAGGGCGCGTTCGGCGACCACACGCTGGACAACAACCCGGCGGGCGAGCCGGGCCCGGCCACGGAGGCGTTCAACGAGGGCTTCGACGACGGCATCGCCCGGTTCGAGGCCTACAAGAAGGGGTTCAAGCGCGGCATCACCGTAGGCCTGCGCGGTATGACGACCGACGACTTCGTCCCGCCGCCACTGGGCACCGAGCATGTCGAGGACCTGAAGGCGGCCTGGCTGGAGGGCCGGACCGACGGCCTCGGGGTGGCCCGGATCGTGCGCGACGGCATCGAGGCCAAGGCCCTGGAATCGCCGGACTTCGACGAGCCCTCGGGGCCGATCCACTCGACGGGGCTGGGCAGCCTCGGCCGGCTCTACTCGCAGGAGTACCAGGGGGGACGGGCGATCTACTTCATCCACCCGTCCGGGCAGTCGTTCGCGATCGACGCGCCGATCTTCGCGGAGTACAAGAAGCTCGGCGAGCTCGGCAGCTTCCTGGGCCGGCCGCTCGCCGGCACGAAGCGGGTGTCCGACGGCCGCGGCAAGGTCACCGAGTTCGAGAACGGCACCATGTACTCGACCGAGGACACCGGGGCGCACGAGGTGCACGGGAAGATCGGCGCCAAGTGGAAGGAGCTGGGCGGGCCCACGGGCGACCTCGGCTACCCGACCAGCAACGAGCAGTTCGAGCGGGCCGACCGCGGCAAGGTGAACACCTTCGAGCACGGCGACATCTACCTCTGGGACGACATCGGCGTGCAGGTGGTCCGCAGCATCCAGGTCCGCTACCGGGGGCAGAACTGCTTCGCCGAGTCCGACGAGCTTTCGGCGCAGGACGAGACCTACATCGTCGCCACGGCCGTCGGGCCGAACCGGGACGCCACCGTCTCCGTCCGGTCGCCGGTCATCGACGTCGACGCCGGCGGGTCGTTCCCGGACGCCATGGTCGTCTACCAGGGGCCGCCGGCCGGGATCGGCGCGCTCACGGTCACGATGGCCGAGCACGACAGCGGGAACCCGGACGAGTACCGCGGCCAGATCGAGGCCGGTGTGCGCCTGGCGATGAACGGCCTCGCCGCCGCCGTCGCCGCGACCGGCGTCGGGCTCACCGTCAGCGGCATCGCCCTGGCCCTGGCCAACGTGGGCGCCGGGCCGATCGCCAACGCCATCAACGACGCCATCGACAGCGGCGACGACACGATCGGCACGGCCGTGTTCCCGCTGGCGCCCAAGGCCCTGATCGGCCTCGCTCAGGCGCCGCGGCAGCGCGAGCGCGACGTCGAGTTCCACCTCGCGACGCCGCTGCTCACCGGGGAGGGAGCGTACAAGGCCTACTTCGACGTGACCTTCGGCTGACGACGACCGGCCACGGCCGGTCGCCTCGCGTCTAGAGGCGGCCGGCCTCGGTGACGGCGACGACGGGGTAGCCGGCGGCGTTGGACTCGGCGAGGTCGACGACGGCGGTGAAGCCCCAGTCGTGGTCGCCGGCCGGGTCGTCGAGGATCTGCCGGACCTCCCAGCGGTCCGGGTGCTCGGTGACGATCAGCATCTTCGCGCCGCGGGCGTCGGGGCCGATGCCGATGTCGGCGTGCTCGTCGAAGTACGGCTCCAGCTCGTCCTGCCAGTCCTCGGCGGACCATCCGTCGGCGGAGTCCAGCTCGGCCAGGCCGGTCCAGTTCCGCCGGGCGGCCAGCTCGACCCGCCGGAACAGCGCGTTGCGGACGCTGACCAGGAACGCCCGCCGGTTCTCGGTGATCGGCCGGGGCGCGTTCTCGACCGGCGCCTCGCCGGTGCCGTCGCCGTCGAGCGCCGCCGGGTTGCGCAGCGCCTCCCACTCGTCGAGCAGGCTGGAGTCGACCTGGCGGACCAGCTCGCCGAGCCACTCGACGAGGTCGGTCACCTCCTCGGTGCGCGACTCCTCGGGCACGGTCTGGCGCATGGCACGGTAAGCGTCGGCGAGGTAGCGCAGCACGAGGCCCTCGGAGCGGGCGAGGCTGTAGAACGCGACGTACTCACCGAAGCTCATGGCGCGTTCGTAGAGGTCACGGGCGACGGACTTGGGCGACAACTCGTAGTCGCCGACCCACGGGTGGCTCTGCCGGTAGATCGTGAACGCGGCGTCGAGCAGTTCCTCGAGCGGCTTCGGATGGGTGACGTCCTCGAGCAGCTCCATGCGCTCGTCGTACTCGATGCCCTCGGCCTTCATCGCGCCGATCGCCTCGCCGCGCGCCTTGTGCTGCTGCGCCGAGAGCACCTGCCGCGGGTCGTCCAGCGTCGCCTCGACGACGGAGAGCAGGTCCAGCGCGTGCGTCGGCGACTCTGGGTCGAGCAGGTCGAACGCGGCCAGCGCGAACGGCGACAGCGGCTGGTTGAGCGCGAAGTCCGGCTGCAGGTCGACGGTGAGCCGCACCGTCCGGCCCTCGGCGTCGGGCGGATCGAGCCGTTCGACGACCTGGGCGGAGACCAGCGCCCGGTAGATCGCGATGGCGTCGTGGACGTGCTTGCGGGTGCGCGACGGCGGCTCGTGGTTGTCGGTGAGCAGCTTGCGCATGTGGGCGAACGCGTCGCCGGGCCGGCTGATGACGCCCAGCACCATGGCGTTGCTGATCTCGAAGCTGGAGTTCAACGGCTCGGGCTCGGCCGCGATCAGCCGTTCCATGCTGGCCTGGCCCCACGAGACGAACCCTTCGGGGGCTTTCTTGCGCACCACACGGCGCAGCTTCTTCGGGTCGTCGCCGGCCTTCGCGACCAGCCGCTGGTTCTCGATCTCGTGCTCCGGCGCCTGGACGATCACCTCGCCGAGGGTGTCGTATCCGGCCCGGCCGGCCCGCCCGGCGATCTGGTGGAACTCGCGGGCGCTCAGCTGCCGCATGCGGACGCCGTCGTACTTGGTGAGGCCGGAGAAGACGACGGTGCGGATCGGGACGTTGATGCCGACGCCGAGGGTGTCGGTGCCGCAGACCACCTTGAGCAGGCCGGCCTGGGTCAGCCGCTCGACCAGGCGGCGGTACTTCGGCAGCATGCCGGCGTGGTGCACCCCGATGCCGGCGCGGACCAGCCGCGACAGCACCTTCCCGAACCCGGAGCTGAACCGGAACCCGCCGATCTCCGCGGCGATGCGGTCGCGCTGCTCGCGGCTGGCGACGTTGACGCTGACCAGCGCCTGGGCGCGTTCGACCGCGGCCGCCTGGGTGAAGTGGACGACGTAGACCGGCGCGCGGTGGGTGGAGAGCAGCTCGGCCAGCAGGTCGTGCGCCGGCTCGCGCGAGTACTGGTAGGTCAGGGGCACCGGGCGCTGCGCGGACGTGACGACGGCGACGTCGCGGCCGGTGCGGCGGCGCAGGTCCTTCTCGAAGAAGGCGACGTCGCCGAGCGTGGCCGACATCAGCAGGAACTGCGCCTTCGTCAGCTCCAGCAGCGGCACCTGCCAGGCCCAGCCGCGCTGCGGGTCGGAGTAGAAGTGGAACTCGTCCATGACGACCTGGCCGACGTCGGCGTCGTCGCCGCTGCGCAGGGCGATGTTGGCGAGGATCTCCGCCGTGCAGCAGATGATCGGCGCCGTCGGGTTGACGCTGGAGTCGCCGGTCATCATGCCGACGTTGGCCGCGCCGAAGATCTCGATCAGCGCGAAGAACTTCTCCGACACCAGCGCCTTGAGCGGCGCCGTGTAGAACGTGCGGCGTCCGTCGGCCAGTGCCGCGAAGTGCGCCGCGACCGCCACCAGGCTCTTGCCCGACCCCGTCGGCGTGCTGAGGATGACGTGCGAGCCGGAGACCAGCTCGATCAGCGCCTCCTGCTGGGCCGGGTAGAGGTCGAAGCCGCGTTCGGCGGCCCAGTCGGTGAAGGCGTCGTGGAGGGAGTCCGGATCGTGCTCAGCGCGTTCGAGATACGTCGACAGATCCGGCACGGTCCCCGAGCCTACGGTCGCCGGCCGCGAACAGCCAGCCGACCCCGAGCAGCAGGACGGTGACGCCGGCCGAGTTCAGCAGCGTGCGGCCGTAGCCCAGCTCCGTCACGTCGATGAACGGGTACGGGTACCAGTCGACGATCTCGCCGCGGATCAGCGTGTAGATCAGCCAGGCGACCGGCCAGACCAGGCACAGCGCCATGGTGCGGCCGTCGAAGCGCGGCCAGGGCCCGAACAACAGCCAGCCGACGACGTAGAGCAGCGGCGACAGGTAGTGGAAGCCGATGTTCGTGGCCATCGCGATGCCCTCGAGGTCGACGATCGGCGCCAGCAGCGTGGCGTACACGACGCCGGTGACGCTGATGCCGATCAGCCCGGTGAGGCGCAGCACCCGGAAGAACCGGCCGTCGCGCCACGGGTCGAGGGCCAGCAGCAGCGCGCCGGCGATGACCAGCAGGTTGCTCTGCACCGTGAAGTAGCTGAAGAAGTTCGCCACCCGCAGCGCCGTCGACGGCGGCTCGTCGCCGTCGTGCACCAGCACGTTGTCGCCGTCGAGCACCAGCACGAACTGCACCACCAGCGAGGCCAGCGGGATCAGCGCGGTCACGAGGTGCCACCAGCGCGCTGTCGCCGGGTTCTCACGCCACGGTCGCATGGTCGGAGCGTAGCGGGGAACAGCCGCGCGTCCGGGCAGGTTGTTGCGATCATGCATGGTGAGTTCAAGGTGCCGGGCGGCAAACTGGTCGTCGTCGACCTCGACGTGCTCGACGGCGTCATCCGGCATGCGCGCGTCAGCGGCGACTTCTTCCTCGAGCCCGACGACGCGCTGGAGCGCATCGACGCCGCGCTGGCCGGGGCGCCGGTCTCGCTGTCCGCCGCGGAGCTGGCCGCGCGCGTCGACGCCGTGCTCGACGGCGTCGTCATGCTCGGGTTCTCCGCCGACGCCGTCGCGGTGGCCGTCCGACGAGCACTCACCGGCGCGACGTCCTGGACCGACCACGACTGGCACTTCCTGCACGAGGGCCCGCAGGCGCCGGCGCTGCAGATGGCGCTGGACCAGGTGCTGGCCGAGCAGGTCGGTGCGGGGGAGCGGCCGCCGACGCTGCGGGTGTGGGAGTGGGCGTCCAACGCGGTGATCATCGGCAGCTTCCAGTCGCTGCGCAACGAGGTCGACCTGGACGGGGCGTCGCGGCACGACGTCACGGTCGTGCGGCGCATCAGCGGCGGCGGCGCGATGTTCGTCGAGCCCGGCAACACCATCACCTACTCGCTGTACGTGCCCGAGTCGCTGGTGTCCGGACTGTCCTTCGTCGACTCCTACGCCTTCCTCGACGAGTGGGTGGTGGCGGCGCTGCGCGACCTCGGCATCGAGGCGACGTACCAGCCGATCAACGACATCACCTCGCCGGCCGGGAAGATCGCCGGCGCGGCCCAGAAGCGCCTCGCCGGCGGCGTCGTCCTGCACCACGTCACCATGGCCTACGACATCGACGCGGCGAAGATGCTGGACGTGCTGCGCATCGGCCGCGAGAAGCTGTCCGACAAGGGCACGAAGAGCGCCAACAAGCGGGTCGACCCGCTGCGGTCGCAGACCGGCCTGGCGCGGGCCGACGTCATCGACCGCATGGTGGGCACGTTCCGCGCCCGCTACGGCCTCACCGACGACCGGCTCGACGACAAGACGCTGCGGCTGGCCGACGACCTCGTCGCGTCGAAGTTCGGCACCGGCGACTGGCTCAGCCGCGTGCCGTGACGGCCGGCACCGCGACCCGGTCGATCGCGGCGAGCAGGCGTTGGCGCAGCCCCGCGCCGCGCGCCGCGAAGGCGCGCTGTTGTTCGACGTAGTGGCGCTTGCCCTCGGTGGTCTCGATGCGGACCGGCTCGAACCCGAGGTCCGCCAGGTCGTACGGCGAGGCGCGCATGTCGAGCTCGCGGATCTCCGCGGCCAGCTCGAACGCGTCGGCCACCAGCTCCGACGGCACCAGCGGCACCAGCTTGTAGGCCCACTTGTAGAGGTCCATGCCGGCGTGCAGGCAGCCGGGCTGCTCCAGTGCCGGCTGCAGCTCGCGCGTCGGCGTCACCGCGTTCAACGGCCGGGCCGCGTCGGTGAAGAAGCGGAACGCGTCGAAGTGCGAGCACCTGATCTGGTGCGCCTCGACCACCTCGTCGGTGCCGTCGTGGCCGAGCCGCAGCGGGTACGCCTCGTGCCGCACGTCGCCGGGGCGGGTGCGGTAGACCATGGCCCACTCGTGCAGCCCGAAGCAGCCGGTGTGCGCCGGCCGCGACGCGGTCGCCGTCAGCAGTGAGCGCACCCACTCGACGGTGGCGGCGCGCTTGCGCACCACGGCGTCGCCGACGGTGACGCCGCCGCGCCCGGTGACATAGCCCGCCCACTCAGCGTGCGGCGGCGACCCGCCCAGCACGACGCCCGCGCCCGGGTGCCAGCGCCGCAGCTGGGCGGGCTTGAAGCTGTAGTAGGTGAAGAGGAAGTCGTGGACGGGGTGCGGCACGCCCGCCCGCCGCCGCGACAGGTGCGCCCCGACGAGCGCGTCGACGCGCGCCTCGTGGGCGAGCAATCGTGCGCGCCACTGCCGCTCCGCCAGGATCACGGTCCCAGCGTACGAACTCACTCCAGTTCGTCGAGTGCCTGCTCCGCGCCCGGGTGCAGCGGGATCGGGTCGATCTCCGTCGCCACCGACACGTCGATGTCGGCGGCCGCCGCGTGCACCGAGGTCAGCGCCTCGACGTTGTCGTAGACCAGCTTGGTCAGCGCGCACGCCGTCCCGTCGTCGAGGTCGTCGCGGACCATCAGGACGTTCGGCACCACGATCGTCGGCACCGCGGCGTTCGTGCCGTACGTCTCGGCCGGGATCTCGCCCTCGGAGTACACCGGGTTGATCTCCTGCAGGGCCGGCAGCAGCGGTGTGATGTCGACGAAGGCGATGTCGTCGCCGAGCGACGTGAACAGGTCGGTCATCGCGGCGGTCGGGAGGCCGCCGGACCACACGAGGCCGTCGATCGAGCCGTCCTTCATGCCGTCGACGGTCTTGGTGAGGTCGAGGCGCTGCGCCTGCACGTCGCTCGCCGGATCCAGGCCGGCCGCCTCGAGCAGCCGGTGCGCGATGACCTCGGTGCCGGAGTTCGGCGACCCGGTCGAGATGGTCTTGCCGGCCATGTCCTCGATCGACGTGATGCCGGCGTCCGCGCGCACGACCACCTGCGTGTAGTTGGGGTAGATGCGCCCGAGCGCCGACACCGGCTGCGCCTCGTCGAACGCGCCGGCGCCCTGCGTGGCGTCGGCGGCGGTGTCGGCCAGCGAGAACGCGAGGTCGTAGTCGCCGGCCACGAGTTGCTGGATGTTCTGCACCGACGCCCCGGTCTCGGCGGCGGTCGCGGTGATGTCGGTCTGGTCGCCGATCAGCTGCGCCAGGCCACCGCCGAGCACGTAGTAGACGCCGGTGGAGTTGCCGGTCGCGATGGTCATCCGGCCCGAGCCGGCCTCGCAGGCGGCCGCGTCGCCGCCGTCGTCGCTAGGGGAGGTGGTCTGGCGGCCGCCGCAGGCGGACACCGCCAGGCCGGTCGCGAGCAATCCCACCACCAGCCGGGTGACGACGCGAGTTCTCATGTCGGGAGCTCCTCTCGGGTGCGGGACGACGTGCTCAGGTGGACCACGACGGCGACGGCGAGCACGCCGGCGCCGAGGGCGATGGACAGCGGCTGCAGGTACAGCAGCAGGCATGCGGCGACGGCGCACAGCGTGCGCTCGGCTGCGCCGGCCCGGCGGATCAGCCAGCCCCCGGCGGCCGCGGCCAGGGCGGCGACGGCGACCGCGGAGACGGCGACGGTCCAGACGACGTCGCCGGCCGGTCGCTCCAGCAGCAGCGCCGAGCCGTTGTCCGTCAGCACGAACGCCAGCGGCACCAGGAACGCCGGCAGCGCGTACTTGCACGCCTGCCACATCGTGGCGATGACCCGGCCGCCGGTGATCGCCGCCGACGCGACCGCCGCGAGCGCCGTCGGAGGCGACACCTCGGACAGCACGGAGAAGTAGAAGATGAACATCGCGACGGCCGGCGCGGAGACGTCGAGGTCGAGCAGCGCCGGGCCGATGACCACCCAGCTGATGATGAACGACGCCGTCACCGGCACCGCCAGCCCGAGGACCAGGATCGCGACGGCGGCCAGCACCGCGCTCAGGATCAGCACGACGGTCGCGTCGTCGGTGACCGCCGACGCGGCGTCGATGAGCAGGTCGGAGAGCACCTGGCCGAGGCCGGTCTTGGTGATCGTCGAGACGATGATCCCGGCGGCGGCGCACACCGCGGCCACCGGCAGCACCGAGCGCACGCCGTCGGACAGCGACAGGTACACGACCCGCGCGGTGTCGGCGGCGACGCCGGCCCAGTCCCGGCCGCGCCGGCGGACGACGGCGTCGATCACGCCGAACCCGACGGCGACGGCGGTCGCGTAGACGACCGCGCGGAACGGCGTCAGGCCCGCCGCCAGGAAGATCACGATCACGCCGAGGGACAGGAAGTGGTAGCCGGACCGGGCCAGCAGCCGCCACGGGTTCTTCCGCTCGACGTCGACGGCGGCGACGCCGGCCTTGCGCGCGTCGATCTCGATCGCCAGCACGATGCCGAGGTAGTAGAGCAGCGTCGGCACCAGCGCCCACACCAGCACGTCCAGGTACGAGACACCCAGGTACTCGGCGATGATGAACGCCGCCGCGCCCAGCGTCGGCGGCGACAGGATCGCGCCGATGCCCGACGCCGCCAGCATGCCGCCGGCGTTCTCGCGCGGGTAGCCGGCCTTGCGCAGCACCGGCCACGTCACCGCGCCCAGGCCGACCGCCGTCGCCGTTCCGGACCCCGAGACCGTGCCCAGCAGGAAGCCCGAGAGCGCCACCGTCCGGCCCGGCGCCGTCCGCGACCGGCGGAAGATCGCGAAGCTGAGGTCGATGAAGAACCGGCCCGCGCCGGTCCGGTCGAGCACGGCGCCGTAGATCGTGAACAGCACGATGTACGTGGCGCAGACGTCGAGCGGGACGCCGTAGAAGCCGCTGGGGTCGTTGTAGAGCGCGTTGACGATCTGGTCGAAGTCGATGCCCGCGTGGGCGCCCGGCCACCCCTGCGGCAGGAAGCCGCCGTAGTAGGCGTACGCCAGGAACACCACGCAGACGATCGGCAGCACCCAGCCGGTCGTGCGCCGCGTCGCCTCCATCACCAGCAGCAGCACGATGGCGCCCATGAGCACGTCCAGGCCGGTCAGCGAGCCCTGCCGGTCCAGGAACGCGTCGAAGCCGCCGCCGGAGTCGCCGATCGTCACCGGCAGCAGCGGGTACAGGCACGCGACCAGCGCGACCGCGGCCAGCGCCCAGTCCAGCGGCCCCGGGTTGTCGGTCCGTTGTTCCAGCGGGCTGGAGAGGTAGGCCCGTGCGCGCGTCGTCGCAGGTCGGTAGCAGAGGAACACCAGCGGCAGCACGAACGCCAGGAACAGCATCAGGTAGTACTGGTTGCCGGCGCTGAGCGGCCAGAACACCTGACGCAGCACGAACGCCGCGACGGCGAAGCAGGCGATGCCGACACCCAGCGCGACCCGGCCGGACAACCGGCGGGCGGGGAGCTCCTCGTCGTACCTCGCCATGAGCTCACCGACGTCCGCACCTTCACCACTGGCTTGCCGCGTCGTCGAGGCGTCGGTCATCCCCATGACCCTAGGTGTGACGCCCGGTTCATGGCTAGTGTGTAGGGTGCGCGGTCCGTAGGCGGGATACGCTCACCATCGTGCGTATCGCGAGGTTCACGACGGGGGACGACCCACGCTTCGGAGCGGTGGGACAGGACGACAGCGGAGCGACCGTCATCGCGGTCCTCGAGGGCGACCCGCTCTATCGGGCGCCGCAACTGACCGGCGAGAAGCTGGCGCTCGAGGACGTGCGGCTGCTGGCGCCGGTCATCCCGCGCAGCAAGGTCATCGGCGTCGGGCGCAACTACGCCGACCACGCCGCCGAGCTGTCCAACCCGCTGCCCGAGGAGCCGCTGCTGTTCCTCAAGCCCAACACGTCCGTCATCGGCCCGGACGAGCCCATCGTGCTGCCGCCGCAGTCCGGCAACGTGCACCACGAGGCCGAGCTGGCCGTCGTCATCGGGCGCATCGCCAAGTCGGTGCCGCGCGACCGCGTCTCCGAGGTGATCTTCGGCTACACCTGCGGCAACGACGTCACCGCGCGCGACCTGCAGCAGACCGACAACCAGTGGGCCCGGGCCAAGGGCTTCGACACGTTCTGCCCGCTCGGCCCGTGGATCGAGACCGACCTCGACCCGAGCGACCTCGCGGTGCGCTGCCGCGTCGGCGGCGAGGAGCGGCAGAGCGGCCGCACGTCGCAGCTGATCTTCGACGTCGCGACGCTGATCGAGTACATCAGCGCGGCGTTCACGCTGTTGCCCGGCGACGTCATCCTCACCGGCACGCCGGCCGGCGTCGGGCCGATCACGGCGGGCGACCACGTCGCCGTCACCGTCGAGGGGATCGGGGTGCTCGCCAACCCCGTCGTCGCCGCCGACTGACGGTAGCCTGCGGTGCATCCACATCTGCATCTTCTGACTGAGAACTCAAGGTGATCTGCTGTGACTGACGGCGCCGGCTCGTCGGACGCTTTCGTGCTCGGTGACGTCGCGCCTGCCGACGTCCGCGTGCGTTACTCCCCGTCGCCCACCGGGAACCCGCACGTGGGGGTGATCCGCACCGCGCTCTACAACTCCGCGTTCTCGCGCCACTTCGGCGGCACCTTCGTGTTCCGTATCGAGGACACCGACGCCGCGCGCGACAGCGAGGAGTCGTACGAGGCGATGCTCGAGGCGCTGCGCTGGCTCGGGCTGAACTGGGACGAAGGGCCGGACATCGGCGGCCCGTACGCGCCGTACCGGCAGTCGCAGCGGCAGGAGGTCTACACCGAGGCCGCGTCGCGGCTGCTGGAGACCGGTCACGCGTACCACTGCTACTGCACGCCGGAGGAGCTGGACGAGCGTCGCGAGGCGGCCCGCGCGGCCGGCAGGCCCAGCGGGTACGACGGCAAGTGCCGCACGCTGACGGCCGAACAGGTCGCGGCGTACCAGGAGGAGGGTCGCCAGCCCGTCCTCCGCCTGCGGATGCCCGACCAGGACGTCACGTTCGTCGACCTCATCCGCGGCGAGATCACCGTCGACCGGTACAACCTGTTCGACTACGTCATCGTCCGCGCCAACGGCCAGCCGCTCTACCCGCTCGTGAACCCGGTCGACGACGCGCTCATGGGCATCACGCACGTGCTGCGCGGCGAGGACCTGTTGTCGTCGACGCCGCGGCAGCTCGTGCTGCACCAGGCGCTGCGCGACATCGGTGTCGCCTCCGGGCCGCTGCCGCGGTTCGGGCACCTGCCGCTCGTCACCGGCGAGGGCAACCGCAAGCTGTCCAAGCGTGACCCGCAGTCGTCGCTGCAGCTCTACCGCGACCGCGGCTTCCTGCCCGAGGGCCTGCTCAACTACCTCGCGCTGCTCGGCTGGTCCATCGGCGAGGACCGCGAGGTCTTCTCGATGGACGAGATGGCCGCCGCTTTCGACGTCACCCGGGTCAACTCCGCGTCGGCCCGGTTCGACCTCAAGAAGGCCGAAGCCATCAACGGCGTCTGGCTGCGCCGGCTCACGCCCGACGACCTCGCAGCGCGCATGGTGCCGTACCTGCAGGCGGCCGGAGTGCTGGCCGTCCCGGCGCCCGAGGCCGACCTCGAGCTGCTGCGGGCCGCGACCCCGCTCGTCCAGGAGCGCATGACGGTGCTCGACGAAGCGGTCGGCATGCTCGGCTTCCTGTTCGCTCCCGGCCCCGTCGCCTTCGACGAGGACGCCGTCGCCAAGGTCCTGACCGAGGACGCCCGGCCGGTGCTGCAGGCGGCGCGTGCACGGCTGGCGGCGGACGAGAAGTGGACGACGGAGACGATCGAGGCCACCCTGCGCTCGGCGCTCGTCGACGAGCTCGGCCTGAAGCCCAAGCACGCCTTCGGCCCGGTCCGCGTCGCCGTCACCGGCCGCCGCGTGTCGCCGCCGCTGTTCGAGTCGCTCGAGCTGCTCGGGCGAGACCGCACCCTGGCGCGGCTGGACGCGGCACTGCGGCGGGTGGGCTGAGCGGTCCCACGGGCCGTTTCGTGGTGATGTGCGCCACGTGTCGCTGAGCTGCGGTGCGGCCGTGCTGCCGGTTTGGATCGGACCGTGTCGGACCGCTATCCTTACCGGGCGGTCGAGCGGGAAACCGTCCGATCCAGTGGGGTATGGTGTAATTGGCAGCACGACTGATTCTGGTTCAGTTAGTCTAGGTTCGAGTCCTGGTACCCCAGCGCCCGGCACGGCCAGGCGACGATCTCCAGCCGGTTTGGAGTCGGAGCGAGGCTCGGGTAAAGTTTCACCTCGCGACCTCGGTCGCAACGGCCCCGTTGTGTAGCGGCCTAGCACGCCGCCCTCTCAAGGCGGTAGCGCGGGTTCGAATCCCGTCGGGGCTACGCTAGTGAAACGGCCCCTCACCTGCTAGAACGCGGGTGAGGGGCCGTTCTTGTCTGTCCGGCCATCTACGGCTCCAGGCGGCTCTCTACGGCCGTTCTTGTCGAATACGTGTCGAAGTTTTCGCGGCCCGCGGCCAGGCCCGAGCGCGGCGTCGATCCGGTCGCGGTACAGCTCGTCGTCGCCGTCGACGCACTTGGCGTAGATCTTGAGCAGGACGTCGACTGAGTGGCCCGCCCAAGCCGCCGCCTTGGTCGGCGGGACGCCGGAATTGAGCCATGTCGAGACGCAGGCGTGGCGGAGGTCGTAGGGGCGCAGCGCGATCAGCGAGCGTCTCGCCGCGCTGCCGAACACGGCTTCGCGGGCGCGGCTCCACACTCGGAAGACCGTGAATGCTGGGAGGTGGTCGGTGCTGCGTTCACCGACGAAGAGCCGGCCGTCGGGCGTCGTGCCGAAAGTGGCGAGGTGGTGGTGCAGCAGCGCGGTGAGTTCCGGCGTGGACGGGACCTTTCGGACTTCGCCGAGGTTTCGCTGTTTGAGCGGCCGGGAGTCTCGGGCCATGCCTGTGTCGGTCCAGTCGCTGCCGGCGTGGGGCTTGGCAGCTTCCAGGTAGATCCAGCCCCAGCCCTTCTCTGGGAGGTCGAGATTGTGTCGGCTCAGGTCGGCGGCTTCTTCTGGGCGCATGGCGGCGTAGTAGAGGCAGCCGAAGTACGCCTCGAGCCGCTGGCCGGTGGTGCCTTGGGCGGCGACGGCGGTGAACAGGTCGCGTGCCTGGGTCGGGTTGGCCACGCTGCGCGGATCGACCTCGGCGATGCGTTGGGCCGGCTGTTTGACCGTGGAGAGCGGGTTGGCAATGAGGACCTTCCGGTCGACCGCGTACTCGGCCAGGTTGTAGAGGATCTTCCGCCAGCGCGACGTGACGCTGGCCGCGCGGGCTCCGCCGTCGAGGCGGACGGCGAGGCCGTCGAGGAGCTGTCGGAGCACGTCGGCGTCGGCCAGGTCAGCGGCCGGCCGGGTGTGGCTGGATGCCCACCGCAGCGCTTCACTGACCCAGGCGGGCCGGTTGGGGTCGTCGCGGCGGGTGGTATTGAAGGCCCAGCGCGTCAACGCGGACCGCAGTTGGACGCCGTCGGGCATGCCGCGTTCGCTGCTGAACATCAGGCAGGTGGCCGCGGTGAGGGCTTCTGCGACCGTGCGGCGCGTGGTCGCCGCTGACTTCGGCCACTTCGTATCGGTATATGCGCAGACGAGCTCGTACCAGGACATGTTCGCCTCGGCGCGCTTCATCGAGACCGGGAGCCCTGTATCGACGTAGAACGCTTCCCCCTTGCGCGCCGCCGCGACCAGGTCGGAACGGAAGCTCTCGGCTTGTGCCGCGGTGCGGAACGGCTCCCGGAACGGCTCGCCGGCCACGCCCCACCGGACGGTGTACGTCCTGACGCGGCTGCCTTTGTAAACCGACGTCTTCCAGACCCGGACGTTGTACGTGGTCGCCCTCACGACTCTGACTCCAGCCGGGAGTCCAGCCAGGCGTCGAAGTCCCTCCGGCGCACGCGGAGCTCGCCGTTAGGCAGCTTGATGCACGGCGGGGCCGTCTTCTTCGCCCGCCAGTCGTAGAAGGTCGACCGCGCGATGTTCAGTTCGGTGCAGATGTCCGCGATACTCAGGTGCCGCTGTGTCGGACGATCCCGACTACGATCTGCAGCCATCGCAGCCTCCCCATCCCTTGGTGTCGCCAGCCTCCGCGGGATAGGTGCGTTGACGCCGCTGGACGGCCGAGCACGAGCGGGACGGGTGACATCGACGACTACGTGGCAGCCATCCGCCCACGCCGGGGCTGAGGCGTCGGGTCAGGCTCCGGGCTCCGGCCAGTCGCAGAGGATGAGCCCTGGTTGGCGTGTCCGAACGGGGGAGTCATTTATCTACGCTCCGCAGACGGTGCTGACCCTGTGGCTGACCTGAGCCTCTCCCACCTCGCTGCGAACCTTCTCTAGTTCGTCGAGCTGCTGTCCGCTCTCGACGTGCCCGCACTCTGCGTCCTTCGCGGCGCTATGACGCAGGTGCCGACGCGGCTCGGACACGTGGATCTCGGGTGGCGGTTCGACGCGCCTGCCCCGCCGCAATACGCCGCCTTCTATGCCGAGCCGTTCGCAGTGGTTGAGTTGGTTGGCGCGGTGGGTAGCCTCTGGGCCGTGTCTGATGAGATCGCCGCGCGGGTCGAGGCTTTCGTTGCCGATTTCCACCAGCGTTGGGAGCGGCACGGCAAGCCACCGAGCGCAGTCTCGTACGATCCAGCGGACTACGACCGGTGGGTTCGGGAGCTGTCAGCTCTCGTCGACGTGCACGGTGTGCCTGGAGGTAGCACCGGCGCGGAGGGCGTGATGTCCTCGTCACCGGCGCATGATCCGGCCTGTGAGCGGATCACCGCCGTCGAGGTGGACGGCGACGAGGCCGCGGCGCGCTCGATCATGGAGGTCGGCGCACAGACCACCTACCACGAGTACCGGCTCGTGCGTCGAGGCGGTGAGTGGCGCATCGGTGCGATCCTGTCGTTCCTCGATCCGCCCGGTGCGCCGCTTGTCGATGAGGCCCAGGCGGCGCGGCTCTTGGCCGGCGCGACCGAGGACGCGCCGTTGTCGGATGTCGATCCGGATCTCGAACTGGATCTGCCGGCCCTGTTCAGCGCCGGCCGTCAGGTCGTCTTCTTTGACAAGCCGGGCACGATCGAGGTCACCCTGCTGGGTGAGATCACCTGCGACATGGGCGTGCTCACCGTCCGTGACTTCGGCTACGGCGAGTTTGATCTCGAGCCTCTCAGCCGTCGTGTGCCGGCGGGCAGCTATCCGGTGGAGGTCGCAACCGTCGATCAGACCAACGTGGCCTTGCGGATGCGTCTGTCCGAGCTGACGCCCGTCAGTTGGCATCCTGCGACGCGCACCGGCGGCTCCCATGTCGTGGGCGTCGATTACGGCAACGTCGCGATCCTCGATCTGGCGAGTCTGGTGCGCTGCGAGGCTCAACACGTGGAGGAACTCTTCGAGGCCCAGGCCGAGCGGCTGTCGAACGCACCCGGGACCATCTTCGGCCTCAATGGAGAGACGAATGACGCCGTCATGGTGACCAGCGGCTACGGCGACGGCGGCTACCCGTGCTACTGGGGTGTGGCAGCCGATGGCACTCTGGCGGCGCTCGTCGTCGACTTCTTGGTCCTGGTCGAGGCCCAGACCTCCACGGTCGCCATTCCCTGGCGGACCGGCCCGGTCTTGGCGCCCGAACTCGTCGCATGTGATCTCGCGATCACCGAAGACGACGGCTCGTTCACCATCGAGTATCGCGGCAGGAACATCCGCAAGATTCGGGTACTGGCACCCGACGGCGTCGTTCTCCTCGACGGTCACCGCCTCGGTCTCTCCGTGTCCGGGGACCGGCACAGCCAGACGTGGCGGCCGGCGACACCACCCCCTCCCGGGTCAGTGCTCGAGGTGACCATGGACGTCGGCTACCGACACACGTGACACAGGGTCCACTCGGGCTGCTCGCGCCGCGATGTAGCTGGCCACGTCGACCGGAACCGAACGCGGCGGAATGACTTGCTCCGCCGAAGGTGCCAGTGGCTGGTACGCCCGCTCGTGTCATGCCGAGTGCGTTTGGCGCTGGGCCGACAGACCGAGCGCTGCGGCGCGACATGGCGTCTGCCGACCATGCCACGTGTGATCGAGCGCGCCGACGAGCCGCTTCCTACTCCACCGTCTCTATCGCTTCGCCAAGGCGGTCCAGTCCGTTCCTACTCGGCGGATGGGCGTACGGATCTAGGAGGGGATGGTCTGCACGATGTTCTCGATTACCTGGCGGGCTGCCTCTGCCGATTCCTCGGTGACAGCCTTGCCGACGCCCAACCCGACGGGCGCGAGGAGACCCTTTATCATCGTTGCTGCCCGTTTCAGAATGCGCTTGTCCGGCTCGGCCTTGACCACCTCACCGAGAACGGTCTCGACGGTGGTCCGGATCTCCAGCTCGTCGTCGGCGTCCAAGCCCAGCTTGTCGAGGTTCGCCAGCAGGTCGGTCATCGTGCGGGCCAGCGCCTCGAAACCAGGTGCGATCTGCTCGACACGGCTCTGGATCTGGTTCACCGTCTCGTTGCCCCAGGCGATCTGAGCGTCGTCGCCGTTAACTGTCACCACGGGTCCGTGATAGTGATTCACCGTCGCGGCGGGCTGGATCACGCTGCCGGGTTCCGCCTCTGTCCGAACGAAGACGGGCCGCTTGTCGAGCTCTCGCTGCAGCTCGCGCTGAAGCTGGTCGAGGCCTCGCTTGTTGGGCTTGAACGCAACCACGTGGGCTCCTCTCGATATCACTACAAGGATCTCATGGCCCACCGACAGCCCCTGATCAGCTTGGCTCCTGCGGTTGTACGCCGGATCGAGATCCAGGCCCTCGTCGGCGGCGCTCAGTAGTCCATGTAGTCGATCATGTCGGATGCTGCAGTAGCGGCGGAACGACGCACCGAATCGGCATGTGCGTGCTACTACGTTGCCACCGCAGCGATATGAGCCTCGGCGATGGTCGAGGGGCTCCGTGTGCTTCGGACCAGGTCCCACACGGGCCTGGATCGGGGGCGTGACCAGGGGGACCGACCGCCTCGAGTCCCGCACCGATCAACGCTGCGGGGCTGCATTCGTCGAGGACGCTAGGCGCGGTTCAAACTGTCGCAACGACCATTCATCGCTGGGCAACGGCACTTACGTCGAACGGAACGCCTGCCCCGGTGAGCAAGTCAAGAAGCTGCTGCTTGCGTCCGGCCGGGACGACGAGAACCAGGACCCGACGGGCTCGGCTAACCCCGACGTAGAGGACCCGGCGTTGCTCGCTGTTGGTTCCCGAGGCCCAGTCATCGAGCACGTGGGGTTCGTTGGGCCGGGCTTTGGAGGGCACCGCCAGCACGACGGCGTCGACCTCTTCTCCCTTGACGCCGTGGATGTGTCCCCACCGGATCGCCTCGGCGGCCGCGTCAGTTAGCAGACTGGTCCGTGAGGTCCAGAATTCCCACACCTTCGGCGGAACGACAAGTCTTCTCCTCAGGTCGGAGACGAGTTCGACGCCCAGGCCTGCAGCGAAGTCCTTCAGGATGGTGTGGACATCGTTGGAGCACGGTGTCTTCTCCGTCCAGCCAGGCGATGCTGTGAGCAGACGACTTACCACCAAGCGCAGCTGCTCAGTAGCGACTCCCAGCGCCAGCAACTGCTCCTCGCGACTGGCTGGTCGGCGGGAACCGCCGTCGGTCTCGACGCGTACCTCGCTCCAGTCGAACTGGGCGAGGACAAAGCGTTCGATCCGCTTGGCGGCCGCAAGTCGAGTGCGTGCATCTGCGCCAGAGAGCAGATCCGCGAGCGGCGCCATCAGGACTTCCATTTGGGAGTTCCCACGCGGAGCCTCCTTCCCCGCGCGGGTCAGGGCTCGCGCGTCGGATCGCCTGTGTGCCAGGACGCGCGTCTGGCGCCCGTTGACCCCGTACCTCCTGGTGATAGCTACTGCCGTGGTGCCAGCTTCGGGGCCGGAACCGACGACGACGTGCACCAGTTCTGCCCCGCCGGGGTGCCCCGGATCCGCATTGATCGGGTCCATGCCCACCGAGCGAAGACCGGAGACGAGTGAACATATGACCTGGGTGGACCGGAAGCAGGTGGTAAGAGGCGCGATCTGGTCAGACGTGAGGGTGGCGCGGTAGTCGACATAGCCCTGCGGCGATGTGTTGCGAAACTCATAGATGGCCTGGTCGGGGTCGGCCACCACGACGACGTGGATGCCGACCGCCCGAAGGTGATCGAGTAGCTGGTGCTCGAGCTCGTCGCAGTCCTGGAACTCGTCGACGATGATCTCTGAGAATCGGAGAGCGAGGCGCTGCAGGCATGGCTGCTCAAGGTCGGCGAGCACCTCGAGGGCGCGTCGTCGCGCCTGTTCGGTGTCGTAGACATGGCGCGCGAGCAAGTGGTTGATTCGCTGGGAACCGTTGTTGTTCATCTGGTTCCGGGTCCAGGCGGTCAGAGGATCCCACCCTCGGCGCTCGGCGCGGGTCAGCTGTGATTCGTCGACGCCCCAATCCTCGCTGTCCTCGCCGTGCTGGGAAGTGAACGCGCTGAGCCGTACTCCAACTCCGCCGTTGGTGGGTCGCACGACGGCAAGGTGAGAGGGCAGGTCGTCCCAGGAACTGAGGTAGGTGGGGGACTGTCCAGTCTTCCTGCGCACGTCTGGTGTGAGGACGTACCGGTGGAAGAACTGGTCGAAGGTGCCGACGAAGTTGGGGGCATCGACGAGGCCCGGGACGTCCCGGCATCTGGCGCGGGCGACGTCGACGGCCGCGTTGGTGAAGGAGAGGAGAGCAACGCGGTGGCCAGCTGCTGCCCGCGCACGCAGGCGCGCGATGACAGTTTTGGTCTTGCCGGCACCAGGGCCGGCCTCGATGAGACGCACCTGCGGGGCGAGCGCGGCGATCTGCTCCGCGCTGAGCCCTTCGGGGTGATCTTCGGCGTCCCCCGGACTTTCCGTGTTCACCCTGTGCTCCCGGAGCCCCCAGCCTTCATGGGATTCCTCGGTCTCTCGGGCTCCGGGTTCGAGTTCGGTCGTGGGGGCTCGGTGTGCGCGCCCGCATCGGCATAGATGTCGGCGTCGGTGTGTGCTGCGAGCTCTATCGCCACGCGAAGATAGTCCGGCACAGATAGGGCGCCTTCCGTGTCCACCAGGATGGCCTCGGCTACCAGGTGTGCGAAGTCGCCCTTGCCGATGTCGAGGTAGAGCGGTTCCTTTGCAGACTTGGCGGAGATGGCCTGCGCGAACTTGCTCGCTCTGACGTCGCCGTCCTCGCCTTCGACTGCCGTGAGCAGGTTGTCCCAGTGGTGTTCGGACTGTGGGTGCAGGACCTTGAATGCGTGATGCAGCAGCTCTTCGTTTGGTTCCTCGCGGAAGATCTCTGCTTCCAGAGTGGTGCTGCCGACTACGACGTGGAGTCGGCCGTCGGCTACGGCTTGGGTGAAGAGTGCCTCGTAGGCCTGCTTTCGTTCCTGGCCTGCGCCGTTATCGCCGTCGGTGATGACGACGACGCGGTCGACTCGTGGGTTGTTCCCGGCGAGGAGGAGGCGCAGGTAAGGCTCGAAGTCGGTGCCTTCGACACTGATGATGCTGGTGCTGCGGAATTGGCGTTGCAGCGCGGCGGCCCGCTCGACGGAGTTGGCGACGGGCAGGTGGTACGCAGCGAGGGCTGGGAGCAAAAGTGCCTCGGCTATGCCCTCGACTAGGACGACGTCGCGGGCGAACAGCAGCGCGCTTCGGGTGCTGTTGAGGTAACGGTCGATCTTGCGCCGGTCGGCGGCTTTGAGGCCGAGTGAGGCGATGGCCGTAGTCTTGGTGCACCACTGGGCGGTGTCGCCGTCCCTGGCTGTGACCACCACGTTGTCGACGGAGACTGTACTGGCTAGGACAGGGGAGTGCGTGGTGACGACGACTTGTACCTTGCCGGCGTGCCCGTTCGACGAGGCATGCTGACCCGAACTGCCGACCGCCTCAGGGGACTGTG
>NZ_QVAI01000002.1 GCF_003427025.1 Jiangella endophytica
TACTGCATGGGGGCTCGGCCTCCTTGCCGGTGACACAGGTCTGGCGACTCATATTACTCGCGAGTAACCGCTACACGCTGTCGACCCTCGTCCGGTGGAAGTTCAGGTACGACCGGCTCGGCGTCGGGCCGCGCTGCCCCTGGTAGCGCGAGCCGTGCCGCTCGGACCCGTACGGCTCCTCGGCCGGGGACGACAGCTGGAAGAAGCAGAGCTGGCCGATCTTCATGCCCGGCCACAGTTTGATCGGCAGCGTCGCGACGTTGGACAGTTCCAGGGTGACATGGCCGGTGAACCCGGGGTCGATGAACCCGGCGGTCGAGTGCGTCAGCAGACCCAGCCGGCCCAGGCTCGACTTGCCCTCCAGCCGGGCCGCGACGTCGTCGCCGAGCGTCACCGCCTCGTACGTCGACGCCAGCACGAACTCACCCGGGTGCAGGACGAACGGTTCGCCGCCGTCGGGCTCGACCATGCGGGTGAGGTCGGGCTGCTCCTCGGCCGGGTCGATGTGCGGGTAGCGATGGTTCTCGAACACGCGGAAGTACCGGTCGAGCCGGACGTCGATGCTCGACGGTTGGATCATCTCCGGGTCGAACGGGTCGAGCGCGACCCGTTTGGACTCGACGGCGGAGCGGATGTCCCGGTCGGAGAGCAGCATGTGTGGACACTACCGAACGAGGTCAGGCGTCCGGGGTCTGACGGTGGTAGGCCAGCGGCGCGCGCCAGCCGTGCCGGACGGCCAGGGCCCGCAGCGCGAACGTCACGACGCTCGCGGAGACGCCCGTCCAGACCGACAGCGCGTCGAGCCACCACAGCACGGCCGTCGCCGCGGCGCCCACCATCGCGGGCAGCGCGTAGATGTCGTCGTAGCGGAACAACGACGGCACCTCGCGTGCCACGACGTCGCGCAGCAGGCCGCCGCCGACGGCGGACGTCACGCCCAGCAGCGCCGCGGACACCGCCGGCACGCCCGCGGCCAGCGCCTTCTCCGTGCCCGTGACACAGAACAGGCCGAGCCCGGCCGCGTCGAACAGCAGCAGCGTGCGCCGGAACCGCGAGACGTGCGGGTAGAACAGGTAGACGACGCCGGCGGCGAGCACGACGGGGGCGAGGTACACCGGGTGCTCCAGCGCTGCCGGCCGGACCCCGATGATGACGTCCCGGATGACGCCGCCACCCAGCCCCGTCATCCCGGCCAGCAGCGCGCTGGCGACGACGTCGAACCCCTTGCGCGCCGCAAGCAGCGCCCCGGTGACCGCGAAGAAGAACACTCCGACGAGGTCGAGAGCGAGCTGGGTCCGCTCCGCGAAGATCTCCACCGGACCAGCATCGGTCCTCAGCCGCCACCTAGCCGCTGCGCAACGCGGCGATCGGCTCGATGGCGGACGCGCGCCATGCCGGGTAGGCGCCGGCCGCGAGCCCGATCAGCCCACCGAGCAGCGGCGCCACCAGCGCCAGCCGGATGTCCAGCAGCGGCGTCCAGTCGCGCACCACCGACACCCCGACCGTCGCCAGCACGCCTACGGTGGACCCGATCAGCCCGCCGAGGAACCCGACGATCCCGCTCTCGATCAGGAACTGCCCGGCGACGTGCGACCGGCCGGCCCCCACCGCCCGCCGCAGACCGATCTCGGAGACCCGCTCGAGCACGGACAGCAGCGTGACGTTCGCGATGCCCAGGCCGCCGACCAGCAGCGCCAATCCGCCGAGGGCCAGGAACAGCCCGTTGACGTCGGCCGACACGTTGTCGCGCAGCGAACCCGGGGCGGGCGGCGCGTTGACGTCGAGCAGATCGGGGTTGTTCGGATCGATGGCGATCGGCGCCTGCCGGCCGATGAGCTGGGCGGCGCCGAGGTCGGTCCGGACCTCCAGCACCTCAGGCGCCTCCAGCCCGTAGAGCTCACGCGCTGTGGTCATCGGCATGATCACCGAGTCCTGCAGCTCGGTCCGGTAGTCGACGGCGTCCAGGATCCCGATGACGGTGAACGCGCGGTCGCCGATGAAGATCGACGGCTGGGAGTCCACCCGGTTGATGCCCAGCCGGTCGGCGGCGTACCGGCCGAGGACGACGACGGCATCGCCGCGCTCGTCGTGCCCCTCGTCGAAGAATCGCCCACCTGACAGCCGCGCGCCGAGCGCCTCGAACAGCCCCGCCGACGCGGCCGCCACGGGCACCGTCTGCTCCTGGGTCCCGTACGGCACGCCGCGCACCGGGTCGCCGGCGACGTCGACGGTGGCGAACGTGCCGGCCGACGCGACGCCGGCCAGCCGCTTCATCCGCTCCGGCGCATCCCACGGCAGCTGGGTCAGCGCGACCTCGCCGTCGGGCCCGTCGGTCTCCCCCGGTGCGACGGTGACCCGCGTGGCCGCGACCTGGTCGAATCGCTCGGTGATCTGCCCGGCAGCGGTCTGCCCGAGCCCGATCGTCGCCACCAGCGCCGCGATGCCGAGCACGGTGCCCAGCGTGGTCAGCGCCAGCCGCGACGGCCGGGCGGCCACCCCGGCGAGCGCTTCGCCGAGCAGGTCACGCAGCCGCATCCGGTGGCCGCCGCGGGTCAGCCGCTGCCGTCCACCGGCGCGCCGCCGCGGCAGGCGCGGCCGCCTCATGCGACCACCTCGGCCTCGACGTCGGCCATCACGCCGTCGACGATCCGCACCCGCCGCTGCGCCCGCCCGCTGACGCCGTCGTCGTGCGTGATGACGGCGAGGGTGAGGCCCTCGGCGTGCAACTCGTCGAACAGGGCCAGCACCGACGCCGCGTTGCCGGAGTCCAGGTTGCCGGTCGGTTCGTCGGCCAGCAGCAGGCTGGGCTGCGCGACGAGAGCGCGGGCGATGGCCACCCGCTGCCGCTCGCCGCCGGACAGCGTGATCGGGTCGAAGTCCAGCCGGTGCCCGAGCCCGACCCGCTCCAGCGTCGCGACGGCGCGCGCCGTCCGTTCCCGCCGCGGCACCCGCAGGTAGATCATCGACAGCTCGACGTTCTCCAGCACGCTGCGGTGTGGCAGCAGGTGGAAGGCCTGGAAGACGAACCCGATCCGCTCGCCGCGCACGCGGGTGCGGCGCCGCTCGGACAGGGTGCTGACGTCGACGCCGTCGAGCCGGTAGACGCCGTGCGACGGCCGATCCAGCAGGCCGAGCAGGTGCAGCAGCGTCGACTTGCCCGACCCCGACGGGCCGATGATCGACAGGTACTCGCCCTGCGAGATGGTGAGGTCGACGTCGCGGACGGCCTCGACCCGCGGCGGGCCGGCGAACACCCTGCCGACGCCGCTCATCTCGACCACCGGCGGCGTCACTCGTCGCTCCCGTCACCGGAGTCGTCGCCGCCGTCGCCGACGACCACCAGGTCGCCCGCCTCGAGCGTGTCGTCGACGGCGGTGACCTCGGCGTAGCCCTCGGCGGTCAGGCCGACCTCGACCTCGACCAGCTCGGGAGCACCGTCGCGCATGACCTCGACCCGTGTCTCCCCGCCGGGTCCGGCGGTCAGCGCGGCCAGCGGGACGGCGAGCACGTCGCCCTCGGTGCTCTCGATCGGCACGGTGAGGCGCACGTTCTGGCCGCGCAGGGCCTCGGCCTGCTCGGGCGTCAGCTCGCCGGGCGTGACGGCGACGTCCCAGCCGGTGGCGCCGTCGCCCTCGGCCTCGGCGATGCCGGTGATCGTGCCCGGCACCAGCTCGCCGGTGGGCAGCTCGATGGATACGGCCTGGTCCACCGCCAGCAGCTCGTGGTCGGCCTCATCCACGTTCGCCGTCACGACCAGGGAGGCACCACTGACGGACATGACGGCGCCGTCGACCTGGCCGCCGCGGCGCACGTGCACCTCGTCGACGCGACGCGGCAGGCTCGGCACGAACACCACCTCGGAGGCGGGCAGCGGTGTGCCGGCGGCGGCCGCGGCCTCGTCACGGGCGGTCCTGGCCTCGGCGAGCTGCTCGCGGGCGTCGTCCAACGCGTCGTCCAGCGCGTCCTCGTCGACCGGAGCGTCCGGCGGGGCGGAACCCGCGTCGTCGACCGCGTCCTCGGCGTCCTCGACCACGTCCTCGGCCTGGTCGACGGCGTCGTTCGCCGCGTCCAGCTCGGCCTGGGCCTGCGGGTCGGGCGCCGGCGGCTCGTAGCCGATCCGCTCGAACAGCTCCGCGACGGCGTTCCCGGTCGACATGGTGTACTCGTCGTCGACCTTGCCCGGGTCCAGCCCGAGGCGGTCCAGAGTGACCTCCAGCTGCTCGACGTCCGGGCCGCTCATGCCCGGTCGCAGCGAGCGGTACATGGGCAGCTCGCCGGCCAGCGCGATCAGCGGCCGGCCGACGATCTCCAGCAGGGCCGCGCCCTCCGCGATCTCCGCGCCGACCTCCGGCACCTGGCCCGTGACGATCGGCGGGGTCTCCAGCCCGCCGGTCTCGGGCGTGACGTCGACGGCGCCGGCCGCGGTCACGTCGCCGCGGGTCACGACCTCGCTGTTCAGCGTGCGCGCCTCAACCGGCACCGTGACCTCGGACGCCTCGGGCGCGGCCGTCCGCGCGATGGCGTCGGCGGGTGAGGTGATGCGGGTGCCGGCGAAGATGCCGGCACCCAGGGCGATGACCGCAGTACCGCCGACGACGAGCAGGGTCCGGCTGCGCGCTCTGCTCACCCGACGCCACCGGCGTTGCCGGCCGGGCCCTCGGCCATCGCGTCGCGATAGCGCTCCAGCTCGGCCCGGTGCTCGTCGACGAAGTCCTGCTCGAAGCCCCACGCGACGTCCTGCTGGATGTCGGCGAACTCCTGCTGCTCGCAGTCGTAGTCGGCGGTCGCGACCGCGGTCTCGTACTCCTGCAGTTCGGCCAGCGCCTCCTCGTCGACGTCGGCCTCGTCGGGGCCGCCGCCCACCGTGACGCTCGCATCGCCGCTGCTCGCCTCGTCGTCGGCCGGCTGGTCGTTCCAGCCGTAGAGCTCGCTCATCTGCTCCATGACCGAGTCCTCGGGGTCAGTGGTCGCGTCGAACTCGCTGTAGCCGGCCTGGGCCATGCACGCCGCCCACGCCTCGCTCGCCTCGACCATGCGCGGGTCGCTGTCGATGCGCTGGCGCAACGCGTCCAGGTCCTCGAACAGGCCCTCGAACTCACTGAAGTCCGGCCCCATCAGCTGGCCGTCGTCCTCGCCGTAGACCTCGGCGCGAGCCTCGCCGTGGCAGCCCTGGTCCTCGGGTGCGGACGGCGCGCCGCCCTCGACCGGCGCCGGCTCGACCGAGACGGCGCCGCCGCCGGACACCTGCACCCCCTCGCCCCAGAGGGCGATGTGGTACTGCTCCAGCGCCGCCTCGGACAGGCCCTCGCGGATCGCCTCGTTCGGGTCGGCGGACTCCTGCTCCTCGTCCTTCACCGGGTTCATCAGCGTGGTCATGCCGTAGCCGTACTCGCGGGCGAACTCGTCCGGCGGCAGGGCATAGGCGTCCGCGAACGGATCGTCGCCGGTCTCGCCGCCGAACGGGTCGACCGGGATGTACTCGAAGCCGGCCTCCTCCATGCAGACGGCGACCAGCTCCTCGACCTGGCGCATCTTCTGGCGATCGTCCTCGTCCAGGTCCGCGGCCGAGAAGGCGACCGTCATGCGGCCGCCGCCGGCGAAGCCGGAGTTCTCCCCCATGTACTCCTCCAGCGGGCTCAGCTCCTCGCCGTCGCCGCTCGCCTGGTCCGCGGAGTCGCCGTTCGTCCCGTCGTTCTGGCCGCCGTCGCCGTCGTCGTCGCCACAGCCGGTCAGGGCCAGGCCCGCCACGCAGGCGAATGCCAGCAGCCGGCCCCGTGCTCGCCAATTCGTCATGCCAGCAGGGTGCGAAAGGCGCTGTGAAGAACCTGTGAAGGAGCCGTCAGATCCGCGCTCTTCACAGGTTCCTGACAGGTTCCTGCCACACTCGAATGTCATGGGAGCCCGGATCCTCGTGGCCGAGGACGACGTCAAACAGGCCGAGCTCGTCCGCCGCTACCTCGAGCGCGAGGGTCACTCCGTCGTCATCACGCACGACGGTCGCACCGCGCTGGACGAGGCCCGGCGGCGCCGGCCCGACCTGCTGGTGCTCGACGTGATGATGCCGCGCGTCGACGGCCTGGACGTGTGCCGCATCCTGCGCACCGAGTCCGACACGCCGATCATCATGCTGACCGCGCGGTCCACCGAGGACGACCTGCTGCTGGGGCTCGACCTCGGCGCCGACGACTACGTCACCAAGCCGTACAGCCCTCGTGAGCTGGTCGCCCGGGTGCGCACCATCCTGCGCCGGGCCGAGCGGCACCGGAGCGCCGACGCGCGGCTGCGCATCGGCGACCTCGTCGTCGACACCGCACGGCACCAGGTGTTCGTCGACGGCGGCGAGATCGACGTGACGCCGGCCGAGTTCAAGATCCTGGCCTGCCTGGCCGCGGAGCCCGGCCGGGTGTTCCCGCGGCAGAAGCTGCTGGAGCAGGCGTTCGGCTTCGACCACTACGCGCTGGACCGCACGGTCGACGTGCACGTCATGAACCTGCGGCGCAAGATCGAGACCGATCCGGCGGCGCCGGCGTTCCTGCTGACGGTCTACGGCGTCGGCTACAAGATGGCCGATCAACCGGGGGTGCGCGATGCGTCGTAGCCTGTTCGTCCGCCTGCTCGTGCTGTCGCTCGGCGTGGCGGTCATCTCGATCACCGCCACGGCCTGGCTCACCACCCAGAGCACCAGCCAGCGGCTGCGTGGCGAGTTCGAGCGCACCCTCGACGCCGACTCGTACGTCTACCAGAGCCTGATCGGCTACGCGCAGAACAACGACTCGTGGGACCGCGCCGGCCGGCTGGTCGACGAGCTGGCCGACGCGACGGGCAACCGGGTCGCCCTCACCGATCCCGACGGCAACGTGCTGGCCGACTCCGCCGGGTCCGGTGGCGACGCGCCGCCGCTGCCGTCGACGCCGACCGCCGAGGTCGACCCCATGGCCCCGATGGGGCTCATGGCCGGCGGGTTCTCCATGACGTCAGCCATGCCGCTGGCCGTCGACGCCTGGGCCGGCGGCGGGACGGTGGTCGAGAACGACGTGTCCGGCACCGCCACCGCCGATCCCGGCGGCGGGGCCGCGGCGCCGGACGAGCTCGTCAGCATCCAGGGCGAGGGCACCGAGCTGAGCTTCATCAGCGCCACCGGCCCGATGACGATGCCGATGGACTGGCGACTGACCGAGCAGGAGGCCGACACGCGCGAGCGCCTTGCCGCCGAGGCCAACACCTGTCTGCAGGGGCTCGGCGCCGAGGGGTTCATCGTCAGCCCCTACGGCGCCGTGCTGCAGACGTCGGCCGAGCCGGTCGGCACGGTCCTGGGCACGCCGGCGCAGACGTCCGGGGTCGCCCCGATCGACGCCGGGGTCCGCGACTGCGTGCCGCCCGAGCTGTCGAGGGCCAGTGCGGCCAGCCAGGCACTGAACCGCGAGGAGGTGCGGCTGGCCGAGCAGTGTCTGGCGGCCGCCGGCATCACGGCCACCCGCACACTCGCTCCGGACACCGGCCTGATCCAGCTCTCCGTCGACTCCGGCGACTCGACCGCCCTCGACGCCTTCGCCGACTGCTCCGTCCGGGCGAACGAGCTGGCCATGGAGCCGTACCTCGCCGATCCCGCGCTGCTGTACATCGGCTCGACCGACCGGTTCGACGCGTTCTCCGGCGACGGCTGGGTGCGGACGGTGCTCACGGCGCTCGGCGTGCTCGCGGCCGCCACCGGCATCACCGTCGTCGCCGGCCGGCGGTTGTCGCACCCGATCCGCACGCTTACGGCGGCGGCCCAGCGGCTGGCCTCCGGCAGTCGCGGCACCCGGGTGAAGGTGACCGGCCACGACGAGGTGGCCCGGCTGGGCCACGCGTTCAACGCCATGGCGTCGTCGATCGAGGAGAACGAACGCCAGCGCAAGGCGATGGTCAGCGACATCGCGCACGAGCTGCGCACGCCGCTGGCCAACGTCCGCGGCTACCTCGAGGCGGCCGAGGACGGCGTCGTGGCCATGGACGAGCAGCTGGTGTCGTCACTGCTCGAGGAGTCCACGCTGCTGCAGCGGCTGATCGACGACCTGCAGGACCTCGCCCTCGCCGACGCCGGCATGCTGCGCGTGCACCGCGAGGACACCGAGGTCGCGGAGCTGACCCGCCAGGTGGTGGCCGCGCACCAGCCGTCCGCGTCGGCCTCGTCGGTGGAGCTGGTGGTCGCCGCGCCGTCGGCCGTCGTCGCCGACGTCGACCCGGTCCGGCTGCGCCAGGCCCTGGGCAACCTGGTGGCCAACGCCGTCCAGTACTCCGGCACCGGCAGCACCGTGCTGGTCCGGGTGTCGCACGACATCGTGTCCGACGAGGTGGTGCTGGCCGTGCGCGACGACGGTCCCGGCATCGCGCCCGAGCACCTGGAGCACCTGTTCGACCGCTTCTACCGCACCGACACCTCCCGCACCCGCGCCACCGGCGGCAGCGGCCTGGGACTGGCCATCACCAAGCACCTGGTCGAGGCGCACGACGGGACCGTGACGGTGTCCAGCATGGTCGGCGCGGGGTCGACGTTCACCGTCCGGCTGCCGGTGCGGGCGCCCGTCCCGGCCGCGTGATCAGCCGAACGCGACCTCCGGGAGCCAGGTGACCAGGCCCGGGACCAGCGCCAGTGGCGACAATCGTTTGCCGCGTTGTCACGAGGTGGGCCCGTTCGACGCGACACCGGCCCAGCCCTGTGGGGCTGGTCAGCCGACGCTGCGGCCGCAGCGGGCGGTGGAAGTGTGCACCATCCGGGAGAACCGGTATGCTCGGCGACGTGCCGCCTCTACGGGCGGCATCTGCGGATGTAGTTCAATGGTAGAACTCCAGCTTCCCAAGCTGATAACGCGGGTTCGATTCCCGTCATCCGCTCCAGGGCATCATGGCCGTCGCCGGCACACCATCTCGGCGATCCAGACGGGCACATACGGAGACGTGCAGCCCGGCGACGTCGGGTCATCCTTGAGCGAGGAGTCGCGCCGCGGTGTCGCCGGTCTCCCAGAGCCGGCGAGCGCGTTCCTGCTGCGTCTTCAACCGCTTGGCGAGCGCGCGCAACCTGCTGAGGTCGGCACCGTGATCGTCACCGTGTCGCTCGTTCACCTCGCGCGCTCTCGGGTCCTCGAGGGCGGCGAGCACGGCCAGCACCTCGGCCACCGTCGTCTCGGTCATCGCGGGTCAGACGTCGACGAACAGGGTGATCGTGACGACGTCGCCGATGTGGAGGTCCTCGCCCCGCCGCACGACGTCCTTGAGGGGGACGAGGTAGCCGCCGTCCTTCGGGTAGAGCGACGTGGTCCATTCGGTGCCGTCGATGCGGGCCCGCACCGGGATCATCCCCCAGCCGTACGTCACCATCGCCGCCGCCTCCGCCAGTTCGGCGCTCTCGTCGGCGGGCACGGTGACGAAGTGGAACGGCGACGGGCCGCGCCAGTGCCAGATCTCGCCGCTGAACTCCAACTCCACGCGGCGAGCCTAGACCTGCTGCAGCGGCTCGCCGCTCACGTGCGTCACGATCAGCTCCGGCACATCGCCGTCGGAGCCGCCGCGGGCGGGGAAGTCGAACACGCCGAGCATCAGCTGCATGGGGTAGTCGGGCGCCTGGTGCACCACGCGCACGACCCGGCCGTCGACGCTGAAGGTGACGCGGCCCGGCCGCCAGTCGACGCCGTAGTGGTGGAACTCGGAGACCTCCAGGTCGAGCCACGGGGTCGCGAAATCCTCGTGCAGCAGTGGGTCGCGGAACGCGTGCACGCCCATGCCGACGTCGTGGGCCGCCGATCCGAAGACCTCCATGACGCAGATCTCGCCGGACCGCTCGGGCCGGTCCTCGACGCCGGACAGCCAGAACGCCACCATCGACCGCTCGGTCACGACGCCGCGCATCCGCGCCTCGAACCGCCCGTAGGTCGGCGTATAGCCCCAGAACGGCGGCTGCTCCTCACGCACCGTCAGCCCGGGCACGAACGGCTGCTGCCCCACCGTGCCACCGGCGGGTCCGGAGAACGCGCCGGTCTGCAGCGCCGACACCCGCAGCGGTTCCTCGTGCCGGTCGGCGCACCACAGGTCCTGCTCCGGCGGGATCGACAGCCGCAACTCGCCGTCGCTCACGGAATACGTCGCGGCCGACTCGGCGCGCGAGCTCCAGTGCGAGAGATAGAAGGGGAACCAGACGCTCGTGTCGAGGTCGTCGCCGCCGAACCGTTCCTCCATGCGCACGGCCATGCCCGATCGTAGCCCCGCCCCCGGACATCACTCCCAGACCGTCACCGACGGCAACCCGCGCCCGGCCCGCGCGGCGTCGACCAGCTCCTGAACGAGGTCGGTCTTCGCCCGCGTGTACTCGTCGGAGTCCTCCGTCCGCGCGGCGAGGCCCCGCTTCAGCGCGCCGTACCGGGCGGCAGCCTCGGCGTGCTCCCGCAGGTGATCGCGGAGCAGCCGCTCGTTGCGGGTCTCCCAGGTGTCGGCGGTGACGACGTGCAGGTGGTGGGTACGCCGGCCGCTGTCGCCGTCGCGCGGGTAGAACAGCCGCCCTCGCATGCCGGTGTCGAGCCGGCGGTACCCGAGCGCGACCAGCGCGTCCTCGCGGGCGGTGACGGCGTCCAACGACGACACCGACGCCATGAGGTCGATGATCGGCTTGGCCGCGAGGCCGGGCACCGACGTGCTGCCGATGTGCTCCAGGTCGTCGAAGAGGCCGGGCAGTGCCGCCCGCAGCTCGCGAACCGCGGCGTCGGCCTGCGCCGGCCAGCCCGGGTCGTAGTCGCGCACCTCGATCGTCATGGGCGCCACGCTAACCCCGCCGCGGGCGTCGTTAGGGTGAGCGCATGCGTTTCGGCGTCCTCGGCCCGCTGGCCGTCTGGACCGACGACGGTGTCGGCGTCACCGTTCCAGGGGTGAAGGTGCGGGCGCTGCTGGCCGCTCTGCTCGTGCGGCAGGGCCGGGCCGCCTCGGCCGACGGGCTGGTCGAAGACGTCTGGGGCGACGACGCGCCGGCCAACCCCGGCGCGGCGCTGCAGGTACGCGTCTCGCAGCTGCGCAAGGCCCTCGACGACGCCGAGCCGGGCGCCCGCGACCTCGTCGTGTCCCGCGCCCCGGGCTACGCGCTGGAGACCGACGCCGTCGACGCCGTCCGCTTCGCCGGCCTGGTCGCCGAGGCGCAGTCGAACGACGACCCCGCCCGGTGCAAGGAGCTGCTGACCGAGGCGCTCGGCCTCTGGCGCGGCCCGGTCCTGGCCGACTTCGCCGACCACGAGTTCGCCGGCACCGTCGCCTCCGGGTGGGAGGAGCGGCGGCTGGCGGCGGTCGAGCTGCTGGCCGAGGCACGGCTGGAGCTGGGCGAGCACACGGTCCTGGCCGCCGAGCTGGCCGCGCCGGTCGCCGACCACCCGTTCCGCGAGCGGCTGCGCGCCGTCCACCTGCGGGCGCTCTACCGGGCCGGGCGGCAGCGCGAGGCGCTGGACGGCTACGAGGAGTTCCGCCGCGGCCTCGCCGACGAGTTGGGCGTGGATCCCGGGCCGGAGCTCGCCGCCCTGCACCAGGCCATCCTCGAGCAGGATCCGACGCTGGCGCCGGAGCGGGAGCCGCGGCCGCGCACCAACCTCCCGCCCCCGCCTCCGCTGATCGCCCGCGACGGCGCGCTCGCCGACCTGCGCGACCTGTTGGACAAGGAGCGCCTGGTCACGCTGACGGGGCCTGGCGGCGTCGGCAAGACCCGGCTGGCGACGGCGGCGGCCCAGCCGCTCGTGGACGGCTACGACGACGGCGGCTGGCTGGTCGAGCTGGCCGCGCTGGAGCGGCCGCATCCCCGTCGCGCAGTCGACGACATCGCCGAGCTGACCATGGCCGCGCTCGGCATCCGCGACGCCGCCGACCCGGGCGATCGGCCGGCCACGCCGGCGGACCGGCTCGCCGAGGTGCTGCGCGACCGCCGGATGCTGCTGATCCTGGACAACTGCGAGCACCTCGTCGAGCACGCCGCCGCCCTCACCGAGCGGCTGCTGCGCGCCGCGCCCGGCGTCACCATCCTCGCCACCAGCCGCGAGCCGCTCGGGCTCAGCGGCGAGGTGCTCTGGGACGTCCCGCCGCTCGACCTGCCCGACGCCGACGACCACCTCGCCGAGTCGGGCGCCGTGCGACTGTTCGTCGAGCGGGCGACGGCGTCGGCGCGTGGCTTCACGCTCGACGCGTCCACCGGGCCGGCCGTGGCCCAGCTGTGCCGCCGGCTCGACGGCATCCCGCTCGCGCTCGAGCTGGCCGCGACCCGGGTCCGCGCGCTGGGTGTGCACACGCTGCTGGACCGCCTCGACGACCGCTTCCGCGCACTCGGCAGCGGCCCGCGCGACCGGCCGGCCCGGCAACGCACGCTGCTCGCGGCCATCGAGTGGAGCTGGAACCTGCTGGAACCCGACGAGCAGACCGTGCTCCGGCGACTGGCCGTGCATGCCGACGGCTGCACACTGGCCGCCGCGGAGGCCGTCTGCGCTGACGACGGCGACCTCGACGTCCTCGATCTGCTGGCCCGGCTGGTCGACCGGTCACTGGTCGTGGTCGACGAACGGGCCGGCGGGCCGCGCTACCGGCTGCTGGAGTCCGTCGCCGCGTACGGCGTCAACCGGCTGCACGAGTCCGGCGAGCACGCCGTCATCCGGGCCCGGCACGCCCGCCACTACACCAGGCTGGCCGAGCGGGCCGACGCCGAGCTGCGCGGTCACGGTCAAGGCGAATGGCTGCACACGCTCGACGTCGAGTCGGCCAATCTGCGCGCGGCGCTGGACACCGCCGAGCGGCTGGGCGACGCCGAGTTGGCGCTGCGCCTGACCAGCGCGCTGGCGTGGTACCGGCTGCTGCGCGGACGGCCGACGGAGGCCCGCCGCGCACTGGGGACGGCGCTGGCGATCGTCGGCGACGCGCCACCGGCCGTCCGTGGCCAGGCGCTCACCTGGCGCACCGGCATCATGATCCTGCAGGGCGACCAGAGCGACTGGGCGGAGCGCTGCGAGGCGGCGCTGCGCTCGTTCGACGAGACGCGCGACGCCGCCGCGCGGGCCCGCGCGGAATGGTTCCTCTGCCACGCGACGTTCGACCTCGGAGACGCCGCCACCACCGAGCGGCTGCTGAACGGCGCCGCCGCGGGGTTCGCGGCGAGCGGCGACCGCTGGGGCGAGGCCGCGGCGCTGACGCTGCGGGCCCGGCGGGCGCACGTCGAAGGCGACCCGGCGGCGATGGAGACCATGGCGTCGCAGGCCGTGCGGATCTTCACCGAGCTCGGCGACGGCTGGGGCGTGCTGCAGGCGACCGACTGGCTGATCGGGCAGGCCGACCTCACGGGCGACTACGAGCGCGCCCGACGGCTGTGCGCCGACGCGCTGACCCGGGCGGAGGCGCTGGGCCTGTGGCCGGAGGTGGCCGGGGTGCTGTCGTGGCTGGCCTGGATCGACGTGCAGACCGGCGACCACGCCTCCGCCCGCGAGCACGGTGAACGGGCGCTGCGGCTCGCAGCCGAGCACAGCGGCCACTTCGCGCAGGTGTTCGCGTCGCTCGGCGTGTGCTTCGCGGCGCGCCGGTCCGGCGACCTCGACGCCGCCGAGGAGCTGCTGACCCGCCTGATGCAGGGCGCCGAGGAGCAGGCCGAAACGGCCGGGATCGCCTTCTACACGCCGATGGTGCTGAACGAGCTCGGGCTGCTCACCGCCGAACGGGGCGACCCCGCCGCGGCGCTCGACCTGCACCTGCGCTCGCACGACGCCGGCGTCGAGATCACCGCGGGCCGCGATCAGACGGCCGCGCTGGAGGGTGCGGCCGCCGCCCTGGCGCTGGCCGGAGCGGCGCACGACGCCGCCGTCGTGCTCGGCGCCGCCGTGGCCGCCCGCGACGCCAGCGGGTTCCCGCTGTCACCGGCCGAGCGGCTGGAGGCCGAGCGCGTCACGGCGCTGGTCCGCTCGGCGCAGGACGACGCCGCGTTCGAGGCGGCCGTCGCCGACGGCGCACGCATGACCGGCGCGGCCGCCCGGGTCCTCGCCGGGCGGCCGCGCACGGGTCCGGATCACTTGGGCGCGTAGACGCCCACGATGATGCCGGACTCGAACACCGTCTGGTCGATCAGCTTCAGGTGCGTGACGTCGAAGCCGTCGCCCAGCCGGTACCCGTCGCCACCGGCGATGACCGGGTACGTCCAGAAGTGGTACTCGTCGACCAGCTTGTGCTCCAGCAGCGCGCGGTCCAGCTCGCCGGTGCCGTACTTGATGATGTTCTCGCCGGGCTGCTGCTTGAGCTCGGCGACGGCCTGAGCGACGTCGCCCTCGAGGGCCTGGGCGTTCCACTCCAGCTTGCCGCTGAGCGTGCGGGACGCGACGTGCTTCGGCAGCGCGTTCATACGGTCGGCGATCGGGTCGCCGGCCCGCGACAGCCAGGCCTCCTTGAAGCCGTCGTAGGTCTCGCGGCCCAGCAGCATCGCGTCGGAGCCGTCGACCAGCTTCGCGTTGTAGTTGTTGTGCTGCTCGTCCCAGTAGGGCTGGCCCCAGACGTGCGGCTCGCCGATGCAGCCGTCGAGCGTGATGAAGGTCGACTCGATGATCTTGCGCATGATGTCCTCCTGTTGTCGTCGTTCTCGATGACCCCAACGATGCCGGGACCTCCTTACGGTTTCCTTCAGGTCCCCGCCTCCGGAGCGGAAGAAGGCGGAAGTGGCACAATCCGCCGCATGCCCGCGCACCTGATCGTCGAGCCGCTGGACCGCCGGCCGGACCTGGCCGCGATGCCGTCCCGGCTGCCCGCCCTCTGGCCGCCGTTCATGCAGCAGGACCCGACCGCCAACCTCTATTACCCGGACGTCGAGACGAACCACCCCGAGCACGTGCTGGTCGCCTACGAGGAGCCGGACACCCCGATCGCGCTCGCGTACACCGTCCCGTTCGAGTTCGGCAGCGAGCACCGGCGGGAGCTGCCGGACGACGGCTGGGACGGCGTCATCCGCTGGGCCGCGCAGGACCGCGACCGCGACACGCCGCCGACGCTGGTGTCGGCGCTGGAGATCTCCATCCGGCCCGACCGCCGCGGCCAGGGACTCGCCCAGGTGCTGCTCGCGGCCATGCACGCCAACGTCCGCCGGTTGGGCTTCAGCGAGCTGGTCGCGCCGGTGCGGCCCAGCGCGAAGCACCTCGAGCCGCACACCCCGATGCGCGAGTACGCCCGCCGCACCCGCCCCGACGGCCTCCCGGCCGATCCGTGGTTGCGCGTGCACGCCCGCGCCGGCGCGACGATCCTCGAGATCGCGCCACGGTCGATGGTCATCGCCGGCACGCTCGCCGAGTGGCGCGAGTGGACCGGCCTCCCGTTCGACACCACCGGCGCCGTCGTGGTCCCCCAGGCGCTGGTCCCCGTGCACTGCAGCGTCGAGCACGACTACGCGGTCTACGTCGAACCCAACGTGTGGATGCGGCACCCCATCGGCTGAACGCGCCGTGCGACCGCCCGCCCGGCGGATGCGCCCGGCGAGCGTCAGCGGTCGGCCTGGTGGTACTCCAGGCCGGCGCCGGACGGCATCAGGTACGCCGCCCAGCGCTCGGCCGGCGGCTGCCCGCCCAGCGACCGCGCCGTCGTCAGCCCGGCGACCTCGGGACCGATCAGCGCCAGCCGGAACGGCACCGTCGCGTGCATCCGTGCGCCGATACCGGCCAGCCAACGGTCCAGCGGCCGCCGCCACAGCAGGGAGTCGCCGCCGCGGAACGGGAAGGCGGCACTGCGCGGCTCGGCGAGATCCAGTGCGCCGACCGGGATGTAGAACACCAGCCAGTCGGTGCCGGACACCTGCCGGACGGCGCGGACCCCGCACACGACGGTGCGCCGCCGCGGCAGTGCGACCAGCCCGGCCAGCCGGCCGTGTCGTTGCAGCGCCGCCACGGTGCACGGCGCGTCGGCCCACGTGCGCGGGTCGTCGCGGTGCGCCGCCTGGCATCCGGCGACGTCCGCGGCCGCCCACAGCGTCGTCAGCGCCGCCTCCAGCCGGGCGTCGTCGCGCTCGCCCAGCTCGACGGCCAGCTCGTAGGCACCGCCGAGCCAGAGCGTGTCATCTCGCAGATCGGAAGCGTCCGCCACCACGGGGACCATCATTCCGGCTGGACGACCCTCATGGGGGCGGTTTCCGGACAACTCGGGCCACGATGCCGTCCGGACGCGACGATCAGGGGCGCACCGGCCCGGTTCCGGTGTCGTTCGCCGTGACGGCCGCGGCGATGTCGTCGAGGTCGGCCGCGTCGAGCCGGAGCCCGGCGGCGGCGATCCAGCCGTCGACCTGGCCCGGCCGCCGTGCTCCGACGATGGCGGCGGTGACCCCGGGCACGTGCAGGGTCCAGGCGACCGCGAGCGCCGCGACGCCGACGCCGTTGCGCTCCGCGATCGGCCGCAGGTCCTCGACCAGCCCGAGGTTGCGCCGCAACCCGTCGCCGGTGAACTGGCCGTCGCGGCTGCGCCAGTCGTCGGCGCCCAGCGCCGCGGCCCGCTCGGCGGTGAACGACCCGGTGAGCAGGCCGGAGGCCATCGGGCTGTAGACGATGACGCCGGTGTCGTGCGCGGCCGCCCACGGGATGACGTCGGCGGCGGCGGCGCGGTGGATCAGGCTGAGCGGCGGCTGCAGCGCGTCGACCGGCCCGGCGGACTCGGCCGCGTCGAGCTGCTCGACGTCGTGGTTGGACAGCCCGGCGGCACGGATCTTGCCCTCGTCGACCAGCTCGCGGAACGTCTGCCAGTACTCCTCGACCGGGGTGTCGTCGCCGGCCGGCCAGTGCATCTGGAACAGGTCGATGCGCTCGACGCCCAGCCGCCGCAGCGAGCTCTCGACGTCACGGCGGATGCTGTCCGGCGCGCCGACGCGGGTGGCCGGCTTCGACCGGTCGGCCGGGTCCCAGACCAGCCCGCCCTTGGTGAACACGTACGGGCGGTCGTCCGGCGGGAGGTCGCGAAGTGCCCGCGCCACCACCTCCTCGGAATGCCCGAACCCGTAGACGCCGGCGGTGTCGATCCAGTTCACGCCCGACTCGACGGCGTGCCTGATGGCCTGGACGGAATCGTCGTCGTCCTGAGCGCCCCAGCCGTTGGTCCAGTCGGCGCCGCCGATGGCCCAGGCGCCGAAGCCCACGCGGGTGAGGTCCATGTCAGTACGGCCCAGCCGGGCGATCTGCAGCATGCCGCCAGCTTCCGACGGCCGGGGCTGCGGTGTCCAACACGAGAAATCGATCGACCCGAGAAGCCCCGGTCATCAATACCCCAGCGAATCGGCCACCATCCCCAGGACGTCGGCCCGGGCCTTGCCGAAACAGTGCCCATGGGACACGGTTCATGCGGACGGGAACAGTGACGGCTGGACGGAGGAACCCGTGTCCGCATCCGTGCTCTACATGTCCGTGTCCGTCGACGGCTACATCGCCGCGCCGGACGACTTCCTCGGCGGCCCCGAGGGTCATCGCCTGCACGAGTGGTTCGCGCCGGGCGGCGAGTTCGCCGAGGTGACCGGCCCGGCCGGCGTCCTGATGGACGAGATGGCGGCGACCGGGGCCGTCGTCACCGGGCGGCGGACGGCCGAGTTGATGGACCACTGGGGCGGGGACCTGCACGGCGTCCCGATCTTCGTGGTCAGCCACCGGCCGCCGGGCCCGGCCGCCCGGTTCGGCTACCCCATGGTGACCTACGTGACCGACGGCGTCGCCAGCGCCGTCGAACAGGCGAAGGCCGCCGCCGGCGGGAAGAACGTGCACGTCCAGGGCGGCTATACGGCCCAGCAGGCGCTGGCGGCCGGCGTTCTGGACGAGATGGAGATCAGCCAGGTCCCGGTGCTGCTCGGCGCCGGGCGCCGGCTGTTCGACCTGCTGCCGGCGCAGATCGAGCTGGACATCGTCCGGGTCATCGACACCCCGGAGGCCACCCACCTGCGCTACCGGGTGCGGCGTGACCAGGGCGTGTCTCCCTAGTCCGGCAGCATCGGCATGACGACGCCCTCGTCCCGGTTCAGCAGGACGGCCCGGGTGACGGCGCGGGTGCCGAACCGGTTGCGGACGTCGTCGACGGTGGCGTCGAGCACGCTGCCGCCGTGACGGTCGATGGGCAGCGGCAGCTGCAGCGGGTCGTCGTCCTCGAGATTGCTCAACGCGACGCCGACGAGCGTCAGCCCGCGCTGCTCGATCGTGGGCGCCACCGCCGCGATGAGGTTGCGCGTGACGGTGAGCAACTGGCCGGTGTGCGACGTCGGCTCGGCCAGCGTGTGCGAGCGCGTCGCACGGGTGTAGTCGTCGAAGCGCAGCCGCAGCACCACGGTGCGGCTGACCCGATGGGCGGCCCGCAGCCGCCGGGTCACCCGGTCGATGATGCCGACGACGACGGCGTCCAGCTCGGCCGGCGTTCGCCGCCGGCTGCCCAGCGCGTGCTGCGACCCGATGGAGTGGCGCCGCACGCCGACGACGACGCGGCGCGGGTCGCGGCCGATCGCCAGGGCGTGCAGGTGCCGGCCGGCCGCCGGGCCGATGATGGCGACCAGCGAGCGCTCCGCCACCCGGGCGACGTCGCCGACGGTGAGGATGCCCCGCTGGCGCAGCTTGACCGCCGTCTTCTCCCCCACACCCCAGAGCCGCTCGATCGGCAGCGGGTGCAGGAACGCCAGCTCGCGGTCGGGCTCGACGACCAGCAGCCCGTCCGGTTTGGCCACCGCGCTGGCCACCTTGGCCAGGAACTTCGTGCGGGCCACGCCGACGGTGATCGGCAGCCCGACGGTCCGGAGCACGTCGGCACGCAGCCGGGCAGCGATCTCCGGCGGCGACCCGGAGATCTTCGCCAGCCCGCCGACGTCGAGGAACGCCTCGTCGATGGAGAGACCTTCGACCATCGGCGTGGTCCGCCGGAACACCTCGAAGACCGCCTCGCTGGCCGCCGAGTAGGCCGACATGCGCGGCGAGACGACGACCGCGTCGGGGCACAGCCGGCGCGCCTGCCGGCCGCCCATCGCCGTGCGCACCCCGCGAGCCTTGGCCTCGTAGCTGGCCGCCAGGACCACGCCCATGCCGACGATGACCGGCCGGCCGCGCAGGTCGGGGTCGTCGCGCTGCTCGACCGACGCGTAGAAAGCGTCGAGGTCGGCGTGCAGGATGGTCGCCCGACTGGCCACGAACACATGTTCGCATCAAAAGTCTCAAGAGCCAAGACCTCCGACAGTCTGACTAGCCTTGACAAATTGATTTGTCGGTGACAGGCTTCCCGACATGCAGGACGTCACGGTGATCGAGGACCCCGCAGCGGCGGAGGCGTCGCTGGACCCCATGCGAACCCGGCTGCTGGCCGAGCTCGCCGAACCCGGGTCGGCCACCATGCTGGCCGCACGCGTCGGCCTGGCCCGGCAGAAGGTGAACTACCACCTGCGCACCCTCGAACGACACGGCCTGGTCGAACTCGTCGAGGAGCGGAAGAAGGGCAACGTCACCGAGCGCGTGCTCCAGGCGACCGCGGCGTCGTACGTCATCTCGCCGACGGCGCTCGCGGCGGTACAGCCCGACCCGTCCCGCGCGCCCGACAAGCTGTCCGCCCGCTGGCTGCTGGCGCTGGCGTCGAAGCTGGTCCGCGACGTCGGCCTGCTCATCACGGCGTCGGCGAAGGCGCGCAAGCGGGTGGCCACGTTCGCCATCGACGGCGAGGTGCGCTTCGCCTCCGCCGCCGATCGCGCCGCGTTCGCCGAAGAGCTGGCCGGCGCCGTCACCACACTGGTCGCCAAGTACCACGACGAGTCCGCCGCCGGCGGGCGCACGCACCGCGTCGTCGTCGCCGTCCACCCGAGTGTCGACACCCCGAAGGAGTCCTGAGCATGGGTCACCGGTTCGAGTCCGCCGAGCAGGGCGACCTCGACGCCACCCCCGAGCAGATCTGGCAGGCCATCGCCACCGGTCCCGGCATCGACTCGTGGTTCATGGGCCGGGCCGAGGTCGAGCCCGGGCCCGACGGCAGCGTCCGCCTCGACTTCGGCGGCTACGCGCCGACGCACGACGTCACCGCCTGGGAGCCCGGCAAGCGGCTGGCCTACGGCAGCGAGCCGGCGCCCGACGGCCGGTTCGTCGCCTACGAGTTCCTGCTCGAGGGCCGCGACCGCGGCAGCACGACGCTGCGGGTGGTGGCCAGCGGCTTCCTCCCCGGCGACGACTGGGCCGACGAGTTCGAGGCGATGTCGCGCGGCCACGAGATGTTCTTCCGGACGCTGTACGAGTACCTCGCGCACTTCGCCGGCCGCACGGCCACGCCTGTCACGGCGTTCGGCCCGCCGATCGCCGATTGGGACCGCGCATGGGCCACGCTGCGGGGCGAGCTGGGGCTCACCGCCCCGGCCAGGCCCGGCGACGACGCCCACCTGCGGCTCGCGGACGGCGCAGCCGTCGACGGCGTCGTGTACTACGTCAACGCCGACACCCTCGGCATCCGCACCGACGATGCGCTGTTCCGGTTCATCAAGGGGTTCCGCGGTCCGATGATCGCCGCCCATCACGTCTTCGCCGACGACGCGCACCGCCACACCGACACCGCCTGGCAGGCCTGGCTGGCCCGCGTCTTCGGCTGATCCGACCCAGAAGGAGAGTCACGCTCATGTCCAGCACCGTCACCTCGGCCGACGGCACCGCCATCGCCTACACGAAGGTCGGCTCCGGCCCGCCGCTGATCCTCGTCGACGGCGCCATGTGCTATCGCGACTTCGGCCCGATGGCCGACCTCGCCGACGGCCTGGCCGCCAGGTTCACCGTCTACCTCTACGACCGGCGCGGGCGTGGCGAGAGCGGCGACACCGCGCCGTACGCCGTCGACCGTGAGGCCGAGGACCTCGAGGCGCTGATCGCCGCGGCCGGCGGCGAGGTGTTCATGTACGGCTGCTCGTCCGGCGCCGCGCTGGCACTGGAGACGGCGAAGCGGCCCGGCTCCGGCGTCACGAGGCTCGCGCTCTACGAACTGCCTGCCATCACCGACGACACCGGGAAGCCGTGGCCGGCCGACCTGGTGTCGCGCACCGACGAGTTGGTCGCCGCCGACCGCCGCAGCGACGTCGTCAAGCTGTTCATGAAGACCGTCGGCACGCCGTCGATCGTCGTCGCGATCATGCGCCGCACGAAGGCGTGGAAGAAGCTGATGGCCGTCGCGCACACCATCCCGTACGACTACCGCGTGCTCGGCGACACCGGCTACGGCAAGCCGTTCCCTGCCGACCGGTGGTCCGCGGTGACGCAGCCGGCGCTCGTCATGGACGGCGGCAAGAGCCCTGAGTACATGCGGGGCAGCCAGCGCCGGCTCGCCGAGGTGCTGCCCAACGCGCAGCACCGGACGCTGCCCGGCCAGACGCACATGGTGAAGGCGGCCGCGCAGGTCCCGGTGCTCGCGGAGTACTTCAGCGAGTAGGGGCCGGTCAGGGCGTTCGGCCGGTCCGCCGGCCGAGCTGCCGGCGCCACCAGTTGAGCCAGGTGTAGGGGCTGAGCGGTTTGCGGCTGTTGCGGCGGGCCTCCTCCGCGGCGGCGCGCTCGGCCGCGGCCGCCTGCGCCGCCGCGGCGGCGCGCTCGGCACGCACCTGCTGTTCGGCGGCCATGCGCTCGGCCCGGGCCGAGCGCCACTCGGTGACCACGGCGTCGGCGTCGACCAGCGCGACCGGGATGTTCGGGCCGGACGGCGCGCGCAGCCACTGCATGATGCGCTCGTTCAGCTCGTCGACGACGTCGCGGACCGTCTGCTCGGAGCGGACGTCGCGGAGCGCCTCGGGTAGCTTGTGGATCTCTTTGCGCAGCCGCAGCGGCGTCGGCAGCAGGGCATCGGTGGACTCGCCCTCGCGGGCCAGCTTCTCGCGGATCCAGCTGTACTCGTCGCCCGGACGGCGGGGCGGCAGCGGCTTGCCGGCGAGCGGCAGGTCGTCGAACTCGCCGCGTTCCTGAGCCTCGCGGACCTGCCGGTCGATCCACGATTCGAAGCCCATGCCGGGCGGTTTGCGTTCCGCCATGGCTCCATGATCGCAGCCCGGGGCCGTCATTCCCACGGCGGGAGGACCTTCTCGAACCAGTGATGGGCGTACAGCTCGGCGTTGAAGGCCGGCACCTCGGTGTAGCCCGCCGACCGGTAGAGCGCGATCGCCTCCGTCAGTGCCGCGTTCGTCTCGAGCCGGACGGCGGGCGCACCGTGCTCCGCAGCCTGGCGTTCCAGTTCTTCCAGCAGGCGGCGGCCGAGGCCCAGCCCGCGGGCGGACTCGTCGACCCACATGCGCTTCAGGTGCGCGGGCCCGGCGTCGTGGAACAGCAGCCCGCCGCACCCCACCGGCGTCGCATGCAGCGTGGCGACCAGGAGCAGCCCGTTCGGCGGGCGCAGGTCGGCGGCATCGGCACGGATGCCACGGTCCAGGGAGAACCCGCCGTCGAACCGGACGTCCAGCTCGGCCGCGTAGGCGCGCAGGCAGTGCTGGGCGACCGGGTCGTCCGGGTCGGTCACCGCGAAGCGCACCGTGGCCGCCGTCAGCAGCCGCTCCACGTCTGCCATCGCCGCGACCAGACGCTCGCGCTGCCGATGCGGGAGCGTCTCCAGCAGCTCCGCGGCGAGCGCGTCGCTGCGCTCGTCCAGCAGGTCGCGCTCGGCCCGGCCGTCGCCGGTGAGCCGGGCCAGCGTCACCCGGCGGTCGGCCGCGCCGCGCTGCGTCGTCACCAGGCCGGCCGCCTCCAGAGAGCGCAGCAGCCGGCTGACGTAGCCGGAGTCGAGGCCGAGCGCGGCGCGCAGCGACCGCACGTCGCGGCCCTCGCCGATCTCCCACAGCAACCGCGACTCGCCCAGCGGCCGGTCGCGGGCCAGGAAGCGGTCGTTCAGCGCGCCGACCTGCTGCGTGACGACGCGGTTGAACCGCCGCACCTGCGCGACCATCGTCTCGTCCATTCTCTGACTCTAGTCAGACGACTTGGGCAGGACGAGGCGTAGGAGGGCAGGACGTTGGTGACGCCAGCCTGGAGCCGTGCTGCTGGCGGTCGACCTTGGCGGCCTGGTGCGGCATCGCTCGATGAGCCGACGGCGCCCTTCGAGAGTCGGTGGCGCGTTCCTGTGTGTCACTCCTCGCCACCATCATGTGTGGCTGCCTGCCCCGCGAGTCTTTGCACCGACTTCTTGTCGATGAGGTCCGCGACCTGTGTGATCCACTGCGTCATCTGATCCGCGTACGGACCTGCCGACAATGCGTCACTGAGCTCTCTGGCAGTCGACAGGTGGGTGTTCGCGGTGTCGAACGAACCGAGGCGGCGAAAGTTGTCTGCGAGGTTGAGGTACAGGCTCGGCAGGAAGCCGGCCACATCGAAGCCGACGTCGAATTGCTGAGCACGCTCATCGGTGAGGGCCGTGGCGGCATCGAGAGCGCGGACGTCCCAGATGAGTGCCTCTGCGGGGTCTTCGTGGAGGTCAGCCAGGTAGTGAGCGAGCGTGCAGCGGTGGAACGGGTCGCCTGCGGCTCCGATCTGTTGCCAGATGGCGAGCAGGTCGCATCGGGCCGACGCGATGTTGCCCTCGCGTCCCGAGACCACGGCTTTGCTGATGGCTTCCATCGTCGGATCGGGTGTGGCGGCAGCTGCGGTCATGAGAGTGGTTCAGTCCTTGTCATCTTCGGTGGCGATCGCGGCGTTCGGGCCGTCGTTCAGGGCGTCGTGGTGTCGGTCACGACGCCGGGTTTCGGCAGGGCATGATGAGAGTGGTGAGGTCGCCGTCGTCGGCTGATCGGACGGTGGCCGGGTGCTCGGGCCCGCGGAGGTCGAGCATCAGGTCGTTGCCTAGTGCGTGGCTCAACGCTGGGTACACCGTGGTCAGCTCGAACCAGAGCGTCAGGTCGGGACCTGTCGCCGTGCCGTCGAGCTCCACGACGTCGTCGGCCAGCAGGAGACTCGGCCGGCCACCCGCTACCCGCAGACCGACCTTCTCGGAGGCCTGCTGTTCCAGTGCCTTGACGACCTGCTGCTTCTCGACAGTGACGCGATGCGTCAGCGGTGGGAGTGCACCGATCAGGCGCCGGTCGTCAGGGAAGACCTCGGTCAGCAAGCGGCAGTGCACCACGGCGCCGTCGACCGTACGGAGGTCCAGGGTCCGTTCGCCCGCTTCCAGCGTCACGGTGAGACTTCGCCGGAGCCGCGAGGTCGTGGCTTGGAGATCGTCTCCGGCTAGCGTCCCTGCCCAAGAAGCGGCAGACGGCTGGCTCGGCACCAGCGTTCGCGTGGTGAGGCGGTAGCGATCGGTCGCGGTCAGCGAGATGGCGTCGGGATCTGCTTCCAGGCGCACACCACCCAAGACAGGGATCTCGGGGTCGTGAATGGTGGTGGCCAGGACCTGATCGACAGCCGCCGCGAGGACCGGGCCCGGCAGCACGCAGAGACTGAGGCAAGCGCCCTCACCGAGGGACGCCTTGAGCGTCGCAGCGGCTTGTCGAATCCCGGTGGCCTCCACGGCGACCTTGGCGACCTGATCGTCGATCAGGCGCGCCGCCTCCTGGGCGCCGGCGGTGAAGAACCTGCCGATGGTGGGCAGCGGCATCCCGATCTCGCGCAAGTGACGCAACCGCGTGGCACGCACGAGCTGCGACTCGCTGTAGAACCGGTACCCCGTCAGCGGGTCGACCTGCTCGGGACGAAGCAAGCCGGCATCGTCATAGAACCGCAACGCGCTCGCAGTCAGTCCGGCGAGCTTGGCGAACGCGCCGATCGACATCAACTCCGGGTCAGCCACCCGAACATCGTCGGGTCTCAACCAACTCGAAGGTCAACCCGGCGTCAGCCGTCGACAACATCTCGCCCCGCAACACCTAGGGTGCCGTCATGGCCGAACTCGATCTGGACGGACGGCGGGCACTGGTCACCGGCGGCGGTGGCGGCATCGGCGCCGCCGTGGCCGGGCGGCTGGGCGCGGCCGGCGCCCACGTCATCGTCGCCGACGTCGACGGCGAGCGCGCGACCTCCGTGGCCGCCGGCTGCGGCGGCGAGCCGTGGCAGGTCGACCTCTCCGACACCGCCTCCCTGGCCGCGGTCGCGCTGGACGTCGACGTCCTGGTCAACAACGCCGGCATCCAGCACGTCGCCCGGCTGGAGGAGTTCCCGCCGAAGCGCTTCGCGTTCATGCTCCGGCTCATGCTCGAGGCGCCGTTCCTGCTCATCCGGGCCGCGCTGCCCGGCATGTACGCGCGCGGGTGGGGCCGCGTCGTCAACGTGTCCAGCGCGCACGGCCTGCGGGCCAGCCCGTTCAAGTCCGCCTACGTCGCCGCCAAGCACGGCCTGGAAGGGCTGTCGAAGGTGACCGCACTCGAGGGCGCCCCGCACGGCGTCACCTCGAACTGCGTCAACCCCGGCTACGTCCGCACGCCCATGGTCGAGGCGCAGATCGCCGGCCAGGCCGAGGTGCACGGCCTGCCCGAGGACCGCGTCGTCAGCGACATCCTGCTGGCCAACGAGGCGATCAAGCGCCTGATCGAGCCCGACGAGGTCGCCGAGGCGGTCGCCTACCTCGCCAGTCCGGCGGCCCAGTCGATCACCGGCACCGACCTCGTCCTCGACGGCGGCTGGTCGGCCCGCTGACCCCACCCCAAACCCAAGTTGATCTTGGAGTTCTTCGTCCATCAATCGGACAAATTCACCCGCGATTGCCGAAGAACTCCAAGATCAACTTGGGCGCGTCGCGAGGGCTAGACCGAGGTGCCGACGGCGTAGGAGATCAGCCGGACCGCCTGGGGTTCGAACAGGACGGTGTAGTGGTTGACGCCGCCGGCAGGGATCACCCGGACGGTCGGCGGCAGACCGGCGGCCGCGATGCGATCGGCGTCGAGCAGGCCCTCCGGCTCGTCCATCAGGCCGCGCGCGGCGTACAGCAGGGTCGCCGGGACCGTGCCGTCGCGCAGTGAGCGCAGCACGACCGGATCGGCCAGCACGTCGGCGCCGTCGGCACGGACGGCATCGAGCACGCAGGACGAGTGGCGGTCGCCGTCGGTGCCGATGAGGTCGTGGCGCAGGTACGCCGTCAGCCGGCCGCCGTACGACGCGTCGAGGGCCGGGCCGACGGCCGGATGCTCGCGCCAGAAGTCCAGGTACGCGGCCTCGTCGGCGAACGTCATGGTCAGTCGCCGCATCGCCGGGCCGATCACCTGCTCCAGCGCGGCGTCGATGTCGCCGTCGGGCGCCGGGAACGCGACGCCGCCGTCGACCAGGACCAGCGACGACACGCGCGACGGGTACAGGTACGCCGTCAGCGCGGCGACGTAGGCGCCCATCGAATGGCCGAGCAGCACCGCCGACTCCACCCGCGCGGCGTCGAGGACGGCGACGACGTCGGCCGCGTGCGCGGCCAGCCCCCAAGGCCCGCGGATCGACCTGCTGTCGGCCCGGCCCCGCAGGTCGGGCGCGAGCAGCCTGACCTCACCGTCGAGCGCCTGCGCGACGGCCCCGAAGGCCAGCGCGTTCGCGGTGATGCCGTGCAACGCCATGACGACGGGCGCGCCGGCCGCGCCGCGTCCCAGCTCGTGTACCGCCAGCGTCCCACCGTCGACTGCGACCCCGAGCGTCATCGCTCGTCCAACCCGCTGACCAGCGCGGCGACGAAGTCGTCCGGTTTCTCGATGTGCGGGCTGTGCGCGGCGTCGTCGATGACGGTCTCGCTCGTGACACCGCCGGCGGCGCGGTAGGCGTCGAGGACGGCACGGGTCTGCGCGACCATCGGCTGCGGCGGCGCGACATCGTCGCCCGGCCAGCCCGGCACGGCGCCGATGGCGCCGAGGTAGGCGAGGTCGAACAGCGACGTGTCGGAGACGATGACGTCGTCGGCGCCGCGGATCCAGCGGATCGGCGGCTTCGGGTCGATCGCGTCGAGGCCGTCGAGCCGCAGGTGCGTCGGCGCCATCGTGTTGAGGACGCCGCGGGTGCCCGGGCCCACCCCCGGCCAGGCGTCGGTGGGCACGGCGTCGCCGGGATAGTGGTCGTCGCCGACCGCCGTCGTCAGCATCGACTCGACGTAGGCGTCGGCCAGCTCCGGCACGAACGGCGGCTTCACGTACGACGACAGCATGACCTGGCGAGGCGACAGCGCGCCGTCGTCGCCGCGGTCGCCGTCGCGCAGCCGGGCCACGAACTCCGGGTTGGCCGCGCCACCGCCGGACCCGGCCGCCGACGGGTCGGCCAGTGCGCCCCCGGCGCCGCGGGTGGCGCCGAAGCCGTACGGCGACACCGGGTTGACCAGCGTGACCGACCGGTACCGCGACGGTGCGTCCAGCAGCAGCTGCAGCACGACGGCGCCGCCCATGCTCCAGCCGACGAGGTGCGCGTCGTCCAGCCCGAGCACGTCGAGCAGCCCGGCGACGTCGTCGGCGTAGTCGCGGACGCCTCGGGTGGCGTCGACCGGCCGCGTCTCGGTGCCGCCGAAGCCGCGCAGATCGACCGCGACCGGGCGGAACCGCTCGGGCAGCCGGAGCATCGCCGGCTGCCAGAACACGCTGGACGAGACGTTGCCGTGCACGAACACGACCGGTTCCCCGGTGTCGCGTCCGGCGACCGAGAGTGTGTTGACGATGAGCCGCGGCGTCGGGTGGCGGGTCTGCGTCACACCCGGCATGAGCATCGTTGTCATGGCCCCCTCCTCAGGAGGATGATGCCCTACCCGAGGCCGGTTGGCGCGGGGGCCGCTACCCGTTGGGAAAGCGCAACCCGATCTGCCGGCGGATCTCGTCGAGCGTCTCCATGATCGCCACCGTCTCATCCAGCGGCATGACGGCGCTCTCGGTGGCGCCCGCGCGCAGCAGCCGGCCGACCTCGACCGCCTGGTGGCGCAGGCCGCCGCCGACGCGGGTGTGCTCGTATCGCTCGGGCTCCGGCGACCCCGGACGCAGCAGCGAGAACGACGTCGGCGCGTACCAGACGTCGTCGATCTCCAGGCGCGCCCGGGTGCCGGTGATGACCGCACGGTTCGCCGTACGCGCCCGCAGCGTGGTCGTGACGACGGCGTGCGCGCCGCTCGCGTAGGTGAACACGGCCGACGTCTGGGCGTCGACGCCGTTCGGCGAGATCGTCCCCGCCGCGCTGACGGTGTCGGGCCGGCCCAGCACGTATGACGTCAGCGACACCGGATAGATGCCGAGGTCGAGCAGCGCGCCGCCGGCGAGGTCGGGCCGCTGCAGCCGGTGACCGGGGTCGGCCGGGATGGCCTGCCCGTGATCGGCCACGACGGTCGTGATCTCACCCAGCACGCCCGAGCGCAGCAGCTCGTCGATGCGGCGGAAGTGCGGCAGGAACCGCGTCCACATCGCCTCCATGAGGAACAGCCCGCGCTCGCGCGCCAGCTCGACGACGTCGCGGGCCTCGGCGGCGGTGACGGTGAACGGCTTCTCGCACAGCACCGGCTTGCCGGCCTCGAGCGCGAGCCTGATGTTCGCCGCGTGCGCCGTCTGCGGGGTGGCGACGTACACGACGTCGACGTCGGGGTCGTCGACCAGCTTCTCGTACGAGCCGTACGCCCGCGGGACGTCGAACCGGCCGGCAAAGCCGCTCGCGCTGTCGTCGCTGCGCGACCCGACGGCGACCACCTCGGCGTCGTCGACGAGCTGCAGGTCGCGGGCGAACGAGGCCGCGATGCCGCCGGTGCCCATGATGCCCCAGCGGATGCGGCCGGCCGAGTCCGACGTCATGTGGTCTCCCTAGCGGTACCCCGTGACGTCGGCGGGCTTGCCGGCGTCCTGGACCTCGACGATGTAGCGCCAGGCGTCCGGCCGGCTCCCGTCGAGGTCGGTGAAACCATAGACCTGCGCCAGTTGCCCGCTGGACAGCGACTGCCCGTTCCACCGGGCGACGTCCGGGTCGGCGGCCAGCGCCGCGACCGCCCGGCCCACGAACCGCGGCGTCTCCGAGATCGCGAAGTGCGGCTCGTCGCCGAGGGCGTCGCGCCAGTTCGCCTCCGAGACACCGAAGTGGCTCAGCATGATCTCCGAGCGCAGCCACCCCGGCGTCAGCGCGACGGCGGTCGCACCATGGGGCGCGAGCTCCTTGGACTGCCCGAACCCCATGCGCAGGACCGACGCCTTCGCGAGGTCGTAGAAGAACGTCACCCGGTAGTTCGTCGCGTTGTAGTCGGCCGTGCCGTCGGTCATCTCGACGACCAGGCCGCCCGGCCGCCGGATCAGCAGCGGCAGCGCGTAATGGCTGGTGATGATGTGCGTGTCGACGGCGAGCCGGAGCAGCCGCAGCCCCTTGTCCAGCGAGTGCTCCCAGAGCGGGTCGTTCCAGCTGAACAGCAGCTCGCCGCCCCAGATGTCGTTCACCAGCACATCCAGCCGGCCCTGCTCCGCGTCGATGCGGCCGACCAGCGCCTCGACCTGCTCCGGCACCAGATGGTCGACCTGCACCGGGATGCCGGTGCCGCCGGCCGCGGTGACCAGCTCCGCGGTCTCCTCGATGGTCTCCGGGAGATCCTGCTCCGACCGTTGCGCCCGGGTCGTGCGCGCGGTGCAGTACACCGTCGCCCCGGCCGCCCCCAACTCGACGGCGATCCCCCGCCCTGCGCCGCGCGACGCCCCGGTGACGAGCGCGACCTTGCCTTCCAGCGTCGTGTCCATACGACGATGGTGCGCGGCGTTCACTGACACGGAGTGTCAGCTATCGCCTTCGGCGAGTCGTCGGAGCGCGTCGAGGCGGCGGTCCCAGGCGAGCGCGGTCGCGTTGGTCCAGCGGCCGGTGTCGGCGAGCCGGTCGGACCGGACGCCGTAGCGGACCTCGCGGCCGGCCCGGTGCTTCCGGACCAGCTCGCTCAGGGTCGGCGGTCATGCCACCTGCTTGCGCGCGAGGTCGGCCAGCGTCTCCAGCCCGCCGCCCCAGCCGTCCTCCGTCGCCGCGATGTCGACCTCACGCACGACCTCGTCCGACATGACTCGCCTCCAGCAGAACCTCGGAACTGTCACCCAACGTGACACATCCCGAGATCAACCGCAACCGAATGGTTACAGGTCGGCCGGCAGCTGGAAGCGGTACCCCAGACCGGGCTCGGTGATGAAGTAGCGCGGCTTCGACGGCTCCGGCTCCAGCCGCTGCCGGATCTGCGTCATGAACACCCGCAGGTAGTTGGTCTCGGTCCCGTACGCCGGGCCCCACACCTCGTGCAGTAGCTGCTCGTACGTCACCAGCCGGCCGCGATGCCGCACCAGGACCTCGACGATGTGCCACTGGCGGGGCGTGAGGCGGACGGCGGTGCCGTCGCGTACGACCCGCTTCGCCGCGAAGTCGATGGTGAAGTCGTCGGTCTCGACCACGGCGTTGCCGTCGGGCAGGACGGCACGCCGGGTGGCAGCACGCAGCCGGGCGAACAGCTCGTCCATGCCGAACGGCTTGGTGACGTAGTCGTCGGCGCCGAGGTCCAGCGCCTCGACCTTGGCCGCCTCGGTGCCCCGCCCGGACAGCACCAGGATCGGGACGGACGACCAGCCGCGGATGCCCCGCACGACGTCGAGGCCGTCCATGCTGGGCAGCCCGAGGTCGAGGATGACGGCGTCGGGGTGGTGGCGGGCGGCCAGTTGCAGCGCCTGCTCGCCGGTGCCGGCGAGATCGGCGGTGTACCCCCGGGCCTTGAGGTTCAGGGCGAGAGTCTTGCGGATGCCTGCGTCGTCGTCGACGACGAGCACCCGGCCGGCCGGCTCCATGCCGCCGATCGTAGCCGGACCACGCCGGACGGACCGGCCGTCCCGTCCGATGAGCATCGGCGGTCCACTGCGGTCAGACTGGTGCTATGGGACGCGGTCAGCTGCGGATCTACCTGGGCGCCGCACCGGGCGTCGGGAAGACGTTCGCCATGCTCGAGGAGGCGCATCGGCGGCTGGCGCGCGGGACGGACGTCGTCGTCGGGTTCGTCGAGGCGCACGGCCGGGCCCGGACGTCCGAGCTGATCGCCGGCCTCGAGGTGGTGCCACGACGCACCGTCCGGTACCGCGGCGGCACGTTCGAGGAGATGGACCTCGACGCGGTCCTGCGGCGCAGACCCGAGGTCGCGCTGGTCGACGAGCTCGCGCACACCAACGTGCCCGGTTCGGAGAACGCGAAGCGCTGGCAGGACATCGAGGAGCTGCTCGACGCCGGCATCACGGTGCTGTCGACGGTGAACGTCCAGCACCTGGAGTCGCTCAACGACGTCGTCGAACGGATCACCGGCGTGCCGCAGCGCGAGACCGTCCCCGACGTCGTGGTGCGGCGCGCCGACCAGGTCGAGCTCGTCGACATGACGCCCGAGGCGCTGCGCCGCCGCATGGTGCACGGCAACGTGTACGCCTTGGAGAAGGTCGACGCGGCGCTGGGCAACTACTTCCGGGTCGGCAACCTGACGGCGCTGCGCGAGCTGGCGCTGCTGTGGCTGGCCGACAAGGTCGACGATCAGCTGGACCGGTACCGCGCCGACCACCACATCGACGACACCTGGGAGGCCCGCGAACGCGTCGTCGTCGCGCTGACCGGCGGGGCCGAGGGCGAGACGCTGATCCGCCGGGCCGCGCGCATCGCCGCCCGCGGCAGGGGCGCGGACCTGATGGCCGTGCACGTCATGCCCAGCGACGGGCTGGTCGGCGCGAACCCGACCCTGCTGGCCCGGCAGCGGCTGCTGGTCGAGAGCCTCGGCGGCACCTACCACCAGGTGCTCGGCGAGGACATCCCGGCGGCGCTGATCGAGTTCGCGCGCGGCGTCAACGCGACCCAGCTCGTGCTCGGTGCGAGCCGACGCGGCCGGCTGGCGCGGCTGTTCTCCCACGGCGTCGCGCTGACGACGATGTCGCTGGCCGGCTCGATGGACGTCCACCTCGTCCCGCACCGGCAGGCCGGACGCGGCCGGACCGCCGCGCTCGGCAGCCCGCTGTCGCGGCACCGTCAGGTGGCGGGCTTCGCGCTGGCGCTGGTCGGGCTGCCGCTGCTGGTGCTCGCGGTCCGGGTGCTGCGCGGTGACGTGTCGATGGCGACCGGCGAGCTGTTGCTGCTCGCGATGGTCATCGCGGTGGCGCTGGTCGGCGGCATGTGGCCGGCGCTGCTGGCGGCCGCGGGCGGGTTCCTGCTGCTGAACTGGTTCTTCACCGAGCCGATCCACTCGCTCCAGGTCAACCAGGTCGAGAACGTCCTCGCGCTGGCGGTGTTCCTGCTGGTGGCGATGTCGGTGAGCTTCGTCGTCGACACCGCGGCCCGGCGCACCCGCGAGGCGGCCCGGGCCAGCGCCGACGCGCAGAACCTGGCCACCGCCGCGGGCAGCATGGTCGGCAACCCCCGGCCGCTGATCGGGCTGCTGGAGCGGCTGGTCGAGACGTACGGGCTGACGTCGGTGACGCTGCTCGAGCGCGTGCCCGGCGTGCCGCGGCTGCCGGGCAGTCAGGAGGATCCGTCCGCCTGGGCCGTCGTGGCGTGCGTCGGCGAACGACCCTGCCTGACGCCCGCCGACGCCGACGTCGAGGTGCCGATCGACGACGTGCTGTCGCTGGCGCTGCGCGGTCCCGCGATGCCGGCCGAGGACCGCCGGGTGATCGAGGCGTTCGCCGCCCAGGCGGCCCTCGCCCTACGTCAGGAGCGGCTGGCCCGCGAGGCGGCGTCGGCCGGCACCCTGGCCGAGGCCGACCGCATGCGCACCGCCCTGCTGGCCGCCGTCGGCCACGACCTGCGCACCCCGCTCGCCGCCGCCAAGGCCGCCGTCACCAGCCTGCGCAGCGACGAGGTCCGGTTCGACGCCGACGACCAGGCCGAACTGCTGGCGACGGCGGACGAGTCGCTGGACCGCCTCAGCGAACTGATCACCAACCTGCTCGACCTCAGCCGGCTGCAGGCCGGCGTGCTCGGCGTCGCACTGCGCCCCACGGCGGCGGCCGACACCATCGCGCGCGCCCTCGACGAACTCGGCGAGCCGGGCCGGCGGGTGACGGTGCAGCTGCCGGCCGACCTGCCGCGCGTCGACGTCGACCCGGCCCTGCTGGAGCGGGTGCTGGTCAACGTCATCGGCAACGCGCTGCGGTTCAGCCCGCCTGACCGGCCGCCGACCATCACCGGACGCGAGGACGACGCCGTCGTCGAGCTGCGGGTCGTCGACCACGGGCCGGGCATCCCCGAGGAACAGCGCGACCGCGTGTTCGTCCCGTTCCAGCGGCTCGGCGACAGCGGCACCGGGGTCGGGCTCGGGCTGGCGCTGTCGCGCGGGCTCACCGAGGCGATGGGCGGCACGCTGACCCCCGAGACCACGCCTGACGGCGGACTCACCATGCGACTGGCGGTCCCGGTCGAGGACGAGGACCCGTCGACGGCTGGCAGAGTGGAGTTCGATGACCGATCCGATGACCTCCGCGGCGACGACGTTCCTCGCCGCGCTCGACCCTGACCAGCTGGCACGGGCGCACGCGCCGTTCGAGGCCGCCGACCGGCGCACGTTCACCTACCTGCCGCGGTCCCGGCCCGGGGTCGCGCTGGGCGAACTGTCCGACGGGCAGCGGTCGGCGGCGCTGGAGCTGCTGGCCACCGGACTGTCCGCCGCCGGGCTCGCCGACGCACGGGCGATCATCGACCTGGAGACGGTGCTCGGCGCGGTCGAACGAGCGGCCGGCGTGGCGACTTGGGAGCGGCGACAGCCGGGGCTGTTCTGGTTCCGGGTGTTCGGGGCGCCCGGGCCGGCGCCGTGGGGGTGGCGGGTGGGCGGGCACCATCTGGCCGTGACGGCGACGGTCGCCGGCGGGCGGGTGGTGGCGACGCCGCAGTTCTTCGGCGCCAACCCGGCCACGATCCCGGCGGGCTTCCCGGGTGCCGGTCGGCGGACGCTCGCGGCCGAGCAGGACCTCGGCCGGGCGCTGGTCACGTCGCTGCCTCCGGCCGAGCGGGCCGCCGCCGTCACGTCGGCGGAGGCGCCGCACGACATCCTGACCCGCGACGACCCGGTCGCCGACGCCGGCCGCATCGCGCCCGGACTCGCGTACGGCGACCTGCCACCGGCCGGGCGGGAGCTGCTGGAGCGGCTGATCCGCCAGTACCTCGGCCGGGTGACGACGGCCGCGGCGGAGCCGGCCTGGGCCGAGATCGTCGCGGCCGGCCTGGAGCGCGTCACGTTCCGCTGGGCCGGCCCGGTCGAGCCGGGCCACGGCCACTACTACGCCGTCCTGGGCCCGACGTTCCTGCTCGAGTACGACAACACCCAGCACGACGCGAACCACATCCACTCCGTCTGGCGCGACCTGCGCCACGACTGGGGCGACGACCTGCTCGCCGCCCATCACGCGGCGCACCACGCCTAGCTTCGCTCGGCCTCCAGCCCCCGAGTGACACCGGTCGCCGGATTTCTAGGCCCGTGGACGGCGATGATCATCAAGGATCGCCCACCCCACCAGGACTTCTCCCGCTCTACCAGGCATGCATGCCTGGTAGAGCGGGAGAACCCCTGGTGCAGGGGCTCCGAAGATGACCGCACGCCGCCGTGGGCTCCGTCGCCCGGCCCCGATCCCGTCGAGCAGCGCCGGCGGCGGGCCGAGCGCGAGCAGGGCGTGGCGCCGGCCTGATCGCCAGGCTCAGGAGTAGTCGATGCCGGCGCGGTCGAGGATCTCGGTGAGGGGGACCTCGAGGCCGCGCGCGTAGCGGCCGAGCTCGATGACGTCGATGCGCCGCTCGCCGGACTCGAACAGCGACACCTTGCGCTGGGTGAGGCCGAGCCGTTCGCCGAGTTGGGTCTGCGTGAGGCCGAGCTCTTCCCGCAGCTGCCGGAGCGTGGCGTACAGCCGCTGGTACTCAGGAGCCCGGCTGTCGACCACCTGCTCATCCGACCGTCAATGATCGAGTAGCCAAAGTTTGGCTATCGATATATCGTGCGCCTGTGGCTCAGCCGAACACCCCGGTCCGGTACCGCGCCCGCTGCCCGAAGTGCTCCTGGACCGGGCGCGAGTACTCCCGGTACTCACATGCCGAAGAAGCCGCCCGTGACCACGCCAAACGCCACTTCCACGACACCCACGTCATCGATCACTACGGCCTGCGCATCGCCGGATCGACCATCAGACCGGCCGAGGCAGACTCCTCATAGTCGTCATTTCCGACCACTACGGACCACCGCCTCGAGCAGGGTCTCGGTACGGCCGGCCAGCCGGGCCGCCACGTCCGGGTCGAGCGTGGGCAGGGTGAGCGGGAGGTGCCGCGCGCGGTCGACGGCGGTCAGCGGCTCCGACGGCGGCGTGTCGAGGAAGCCGCCGTCGATCGGCGCCACCGCCGCCTCGACCGGCCGTGCGAACAGCCGCGCCGCCACCCTGATCGCGGTGCGGGTGAGCCGAGGGAGGGTGGAGAGGTCGCCGCTGCGGGTGAAGCCCGGGTGATAGAGGACGTACGGCACGCGCTCGCCGTGGCGGGCCGCGTAGCCGACGCCGAGCAGGTCGTTGGCGCGGCCGGCCTGCAACTGCGCGGCCACCGCGCTGTAGCGCCGGGTCAGCTGGAGGTCGTCCCACTGAATCGACCCCTTCGTGACGCCGACGCCCGCGACGTTGACGATGACCGGCGTGGCGCTGCGCGACAGCGCCGGGGTGAGGCCGTGGCTGAGCAGGTAGCGGCTCAGGTAGTAGAGGGCGAAGGTGCTCTCCAGCCCCTCCGTGGTCTCGACGCGGCGAGGCCGCACCCGGTTCGCGAACAGCACCAGCGCGTCGACGACCTCGGTGGCCCGGCCCACCGCCTCGACGACGGACCGCGTGCCGGCGACGGTCGTGAGATCGGCCCGGACGAACTCGACCCGCCCGGCTGAGGCGGCCGCGTCGGCGACGAGCCGGGCGCCCTTGTCGACACTACTGCCGACGGCGATGACACGGTCGCCCTTGGCGACCCGGGCCAGCGCGAGCGCGCGCCCCATGCCGTCGGTGCCGCCGCTGATCACGATGGTGCGGGAGTCCATGAATGCTCCGAGGTGGTATCAAACAGTAAGTACAAGCATCATCGGTAACCGTCGCCGTCCAGGGAAGAAGGCACTTTGATGTCCGATACGCACACCGGTGTGCCCTCGGTGGTCGCCGCGCCGCTGCCGAGCCCGGTGCCGGCCGACGAGTACGAGCAGTGCCCCGTCACCGACGTGCTGCGCCGCATCGGCGACAAGTGGACCGTGCTGATCGTCGTGCTGCTGGGTCGGCGCCCCTACCGGTTCAACGAGCTGCATCGCGGCATCCAGGGCATCAGCCAGCGGATGCTGACACGGACTCTGCGCGGACTGGAGGAGGACGGCCTGGTGCATCGGGAGGTGTTCCCCACGGTGCCGCCGGCGGTCGAGTACCGGCTCACCCCGCTCGGCGAGTCCCTGCTCGGCCCGCTCTCCGCGGTCGCCGACTGGGCCGTCCTGCACCAGGACGAGATCACGCGCTCCCGCCTGGCCGCGGCGGTGGTCACGACCAGTCGATCGTGACCACGGTGTGCCGCTTCCGGAGGATGACCGCGCCGGGCGCCATCCGGCCGACGGACGATCCGGCCGGATGGACGGAGATCACCGGCGCCCGGCCGTACCGGTGGTCGCGGTCCCAGGTCCGGATCAGCTCGACCACACGCTCGGCCAGCGGGACGGCGTCGGGGCCGTGGCCGTGGACGCCGAACTCGCACCACCCGCTGGCGGGGTCGACGCGGCGGAGGGCGTGATAGGCGAAACTGCCGCCGTCGACGAAAGCCGGCGTGAGCGGTGGTGTGGCCGGCTCGATCCCCACGAGGGCGGCGTCGGCGCGGGCCGAGCGTAGCCGGCCGGACCCGGGGACCTGGGTGGCCAGCCACAGTTGGAGCCCGTCGAACGGCTCCTGCGGGCCGACGGTGACGCCGGACCACCGCTCGGTACGCGGCCCCCGCACGGCCACCCGAACCCCGTCGACGTCGATCGGCGGGTCGTCGTCGAAGCGGAGCTCGACACCGGGGCCGAGCCGCACCACGTGCTCGGGCCGGGCACCCGCGCCCTGCATGGCGACGAAACCGCACAGCTCGTGCGACCGGCTCACCAGTGCGTCGCCGCTGCGGTCGAACGCGATCGCCCTGGTGTGCCCGCGCAGCCCCAGCGGCACGACCAGCCGGCCGGTGGCGGTGAGCTGGGCGAGCCAGGCCGGCGGGATGTCCCAGGCGCCGACCGTGACGACGATGCGGTCGTACGGTGCGTACTCCGGCACCTCGGACTCGGCGTCGCCGAGGACCACCCGCACGCGCTCGGTCCCTGCGGCGGCCAGGCATCGCCGGGCTCGATCGACGATGTCCGCGTCGATGTCGACGCTGGTGACACTGCCGTCCGGACCGGCGAGCTCGGCCATCAGCGCCGCGTTGTAGCCGCCCGAGCCGACCTCGAGACAGCGCATCCCGGGCTCGATGCCGGCCTGCTCCAGCATCGACGCCTGCAGCCAGGGCGCCGACACCGAGCTCGTCACGGTGCCCTGCGCGTCGCGCTTCGTGACCACGATGTCGTCCGCGTACGCCGCCTCGAGCGAGGCCTCCGGAGCGAACAGGTGCCGGGGCACTGCCGCGACGGCGGCGGCGAGGCGCGCGGTGCGGATCGCGCCCCGCTCACACAGCGAAGCGACCAGGGCGGCCCGCCGCTCGGCGGCATCGCGCGACATCGACCCGGCACCTCCGTGCATGCGAACGGCCGGTCAGGATGGGCCTGACCGGCCGGGACGTGGTGGTGGAGCCGCCTGTCGGAATCGAACCGACGACCTATTCATTACGAGTGAATCGCTCTACCGACTGAGCTAAGGCGGCGCGTGCCCGGCGAACCGGGCACGGTGCACGAGTATAGGGCGTCGAGTGCTCAGGAACCGAATCGGGCCGGCCGACGAGTCAGAGGGCGTCGGTGGTGATGGGCGCGCCGAGGGCGGACCCGGCCACGTACTGGTCCCAGCCGAGGTTCCAGTCGGCCATGCCGGGGTCGCCGCGCTGGAGGAGGTCCTCCGGCCCACGGGTGGAGTGGGCGACGGTGACGATGTCGCCGTACTGGGCGAGCTGGAAGAACGTGGCGCCGTTGGCCTGGCTGAGGTTGATGCACCCGTGCGACACGTTCGCCGAGCCCTGTGACCCCTCGGACCACGACGCCGAGTGGACGAACGTGCCGCTCCAGGTGAGGCGGACGGAGTTCGGCACCTCGAGGTCGTAGAAGTTGGGATCGCCGGGATCGCAGGTGATGTTCGCGTTGCACGACGTCATCTGCCGCGTCTCGAACTTCTCCAGCACGATGTACGTGCCGTTGCGGGTGGCGAACTCGGGTGCGCCGAGGCTGGTGTCCCACGTGGCCGCGACGGTGCCGTCGACGCTGTAGGTGACGGTGTGGGTGGCGGCGTCGACGGTGGCGATCTGGGCCTTGCCGACGGTGAAGTCGAGGTCGTAGGAGCGCCCGCCCCAGAGGTCGTCGCCGGCCTGGACGCCGTTGAGGTCGAGGTCCAGCCGCACCTGGGTGCCGGACGGCCAGTACTCCTTGGGCCGGAAGTGCGCCTCCTGCGAGCTCACCCAGTGCCACGACCCCTCGACCTGCGGGTTCGACGCGACGTGCATGGCCTGCTCGACGTTCTCGCGCTCGGTGACCTCTTGGTCGAACCGGACGGTGATGGGCGCACCCACGCCCACGACGGCGCCGTCGGTGGGCTGCATGCTCAGCGTGAGCCGGTTGCCGTCGGGCACGGCGCCGACGGCGAAGGAGTCGGTGAGCGTGTGCTCCATGCCGAGCCGGTCGGACGCGACGACGGTGACGGCGTAGGCGCCGCCCGGCTCGAGCGGCGCCGAGCTCGACCAGCTGCTGCCGTCGTCGCCGACCTGACCGTCGACCGGGTCGCCACCCTCAGGCGCCACCTGCACGGAGTCGATGTGACCGTTGGGGACGGTGAACGTCAGCGGTGTGCCGAACGCCACTTCGTCGGTGATGCCGTCGAGGCGCAACGGGAGCCGCTGCGCCTTGGGTCCCTCCGCCTGAGCGGTGGGACCGTCGGTGCCGCCGGATCCGCCGGACCCGGAGTCGTCGCCGCTGCACGAGGTCAGCAGCACCGCCGCACTCAGAAGGAGCGCGACCCGGAGGAGCGTCGGACGCAGGCGCATCGTCCCATTATCCGCATACTCCGCCGCGGTTCACGTCCCGCAACTGGCGCCGTCGTCCGGCACCGTCCCGGCCAGCAGGTATGCGTCGACGGCCTCGTCGATGCAATCGCTGCCGGCGAGATAGGCCGTGTGCACGGTGGCGTCATAGGTGAGCAGCACGCCGGACGACAGCTGCTCGGCCAGCGACTGAGCCCACTCGTACGGTGTGGCGGGGTCGCCGGTGGTGCCGACGACGAGGATCGGGTCGGCGCCCGGCGCCGTGACCGGCGGGTGCGGCGCCGGGGTCGCGGCGGGCGTGGCGGTGGGGTCGTCCGTCGCGCCGACGCCGGCCTCGGCCAGGCCGTCGGCCAGCGCGGAGCAGCCGAAACCGCCCCAGGCGAGGAACGGCCCGAACACCTGCGACACCGCGGTGAACTCGGCCAGCCCGGCCTCCGCCTGCTCGGCGGTGGCGGACTCCGGGTGGTCCATGCAGTTGACGAGGCTGATCACCTCGTTGGCGTTGCCGTTGTACGTGCCGTCGCTGTTGCGTTCGAGGTAGAGGTCGGCGAACGTCAGCAGCAGCGTGCCGTCGTCCTCGGTGAGCGCGAGGTCGAGCGCCTCGTTGAGCGGCTCGTACCCCTCGTCGGCGGTGAGATACAGCGGCAGGATGATGCCGTAGAACGCCAGCGCCTCGGTGAGCGGCCGGTTGTCGTCGTCAGTGGCCAGCGGCTCCTGGTCGGCCTGCTGCAGGAGCGCCACCAGGGTGGCGCGGGCCTCGTCCTCGGACGAACCGAGCGCGCAGTCGTCCTGGCTGAAGCACCAGGTCAGGAACGCCGACAGTGCCCGCTCGAAGCCGCGCGCCTGGCCGAGGCCGAGGTCGTCGCCGGTCAGCGTGGGGTCGATGGCGCCGTCGAGGACCAGCCGGCCGACGCGGTCGGGGAACTGGTCGGCGTAGAGCGCGCCGATGAACGTCCCGTACGACTTGCCGAGGTAGTTGAGCTTCTCGTCGCCCAGCGCCGCGCGCAGCACGTCGAGGTCGCGGGCGACGTCGACGGTGCCGATGTGCGGGACGAGGTCGCCGGAGCGGGCCGCGCAGCCGGCGGCGAGGTCCTGGATCGACTCCTCCATGTCGGCGACCTCGGCGTCGTCGTCGGGCGTGGCGTCGGCGGCGAGGTAGTCGTCCAGTTCGGGGTCGTCGACGCAGTCGACGGGGGTGGAGTCGGCGACGCCGCGAGGGTCGAACCCGACGATGTCGTAGCGCTCACGCACCTGCTCGGTGACGACGGAGCCGGCCAGTTGCGCGTACTCGACGCCGGACGCGCCCGGCCCGCCCGGATTGACCAGCAGCGACCCGAGCCGCTCGTCGCCCGTCGCCGGCGCCCGCAGGAGCGCCAGCTCGATGGTGTCGCCGCCGGGGTCGGCGTAGTCGACCGGGACGCTGGCCGTGCCGCACTGGAAGCCGTCGCCGCAGTCGCTCCACTCCAGCTCCTGGGTGTAGAACGACGCCAGCTCGGGGTCGATCCCCACGGTGGCGTCGGGCGCCGGCGTCGACCGGTCCGGGACGTCGGCCGGCGAGCCGCCGCTGCGCTCAGGTTCGGCCGAACAGCCCGCGGCGGCCACGACGGCGACGATCGCCAGCCCGGCCAGGGCACGGAGTCTCACAGGTTCTCCCCGTCGTCCTCGTCATCGTCGTCCTGGATGTCGGGCGTGCGGCGGGCGCCCTGCGCGACCGCGCCCTCGTACGCCTGCCGCGACCCGCAGACGCTGGCCTTCGGGCAGGCGACCCGGCGGCCGGTCTCGCGGTCGCGGACGTACACCGTCTCGGACGGCACGTTGTACGCGACGACCGTGCCCTCGATGCCGTCGTCGGTGGTGACGTCGCAACCGACCGTCGGCACGCTGCGCTTGAAGTCCTGGTAGAGCGGGTGCTCGTACTTGAGGCAGCACATCAGGCGCCCGCACGCCCCGGAGATCTTCAGCGGGTTGAGCGGGAGGTCCTGGTCCTTGGCCATGCGCACGCTGACGGGCTCGAAGTCGGTGAGGAACGTCGAGCAGCAGGTGTCGCGGCCGCACGGGCCGATGCCGCCCTGCACGCGCGCTTCGTCGCGCGCGCCGAGCTGACGCAGGTCGATGCGGGCCCGCAGGGTGCGGGCGAGGTCGCGCACCAGCTCGCGGAAGTCGACCCGGTGCGGTGCGCTGAAATAGATGGTGACCAGCTGGTCGACGTCGGGCCGGGTGTCGACGTAGTCGACGCCGACGATCTTCATCGGCAGTTCGTGGTGACGGATCAGCCGGCGCGCGGCGACCCGGATCTCGGCCCGGCGGCGGCGGTTGCGCTCTTCGCGCTGCAGGTGCTTCTCGGTGGCCTGCCCCTCGCACACGGGCAGTCCGCCGATGTCCTCGCTGACCCACTGCGGCGCCCAGACACACTCGGCGACCTCGGGACCGTCGTCGGTCGGGACGAGAACCTTGTCGCCGACGCGTGGAGTGTGCTCACCCGGGTCGAGGTAGTAGAGCCTCCCGTACCGGGTGAAGGCCACCGCCATCACCATGCCCACGCGTCCACCCTAAGGCGTCGGGGCGCCGGGCACGGCATCGCCGTCGCGGGGGCGCAGGCCGTCCAGGATGATCGTCAGCGTCCGCCTGCGCACGCCGGGGTGGCCGGCGGTGTGCTCGACCGCCCGGGCGGCGCCGATGAGAAGCGCGTCGAGCTCCGCGGTGCCGACGTCGGCCCGGACCGCGCCAGCGCCCTGTGCCCGTTCGAGCAGAGCCCCGACGGCGGCCGTCAGCTCCGCGCGGACCCGGACGTACTCGCCGGCCGCGGCCGCACCCGCGACATCGACGCCGTCACGGGCCAGTGCGTCGGCGAAGGCGTGCTTGACGGCGGACAGCTCGGCCCAGCGGGTGACGAAGGTGAAGAACGCCGCACCCGGGTCGGGGCCGGCGGACAACTCCGCGGCGGTCGCCGTCAGTCGGCGCAGACGGTCGATGAACACCGCCTCGACCAGCGCCGCCTTCGTCGGGAAGTGCCGGAACACGGTGCCGATGGCCACCTCGGCCCGGCGGGCGATCTGCTCGGTCGACGTGGCCGGCCCGTGCGCGGCGAACACCTCGTCGGCCGCCTCGAGGATGCGGGCCTGGTTGCGACGGGCGTCGGCGCGCAGGGGTCTCACCTCCGTTGACAAGTCGAGTGGGCACTCATATTGTGCCATGACATAAGTCGAGTGCTCACTCATTTTCTTGCGTTGGAGTTGGTGATGACGACGATCGTGATGACCGGCGGTACGTCCGGGCTCGGGCTGGTCGCGGCCGGGCGGCTCGCGTCGACGCCGGGCGTGCGGCTGCTACTGGGTGGCCGGCGGCCCGGGCCCGATGGTGTCGACGTGCTGCCGCTGGACCTCGCCCGGCTCGACGACGTCCGCCGGTTCGCGGCCGCGGTCGGGTCGCGGGTGGGCGACGACGGCATCGAGGCGCTGGTGCTCAACGCTGGGCTGGCGCTGCGATCGGCGGACACCCGCACGGCGGACGGGTTCGAGACGACGTTCGCGGTGAACCACCTGGCGCACTACCTGCTGGTGCGGCTCCTGACACCGCGGCTGGCGCCGCATGCCGTCGTCGTCCTCACGACCAGCGGCACGCACGACCCGGCCGAGAAGGCGCCCATCCGGCCGCCCCGGCATGCGGAGGCGCGACTGCTGGCCGATCCGGCGCTCGACCCCGACCGCGATCCGGCGCCGCGACGGGCCGGCCAGCACGCCTACACCGCGTCGAAGCTGTGCGCGGTGCTGACGGCGCGCGGGCTGGCCGCCCGTGGCGTCACGGCGTACGCCTACGATCCCGGCCCGACGCCCGGCACCGGCCTGTCCCGCGACTACAGCCCGGCGATGCGGCTGGCGTGGTCGGTGCTCGGCGGGCCGACGGGCCGGTTGCTGCCGCGGCTGAGCCGTCCGGCCGACGCGGGCGCGACCCTCGCCGACCTCGCGCTGGGCCGGGCGGCGCCACCGGCGGACGGGTCCTATGCGCGGTTGCGTCGCGGCGCACTGACCTGGGCCGATCCGTCCGATCTCGCCCGCGACGACGCCGTCCGCGATCGCCTGTGGGCCGACAGCGCCGGTCTGCTCGGCCTGACCACCTGAGCACGGCCGCACGTTGCGCGGGTCGGTGGCACCTCACTCGCTTGGGACACCACCTGGCGCGCTGCCCAGGCCGCGATCCGGTCGTCACGCGAGTGAGGTGCGCGTCGAGCGAGCGACGTCACCGGTGGTGGGCGCCGGAACGACCGTGGGCCGCCCCCGATCGGGGAGCGGCCCACGGTGGAGCGACGAGCGTCAGGCGGAGCGGCGGCGGAGCGCGTAGCCCGTGGCACCGGCCAGCAGCAGCGCGCCGGCGGTGAGCATCAGCGTCGTGGCGTCGGCGCCGGTGTCCGGCAGCTCCTCGCCGTCGGCGCCGGACTCGTCCGCACCGTCGTCGCCAGTGTCGGCGCCGGACTCCGTGCCGCCGTCGGCGCCGGACTCGCCGGAGCCACTCTCGTCCGCACCCGACTCGTCCGCACCCGACTCGTCCGCACCCGACTCGTCCGCACCCGACTCGTCCGAGCCCGACTCGTCACCGCCGGAGCCGTCGTCGGTCCGGTCGATACGGTAGAAGGTCGTCGAGCCGGAGACCTCGTTGCCGACCGCCAGCAGCGCCGTGCCCGGAATCGGCGACACGTCGGCGGGGATGAACTCCAGGCCCTCGGGACCCAGGTCGCCGGCGTCGGCCAGTTCGCCGCCGCCCTCGACGGAGACGGCGAAGTTCCGGTTGTTCAGGTACGTCACGAACTCGACGGCGTCGGGCGCGGTGATGTCGAAGACGACGATGCCGCCGACGCGCTCGAAGCCGACGAACGCGTAGGTGCGGTCGCCGACGGCGCCGACGACCAGGCCCTCGGGCTCCGGGCCCTTGTCGTCGCTGCGGCCCTCGAGGTTCGACTCGGTGTGGTTCGAGTTGAAGAAGTCCGGCGCCGCCTCGGCCGTGATCTCCTCGAACTGCGCGCCGGAGTCGAAGACCTGCTCGCCGTCGGTCGACCAGATCGAGAACGACCGGCCGCCGTTGGAGTACAGCGTCTCGTAGCAGCTGCCGTCCTCGGCGAGGCCGTCGGCGGTGGTGACGTTGAGCCGGCCGAGCGCCTCGTCGCCGGTCAGGTCCGCCAGGTTCGCGCAGACCGGCGGCAGGCCGTCCTCGCCCAGGTCCTTGACCCGAGCGACCTCGCTGTAGGCCTCCCAGTCGCGGGTGTCGCCCTCGTTCGCGGTGACGAGGTACGACTCGCCGCCCGCGGTGTAGCTGCCGATCGCGTCGGGCTGGTACAGGCCCTGCACCGGCCGAGGCACGATGTGGATGCCGCCGTCCTCGTCGGACGCGTCGAGCGGGTGCACCTGGTGGTCCTTGGTGCCGAGCGCGTGGATCTCGCTGACCTGTGCGGCGGCGAGATCGACGACCGCGAGCGCGTTGGCCTCCTGCAGCGTGACGTAGGCGTTGTCGCCGGCGACGGTGATGTATTCGGGCTCCAGATTCTCCGAAACGGGGAACTCGGGGGTGCCCGTGCCGGCGTCCTCGCGGCCGCCGTAGACGCGCACACCCTCGGGCAGCGGCTTCGAGCCGCCCTCCTCGAACGCGTGGAAGTCCGCGATGCTGACGGCGTCCTGCGACGGCGCGGCGATCTCGCCGGGCACGTCGATGACGGCGATCGAGCCTTCGGGGTCGACGGAGTAGTCCTCGGCCGGCTCGCCCTCGTTCGCGACCAGCAGCTGGGAACCGTCCGGCGTGAACGTCAGCATGTCCGGCAGCGCGCCGACCCGGACCGCGCCGAGCGGGGCGCCGTCCTCACTGCGCGCGTCGAAGAAGACGACCCATCCGTCGTCGGTCTTGTCCTCGGCCTCGACCGCGACGGCGCCCAGGCCGTCGGAGCGGACGTCGACGGAGTTGGCGACGGCGTTCTCGGACACCGTCGACTCGTCACCGGACGGCGTGCCCGCGGTCGGCACGTCGAACAACTTGACCGGCGCCGCCGGGTCGGCGGCGTCGAGCACCTCGACCAGCGCCTGCGCGGCGTTGATGACGAACAGCCGCCGCGATCCGGCGTCGTAGCCGACGATCTCCGACGCGCTCTCGTCGAAGATGCCGGTCTCGTAGCTGCCGATCGGCGAGAGCTCGAGCGCCGCGCCGGGCGCGGAGTACGAGATCGGCTCGTCGACGATGCCCGCGATGGCCGGCAGTGCGAACGCGCCGGTCAGCGCCAGACCCGCAGTCGCGGCGGTGGCGGCGCGGACGTGCGATGGACGCGGTCGGGTCACCTGTGCCCCCCCTTGATCAAGAATTCAGCGAATAGGCGGTCAACCGCGCAGACGCTAGGGGACGCCGGTGTCCGGAAGGCGACCGGACAGTGAACGGGGTCAGGCCGCCGCGAGCCGGCGCCGTGCCTCGGCCCGGGCGCCGTCGACGCTGTGCGGCGCGGCCAGTGGCTCCAGCACGTCGGCCAGCGCCCGAGCAGTCGCGATGACCTCGGCCGGCTCGGCGGCGACGGGCAGGGTCGCGGCCAGGCCGGCCGGCTCGGGCAGGCCGGCGTTCTGCACGCTGACGGCACCGAACGCCGGGTAGTCGACGCCCAGTTCCGCGGCGTGCAGCTGCCAGACGTACGTCCGCACCTCGTGCAGCGACTCCAGCGCACGCCAAACCCGGCCGCGCCCGGCGTGCTTGGCGACGTCGGCCAGCCCCCACCAGCCGAGGAAAGCCCACTCGCGGCGCTGCTCGGCGGTGGCGTGCAGGGCGGACGGCGCGAACGGCTGGGCCAGCCGGCCGGACCGGTCGAACACCGGCTGGGATCCCGGCGCCAGCCCGGGCCGGTTCTGCGCCGGCATGACGACGAGGCTGAGCTGCCGGCCGTCGGCGTACTGGACGACCAGGTGGTCCGATGGCCGCTCCGGGCTGCCGAGGTGCTGGATCAGCTCGTCGGCGACGACGGCGTACTCGCGGGCGGCGGCCAGCGCGGCGTCGCGGCGCTCCTCGTACGCCACGCCGTCGAGCAGGACTCCCAGCCCGGCGTCGACGTCGGAGACGCGGTCACCGGCGCCGCGGCCCAGCGACCCGGACAGTTCGACCCAGTCGCACCACGGCGTGCGCTCGGCCCACGCCGTGAGCGCCTTCACGATCTCCCAGGGGTCTCCCGCAGCGTCCATCGGACGACCCTAACCGGCGGGTCGTCAACCCTCGCGCAGCGCCAGCGCCATGGACTCGAGCTGTAACAACGGCAGCGCGTTGGCCTGCAGCGCCTCGCGGGCCGCGACCACGGCCTCCATGCGGCGCAGCGTGGCCGCCGGGCTGCTGGAGCGGGCCAGCCGGTCGATGGACGGGCGCATCTCCTCGTTGACCAGCTCGGTGCGTACGCCCAGCTGCAGCATCATGACGTCGCGGTAGAGCGCGAGGACGTCGACGAGGGCGCGGTCGATGGAGTCGCGTTGGACGCGGGTGCGACGCAGTTTCTGCTCGCGCTCCAGCTCCTTCACCGCGGCCTCGATGTTGCGCGGCTTGCGGCCGGTGGTGCCGGCGCCGAGTGCCTTACGCAGCTCGTCGACCTCGCGTTCGTCGAGGGTGTCGCAGTGCTTCTCGGCGTCGGCCTTGGCCGCCTCGACGAGGTTGGCGGCGGCGTCGAGACACTGCCGGATGTCGGCGAGGTCGAACGGCAGCCGCAGCACCTCGGCGCGACGGGCGCGGACGTCGGTGTCGGTGGCCAGTGCACGGGCCCGGCCGACGTGGCCCTGCGAGGCGCGGGCGGCGAACTGGGCCAGCTCCTGCTCGACGCCCTCGGTGGCGACGAGATGCTGGGCGACGTCGGCGTACGGCGGCGTGCGCAGGAGCACGACCCGGCAGCGCGACCGGATGGTCGGCACGATGTCCTCGGCCGTGGGCGCGCACAGCATCCACACCGTGCGCTCCGGCGGCTCCTCGACCGACAGCAGCAGCGCGTCGGCGGCGTCCTCGCCCAGGCGGTCGGCGTCCTCGACGACGACCACCTGCCAGCGGCCGCGGGCCGGGCGCAGCGCCGCCCGCGGCACGAGGTCGCGGACCTGCGCGATGCGGATGTTGAGGCCCTGGGTGACCAGCGACGCGACGTCGGGATGGGTGCGGGCGCGCACGTCGGCGCACTCGGAGCACTGGCCGCAGCCGCCGTTGGGGCACTGCAGCGCGGCCGCGAAGGCCCGGGCGACGACGGACCGCCCGGACCCCGGCGGGCCGGTGAACAGCCAGGCGTGCGTCATGGCGCCGCGCGGCCCGCCCTGGAGGTAGCCGGCGGCATCGGCCACGGTGCGTTGCAGGGAGGGCACCACGGTCTGCCCGACGACGGCGTCCCAGACGGTCATGCGCGAAGCACCTTGTCCACAGCGACGATGATGTCAGCGGCGACCTCGTCGGGCGCGCGGCCGGCGTCGACGACGAGATAGCGATCGGGTTCGGCGGCGGCCAGCTCGAGGAACGCCCGCCGGACCCGTTCGTGCAGGTGGTCGGGCTCGCGCTCGATGCGGTCGACGTAGCCCTGCCGGCGCACCCGCTCGGCCCGCGCCGCCTCGTCGAGGTCGAGCACGACGGTGAGGTCGGGCAGCAGGCCTTGCGTGGCGAACCGGGAGATGGCGGCGATCTGCTCGCGGCCCAGCCCACGGCCCTCGCCCTGGTACGTGATGGAGGAGTCGACGTAGCGGTCGACCAGCACCACGGCGCCGCGCTCGAGCGCCGGCCGGACGACGTGCGCGACGTGGTCGGCACGGTCGGCGGCGAACAGCAGCGCCTCGGCCCGTGCGTCGAGCTCGCCGCCGTCGAGCACGATGGCCCGTACCTGCGGCCCGATGCGGGAGTCGCCCGGCTCGCGGGTGACGACGACGTCGCGGCCCTGGGCGCGCAGATGTTCGGCCAGCAGCGCCTGCTGGGTGGTCTTGCCGACGCCGTCGCCGCCCTCGAAGGCGACGAACAGCCCTCGCGGTCCGGTCACGCTGTCAGCGTAGTGAATGACACCGACAACGTGGGCCGGCGCCCCGACACGGGGGATAGCCCCACCCCCTCCCCTGACCCGGACCCTGAGAGATCCCTGAGTTCGGCTCCACACCATTGCCCAGACACCGGTAGGAACTCAGTGTGGAGTCCATGGACCTGCTGTCGTTCGTGGCTGTACCCGCCCTGGCCTACCTCGTCATGGCGGCGCTCGTCGCCGTCGACGCGATCGTGCCGGCGGTCCCGGGCGAGGTCGCGGTCATCTCGGCCGGCGCGCTCGCCGCCGCCGGCCACCTGAACGTCGGATGGGCCATCGCCGCGGCGACGCTCGGCGCGCTGGCGGGCGATCTCGCGGTGCACGGCATGAGCCGGCGGGCACTCCCCGGCGTGCTGGAGCGGTTCCGGCTCGGCCGGAGCCTCAAGGCGAAGATCGCCCGGGCGCACGAGCGCATGGGGTCCACCAGCGCGGCGGCCATCATCGCCGGCCGGTTCGTCCCGCTCGGCCGGACGACGATCGCCGCGGCCGCGGGGGTGGCCGGCATCCGGCCGCGCCGGTTCGCCGGCATCGCCTTCGCCGGCGGGCTGCTCTGGTCCAGTTGGGCGGTCGGGCTCGGTTACGTCACGGGCTCGGTCACCGACGCGCCGCTGTGGCTGCAGGTGGCGATCGGCGCGGCCGTCGGCGTCCTGGTGGGGGTCTGGGCGGGCGCCGCGCACACCGTCGTCAGGACCAGGCGCCGGATGAGCGAGCGGGCCCGCGCCGCCGAGGCCGCCGAGGCCGCCGAGCCATCGCCGTCACGGACCCACCAACTGGTCGCCTGACCTCATTCGGTGGTGTGCCGCGGCAGGCGGTCGCGCATCGCTCCCGGCCGTGGGGCTCGCTGCGACGGCGCCGACCAGTCCTCCGGCGAGTCGACCCAGCCGGCGAAGAGCACCAGGCCGCTCTCGCGGTGCACCGCGAGGAAGCCGAACGGACGGTCGTAGCTGACGGCGACCGCCCGGGCGCGGTGCACCGGCATCGACACCGCGCGCAGCCCGATGGCGGTGACGGCGGCCGCCTCGAAGCCGGTCGCGCTGAAGATCGCGACGGCGGCCTGCTTGGCCTGGTCGACGCGCAGCGGCACCGGGCCGATGGCCGGGAAGTGGCCGCGATCGCCCGCACTGACCGAGCGCAGCCCGAACACGTCGGCCTCGCGGAGCAGGTCGTGCAGCGAGCGGACGGTGAACCGGGCCGTCCTGAGCACCAGGCCGGGACGTTGGGCGGACACCGTCGACACCCCGGGCCAGCGCTCGACGGCGCCGGACTCCAGCAGCGCCGCTCCGCTCGTCACGGCTGCGCCGTCGGCCGCGAGCGGGACCGCCGCCGCGAGCACGTCGCCGGAGGCCCGGCCCTCCTCGCCGAGGACGAGGTGCACGTCGAGGCCGTTGTCGCCGGACACCCGGGTCAGCGTGAGCGGGCCGGCGCCGGAGTCGGCGACCCGCAGGTCGTCGGCGTCGGGCGTGGTGCGTTCGAGACCGGCCAGTCGCCGGCCGGCCCAGGCGCCGCCGGAGACCTGCCACGCCTCGTCGCTGAACTTGCGCTGCCAGGTGGTGCGCAGGGCGAGCGCCGTAGCGAGGGTCAGCATGAGCTCCGGCCCCGCCTGGACCGGGAACCGCTCGATCAGCCCGTGGGTGCGCTCGCGCGCCCACTCGTCGAGCACCGGTTGGTCGGCGCCGGCGTTGCCGGTCAGCTCGCCGAACGTGCCGGCCGGCAGGGTGTCGCGCCACTCCGGGCGGACCTGCGCCGCTTGCTGCGCCCACAGCCCGAGCGCGGCGTCGACGCCGTCGAGGTCGGCGAGCGCCTTCAGCACGTCGCGTGCGGCGTCCATCGACTCGTCGGCGGACAGCCCGACGGCGGCGGCCAGCTCGTCGCGGCCGGGCTCGTCGGCCGATGCCGCAAGGACGGCGAGCAGCGGCCACAGCCCGGCGCCGGACAGCACGCCGGCGCCCTCGGTGCGCCGCAGCCAGGCGGCGGTGAGCTGGTTGACCTCGGTGGCGTACAGGCTCATGCCCACGAGCCTAGGCGCAACGCCGTCACCGGAGGACGAGCCAGGCGACACCGCCGGTGATGAGCGCGGCGCCGGCCATCGTCACGACGGTGACGGCCTCGCGGATTCGCAGGACGATCACGCTCACCGGGATCACGATCATCGGCAGCGCCGACGAGATCGCGACCGCCACCGCGACGTCGATGTGCGCCGCGGAGCCGATCACGCTCATCTGGCCCCCGATGGTCAGCCCGCCCGTGAGCGTCCACCACGCGACGCCGCGCCGGTCGGCCCGCCGCACCCGGGCGACGAAGCCGCGCGGCGAGATGTGGAGGACCAGGTAGGCCACAGTGCCGGCGACGGCGCCGAGCAGGCCGCCGGCGATCGGCTCGGTCCAGTCCTCGACGGCGGCACCGCGCAGCACGTTGCCCAGCCCGTACGACGCGGTCGCGACGACGGCCGGTGCGAGCAGCGCGAGGCGCTGCCGAGCCGGTTCGCGGACCGGCGGCGACCCCGACGGCGTCAGCCGGTCCGGCCGGCGGTTGGTGAGGTAGACGCCGAGCACGATGACGACGATCGCCGAGACGTCGGCCCAGCCCAGTGCCTGCCCGATGAGCACCCAGGCGAAGAGCATCGTGAACATCGGGTTCGCCGCCTGGATCGCGCTGGCCCGCGAGGGCCCGAGCGTCTCGACGGAGGCGAAGTAGCCGCGCCGCCCGAGGTAGGCCGAGAAGATCCCGGCCAGCAGGAACATCGCGAACGCGGACCAGTCGACGCGCAGCGGCTCGGACCGCAGGACCAGCTGCCCGGTCAGCAGCACGCCGCCGACCACGACGTTCGTCAGCAGCGAGACGAGGAACCCGAGGCCCTGCTCCAGGCGGCGGCTGGCCGCGCGCACGACGAACGCGTTGGCCGCGAACAGCAGCAGCGCGACCAGCGCCAGAGCGTCACCCACGGGGATATTGAATCAACACGGCCGCCGAATCCCTTGACCACGTCATCTGATTTTGAATATGTTATCCGAACTCTGCCGGTTCATCGAGAGCACGGAGGGGTACGGCATCGTGAGCGAGGTAACGGCACGTCACCGGTTCCTGGCCTACGCCGTCGGCGGCTTCGGCCTGAGCATGAACGCCGTCCTCTATCTCCTCGTGCCGTTGCGGGCCGACGAGCTGGGCGCCGGCGTCGGCGTCATCGGCCTGCTGATCGGCGTGAAGGCGCTGTTCGAGACGGTCCTGTCGGTGCCGATGGGCGCGTTCATGGACCGCGTCGGCGCCAAGCGGTCGATCCAGATCGGCACCGCCGCCACCGCGCTCGTCGGCGTCGGCATGATGGCCGCGTCGTCGCTCTGGCTGCTGTTCGTGCTGCAGGCGCTGATGGGCGTCGTGCGGCCGCTCGGCTGGATCGGCGGCCAGTCCTACGCCGCCGGGCTGCGCGGCGGCAAGCACCGCAGCCACGACGCGGGCCGGTTCAGCTCCGTCGCCAACCTCGGCCAGATCGTCAGCCCGATCGTCGCCGGCGCACTGGTCGGCTGGCACGATGCGCAAGCCGCGTTCGCGATGGTCGTGGCGCTCGGCGTGATCTTCTTCGTGGTCAGCCTCGGACTGCTGGACGCCGGCCGGTCGGCGGCGGACACCGGGTCCGGGTTCGGCGCGGCGCTGGGCCTGATGAGGCTGAGCCGGATCCAGACCGTCATGTTCCTCACCTTCAACCGGCTCTGGATCCCGGCGGCGTGGTCGTCGTTCTTCCCCCTCTACCTGGTCGGCAACGGCGCCTCGCCCACCGTCGCCGGCAGCGTCATTTCGGCGATGGCGATCGTCGCGACCGTCACCTCGTTCTTCACCGGCCGCATCGCCCGGCTCGGCACGCCGGTCGCGGTCACGTCCGTCGCGCTGGCACTGGGCTGCCTGGGCGTCGCCGTGTCGCCGGTCCTCGACACGATGCCGCTGTTCTACCTGGCCGCCGCACTGGTCGGCGTCGGCCAAGGGCTGAGCCTGCCGATGCTGATCACGCTGATGAGCGATGCCGCGCCGCCGGACCAGCGCAGCCTGGCGCTGGGCCTGCGTTCCGGCGTCAACCAGGCGGCGGCGACCGTCGCCCCGGTGGCGATCGGCCCGCTCATCGGCGCGGCCGGGCTGGTCGTCGGATTCCCGGTGGCCGCGGCGATCGGGCTGGCGTTCGTCCTCGCCGCCACCTGGAGCGCCCGGCGGGACCCCGTCGACGCCGCCCGCTGACCGCGGCGGTCAGTCCAGGCCGAGCTCCGCTCGCAGCGCCGCGACGTGCCCGTCGGCCTTGACGTCGTAGTGCGCCAGCTCGACCAGGCCGTCCGGGCCGACCACCACCGTCGACCGGATCGCTCCCGTCACCGTGCGGCCGTCCTTCACCTTCGGGCCGTACGCGCCCCACGCGACCAACGTCGATGCGGAGGTGTCGGAGGCCAGCGGGAAGGTCAGCCGCTCCTTCGCCGCGAACTCGGCCAGCCGCTCGACCGGATCGGGCGAGACGCCGACGACGGCGTAGCCGGCGGCTGTCAGGGCGGCCAGCGAGTCGCGGAAGTCGCAGGCCTGCGTCGTGCAACCGCTGGTCATCGCCTTCGGGTAGAAGTAGACGACGACATGGCCGCCGCGGTAGCCGGCGAGGCTGACGCTGCCACCGCCGGCCGTGGGCAGGGTGAACGAGGGCGCGGTGTCGCCGCGTGCGAGGGGGATGGCCATGCGGACTCCTTAGGTGAGGCCGATGAAGACGTAGCCGGTCCACGGCTGCAGGCCCATCAGAGAGACCACCAGCCCGTACGCGGCCGCGGCGCCGGCCAGGCCGCCGATCAGCGCGGTGTGGATCTTCTCCTTCGCCGACAGCATGATCGCCGCGATGAGCACGCCGGTCGTGACCACGAACCCGGCGATCAGGATGCCGGCGTAGAACAGCACGCAGAACGCGGCCATCGCGAGGAACCGGGTGCGCCGGACCCCCTTGATCGCGATCAGTGTGTCGTAGGAGTCCTTCTCCAGCTCGTCCTCCAGCTCCTCGGCCAGGTGCGGATGCTGGACGTCGTGGCCCTCGGTGCGCGCGTCGGCGCGGTCGAGGACGGCCTCGGCGAGGTGCGGCAGATGCGCCTCGCCCTCGGCCGGCTTGCGACGGCGCACGTGCAGCGTCACGATCTGGACGACCAGCGCCGCCGCCGCGACCGCGGCCGTGATGACCGGCACCCGGCCGGCGTTGTCGGGGTACGACGCCATAGTCACCAGGTACCAGACGGCGAAGCCGAGCAGGATCCACGAGACGATCAGTTCGAAGCGGCGCTCGTTCATCGGATGCTCCCACCTGCCTGCTCGCCGGCGCCGACGATGGCGCCGTCGCCCGGTCCGCCGGGCCCGTCCTTCGGTCGTCGCAGAGCCTTGCGGACCGGCCCCCACAGGACGGCGACCAGAGTCAGGCCCAGGATGGCGGCCGTGATGGGCCGCAGCACGAAGCCGGAGCCGTACAGCTGCAGCGCCAGCCCGAGGTTCTGGTCGACGATCGGGCCCAGCACGAACCCGAGGATGACGCCGGCCAGCGAGTAGCCGAGCGCCCGCAGCACGTAGCCGGCGAAGCCCGCGATCACCGCGATGAGCACGCTCAGCATGAAGCGGGTGTCGACGAACGCGCCGATCAGGGAGATGGCGACCAGCGGCGGCGCCAGCAGCTGCGGCCGCAGGAACGCCAGCTTCGCGAACAGCGGCGCCATGGCCAGGCCGAGGAAGCTGGCCAGCACGTTGCTCAGCGCGCAGATCCACGCGATGAGGAACACGATGTCCATGTGGTTGTCGATCATCTGCGGCCCCGGCACGTAGCCGAGGATCAGCAGGATGACGATGACCAGCGCCATGCCGGACGAGCCCGGGATGCCGAAGGCCAGCGTCGGCACGAACGAGCCGCCCTCCTTGGCGTTGTTGGCCGACTCAGGCGCCAGCACGCCGACCGGGTTGCCCTTGCCGAACGAGTCCGGGTCCTTCGAGCGGGCCTTGGCGTAGCCGTACGCGCCGAACATCGCGACCGTGCCGCCCATGCCCGGCACCAGCCCGCAGATCGCGCCGATGACGCCGCCCTGGATGACCATCTTCCAGTTGCGGACCGTGTCCCAGACGCCGTCGAGGACCCGGCTGCCCTTCGCTCCGCGGGTCTTTACCGGCGCCTGCGCGGCGATGGCCTGGCCGCGGGTGTAGAGCACGAGCATCTCGGTGACGGCGAACAGGCCCATCGTCATGGCGGTGATGCCGAGGCCGCTGTTCAGCTCGAGGTGCCCGAACGTCATGCGGGCGATGCCGGTGATCGGGTCGAGGCCGATGAACGAGAGCATCAGTCCGAACGCACCGGAGATGACGCCCTTGATCTTGGTGCGGGCGCTGGACACGCCCATGACCATGATGCCGACGATGCCCAGCGCGAAGATCTCCGGCGGGCGCAGATAGGTGATGAGCTGCAGCGCGACCGGAATCGCCAGCAGCAGGATCACGACGCCGAACATGCCGCCGAACGCGCTGGACGCGGCCGAGACGCCGAGCGCCCGGCCGGCCTGCCCCTTGCGCGCCATCGGATAGCCGTCGAACGTCGTGACGACCTGTTCGCCCGAGCCGGGAACGTTGAACAGGATCGAGGTGATCGACCCGCCGAACGACTGCGCGCCGTACGCGCCCAGGATGAAGGCGAGGCCCTGCACCGGCTCCATGCCGATGATCACCGGCATCAGCAGGGCCAGCGTGGCCAGCCCGGCCAGGCCGGGCAGGAAGCCGAAGACGAGCCCGATCGCCATGCCGATGGTGAGGTACACCAGCGACGTCGGCTCGAGCAGCATCAACAGACCGTCGAGGAGAGCCTGGCCCATAGCGGAACTCCGTTACATGCGGGTGTTCGGGTCCGTGCCGGGTACGGGGCGCGCGTCCCGGCGACGCGCGCCCCGCGGCTGCCGGTTCAGTCCGACAGCAGTGCGCTCAGCGATTCGATCGACTCGCTGACCGTGCTGGACAGCTCCATGGTGTCGGCGCGGTTCAGCGCGTTGACCGGGTAGCTCGCGGCTTCCATCTCGTCGGCGTAGCCGCTCTCCGACGCGGCGGCGAAGATCGCCTCGGCCAGGTAGTCGGCGCGGGCCTCCGGCACCCCCGGCGGTCCGACGACCATCCGCTCGAGGTCGTAGACGGAGGCGAGAGGGGCGAGCTGTTCCTGCTGGTCCGCGTCGCCGAACTCGCCGATCACCGGGACGTCGGGCAGTTGCTCCAGCGGCTCGTTGCTCACCGCGACCACGCCGTGCGCCCCGGAGCCCTCGACCATGAGGACGCCCGCGCCGCCGGAGTTCACCGACACGTCGACCTCACCGGCCAGCAGTGCGGCGTCGGCCTCGTTGCTGCCCGGGTAGCCGCCGATGATCTCGTGCGGGAAGTCGAACACGTTCGAGATCGCGACGGCGACGTAGTAGGCGTCCGAGCCCACACCGCCGAGGCCGAACTTCACCGTGTCGCTCGCCCCGAGGATGTCGTCGAACGACGTGTACTCGGTGTCCGGCGACGTGTACACCAGCGGCGGCAGCGCGCCGAGCCGGCCGTACTGCGTCCACTCCGTGCTCTCGAACGTGACACCGTCGGTCCCCGTCACCTCGGCGAAGACCGCGCCGGGGTAGTTGATGAGGCCGATGGTGAGGCCGTCCGGCTCCGCCTGGTACACGGCGTTGGCGCCGATCAGCCCGCCGCCACCCGGCTGGTTCTCCACCCGGATGGTCGTGTCCGGCAGTTGTTCCTCCAGGTACGGCACCAGCAGCCGCAGATAGGCGTCGAAGCCGCCGCCCGGGTTGTAGGGCACGACCATCGTCAGCGTCTTGCCCTCGTAGAAGGCGGCCGGATCGTCGTCCTCGCTACCGGCCGTCGGCGAGGCGTCGCCGCTGCACGCCGTCAGCACCAGTGCCGTCGCGGCGGCGGTGCCGGCCAGCATCAACCCTTTCGCGTAATGCCCTCGCATGGCGTTCCCCACTTCGCTCGCGGTGGACGATCGGGACGGGTCGGGCGTCTACTGGGCCGTGCCGCCCTCGGGGAAGCGCTCGATGGCATGCAGGCCGAGCGCCTTCATCGAGAAGGTGTCCTGGACGGCCAGGTAACGGCAGGTGTCGGTGTCGCTGTCGTTGAAGTGCTGGTGCCACATCCAGACCGGGAAGCTGAAGAGGTCGCCCTCTTCCCAGTCGATGCGCTGCTCGTTGACGCCGTCCCAGCTGATGATCGAGTGGCCGAAGCCCTTGACGATGTAGATGACGGCCTCGGTGGTGTGCCGGTGGTTCACCGACGCACCGCCGGGCGGGAGCTCGCTCAGGTGCGGCTGGAGCCGGATGTCGTGGCCGAGGCGGTAGAACCGAGCGCTGGTGTTCCGGTACTCACGGGGCGTCAGCTCCGTCGTCCGGAGGTCCTTGATCAGCACGGCCTCGGTCGGCGGGTTCTTCTTGTTCCACGTCTCCCGCTGACCCATCTCGCTGTTGCGTGCGCCGCTCAACGGCTGCTCGCGACGCTCGATGTCGTCGAGGTCCGGCACGGACTTGCTCTGCGGTTCCACGGTCATGCGATGGCCTTCTTCCTGTGCGTCCGACCTGGATCGGGATGGGAGCCTCCGCGATGCTCCGACATGACGAGCGTCACGTTCTCGGAGCTCTTGAAGAGAGGATACATGATACAAATGGCGCGTCAACGGTCTCGGCGGACTCGTTCCGCCTGTCGACAATTGATGTCTGACCTGCTTCTATGAAGTTACTGCTGCGTCAACGCCGGCCAGCCAGCGCTTGATGCGACCGACCGATTCCACCGGCGCCTCCCAGAAGTAGCCGTGCTTCACGCCGGGCAGCACGGACAACGTCGCGGACGGCAGCGCACGCGCCAGGTAGAGCGACTGCTCGAGGTGCGAACCCGTCCCGCCGGCGTGCGCGTCCTCGTCGCCGACGAGCACGAAGGCGGGGTGTGCGATCAGCCGCAACAGCTCGACGGTGTCGTGCTGTTGCCGCGCGGCGACGTGCTGGAAGTAGTCCACGAGCGTCGGCCGCCCCGCCCAGAACGCGTCGAACAACCAGTCGACCGGCTCCGGATGCGCCTGCGCGTACGACTCGGTGAAGAAGGTGTCACGCTGGAGCTTGCGGACGTAGCCGTCGTAGCCGAGCTCCACCATCCCGGCGGCCGTCTTCGCGGGGATGCCCCGGACGTGCCGGTCTTCGCTGCCGGGCAGCGGTCCCGGCCCGCTGGCCGCCAGGACCAGCCCGCCGACCCTCGCCCCGCCGTCGATCGCCATCCACTGCGCCACCCGGCCGCCCATCGAGTGACCGAGCACGTGCGCAGTGGGGATCCCCAGCGTGGCCAGCAGTCCGAGGGCGTCGCGGGCCAGCGTCCGGGTCGAGAACGCACTCGACGGCCCGGTCGTCCGGCCGGTGCCGCGGTGGTCGTACGTGATGACGGTGTAGTCGCGCGCGAGGTCGTTGACCATGCCCGGCCACCACGTGCCGCCGTTGTACCCGGTGCCGGCCACCAGGAGCAACGCCGGACCGGCCCCGGTCACCCGATAGGCGACGTCCAGCTCGCCCACCCGAACTCTGCTCATCCGGCCTCCTGGACTTGATTAAATATCCAAGCTAGTGGGCGCCGGCGTTGGCGGTCAATGGGCGACGCGCTCACCGGCGCCTTCATGATCATCCAGGATCTGACCACCCATAGGTGGTTGGATCATTGATGATCATGGACGTCGGCCTACGGCAACGACGAGAGCGACCACGCCGAACACGACGAGAGCCCACCCAGCCCCGAACGCCGTCGCCAACGTTCCGGCCACGAGGGCGAACACCGGCCGCAGTCCCAGGTGCGCCATCGTGAAGACCGCCATCACCCGGCTGCGGAACTCGTCGGGCGACACCATCTGCAGCGCCGCGCTCAGCAGCGGAATGCTCAGCGAGAACCCCACACCGATCGGCAGCGCTCCGAGCGCGAGCACCGGCAGGCTCCCACCCACCGCCAGCACCCCGGCACCGGCGGCCTGCAGTCCGAACGCCGTCGGCAGCATCCAGCGCCGGGGCAGCACCTTCTCGATCCACCCGAACGTCACCAGGCCGAGCATCGCGCCGATGCTGTTCGCCATGATCAGCACACCCGCGGCGTCAGGCAGGGAGAGCTCGGACGACAACGTGGGCGCGAGCGTGCGCAGCGCCTCCACCGCGGCGTTGGTGAGGACGACGGCGGCCAGGATCGCCGGCATCTGGGGTGTCCGCACGACGAACCGCAGGCCTTCGGCCACGCCACCCGACGAGCGGGGCCGGGCCAGGTCCCCGCGCCCGTCGGAGGCCGGGAGACGGATGAGGAACATCGCCACGATCGGGCCGAGGCAGCTGACCGCGTTGATCGCGAACGCCCACGTCGGCGTCGCCGTCAGCAGGATGACCGAGGCGATGCCAGGGCCGGCGATCTGGCCGAACTGGAACTGGACGACGTTCAACGCCGTCGCCCGAGCGACCAGTGGCCGCGGCACGAGCAACGCGATCAGCGCGAGCATCGGCGGCTTGGTGAACGCGTTCGCGGTGCCCAGCAGGAAGCAGGTGCCGGCCAGCAGCCACGGCGTCAGCGCGTCGACGCCGCTCAGCACCGTCATCACCACCGCCACGACCAGCGCGGCCGACTGGGTGACGACGATCATGCGGCGACGCTCGACGCGGTCGCCGAGCGCACCGGCGGGCAGGCTGAACAGCAGGTTAGGGATGAAGAGGGCGAAGTTGACGACGCCCACCATGAACGGCGACCCGGTCAGCGACAGCATGAGCACCGAGGCGCAGACGTTGCTGGCCCAGCTGCCGGGGCTCGAGACGATGCCGGCCCACCAGTAGATCGCGAAATCGCGCCGGCGCAGCGGCCCACGCGCGTCGCCGTCGCCGTCGCCGAACAGAGAGTCCGTCACACCACTCCTTCAGGAGCCGCGCGGATCTGATTTTCGATCTAAGATACATCCATCCGAGCGAAGGAGCCCGCACCATGACCGACTCCGCAGGACCGGGGTTGCAAGCGCTGGTCTACGCCGCGCTTCCACCGAACGCGACGCCGACGGGCACCGCGTGCCACCCGATCCACCGGCACGTGCTCGAGCACGCCGAGGGTGACATCGTGGAGCTGACCAAGCAGAAGATGAGCGCGGAGTTCGGCGCCGACCCGCACGTCGTCATCACCATCGGCGACGGCGAGCTCGACCCGGCCACCGACGGCGACCTCATCGGCCCGCTGACGCTCACCGCCGGCGGGCTGCTGGTGTTCGGTGTGACCTACCGGCTGGAGGATGCGTGAACGTCACCGAGGAGACCTGCCCCGAGTGCGACTCCGGGACGAGGGTGGAGTTGAGCCGCGCGGACCAGCCCGACGCGCGCGGCTTCGTCGCCGTGCTCTACCAGTGCGAGGAGTGCGGCACGGCCTGGGACGCCTACGTCCGGCCGCAGCCGTAGAACAGCAGGTCAGCGCGCGCCGGCCGCCGCGGGGTCGTTCTCGGAGACCAGCTTCTGCAGTTCCTCGGAGACGTGCGACAGGTGGTCGCGCAACCACTTCTTGCCGCCCTCGAGGTCGCCCTTCTCCAGGTGCGACAGCAGGCCGGGGTGGCCGCCGTGCTCCTCGGTGACCCGCAGCAGCAGGAGATACCGGCCGACCGAGCCGCGCAGGTGCTTGGCCTCGGCGAGCGCCCGCGGCCGCTCGGCCAGGGCGTAGAGCTTCTCGTAGAAGTCCTTGCGGATCTCGAGGCCGTCGGCGAGGTCGGCGGCGGACTCCATGGCCTCGGCGGAGCGGCGCAGGTCGCGCAGGATGTCGTCGGTGAGGTGCGGCATGGCCCGCTCGAGCAGGTAGGTCTCGAGCAGGATGCGCAGCTCGTAGATCTCGGCGATCTCGTCGGGCAGCAGGACGGAGACGGTGACGCCGCGGTGCGCGTGGATGCGGACCAGGCCCTCACCCTCCAGCTGACGCAGGCTGGCCCGGACGGGCATGCGGCTGACGCCGAGGGTGGCGGCGATGTTGTCGAGGTTCAGCCGCTGTCCCGGGGGGAAATGCCCCTGCAGGATCGCCTCGCGGATGAACGACTGCGTCATGTCTTCGACGGTCTGGAAGGTGCCCCGCACGGACTGAGCGAGCCGGTCGAGGACCTCCTGACCGGCCGCTGACTGCCCGTTGTCCGCCCCGGCGGACTTCGCCTTCGCCATGATTGTTCCCCTGCCTCCGCTATTGCTTGAAGATACATTAGTCAATCGCTGCTCATCAGGCGCCAAACGCGCTCAGGAGTAAGTGGGAGACGGTCGGGCCACTTGCCGACGGCCCGTGCCACGGCCGCCGCCACCGCTCCCCCGATCGGATTGAGCGTGCCTTCCCCCGCGCCTTTAGCGCCATACGGTCCCACACCGTCCCTACGCTCGGCAATCATCAGATCGATCTTGCGTGGGAGGTCCTTCACGCGGGGTACGCGGTAGTCGACGACGTTCGCGTTGGCCAGCTGCGCGCCGTCGTAGACGAGCTCTTCGTGCAGCGCGCTGCCCAGGCCCTGCGTGGCCGCGCCGAGATCCTGCCCCTCGACGGCGCGCGGGTTGATGGCGAACCCGACGTCGGCGACGGTGACCAGCTGGTCGACGGCGACGACGCCGGTCTCGGGGTCGATCTCCACCGCGACGCCGACCATGCCGACCTCCCAGAACGGCGGCATCTTCTGCGTCGCGCCGTCGCGGCGGAGCAGCCCGACGCCGGTGACCTCGCCGGCCGAGCCGCCGAACCACTGCCGCACGACGGCGCCGAAGTCCAGCTCGCGTCCATCGGGGCCGGCCACGGCGCCGGGCAGGTCGCGCACCTCGCCGGGCGAGCACTCGAACAGTTCGGCGGCCATGTCGCGCAGCCGGGACCGGGCGTCGGCGCAGGCCCGCTGCAGCGCGAGGCCGACCAGCGTGGTGGTGCGGCTGGCACCGGTGGTCCGCTCGTACGGCGTCACCGAGGTGTCGGACTGGACGACCGTGACCACGGACAGGTCGACGCCCAATTCCTCGGCGGCGACCTGCGCGAGCAGCGACCGGCTGCCCTGGCCCATCTCCGTCGACCCGCTGAGCACCAGTACCGAACCGTCGATCTGCACGCGCACCTGGGCGGTCGAGATCGGGTAGGCGCCGGCGTCGGACGCGGAGCAGCCGAAGCCGATGCCGTAGTACGGAACGTCCTTGCGGTCGCGCTCCAGCGACTCGACCACCATCTCGAGGTCGGCCGGGATGTCGGCGTCGATGCCGCGCTTGCCGGGCAGGATCTCCTCGCCCTTGCGCACGAGGTTGCGCCGGCGGATGTCCGCGCCGGAGATGCCGAGGCGCTCGGCCGCCTGGTCGAGGTTGGTCTCGCCGGCCAGGTTGCCCTGCGGCGCACCGAACCCGCGGTACGACGACGCCGGCGAGGTGTTCGTGTAGATGGAGCGGCCGCGGGCGCGCAAGTGCGGCACCCGGTACGGCCCGAAGCACCGGTTCACCGACTTCGCCATGACCAGCGGGCTGTTGTCGGCGTACGCGCCGGAGTCCATGACGATGTCGAACTCGCGCGCCAGGATGGTGCCGTCGGCGGCGAACCCGCTCTTCACCCAGATGCGCGCGGAGTCGACCCGGGTCGTGTAGATGGCCTCCTCGACCGTCAGCGTCAGCTTGACCGGCCGGCCGGTGACCCACGACGCCACCGACGCCAGCGGCTCCACCTTCGTGTACGACTTCGAGCCGTAGCCGCCGCCGAGGTACGGCGACGTCACGCGCACCCGCGACAGCGGCAGCGAGAACACCCGGGCGAGGTCGTCGCGGACCATGTACGGGTGCTGCGCCGTGGAGACGACGGTCAGCGCGCCCTCGTGGTACGACGCGACGGCGTTGTACGGCTCCATGGCGTAGGCGTAGAGCATCGGGAAGTGCACGGTGTTCTCGACGACGACGGCGGCCTCGGCGAACGCGGCGTCGACGTCGCCCCAGCCGACGTTGACCTCGTGCGCGATGTTCGAGAGCACCGCTTCGGTGTCGTCCGCCTCGTCCTCGAGGTGTGACAGGTTCTGGAACGACTCGTCGCCGGTCGCGTCGTAGGACTGCTCGTGCACCAGCGGCGCGCCGCCGGCCAGTGCGGCGTCGACGTCCATCACCGCCGGCAGGTCCTCGTAGGACACCAGCACCAGCTCGACGGCGTCGGCGGCGGCCGCGACGGTCTCGGCGACGACGACGGCGACCGGCTCACCGTAGTAGCGCACCTTGCCGGTCGCCAGGATCCAGTGGTCGGAGATGATGTGGCCGAACCGCGCGTACAGCGCCGCGATGTCGTCGGCCGTCACGACCGCCACCACGCCGGGACTCTCCAGTGCGGCGGCGACGTCGATGCCGGTGATCCGCGCGTGCGCGCGGTCGGACCGCACGATCTTCGCGTGCGCCATGCCGGGCATCGTCACGTCGACGCAGTACTCCGCCGCGCCGGTGACCTTCTCGATGAGGTCGGGCCGGCGGACCGACCGGCCGACGACGTTCTCACCCATGCGTGCCTCCCCGCAGCTGCTCGGCGACGTGCTCGACGGCCTCGACGATCGGCTCGTAGCCGGTGCACCGGCAGATGTTGCCCTCGAGGTGCTCGACGATCGCCGCGCGGTCCGGGACCTCGTCGCCGTCGAGCAGCGCCTTCGACATCATCAGGAAGCCGGGCGTGCAGAACCCGCACTGCAGGGCGAAGTTGTCGACGAACGACTCCTGCAGCGGGTGCAGGGTCTGGCCGTCGGACAGCCCTTCGACGGTCGTGACGGCCGCACCGTCGGCGTCGGCGGTGAGGAACGTGCACGAGCTGACCGGGCGGCCGTCGACCAGCACGGTGCACACGCCGCACACCTGCAGCTCGCAGCTCACCTTGGTGCCGGTGAGGCCGAGGTCTTCGCGCAGGAAGTCGACCAGCAGCGACCGCGGCTCCACCTGCCTGCTGACGCTGACGCCGTTGATGTCGACGGTCACCGGGACGCGGGGTGGACCAGAGGGCTCGGTCATGCGCTCACCTGTTCCAGCTTGGCCAGGGCACGCCGCACGTAGACGGCCGTGACGTGCCGCTTGTACTCCTCGGAGCCGGACAGGTCCGGCGTCGGGTCGATCCAGGCGGCGACCTCGTCGGGGTCGATCTCGCCGAGCGACCCGAACGACCACGCCAGCGGCACCTCGCCGACCGCGCCGACGCCCAGCCGATACCAGCCGGCGGCGTCGTCGGCCAGCACCGCGACCCCGACCGTCGGCCGCTCCATGGTCTGGAACTTCACGTACGCGCCGCGCAACCCGTCGCGCAGCGGGATGCGGACGTCGACGAGCAGCTCGTCGGGCTCCTTCTCCGCGTAGTAGGGGCCGACGACGAACTCCTCGACGCTCGCCGTGCGCCTGCCCTCGGGTCCGGCCAGCGTGACCGACGCACCGAGCGCCATCAGCACCGTCGCGACGTCGGACTTCGGCTCGGCGAAGCAGAGGTTGCCGCCGATCGAGCCCTGGCTGCGCACCCGGGCGTTGCCGATGTGACGCTCCATGCGGGCGAAGACCGGCAACCGTTCCTGGATGACGGGATGCGTGGCGAGGTCGGCGTGCCGTTCGGTCGCGCCGATGACCAGCACGCCGTCCTCGACCCGGACCCCGGACAGCTCCGGGATGCGCTTGAGGTCGACCAGCGCGTCGGGCCGGTGCAGGCCGGCCCGCATGGCGAGGAGGAGCTCGGTGCCGCCGCAGTACGGCACCGAGTCCTCCGTCAGCTCGCGCAGCGCCTCGTCGAGCGTGACGGGACGCCGCAGAGCGAACGGCGGCAGCGTCATGCGGCGCCCAGCACCTTCTCCGCGTTGGCGAAGAACTCGCCGATGATCTTCTCGGCCTTCTTGTTGATGGTGCCGCCGCCCATGGCCGCGACCTTGCCGCTCACCTCGTAGACGCCGGCGACGCGCACCATGGTGCCGCCGTCAGCGGACGGGGCGAGGTCGAGCGTCGCGTCGACGACCAGCCGGGAGCCGACCTGGCGGTCCTCGCCCTCGGCGTGCACCGTGACGTGCTCCTCGGTGCGGACGTCGCTGAGCGTGATGGCGAGGTCGGCGCGCAGCTTGAACGGGCCGAGGCGGTCCAGCAGCACCGCCGAGTACCGCGCCAGGTGCTCCTGCTCCTCGGCCTGCTCGAGCACGCTGATCCACGACACCAGCACGGGCACGTCGATCAGCGTCGCCCACGCCTGCGCCGGCGCCGCGGACACCGACAGCTCGCGGCCGAACTCACTTCGAGGCATGCGGGCCCCCTTCTCGTCAGCCCTTGAGCTTGGGCAGGACCTCGTTGCCGAGCAGCTCGATCTGGTCGAACCACTTGTCGAACTTGAAGCGGAAGTCGAAGACCAGGTGCTCGACGCCGGCTGCCTCGAACTTACGGCATTCCTCGACGGCGCCGTCGACGTCGCCCGCGATGAGCTGGCCCTCGAGGTCCTCGACCGTCTCGAACGCGCCCGACGGCGGCTTGACCGCCCACTTGGACTTGTTCGCCCAGGCCAGCAGGCCCGGGATGTTGACGTGCCGGAGCGCCTCCTCGCGGGTGCGCTCGATCGACGTCGGCGGGATGACGGCGATCGTGGGACGCGGCTTGCCGGCCGCGGCCGACAGCTCCTCGATGGTCTCGACCCGCTTCCTCAGCGTGGCCATCGCGATGCGGCCGGGCATCCAGCCGTCGCAGAACTCCACCGCGAGACGGGCCGAGCGCGGCGTCGCGCCGCAGTACCAGAACGGGATGCGCCCGCCCAGCGGCTTCGGCTCGATGCTGACGTCCTCGAAGGAGAAGTTGTCGTCCTTGTAGGTGACCTCGTTCTCGGTGAACACCCGCTTGAGGATCTCGGCGTTGGAGCGGACCAGTTCGACGCGGTCGCGGTCGCCCCAGCCGATCGCCTCGAACTCGTGGTCGAACGTGCCGGCGCCGAAGCCCAGGATGAGCCGGTCCTCGCCCAGCAGGTGCGACATGGTGCCGGCCATCAGCGCCGTCACCAGCGGGTGCCGGAACGGGATCAGTGAGCCGGTGCCCAGCTGGATCCGCTCGGTGACCGCGCCGATCGCGGTGAGTGTGGTCAGCGCGTCGTAGAAGGTCCGGTTCGGCTTCTCCATCTCGCCGTGCGGCTCGAACACGAGGTGGTCGCGGACCCACACGGAGTCGAAGCCGAGCTCCTCGGCCCGCTGCGAGCCCCGCAGCAGCTTGTCGCGGTCGGCCTGCTCACCGAAATGCGGCAGCAAGAGTCCATATTTCATGCGTATCGTCCTTCGCGGGTTGGCGTCACGGGTGGGCGGTGGCGAGCCGGCCGTAGCCGGGCTTTCCGACGACGGCGCCGTCGGCGAAGACGTCCGCACCGCGGACGAGGGTGCGTTCGAACCGGACGCCGATGCTCCGGCCGTCGTACGGCGTCCACCCGACCCGGGAGAGGACGTCGTCGTTCGTGATGGTCCACGGGCTGTCGAGGTTCGCGATCACGAGGTCGGCGTCGTAGCCGACGGCGATGCGGCCCTTCACCCCGGTGAGGCCGAACGCGTCGGCCGGCCGGCGGGCGGCGGCCTCGACGGCACGCTCCAGCGGGAGCGTGCCCTGGCGGACCGCGTCGAGGAGCAGCGGGTAGTAGTACTGGATACCCGGAGTGCCGGTGTGGGCGCTCCACATCTTCGTCCAGCCGACCTCCTTCTCCTCACGCGTGTGCGGCGCGTGGTCGGAGGAGATCAGGTCGATGGTGCCGTCCAGCAGGCCCTCCCAGACGGCGGCGCGGTGGTCGTCGGGCACCCAGTACGACAGCGCGTACGGGCCGAGGGTCTCGACGTCGCGCCACGTCGACAGGAACAGCGCCCAGTGGTTGACCTCGCCCGTGACGTCGACCCCGCGCGCCTTGGCCCGGCGAACGGCGTCGATGGACCGGCGGGTCTGCATGTGGGCGATGTGGATCGGGCAGCCCGACGCCTCGGACAGCCGCAGCACGACGTCGATCGCGGTGTCCCAGATGACGCCGTCGCGGGCGGCGTAGGCACCGGCGTAACCCTGCGGGGTGTTGTCGCCGCGGGCCAGCACCTCGCCCTCGATGTAGTCCATCAGCGCCTGGTCGTGCGGGTGGATGATGAACCGTTTCCCGGTGGGCTTGATCAGGTCCATCATCTGCAGCAGATGGCCGTGGTCGTGCATGCCGGTGCCCGCGGGGTGCGGGTACGTGCGGCCGGTGTCGACGACCATGTAGATCTTGTAGGCGTTGATGCCGGCCTCGGCCATCGACGCGATGTCGTCGAAGTTCGTCGGCGCCGGGTTGTGGTTGTAGTCGACGATCGACTTCTCCGCGTACAGCGCCAGGACCTCGTCGAGGGTCTTGCGGTCCGTGGTCGGCGGGTCGAGGTTGGGCATGCCGAAGATCGTGGTGACGCCGCCCACCGCGGCCTGCTCGGTCGTGGTGGTGATGTCCTCCTTGTGCGTGTACCCGGGCTCGCGGGTGTGCACGTGGACGTCGACCATGCCGGGCAGCACCAGGCGGCCGGTGGCGTCGACGACCGTCGCGTCGTCGCCGATCGCGGTACCGGGCGAGACCAGCCCGGCGATCGTGCCGTCGTCGCCGATCAGGACGTCGGCGCGGACGGTGCCGCTCGGAGTGACGACGTCGCCTCCGTTGATCCGGGTCGTCACTGCCATGTCACTGCCCCTCCAGGTACGTAACCGACTCGGCCGGGCCGTCCTCGGTGGTGATGACGACGTCGCCGTTGCTCAGGTAGGTGTCGAACCAGCCCACGATCGCCGGGGTGACCTTCTCCCAGTACTTGTCGTAGGCGGCGTAGTGCGTAGTGTGGCGCTGCATGACCAGGCTGCGCGGGCCCTTGGCGGCCTCGTAGATCGCGACGGCGTGGTCGGTGGGTGTGGTCGCGTCGCCCTCGATGCCGATGACCATCAGCGGCGTGGTCAGCGTGCGGGCCGCGCCCAGCGGGTCGTACTCGAGGATCTCGTCGGCCGCGGCCAGCGAGATGGCGGTCGGGATGCGGCTGTCGACGTCGGCCTTGACGGTGGTGGCCCGCCGCTCCGGCGTCGGGACCATGATCTCCTCACGCGGGTGGACCAGCCGGCCCTTGCCGGTGGTGACCCGCTCGCGACGGTCGTCGTCCAGGCCCTTCAGGAAGTCCAGCCACTCGTACTCCGAGCGCATGCGGTGCAGCCAGTCGCGCCCGTTCGCGACGGGGAGCTGGCTGACGGCGGCCCGGACGCGGTCGTCGACCGCGGCCAGGAGGACGGCGTTGCCGCCACCGGTGCCGCCGGAGCCGAACACGCCGATGCGGTCGGCGTCGACGTCGACGCGCGTGGTCAGGTAGGTCACGGCGTTGCGCAGGTCCTGCAGCTGGACGGCCGGGGAGAGCTTCTTCTCGCCCTCGGAGTCACCGAAGCCCCGGTAGTCGATGATCAGCACGCCGAACCCCGCGGCGGTGAGCGCCTCGTGGTACCGCACGTACAGCTTGGCGTCCTTCAGGCCGAGCCAGCCCGGGCCCTGCACGATGGCCCGCAGCGGCCCGTCGGACCGATCCGGCGTGCGCCAGGACGCCGAGATCCGGCTGCCCTCGCTGTAGAAGACGACGTCTTCGCTCCGCATCGAACCTCCATTTTGGATAATTGATACAGAGTCTAAAGTCCGTGGCCTGTTCGGGCAAGACGCGAGCCGGCGCGACAGTGGGTGGCTCCGCCGGACCGATGCCGGTAACTAGCTACTTTATGCTGTATCCATCTGACCCTGGCCATGCGCCTTCAGCCAGGCGGTCACGTCGGTCAGCGACAGCACGTCGGCGTACTTCTGGTCTATGTCGAACAGGTTGATCGCGCGCGACGCCTCGTGCCGGTCGTAGACGCATTCCTCGACCACGATGACGTTGAGCCGGTGACTGCGGCCGTCGACGACCGTGGCGCGGACGCAGCCGCTGACGCTCTCACCGCAGACGATGATCGTGTCGATGCCCTGGCCGATGAGGTACGCGGCCAGCGGCGTGCCGAAGAACGCGCTCGGCGCCGTCTTCTTCAGCACCACCTCGCCGGGCAGCGGCGCGGCCTGCTCGACGATGTCCAGCCGGCGGCGGTGCCGGTCGGCCTCCTCCGGCGTGCGCACCGGCGGCGCGTGCCGCCCGCCGATCCGCGCACCCCAGGCCGGGATGCCGGACTCCTCCGCGCCGAGCGCCGTCAGATGGATGACCTCGACGCCGCACTCGCGCGCCGTCGCCAGCAGCCGCTCGATCTGCTCGAGCGCCGCCCAGCCGTCCAGGCCGGTGCTGCCGGGCCAGGTCCCGACCGCCTCGAGCAGCGGCTCCGGCCGGTCGCCGACCGCCTTGCGGTAGTTGTCGACCGAGAGCACGGCCGCCTTGCGGCCGAAGCCGTACGACGTCGTCGGCGGCGACGCGGCCAGGTGCGCCCGATCGCGCTCGGTGAGGAAGGCATCCCAGACACGCTCGGCCATCTCGACTCCGTCCGCCGGACCGCGGCGAGGACAGCCGCGACAGATTGGATACGAGATATAAGGCGCTCGTCCTCATCCGTCAACTCCGGCGCGGGAGCCGGGTAAGGTGGCGGTCCACCGGCCCGCGAGAGGGGACCATGGCGAGCCAGAAGCCCGACAGCAGGTTCTACCAGGGACTGGCCGGGATGTTCCTGCTGTTCGCCGTCATCTTCGCGATATCCGGCGCTGACGGCGCCGACGTCGTGCCGTGGATCTTCATCGGCGCGGCCGGGCTCGCGGTGGTCTTCGGCCTGCGGGCGAAGAAGTGACCCGTCCGCCCGCCGACGCCGGCGGGCGGACGTCGATCGCGAACGTCAGGAACGCGACCGCGCCCGGGCCGCGCGCTTCCGCGGCGCCGGGCCCTTGGCCCGCTTCTCGGCGATCAGCTCGACCGCCCGCTCGTGCGTCAACTGCTCGATGTCGGTGTCGCGCGGCACGGTCACGTTGACCTCGCCGTCGGTGATGTAGGGGCCGAACCGGCCGTCCTTGACCACCAGCGGCTTGTTCGACACCGGGTCGGTGCCCAGCTCGCGCAGCGGCGGGGTGGCCGCCCGGGCGCCGCGGCGGCCCTTCGGCTGCGCGAAGAGCTTCTCGGCCTCCTCGACGGTGACGGTGAACAGCGCCGGCTCGTCGGGCAGCGACCGGGTGTCGGTGCCCTTCTTCACGTACGGGCCGTAGCGGCCGTTGCTGGCGACGATCTCGGTGCCCTCGGCGTCCTTGCCGACCACCCGCGGCAGCGTGAGCAGCCGCAACGCGTCGTCGAGCGTGACGGTGTCGACCGACATGGTGCTGAACAGCGACGCCGTGGGCGGACGCTCGTTCTTCGGCGCGTCGTCGGGCAGCAGCTCGGTGACGTACGGGCCATAGCGGCCGGACTTGGCGACGACGGTGCGCCCGGTGGCCGGGTTCTCGCCCAGCTCGCGGTCGCCGTTGCCGCGGCTGACCAGCTCGCGGGCGAGGTCGACGGTCAGCTCGTCGGGCGGGAGGTCCTCGGGGATGCTGCCGCGGTTGCCCTCGGGGTCCTCGAGGTACGGCCCGTAGCGGCCGACCCGCACGGTGAAGCCGTCGCCGATGGGGAACGAGGAGATCTCGCGGGCGTCGATCTCGCCGAGGTTGTCGGCGAGCTTCTTCAGGCCCTCGACGCTGTCGTCGCCGTGCCAGAACTGCGCCAGCTCCGCGGCGCGGTCGGCGCGGCCGCCGGCGATCTCGTCGAGGACGTCCTCCATCCTGGCGGTGAACTCGTAGTCGACCAGCCGGGTGAAGTGCTCTTCCAGCAGCCGGACGACGGCGAAGGCCAGCCAGGCCGGCACCAGCGCGGTGCCGCGCTTGAACACGTAGCCGCGGTCGAGGATGGTGCGGATGATCGACGCGTACGTGGACGGGCGGCCGATCTCGCGCTCTTCCAGCTCTTTGACCAGCGTGGCTTCGGTGTAGCGGGCCGGCGGCTTGGTGCTGTGGCCCTCGGGCTCGACGCCGGCCGCCGTGAGTCCCTGCCCCTCGGCGAGCTGCGGAAGCCGGCGCTCGCGGTCGTCGAGCTCGGCCTCGGGGTCGTCGGCGCCCTCGACGTAGGCCTTGAGGAAGCCGTGGAACGTGATGGTGCGGCCGGACGAGGTGAACTCGGCCAGCTCGCCCGTCGAGGCCGTGGCGCCGACCCGGACGGTGACCGTCTCGCCCTTGGCGTCGCGCATCTGCGAGGCGACGGTACGCATCCAGATCAGCTCGTAGAGCCGGTACTCGTCGTCGCGCAGGCCGGTCTCGGCCGGGGTGCGGAAGGAGTCGCCGGCCGGGCGGATGGCCTCGTGCGCCTCCTGCGCGTTCTTCACCTTGCTGGTGTACTTGCGCGGCGCGTCGGGCAGGTACTCGGTGCCGTAGAGCTCCGCCACCTGCGCCCGGGCCGCGTTCAGCGCGGAGTCCGACAGCGTGATGGAGTCGGTACGCATATAGGTGATGAAGCCGTTCTCGTACAGCCGCTGCGCCACCTGCATGGTGCGGGCCGCGCCGTAGCCCAGCTTGCGCGAGGCCTCCTGCTGCATGGTGGTGGTGCGGAACGGCGCGTACGGCTTGCGGGTGTAGGGCTTGGCCTCGACCGAGCGGACCGTGTAGTCGACGTCGCCCAGCGCGGCGGCCAGGGCGCGGGCACGCTGCTCGTCGAGTACGACGACGTCGCGGCTCTTCACCTCGCCGCGGGCGTCGAAGTCGCGGCCGGTGGCGACCTTGGTGCCGTTGACCATGGCCAGCCGCGCCTCGAACGCGTGCGGCTCGTCGGACGTGCCGGTGTCGAGCGTCGCGGTGAGGTCCCAGTACTCCGCGGAGCGGAACGCCATGCGCTCGCGCTCGCGGTCGACGACCAGGCGCGTCGCCACGCTCTGGACCCGTCCCGCCGACAGGCCCTGCATGACCTTGCGCCACAGCACCGGAGAGACCTGGTAGCCGTAGAGGCGGTCGACGATGCGACGCGTCTCCTGGGCGTCGACGAGATCCTCGTCGATGTCGCGCGGGTTCTCGACGGCGGCCCGGATGGCGTCGCGGGTGATCTCGTGGAAGACCATGCGGCGCACGGGGACCCGCGGCTTCAGCTCCTCGCGCAGGTGCCACGCGATGGCCTCGCCCTCGCGGTCCTCATCGGTGGCGAGCAGGAGCTCGTCGGCCTCCTTGAGCATGGTCTTGAGCTTCTTGACCTGGTCCTTGGCCCGGCCCGCGGGCACGATGTACAGCGGCTCGAACCCGCCGTCGACGTCGACACCGACCGGATTGCCGTAGCGCTCGCGCTCGGCCGCCGGGACCTCCGTCTTCTTCGACGGGAGGTCGCGGATGTGGCCGAACGACGACTCGACCATGTAACCGTCACCGAGGTAGCCGGCGATGGTCTTGGCCTTCGCCGGCGACTCCACGACGACGAGACGGCGGCGGGCCGTGCCGTTCGTGGATCGGGCCATGAATGCTCCTCACTCCCCGGGCACGGTGAACCGACCCCTTCGGTTCACGCACACTCCCCTGCGACAACGCACGGTATCCGACGTTGTTCCCGAGACGCGAAGAGGATAACCGGACGGCGATACCGGCAGCCAATGATCAACACCGCCGTCTGCTGCGGCATCAGGCCGGCCGGGGCCGTGCGCCGAACACCGCGGAACCGATCCGGACCAGCGTCGCGCCCTCGGCGACGGCGGCCTCGAGATCACCGCTCATCCCCATGGAGAGCACCGGCAGGCCGGCCCCGATGACGTCGGCGGCGCGGTCGCGGAGCACGCGCAGGCCGCGGTAGGAGGCGCGCACCGCGGCCTCGTCGGGCGACTGCAGCCCGACCGTCATCAGACCGCGGACCCGCAGGCGGTCGAGGGCGGCGACCTCCTTGACGACGGCGACCGCCTCGTCCGGCGCGACGCCGGACTTGCTGGCCTCGCCGGACGTGTTCACCTGCACCAACACCTCGAGCGTGCGGTCGAGCACCTCCAGCCGGCGCTGCAGCCGTTCGGCCAGCTCGACGCTGTCGACCGACTGCACGCACGCCACGTAGCGCAGCACCTGGTTGACCTTGTTCGACTGGAGGTGGCCGATGAAGTGCCGCTCGAAGGACGCCGGAGCGGCGGTCGCCGTCAGCTCCGCGTCCTTGGCCGCCAGCTCCTGCACGCGGTTCTCGCCGATCAGCCGGGCGCCGGCCGCGACCGCCACCGCGATGCGGCCGGCCGGCTGGGTCTTCGTGGCCAGCAGCACCTCGACCTCGTCCGGTGCCCGGCCGGCCGCCGCACACGCGGCGTCGACACGGGCGCGCACCGCCGCGAGGTTGGCCCGGATGTCCGCGTCGGCCGGCATCGATCCCCTTCCAGGTCGGCCTCTAGAGTCTCAGACGTGACGGTACTGGTCGGCTGGATCCTCGCGCTCGGGATGGTCGTCGTGGTGCCATTCGGGCTGCGATTGATCGACGACGACCGGCAGCGGCTCGGGCCGGTCGGGCAGGTGTGGCCCGCCGCCGGTCTGCTCGGCGGATTGTCGCTGCTGCTGGACCGCGGCACCGCGTTCGCCGTGGCGCTGGCCTGCTGCTACGCCGCCGTGGCGGCCTGGCTCGCGGTGCTGGCGCTGTTGCGGCTGCTGCGACGGCGGTCGCTGGCGCCGGTCGAGATCGCCGTGCTCACCGCGATGGCCGCGCCGGCCGTCGCGGCGAGCTCGCTCATCGCGGAGCGCGGCGGCTGGGAGCTGTTCGGCTTCGGCATGACGACGCAGCTGCTGACCGTGGCGCACTTCCACTACGCCGGGTTCGCGGCGGCGCTGGTCGCCGCGCTCACGGCGAGCCGCGCGCCGTCCCCGTCGTCGTCGATCGCCGCCGTGACCGTACCGGTGGGGATCGCGCTGGTGTTCCTCGGCTACTTCACCGGCGACGAGGTCGAACTGGCCGGCGCCGTCGTGCTGACCGCGGGCATGTGGCTGCTCGGCTGGACCGTCTGGCGCGACGTGGCGCCGTCGGCGCGCGGACGGGTCACACGGGCGCTGTTCGGGGTGAGCGCCGCCGTCCTCGCGGTGACCATGCTGCTGGCGCTGAGCTGGGCGGCGGGCCACGTCTGGGACGCGGTCCCGCACCTGTCGCTGACCTGGATGGCCGCGACCCACGGCCTCGCCAACGCGCTCGGCTTCGCGCTGTGCGGGCTGCTCGCGTGGCGCCGGCTGCAGCGCGCGCCGTCGCCGGAGGTCAGGGAGCGGCCGTCCCGCCGTACTTGGCGATCTTGAAGTCGACGACGTCGATCGCGGTGCGCAGTGCCTCCATGCGGACCCGGACGGCCTCGCGGTGCCGCACGAGCAGCGCCAGCCGGTCGGGCTCGGTGCCCGGGCCGGCCGCGACCAGCTCGAAGTAGCGCTGGATGTCGCGGATCGGCATGTCGAGCTGGCGCAGCCGGGTGATGAACACCACCCGGTCGACGTCGTCAGGGGTGTAGTTCCGTCGCCCGGCGCTGTCGCGCGGGACGTCGAGCAGGCCGATGCGCTCGTAGTAGCGCAGCGTGTGGGCGGTCACGCCGGTGCGCTCGGCCACCTCTGAGATGGTCTCGGTGGGCGGGGTGATCGGGGTGTCGCGCAGTTCGAGCGTCGTCACACCTCGACGGTAGGACTTCGAGCGCACTCGAAGTCAAGTCATTCGTAGCCGAAGGTCTGGGTCCAGTACGGGCCGCGCGAACTGTCCGCCGCGCCGACGCCGATCGCCTCGAAGTCGCAGTTCAGGATGTTCGCCCGGTGGCCGGGGCTGTCCATCCAGCCCTCGACGACGTCCTCGGCCGACTGGTAGCCCCAGGCGATGTTCTCGCCGCCCCAGCTGTCGTAACCGGCCCGCTCGGCACGCTCACCAGGGCCGACGCCCTCCGGCGTCTCGTGGTCGAAGTAGTCGCGCTCGGCCATGTCCTGGCTGTGCTCGGCGGCCGCCTCGTACAGCCGGTCGTCGGCGCGGAGCGGGCCACAGCCCTCGTCCGCGCGGACCTCGTTGGTGAGCTCGACGACCTCCTGCTCGCGCTCGGACATGCCCTCGGGATCCGGCTCGTCCGGCGGCGGCTGGGTGCCGACGTTGGTGGGCTCCGGCTCGGCCGGCTCCTCGGGCTCGGGCTCGTCGGTCTCCTCGGGCTCGGGCTCCGGCTCGGGCTCCTCGGGGGTCTGCGTCGGCGACGGGGTCTGCGTGGGCGTGGGTGACGGAGTCGGCGTCGGCGTCGGGGTGGGAGTGACCGTGGGGGTCGGGGTCTCGGCGGGTGGCGGCGAGGCCGACTCCAGCGGGACCAGATCGGCGCTCTCCGCCCGCGGGATCGCCATCGGGTCGTCGCCGCAACCCGTCGCGAGGAACACCACGACGGCCACACAGGCCGCGACCCTCGCCCACCTTGGCCGCATGCCCGCCTCCGTCCGCTCGACGGTGGGCATTCTTGCCCCGGGCCCGAGTGTCCGAAACCTCCCGGTTCCGGATCAGAGCGTGCCGAGCCAGGCCCAGACGACGGTGCCGACGCGGCCCAGCTGAGCCGGATCGACGACCCCGGGCACGTCGCCGGGCGAGTGGTAGCCGTCGTACGGGATGCTGCCCAGCCGTGCCGACGGCAGGCCGGCCTTCTCGAACGACCAGTGGTCGCTGGCGCGGTTCTCGCAGGTCTGCACCGGGACGGCGGCCGTCGCGGCGGCGGCCACGAGCGCGTCGCGCAACGCCGTGGTGCCGCGCCCTCCGGTGCACACCGGCACGTGGCCCGCAGCCACGCCGACGCGGTCCAGCGACACCATGCCGGCCAGCGCCGCCGTCTGCTCCGCCGTCAGTTCGCGGACGTAGAACCGCGAGCCGAAGTGGTGCATGGCGTCGCCGTCGCCGCGCGGCTCCTCGGCGCCGAACGCGATGAACCGCACCGGCAGGCCGGGCGGTCGCGCGGCGGCCATGCGGGCCAACTCGACCAGGACGCCGACGCCGGACGCGTTGTCCTCCGCCCCCGGCGCCTGCGGGACGGTGTCGAGGTGCGCCCCGACCACGACGTGCGGTCGCGTGGGGTCGAACCCGGGCGGGTCGGCGATGACGTTGCGCGACGTCCCCGCTTCGACGTCGACACCCCAGGAGTTGCCGGCCGGCACCGCGAACGGCGTGGTGCTCACCTCGTAGCCGAGCGCCGTCATGGTGTCGACGACGTACTGCGCGGCCTGCTGGAATCCCGTAGACGTCGCCTCGCGCGGCCCGATCGTCCCGGCCAGCCGCTCGACGACGGCGTACGCGGCGGCCGGGTCGAACACCGGCGGCGGCGTGGGCGTGGGTGTCTGCGTGGGTGCCTGCGTGGGTGCCTGCGTGACAGTGGCCGTCGGCGCCGGTGCCGAGGACGTCGGCGCCGAGGCGGGCTCGTCGTCACCGTTGCACGCCGCCACCGTCAGGACGAGTGCGGCCGCCACGGAGAGGCTGTACCTGGCCACTCTGCATGATACGTCGGCCCTGTTCGGACACGGGACCGGCGCGGCCGTCGAGTTGATCATCCGGACGGCGGCAGGTAAGATCATTTCTATGTTCGAAAAAGCGCCTCTGACTGCCTTATCACCTGGTGTCGACCTGGTGGCGGGGTCGGCGGCGTGGCCTCCGGAACTGGACGGCTGGGAGCCGTTCGACCCGGTCGCCGAGATCGACCCAGCGCTGCTGCGGGAGTTGCGCACCGGCGAGCCGGCTCCTTCAGCGGCAGACGCGAGCCAGGTGCCGGTGGGTCCCCAGCCGGCGACGGAGCCCGCGTCCTCGCCGCACTCGCATCACGCCCCGAAATGCGCCCCGACACCACCGGCCACCGCTCACTGAACCCGGTCACCAACACCGCCGCCGAGATCGCCGCACGCTGCCACACCACCACCCGCCAAGCCGAGAACCAGGTCGGCCACGCCCTCCAACTCATCGACGACTTCCCCCACACCCACGCCGCGTTGTCCACCGGCCTGATCGACCACCGCCGCGCCCGCGTCATCACCGACGAACTCGGCGGCCAACACCCCGAGGTCCGCACACGCGTCGAGACAGCAGCGCTACCCGACGCGCCCGGACTCGACGCGGTCGCACTGCGCAAACGAGTCAAGAGGCTGCTGCACGAACTGACACCGGCCGAGACGGCCGAACGCCACCGCCGCGCCCGCGACACCCGCTACGTCGCCGTCACCCCCGCCTCCGACGGCATGACCCACCTCGAAGCACTCCTCCCCGCCGAAGACGCCACCGCCCTCACCACAGCGTTGAACGCCGCCGCGGCCGACGCCAAACGCACCGACACGTCCACTGACGCGCCGGCCCGCACCACCGACCAACGCCGCGCCGACGCGCTGGCGGAGCTGGGCTGGGCGGCGCTCGAGGCCTGCGCCCGCACGACCAACGTCGGCGACGCCGAGGCCGGCGCCGCACGCGCCCGGCCGGTCGCCGTGCATGTCACCGTCCCCTTCACCGCCCTCGCCGGCCTCGACGACCAACCCGGCCACCTCGACGGCTACGGACCCATCCCCGCCCACGTCGCCCGCGAACTCGCCACCGACGGCGTCTGGACCTGGCTGCGGACTCACCCCGCCACCGGCCACCTCCTCACCATGGGCCACACGAGATACCGGCCCAGCCCACGACTGGCCGAGTTCATCCGAACGCGCGACACCACCTGCCGCGCCCCCGGATGCCACCAACCCGCCAGACACGCCGACCTCGACCACGCCATTCGCTACGCCACCGGCGGCGCCACCAGCCCGGCCAATCTCCACGCCCTCTGCCGGACCCACCACCTCCTCAAACACCACGGCCACTGGACCGTCACCCGCCACCCCGACGGCACCACCCGATGGCGCAGCCCCACCGGCCACCAGTACCGGAAGCCACCCGAGGAGCTCGGCCCGGCGACCGCCAGACATCCCGAAGCCGACCGGACAGGCGGCGAGGCGAAGTTTTCCTAGGCCTGTCGAAGGCTGCACGACCCACCTGGATGGTTCTCGTGCCTCACCGTGACGCGAGCAGTGCGTCGAGGACCACCGAGAAGCAACCCGCAACCGACCGGCGGGGTCAGACAGGCATGAGCGTGGGACACGAAGACCTCCGTAGTGGGAGCCCTAGTCGCACGGTGTCGAGTCGCAGGGGCGATCCGCACTGACGGCGTAGGCGCGAGTGGTGCCCTCGTTCACCAGCCGCTCGACGGCGGCCAGGAGGCGGTCGACGTCGGTGGTGGTAGAGCCGAGGCCGAAGCTGGCCCGCAGCGCGCCGTCGTCGGCGCCCAGCCGTCCGAGCAACGGGTGCGCGCAGAACCGGCCGTCGCGCACGCCGATGGCGTGCTCGGCGGACAGGTACTCGGCCACCTGCCGCGCGGAGTACCCCTCGACGGTGAAGGCGACGACGCCGACGGCGGAGGCGCTGTCCGGCCAGAGACGCAGCGTCCGCACACCGTCGATGCGGTCGAGCCCGGCCAGCAGCCGTCGCCGCAGCGCGGATTCGTGCACCTCGACGCAGCCCTCGGGCAGCGCCGCGATCGCCTGACACGCGCGGGCCAGCGCGGCCGCGCCGATGACGTTCGGCGAGCCGCCCTCGTGCCGGGCCGGCGCGGGCGCCCACTGCGTGTTCGCCGTCGTGACCTCGCGAACGGCACCGCCGCCGGCCAGGTACGGCGGCGCGGCGTCGAGCCAGTCGCGCCGGCCGACCAGCACCCCGGCGCCGAACGGCGCGTAGAGCTTGTGGCCGGAGAACGCGACGTAGTCCAGCTCGCCGGCCACGATGTCGATGCGGCGGTGCGGCGCGAGCTGCGCGGCGTCGACGGCGATCCGCGCGCCGTTGCGGTGCGCCAGCCCGGCCAGCGCGCCGAGCGGCAGCTGCTCGCCGGTGACGTTCGAGGCGCCGGTGACGGCGAGCAGCGCCGCCGGGCGCCGGGACAGCTCGACCTGCAGCCGGCTCAGCGTCTGCGCCAGCGTCGGCGCGGCCTCGACGACGCGGTGCGGGCCGCGCTGCCACGGCAGCAGGTTGGCGTGGTGCTCGAGGTCGAGGACCACCACCTCGCCGCCGTCGGGCACGCAGCCGGCCAGCAGGTTCAGCGCGTCGGTGGTGTTGCGGACGAACACGACGACGTCGTCGGCCCGGGCGCCGACGAACCGGGCGACGCCCGCGCGGGCGTCCTCGTACCGCTGGGTCGACAGCTGCGACGCGTACCCGGCGCCGCGGTGCACGCTCGCGTAGGTCGGCAGGATCTCGGCGACGTGATCGGCGACGGCTCGCAGTGCGGGCGCGCTGGCGGCGTAGTCGAGGTTGACGTAGCGGGCGTCGCCGCCGTCGGCCAGCGGCGCTCGCAGGTCCGCGCCCACCACCGGAAGCAGCGGCTCCGTCGGCGCGGCGGGCAGCGGGGCGTCGACGCGGGGAAGGTCGGTCACGGTCACGGGGTCCTCCAGGTCCAGGACCCGGGGCTCGGGTCCGCGCTTGCCGGCTCGGGGCCGAGCCGGCCAGGTCGTCACCCGGGGCACCCCACCGCGGTGGAGGGTTGCCGGCCAGCGAGCCGGGGCTTGGCGCTGGCGCTCATGACCTCTCGACCAGGAGCCTAACCGTCCCCGGCGATCAACGTCCACACTTCGAGCAGATTCGTCTCAGAGAATGGGAACCTAAAGGCAGGCGAGTCCGGCTCGCGGCAATCCGGGCCGGCGCGGCAGAATGCCGGAGACGTCCTGACGAAGAGAGTGGAACCACGTGTCCAAGCCCGCCCTGCCGTCCGTCCAGCAGCGCATCGCCGAGGAGCTCGGCGCCCACGAGCACCAGGTCGGCGCCGCCGTCGGCCTGCTCGACGAGGGCGCCACCGTCCCGTTCATCGCCCGGTACCGCAAAGAGCGCACCGGCGGGCTCGACGACACCCAACTGCGCACGCTCGAGGAGCGGCTGCGCTACCTGCGCGAGCTCGAGGAACGCCGCGCCGCCGTGCTGGAGTCCGTCCGCGAGCAGGGCAAGCTCGACGACGCGCTCGAGGCGCAGATCCTGCTCGCCGACACCAAGGCCCGGCTCGAGGACATCTACCTGCCGTACAAGCCGAAGCGGCGCACGAAGGCGCAGATCGCCCGCGAGGCCGGCCTGGAGCCGCTGGCCGACGGCCTGCTCACCGACCCCACGCAGGACCCGCAGACGGTGGCGGCCGGCTACCTGAACCCCGAGGCCGGCGTCGACGACGCGGCCGCTGCGCTCGCCGGCGCCCGGGCCATCCTGGTCGAACGGTTCACCGAGGACGCCGACCTCATCGGCACGCTGCGCGAGCAGGTGTGGACGGCCGGGCGCATGACGGCGAAGGTGCGCGAGGGCAAGGAGCAGGCCGGCGCGAAGTTCGCCGACTACTTCGAGTTCGCCGAGCCGCTGACGAAGCTGCCGTCGCACCGGGTGCTGGCGATGCTGCGCGGCGAGAAGGAGGAGATCCTCGACCTCACCGTCGACCCCACCGGCGACGACGGCTCCACCGCGGCCTACGAGGGCGAGATCGCGCACCGGTTCGGCATCCGCGCCGAGGGCCGGCCGGGCGACGCGTGGCTGGCCGATACCGTCCGGTGGGCCTGGCGCACCCGCATCCTGCTCCGCCTCGACCTCGACCTGCGCACCCGGCTGCGCGAGGCGGCCGAGGAGGAGGCGATCCGGGTGTTCGCCACCAACCTGCGCGACCTGCTGCTGGCCGCGCCGGCCGGCACCCGGGCCACGCTGGGCCTCGACCCCGGGTTCCGCACCGGCGTCAAGGTCGCCGTCGTCGACGCCACCGGCAAGGTCGTCGCCACCGACACCATCTACCCGCATCAGCCGGCCAACCGATGGAACGAGTCGCTGGCCACGCTCGACCGCCTCGCCCGGGACCATCAGGTCGATCTGGTCGCCATCGGCAACGGCACCGCGTCGCGCGAGACCGACAAGCTCGCCACCGACCTCGTCAAGCTGCGGCCCGGGCTCACCAAGGTCATGGTCTCCGAGGCCGGCGCGTCGGTGTACTCCGCGTCCGCGTTCGCGGCCCAGGAGCTGCCCGGCATGGACGTCTCGCTGCGCGGCGCGGTGTCCATCGCGCGCCGGCTGCAGGATCCGCTGGCCGAGCTGGTGAAGATCGACCCGAAGTCCATCGGCGTCGGCCAGTACCAGCACGACCTCCCCGACTTCGCCCTGTCCCGCTCGCTCGACGCCGTCGTCGAGGACTGCGTCAACGCGGTCGGCGTCGACCTCAACACCGCCTCGACGCCGCTGCTCAGCCGGGTCTCCGGCATCACGCCGGGGCTGGCCGAGAACATCGTGGCCCACCGCGAGAACAACGGCCCGTTCCGCACCCGCACGGCGCTCAAGGAGGTCGCGCGGCTCGGCCCGAAGGCGTTCGAGCAGTGCGCCGGCTTCCTGCGCATCCCGGGCGGCGACGACCCACTCGACGCGTCCGGCGTGCACCCCGAGGCGTATCCGCTGGTCCGGCGCATCGTCGACACCTCGGGCCGCGAGCTCAAGGGGCTGCTCGGCGACACCCGGACGCTGCGCGAGTTCCGCCCGGCCGACTACGCCGACGAGGTGTTCGGCGTCCCGACGGTCACCGACGTGCTGCGTGAGCTGGAGAAGCCCGGCCGCGACCCCCGCCCGTCGTTCCAGACCGCCACGTTCAGCGACGGCGTCGAGAAGATCACCGATCTGACGCCCGGCATGCGTCTGGAGGGCGTGGTCACCAACGTCGCCGCGTTCGGCGCGTTCGTCGACGTCGGCGTGCACCAGGACGGCCTGGTGCACGTGTCGGCCATGTCGAAGCGGTTCATCTCCGACCCCCGCGAGGTGGTCAAGCCCGGCGACGTCGTCAAGGTCAAGGTGCTCGAGGTCGACGTAGACCGCAAGCGCATCTCGCTGACGCTGCGCCTCGACGACGAGCTGCCGGCGCCCGGTTCCGGTGGCCGCGGCGGCCAGCGCGGCGGCGGCCAGCCACGCGGCGGGCAGCCGCGTGGGAACGGCCAGCCCCAGGGCGGCGGCCGGCCGCAGCGCGAGCGCGACTCCGGGACCAGCGGCGCCATCGCCGACGCGTTTCGCCGGGCGGGGTACGGGCGCTGAGGGGCGCCGGCTCGCCCTCGGCGGCCCGGGCGGTCAGGCGAGCTCGGGGTCGAACGCCGTCACCCAGAACACCCCGTGCTCGGCGTCGTAGTCGTGGATCATCGCGGTGCTGCCGGGACGCAGCTCCTCGACGCCGTCGTGGCGCACCTCGATGACGACGGGTGCCCCGTCGGCGCCCGTGACCTCGGCCTGACCGGTGTCGGGGCCGACCTCGCCGGTGCGCACGACGCAGATGCTGCCGAGCAGCCGGGCCGGGTCGGACGGGCGGCCGGGCCGTAGCGCACGGCGGATCGGACGGGCCAGCAGCGCCGCGCCCAGAACGGCGGCCGCCAGCGCCAGCACGACGATCACGACGGACGCCGCCGCCCCCGGCGGGCGGGCGGCGGGATCGCCGCTGTGCAGCAGCGTGCCGGCCAGCGTCGCCAGCCAGGCGAGCACGATCAGCACCGATCCCGTGATGTTCAGCGGGACGCCGGTGCCGGACACGGGTGTGGTGCCGCCGACCATCACCAGCAGCCAATAAACGAGGACGGCGACGGCGAGGAACGTGAACGGCACCACCGGGAACGTCATGGCGGCGTCGAAGAGATGGTTGATCGCCACCGTCCAGCCTTCCGAACGCGCAGGTGGTCGACGTGACTATAGCGCCGCGGCCGCCCGCCGCACCGGGGATTTCCGGTAGCCGAATAAGGTCGGGCCGTGCGCGCGATGGTGTACGAGAGGTTCCGCGAACGGCCGGTCGTCCGCGACGTCGCGGCGCCGGCGTGCCCGCCCGGCGGCGCGGTCATCCGGGTCGAGGCGACCGGCCTGTGCCGCAGCGACTGGCACGGCTGGATGGGCCACGACGACGACATCGAGGTGCCGCACGTGCCGGGGCACGAGCTGGCCGGTGTGCTCGAGGAGGTCGCGCCGGAGGTCGCGGACCAAGGCTGGCGGCCGGGCATGCGCGTCACCGTCCCGTTCGTCTGCGCGTGCGGCGAGTGCGGGCAGTGCCGGGGCGGTGACCACCAGGTCTGCGAGCGGCAGACGCAGCCGGGCTTCACCCACTGGGGCTCGTTCGCGGAGTACGTGGCGATCGAATACGCCGCGGTCAACCTGGTCCGGCTGCCCGACGCGGTCGGCTTCGCCACGGCGGCCGGGCTGGGCTGCCGGTTCGCGACGGCGTACCGCGCCGTGGTGCAGCAGGGCAGGGTCGCCGCCGGCGAGTGGGTCGCGGTGCACGGCTGCGGCGGGCTGGGACTGTCCGCCGTCATGATCGCGGCGGCGCGCGGCGCGCACGTGGTCGCCGTCGACGTCGCCGCACCCGCGCTGGAGCTGGCCCGTGGCGTCGGCGCCACGGTCACCGTCGACGCGAGCGACGGGACCGATGTCGTGGCCGCCGTCCACGACGCGTCCGGCGGCGGGGCGCACCTCTCGCTCGACGCGCTGGGCAGCACGACGACGTTCCAGAACTCGGTGCGCGGGCTGCGCCGCCGCGGCCGGCACGTCCAGGCCGGGCTGCTGCTGGCCGAGCACGCGACCCAGGCGGTGGCGATGGGCCCGGTGGTCGGGACCGAGCTGGAGCTGCTGGGCAGTCACGGCATGGCGGCGCACCACTACCCGGAGATGCTGGCCGAGATCGCCGCCGGGACCCTCCGGCCGGAGCTGCTGCTCGGCCGCGAACTGTCCCTGGCGGAGGGCGTCGACGCGCTGCTGGCGATGTCGGACGGCTCGCCGACCGGCGTGACGGTCCTGCGCCCGCAGCAGCCCTGAAGGGGCCGTCCAGCGTCGCGACCTGGCCGAAGGGACCTATCGCCGATTGCTCCCGAATGGTATGACTGTTCACATGACCCGGAGACGACACACGGTCATCGCTGCCGCCGTCCTGTTCGCCGCCAGCTCCGTCACCGCCGCCACCCCGGTGAGCGCCGCCGACGCGCGCGTCCCGGAGCCCACCATCGCCACCGGTCTGGGCTTCGACACCTGCACCGCGCCGTCGGTCGCCGCGCTCGACGCCTGGTGGGGCACCTCGCCGTACACCACGGTCAACATCTACTTCGGCGGCATCAATCGCGGCTGCCGCCAGCCGAACCTGACGCCGTCGTGGGTACAGACGGTCAGCGGCATGGGCTGGGGACTGCTGCCCACGTACATGGGCCACCAGCCCATCTGCATCCTCGGCACCAAGGAACACCGGTTCACCGAGGCCGACGCCACCGCCATCGGCACCGCCAACGCCCAGGACGCCCTCGCGCAGGCCGAGCACCTCGGGCTGCTGCCGGGCAGCGCGCTGTACGCCGACGTCGAGCACTACGACCGCACCGACACCTCGTGCGTCACCGCGGTCCGCCGCTACGTCTCCGCCTGGACGACGACGCTGCACGACGCCGGCTACCTGGCGGGGGTGTACGTGCACCAGGACTCCGGCCTGCGCGACCTGTCCGCCGTCTACGACTCCCCCGAGTACGCCCGGCCCGACGCGGTCTGGATGGCCCGGTGGGACGGCAACCCGGCGCTCACCGGCTGGCCTACGGCGCCCGACACCCAGTGGTCGAACCACCAGCGGGCCAAGCAGTACCTCGGCGACCACAACGAGACCCACGGCGGCGTCACCATCAACATCGACAGCGACTCCCTGGACGCGCCCATCGCGACGGTCGCCGGTCGATAAGTACGCCGTCCTCCCTGTTCACCGGCGGTTTCGAGGAGCACACTCAGTGCTGGGGGTCCATCATGCGTACTCTCGGTAGAGCGGCCGGATCGGCCATCGCGGCGGCGGCCCTGGTGGCCACGACCTTCAGCACGGCGGCGGCGCTGCCGGAGGATCCGGCCGCCTACCCGGCGGGCTCGTCGGCGACGTGGGGCACCGGGCGCGGCTTCGACACCTGCACGGCGCCGTCGCTGGCGGCGCTGTCGGCGTGGCGGGCGTCGCAGTACCGGACGGTCAACATCTACTTCGGCGGGGTGAACCGGGGCTGCGCCCAGCCCAACCTCACCGCGGCCTGGGTGCGGAGCGCCGCGGCGGCCAGCTGGCGCATCCTGCCGACGTACTTCGGGCGGCAGCCGTACTGCATGCTCGGCAACAAGCCGCACCGGTACACGTCGGCCACGTCGAGCACGTACGGCGCGCAGGACGCCCAGGACGCGATCGCCCAGGCGCGGGCGCTGGGCCTGCTGCCGGGCAGCGCGCTGTACGCCGACGTCGAGCACTACGACCGGACGAACGCCGACTGCGTCCTGGCGGTACGCCGCTACGTCTCCAACTGGACGGTGACGCTGCACCGGGCCGGCTACCTCGCCGGTGTCTACGTGCACCAGGACTCCGGGCTGCGCGACCTGTCGGCGTCGTACCTGTCCACGTCCTGGGCCCGGCCCGACGCCGTCTGGATGGCGCGGTGGGACGGCAATCCGGCCCTCACCGGCTGGCCCACGGCGCCCAACTCCCAATGGGCCGGTCGGCAGCGGGCGAAGCAGTACCTCGGCGACCACACCGAGACCTGGGGCGGTGTCGCCATCAACATCGACAGCGACTCCCTGAACGCGCCGGTCGCGACGGTCGCGCTCTCCTACCGCGTCACCAGCTCGGTGCCGCTGTCCGCCCGCACCGGCCCGTCGACGGCGTACCCGCTGGTCCGCGGGTGGGCGCCGGGAAGCACGCTGTCGGTCGTCTGCCAGGGCGCCGGCCAGGCGGTCGGCTCGACGGCGGTCTGGAACCGGCTGACCGACGGGTCGTGGGTCACCGACTACTACGTCTCCACGCCGTCGAACACCACCTACTCCAGCCCGCTGCCGAAGTGCACGTACCCGGGGCCGGTCACCAGCACCACGCCGCTGGCCGCCCGCACCGGGCCGGGCACCTCCTACCCCGCCGCCGGCGCCGCGCTGCCGCGTGGGGCGCTGGCGTGGGTGATGTGCCAGCGGGCAGGCTCGCTGGTGGGCACGAGCCGGGTGTGGAACCGGCTCGACGACGGCCGCTGGGTCAGCGACTACTACGTGGGCAACCGCTCGGCGACCACCTGGAGCGCGCCGATCCCACGCTGCCCGTGATCAGTACGTCTGCCACTCCTCGCGGACGTACTCCAGCACGACCGGATCGAGCAGCGTCGACACCTCGGCGTCGGTGACCACGCGGTCCGGCGGGAACGCCGTCGCCGCGCGCAGCACGTCCTCGGACAGGTAGCGCAGCGGCGGCGCGCCGCCGGGCAGCGCCAGCGGCGGGCCGCTCGCCGTTCCCGGAGTGGCCAGCAGGAAGCCCCAGTCGCCGAAGCTCGGCACCGACGCGAGGTACGGGGTGACGCCGAAGCCGGCCGCGGTGACGGTCGCCCGGATGCTCGCGTGCGACCGCGGGGCGAAGTACGGCGATCCGGCCTGGACGACCATCCGCCCGTCCTCGGCGACGAGGTCGCGCACCATGCCGTAGAACTCCAGCGAGTACAGCTTGGACGTGGCCGTGGAGTCGGGGTCGGGCATGTCCACGACCACGACGTCGTACGGCTCGGCGCCCGCCTCGCGGTGCTCCCGGACCCAGCCGAACGCGTCGGCGGCGAACGCCTCGACGCGTTCGTCGGCGAACGCGTCGAGGTTGAGCGCGCGCACGCCGTCGTCCGTCCGGGCCAGCTCCAGCACGGCGGGGTCCAGCTCGACCAGGGTGACCGCCGCGACGTCCGGGTAGCGCAGGATCTCGCGCAACGCCAGGCCGTCGCCGCCGCCCAGCACCAGCACCCGCTCGCGCGACCCGGCCATCGCCGGGTGCACCAGCGACTCGTGGTAGCGGTATTCGTCGGGCGAGGCGAACTGCAGGTCGCCGTTGAGGAACAGCCGCAGGTCGTCGGCGCCGGAGAGCCGCCGCCGCTCGGTGAGCACGATCTCCTGGTACTCCGACCGCTCGGCGTGCACGATCGGATCGCGGAACAGCCGCTGCCGTGCGTCGACCTCGATGTCGTCGGCCCGCACCAGCAGCACGGTCAGCACGACACCCACCGCCGCCACCAACGCCACGATGACGCTCCAGCCGCGCCGCGACACCGTGCGCCGGAACAGCCAGGCCACGACGACGGTGCCCGCGACGAGGTTCAGGACGCCCGCCGCGATCGTCCCGCGGACCAGCCCGAAGGTCGGCAGCAGCAGGAAGGGGAAGGCCAGCCCGCCGAGCAGCGCCCCCAGATAGTCCGCGGCGAACATGTCCGCGACGGCGCTGCCGGCGTCCTGGGCGCGGATCCGCTGCAGCATCGTCATCAGCAGCGGGATCTCCGCCCCGATGAGCACGCCGATGAACGTCGCGAGCACGATCATCAGCGGCGTGTAGAGGTCGGTGACCGCGAACGCCCTGTACAGCAGCAACACGGCGGACCCGCCGGTCAGCGCCAGCAGCGACTCCACCACGACGAACGCCACCGCCGGCCACCGCTGCAACGGCTTGGCCAGCAGCGACCCGATGCCCATCGCGAACACCATGACGGACACGACGATGGACGCCTGGACCACGGTGTCGCCGATGAGATAGCTGCCCAGCGCGATCAGGGCGAGCTCGTAGACCAGACCGCAGGCGGCACAGACCAGCGCGGCGGCCAGGATGACGGCGCGCGCCGGCCGGGAGAAGCCGCCGGCCGGCGTCTCCCGGGGCGGCGTCGTGGTCGTGGACGTGGCCGGGCTCCCGGCGCTCAGACGATGGCGAGGGCGACGATGCCGGACACGACGATGCGCAGCACGCCCAGCACCCAGCTGGCCGGATGCGGCGTCTCGTGCACGAGGTCGTGCCGCACGCGGCCCGGGATCAGCAGGTCGACCAGCAGGAACACCACCGCGCTGATCACCAGCCCGATCAGGCTGTAGACGACGGTCGTCAGCAGGCCGTCGGCGAGCGCGTCGGAGCTGGCGTAGATGGCTGCCACCACGATCAGCCCCTGGGCGAGGAAGCCGGTCGACACGAGGACGGCGGCGTTGTGGTTGCGCTCGACCCAGATGAGGTCGCGCAGCTTGCCCGGCGTCAGCAGGTCGATCAGCACGAAGCCGAGCAGCAACATCGCCAGACCCACGCCGCAGTAGGCCAGCACGGCGCCGGCCTCCTCGACCAGCTCGCCGGCGTCGACCTCGCCATCGGCGCCCAGGGTGGTCAGCATGGGGTGTCCCTTCCCGTCGTCACTTGCCGAATCCGGACCCGCCGCCGGAGAAGCCGCTGCGGTAGCCGCCGCCGAACAGCCCCCACACCGGAACGATCACCGGCCCCCAGCGGTCGTAGCCGTCGCGGACGTCGGTGACCTCGATGTCCGAGCCACCGGCCGGCCCGGGAGCGATGTGCACCATGGTCTCCTCGTAGCCGAGGTAACGGTCCGAGCCCTCGCTGTGGTCGCGTCCGGCCTCGGCGGCGGACTCGATGGTCGCGGCGACGCTCAGCACGTCGTCGTCGCTGCGGTACGCGGCGTAGTCACCACTGTCGGCGACCAGCTCGTAGCGGTCGGCGATGGTGGAGCGGACGTCTTCGTCGGCGCTGCCGCAAGCGCTCAGCGTCAGCGCGGCGGCAACCAGAGCGGCCGGCAGGGCACGACGCGTCACCGGGTCAGCTCCGTCCGGGTGGTCACCAGTTGGCCGGCGCCGGGGTAGGCGTGCCAGGTGGACCAGCCCACCGCGCCGGCGTCGAGCCGGTCGGCCCGCAGCGCGGTGACGGCGTCGGGGTCGGACGGGAACGCGGCGACCACGGCGCCCGGCACTGCGGCGAGCCGGCGCAGCTCACCGACCCGGGCGCGCAGCACCGTCGCCGGCAGCTCCTCGACGGAGGCGCGGAAACGGTAGGTCCAGCCGCCGACCTCGCGGCGAACGGCGCCGGGCAGCCGGGCCGGCTCGCCCGGCAGGCAGGCCACCGTCTCGACGACGCCGTCCAGCACCACCTGGTGCGAGGCGCCCAGCACGCGCAGCTCGAGCGGTCCGGCGGCGGTCAGCGCGAGCGCCGGCACGACCGGGTGGTCCAGCGTCCAGACGAGATCGGCCGCGCGCGTGTCGACGTAAGGCACGTCCAGGGTGGCGAGCACGTCAGCGCTGGACCGGGTCGCTGCCGGGATAGACGGTGAGCGTGCCCGCCGGGACACGCTCGCCGACGGCGACCTCCCATTCCCCGCCCTCGAACCGCTCGAAGGACAGGTAGCGCCCGCGGGGACCCTCGAAGTCGACGTACTCGACCTGCCCGGCCGAGCCCAGGCCGGTGGTGCCCTCGGACGTGAACCGTGCGGTGCCGTGCTCGTCGCGCCGGTACTCGACGCCGTCGTGGGTGAGCGAGGCGGCGCTGGGGCGCAGCGCGGAGTTCTTCAGCCGGACCCACCGGACCACCTCGAGGTCGGGGTCCTCCTCGACCGAGAGCCAGCTGCGGCTGCCCGCGACATCGTCGAGGAAGTGCTCGCTCCACTGGTAGCCGCCCTCGCGCAGCCGCAGCGAGCCGCGGACGAACAGGCGGTCGCCGAGCAGCTCGACCATGTCGCCGGCGCGCAGCGTGCGCGGATCGCCGAAGGTGCTCTCGCCCGGGTCGAACGGGTCGCGCGGCGGTGGCGCCGCGGCGGGGCGCTGCCGGGACCGCAGTGCCCGGACCACCGCCACGGCCACGAACACGATCGCGATGACGGCCACGACGGTCAGCACGGTCCTCACGAGCAGCGAGCCTACATTGCACTGATCCGCCCCCGGCGACGGTGTCCGCGCCAAGACACCGCCCGATTCGGGCGCCGGACGTCCGGCCCTGGCTCTACGCTGCTGCTGCTACGCGTTCGTCGTCACAGGAGGGTTGACCCATGGCAGGGAAGTTCGAGCTCTACAAGGACAAGTCCGACCAGTACCGCTTCCGACTCAAGGCCGGCAACGGCGAGGTCATCGCCGTGGGCGAGGCGTACTCCAGCAAGAGCGGCGCCCTGAACGGCATCGACTCCATCAAGCGCAACGCCGCCGAAGCGGAGATCGACGACCAGACCGACTGACGTCCGTCCGTCGGCAGAGCCCCGGCCCGCCCCGTGCGGACCGGGGCTCCGATCGTCTAGCGTCGATGCGCATGGCAGCCCTCCGCGAGATCGTCGTCGACTGCGAGCACGCGCCGAGCGTGGCCCGGTTCTGGGCCGCCGTGCTCGACGACTACGACGTCCTTCCCTACGACGACGCCGAGATCGCGCGGCTGGCGGCACTCGGCCTCACCCCGGAGACCGACCCGACGGTGGCCGTCGGCGGGCCCGGCCCGACGCTGTTCTTCCAGCAGGTGCCTGAGCGCAAGACGGTGAAGAATCGCGTGCACCTCGAGGTCGAGGCTGCGGACCGGCAGGCCGAGGTGCACCGCCTGATCGCTCTCGGGGCAAGCGTGCACAGCGTCCACGAGCGGTGGACCACGTTGCTCGACCCCGAGGGCAACGAGTTCTGCGTCGCCGATCTCGGCTGACGCTCTAGTCCGCCGTGGTCGCCGCCTGGGCGGCCCGCTGCCGCAGCGCCTGCCAGGCCGGCAGCAGGGTCGCGGTCAGCGTGAGCCCCAGCGCGACCGCCACCACGCTCAGGTAGATCAGCGGCGAGCCCGACGGCGTCAGCTGATCGGCCCGCGCGAGGCTGAACGGGACCAGCGTCGCGGCCGACGCGAGCGTGCCGAGCGCGATGCCGATGGCCGCCACCAGCACGCCCTCGGCGCCGACCATCCGCAGCACCTGCGCGCGGGTGGCGCCGGTCAGCCGCTGCAGCCCGAACTCGCGCCGCCGCGCGCCGGTGCTGGCCGACAGCACGTTGATCACCGAGATCGCGGCGTACGCGACGATCATGATGACGATGGTGTAGTTGGCGAAGGCGAGGGTGCGTTGCCGGTCGCCGTACTCGTCGAACAGCGCCGCACGGTCGGCGACGGCCAGTCCGGGCGTCGCCGCGGCCAGCTCGCGCAACTCGGCGACGACCGCGTCCGCGGCGCCGTCGTCCGCGGCCACCAGGATCTCGTGCACCCCGCCGGTGGTCGTGTGCGGCGCCAGCAGGTCCACCGGCAGCAGCAGCGTGTCGTAGTCGTCGGCGGCGTCGAACGTCGCGGCCACCCGCACCGTCGCCGCCGCGCCGTCGCCCAGCCGCAGCGTCAGCTCGTCGCCGACGCCCACCCCGAGCGATCGCGCGTGGTCCGCGGCGAGCGCGACGGTGTCGCCGGTCAGGTCGGTGAGCGCGCCGTCGGCCGTCGCGACCGGGGCGGTCGCGGCCGCGCCGGCGGCGGTGACGCCCTGCAGCGTCCAGCCCTCGTCGCTCTGCGTGTCATCGTGCGGAGACTCGACGAAGCCGGTGCTGCGGGCCAGCTCCGAGGCGCCGGCGACGCCGGGCAGACCGGCGATCTGCTCGGTCAGCTCCGGGCCGGCGGGCGCGGACGACGTCACGACGGCGTCGGCGACCAATCCGTCGGCGAACGTGTCGCGGTTGACCGCCTCCTCGGTCGCCTGCAGGTAGAGCGTGCCGGTGGCGATGCCGGTGAGCATGATGATCGGGGTGACGACGGCGGCCGTGCGGGCCGTGCGGCCGCGTGCGTTGAGCACCGCCAGATGCCCGGACACCCCGGCCACTGCCCGGACCGGCCACTGCAGCACCGCGGTCAGCGCGCGGGTGAGGACCGGGCTCAGCAGTGCCAGGCCGATGGCCCAGAGGAACACCGCGGGTCCGGCCGTGCTGGACGTGAGCGGGCCGCTCATCACCGTCACCGTCACGACGCCCAGCGCGATGCCACCGCTCAGTGCCAGCAGGCCGAACAGCCAGCGCCACGCGCTCATCGTCCGGGTCTGCAGGTCGGCCTCGGTCAGCGCCTGGATGGGCCTGACGGCGGCGGCCCGGCGGCCCGCGATCAGCGCGCCGCCGATCGCCGCGATCAGCGCCGCACCGACCGCCGTCACCACCGGGATCCAGCCCTGCCGGAACTCCACCCCGTCCGGCACGATGCCCGCGCCGGTCATCCGCTCGAACAGGAACCGGCCCAGATAGTGGCCCGGGACCAGCGCGATCGCCGTCGTGAGGACCGCCAGCAGCAGCGTCTCGCCGAGCACCATGCGTCGCAGCTGGCCGGGAGTGCCGCCGACCGCGCGCAACAGCGCGAGCTCGCGGCCGCGCTGCTGGATGGACAGTGCCAGCATCGAGGCGACGCCGAACATCGAGACCATGATCGCCCAGCCGCCGAACACTCCCGCGAGCGAGATGAGGTCCTCGCTGCTGGCCCGCGCCTCGGGCAGCTCGGCAAGGCCGCGGTCGTCCCCGGTGAGCGTCGTGGTGGCGGTGCCGTCCAGCGCTGCGTCGACGCGCTCGCGCAGCTCGCCCGCGCCGACGCCCGGATCGGCGGTCACCGCGATCGCGTCGACCGTGCCGGCCGGCGCCGGCGCGTCCAGCACGCGCCCCTCGGCCGTGGCCACGCCGTCGACGGCGGCCACCGTCGCGACCAGCTCGTCGTCGACGCGCACCCGCTCGGGCAGGACGGCCGCCTCGTCGGTGCCGGGGATGTCGTAGCGCTGCTCCCCCGCGACGACGACGTCGGCGCCGGCCAGCTGCCGCGGCGGCACCGCCGTGCGGATGCCGGTCTCCATCAGGCCGCCGCAGGCCATGACCATGGCGGTGCCGAGCACCATCGCCACGAACGCCGCCGCGAACGCGCCCTTGCGATATCGCAGGGTCCGTACCGCCAGACCGAACATCGAAAGCTCCCGAGGACGTCGCCGCGCCGGGTGCGCGACCTCGGGATCGACGCTACGGAGCCGGCCGGGCCGGACCCATGGCGCTGACCGGCCGCTTCATCGGGGGGACAGCCCCACCTCAGGCCCTCAGCCAGTCGGCCCGGAGCAGGCCCATGAGGATGGCGTCGACCCGCTCGCCCTGCCAGAGCAGCGCACCACGCACCCGGCCCTCGACGACGAACCCGCACTTCTCGTAGGAGCGCTGGGCCCGCGGGTTGAACGCGTAGACCTCGAGGCCGACCCGGTGGACGCCGACCGCCTCGAACAGGTGGCGCAGCATCAGCTCCATGGCCTCGGGGCCGAGCCCGCGGCCGCGGTACGTCGCGACGAGGTCGATGCGGAAGCCGGCGGTCTCGTTGTCCTCGTCGACCTCGTTGACGGCCAGCCCGCCGGCGTACTCGCCCGACGCGGCGTCCTCGATGGCCCAGTCGAGACGGTCGTCCTGGGCGGCGCGGCTGGCGCAGAACGCGTCGATGGCCGCGCGGGTGAACGTCTGGTGGGTGCCGGTGAGCCGGGCCGACTCGGGCTCCTGCAACGACTCGAACACCGCCTCGGCGTGCTCGGGCCCGAGCGGGACCAGCCGGATGCGCTCGCCGGTCAGCGTGGGCGTGGTGGCCACGGCTGCTACGTTGATCACGGGCTCTGTCTACCGGCCGGGCCGACCGGCGGCAACGGGTTTTGGCCAGGCCCCGAAAAGGCGAAGGCCCCTCGGAGTAAGGGTCCGAGGGGCCTTCTCAGACGACCGGAACCATCGCGACCGGATGTACCGGCCTGATGCTCGCCACCTCCGATGACGGCGGCTCGAACGGCGAAGCTCACGGTTGCCCGCGGGGTACTCCGCTGCCCTTCCGGTCTGCCGTCCGGCTCCGTCAGCCACCCCGCCCATCGGTGTGCGGTCCGCCGGGTTGCCCCGACGTGGCGAACTGCCGTTCTCCGTCCGGCCCGCCTTCGACTTCCTTCGGCGTCTTTGACCAGGTCACCCCGGCTTTCCGGCTCCGAACTCGTCGATGACGATGGAGCATTTCTAGTCCCGTCGCCTAGGCCGCACAAGGGGGTTCGGCGAACAATTCCGGGCTGGACCGTCACCCACAAGCCTGTCCACAAGAGGCTGAGCGTGTGCCGCAGGTTACCCACAGCCCTGTGCACAGAATTTGTGGACAACTCACCGCCGGTTCAGCACCCGGGTGACGGCGGCGACGACGGTCGTGGCGAGCACCGCGCCGCTGAAGACGAGCCCGTAGGCCACGATGAGGTCGGTTCCGCGCGGGTCCCAGGCGGCGTCCTGGCCCAGGCTCAGGATCGGGATCAGCAGGTCGAGCGTGTAGCCGAACGGGTTGAACGTCGGGTGGACGTTCACCTCGACCGGGTCCAGCTCCTTGTTCCAGAAGTACGCCGTCCCGAACACCAGCAGGCCGAGGAACCAGATGGCCGCGAGGCCCGGCCGGTAGCCGAAGCCGACCGTGACGTCCTGCAGGTACCCCCAGCCCTTCATCAGCAGCTGACCGAACGACGACGTGCGCAGCAGGTCGCGGCGGTGCCGGAGCCGGGCCAGCAGGACGGTGCGCGCGGCGGCGTCGTCGCCGGAGCGGCGGTAGTGGTTGGCCAGCTGCTCGTACACCTGGTGCTGGTAACCGGTCGGGTCGCGGCGCAGCCAGGCGAGCGCAGTGTCGACGTCGGCGTCGCCGGGGTCGTCGAAGGTCAGGCCGGAGAGCATGACCATGGACGTGTCGGTGGGGTCCATGACCAGGGTCCGGACCTCGGAGTCGCGCAGGTCGACGGCGATCTCGCCGGCCGGCAGTTCGACGGTGCCGGCCTGCAGCTCGGAGAGGTCGATCAGCGCCCGCCGGCCGCGCTCCGCCGTGGAGCCGACGCTCAGGTCGTTCATGAGGATCCGCCGAGCGACCACGGACTCGTGCAGCGAGACCAGCGGGCGCACCTGCTCGGTCCCGGCCGCGCGGGAGTCCGCGGCGTGCTCCTGGCTGATGGTCACCTGCTCGCAGGAGAGCTCGCCGATGTGCGCGCGGTCGAGTCGCACCTCGCCGACGATGATCAGCGGGCCGTTGCCGGTGGAGCGTCGCGAGCCCAGCTCGACCGCCCCGGACACCCGCAGGTTGGGCGCGAACACCGCGGTGCCGCCCGGGTTCGTCAGAGTCGTGCGGCCCCGGACCAGCAGCCGGCCGGCCAGCGCCGCCTCGGCCAGCGAGAACTGCCCGGTCAGCGTGACGTCGCGGCATTCCAGGTTGCCCTCGACCTTGAGCCCGGAGGCCGCGACGATCTCGCGGACGGGGACCCGCCCGTCGTCCCGCTCGCCGATCTCACCGTGGACCGCCGTCATCGTGACGCTGAAGCCGACCTCGGCCCGGCGCAGCGCGACGCCGCCGGTCAGTTGCAGGTCGCGGACGAGCACCGAGCCGCCGGCCGCGACCTGGGCGGCGTCGACGGCGAACCGGCCCGGGTGGTGGTAGCGGCCGCCGTCGACGACGAGGTCGCCACCCACCCGGGACCGCGCGACGATGACGGCGCCGTCGACGTCGAGGCCGGTCAGCCGGAACACGCCGCAGGTGACGTCGGGCAGCAGCAGCGCCGTCTGCCCGGGCGCGGCGAACCGTGCGTGCCGCAGGCTCAGCCCCGCGGAGAACGCCGATCCGGTGAGCCGCAGCGCGCCGTTGAACACACCGCCGTCGACGAGGAACTCGTCGGACGTCGTCTGGATCGCGCTGAACACGATCGAGCCGTCGGTCGAGCCGACCCCGCGCCCGGCCAGGGTCGAGCCGCTGAGCACGAACCGGCGGCGTACGTGCGCCTGGTCGAACGAGACGGTGCCCTCGATCTCGGCCCGCTCGAGCGAGACCTTGCCGCCCACCTGCATCCCGGTGCAGTCCAGCGCCCGGTGGTCGGGCCTGCGCAGCACGGCGCCGTCGAGCACGAGGTCGCCGCCGACCTTGCCGTCGCGCATGACCATGCCGCCGTCGGCCCAGAACCCGCCGAGGTCGGACGAGTACGGGTCGTTGCCGACGACGAGGTCGCCACGGACCTCGATGCGCGGCGCGATGAGCGCGTTGCCGTCGGGGTTGTACAACTGCGCGCCGGTCAGCACGACGCTGTCGGCGACCGCCGCCGTGAGCCGGACGGCGCCGTCGCAGACCATGCCGCGAGCGGTGAACCGGCCGTCGACCCGCAGCCCGATGGCGTCGACGCCCATGCCGGAGGCCTCGATGTACGCGCCCCGCAACAGCACGTCGCTGCGGACCCGGGCCTGGAACAGCCGCAGCTGCCCCTGCACCCGGACGCCGTCCATCGCCAGGCTCTTGCCGAGGTCGGCGTGGGCGAGGTCGACGTCGCCGCGGCAGCGGAATCGCCGCCCGAGCACCATCCGCTCGCCGATCACGGCCCGCGAGGCGGCCAGCGCGCGGTAGCCGCCGTCGAGGTTCGCGCCGGTGAGGAAGACCGCCGCGCCGACCCGGATGCCCTTGATGTTCAGCCCGCCCTTGGCGGTCAGCCGCTCGAGGTTGAGGTCGCGTCGGACCGTCGCCGACTGCAGGCTCACCGCCCAGGAGTCGTCCGGGTTGGTGACCCGGGTCCCGACCAGCCGGACCGACGTCGCCTCCATCTCGTCCAGCATCACCCGGCCGACCAGCCGGGCGCGGTCGGCCACCAGCGAGCCGACCGCGGCGCCGATGCCGACCATGGCGTACCCGCCGGGGTTGCTGATCTCGATGCCGCGCAGCGCGAGCGTGTCGCGGACGACGGCGCGCGGGATCAGCAGGCGGCCGATGATGCGGGTGCCGTTCTCCGCCTCCAGGCGGTCGGCCTCGATGTCGCTGGCCACCAGCGCGTCGCCGCCCGGGTTGGCCAGCACCGCGGCGTCGAACACCACGCCGCCGGCCACCGTCGCGTGGCCGAGGTCGATGGTGCCGCTGCAGCGCAGGCCCTGGCCCTGCACCCCGCCCGCGATCAGCCGGCGGGCGTCGAGCGCGACGCCGTGGCGGTTGCGCAGCACGGCGTCGGTGAGGTCGACCTTCCCGGCCACGGTGGCGCCGGACAGCACGATCGGGCCTCGGACGCGAGCGCCGACCAGGCCCAGCCCGCCGTCGACGCGCAGCCGCTCGGCGTTGACGGCCTCGCCGGACGCCGCGAACAGCCGCGCCCGGGTGAGCAGCAGATCGCCGCCGACGCTGAGATTGCGGGCGTGGAACAGCGTCGAGTGGCCCAGGAACCGGCTGTCCTCGAACGACACCGACCGGTGCACGTGGGTGTCGACCATGCTCACCGAGCCGACCAGGCACTCGCGCACGGCGAGCGCGTTCTGCACGTCGACCGACGCCGTGCGCAGATCAGGCACCCGGCAGCGGACCAGCTCGACGCCGGCCGCCGTCAGCTCCGCGAGCGCGAGGATGTCGTCGATCCAGCACATGTCGAGCCGCAGCGGCCGGTCCAGCCGCCCGTCGCGCAACTGCAGGCCTCCGGTGATGCGGGCGCCGGTGAGCCGGACGGCCGCGCCGGGCACGCCGTCAGCGTCGCGCAGCAACTCGTCGACGATGCGGGCGCGGACGGTGCGCGACTCGTCCCACGCGTCGGCGGACTCGACGGAGCGAGGATCGATGTCGCGCCCGAGGTCGGCCTCGCCGCCGCGGGCCACGGCCGACCGCAGCGCCGACTCGGCACGGCTGAGCCTGTCGCGCACTCTGCCTCCTGGTCCGGCCGATCTCATCCCCGCCGTTCTCGGTGATCAATGTAACGGCTACGGCAAAGCGGTTGTATAGGGACGGACCAACTCGAACGGATCCCGGCGATGCACCGTGTCGTTACGCGGTGTTCATCGGGCGATGCGATAAGAATCGGGAAGACCCCTCGGGGTAAGGGTCCGAGGGGTCTTCCACCTGCAACGACACGGGAACGGACGGGGCGATACGCGGCGCGACCCACAGGTTGTGGATCAGTTGTGGAAAGCCCCGCCGAAACGTGACAAACGACGACGCGGACTGTCAATCGGCCGACACCGCCTGAAGGCCGTGCCCGCTGGGCGCCTCCAGCGCGAGCCGGTCACCGGTGATGGAGAACCGGACCGGGCCCGCGAGTACCGCCAGCACCGCCCCCTCGACCTGACGTACCGCGTCGTCGTCGCAGGCCGCGAGGGTGACGGCGGGACCGGCGACGGTGAACGTGTCGCCCTCGACGGTGACGGTGCCGGTCAGTTCGTTGCAGCCGGTGAAGGCGGTCAGGACGTCGCCGTCGATGCGCAGGTATGCCGTGACGCCGGCCGGCACACTCGAGGCCACCTCGCCGTCGGAGAGCCCGTCGACGTCCCAGCGCCGGCCGGTCAGCCCGACCGGAGGATCCAGCACGTCGCGGTCGGTCAGCGACACCACCCGCTCGCCCGCGGTGAGCACGAGGAGGTCGCCGTCGAGCTCCCAGGACGGCTCGGCGGACAGCAGGCCGGTGACCCACTCGTCGGAGGCCATGGCGTCGGACTCGCAGCCCATGGCCGTCATCGCGAGGTCGGCGGCGACGATGCGGCCGCGGGCCAGCTCGACCGGGCCGTTGGTGCTGTTGCAACCCGCCGCGGCCAGCAGCCGGCCGTCGTCGGTGAAGGTCAGCGTCAGCGGCCCGCCGCCGGGGATGCCGGCATCGCCGGTGGAGACGAAGGTGCGGCCGGTCAGCTCGGCGCCGGCGTCGTCGCCGGCCGCGCCTGCGGCGGCGTCACCGCAGGCGGCCAGGACCAGCAGGACGCCCAGCAGGCCGAAGCCACCCGCTGGGCGTCGCATGTCAGAGGTCGGTGGACGGGGCGTCGGACGCCATCATCGTCAGCGACTCGCCGTCGGCGTTGGTGATCGTCAGGCTGTCGCCCGTCACCGCGACCGTCACCTCGCCCCGGAGCACCGCCAGCATCGAGCTGTCGATCTGGCCGAGGTCGCCGGAGCAGCCGCGGCGGGTGGAGATGAGCGGCTGGAAGGTGATGCCGGCGTCGCTCACCTCGGCCGAGCCACTGAAGCCGTTGCAGCCGGTGGAGCCGGTGACGTCGCCGTTCTCGTCGATCTCGAAGTAGGCCTCGGGGTCGGACGGGCCAGCGACCGTCGCGCCGGCGGCCTGCAGCTCCTCGAGCACCCACCGGCTGCCCACGATCGGCACAGCCGGCTCGGTGGACCCGTCGGACCCGGAGTCGCCAGGGACGGCGGTGGTGTCGTCGCCGCTGTCGTTGCCGCCGCAAGCCGCCAGCAGGGCGATGCCGGCCACCGCGGCGAAGGTTCCTAGTCGTCGCATATCCATGGGACGGCCGCGGGGCCTTCGGCGTTCCTGGGTTGCGCGAAGTTACCGACAAGTAGCACCATGGGGTTACCGGCTGGTAGCAACGCGCTGACGGAGGATGCGATGAGCCACTACAGGTCCAACCTGCGCGACATCGAGTTCGCGCTGTTCGACGTGTTCGGCAGCGACGCGCAGTTGGGCAGCGGGCGCTACGAGGAGTTCGACACCGACACGGTGCGCAGCATCCTCGCCGAGGTCGACCGCATGAGCCGCGAGGACCTCGCCGCCTCGTACGCCGAGTCCGACCGCACGCCGCCCGTCTACGATCCCGCGGCCCGCACCGTCACCGTCCCCGAGGCGTTCAGGAAGAGCTTCGACACGCTGATGGACTCCGAGCTGTGGCGCTTCGCACTTCCCGAGGGCCTGGGCGGCACGCCGCTGCCGCCGTCGGTGTTCTGGGGCGCCGCCGAACTGATCCTCGGCGCCAACGCCGCCGCCTGGATGTACGCCTCGGGCCCGTCGTTCGCCAGCATCATCTGGCGCAACGGCACCAAGGCGCAGAAGCGCATCGCCGAGATCATGATCGACCGCCGCTGGGCGGCCACCATGGTGCTCACCGAGCCCGACGCCGGTTCCGACGTCGGCGCCGGCACCACCAAGGCCCACCCCCAGGCCGACGGCAGCTGGCACATCGAGGGCGTGAAGCGGTTCATCACGTCCGGCGAGCACGACATGAGCGAGAACATCGTCCACCTCGTGCTGGCCCGTCCGGTCGGCGTCGAGGGCGCCGGCGGCCCGGGCACCAAGGGGCTGTCGCTGTTCATCGTGCCGAAGGTCCGGTTCGACCCCGAGACCGGCGACCTCGGCGAGCGCAACGGCGTCTACGCCACCAACGTCGAGAAGAAGATGGGCCTCAAGGTCTCGACCACCTGCGAACTCACGTTCGGCGACGACGAGCCGGCGGTCGGCTGGCTGCTCGGCGACGTCCACGACGGCATCGCGCAGATGTTCCAGGTCATCGAGTACGCCCGCATGATGGTCGGCACGAAGGCCATCGCCACGCTGTCCTCGGGCTACCTCAACGCCCTCGACTACGCCAAGGAGCGGGTCCAGGGCGCCGACCTCACGCGGGCCACCGACAAGACCGCGCCCCGGGTTCCCATCACCCACCACCCCGACGTCCGCCGCTCGCTGATGACGCAGAAGGCGCACGCCGAGGGCATGCGGGCGCTCGTCCTCTACACCGCCACCATGCAGGACGCCGTCGCGGCCGCGACGGCGCGCGGCGAGACCGACGAGAACGCCGAGCGCATCAACGACCTGCTGCTGCCGATCGTCAAGGGCTACGGGTCCGAGCGGTCCTGGGTGCTGCTGGGCTCGGAGTCGCTGCAGACCTTCGGCGGCTCGGGCTTCCTGCAGGACTACCCGCTCGAGCAGTACGTCCGCGACGCCAAGATCGACACCCTGTACGAAGGCACCACCGCCATCCAGGGCCAGGATTTCTTCTTTCGCAAGATCGTCCGCGACAACGGCCAGGCCATCGGCTGGCTGTCGCAGCAGATCCAGCAGACCGTCGACGACGAGCTGGGCGGCGGCCGGCTGAAGGTCGAGCGCGAGCTGCTGGCCAAGGCGCTCCAGGACGTCCAGGGCATCCTCGGCACGATGGTCGGCTTCCTGATGTCGGCCGACGAGCGCACCGAGGGCGGCGACGTCCGCAACGTCTACAAGGTCGGCCAGAACACCACCCGGCTGCTGCTGGGCGCCGGCGACCTCGTCGTCGCCTGGTTGCTGCTCCGCCAGGCCGCCGTGGCCCTGACCAAGCTCGACGGCGACGTCTCGGCCACCGACCAGGCGTTCTACGAGGGAAAGCTGGCGGCCGCGCAGTTCTTCGCCCGGCAGGTGCTGCCGCGGCTGGCGGCCGAGCGGGCCGTCGCCGAGGCCACCGACAACGCGCTGATGGACCTCGACGAGGCCGCCTTCTGACCCGTCGCCCACGCGGCTGACCGCCGCCCCCGCACGTCGGCCCTCGGACCGTACCACCCACGGTCCGGGGGCCGTCGCCTGTCTTGACTGGGTCTTCGCGCCGCCGATATTCTGATATGCAGATAGCAACTTCCGGATTGCGGAATTTTTTGAGGAGCAGGCGATGGCGGGTATCGAGGTCACCGGTCCGATGCACGAACGGTTCGACGAGGTGCTGACCCCGGCCGCGCTCGCGCTCATCGAACGACTGCACCGCGAGCTCAACCCGCGCCGGCTCGAGCTGCTGCGCCGTCGCGCCGAGCGGACCGCCGCCGTCGCCGCCGGCGCCGAGCTCGACTTCCTCACCGAGACCAAGGACGTCCGCGAGGACGACACCTGGCGCGTGGCGCCGCCGGCGCCGGGCCTCGAGGACCGCCGGGTCGAGATCACCGGGCCCACCGACCGCAAGATGACCATCAACGCGCTCAACTCCGGCGCCAAGGTGTGGCTGGCCGACCAGGAGGACGCCAACACGCCGCTCTGGGAGAACGTCGTCCAGGGGCAGCTCAACCTGAGCGACGCCATCGACGGCACCATCGAGTTCACCAATCCCGACGGCAAGCACTACGCGCTGCGCACCGACCAGCCGCTGGCCACCATCGTCGTCCGGCCACGCGGCTGGCACCTGCCCGAGAAGCACATCACCGTCGACGGCGAACCGACCTCGGGCGGACTGGTCGACTTCGCGCTGTACCTCGCCACCAGCGGGCAGAAGCAGCTCGACCGCGGCCAGGGGCCCTACTTCTACCTGCCGAAGATGGAGAGCCACCTCGAGGCGCGGCTGTGGAACGACGCGTTCGTCATCGGCCAGGACGCGCTCGGCATCCCGCGCGGCACCATCCGCGCCACCGTCCTCATCGAGACCTACCCCGCGGCGTTCGAGATGGAGGAGATCCTCTACGAGCTGCGCGAGCACTCCGCCGGCCTCAACGCCGGGCGCTGGGACTACATGTTCAGCGTCATCAAGAACTACCGCACCCGCGGCTCCGACTGGGTGCTGCCCGACCGCAACTCCGTCACCATGACCGTCCCGTTCATGCGCGCCTACACCGAGCTGCTGGTGCGCACCTGCCACAAGCGCGGCGCGCATGCCATCGGCGGCATGGCGGCGTTCATCCCCAGCCGCGACCCGGTGGTCAACGAGGCGGCGTTCGCCAAGGTCCAGGACGACAAGACGCGCGAGGCCGGCGACGGCTTCGACGGCTCCTGGGTGGCGCACCCCGGCATGGTCGAGGTCTGCCGCGAGGCGTTCACCGCCGTCCTCGGCGACCGGCCGAACCAGATCGACCGCACCCGCGACGACGTCCACGTCACGGCCGCCCAGCTGCTCGACGTCGTGTCGACACCGGGTGAGGTCACCGAGGCGGGACTGCGCAGCAACATCTCCGTCGGCATCCAGTACCTCGCCGCCTGGCTGGGCGGACTCGGCGCGGTCGGCATCAACAACCTCATGGAGGACGCCGCCACGGCCGAGATCAGCCGCAGCCAGGTCTGGCAGTGGCTGCACAACGGTGTGGAGCTCTCCGACGGCCAGCGGGTCACCCGCGAGCTGGTCGAGCGCCTCATCGACGAGGAGTGCGCATCCATCGAGCAGCGCGTCGGCGCCGACGCCTTCGGCGGCGGGCACTGGGCCGAGGCCAGGGCCACCTTCACCGACCTCTCCCTCGCCGACGACTACACCGACTTCCTCACCCTGCCCGCCTACGAGCGGATGCCATGATCGGGGCATGAGTGACGAGCCTGCTCACGAGGTGACGAACGAGCTCCTCGAGCTCAGCGACGAGGAACTCGGCCGCACGATACGCGAGGCGATACTCGACTCCGGCCGCGACCACTGGCCCGATACCGACGAGCACGGCGTCCCCTACCCGCGGCTGCGCCTGGACGACCCGCCGGCGACGACCGACGACCCGCTGCTGACCGTGGGGTACACCCTGCTGGCCCACCTGCCGGACGGCTGGGAGTACGCGCTGCTCACCGTGTCGGCCGCGGCGGACGAGGTGCGGACCAACGTGACGGTCCGCCTGCCCGGCGGCGACGCCCGGAGCCGGATCCTGCTCTACCTCCCGGACGTCGCCGCGGCCTGCACGGCGCTACGCCGCGCGAGCTACGTGCCGGACGGACGGGGCGCCTGGTACGGCGCCATCGTCCGTCTCGACAGCGACGGCCGCCTCGCCACGAAGTACGACTTCGACAGCCCGCCGTTCCTGCAGTGGGGGCCGGGCGAGGTGGAGCTCCTCCGGCGAGATTACGAGCTCTACCCGCGCGATCCCGAGCACCTGCCGCCCTGGCACGCCGTCAACCGGCCTGGGCCGCCTGCTTGACGGCGGCGGCGACGGCCGGCGCGACCTCGGGGTCGAACACCGACGGCACGATGTAGCTGGCGTTCACCTGCTCCGGGCCGACGGCGTCGGCGATGGCCTGGGCAGCGGCGAGCATGACGGCGTCGGTGATCTCGTGGGCGCCGGCGTCGAGCATGCCGCGGAAGAAGCCGGGGAAGGCCAGCACGTTGTTGATCTGGTTCGGGAAGTCGGACCGGCCGGTCGCGACGACGGCGGCGTGCTCGCGCGCCGCGATCGGGTCGACCTCGGGGTCGGGGTTGGCCAGCGCGAACACGATCGCGTCGGACGCCATCGTCGCGATGTCCTCGCCGGTGAGCAGGTTCGGGCCCGAGACGCCGATGAACACGTCGGCGCCGGCCAGCACCTCGCGCAGCGAGCCGGCGGCGGCGCGCGGGTTGGTGTTCTGCGCGATCCAGCGGCGGAACTCGTCGCGGCCCTCGCCGTTGTCGGGGTGGACGGCGCCGCGGCGGTCGCAGGCGACGATGTCGGTGACGCCCTGGGCGTGCAGCAGCCGGATGATCGCGTGCCCGGCCGCTCCGACACCGCTGACGACCACGCGGACCTGGTCCAGCGGCTTCCCGACCACGCGCAGCGCGTTGTAGAGCGCCGCGAGCACGACGATGGCGGTGCCGTGCTGGTCGTCGTGGAAGACGGGGATGTCGAGCAGTTCGCGCAGCCGAGCCTCGATCTCGAAGCATCGCGGCGCCGCGATGTCCTCGAGGTTGATGCCGCCGTACACCGGCGCCAAGGCTCGGACGATCGAGACGATCTCGTCGGTGTCCTGGGTGTCGAGGCAGACCGGCCAGGCGTCCACGCCGGCGAACTGCTTGAACAGCGCGGCCTTGCCCTCCATGACGGGGAGGGCGGCGGCCGGGCCGATGTTGCCGAGTCCGAGCACGGCCGACCCGTCGGTGACGACGGCGACGGTGTTGCGCTTGATGGTGAGCCGCCGGGCGTCCTCGGGGTTCTCGGCGATCGCCAGGCACACCCGGGCGACGCCGGGGGTGTAGGCGCGGGAGAGGTCGTCGCGGTGCTTGAGCGGCACCTTCGGGTTGACCTCCAGTTTGCCGCCGAGGTGGATGAGGAACGTCCGGTCGCTCACCTTCCGGACGGTGACGCCGTCGACCTGCGTCAGCGCCTTGGTGATCGACTCGCCGTGGTCGGAGTCGACGGCGTCGCAGGTGACGTCGACGACCAGGCGGTCGGCGAAGGACTCGACGACGTCGAGGGCGGTCAGCGCACCCCCGGCCGCGCTGACGGCGGCGGCCAGGCCGCTGGTGGCCGTCGACGAGGACGGCGCCTCGACGCGGACCGTGATCGCGTATCCCGGGCTGGGCGTTGCCATGCGGTACCTCTCCAAAATTCTGTATTGCGGACGTTAGTATCTGCTGTGTGGAAACCGAGTCGTCGCGAGCTCGCTCGGGTGGCGTGCAGTCGGTCGAGCGTGCGTTCGGCCTGCTCGAAACCATGGCCGACCACGGCGGCAGCATGGGGTTGTCCCAGCTGGCCACGGCCTCGCACCTGCCACTGCCGACCATCCACCGCATCGTCCGTACCCTCGTCGACCTCGGCTACCTGCGTCAGGAGCCGTCGCGACGCTACGCCCTCGGACCGCGCCTGATCAGGCTCGGCGAGAGCTCTTCGACCATGCTCAGCACGTGGGCACGGCCGCAGCTCACTCACCTGGTCGACGAGCTGGGCGAGTCGGCGAACCTCGCGATGCTCGACGGTGACCAGATCGTATACGTGGCTCAGGTGCCGTCGCGCCATTCCATGCGGATGTTCACCGAGGTCGGCCGTCGGGTCTGGGCTCACTGCACCGCCGTCGGCAAGGCCGTGCTGGCCACGCTGCCGGAGACGACGGTGCGCGACATGCTGCAGCGCACCGGCATGCCGATGCAGACCGAGCACACGATCACCGACCCGGCGGAGTTCGGCCGCGAGCTCACGCTCACCGCGGACCGCGGCTACGCCATCGACGAGGGCGAGCAGGAGATCGGCGTCCGCTGCGTCGCGGTGGCCGTGCCGGACGCGCCGTCGAGGCTCGGGCTGTCCATCTCCGGGCCGTCGTCGCGGGTCACCGACGACCTCGTCGCCCGCGCCGTCCCGCTGCTGACCCGGGCTGCACGCGACCTCTCCGAGGAGCTGAGCGGGCAGACCCGAGCCTGACGGCGTCATCGCCGCGCCTTCTCCAGCGGCACGCCGCGGATGGACGCGTCGAGGATCTCGATCGGGTGCACGAGCGGGATGTCGGCGGTGAGGAAGCGGCGTACTTGGAGCAGGCAGCCGGCGTTCGCGGTGGCGATGACGTCGGGCGCGGCGGACTCGATGTTGGCCGCCTTGCGCCGGCCCAGTTCCTCGGCGGTGGCGGGTTGGACCAGGTTGTAGATGCCGGCCGATCCGCAGCAGATGTCGGCCTCGGGGATGTCGGTGACCTCGATGCCGGGGACGGCACGCAGCAGGTCGCGCGGCTGGGTCCGGATCCGCTGCGCGTTCGCCAGGTGACAGGCGTCGTGGTAAGCGACCTTGGCCTGGACGGGGTGCCGGGGCGCCCGCGGTTCCAGTTCGGCGAGCAGCTCGTTGACGTCGCGGACGGACGCGGCGAACCGGGCGGCCCGGTCGGCGTAGGCGGGGTCGTCGGCGAGCAGCCGGTCGTACTCCTTCATCGACGAGCCGCAGCCGGCGACGTTGACCACGACGACGTCCGCCTCGGCCTGCTCGAACGTGTCGATCAGCCGGCGGGCGCGGGCCGCGGCGTCGTCCTCCAGGCCGGCGTGCAGGTTCAGCGCGCCGCAACAGCGCTGGCCCTGCGGCACGACGACCTCGCAGCCCTCGGCCGCCAGGACGCGTGCCGTCGCGGCGTTGACGTCACCGAAGAGCACCCGCTGCGCGCAGCCCTCGAGCATGGCCACGCGCAGCCGCCGCTCCCCCGCCGCCGGCACGAGCGGCGCCGGCCGCCGGAACAACGACCGCACCGGCACCGGCGGCAGCAGGTCCTCGGCGGCGCGCAGCTCGGCCGGCAGCCGGGCCACGATGCCGAGCCGGTGCGCCAGCGCCCGCAGCCCCAGCCGCCGGTACAGCACCCCGAACAGCGCGGCGGCCCGCATCCGCGCCGGGTACGGGAACACCGCGAAGATCGCCCGGCGCACCAGCCGCTCGCGCCGGGTGCGCGGGACGTGCCGCTCCAGCTGCGGCCGGGTCGCCTCCAGCAGCAGGTCGTACTGCACACCGGACGGGCAGGCCGTGACGCAGGCCAGACACCCCAGGCAGGAGTCGATGTGCCCGGCGATGGTGCGGTCCAGCGGGATCTCGCCGCGCTCGGCCAGGTCCATCAGGTAGATCCGTCCGCGCGGCGAGTCCATCTCCTCACCGTCGACCGCGTACGTCGGGCAGCTGGGCAGGCAGAACCCGCAGTGCACGCAGTCGTCCAGCAGCTCGCGCCGCGGCGGGTGGTGCGCGTCGAACGAGCCGGAACCGCCTGGAGTCAGAACCATGGTGCGAACCTCCCGCTGCCGAGGCGATCGTCGGGGTCGAACGCGCGCTTGACCGCGCGCAGCACGGCGACCGCGGGCGGCGGCTCGCCCCACGCCGGCAGCTCGTCGTGCAGGCCGTCGGCCCAGCGGCACACGGTGGTCGCCGGGAATTCGGTGCGCAACGCGATCACGACGGCGGCGTGCGCGGCCGCGGTCGCGCCGCGCAGGCGCACGGTGTGCGCGCCGGCGAACGGGCTGCTGGTCAACGCCGCGTCGACGGCGTGCGCCCGCGCCTCACGGTCGACCAGCGCGGCCAACGACGGGGCGCGGTCCGGCGCCGCGCCGAGACGGACGACGGTGTCGCCGTCGGCGCCGCGGACCAGGTCGGCGACGGCGGACCAGCGCGCGCCCGCGCGATGGTCGTCACCGGGCAGCCACTCGGCGCCCGCTCCGGCGAGCGCCATCGCGCGGCGGCCCCGGTCCTCCACGCCACCTGCGGTGCCGTCGAACCGGGCCAGCAGTGTGCCGTCGCACCACTCGACCGCGACCGGCTCCAGCGAGCCGTGCACCAGCCGGCCGCCGAGGTCGAACGCCGCGGCCGCGTCGCACGGCACCGCCAGCGTCGCCGTCGCCGCCGGACGCGGGTGCAGCCGGAGCACCACCTCGGCCAGCACACCGAGCGTGCCGAGCGACCCGTGGAACACCTTCGCCAGGTCGTACCCGGCGACGTTCTTGATGACATGCCCACCGGACCGCGCCACCGTGCCGTCGGCCAGCACCACCGTCACCCCGATGACACAGTCGCGCGACGTGCCGAACGCGTGCCGCACCGGGCCGGCGTCGGCCGTGGCGACCAGCCCGCCGACGGTGCCCGCGCGGGCCGGGTCGAGCGCCACCCACTGGCCGTTCCCGGCCAGCGTCTCCTGCAACGCCGCGAACGGCATCCCGGCCTGCACGGCCACCGTCATGTCCGTCGGGTTGTAGGCGATCAGGCCGCTCATCGCGGTGGTGTCGAGGACGGCGTCATACCGCGGCGCGCCGCCCCACGCGGCGGCGCTGCCACCGCCGGCGATGGCCAGCCGCTCGCCCGCCCGGGCACTGTCGACCAGGGCGTCGCGCAACTCCGCCAATGCGGCCGGCCGGTAGGTCGTCACGGTGCTCATAGCCGCTCGATCACCCCGGCCTCCTCCAGCGGGTGCGGCCTGTACGGCCCGGGCCGCTCACCGCACAGCCGCGGCGTCGGGAAGACCTTGCCCGGATTGCACAGGCCGTCCGGGTCGAACGCCGTGCGCAGCCGGAGCATCGTCGCGAGGTCGTCCTCGCCGAACATCCGGGGCATCGAGCAGGCCTTGTCGGCGCCGATGCCGTGCTCGCCGGAGAGCGACCCGCCGAGCTCGACGCACAGCTCCGCGATCTGGGTCGACAACCGCTCGGCGCGGTCGTGCTGGCCCTCGGCCTCGCTGTAGAGCACCAGCGGGTGCAGGTTGCCGTCACCGGCGTGGAAGACGTTCGCGACCCGGACGCCGGCGTCGTCGGCCATCGCGGCGATGCGGCCGAGCACCTCGGCCAGCCGGCCGCGCGGCACGACGCCGTCCTGCACGAAGTAGTTGGGGCTGATCCGCCCGACCGCCGCGAACGCGGCCTTGCGGCCCTTCCAGATCAGCGCTCGGTGGTCGGCGTCCCTGGCCAGCATGATCTTCGTGCTGCCGTGCTGGCGGCAGATCTCCTGCACCTCGTCGAACTGCTCGGCGACGTCGTCGGGCGGGCCGTCCAGCTCGACCACCAGCGCCGCGACGGTGTCGGGGGTGTAGACGCTCTCGGTGGACGCGGCGACCGCCTGGATGGCGAGGTTGTCGAGCATCTCGACCGCCGCCGGCACGATGCCCGCCGCGATGATGCCGGTGACCGCGTCGCCCGCGCCGGCCACCGTCGCGAAGTCGGCCACCATTGTGCGGACCGCGGCCGGCTTGGCCAGCAGCCGCACGGTGACCTTCGTGACGATGCCCAGCGTGCCCTCGGAGCCGATGAACGCACCGAGCAGGTCGTAGCCGGGCACCTGCGCGGAGTCGCCGCCCAGCGTGGTGACGGTGCCGTCGGCGAGCACCACCTCGGCGGCCAGCACGTGGTTGACGGTGAAGCCGTACTTCAGGCAGTGGGCGCCGCCGGAGTTCTCCGCGACGTTGCCGCCGATGGTGCAGACCTGCTGGCTGGACGGGTCCGGGGCGTAGTAGAGCCCGTAGGGCGCTGCCGCCTTGCTGATGTCGAGGTTGGTGACGCCCGGCTCGACGACGGCGCGCAGGTTGACCGGATCGACCTCGACGACACGGCGCAGCCGCTGCAGCGAGATGACGATGCCGTCGGCCACCGGGAGCGCACCGCCGGACAACCCCGTCCCGGCGCCACGGGCGACGAACGGGACCCCGTGCCCGGCGCACACGCGGACGGCCGCGGCCACCTGCTCGGCGGAACGTGGCAGCACCACCATGGCGGGCTGAACGCGGTAGCCGGTGAGGCCGTCGCACTCGTACGTCCGCAACCGCGCCGGGTCGGTGATGACGTTCTCGCGGCCCAGCGCCTCGGCCAGCTCCGCAGACCAGCTCATATTCCACGATCCGGAACAGAACACGTCACCATACGGATACCTTAGGACCGCAGGGTGGGGCGGTCAACCGCCTCCGGCGGGGCGCGGTTCCGCCCTCACCGAGGTTCGCGGCACAACCTATAGGATCAATGACAGGTTTCCTTCGTGTTGCCTTGCGGTAAAGCCGCTGCAACCACAGCTGATCTGCGTTGTTGTCGGCCCTCGACACTCTGAGTCGAGCGGACGATCAGATAGGATCTCGCTGTTCGCGCGGAGGGAGTTGCATCGTGTCCACGGGCGCCGTGATCACCGGCATCGCCGGCCTCGCACCGCTGAATCGCATGCAACGCGCCGGACGCACCGCGCCGCACGTACGCGACCTGTTGGAAGAGGCCATCCTTCAGGGGGTGCTGCTACCCGGCGCGCACCTCAACGCCGACGGCCTGGCCAAGCAGCTCGGCATCAGCCACATCCCGGTCCGCGAAGCGCTGCGCGCCCTCGGCGTCGACGGCTGGATCGAGTTCCGGCCGCACCAGGGCGCGTTCGTCCGCGGCCGCAGCGAGCAGGAGCTGGCCGACCTCTTCGAGAGCCGCACCTTCCTCGAGGCGCATGCGGCGGCGCTGGCGGCCGAGCGGCGCACCGGCGAGCAGCTGGCCATCCTCGACGACGTCCTCGCCCGGCAGCGGCACTCCACCGACCCGATCGAGCTGGCCCGCATCAATGCGGAGTTCCACAGCGCCATGGCCGACTGCTCGCAGAACAACCTCATGGCCGGGTTCGTGCGCACGCTGAGCATGCGGGCGCGGTTCTACTTCTCCACGGTCCCGCCGCAGCGGCAGGACACCTCACGGCGGCAGCACGAGGCGTTGGTCGACGCGATCCGGCGGCGCGACAGCGCGGCGGCCGGCCAGCTGGCCCGCGAACACGTCGCCGCCACCCGGCGCGACGTGCGCGCGGAGCTGCTCGCCCCCTGACCCCGGCGGAGTTGATCACGTTCAGCACGGCCGCTCCCGCTTCACCATGCATGCATGCCTGGGGAAGCGAGCAGAAACCCACTTAACGTGGTCATTCACGGCGACGCGCCGCCGCGGCCCGGTGCGGGCGGCGACGGCGCGTCGTGGTGCCGTGCGGTGGTGTGACGGTGTGTCAGTCGCGGCGGCGGTACCCACCCGACGGGCGGCCGCGGCCGGCGCCGCCACCCTTGTACGGGCGACCCGAGCGGTTCGGACGGCCACCACCACCGGAGCGGGGCCGCTCGCGCTCCGGCGCCATGGCCGGGGCGTCGGCGAGCGCCGTCGGCGTGATCGGGCCCTCGACAGCGCGGGCGTCGACGTTCTTGGCGGTGACGCCCGCGCGACGGAACAGCTCACCGAGGCCGCGCACCTGCCGCGGCGTGGCGACGGTGACGACGGCCCCCGTGGCGCCCGCGCGGGCCGTGCGGCCGGAGCGGTGCAGGTACGACTTCGGCTCGCCGGCCGGGTCGAAGTGCACGACCATGCCGACGCCGTCGACGTGGATGCCGCGGGCGGCGACGTCGGTGGCGACGACCACCTTCGCCCGGCCCGACCGGAAGCGGTCGAGGTTGCGCTCGCGGACCCGCTGCGACAGGTCGCCGTGCAGGTCGACCGCGGCGACGCCGGCGTCCTCGAGGTCCTCGGCCAGCCGGGTGGCGCCGTCCTTGGTGCGGGTGAAGACGATGCTGCGCGGGTTGGCCCGCATCAGCTCCGTCATGACCTCGAGCTTGTTGTACGGGCCGACCACGAGCACGTGGTGGTCCATCGTCGTGACCGAGCCGGCGTCGGGGTCGATCTCGTGCTTGGCCGGGGCGTTGAGGTGCCGGCGGACCAGCTTGTCGACGTCGCCGTCGAGGGTGGCCGACAGCAGCAGCCGCTGCCCGCCCTCGGGCGTGGCCGCGAGCAGCTCGTCGACGACCGGGAAGAAGCCGAGGTCGCACAGGTGGTCGGCCTCGTCGAGGACGACGACCTCGACGTCGTCGAGCTTGCAGACGCCCTTCTCGATCAGGTCGCTGAGCCGGCCCGGGGTGGCGACGACGATGTCGGCGCCGCGGTCGAGCCGGCGGATCTGCCGGTCGTACGGCGCGCCGCCGTAGACGGTGACCATGCGCAGCCGCAGCGCCTCGGCCAGCGGCTCGAGCGCGGTGGTGACCTGACCGGCCAGCTCGCGGGTCGGCACGACGATGAGCGCCCGCGGGCGGTTCGGCTCGCTGCGCGCGCCGTCGAGACGGGTGAGGACGGGCAGGCCGAACGCCAGCGTCTTGCCGGAGCCGGTGCGGGCGCGGCCGAGCACATCGCGGCCGGCGACGGCGTCGGGGATGACGGCTGCCTGGACGGGGGTCGGCTCGACGATGCCGTCGACGCCGAGGATCTTCACGACACGGTCCGGCACGCCCATGCCGGAGAACGCCGAGCCGGCCGGGTCGAACGCCTCGATGGCGGCCCGGCGGGCGGGGTCGAAGGAACGGCGGTCGTTCGGACGGCCACCCTGGCGGCGGTCGCCGCGGAACGGCCGGCGGCCTTCGCCGTCGCGGCGGAATCCGCCTTCGCGACGGTAGCCACCCTCACGCCGGTGGCCGCCGTCCTCGCGACGCGGACCGCCGCGGCGGTCGGACTGCTGGCGGTAGCCGGAGGAGGAACGGGAGTCGGTGCCAGCCGAAGTGCTGGCAGAGTCGTACGAGGTCACAGTGCTCCGAATCGGTAGAGCGCGGGCGCGCACCCCAGCGCGTCCGCAAGCGGGCGGACGCACGGTGAGCCTTCGAGGGCGCGGGGTACCCGACTTTCCCTCGACGTTCCACCGTCACAGAATTCGGGCACAAATCAGGCCTCGCTGAGAACACGAGGCCTTGGCTTGGCCCTCAGTCTACCGGTTTCCGTCCCGCGGGACACCTCGGACGACGGAGACGCTCATCACCCCGCCGGAATGCGAGCGGCGGGCTCGCACGTTGGTCGCCACATGAGCGACGACTCCCTCCGCAAACTCCTCGCCGCACACCGCCTCGGCGTGCTGGCCACCGTGAAGCGCGACGGCCGGCCGCAGGTGTCGGTGGTGACCTACGTCTACGACCTCGGCTCGGACCTGATCCGCGTGTCCGTCCGCGATCCGCTGGCCAAGACCCGCAACCTGCGCCGCGACCCCCGGACGACGCTCGAGGTGACCTCGCCGGACGGCGGCTCGTGGGTGGCCGCGGAAGGGCTGGCGCAGCTGACCCCGGTGGCCCGCGACCCGCACGACGACACCGTCGAGGCACTGGTCGAGCACTACCGCGACGCTCGCGGCGAGCACCCGGACTGGGACGACTTCCGCGCCGCTATGGTCCGCGACGAGCGGGTGCTGCTCCGGGTGCCGGTCGACCACGTCTACGGCCGCGCCTGAGCCGCCACGGGATCGTCCGCGGCGGCCGCCGTCGCCACCCGGAACGGGGTGAGCAACCCGGGAGCCGCGGCGTCGGCCAGCTCGACGGCATCGGCCGCCGCGACGTCGAGCGCGGAGTACCCGCCCATGCCGGCCGCCGTCGTCGCCTCGACGGTCACCAGTCCCAGCCGCCGCTGCAACAGCGACTGCCGGAACGTGACACCGACGACGGCGCGGCTCTGCAGCGCCGCGGTGGTGCGGGCCCAGGCGCCGGATCGGACGACGAGGTAGCCGTCGGCGACAGTGTGCCCGAGCGCGCGGTACGCCACGACGGCCAGCCCCAGGCCCACCGGCAGTACCCCCAGCCCGGCGAACCAGACGCCGTCGGGCAACCCGTCGATCAGCGTGGTCAGCCAGGCCAGCAGCCCAGTGACCACCGCGGTGGTGGTGAGCGCCCAGCCCGCCCGGCGGCGCAGGGCACGGCGCGGGTGGGTACGCAGCGGCCGGTCGACGGGACTGGGGGTGGTCTCGAGCACCTCGGCGGCGACCCGGCGGGCGACGGAGACGGGCCCGCGCGGCAGGATCTGCGCCGACGGCGTCGTGCTCCACATGCTCAGGCCGGTCGAGACGACCGTGGTGTCGGCCATGCCGATCCAGCGCCAGAGCAGCGGCTCGGCGATCTGGACGCCGCGCAGGCGGTTGTCGTCGCGATTGACCTCCCGGGTCTTGAGCAGGCCCTGGGTGGTGCGCAGAACGGTGCCGCGCTCGCCGGGCACGCGTTGCAGCACGAACCGCCAGTTCTCGGTGACGAAGGCGACCGCCAGCCCGGCGACGCCGACGACCCCGACCGCGGCCACCGCGATGACGATGGTCCACGCGGTCCCGATGGCGTCCCAGTCGGCCAGGCCCTGGACGAAGCCCTCCGGGTCGAGGCCGAACATCCGCAGCAGCCAGTAGGTGCCCCACAGCAGACCGGCCGCCATGAGGAACGCCCAGATGCTGAACATGTTGTAAAGGACCCAGGACCGCTCCAGCCGGGCCAGCACCTGCCCGTCCGCCTGCTCCCGGCGAGGCGCGGCCTCCGCCGGTGCCGCCGGTGTGGCGCCGTAGAGGAGGTCCTGCCGCAGCCGCAGCGCGGTCTCGGTGCGGACGGCGTCGAGCACCAGCGCCGCCTCACCGGCCGCGCTGTGCTGACCGGCGCCGACGGTGACGACGCGCAGGCCGGCCAGCTTGTGCCGCAGCTTCGCCGACGTGTCGACGCTGCGGATGCGGTCGCGGCGGATGGAGCGGTGCTGGCGCACCAGCAGTCCGGTGCGCCGCTCGACGTACTGGTCGGTGATGCGGTAGCGGGTCTTGACCCAGCGCAGCAGGTCGGCGATGCCGCCGAGCACCCCGAACGCCGTGGCAGCGAGGATGGGGGCCATGGTGCCCCAGTTGATCTCGGCGCCGAAGAACGCGATGGCGATGCCGGCCGGGACCATGGACAGCAGCGTCTTGGCGGCGTCGACCCAGACGACGCGGGTGTCGAGCCGCTGCCACGGCTCGTCGGAGGCGGGGTCGGGGGTGTCGGTGACGGCCGGCTCGGTGCTCATGTCGCGTCGCCGGGAGTGCGCTGGGTGATCTTCGTCAGTTCGTCCGCCACGCGCGCGGCGACCTGCGCGTCGATGCCGGGGATCTTGACCGCGCCGCGCGACGAGGCCGTGGTGACGACCAGGGTGGCGAGGCCCATCGCCTGCTCGAGCGGCCCGCGGATGGTGTCGACGGTCTGGATGCGCGAGAGCGGCACGACCCGCCACTCGCGGACGATCCAGCCGGAGACGGCGTAGACGGCGTCCTCGGTGACCTCCCAGCGGTGGACGGCGTAGCGCCACAGCGGCATGACGACGGTGACGACGGCGCCCCAGACCACCACGACGACGAGGATCGGGCCGAGCCAGGAGCGCGCGCCGTCGAAGATCAGGTAGGCCGCCGTCAGCAGGCCGGCCAGCACGGCGAAGCCGATGAGCGACTGCAGCGCCCACAGGCCGATGGCGCGCCGCTCGACCCGGTGCTCCGGCGGGCGCAGGGCGATCGGCTGCTCAGCCACGGGTGATCCGGCTCAGGCGCGACCGGCGGACGGCGAGGTCGTACGTCATGGACAGCTCCTTCGCGTAGGCGGCGACGTCGGTGCCGGGACGGGCGAACAGCTCGGCCGGGATGGCCTCGATGCTGCCGAGCAGGGTGACCGCCATGAGCCGCGGCGAGAAGTCGCGGAACTCGCCGTGCTCCTGGCCCTCGCGCAGCATCTGCTCGATCTGGCCGACGGACTGCTCGCGCTGCGACCGCACCAGTTCGCCGTTCTCCTGCCCGCCGACGCCGGCCAGCACCTGGCCGAGCGCGAGCACGTGCGCGCGGTGGGAGTCGCAGAACAGCACGAAGCCCTCGATGAGCCGCTGCAGGGCCTCGCGGTAGCTGGCGGCCTCGCCGATGTGCTCGGTCAGCCAGCCGTCCATCAGCGCGTTGATATCAGCGACGACCTGCTGGAACAGCTCGGACTTGTTGTCGAAGTGGTACGAGATGAGGCCGGCGCTGATGCCGGCGTGCTCGGCGATGCGGGCGAACGACGACTTCGCATACCCCAGTTCGGACAGCGTCTCGATGGCGGCCTGCACGATCTGGTCGCGGCGTGCGGCCTCGATGAAGGAACGGCCCTTCTGGTTGGCCGCCCCATTTCTTGGTCGCATGACCAAAATTCTAGCGGTACCTTCAGGATCCCTGAAGGGTCGATCGTCAGTGCAGGTCAGCCACCGGAGAGCACGAGTTCGATGCGGCTGGTGCCGCCGTCGACCACGCGGACCGGGATGCCCCAGTCCTGCTGGTGGATGTGGCACGCGGCGTTCTCGCCGCCGTCGTCGCAGGACGCGGCCATGGCGGCGACGTGCAGGACGCCGGCGCCGTCGCTGCAGCCGTCGGCCGCGATGGTCAGCCGACGGGCGAGCGCGGTGTCGCGGCCCACCCCGCCGGTCAGCAACGGCGCGGGCGTCGACGACACCGCCAGCCGGGTGGCCGGGCCGTATCGCTCGTCCAGCTTCTGCCCCGGCGGCGGGTCGAACACGACGACCAGCTCGACCTCGCCCGGTGCGACGTCGAGAGCCGGGCGCTGGGTCCGGTGCGCCGAGCCGGACGCCGTCGCCGCCGATCCGAGCGGAACCCGGGTGAGCCGGTGCGCGGCGGACTCGACCACCACCAGGAACTCGCCGTCGACGACGGCGCCGCTCGGCTCGCGCAGGCCGGTGGCCGGCGTGCTCACCTCGCCGGTCGCGGGGTCGAAGCGGCGGACGGCGTTGTTGTAGGTGTCGCTGATCGCGACCGAGCCGTCCGGCAGCGCCGTCACGCCCAGCGGATGCTGCAGCAGCGCCTGTCCGGCCGGGCCGTCGCGGAAGCCGAAATCGAACAGCCCGGTGCCGACGGCGGTCTCGACGACGCCGTCGTGGATCGACCGCAGCGCCGACGTCTCGGAGTCGGCCAGCCAGAGCGTGTGGTCGGTCGTGACCGTCAGCCCGGACGTCTGCGCGAACCAGGCGTCGCGCGGCTTGCCGTCGACCAGCCCCTCGTTCGTGGTGCCGGCCAGCACGTGGATGGACGGTTCCTTCGGGTCGAACGCCCAGAGCTGGTGGATGCCCGCCATCGCGACGACGACGGTGGTGTCGGCCGGCGACCAGACGACGTCCCACGGCGACGACATCGGGATGGCGCGTGGGTCGCCGCTGACGTCGTCGCCGTTGGGATCGCCCTGCATCCACGGCGTGCCGGTGCCGGCGATGGTCGTGACGTGGCCGTCGGCCAGCCGGACGCCGCGCAGCACGTGGTTGACGGTGTCGGCGACGATGACGTCGTAGCCCGTGTGCGGGCGCAGCTCGGACGGCAGCAGCGTCAGGCCCTGCGGCTCACTGAAGCGGGCCTCGCCCGGGCCGCCGTCGACGAGGCCGCGCTCGCCGCTGCCGATGCGCCGGACCACCGTCTCAAGGTCGTCGGCCAGCTCGACCAGGCTGTGGTTGCCGGTGTCGCTGACCAGGAACGTGCCCCCGGGCAGCACGATGGCCTTGCCGGGGAAGCGCAGCGTGGTGGGCACCGGCTCCGGCGGGATGTAGGGGCCGTCGCCGCGGCGCAGCGTGCCCTTGGCCTCGTGCGCCGGGATCAGCTCGTCGAGGATCGCGGTGAGCGCGTGGGCGTGGCCCTCGCCGGAGAACTGCGCAGCGACGTACCCCTCCGGGTCGACGAGCGTCAGCGTCGGCCAGGCCCGGACGGCGTAGTTCTGCCACGTCGTCAGATCCGGGTCGTCGAGGACAGGGTGATGCACGCCGTACCGCTCCACCGCCGCGACGACGGCCTCGTGCTCGGCCTCGTGCACGAACTTCGGCGAGTGCACGCCCACCACCGTGAGCACGTCGCCGTACTGCTCCTCCAGCGGCCGCAGCTCGTCGAGCACGTGCAGGCAGTTGATGCAGCAGAAGGTCCAGAAGTCGAGGATGATCCATCGACCACGGAGGTCTGCGAGCCTGAGCTCCTCGCCGCCGGTGTTGATCCATCCTCCGCGCCCGACCAACTCTGGCGCGCGGACTCGCGCTCGTCCTCTCACATGACAAGTGTCCCTGACGCCCGACTGGGCGCTCGACCCTGGTAGCCCGCCGATCGTCGTTGCGCTGGGCATCAAGAGCCGGGGATCGCCGGCGTGGGAGCGCCTACCCCGACCGCTTCCAAGCCCATCTGTTGACCGTTCTGATGTCCGACCGTCGTTCTAGTCGGCTAACTACAACGGGAATCCGCCCGGCGTAGTCCAGAGATGGCTACCGGGCGGGCTGTGGGAGCGGCTCTCCGGTGGCCTCAGCACTCAGGAGGTAGCCGGTCCCCTTCGTGCGTCGGGCGGCGACCGACTTCACAGGCGCGACGGGCGGGCGTCACCGAGTGGCCCATCACCGCACACCTTCCCGCCCGAGAGTGGGTGGTTCACCCCCACCCCATCGGGAGAACCCCATGCCCAGCACCCTGAGGACGACGGCGGTCACCACCGCCGCGGTCGCGCTGACGGTCGCCGGCTTCGTCCGCGCGGACGACCACGCGCCACCGCCGAGTGCACCCGAGCAGACCACCGTGGCGGCCCAGCCGACCGGCCGGGTCCGCGGGATCGACGCGATCCACGAGCTGTACCTGGAGCACGGGCCGGATGCCGGCGTCATGGTGATCGCGCACCGCGGCTACTGGCGCGGCGCGCCGGAGAACTCGATCGCCGCCGTCGAGCAGGCGATCGAGCGCGGTGCGCACGTCGTCGAGATCGACGTGCAGCGGACGGCGGACGGCCAGCTCGTGCTCATGCACGACACCACCGTCGACCGGACCACGAACGGCACGGGCGCGGTCTCGTCGCTCACCCTCGCCCAGATCAAGGCGCTGCGACTGAAGGAGCACCTGGGTGGCGCCCAGGCCGCCGTCACCGACCACCAGGTGCCCACGTTGGAGGAGGCGCTGGCCGTCGTCAAGGACCGGGCGATGGTCAACCTCGACAAGGGCTGGCCGTTCCGCGACCAGGAGTACGAGCTGCTGACCGAGACAGGCACGCTGCGCAACGCGATCTTCAAGAGCAGCGCCCCGGTGGACGAGGTCGAGCAGTTCCTCGCGCGCGACCCGGAGATCCTGTACACGCACGTGGTCAACGACGGCAACGCCGCGTCGATCGGCGCCTTCACCGACGGCGCCGGCCGGCCACAGGCGTACGAGGTGGTGTTCGACCGGCTGACCGACCCGCAGATCCAGCCGGCCGCGGTCGCCGGGATCCGCGAGGACGCCCGGGTGTGGGTCAACACCATGTGGTACGGCCTGGCCGCCGGGTACACGGACGAGAGGTCGCTGGCCGACCCGGCCGAGGGCTGGGAGTCCGTCGTCGAGCGGCACGGCGCGTCGATGATCCAGACCGACGACCAGGACCAGCTGGTCGACTGGCTGGCCGCGCGCGACGCCGGCAGGGACTGGCCGGCGCTCCCGCGCGACGTGGTGCGGGTCGAGGCCGAGGACTACTCGACCGCCGGGCTCGGCGTCGGCTACGCGGACCAGGACGTCGAGAACCGTGGCGGCGCGGCCCGCGAGTACGAGGGCGTCGACGTCTGCGACAACGGCGGCGCGATCGTCGTCTGCTGGATCCGCGGCGGCGAGTGGATGCGCTACTCCGTCGACGTGCGGGTGCCGGGCCGGTACGCCGTCACCGCGCGGGTGTCGTCGCCGTACCGCCCGGCCGGCCGCTTCACGCTCGAGTTCGACGACGGCGCGAGCCTCGGCCCGGTGGACGTGCGGACCACCACCGGCCACAACCTCTTCATGACGCAGCCGGTCGGCGAGGTCGTCCTGGACCGCGGCGTGCACGCGTTCACCGTCCGGATCGACCCGGACGCCTACCAGAACTTCAACCTCGACCGGATCGACGTCGAGCGAATCGGGAGCCGCTGATGCGCCGCACCACCGTCCTCACCGCCGCCGCGGCGCTGGCCCTCACCGGGGCGGTCGCGCCGGCCGCCACCGCCGACCAGCCGGTCGCCGAGACCGTCCCCGTCCAGCTGCTGTCGATCACCGACTTCCACGGCTACTTCGGCGACTACACCGCGAGCATCCGCGGCGCGCAAGCCGGCGACCCCGCGCAGACCGTCGGCGGCGGCGTGTACCTGGCGACGCACCTGAAGCAGCTCGCCGCGGGGCAGCCGAACTCGATCCTGTTCTCCGCCGGCGACGACTTCTCCGGCTGGCCGGACGAGACCGAGTTCTTCTGGAACGAGCCGACGATCGAGTACCTCGACGCGATCGGGCTGGAGTTCAGCACTGTCGGCAACCACGAGATGGATCGCGGCTTCGCGTTCCTCGACCACCTGCGGAACGGCACCTGCGAGGGCCGCCCGGACGACGACCTGTGCTTCACCGACTCGACCGGCCGGGTGTTCGACGGCGCGGAGTACGACTACTACTCGGCGAACCTCATCGACCGCGCGACCGGTGAGCCCGCGCTGTCGCCGTCGCACATTCAGTACGTCGACGACGGCGCCGGCGGCACGCTGCCGATCGGGTTCGTGCACGCGACCACCTCGCTGACGTCGAGCGAGCAGATGTCGTACACCCCGGCCGGCTACGACTACGCGCCCGAGGTGGCCGCGATCAACGCGGCGACGGCCGCCCTGCGCGGCCAGGGCGTCGAGGCGATCGTCGTCGTGCTGCACGAGGGCTTCTCGCAGCAGGCCGGCGCCGGCTACGACGACTGCGTCGCGCCGTTCGGCCCGGCCGTCGACTTCAATCGCGAGATCGACCCGGCCGTCGACGCGATCGTCACCGGGCACTGGCACGGCATGGCCAACTGCTTCCTGCCCGACCCCGACGGCGTGCCGCGGCCGATCGTGCAGGGTGGCAACCATGGCCACCTGATCAGCGAGATCGGCCTCGAACTCGACGCGGACACCGGCGACGTCGTGCGCGACCGCACCACGTCCGACCTGCACCCCAACACGCAGGACGTCGCGCCGGACCCGGAGGCGGCGCGGATCGCCGGCTACTGGCGGGCCCAGCTGGCCGAGCGCAACGCCGCCGAGGTCGCCACCATCACCGGCGACATCCGGCGGGCGCCCGGCGACGCGGCCGAGTCGCCGGCGTACAACCTGGCCGCCGACGCGTTCCTGTGGGCGGCGAACCAGGACGGCGCCGCGGACCTCGCGGTGGCGATGCCCGGCATCCTGCGGGCCGATCTGACCTACGCCCCGACGCCGACGCGGCCCGGCGACGCGCCGGGGCGGGTGCTGTTCCCCGAGCTCGCGGTCGGCGTGGTCTACGACTCCGGCATCGGCGTCGGGCTGGTCCGCGGGACGGTGACGGGGCGGGATGTGCTCGACCTGCTGGAGAGCCAGTGGCAGGCGGGGCCGAACGGCACGGTCACGTTCAGGTCGATGGCGGTGTCGGGCAACGTGACCTACACCTACGACTCGACGCGGCCGCTGGGCCGGCGCGTGGTGCCCGGCTCGGTGCGGATCGACGGCCGGCCACTGCGTCCGGGCGGCGACTACCGGGTGGCGACGCTGGCGAACAACTTCTTCGCCAAGAACGCGACGCCCGGTTTCACTGCCCTGTTCGATGCCCGCGACCAGGATCGCAGCCTCTTCAACGGCGGCGACGCACTGTGGCGGTACGCCGAGGCGCACTCGCCGCTCGCCCCGCCAGAGGTGGGCAGGGCGAGCGCGCGCTGACGAATGCGGGGGCGCCGGCGGTCAGGTGAGGATCGCCGGCGTCTCCCAGTCCTTGCCGAGCACGTGGTGCGCGAGGAAGGCGAACACCGTCTGGTACCAGACCTTCGCGTGCTGCGGCGAGAGGATCCAGTGGTTCTCATCGGGGAAGTACAGGAACTTGTGCGGCATCTCGCCGTCCTCGCCCTGGGCCCGGGAGGCGATCTCGAACCAGAGCCGCAGCGCCTCACCGATGGGGACCCGGTAGTCGCGGTCGCCGTGGATGACGAGCATGGGCGTGGTGATGGAGTCGACGTGGTTGTGCGGCGAGTTGGCCGCCGCCATCTCGGCCGACATCTCCTTGACCCAGTAGAACGCGGCGTCGGTGGTCGGGCCGAACTGGTCGAGGGCCCAGAGGCTGGCGTGGGTGACGATCGCGTCGAAGCGGTCGGTGTTGCCGGCCACCCAGTTGGCCATGTAACCGCCGAACGAGCCGCCCATGGCCCCGGTGCGGGTCTCGTCGACGTCGTCGCGGGCGACCGCGGCGTCGGTGACAGCCATGAGGTCGGTGAACGGCGCCTTGCCCCACGCACCCCAGCCGCGGCGGATGAAGTCGAGGCCGTAGCCGGTCGACAGGGCGGGGTCGGGCAGCAGGACGGCATAGCCCTGGGCGACGGCCAGCCACGGGTTCCACCGCCACGACCACGCGTTCCACGACCCGAGCGGGCCGCCGTGGATCCACAGCAGCAGCGGCGCCGGGCTGGTCGCGGACGCGCCCTCGGGCAGCGCAAGCCAGGCCCGGACTCGAACACCGTCTGCCGCCGTCGTCTCGATCTCGGTGAGAGTGCCGGGAAGCTCCGGCACCGGCGCGGGCGCCGGCAGCGGCTCGGAGTCCTGCCGGGCCGCGGTGGCGGACAGGCGCACCGGCCGCGGCGGCTCGAGGTAGGACGTGCGCATGGCGTAGAGCGTCTGACCGTCGGGCGAGACCACGAGGTCGGAGTAGGCGAAGTCGTCGGCGGTGAGGCGGGTGATCTCGCCGCTGGCGAGGTCGGCCCGGAAGACCGGCGCCCGGCCGTCGTCGTCGCTGGCGAACAGGATGGCCGAGCCGTCGGGCGTCCACACCGGGGCGCCCGGCCAGCGGTCCCAGTCGGCGGTCAGCGATCGGACGGCGCCGTCGGCGACGGTGATGACCACCAGCTCCTGGTCGACCGGCTCGGTGGGCGTCGAGCGGCGGCCCTTGATGGCCGCGATGGCGGCGCCGTCAGGAGCGAACCTCGGGGCGTCGAACTCGTGCTCGGCCTCGTCGGCCAGCACGCGCCGCTCACCGGTCGCGACGTCGATCAGGACCAGCGCCTGACGGAACCCGCCGCGCTCGGGCATGTTCCACAGCGCGACGACGGTGGAGCCGTCGGGGCTGACGTCGAACGCGGACGAGTCGAGCGCCCGGCCGGCGTCGGGGGTGAGGTCGCGCAGCTCGACCGCGGGATCGTCGAGCGGCGACTCGCCGTCGCGCAGCGTGCCGGCGAACAGCCGCGGGGCGTCGGGACCGAGGTCGTGGTCCCAGTACCGCACCGGGTAGCGCTCGTGCAGGATCGCGGCGACCTTCTTCTCCTTGCGCTCCTTGCGCCGCTTCGCCTCGGACTCGACGTCGGTCGACGAGGGGAAGGTGCTGGAGGCGACCACGACGGTCCCGGACTCGCGCGCGACGACCACGCCACCGACGCCGCCGGGCCGCTTGGCGACGACGCGCGCCTCGCCGCCGTCGGCCGGGAGCAGCCACAACAGCGGAACGGCGTCGTCGGCGTCTCCGGAGGAGGACGGGTCGGGGCGGCCCGAGCCGAACAGCAGCGAGCCGTCGGGCAGGAACGCGGCGCCGCTCTCGCCCTTGGCGCTGCGGGTCAGGCGCCGGGCCGGACGCTCGCCGGCGGGGTCGACCTCCCACAGCGCGGTGACGTACTTGGTGCTGTCAGGGCTCAGCGTGGACACGGCGGTCACCAGGCGGGTGCCGTCAGGCGACAGCGTCAACCCGCCAGTCCGCGGCAGTGCCACGTAGGCGTCCAGGTCATGGAACGGAGTGGGTGGGATGGCCGGGGTCTCCGGCGTGTTCTCTGTCACGGTTTCTTACCTATCACGGGAATGAGACGTCCTGACAGGACTACGTACGCAAGACCACGACGGCGTTCTACCTGCTCGGCGTCGTGGCCGTGAGCACGATCGTCGCGTAGTCCACGGTGATGCTCCCACCTGCGGCTCGACCACGTCACCGAGGCCGGAGAGCAGCTCCTCCAGCTGCTCGGGCGCGATGCGGTCGTGGCCGCCGGATCGTAGGGCAGGCCCGGGTCGACCCGGCGGTACACCGCGCCGACAAGCAGGGCGACCCGCTGGACACCGAGACGATGATCGGCGCCCGGGCCAGCAACGACCAGCTGGAGAAGATCCTGAGGTACCTGGAGATCGGCAAGGCCGAGGGCGCCCGCGTCCTCACCGGCGGCGAGCGGGCCGACCTCGGCGGCGACCTGTCCGGCGGCTACTACGTGCAGCCGACCATCTTCGAGGGCGACAACTCGATGCGGATCTTCCAGGAGATCTTCGGCCCGGTCGTCGCCGTCACCGGCTTCAGCGGCTACGACGACGCCATGAAGATCGCCAACGACACGGCCGCGGCCCCGCCCGTGCACGGGCCGCGGCACTGACGGCATCAGCGCGGCGGCGCGGCGCTGGTGCGGACGATCAGCCGGGTCGGGACGGTGGTGACCGACGGCTCGCTGTCGACGCCGGAGCGCAGCCACTCGACCAGCGCCGTCGCGGCCACCCGGCCCTCCTCGCGGACGTCCTGCTTGACCGTGCTCAGGCCGAACAGCCAGGACAGATCGTGGTCGTCGACGCCGACGACGGAGAGGTCCTCGGGCACCCGGACGCCCTGCTGCCGGGCGGCGTACATGACGCCCATGGCGACCTCGTCGGAGACCGCGAACAGCGCCGTCGGCCGGACGTCGCGGGCCCGCAGTTCCTCATACGCGGCGATGCCGGCCTCGACGGTGAACTTGGCGGGCACCGTGAGCCGAGGGTCGGGCTCGACCCCGGCCTCGCGCAGCACCTCGGCGTAGCCGAGGCGGCGGTCCGGCGAGACCGGGAAGCCGAGGTGGTCGTCGGGGTCGCCGCCGGCGAACGCGATGCTGCGGTGGCCCAGCTCGACCAGGTGCCGCGTCGCCTGCCGGCCCACCTCGACGTCGTCGACGCGGACCGTGGGGATGCCCGGCACGATCGGCCCGACCACCATGACCGGACGGTGCATGGCGTGCAGCGCGGCGACCTCGTCGGCGTCCAGCGGCAGGCTCATGATGAGCAGGCCGTCGGCCCGCTTGCGCAGCAGCTGGGTGTCGAACACCTTGCGCCGGTTGGTCTCGACCTCGGACAGGTCGTAGCGCAGGACGTCGTAGCCGTGCTGCGCCAGCACCTCCTGCGCACCCTCGAGAACGGCGGTGAAGTACCAGCCGCGGGCCACCGGCGACACGACCGCGACGGCGCCCGTGCGGCCGGTGGGCAGGCCGGCCGCGCTGGGCGACGCGACGTAGCCCAGCTCGGCCGCGATGTCCTGCACGACCTGCCGGGTGGCGGCGGACACCCCCGGCAACCCGCGCAGCGCCCGGGACACCGTCGCCACCGAGACCCCGGCTCGGGCGGCGACGTCGACGATTCCGGTCATCGTTTCGATCTCTCGGCGACGGTCGGGTCCAGGGTCACCCCTTGACGCTACCCGCGAGCAATCCGCGGACGAAGTACCGCTGCAGCGACAGGAACACGATCACCGGGATGACGATCGACACGAACGCTCCCGCCGTGAGCAGGTGCCACTCCGTGCCCTGGCTGCCGGCCAGCTCGGCGAGGCGGGCCGTCAGCGGCGCCACGTCCCGCGTGCCGCCGACCATCGTGACCGCGACCAGCAGGTCGTTCCAGACCCAGAGGAACTGGAAGATGCTGAACGCGGCGATCGCCGGCGTGACCAGCGGCAGCATGATCCGCAGGAAGATCGTGACGTGTCCCGCGCCGTCGACCCGCGCCGCCTCGACCAGCTCGGCCGGGACCTCCTTGAAGAAGTTGTGCAGCAGGAAGATCGCCAGCGGCAGCGCGAAGATCGTGTGCGAGATCCACAGCGGCCAGAACGACCCCGCTCCGTGCAGGCCGGTGTCGACGTACAGCCGCAGCAGCGGGATCAGCGCGATCTGCAGCGGCACGATCTGCAGGGCGAACACCGCGACGAACAGCGTGTCGCGGTACGGGAACCTCATCCACGCGAACGCGTAGGCCGCGAGGCACGCGATCGTCACCGGGATGACCACCGCCGGGATCGTGATGACGATCGAGTTGATGAAATACGTCGAGAGCGCGGTCCCGCCGTAGAGCACCTCGTCGTAGTTGGCGAGCGTCAGCTCCGGGTTGGTGAACCAGGTCCACCAGCCGGTGGTCTTCAGCGACTGCTCCGGCCGGAACGACGTCAGCAGCAGGCCGAACGTCGGGATCGTCCACAGCACCGCGATGATCAGCGCGGCCAGCGACGCCCAGCGGGACGTGAGGCGCTTGCGCGCGCGGCCGGAGATGGTGGCCGGCTCGCCGCCCGCGAGCTCTTCCTGGACGGCCGGGGTCGGGATGACGGCGCCGCTCATCGGTACTCCGCCTTTCGCATCTGCCGGACGTTGTAGACGACGATCGGCACCACCAGCACGAACAGCACGACGGCCAGCGACGACGCGATGCCGGTGTTCAGCGTCCGGAAGCCCTGCGTGTAGAACTCGTACGAGATGACGCTGGTCCCGAACTGACCGCCGGTCATGGTCCGGACGATGTCGAAGACCTTGAGCGTGCCGATCGCGATCGTCGTCAGCACGACGACCAGCGCCGGCCGGATGCTCGGCACCGTGATGTAGCGGAACATCCGCACGCCGGTCAGGCCGTCGAGCTGGGCCGCCTCGGTGATGTCCGCCGGAATCGCCTTGATGGCCGCCGCCAGGACGGTCATCGCGAAGCCGGCCTGGACCCACACCATGATCACGATGAGGAACAGGGTGTTCCACGGCTCGCCGATGAGGAACTGCCGTGGTTCGGCGCCCAGCCAGACGAGTACTTGGTTGAGCAGGCCGATCTGCTCGATGCCCTGCTGGTCCGGCCGGTACTCGTAGACGAACTTCCAGATGATCGACGCGCCGACCAGCGAGATCGCCATCGGCAGGAAGATGACCGCCTTGGCGGCGGCCTCGACCCGGCTGCGGTCGACGAGGACCGCGTAGACCAGTCCGATGAACGTCGACAGGAGGGGCGTCAGGAACACCCAGATCGCAGTGTTGCGCAGCACCGTGATCATCGCTTCGTTCGTGAAGACGAAGTCGTAGTTGTCCAGGCCGACGAAGTTCTCACTCGTGCGGTCGAAGAACGACTGGTAGCCGGTCCGGATGGCCGGATAGACCAGCCCGACGATCAGGAGCAGCAGCGCCGGCGCCACGAACGCCAGCGACTGCCAGAGATCGGCTCTGCGCCGAGCCCGGCCGGTGACCAGCAGGATCACGCCCATCAACGCGACGAACAGGGCGATCGCCAGGAGCATCTGGCCGAGCTTCTCGTAGTTGTCCACGTGTCACCACCTCGAGATGCAGACGACAAGGGGCATGGAGACGAGCACGGACGAGCGGGATGCGGAGCCGGCGTCTGACAACCGGCGAAGCACCCGCTCGCCCGTGGCTCACCCCTTTACGGCCAGGCGTTCTCGATCGCGTCGACCGTCTCCTGCGTGCTGGCGCCGGTGATCCAGTTGACCATCCCGGTCCAGAACGCGACGGTCCCGACCTCGGCCGGCATCAGGTCCGACGCGTCGAATCCGAAGGCCGCCTCGGGGTCCTGGATGATCTCCGCCGACAGCTGGTTGACGGGGCTGTCGTACGCGTCGACCGGCACCGTCTTGTTGGCCGACACGAAGTTGCCCTTGCTGGCCCGCTCTGCATGCCAGTGGTCGCTGGACAGGTAGGTCTGGAAGGCCTGGACCTCGGGACGCTCGGTGAACGCTGCGGTGAACTCGCCGCCGCCCAGCACCGGGTTGCCCTGCGCGGGGTCGATCCCAGGCAGGTAGAAGGCGTACACGTCGCCATCCTCAGCAACCTCGACGCCGTCGCCCCAGTTCGCCTGGTAGAACGACGCTTGGCGATGCATCCAGCACTGGCCCTGCAGGATCGGCAGGCCGCCGTCCTCGAACCGCGTGGTGGCAATGCTGGAGACGTCACCCAGGCCGCCATTGACGTACTGGTCGTTCTTGAGGATCTCGCCCACGGTGTCGAACGCCTCGACCACCTGAGGGTCGTTGAACGGGATCTCGTGCTCGTACCACTGCCGGTAGACGTCGATGCCGGCGGTGCGGAGCATGACCTCCTCGACCCAGTCGGTGCCCGGCCAGCCGGTGGCGTCGCCGGAGCCGAAGCCGGCACACCACGGCATGCCCCCGTCGGCGACGATCTGATCGGACAGTGCGATCAGGTCGTCCCAGGTCTCGGGGATCTCGTAGCCGGCCTCCTCGAAGGCCGACGGCGAGTACCAGACGAACGACTTCACGTTCGCGCCGAACGGCGTGCCGTAGTACGTGCCGTCGACGGTGCCGTAATCGATCCACGCCGCGTCGAACGACGCCTCGACGTTCGCCCGGGCGTCGTCCGGCACCGGGATGACGGCGTCGTAGTCGCGGACCAGCGTGGCCAGCAGACCCGGCTGCGGAATGATCGCCAGATCGGGCGGCGAACCACCCTGGATGCGCACCGGCAGCTGAGCCTCGAACTCGTCCGAGCCCTCGTAGACGACCGTCATGCCCGTGCACTCTTCGAACGTGTCGAAGGACGCCTCGAGGGGCGCGTCCTCCGGCGCGACGATGGTGCTGTAGACGCTCACCTGAGTGCCCTCGAGGTCGCCGTAGTCCTCCGCGAAGGCACAGTCGGCGTCGCCTCCGCCAGTGTCGCCGCCGCCCGCGGTGTCGTCGTCGCCGTCGTCGCCGCCGCACGCGGCCAGGACGAGCGACACGCTTGCAGCCAGGCCGACAGCCGCCCAACCCTTGCGGGCGCTGCTCATCGCCATGTGTCCGTCTCCCTCCCAGCAGGGATCGGTCCGAGCTCCTGCCGCTCGAATCCCAGTGCATGAACGAAAACGTTTACGCTCGAAAAATGCAAGAGCCCATCGGCAACTTCGCCGTAACGATTACGTCACGCCGCACGGGCGCATGTGAGGTGTCACACGTCGGTGAGCGTCAGGCGTGCCGCCGCGCCGCGACCACCCGGAACCGCGAGGCCACGAACGCGGCATCGGTGAGACAGGCGTTCGCGGCCGGGTTGGCGCCGGTGCCGTGGAAGTCGGAGAACGCGGCCGACTGGTTGACGAAGACGCCGCCGGTCAGGTTGATCGACAACGGCACGCCGGCGTCGACGGCGGCCAGCTCGGCGGCATCCAGCACGGCCGGGTCGGTGGAGTAGACCGACGCCGTCATGCCACCGTGCTCGCGGACCGACGCGGCGAAGCGGTCCAGCGCCTGCTCCGTGGAGTCGGCGGCGATGAGGAACGAGACCGGGCCGAAGCACTCGGCGGAGTAGCGGTCCTCGTCGGCGATGTCGACGGCCACGACGGCGGGCGTGCGGACGGTGGCGCCCGGCCAGGCCGGGTGCGTGATCGTGCGCGCGGCGAGGACGGCGCCGTCGTCGCCGGCCGTCGCGTCGACGCGGTCGCGGACGCCGTCGTTGACCACGGCGCCGAGGATCTCGACGGCGCGGGCGTCGTCGCCGAGCAGTTTGTCGATGGCGCCCGCGAGCGCCGCGCCGAACTCGTCGAACGTCACCTTGCCCTGGTCGGTGAGGATGCCGTCGCGCGGGACGAACACGTTCTGCGGCGCGGTGCACATCTGCCCGGTGTAGAGGCTCAGCGAGAACGCGAGGTTGTTCACCAGGCCGCGCAGGTCGTCGGTGGAGTCGACGACGACGGTGTTCAGCCCGGCCTTCTCGGTGAACACGACGGCCTGGCGGGCGTTCTGCTCGAGCCAGGAGCCGAACGCCGTGGAGCCGGTGAAGTCGACGATGCGGATCTCGGGCCGGACGGCGAGCACCGCGGCCAGCCGGTCGGCCGGGTCCTCGGCCGCGAGCGTGACGAGGTCGGGATCGAAGCCGTACTCACCGAGCACCTCGCGGATCGTCTGCACGGTGATGGCCAGCGGCAGGACGGCGTTGGGATGCGGCTTGACGACGACGGCGTTGCCGGTGGCCAGCGATGCGAACAGGCCGGGCCAGGAGTTCCAGGTCGGGAACGTGTTGCAGCCGATGACCAGGGCGACGCCGCGGGGCACCAGGTGGAACGTCTTCGTCATGCGCAGCGGCTCGCCCTTGGCGGGCTTCTCCCACAGCACGTCGCCGGGGATGCGGGCCTGCTCGGCGTGCGCGTACGCGACCGCCTCGAGCGCGCGGTCCAGCGCGTGCGCGCCGCCGGCCTGGAATGCCATGACGAACGCCTGGCCGGAGGTGTGCATGACCGACTGGGCCACCTCGAAGATGCGTCCGTGCAGCCGCGACAGCACCTCGAGGCACACCGCGGCTCGGCCGTCGGCGCCGGCGTCGCGCCAGGCGGGGACGGCCGCCTGAGCCGCGGCCAGCAGCGTCGTGACGGCCTCGTCGGTGGCCGGGACCCGCGGGTAGCGGACCCGCAGTTCCGGCCCGAACGGGCTGGTCTCGGTGGCGACGGTGCCCTCGGCGCCGGGGGTCCGGAGCGGGAAGTCGGTGCCGAGGTGCGCCTCGTGCGCGGCCTGCCCCTCGGCCGCTGCCGTCTCGCCATAGACTCGCGGGCTCGGCGACTCCGGGTAGGCGGAGAAGAACGTCCGCTCACCGATGGCGGTCTCGGCCCGGCCGAGGAGGTCGCGGTGCCGATCGATCAGACTTCCCAGCGCCATCGCGGGACCTCCAGAGCATGTGACAGACTAACGCACAGATGGCTCTACTCTGTCACAACGACCCGCCGCCCGTCCATGAGGGGAGACACTCGGAACATGGACGCGATCGCTCGTTCAGTGCCCGTCGGCGTCGTCGGCGCCGGGACCATGGGCGCGGGCATCGCCCAGGTGGCGGCGGCGGCCGGGCACGAAGTGCGGCTGTACGACGCGGCCGCCGGCGCCGCCGAGACCGCGGTCGAGACGATCTTCCAGCGGCTGGCGCGCGCGGTCGACAAGGGCCGGTTGCTCGCCGAGGAGGCCGAGGACGCCGTGAGCCGGCTGCACGCCGTCGCGACGCTCGAGGACCTCGCCGGCTGCGGCCTGGTGATCGAGGCCGTCGTCGAGGATCTGGGGGTCAAGCGGGCGCTGTTCACCGGGCTCGAGGCGGTCTGCGGTCCCGACGCGGTGCTGGCCACCAACACGTCGTCGCTGTCGGTCGACGCGGTCGCCGCCGAGCTCGCCCACCCGGCCCGGTTCGCGGGCCTGCACTTCTTCAACCCGGCGCCGTTGCTCCCGCTGGTCGAGGTGGTCAGCGGCGAGCACACGGATGCCGCGGTGGCGGACCTGCTGGTGGCGACGGCGCAGGCCTGGGGCAAGACCCCGGTGCGGGCGGCGTCGACGCCCGGCTTCATCGTCAACCGGGTGGCCCGCCCGTTCTACGGAGAGGCGTTCCGGCTGCTCGAGTCCGGCCGGGTCGACGCCGCGACGATCGACGCGCTGCTGCGCGAGTCCGGCGGCTTCCGGATGGGCCCGTTCGAGCTGGCCGACCTCATCGGCCACGACGTCAACCTCGCGGTGAGCCGCTCGGTGTGGGAGGCGTTCGGTCGCGACCCTCGGTTCACGCCGTCGGTGCTGCAGGAACGGCTGGTCGCCGACGGCCGGCTGGGCCGCAAGACCGGCGGCGGCGTCTACGCCGCGGACACGCCGCGCCCGGAGCCGGCGACGGCCGACCCGGTCCCCGCCGCACCGGCGGCGTGGGCCGGCGCAGGCGGGGTGGACCCGTCCGCACCGGGCTGGAGCGTGGGCACCGGCGAGGTCGAACTGCGGCCCACCGACGGGCGCACGGCCGCCCAGCACACCGGCGGCGGGCCGCGCACCGTCGTCCTGGTCGACCTCGCGCTGGACACGTCGCCGGCACGCGTCGGCATCGCCGCACCCGAGCACGCGCCGAAGGAGCATCTCGAGGCCGCGATCGGATTCCTGCAGGGCCACGGCTACGCGGTGACGGTGCTGCCGGACGTCCCCGGCCTGGTGGTGGCCCGGACGGTCGCGACACTCGCCGCCGCGGCCGCCGATGCCGTCGACTCCGGCGTCGCGACCGCCGAGGACGTCGACACCGCGATGCGCCTGGGCACGAACTATCCGCGCGGCCCGTACGAGTGGGGCTCCGCCCTCGGCTGGGACTGGGTGACCGGCGTGCTGGACGCGCTGGCCGCCGCCGACGACCCGGGCCGCTACCGGGTCTCGCCGCGGCTGCGCGACCGCGCCACGGCCGGCGACGGCTGGCGCGACGACGCGGAGGTCGCCGAGCGCGACGACCTGGCCCGCAATGCCGCCGAGGCGATGTGGTCGGCCGACGCCGCCTCGCGGGCCCTGGGTATGGCGGTCGAGCAGGTCTCGTCCGGCACGGCCGTGGTGAGCATGCTGGTCCGTCCCGACATGATCAACGGCCACGGCGTGTGCCACGGCGGCCTGGTGTTCGCGCTGGCCGACAGCGCGTTCGCCGTCGCTTGCAACACCCACAACCGGCGCACGGTCGCGCAGGGTGCGGACGTCACGTTCGTCGCGCCCGCCCACGAGGGCGACCGGCTGCTCGCCGTCGCCGACGAACGGCACCGTGGCGCGCGCAGCGGCATCTGCGACGTCACCGTGTACCGCGAGGATCCCGCGGGCCTCGAGACGATCGCCCTGTTCCGCGGCCGGTCGCGGGAGATCCCCGGCACGCTGGTGCCCGACGAGGAGGAGACATGACCGAGGCGTTCCTGGTCGGCGGCGTGCGCACCCCGATCGGCCGGTACGGCGGCGCGCTGTCGTCCGTGCGCCCCGACGACCTCGCGGCGCACGTGCTGCGTGCGCTGCTGGTCCGCCATCCCGAGGTGCCGGCCGACGCCGTCGACGAGGTCGTGCTCGGCTGCGCCAACCAGGCCGGTGAGGACAACCGCAACGTGGCCCGCATGGCCGTGCTGCTGGCCGGCTACCCGGCGACGGTGCCGGGCGTGACGGTGAACCGGCTGTGCGGCTCCGGGCTGGACGCGCTCGCCTACGCCGCCCGGGCCGTGCGCACCGGCGAGGCGGACGTCGTCGTGGCGGGCGGCGTCGAGTCGATGTCGCGGGCGCCGTTCGTCCTGCCGAAGGCGCAGTCCGCGTTCGACCGCGGCAACGCGCAGGTCTACGACACCACGATCGGCTGGCGGTTCGTGAACCCCGTGCTGGAGACCGCCTACGGCACCGACTCGATGCCCGAGACGGCGGAGACCGTCGCCGCCGAGTACGCGATCTCGCGCGCCGACCAGGACGCCTTCGCACTGCGCAGCCAGCAGCGGGCGGCCGCCCGGCGCAAGGAGCTGGCGGCCGAGATCGTCCCCGTCACCGTCCCCCGCAAACGCGGCGAGCCCGATGTCGTCGACGCCGACGAGCACCCGCGAGAGACCTCGCTCGAGGCCCTGGGGCGGCTGCGGCCGATCGTGCGGCCCGACGGCACCGTCACGGCCGGCAACGCGTCCGGCGTCAACGACGGCGCCGCCGCGCTGCTGGTGCTGAGCGCCGCCGCGGTCGAGCGCTACGGCGTCGAGCCGCTGGCCCGGGTCACCGGCGCGGCCACCGCCGGCGTCGAGCCGCGGGTCATGGGCCTCGGCCCGGTTCCGGCGACGCGCAAGCTGCTCACGAAGGCCGGCGTCGCGCTGGCCGACGTCGGGAACGTCGAACTGAACGAGGCGTTCGCGGCCCAGTCGCTGGCCTGCCTGCGGCTGCTCGGGCTGCCCGACGACGCCGAGCAGGTGAACCCGAACGGCGGCGCGATCGCGCTCGGCCACCCGCTGGGCATGAGCGGTGCCCGCCTCGCGCTGTCCGCCGCGCTGGAGCTGCAGCGGCGCGGGTCGCGGCACGCGCTGGCCACCATGTGCATCGGGGTGGGCCAGGGGATCGCCGTCCTCCTGGCCCGTCCCTGAGCCGACGTCGGCGCCGGGTTCCCCGTCGACCTCCGGCCCGTCGGCGCCGCGATGGGGCACGATGGGCCCTATGAGTGATGATCAGCTGGAGGACGGGGCGCACGAGGCGATCATCTACGACGAGGACGGCCTGCCCGTCGCCGTCGCCGACCTGGATCGGGTCTCGACCAGGGGCATGTGGCTGGCGTTCGCGCTGGCCGCCGAGAGCGGGCACCTCGAGAGGTTCACCCCCATCATCAACGACGCCCTCGAGGGAGCCGGCGACGAGGCCCAGTACATCCTGACCGCGGCGCTGCACACCCTCGGCGGGCTGCTGCTGAACGACGCCTTGACCATCGCGGAGTCCGCTGGCGTCGACATGCGCGGCACCATCCGTGCGGTGCGCGACGGCGAGGACTACCCGCCCGGCGGCCGGGCCTGAGGGCCTCCGCCGTGCCGGGCGTCGCGTGACGCCGCCGCACAGCGGAGGCCCAAGGCGTCGATCAGCCCCAGACCAGGGCGTTGCCCGGGTCGTCGAGCAGCGCGGCGATGTCGGCCAGGAACTTCGAGCCCTGCTCACCGTCGACCAGCCGGTGGTCGAACGACAGCGCGAGCGTGGTGACCCAGCGCGGCTTCACCCGGCCCTTGTGCACCCATGGCTGCTTGCGCACCGCGCCGAACGCGACGATGGCCGCCTCGCCGGGCGGCAGGATCGGTGTGCCGGTGTCGACGCCGAACACGCCGACGTTGGTGATGGAGATGGTGCCGCCGAGCATGTCCTCGGGCGGCGTCTTCCCCTCGCGCGCCGTGGCCGCCAGCTGGTTGATCGCCACCGCCAGCTCGCGCAGCGGCAGCAGATCGGCGTCCTTGACGTTCGGCACGACCAGCCCGCGGGGGGTGGCCGCGGCGATGCCGAGGTTGACGTAGCGCTGCACGATGATCTCGCCGGCGGCGTCGTCCCAGCGGGAGTTGACGTCGGGGTTGCGGCGAGCCGCGATGCAGACCGCCTTGGCCAGCACGGCCAGCGGCGACAGCTTCACGTCGCGGAACTCGCGGGCGTCACGCAGCCGCTCGACCAGTTTCATCGTGCGGGTGACGTCGACGGTGACGAACTCGGTGACGTGGGGAGCGGTGAACGCCGAGGTGGTGACCGCCTTCGCCGTGGCCTTGCGGACCGACCGGATGGCGACCCGCTCGTGCCGCGGCAGACCGGCCCAGCCGGTGCCGGCCGGCGGCACGGACGGGGCGGCGGGGACGGCGGCCGGCCCGGCGGCCGCGGCCTGGACGTCGTCGCGGGAGATGGTGCCGTTGGGGCCGGTCGGGCTGACGGTGGCGAGGTCGACGCCGAGATCCTTGGCGAGCTTGCGCACCGGCGGCTTGGCCAGCACCGACACCCGTGCGAAGGCCGGCTCGGGCGCCGGCGCGACCGGCGCCGGTGCGACGGGCGCGGGTGGGACGGGTGTGGGTGGGACGGGCGCCGCCGCGACGGGCGCGGCGGACGGCGCCGGCGCGGGAGCGGGAGTCTTGCGCTGCCGCCGCTTCGCCGTCGTCGACCGCGGGCCGTACCCGACCAGTACCGCCTGCCGCTCCCCCTCGGGCTCGGCCTCGGCCGCCGGTGTGGGCACGAGGTCCTCGGCCGGCGCGGGCGCCGCGCCGGCACCCGTGCGCACCGCGATGATCGGGGTGCCGACGTCGACCGTCTGCCCCTCGTCGACCAGCAGGGTCTCGACCACGCCGGCGAACGGGCAGGGCAGCTCGACCAGCGACTTGGCCGTCTCGATCTCGACGATGACGTCGTTGACCTTCACGTCGTCGCCGGGCTTGACCTTCCACGACACGATCTCCGCCTCGGTCAGCCCTTCGCCGACGTCGGGGAGGTTGAACTGCGACACACTCATGCAGACCCTCCTCAGTAGGCGAACGTGCGGTCGACGGCGTCGAGCACGCGGTCGAGGCCGGGGAGGTACTCCTCCTCGACCCGCGCCGGCGGGTACGGGGTGTCGTAGCCGGTGACGCGCTGGACCGGTGCCTCGAGCGAGTAGAAGCACTCCTCGGTGACGCGAGCGGCCACCTCGGCGCCGATGCCGAGCGTGCGCTGCGCCTCATGCACGACGACCAGCCGGCCGGTGCGCCGGACGGAGTCGTACACCGCGCGCAGGTCCAGGGGCGCGAGCGTGCGCAGGTCGATGACCTCCAGCGACCGGCCGTCGTCGGCGGCGGCCGCGGCGGCGTCGAGGCAGGTCTTCACCATGGGGCCGTAGGCCACCACCGTGGCGTCGGTGCCGGGTACCGCCACGCGCGCGGACTCGAGCGGGAGGTCGGCCGCGCCGTCGAGGTCGACCTCGCCCTTGGTGTAGTAGCGACCCTTGGGCTCGAAGAACACGACGGGATCGTCGAGCTCGATGGCCTGCTGGATCATCCAGTACGCGTCGAGTGGGTTGGAGCAGGTGACGACCTTGAGGCCCGGTGTGTGGGCGAAGTACGCCTCAGGGCTCTCGCTGTGGTGCTCGACGGCGCCGATGCTGCCGCCGAACGGGATCCGGATGACGATCGGCAGCCGCAACCGGCCGCCCGAGCGGTAGTGCATCTTCGCGACCTGGTTGACGATCTGGTCGTACCCGGGGAACACGAAGCCGTCGAACTGGATCTCGCATACCGGGCGGTACCCGCGCAGCGCCAGGCCGACCGCGGTGCCGATGATGCCGGACTCGGCCAGCGGGGTGTCGATGACGCGGTCTTCGCCGAAGTCCTTCTGCAGACCGTCGGTGACCCGGAAGACGCCGCCGAGCTTGCCGACGTCCTCGCCCATGACCAGCACCTTGGCGTCGTTCTCCATCGAGCGCCGCAGGCCGGCGTTGATCGCCTTGACGATGTTGAGGCTCGTCATCGGGCCACCTCCTCGGCGAAGCTGTCGAGGTACGCCGACATCGCCTCGCGCTGGGCGACGAGGTCGGGCGTCGGCTCGACGTAGACGTGGTCGAAGATCGACGCCGGGGTCGGGTCGGGCAGCGCCCGGCAGGCCGCCCGCAGGTGCACGGCCAGCTCCTCGGCCTCCTGCTCGACGCTGTCGAAGAACGCCTGGTCGGCGATGTCGCCGCGGACCATATAGGCCTTCACCCGCTCGATCGGGTCTTTGAGCTTCCAGTGCTCCAGCTCGGCGTTCAGGCGGTAGCGGGTGGGGTCGTCGGTGGTGGTGTGCGCGCCCATGCGGTACGTGAACGCCTCGACCAGCGTCGGGCCCTCGCCGTCGCGAGCCCGCTGCAGCGCCTCGCGCGTGACGGCCAGGCAGGCGAGGACGTCGTTGCCGTCGACGCGGACGCCGGGGAAGCCGAAGCCGGCGGCGCGGCGGTACAACGGCACCCGGGTCTGCCGCTCCAGCGGCTCGGAGATGGCCCACTGGTTGTTCTGGCAGAAGAACACCACCGGGGCGTTGACCACGCTGGCCCAGATGAACGCCTCGTTGACGTCGCCCTGGCTGGTGGCGCCGTCGCCGAAGTAGGCGATGACCGCGGCGTCGCGGTCGGGGTCGCCGGTGCCGATGGCGCCGTCGCGCTGAATGCCCATGGCATAGCCGGTGGCATGCAGCGTCTGTGCGCCGATGACGATCGTGTAGAGGTGGAAACGGGTCTCGACGGAGTCCCAGCTGCCTTGGTCGACGCCGCGGAACAGCGCCAGCAGCTTCACCGGGTCGACGCCGCGGCACAGGGCTACGGCGTGTTCGCGGTAGGTCGGGAAGACGTGGTCCTGGTCGCGCAGCGCGCGGGCGGACCCGACCTGGGCCGCTTCCTGGCCCAGCAGGCTGGCCCACAGTCCCAGTTCGCCCTGCCGCTGCAGGGCGACGGCCTCGCCGTCGACGCGGCGGCCCAGCACCAGGTCGCGGTACAGGGCGCGGACGTCGTCGTCGGTGATGTCCGCGATCAGGGCGTCGTAACGCTCATGCGGGACCCGCTGACCCTCGGGGGTGAGCAGCTGGACGAGCTCGGGATCGGGCGGGGTGGCCCCGGCCGCCGTCTCGACAGTCATGTGTCTCCTTCACGTCGTCGGCCCCGCAGGATTGCCGCGGGAGCCTGCTCCTCGTGACCACCGGCGGCGTGGGTGAGGACTACGGGTGGGTCCTCGCCCTCGCCGCGGTGCATGACCGTGACCGGAGTCACGACCTCGCTACCGCCACGGTACCCAGATCCGGGGTCGGACGGGTGCATCGCGGCGGCAGGTGGGGCTCATCCTGCAGCACCTGATGTCAGCCTGCCCGCTGGGGATCGCTCACAGGCTCGTCGTTCCGGACAAACTTCCTCGCCGTGACCCTGCAGTGACCGCACAAGTCGTCTGTCGTCCGACTAACCGCGGCCGCCGGGCCAGGAACGACGCGAAGCCGCGCGGTGCGCCCCGGAGGACGCGCCGCGCGGCTTCGGATGTGGCGTACGTTACTCCGGGCCGTTACTCACCGGCCGCGGCGAAGCGGCGACGCAGCAGGAACGCGGCCGCGGCGACCAGTCCCAGGCCGACCGCCAGCAGCAACGTCGGCGAGGCACCGGTGTCCGGCAGGTCCTCGTCCGGCGTCTCGCTCGGCGACGGCGTCGGGCTCTCGCTCGGCGTCTCCGACGGGGTCTCGCTCGGCGTGGGCGTCTCGGACGGGGTCTCGGTCGGCGTCGGGGTCGGCGTCTCCGACGGCGTCTCGGACGGGGTCTCGCTCGGCGTCGGCGTCGGGGTCGGGGTCGGGGTCTCGGTCGGGGCGGCGGTCCAGTCGACCGTTCCCTCGACCGTGAGCTCGGTCTTCTCCGACTGCGCCAGGATCAGCGACTGGGTGCGGATCTCCTCCACGGAGCCGACGAAGAGCCGTCCCGTGTTCAAGTTCGCCTCGGCGTGCAGCTGGACCGTGCCGTCGCCCGGCTCGGCGTCGGCCGGCACGTCCACGCCGAAGGTGTCGCCGTCGGCCAACTGGCCGTCGAGCGGCGCGCCGTCGGCGTCGACCAGCTCGACACCCTCGGGAAGGTCGGCGGTCACATCGACGGTCTCGGCGTTGGTGCTGACGGTGAACGGGCCGAGGACGCTGCCCACCTCGCCCGACAGCGACGTCGGGTCCAGGGTCAGCGCGGGCTCCGGCTGCTCGCCGATGCCGACGTTCTCCTCGCCGGTCAGGTAGTCGTAGAGCGCCAGGACGTCGGCGTCGATCTGGTCGTTCGCCGTGGTGATGTCGTCGCGGTCGACCGTCATGCCGTCGCTGAAGGTCCACACGGCCGCCGCGGTGGCAGTGATGGCCTCGTCGGCCGAGAGCCCGCCGTTGAACGCGACGTCGGGCAGCGCGGCCTCGATCTCCTCGACCGAGAGCACGGGGTACGAGTGCTGCAGCGCCCAGAGGATCCTGGGCGAGTTCGCGGTGAACGGCGCGCCGGGCACCGGGTAGGCGTCCCAGGGCACCTCCGACATCTCCACGTCGGGCGCCGCGATGGGCACGTTGAGCTCGACGCAGTAGGCCCGCAGCAGCGCGCCGTCGTCGGCCCGCAGCCCGAACAGCACGGCTGCCACGGTGCCATCGGCGTCGGTCCGGTTCACGTCGTAGGCGAAGTCGTGGCCCCCGGGGTCGAGGTTCGCCCGCGGCTCGACGCCGGACAGGTCGAACTCCGAAGCGGCGGCGGGGGTGAGGAACGCGCCCCCGGCCAGCACGCCGACGGCCAACGCGCCGGCACCGAGGCGGCGCCGGCTCGGAAGGGTGGACATAGAACTCCTTAGGGAAATGTCATCGCTCACGAAGGCAGGCGCCGCGGCACAGAGAAATGGCAAGAAAACGCCAGCGAAGCCCCCCAAGGCGGGCATCCTAGTTGATAAGCCCATTCACCCGGAAGACCGGGACGATCAGCGCCACGCACACGACCGTCGGCGCTGTCGATGTGGCGCGGAGTCGCATAGGGTCTTGACTCGTGCCTGACTTCGACGAAGCGTCGGCAACGCGCCGGGTGTCGCCCGGGCGCCACGACGTCGACATCGACGGGACCTGGTCGGTGGGCGACGTGCCGAACGGGGGCTACCTGCTGGCTCTGGTGCTGCGCGCGGTGCTGGCCGAGTCGGCGCACCCGCACCCGGTGAGCACCAACGCGCACTTCGTGGCGCCGCCCAGCGCCGGTCCGGCGCACGTGCTGGTCGACGTCGTGCGCACCGGGCGGACCATCGAGACCCTGCGAGCCACCCTGGTCCAGGACGACGAGCCGCGGGTCGAGGCCACCGTCACCACCAGCGTGCTGTCGCGTACGTCGCCGGTCGAGTGGGTCGGCCCGCCGCCGGAGCCGGTGGCGCCGGTCGACGAATGCATCCCGGCGGTCGTCGACCTCCCCGACGGCACCCACGTCGGCCTGCTCGAACACGTCGACCTGCGGCTGGACCCGCAGACCCTGGGCTGGTTCTCCGGCCGCCCGGCCGGCCAGCTGTCCATGCGCGGGCACGTCCGGCTGGCCGACGGCACCCAGCCCGACCCGGTGGTGCTGGCGCTGGCCGTCGACTCCCTGCCGCCGACGGTGTTCGGGCTGGGCCGGCTCGGCTGGGCGCCCACCGTCCAGCTGACGGTCCTCACCCGCAGCCTGCCGGCACCGGGCTGGCTGACGGTGCACCTGCGTGGCCGGCTGGTCCGCGACGGCTGGTTCGACGAAGAGGCCGAGGTCTACGACGCCGACGGCGCCCTGGTCGCCCAGTCGCGGCAGCTGGCCCGGATCCGGGTGACCTGAGCGGCGGGCCTGATCCGGTGAGCGTCACCGAGTCCGGCCGCCCGGACGTACGGCTGCGCCGAGCCCGCTGGGTGGTGCTGCTGTTCGCGCTGGTGGCGGCCGTCGCGACGGCGCTCGCCGGCGGACTCGTCGGGGTGCTCGGCGAGGACGACGCGACCCGGGCCGCACTGGGCGCGCTCGGTGTCACGCTGTTCTGCTCGGCCCAGGCCGGCGCGCTGTACGCGGTGCTGACGCCGTCGGTCGGCGAGCCGGCACGGCGGCGCCGGCTGGTCGCGTTCCTGCTGGCGGCGGCCGCATCCGTCCCGCTCGTCGGACCGGCCGACGCCGACGACTGGGAGACGTGGGCGTGGCTGGGCGGGCCGCTGGCCGGGTCGGCGCCGCTGCTGCTCGGCCGGGTCGCCGGGACCGCGCTGGCCGCCGTCGCCGTCGGGGTCTCGGCCCTGGTGGGCTGGTGGACCGGCGGGTCGGTGCCGACGTACGTCCTGCTCACGCTGATCAACGCGATCACGGTGGCGGCGCTGTGCGGGGTGCCCATGTGGCTGTGGGACCTGCTGGTCGAGGCGCGCGAGGGCCGGGTGGCGCAGGCACGACTGGCCGCGACCGAGGAGCGGCTGCGGTTCGCCCGCGACGTGCACGACCTGCTCGGGCACACGCTCTCGGTGATCGCGCTCAAGACCGAGCTGGCCGCCCGCCTCGCGCCCGTCGACGGCGACCGCGCCGGCCGCGAGGCCGAGGAGGCCCGCGCCCTGGCCGCGTCGGCGCTGAACGAGATGCGCCAGGTGGTGCACGGCTACCGGACGGTCGACCTCACCGGCCAGCTGGACGCGATCCGGCGCGTCCTGGAGTCCTCGGGCGTCCGCTGCACCGTCACCGGCTCGGCCGGGTCGCTGCCCGAACAGGTGAGCGCGCTGCTGATCCCGGTGCTGCGCGAGGCGAGCACCAACGTGCTGCGGCACAGCCGGGCCCGATGGTGCACCATCGACATCGGCAGAGAGGGTGACGAGGTGCGCATGACGGTGATCAACGACGGCGCCACGGGCGACGGCCCCGACGCGCACAGCTCCGGCCTGCGCGGGCTCGCCGACCGGTTGGCCGAGGCCGGCGGCACGCTGCGCTCCGACCGCGACGGCGACACCTTCACGCTCGACGTCACGCTGGCGGTGCGGCCGTGATCCGCGTGCTGCTGGCCGACGACGAGGAGCTGATCCGCACCGCCGTCGCCGCGCTGCTCGGTCTCGAGCCGGACCTCGAGGTGGTGGCGCAGGCACCGGACGGCCGGGCCGCCGTCGACGCCGCGCTGGCGCACCGGCCGGACGTCGTCGTCGCCGACCTGGAGATGCCGCGGCTGTCCGGCATGGAGGTGGCGGCCGAACTGGCCACCGCGCTGCCGTCCTGCGCCGTCGTCATCCTCACCGGGCACGGCCGGCCGCCGCACCTGCAACGGGCACTGACGGCGGGTGCGAAGGGCTTCCTGCCGAAGGGGTCGCCGGGCGGCACGCTGGCCGACGTCATCCGCCGCGTGCACGGCGGCGAACGCTACGTCGACCCCGGGCTGGCCGCCGATGCGCTGACCGCCCCCGTCAACCCGCTGACGCCGCGCGAGCTGGAGGTGCTCCGGCTGGCCGGCTACGACACCCCGGTCGCCGTCATCGCCCGGCGCACGCACCTGTCCCCCGGCACCGTCCGCAACTACGTGGCCGCGGCCGTCGCCAAGCTCGGCGCGTCGAGCCGGGCCGAGGCCGTGCGCATCGCCGACGAGAACGGCTGGCTCTGAGACCGGCTACCCGAGCACCGTCAGCGTCAGCAGCGCGACGTTGAGGCTGACGACGACCACGCTCACCAGCACCGCCAGCGCCGTCGTCAGCCGCGAGTTGGCCCACCGGCCCATGACCGACGACTTCGCCGTGACGGCGACCAGCGGGATGATCGCGAACGGGATGCCGAACGAGAGCACCACCTGCGAGAGCACCAGCAGCCACGTCGGCTCGGCGCCCGTGGTCAGGATCGCGACCGCCGGCACCAGCGTCACCAGCCGCCGCACCAGCAACGGAATGCGGCGCAGCAGCAGGCCCTCCATGATCACCGCGCCCGCGTAACAGCCCACCGACGTCGACGCCAGGCCGGACACCAGCAGCCCGACCGCGAACAGCGCGCCGACCGCCACCCCCAGCCCGGACTCGACGGCGGCGTGTGCCCCCGCGATGGTATCGGTGCCGTCGACCCCGCGCAGCGAGGCCGCCGCGACCAGAAGCAGCGCGATGTTCACGCTGCCGGCCACGACCATCGCGGCACCGACGTCGACCCGGGTGGCGCTCAGCAGCCGCCCGACCAGCCCAGGCTCCGGCGTGGCGCCGAAGCGGTCGCGGGCCAGCGCCGAGTGCAGGTACACCACGTGCGGCATGACCGTGGCGCCGAACATGCCGGCCGCCAGCAGCACCGTCTCGGTCCCCTCGAACCGCGGCACCAGCCCTTCGACCATGCCCGAGGGCGACGGCGGCTGGACGAACAGCCCGGCCACGAACCCGACGGCGATGACCAGCAGCGCCGTCGTCACGACCCGTTCGAAGGCGCGCTGCCCGCGGCCGTTCTGCACCGTCAGCAGCGCCATGGAGGCGACGCCGGTGATCAGGCCGCCGAGCCACAGCGGCAGGCCGAACAGCAGGTTCAGCGCGATGGCGCCGCCGACCACCTCGGCGATGTCGGTGGCCATCGCGACCACCTCGGCCTGCAGCCAGTACGCCAGCCGGCCGCCGCGGGGCAGCCGGTCGCGCAGCACCTCGGGCAGCGACGACCCGGTGACCACGCCGAGCTTCGCCGAGAGGTACTGCACCAGCCCGGCCATCGCCGTCGCCAGGACGAGCACCCACACCAGCAGGTAGCCGTAGCCGGCCCCGGCCGACAGGTTGGTCGCGACGTTGCCGGGGTCGACGTAGGCCACCGCCGCCACGAACGCGGGACCGAGCAGGCCCATCCCGGCGCCGGGCAGCCGAGTGACTGGCTCGGCGGACCGATCAGGCCGGCGACGCCGCACCCGTACGTACATGGGTCCCTATCCTCCGCTGGCTCGGGCGTCGACCTCGTAGCTGGTGTTGATGGACTCGAAGAAGTTCACCAGTTGCAGCGTGTCGTTCGCAGTCGCCATCCACTTGGCGGGATTGGCGACCTTGTAGTGCGGTTCGAAGCCCAGCTCCTCCAGCCGGCGGTCGGCCAGGTACTTCACGTACTGGTTGATGTACTCGGCGTTCATACCCAGGATGCCGGTCGGCAGCAGGTCGCGGTTGTACTGCTCCTCCATCGCGACGCCGTCGATGATCATCTGCTCGATCTCGGCGGCGAACTCCGGCGTCTGCAGCTCCGGGTTCTCGTCGAGCACGGTGAGGACGAGGTTGATGCCGAACTTCAGGTGCAGGCTCTCGTCGCGGACGATCCAGTCGATCAGCGACGCGAAGTTGCGCAGCAGGTTCCGCTGGCGGAAGCTCAGCGCCACCATGAACCCGCTGTAGAACCAGATGCCCTCGAGCACGATGTTGTAGGCGACCAGGTTCCGGACGAAGTCCTGCTTGCCCTCGACGGTGGTGACGTCCAGCGTCTGCTCGGCCATCCGCTTGATGTAGCGGACCTCGAACTCCTCCTTCGCCACCATCGACGGGATCGTGACGTGTGCGGCGTAGGCCTGCTCGCGGTCGATCGGGAACGTCTCGAGGACGTATTCGAAGGCCATGACGTGGTTGGCCTCCTCCCACATCTGCTTGGCGAGGTACAGGTGTGCCTCGGCCGCGCTCAGGTACGGGTAGACGCCGAACGCCAGCGCCTTGTTCACCAGCAGCTCGTTGGGGTTGAAGTAGCTCATCAGGAACGTCAGCGCGTGCCGTTCCTCGTCGGACATCTTCCTGAAGTCGGCCATGTCCTCGCCGAGCTGCACCTCGTGCGGGAACCACGTGTTCGCGACGGCCTGGTTGTACAGCTCGTAGGCCCAGGGATAGCGGACCGGCTTGAGCAGCAGGCCCTCCTGGATACCGGTGCCGAGAATGCTCATCGACGTGTCTCCTCTACTGGCAGGACTCGCACTGCAGCCGTTCCTGGGGATCGACGGGGCAGGCGATCGCCTCGTCGCCGGTGTCGACCAGGTCCAGCTCCGCGACGGTCTCGGGCTTGACGGGTTCGGGCACACGCTCCGGCGACAGCGGGGCGGGGGCCGGCGCCGGCGCCGCCGCCCGGGCCGCGCCGAAGCCGCGCCGTTGCCCGCCCGCCGAGGCGCCGGTGCCGGCCAGCGACTCGGCCTTGTTCACCCGGACGGTGCTCTGCTCAGCCGTGTGCCGCGGCTTGACGTGCAGGTAGTAGGTGGTCTTGACGCCCTTGGCCCAGGCGGCGGAGTAGATGTCGACGTAGTCGTCCAGGTCTCGGGTCTCGAGGTACATGTTGCGGCTGATGGCCTGGTCGATCCACTTCTGCGCTCGGGCCGCGACCTCGATGAACGCGTACGGCGACAGCTGGAACGACGTCTTGTAGATCGCCTTGAGATCGGCCGGGACGGCGTCCAGCGTGGACACGTCGCCCTGGGCGCGCAGCAGGTCCTCGCGAACCTCGTCCCACAGCCCTCGCTCCTTGAGGTCGGCCACCAGGTTGCGGTTGACCTCCAGGAACTTGCCCGAGCTGGTGGCCCGGCTGAACAGCTGCGAGAACTGCGGGTCCAGCCCCGGGGTGGTGCCGGCGACGAGGCCGATGGACGCCGTGGGGGCGATGGCCATCAGGGTGGCGTTGCGCATGCCGCCGCGGACCTTGTCGCGCAGCACGTCCCAGTCGAGCCGGCTGGCCCGCGAGACGGTGATCGGCACACCGCGCTCCCGCTCGGCGCGGTCGAGCGTGTCGATCGGGACCAGGCCACGGCTCCAGCCCGAGCCCTCGAAGTTGGCGTACGAACCCCGCTCGCGAGCGAGGTCGGCGCTCTCGTCGATGGCGTGGTAGCTGATGAACTCCATCAGCCGGTCGATGAGGTCGTAGGCCTGCTCGCTCTCGTAGGACCAACCCAGCCGCTCGACGACGTCGGTGAAGCCCATGACGCCGAGGCCGACGGCGCGGTTCAGCTCGTTGGACCGCTCGGACTCCGGCACCGACGAGACGGTGATGTCGATGAGGTTGTCGAGCTGCCGGACGGCGAGCCGGACGCTCTCGCGCAGCCGGTCCCACTCGACCCGGCCGTCGGCCAGGTGCGCCGACAGGTTGATCGACGCCAGGTTGCAGACGGCGATGTTGTCGCGGTCCTGCGGCAGCGTGATCTCGGTGCACAGGTTCGACAGGTGGATGGTGCCGGTGTTGTCGTTGAGTGCGCGGTTGTTGATGGTGTCCTTCCACGTCAGCCAGGGGTGCGACGTGGTCTGCAGCGCGACGAGGATGGCCCGGAACTGCTCGCGCGCCTTGATCCTGGTGAACGAGCGCAGTTCGCCGGCCTCGGCCGCCGCGGCGTACTCGGCGTAGCGGCGGCTGAAGGCGGCGCCGTACAGCTCGGGCAGGTCCCGCACCTCGAGGGGGTCGAACAGGTACCAGTCGTCGTCGTTGGCGACCCGGGTCATGAACTCGTCGGAGATCCAGACCGCGGTGTTGGCGGTGCGGACCCGCCGGTACGGGTCGCCGGCGTTCTGCTTGAGGTCGAGGAACTGCGGGAAGTCGAGGTGCCAGTTCTCGATGTAGAAGGCCAGCGCACCGAACTTCTTACCGCCGCGCGACACCGCCCGCAGCGTGGAGTCGATGGTGTGCATGAACGGGATCGGGCCGGTCGAGGCGGTGTTGTTGCTGCGGATGGGCGAGCCCTCGGCGCGCAGCTTCGTCACCGACAGGCCGATGCCGCCCGTCCCTTTGGTCAGCCACATGACGTCGCGCACGCTCTTGGCGATGTGCTCGATGTCGTCGTGCATCTCCATGACGAAGCAGTTCGACAGCTGCGAGTACGCCGTACCGGCGTTGACCAGCGTCGACCCGGCCGCCAGGTAGTCCAGGCGGGACATCTTGGCGTAGAACTCGACGGCCGTCGAGGTCGGGTCGGCCTCGTTCAGCGACAGTCCCATCGAGACGCGCATCCAGAAGAACTGCGGCACCTCCAGCCGGTGGCCGTCACGGTCGTTGATCATGTAACGGTTGCTCATGGTGACCGCGCCGATGTACTTCAGCAGGTCGTCGCGCGACGGCTCCAGCGCGGCGGCCAGCCGGTCGAGGTCGAAGTGGGTCACGAGCCGATCGTCGAGAAGCCCAGCGGCCACGCCCTCCGCCACGTAGCCGGGGAACCTCTGCCGATGCAGTTCGGCCAGCTGGTCCGGGGTCTCGTAGTCGCCCAGGACCCGCTTGTACACCGTCTTCAGCAGCACCCGCGCCGCGACGGTGTCGAACGCGGGGTCGTCGCGGACGTTCTGCAGGGCCACCTGGACGACGGCCTCGTCCAGCTGCTGACTGGTGATGCCGTCGAAGACGGTGATCTCGAGTTCGGACTGCAGCTGCGTGACCCGGGCGACCTGGTTGTCCAGGCCCACGCTGGCGGCCTCGATGGCCCGGGCGATCTTGTAGCCGTCATAGGGCTCCACCGACCCGTCACGCTTGACGACGCTGACGCTCATGCTCTCTCCTCGCGAGCTCGGCTGGCTCGGCCCGCGGCACTGAGGCAGGTTCTGGAGAGATGCGTCGCCGGCACCGCGCCTGGTGCGCTGGTGGCGCGGCGCGGCGGTGAGTACGTCGCCGTATCGTCCCCTGGCCCCTCCCTCGGGAGCCGCGGACCACCGCACGCGTGTGGCGTGCGGTGCGCTGGCAGGTCTTCGGACTCACGGGCACGGAGGCCACCTGGCGGGTGGCGTTCCATCTACTGGCCGTCGCTTCCCAGGCCCTCTCGCGTGGAGGGCCCAGTGCTTCGTTGACGGCGGTCGTTCCCGTTCACCGCTGCGGGGCAGTCCCGGACTCACACCGGGTTCCCTGTTGCCTCCACCGCTCTGGCTGAACGGTGGAACCAGCTGCAAGAGCCACAGTATCTGGTAGTTACAAAGATGCAAGTCACCTACATCTAGTGTCTCGCCAGCCGGTCGCTCACACCGTGACATATGCCGCGGAGGCGTTGTCCCGATATCGCAGCGACATGGCCGAAACTCGCTGTCGCTCCTGGCCGGCCATCCGCAACAATGAGCGCGGTCAGCACTGTTAGGAGGAGACGCTCGTGACCCAGGCGCCCGCACGGCCCACCATGATCTGGGCCGCGCTGATCGTCGTCTACATCGTGTGGGGCTCGACGTATCTCGCCATCCGGGTGGTGGTCGAGGCCGACATCCCGCCGTTCCTCGGCATGGGGCTGCGGTTCCTGGCCGCCGGACTGCTGATGCTGGGCTACCTGTGGCTCCGGCACGGCCGGGAACGGCTGCGGGTGAGCCCGCGCGAGCTGCGCGGGGCGGCCGTCATGGGGCTGCTGCTGCTCGTCCTCGGCAACGCGATGGTCGCGGTCGCCGAGCAGACGGTGCCGAGCGGTCTGGCCGCACTGGTCGTCGGGGCGATCTCGCTGTGGTTCGTCCTGCTCCAGGTCGCCGGCGGCCAGCGCCCGCCCGCGCTGACATGGATCGGCATCCTGGTCGGCCTGGCCGGCGTCGCGGTCATCTGCCTGCCCCGCGGCGGCATCGAGGGTGTCGAGGCGTGGGGCATCGGGATCCTGCTGTTCGGCACCATCTCGTGGGCGTTCGGGTCCTACTTCTCACCCCGCCTCGGGCTGCCCCGTAACGCGCTGGTGGCCTCGGCGTACGAGATGCTGACCGGCGGCGTGCTGCTGCTGATCGTGTCGGCCGCGACCGGCGAGTTCGCCGACCTGCACGTGGCGTCGGTGCCGGCGAAGGGCTGGCTGGCACTCGTGTACCTGATCGTGCTGGGTTCACTGCTCGCCTACACGGCCTACGGGTACCTGCTGGCGCACGCACCGTTGTCGCTGATCGGGACGTACGCCTACGTGAACCCGGTGGTCGCGGTCATCCTCGGCTGGGCGATCCTGGCCGAGCCGGTGACGTCGATCGTGCTGGCCGGCGGCGCGCTGGTCGTCGGCGGCGTCGTGCTGGTGGTCAACGGCGAACGGACGCCCACCACGGGGCCGCGCGCCGAGCCGGCACCGGACCGCGCGCCCGACGAGGCCGTGGTCTGAGTCGATCATTCAGAGCCGTTGACATTTCGTCGCGCAAGTTGCAATGATTCACGGCACTCTTCCGAAAGGGCGCGTTTGTCGCGTCCAAGCCGCCGGAAGGAGGTGAGAGACGTGATCCGAAGGATTGCCCTCGCGACGCTGGTCGCCGTGGCGGGCCTCACCGGGACCGCGGTCGTCGCGGTCGGCGGCCTCGGCGGCGCCCCCGCAGAAGTGGCCCCCTGGAACGATGACGGCGTGCGCAACACGCCAGACGGCGGCTCCGACTTCTGTTGCTGATCGGCTCGGACGCACCGATGCCCCAGCGCTTCCGGCGCTGGGGCATCGGTGTGTTGCGAGGTGCCTGTGACCGTCAGGCCGAGGCCGACGAGAGACCGAGCGGGCCGTCGAGACCCCCGGTGACGGCTTCGTCGGCGAGACCGGCCGGGATGTGCGGACCCACGCGGACCGACCGCAGCGCGTTGTCGTAGGCATCGAGCGCCGCGTCGGTGCGACCGAGGTCGCGGTAGAGGTCGGCCAGCTCACGCCAGGCCAGCGCCGCCACGCGCGACGCCCCCATGGACTCGAGCGCCGAAGCCGCCAGTGCCGCCTCGCGGATGCTCTGCTCGACGTCGCCCTGGGCACGCAGCACCCGTGCCAGGGTGAGCCGCGCGAGCGCCCCGCCCATCCGCGGCTGGTCGCCGAGCTCGCGCAGCGCGAGGTCGGCCGCGTCGCGAGCGTCGTCCAGCCGGCCGAGGCGCAGCAGGGCTTCGGCGCGCTTGGTGCCGAAGCTGGCGATGTCGGTGGCGCTGCCATGCTGGCGGATGGCCGCCTCGACGCCGTCGAGGATGGTCAGCGCCTCCTGCGCCCGAGGCTCGCTGCCCTGGAGCAGCAGCCAGGCGTGTGCCAGCCGCAGCCGGGCGAGGTTGCGGAGGTCGTCGCCCTCGCCGAACATCGCCAGCGCGCGGTCGACCAGGTTCAGCGCCAGCGCCAGCTCGCCGCGGGACTCCGCGATGAGCGAGGCGTTCCAGTACGCCGCGCCGCGAGTGTGCGGCGTGCCGATGCGGTCGGCGGCGGCCACCAGCTCGGCGGCGAGCGCCTTGGAGCGCACGAGGTCGCCGCGGCCGGAGTAGGCGCCGAGGACCGTGCACCCGAGGCGGATGTACTCGTCGGTGCTCTCGAGCCCGAGGTCGAAGGCCGCGCGGCGGGCCTCCTCGCCGACCTGGATGGCCATGTCGTAGTCGCCGGCGCGGTCGTAGCACCGGGTCAGCGCGATGGCGACGTCGAGCCAGGACTGCACCGCGGGCGTCTGCCGCGCTTCGTCGGCCAGCTCGCTGAGGATCTCGATGGCGCCCTCGAGGTCGCCGGTGCGCTCGCGGGCCAGTGCCCGGCCCAGACGGGCGGCGCGGCTCTGCTCGTCGTTCAGACCCGGATCGCCGACCAGCGTGGTGAACTGCTCGTAGGCTTCCTCGGGCCGGCCCTCGCGCAGCGCCATCTCGGCGCGGCCCAGGGCCAGGCGGGCCTTGGTGCGGACGGACGCGTCGACGCCGTCGCGCAGGTACTCGACGTCGATGCGCAGCCTCTCGGCGATGTGCGCGAGCGCGGACGACGCCGGCTGGCGGCGGCCGCTCTCGACGAGCGAGACGTAACTGGGGGACAGCATGCCCTCTGCGATCTCTGCCTGGGAGAGACCGAGCTCCAACCGGCGGGATCGGATACGCTGCCCGACGGGCGTCGGAAGCGGCGCCTCGTCCACTGTTGCTGGCTGGTCTTCTGTCATGACAGTATTGGACTACAGTCAGTCACATTTTGCCAGTCCAAATGCCGACTTTAGGAGTTCGATCTAGATGGGGCGTGCCAAGCGAGTTGTGATCGCGGTTGTCGCATCGTTCGCACTCACGTTCACGGTGAGCGCACCTGCGGTTGCCGCCTTCTCGCCGACCGCGAGCCCTGGAGACTTCTGCTGCTGACGCAGTAGCCATAGACCGCACGGACGGCGTCCGGCGTCTCGCCCCCCGAACGCAGGACGCCGTCCGTGCTCATTCGCCCAGCGTCCTGGGATCAGTGCTCGGAGGTCGCGTCAGCGTGCCTTCCACTCGCCGGTCAGTCGAATGAGCCTGTCATTGGCCTCCTGCTCGGCGATCGTGACCCGGCAGCCGTCGCCCGCGAAAGGCCGCACGACCAGCCCCGCGTCCTCACAGAAGCGGGCGAAGTCGACGGTCTGCCCACCCAGCGCCAGCCACACGAAGTTCGCCTCGGTGTGAGGTATCTCCCACCCCTGCCCCACCAGGGCGTCGTACACCCGCGTCCGCTCCCCGACCAGCGCCTCGACCCGCTCGAGCAGCTCGGCCTCGCGGGCCAGCGACTCGACGGCGGCCCGCTGGGCGATGCCGGAGACGCCGAACGGCACCGCGGTCTTGCGCAGCGCGTCGGCCACCTCGTCGTGCGCGATGGCGAAGCCGACCCGCAGCCCGGCGAGACCGTACGCCTTCGAGAACGTCCGCAGCACGCACACGTTGCCGTGCTCGCGGTAGGCCTCGATGCCGTCGGCGGCCTCGGGGTCGCGGACGAACTCGCGGTACGCCTCGTCGACGACCACCAGGACGTCCTCGGGCACCCGGCGCAGGAACGCCGTCAGCTCGGCGCGCGTCACGACCTGACCGGTCGGGTTGTTCGGCGTGCACACGAACACCACGCGGGTGCGATCGGTGATGGCGTCGGCCATGGCCGTGAGGTCGTGTCGCGCACCGGGCGCCAGCGGCACCTGCACGGCGGTGGCGCCGGAGATGCCCACCACGATCGGGTACGCCTCGAACGACCGCCATGCGTAGACCACCTCGTCGCCCTCGGCAGCGGTGGCCTGGACGACCTGCTGGAGCACGCCGACGCTGCCGGTGCCCGTGGCCACGTGCTCCGGCGGCACGTCGAAGCGGTCGGCCAGCGCCGAGACGAGGCCGGTGGCGAACATGTCCGGATAGCGGTTCAGCGACCCCGCGGACGCGGCGACGGCCTCCAGCACACCCGGCAGCGGCGGGTACGGATTCTCGTTCGACGAGATCTTGAACGCCGGCTCCGCACCGGCGCCCGGCGCCGCCGGCCGGCCCGGCTTGTAGGACGGCAGACCGTCGAGAGCCTTGCGAATGCGCACCTGGGAACCGCTCATGTTCCGCACGATAGCCGCTCCCACGGAGGGCCTCCGATGTGTACGCTCGGCAGCCGTGACGTCCTTCATCATCCGCCTGCTCGTCAACGGATTCGCCCTGTGGGTGGCGACCCGGATCGTCGACGGCGTGACCATCAGCTCTGACAGCACGTCAAGCGAGCTACTGACCTTGCTTGTCGTGGCCCTGATCTTCGGACTCGTCAACGCGTTCATCAAACCAGTGGTCCAGTTGTTGTCACTGCCATTGTTGATCTTGACTCTCGGCCTGTTCACGTTGATCGTCAACGCGCTGATGTTCGAGCTGACCTCGTGGATCGCCGACGTGCTCGACGTGCCGTTCCACGTCGACGACTTCTTCTGGTCGGCGGTGCTCGGTGCGCTCGTGGTCTCGTTCGTCAGCTGGATCCTGAATCTGTTGTTGCCGAACTGACGAACGGGGCACGGCCGGTCGTCCGTCCGTCGTCGTGGAGTGGGCCTTAACGCCAACTTGATACGACCCTTCTTCCGCTGGGCCGATGTTTGACGTACCTTTGGCCCTAGCATCCTCTGCACGACGGATAGGCGCCCGTTTCTGCTGGCGCCACGGGGGTTCGTTGTGCCCTGAACTCAGTGTGGGCATGGTGAACAAATGACGATCGGCTACGGCCCCGTCGGATCGGTTCTGACCGAACAACCTCCTTCGGGCCATCAGCGCGCCCGGCACCCGGATCGCGGCACCTCTCCGTCGCGACCGGTACCTCTCGCGGTCACCACGCCGCCGGGATATCCGGAACCCGACACCAACCGGCACGCGCTGACGGGCTCGATGGTCTACGAGGTCGTCTACGACGATCCGCATGGCAACCCGATGCTCGCCTTCGCCGACGGCCAGTGGTTCGATGTCACCTCCTTCTCGCCACGTCCGGTGTCGGTCCGGCACGCGCTGCGCCGTGATCCCGCGTGGTCGGGCGCCGTCGTGCAGACCATCTGTCTGTGGATGCGTAGCAACCCGAACCACGAGCGGTCCTTCGATCTGGCCACCGAGCTCGCGTTGGCCGTCGGGGAGCTGGCGCGCCAGCGCCGCTGAGGCGCCCGGCCGTGACCGACCCGAGCACCCCATACCGCGTCTGCGTCGTCTGCGCCGGGAACATCTGCCGGTCGCCCATCGCCGAGTTCGTGCTGCGTCACCGCCTCGAGGGGGCCGGCCTCGGTGACCTCGTCACGGTCGACTCCGCCGGCACCGGCGGCTGGCACGCCGGCCAGCAGGCCGACCCGCGCGCCCTCGCCGCGCTGCACGACCACGGCTACGACGGCAGCGACCACCGGGCCCGGCAGTTCCGCCGTGAGTGGTTCGCCGACGTCGATCTCGTGCTGGCCCTCGATCGCGACAACTTCGCCGACCTCAGCACGCTGGCTCCCGACGACGACGCCCGCGCCAAGGTGCAGTTGCTGCGCAGCTACGACCCCGACGCCGAGGCCGGCGACGACACCGAGGTCCCGGACCCCTATTACGGCGACGCCGCGGCGTTCGAGCGGGTCCTGCTCATGATCGAGCGGGCGTCCGACGGCTTCGTGACGGCTGTGAGCGAGGAGATCGAACTCGACGTGCCGGGCGGTGAGCCCAGTCGACAGTGAGCATCTGCACACGTTGCTGGGCACCGCCGTCGAATCGCTCACCCCGGTCGGCGGCGGTTCCATCTGCGAGGCGCGGCGAGCCCGGCTCGGCGACGGCCGCACCGTCTTCGTGAAGACCCGGGCCGGCGCTCCGGAGGGATTCTTCCGGGCCGAGGCGTTCGGCCTGGAGCGACTGGCGGCGGCCCGAGGCGGCGTCCCCGTCCCGCAGGTGCTCGCGCACGACGAACGCTGCCTCGTCCTCGAATGGGTCACGACGGGTGTCCCGTCCGCGGCGGCCGCCGAACGGTTCGGCCGAACCCTCGCCGCGACGCACCGGCACGGCACCGACGTGTTCGGTTCCGCCCACGGCGCCGGCTGGATCGGCAGCCTCGACCTGCCCCAGGGTCCATGGCGGCACTGGGCGGACCTGTGGGCGTACGGACGCCTCGAGCCGTACCTGCGCACGGCCCGCAAGGCCGGCACCGTCGACAAGCGCACCGTCGCCGACGTCGAGAAGGTCATCGCCGAGCTGCCCCGGCTGGCCGGCCCGGCCGAACCGCCTGCGCTGATCCACGGCGACCTCTGGGCCGGCAACGTGTTGTGGACCGAGACCGGCGCCTACCTCGTCGATCCCGCCCTGCACGGCGGGCACCGCGAGACCGACCTCGCCATGCTCACGCTGTTCGGGTTGCCGCACCTCGACCGCGTCCTCGCCGCCTACGACGAGGCCTGGCCGCTGGCCGCGGGCTGGCGCGAACGGCTGCCGCTGCATCAGCTGCATCCGGCGCTCGTCCACGCCGTGCTCTTCGGCGGTTCCTACGGCGCCCAGGCCGGCCGGCTGGCCCGCCAGGCGCTGCGCGCCGGCTGATCATCCGGGTTCGCCGGGCTTGCCCCTCCTCCTGAGGTCGGACACGCACCTTCCGCAGCGCGAATGAGCTGGCCGGGGCCGCTCAGCGGGTAGGTTCGCAGCGACCGACCAACGATCGGGAGATCATGATCACGGCCAAGGGGCTACACAAACGATACGGCGCGAAGACCGCCGTCGATCATCTGTCGTTCGAGGTGCGTCCCGGCATGGTGACGGGCTTCCTCGGACCCAACGGCGCGGGCAAGTCGACGACGATGCGGCTCATGCTCGACCTCGACAACGGGGGCGGCGAGACGCTGTTCGACGGTCGCAGGTTCGGCACGATCATGCACCCGATGCGTGAGATCGGCGCCGTGCTCGAGTCGAAGGCGTTCCACCCGACCCGCACCGCCCGCAACCACCTGAGGATGCTGGCCGCGGGCAGCGGCATCGCATACCACCGGGTCGACGAGGTGCTCGAGTTCGTCGGCCTCACCGAGGTGAAGAACAAGAAGCCGAAGAACTTCTCCCTCGGCATGGCACAGCGGCTCGGCCTGGCGCAGGCCCTGCTCGGCGACCCGAAGACGCTGATCCTCGACGAACCGGCCAACGGCCTGGACCCCAGCGGCATCCACTGGCTGCGCACCGTCCTCAAGTCGCTGGCCGACCAGGGCCGCACGATCTTCGTCTCCAGCCACCTGCTGTCCGAGATGGCGTTGATGGCCGACCAGCTGGTGGTCATCGGCCGCGGCAAGATGATCTACAACGGCGACGTCGACGGCTTCGTCCGCGACTTCACCCAGTCCAGCGTGCTGGTGCGCAGCCCGCAGGCGGCCCAGCTGGCCGAGCTGCTGCGCCGGGTCGACGGCGTCACCGTCGACGAGGTGCCCGAGGATCGCCACGCGCCGGGCGCAGACCCGGCCGCGGCGCCGGCTCCGTCGCCGGCCCTGCGGGTGTCCGGCATCGAGACCGCCGCCGTCGGCGAACTGGCCTTCCAGAACAACGTCATGCTGCACGAACTGGTCACCCAGACCGCCTCGCTGGAGACCGCCTTCATCACCGCGACCGGCGAGTCCGAGGAGTACGTCGCGCACGACCTCGGGCCGGCCGGCAGCGCTCCCGGCTCCGCGCCGGCCCCGGCGCACCAGGCCGGTCCGCCCGCGGCACCACCCGTCCCGCCGGTGCAACCCGGCGGCCCGACCGCGGGAGGTGCGGCATGAGCAGCGCGCTCCGCTTCGAATGGGTGCGGCTGCGCACCCTGCGCTCGACCTACTGGCTGAGCGGCATCGGCGTGCTCATCACGGCCGGCGTGGCGTTCATCATCGCCTACGCCACGCGCAACGACCCGCTCGACGTCGACATCACGGCCCAGGTGCTCACCGGTGGCGCCGAGTTCGCCACGTTCATCCCGGTGTTCATGTCGATCATCGGTGTCTTCTCCACCGGCCACGAGTATCGGCACGGCACCATCCAGCCGACGCTGACGGCCATCCCGCAGCGGTCCCGGCTGCTGCTGGCGAAGATCGTCATCGTCAGCCTGTGGTCCGTGCTGGTGGTGGCGGTGTCGCTGGCGGTCAACCTCGGTCTCGGGCTGATCTTCTGGGGCGAGCTGCCGTCGTTCGACAACCCGCTCGACGAGGTCATCCCCGGCTACTTCCTGCTGGTGGTCCTGTACGCCATCTGCGGGCTCGCGCTCGCCCAGTTGTTCCGCGGTGTGCCGAGCGCCATCGTCGTGCTGCTGGTCACGCCGCTGCTGGTCGAAGGGCTGATCTCCGGGCTGTCGCTGGTGCCGGCGCTGGACTGGCTGCAGCCGGCGCTGAAGTTCCTGCCGTTCTCGGCCGGTGGGCGGCTGCTGGCCACGAGCCCGTATGAAGCGAACGGCGGACCGGAGTTCGACCCGCTGAGCCGCTGGGAGTCCGGTGGCGTGTTCGCGGCGTTCGTCGCGCTCATCCTGGCTGTCGCCTGGTACCTGTTCAAGAAGCGCGACGCGTGACGGCGTGCTGCGCCCGGATCAGGACGCGGTGAAGTCGGCGGAGATCGTCGCCGACACCACGATCCGTTCCGGGCGCAGCGACACCGACGGACCGCCGTGGTCGGCGGCACCCATCTGCACGATCTTGAACGGCCCGCGTCCCTCCCAGCCGGGCTGCTCGTGCGGCCGGAGGCCCGGCTCGTACAGCGCCTCCACCTCGACCGTCGCGAACCCGAGCGTGGTGGCGTAGCCGGCCGCGCGGTCCTGCGCGTCGCGCACGGCCTCGGCCCGCACCTCGCGCTCGACCTCGCGGCGGCGCGCCTCGGTGAGCTCCCACTCGACGCCGTCGACGACCACGCCGTCGACGGCGCCCACGTCGGTGACCCAGGTGGAGAGCGCGACGAAGTCGGCGAACCTCACGGCCACGCCGGCGGCCGCGACTTGGAACGTCTCGCTGACGTCGGAGTCGCGGCGGTATCGCTGCACGGTCGACACGTACAGCTGGTCGGCCGACCAGCGGGTCGCCGCGCCCGCCGTCACGTAGCGTTCCGCGTCGGCGGACAGCCGCGCGTGCAGATCGACGACGAACGGGATGACGTCGGCCGAGCGGCGCGCCTCGCGGGTGGCGCGCAGGTGGACGGTGCCGCGTTCGGCCGGGAGCGGCCGCTGTGCCGTCCCGGCGACGGTGATGGTGACCATGGCTCAGACCGTGATCTCTCCGTGGCCGGTGCTGAACCGCACCGACCGCACGCCCGGCCCGCCGTTCACCGGCAGCCACCGCACGTCGACGTCGTCGAGCGGGTGGTCCTCGGGCTCGCCCAGCCAGGCCGTGACGAAGTGCGGGTCTCCGGCGATGTCGAGACTGAGCAGCTCGACGTCGTGGCCGCCCTTGGACGGGTGCTCGGCGGGGTCGGACTCCCAGTGCACGAAGAACGGCAGCTGCGGGTCGTTCATCAGGCCCATGACGCCGATCTGCCTCCACACCAGGTCGAAGCCGTCGGGCCGGACCCGGTGGCCGTCGACGGCGGGACGGCCCAGCCGCTCCTCGATCGGCGCGAGGTCGTCGACCGCGACCACCCAGCCGAGCCAGCCGCCGCCGGCCTCCGACCGCGCCTTCACCGCCTGACCGAACGGCACCTTGTCGACGGCGGGATGGTCCAGCGCCGCCACCACCTCGAGGTAGTGCCCACCGGCCAGCGGGAGCACGCGGTTGCGGGTGCCGAACCGCGGATGGAGGCCGCCGTCGACGAGCTCCACTCCCAGTTCACCGGCCAGCCGCTCCGCGGTGGCGTCGAGTCCGTCCGGTCCAGCCGCGTACGAGACGTGATCGAGGCGCATCCGTGCATCGTGGCAGCCTCCGGACCGGTTTGGCGAGCCGAGCCCGTCCGGACTGTCCGGCCCGTGCGTTACGGTTGCAGATCGGTGATCGCTGCGCATCGGGAAGATCGGTGCGAAGGGTCACCGGCACGAGTAGAAATGATCATGCAGCATCTGTGGCATCGATCCAGCATCCCCCTGGAGGCGACTGCGCGTGAGCATCGAGATCACCAGGACCGCCCGCAGCTACGCCGCTTACCTGGACGGACTCCGGGTCGGCGAACTCACCTACGCCCGCCGCGACGACGAGATCGTGGCCCTGCACACCGTGGTCGAGGAGGCCGCCGAGGGCAAGGGGGTCGGCGGCGCGCTGGCCCGGGCCCTGCTCGACGACGCCCGCGAAGGCGGCCTGAAGGTGGTTCCGCAGTGCCCGTTCGTCGCCGGTTTCCTCGACCGGCACCCCGACTACGCCGAGCTGCGAGCCGGCTGAGGTCTCACACCCGCAGCGCTGCCCGGAGCCGCCGGGCCGCGCCCTCCGGGTCGTCCGCGGCGGTGATGGCCCGGACGACGACCACCCGTCGGGCACCCGCGTCGACCACCTCGGCGACGCTGCGCTCGTCGATGCCGCCGATGGCGAACCACGGTGTGGCCGGCGCCGTCGCGGCGACCGCTCGAACGGTCTCGACGCCGACCGCCGGCCGGCCCTGCTTGGTCGGCGTCGGCCAGACAGGTCCGACGCAGAAGTAGTCGACGTCCGGGTCGGCCTCGGCCACCGCGGCCTGCTCGACGGAGTGCGTCGACCGGCCGAGCAGCACGTCCGGCCCGAGCAGCCGCCGGCTCGCCGCGACCGGCAGGTCCTCCTGGCCGGTGTGCAGAACGGCCGCCCCGGTCAGCTGGGCGAGGTCGGCGCGGTCGTTGACGGCGACCAGCGCGCCGTACCGCGCCGCGACCTCGGCCACCAGCGGCTGCAGTTCCAGCTCCGCGCGGGCGTCCAAGGACTTGTCGCGCAACTGGACGATGTCGACCCCGCCGGACAGTGCCGCGTGCAGGAACGACTCCAGGTCGCCGCGGGCGCGCCGGGCGTCGGTGCACAGGTAGAGCCGGGCGTCGGCCAGCCGGTGGCGCCGCAGCGCCGCCGTCGTCGCGTCGGGTGGCGTGGTCACAGGCGGAGTCTGCCACGGCCCGGTGCGGAGCCGGGGAGTACGGTGGACAGTGCACGGGAGCCCTGACGGCAGGGCTGAGAGGGCCAGCAGGCCGACCGTTGAACCTGAACTGGGTCATGCCAGCGGAGGGAGCATCGACGTGAGTGTGGACGTGGCCGTGGTCGGCTGCGGCATCATCGGCGCCTCGGTCGCCTGGCGGCTGTCCCAGCTCGGACTGACGGTCGCGTGCTTCGACCCGGCGCCCGGCGACGGCGCCACCTACGCCGCGGCGGGCATGCTGGCCGACGTCACCGAGGCCGAGTTCGGCGAGGACCACCTGACCGCACTGAACGTGGCGTCGGCGCGGTCGTGGCCGGACTTCGCCGCCGAGCTGACCGACGCCACCGGCGCCGACCTCGCGTTCCGGCGCACCGGCACGCTGACCGTCGCGTACGACTCCGGCGACCGGCAGCAGCTGCGCCGGCTGCTGGAGCTGCGCCGCGGTCTCGGGCTGCCGATCGAGGAGATCACCGTCGACGACGCCCGGCGGATGGAACCGCTGCTCGGCCCGCGGCTGGCCGGTGCCACGTGGACGCCTGACGAGCACCAGGCCGACCCACGCCGGGTGCACGCGGCGCTGCTGTCGGTCCTGGCCGACCGGGGCGTGGCGGTCGTCCGCCGGCGGGTCGCCGAGCTGAGCCCCGCCCCGTCGGGCGGGGTGGACGGCGTGGTCGACGACCACGGCACCCGGCACGGGGCCGGGTCGGTGATACTGGCGGCCGGCTGGGCCAGCCGCGAGCTGGCCCGCACGCTGCCCGGGCTCGCCGGCGTGCCGACCCGGCCGGTCAAGGGGCAGCTGCTGCGGCTCGACGCGTCCGGGCAGCCGGGGTTCACGCTGGGCCGGGTGGTCCGCGGCTTCGTGCAGGCCCGGCCGGTCTACCTCGTCCCGCGGCCCGGCGGCGAGGTCGTCGTCGGCGCCACCAGCGAGGAGCAGCCCGACGACCGTCAGGTCACCGCAGGCGGCACGTTCGCGGTCCTGCGCGACGCCCGGGCGCTGGTACCCGGCATCGACGAGCTGCCACTGACCGAGCTGACCGCGCGGGCCCGCCCCGGCAGCCCGGACAACCTGCCGTTGATCGGCGATTCCGGCATACCGGGCCTGCTGCTGGCGACCGGTCACTATCGCAACGGCATCCTCCTCGCGCCGCTCACCGCCTCGGCGCTCGCGGCTCGGTACCGTGCGGGAACGGTGCCGGAGTGGGCCGCGGCCGCGGATCCGCGCCGGTTCGCCGCGACTGTGACGGGAGGACCCACATGACCACGGTGGTGACGATCAACGGTGACGTCGTCGCGTTCGACTCCGACGCGACGCTGGGCGACGTCGTGCTGCGCACCATGACCAAGCCCGACGGAACGTTCAGCGACCGCGGCATCGCCGTCGCCGTCAACCAGATCGTCGTGCCCCGCGCCGACTGGGCCGCGACGCCGCTGCACCCCGACGACAAGATCGAGATCATCACCGCCGTCCAAGGAGGCTGACATGTCCACCGACCCCCTCGTCATCGCCGGGGTGCCGCTGTCGTCGCGGCTGATCATGGGCACCGGTGGCGCGCCCAGCCTGCTCGGGCTGGAGGCGGCGCTGCTCGAGTCCGGCACGGAGCTGACGACGGTCGCGCTGCGCCGGGTGCAGGCGAACGGCGAGGGGTCGGTCTGGGAGCTGCTGCAGCGCAACGGCATCCGGGTCCTGCCGAACACCGCCGGCTGCTTCTCCGCCGCCGAGGCGGTGCTGACGGCGAAGCTGGGCCGCGAGGCGTGCGAGACCGACTGGGTGAAGCTCGAGGTCATCGCCGACGACGTCACGCTGCTGCCGGACCCCATCGAGCTGGTGTCGGCGGCCCGGCAGCTGGTCGACGACGGGTTCACGGTGCTGCCGTACACCAACGACGACCCCATCCTGTCGCGCAAGCTGGCCGACGTCGGCTGCGCGGCCGTCATGCCGCTCGGCGCGCCGATCGGCACCGGTCTCGGCATCCTCAACCCGCGCAACATCGCCGCGATCGTCGCCGACGCGTCGGTGCCGGTCATCCTCGACGCCGGTGTCGGCACCGCGTCCGAGGCGGCGCTGGCGATGGAGCTGGGCTGCGACGCCGTCCTGCTCGCCACCGCGGTCACCCGGGCCGCCGATCCCGTCCGCATGGCCCGGGCGATGCGGCTCGCGGTCGAGGCCGGCCGCGACGCCGCGCTGGCCGGGCGCATCCCGCGCCGCGAGGACGCGCTCGCGTCGTCGCCGGTCGACGGCCGGGCCAACCTGGATCTGGCGATGTGACCGTCCCGGGTGCCGGAGTCCGGCTGTCGCCGGATGATCGTTCCTGGCACGATTCGTCCTCATGGGTCTGATCGACGTCCTCCTGCTCGACCTCGACGGTGTCGTACGCCACTACGATCCGGCGGCGACGGAGGCGATCGAGAAGGGCTCCGGCCTGCCGCCGGGCAAGCTGTACGAGACGGCGTTCGAGCCACGGCTGCTCCAGTCCGTCGTCACCGGCGGCATCACCCGCGCGCAGTGGGTCGACCGCGTCGCCGAGATCGTCGGGCCGGTCGCCGCCACCGCGTGGGCGACACAGCGCCCGTCCGTCGACCGCCAGGTGCTCGGCATCGTCCGCAAGCTGCGGGTGGCCGGGCTGCGGGTCTGCCTGCTCACCAACGGCACCGACCGCGTCGGCGCCGAACTGGCCGAGCTGCGTATCGCCGGCGACTTCGACCAGGTGTTCAACTCCGCGGACATCGGCGTGGCCAAGCCGGACCTGCGGGTGTTCATGCACGTGCTGCGGGTGCTGGGCGTCGATCGGTCGTCGGTGCTCTTCCTCGACGACTCCGCGGCGAACGTGCGGGGCGCGTCGGCGGTGGGCATGCGGGCGCACCTGTTCACGTCGGCGAGCGACCTCACCGACGCCTGCAAGACCTACCGGCTGCTCTGACCGGCCGCCAGCAGGCCGTGCGCGTACCCGATGGCCTCGGGCGTGCCGGCGAACACCCGGCCCTGGTCGCGTAGCCGGGAGATGACGCCCAGCCGGTCCAGCGGGCGCGCGTGACCGCCGCGCAACCCGGAGAGCAGCACGACGACGTGCCGGCGCTCCAGCCGCTCGATGGCGTCCTTGAGCACCAGTGCGCCGGTGGCGTCGATCGTCGTCACCCGCGACATCCGCAGGATCACCACCCGCACGTCGGCGACCTCGGACAGCTCCAGCAGGAAGCGGTGCGCGGCGGCGAAGAACAGCGGCCCGTCCAGCCGGTACGCGACGACGTGCGAGGTCAGCAGCGCCCGTTCCTCATCGCCGTGGTCGGCGGGGATGTCGTCGTGCAGCGGGACCTGGTCGAGTCTGACGTTGCGGGCGACGGCGCGCAGCGCGAGCGCACCGGCCGCGACCAGACCGAGGATGACCGCCTGCACCAGGTCCAGCGCCAGCGTCGCGACCGCGGTCAGGACCAGCACGAGGGCGTCGCCCCGAGTGGCGTGCAGCATCGCCCGCACCGAGCCGGCCTCGACCATGCGCACCGCCGTCGCCAGCAGCACCCCGGCCAGCGCGGCCAGCGGGATCCGCCCGACCACCGACGCGGCGGCGAACACGACCACCGCGAGCAGCACCGCGTGCGAGAGCGCGGCCAGCCGCGACACCGCGCCCGAACGCACGTTCACCGCCGTCCGGGCGATCGCGGCCGTCGCCGGAACACCGCCGAACAGCGGGGTGGCGACGTTGGCGAGGCCCTGGCCGAACAGTTCCTTGTCCGGGTCGTGCCGCTGGTCGACGCTCATGCCGTCGGCGACGGTGGCCGACAGCAGTGACTCCAGCGCGGCCAGCGCCGCGACCGCCACGGCGGGTGCGAGCAGGTCCGGCAGCACGGCAGGGTCGACGAAGTCGAGCGACGGCGCGGGCAGCCCGGCCGGCAGCGCCCCGATGCGCGCGACGTCGAACGCGGCCAGTTCGGCGACGACGGTGGCGGCGACGACCGCGATCAGCGAGAACGGGACGGACGGGCGCCGGCGCGCGCCGGCCAGCATGATCGCGGCGACGCCGGCGGCCAGGCCCATCGCGACCCAGTCCGGCGCGGCCACGAAGTCGCGCACCGCCTCGGCGGCCACCAGGACCACGCGGTCACCGTCGGGCACCGGCACCCCCAGCGCGGCCGGCACCTGCTGCAGGGCGATGACCGCCGCGATGCCGATCGTGAAGCCCTCGACCACGGGCGCCGGCACGTAGGCCATATACCGGCCGGCCCGGGCGACCGCCAGTGCCAGGAGGAGCAGCCCGGCCAGCAGTCCGACCATCAGGACGCCGTCGGCGCCGTGCTGGTGCACGATCGGTACCAGCACCACGGTCATCGCGCCGGTCGGCCCGGAGACCTGCAGGTTCGACCCGCCGCACAACGCCGCCACCGCACCAGCGACCACCGCCGTCGCGATGCCGGCGGCCGCGCCCAGACCGGACGAGATGCCGAACCCGAGCGCGAGCGGCAGCGCGACGACCGCGACGGTGGCCCCGGCCAGCAGGTCGCGCCGTGGCTGCCGGCGCATGCTCGCAAGGTCGGCGCGGGTGGGCAGGACCGACCGGACCCGGGACCACGCCCGGTTCATCGGGCGGCGGCGGCTTCCTCTTCCAGCTCCTGCAGGAGCTCGCGCTGACCGGCGAGCAGCTCGGTGAGGATACGGCGGGCCGCGCGCAGCAGATCGGCGACGTCGGGCCCGGCCATCGCGTAGACGACGGTGGACCCCTCGCGCGCGGAGGTGACGATGCCCGAGCGGCGGAGCACCGCCAGTTGCTGGGACAGGTTCGACGGCTCGACGTCGATCTGCTCGAGCAGCTCGCGTACCGGCACCGCACCGTCCTGGAGCAGCTCGAGGACCCGGATGCGGACCGGGTGACCGAGCATGCGGAAGAACTCCGCCTTGGCTTGGTGCAACGGGACCGGCATCGCTCCATCATCTGCGCAATTGAAGAATTCTTCAAATCGTGGCGGGCAGCCCGGCGCTGCGCCGGTGTTCTGTCCGCGACGTCCGCTACGGTCGTCTCACGAGGTGAGGCCGATGACCGACGCCGATTCGGTAGTGCCGCTCGAGCGTGTCGTGCCGCCGCTGCGGGCCGACGAGCGCGAGGCCCTGATCCTGCGTCTCGACTTCCTGCGCGAGACCGTGGTCAACAACGTGGCCGGCCTGAGCCTGGTGCAGGCCACCACGGCGCCCGTCGCGCCGAGCACGCTCACTCCGGCCGGCATCGTCCGCCACCTCATCGGTGTCGAGCGGTGGTGGTTCGCGTTCACCTTCGCGGCACTGCCCGAGGTCACCGATCCCTGGGCCGGCGACGACGGCGGCTTCGAGCTGGCGCCCGGCGAGTCGCTGGCCACCGTCGTCCGCAGCTACCTCGCCGAGTGCGCCCGCTCCAACGAGATCGTCACGGCCCACTCCCTCGACGACGTCGCCGGCCGCGACGGACACGATTTCGACCTGCGCTACGCCGTCCTGCAACTCGTCGAGGAGACCGCGCGGCACTGCGGCCATCTCGACCTCCTGCGCGAGGCCATCGACGGCGCCGCCGGCCACTGATCGAGTGGCGCGCCGGACGCCTCACGCCAGATCGCCTTCGAGCGGACAGCGGACGTCCGGATCGGGGTCCGGCGGGCAGTCGGGGTCGAGGTCCAGGTGCACGTGGCGCGACCCGGTGCCGAGGTACCGGACGAGCGCCGTGCGCCTACCGATCACCACTCGAAGGCGGCTCAGTCGACCAACTTGAGGCGGATGCGGCGGAAGCCGCGGCCCTTGTTCTCGACCTTGGCCACCTCGACCCGGCCGATCTGTCTGGTCGACGCGACGTGGGTGCCGCCGTCGGCCTGGAGGTCGAGGCCACGGATGTCGACCAGCCGGATGTCCTGGAGGTCCGGCGGCAGCAGGTCGGTGGCGGTCTTGACGATCGGGCCGAGCGCGTACGCGTCGGCGCGCGGCAGCACCCGGACGTCGATGACGCGATCGGCGGCCACCTCGGCGTTGAGCCTCTCGGTGAGGCTCTCCTTGAACCCGGCCGGCACCTCGGCGAGGTCGAAGTCGAGGCGGGCCTGGCCGGGCTCCATGTTGCCGCCGGTCACCGGCACGCCGAAGTCGCGCGCCATGACGCCGCACAGCACGTGCAGCCCGGAGTGCGTGCGCATCAGCAGGCTGCGCCGCTCGTCATCGACGGCGCCGCGGACCTGCGTCCCGACCGGCGGCAGCGGATCGTCGGGGTCGGGCACCAGCCACAGGTCGTCGCGTGGGCGGACACCGACGATGCGGGTGGTGACGCCGCCCCAGATCAGGACGCCGTGGTCCGGCGGCTGGCCGCCGCCGCCCGGGTAGAACGCGGACCGGTCGAGGACCAGCCCTTCCTCCGGGTCGCTGGCGAGGACCGTGCAGTCCCACTCGCGCAGCGTCTGGTCGTCGAGTTCCAGGCGATGCGTCCGCCCGTGGTGGTCGTGTCGCACCTACGCGAACGTACTCCCGCCCCGGTGCTCAGGGAAGGCTGATCGCCACGTACTTGGTCTCGAGGTACTCCTCGATCCCCTCGGCGCCGCCCTCGCGGCCGAACCCGCTGGCCTTGACGCCGCCGAAGGGGGCGGCCGGGTTCGAGACGATGCCGGCGTTGAGACCGACCATGCCCGCCTCGAGTCCTTCGCTGACTCGCAGCGCCCGCTGCAGGTCGCGGGTGAAGACGTACGCGACCAGCCCGTACTCGGTGGCGTTGGCGCGGGCGACCGCCTCGTCGTCGGTCGAGAACGTGGTGACGGGGGCGACCGGGCCGAAGATCTCCTCGGTCAGCAGCCGGGCGTCGTCGGGGACGGCGGCGAGGACGGTGGGCTGGTAGAAGTAGCCGGCGTCGCCGGTGCGGCTGCCGCCGGTGACCACCTTGGCGCCGCGGTCGACGGCGTCGGCGACCAGCTCCTCGACGGCGCCGCGCTGTTTGGCGCTGACCAGCGGGCCGACGTCGACGCCGTCGTCGGTGCCACGGCCGACCCGCAGCGACGTCATGCGCTCGGCCAGCTTGTCGGTGAACTCGGCGGCGACGGACTCGTGGACGTGGAACCGGTTGGCCGCGGTGCACGCCTCGCCGACGTTGCGCATCTTGGCCAGCATGGCGCCGTCGACGGCGGCGTCGAGGTCGGCGTCGTCGAACACGAGGAACGGCGCGTTGCCGCCCAGCTCCATGGAGACGCGGAGCACCTGCCGCGCGGACTGCTCGATCAGCGTGCGTCCGACCGCGGTGGAACCGGTGAAGGAGAGCTTGCGCAGCCGCGGGTCGCGGATGATCGGCTCGGACACGGCGCCGCTCGACGTCGTCGGGATGACGTTGAGGACGCCGTCGGGCAGGCCCACCTCGCGCAGGATGCGCGCCAGCGCCAGCATCGACAGCGGCGTCTCGTGCGCCGGCTTCACGACCATGGTGCAGCCGGCCGCGATGGCCGGGGCGATCTTGCGAGTGCCCATGGCCATCGGGAAGTTCCACGGCGTGATGAAGAACGACGGCCCGACCGGCTGCTTCATGGTGAGCAGCCGGCTGCCGCCCGCGGGCGCGACCGAGTAGCCGCCGCTGATGCGCACGGCCTCCTCGGAGAACCAGCGCAAGAACTCCGCGGCGTAGGCGATCTCGGCCTTCGACTCCTTGACCGCCTTGCCCATCTCGAGCGTCATGATCAGCGCGAGGTCGTCGGCCTGCGCCGTGACGGCCTCGAACGCGCGGCGCAGCAGCTCGCCACGCTCGCGCGGCGGGGTGGCCGCCCACGAGGCCTGCGCCTCGGCAGCGGCCGCCAGCGCCGCCAGACCGTCGTCGGGCGTGGCGTCGGCGACGGTGGTGACGACCTCGCCGGTGGACGGGTCCTCGACGCCGAACCGCTCGCCGGACGACGCGGCCCGCCACTCACCGCCGATCAGCAGGTCGGCCGGCACCCCGGACACCACGGCACGCTCTCTGTCCGCACTCATGCTCCATTCCTACCCCGGCGGCCGTGCCATGTCGCGGGCCGTGCCGGGAATGGTCACGGCCGGGCCGTCGACGACGAGGGCGAGGCCGTCGACGTCCAACTCGGCGCTCAGCGTGTAGGCGCCGCCGGCCAGGCCGGACAGCACGTGCAGGTACCGCACGCCGGCCCAGCGAAGGTCGTGCCGGGCCACCTCCGCGCCGGTCGCATCGCGGACGACGAGCACGGCGGCGTCGGCGGGCGCCCCGGTCGCCGACGGGCCGGTGAGGTCCAGCGTGACCGGGCGGACCCGGCCGGTCCCGCTGACGGTCCACTCCGGTTCCCACCGCTCGAGGGCGACGGGGGCGGACGCGCCCGACTCACCCGCGGCGTTGGCGGCGACGGCGGTCAGCTCGTTCGGGCCGACGCTCACCGGCACGGCCGCGTGCCAGCTGCCGTCCGGCGCAGTCGATGCCGTCGCGACCGGCTCGCCGCCGGCCAGCACCGTCACCGTCGACGGCCAGTCCGCGGTGCCGCTCGCCTCGACGGTGCTGGTCACCGTGACGGCCGGCGCGGTCAGCGCGGGAACCGACGGAGCGGTCAGCGTGGCGTCACGAGCCCAGTCGACGGCGTTGAGCAGCAGCCGCCCGCCGTCCTCCGTCCAGCCGCGGCCGGGGCCGACGGCGCCGGTGACCGCGCTGGCCGAGAGCACGACCTCGACGCTCCCGGCGGTGCGCCAGTCGTAACCGGCGGCGATGCCGGTGACCGGCGACGAGAGCGACGCCAGCGGCCGGCCGGCGTACGCCGACAGGGCGCTGTAGTACCCCCCGTCGGTGATCAGTGTGGCCGGGTCGGCGAGGCCGGCGAACAGGTCGTGGGCCGGGTCGAAGCCGGTGATCGTCACCGGCCCGTCGCCGTAGCCCTGGTCCCCGACGACGACCCGATCGGTGTACGCCTCCAGCAGCCGGACGCCGCCCTGGTCCACCCCCCAGGTACCGGTGAGGACGAGGCTGGTCTCGGCGGCGTCGGCCGCGGTCAGCACACCTTCGAAGGTCGCGCGGTCCGGCTCGCCGCCGTTGACCACGACCACCTCGTAGGCGTCGAGGCTCCCGGCCGCGACGGTCCAGTCCAGCGGCGCGGCCGCGACGCCCGCGTCGCGCAGGAACGTGGTCACCGCACCGCCCACGTCGCCGAGCACGCCGACATCCAGCGGCTCCAGCGTCACGTCCAGTGTGGCGGTGGCTCCCGCGGTCACGGTGACGGACGCGGTCCCCGGCAGGTGGCCGTCCGCGGTCACCGTCACCTCGTACGTGCCCTCCAGCAGGCCGTCGGCCACGTACGCGCCGGACTCGTCGGTGATGGCGGTCCAGCCGTCCGGCCCGGTCCCGGTGAGGACGGCGCCGCCGACCGGGTCGCCGTCGGCCGTGACGGTACCGGCGACGCTCCCCCGCGGCAGTGGCGTCAGGTCGGCGTCGAGCGTGACGGTGCCGGATGCCGGGACCTCGACGGTGTGCGTCGACGGCGCGTACCCGAACGCCTCGACGCGGACGGTGTGCGTTCCGGCCGCCAGGCCGAGCACGTACGAGCCGTCCGTCTCGGTCGTCGTCGACACGGCGGCCTCGACCGCCGTCACCGTCGCGCCGCCGACCGGTTCGCCGCCTGCCGTCACGGTGCCCACCACCTGGGCCTGCCGCGCCTCGGTCGCCCACGCGACGGCGTTGAGGTAGATGTCCGCCGCGGCCTCGGTCCACCGGTCGCCCGGCCGGCCGTACGAGCTGGCCGCGAGCCCGCCGAGCAGGATCTCGACGCTGGATCCCGACGTGAACCGGTAGCCGACCGCGTCGCCCAGCGCGGTGCCGTCGGCCGCCCGCAGCGAGGCGACCGTCGTCCCGCTGTAGCCGGAGTAGGTGAGGTACTGCTGGTTGCCGCCGGGGTTGAGCAGCAGCGGGATCGGCTCACCGGCCGGGTACCCGGCGAAGATCGGGTGCGCGGCCGACGGCACGTACTCGACCGCCTCCGGCACGAAGTCGTACTCGACGTCCGCAGGGTCGCCGCGCAGGCCGGACAGCGCACCGACCGCGTACCCGCCCCACTGCCCGGCGTAGACGACGGACACACCCGCCGCCTCCGCGGCCGCGACGACCTCGCCGAACGCCGCGCGCTCGGAGCTGAGGACCGTGCCGTTGAAGACGATCAGCCGGAAGTCGCCGGCCCGAGCGGCCAGCCCGCCGAGCTGCGCGCCGCTGACCTGCTCGACGGCGTACCCCTCACGCTGCAGCAGCCCGGTGATCGACGACGACAGGTCCTTCACGACCGCGATCGGCAGCGACGCCCGCAGCCGGACGTCCACCTGCGCCGTCGCGCCGTCCGGCACCGCGACCGGCCGCTCGGCCGCCTGGAACCCGGCCGCCGTGACCCGCAGCGTCCACCCGTCGGCCGGCACGCCGGGCACGCTGAACGTGCCGTCGGCGGCGGTCGTGGTGGTCAGCGGGGTGCCGAGCAGCTCGATCCGCGCGCCGCCGACCGCCGCGCCGTCCGGGCCGGTGACCGTGCCGGCGACGGTGCCCATCGGCCGAGTGGCCAGCTGGATCGGCCGGGTCAGCACCTGTCCGGCGGTCACCGTCACCGCGACCTCCGCCGTGACGTGCCCGAAGCTCTCCGCGCGCAGCGTCCACGTGCCCGGCGCCAGCGGGACGACGAAGCTGCCGTCGCCGGCCCGTGCCGGGACCGTCTCACCGGTCTCCGCCACCGAGACGGTTCCGGTCAGCGCCGCGCCACCGGTGCCGGTGAGTGCGCCACGCACCTCCGCGCCGAGCCGCTCGCCGTCCAGCGCGTAGCCGAGCGCGTTGCGCAGCAGGCGCTCCGCCTCCGGCGACCAGCTCAGCCCGGCCTGCGAGCCGTAGGCCGGGTAGCCGTAGGTGCTCACGGAGAGCGAGCCGAGCAGCACGTCGACGGCCCGAGCCCCCCGGTGCCGCACTCCGGCGAGGCCGCCACCGGACCCGTCCGCGGCGGCGACCGTCGCGACCGTCGTGCCGCTGAACTCGTCGAACCACGAATACTCGGCATCGGCCTCGGCCAGCGGGAACGTCGCCGGCAGCCCGGCCAGCAGCGGGTGCTCGGGCAGCGCGGCGGACGCCGTGACGGCGCCGTCGTCGCGGCCCTCACCGGTGACCCCCGGGTCGCCGCCGTAGTCGGACAGGTACCGGAACGCGCCGCGGCCGAACTGGTCCAGCCAGATCGCCGGCACGCTCGCCCGGTTGAGCGCGTCGTCGAACGCGGCCCAGCCGGCCGAGCCGGGGTCGGACCCGGACGCCGAGCCGAAGTTCCCGACGACGAGGTCGAGGTCGCCGACAGCGGCGGTGTCGGACCAGGTCAGGGCGTGCGGCTCGTAGCCCCAGTACGCGAGGTACGCGGTCAGCCTGCCCTGGTAGTCGTCCAGCACGCCGACCGACGGCGACGACCGCAGCTCGGCGTCGGCGCCGGTCTGCCCGCCGATCGTGACGGTCACCGGCACGCGGGTGCGGACATGCCCGTCGGCGACCACCTCCAGTTCGTAGTCGCCAGGCTCGACCAGCGTCAGCGTGTACGTGCCGTCGTCCGCGGTCGTGGTCGTCAGCGGGGTGCCGAGCAGCGTCACCGTGGCGCCGGTGACGGGGTCGCCCAGCGCGGACGGCCCGGTGACGCCGGCCTCGCCGGTGATCCGGCCGCTGATCGTCCCGGTGTCGGCCGGGGTCAGCTCGACGTCGAGGGCGGTGACGCCGTTGCGCGTGACGGTGACGGCGTGCTCCGCGGTCTTGTAGCCGAACGCGGTGATCCGCAGCGTGTAGTCGCCGGCCTCCAGCGGGACGACGTACGTACCGGCGGCGTCCGCGGCGACCGTGCGGCCGGACTGCGTGACCTCGATCGTGGCCGGCACCCGGACGCCGCCCGCGCCGGTGACGGTGCCCTCGACGCTGCCCAGCCCGGGCGCGGCGGCCCAGCGGACCGCGTTGAGGTAGAGCGCGCGGCCGTCGTCGGTCCAGTCGTCGGCCGGGTGCTGCAGCACGGTCGCGGCCAGCCCGGACAGCAGCAGGTGGACGCTGCCCGGTGTGCGCGCGGTGAAGGCGGCGCCGACGCCGCGGTCGCCACCCTCCTCGGTGATCGTGTGCGCCAGCGGGGTGCCGGAGTAGTCGACGATGCCGGCGGTGTACCGGTCGGCGCGCAGGATCTCCGGCTGGTCGGGCAGCCCGGCGAACAGCGGGTGGTCCGGCCGCGTCGGCGCGAACGCGACCAGGCCCTCGCCGGTGATCGGCGTGGTCCCGGCCGGGTCGCCGAGGTACTTGCGCAGCAAGCGGACGCCACCGTCGGTGCTGAACCGGTCGTCCGGGAAGATGCCGCTGACCTGCGCGGCGTCCATCGCGTCGAGGAAGGCGCGGAAGGTCGCCTCGCCCGGGTCCGGCGGGTCGTTGAACACGACCACGTCGAACTCGCCGACGCGCGCGACGTCGGTGAACGCGATCGGCTCGGCGGCGATCTCCGCGGCGGTGAGCAGCGCGACGATGCCGTCACTCGCGTAGTCGCCGATGACGCCGACCCGCGGCGACGCTGCCAGCTCGACGTCCGCGACGCTCTCCTGACCGGCCACGACGTCGACGGCGGCGCTCGCGGTGAAGTGCCCTGGGGCCGAGACCCGCAGCTCGTACGTGCCGCCCGGCACGTCGGCCAGCGTGTACGTCCCGGCCGCATCGGTGGTGACGGTCAGCGCGGTGCCGGTGACGGTGACCTGCCCGCCGGCGACCGGGCTGCCGTCGCGGCCACTGGTGACGGTGCCGCGGATCGCGCCGAGGCCGGAGCCGGCCAGCGTCGCGTCGACGGTGATCGTTCCGCCGCCGGCGACCGTGACCGGCCGCTCGACCGGTGTGCTGCCGGGCCGGGCGAACCGGACCGCGTGGTCGCCGGGTTCGAGCAGCAGCCGGTAGCCGCCGTCGGCGCCGGTCGTGGCGCTCTGCCCGGCCGCCGTGACGGTGACGCCTGGCAGCGCCGCGCCGGCCTCGTCGGTGACGGTGCCGGTGACCGCGCCGAACTCCGCGTCGGCCGCGTAACGGACCGCGTTGCCGAGCACGGTGAACGCAGGCGGCAGCCAGTCCTCGTCCGGGACGCCCCAGCTCGCCGCCGCCGCCAGCGAGCCGAGCAGCACGTGCGCACCGCCGACGCCGCGCGGTGCGTAGCCGATCGCACCGCCGGCAGCGCCGGTCTCGTCGGTGTGCAGCTCCGCGACCGTCACACCGGAGTAGCCCGTGAACGCCGACCACGCGGAGCCCGCGGCCAGGAGCTCCGTTCGCTCACCCGGCGCCAGCCCGGCGGTGAGCGGATGCTGCGCCGTCGGCAGCAGCGACACCCGGCCGGCGCCGCTGAGGTCGCCCGGTGCGGCCTGCGGGTCACCGGTGTAGTCGACGAGGTGGTTGATCGCGCCCCAGCCCAGCGACCACTGGTCCAGCCAGACGACGCTGGTGCCGGCCGCGTCCGTGGCGGCGAGGAACGCGTCGAATCCCTCCTGGCCGGGCTCGCTGCCGTCGGCGCCGTTGGCCACGACCACCTCGAAGTCGCCCGGCCGCGCCGTGACGTCGGCGTAGTCGGTGGCCTGCGCGGCGTAGCCGAGGTCCTCGAGGACCGCGAGGATGCGCCCGCGGTCGTCCCCGACGACGGCCACCTCGTAGCGGGTGAGGGTGAGGTCCGCGGTCGCGGTCTGACCCGCGGTGACGGTGATCCGCTGATGCAGCGGCGCGTAGCCGGGCAGCTCCGCCGTGACGGTGTACGCGCCGGCGGCGACGCCGTCGAACCCGAAGCCGCCGTCGTCGCCGGTGGTCGTGGGGTCGAGCGGGGTGCCACCGAGCGTGACGGTGACGCCGGCCAGCGGGTCGCCCGCGGCGTCGCGGACGGTTCCGGCGACGGCGCCGGTCTCGACGGCGGTGAGCTCGGCGTCGATCGTGACGGTGGCGCCGGCGGCCAGCTCGACCGTCTCGGTGTGCGTGCTGAGCCCGTAGTGCGCGACGGTGACGGTGTAGCTGCCGGGCGGCTCGGTGAACTCGAAGGCCCCGGTGTCCGGGTCGGCCGTGAGCTCGGTGCCTGACTCCTCGACGCGGACGGTCGCGGCAATCGGGCCGTCCGGCCCGGTGACGGTGCCGCGGATGGTCCCGGTCGGGCGGAACGCGTGGACGTTGCCGCGAACGTCGGCGCTGACCAGCAGCCCGTCGGCGTAGGCAGGCGACGTCGTCACGTTGCCCGCGGCCGCGGCGTCCCAGACCAGCCTGCCGGTGACCGCGTCGAGCGCCCAGAGCCGGAAGTCCAGTTGCGAGCCGCCGACCACGAAGCCGTCGTCGGTGACCATGATCGACGCGCTGACCGCGCCGGACACGGCGTACTGCCAGACCCGCTCGCCGGTCTCGCGGTCGTACGCGACGACCAGCCCGAGGCCGTGCGACCCGGCGATCACCAGGTCGCCGTAGACGGCCGGCGTGCTGCCCTGGCCGTCGCCGTGCGTCGCGGCCTCCCAGCGCAGCGTGCCGGTGGCCGCGTCGACGGCGAGCAGGCTGCCGCCGCCGTCGCCGTCCGTCGTCGGGACGAACACGGTGCCGTCGACGATGCTCGCACCGCCGATGAAGTAGTCGCGGTCGCGCGTCAGCGTCCAGCGGACCGCGCCGGTGGCCGCGTCGAGCGCGATCAGCTCGCCGTCGTCGGCGTTCCCGACGATCGCCAGGCCCTCGCCGACCGCGGGTCCGGCGAACACCGACGTGCCGACGTCGGTGGCCCAGAGCTGCTCCCCCGTCGCCGCGTCCAGCGCGAACACGGTGTCGTCGCGGGTCTGGGTCGGTCCGGTGGCCGCATAGACGACGCCGTCGACGACGCTCGGCGCGGTGTAGACGGTGAGCCGGCCCGGCGTGGGGACGGACCACCGCGGCTGCCCGGTCGCCGTGTCGAGCGCGACCAGTCCGCCGTCCAGCCCGCCGCCGGTGACCACCAGGTCGCCGGCCACGGCCGGGGTGCCGCGCAGCGCGTCGCCGGTCTGGTACGACCACAACCGCTCGCCGCCGCCCGCGTCGTAGGCGGCCAGCCGGCCGCCGTCGGAGCCGAGGAACACCCGTCCGCCGGCGATCACCGGCGAGGCGAACGTCACCGCGCTGCCGGCGCGCTGCGTCCAAGCCGGGCGCAGCGTCGCCGCGGCGAGCGCGTCGCCGCTCATACCGCTGCGGGTCGCGTTGTTCTGGTACTGCGTCCAGCCCGGGTCGGTGGGCTGATCGAGCGCGTCGAGCGCGATGTCGAGGTGCTCGTCGGCGTCGAGCGTCCACTCCTGGGTGCGCGGCTGGTGGCCGGCCGCGGTGACCCGGACGGTGTACGTGCCGGCCGCGACCCCGTCGAACGCGAAGCCGCCGTCGGCACCGGTGGTGGCGGGGTCGAGCGGGGTGCCGTCGAGCGTCACCCGGGCGTGCGCGACCGGGCCGTCGCCGCCGGTGACGGTGCCGGTGACGTCGTGCGTCGCGGCGGCGTCGAGCACGAGGTCCAGGGTGGTCGTCTCGCCGATCGTGACGGCGACGGCCGCGGTCGCCGTCACGTAGCCGTAGGCGGCCGCCGTCACGTCGTGGTCGCCGGCCGCCGCGGGCAGCGAGTATGTGCCGTCGGCGGCGGTCGTGGCCGCGTCCTCCCCGGCGGTGACCGTGACGCCGCCGAGCGGGTCGCCGCCGGCGTCGGTGACCGTGCCGCCGACGGTGCCCGAGTAGGCCGCGCGCGTGACGGCGGCGAACGCGTCGACGATGCCGGCGCCGTAGGTGTCGTTCGGGACCTCGCCCATGTGCGCCTCGGTGCGCGCGGTGTCCTCGAGCAGGCCGCGGACGTCGTCGATGGTGAGGTCCGGGTTCGCCGACATCATCAGCGCGACGACACCGGTGGCGTGCGGCGCGGCCATCGACGTGCCGGAGATGGTGTGGTAGCCGTCCTCGCCGTCAGGGAGATCCCGCGGCCAGGTGGAGCGGATCTGGTGGCCGGGCGCGCTGAACTGCGGCTTCCGGTACCGCTCGCCGTCCCAGATCGACGGGCCCCGGCTGGAGAAGCTCGCGACGAGGTCGTTGACGTCGGTCGCGCCGATGCCGATGGCGTTCGGGAAGCTGGCCGGCGAGCCGACCGTGCCCGGCGCCGGGCCGTTGTTGCCGTTGGCGAAGATCGGCACGATGCCGGCCGCCTCCCATGCGGCCACGTCGTCCCAGAACGTCGTCGCGCCGCCGGCGTCGGAGCCCCACGAGTTGTTCACGACGTCGGGTGCGGCGGCCGGATCGCCGCCGGGCGCGAGCATCCACTGAAAGCCGTCGTGGATGATCGACTCGGTCGTGCTGCCGGAGTCGCGGAAGATCTTCGCCGCGATCCAGGTGGCGCCGGGCGCGACGCCGGTCAGCTCGCCGGGCGCGGAGCCGACGATGCTGCCGGTGACGTGCGTGCCGTGGCCGCTGCCGTCGCCGGGCGTCGGGTAGTTCTCGCCGGTCGGGACGTACCAGCTGGTCGCCGGGTCGCCGGAGGTGCCGCGCCACGACGGCGCCAGCGCCGGGTGCCCGCCGTCGGCGCCGCCGTCCATGATGCCGACGACGACGCCCTCGCCGCGGACGCCGTACTCGCCCCAGACGTCCGGCGCGTGGATCTTCTCCAGGCTCCAGCTCGGCAGCAGCGCCTCGCCGGGCGCGGGCTCGATCGGCTCCTCGAGGGTGATCTCCTCGTCCAGCCCGACGCTCTGGACGTCCGGGTGGCCGTCGAGGGCGGCCAGCGTCGCGGCGTCGATCGTGGCGGCGATGCCGTTGAAGATCCAGTACGGGGTGACGGCGGTGGCCCCGCGCTCCGCGAGCAGGTCGAGGACGGCCGGCTGGGTGGCGTCGGCGGTGTCGCGCAGTTCGGTGACGACGGTCTCGGCGCGGGCGGCCCGGGCCCGCTCGGCGACCGCTCGCTCCGCCTCGGGCCCGCTGGACCGCAGGCTCGCGCGCGCTTCGGTGGCGGCCGCCGTCGCGGCGGCGTCGGCGCGGTCCGCCACGGCGGCGATGTCGGCCTGGTCGCGCAGCCGGATGATCACGGGGACGGTGCCCCCGTCCGCCGCTGCGGTGCGGACGGCGTCCTCGACGCCCGTGGGTGCCGCGGTGTCCGCGTCCGGCACGGCGCTCGTCGCGGCTCCGAAGCTCGCCGGGTCGACCGGGAGCCCCGCTGTGAGCTCGGCCGCTATGCCGTCAGCCCCGGCCGCGGCCTTCGTGACCGCGGGCCGGGCCGGGAGAGAGCCGGACGCCGTCGCCGTCGGCGGCAGCACCCCCACGGCCAGCAGCGGCGCCAGAAGCACGGCGAGCGACCGCGAGAACAGCGTCGCCACAACCATGGTGACCACCCTTCACCACGAAGTCAGACATTGTGGTGCGTAACGGTATAGACCAGTCACGGCGGGTGTAAAGATCGTGATGTGACGATCGTGTGTCCGGTTGCTGCCAGTGACAGCTACGGGACAGCGCGCGCCGCGCGATACGCCATCGGGGCGAGGCCGGTGTGCCGGCGGAAGTGTTGCCGCAGGTTGGCAGCCGTGCCGAAGCCGGTCGCCCCCGCGATCTCGGCGACGTCCAGCGCGGTCGTCTCCAGCAGTGAGCGGGCGAGGTCGATGCGCTCGTGGTGCAGCCAGCGCAGCGGCGTGGTGCCGGTCTCGGCGAGGAAGCGGCGGTGGAACGTGCTCGGGCTCATCGCGGCGCGACCGGCCAGCTCGGCGACGGTGAGCGAGTGGTCCAGATGCGCCGACGCCCAGGCCATCGCACCGGCGAGCGTCGCCGCGCCGGGCCGCGGCACCGGCCGCTCGATGAACTGCTGCTGGCCGCCGTCACGGTGCGTCGGGAACACCAGCCGGCGGCTGACCGCGCTGGCGACCGCGGCACCGTGGTCGGACCGGATGATGTGCAGGCCCAGGTCCATGGCCGCCGCGCTGCCGGCCGCCGTCAGCACCTGTCCGTCGTCGACGAACAGCACGTTCGGCCGCAGGTCGACGGCCGGGTAGCGGCGGCTGAACCGGTCGGCCCAGCGCCAGTGCGTGGTGACGGTGTGCCCGTCCAGCACGCCGGCCTCGGCCAGCGTGAACGCGCCGGTGCAGAAGCTCACCATCCGGGCGCCGCGCGAAGCGGCCGCCCGGAGCGCGTCGAGGACCTGGTCGCCGAAGCCGTGCTCCGGGTCGGGCCGGTTCGGTGCGATCACGGTGTCGGCCGCCGCGACGTCGTCCAGCGTGCCGGGGCAGCGCATGGTGAACAGGCTCTCGCGGACCTCCAGCTCGTCGCCGGCCGAGCAGACCACGAAGTCGTACCAGTCGACGTCCAGCTCCGGCCGGGCGATGCCGAACAGCTCCATCCCGATGGCCATCTCCAGCGGGTTCGCGCCCGGCCCGACCAGCAGGGCGACGCGGTGCGAGGATCCTTGCGACATATGCCATTTCTACTACTCGCGGCGACGTCGCCGCCGGTGGATCCTGGCGGCATGACCTCCTCGCCCATCGGCCTCGACGCCGCCCTCGCCTCGTTCGACGACCTGTGGAACCCGCGCATCGTCACGCGCGTCAACGACTACGACGTCCGGGTGGCCAAGGTGGCCGGCGACTTCGTCTGGCACTCGCATGACGACACCGACGAGTTCTTCCTGGTTCTGGACGGCGAGCTGACCATCGCGCTGCGCCCGGCCGCCGACGAGCCGGAGACGGCTGTCGTGCTGCGCCGCGGCGACGTCTTCGTCGTCCCGCGCGGCATGCCCCACCGCCCGTCGTCCAGCGGCGCGTCGATCCTGCTGTTCGAGCCGACGGGCACGGTGAACACCGGTGACCACGACGGCGACGTGCCCGGCCACATCACCCGCACGACCGGCCAGGAGCTGCCGGCCTCGTGAGCGGGCCGAGGAGGTTCGTGCGGGCGTCACGCGTCAGCCGAGCGGTGACCCCCAGCGGTCGAGGTAGCTGAGCTCCTCGACCGGCTGCCGGGTGCCGGGCTTGAAGTCCTGCGTCGTCGTGTAGGCGACCGGCAGCAGGCCGACCTGCGTGACGTCGTCGGGGATGCCGAGGATGCGGGCCGCCTCGGCCTCCTTGACCAGGTGGTAGGACGTCAGCGTGGAGCCGAGGCCGCGGGAGCGCAACGCCAGCTGGAAGCTCCACACCGCCGGGAAGATGCCGCCGTAGAACACCGAGTCGGCGGCGTTGTCGCCGTGCGGCCGGCCCCGCACGCAGGGGATGACGAACACCGGCACCCGCTCGATGACGTCGACGAGGTACTGGCCGGACGCGAGGATGCGTTTCATCGGCTGCTGCTCGGCGGCCGGGCCGGCGGCCTCGCGGCGGCGGCGCATGTACTCGGAGCCCACCTCACGGAAGATCGCGCCGAGCTGGTTGCGCAGCTCCTGGTCGCGCACCACCAGCCAGCGCCAGCTCTGCGCCGCGCCCGGGGTGGGCGCCTGCACGGCGAGACGCAGGCACTCGGTGATGACCTCGGGCTCCACCTCGCGGTCGAGGTCGAGCTTGCGCCGGACGGCGCGCGTGGTGCTGAGCAGGTGGTCGGTGACGACGGTGTCCATCGTGCGGGGCCTCCTCGATGAGTGAGTCCGATTGTCGGTGATCGCGCTCGGGGGCGACGTGTCCGCGGCCGTCCCGGGGTCGCTGGGCACACCAGCGACACCAGGACTCACTCAGCTGGTGGCCCGGAGGCGGCATCGTGCCGGCGCCCGTCGGTCGCGTACTCGACCAGGCGGCACAGCGCGTTGATGCCCTGCACCTGGTCGAGGCTGCGGACCGGTGCGCTCAGCAGCGCCGGGCTGCCGACCAGTACGGCCAGCGACCGAGCCCGGGAGACGGCGACGTTGAGGCGGTTGCGGTTGGCGACGAAGTCGACGCCGCGAGAAGCGTCGGCGGAGGAGGACGTGGTCAGGGAGACGATGACGACGGGCGCCTCCTGGCCCTGGAACTTGTCGACGGTGCCGACCCGGGCCCGGCCGTCGAGCGCGCCGAGCAACTGGCCGACCTGCGCGTTGTAGGGCGCGACCACCAGGATGTCGCCGGGTCCGAGTGCCCGCGACGAACCGTCGGCGGCCGTCCACGGACGCCCGGTCAGCGACGCGACCAGCTCGGACACCACGGCGACCTCGGCGTCGCTGCGGACGGAGCAGCCGGCGTGCTCGACCGGGACCCAGCGCACCCCGGCGCCGGCCAGCGCGTCGGACCCGCCGACCAGCTGTGCGGCCAGCCCGGCCCGCGGCACCAGCAGGGCGTCGTAGGACAGCTCGGACACCGGAGCGCACACGTCGGGGTGCATGCGCCACGTGGTGTCGAGGAACAGGCCGCGCTCGGGCGGAACGGTGTCGTGCTCGCCCAGCACGTGGTCGAGCGCGGACACGCCGGCGCCGTCGGGGTGGTTGCCCTTGGCCGGCTGCGGCAGCTGGCGGGGGTCGCCGAGCAGGACGACGGAGCCGGCGGCGGCGCCCGCGGCGACGGTGTTGGCCAGCGAGAACTGCCCGGCCTCGTCGACCACGAGTACGTCGACGTGGATGTCCGGACGGGCGAACAGCCAGCCGGTGCCGGCCACGAGGTTGACGGTGCCGGCCGCGACGGCCGCTTCGACGTCGTCGTTGGAGTTCGTGACCGTGACGCCGGGATGCCGGCTGGCGTTGCCGTCGTCGGCCTTCTGAATGGCCCGCACGAGCCGGCCGGCGTCGTCGCCGGCGGCCGTCATGACGGCGTCGAGCAGGTGCGTGATGACCCGGTGGCTGAGCGCGGTGATGCCCACCGTGCGGCCCGCACGCAGCAGCTCGACGACGGCGTGCGAGCCGGCGTACGTCTTGCCCGCGCCCGGCGGACCCTGCACCGGCAGCGCGCCGTCGAGCAGCGGCGCCACCCGGCGCAGCGCGTCGGCGCCGGGCTCGCCCGCCAGCCGCAGCGGCGCGTCGCCGGCCAGCCCCGGCGGCCGCCCGGCCAGCAGGTCGCGCACGCCGCGGAACGGGCCGGCACCGGCGAAACCGTGCTCGGCCACCCAGCCGCCGACCCGGACCAGCGCCTTCTCCTGCACGCCGGCCGGGATCGGGCCGACGTTCAGCACGCCGGTGGGGTGCGGGTGCTCGTTGGCGAGCGAGCGCTTGAGGTCGACGTGGCCGTGCTCGAGGTCGAGCCCGACGACGATGCTCGACCGGCCCTCCTGCCCGGCGTGCTCGACCCGCTCGCCGACTCGGACGCGGCAGTCCTGCGGCGGAATGGAGTAGCGCCACACCCCGGACCGCAGCTCGGTGCGCAGCAACCGCGGATCGGCCAGCCCGCCCAGCGGCGACACGTCGTCGACGAGCTCGCCGGAGGAGAGCCGGCGCAGCCGGAAGTACTCCCACCACTCCGCGCGGGCCTCGCGCCGGTGCCACTCGAGCAGCCCCGCCAGCAGCGCCCGGGCCTGCTGGTCGGGCGTCCGGGCGTCGGGGTCGGCCGGCACGCCGTCGAGCAGCCGTTCCTCGACCGCGACGAGGTCGGGGTCGCGTTCCTTGAGGTAGTCGCCCTGCTCGTCGACGTCGTCGGGACGTGGGACGTGGTGCCCGGCGGACAGTGCCTCGGACCGGCGGTCCTCCAGCCAGTCGCGCAGCTGCCGCGTGCTGACGCAGTCGTCGCGGTTGTAGGCCTCGATGTCGTCGAGGATCTGCTGGTCGCGCTCGGCCAGCCAGCGCTCGTACTCGACGATGCTGGACCCGGCGTCCTTGACGGCGGCGCCGGCCCGGCCGCCGGGCGAGTAGAACCGTTCCAGCGCCTTGATGGAGTAGGACTCGGTCCCGATCAGCAGCCCCTGCCTGACCACGGCGTAGAGGTCGACCAGCCGCTCGCCCCGCAGCAGGGCGTCGACCTCGTCGATGCGGGTGCCGTAGCGCTGCGACAGGCCCTTGAGCCGGCTCGGCTCGTACGGCGCGTAATGGTAGACGTGCATGCCTGGCCGGGCCCGCCAGGCCGCCATGAGGTGGTCGACGACGTGCTCGAACGCGCGCCGCTCGGCCAGGGGGTCGTGCGCCCACCAGGACGTGAAGCCGTCCTGCGCGTCGGAGACGCCCCACAGGTACTCGAGCCCGTGGTCGCCGAAGAACGGGTCGCCCTCGAGGTCGAGGAAGAGGTCGCCGTCGTCGGGATCGGGCAGCAGCGCCAGCCCGCGGCGCACCTCGACCGGCGTGACCAGCTCGTACGGCGGCAGCTCCCGCGACCGCGCGCCGACCTGCAGCCGGGCCTGCGCGGCCAGCTTGCGCTTGGCCGACCCGCCGACCCGGCCGACGGCGTCGAGCTCGCCCGGCGCCGTGGCGGCCAGTTGCTCGACCGTCGTGATGCCGGCCGACCGGAGCGCGTCGCGCTGGTCGCGCCGCAGCAGCGGCACCAGCACGAGGTCGTCGTCGCGCTGCCACTGCTGCGCGCAGGGCTCCTTCCACGGGCAGATGGCGCAGTGGCTGACGCGCAGCGGATAGGTCTGCGGCGGATGGGCCAGCCACTGCCCGTACTGCCGCATGGCGTGCCGCGCGTAGGCTGCGACGTCGACGTACGGGACCGCGACCTGCTGGCGGTCGCCGAGGATGACGGTGAGCGTCTGCGGCGGCACGCCCTGCAGCTCCTCGAGCCGCTGCGCGTAGACGGCCATCTGCAGCAGCGCCGCCGCCTTGACGTGCCGCGCGAGCTTGGTGTCGGCGATGTCGTAGGACCACGCGCCGAGGCCGGACGGGCGGTCGTCGTTGCGGATGAGGAAGTCGGCGTGGCCGCGCCACCGGCCGTCGAAGAACGTGGCCTGGAAGATGCGGTCGGCGCCGTCCTTCATGGCCGCCAGCGTGCGGTCCTCGGCGTCGGCCGGACCGATGCCGCGCGGGATCTCGACCACCCGGTGCGCCCTGGCCATCTCGGCCAGCACGGCGGCCTCGTGCTCGTCGCCGCGGCGACGCACGACGTCGGCGCCGGGATCGGCGGCCGCCGGCCGCGGCCGGCGGCCCTCGGCGACCTCGCGGTTCAGCGTGGTGAGGTGCGCGCACTCCAGATGGCCGACCAGGTCGGTCGGGCTCAGGACCAGGTGGCCGTCGGTGACGTACATGTCCGCACCTCCTCGCTGCTCACTGCGGCCAAGCCTGCCGTATGCCACCGACAGAATCAGGGGCGCGACATCAACCGGCGAGTGAACGGACGATCAGGGTCACGGCCGACACCGCGCACACCACCATCACCGCCAGCCGCAGCCGCCCGCCGTCGACGAACGCCCGCAGCGCCGACGCCGCCAGGAAGCCGGCCACCATCGGCGGCGCGAGCCAGAGCGCCGCCTTCGTCTCCGTCAGCCCCAGCTCCCCGACGACGCTCAGCGCGACCAGCGAGAATCCGGCACCGAACAGGAAGTACACCGCCAGCGTCGAGCGCACCCGCGGGCCCAGCTCGCTCTGGTACACCAGCGCCAGCGGCGGCCCGCCGATGGAGGTCGCCGTCCCGGAGATGCCCGACACCGCGCCGGCCGCCGCCAGCACGCCGCGCCGCATCGGCAGCCGGATCGTCCGCACGGTGAGCGCGACCGCGACCAGGATCACCAGGCCGACGACCACGCTCAGCACGCGCGGCGAGCTGACCGAGACGATCCACGCACCCAGCACCGTCGCTGGGACGCGGCCGAGGAACGCCCACCGCAGCCCCCACCAGTCGACGTGCGCCCACTCCCGGGCCAGCGTGAACACCGGCAGCAGCATCGACAACCAGAGCAGCGTGCCCGGCACCAGCTCCGGCGCCAGCAAGGCCGCCACCGGCGCGGCCAGCAGGCCGAGGCCGAGTCCGATCGCACCCTGCACGGCGGCGCCGGCGAACACGGCGACCGCGAGCACGATCATCACGTCAACGGGCGGCATCATGAGCCCCGTGACCGACACCTCGAGCCTGGACGGCCTGCGCGACCGGCTGCACCGCTTCGTCGCCGACCGTCAGTGGGAGCCGTACCACACCCCGAAGAACCTCGCGATGGCGCTGGCCGGCGAGGTCGGCGAGCTGCTGGCCGAGCTGCAGTGGCTGACGCCGGAGGAGTCCGTGGCGGTGGTGACGGCCGACCCGGAGGCGGCCGCGCGGATCCGCTCCGAACTGGCCGACGTCACCAACTATCTCGTCCACCTCGCGATGGCCCTGGACGTCGATCTGGTCGCCAACGCGCACCACAAGCTGGACGAGGTGGAGGTGCGCTACCCGCCTGGCACCTGACGGCGTCACGCGCGAGCGCCGCGGTCCGCCTCGACAGCGGCGGCCACGATCGCGACGTTCGACCGCACCAGGTCCAGGCAGTCCGCCGGCGTGGCGGTGCTGGGCGAACCGACCTTGACGCCGACGATCGCCGGGCCGCCGGCCGCGCGCACGCAGCCGGTCACCTCGGCGGAGGTGAGCAGGCTGGTCGCGGCCTCGCCGGCGATAGGGGCGTCGGACCAGTCGCGGATCGGCAGGTGCAGGTCGGCCCACGCCGGCCCGTCCAGGGTGTCGGCGTCGGACACCCCGGAGAACACCAGCCCGTCCAGCCGGCCGCCGCGGACCGCGGCGGCGATGTGCTCGCGCGGGCCGTCGGCGCTGCGGGTCTCGATGGCCGAGCGGCCCCAGTTCAGGGACAGCCCGATGCCACGCTCGTCCGCGACCGCCAGCTCGTCGGCCAGCGGCAGGAACCCCTTGGCCGGCTCGTGCGCGTCGCTGTGCGCGTCGGAGTGCTCGATCAGCAGCCGGACGCCGCCCCAGTCCCAGGCCAGCACCTCGTCGAGGGTCGCGCGGAACGCGTCGGCGGACGTGTGCGGGTGCCGCGGCGCCGAGTGCAGCTCCACCGCGGTGAACCGGCCGCCCGATCCCGCGTTGACGTCGGTGACGAACTCGAACGCGCGGCGCAGCTGCTCGACGGCCTGCTTCCGACCCGCGTCGTCCGACGACGCCAGCCCCTGGGCCGGCGACCCGGCCAACGCCATGATCGTCGCCGGGATCATCGTCAGCACGTGCTCGCTCGTGGGAGCGGTCGCCCGCAGGTAGGCGGGGTCGTTCCAGGGCGAGCCGTTCTCCTGGAACGGCACCTCCAGCCCGTCGACCGCCGGCAATCCCAGCACGTCGTCGACGTAGGTCCGGAACTGCGTGCCGGGCTCGAGGCCCCGGGGTGCCGCGGCGTACGCACCGACGATGAAGGGCATGCCGATCTCCTCGCTGCTGTGGACCGAGTCGCGCTCAGCGTAGGTCGGGCCGGCATGGAACGGTATGCCGGGTCGGCTCGACGCGGTCAGCGGCGCCGGGCGGCGAGCAGGCCGAGGGCGAACAGCACGACCGCGACCCCGGTGATGAGCAGACCGACATCGTGCAGGCCGCCGGTCGAGAGGTTCTGTTCGAGGATGACGCCGAGCACGCTGGTGGCCGCGATGGCGCCGAGGTAGCGGAACGTCTGGAACAGACCCGCGGACGCGCCCATCCGGCCGGCCGGCGCCGCCGAGTAGAGCGCCGTCTGCAGGCTGAGGCCCGTCACGCCGTTCGGGATGCCGAGCAGGACGGCGATGCCGAGCAGCAGCGCGACCGGCGTCGTGTCGCCGAGCAGTTGCAGTGCCGACGCCGCGACCACCAGGAGGCCGAGCCCGAGCAACCGCGGCCCGGTCGACCCGTGCCTGCCGATCGCCCGGGCCGTGATCGGCGTGACCAGCATGCTGAGCACCGTCATCGGCAGCACCAGCAGGCCTACCGTCGCGGGGTCGAAGCCGCGGACCTGCTCCAGCCAGATCGGCATGCCGAAGAAGATGCAGTAGAAGACCAGGTTGACCCCGCTCTGCTGCACGAGAACGCTGCCCAGCGCGCGGTTCGCGACCAGCCCCCGCACGTCGAGGAACGGCTCGGGCACGGTCCGCTCCCGCCACACCAGCAGCGCACCCAGCACGACGACGACCGCGCCCAGCCACCACAGCGGCTCGTCCGCCAGCGACAGCACGCCGAAGATCAGCGCGACCAGCGTGCCGGCGAACAGCGCGATGCCGGGCAGGTCCAGGTCGCGCAGCCCGATCCGCGGGCCCCGCTCGACCGGGACACCGGCCAGCACCCGCACCGCCAGCACGATGCCCACCGCCGTCACCGGCACGTTGACCAGGAACACCGCCTGCCATCCCGCGACGGCGACCAGCAGGCCCGCGAGCACCGGGCCGAGCGCCGCGCTCCCGGACGCGGCCACCGACAGGACGGCGAGCGCGCGGGCCGGCGGCCGGGCGCCGTCGCCGCCGTGATCCCCGCCCGCGGCCGACCGCACCAGGATCAGCGCCGACGGGTACGCCGTCGACGTCGCCGCCGCCTGGATCAGCCGGACCACCAGCAGCCAGCCGAAATCCGGCGCGAGCGGCGCCAGCGCCGACGCCGTCCCCATGACCACCAGCCCGGCGACGAACAGCCGCCGGGCGCCGAGCTGGTCGGCCAGTCGTCCCATCAACGGCTGACACACCGCGGCGACGACGTAGAACCCGGACGCCAGCCACGTCGAGGTCGCGATGCCGACGCCGACGTCGCGATGCAGGCTGACCAGCGCCACCGCGATCATCGACGAGTTCAGCGGGTTGAGCGCCGTGCCCAGCGACAGCGTGAGCAGCAACCGGTTGGTCACGCCGCCGGGGCCCTCGGTCATGGCGTGGCGCCGTTCCGCGGCACCCAGCGGGCCATCAGCGCCGCCGCGACGAACGCGACGGCGCCGGCCGTGGCGATCGCGGCGCCCAGCGTGGCGGCTGCCGTCACGACACTGACGAGAACCGGCCCGACTCCGTTCCCGACATCGGCGAACAACCGCCACGCCCCCAGGAACGTCGCGCGGCTGACGTCCGGCGACACGTCCGAGCCGATCGTCATGATGATGCCGCTGCCCAGGCCGTTGCCGAACCCCATGAGCAGCGCGACCGCCGTGTAGGTGCCGATGCCGCTGGTCAGCGGCAGCAGCACGAGCGAGAGGCCGAGCAGCACCATCGACGGGACGACGATCCACCGCCGGCCGAGGCGGTCCATCGCGTAGCCGGCCGGGTAGAAGATCAGCATCTCCATCGCGCCCGAGACACCGAACAGCAGACTCACCGTCGCCGGGTCCAGGCCGATGTGCTCACCCCACAGCGGGATCGCCACCTGCCGCGACGCCCGGGCCGCCCCGACCAGCAGCGCGCCGACGCCCAGGGTGCGCAGGACCGGCAGGTGACGGCGGATGATGCGGGCCGTGCTGTCCGGCTTCGCCGCCGACCGGACCGCGGCCCGCTCACTCGCGCCGCCGGCGGCCGGTGGTTCGCGGACCACGAGCAGCACCACGGCGGCGGCGACCGCGACCACGACGTGGACCCAGTAGCCGCCGGCGATGCCCAGCCAGCGCATCACCGCCGCGCCGAGGAACGGGCCCACGAACAGGCCGATGCGTTGCATCCCGCCGAGGGTCGACAGCGCCCGGCCGCGTAGGTGGAACGGGATCGCCTCGGTGACGTACGCATGCCTGGCCAGCCCGAACACCGACGACGAGATGCCGATCAGCACCACCGCCGCCGCCAGCAGCTGGACCGACGGCGCCAGCAGGCAGGCGGTGAGCGCGGTCAGGACGAGGCCGAGCGCGAAGAGCATCGCGCGCCGCTCCCCCAGCCGGACCGCCAGCATGCCGGCCGGCAGATCGCCGACGATCTTGCCGACGCCCAGCAGCGCGACCACCAGGCCGGCCGTCGCGACCGAACCGCCCAGCTCCCGCGCCGACAGCGGGATGACCGGCGCGATCGCCCCCTGGCCGATGCCGAACAGGAGCGACGGAAGGTACACCGAGGGACCGATCGACCAGATGCCGACCTGCGGGCGCGCCGTCAACGCCGGTCCTGCACTGGGGCAGCCTCCCTGGCCCGGTCACGCGGGGCTGTGGCGCTCGTTCTGTCCGGGGTCCGTCGTACCGTCCTCTCGCTCCGGTCGACCTGCTCGGTCTTTGGGGGTGCGGGCAGGTCGGCCGGAGTCCAGCCGCATCGTTGCGGCGGGGCCTTCACGTCCGGTGGATATTGTAGCCGTGGGTCGGGGTCTGGCGGGCGGGTTCGGGCGGCGCCCCAGCAGCCCGCCAAAGTCTGCGCGCGAGTCCCGCCGACGACCCAGCCGACGTCAGACGTACAGGCCGGCGCCCGTCGTGGGGGCCCAGCCGCCGTCGCCGGTGAAGCGTTGGAGCGTCGCCGTCGTGACCGCGTCGCCGTCGGCCAGGACCGAGCAGCGCACCAGCTCGCGCAGGTCGGCGCCGGACGCGCCGTCGGTGGCGTCGGCGATGGCCGCGACCTCGACGGCGGCGGCCAGCGGTCCCAGGTAGCGGCGCAGGATGGCCCGCCGTTGCGCGGTGTCGGGCAGCGGCACCTCGACCGTGCGGTCGAACCGCGCGGCCCGCACGGCGGCATCGTCGAGCACTCGCGGGTCGTTCGTGGTGGCGACCGTGACGACGCCCTGGTGCCGGCTCATCGCGCCGTCGAGCGCGGCGAGGAACCCGTGCAGCCCGAGATCGTTGCCCTGCCGCCGGCGGCCGATGACGAGGTCGAGGTCCTCGAGGACGACCAGCGCCGGTGCGAGCCTCGTCAGCTCCTCGTACACCGCCTCGACAGCGTCGGCGACACTGCGCGCGTCGCAGAACACCACCGTGATGTCGCCGGCCAGCTCGGCGGCGAGCACCCGGCACAGCGCCGACTTGCCGGTGCCCGGCGGGCCGTGCAGCAGCAACCCGCGGTTGGTGCCCAGTCCGAGCCGTGCCAGCAGGTCGCGACGGCGGAACAGCCCGGCGACGTTGAGGTCGATGTCGGCCCAGACCGACGCCGGCACGATGACGCCGTCGCGCGAATCGTCCGGCCGCGGGACGGGCACGACCTCGAACGAGCTGCGGGTGGCGCGAATGTGCAAGCAGCGGCCCTTGAAGTAGTTCCGCGGCCCGCGCGCCCGTGCGACGACGTCCTGCAGGTACCGCTCCGCCGCCTCGACGTCGGCCGTGCGGGCGTGCACGATGAGCTCCTTGTCGGACCACCGCGCGTCGATGGCGACGACCAGCGGCGCGGCGCTCAGGGTGCCCGGCTCGAACGCCGCGACGAGCGACGTCGGCACGGTCTCGACGGTGTCGTCGAGCTGCAGGCGGTCCCAGCGCGGGCTCTCGTCGCTCTCCAGCCCGGCGAGGTCGGACGGCTGGTGCGCGTGCATGTCCTCGGCCAGCACGCGGGCGACCAGCGGCGCCGTGAACGGCCCGAGCCGCTCCCGCACCGCGACGACCCCGACGGTGTCGCCGGCCAGCTGCCGCCGGGCGAACTCGTCGTGGTCCTCGGCCGCGCGAAGGGGCAGCGTGGTGTCGAGCATGTGCGCCAGCCACGACAGTGTGTCGCGGATGCCGGCCGGCATCCGCCGCGTCACGTCATGCGCGTGCGCAGGCTCCTCCTCGGCGTCCGTCACCGTCACCTCCCCCGGCGTCGAAGCGCGACACCTCCTGATGCGCGCTCCACCGTGAAGGCGCTGGTCGTTGCGTGACCGTTTCCCATGCCTCGACGATACGGGCGGCCACCGGCCGATCTCCATCGGTTTATCCGGCCGCCCGGGGCCCCGCCGCCCGTGCCACCGCAACCAGCTCGGGCGGGCGGAGATCGACGGTGTGGAGGAGGTCGAGCGGGACGCGCTCGGGGGTGTGGCCGTCGGTGAGTTCGGGGCCGCAGCGCAGGGCCGGGTCCACGGTCAGCAGCCGGGCGAGGAAGACATGTTGACGGGTGGGGTGAGCGGGGGTCGGCGGGACGACGTGGACCTGGCCGAGGAGGGCGGCGGTCGCGCCGAGCTCCTCCATGAGCTCCCGGTGCAGGGCGGCCTCGATCGACGCGTCACAGGGCTCGACCCGGCCGCCGGGCGTCGTCCAGTAGGGCGGGCGGCCCGGCTTCGTGCGCTTGATCAGCACCAGCCGCCCGGCGTCGTCGACGAGGAGGGCTCGGGCCGAACGGGTCACCGTCACGGCCCCCGATCATGTCAGTCCCGCCCCGTACCTTGACCCCATGAGCACGTCGCCGCCACCGGTGCTGCGCGATCTGCTGGACCGCTACGCCGACGTGCGCGAACAGCCCGCACCCCTCCGGCCGAGCACCTGGCAGAACGCGCTCATCCGCGTGCCCGACGGGCTCGAGGCCACCACGCTGCTGAGCAGCCGCCGCTTCACCAGCGCCGTGCCGGGGTCGAAGACGCACGACCGCATGGTCAGCCGCGACGGCGTCCGGCGGGCGTGTGCCGCCATGAACGTCGACGACACCAACGAGGTGGTGCAGACGTTCGTGCTGGCCATGGCATGGTCGTCCGGCCTGACCGGCGGTCGCTACCAGGCCAACACCGCGACGGCGATCCTCGACCCGGCCCGCGCATTCCGCGTCCTCAGCGACGCCGCCAAGGCGCTGCGGCACGCCGCCTCCATGCACGACGGCGCGCTCGAGGACGTGCACCGGTGGTGGTCGTTGCCGGGCATCGGGCAGTCCTACGCCAGCAAGTGGTGGGCCTTCGCCGGCCACGCCCGCGGGCGCGACTGGCAGCCGCTCGTCCTCGACACCCGGGTCTACGCCACGCTCAACGACACCCTGCGCATCGGCGGCACGGCGCGGCTGGCCGGCTCGCGGCGCCGGGCCGACCGCTACCGCGCCTACGTCGAGACCATCCACCGCTGGGCCGTCGACCTGCAGGTGTCCGGCCTCGACGTCGACGCCGGACGCATCGAGTTCGTGCTGTCCCACCACAACGGAGGCGCACCACCGGCCGCATAAAACCACTGACCAACAGTCCCTCCATGGGCGTAATGTCCCGATCAGAGACATCAGCGGCCCACGGGGGTGGCCACATGGTGCGCACCATCAGCGGCACGAGCCTGCCGGCCGCACTGCCGGCGCTCATCGACAAGTACCGCGACGCCCAGCCGAGGCCGGTGCGGTTCCGCCCGCCGAACTGGACGGCGGTGCTCTACCACGTGCACCCGCAGCTCGACGTCACGGCACTGCTGCGCAGCCGGGCCTACACGACGCCGCTGGACGGCTCGAAGGCGAGGGACCGGACGGTCACGTTCGCCGCCGTCCGGGCGGCCTGCCACGCGATGGACATCGGCAACGAACGCGAGGTGCTGCAGGCGTTCGTCCTCACGATGGCCTGGGCGTCGGCGGGCGCGGCCAACCCGACGTTGCGGGCGACCGCGCGGGCGCTCGGCGACCCGGACCGCGCACACCGGATCCTCAGCGACTCGGTGCGCCGGCTCCGTTCGGCCGAGACCCTGCACGACGGCGTGCTGGAGGCCAACCACCGGGCCTGGTCACTGCGCGGCGTCGGCCAGTCGCTGGCCAGCCGCTGGTGGACCGGCGCCGGCGACGTCACCGGGCGCGCCTGGCAGCCACTGGTGCTCGACGACCGGATCTACGCGACCCTCAACCGGACCCTCCTGATCGGCGGCACGGCCCGGCTCGCCAGCTCGCGCAGCCGCGCGGACCGCTACCGTGCCTACGTCGACGCAGTGCATCGGTGGGCGCTGGAGCTGCGGCACGAGGGGCGCGACGCCGACGCGGAGCGCATCGCGTTCGTGCTCGAGCGGCACGACGGCGGGGCGACCCCGTCGGCCTGACGAGGTCACTGGAAGGCATCTTTCCGATCGTTCGCCTGACCCACGCGGGGATCTGCGCAATCATGGTCAAATACCGCAACGGCGCGGGACGTTCCGCGGGGTAGGTCGCAGCTGTCGACGTCGCACCCGGCACACCCAGGTGATGGAAGGGACAGACGTGACGACACACCCTGCTCTCGACGACGAGCAGCAGCAGCTCGACCGCTCGTACGCCCTTCTGGGCGACGACGCGCCGGACCTGCCGCCGCTCTTCGGCCGGGTCGACGACGCCGGCGGCTCGCGCTACGTGGGTCGCGTCGACGTCCGCGACGTTACCGGCGACACCATCGTCGCCGCCTGGCACTCGCCCGAGGCCGGCGCGTTCTATCGGTCCTGCGCCGCCGATCCGGCCGGCGTCACGCTCAAGCGGATCGTCACGGTCAGCGACCGCCAGGTCATCGCCGTGCACGACGAGATCGCTGACGGCGCCGCCGGCGACGTCAGCACCAGCCGCGACCACCGCCCCGTCGTGGGCAAGGTCGTCGTCGCGGCGCTCGAGCAGTTCCGCACCGGCGCGCTCGCCGAGACCACCGCCACGCTGCGGCCCGAGCAGTACGACATCGTCCGCCGGCCGGCGCGGAGCGTCCTCGTCATCCAGGGCGGCCCCGGCACCGGCAAGACCATCACCGCGCTGCACCGCGCCGCCTGGCTGGTCGCCAACGACACCGCCGTGCGCTCCGCCGGCCTGCTGGTCGTCGTCCCCACGCCCACGCTGCGCAGCTACGTCGCCGACGTGCTGCCCCGACTCGGCGTCGACGCCGTCGTCACCGACATCGCGGCGCTCTACGACGGCCCGGCGGCCCGGCGTGGCCACGACACCCGGCCGGAGGCGGCGCGGGTCAAGGGCTCGGCCGTCATGGCGATGGTGCTGCGCCGGCTGGTCGAGGCGTCCGGCGAGCCGGCCACACCCGAAGAGCTGCTCAGCGGCCTGTACGCCGACCCCGCCCTGCTGGAGCGGCTGGCCGACGACCTGCTCAAGGCCGGCCAGCGCGACGTGCTGTATCGCGAGCCGGCCGCGTCACTCGACGCCGAGCCGTGGACCGCCGACGACCTCGTGCTGCTCGACGAACTGTCGCACCTGATCGGCCGCGCGGCGCCGCGTTACGGGCACGCCGTCGTCGACGAGGCGCAGAACCTCTCGCCGATGCAGGCCCGCGCCATCGCCCGGCGCTGCCGCGACGTCACGCTGACCGGCGACCTCGAGTGCTCGACCGGCCGCGGCAAGCACGACGACTGGAGCGAGCTGACCGGCTACTTCGGGTCCGAGTCCCACGAGGCCACGCTGACCCTCGGCTACCGCGTCCCCCGTCCCGTCGTGGAGCTGTCGCGGCGGCAGCTGCCCGACGGCGGCGCGCTCGATCTCGCGCGGTCGCTGCGCGACGGGCTCGGCCATCCGCTGGTCCGCCGGGTCGACCCGGGCGACGAGGCGGCGGTCGCGCTGTCCGCCGGCGAGGCCGCGGCGGGGACGGGGTTCAAGGTCGGCGTGGTGGTCGCGCCGGCGCGTTACGACGAGACACTTCGGTACTGCCAGTCGGCCGGCGTCAAGGTCGGCGACGGTCGCGAAGGCGACCTCGCCCAGCCGGTCACCCTGATCCCCGCCGACCTCGCCAACGGCCTCGAGTTCGACGCGATCGCGCTGGTCGAGCCGGCCGAGATCGGCGACGGCACCGAGCTGGGCCGGCGGCTGCTCTACGTCGCGATGACGCGCTGTACGCAGTCGCTGGCGATCTTCCACTCGACGTCGCTGCCCGCCGGCATGGAGCACCTGGAGCGCCCGGCTGCGCCGTCCCGCGAGCCTGAGGTCGAGCACCGTCCGCGCGCGGCCCGCTCGGAGGACCTCTTCGAGCTGTTCGAACTGCTGCGCGACGACGACCGCATGCTGGTCGAGGTCCTCATTCGGCGCCTCGTCCGCGACTCCCTCGAACGCGGCGACTGAGTCCGACCCTCGGGCATTTAGTTCACCTAGTGAAACCGTCACCACCTAGTGCCTAACGTATTCCAAGCGTTCTAGGGGGTTAGCAGCAATCTACACTCCGATAATTCTCCCCCAATGAGAAACGACCAACTAGTCTGGCCTTTCTCGTGACTCGGGCATAGCATAATCGTCCGATGTTGCTGTGGAGGGGCGCCATGGCTGGTGGACGGGACCAACTCGGTCCTTTGGAGAGGGTGACGCGGGTGCTGGTCGCGCTGGTCGCGGCCGAGCCCAAGGGCATCCGCACGCCGCGATTGCTGAAGATCGCGGCCTTCGGCGGGGGAGAAGAACATCATGTCCGGCAGTTGAAACGACTGATCGAGGATCTCAACGGCGCCGGGTGGGACATCCGCAACACCGCATCCCCCGGCCAGACAGCCATCTATCGCGCGTTCGCCGGTGACAATCGGCTGCGACTGAGCCTGACGCCGGAACAGCGGACCGAACTGGCCCGCGCCGCACTGATCGCCGGCTACGCCGAGTTCGCCACGCGGGCCGGTATCGAGGGCACCGGCGCACCGCCCACCCCGGAGCTGCGCACCGCGCCGCAGTCCGAACGCAACGACGACGCACTGAACAAGGTGCTCTACGCGCTGGAACGGCACTGCCGGCTCCGTTTCGTCTACAAGCGGCGCCCGCGCGTGGTGCACCCGCATTTCGTCTATCCCGGAACGTCGGGATGGCATCTGGTCGGCCACGAGGACGGCAGCGAGAAGCACAAGCGGTTCGTCACCGACCGCATGTCAGACGTGCGCGTCGACCTGCCTCGTACGGCCGACCCGCGGTACGAGCCGTACCGCGACGAGCTCGATCCCCTGACCTGGGCGATCGACGAACCGATGGACGTGACGGTCGAGACCACGCCGGCACACCGCAACCAGGTAGAGACGCTGCTCGGCATGTCGTCGTACCACGAGATCGACGACGACGCCGTCCGGCTGACCATCCGGGTGACCCACCGAGCGGCGTTCCGCAACCGTCTCTACGAACTCGGCCCCCGAGTGCGCGTGCTCGCACCCGAGACCATCCGTCGCGAGCTCCTGCAGGAGCTGGAATCACTTCTGGACTGACCCATGAGCGTTCCTCCGCCCGTGTTCGTCCGCCGCTTCGAGCGGGTGACACACGCACTTCGCATCCTCACCATGCACCCCGACGGCATCCCGCTGCGCCGGCTCGCGGCCGAGCTGGATGTGGACGAGCCGACGCTGCGCGGCGAGCTGGTCGCGTTCTACTGCGCCGACAGCGCCGCGTTCGATCCCGGCCCGCTGCGCCAGGTGCGCATCGAGTTCCTGAACGCCGGCGGCGAGACCGACGACGTCGACCCGGCGGTCGCCGAGGTGGTGCGCGCTTCGGCCGACCACCCGGCGGCGGAGATCGGCGTGCAGCACACGTCGCCGGCCGAACTCGCGCACATCTACCGCGCCGGCCAGGCGCTGCTGTCGCTGGAACCGGAGAACGACGCGCTCGACGGCGCGCTCCGGGCGCTCGGCGACACCCTGCTGCAGGGCATCCGCCCGGTCGACGACCACTGGAAGGCCGAGCTGGCCGGCCTCCTCGTCCGCGCGATCGAGCAGCGGCGCTGGGTGCGGGTCGAGTACACGCCGGTGTGGCGCGAGGACGGCCTGGCGCACCGCATCGCGCCGTACCGCCTGTTGCGCACCCGGCGCGGCTGGGAGTGCGACGCCGGCATGTCCACCGACGGGCGGGTGGTCGGCAGTTTCCTGCTCACCGGCATCCGCGAGGCGACGATGCTGGACGAGACCTTCGAGCGTCCGCCGGAGGTCGACGACCGGCTGGCCGGCACCCGATTCGAGCAGCAGGTCGAGCTGGTGGTGCCGCAGGACGCGCGCTGGGCGGTCGACCGGTTCACCGAGGGCTCGGAGCTGCTCGACGAGGACGCGGAGTCGGCGAAGTTGCGGGTCCGGCTGCTGCCGCCGGTGGAACGGCGCCTCGGCATCCTGCTCCTGGCGGCGGGGCCGCTGGCGTTCGTCACCCACCCGCCCGCGCTGGCCGACGCCGGGCGCGCGCTCGCCCGCGAGCTCCTGGTCCACCACGGCCGCACCGCCCGCTGACCGCCCGGCGCCGCATGCCAGGCTTACGGCATGGCTGAGAACGCACGACGGACGGTGTCCCTGCGACGAGTCGGCGAGCGCCGCTACGTCGCCACCAACGCCCGCGGCGGCGAGCTGCCGTTCGGGCAGGGCGACGACGGCGACTTCACCCCGGTGGAGCTGCTGCTGACCGCGATCGCGGGGTGCTCGGCGGTCGACATCGACCTCATCACGTCGCGCCGTGCCGAGCCGGAGAAGTTCGAGATGGTCACCACGGCGAACAAGATCCGCGACGATCAGGGCAACCGGCTCGAGGACATCGAGGTGTCGATCCGCATCCGGTTCCCCGGGGGCGAGGCCGGCGACGCCGCGCGCGAGGTGCTGCCCGACGCCGTCCAGAAGTCGCACGACCGCCTGTGCACCGTGAGCCGGACCGTCGAGATCGGCACGCCGATCGCGATGCGCGTGGACTGACGCGCGCATGCCCTGGCTCGACGGCCTCCACGACCTGGCGGACTCACGGACCGTCGAACGCGGCCGCGCCTACGCCGAGCGCGGCCACGTGGTCGAGGTGGTCGAGAACGGTGACCGGCTGAGTGCGGTGGTCCGTGGCACCGACGACTACCGGGTCGAGCTCGTCGCCGCCACCGAGAGCTGGTTCTGCGACTGCCCGGTCGGCGTGACCGGCGCGTTCTGCAAGCACTGCGTGGCCGTCGCCATCGCGGCAGCACGCGGCGGCCCGCGCGACGACCCCGACGACACCGCGGTCGATCTCGCGAGGTACGACGACGAGCCTGCCGATATCGACGTGACCACCCTGGCCGACGAGGTCGCGCAGGTGTTCAGGCCACGACGACGCTCCTACGACTACACCCAGGCCAACGCCTACGCGGACGAGGCGGAAGCGACGGTCGGGCGGCTGGAGAATCGGTCCCGCGAGACGGCCTCCCCGGAGCTGCTGACCGTGGTGCAGGCCGCGATCGACCACGCGGTGCGCGCCATCCTGCGCAGCGACGACTCGTCCGGGGCGCAGGGTTCACAGATCGAGCGCTTGCTCGACGCGCACCGGAGCGCGGCCGCACACGTCGGTCTCGATCGGAAGGCCGCGACGAAGCTGGCCGAATGGCTGTTCCGGTTCATGTTCGACGGCCGGCAGGACTTCTTCGTCGTCGACATCGACCAGTACGCCGATGCCGTCGGACCCGACGGGATCGACCTGTACCGGCGCCTGCTGGACAACGTCGGCGACGACCAGGCGCCCGGGTCGGCGGTGCGCCACGCCCGGGGCCGGCTGGCGATCCTGAGCCGGGACCCGGACGAGATCATCGCGCACTTCGACGTCGACCCGCCCCACCTCGTCCACGTGACGGATCTCGTCAGCGCCCTGGACGACGCCGGGTACACCGACCTCGCGACGGAGCAAGCCCGGCGAGGAGTCGCCGCCGACCCCGGGTCGCCGTTCGTCGCGACCCTGGTCGACCGGCTGGTCGAGGACGCGCAGCGGCACGGCGCCCTGGACGAGGCGGCTCGGCTGCGAGGCGACGACTTTCGCCACCGGCCTTCCACCGCCACCTACGCCGCGTTCGAACGGGTGGCGATCGACGCCGGCACGTGGGCCGCTGAGCGGGACCAGGCCGACCCGATCCTGGCCGCGGCCGACCCACGAGGCTGGGTGTCGACACTGCTGCGCCGCGGCGAATCGGGCGCGGCGTGGGCGGCGGCGGAGACGTTGCCGGAGCGGATCGGCCTCGACCTCTGGCGGCGGCTGTTCCGGGCGCAGGTGCGGATCGACCCGGCATCGACGCTCCCGCACTACCGCCGTCTGGTCGACGAGGCGGTGGTCATCGCGGACCGCCGGAACTACCAGACGGCCGCACGGCTGCTCCGGAGCATGCGCGACGCCGCGGCGAAGGCGAACCGATCGGCGGAGTTCGACACCTACCTGGCCAGCCTCCGCGATCGCTACCGGCGCCGTCGGGCGTTCGACGACGAGCTGCGGCGATGCGGACTGTGACCGGCGGCCGTCAGCGCGGTGCGCCGGCCGCGATGCGCGCCTCGTAGCGTGCCCGCGCCTTGGCCGCCTCGACCTCACGGTCGCGCGGCGGGGCGTTGGTGACCAGCGCGTCGAGGAGGTGGCGCGTGGAATGCGCGATCTCCTCGACGGCGAGGTCGAACGCCTCGCGGTTGGCCTGCGACGGGCTACGGGTGCCGGCGAGCTTGCGCACGTACTGCAACGCGGCGTCGTAGACCTCGTCGTTGGAGGCGGGCGGGGCCAGGTTGTTGAGTGGTCTGATGTTGCGGCACATGACTCCGAGCCTAGGCGCAGCCGCCGACAGCACGCACCCCGTCAGTCGCCGACCACCACGTCGCCGCGGGCGCTGCGCTGGTAGCGGACCACCCGGCCGTCCCTGGTGCGGGCCACCAGCCCGGCCCGCAGCAGCACACCGAGGTGGTGCGAGACGGTCGCGGCGGCCAGGCCGTGCCGCGCGCTGAGATCGCCGGTGGACCGCGCCTCGCCGAGGTCGCACAGCAACGCGCCGCGGGTGCTGCCGAGCAACGCCGACACCGCCCGGCGGCGACGGTGCCCAGCAGCCGGCCCGGTACCCAGGCCGTCGGCCGGGTAGCTGAGCACGGCGTTGCCGGGCGCGCAGACCTGCACGCTCAACGCCGGCCAGCGCAGCGCGGACGGCGCCAGCACCAGCTCGTCGTCGCGCAGCGCCAGCCGTTCCCGGTAGGGCTTGCGCACCTCCAGTCTGCCGTCGACCCAGCTCAGGTCCGGGTGGAGGGAGGCGAGCACGGCGCCGACGCCGAGCTCGGCGAGGCGGTGCGAGCGAACCCGGATGTCGGCGTCGAGCGTGTCGCGCAGCGCGGCCCAGCCGTCGGCGAGCGTCGCCCGCCAGAACGTGCGCATGCCCTCCGCGACGCGAACGGCGAAGGTGCCGGCGCTCGCGGCGGCGCGCACCTCGCCCGGCATCGGCCGCTCCGCCGCGCACCAGGCGAGTTGCTGGTCCACGGCGACGGCCGGGGTGGCGGCGACGGCGTCGAGCTGCGCCGCGAGCACGTGGGCGCGCCGCCCGGCCGGCGGTTGTGGCGTCAGGAGATCGGGGATGTACCCGCGGCCCGCCGGTGGCAGAACCGAGGCGACGAGCGCGGTCCGCGGGTCGCGCAGGGCCGCCCGGGCCGCCGGGCCCGGATCACCGAACACCGGGTGCCGACGCCCCTGAGCCGCGAGCAACAGCCATCCGACCAGCTCATAGGCCGGCGACGGCGTCAGCCGTACCTTCGCGAGGCTCGCGCTGTCGACGTCCACCACGATCACGGATGCACGATAACCCCGGCCGCCCGGATTCGACCCAGGTCGAATCTCTTCGCCGTCGTCCGGCCCTGCTCTTGACTCGGGCGCACCGTCCCCTGAGAGGAGCACCATGAAGATCCGCGCCCGGGCCGCACTGCCGGCCGTCGCCGTCCTCGCCGCCGCCGCGCTCCCCGCGGTCTCGCATGCCGACACCAGCGCCGAGGCGTCACCCGCCGGGCTTGCGCACCGCATGTGCGCCAAGGCGTTCGACCGTGCCGTCGACGCCTACGTGCAGACCACCCACGATCGCGACGTCGACGGCTTCGCCGCGGTCCTGCACGAGGACGTCACCGCCGTCTTCGCCGACGGCGGCGTCCTCTACGGCAAGGACCAGACGATGGGCTTCATCGAACGGTTCTTCGCCGTACCCGGCTGGACCCAGACGTTCGCCGAGCTGACCCGGGAGGTTCGCGGCTGCGGCACCGGCTTCGTCCTCTTCGACTCCGTCTACACGCCGGCCGCGGACGCCCCCGGTGAACCGCTGGTCATCGGGGTGACGTTCGTGTTCGAGCGGGGACGCTGGCTGGCGCTGCACAACCAGGACAGCACCGGGCCGGCCGGCGGGACGCCCTGAGCGACGGGGAACGGCGGCGGCCGGTGCATGTCGTCAGCCGCCCGCGAGCTCGCGCTCCAGCGGCGTCCGGAAGCTCGGGATGATCGACGCGCCGCCGAGCCGCGGCTCCAGCGAGGCGGCGGCCTGCTCGACGGCGGCGGCCGCCTCGGCGCCGGCGTCCTCGAGCAGCCGCCACCGGATGGCGCCGCCCTGCATGCCCCAGCCGCCGACCACCCGCCCGCCCCACCACACCGTGGGCCCGATGTTGCCGTTGCGGTCGAACAGTGCCTCGCGGTGCGGGCCGAGGAACCAGTCGCGTCGCTGCCAGCCCATCGGCGTGGGATCGAGGGCGGGGAGCAGCGTGGCCACCGGCGCGGGGTCGGCCTCGGGCTCGACGTCGTCGGCGAGGACGATGCCGGGTTCGCCGTCGAGCTCGACGTCCGCGGTGTCGAGCCCGGCGAGGACCTTGCGCGTGACGCCGAGGGTCCACCCCGTCCACCACTGCACGTCGGCGACCGTGGCCGGGCCGAACACCCGCAGCCAGCGCCGGGCCAGCTCGGCACGCGCGTCGGCCTCGGGCACGTCGGGCAGGCCGTCGGGCCACAACCCGCGCACCGACGCCCACCGGTGCTGCCGCGACAGCCATGTCCCCGCGGGCCGGCCCCGCACGACGCGGCCGTCGGCGCCCATGAGCGTGAGCACGCGGCTGGTGATGTTCTGCTTGACGTCCCACCTCTTGTCCGTGGTCGGCAGGACGGCCGTGCGCAGCCGCGGTTCGGCCTTGGCCAGCTCGGTGGCCAGCGCCTCACCGCGTTCGTCGAGCGCCTTCTCGGTGCCGGTCACGACGTCGGCCAGCCAGGCGGCGACGTCGCCCTCGACGGGCGGGTCGGTGGGCAGTGTGCTGAGCTGCTGGACCAGCTGGCGGCGCAGGCGCTCGGCGATGGCCAGCCCGGCGGCGCTGTGCACGACCGGCACGAACTCCGTGGGCGTGACGAACATGGTGCGCCGCATGGCGATGAGCTTGACCAGCGTGTGGTCGTCGTAGAGCGCCGCCGACACGTCGCCGAGCGTCGCCTCAGGTGCTCTGACCAGCGCCGACACGTATACCGTGGCGGGGTCGGTGGCGTGCAGGACGACCATGCCGCCGGCCGCGGCGGCGACCGACCCCGCCGGCGTCTCCCGGGCGAGGTGGTGCCGGCGCAGCAGCCGGGCGCGGCGCTGTTCGGCGCTGATGGTGAGCACGTTCCGATCCTGGCACGGCGCTCCGACAACGTCGGAATGTCCAGGATTCACTGGACCACGGAAAGGGAACGATCTCCACGTATCGATTGACAGCACCTCTAAGGTATGTCTTTGGAACAATTCTTCTCGGTCCGTGGACTTCTCGGGGGGATCCGTGAGTCAACCCAAGGCAACGGAAGAACGGCGTTACCGCCTGGAAGTGGCGGTCGTCATCCTCATCGGCCTCGCCATCGCCGTCGGTGCCGTCATCGCGATCCTCAGCCTGGGCGGGTCGTCCGGCGACGACCTGCAGCAGGAGTTCGGCGGCCTCTCCGCGGGCGTCGAGTAGGCGTCAGCTCCAGCGCACCCGCACCTGGGCGCGCCAGTCGCGCAGGATGCTCGGGCGGCCGGTGGCGGTGAGCTCGTCGCCGCGATTCCACAGGCCGAGGTAGAGCTGCGCCGCGGTGCCGGACAGCTCGGCGTCCGGCGCCGGCTCCGGCGCGGCGCCCGCCGTCGTCGTCAGCGACTCCGGCTCGACCCGCAGCAGCCAGGCGTCGCCGGTGTCGGTGGCCCGGACGGCGATGGTGTACGGCTCGTCGGTGCGCAGCTTGCCGCGGCCGCGGGTGATGAAGCCGGCGAGCAGCTCGTCGACGCCGTCGGCGGCCAGCTCCGGCGCGACGGCCACTTCGGCCGCCGCCGGCACCCGGCCGAGGTCGGCGGCCAGTGCGTCGGCGCCGTGGATGGTGGTCTCGTGGGCCTGCCGCCGGGCCCAGAACCGTCGCGGCGGCGGTGCGTCCTTCAGGAACACCATGGCATCGACGTCGTCGGGCGCGGCCGCGATGGTCGCGAGCAGTGCGTCGAGACCGTCGGCGAACCAGGCCAGCAGGTCGGGCGCCGTCCGCGCCGCCTCCACCGAGTCACCGGTGTCGTGGTTCTTCTCGCCGCGCAACTGGGCCGCCGCCCAGCGGTGCACCATGCCCTGGTGCGTGACCAGCGCCCGCACGTCCCAGTTCGGGCAGGTCGGCACGGGCGCCTCGAACCCGGCCCGCACCGCGGCGTCGCGCAGTGCCGCGCCGCTGCGGGCCAGCAGCCTCACGTGGTCGTGGAGCTCGAGCCGGGTCGCCACGAACGCATCGTAGACGCCGCCACCGACGCCCTCACCACTCCGCGAACGAGCCGTCCCGGTGCCGCCAGACCGGGGCGCGCCAGCGGTGCCCCACCTCGTCGGCGCGGCGGACGGCGTCCTCGTCGATCACGATGCCCAGCCCGGGCGCCGACGGCCGCTCGACGTGGCCGTCGACGAACCGGAAGACGGCGGGGTCGACGAGGTAGTCGAGCAGATCGTTGCCGACGTTGTAGTGGATGCCGAGGCTCTGCTCCTGGATGAGGAAGTTCGGGGTCGCGAACGCCACCTGCAGGCTCGCCGCCAGCGCGATCGGGCCGAGCGGGCAGTGCGGCGCCAGGCTCGCGCCGGTCACCTCGGCCTGCGCGGCGATGCGGCGGACCTCGGAGATGCCGCCCGCGTGCGAGATGTCCGGCTGCACGACGCTGACGCCGGCGGCCAGCGGCTCGACGAACTCGTGCCGGCCGAACAGCCGCTCGCCGGTCGCGATCGGCACCGAGCTCGACGCGACCACCGAGGCCAGCTGGGCGCCGAGCTCCGGTAGCACGGGCTCCTCGACGAACAGCGGGTGCAGCGGCGCCATCAGCGGCAGCAGCCGGCGCGCATTGGCCGGCGAGACCCGGCCGTGGAAGTCGACGGCGACGTCGCGGTCCGGGCCGAGCACCTCGCGGGCCGCGGCCAGCCGCCGCAGCACGTCGTCGGTCTCGGCGACGGTGGCGATCGGCCCCAGCGCAGCGGACCCGTTCATCTTGACCGCGGTGAAGCCCTCGGCCACCTTGGCCGCGATGGCGTCGGCGACCTCGGCCGGCTCGTCGCCGCCGACCCAGGTGTAGATGCGGACGCGGTCGCGCACGGGGCCCCCGAGCAGCGCGTGCACCGGCGCGCCGTACACCTGGCCGGCGATGTCCCACAGGGCCTGGTCCAGCCCGGCGACGGCGCTGGAGAGCACCGCCCCGCCGCGGTAGAAGCCGCCTTTGGAGAGCACCTGCCAGTGGTCCTCGATCCGCAGCGGATCCTGGCCGACGAGGTAGTCGGCCAGCTCGTGGACGGCGGTGCGGACGGTGTCGGCGCGCCCCTCGACGACCGGCTCGCCCCAGCCGACGATCCCCTCGTCGGTGACGACGCGGCAGAACAGCCAGCGCGGCGGGACCTGGAACGTCTCGATCGCGGTGATCTTCACTCGGACTCCTTCCCGGACGCGATCGCCCGGACGTCGCGGTCGGCCTGGATCAGCAGGTCACGGACGGCGCGCTCGGCGGCGTCGGCGTCGCCGCGGGTGACGGCATCGAGCACGACGCGGTGCGCGGGGACGCTGTCGGCCCGCCGTCCGCCGCCGTGCACCAGCAGGTCACGGGCGCGCAGGCCGGTCGCGATGACCTCCTCCAACTGCCGCAGCAGCGCGTTGTGCGCGGCGGCCAGCAACGCCCGGTGGAACGCGAGGTCGGCCTCGACGACGGCGTCGACCGAGGCGTCCGGATCGGCCATGCGATCGAGGGCCTCGCTCAGCGCGGCGAGGTCGGCGTCGGTGCGGCGGGCCGCCGCCAGTCGCGCACCGGCCGGCTCGACGATGTCGCGGACCTCGGCGAGGTCACCCAGGAACACGTCGTCGGCGCGGTTCTGCGCCTGCCACCGCAGCACGTCGGCGTCGAGCAGCGCCCACTCCTCGCGCGGGCGGACGATGGTGCCGCGCTTCGGCCGGGCGTCGACCATGCCCTTGGCGGCCAGCACGCGCAGCGCCTCGCGGACGACCGTGCGGCTGACGCCCAGCTCTTCCTCGAGCTTCACCGGATCGAGGGCCGCGCCCGGCGCGACGTCGCCGCGGACGATCACCTCGCCGAGATGCGCGACCACGGCGCCGTGGATGCCCCTGAACATACTCATGCCGACGCTCCTCGATCCGCGGCCGGTCGGATAGCTGCAGGTCCGGCGGGCGGAGCTGCTGCGGCCCCGGCCGACCGGGTGGCGTGGGCGCGAGCGCCGGTGCTGTCGGTGCCCGCCCGTAGGGTGGGCCTCCCACCCGGCCGGGAGGGGACCCGACCTCGGCCCGCGAGCGCGAGGCGCGGACCGGCGAGCGCGACCGGAGAACCCGCGAGCGCGAGGCGCGGACCGGCGAGCGCGGCGTCCGCAAGACCAGCGCCGAGGGGGCTCATGCGGAGTCCGCCGTCACGCTCCAGCCGCCGTCGACGACCAGGCTGGCGCCGGTGACGTAGGAGGCGTCGGCGGAGCCGAAGAACGCCACCGCGGCGGCCACCTCGTCGGGCCGGCCGAACCGGGCCAGCGTGGTGGCGCGGATGCTCCGCTCGCGGTCCGCCTCGCTGACGTCGTCCCAGGCCGGCGACATGATCGGCCCCGGGACGACGGTGTTGACGCGCACGTCCGGGCCGTAGTCGGCGGCCAGCTGCCGGCCGAGCGAGAGCAGCGCGCCCTTCGTCGCCGCATAGGCCGGCCGGCCGGGCAGCCCGCGCATCGCGTGTACCGACGACGTGATGACGATCGACCCGCGGCTGCGGGTCAGCTGGCCGACCAGCGCACGCACGGCGAGGAACGTCGCGGTGAGGTTGACGTCGAGCTGCCGGTGCCAGTCGGCCACGGCGAGCCGGTCGGCCGGCTCGATCACGGCGATGGCGGCGTTCGAGTGCAGCAGGTCCAGCCGGCCGGGCCCGTCCTCCAGGCGCCGGGCGACCCGCGCCCAGCCGTCCTCGTCGGCGACGTCCAGCGACATCCCCTCCGCGCCGCCGCCGAAGTCCGCGGCGGTCACGGACGCCTCGACCGCGCCGCCCAGGGCGGCTTCGTCGACGTCGGCCAGCAGGACGTGGGCACCCTCGGCGGCCAGCCGCTGCGCGGTCGCGGCGCCGATGCCGGAGCCGGCGCCGGTGACCAGCGCGACCCGGCCGCGGTAGCGGGGCGCGAGGACGCTGTCGGTCTCGCTCACGAGCGGCAACCTAGCATTCATCATCTTGTATGACTATTCGAATCGCGTCGGCGATGCGGTTGACGAACCGGATGTGATGGTTCACATTTGCTCCCATGACCGAGCGACCCGCAGACGGCAAGGCGAACCGCCCGCCGGACATCCACGCGGTCGCCCGGCATGCCGGCGTCTCGCACCAGACGGTGTCGCGGGTGCTCAACGACCATCCGCGCGTCCGTCCGTCGACCCGCGAGCGGGTCCGCGAGGCAATGCGCGTGCTCGGCTACATCCCCAACGTCGCCGCCCGCACGCTGATCACCCGCCGGTCCCGGACGCTCGGCCTGGTGGTGCTGAACGAGGAGCTGTACGGCCCCGCGTCGGCGCTGCGCCACATCGAGCAGGACTCCCGGTCGGCCGGCTACGGGCTGCGCATCCTCAACCTCCCGCCGATGGCCCGCAGCACCCTGCGTGAGGCCGTCGAGTCGCTGCGGCAGCAGTTGGTCGACGCCGTGATCGTGGTCGACCCGCACCCCGAGGACCAGCCGCTCCTCGGGCCGCTGCCGTCCGACCTGCCGCTGGTGACGGTGGGCGGGCTGCGCTCGGCGGGCGTGCCGAGCGTGTCGTACGACTCCGGGCCGGGCGTGCGCCAGGCGGTCGAGTACCTGCTCGGCCTGGGCCACCGGACGGTGCACCACATCGCCGGACCGGCCGGCTGGGCCGAGGCCGACATCCGCCGGACCGTCTGGCAGCGCACACTGGAGCAGGCCGGACGCGAGGTTCCGCCGCCCGTCGAGGGCGACTGGACGGCACGGTCGGGGCACGCCGCGGGGCTGGCACTGGCCGGCCGCGACGACGTCACCGCCGTGTTCAGCGCCAACGACCAGATGGCGCTGGGTCTGTTCCACGCGCTGGCCGAGCGCGGCGTCCGCGCACCCGAGGACGTCAGCGTCGTCGGCTTCGACGACGTACCGGACGCCGCGTACTACCGGCCGTCGCTCACCACGCTGCGGCAGGACTTCGCCGAGCTGGGCCGCCACACGGTCCAGCTGGCCCTCCGCCAGATCGAGACCGGGACCCGCGAGGGGGTCGAGAGCGTGACCCTCGCGCCGCCGAGCCTGATCCTGCGGGCCAGCACCGCACCGCCCCTGTCGACCTGACCCACACCCACCCGAACCGGCACGTCCAGGCACCCAGCACATGCATCGTGAAAATGTTAAGGATCACATCCAGGAGGACACCATGGCGCGCGTTCAACGACGAGCCCGCCCGGCCCGCCTCGCGGCCGCCGTCGCCGCGACGGCACTGCTGCTGGCGGCCTGCGGCTCCGACGACGAACCGACCAGCACCGGCGGGCAGACCGACGACACCGCTGACGCGGGTGGCGACACCGGCGCGACGCTGACGATGTGGGCCCGTTCGGTGACGGCGCCGCAGACCGAGGCGCTGGTCGAGGCGTACAACGCCACGCACGAGAACCAGATCGAGCTGACCGTCGTCCCGTTCGACAGCTACCTGCAGAAGGTGGCGGCGGCGGCCGGCGGCCGCGAGCTGCCGGACCTGCTGGCCGCCAACGTCGTCGAGGCGCCCAACTACGCGCAGCTCGGACTCTGGCAGGACATCGGCGACCGCATCGACTCGCTCGACCACGCCGACGCGCTGGCGCCTTCGCACATCGACGCGGGCACGGTCGATGACAAGCGCTACGCGGTCCCGCACGTGGTCGACACCTCGGCGCTCTACGTCAACACGAAGATCCTGGAGGCGGCCGGCGTCGACCCGGCCGACCCGGCGCCGACGCTGCGGGCACTCGCGGACAACATCGCGACGATCCAGGCGGCGAATCCGGACGTCCAGGGCCTCTACGTCGCCGGCAGCTGCGGCGGCTGCCTGGTCTTCACCATCTGGCCGTCCATCTGGGCCTCCGGTGGCGAGGTGCTCGGCGAGGACGGCACCGAGTCGCTGCTGGACCAGCCCGAGGCGCTGGAGGTGTTCGAGGCGTACAACCAGCTGTTCGCCGACGGCGCGATCCCCGAGGCCGCGCGGAACGAGGCCGGCCCGACCCAGAACGAGCCGTTCGCGAACGGCCAGGCGGCGTTCTCGCTGCTCGGCTCGAAGGCGCTCGCGACCATCCCGGAGTCGGACGCGCTCAGCATCGGCGTCGTGCCGATCCCGGGCGTCGACGGCGGCCGCTCGTCGTTCGTGGGCGGCGACGTCCTCGGCATCTCCTCGTCGTCGGAGCAGGCGGACGCCGCCTGGGACTTCGTCGAGTGGACGCTCAGCGACGAGGCGCAGCTCGAGGTCATGGCGAAGAACAAGAACCTCACCGTCCGCACCGACCTCGCGTCGAACCAGTACTCCGAGCAGGACCCCCGGCTGGTGCTGCTGAACGAACTGGTCGGCGAGGGCCGCACACCGTACGCGGGCAACTTCTTCCAGACCTTCAACGACCCGAACGGGCCGGGGCTGCCGCTGATGCGGGCCGGGCTGTTCGGCGACGATCCCGCGGCGGAGGTGCCCGAGCTCAACGGCGCCGTGAACGACTCGCTGCAGCGGAACTGATCGGAGCGACGTGAGCGCGATCGCCCTCACCCGGCGGCGCGGACGGCGGCACAGCATCCGCCGTCCGCGCACCGGATTCCTGCTCGTCCTGCCGGCGGCGCTGGTCGCGGTGGGCCTGTTCGTCGTGCCGCTGGTCCTGGCGGCGCGGATGTCGGTGTCGGACTGGCCGCTGCTGGGCGAGCCGTCCTTCACCGGCCTGGAGAACTACCGCGCGATCGCCGGCAACGATCTGGTCGGCCAGGCGCTCGGGTTCACCGCGAAGTACGCGGCGGTGATCCTGGTCGTGCTGCTCGCGGTCGCGCTGGGGCTGGCGATGCTGGTCCGGCGGCCGCGGCGCGGCGTCGGACTGCTGCGGACGGCGTTCTTCCTGCCGGCCGCCGTGGGCCTGACGTCGGCGGCGCTGCTGTTCTACGAGCTGTACTTCGCCGGGCTGTCGCCGGTGGACGACGCGCTCACCGGGCTCGGGCTCATCGACAGGCCGATCGACTGGCTGGGTCAGCCCGGGACGGCGTTCCTGTCGGTCGTCATCATGATGACCTGGCGGTTCGCCGGGTTCTACATGCTGATCCTGCTGGCCGGGCTGCAGTCCATCCCCGACGACGTCTACGAGGCGGCCCGGCTGGACGGCGCCAACCGGTGGCAGACGCTGCGGCACGTGACGCTGCCGCTGCTGCGCCCGTCGCTGGCGCTCTGCACGATCCTCATCATCACCGGCGCGCTGCTGGCCTTCGAGCAGTTCTACGTGCTGACGAACGGCGGGCCGGACAACTCGACCGTCACGCTGGTGATCGTCATCGTGCGCGAGGCGTTCTCGTTCCTCGACCTGGGCTCGGCCGCGGCGATCTCGATGGTCGTGCTCGGCGGGCTGATCGTGCTCAACGTCGTCCAGCTGCTCGCGCTGCGCCGGGAGAGGTGACCGTCATGACCGCCCTGCTCACGAGGCCGACGGCCGCCCCCGGCGCAGCGCGCCGGGCGAGACACCGCCGCGCCGGCGTCGTCTCCGGCGTCCTGGCCGCTCTGCTCGCGCTGCTGTTCGCGTTCCCGCTGGTGCGGGCCGCGATCCTGTCGGTGACCGACGGCGGCGGCCTCACCACGGACAACTACGGCAAGCTGGCCGACTTCGGCGCCGGCCTGCCGACGTACCTGTGGAACAGCGCCGTCGTCACGGTCATCACGGTGGCCGGGTCGCTGGCGCTGGCCATTCCGGCCGGCTACGGGTTCGCGCGGTACACGTTCCGCGGCAAGAACCTGATCTTCGTGCTCATCCTGGCGATCCTGATGATCCCGCACCCGACGATCCTGATCCCGCTGTATGTGCTGCTCGGCGACCTCGGCCTGCAGAACACGCTGATCGGCGTCGCGCTGGTGATGATCATGTTCCAGCTGCCGTTCTCGGTGTTCATGATGCGCATCGCGTTCTCCGCGGTGCCCGAGGAGCTGGAGGAGGCGGCCATGCTGGACGGCTGCTCCGAGACCCGCGCGATGCTGCGGGTGTCGCTCGCGGCGGTCGTGCCGAGCGTCGTGACCGTCGGGCTGTTCGCGTTCTTCGCCGCCTGGAACGAGTTCCTGACCCCGCTCATCCTGCTCAACGACGGCTCCCGGTTCACGCTGCCGATCGCCCTGGTCAGCCTGCGTTCCGGCGACTTCGGCGCGGTCGACCTCGGCGCGCTGCAGGCCGGCGTCATCGTGTCTGCGCTGCCCTGCGTCGTGCTGTTCCTGCTGCTGCAGCGGCACTACGTGCGCGGCCTGCTCGCGGGGGCGCTGCGTGGCTGAGCCGACCGCCGTCCCCTCTGACACCCCAGGAGGCTCCATGCCCGACGCGTCCCATCCGCAGCGCGGCCTGCCCGTCGCACCGTCACGCGGGCGGCTGACCCCGGTCCCGGCCGGCGACGTCGTCCTCGAGGACGGGTTCTGGCAGGCCCGGCAGGACCTCAACGCGAGCACCGTCCTCCCGCACGCGCTGGACTGGATCGACCGGCTGGGCTGGACCGACGCGTTCCGGCGGGCGGCGGCGGGCGAGGACGCGCGGCCCCGTCAGGGCAAGCTGTTCACCGACGCCGACGTGTACAAGACGGCCGAGGCGCTGGCCTGGGAGGCGAGCCGGACGCCGTCCGGTCCCGCGGGCGAGCGGCTGGCCGACCTCGGGGCGCTGATCCGCTCGGCTCAGGAGCCCGACGGCTACCTCAACACCTGGTTCGGGCACCGGCACGCCGCGGAGAAGTACACGAACCTCAGCCACGGCTTCGAGCTGTACTGCTACGGGCACCTGATCCAGGCCGGCGTGGCGCGCCTGCGCGGTGGCGCCGAGGACGACCTGACGGCGGCCGCGCTGGCCGCCGCCGACCACGCCGTCGCGACCTTCGGGGGCGACGGCGACACCCGGATCGACGGCCACCCGGAGATCGAGGCGGCGCTGGTCGAGCTGGCCCGCGTCACCGGACAGGAGCGCTACCTCGACCTGGCCGGACGGTTCCTGGCCCGGCGTGGCCACGACACCCTGGAGCACCACGCGATCGGCCCCGAGTACTACCTCGACGACAGCCCGTTGCGCGATGTCGACGTCCTGCGCGGGCACGCCGTCCGGGCGCTCTACCTGACCGCTGGCGCACTCGACCACGCCGTCGAAACCGGCGACGACGCTTTGGTCGAGCACCTGGTCGCGCAGTGGGACCGCACCGTCGCGACCCGCACCTACCTGCACGGCGGCATGGGCTCGCGGCACCTCGGCGAGTCGTTCGGCCACGACTACGAGCTGCCGACGGAGCGGGCCTACGCCGAGACCTGCGGCGCGATCGCCGGTGTCATGGCCGCTTGGCGGTTCACGCTGGCCACCGGCGAACCGCGGTTCGCCGACTACGCCGAGCGGGCCCTGTTCAACATGGTCGCCACGGCCCTGCATCCCAGCGGGCGGCGCTTCCTCTACGTCAACCCGCTGCATGTGCGGCACCCGCTGCCGGAACCGGGCGACGACGAGGCGCCGTTCCGCAAGGACACGCCGCGGGCGCCATGGTTCTGGGTGTCCTGCTGCCCGACGAACCTGGCCCGGCTGTTCGCGTCGTTCGCCGGCTACGTGGCGACCACGGACGCCGGCGGCCTGCAGCTGCACCAGCTGACCGCGGCCCGCATCGCGACCGACGTGGCCGGCCAGCGGGTCGTGGTGCGCGTCCACACGTCCTATCCGTGGGACGGCAGCGTCGAGATCGAGATCGTGGAGGCGGACGGCCGCGACTGGGAGCTGGCGGTCCGGGTGCCCGGCTGGGCCCGGTCGGCCCGCATCGAGGTGGCCGGCGACGTGCGCGTCGTGGTGCCGGGGACGGCCCGGGCGCGGCGCAACTGGCGCCCCGGCGACCGGCTGACGCTACGGCTGGACACCACGCCGCGGCTGAGCGTCCCGGACCCGCGCATCGACGCGGTGCGCGGCACGGTCGCCGTCGAGCGTGGGCCGCTCGTCTACTGCGCCGAGGTCCCCGGCGGCGCCGCCGAGGCGCGGCACACCCTGCCGGAGTCGCGACCCAAGCTGACCGAGGTGCCGGCCGGCGTCGACGGCCTGGACCCGGATGCCGTCGGCGTCGCCACCACCGTCCGGACCACCACCGAGGCCGCGATGCCCGCCTGGCCGTACGGCGCGGCGGCGCCCGAGGCCGAGACGACCGAGCACGAGCTGACGCTGGTGCCGCTCTACCTGTGGGGCCTGCGCGGCCCGTCGACGATGCGGGTGTTCCTGCCCGTGGAAGGGACGCAGAGATGAGTGAGGCGAGCGTGCGGCTGGTCCGCCGCGGCGAGCTGTCCGGCGCCACCGCCCAGACGGCGGGCGGGCTGGTCCGCCTGTCCGCCGTCTCGACGTCGATGACCGGATCGGCGGGCATCTGGATGGGCATCGCCGAACTGCCGGCCGGGCACGCCACCGAGGTGCACCACCACGGCGAGTCCGAGACCGCCGTGCTGGTGCTCGACGGCGTGACGCGCTGGTGGTACGGGTCCGGCCTGACCGAGCACGTGGTGGCCGAGGCGGGCGACTTCGTCTACGTCCCGGCCGGCGCACTGCACGTCGAGGAGAACCCGTCCACCACCGAGCCGGCCCGCATCGTCGTCGCACGGACCAGCGGCGAGGCGATCGTCGTCAACCTGCCCGACCACCCCGCCAACCCCCGCTTCCGCTGACGCCCGCCTGGAAATGATCACGTTGAGTAGGGGTCTGCTCGCTTCGCCAGGCATCCATTCCTGGTGAAGCGGGAGCACCCCCACTCAACGTGATCATCTAGCCGGGAGCCAGACGCGCATCGTCGACGAGCCGCGGTTGCCCCACGAGTGGTACGGGGTCAGCCGCAGCGTCACGGCGCCTTCCACGCCGGGTGCCGCAGGGCTGGCGATCCCCGTCCCCCGCTGACCTCCTCCCCACCCCGACCCAAGTTGATCTTGGAGTAGTTCGGCGCTCCATCGGACATTTCACCCGGCATTGCCGAACAACTCCAAGATCAACTTGGGCTCGACGCCGTGACGGCGGCGGCCGCGCGCGCTCCCAAGGCCGCGACCGCCACCCGCAGCGCGGGCGGTTCCTGGACGGTGAACGGGCAGCCGAGCGCCACCAGACGGGACGCCAGCCAGTCCATCGAGTCGTCCCGCCGGGCGTCCAGCCGGCAGTGCCCGTCGTCCACCGCGACGACCTGCCCCGGCGCGTCGCCGAGCCGGCCTGCCACCGCCCTCGCCGGCGCCTCGAACGTCACCACGACGCGCAACCGCGGCGTGCCCCAGTCGGTGCGCCGCCCGGCGACATAGGCCGCGGCGTCGTCGGCCGGCAGCGTCCGCTCCTCGCGCACCCGCACGCCGGTCGGCTGGACCCGCGCGATGCGGTCCACCCGGAACGTCCGCCAGCCGTCGCCCTCGCTGCCGAGATGACCGTGGTTGTCGGCGCCCGCCCGTAGGGTGGGATGACCCTCCCAACCGGGCGGGGTCTGCGCAGGGGCCCGGTCGACGTCACGGGCGGACGAGGACGTGCCGGCCGCCCGGTCGACGTCCCAGGCGACGAGGTACCAGCGGCGTCCGGCGGGCACCAGCGCCAGCGGCTCGACCAGCCGGCCCGACTCCGTCGCGTCACCGGACGTGTAGCTGAACCGCACCCGCTCCCGGGTCGCGGCGGCCGCTGCCAGCGCCGTCAGCACCTCCGGGTCGACCACCGGCCCGTCGGCGCCGAGCGGCAGCGTCGCCGCGCCGAGCGTCCGCACCCGGTGCCGCAGCCGCGGCGGCAGCACCTGCTCCAGCTTGCCCAGCGCCCGCACCGACGCCTCCTCGATGCCCGCGACAGCAGCCCCGGCGGACGCCCGCAGCCCCACCGCGATCGCCACCGCCTCCTCGTCGTCGAGCAGCAACGGCGGCAGCGCGGCGCCCGCGACCAGCCGGTAGCCGCCCGCCGCGCCCAGCGTCGCATCGACCGGATAGCCCAGGTCGCGGAGCCGGTCGACGTCGCGGCGGACGGTGCGCGGGCTGACGCCCAGCCGCTGGGCCAGCTCGCTGCCGGGCCACTCGCGCGGCGTCTGCAGCAGGGACAGCAGCGCGAGCAGCCGAGCCGGGGTGTCGGTCATGGATCCCAGCATGCGCCATAACTAGGACAAGAACAGACCTAGATGGCCCCTAGCGTCCGGCGCATGACACCTTTCACCATCGCCGTCCCTCAGTCCGACCTCGACGACCTGCGCGAACGTCTGGCCCGCACCCGGTGGACACCGCAGCTGCCCGGCGACGGGTGGGACCGCGGCGTGCCGACCGCCTGGCTGCGTGACCTCGCCGAGTACTGGCGCACCGGCTACGACTGGCGCGCCCGCGAGGCTCGGCTGAACGCGTTCCCGCAGTTCGTCGAGGAGATCGACGGACTGGATCTCCACTATCTGCACGTGCGCTCGCCGGAGCCGGACGCGCTGCCGCTGGTCCTGACGCACGGCTGGCCGAACTCGTTCGTCGAGTTCGCGCGCACGATCCCGCTGCTCACCGACCCGCGAGCGTATGGCGCCGAGCCGGCGCAGGCGTTCCACGTCGTCGTGCCGTCCGTGCCCGGCTTCGGCTTCTCGGCGGCTCCGCGCACGACGGGGTTCGGCATCGGCGCCGTCGCGGCGACGTACGGGCAACTGATGGACCGCCTCGGCTACGACCGCTACGGGACCCAGGGCGGCGACCTGGGCGCGTACGTCGCGCCGGAGCTGGCCCGGCAGCACCCGGACCGCGTCGTCGGCGTGCACATCGACGGCGGCTTCGGCTTCCCGACCGAGGACGACGTGCCCGGCATGACCGAAGCCGAGCGGGCCGAGTGGGACCTCATGCAGCAGTGGATGGCGGGCGGCGTCGACCACCACGCGCTGCTGCGCGCCGCACCGCAGACCTTCGGTCACGGCTGGCACGACTCGCCGGTGGCGCTGCTGGCCTGGCACGCGCACAAGTTCCAGGAGTTCTCCATGTCCGACCAGCCGCTGCTGGACGTCATCGACCGCGACCTGTTCCTCGACAACGTCAGCATCTACTGGTTCACGAAGACGGCGGGGACGTCGTCATGGCCGATGTACGAAGGGCTGGGCAACGCCGACGGTGCGCGCTTCGCGTGGCCGAAGGGCCAGAAGGCGGTGCCGTCAGGCGTCTACGGCGGCGGCTCGGCGCTGATGCAGCGGCTGGCCGAGCGGGACAACACCATCGTGCACTGGCCCGAGGGTAATCCGGGCCGGCACCACTTCGTCGCCATGGAAGAGCCCGCCGGGCACGTCGAGGACATCCGGGCGTTCTTCGACAAGGTCCGGTGACCCCCCGGCGGGTCGATCGGGCGAGATTCACAGTGTCTCTGACTACCCTCGGAGCATGCGCCCCTACTCGCCCCGGCCCGGAGGGGTCGTCCTCGGCCTGCTGATGTTCCTGGCAGGCGCTCTGGGCACCTGGGCGAGCTGGCGATGGTTCGTCGACACCGCTGTCGGGCAGCGCATCGACCAGGTCGCCTTCCGCGGCTCCGGCATCGGCCGGTCCACGTTGTGGTCCGGCGCGGAGCAGGTGCTCGACGTCGTGTCGGTCCCGTTCGTCGTGGTCGTGCTCGGCGCGGTCGCGCTCATCGCCCTGATGCGGCAGCGGTGGCTGCTTGCGCTGCAGGTCATCGTGCTGGTCGGCGGCGCCAACCTCACCACCCAGGTGCTCAAGCACGTCGTACTGGACCGCCCGCGTCTCGCCGCCGACACCGGCCCGCTGGACAACTCGCTGCCCAGCGGGCACACGACGGTCGCGGCGAGCGTCGCGGCCGCGCTGGTCCTGGTGGTGCCGCGACGCGCCCGGCCGGCGGTCGCGATCGTCGGCGCCGGGTACACCGCCCTCACCGGTGTCTCGACCATGGTGGGCGGCTGGCACCGGCCGTCCGACGTCGTCGCCGCCGTCACCGTCGTGCTCGCCTGGGCCGGGCTGGCGACGGTGCTCACCGCGCTGAGCAGCCCGGAGCGCATGCCGTCGCCGCCGGTCGGCAACGCCCCGACGGCCGTCGTCACCGGTCTCTTCGTCGTGGCGGCCGGGGTCGCCGGCGCCATGTCCGCGTCGGCGCTCCTGCGCACCCGCGACGTGCTGAACACCGCCGGTGAGGTCACCGAACGGTCCGATCTGGCGACGGCGTACGTGGGTGCCGCGCTCGGCGTGGTGGCCGCGACGGCGCTCGCCTTCGCCGCCATACTGGTCGCGCACCAGGTCGCCAGCCGCCCCGCGCAGGCCGGTCGGTCGTCGTCCGCCAGGTCCGTTTCCGCGGGCGTCTCCTAGGCCTTCACTACTGTCACGGCAGCGTGCCGGACGAGCGGGAACAGGTGTTCAACGCTGCCCGCCGAACTGATGGTCAAGAGTTGACATAGTCTTCCAAAGAGGGCTACACAACGGCGCGCCTGAGCGGCACACTGGCGTAATGACCTCTCGTACACCGGCCGCGAGGCCTGTTTTTCCTTCTAGCCCGTTCCGCCCCGCTGCCCCTCCCCCCCTCCAGAAGTTCTCCGTCGATGACCTGCTCACTCACGACCGTCACGGTCTTGGCCGCGTTGTCAGCGTGCCCGGCGACCACGAGGTACACGTCGATTTCGGCACCGCGGTACGCCGCATCGCCCTGCCGAACCCGAAGGTCACCCGGCTCTGAGCCGTCGCCTTTCTGAAATAGCCGCAAAACATCACCGAAACGTCCCGGCATCCGGCCGCCCGGCATCGGGTTGTGTCAATATCCGCCATGCCGGCCGGCCGGGGCGGGACGCTCATCTCCACATGCGCCGCACACCGGTCAGCCGATCCGGGTTCCGGAACCCCAGCACCTGCACGACCTGGCCGTCCCTCGTCTCGATGAGACCGGCCACGTCCAGCCGCCCGTCCAGCCAGCCGACGACGCCGGGCTCGCCGTTCAGCTCCGCGTACTCGAACCGGTAACCGGCCATCTCGCCGCGCGCCACCAGGCCGCGGAGGAACCGGGCCACCTTGTCCGCGCCCACGATCGGGCGGCGGGCGGCGCGCACCTTCCCGTCGGTGTCGTTGATCATGACGACGTCGGGAGCGAGAACCTCCATCAGCTCGGCCAGGTCGCCCTCCGCGGTGGCGCGAAGGAAGCGCTCGGTGACCGCCCGGCGCTGCTCCGGGTCGGTGTCGAAGCGCGGGCGCCGCGCCTGCACGTGTTCGCGGGCCCGGTGCGCGACCTGGCGTACCGACGCCTCGCTCCGGTCCAGCGCCGTCGCGATCTCCGCGTGCGCGAACCCGAACACCTCACGCAGCACGAACACCGCCCGCTCGATCGGCGTCAGCGTCTCCAGAACCACGAGCATCGCCATCGAGACGTCCTCGGCCAGTTCGACCCCACCGGCGGCGTCCGGGCCGGTCACCAGCGGCTCCGGCAGCCACGGCCCGACGTAGGTCTCGCGGCGGGTGCGCAGCGTGCGCAGCCGGTTCAGCGCCACCCGGGTCGCGATGCGCACGAGGTACGCCTTCGGCTCGACGACGTCGGAACGATCGGCGGCGGACCACCGCAGCCAGGTGTCCTGCACGACGTCCTCGGCGTCGGCGACGCTGCCGAGCAGCTCGTAGGCGACGGTGAACAGCAGGCCGCGGTGCCGCTGGAACGGGTCGTCGGTCATGGCGCCGGCGTCTCGCAGCGGTCCTTGAACCCCTGCCCGGTCAACCCGAGTGCGGCGTTGTTGCGGTTGCGCAGGTTCTCCAGTCCGACGGTGGCCGTCAGCTCCACCAGCTCGGCCTCGCTCAGGTCGTTCCGCAGCTCCGCCACCATCTCGTCGGTCACCTCCGGCGGTGTGGCGGTCATAGCCTCGGCATAGGCCATCACCCGGCGTTCCAGCGCAGTGTAAAGGTCGCTGTCGCGCCACCCGGTCACCGCGCGCAGCTTGGCCGGGTCGACGCCGGCGTGGTGGTTCTCCCAGTAGCCGAAGTCCATGCACCAGGCGCAGCCCGTACGGGCCGACGTCGCCAGCAGCGCCAGCGCCTTGAGGTCGCGGTCGAGCGTCCGCCACCGCCCCGCGCCGGCCTCCAGCAGACCTATCGTGCGGAGCACTCTCCGGTTGTGCGCAGCGGCGGCGACCGGATCGAGGACGACGCCGTAGCGGCGACGCAGGACGAGGCGGACCAGCCGGTAGCCGAGGGTGGGCTTCGGGTCGAGGGAGATGCGTGCCATGCCCACTCAGACACGCACCGGCGCGCCGTTGTGACACGCCTCTGTGGCAGAGTCGCGCGTGATGTCCTTCACCTACCCCGAGGTCGGCGCCACCCGCGACGGCGGGCCGCTGCCGTCCGGCTACCACCACGCCCGGGTCCGCGAACGCATCGGCCACGGCCGGGCCGCCTTCACCGCCGTCGTCGAGGGCGTCGTGACGTTCGAGCTGCACCGCAGCATCGGCCTGCGCGTCGCCACGTCGCAACCGCGCGCCGCTGAGGGCGTCCGGGTCACCAGCACGCTGGCCGGGCTGCTGCGGGTCCCCTGCGAAGTGGTCTGGGTGCTCGACGAGGACCGCCGCGGCGGGTACGCCTACGGCACGCTGCCCGGCCACCCCGCGCACGGCGAGGAGTCCTTCGTCGTCGACCTCGACGACCACGACGACGTCTGGTTCACGGTGACGGCGTTCAGCCGGGCGGCCGCCTGGTACGCCCGCCTGGGCGGCCCACTCACCCGTACCGCCCAGGCCGTCGCCACCCGCCGCTACGTCACCGCGGCACGCCGTATCGCCGAACGCGCAGCGCGCTGATCGGCCCGCGGCTCTCCGTCGCCGTCCGCGCTGGTCCGGACCCGTCCGCACAGCGAGATGATCAGCGGGTGAACGTGACCTGGACCTCGACGATCTGTCCGGTATGGTGTAGGAATCGAAGTGGGATCGTGCCGGTCATCGGAACGGTCTCGCCCTTCCGGCGGTCGACCACCGGACCGAAGGGTCCAGCGATGACACCGGGCTGACGCCCGGGGTCCCAGAGCAGTTCACATCACGGGTCCATTCGACGAGTGCCGTGGAGTCCGAACACCGGCGGGGGTCAAGCAAGAGCCGCCGAGCCATCGGATCCATGGCAGCGTTCGGGTACCGGTTGCGGCCCCGGCTCGCTGCGGAGGCCGGGGTCGCAACCTCCGGCCGGCAAGGCATCCTCGTGCCATGCCCGATCGCGTGCTCACCGTCTCGCCGGAACGGCTCGAGGCCTGGCTGGCGGGCTTCGCTCGCCGGCACGGCGCCACCACTCACCGCGCCGAGCCCGACGCCGTCGTCGTCGAGGCGGCCGACGGGGCGGTCGCGCGCTGCGCGGTCCCGTTCCCGCCACTGGAACCCGACGGCGCCGCACCCTACAGCGGCCTGCTCACTCACGCCGTCCGCAACCGCAGGGTCGGTGTGCTGCTGGTCCGCCGCGGCGGCTACGCGACCGGCGTCTTCGACGGCGCCGCGCTGATGACGTCGAAGGTGGGCTCGCGGCACGTGCAGGGCCGGACGGCCGCCGGCGGTCAGTCGCAGCAACGATTCGCCCGGCGCCGCGAGAAGCAGGCCCGCGAAGCGTTCGAGGCCGCGGCCGATGTCGCGGCGCGCGTCCTCCTGCCGCACGTGGCCGAGCTGGACGCCGTCGTCACCGGGGGCGACCGCGCGGCCGTCGACCACGTGCTCGCCGACCGGCGGTTGACGGCACTGGCGCGGCTGCGCGACCGCTCCGCCGGACTTCCGCACCTGGCCGTGCCGGACCCGAAGCGGGCGGTCCTCGAGGCGACGCCGGCCACATTCCGGGCGATCCGCATCACCCTCTCCGAGCCGGACAGCGCGTGATCAGAACGACACCGCCGAGTCCGGGCCGTCGCTGGTCGCGCCCGATGGGCAGGCGTAGGTTAGCAACTGACAGGTCCCGGGCCTGACGATGTCGTCGAGAGGAAGCTCAGAAGCTATGGCCGACTATTCTCTGCCGGATCTCCCCTACGACTACGGTGCGCTCGAGCCGCACATCGCCGGTCAGATCATGGAACTCCACCACTCCAAGCATCACCAGGCGTATGTCGCCGGCACGAACACCGCCCTCGAGCAGCTGGAGGAGGCGCGCGCCACGAACAAGCTCGGCACCGTCAACCAGCTGCAGAAGAACCTGGCCTTCAACCTCGCCGGCCACGTCAACCACACCGTCTTCTGGAACAACCTGTCGCCCGAGGGTGGCGACAAGCCCGACGGCGACCTGGGCGCCGCGGTCAACGAGTTCTTCGGCTCCTTCGACGGCTTCCGCGCGCACTACACGGCGGCCGCGCTGGGCATCCAGGGCTCCGGCTGGTCCATCCTGGCGTGGGAGAGCATCGGCCAGCGACTGGTCATCGAGCAGCTCTACGACCACCAGGGCAACCTCGCGGCGGGCACCGTCCCGCTGCTCATGCTCGACATGTGGGAGCACGCGTTCTACCTGCAGTACAAGAACGTGAAGCCCGACTACGTGGCGGCGTTCTGGAACATCGTCAACTGGCCGGACGTCGCCGCACGCTTCGAGGCAGCCCGGACGAAGACCTCGGGGCTGATCACGCCCTGATCCGCTCCTGAGGGCGCCGGCAGCCGGCCGGCGCCCTCCACTGCCCGGAGGCCAGCGTGTTCAAACCGCCGCCGCAGCCGAGCCGACGCGGCACCACGGTCCGCATCGCGCTCGCCGCGCTGTGCGTCGGCTATGCGTCGGTGCTCGCGGGCCTGTTGCTCGGCCGCTGAGCGCGGCCGCGTGTGGGCGGCCTCACACCCGGTGCCCGTCACGCTTTCCGGGTCCTCCGCAGTCGTCTCGGTGACACGATCATCGGCACCGAGAGGAACCTCCATGACGCAACGCCTGAACGTCCCCGCCACGACACCTGCGGGCTACCGGGCGGTCTACGGGCTGACGGAGTACGTCAAGGCCAACGTCGACCACACGCTCATGCGGCTGATCGAGCTGCGCGCCTCGATCATCAACGGCTGCTCGTTCTGCGTCGACATGCACAGCCGCGACGCCCTGGCCGACGGTGAGGACTCCCGCCGGCTGTTCGCCGTCGGCGCGTGGGAGGACGCGCCGTTCTTCGACGAGCGGGAGCGGGCGGCGCTGGCGCTCACCGACGCCGTCACCCGGCTGGCCGACGGCGGCGGCGTGTCCGACGACGTGTGGGACGCGGCCGCGAAGCACTTCACCGAGAAGGAGCTGGCCGACGTGTTGCTGACGATCGCGACGATCAACGTGTGGAACCGGCTCAACGTCCCGACCAGAACGCCGGCGCCGGCGACGGTGTGATCGACGGCGGCTGAGCTCCGGCGGCATCGGCCGATGCCGCTGGGGCGCCGGGCCGGCTCGCCAACCGCCCCATCGAGCGACCCCCAAAGCGACCTGCCGACCCCCCAGCGACCGGGCCGAAACCCGGCACGCCCGGGCTGTACCGTCGGCACCATGATCGCATCGCTCACTCGGCGGGCGCTCTACGCGCTCGCCACCAGCACCGAGGTCGAGTCCGTGGTCCGCGCGATCCCACCGGCCCAGGACCTCGCCCAGAACGCCGCCCGCCGCTATGTCGCCGGCACGACGCTGGACGAGGCGCTCGAGACCGTCCGCCGGCTGATCGGCGACGGACTGGCGGTCAGCCTCGACCTGTTCGGCGAGGGCGCGGCCGACGAGGAGGCGCTGGCGGCGACGGTGCGCGGCTACCGCGAGGCGGCCGCCGCGCTGGCGGACGTCGACGGCGACGTGTACCTCGAGATCGTGCCGTCGCACCTCGGCCTGGACCTGGGGCTCGACGTCTGCCGCGGGCACGTGGAACAGCTCCTGGAGGTGCTCCCGGCGAACTCGCGGCTGGAGATCAGCGCCGAGGAGAGTCACCGGACGCCGCACATCATGGACCTCACCGTCGCGCTGGCCGAGGCGGGCGCGCCGGTGCTGGCGACCGTCCAGGCGAACCTGCGGCGCAGCCCCGGCGACGTCGACCGGCTGCTCGCGGCCGAGGTACCGGTCCGGCTGGTCAAGGGCGCGTACCTGGAGTCCGCCGAGGTCGCCCACGCATGGGGCGAGCCGGCCACCGTCGCCTACGTCAAGCTGGCCCACCAGGTGCACGCCGGCGGCGCGGCGCCGGTGCTGGCGACGCACGACCGCGTGCTGCGCGAGGCACTACTGGAGGCGCTGCCCGGCGCGGGGGTCGAGATGCTGCTGGGCGTCCGCGAGGACGACGCCCGCGAGCTGGTCGCCCGCGGCGTCCCGGTGCGCATCTACGCGCCGTACGGCGACAGCTGGTTCCGCTATTGGATGCGCCGGGTGGCCGAATCCCAGGGGGCGTGACCCGCGGCCACCCGGCTGCCCGGGGGTAGGTGCCTCACGCCGGCTGCAGGGTGCGGGTCTCGTACAGCTGGTCCGCCACGCGCTCACCGTCGCGCACGAACGCGACGAGGTAGGAGCGCAGTTCGCGGACGAACTCGGCGACGGCGTCCGGTCCGAAGCCGGCGATCCCGGCCAGCGCGACGACGTCGGCGGTCTCGGCGTCGATGACGGCCTCGGTCATCCGGTCCGGGTCCTGACCGCAGGCGATCGCCAGGCTTCGGATGGTCTCGCCGCGCTCGAGCGCGGCTTCCAGGGCCGTCGGGGTGACGCCGAGGATCTGTGCCGCCGTCGGGATCGCATACATGGCCGTCTCCATCGTGTCGGGTTCGAGTCGGTTCGTGATAGCGATCCTTCCGGTCGTTCCTGAGAACATCCGGAGACGGTCCTGAGAAACGGGTATGAGTCCGTGCTCCTCGGGTACATGCTGGTCCTTGACGAGCAGACCCACCGAAGGAGCGGCGACGATGCTCGACGAGGCCAGCACCCGGACCATCGACGACGCCCTGCTCACGCGCATCGACGCGTGGTGGCGGGCGGCCAACTATCTCTCCGTCGGGCAGATCTACCTGCTGGACAACCCGCTGCTGCGCGAGCCGCTGCGGGCCGAGCACGTCAAGCCACGGCTGCTCGGCCACTGGGGCACCTCGCCCGGCCAGAACTTCCTGTACGCGCACCTCAACCGTGCGATCGTCCAGCGCGACCTCGACATGATCTACCTGTCCGGGCCGGGCCACGGCGGCCCGTCGCTGGTGTCGGCGGCCTGGCTCGACGGCACCTACAGCGAGGTCTACTCCAACGTCGGCGACGACGAAGCCGGCCTGCGCGAGCTGTTCCGGCAGTTCTCCTTCCCCGGCGGCATCCCCAGCCACGTCGCGCCGGAGACACCCGGCTCGATCCACGAGGGCGGCGAGCTGGGCTACGTGCTGTCACACGCCTACGGTGCCGCGTTCGACAACCCCGGCCTCACGGTGGCGGCCTGCATCGGCGACGGTGAGGCCGAGACCGCCGCGCTGGCCACGGCCTGGCACAGCAACAAGTTCCTCAACCCGGCCACCGACGGCGCCGTGCTGCCGATCCTGCACCTCAACGGCTACAAGATCGCCAATCCGACGGTGCTGGCCCGCATCCCGCGGCGCGAGCTGGAACACCTGATGGTCGGTTACGGCTACACGCCCTACTGGTTCGAGGCCGGCCTCGACGACGAGGACCACCTGTCGATCCACCGCCGGTTCGCCGAGCTGCTCGACCACGTACTCGACCAGATCGCGACGAACCAGCGCGAGGCGCGCGCCGGCACCCACGACCACCGCCCGGACTGGCCGGTGATCATCTTCAAGACACCGAAGGGCTGGACCGGGCCGCGCGAAGTCGACGGCCACCTCGTCGAGAACACCTACCGGGCGCACCAGGTGCCGATGAGCGCGGTCCGCGGCAACGAGGAGTACACGCGGCTGCTGGAGCAGTGGATGCGCTCCTACCGGCCCGAGGAGCTGTTCGACGACGACGGCCGGCTCCGCGCCGACCTGCGTGACCTGTCGCCGTCGGGTCCCCGGCGCATGAGCGCGAACCCACACGCCAACGGCGGTGTGCTCACCCGAGACCTGCGGCTGCCCGATTTCCGCGGCCACGCCGTCGACGTGCCGGTGCCGGGTGGCTCGATCGCCGAGCCGACCCGGGTGCTGGGCGAGTGGCTGGCCGGCGTCGTCCGCGAGAACCCGACGAACTTCCTCATCATGGGGCCGGACGAGACGGCCTCGAACCGGCTCTCGGCCGCGGTCGACGTCGCCGGCAAGCGCTGGCTCGGCGAGACGCTGCCCACCGACGACTCGCTGTCGCCCGACGGCCGGGTGCTGGAGATGCTGTCCGAGCACCAGTGCCAGGGCTGGTTGGAGGGCTACCTGCTGACCGGCCGGCACGGGCTGTTCAACTGCTACGAGGCGTTCATCCACATCATCGACGCGATGTTCAACCAGCACGCGAAGTGGTTGAAGGTGACCCGCGAGATCCCGTGGCGGGCGCCCATCCCGTCGCTGAACTACCTGCTGTCGTCGCACGTGTGGCGCCAGGACCACAACGGCTTCTCGCACCAGGACCCCGGCTTCATCGACCACGTCGTGAACAAGAAGGCCGACGTCATCCGGGTCTACCTGCCGCCGGACGCGAACACGCTGCTGTCCACGTACGACCACTGCCTGCGCAGCCGCGACTACGTCAACGTCGTCGTCGCCGGCAAGCAGCCGGGGCCGCAGTGGCTGACCATGGACGAGGCCGTCGCACACTGCACGCGCGGCATCGGCATCTGGGAGTGGGCCAGCACCGACGGCGGCGAGGGCGAGCCCGACGTCGTCCTCGCCTGCGCCGGCGACATCCCCACCGTCGAGACGCTGGCCGCGGTCGACCTCATCCGCCAGCACCTGCCGCAGCTGCGGGTCCGGGTCATCAACGTCGTCGACCTCATGCGGCTGCAGGACGAGGCCGAGCACCCGCACGGGCTGAGCGACCGCGAGTTCGACGCGCTGTTCACCACCGACAAGCCGGTCGTGTTCGCCTACCACGGCTACCCGTGGCTGATCCACCGGCTGACCTACCGGCGCACCAACCACGACAACCTCCACGTCCGCGGTTACAAGGAGGAGGGCACCACCACCACGCCGTTCGACATGGTGATGCTCAACGACCTCGACCGCTACCACCTGGTCATGGACGTCATCGACCGCGTGCCCGGGCTGGCGTCCGAGCAGGCAGTGCTGCGGCAGCGCATGACCGACGCCCGGCTGCGAGCCCGGCAGTACACCCGCGAGTACGGCACCGACCTCCCGGAGGTGGCCGGATGGGCGTGGCCCGACGCGCGGGCCCGCGGGTTGCCGGGCGCCGCGGGCGACGACACCGCGGCCGACTTCGAGGCGACACCGGGACCGGCGCGAGCGGAGGGCTGACGGGTTCCGGCTGTCGGCGGTCCGGGGCACATGCCGGGCATGACGATGACCGTCCGGGAGCTGAACAGGGCCACGCTGGCCCGGCAACTGCTGCCGGAGCGCGCGGCCACCGGCGTCGCCGACGAGGCCGCAGGGCTGTCCACGCCGCTCTCCGACCGCGACCCCACGGTGTACCGCCGCTACGACCGCTGGTGGGCCGGACTCCCCGCCGAGGAGGTCCGGGTGCTCCCCCGCTGACGGTGTGACCGGGGCGACTCGCGGAACCGCCATCCCGGTCGCCGAGTTCCTCGTACTACAAGCAGGTACACCCACTGCATGGAGGTCGACCAGATGTCTCTGTTCACCCGCCGCCGCGTGGTCATCGGTGTCGGCTCGCTGGCCGCCCTCGTGCTGATCGTGATCGGCGGGACGTATCTGTACGTCAACGTCATCAGCGGCGACGCGCCCGCACCGCTCTCGTTGGAGTCGTCGCCGCCGCCCGCCACCGGTGGCAACACCGACCTCACCGGCGACTGGGCGGTGGCCGGCGGGTCCGAGGCCGGCTACCGGGTCGACGAGGTGCTCAACGGCCAGGACAACACGGTCGTCGGCCGCACCAGCGACGTGACCGGTCAGGTCACGGTGGCGAACGACGAGGTGACCGCCGGCGAGATCACCGTCGACATGACCACCGTCACCACCGACAGCGGCAGCCGCGACGGCCAGTTCCGCGGCCCGATCATGCAGACCGACGAGTTCCCGACGTCGACGTTCACGCTGACCTCACCGGTGCCGTTGACCGGCCTCGACGCCGGCGGCCCGATCAGCGTCACGGCGACCGGCGACCTCAAGGTGCGCGACGTCACCCACTCGATCGAGATCCAGCTGGAGGTGCAGCGCTCCGGCAACGGCGTCCAGGTGGCCGGCTCCGGCGCGATCCAGTTCTCCGACTTCGACGTCGACCCGCCGAACCTCGGCTTCGTCAAGGTCGAGGACCACGGGACGGTCGAGTTCCTGCTGACGCTCGACCGCGGCTGACGCGACGGCGCCGGCCACACCGCGCGATGCGGTCCGACCGGCGCCGGCGTCGAGACGTGCCGGGTCAGCGCGGCGCGGCCGGCGGCTCCGGCTGGTCACCCTCGGCCGAGGGCTCCGGCTGGACCGGGAGCGGCGTCGTGGGTTGCACGGGCGCCTCCGCACCGCTCGGCGGCGCGAACGGGCCGGCCGGCGGCGAGGCGGCAGCCTCCGGAGCAGCCTCGGCGTCGGGCCCGGGACCGGGCGGCGGCGGGACCGCGCCGACGGTCGCCTCCTCCGCGGGCGGCGCCTGGTCGCGGTTGCGCGACAGGAAGAACAGCAGCCCCACCAGACCCGCCACCACGACCACGATGAGGATCCAGATCCACACCGGGATGCCGTCGCCGCCCCCGCCGCCGGAGTCGGCGGACCGGGCGCTGAGCTCGTTGGCCTCGCCCGGCACCGGCGTCCAGCTGACGGTGGTGCCGTCGAGGTCACCGTTGTGCTCGGTGACCTCGCCGGGGAACGTGATGCTGATGTTGAGGTCGAAGGAGTCCATCAGACCCTCGAGGTCGCCGAGGTCACCGGCCCCGGCGCCGAGCTCGTCCTGGAGCTGCTCGAGGTCGCCGCCCATCGACTCCGGATCCAGGTCCGACATGTCGAGGCTCCCGGCGACGACGATCTCGTCGCCCTCGTGGGTGATGCTGAAACCGGACGCACCGGCGTCAGCGAACTCCGACAGCGCGCTGTCCTCGAAGACGAGCCGCTGGCCGACGTAGTCGCCGTCCTCGTACGCCTCGGCCTCGGCGCCGTCGGGCAGGTCCTGGCCCAGCTCGCCGAAGAGGTCGCTCGGGTCCTCGCCCATCGCGTCGGCCACGGCCGAAGCGTCGCGGCTGATGGCGAGGATGATCTCGCCGTTGACCGTGTCGTCCTCGCCCACGTCGAGCTGCATATCCATCTTCACGCACCCGGTCAGCAGCAGCGCCGCTGCCACCACCGTCAGGGCACGCACAGGTCGGGTTCGATTCATGGCCCGCAGCCTGGCACAACGGTCACCGTTTCGGCACCTCCGAACGGCGCCGGGTTCCGGCTACCGTGAGGGGATGCGGATCGTGTCGCTCCTCCCGTCGACGACGGAGATCCTGTTCGCGGTCGGCGCTGGCGACGACGTCGTCGGCGTGACCTTCGAGTGCGACCACCCCGCGGCCGCTCGTACCAAGCGCATCGTCTCGACCAGCACGCTCCCCGAGGGCATCGGCCCGGCGGAGATCGACCGGCTGGTGGCGCAACGCATGGCCGCCGGCGACGATCTCTACCACCTCGACGAGGGCGCGCTGGCCGGGCTCGACGCCGACCTCGTCGTCACCCAGGACCTGTGTGCCGTGTGCGCCGTCGACGTCACCGAGGTGCGCGACGCGCTGGCGCACCTGCGCTGCACGGCCGACGTGCTCACCATCGACCCGCAGGACCTCGGCCAGGTGCTCGAGTCCGTCCGCCGCATCGGCGCCGCGGTGGGCGCGGCGACGCGGGCGGACGAGCTGGTCCGTTCGCTGACCGGCCGCCTCGACGTCGTCCGGTCGAAGGTCGCGCACCTGCCGCCGGTGCCGACCATGGTGCTGGAGTGGACCGACCCGCCGTTCGCGCCCGGTCACTGGGTGCCGGACATGGTCACGTCAGCGGGCGGCACGCCGGTGCTGGGCCGGGCCGGCGAGCGCTCCTACCGCATCACCCCGGAGGCGCTGGCGGCCTGCGGGGCCGACGTCGTCGTCTGCGCGCCGTGCGGCTATGGCCTGGACGAGTCCGCGCGGCTGGCCGCCGAGCTGGTCAGCCGCGGTGGCCTGCCGGACGCACCGGTGTGGGCGGTCGACGCCAACGCCTCGTTCGCGCGGCCCGGGCCACGGCTCGTCGACGGCGTCGAGGCGCTGGCCGCGATCCTGCACCCCGGCGCCGCGGGCGAGCCGCACCCGGCGTTGGCGCGCCGGATCGTCTGACCGGGCTCAGGCGGCGGCGCGCAGGATGTCCAGCGCGCGATCGGCGTGCTTCTCCATGGCCAGCTCGCTGCGGACCACGCCGATGACTCTGGCGTCGGTGCCGATGACGAACGTGTGCCGCTTGACCGGTATGGCGCCCAGCCGTCGCTTGACGCCGAACTGCTCGGCCACCGTGCGCTCGGGGTCGCTGAGCAGCGGGTACCCGAGGTCGTTGCCGGCGGCGAAGGCCTGCTGTCGCTCGACGGCGTCGGCGCTGATGCCGACCGGCTGGGCGCCGGCGGCGGCGAACTCGACGGCGAGGTCGCGGAAATGGCAGGCCTCGGCCGTGCAGCCGCGGCTCATCGCGGCGGGGTAGAAGAAGAGCACCACCGGGCCGGTGGCCAGCAACTCGCTGAGGCGACGCGGGGTGCCGGACTGGTCGGGCAGGGCGAAGTCGTCGACGGTGTCACCGACATCCATGCCTCCATCCTGCCACCGCGGACGATCAAGCGGTGACGGCGGCCGCGATCAGCAGGACGGCCGACGCCGCCAGCACCGCGATGCTCGCGACGGCGGGCGTCGCCGCCACCCCGCCTGACGGCGCGGTGCGGCGCGCCTCCCAGCGCTGCCGCACCGCCAGCAGGGCCGGTGCGGGCCGCCGTCCGGCCAGGGCGACGGCGTCGCGCTCCAGGACGCCGCCGGGGGTGACGTGCCGGTCGTAGAGGGCGGACATCGACGCCGGCCCCGGCGCCGCCACCGCCCGGCAGCTGAGGTCGCCGGCGCGCAGCCGCAGCGACCAGCCGAAGCTGGCCTCGTCGAGCGCGGACCAGCCGATGCGCACGTCGCGCAGCGGGTTGCGGACGGTGACGGCGGCATCGTCGATGACCACCGCCGGGCGCCAGCACATCACCCACAACAGCCCGCTCACCGCGGCGGCGAACGGCAGCCCGGCGCCGCCCGGCGGCCAGGCCGCCACCAGCCAGCCGAGCACGAGTGCCCAGCCCACGACGGCCACGGCGCGACCGAGCGCGTGCCGCACGACCACAGAATCCGTCACGGGTCGATCGTGGCACATCAGGCGACGCAACCGTTCTGACCGACCGATGCGTCATCCTCTATATGCGTCGGCGATTCGAGGCGGGTGATGCGGATGCGGCTACGGGCCAGTGCGGCGCTCGTCCTGGTGCTGCTCACGTGTTGCCGTGCCGAGGCCGGGACCACCGACGTACCGTCCGGCGCGAAGGTCGGGGCGGCGCCGCCGGCCACCCGCGTCTGCGACCTCGTCAGCCCCGACGGGGTGCGCTCCATCTACGCCGGTGTGCGGATCGAGTTGAGCGACTATGCGGGCCCCGTCGGTGACCCGTCGTTCGACAGCTGCGAGATCACCGTCGACCACGGCACGACCACCAGCCCGCAGACCCCGTTCCAACTCCAGGTGTCCATCGACACGGTGACACCGTCCGAGCACCGGGCGATCCTGGACAAGTTCGTCGCCGACGGCCTGGGCCCGCGGGTCGAGGTGCCCGGGCTGGGCGACGCGGCGCACGTCGTCGGGGCCGGCTTCATGCAGGTCTACGCCGACGGCCGGCTGCTGCGCGTCCTGGGTGGCGGCGACCAGAACGCCATCGAGCTGGCCGAACTGGTGCTGCCGCGGCTGCCGGAACTCGCTCCGGCGACGGAGCTGGGCGCCCTGCCGGCCTGCGACGCGCTGACCGCTCAGGCCGAGGCGTTGCTGGGCACGCACGCAGAGGAGCGCGACGATCGGCGCACCGTCGACGAGCTGCGGTGCGCATGGATCGCCGGCGCCGAGTCGGTGTCCGCGCGCATCAGCGGCTACGGCGACGAGGTCGGGCGCATGTGGGCGACGACCGAGCTGCCTGGCGCCGAGACGATCCACGTCGGCGGACTGCGCGACAACGGCGTCTACATGCCCAGCGGCGGCATCTACCTCTGGATGGGCGAGCAGCAGGTCAACCTGTATCTCCGGCATCGGCCGCACCAACCGGCCGACCGCGAGGCGCTGACGGCGCTGGCCGAAGCGTTCGCTCCCACGCTGCTCGCCGTCGCGCCCCGGATCGGTCCGCCCGTGGGCTGAGACGTCACCAGTGGCCGTGCACCAGCGGCCGGACGCGCTCGTCGTAGATCCGCCCGATAGCCGCCGCGGTCGACGCGTCGAGGGGGGCCAGCCGTGCCGCGCCCGCGTTCGCGACGGCCTGCTCCGGGCTGCGCGCGCCGGGGATGACGACGGTTACGGCCGGCTGGTCGAGGATCCAGCGCAGCGCGAACTGCGCGGTACTGACGTCGGGCGGGGTCAGCGCCGCGATCTCGCGGGCCGCCTCGACCCCGACCTCGAACGGGACGCCGGAGAACGTCTCGCCGACGTCGAACGCCTCGCCGGCCCGGTTGAACGTGCGGTGGTCGTTCGGGCCGAACGTCGTCGACGCGTCGTAGCGGCCGGACAGCAGCCCGCTGGCCAGCGGGACGCGGGCGATGATGCCGACTCCGGCCGCGGCGGCCGCCGGGAGCACGTCGTCCAGCGGCTTCTGCCGGAAGCAGTTGAGGATGATCTGGATGGTGGCCACGCCGGGACGGCGCAGTGCGGCCAGTGCCTCGTCGCAGGTCTCGACGCTCACTCCGTAGGCGGCGACCCGCTTCTCCTCGACCAGGGTGTCCAGCGCGTCGAAGACGGCGTCGCGGGAGTACACCTCGGCCGGCGGGCAGTGCAGCTGCACGAGGTCGAGCGTGTCGACGCCCAGGTGCTCGCGGCTGCGATCGGTCCAGCCCCGGAACGCGTCGAGCGTGTACGCCGACGCCACGTGCGGGTTCGCCCGTCGGCCGAGCTTGGTGGCGACGGTGAGCCCGGCGTCCGGGCGGCGGCGCAGCAACTCGCCGACGAACCGCTCGCTGCGGCCGTCGCCGTACACGTCGGCGGTGTCGACGAACGTCACCCCGGCGTCGACCGCCGCCTCGAGCGCCGCCAGCGCGGCGTCGTCGTCGACGGTGCCCCAGTCGGCGCCGATCTGCCACGCCCCGAACCCCACGATGCCGACCGCGCGGCCCGTCGGCCCCAGCTCTCTCGTCTCCACGGGGGCGAGCCTACGGGGACGCGTGGGGGGCGGGTGTCCTGGCTCAGCGCGGCAGGTGAGCCTCGATGGCCCGCACCAGCTCGTCGGACTCCGGCTCGACCCCCGGGCGGAACCGGCCGAGCACGGCGCCGTCAGTGGAGACCAGGAACTTCTCGAAGTTCCACTGGACGTCGCCGGCCTCACCACCGGTGTCGGCGACCTGGGTCAGCTCGGCGTACAGCGGCTGCTGATCGGGCCCGTTGACGTCGGCCTTCTCGTACAGCGGGAACGTCACGCCGTAGGTGGTGGAGCAGAACTCCTGGATCTCCTCGGCGGTGCCCGGCTCCTGGCCACCGAACTGGTTGCACGGGAAGCCGAGCACGCTGAAGCCGCGGCCGGCATAGCGCTCCTGCAACCGCTCGAGGCCCTCGTACTGGGGTGTCAGGCCGCACTTCGACGCGACGTTGACCAGCAGGAGGAGGTCTCCCCGATGGTCGGCAAGCGAGGCGTCCGCCCCGTCGATGGTGTGCAACGGAATGTCGTACAGGCTGCTCAACGCGGGACTCCTCATGCCTGGGTGGTGGTCTTCCCCTCGGAAGACAACCACACCGCCGGTGCGGTTCTTCCGGCCGGGAGGCATTGCCGACGCGGCGGGTGAGGAGAAGAATCCGAAGTACCAGCCCCAGTCGTTTCGAGGGGGAAGATCATGCTGACCAACGCCACCATGAGCACCGTGCTCCCGGTCTCCGACGTCGACCGCGCGGCCGCGTTCTACCGCGACCGGCTCGGCCTGCAGGATCTCGGCGACGTCCCCGGAGGCAACCACGCACTGCGCACCACCGCGGGCGCCACCATCGAGCTGATGGAGGCCGAACCCGGCGCACAGAGCCACCACACCGCCGCGACGTTCGGTGTCTCCGACCTCCCTCAGGAGGTCGCCGAGCTGGAGTCGCGCGGGGTCGCGTTCGAGGACTACGACCTGCCCGAGCTCAAGACGGTCGGCCACATCGCCACGCACGGCGACGACCGCGCCGCGTGGTTCACCGACACCGAGGGGAACATCCTCTGCCTGCACGAGGCGCCCCGCTGACACCACATACGCTCGCCGGATGGAGATCAGGGACGCGCGGGCCGACGACTGGCCGGCCATCTGGCCGATCCTGCGGCACATCGTCGCGGCGGGCGAGACGTACACGCTGCCACGCGACCTCGACGCCGAGCTGGGACGGCGCATCTGGCTGCTGGAGCCGCCGGACCGCACGGTCGTCGCCGTCGACGAGGACGGGACGGTGCTCGGCTCGGCGAAGATGAACCGGAACCACCTGGGGCCGGCGTCGCACATCGCCAGCGCGAGCTTCATCGTGGCGCCGGAGCATTCCGGACAGGGCGTCGGGCGGGCGCTCGGCGAGCACGTCATCGACTGGGCCCGCACCGCCGGGTACCGGGCGATGCAGTTCAACGCGGTGGTCGAGACCAACACCCGGGCGGTCGCTCTGTGGCGATCGCTCGGGTTCGAGGTCATCGGGACGCTACCGGAGGGGTTCTCGCACCCGATGCACGGCTACGTCGGGCTGCACATCATGCACCGGCGGTTGTGACCGGCTCGAGATCGCGGCGGCGCAGGTCGCTGAGCCAGGCGTCGACCCGTCCGGTGTCGGGCCCGGGCGACAGGTACGACGCCGCGGCCGCCTCGTCGAGCTGCTGCTGCAGCTCCACGCGGTAGGCATCGACCCGCTCCCACGGCAGCGCACCGGCCCGGACGGCCGCCAGCCTCTCGACGTGCTCATCGGACGGGACGCCGACGTCGCCGCCGCGCAGCAGCGCCTGCCCGTCGATGAGCAGGCGGAGCAGGTCGGCGGCAGCGGTCGCCTGTTCCTTGTCCAGGCCGTCGTCGCCGGCCAGCCGGGTGAATCCGGCCAGCACGTGGTCGGCGTAGGCGGCGGAGATGGTCTGCGACAGGAACGCCGGCCGCAGGTCCAGCAGCTCGCTGCCGACCTCGCTGACCCAGACCCGGCGCGGCGACCACAGCAGCTCCAGGCAGATCGGGTCGGCGTCGAGGGCCAGCCGGCAGAACTGCTCGACCTCCCACGACAGCCAGGACGGTCCCGGCCCGGCGACCTGCTCAGGCGGCTTGCGCAGCGACCAGAACGCCGCCGTGGGCGCCTGATAGACGGCGCGCACCGTCAGCTCGGCGCCGGGGTCGGCGGGCGGATGGCCGACGGCGGCGGCGAGCAGCGTGCGCGCGACGACCAGGTCGTCCGGCGCACCGGAGCGGACCGGTTCCGGCAGCTCGGACGGCGGGTCGGCGAGCGGGGTCAGCTGGTCGGGCGTGGCCTCGACCAGCCGGCCGTCGGCCAGCGCGACGGTGTACGCGCCGTCGGCCTCGCGGAGGACGCGGCCGGCGAGACCGCGGCCGTTCCCCGGGCCGGCGGCGTCGGCCGCGGTGCCGTGCACGACGACCTGCATGCCGACGGGGACTCGCGCAGGGGCGCTCAGGCGAGACATGACGACCATTCTCGCTCGCCGCAGGCGCGCCCGTCCGACGATCCATCGGGTTTCAACCGTTTGGACCGGATCATTTGCATCGGCAGGTACCTGCGCCGCCGGTAGGTTGAGGTCATGAGCGAGCAGCAGTGGACCGCCGTCGACCGCTATCTCGGCGAGCACCTCGTCGGCGCCGACCCGGCGCTCGACGACGCGCTGCGGGCCAGCGACGCGGCCGGCCTGCCCGCCATCAACGTCGCACCCAACCAGGGCAAGTTCCTGCACCTGCTGACACTGATCGCCGGCGCCCGGCGGGTCCTCGAGATCGGCACGCTGGGCGGCTACAGCACCATCTGGCTGGCCCGGGCGCTGCCCGACGACGGCCGGCTGATCACGCTCGAGGCCGACCCCGCCCACGCCGAGGTGGCCACGGCGAACCTCGGCCGTGCCGGTCTCCTCGACCGCGTCGACGTCCGGGTCGGCAAGGCGCTGGACACCCTCCCACGATTGCAGGCCGAGGGCGCCGGTCCGTTCGATCTCGTCTTCATCGACGCGGACAAACCGTCCAACCTCGACTACGTCAGCTGGGCGCTGCGGCTGGGCCGCCGCGGCACCGTCATCGTCGTCGACAATGTCGTGCGCGCCGGCCGGGTCATCGACGCAACCACCGGCGACGCGTCGATCGACGGCACCCGGCGGCTGTTCGAGTACGTCGCCACCGAGCCGCGGCTCACCGCGACCGCCGTCCAGACCGTGGGCACCAAGGGCTACGACGGCTTCCTGCTGGCGCTGGTGACTACCGACCTCTGAGAACGGGCCGTCAGGCCAGGACGCCGGCCGACGAGTCGTTCGAGCATCACGCGACCGCGCGGCCGAACCGCTGCGAGATCTCGCGCAGGTAGCCGCGCAGCTCGGCCGGCTCGACGACGTCGAAGTCGGCGGCGATCGCGCCGAGCATGAAGGCCGGCCAGTCCAGCGTGTCGACGTTCATCGTGAGCCGGCAGGACGCGGCACCGGTCGGCTCGACCGTCCCCCAGGTCGACACCTGGGACGCGACCTCGCCGGCCGGCGCCCGGACGTCGACGACGACGCGGTAGCGGGTCGGCACGGCGGCCAGCCGCTCGTGGACGAACGTGGCGGCGTCGGCGGCCGGCAGTTCGCGCGGCCGGAACCGGGCGCCGGTCGCGACCGGCTCGGTCAGGCGGTCGACGCGGAACGTGCGCCAGTCGTGCCGTTCGACGTCCCAGGCGACGAGGTACCAGCGGCGCCCGCGCGACACCAGCCGGTACGGCTCCACCAGCCGGCCGGTCGCGGCGCCGTCACGCGACGTGTACCGGAACCGCAGCCGCTCGTCGTCGCGGCAGGCCTGCGCGATGACGGTGAGCGCGTCGGAGTCGACCCGCGGGCCGTCGCCGGGGACGGACGGGACGGTGTAGGTGTGCAGTGCGTCGACGCGGCGACGCAGCCGCGGCGGCAGCACCTGGACCACCTTGGTCAGTGCCCGCACCGACGTCTCCTCGATGCCGCCGACGCCACCGCCCGCGGCCGTGCGCAGGCTGACCGCGATGGCCACCGCCTCCTCGTCGTCCAGCAGCAGCGGCGGCAGCGCGGCACCGGCCTGCAACTGGTAGCCGCCGGCGACCCCCCGGGCGGCGTCGACGGGGTAGCCCAGCTCGCGCAGCCGGTCGACGTCGCGGCGCAGCGTGCGCGGGCTGACGCCGAGCCGACCGGCCAGTTCCTCCCCCGGCCAGTACCGATGCGTCTGCAGCAGCGACAGCAGCCGCAGCATCCGAGCACTCGTGTTCGCCATGTCCCCACCGTCCTCGCTATTGAGGTCAGAAAGTGGCCGGAATGGATTCTAGCGTGGTTCCCATGAACGCCACCATGATCCAGACCAGCGACCTGACCAGGCACTTCACGGTCAAGAAGGACGTCGTCGAGGCCGTGCGCGGGCTCGACCTGCACGTCGCGGAGGGCGAGCTGGTCGCCCTCCTGGGACCGAACGGCGCCGGGAAGTCGACGACGCTGCGCATGCTGACGACGCTGATCCCGCCGACCTCCGGCACCGCGACGGTCGCCGGCTACGACGTGGTCGACCGGCAGCGCGACGTGCGCCGGGTCATCGGGTACATCGGCCAGGGCAACGGCGCGGCGCACAGCCAGCGCGGCCGCGACGAGCTGGTCAGCCAGGGCCGGGCGTACGGCATGAGCGTGCGCGACGCGAAGGCGCGTGCGGACGAGCTGGTCGCGTCGCTGGACCTCGCCGCCGTCGCCGAGCGGCCGGTGTCGTCGCTGTCGGGCGGGCAGCGACGGCGGCTGGACATCGCGATGGGCCTCATCCACGCGCCCCGGCTGCTCTTCCTCGACGAGCCGTCGACCGGGCTGGACCCGCAGAACCGGGCCAACCTGCAGGAGCACATCCTGAAGCTGCGCGCCGAGCACGGCACGACGATCGTGCTGACGACGCACTATCTCGACGAGGCCGACGCGATGGCCGAGCGGGTCATCGTCATCGACCACGGCACCGTCATCGCCGACGACACCCCGGCGCGGCTGAAGGCCGAGCACTCGGGCGACCTGATCACGCTCGGCTTCGGCTCCGCCGCGGACGCGGGACGGGCGGTGACGCGGCTCGGCGCGCTCGCGGATGCGGCCGTGAGCGCCGACGGCGCGGTGGTCGAGGTGCGGGTGGCGGGCGGACCGCGGCTCGTCCCGGGGGTCCTCCGCGACCTCGACGCCGCCGGCATCGCCGTCGAGTCCACCGCCGTCAACCGGCCCACCCTGGACGACGTCTTCCTCAACCTCACCGGGCGCAGCCTGCGCGAGGGCGTCGTCACCACGTCGACCGAGGAGGTCGCGGCATGAGCGGCACGACCATGATCACCGACACCGTCACCGTCTTCAGCCGCGAGCTGCGGCCGGTCCTGCGCGACCCGTTCTCCGTCGTGTTCAGCATGATCCAGCCGCTGGTGTTCCTCGGGCTGTTCGCGCCGCTGCTCCCCGAGGTCGAGGGCGGCTCCGCGCTGCAGTGGTTCGTGCCCGGCATCGTGGTGATGTCGTGCCTGTTCAGCACATCGTTCACCGGATCGAACCTGCTGTTCGAGATCCAGACCGGCGCGCACGAGCGGATGCTGGTGACACCGCTGCGACGGCCGGCGCTGATCGTCGGCCGGGCGCTGAAGGAGATCGTCCCGATGATCGTGCAGACGGCGATCATCGTGCTGGTGTGCGTGCCGTTCGGCTTCGACCTGCACGTGCTGGGTGTCCTGGCCGGCGTGGCCATTCTGGCCGTCATGGCCGTGGGGCTGGGCGCGCTGTCGTACACGCTGGCGCTGGCGTCGAAGAACACCGAGTGGATGTTCTGGACCGTGCAGCAGACCGTGCTGTTCCCGCTGTTGCTGCTGGCCGGCATCCTGCTCCCGGTCGACGACGGGCCCGGCTGGCTGCGGGCGCTGTCCAGCGCGAACCCGCTGGCCTACGTCGTCGACGCGGAACGGGCCCTGTTCAACGGCGAGTTCCCGGCGTCGACCGTGCTGAGCGCCGTCGTCGCCTCGGTCGCCGTCGCCGCCCTCGGTCTGGCGGTCGGGACGCGGGCGATGCGGCGCTCGTCCTGAGCAAGGCTGCGCGGCCGGCCGCAGGGTCTGACGTCAGTCCCTAAGGTGGTCGCATGGGCGTCATCGGGGTCGGCTACGAAGGGCACACCATCGAGTCCTTCGTGGCCGGCCTCGCCGCGTCCGGGGTCGGGCTGGTCGCCGACGTGCGGTTCACACCGATGTCGCGCAAGCCCGGCTTCTCCAAGCGCGGCCTGGCCGCGGCGCTGGCCGGCGCCGGCATCGACTACGTGCACCTGCCCGCACTGGGCAACCCGAGGGACAACCGGGTGCCGTTCGCCGCGGGCGACCCGGCGGCGCGGCAGCGCTACGCGGACCGGCTGGCCGAACCGGAGGGCCGCGAGGCGCTGGACCTGCTGGCCGGTGAGTCCGAGACCCGGCTGGTGGCGCTGCTGTGCCTGGAGGAGGACCAGTCCCGCTGCCACCGCCAGGTCGTGCTCGACCGGCTCGGTGGAACGGCCCCAGGTCGCCCGGACGACCGGTAGGCGGGGCTCGTCGACAACCTGGTCGACAAGGCTGGTCGACAGGCGGCCGGCTCCGCTGCGTCGGCGGGCGCCCGATGCGACGGCGCCCGCACGTGTGTCGGCGTCGGCCCGACCCGGCAGCACGCCGACACGGCAGGGCGGCGACGCAGCAGCGTTCGCCGACGTTGTCGGTGCCCGCCCATAGGGTGGGCCCCCTCCCAGCCGGGCGGGTTGCGTCTTCGGTCACGCGCCGCGCACGAGCCGGGCCGCCGCGCCCCACCCGCGAGCCAGGCCGCCGCGCGCCACCCACCGGCCGAGCCGCTGCACGGCCACCCATCGGCCGGGCCGCCGCGCCCGCCGTCCGCCCTCGTCAGCTCGCGGCGAGGTGCGGAGCGGGGAAGACGCCGTGCGGGTCGCGGTCGCGCTTGACCGCGGCCAGGCGGGCCAGCGTCTCCGGCGGGAACGCCTCGTGGGCCAGCGCGGCGGCAGCCGGTCCGCCGAGGAAGTTGAGGAACCGCAGGCCAGTGCTCCAGGGCCGCAGCCGGTCCAGCACGGCCTCCGTCGCCACCGGATCCAGGCCGAGGGCGGCCAGGCTGAACTCCGCCGTGCCGTGGTCGAGCGCGCGCGGATGCTCAGGCCGGCGGGGCAGCGCCCCACCCAGGCGCCGCACGTCCACCATGATCACGCCACCGGGCGCATCCGGACCGGCCACCTCGACGAGTGCGTCCACGGCGGCGTCGTCGAACGAGGCCAGCAGGAGCGAGCGCTCGTCGTAGGGGATCGGCTCGGTCGGGTCGTTGTACACGGCGCCGATCGCGGCCGGCGACAGCGGCGCGACGGTGTCGGCCAGCGGGCCGAGGCCGCGCAGCGGCCGGACCAGCGCGGCGCCGTCGTCCGCGTCGCCGGCGTACGCGATGCGGACGTGCGCCGTGAGCGGGCCGCCCGGTAGCCGCACGAACGCGAGCGCGGTGTTCATCGCCTCGGGCAGCTCCGCCGACCACGCACGCCACGCGTGCGCCACCGTCGCCACCATCGCCGCCGACTCGGCCGCGAAGATCAGACCGCCTCCGTACAGCCGAGGCAGCGGCACCAGCTCGACCTCGGCCGTCGTCACGATGCCGAAGCCGCCCTTGCCGCCTCGCAACGCCCAGAACAGGTCGGCGTTCTCGTCCGGGCCGGCGGCGACCAGCTCGCCGTCGGCCGTGACCACCTCCAGCCGGCGGACCCGGTCGGCGCCCCAGCCGAACGTCCGGCCGAGCACCGGCAGGCCACCGCCGAGCAGGTACGAGACCGCGCCGACCAGCGGCGAGGATCCGCTGAGTGGCGCCAGACCGGCGGCCGCGGCCGGCTCGATGACCTGCCGCCACCGCACGCCGGCCTCGACCCGGGCGAGCCGGGCGCCCGCGTCGAGCCGCACGCCGTCCAGCCGCCGTGTGCCGACCAGCACCCCGCCGTCCAGGGGAACGCCGGCGCCGTGGCCGGTCGCCTGTGCCGTGACCCGCAGACCGTGGTCCGCGGCGAACCGCACCGCTGCCGCCACGTCCGCCGCCGAGACCGCACCCACGATCAATGCGGGCCGCTGATCGACGGCGAGGTTGAAACCGGACCGCTCGCGGTCGTAGTCGTCGTCGCCCGGCCGCAGCACGGGCCCGTCGATGCGGCGGGCGAGGCCGGCGACCGCCGGCCGTGGTGTCGTGTCCATGATCTCGATCCCACCCGAGCCGCGCCCCCCGGACCAGGCCGAGGACGCACGTACAGTTATCACTGACCGTGATGAATGCGAATGTCCCGGGGAGGCCCGTGGAGCTGCGTCAACTCGCCTACTTCGTCGCCATCGCCGACGAGGGTGGGTTCGCCCGCGCCGCGGAGGTGCTGCACGTCGGTCAGCCCGCCGTGAGCCAGCAGCTGCGCCGGCTGGAACGCGAGCTCGGCGTGGTGCTGTTCGACCGCACCACGCGCCGGGTGCGGCTCACCGCCGAGGGCGACCGGCTGCTGCCCGAGGCGCGGGCCGTGCTGGCCGCCGCCGACCGCACCCGCCGGCTGGCGGCCGATCTCGCCGGCGCCGGCTCGCTGCGGCTCGGGACCAGCCCCGCGCCCGGGCGCCGGCTGCCCACGTTGCTCGCCGCGCTCGCCGCTCGGGAGCCGCGGCTGCGGGTCCGGCTGAGCACGGTGAAGCTGGCCGACCGGCTGGCGTCCGTGCGGTCCGGCGTACTGGACGCCGCTCTGGTCCGCGACGTCGACGACGCACCCGGGCTGGAGCTGCTCGCGCTCTGGGACGACCCCGTCCTGGCGGCGCTGCCGAGCGGGCATCCGCTCACCACCGGTGACACGGTGCGGCTGCGTGATCTGGGCGGCCTGCCGGTCCGGCTGGCCGATCCGCGCGCCAATCCGCCGTTCCATGGCCTGATGACCGCCGCGTTCCGAGCCGCCGGCGTCGATCCGCCCGCCGGCCCGCCGTTCACGTCGTTGCGCGAGACGCTCGCCGATCTCGCCCATGCCGCGCCGTCGTGGACGCCGTTCTACGAGGTCGGTCCCCCGCCGCCGATGCCCGGCGTCGCCTACCTCCGCGTTGAGGCACTGGTCTCGACGACGTACCTCGCCGTGCGCGCCGAGCCGCCGCCGGCCGCGATCCGGCAGTTGCTGGCCGCCGCGCGCGACCTCGAACCGCTCTAGGGTGCCTCCTCCACGGTGCGCTGGAACACCAGGCAGTAGTCGCCGGTGAGCCACTCGGGCTGCTCGTCCCAGCACAGGAACGTCTCCTGCCGGAAGGTCAGGTGCCGGCCGACGATGCGGCCGACGTCCCAGGCGAGGGTGGTCGCGACGCCGTCGTCGATCATGTTGCCGACGTTCAGGACCAGGTGCCCCCACGGCCGCAGCAACCCGGCGACCTGGCCGAAGATCTGCTCCAGCTCGCCGAGGTATTTCTCGTAGTCGCCGTCGAGGGTCTCGTAGGCGTTGAGCGGATTCTCCGGGTGGTTCTCGAGCGTCATGTACGGCGGCGACGTGAAGCACAGGTCGACCGGCCGGTCCACCAGCGCCGCGACGTTGCGGGCGTCGCCCGTGATGATCTCGCCGCTGCCGCCGAGCCGGCGGCGGATCATGTCGGCCCGGTCCGGCAGCAGTTCGACGCCCAGACCGGACCGGCCCATCCGCTCGGCGACGACCAGGGTGGTGCCGAACCCCGCGAACGGGTCGAGCACCAGCTGACCGGGCAGGGAGTACTCGGCGATGACCGTCTCGGCCAGGTTCTCGGTGAAGTGGACGTTCTCGTCGGCCTCCACGTAGCGCTCGTTGACGAGGTCGTCCATCCACTGCTGCAGCCAGGGCCTCATGCGGTCCATCTTGCTGGACCGGCCGCCGCCGCGCTCCTCGGACCCGGCCCGTACGCTGCTCGCTGTGAGCGCGGAGCGGTCGAACTGGGCGGGCAACGTCACCTACGGCGCGGCACGGATCCACGCGCCGTCGTCGGTCGAGGAGCTGCAGGATCTCGTCGCACGAACCGAGCGGATCCGGGCCTTGGGCAGCCGGCACTCGTTCAGCGACGTCGCCGACACGACCGGCGAGCTGGTGTCCGTGGCCGGGCTGCCGGCGCGGATCGACGTCGACGCGGCGGCGCGGACGGTGACGGTCGCGGCCGGGCTGCGCTACGGCGACGTCGCCGAGGAGCTGCACCGGCAGGGCTGGGCGCTGCACAACCTCGGCTCGCTGCCGCACATCTCGGTGGCCGGCGCGGTCGCGACGGCCACGCACGGGTCCGGCGACGGCAACGGCAACCTCGCGACGGCGGTGGCGGCGCTGCACCTGGTCCGCGCCGACGGCGAGCTGGTGACGCTGCGCCGCGGCGAGCCGGACTTCGCCGGCGCGGTCGTGGCGCTCGGTGCGCTCGGCGTCGTGGCGGCGGTGACGCTGGACGTCGTGCCCGCGTTCGACGTGCGGCAGGTGGTCTACGACGACCTCGCCCTGGACACCGTCGCCGAGCGGTTCGACGAGATCTTCGCGGCCGCGTACAGCGTCAGCGTGTTCACCGACTGGGCCGGCACGACCCGCAGCTGGGTCAAGCACCGCACCGGCGACGGCGAATGGACACCGGACCCGGCCTGGATGGGCGCACGGCTGGCCGACGCCCCCCGCAACCCGGTCCCCGGCATGCCGGCCGTCAACTGCACGGAGCAGCGCGGCGTGCCCGGCCCGTGGTACGACCGGCTGCCGCACTTCCGGCTGGAGTTCACCCCGAGCAGCGGCGAGGAGCTGCAGTCGGAGTTCCTGGTGCCGCGCGAGCACGGCGTCGAGGCGTTCGGCGCGATCTCGACGCTGGCCGATCGCATCGCGCCGGTGCTGCAGGTCTGCGAACTGCGCACGGCCGCCGCCGACGACCTCTGGCTCAGCTCGTCGTACGGCCGCGACGTCGTGGGCTTCCACTTCACCTGGAAGAAGGACCCCGACGGCGTCCGCCCGGTGCTGGCCGAGATCGAGCGCGCGCTGGCCCCGTACGACGCCCGGCCACACTGGGGCAAGCTGTTCACCGTCGCGCCCGAGCAGGTGCGCGAGCGCTACCCGCGGCTGGCCGACTTCCGCCGGCTGCGCGGCGAGTACGACCCGGACGGGCGGTTCGGCAACGTTTTCCTCGACCGTTACGTCGGTTGACCTCGGCAGTCACGGAACCTGTCGCTGACCACCGCCGTCGAATCGGTCATGAGGCGGTGGTTTGCCGGCCTTGTCTCTTTGGGCATGCTCGCCGGTTGCTCGTTCGGTGCTGACGACGAAGAAGACGGTGCGATCGCCGTCATGGGGCTGACGTCCTTCGATGCTTGTGAGGACGTCCTGGATCACCTGAAGGACGAGGCGCGCGACAGGGTCGGGCCGTGGGGGCTGGGCGGCAACGAGATGATCGCCTACGCGGCGGACGGGGCGGCGCGCGTCGACGGCGCGGAGTCGTTCGCGGCCGAGGACAGCGGCGGGCAGGCGCCGGCCCAGCCACACTCCGCCACCAACGTGCAGGAGGCCGGTGTCGACGAGCCCGACATCGCCAAGACCGACGGGCGGCTGCTGGTCACCGCCGCCGGCGGCGACCTGCGCATCATCGACGTCACCGGCGCGGCCCCACGCGAACTCGGCCGGCTCGCGCTGGTCGAGGGTGCCGAGCAGGAGTACGCCGACGCGACGGTGTTCCTGGCCGGCGACCGCGTCGTCGTGCTGGTCAGGCAGAACACGATGATCGCCTACGACGCCGCGGTCAGCTACTACCCCGGCGGCGGGCCGCCGTCCACGACCGCGGTGCTGGTCGTCGACATCTCCGATCCCGCGGCGCCGATGGTCGAGTCGCGGCTCGAGGTCGACGGCAACTACCTCGACGCCCGCATGATCGACGAGACCGTGCGACTGGTCGTCACCTCCTATCCCACCCTCGCCTTCCCGATGACGGAGGAGGACCTGAACCGGCCGGAGGACGAGCTCACCGAGCGCAACCGTGTCGTCGTCGAGGAGTCCACCATCGGCGACTGGCTGCCGTCCTACACGTTCACCAGCGGCGACGCCGAGCCCGTGACGGGGCAGCTGGTCGACTGCGAGCGGCTGAGCCGGCCCGACGACTTCGCCGGCTACTCCACGCTCAGCGTGCTGACGTTCGACCCGGCCGACGGACTGAGCCCGGACGAGACGGTCGGCGTGCTGACCGACGGCGACACCGTCTACGCCAGCCAGGACCGTCTCTACGTCGCGACGACCCGATGGGGCGACCCGTTCGGGGCGGACGACCGCGCGATCAGGCCGATGCCCCGGCCCGGCGAGATCACCACCGGCATCCACGCGTTCGACATCACCGGCAACGTGCCCGCGCGGTACCTGGCCTCCGGCGAGGTCGAGGGGCGCATCATCGGCCGGTACGCGATGTCCGAGTACGAGGGTGTGCTGCGGGTGGCCACGACGCTCGACTCCTGGACCGGCACCACCGACACCAGCGAGAGCCGGCTCTACACGCTCGAGGAGAGCGACGACGGGCTGGTCCGGCTGGGACAGGTCGGCGGACTGGGCAGGGGCGAGCAGATCTACGCCGTCCGCTACTTCGGCGACACCGGCTACGTCGTCACGTTCCGGCAGGTCGACCCGCTGTACGTGCTCGACCTCTCCGACCCGGCGAACCCCTCGGTCACCGGCGAGCTGAAGATCACCGGGTACTCGGCCTACCTGCACGACGCCGGCGACGACCGGCTCATCGGCGTCGGCCAGGAGGCCTCTGCCGAGGGGCAGACCATCGGCGCGCAGGTCTCGCTGTTCGACGTCGCCGACCCCGCGGCCCCGGCGAAGCTCGACGGCCACGTCGTCCCGGACGCGTGGTCGCAGACCGAGTGGGACCCGCAGGCGTTCCTGTTCTGGGCCGACACGGGTCAGATCGTCGTGCCGATCGAGACGGCGACGGGGTCCAGCGCCCTGGTCGTCCAGCTGGGCGACGACACCGTCACCGAGCAGGGCCAGGTCAGCCGCACCGAGGCGCCGCGCGACGGCTGGACGTGGCTGCGCCGCACGATCGTCGTCGGCGACACGCTCTACACGGTGTGGCAGGACGGCGTGCAGGCGAACGGGCTGGCCGACCTGGAGCCGCGCGGCTGGCTGGCCTTCGGCTAGCCGAACGGGGTCGCGCCGGCGCTCGCCTCCGCCTCGGCGGCGCACGCCTCGTCGAGCGTGGCGAGGTAGTCGTCCAGCGGCTCCAGCCCGGCCTCCGCCCGCCGCTCGTCGACCGTGTCCGGGTCGGCGAGCGGCGCGGGCTCCGGGACGCCGTCGACGCAGGCGATCTGCGTGCCGTACACCTGCTCGCCGCCGGTGTTCAGCCCGACGCGGTCCTCGAGGTAGGCCAGCTCACCGGGGTCGGCGAGGCCGGCCTCGGCGGCCGGCCGCATCAGCTCCAGCGCCCGCTGCTGGAACGCCGGATCGAGGTCGGAGTGTTGGGCGATCACCCAGGCCGCGCTCGCGCCGTCGGTGCCGACCAGGTCCGAGCCGGGCCAACCGTGCTCGTCGACGATCTCGGCCAGCCGGTCGGTGCGCTCCTGGTCGTTCCACTCGGCGACGTCGCCGGAGCGCTCGGCCTGGTCCTGCTCCATCATCGCCAGCAGCTCCGTGCGCAGCTCCTCGTCCCGCTCCCGCTGCGTGGCCGACGGCGTCGGGCCCGCGTCGCCGTCGTCGCCCGCACACGCCGTGACCAGCAGGACCAGCAGCAGCAGCGCCGTGCGGATCATCGAGTCAGTATGGCCGGGCGACGACACCGCGGGAACCCATAAGGTTCGTGGCGTGACCGACATGACCGACCTGACGGCGGCGCAGTGGGCCGCGGTGGTCCCCGAGGCCCGGTTCGAGGAGTCGCGGCACGAGTTGGACGAGCGCGTGCTGGCGGTCGCGCCGGACTACGCCGACACGGTGCACCGGGAGCTGAACCTGCTCGCGTCGGCCCTGCGCACGCCTGTGGCCACGCCGGTCGGGACGAGCCGCTGGACGCGGCTGCTCCGGCGCGAGCTGATGGTGTTCAGCACGTTCGTCGTCAGCATCGGCGCGGTCTTCACGTTCGATCTCGCCCTCAGGGACCTGGAGCTGGTCCTGACCCACAGCCTGGTGGGCGCCCTGATGCTGGTGAGCACCGGGTGCTGGGTCCTCTGGGTCTGGCCGGTCCTGCGCGGCCGGCCGGTGCCGGAGCGGAAGGACCTGTTCTACGCGGCCGGGTACCAGGCGCTGATCACGGTCGCGGTCGCCGTCCGGATGCTCGAGGCCGCGGGGGGCGACGGCATGCAGCTGGGCTGGGTCGTGGTGTGCGTCCTGTGCGCGGCGGTCAGCGTGCTGGTGCTGTTCCTGCTGCTCCGGGCGAGGACACGGCCGCCGCGTGGGCCGGAGGACCCGGAGACCCGGCGGCTGCGACGGCGGCGTCAGCTCGAGAGCGCGACCCTGGCAGGCCAGGACCGGCTGCTCGACGCGTTCGAGCACCTGCCGGCCGATGACCAGGCGGCGTTGCAGGCGGAGTACACCGCCGCCATGGCCGTCCTGCGCGACCGCGGCCTCGACACCACCCCCGCCGGCGAGGAGCCGGTGCCCGGCTCGGCACTGCTGCGGCGGCGTGCCGACGAGCTGACCAGGCTGGACGGCGTGGGCTAACGATCGGTGTTCGCGCCGCAGAGCACGATGCACGGCAGCTCGCCGGGGACCCGCCCGGCCAGCCAGGCGGCGAACGGCACAGCGGCGGCCGGTTCGACCAGCAGCCGGAACTCGTCCCACAGCCGGTCCCGCGCGGCCAGCAGCTCGTCGTCGGTGACCAGCACCGACCGCACCGGCGCCGCCGTCAGGATCATGAACGGCAGCTCGCCCACCCGGGTGGCGCCCAGCGCCGACGACGCGACCGAGTCGACCGCCGCGTCGACCGGCTCACCCGCGGCCAGCGCCTGGTGCAGGGCGCTGCAGTGCTCCGGCTCGACGGCGACGGTGGTGCGCCCGCCGGCGGCCAGCGCGGTGCCGGCCGCCAACCCGCCCCCGCCCACCGCGACCGCCACCGCGTCGACGTCCGGCGCCTCGGCCACCACCTCGGCGGCGACGGTGCCCTGACCGGCGATGACGTCAGGATGGTCGTAGGCGGGCAGGTACCGCGCACCGGGTGCGGCGGCCGCGTCCGTCGCCGCCGCGGCCGCCTCGGCGTACGTGCCGCCGTGCCGGATCAGCCGTGCGCCGGTCTCCTCGATGCGCCGCGCCTTCGTGGCCGGCACGGTCTCCGGGACGTACACCGTCGCGGGCAGTCCGAGCAGCCCGGCCGCCGTCGCGACCCCGAGGCCGTGATTGCCGCCGGACGCCGTCACGACCTGCTCCGGCCGGTCGCCGCCGAGCAGCGCCGTCAACGCACCGCGCAGCTTGAACGATCCGCTGCGCTGCAGGTGCTCGAGCTTCAGCAGCAGTGGTCGCCCGTCGAGCTCGGCGCGCAGCAGCGGCGTGTGGCGGATGTACGGGGCGATGGTCGCCGCGGCGGCGGCCACGGCGGCCGGACCGGGCAGGTTCGTCGACGTCGTCACCGTCCCACCTTGTGCCCTTCCGGCTCCAGGCGCCACGTCAGGGTCCTGATGTCGCGCACGGCGAACAGCGCGGCCGTGCATCCCACCAGGCCGGCGACGCAGCCCCACAGCACCGGGGCGGGGCCGATCCGGTCGGCCACCGATCCGCCGAGCAGGTACCCGACCGGCACCAGGGCCAGCTCGCTGAGCTGCCCGATCGACGTGACCCGCCCGATCAGCCGCTCCGGCACGTGCTGCTGCCGCGCGGTCTCGAAGAACACGATCGACAGGTCGAGCGCCAGCCCGCTGATCGCCATCGGCACCAGCACCCAGGCCAGGTGCACGTCCAACGCCAGCACGGCGAGCGGCAGCGGCCAGGCGAGCAGCACGGCCACCGTCGCGAGCATGGGCCGGCGCGGCCGCCACCGCAGCGCGACCAGCGAGCCGGCCAGCATGCCGACCACGAACGCCGACACCGCCCAGCCCCAGAACTGAAGGCCGGCCGGTCGCTGGGCCGCGATCACCGGTCCGAGCAGCTGGTAGCCGGCCAGCCAGAGCGGGACGCCCACAGCGCCGGACAGCAGGTAGGTCCACATCCACGTCCGCCCGGCGACCGCCGCCCCACCCTCTCGGGCGTCCGCCCACCACGTCGCCGGCGCGGCCCGGACCACGCCCAGAGGGAGGGTCGCCAGCACGACGGCACTCGCCACGAACGCGGCGCCGGCGCCGATCAGCACCGGTCCGAAGCCGACGGCCGCGGCGAGCACCCCGCCCAGCCCGGGCACGCCGACCCGGGCCACGTTCACGACCAGGCGGTGCCACGCGTTGGCGGACTGCCGCGACTCCGGCGGCACCAGCTCGACGACGATGCCCTGCAGCGCCGGCTTCGTGGCCGCGGCCGCCGCACCGGACACGGCGGCCGCGGCGACGAACGCCACCATCGGCACCCGGTCCGGCGCGATCACCAGCAGCAGACCCATCGTCGTCTGGGCGACGGCGAGCGCGACGTTCGCGGCGACGACGACCCTCCGCCGAGGCGCACGATCGGCCAGCACCCCGGCGACCGGCAGCCCGAGCGCCTGCGTCAGCACCGACGTCGTCAGCACCAGCCCGACGGCGAACGCGTCGCCGCCCGCGTCGAGCACGGCGAACGCCAGCACGATCGTCGCCAGTGTGCTGCCGGCCAGTGAGAGTCCGCGGCCGGCGAGGTAGCGCAGGAACGGGCCGCGCCAGGACTGCGCCGCGGCCGGCACCTCCTAGGAGAGGTGCGCGGCGAGGTCGTGCAGCGACGAGAGGCGATCGCGTTCGCCGGCCGGTCCGGTGCCGCGACGGTCGAGGTGGACGGCACGCAGTCCGGCGGCGCGAGCGGCGACGACGTCGAGCCGGTGGTCGTCGCCGACGTAGAGGATGGTGGCCGGGTCGAGGCCGAGCTCGGCGCACAGGCCCGCGTAGGCGCGCGGGTCGGGCTTCGCGCTGCCCAGCGCCTCGGCCGTGAGCACCGGGCCGACCCGCCCGGTGAGCCCGATGACGGCGAGCTTGTCGTGCTGCATGTCTTCGGGGCCGTTGGTGAGGATGCCGGTGCGCAGCCCGGCGGCGGCCACGAGCTCGACGGCCGCCTCGGCGTCGTCGAAGCGCTGCCAGCCCGACCGGTAGGCGGTGAAGTACTCGCCCCAGAGCGCGTCGAGGCCGGACGGCCCCGGCGCCGGGCGGCCGAGCAGTTCGAACAACCCGCCGATGCGCCGGCGCCGCTGCTCGATCATGCTGACGTGGCCGTCGCGCCAGGCGGCGAAGTGGCGGTCCTGCAGCTCGAACCAGGCCGTCGTCAGCTCAGGGGTTGCCGGTCCGTGGAAGGTGGCCAGCCAGCTGCCGAAGCCGCGGGCCGCGGATCCGGAGTGGTCGAAGAGCGTGTCGTCGAGATCGAACACCACCGCCGCGAGCTCAGCCACGTCCTCACCCTACGACGGGCCGGATCCAGAGCCGCTCGCCGTCCTCGTACTGGTCGGTGGGCCGGAGTCCGGCCCGCTCGGCGACCGCCATGGACGCGCGGTGGTCGGGGTGCACGTGTGCGGTGATGGTCTCGACGCCGCGCTGGTCGAGCCAGCCGACCAGGGCGGCGGCCGCCGCGGTGGCGTAGCCGTGCCCCTGGAACGCGGTGCCGACCACCCAGGCGATCTCCGCCTGCCGGCCCTCGTCGGTGATGGTCGCCTGGACGTAGCCGACGGCGTGGTCGTCGGACCGGCGGCGGACGATCCAGTTGTGCCACTGCTGCCGTCCGTCGAGGGACCGGCCGGCCACCTGCCGGGTGTAGCGCTCGCGCAGCTGCGGCAGCGTCGGCGCAGCCCCGCCGATGAACGTGTAGAGCGCTGGGTCGCTCAGCACGTCGACCATGTCGGCAGCGTCGTCGACGGTCAGGGGCACGAGATCGCACGGGCCGGCGACGATGCGTCCCCCGCTCACAGCACGCTCACCGCGACGACCGCGCGCGCTCCCAGGAACGCGCCGAGGTCGTCGGCCGCGACCTGCAACGCCCGCGACTCGGCGGCGTCGAACGGCCGGTACAGCACGGCGTCGACGGTGACCTCGTGCTTGCGGACGGTGCGCTTCCACCGGCCGGCCACCTGGGTGTCGACCGTGATGACGCCGTTGGGCAGGGCGAGCTTGTCGGTCGCCGCGGCGACCAGGCCGCTGAGGTCGAGCAGGTACTTGCTCCCGGTGTAGCCGACGATGTACTCGTCGTACGCCTGCAGCAGCCGCACCGACGGCGACGGAGCCGGCGGCGGAGGGTCGTCAGGCGCGAACCAGTAGGTGAGGCCGTCGACCTCGATGCTCTCGAGGGCATCGCCGGCGAGCGCCAGCCCGGTGGCGATGTCGGCGCGAGTGAGACTGGACCACCACGACAGATCCTTCACCGTCGCCGGGCCGTGACTGGCGAAGAACCTGCGGACCACCTCGGCCAGCGCCGCCTCGCGATCCAGGCTCGGCGCCTGCGGCGCGCGCTCGTCGAGCAGGGCATAGGTGTGCTGCTTGCCGTGGAGCGGGCCGCTGCAGATGACCCGCTCGAGTTCGGCGTGGATGAGGATGTAGCCGAGCCGGACCCGCGCTGCGGTGATGCCGTTGCGGTCCAGCATGGTCGCGACCTCGGCGCGGGTGAGATGGTTCCCGCCCGCGAGGGCGTCGGCGATGAGGTCGGTGGCGCGGCGCAGGACCCCGGCGTCGAGGTCGGTCGCCCGGTACGCGTAGGCGTTCAGCGCGTGCACGCGCGGCGCGGTCAGCTCCAGCAGCCAGCGGATGTCGGCCGGCGTGACGAAGTGCCAGGTCGGGCGCAGCACATGGGTGCGCAGGATGAGGCCGTCGTCGAAGGCGCGGTCGAGGTCGGCGTCGGTGACGCCGGTGCCGAGTCGCTGGGCGACCGCCCACTTGGCCGGGTGGTAGTCCTGCGACTGCAGCGCACCGAACCAGCCGACGACGTCGGCGGCGCCGTTGAACGGGGCCGGCTGCGCGCTGCCCAGCCCGACGGTGCCGGTGCGGCGGCGCGCGAGCTGGAGGCCGTCCACGCCTCAGCCCGGCCGCGAAGCCCAGGTGCCGACGACGTCGTCGAGCACGCTCATCGGCAGCGGGCCGTTGCCCAGCACGACGTCGTGGAAGGCGCGCAGGTCGAAGTGGTCGCCGAGGGTGGCCGCGGCGGCGGCGCGGATGCGCTGGATCTCGAGCCGCCCGACCATGTACGCCAGCGCCTGGCCGGGTGCGGAGATGTAGCGGTCGACCTCGGTCTCGATCTCGACCCGGCTGGTGGCGGTGTTGGCGACCATGAAGTCGACCGCCTGCTGCCGGCTCCAGCCCTTGGCGTGCAGCCCGGTGTCGACGACCAGCCGGCAGGCCCGCATGGAGTCTTCGCTGAGCATGCCCAGCGTGGCGATGTCGTCGGAGTACAGGCCCATCTCGTCGGCCAGCCGCTCGGCGTAGAGGCCCCAGCCCTCGTCGAAGGCGGTGACGGAGGCGAGCCGGCGCAGCAGCGGGAGGTCGGCGAGCTCTTGGGCGATGGTGAGCTGGAAATGGTGGCCGGGAACGCCCTCGTGGAACGCGACGGCCTCGGCGCTGTAGCGGTCGCGTTTCTCGGCCTCGTGGGTGTTGGCGAAGTAGGTGCCCGGACGGCTGCCGTCCATGGCCGGCTGCATGTAGTAGGCGCCCGGAGCGCCCGGCGCCTCGGCCGCGGGCACCGCCTCGACGACGCAGCTCTGCGACGGCAGCCGGCCGAACCACTGCGGTGCGACCTGCTCGGCCCGCCGGATGGCCGAGCGGGCGGCGCCCAGGAGTTCGTCGGCGTCGCGCCAGCGCATGGCCGGGTCGGTGCGCAGGCGCCGCAGGATCTCGCCCAGCTCGGCGGTGCCGAAGACCCGGCCGCCGACGGCGGCGTACTCCTCGGTGAGACCGGCCAGCACGTCGAGACCGGTCTGGTGCAGCTGGTCGGGCGTGCGGGTGGTCGTGGTGTGGCCCTTGGTGAGCTTGGCGTAGTAGTCGTCGCCGCCCGGCAGCCAGCACAGGCCGGCGCGATCGTCGGGCCGGCCGTGCGGCGCGACCTCGGCGGCGACGGCGTCGCGGTAGCGGCCGATGGCGGGGTGGACGACCTCGGCGAGCAGGCGGTCGCGCTCGGCGCGGAACGCCGCGGCGTCGGCGCCGCTGCCGGGTGCCGGCTCGGGCCGGCGGAGCGGGTCGTCGTCGGGGCTGGCGAGGTAGCGGGTGAAGTGCTCGGCGGTGGCCTCGGCCAGCCGGCGCACGGGCAGCCGGCCGGCGGCGATGCCCGCGCGGTGCCGCTCGGCGATGGCGTCGAGCAGCGCCGGCAGCCCGGCCAGCCGGGCGAGGTAGCCGTCGGCGTGGGCGGGCTCGGTGATGCCGGTCATCGGCAGGAACGAGAGCGTGGCGGGCGCCGGCGCGAAGAAGGAGTCGGTGACGGTGTACTCGACACCGCGCACGGCCAGGCGGTCGCGCTCGGTCTCGGCCTGCTGCAGGATGACCGCCCGTGTGATGCGGTCGGTGTCGTCGAGCCCGGCCGGGTCGACGGCTTCGGCGCGCGCCGCGATGCCGGCCAGCCGGGCGTCGGCCGCCGACTCGCCGGCCTCGGTGTAGTCGGTGAGCTGGTCCTCGCGGTCGCGGAAGCCCAGCAGCGATGCTTCGACCGGGGCCGCGTCGAACAGGGCGTCGATGAGCTCGTCGGCGAGCTGTGCGATGGTCATGCGGATCTCCCACGGGGTCGATGCGTGGGCACGACGCTATCCCGGCGGGCCGACAACGTGACAACGGATATCGCCAGCGCCGACACGAGCACGGCGCTCACCGTCGCGGCGACGGCGATGCCGTCGGTGAACGCCTCTCGCGCGGCCGCCAGCACGGCCGGGTCCTCGGCCGACGCGACTGCCGCGCCGAGCGTGTCCGCCCCGGTGTCCGCGCTCCGGAACACCGCCGCCACCACGCTGCCCAGGACGGCGATGCCCAGCGCGCCGCCGAGCTGCGGCGCCATGGACGAGAGCGCCGCGGCCGCACCGGCCCGCTCCGGCGGCGCCGCCCCGACGACCTGGTCCGTGGCCAGCGCCATCAGCGGGCCGAGCCCCGCCGACACCGTCACCGAACCGGCCACCACCAGGCCCAGTCCCGAGGTGGCCGTCAGCTGGGTGAGCAGCACGAAGCCCACCATTGACACCGTCAGCCCGGCACCGATGACCACGCCCGGCCGGATCCGCCGCGTCAGCCGCGGCGCGAGCAGCGAGCCCGCGATCACCCCGAACGCCGACGGCGCCGTCCACAGTCCCGCCTCGAGCGGGTCGAGGTCCTGGACCAACTGCAGGTACTGGGCGACGTAGTAGTTCGCGGCCCAGAGCACGAAGATCCCGAGCGTCAGCGTCGCCACGATCACCGAGAACGCCGGATCGCGGAACAGCCGCACGTCGACGACGGGGTCCGCGAGACTCCGCTGCCGCGCGACGAAGACGACGCCGACGACCAGTCCGGCGACGACGGCGCCCAGGGCGGCCGCGCCCACCCCGTCGGCCACGATCTCCTTCAGCCCCCACACCAGTGGCAGCACGGCGGCCAGCGACAACCCGACGCTGAGGAGGTCGATCGGCGCGGAGCGGGCGGCCCGGTGCTCCGGCAGCAGCACCGGGCCGAGGACGAGGATCAGCACCATCACCGGCGCGCCGAGCAGGAAGACCGAGCCCCACCAGAACCGCTCCAGCAGCGCGCCGCCGACCAGCGGCCCGACCGCCGTACCACCCGCCACGCTGGCGACCACGATCCCGAGGGCGACGGCCCGCTGCCGCGCGTCGCGGAACATGGTCGCCGCCAAGGCGAACGCCGACGGCATCAGCGTCGCCCCGGCGACTCCGAGCAGAGCGCGCGCCGCGATGAGCAGCTCCGGCGTGGGCGCATAGGCGGCGAGCGCGGAGAGCACGCCGTACGCACCGGCCCCGATCATCAGCAGCCGCCGCCGGCCGATCCGGTCGCCGAGGGCGCCCAGCGCCAGCGTCGAGCCGGCCAGCAGGAACGCGTAGACGTCGACGATCCAGAGCAGCTGCGTCGCGGACGGCCGCAGATCGGCGTCGATGGCCGGCAGCGCGAGATGGGTGACGGTCAGCTCCAGCGACGCCAGCACGGAGACGACGCACAGCACAGCCAGTCCGGCGCGGGCCCGGCGAGGGGTCTCGGTGGTCACGCCCCACAGCCAACAACCTCAATCGAAGTTGAGGTCAAGCCCGGCGTCGGACCTAGAACTCGGAGCGCAGCTCCGCGGCCCGGGCGGCCACGGTGGCGAGCACCCTCCGCGTGGTGGCCAGCTCCGCGGCGTCGATGCCCTGATACACCTGCGTCGTCACCGCGACCACCCCGGCGTGCAGCTCGTCGTGCTGCGCCCGGCCGGCCGGCGTGAGCCCGACCTGCTCGTAGCTGTCGTAGGCCAGCAGCCCTCGATCCTCCAGGGCGCAGAGCACCGCGACGGCCTCTGTGGGTGCGATGTCGAGGGCGAGGACGAGACCGTCGCGCAGGGACGGCTGCGACACGCGGTCCGGCGCGGTGCCCAGGGTGCGCAGGGCGACCCATTCGGCGAGCGTGACGCCCTTGGCGTCGAGGACCACGCCGAGCAGGGAGTGGACGGCCTTGGCTGCGGCGCCGATGTCGACACCGACGAGCGGGGTGATGATCACGGGTTCCTCCCGGGGTCGGGCGGCGGTGGCGCGTCGAGCAGCGTCGTGAGGGTGGCGACGAGCTCGCGGGTCTGGTCGCTGCCGGGCCCGCCGAGCGGCTCGGTGAGCTGGGTCTGCAGCGTCATGACGCGGTCGATGGCGGCTCGGGCGGCATCGGCGCCGCGGTCGGTGAGGGTGAGGCGGACGGCGCGGGAGTCGGACGGGTCGGCGGTGCGGCGCAGCAGGCCGTTGCCCTCGAGCGTGCGCACCAGCTTGGAGACGAAGACCGGGTCGAGGCCGGTGTGGTCGGACAGCTCCCGCTGGCTGGGCTGTCCGCCGTCACGGCTGACGCCGTACAAGGTGGCGAGCACGGAGTACTGCGCCTGAGTGAGCCCGAGCGGCGAGAGCGCCCGATCCAGCAGCCCGCCCCACTTGGTGGCGAGCCGCCAGACGAGGTAGCCCGCGGTCGGGTTCTTCTTCATCACCGAAAAAACTGTACGTGGACATTATGTCCACGGCAACCATTTATTCCGTCGGGTCAGAGCCGTGGGTCGACCGGCTCCGACTCGAGCGCCAGGACGGCGAAGACCGGCTCGTGCACCCGCCACAGCGGCTCGGCCCGGGCCAGTCGCTCCAGCGACTCCAGCCCGAGCGCGTACTCACGCAGCGCCAGGGATCGCTTGTGCCCGAGCCCGCGGTCCTTCAGCCGATCGAGGTTGGCCGGCAGCGTGTAATCGGGACCGTAGATGATGCGCAGGTACTCGCGCCCTCGCACCTTGAGCCCCGGCTGCACCAGCCCCTTCCGGCCGCGGACGAGGTTGGCCGCCGGCTTGACGACCATGCCTTCGCCCCCGCTGCCGGTGAGCTGCGTCCACCACTCGACCCCGGCCGCGACCGACGACGCCGACGACGGGGTCACCTCCAGGCGCCGGGTCGGCCGGAACAGGACGGGGTCGGCGGCGACCAGCCGGTCGGCCAGCCCCAGGTGCCACAGGTGCGGCCGGTCGTGCCACGTCGCGCCTTCCGAGGCGAGCAGCTGGAACGGCGCCAGCTGCACGCCGTCGAGCCCGTCGACCGGCCAGACGTAGCGCCGGTACGCGTCGGTGAAGGCCGCCGCGTTGTCCGACCGCGCCGTCGTACGGTCGAGCAGCGCCGAGACGTCGAGTCCGCGCGACGCCGCACGCGTCAGCTCCGTCACCGCCGCGGGCAGCGCCGAGCGCGCCGCCGCCGCGACGGACGCGTACTGGCCGCGCAGCAGCGACTCCGCCTTCGCCGACCAGGGCAGGAGTTCGGCGTCGAGCAGCAGCCAGCCGGTCCCGAGCTCGTCCCACAGCCCGGCGGTGTCCACGGCCGCCCGCACACCGTCCAGCAGGGCAGCCGTCAGGCCGGACGAGAAGAACGACCGTCCCGTGCGCGTGTACACCGCGCCGGTCTCGCCGGCCGGCGCGCCGAACCGGCGGGTCGCCGTCTCGTGGTCGCGGCAGACCAGCACGACGGCGCGCGAGCCCATGTGCTTCTCCTCGCAGACCACCTGCTCGACGCCGTCGGCGGCGTAGGCGGCGAACGCCTCGGCCGGGTGCTCCAGCAGGTCCGGCAGCGGCGACGTCGCGACCGGCGCCATGGTCGGCGGCAGGTACGGCAGCCAGCGCGGGTGCAGCGCGAACCGGCTCATCACCTCGAGCGCGCCGGCCGCGTTCTCGGCGCGCACCGAGACCCGGCCGTGGTGCGCGGTCTCGACCACCCGCCTCCCGAGCACATCGGTGAGGTCGAGGTCGTCACCGCCACGCGACGGCACCGACGCGGCCGGAGTCAGCGGCTTGACCGGCTCGTACCAGACCTGCTCGGCCGGCACCTGGACGACCTCGCGCTCCGGATAGCGCAGTGCCGTGAGATGCCCGCCGAACACGCAGCCGGTGTCGAGGCACATCGTGTTGTTGACCCACTCGGGCTCCGGCGTCGGCGTGTGGCCGTACAGCACCATCGCGCGGCCGCGGTAGTCGTTGGCCCACGGGTAGCGCACCGGCAGGCCGAACTCGTCGGTCTCACCGGTGGTGTCGCCGTAGAGCGCGAACGCCCGCACCCGGCCGGACGCCCGCCCGTGGTAGGCCTCCTTGAGTCCGGCATGCGCGACCACCAGCTGCCCGTCGTCGAGGACGAGGTGCGAGACGAGGTCGCGGCACCAGCGCAGCGCGGCGTCGCGGAACTCCCTCGGCTGCTGCTCCAGCTGCTCCAGCGTCTCGGCCAGCCCGTGCCCGATCTTCACCTGCTTGCCGCTCAGCGCGCGGATCAGCTTGTGCTCGTGGTTGCCGGGGACGGCCAGCGCGTGTCCGGCCGCCGTCATGCCCATGGCCAGTCGCAGGACGCCCGGGCTGTCGGGGCCGCGGTCGACGAGGTCGCCGAGGAAGATCGCCCGGCGGCCCTCGGGGTGGACGGCGTCGACGGCGTGCCCGGCATCGTCGCGCACGACGGCGTAGCCGAGCCGGTCGAGCAGCGCCTCCAGCTCGGACCGGCAGCCGTGAACGTCGCCGATGACGTCGAACGGGCCGTGCTCGTCGCGCCGGTCGTTGTACAGCCGCTCCCGCACGACCGTGACCGACTCGATCTCCTCGACCGAGCGCAGCACGTGGACCTGCCGGAAGCCCTCCTTCGCCAGCCCGCGCAGCGACCGGCGCAGCTGGTCGCGCTGCCGCCGGACGACGTGCGGGCCGAAGTCGCGGTCCGGACGGTCCCGGTTGCGCTCGAGGCAGACGCTCTCGGGGACGTCGAGGACGATCGCGATCGGCAGCACGTCGTGTGCCAAGGCCTGCTCGACGATCTGGCGCCGCGCCTCGCGCTGCACGTTGGTGGCGTCGACGACGGTGAGCCGGCCGCCGGCCAGCCGCTTGCCGGCGATGTAGTGGAGGACGTCGAACGCGTCGGCGCTGACCGTCTGGTCGTTCTCGTCGTCGGCGACGAGGCCGCGGCAGAAGTCACTGGACACGACCTCGAACCGGCCGAACTGGTGCGCCGCGAACGTCGATTTGCCCGAGCCGGACGCACCGACCAGGGCGACGAGGCACAGCTGCGGGATGGCGATGCTGCTCACTGTGACCTCAGTCGGTCGGCTCATGCGGCTGTACCTCCATCGCTCCAGTCGGCAATCGGTCTGGACCGGCGACTCGGCGGGACCTCCGGTCTCGCCGAGGCCGTCGGTGCCGCATGAGCCTCCCTGGGCACCTCCGTCCGGGTGAACGTCGCGAGCTGCGTCGGCGGCCCGGCGTCGGGGTGGGGCTCACCCACCGGCGCGTGGGCGACGGTGTACCCGTGCGCGGCGGCGACCCGCTCCGCCCAGCCGGCGAACTCGGCCCGGGTCCACTCGAACCGGTGGTCCTGGTGCCGCAGCGCGCCCTCGGACATCCCCGGGAACAGCACGTTGTACTCGATGTTCGGCGTGGTGACGACGACCGTGCGGGGCCGCGCGTGCCCGAACACCGACCGCTCGAGGTCGGGCAGACGCTCGGGGTCGACGTGCTCGACGACCTCCATGAGCACGACGGCGTCGAAGCCGGCCAGCCGGTCGTCGCGGTAGGTGACCGAGGACTGCAGCAGCGTGATGCGCGACCGCTGGCGATCGCCCATGCGGTCCAGCCGCAGCCGGTCGGCCGCCTTCTCCAGGACGCGCGGCGCGACGTCGGCGCCGACGATCTCGGTGAACGACGCGTCGGCCAGCAGCTCGCGCAGCAGCGCTCCCTCACCGCAGCCGAGGTCGACGACGCGCTGCGCGCCGGCCGCCCGGAGCTGCTCGACGACGGCCGCCCTGCGCAGCGTCACGAGCGGCACCGCCGCCGGCGGATCGACCTCCTCCGTCTCGTCGACGACCTCATCGGCGGAGTCGGCGGAGTCGGCCGCCTCGTCCAGCTCGGCCAGCCGGGCCAGCGCGTCGGCGACGAAGCCGCGCTTGTGCGCGAGGTAGCGCTTGACGATCGCGTCGCGCTCGGGGTGCCCCTGCAGCCAGGACCCGCCGCTGCGGATCAGCTTGTCGACCTCGTCGCTGCTCACCCAGTAGTGCTTGGCGCCGTCGAGCACCGGCAGCAGCACGTAGAGGTGCGACAGCGCGTGGTCCAGTGGCAGCGTGCCGCGCAGCGTGACGTCGACGTAGCGGGAGTCGCCCCACGCGGGCAGCTCCGGGTCCAGGGGCCGTACCTCCGCGTCGACCGACCAGCCGAGCGGCTCGAACAGCCCGGCCACGACGTCGGCTCCACCGCGCGACGGCAGCGCCGGGACGTGCACCTCGAGCGGCAGCGGCACGCCCACCAGCTCGGGCCGCGCGTCGCAGCGTGCCTTCAGCGCCGACCCGAACACCCGGCCCAGCGCCACCGACAGCATCGACGACGCCGCGTACGGCCGGTCGTTGACGTACTGCGCGAGGCTGAGCGCGTCGCCGCCGAACCGCCGCCCGCGCACCAGCTCGACCGGGTCGACCTCGAGCAGCAGCGCCACCGTGCACCGCTCGTCGGTCGCCTCGGGGTAGAAGACGTGCGCGACGCCGACGCTCAGCTCGAAGCTCTGCACCCGTTCGGGATGCTTGTGCAGCAGGTAGCCGAGGTCGCTGGCGTGGGACGCGGTCGAGGTCAGGGTCAGCAGCACCCGACCATTGTGACCGCCCGGGTACTCGGTGACGATGTGGTTTTCTCGCTCCTGCGAGTGAGGACGGCGCCGGTGGCCACACCCGATACTGGGCACGTGGCGCGACTGAACGAGTACGGCGAGCGACTGGCCGCGTGGGCGCGCGGCCTGCCGCCGGTCGCCGTCGACGCCGTCATCGCGGCCGCCTGCGCCCTCTACGTCATCTTCAACGCCGGCGTGGCCGACAAGCTGTACTGGTGGGTGCCGCTGGCCGCCTCGGTCAACGCGCTGCCGCTGCTGTGGCGCCGGCAGTACCCGTTCGCCGTCACCGCCGTCACCGGTCTCTCCACGACCGTGCTGGCCAGCGCCGACGTGCTGGCCGACGTGCCGGCCTCGCAGCTGGTCGCCACCTACACGCTGGCCGCGCTGTCGCCGCCGCTGAAGCGGCTGATCGCCGTCGTGGCGACGATCGCCGGCATCACCGTCTCGATCGTCATCCCCGACGACGAGGCACTGAACCTCGGCATGATCGGCATCATGTTCGTGGTCGCGTACGCGCTGGGGACCGCGGCCCGGGCCCGCCGCGACCGCATCGCCATGCTGGAGGAACGCGCGCTGCGCCTGACCCAGGAGCAGGAGACCGCCGCGACCCGGGAACGAGAACGGATCGCCCGCGAGATGCACGACATCCTCGCCCACTCGATGGGCCTCGTCGTGGTTCAGGCGGAGGCCGGGCCGGTCGCCGTCCGCCACGATCCCGACCGCGCGGAGCAGATGTTCGACGCCATCTCCGGCACCGCGCGCGACGCGCTGGCCCAGCTGCGCCGCGTGCTCGGCGTGCTCCGCACCGCCGACGGCGACGACCGCGCGCCTCAGCCCGGTCTCGACGCGCTCCCCGGCCTGGTCCAGCGGGTCAACGACGCGGGACTGGCGGCGACGCTCACCGAGGACGGCGCGCCGCGGCCGGTCCCGGCCGACGTCGCGACGACGGCGTACCGGATCGTCCAGGAGTCCCTGACGAACACCGTCAAGCACGCCGCCGCCGGCCGCGTCGACGTGCGACTGAGCTGGACCGGCGACCACCTGCGCATCGAGGTCGCCGACGACGGCAGCGGCCCGCCGAGCGCACCGCATACGCCGTCGGGCCACGGGAGCGGGCACGGCCTGATCGGCATGCGCGAGCGGGTCGCGGCGGCGGGAGGGACCCTCGACACCGGACCGGGAGCCGGCGGCGTGGGCTTCCGTGTGACCGCCTCGCTGCGCTTTGATTGACCGAGCGCCGACCGCGTGGTCCCATCACGGCGGCGAGTCCCACGAGGGAAAGGGAACGAGGCGCGTGCCCGACCCGACCATCCGCGTGCTGATCGCCGACGACCAGGCGCTGGTGCGTGGCGGCTTCGCGATGATCCTCGACGTCCAGCCCGACATCGCCGTCGTCGGCGAGGCCGAGGACGGCGCCCAGGCCGTCGCCGCCGCCCGCGAGCTGCGGCCCGACGTCGTGCTGATGGACGTCCGGATGCCGACCATGGACGGCATCGAGGCGACCACCGCGGTCTGCCGCGAGACCGACGCCCGGGTGCTCGTGCTGACCACGTTCGATCTCGACGAGTACGTCTACGACGCGCTGCGGGCCGGCGCCAGCGGGTTCCTGCTCAAGGACATGCGCCGCGACGAGCTGGTCGAGGCGGTCCGCGTGGTCGCCTCCGGCGAGGCGCTGCTGGCGCCGTCGGTCACGCGCCGGCTGATCGCCGACGTCGTGAGCCGCGGCGGCCCGCCTCCGGGCGCCGGTCAGGGCGCCGCCGACGGCCGGCTCGACGTGCTGACCGCCCGCGAGACCGACACCCTGCGCCAAGTGGCCCGGGGACTGTCCAACGCCGAGATCGCCGCGGAGCTGTTCGTCACCGAGCACACCGTGAAGACGCACGTGAGCAGCATGCTCAGCAAGCTCGGTCTGCGCGACCGCGTTCAGGCGGTCGTACTCGCGTACGAGACCGGCCTGGTCACACCGGGCGATTCCACCTCCGCTGGTGCGTGACCTCGCGGCCGGTCGCCGGCCTCGTCACTCCTGAGAGCGAGGCCACCGCTCCTGGGAGCGGGGCGCGAATCCGCTCTTCACGGCGATCCGCCGCATGGGGGTCCGAGGACACGATCGACGCAGTCCATCGGAGCCTCTGGAGGCCGCCATGTTGCGCAGCATCACCGGGTTCGCCGTCAGGCGGCCCCTCGTCGTCATCCTCGCGTGGGTCGCCGTCCTGGCCGCCGGGTTCGGCATCGGCACCGGCGTGTTCGATCGCCTCACCTCCGACGTCGGCACGGTCCCGGGCAGCGAGTCGGCGCAGGCCGAGGATCGCGTCGACGACGTCGCACCGCGGCCGGACGTCATCACCGCCGTCATCGACGGTGCGGACGCCGCCGCACTGGAGTCCGGGCTCGCCGACGTCGCGGCGCTGCCCGGCGTCGCGTCCGTCTCGCCACCATTGCCCTCGGAGTCCGGCGACGCGGCCCTCGTCGAGGTCGCGCTCTCGCCCGGGCTGGAGGACGACGGCGCGGGCGAGGCGACAGCCGCCGCCGAGCGGCTGGGGTCGATCGACGCGACGTCGGTCGTCGTCGCCGGTGGCCCGCTGTCCGAGGTCGAGTTCGCCGAGACGGCCCAGGAGGACGTCGCCCGCGCGGAGATGCTGACCATGCCGGTCGTGCTGATCCTGCTGCTGGTGGTGTTCGGCGGGCTGCTCGCGGCCGGGTTGCCGCTGCTGATCGCGGCCGTCGGCGTCGGCGCGACGTTCGGGATCCTGTTCACGTTCAGCCAGGTCACCGACGTCTCGGTGTACTCGATCCAGATCACGACGATGCTGGCCGTCGGTCTCGCCGTCGACTACGCGCTGCTGATGGTGAGCCGGTTCCGGGAGGAGCGGCGCACCGTGACCGACGTGCGCGAGGCGGTGCTGCGCACCTCGGCCACGGCTGGGCGGACGGTCGTGTTCTCCGGCCTCACGGTGGCCGTCGCGCTGGCCGGCCTGGTGGTCTTCAACGACCCGTTCCTGCGCTCGATGGGGCTGGCCGGATCCGCCGTCGTGCTGGCCGACATGGCCGCCGCGCTCACCCTGCTGCCGGCGCTGCTGGCGAAGTTCGGCCACCGCGTCTCGCCGTCGCGGGAGCGTTCCGGGGACGGCGTGTTCGCCCGGGTCGCGCGCGGCGTGCAGAAGCGCCCCGTCCTGACGCTGGTGACGACGGCGGCCGCGCTGGTCACGCTGGCGGCGCCGGTCGCGGACATGCACATCTCGCAAGGCGATCCGCGCATGCTGCCGACGTCGACGGACACCCGGGAGCTGTGGACGCAGCTCGGCACCCACTTCCCGGAGCAGGCCCGGTGGGCCGGCGACATCGAGATCGTGGCGTCGGCGCCCCGGAGCGCCGTCGACGACCTGCGCTCCACCGTCGCGGACCTGCCGGGCATCGCGTCGGTCGAGGTCGTCCCGCTGACCGACGACCTCACCGGGCTGGCCGCCACCCCTGCGGGCGACGCCGAGGGCGACGCGGCCAAGGACGCCGTCCAGGCCGTCCGCGACCTCGACCTGCCGTACGAGGTGCTGGTCGGCGGCGACACCGCGACGCTGGTCGACTACCAGGCGATGCTGGCCGACCGGCTGCCGTGGGCGATCGCGCTGGTGGCGATCGGCACGCTGACCCTGCTGTTCGCGTTCACCGGCTCGATCCTGCTGCCGGTCAAGGCGATCCTCACCAACCTGCTGAGCATCGGCGCCGCCCTCGGCGTGGTCGTCTGGGTGTTCCAGCACGGGCACTTCGCCGGTCTGCTCGGCGCCGACGGTCTCGGCTACCTGCACCTCACCGTCCCGATCCTGGTCGGCGCGATCGCGTTCGGGCTCTCCGTCGACTACGAGGTGTTCCTGCTGTCGCGGATCCGCGAGCGCTGGCTGGCCGGCGACGGCGCCCACGGCTCGGTGGTCTCCGGCCTGCAGCACACCGGCGGCATCGTCACCGCGGCGGCACTGATCATCGGGGTGGTCTTCGCCGGGTTCGTCTTCGGCGGGTTCGCGCCGATCAAGGCGATCGGGCTCGGGTTGGTGCTGGCGATCGCACTGGACGCCATCGTGGTCCGGATGCTGCTGGTCCCGGCGACGATGACGCTGCTCGGCGCGCGCAACTGGTGGCTCCCGCGGCCGCTGCGCCGCGTGCACGAGCGGCTGGCGCTCACCGACGCCGCGCCCGATCCGGGCACGCCGGCCGAGGCGCGGGCCGAGCGCGGGCCGGCCCTGGTGGGCTGACCCCTCGATGAATTCCGCCCGATGGGCCAGTCTGAGGACTCATGGACACCACCGTGAATCCTCGGCTGGCCCGCCTGGACGTCCTGGTGGGTTCGTGGGAGATCACCGCGACCATCGACGACCGCGTCATGAGCAGGGCCACCACGACGTTCCGCCGGCTCGACGGCGGGTTCGTGGCCCAGCGCACCGACCCGCAGTCCTTCGTCGTCCCGGAGTGGGAGGGCCTGGCGCCGGAGTGGACCGAGGCCGTCATCGGCGTCGACGACCACTCCGGCGCCTACACGATGCTCTACACCGACTCCCGAGGCGTCGGCCGCGTCTACGCGATGGCCTTCGGCGACGGCCGGTGGACGCTCACCTCCCGTCCCGGCGAGGACTTCCACCAGCGCTTCAAGGGCACGGTCGCCGACGACGGAGCGACCGTCGACGGGCGCTGGGAGGCGTCGCCGGACGGCCGGGTGTGGGCGTCGGACTTCGTCGTCAGCTACCGCCGGCTGGACCGCTGACCTCGCGCAGCCGTCGTTCCAGCAGCTGCCGCTCGGGCTCCGACCGGGCGGAGGCGACGGCGTCGCGGTAGGCGGCGGCCGCCTCGCGACGCCGTCCGGCCCGGCGCAGCAGGTCGGCCCGGACGGCGGGCAGCAGGGGGTAGTCCGCCAGCTCGTCGCCGAGTTCGTCGACGGCGGCCAGCCCGGCCGCGGGACCGTCGCGGAAGCCGGTCGCGACCGCCCGGTTGAGCGCGATCACCGGCGACGGCCGCAGCGTCAGCAACGCGTCGTAGGCGGCGACGATGCGGACCCAGTCGGTGTCGTCCGCGTGCGCCGCGGTCGCGTGCAGCCCGGCGATCTCGGCCTGCAGCCGGTAGTAGCCGGGCGGCCGTCCCGTGGCCCGCGCCGCCGCGAGCGCCGCCAGCCCGGCGACGACCCGGTCGTGGTCCCACCGGCCCCGGTCCTGGTCCTCCAGCGTGACCAGCTCGCCGCCGGCGTCGGTCCGCGCGGCCCGGCGGGCGTGCTGCAGGAGCAGCAGCGCGTGCAGGCCGAGCGCCTCGTCGTCCTCGGGCAGCAGCTGCGCGACCAGCCCGGCCAGCTGCACGGCCTCGGCGGCGAGGTCGTCGCGGAACGGCTCGCCCTCGGTCGCCGCGTAACCCTCGGTGAAGGTCAGGTAGACGACGGCGAGGACGGCGTCCGTGCGGGCGGCCAGCCGATGCGGCTCGGGCACGCGGAAGCCGATGCCGGCGTGCTCGATCTTGTTCTTCGTGCGCAGCAGCCGCTGCCCCATCGTCGCCTCGCTGACCAGGAACGCCCGGGCGATCTGCCGCGTCGACAACCCCGCCACCGACCGCAGTGTCAGCGCCACCCGGCCGGCCATCGGCAACGCCGGGTGGCAGCACGTGAACAACAGCTTCAGCCGGTCGTCGCCGTACGGGCCGGGCTCGTCGCCGGTGAGGTCGCGAGACAGCTCGGCCAGTGCCTGAGCTTCGCGCAGCTTCGCCCGCTCCGTCTGCCGCCGCCGGAGGACGTCGACGGCACGGCGCCGGGCGGTCGTCGTCAGCCAGGCGCTCGGATGGTCCGGGACGCCGTCGAGCGGCCAGCGCTCCAGCGCCCGCTCGACGGCGTCCTGCAGGCAGTCCTCGGCCAGGTCCCAGTCGCCGGTGACCCGGATCAGCGCGGCGACGATGCGCAGCCGCTCGGCGGCGACGGCGTCGCCGAGGGCCGCGCGGACATCGGCCGCGTCGGTCACTGCCCGTCGAGAGGCCAGAACGGTCGCAGCTCGAGCCGGCCCGTGTAGGCCATCGAGTGCTTCGACGCGATCTCGATCGCCTCGTCCAGATCGGCGCAGTCGAGAACGTCGAAGCCGACGATCCACTCGTTGGTCTCGGCGAACGGGCCGTCGGTGACCAGCAGCTCACCGCCCCGGACGCGCACCGTCGTGGCGGCGGACGACGGCCGGAGGCGGTCGCCGACGACGTGCTTGCCGGCGCCGCTGACGTAGGCGAACCAGTCCTCGATGTCGGGCGCGGCCGCGGCGTCGGCCTCGGTGTGGTCGGGGTCGGTGCCGACGAGCATCAGGTACTTCATGGGATGTCTCCTTCGCTGGCTGGTGCCATCTTCGCGGTACGCCCCACGACGAACGGAGCGGGCCCGATCCGACACCGCTCGCGAAGAAATCTTCTCCCTCAGCCGGGCACGAAGTCGATCCGCATCACGACACGGCGCTTGCTGGGATGGCTGACCTGCGTGAACCCGGCCTCCTCGAACACCTGCCGGGCGCCGACGTGCAGCTCGCCCCAGGTGATCTCCCTGCCCGGCTCGGTGATCATCGAGTACGCCTCCAGCGCGCGGGCGCCGCGGTCGCGCGCGTAGCCGACGGTGGCCGCGGCGAGGTGGTACGTCAGGCCGCGGCCGCGGTAGCCGCGACGGACGATCGTGCAGGTGACGGCCCAGACGCCGTCGTCGTCGCGGTCCTCGTGCCGGCCCCGCCAAGGCACCGGCGACCTGCCCTTGATCAGCTTCGGGTAGGCCGTGCGCGGCTCGACGGCGACCCAGCCGGCCGGTTCACCGTCGACGTAGGCGACCAGCCCGCTGGTCCGCGTCGCGTCCGGCTCGTCGCAGTTCGTCTGCGCCTGCTGCCGCTCGACCCGCTCGTCTAACGTGGTGTCGCGCCAGATCCAGCCCTCGACCTTCAACCGCTGGCAGCGGCAGCGGGCCGCGTAGTCGGCCGTCCCGAAGACGAGGGTCAGGTCGTGCCAGGACGCCTCGTTCGCCGGAACGACCCGCACCTGGCCCGCGCGGATCGGCTCCTTCACGACGACGGCTGCGGCGGGTCCTCGCCGACGCGACCGTCGACGTTCTCGCGGAGGAGGTCGGCGTGCCCGGCGTGCCGGATGTAGTGCTCCACCGCATCGACCAGGACTCGGCGCAGGTTGGGGTGCTCACCGGACCCGGTCGTGAAGATCGACGGCTGGTCGAGGCCGCCGTCGGCCAGCACCGTCGCCCACGCCGCGCGGGACCGCCCGACCGACGCGCGCCAGAGCCCGTACAGCTCCTCCGGCGTGTCGTCGGCGGCGGAGTGCCAGTCCCAGTCGGAGTCGGCGTCGAAGTTCTCCTGCTTCCACGGTTCGGGCATGTGGTCGCCGGTGATGAACTCGGCGATGCGCAGGTCCTCGGCCAGGGCCATGTGCTTGAGCAGCCCGCCGAGCGTCATGGTCGACGGCGGCAGCGGCTTGTTCAGTGCCGCGGCGTCGAGGCCGTCGCACTTCCAGGCGAACTGCGCCCGGGCGCGATCGAGGGCGAACATCAGCATCTCGACCTCGTCGCCCGCCATCGACTCCTTGATGACGGTCATGTCCTGTAGGTCCATGGGAGCACGCTAGAGTCGATTCCGGACGTTCTACTTCCGGATCCGGAAAGATCTTGCGATGGCGCCAGGCACCAGTCCCACGGCTCGGGCGCTGCTCGCTCTCGAGCTGATCCAGGCGGGCCCCGGCATCACGGCCGAGCGCCTGGCCGCCGCCCTTGACGTCACCGAGCGTGCCGCCCGCCGTTACGTCAGCATCCTGCGTGAGGCCGGGCTGCCGATCGAGTCGGTCCGCGGCCCCTACGGCGGGTACCGGCTCGGCCGCGGGGTCCGGCTGCCGCCGCTGCTGTTCAGCGCCGCCGAGGTGCTCGGCCTGGTCATGGCCGTCCTCGACGGTCACCACGACGCCGCGAACGCCACCGACCCGGTCGGCAGTGCGCTGGGCAAGCTGCTGCGGGCGCTGCCCGAGCCGATCGCCCACCAGGCCGAGGCGGTCCGGCGGACGACGGCGCCGGCGCCGGACCCCGCGGCCGCCCGCCCCGACCCGTCGATCGCGACGACCCTCGTGCAAGCCTGCGCCGACCACCACCTGGTGCAGCTCGGCTATCGCTCCGAGACAGGCTCCGAATGGACCGCCGACGTCGAGCCCTGGGCCGTCGTCGTCCGGCACGGCCGCTGGTATCTGCTGTGCTGGTCGCACGGCTCCGCCGCCCGGCGCGCCTACCGCATCGACCGGGTCACGTCGGTGTCCGTGCTGACGGCGTCGTTCACGCCACCGCCCGGCCTGGACGCCGTCGCCGAACTGGAGGCGCACCTGGCCCGCGGCTGGGAGTTCGACACCGAGGTGATCATCGAGGGACCGCTGGCGAAGGTGCGGCCCTGCGTGGCGCCCATGCTCGGCACGCTCGAGGCGATCGACGACGACACGACCCGGCTGACCGGCAGCACCAGCAACCCCTGGTGGTATGCCGAGCAGCTGGCCCGGCTGCCGGTCGCGTTCCGGATCGTCGGCTGCGTCGAACTCCGGCACACCGCCCGCGCCGTCGGCCGGCGCCTCGTCGACGCCTCCGGGCTCTAGCGCCGCTCGCTGTCGAGGTCGGCCATGAACGGCGCCGGGTAACGGTCGCCGCGCGCGGCGCCGGCCGGGATCAGCTCGTCGAGGCGGGCGAGGTCGGCGTCGTCCAGGCTGATGGCGGTGCTGCCGATCATCGACGTCACCTGCTCGAGGCGGCGCGCCCCGACCACCGGGACGATGTCGTCGCCCCGGGCCGCGACCCACGCGATCGCCAGCTGGGCGAGCGACGCGCCCTTCTCCTCGGCCAGCCCCCGCAATCGGGCGACCAGCGCGTCGTTGTGCTCGCGGTTGGCGCCCTGGAACCGCGGCGACAGCGCGCGGGCGCCGTCGTCCGAGCCGCTGCCGCCGATGAGCCCGCGCGAGAGCACTCCGTAAGCGGTGATGCCGATGCCCAGCTCCCGGCAGGTGTCCAGGATCTCGTCCTCGATACCTCGGCTGAGCAGCGAGTACTCGATCTGCAGGTCGCAGATGGGTGCGACCGCCGCGGCCCGGCGGATCGTCTGCGCTCCGACCTCGCTCAGCCCGATGTGGCGGACGTAGCCCTGCTCCACCAGTTCGGCGATGGCGCCGACGGTCTCCTCGATCGGCACGCCGCGGTCCAGCCGGGCCGGCCGGTAGACGTCGACGTGGTCGGTGCCGAGACGCTGCAACGAGTAGGTGAGCGCGTTCCGGACCGCGGCCGGCCGTCCGTCGAAACCCGCCGGGGGCCGGCCCGGGGCCAGGACGGCGCCGAACTTCACCGAGAGCACCACGTCGTCGCGGTCGCGGGTGCTCAGGGCCCGGGCGATCAATAGTTCGTTGTGACCGGCGGCGTAGAAGTCGCCGGTGTCGAGGAGAGTGCCGCCGGCGTCCAGGTAGCTGTGGACGACCCGGACGCTCTCGTCGTCGTCGGTGCGGCCGTAGGCGCCGGAGAGGGCCATGCAGCCGAGGCCGGGCGACGTGACGGCGGGTCCGGTGCGGCCGAGGGTGCGGGTGTCGAGTGGTGCTGTCATGAGATTCAGCGTGGTCGCGACCGAGCCGCTCGGGCAGGCGCGGCGCATCCAGGGACGGCCTCTCCCTGGATACCGCCGCGCGGCGGTTGCACCATGGAGGCGTGATCGACCGTGCCGGGCTCGCCGACTTCCTCCGCCGACGGCGTGAGGTGCTGCGCCCCGCCGACGTCGGTCTGCCCGACGGCGTCCGGCGGCGCACGCCCGGCCTGCGGCGTGAGGAGGTGGCGCAACTGGCGGGCGTGTCCACCGACCACTACTCGCGGCTGGAGCAGGCCCGCGGCTCGGCGCCGTCCGCGGCCGTCGTCGCGGCACTCGCCCGGGCGCTGCGCTGCGATGCCGACCAGCGCGACCATCTCTTCCACCTGGCCGGGTTGTCCGCGCCGCCGCGCCGGGCCGGCCGCCACGTCCGTCCGGGCCTGATCACCCTCGCCGGCCGCCTCGTCGACGTCCCCGTCTGCATCTACAGCGACCTGGGCGAGGTGCTGTGGCGCAACGATCTCGTCGCGGCCCTCGTGGGTGAGCGCGACCTCCGGCCCGGCCGCGAGGGCAATGTCTACTGGCGCTGGTTCACCGTCCCCTCGACCCGCGAGCTGGCTCCCGAGGAGGACTGGCCACGGTTGTCCGCGGCGCACGTCAGCGACCTGCGCGCGACGTTCTCCCGCCGGGCCGGCGACCGCGACGTCACCGCACTGGTGCACGACCTGCTCGCGCGCAGCGTCGAGTTCCGCGAGCTCTGGGAGCGGCACGAGGTCGCCGTGCGCCGCTCGGACGTCAAGAGCTTCATCCACCCCGAGGTCGGGCTGATCCGCCTGCACTGCGAGGTGCTACTCACCCCCGAGGAGGACGTCAAGCTGCTGGCGTACTTCCCCGTCGAAGGCACCGACGCCGCCGAGAAGCTCGAGCTGCTGAGGGTGATCGGCACCCAGGACTTCCGGACCGCCGGCTGAGAACCGGTCGCGGCATCAACCACGCCGTCCGCGCGATCAACCGCTGCCGGTCCCGCGCGCCGAGGCTGGACGGGTGGCCTCCTCCTCCCGCGCCCGGACGGCGACCGCGTCCGCCGACGCCGTCGACCGCCCGAACTGGACCCCCGTCGTGGCGCTCGCGGCCGGGATCGCGATACTCGTCGCGAGCGAGTTCCTGCCGGCCAGCGTGCTGCCCGCCCTCGCCGCCGACGTCGGCGTCAGCGAGGGGGTGGCCGGGCTGGCCGTCGCGGCGACAGCGATCGCCGGTGCGGTCACGGCGCCGAGCATCGCCGTCGTCCTGCCGCGCACCGACCGGCGCACCGTCCTGGTCGGCCTGCTGATCGTCGGGGCGGTGGCCAATCTCGCGGTGGCCGTGGCGCCGAACTTCGCCGTCCTGCTGGCCGGCAGGTTGCTGCTGGGGGTGGCGATCGCCGGCTTCTGGTCGTTCGCCTTCGGCGCCGGCCTGCACGCGATGGGCGGCCGGGACCGCGCCGTGTCGTCGGCCATCGCGTTCGGCGTCAGCCTCGCCACCGTCGTCGGCGTGCCGGTCGGTGCCGTCGTCGGCGACTCGGTCGGCTGGCGGGCCGCGTTCGCCGGCGCCGCGGTGCTCGGTGTGCTCACGGCCGCCGGGATCGCGCGGGCGCTGCCGTCCGTCCCGGCGCATCCGACCGCGGGCATCCGCATGCTGCGCGAGGCGCTGCGACACCGCCGGCTGCTGGCCGGGATCGGCTGCGTCGTCCTGGTGGCGTTCGGCAACTTCGCGGCCTACCCGTACATCCGGGTCGCCACGGAAGAGTTGGACCCCGGCAGCGCGACCTGGCTGCTGCTGGCGTGGGGGGTCGGCGGCGTCGCCGGGACGGTCATCGCCGGGGCGGCCGCCGTCCGGCTGCGGCTGCTGACCGCCACGGCGCCTGTGCTGCTCGGCGTCAGCCTGCTGGTGGCGGGGACGGCGGACTCGCTACCGCTGCTGACGGTGGCGATCGTGCTGTGGGGCCTCGCGTTCAACATGGTTCCCGTGGCGACCCAGCTCTGGGTGACGCGGGTCGAACCCGAACGCGTCGAGTCCGCGATGTCGCTGCAGGTCACCGCCTTCCAGGTGGCTATCACGATCGGCTCCGCGGCAGGCGGCGCCCTCCTCGACGCCTACGGCGTCGGGCTCCCGTTCATCGTCGGCGCGGCCGCCGCCGTCGCCGCCGGGCTCGGCTTCGCGTCGCTGCGGATCCCGTCGCGCTGAGCGGTCGCGCCACTGCTGCGGTGCGACGCCGTGCCGGGACGAGAACGCGCGGCTGAACGCGGCGACCGACCCGTAGCCGACGGCGTACGCCACCTGCGTCACCGCCTGCCCCTCGACGCCCAGCCGCCGTCGCGCCTCCCACATCCGCACGTCGCGCACCATCTGCATGGGGCTGCGCCCGGTGACCCGGCGGAACCGCTCGGTCAGCGCGGAGCGGGACAGGTGCACGAGCCCCGCCATGCGGTCCAGCGTCCAGGCCTCACCCGGCCGCTCGACCAACGCGGCGACGACGGAGGCGACCTGCTCGTCGCCCTGCGTGGTGTCGTCGGCTGGCGGCGTCTCCTCCAGCCAGGACGCCGTCATCGCGGCGCCGATCAGCCCCGCATAGCTCGCCACGAACAGCGACGGGTGGCAGCCGTCGTTGATCGGGCAGGTCATGACGAGGCCGGTGACCCCGCGGTGCCGGTCGCTGAACGCCGTCACCACCAGCGGGCTCGGCAACGGATGCGCCGGCACGACCAGCCGCAGGTCGGCGACGAGCACGAACGCCGGCTCCGTCGCCACCACCCGATACGCCGTTTTCGCATCGACGTACACGGCGTCGCCCGCCTCGATCCGCCGCCGCCCGGCCGCGGTCTCCACGGCGACGGCGCCCTCCCAGACCATCGCCCACACCGACCCCGGGGCGTCTGCGAGCGGCTCGTCCTCGGCCATGCGAACGCGCCGCACCGACGACATCTCCCACTGGGCCGCCAACCCGGCCGAATCCGTGGCGGCGGCCGGCTCCGGGCTCGGCAGGACTGCGGTCACAGACAAGCCAGCCGCGACGCGCCGTCCGGTTATTCCCGGTGCCTCACTGAGCCATGTCGACGAAGCGGCTGTAGTGGCCCTGGAAGGCGACCGTGATGGTGGCCGTCGGGCCGTTACGGTGCTTGGCCACGATGAAGTCGGCCTCGCCCGCGCGAGGTGACTCCTTCTCGTAAGCGTCCTCGCGGTGCAGCAGGATGACCATGTCGGCGTCCTGCTCGATGCTGTTGTGGGTGGCGACACCGTCGGCGATGAAGTTGTGGGTGCCCATGACCGTCGCGTCGTAGACGTCCTGTTCGCCGAGGGACTCGATGGCGACGACCTCGTCCCAGAGGAGGTCGTTGGTGGCGTACATCTCCAGCTCCGCGCTGCCGAGTACCGACGCCACGCGGCTCAGGCGGTCGCGGCTCGGCGCACGCTGCCACCTGGCGCTGCCACCGAACTGGGTGTTCGTGGCGGCCGCGAGCTGACGGTGGGTCGTGCCCTGCTCGGCGAGGATGGAGCGGACGTCCTGCCAGACACCGCGGGGGACGGTGTCGACGTCGGCGTTGGAGGTGCCGGGCTCGAGGACGGCGAGCAGGCGCGCGCATCCCGCGGACCTGGCCCCGTGGCAGCCGATCTCGCGCAGGAACCGCAACTGCTCGTCGCGGCCGGAGACGTCGAGGGTGTACTGGGGCCGGTAGCCCGCCTTCGGCGTCGCGACCCGCAGCCGGGTGGAGATGCCGTAGCGCAGCAGAAGCCGGGAGACACCGTCGAGGAGGCGCCGGCTGGTGGAGGCGTAGTAGAGCCGCCCGGACCGGCCGTTGCGGTTCACCGTCACCGAGCCGTCGGTGGCCCACAGGTGCCGCAGGAACGTCGTGATCTGCGCCTTGGGCAGGCTGAACACGGCGTCGGGGACGAACGTCTCGTGCGACCGCAGGCCGAGCAGCCCGAGCCCGTCGAGCCAGGCGGCGATCGGGTTCCGGCGCCCGTGCGTCAGCCGGTAGGGCGCCGGCAGCCGCAGCGTCGTCACGCGCGCGGCAGCGTGGTCGTCGCGAATGGCGGTGATGCCGAAGTGCCGCGCGGCCTCGGTGACCGCCGCCAGGTTCTCCTCGTCAACGGACGCGTACCGGATCGGCTCACGACGGACGAAGGAGCCGTCGCCGATGAGATGCGCGAGCATCACCACCTCGGCGTCGGCCCACTGCCGCGTGAGCAGGGGCGCCGGCACGTGGCGAGGGACGGCGAGACGGCTTCCGACGGAGACCTCGCCCAGCGGCCGCCAGCCCTCGTAGGTGAGGAACGGGTGGTTCGCCGTGGCATCGATCTGCTTGCCCGAGGCCAGCCGGAGCCGGAAGGTCTCCTTACGGCCACTCGGGAAGGCGTGCGTCATGGTGCGCGGGACATAGCGCAGGCTGTCGTCAAGGCTCCAGACCGGGATGTCGCGCGCGCTCGACGCCATCAGCTCGCCGATGGTGATCTCGGCACCGGTGTCGGCCCGCAGGATGCGGGTCGAGGCAGGGAGGCAGCCGGACTCGCGCAGGTCGGAGAGCATGGGCTTCTTGTCCTGGCGCTGCTCGGGGCCGCGGTTCAGCTGGCTCATGGCGATGACCGGGACCTCGAGCTCCTTGGCCAGCAGCTTGAGCGCCCGGGAGAACTCGGCGACCTCCTGCTGGCGGCTCTCGACGCGCTTGCCGCTGCTCATCAGCTGCAGGTAGTCGATGATGACGAGCCGGAGGTCGTTGCGCTGCTTGAGGCGCCGGCACTTGGCCCGGATCTCCATCATGGTCATGTTCGGCGAGTCGTCGATGTAGAGCGGGGCGCTGGAGACCTCGCCGGTGCTGCGGGCGATGCGGTTCCAGTCGTCGTCGGTCATCTGACCGGAGCGCATGTGGTGCAGGGGGACCTTGGCCTCGGCGGAGAGCAGCCGCATGGTGATCTCGTTGCGGCCCATCTCGAGCGAGTAGACGACCGACGTCAGCCCATGCTTGATGGATGCCGCCCGAGCGAGATCCAGTCCGAGGGTGCTCTTGCCGACGGCCGGTCGGGCGGCGAGGATGACGAGCTGGCCGGGGTGCAGGCCGTTGGTCAGAGCGTCGAGATCGGTGAAGCCGGTAGGGACGCCGACCATCTGGCCGCCACGGGAGCCGATGGCCTCGATCTCGTCGAGCGTGCCCTCCATGATCTCCGAGAGCGGGTGGTAGTCCTCGGATGCCCGCTTCTCGGTGATGGCGTAGATCTCGGCCTGCGCGCGATCGACGATCACGTCGGCGTCGCCGTCGTCGCTGTAGCCCATCTGGGTGATGCGGGTGCCGGCCTCGACGAGGCGCCGCAGGATGGCCCGCTCGCGGACGATCTCGGCGTAGAACCCGGCGTTGGCCGCCGACGGCACGGAGGAGACCAGGGTGTGCAGGTACGGCGCGCCGCCCACCCGGCCCAGCTCGCCGCGCTTCTGCAATTGGGCGGCGACGGTGACGGCGTCGGCGGGCTCGCCGCGGCCGTAGAGGTCGATGACCGCCTCGTAGACCGCCTCGTGCGCCGGGCGGTAGAAGTCGTTGCCGCGGATGATCTCGACGACGTCGGCGATGGCGTCCTTGGACAGCAGCATGCCACCGAGGACCGACTGCTCGGCGGCGACGTCCTGCGGTGGCGTACGCCCGTAGTCGACGGGGGCTTCCTCCCGCCGATCCGGCAGCTCCGCGACGCTCACGCACACCCCTTCGGCACCGGACGGTGCATACATCTGTTCTAACAGGCGCCACCGACAATTCGGCGCTGGACAGGCACGCCGCGACTGCCGTGTCGCGAACCTATGACCCGCCTCGGCGCGTCGCCAAGTCCGTGATCCACAGGTGCTGTGGACCGGCTGTGGAGACGCCTCGTAAACGATCATCCCCAACTGTGGACAACCCTGGGGACAGTGGACCCGCATGGTGTTCACCACTCGGGCGAAACCGCAGCTCACGCGCGAGATTCGTCGTCCACCGGGTGTGGACGGAGATCCACAGGGCAACATCTCAGATGGCGAGACGCCAGTCACACGTTGACAGGCGTCACCCCTACCGTCGGTGCTGCCATGATTCGACATCCGTTCCGCCGGCACCAGGCCGACGGCGAGATCCTGCGCCTCGCGCTGCCCGCCCTGGGCGCGTTGGTCGCCGAGCCGCTGTTCCTGCTCACCGACGCCGCCATCATCGGCCACCTCGGCACTCCCGAGCTGGCCGGCCTGGGCATCGCGTCGGCGGTGCTCGGGACGCTGGTGAACGTCTCGATCTTCCTCGCCTACGGGACGACGGCGGCGGTCGCCCGGCGGCTGGGCGCGGGCGACCATCCGGGTGCGCTGCGCTCCGGCATCGACGGCTGCTGGCTGGCCGTCCTGATCGGCGTCGCGACGCTGGCAGCCGGCTGGCCGCTGACGCCGTGGGTGGTGTCGCTGTTCGGCCCGGGCGACGACGTGGCCGAGCACGCCGAGACGTACCTGCGCATCAGCCTCCTCGGCATCCCCTCGATGCTGCTCGTCCTCGCCGCGACCGGCGTGCTGCGCGGGCTGCAGGACACCAGGACGCCGCTCTACGTCGCGGTGAGCGGCGCGGTCGCGAACGTCGTGCTCAACGTCGTGCTGGTGTACGGGCTCGACCTCGGCATCGGCGGGTCGGCGCTGGGCACCGTCCTCGCCCAGGCCGGCATGGCCACGGTGTTCGTCCGGGTCGTGGTGCGCGGCGCCCGGCGTGCGGGCGTCAGCATCCGGCCGGACGTCCGCGGCGTCGCCCAGGCGTTCGGGGCCGGTGTGCCGCTGATCGTGCGGACGGCCGCCATGCGGGTCGCGCTCATCGTCATCACGGTGGTGGCGGCCGGACTGGGGACGGCCGAGCTGGCCGCGCACCAGGTGGCGTTCACGACGTGGACACTGCTCGCGCTGATCCTCGACGCGGTCGCGATCGCCGCTCAGGCGCTGGTCGGCCGCGCGCTCGGCGCCGGCGACGTGGACGGCGCGCGGTCGATCACCCGGCGCATGGTCCAGTGGGGCGTGCTGTCCGGCGTCGTGCTCGCGGTGCTGCTGCTGGTGATCGGCAACGGCTACGCGCGGCTGTTCACGCCGGACGCCGAGGTGCGGACGCTGCTGTTCGCCGCGCTGGTCGTGGCCGCCGCGATGCAGCCGATCGCCGGCTGGGTGTTCGTGCTCGACGGCGTGCTGATCGGCGCCGGCGACGGGCGCTACCTGGCCTGGGCTTCGGTGGTCTCGGTGGCGGCGTTCCTGCCGGCCGCCTGGGCGGTCGCCGTCGCGGACGTGTCCGGACGGGCCGGCCTCATGTGGCTCTGGGCCACGATCGGCGTCTGGATGCTGGTGCGGCTGGTTACGCTGGCGCTACGCGAGCGCGGCGACACGTGGATGGTGACCGGCGCCGTCCGCTGAACCGCCCGCTCCACCAGGCCTCTGCACGCTTCACCAGGCATGCATGGGTGGTAGAGCGTGAGGACCCCTACTTCACGTGATCATTTCCGGTTCGCCTGCTGCTGGTGCGACCGTTGGCGATACCGTCGCGGCACCGAACCGCTCGCACGAGCGACAGAGGAGCACCCCTGTCCGGCGGGGGTCAGGCCCAGCCGTGCTTCGCCGCCTGGAAGCCCAGCTGCAGCCGGGTGTCGGCGCCGGCCGCGTCCATCAGCACCCGCACCCGCCGCTGCACCGTCCGCAGCGACAGGTTCAGCATGTTCGCGATGGCCTGGTCGGTCAGCCCGGCCAGCAGCAGCCCGAAGATCCGGCTGTCCAGCGTGGTCAGCCCGGACGGCCGCCCCTCGGCCAGCGCCCCGCCGGCGCCGAGGACCAGCGGCACCGCCTCGTCCCAGACCTTGTCGAACAGCGCCATCAGCGCGTCCAGCAACCCGCTCTGGTGCACGAGCAGGGCGCCGACCGCCCGCGACCGGCCGGACACCAGCGGCACCAGCGCGATCTGCCGGTCGACCACGAGCAACCGGATCGGCACCTCGGACGCGACCCGCACCTCCTCTCCGTCGGCAAGCGCGAGCTCGGCGGCGGACGCGAAGCCGGGCCGGTCGAACGCCGCCCGTTCGAGGACGACCCGGAACCGGACGCCGCGCTGGACGGCGGCCTCCTCGGCGGTGTTCTCCTCGCCGGAGATCGCGACGACGTCGGCCTTCGTCAGCCCGAGCACCTCGGACCGGGCGGAGGCCTGCAGCTGCATGAACCGCTGCGCGACGGCCTGTGAGCCGTAGACGACGTCGACCACGTCGCCGACGCTGCGGTCGGACTCGGTGCGCCGGTACGCCTCGGTGAGTGCGGCGATCTCGACCTCGGCGCGGCGCAGTTCCTCCTGCCGGTCGACGACGAGGGCGGCGAGCGCGACGGACGGCGGCGAGGCGACGTAGTGCTCAGGGCTGGCGCTGGACCGGGCGGCGAGGCCGCGGCGCTCCAGTGACGCCAGCGCGGTCGCCGCCTCGCCGGGGCGCAGGCCCAGCCGCGCGGCCAGCGCGGCGACGTCGGCGGACGGCACCTCGACCAGCGCGCGATAGGCGGACTCCTCCACCTCACCCAGCCCGAGCACATCGAACACGATGCCTCCCCTGCCCGCGTGTCGTCGCTGGCGGATACCGGTCATGACGCATTCGCGCCAGCATGCATTGTCCCGAATCGTGGCAGATTTACGAATGGTCTGTCTCCTCAGGAAAGCGGGGCCGAACCGTGCCTGCCCTCCGCCGCACCGCCGTCGCACTGACGTTCGCACTGGCCGCGCTTCCCCTCACCGGCCAGGCGGCCGCGCCCGCGGACGACCACCCGGTCACGCCCTTGCCGCAGATCCCCGACGGCGTCGAGGCCGGGGGCGTCCGCACCGTCACGCTGATCACCGGCGACGTCGCGGTGCTCACCTACGGACGGGGCAGCACGCCGGCGGTGCGGGTGCAGTCCGACGACCCCGGCGGCTATGACGTGCGCACCGAGGGCGACGACGTCTACGTCATCCCGGCGTCGGCCGAGCAGGCGCTGGCCGACGACCGCGTCGACCGGCAGCTCTTCAACGTCACCGGACTGGTCGAGCAGGGCCTCGACGACGCGTCGGCGGACAGCATCCCGCTGATCGTCACCTATGCCGGCGGCGCCGCATCCTCCCGCGGCGCCGCCCTCCCCGCCGGCGCCGAGCGCACCGCGCGCCTGCCGTCCATCGGCGCGGACGTGTTCGACGCGGACAAGTCCGCCACCGAGGCCGTCTGGAACGCCGTCGTGCCGCAGCCGACGGCGTTCGGCCGCCAGGTGGCGAAGATCTGGCTGGACGCCCGCGTCGCGCCGGTGCTGGACGAGAGCGTCCCATACGTCGGTGCGCCGGACGCGTGGGCGGCCGGGTACGACGGCGCCGGCAGCACGGTCGCCGTCCTCGACACCGGCATCGACGCCGGGCACCCGGACCTCGCGGAGGCGCTCGTCGTCGCCGAGAACTTCACCGACAGCCCCGACGCCGTGGACCGCGACGGCCACGGCACCCACGTCGCGTCGACGGTGCTCGGCTCCGGCGCCGCCTCCGGGGGCAGCCACCGCGGTGTCGCGCCGGGCGCGGGCCTGCTGGTCGGCAAGGTGCTCGGCGACGACGGCTACGGCGAGCTGTCGTGGATCATCGCCGGCATGGAGTGGGCCGTCGCCCAGGGCGCCGACGTCGTCAACATGAGCCTGGGCAACAACGAGCTGGGTGCCTGCGACGACCCGATGGTGCAGGCGGTCGACGCGCTGTCGGCCGCGTCGGACACGCTCTTCGTCATCGCCGCCGGCAACCTCGGCGGCCCGGGCCGAGACCGTCACCAGCCCCGGCTGCGCCGCCGGCGCGCTCACCGTCGCCGCCGTCGACCTGACGGACACGACGGCGGGCTTCTCCGGCCGCGGCCCGGTGCCGGTGACGCACGCCGTCAAGCCGGACATCGCGGCGCCGGGAGTGGACATCACCGCCGCGCGTGCGGGCGGCCGCGGCGATGCCGCGTACACGGACCTCAGCGGCACCTCGATGGCCACGCCGCACGTCGCCGGGGCCGCCGCCGTCGTCCGTCAGGCGCACCCGGACTGGACCGGCGAGCAGGTCAAGGCGGCATTGCAGAGCACGGTCCGGACCGGCAACGACACCGACGTCTACGAGCAGGGAGCCGGCATCCTCGACGTCGCGACGGCCGCGAGCGCGCAGCTCAGCGGCCCGGGCACCGTCGACCTCGGCACCCTGGCCTGGCCGCACGACCCGTCAGAGGCGGTCACCACCGACGTCGCCTACACGAACACCGGCACCGCCGACGCGACGCTGACGTTCACGCTGGACGCCCGCGGCGAGAACGGCGCCGAACTGCCGGACGATGCGGCGGTCCTCGGCGCCACGACGCTGACCGTCCCGGCCGGCGGCACCGCCACGTTGCCGGTCACGTTCGACCCGTCCGTGCTCGACTACGGGCACTACGGCGCCGTCAGCCTGCGGCTGGTCGCACGGGACGGCGATGCCACCGTCGTCACCCCGATCGGCGCCTACGCCGAGCCGCAGCACGTCGACGTCACGTTCCGGGTGCTCGGGCGCGACGGCAAGCCGGCCACCGACGCCAGCTCGCTGGACGTGTTCGACCTGGACAGCATCGCGGCGCAGCGGATCAGCCTCGAGGGCAGCGACGTCACGCTGCGGCTGCGCGCCGGGACGTACTCCGTCGCCGCGACCGTCGCCACCACCGACCCGGAGACGTACCAGGTCACCGAGGCGGCCTTCCTGGCGGAGCCGGAGCTGGAACTGGTCCGCGACCGCACCGTCACGCTCGACGCCCGCCGCGCGCTGCCGGTCAAGGTCCGCACCGACCAGCCGCTGCGGATGCACAGCGGCAGCGTGTCGTACGCGCGCATCGTCGACAACTGGATCCTCTCCAACACCCGCTACTTCCGCGACGGCCTGAAGTCGCTGTACCTGGGCCGGATGGGCGATGTCGACCGCGGCGACTTCGACGTCACCGAGTCGTGGCTCTACACGACGCCGGACGGCGCGGCCGAACCGGCCGACTACCACCTGGTCTACCCGCACACCGGGACGATCACGACGCGCGACGTCAACCACCGGGTCGAGCAGGACCGGCTGGCCCGCATCGACTCGACGTACCACACCCCCGGCGCCGCCGACCGCTACGCGCAGTACCTCGACGCGTACAGCACCCAGCGCGATGCGTACGTCCCGCTCGGCGACGTCGTGCAGTTCGCGGCGCCCGGCGCCAGGACGGCGTACGTGACGCCGGACGTGCCGGTGCGCCAGACGGTCGTCCACCCCGACGGCACGTCGTGGTACTGGGGCACGCCGATGTCGTCGGCGACCCGGCCGCTGGCCCCGGGGAGTCGCACCGCGGAGACGTGGTACGGCGGCGGGCTGCGGCCCGCGGTCCCGGCCGACGCGCAGGGCCGCTACGACCCGACCGGCCGGGTCGGGAACGTCATCTGGACGAACTTCCCTGCGTGGGCCGACAGCCAGCCCGGTCACTTCGCGTGGAACGGGCTCAACGACCTCGGCAGCACCGAGCTGTTCGCCGGCGGCGAGTCGCTGGGCCGATGGGGCTGGTACGGCCAGGGCCAGTGGGACGTGCCGGCCGCCGCGACGGAGTTCGAGCTGGTCTACGACCTCGTCCGGTACGACCGTGGCCACTCGACCTGGTCGTCGCCGCTGTTCGCGCAGACCAGCTGGCGATTCACGTCGTCCGCGGCGGACGGTGGGGCGCTGCCGCTGCTGTTCCCGGTCTACGACGTCGACGTCGACGCGCAGAACCGGGCCGCCGCGGTGGACGGCTATCGGGTCGAGGTCGGCGTCGAGGCGACCCCGTCGTACGCGCCGGGCGCGCTCACCGCGGCCACCGCCTGGGTCTCCTACGACGACGGCGAGACGTGGACGGAGGTGCCCGCGACGCTCGACGGCGACACCGTCGTCGCGACCGTCGACAACCGGCCGGCCGCCGGCGGGCACGTCTCGTTCAAGGTGGAGCTGACCGACGCCAACGGGGTCGGCGTGACCCAGTGGACGCAGCGGCTCTACGGCGTCGCCTGAGGCGGGTTGCCGGGCCGCTCGGGGTTCACCCTGCGAGACTGTCGCCGGACCAGTGAGCCGAACCCCGAGGGGCCTGACCCGCCATGGAAGTACTGACGTTCCCGATCGTCGCGACCTTCTCGGTCCTGACCGCGCTGGTCTTCGGGCTGATCGCGCAACGGCTGCTGGGTGTCCGGCTCGGGCTGTTCCGGCTGCTGCTGACCGGAGCCTTCGCGCTGTTCGTCGGCCCGCTGATCATGTACGCACTGCTCGACCAGTTCACGCTCTCGCCGCACGGGCTGACCGACCAGAGCGAGGGACCGGTCGCGTTCTGGTTCGCGCTGCTGGCCGGCGTGCTGACGATCCTCGCGTCGATGGTGCTGCTCGTGATCATCGAGGCGTTCGTGCCGATGGGCTCGCTGCCGCCGGCGCTGGTGTGGGGCCGCGGGCTGCTCGGCCGGCTGCGGCGGGCCCGGCGGTACTGGCAGATCATCGGCATCGCGATGCGCCACGGTCTCGGGTCGTACCTGCGCGGTACCCGCGACCGCGCGCTGGACGTGCCGTCCGGCCGGGCCCAGCTGGGCCGGGCGCTGACGAGCACGCTCAACGCGGGCGGCGTCACGTTCGTGAAGCTCGGCCAGATCCTCGCCACCCGCCGCGACGTGCTGCCGGCCGAGGTGGCCGACGAGCTGGCCCGGCTGCAGGACGACGCCACGCCGGTGCCGTGGCCGGACGTCGAGCGGGTCCTCGTCGCCGAGCTGAACGCCCCGGTCGAAGACGTCTTCGCCGAGTTCGACCGCGAACCGCTGGCGGCCGCCTCCGTCGGCCAGGTGCACCTCGCCCGGCTGCACAGCGGCGCCGAGGTCGTCGTCAAGGTGCAGCGCCCCGGCATCCGGCCGGTGGTCGAGCGCGACCTCGACATCGCCGCGCGGCTGGCCGCCCGGCTGGAGTCCGGCACCCGGTGGGCCCGTCGCATGGGGGTGCGCCCGCTGGCCGACGGCCTGGCCGAGGCGATCCGCGAGGAGCTCGACTACCGCATCGAGGCCGAGAACATCACCGCCGTGGCGTCGGCGCCGAGCCGGCACCCCGACGTCGTCCTGCCCGAGCCGCACCTCGCGCTGTGCACCGAACGGGTGCTGGTGATGGACCGTCTGCAGGGCACGCCGCTGAACCGCGCCGACGCCGTCATCCGGCAGCGCGACGTCGACCGCGACGCACTGGCGACGACACTGCTGGACTGCCTGCTGCGCCAGATCGTCCTCGACGGCATCTTCCACGCCGACCCCCACGGCGGGAACATCTTCCTGCTCGACGACGGCCGGCTCGGCCTGCTCGACTTCGGCTCCGTCGGCCGGCTGGACGGCGCCCTGCGCGACGCCCTGCAACGGCTGCTCGTCGGCGTCGACCGCGGCGACCCACTCGCCGTCAGCGACGCGCTGCTCGAGCTGGTGCCGCGGCCGGACGAGATCGACCAGCAGCAGCTCGAGCGCGACATCGGCCGGTTCATGGCCAAGCACACCTCCGGCGCGCCCAGCACCGGCGTGCGAATGTTCGGCGACCTGTTCCGGGTGGTCGCCGACCACGGTCTGGCCATCCCGCCGGAGATCGCCGCGGTGTTCCGCGCGCTGGCGACGGCCGAGGGGACGCTGACCCGGCTCACCCCGAAGTTCGACCTGATCGGCGGCGCCCGCGCGCTGGCCAGCGGCTACGTCGAGGAGCAGTACGGCCCGGAGCACCTCAAGCAGGCGGTCACCGACGAGCTGGCCGCGCTGCTGCCGATCCTGCGCCGGCTGCCGCGCCGGGTGGAACGCATCGCCAGCGCCGCCGAGCACGGCCGGCTCGGCCTCAACATCCGGCTGCTGGCCGACGAACGCGACCGCGCGGTCCTGACCACGATGCTGCACGAGGTGCTGCTGACGTTCCTCGCCGCGACCACCGGCATCATGGCGGTGCTGCTGATCGGGACCGGCGGCGGACCGCAACTCACCGACTCCGTCGGGCTGTACGAGCTGATCGGCTACAACATGCTGGTCATCAGCGCGATCCTCGCGCTGCGGGTGCTGGCCCAGATCTTCCGGCGCGGCTGACCGGCCACCGCTCTCACCCGTTCCGGGGGACCCCGGGCGGCCGCGCCGTCCCTAGCGTCGAGTCATGGCACGGCACGAGGACACCTACGACGACCGTTACGGCAACGCGTTCCTGCGGCGACCGGCCCCGGACGACCGGCTGCCGCAGCAGGGCATGCCGGCCATCGACGCGATGCGCCTGCTCGGCGAGGAGCTCATCCTCGACGGCATCCCGATGCGCAACCTGGCCACGTTCGTGACGACGTGGATGGAGCCGGAAGCGCAGCGCGTCATCGCCGAGAACCTGCACCGCAACTACATCGACCACGCCGAGTATCCGCAGACCGCGCTGATCGAGCAGCGTTGCATCCGCATGCTGGCCGACCTCTTCCACGCGCCCGGCCCGACCACGGGGACGCGCACCCAGGGGTCGTCCGAGGCGATCATGCTCGGCGCGCTCTCGCTGAAGTGGAAGTGGCGGCAGCGACGCGAGGCGGCGGGCCGGAGCACCGACCGGCCGAACCTGGTGTTCGGCGGCGACGTCCACGTCGTCTGGGAGAAGTTCTGCCGCTACTTCGACGTGGAGCCGCGGATCATCCCGCTGCGGCCGGACCGTCTCACGATCGGCCCCAGCGACGTGGAGCCGCACGTCGACGAGAACACCATCGGCGTCGCCGCCGTCCTCGGCACCACCTTCACCGGGCACTCCGACGACATCGCGGGCATCGACGAGCTACTCGTGCGGCTGCGCGACGAGAAGGGACTCGACGTCCCGCTGCACGTCGACGCCGCGAGCGGCGGCTTCGTCTGGCCGTTCCTCTACCCGGACACGAAGTGGGACTTCCGGCTCGAACAGGTCCGCTCGATCAACGTGTCCGGCCACAAGTACGGCCTGGTCTACCCGGGCATCGGCTGGCTGGTGTTCCGCGGTACCGAGGACCTCGCCGAGGACCTCGTCTTCTACGAGAACTACCTCGGCAAGCGCGACGCGACGTTCACGCTGAACTTCTCCACCAACGCCAGCATGGTGCTCGCGCAGTACTACAACTTCGTCCGTTACGGCCACGAGGGCTACCGCGCGATCATGCAGACCATGCAGACCAACGCGCAGGCGCTGGCCAAGCGGATCGTCGCGGCCGGCGACTTCGAACTGGTCGGCCACCCCGACGCGGAACAGCTGCCGCTGGTCGCGTTCCGGTTGGCCGGTGAGCACGCCTACGACGAGTTCGACGTCGCGGGACAGCTGGCCGGAGAGCACGGCTGGATGTTGCCCGCGTACTCGCTGCCGCCCAACGCCGACCACGTGACGATCATGCGCGCGTTGGTCAAGCAGACCCTCGGCCGCTCACTCGCGGACACGCTGGCCGACGACCTCGCACACGCGTGCACCACGCTGGACGCGAAGGGCGGGCTGCACGAACGCGAACGTCGCCGGGTGAAGTCGGGGATCGGTTACTGATCGCGCTGGCGCGCCAGCGCGGCCTCGAGACGCTCGACCTTGCCGGTGAGCTCGCCGGTGTGGCCGGGCCGGATGTCGGCCTTGAGCACGAGGCTGACCCGGTTGCCGTGCCGCCCGACCGCCTCGCAGGCGCGCTTGACGACGTCCATGCACTCGTCCCAGTCGCCCTCGATGGTGGTGAACATGGAGTCGGTGCTGTTGGGCAACCCGGACTCACGGACGACGGCGACGGCGTCGGCGACCGCCTCGGTCACCGAATCGCCGGTGCCGGACGGTGCGACGGAGAACGCGATGAGCATGCTGCCATCGTAGATCGGCGCTCAGGCTGCGCCGCAGTCCCCGCACGCGCCCCGGCGGCGCAGCCAGTACGCCAGCGTCGCCCAGCCGAGCGCGACGCCCCACAGTGGCCACAGCAGCGCCGGCCCGAAGGCGGCCCACTCGTCCGTGGCGATCAGGTCCTGGGCGAGGCCGACCTTGATCAGGCCGATCCCGCCGGACGTCGCGAGCACCGCCACCACCGACGCCGGGACGACGGCCAGCCCGACCGGCACCCGGCGACCATGCAGCACCGGGACCCAGCGCGGGAACACCTCACCCCACCGCTGCACGAGCCCGAGTGTCAGCACCGTCCCGACCAGCGCGAACGACGCCAGCCAGGCGCCCGCCCAGAGGGAACCGTCGGCCAGCCCCGCCGCGTGCTCGTCCTCGTTCATGCCCAGCGGGACGCCGGCCACCCAGATCCAGCGGGTGACGGCGTACAGCGCCGGGATCGCCGCCGCCACATAGGTCGCGGGACGGGCCCAGCGCTGCACCGTCGCGACCGCCGCCGACCGGTCCGGCCGGCCGCACCGTGCGCAACTGCCCACCGTCCGCCGGGCATAGACGACGGTCGCCGCCGCCCAGAGGAACCCGCCGGCGAGAACGGCCAGCTGGTGCAGGTGTTCGACGCCGAGCGCGGCGCCGATCTGCCCGCGGATCTCAGCGTCGAACGGCGCCTTGACCAGGATCATCGGCAGGTACCCGGCGACGGCCAGGATCCGGGTGTCCGGGACGACCACCAGCAGCGCCACCGACAGCGTCGCGCCGAGACCGATGGCGAAGCGTCGCCACCAGCGCGGCACGGGGGCGCCGGGTCGATAGCGAGCCATGACGGCGCCCGTGCCCGCGCCGGCCAGCGCGACCGCCGCGAACAACGGCGCGCCGGCGTCGGCCGGCACGCCGCCCAGCAGGGACAGCTCCCGGTCCGGGTCGGCCGCGCCCAGGGGGAAGCCGGCGCCGGTGAGCGTCCAGCCCAACGCCGTCAGTCCATAGCCGAGCGCCCACAGCGTCGCGGCCCACGGCGCCCACTCCGGCCAGCGGCGCAGCACACCGGTCCGCACGGCCGGGCCGCGTTCCGCCTCGGTCGCCGTCGTCATCGTCGAGTTCATACTCCGACCATCGCGCGTGGACGGTGGCCGCGGCCTCCCGCCGCCCGGTGAGCCGCCTCCCCCACCCGAGGGACCCCCCAGCCGAGTTGATCTTGGAGTTCTTCGCCCATCAATCGGACATTTCACCAAGAAATCGCGAACAACTCCAAGATCAACTCGGGCGGGGTCAGCGGGGGCTGATGAAGCCGGACTCGTAGGCGGCGATGACGGCTTGGGTGCGGTCGCGGACGCCGAGCTTCGTGAGCACGTTGCCGACGTGCGTCTTGACCGTCTCGACGCCCACGACCAGCTCGGCGGCGATCTCGGCGTTGGACAGCCCGGCCGCCATCAACCGCAGCACCTCGGCCTCCCGCTCGCTCAGCCCGGCACCGGCCAGCGCATCGCCGCCGTTGCCGACGTGCGACGCCGCCAGCCCGCGGATGGCGGCCGGGAACAGCAGCGAGTCGCCGCGCGCCACCGTCCGGACCGCCTGCACGATCTGCTCCGGCCGGGCCCGCTTCAGCAGGAACCCGTGCGCGCCGGCCCGCAGCGCCTCGTAGACGTAGTCGTCGTTCTCGAAAGTGGTGACGACGAGGATGCGCGGCGGGTCGTCGCGGCGGCTCAGCAGCCGGGTCGCCTGGATGCCGTCGACGGCCGGCATCCGCACGTCCATGAGCACGACGTCGGGGCGGGACCGGCTCACCAGCGGCCCGACCTCGGCGCCGTCGGCCGCCTCGTCGACGACCCGCAGGTCCGGCTCGGCGTCGATGATCGCCCGCAGGCCGGCCCGCACCAGCGGCTCGTCGTCCACCAGCAGCACCGTGATCTCGTCCGTCACCGGCCCTCCCCCGCCCGGCCCGGCAGCTGCACCCGCACCCGCCACACCCCGTCCGCGGCCTGCGCGGACAACTCGCCGCGCAGCAGCCGCACGCGCTCTCGCATGCCGCGCAGGCCGCGGCCACCGTTGGCCCGCGGCGTCCGCACCGGCCCGCCGTCCGGCAGCGGGTTCGACACCTCGATCTCCAGGCCGTCCGCCGTCGCCGCGACCCGGAGCCGGACCGGGACGTGCGCCGCGTGCCGGGCCGCGTTCGTCAGGCCCTCCTGCACGATCCGGTACGCCTCGCGCGACAGGGCCGGCGGCACGGCCGCCAGATCGCCGTCGACCGTCGCCTCCAGGTCCATGCCCGTGGTCCGGGTGTCGTCGATCAGCCGCGGCAGGTCGGCGAGCGTGCGCTGCGGCGACGCGCTGTCGTCCGGCGCCGTGCCGCCGGCGCGGAGCACGCCGAGCACGTGGTCGAGGTCTTCCATGGCGGCCCGGCCGGCGTCCTCGACGGCGAGCAGGGCGCGGCGGACGAACTCAGGATCGGCGTCGAGCACCCGGCGCGCGGCCGCGGCCTGCAGCGTCGTCACCGTCAGGGCGTGGCCGACGGAGTCGTGCAGGTCGCGGGCCAGCCGGTTGCGTTCGGCGAACTCCTGGGCCTGCGTCTCCATGGCCAGCCGCAGCTCGGCCGGCGACGGGCCCAGCAGCAGCGGAGCGAACCACGCCAGCAGCGCGCCCAGCCCGGCCACCAGGTACGCCGTCGCCGCGACCAGCCCGAGGCCGAGCAGCACCGCCCACACACCGCCGACGCCGTCGAGCACCGCCAGCCCGGCGATGCCGGAGCCGTCGTCGAACCCCAGCCCGCGCGCCACCAGCAACACCGCCGTCGGCGCGGAGAACAGCACCGCCGCCATCGCCGCGCCGCCGCAGAGCAGGTGCAGCACGTACCAGCCGGCGCCGAACAGGCGGCTCTCCCACGGTGGGTCGGCGGCGGGATCGGGCAGGTCGACGTCGAGCAGCCCGCGGGTCGCGGTGATCTCCAGCGCCCGCATCGCCGGCAGGAACGGCGGCACCGTCCCGATGACGAACGTGACCACCGCCAGCACGGCGGCCGGCACGTACGGCGTCGCCGGCTCCGTGAACAACTGTACGAAGCCGATGATCAGCAGGACGTACGGGAGCAGGATGACGCCGCCGAGCAGCAGGTGGACGCCACGGCGGAGCAATCGGCGACCGGCGAGCGGCGCGACGATGCTCCGGATCGGTCCCACGCCCCCGATTGTCGCAGGCGGCGTCAGGCCGGCGGGCGCTCGGCGTCGCCGTCGGGCACCAGCGACAGCGCGACCGAGCACGCGGCGTCGAAGACCTCCTCGGAGGTGGCCTCGATGTCGCTCATGATCATCGGCGCGCCGTGCAGCGCGAAGAACGCCATGCGGCCGCACAGCTGCACGGGCAGCGGGTCGCGGGGATCGACGACGAAGTCGACGAGCACCCGCATGCGCTCGCGCAACGCGTCGCCGCACGCGTGCACCCGCAGCGCCGGCTGGTTCTCCATGAGGAATCGCAGCAGCGGCGTGCCCTGGCCGCGGATCGCCTTGGCATAGCGCTCGATCAGCTCGCGCCGGTTCTCCGGCGTGCGGGCCTGGCCGCGGGTCCACCCGACCACCTCGTCGACCGCCGTCAGCAGGTCGTCGACCAGGCTCTGGACGATGTCGTCCTTGCTCTTGAAGTAGTAGTAGAGCGACGCCTTCGTCAGGCCGAGGCGCTCGGACAGCTCGCGCAGCGACGTCTTGTCGTAGCCCTGCTCGGCGAACAGTTCCAGCGCGACGTTCTGGATGCGCGTTCGCGTGCTGCCAGGGTCTCGGTCGAGCATGAGGCTCCGTCATCGTGGGGGTCGTGCAGAGAACGTACCCAGATACGTGAAAGGTTCCACGTCAACGGCCTGGTGCGGACGCGCGAAGGCCCGCGGCCGGCATCGAGCCGGCACGCGGGCCTTCGGGTGAGCCGGACCTCAGACCGGGACGACCTCGAGCGCGACGTTGGCCGCGACCTCGGGGTGCAGACGCACGGTGACGCGGTGGGTGCCGACCGTCTTGATCGGGCTGCCCACCTCGATGCGGCGCTTGTCGATGGCCGGGCCGCCGGACGCCGTGACCGCCGACGCGATGTCGGCGGACGTGACGGCGCCGAACAGCCGGCCGGAGTCGCCGGCCTTGGCGGCCAGCTTGACGGCCGTGCCCTCGAGCTGCGCCTTGACCGCACGAGCGGAGTCGAGGTCGGCGAACTCGCGGGCCGAACGAGCGCGGCGGATGGAGTCGATCTCCTTCTGCCCGCCCTTGGTCCACGCGATCGCGAAACCGCGCGGCATGAGGTAGTTGCGGCCGTAGCCGTCCTTGACCTCGACGACGTCACCGGCGGCACCGAGCCCCGGGACCTCCTGAGTGAGAATCAGCTTCATCGCGTCCTCTCCCGTCTCAGCGAGCCGTCGAGGTGTACGGCAGCAGCGCCATCTCACGGGCGTTCTTGATGGCCGTGGCGACGTCGCGCTGGTGGCGGGTGCAGTTGCCGGTGACCCGGCGCGCACGGATCTTGCCGCGGTCGGAGATGTACTTCCGCAGCAGCGAGGTGTCCTTGAAGTCGACGTAGTCGACCTTGTCCTTGCAGAAGGCGCAAACCTTCTTCTTCGGCTTGCGCAGCGGAGGCTTTGCCATCGTGGTGCTCCTCCTTCGGGGAGCCCGGTCGCCTCGCTGGCCGCGGCTGACCGGGATGGGTTGACGGGCGCGTTCCGAGCGGGGCGGCCTCCAGAGCCGCCCCGGAACGCTGATGACATGGTGCTCAGAACGGGGGCTCGTCGGCCGGCGGACCGGCCGGGGCACCCCAGGGATCGTTGCCGCCGCCGCCCTGCGGCGCGCCGCCGCCCTGCGGGGTGGCCCAGGGATCGTTGCCACCGCCGGCGGGGGCGCCGCCGCCGAAGCCGCCGCCACCTCCACCGCCGGAGCGCTGGGTCCGGGTGACCTTGGCCGTGGCGTAGCGCAGGCTCGGGCCGATCTCGTCGACGTCGAGCTCGATGACCGTGCGCTTCTCGCCCTCACGGGTCTCGTACGAGCGCTGCTTGAGCCGGCCCGTCACGACCACCCGCATACCCCGCTGCAGCGACTCGGCGGCGTTCTCGGCCGCCTGACGCCACACCGAGCACGACAGGAACAGCGGGTCGCCGTCCTCCCACGTGCTGGTCTGCCGGTTGAACGTGCGCGGTGTGGACGCGACGCGGAAGTTCGCGACCGCGGCACCGCTGGGCGTGAAGCGCAGCTCAGGGTCGTCGGTCAAGTTCCCGACGACCGTGATGACGGTCTCGCCTGCCATGGCTAAAGGTCCCTCTCAGTGGGCTTCAGGCCGAACGACCTTGGTACGCAGCACCGTCTCGGAGAGCCCGAGCTGGCGGTCGAGCTCAGCCACGGTGTCGGCCTCGCACGTGACGTCGAGCACCGCGTAGATGCCCTCGCTCTTCTTGCTGATCTCGTACGAGAGCTTGCGGCGGCCCCAGATGTCGATCTTCTCGACCGAGCCACCGGCCTCACGCACGACCCCGAGGTACTGCTCGAGGCTGGGCTGAACGGTGCGCTCCTCGGACTCGGGGTCCAGGATGACCATGACCTCATAACGACGCATGCCGGATCACCTCCTGTGGTCTTCGCGGCCACGGTCTCTCCGTGGCAGGAGGGCTGAACGTCGATGGCCCGGTCGGATGCACACAGGTCCGTGCACGACCAGGCCGCAGGCAAGGTTACCAGCGTTGAGCCGAAACGCCGATTCGGTTGTCCACAGGGGCTGACCTGCGATCACGAACCGTCAGAAATCGGTCCCGGCCTCCAGACGCTGCCGCAGCAACCGCTCCAGTGGCATCGACTCGCCGTCCCGCGCGCCGACGCCCACCTGCAGCGGCGGATCCGACGGCGCGACCCGCACGCCGAGCAGCCGGGACCGCGTCGAGCGCGGCACGTCCAGCACATAGAACGCGCCGTCCTCACCGACCGCCATGGCCTGGTTGCGGCGGACGTACCAGCCGCGCAGCCCGGTCTTGTAGCGGACGGCGCCATCGGCGGCCCGCGCCCGCAGCGGCCCGGGCACGACCCCGGCCGCCGTCATGGCCACGACGAACTCCGCGACGAGCGCTCGGGCCCGCTCGGTCTCGGCCGCCTGCTTGCGGGCGAGCGCGTCGGCGTGTGCCTTGACGGCCTCGCGCCGCTGATCGCGCCAACTGCCCTCACCACTCACCCCTGCACCTTACGAGGCAGCGCCGCCCGGTTCTGACGGCCGGGCACGCGGTCGAGCGGCATGCGGTGCCAGAGGGATGCCGGCAGGGTAGGCGCGGGCGTCCGAGCGAGGAACGGGCGAGGCCGTACGTCGTGCAGTACTGCCACCGCACTGCCCGCAGGCCCGATCGTCCGACCCCGCCACCACGACGCACCTGTCGGCATCGCGCGGTAGCGTCTGTCGCATGGCTGAGCAGCGCATCGGGGCCCACGTGAAGCAGGGCGACCCCATCACGACGTCCAAGGCCAACGGGGCCTCGGCGGTGCAGATCTTCCTCGGCGACCCACAGGACTGGAAGGCCCCGAAGCTGGCCTACCCGGGCGGCGCCGAGGCGCTGCGGGCCGACGCCGAGGCGGCCGGGCTGACGGTCTACGTGCACGCGCCGTACGTCGTCAACGTCGCCACCACGAACAACCGCATCCGCATCCCCAGCCGCAAGATCCTGCAGCAGCACGTCGACGTCGCGGCGCAGGTCGGCGCGGCGGGCCTCGTCGTGCACGGCGGCCACGTCCTCAAGGGCGACGACCCGCAGACCGGCGTCGACAACTGGCGCAAGGCGGCCGAGCAGCTCGACGCGAAGGTGCCGGTGTTCATCGAGAACACCGCTGGCGGCGACTACGCCATGGCCCGCAAGCTCGACCGGCTGGCCGCGCTCTGGGACGCCGTCGGCGAGTTCGGGTTCGGCTTCTGCCTCGACACCTGCCACGCCTTCTCGGCCGGCATCGCGCCTGAGGACATGGTCGAGAAGACGCTCGCCATCACCGGGCGCATCGACCTCGTGCACGCCAACGACAGCCGCGACCCGTTCGACTCCGGCGCCGACCGCCACGCCACCATCGGCGCCGGCAGCATCGGCGGCGAGGCCATCGTCGCCGTCATCGAGGCGGCGGGTACCGATGCCGTCGTCGAGACGCCGGCCGAGGGCCAGGACGCCGACGTCGCCTATCTGCTGGAACACGTCAAGGCGAGGTAGCGGTGGGCCGCCCTGACGGTCAGACCTCCGCGCGCGGCCGCGCGCGGGCGGCGTCGACGCCCGCCACGGCCTCGGGCCGCACGGTGTCGCGGACGATGCGCAGCGCCTCGGTCAGCGCGGCCAGCTGCTCCGGCGTGAGCAGGCCGGTGTACCAGCGGTCGACGTCGTCGATGTGGTCGGCCACGGCGGCCGTCACCCGTTCGAGGCCGGTGTCGGTGAGCACCGCCCAGGTGCCGCGGCGGTCGGTGTCGCAGCTCGCGCGCGTCACCAGGCCGGCCCGCTCCAGCCGGTCGACCACGCGGGTCACGCCGCTGGTGGTCAGGCTGGTCTGGGCGGCGAGGTCGCTCATGCGCAGCTGGCAGTTGGGCGTGCGGCCGAGCCGCAGCAAGATCTCGAGCTCGTTCTCGGACAGGCCGTGGCGGGCCAGGCGGGCGGCGAACTTGTTGGTCAGCCCCCGGTGCACCTCGACGAGCAGGCCCACCGCGGTGAGCCGATCGTCGTCGATGATTCGCGTCGTCGCCATAGAAGCTGATGCTAACAATGGTTGACGGCGCAAAATATTGAACGTTGAAGCAGATTCGCCAGAGAAAGGGCAGGCCATGGCCGAGGCGCACATCGCCCGCAACGTGCACCCGTGGAACGGGCTCACCGTGCCGGCGGCCGGCGTCTTCACGCTCGACCCCGAGCACGCCGACGTCACGTTCGCCGTCCGCTACCTCATGGTCACACAGATCAAGGGCAGGTTCGGCGACGTCCGGGCGACCCTGACCCTCGGCGAGGACCCCACCGCGTCGCACGTCGAGGTCGTCGTGGGAACGGCGAGCCTGGCCACCGGCGAGGACGACCGCGACCAGCGGCTGCGCTCGCCCGACTTCTTCGACGTCGCCGAGCACCCGGAGCTGACGTTCCACTCCACCCGTATCGCCCACGGCGAGGGCAACGAGTTCGTCCTGGCCGGCGACCTCAGCATCCGCGGCACCACCAGGCCGGTGGAGTTCCGGGCCAGCTTCGACGGCGTCGGCTTCGACCCCTGGGGTGCACAGGTCGTCGGGCTGAGCGCTCGCACCGAGATCGACCGCGAGGCCTGGGGTCTCACCTGGAACCGGGCGCTGGAGACCGGCGGCGTGCTGATCGGGAAGACGGTGGTGCTCGAGATCGACGCCGAGTTCACCCGGCCGGCGCAACCGGACACTCCCGGACGTTCGTGATCGTTCTCGGGTCCACAGCCTGAGCGGGTACCCTCGCCCCGTGACACGCTCCCCCGCCCTCACCGTCCGAGAGATCACGAGCGACCAGCACCTCGCCGCGATCGCCGAGCGGCCCTCGGTCAGTTTTCTCCAGACACCGGCGTGGGGCGTGGTCAAGCGAGACTGGCGGTCCCGCTCCGTCGGCTGGTTCGACGGCGACAAGCTGGTCGGCGTCGCGCTGGTGCTCTATCGCAAGGCGCCGCGCATCCGCCGCTACCTCGCCTACGTCCCCGAGGGCCCGAGCATCGACTGGGAGGACGCCGCGGCCGCCGGCGACCTCCAGCGCTGGCTCGCACCGCTGGCGGAGCACGTGAAGTCGCAGGGCGCGTTCGGCCTGCGCATGGGCCCGATGGTGGTGACCCGCCGGTGGCACAACGCCACCCTCAAGGCCGCCCTCGCCGACCCCGGCGTCACCAGGCTGCGCGACCTGCCGGCCGACGAGACCACCGCCACCGGCACCGCACTGGCCGAGCAGCTGACGACGCTGGGCTGGCGCCCGCCCGCCGAGGTCGACGGGTTCGCCGCCGGCCAGCCGCGGCACCTGTTCCAGCTGCCGCTCGAGGGCCGGTCCGAGGACGACGTCCTCAAGGGCTTCAACCAGCTGTGGCGACGCAACATCAAGAAGGCCGACAAGTCCGGCGTCGTGGTGTCGTCGGGTACCGGCGCCGACCTGCCGGAGTTCCACCGCATCTACGCCGAGACCGCCCAGCGCGACGCCTTCACGCCGCGCCCGCTGTCGTACTTCGACGGCATGTGGGCCGCGATGACCGCCGAGGCGCCGGAGCGGCTGCGGCTCTACCTGGCGCACCACGAGGGCGACCTCGTCGCCGCCGCCACCATGACGCGCGTCGGCACCCACGCCTGGTACTCCTATGGCGCCTCGACGACGACCAAGCGCGACGTCCGCGGCTCCAACGCCATCCAGTGGCGGATGATGCAGGACGCTCTGGCCGAGGGCTGCTCGGTCTACGACCTGCGCGGCATCACCGACACCCTGTCCGAGGACGACCCGCACGCCGGCCTGATCCGGTTCAAGCTGGGTACCGGCGGCCAGGCGGTGGAGTACCTCGGGGAGTGGGACCTGCCCATCTCCCGGGTCCTCTACTCTGCCTTCGACCTGTACATGAAGCGCCGGAGCTGACCCCGTTGTCTCTCACCTTGCACATCGCCGCCGACCAGTGGCGCGGCCGGGTGCGCCGCTACGTCCAGGACGCCGCCACCGCGGGCGTCACCGTCGTCCCCGTCACGAAGGGCAACGGCTACGGCTTCGGCAACGCCGTGCTGGCCGCCGAGGCGGCCCGCCTGGGCGTGGCCACGCTCGCCGTCGGCACCTATGAAGAGGTGCCCGCCGTCACCGGCGAGTTCGGCGGCGACGTGCTGGTGCTGTCGCCGTGGCGGCCGTGGCTGGCCAGCGTCGTCGGCGACGACCGCGTCGTCCACACCGTCTCGAGGCTGGAGGACCTGCGGCAGCTCGCCGCCGGCGCCACGCGGCCGCGCGTCGTCGTCGAGGTCATGACGAGCATGCGGCGCCACGGCATCGACCCCGGCGAGCTGTCCGAGACGGCGAAGCTCCTCGACGACGTGCGATTCGAGGGGTTCGCGCTGCACCTGCCGCTGACCGGCGACCACACCGCCGAGGCGACGACGCTGGCCCGGCGGGCGTTCGAGGCGGTGCCGGCGGCCGCCCGCACGGTCTGGGTCAGCCACCTGACGGCCGAGCGAGCCGCCGCCGTCGGCCGCGACGCCGACGCCGAGGTGCGGCTGCGGGTCGCGACGGCGCTCTGGCTCGGTGACCGCTCCGGGCTGACCCCCCAGGCGACGGTGCTCGACGTGCACCGGGTGCGGCGCGGCGAGACGTACGGCTACCGGCAGCGCCGGGCCCGCCGCGACGGCGCGGTCGTGGTGATCGCGGGCGGCACTGCGCACGGCATCGCGCTGCAGGCCCCGACGGCGGCCGGCTCCCTGCGCCAGCGGGCGACGGCGCTGGCCCGCGGCGGGCTGGAGGCGGGTGGGCGGGCGCTCTCGCCGTTCCGTGTCGCCGGCAAGCAGCGCTGGTTCGCCGAGCCGCCGCACATGCAGTGCTCGATGATCTGGCTTCCCGGCGGCCTCGAGCCCCCGGCCGTCGGCGACCAGGTCGACGTCGAGGTCCGCTTCACCACGACGTCCTTCGACGCCCTCGCCTGGGACTGACCACCGAGGACATCGCGATCCTCACCCGCCCGGGACACACCTCACTCGCCGGAGGACTGAACCCCAGCAGCATCCTGGGGACGCCAGGTCCCGGAGCGAGTGAGGTGCTCCTCAGCCGAATGACGCCCCATCGACCGTCATCCTCCTGATCGTGGGAGACCGCCACCCACAGGCCGGAACCCCAGGACTCAGCCGGCCCACCGCCCGGTCAGATACGCAGCCGCCCAGACCGACATCAACGGCACCGAGACCGCGAGGTACGCCCACAGCACCCAGCGCCGCCGGGCCGCCAGCAGAGCGATCGTCACCCACAGGGGCCACCACAGCAGCGTCGCCCGCGGCACGGAGAAGAACCACGTCGACGTGCCGAAGGCGATGACCTGGAGGCCGATCCACGTCGCCTCGCCCCAGCGGCGCCACCAGAGCAGTGCGCCGGTCAGCACGACGCCGATCAGCATGGCGACGATCTCGGCGCGGAACATCCAGGCGAACCCGGGCGACTGGGTGCCGCCGAACGCCGCTGCCCAGGTGGTGTCGAGCGCCGTCCACGGCCAGGTGAAGTGCCGGTCCCAGCCCTCGGACTGAGCGTGCAGCCAGGCCAGCCAATCGCCGGTCTCGGACTCCAGGAACACCGACCACGCCGCCAGCGGCAGCGCCGGCAGGAACAGCCAGCCGAGGCCGGACCACCAGGGCCGGCCGGTCCGCTCGATCGCCTCGCGGCGCGTCGTCAGCCAGTGGACGGCGATCGCGGCGGCCAGGAACAGGCCGCTGACCCGCACGGTGCACGACAGCGCCGTCAGCACGCCGGCGGCCAGCCAGTGCTGCCGCCGCGCCGCCAGCCAGGCCGGCAACGCGCACGCCAGGAACAGCGACTCGGTGTACGGGGCGGCGAGGAAGACCGCCGACGGCGACGTCACCCACACCAGCACGGTGAGCCGGCCGATCCGCTGGCCACCCTCCAGTTCCCCGATGCGGCCCAGCGCGACGGCGGCGACAGTGCCGGCCAGAAGCGACACGATCAGCCCGGCGGCGACGTGCCGCAGCCCCAGTTCGGCGCCGAGCCACAGGAACGCCGGGAAGCCGGGGAAGAACGCCTCGTTGGGCACGCCGGTCGGTTCGCCGCCGTAGCCGTGGATCGCGATGCCGGCGTAGTGCCAGTAGTCCCACTGCTGCCACCGGTCCAGCGCGGGCACGACGTCCTGGCCCTGGGTGACGAACATCCAGCCGGTGGCGCCGGCGATCACCCACATCGAGACCCGGCTGGCCAGCCAGATGCCCAGCGACTCGCGGTCGACGGCATGCAGCCGCTCGCCCCAGGTCCGCGCCGTCATGCCGGCATCACCCCACGGCGCCGGTGCCGGGGCGCGATCGGGTCCAGCGGCGTCAGGAACCGGCGGACGGGGTCCTCCTCGGGACGGCGGATGTCGCGCACGACCATGACAACGAGCCAGAGCAGCCCAGCGATCCGCAGCAGGATCGCCAGCGCGTACTGGTCGTTCGTCAGCAGCGGCGATGACGGATCGTACAGCGTCGCCAGAAACCGCCACACCAGCACGACGTAGATCCCCTCGGCGACCTGCCAGACGGCGAGGTCGCGCACCCGTGGCCGGGCCAGCACCGCCAGCGGCAGCAGCCAGAGCGAGTACTGCGGCGACCACACCTTGTTCACCAGTAGGAACGCGGCGACGGCGAGGAAGGCGAGCTGGGCGACGCGGGGCGGGACGGGCGCCGTCAGGGCGAGCACGGCGATCAGCACCAGCAGCACCCCCGCGGACACGACGGCGAGGTCGTCGACGGACTCGGGCAGCAGGTCCGGCGCGAGGAGGTCGACGGCGAACCAGGTGGAGCCGAAGTCGGCGACGCGGTCGGCGTTGAACGTGAAGAACTCGCGCCAGCCTTCCGGCGCCCACCACGCCACGGGCAGGTTCACCGCCGCCCACGCGACGGCGGCGGCCACGACGGCCAGCGCGGCGTCGCGCAGCGCGGAGCGCCGGTCCGGTGACCGCAGCGCCACCAGCACCAGCACGCCGAGCAGCAGCACCGGGTACAGCTTGGTGGCGGTGCCCAGCCCGATCAGCACGCCGGCCAGCACCGGCCGGTCCCGCGACCACGCCAGGATCGCCAGCGATGTCGCCAGCACGGCCAGCAGGTCCCAGTTGACGTACGCGCTGAGGAGCAGCAGCGGCGACGCGGCCACCAGCAGGCCGTCCCACGGGCGACGGGACACCGTCCGCGCGGTCGCGACGACCACGCCGAGTGCCGTGACGGCCATGAGGCCGGCGGTGAGGTCGAAGAAGACCACGCTCTCCGCGATGGCCGGGGGCAGCCCGCCGCCACCACCGAACGCGTCGTACAGACCGGCCGCCGCGATCGCCGTCACCTGCATGACGGCGCCGGTCAGTACCGGGTACTCCAGCATGCTGTCGCGGTAGGCCACCAGCCCGTCGGCGAACCCGCGCTCGCGGTACAGGAACGCGACGTCGCTGTAGCACAGCGACGTCCACATCGACCGGTCCGCGCGGTCGGCCCAGCCGTCGGCCCGGCACGGCTGGTCGACGAGGAACCCGAGCAGCAGCACGACGACCGCGACCAGCAGGGCGATCCGGACCGGGCCCCACCAACGCCGCGGCAGCGCCGCTCGCTTCCCGAGCGGCCCGCCGATCGCCTGGCTCAGCTCCGCGACGACAGCGTCCTCACGACTGGGCGCGGCGGATCCTTCGCGGCGCTGCGGCGTCACGGACACGACTCGACAGCCTAGACGCCGGGTGCGACGCCGGTCACAACGACCGCACCGACGCGGCCCTCACCTCAGCGGCCGCCTCCGCCGCCGGCGTCGCCCCAGTCGCCGCCGGGTGGGTCGTCGGTCGGTGTCTCGGACGGCTCCTCGGTCGGTGTCTCGGACGGGGTCTCGGTCGGCTCCTCGGGCGGCTGTTCGCCGCCGTCGCCCCACTCGTTGCCGTTGCCGTTCCCGTTGTTGCCGTTGCCGCTGTCGTCGGAACCGTCGCCGCCGCCACCGTCACCGCTGTCGTCGCCGCCGCCGTTCCCGCCGTCGTTGCCGCCGCCGTTCCCGCCGTCGTCGCCGTTGTCGTTGCCGTTCCCGTTGTCGCCGTTCTCGTCCTCGCCGGGGGTCTCGGTCGGGGTGGGCGTGGGTGTGGGCGACGGGTTGACCGCCTCGCCGATCTCAGCCGGGTCGGGGAACTCCTCGACCTCCATGCCCTCGAGCGCCCCCGTCATGAAGGCGGTCCAGATGCGGGCCGGGAAGGCGCCGCCGGTGAAGGTGTCCATGCCGTCGACGCCGTCGAGCGAGACCGTGCCGGCCGTCTCGCCCTCGCCGCGGAAGATCACGACGCTGGCCGACAGCTGCGGTACGTACCCGGAGAACCACGCGGTGAGGTCCTCGTGGGTGCCGGTCTTGCCGGCTGCCGGCCGGCCGAGGTTCTGCGCCTCGCGGCCGCTGCCGTTCTGGACCACCTGGCTCAGCGCGAACGTGGTGTCGGCGACGACGCCCGGGTCGAGCACCGACTCGGGGGCCGGTTCGACGCGGTACGGGACGTTGCCGCCGGGCTCGGTGACGGAGCGGACGGTGTACCAGTCGGCGTGCCGGCCGCCCGCGGCAAGTGTCGCGTACGCCTCGGCCATGTCGATGGGCCGGACGTGGCCGATGCCGATGGTGACGCGCGGGTCCTGGCGCAGCTGCGTCTCCTCGTCGGCCGCATACGAGAGCCCGGACGCCAGCTGGGCGTCGACGACGCTGTCCGGCCCGATGTTCATGGCGAGGTCGACGAACGCGGTGTTCATCGACTGCTCGGTCGCGGTGACGAGGTCGATGGCCTCGCCGTACTCCTGGTCGTCCTGGTTGTGCACCGGCGGGCCGAGGATGGGGTCGGTGAGGGTGTTGCCGGAGTAGCGGCTCTCCAGCGAGATGCCCTGCTCCAACGCCGCGGCCAGCGTGAACGGCTTCACCGTCGATCCGCCCTGGACGGAGGCGTCGATGGCGTCGTTGAACGGCTGCTCGATGTAGTCGGGTCCGCCGTACATGGCGACGACGGCGCCGTCGCCCGGCGTGACCGCCGCGAGGCCGACCCGGACGCCGTCGGCATGCTCCTTCGGCCGTTCCGCCTCGACGGCCTGCAGCGCGGCCGTCTGCGCCTTGGGGTCGAACGTGGTGACGACGCGCAGGCCACCGGTGTCGATCTCTTCCTCGGTGAAGCCGTTCGCGATCAGCTCCTCGCGGACCTGCCACAGCAGGTAGCCGTTGGGACCGCCGTAACGGTTGGCGCTCTGCTCCGGCACGACCTGGGGCGGCACCAGCGTCTCGGCGGTGGCGGCGTCGAGCCGGCCGATGTCGACCATGCCGTCGACGACGTACTGGAATCGCTGCTGGAACCGCTCGGCGTTCTCGGGGCCCAGCGTGGGGTCGTAGCGGGTCGGCGAGCGCAGGATGCCGGCGAGCGCAGCGCACTGGGCGGTGTCGAGATCGGACACCGGCACGCCGAAGTAGGAGCGCGACGCGGTCTGGATGCCGTAGACACCGCCGCGGCCGAACCAGATGGTGTTGAGGTACGACGCGAGGATGTCGTCCTTGTCCAGCTGCTGGTCGATCTTGACCGAGATGAACAGCTCCTGCACCTTGCGGGTGAGGGTCTGGTCCTGGGTCAGGTAGTAGTTCTTGACGTACTGCTGGGTGATCGTGGAGCCACCGCCGGCCGCCGTCGACCCGTTGTTCTGGATGTAGCCGATGCCCGCGCGCAGCATGCCGACCGGGTCGAAACCGTTGTTCTCGTAGAAGCTGCGGTCCTCGGCGGCCACGACGGAGTCCTGGCAGGCCTGCGGGATGTCGGAGATGTCGACGGTCTCGCGGTTCTCGGCGCTGAACCGGCCGAGCTCGGTCTCGCCGTCGTTCCAGTAGACGATGGTCGCTTCGGACCGGGCGAACGCGTTGGCCTCGGGGATGTCCGTCATGGCGTAGGCGATGCTGATGCCGGCGACGCCGAGCAGCATCATGCCGAGCGCGTAGAGACCGAACGCCTTCAACGAGACGAACCGGCGCCAGCCCTTGCGGCGGCCCTTGCCGTTCTTCCCGTTCTTGCCGCTGCGGCCGGCGGCGTAACGACGGCCACCACCGCCCCGTTCAGGGGTCGCCGACGGGACCGCGCCGGCGGACGCGGCGGTTCTGGGAGCCGCGTTCTTCGACGCGGCCGTACGCGCGCGGTCACCCGCGCGGCGTCGCCCTTGGTTGGTCACAGAGTTCCCGGTCGGGTCGGGGACATCGGCCGTCCGGTGCGCGCGATGAGGCGCGCCGGATTCATGCAGAGCCTACGACGCTCCATGCTCGATCACGCCAATCCTGCTCCTGCCTCGGACGTTTCAAACCTGCGTGTGACGCCACAGCCGTCTCACCCGTCACGCCGGTGTGGACCGGTCACTTGCAGTCGGCGCCGCGGACGTTCTATCGTCCGAACTATCAAACGGATGTATCGGTTCGATACATCGATCCAGAATGATGCAAGGGAGCGTACCTCGTGGGCAAGCGGGCAGAGGCGTTGGAGCTGGCCATCCTGGGCCTGCTGCATGACGCGCCGCTGCACGGCTACGAGCTGCGCAAGAGGGTGAACTCGCTGCTGGGGTGGGGGCGAGCCTTCTCGTACGGCACCTTGTATCCGACCTTGAAGGCGATGGTGCGGCAGAACTACCTCGCTGAGGACGAGCCGGTCGACACCCTGGTGACGCCGGCTCCGCATCGCAGCGGGCGCCGCGGTCGCATCGCCTACCGACTCACTCCGGAGGGCAAGGAGCGTTTCGCCGATCTGCTCACCCACACCGGGCCATCGGCCTGGGACGACGAGCACTTCGGCGTGCACTTCGCGTTCTTCGGCCGGGCCGACGCCGATACCCGCATGCGGATCCTCATCGGCCGGCGCAGCCGGCTGCAGGAGAAGCTCGACCAGTTCCGCTCGGCACTGTCGCGCACACGCGAACGTCTCGACGCCTACACGCTGGAGCTCCAGCGGCACGGTCTCGAGTCGGTCGAGCGCGAGGTCAAGTGGCTCGACGACCTGATCAGCGCGGAACAGCGCTCGATCGACAGGCCACAGGGCGCCACGCCCACCCCAGGGGCCGGTGAGCCACCGGCGCCCTCCACCGGAATCGAAGGAGAGAACGGCCGATGAGCTCGGTACGTGTTGGCATCGTCGGCGTGGGTAACTGCGCCGCCTCGCTCGTGCAGGGCGTGCACTATTACCGCGACGCCGACCCGGCGACGAAGGTCCCCGGACTGATGCACGTTCAGTTCGGCGACTACCACGTCCGTGACGTCGAGTTCGTCGCCGCGTTCGACGTAGACGCGAAGAAGGTCGGGCAGGATCTCGCCGACGCCATCGGCGCCAGCGAGAACAACACCATCAAGATCTGCGACGTGCCTCCCACGGGCGTCGTCGTGCAGCGGGGTCACACGCTGGACGGCCTGGGCAAGTACTACCGCGAGACCATCGTCGAGGACGAGAGCGAGCCGGTCGACGTCGTCGCCGCGCTCAAGGCGGCCAAGGTCGACGTCCTGGTCTGCTACCTGCCGGTGGGCTCCGAGGAGGCCGCCAAGTTCTACGCGCAGGCCGCCATCGACGCCGGGGTGGGGTTCGTCAACTGCCTCCCGGTCTTCATCGCCGGCACCCAGGAGTGGGCGGACAAGTTCACCGCCGCGGGTGTCCCGATCGTCGGCGACGACATCAAGTCGCAGATCGGCGCGACCATCACGCACCGCGTGCTGGCCAAGCTGTTCGAGGACCGCGGCGTCACCGTCGACCGGACCTACCAGCTCAACGTCGGCGGCAACATGGACTTCAAGAACATGCTCGAGCGCGAGCGGCTGGAGTCCAAGAAGATCTCGAAGACGCAGTCGGTCACCTCGCAGCTGGTCGAGGGGCTGGAGCCGCGCAACGTCCACATCGGCCCGTCCGACTACGTCGCGTGGCTGGACGACCGCAAGTGGGCGTTCATCCGGCTCGAGGGCCGCAACTTCGGCGACGTCCCGCTGAACCTGGAGTACAAGCTCGAGGTCTGGGACTCCCCGAACTCGGCCGGCATCGTCATCGACGCGCTCCGGGCGGCCAAGATCGCCATGGACCGCGGCGTCGGCGGGCCGATCCTCTCCGCGTCGTCCTACTTCATGAAGTCGCCGCCGGAGCAGTACTCCGACGACGTCTGCCGCGAGAAGGTCGAGCAGTTCATCCGCGGCGAGATCGAGCGCTGACCCGTCACGGGTGAGCGCGAGGAGCCGGCGCCCGCTGGGGTGCCGGCTCCTCGCGTTCAGGGCGCCGGACGTTGGGACGACCCGCGGATCGGCCGAACGGTCACACCGTCATGGGGTGGCGCCGACCTGCGGCCCGACCTCCAGTGCGCGAACTCCGCAGCTACCGGGCGTGATCATCGGTCCGCCCACAGATGAGAATCGCGTCGCCGGTGCGGCAGTTTGACGTGGCTCGTCTACCATTTCCGTCATGCTCCGGTGGGATCGTGTGCCAGATTGAGGTGTTTCACCCATCGGTCGCCTATTGACAGAACGCTGCCGGGCAGTAAGCGTCGTCTAGCGGCGCGAGTGCGTCCCGGAGCACGACGGCGGCCACGAAGGGGCCCGAGCCGCTCATCGGCGAGCGGCCATGGGGGACGACAGAGGAAGGAACATCGATGACGCGGACCGCCCGAGGACGCCGTAGCAACGACGGCGCCACGAAGCGGGCGCGCGCGAATCTGCGCCCTGCAGACCTGCGCCCAGCCGTGAAGTCCGGCCGTGCGAAGGAGGGCGGCGACGGCGAGCGCTCCCGGTCCTTCTGGCAGTCCTTCCTGCACGACCGCAGCGTCCGTTCTCGCGTCGCCGCGCTGGTTCTACTCCCGCTGCTGGGCACCCTGGTGCTCGGCACGTTGTTCTTCAAGAGCGCCCTCGACGAGGCGTCGTCCGCGTCGCGCACCGAGAGCCTGGCCGAGGTCGGCATGGTGTCGCTCCAAGCGCTCCAGGCGATCCAGGACGAGCGCGACGTCACCGGTTTCTACTTCGGCCAAGGCCCCAGCGCCGAGTCCGTCAGCAACGCGCGTGACACCACCGACGCCGCGCTGGCCGCACTGTCCGACGAGATCGACCAGCGCCGCGGCGACGACCTCGGCGCCACCTACGAGGGCGCGGTCAAGGACTTCGACCGCGAGGTCGAGCGGCTGAGCGGCACCGAGCGCGAGTCGAACTATCGGAAGCAGCGCGACGGCAACGACCCGGTCTTCAACGAGGGCGGTACCGAGGGCTACCACCGTTTCGCCGAGGTCCTGCAGCGCCTCGCCACGGCTGCCGCGGCCGGCTCCGACGACCCCACACTGGCTCGCCGCATCACCGCTCTGGGCGACATGGCCCAGGCGGTCGAGTCGGCGTCGCTGGAGCGGGGCATCGTCGCCTTCTTCATGCAGCCGGAGGTCGCGCCCACGGCCCCCCAGCGCGACCAGGCCATGGTCCTCCAGGGTGAGCAGGACCTACTGCTCGAGGGCCGGTTCCTCCGCGGTCTCGGCTTCACCGAACAGCGCCGCATCTACTCGAACCAGATCTACATCGCCAACCGCGCGGTCACCACCGCTCGCAGCGACATCGCCAACGGCGCCGCGCCCCGCGTCTCGAAGGACCAGTGGTGGGAGTCCTCGACGGCGCGGCTGGACGACCTTCGCGACATCCAGCAGGAGTCGGGCAACGCGGTCCTGGCGCTCGCGGCCGAGCGCACCGACAGCGCCCGCGTGACCGCGCTGTTCAGCGCGCTCGGCGTGCTCGCCGTCCTGGCGCTGACCATCTACCTCGCCATCGTCGTGGCGCGGTCCATCATCGGCCCGCTGCGCCGACTGCGCGCCTCGGCGCTCGAGACCGCGCAGACCCAGCTGCCGGCGCTGGTCGACCGGGTGCACAAGGACGGCCCGGTGGTCGCGCGCGACCTACCTGACGCCGTCCAGGCCGAGGGCCGCGACGAGATCGGCCAGGTCGCCACGGCGTTCAACGACGTCCACGCCACGGCCGTCCGGGTCGCCGCCGAGCAGGCGCTGCTGCGGCAGAACCTCGACACCATCGTCGTCAACCTCTCCCGCCGCACGCAATCGCTGGTCGACCGCCAGCTCGGCGAGATCGAGGGCCTCGAGCAGCGCGAGCGCGACCCCGACCAGCTGAGCACGCTGTTCCGCATCGACCACATGGCCACCCGCGTCCGGAGGCACGCCGAGAGCCTCCTGGTCCTCGCCGGCGTCGACGAGATGCGCAAGCACACCAGCGCGGCCGGCGTCCTCGACGTCGTCCGCACCGCGGTCGGCGAGGTCGAGCAGTACCCGCGGGTGAAGTTCGGCGTCATGCCGACCGACCTCATCACCGCCGGCGCCGTCGACGACATCGCCCACCTGCTGGCCGAGCTGATCGACAACGCCACCGAGTTCTCCGCGCCGGCCACGCCGGTCCGGGTGACCAGCCAGCCCCTGCTGGGTGGCGGCCTGCGGCTGCAGGTCACCGACTCCGGCCTGGGCATCCCGGCCGGTCAGCTGGACGAGCTGAACGAGCGGCTGCGCAACGTCGGCGACATCGACGTCGCGGCGTCGCGCACCCTGGGCCTCTACGTCGTCGCGCGCCTGGCCGCCAAGCACGGCATCCAGGTGCGGCTCGAGGGGGTGCCCGAGGGCGGAACGGCCGCGCAGGTCGACCTTCCCGCGCACCTGATCCTCTCGCCGCTCGACACCAGCGAGGGCGTCATCCCGCCGGTCCCCGCCGAGCCGGCCGCGCCGCACCAGCCGTCCAGCGGCTTCGGCGACTCCTGGAGCCTCGACCCCAACCCGGCGCCGTTCCGCCGCGACGACTCCTCGCCGGCACTCCCGCTCACCCCGGCCGGGTCCTCCCTGCCCCGTCGCGACGAGCGGCCCGACGAGACCCGCTTCCCGGTCGAGGCGCCCGCGCAGTCCGACCAGCCGCTGCCCGCTGACCCCGCCCCGGCCATGGACGCCGGCCGGCCCACCTGGCCTAGCCCGGAGGAGTCGCGGCTGCGTCCCGACACCGGCGAGTCGCGCATCCCGCCCATCACGGCGGAGACCCGCTACTCGGCCTCCGACACCGGCGAACACCGCGTGACCGACACCGGCGAGCACCAGTTGTCCGAGACCGGTGAACGCCGCCTCACCGAGACGGGCGAGCGCCGGCTCTCCGACACCGGCGAACGCCGCATCTCCACCGATCACGGCGCCCGGACCGACGAGTCGTGGCGGCAGCCGCTCACCAACGGCAGCACGAGTGGGGCACTGCCCACCCGCGAACCGCGTCCGGAGGTTCGCCCGCCCACTCCGCAGCCGCCTGCGCCCGCCGTCCCGGCCAAGCCGGCAGCCGCCGCCCGCGCTTCTCTGCGCGCGCCGGAGCCGGTACTCCCGGACAGCGACTCGCCGATCTACGACTCCGTCGCCTCGGCCTGGTTCAGCCGGTCCGGCGCCGACTCGTCCACCGACGACTGGTCCAGCCCGGCCGACGAAGGCTGGCGGCGGGCCGCTGAGGCGCTGCGCTCGGCCGAGGAGGCCGCCAGCGCCCGCGCCGTCCAGCGCGACACCGAGCCGATCGCGACATCGCCTCAGGTCGGGTCCGGCTGGGCCAACCGCGAGACGCCCCCGCCGGCGCCCGCGCCCTCGCCGGCACCGGTGCCCGAGCCCGTCGCGCAGGCCGAGCCCGCGCTCAGCGCGTCCGGCCTTCCGCTGCGGCGTCGTGGCGCCTCGCTGGTGCCCGGCTCCATCGGCGAGCTCAACGAGACCGAACAGACCCGGCGGCCCGCAGCCGCGGCCAAGGACGCGAGTAACGTGGCCTCGACACTGGCCAGCCTGCAGCGAGGTGTCGGGCGCGGCCGGGAGGAAACCGGTGGCTGGGTCCCGAAGCGACCCAGTGACCCCGAGAGGAGCGATTCGTGACCAACGCCTCCAGCGACGAGCTCGGCTGGCTGCTCGACCGGTTCGTCGACCGCACCACGGGCGCTGCCCACGCGGTCGTGGTCTCGGCCGACGGTCTGCACCTGGCCGGCTCCACGGGTATGCCGCGTGAACGCGGCGAGCAGCTCGCTGCGGTGGTGTCCGGACTGGCCAGTCTCACGGTCGGCGCCTCGCTGATCCTGGGCGCCGGCGAGGTCCAGCAGACCCTGGTAGAGATGAGCAACGGCTTCCTGCTGGTCATGGCGGTCGGCGACGGCGCGCACCTGGCCGTCCTGGCAGCCTCCACCGCCGACCTCGGTCAGGTGGGCTATGAGATGGCACTGCTCGTCGAGCGCGTGGGTGCCGTTCTCAATCCCGCCACCCGGGTCGGGTGAGATACGTCGTGTACGAGCCCCTGATGTGGTAGGGATCGGGTCAGCACCGCGCAGATCCCCGATCCGACGATGGTCTGGAGGTAACGATGGCGACACCTGACGGCCGGAGGGTACGGCCGTACCTTGCCACGCGTGGGCGCACGCGTCCCGTGCAGGACATCGCCATCGAGGCTCTCGTCTCCACCACGAAGGACGGCCGTACCCACGGCGCCGACCCCGAGCCGGAGCGGGAACGCATTCTCCGGCTGTGCCACTCGCCACGGTCCGTGGCAGAGGTGGCCGCAATCGTCTCGATGCCACTCGGCGTGGCCCGCGTGCTCGTCGCGGATCTCGAGACCGAGGGACTGGTGCGGGTCGCTGACCCGCATGCGGCGTTCGCCGGCTCCGCGGAGCCGGCTCGTAATCTGAGCGTGCTGGAAAGGGTGAGGGATGGCCTTCGTCGACTCTGAGGTGTCTGGCGGCACACAGGCCGACCAAGACGCACTGTCGGTCAAGATCGTCGTGGCCGGCGGCTTCGGCGTGGGCAAGACGACCTTCGTCGGCGCGGTGAGCGAGATCGAGCCGCTGCGTACCGAGGCACTCATGACCGAGGCCTCGACCAGCGTCGACGACCTCTCCATGCTGCCCGAGAAACGCACCACCACGGTCGCCATGGACTTCGGCCGCATCACGCTGGCCGAGGACCTCGTGCTGTACCTGTTCGGCACACCGGGCCAGAACCGGTTCTGGTTCATGTGGGACGACATCACCCGCGGCGCCATCGGCGCCGTGGTCCTCGTCGACACCCGCCGACTGGCCGACTGCTTCGGCGCCATCGACTACGTCGAGCAGCGGGGCATCCCGTTCGTCGTCGCACTCAACGCCTTCAACGGCATCCAGGAGCACGACGTCGAGGACGTCCGCGACGCCCTCCAAGTCGGCCCCGAGGTCCCGTTCGTCGTCACCGACGCCCGCGAGCGCGAGTCGGTCAAGGTCGTGCTCGTCACGCTCGTCGAGCATGCGATGTCGATGATCCAGCAGACCTGATCCGGGTCGCGGGCGATGGCATGCGCGCGTCGGGGCGCCTACTCGCTCTCGCCGTCACGCTGACGGCCTGCACCGGCACGGACGCGGCCGACCCTCCGGCGCAGGAGCCGCTGTTCACCGGCAGCTTCACCGTGATCGAGTCGCCACAGCACGGCCCGCGGGCCTGTTCGATGGTCGGGCAGTCCTACCCGCCGCAGTGCGGGGAGGGGTTCGAGCTACGCGGCTGGTCGTGGGACACCGTCGGCGGTGAGGAGTCGCACGACGGCGTCACCTGGGGCGACTACGGGCTCACCGGGACGTGGGACGGCACGGCGCTGACGCTGACCGAGCCGCGGCCGGCCCCGGGGGTCTTCCCCACCGCGTCCGAGGACCGCGACGTCGAGCTGGACACCCCGTGTCCCACGCCGCCGGGCGGATGGGTGGTGATCGACGGCTCGCGCTCCTACCCCGACGATCTCAATGCGGCCCTCGTCCATGCCAGCGAGGCGTCCGGGTTCGCCGACAGCTGGCTGGACCGGCGCCTCGAGCCCGGCGAGGCGGGGACGGACCCGCCACCCGACGCGATCGTCAACGTCCGGTTCACCGACGATCTCGCCACCCACGAGGCCGCGCTGCGCCGCATCTGGGGCGGCGCGCTGTGCGTCAGTCCGGCCGAGCGCAGCGAGCAGGAGCTGCTGGCGCTCATCACCGAGATCAGGGCCGAGTACGACGTCACCGCGTCCTGGACCAACACGCCCGAGAACACCGCCGGCATCCAGGTGGTCGTCGACGACGGCGTTCAGGAACGGCTCGACGCGGCGTACGGGCCGGGCGTCGTCGAGGTCGACGCGCTGCTGCGGCCGGTGGACTGACGCCGGCCACCGGAACGCCGCGGCCCTTCGCGCCGTCCAAATGGCATGCGTCACTTTGGGTGGATCGTCGCCGCGCCGGTCGCGGCTCTGTTGCTCGCCGCCTGCGGCGATGAGGAGGCGCCCGTCAGCGCCTCGCCGTCGGACGCTCCGCCGTCCGCCGACCCCGACCAGCTCTACACCGGCGTGTTCACCGTTCTCGAGAACGGTGACCACGGCCCGCAGCTGTGCACCGTGGTCGCGGAGTCGTTCCCGCCCCAGTGCGGTGGCCCCGACGTCCTCGGCTGGAACTGGGACGAGGCGCCCGACGTCACCTCCGAGAACGACGTCACCTGGGGCTACTACTCCGTCACCGGCACCTGGGACGGCACCGCGCTGACCCTCGCCGAGCCGCCGCTGGCCGGCGCGGCCACGTCGCCCGTGGTCCCCGACGGCACCGTGCCCGACTTCACGTCGCCGTGCCAGCCGCCGGCGGGCGGCTGGACCGTCACCGACCCCGCGACGGCGACCGAGACCGCTCTGGCGGCCGTCAGCGCCTACGTCGACGAGCAGGCCGACGGCGCCGGCATGTGGATCGACTCCTCCGCCGAGCCCACTGTGCTCAACGCGCGCTTCACCGGCGACCTCGAGCAGCACGAGGCCGCCCTGCGCGCGATCTGGGGCGGACCTCTCTGCGTCAGCGAGGCCGGCCGCAGCACGCAGGACCTCACCGCGATCCAGGACGAACTCACCGCCGCCGTCCCCGACGTGATCACCATCGGCCCGGAGGTCACGGCCAACGTGGTGCAGCTGAGCGTGTTCGTCGACAACGGCCTGCAGGAGCAGCTGGACGAGCAGTACGGCGAGGGCGTCGTCCAGGTGAGCGCCTCGCTGCGGCCCGTCGAGTGATCTCTGCCGACAGCGAAGGGCCCGTGACGGGCGCCCGCCGCGCTGGCTGGCGTCGGGCGCCATGAGCCGTCACGCCATCGTCGTCGGCAGCACCGGCCAGATCGGCCGGGCGGCCGTCATGTCCCTGCTCCATGACGGCTGGACCGTCACCGCCGTGCACCGGGGCAGCACCCCACATCCGGCCGCCTGGACCCGGCACGGCGTCATCGAGCGGCGAGCCGACCGCGCTGACCTCGCGACGGTCCTGCGCGAGTCCGGCGGCGCGGACGTGCTTCTCGACACCATCGCCTACGACGACGCCGACGCGCGGCTGCTGCTCGGCCTGGCCGGAGACGTCGGCTCGCTGATCGTCGTCTCCAGCGCGTCGGTCTACGCCGACGACGCGGGCCGCACCCTGGACGAGGCGACCGGGCCCGACGACTTCCCGCGGTTCGCCGGGCCGGTCGCGGAGACCCAGGCGACGACACCGCCCGGCCCCGCCACGTACTCGACGAAGAAGGCGCTGCTCGAGAGCACCCTGCTCGACGACGGCCGGCTGCCCGTGACCGTGCTGCGGCCGTGCGCCATCCACGGTCCGGGCAGCACCAGCCCGCGAGAGATCTGGCCGCTGGCGCGCGCCCTCGCCCGGCGGCCCCGGGTGCCGCTGTCGCACCGCGGCCAGAGCCGGTTCCACACCACCAGCGCGCCGAACCTGGCCGAGCTGATCCGGCTCGCCGCCGAGCGGCCGGGCACCAGGATCCTCAACGCCGGCGACCCCGAGCCGCCGTCCGTCGCCGAGATCGTCCGGGCGGTCAGCCTGACCGTCGGCCACGACCCGGAGCTGGTGCCGCTCGACGGACCGGCCCCCGCCGGCCAGGTCGGCCGCACCCCGTGGTCGGTGCCGCGCCCCTTCCTCGTCGACATGACGGCGGCAGCGACGGCGCTGGGCTACACGCCGGTCGCGACCTACGCCGACGCCGTCGAGAGCACGTCCGCCTGGCTGCGCGGGCGGCTCGCCGAACACCCCTGGCGCGAGGCGTTCCCGCTGCTGGCGCAGTTCTACGGCGACGCGATGGACGACTTCGCCGCCGAGGACGAGCTGCTCGCGACGTTGCCCTAGGCGTCTGCGCCGGTGCGCCCCCGGCGCCGCAGCAGTGCGGCGACCGCCCGCCAGCCGACCAGGAACGCGCCCAGCACGATGGTCGCGACCACGACGAACGACGCCGCCGTCCCCTGTCCGGACGCGGCCCGCAGCACCATGCCGACGACCATCGTCGCGATCCACACCGTCACGCCCGTGCCGAGAGCCGTCGCCGGTCGCTCGTGGCGGGCGGGGCCGGCATCCCCCGGCCGCCGCCGGCGCAGCAGCGTCACCGCCCAGCCCGCGGCCAACCCGGTCAGGAACGGCCACGCCGTCGTCGCCAGGCCGGCCGGGTCGAGCGGGTGGTCGTGCGTGCGCCGCCCGATCAGCACGAACACCAGCACCAGGACGGCGTCGAGGACGACCGCCGGGCCGGTCCTCACGAGCTCTCCGGCTGCTCGGACCACCACCGCAGCAACGCCGCGCGCGCGTCGTCCTCGGACAGCACGCCGTGGTCGAGCCGGACCTCGAGCAGGTGGTTGTAGGCCCGGCCGACCAGCGGTCCCGGCCGGATGCCCAGGATCTGCATGATCTGGTTGCCGTCGAGGTCGGGCCGGATGGCGGCCAGCTCCTCCTCCTCGGCCAGCCGGGAGATGCGCTCTTCGAGGCTGTCGTACGACTGCTGCAAGGCCAGCGCCTTGCGGCGGTTGCGCGTCGTGCAGTCGGCGCGGGTCAGCACGTGCAGCCGGTCGAGCTCGTCGCCGGAGTCGCGGACGTAGCGGCGCACCGCGGAGTCGGTCCACTCGCCGCCGCCGTAGCCGTGGAAGCGCAGGTGCAGCTGGATGAGCTTCGCCACACTGTCGATGACGGCGGACGGGTAGCGCAGGGCCGTGAGCCGCTTGCGGGCCAGCTTCGCGCCGACCACGTCGTGGTGGTGGAAGCTCACGCCGCCGCCGGCCTCGAACTTGCGGGTGCGCGGCTTGCCGATGTCGTGCAGCAGCGCCGCCAGCCGGGTCACGAGATCGGGGGCGCCGCCGGGCAGCCGTCCCTCCAGCTCGATGGCCTGCTCGAGCACCGTCAGCGAGTGCTCGTAGACGTCCTTGTGGCGGTGGTGCTCGTCGATCTCGAGGCGCAGCGCGGGCAGCTCGGGCAGCATGTGACCGGCGATGCCGGTGTCGACCAGCAGCGTCAGCCCGGTGCGCGGCGCCGGCGAGAGCAGCAGCTTGGTCAGCTCGTCGCGGACCCGCTCGGCCGACACGATCTCGATGCGGCCGGCCATGTCGGTCATCGCCGCAACCACCTCGGGCGCCACCTCGAAGCCCAGCTGCGAGGCGAACCGGGCGGCCCGCATCATGCGCAGGGGGTCGTCGGAGAACGACTGCTCGGGCGTGCCCGGCGTGCGGATGACCCGCCGGCCGAGGTCGGCCAGCCCGCCGTACGGGTCGACGAACTCGCGGCCGGGCAGCAGCACGGCCATGGCGTTGACGGTGAAGTCGCGGCGCACGAGGTCGTCGGTGATCGACGCGCCGTACGCGACCGCCGGCTTGCGGCTGGTGGGGTCGTAGCTGTCGGCGCGGTACGTGGTGATCTCGATCTGGAAGCCGTCCTTGGTGCCCCCGATGGTGCCGAACTTCTGCCCGACGTCCCAGAGGCTGTCGACCCACCCCGCGAGCAGGCGCTTCGTCTCCTCGGGGCGGGCGGACGTGGTGAAGTCGAGGTCCTGGCCGAGGCGGTCGAGCAGGGCGTCGCGGACGGAGCCGCCGACCAGCGCCAGCTCGTGCCCGGCCGCCTGGAAACGGGTGCCCAATTCGTCGGCCACGGGCGCGATGCGCAGCAGCTGCCGCACCGCCTGCCGCTGGGCCTTCGAGAGCACGTGGTTCGCCGCTTCCTTCGTTCCGATCACGACGGACCAGACTACGGGGCGACACCCCCGGGATCCCAACCGCTTCAGCAGCAGCGCAGGAAGCGGCCGCATCCCAGCTACTCTGGACGTATGCCCGGCTCGCCGTCCTCGCCAGCCGACGGTCCGCACCATCGGCGACGTCGGGGGGCGAGGCGACGGCGGAAGGCGAGCCGGCCGCGGCTGCGTACCGTGCGCGAGACCTCAGCGGGGGGACTGGTGGTCGACCACTACGAGCATCCGTCGAGCGTCGCCCTCATCGGGCGCATCGACCGGCGTGGACGGCTGGAGTGGGTCCTCCCCAAGGGGCATGTCGAAGCAGGTGAAACGCCCGAGGAAGCTGCGGTGCGGGAGGTATCAGAGGAAACTGGTCTGCAGTCGAGAGTCGTGACCCCGGTCGGCGACATCGACTACTGGTTCGTGGCGGACAATCGGAGGATCCACAAGACGGTGCACCACTTTCTCCTCGAGGCCACCGGTGGGAGTCTGAGCACCGACGACGTGGAGGTGAGCGAAGTGGCGTGGGTGCCACTGGACGAGCTGGCCGGCCGGATGCGGTACGCGTCCGAACGGCGGCTCGCGCGGCGGCTGCGCGAGCTGCTCCCGGCATCGCCCGGCGACACCCCGGAGGCCACCGTCTCCGAGACCGGCGGCGCCCGGAAGGACGGGTCATGAGGCTGGGCGGCCTCAGAGCACTCGCCGCGCTCTCCGCACCCGCCGCCGTCGTCGCCGTGGGGCTGCTGGCCCCGGGCACGGCCGCGGCCGACGAGACCGCGCCCGACACCGCCGACGTCGGCGCCGAGAGCACGCTGACCGGCGTCACACCTGGCGTCCTCACTCCCGAGTCCGAGGACCTCACGCTCACGGGCACGGTCCAGAACACCGGCGACGAGCCTCTCACAAGCGTGCGGGCCCTCATCCGGCTCAGCGGCAACCGCGTCGAGTCGCGGGCCGAGATCCGCGAGATCGGCGCCGACGAGGACCTCTACTGGGGATCCCGGCCCGGCGACGGCGTCGCCATCGTGGCCGACACCCTCGAGCCGGGCCAGGGCGAGACGTTCTCGGTCACCATCTCCAGCGACCAGCTGGGCTTCGACTCCTCAGGCGTCTACGTGGTCGGCGTCGACATCATGGCCACGCCGTCCGAGGGCGAGCGCGGGCGCGTCAGCACGTCCCGCACCGTCATCCCGTGGATCGAGAGCCCCGACCAGCTCCCGGCCGTGCCCGTCGCGGTGCTCTGGCCGCTCGCCGCGCAGCCGTCGCTGCTGCCCGACGGCACGCTGACCGACGAGTCGCTGGCCGAGGACCTCGGCGCCGACCAACCGTTGTCCACCGTCGTCGAGACCGGTGCCGATGCGCCCGTCACCTGGGCCGTCGACCCCGACCTGCTCGACACCGTGCGAACCCTGGCCGAGGGCTACCAGATCACGTCGCCCGAAGGCGCCATCGAGGGCACGCAGGCCAACACCGACGCCGCCGCTGCCTGGGAGCAGCAGTTCGAGCAGGCCACCCAGGACCACGACGTCTGGATGCTGCCCTACGCGCTGCCCGACGTCGGCGCCCTCCAGGAGCACGACCCGCCGCTGGCCGACACGCTGGGCCGGCAGTCGCTGGCCGTCAGTGAGGCCGAGGCCGCAGACCTGCCACAGGCGACGCCCGGCGTCGCCTGGCTCGACGGCGGCTCCGTCACCGACGAGGTCCTGACGACGCTGGCCGACGGCGGCGCCCAGACCGTCGTCGTGCCGTCCGGGGCGGTCGAGCCCACCGACTCCGACGACCACGGCAGCGACGCCCTCGGCGAGGTCACCGTCGGCGACCACACGCTGAACGTCGTCGCCGCCGACGCCGGGCTGAGCTCGGCCATCTCCGACGCCGTCGGCGCCGACGACCCCAACGCCGGCGCCGCCGACCTGCAGCAGCGCTGGATCGCCGAGACCGCCATGGTCGCGCTCGCCGCCGCCGAGGACGACACCGAGCCACCGCTCCTGGTCGCGGCACCGCCGCTGCGCTGGCGGCCGGCCGACCCGATCCCGCAGAGCCTCGTCGGCGCCTGGACGACCACCACGTGGATCGAGCCGGTCGGGCTCACCGGCCGCGTCGGCACCGAGCGGGCGCCGGAGGTTTCGCCGACGCCGTCCGAGGGCACGACCATGCTGCCCGAAGCCAACGTCGCCGCGGCAGCCCGGTTGCGCGACGACGCCACTCAGTACGCCACGCTGCTGGCCGACCCCGAGGACGTGACCCCAGCGCTCGACAAGGCCACTCTTCGATCGGCCTCCACCGGCTGGCGCGACGACCCCGACACCGGCGTCTCCTACGCCCGGGGCATCGCCGACGGCCTCACCCGGCGCATCGAGAAGGTCAGCATCACCGTGCCCGAATCGGTCACGCTGTCCAGCCGAACCGGCTCCTTCCCGCTGACCGTCACCAACGAGCTGACCGAGGCCGTCGACGTCCGGCTCGAGGTGCGCTCCGAGAACCCCGACCGGCTGCGCGTCTCCGAGGTCGAGACGCAGGAGATGGGCCCGGGCGAGCAGAAGCTGGTCGAGGTGACGGCGCAGGCCGCCACCAACGGCCGGGTGCCGATCGAGGTGCAGCTCACCACCAACGACGGCCGGCCCATCGGCAACCCGGTGGCCACCGTCGTCAACGCCACCGAGTACGGCACCGTCGGCTGGGTCATCGTGGGCGGCGCCGGCGCGCTGTTCCTCGCCGCGATCGTCCGCCGGACGATGCGCAGCCGCCGGCCGCGCCGGCGCCGCCGTCGCGGCACCGAGCCGCCCGACCCCGCCACTCAGAGCATCTTCGACCATCTCCCCGCGGAGGCGAGGCCGACCCAGGAGGCGGCGCGGTGACGGCCACTCAAGAGCCGCCCCGCAGCTCCGGCCTGCTGGGCTCCAGCGCCATCATGGCCGCCGGGACGGTCGTCTCGCGGCTCACCGGCTTCGCCCGCGCCGCCGTCATCGCGGCGGCCATCGGCCTGACCGCGGCCACGGCCGACGTGTTCAACGTGCCGAACGTGCTGCCGAACATGATCTACATCCTGGTCGGCGGCGGGGTGCTGAACTCCGTCCTCGTCCCGGTGCTGGTGCGGGCCATCAAGAACGATGCCGACGGCGGCCAGGCGTTCTCGCAGCGGCTGTTCAGCCTGGCCGTGGCGGTGCTCGGGCTCGCGACGCTGCTGGCGGTGCTGGCCGCGCCCTGGCTGATGCAGTTGATCGTCGACGACCGCTATCTCGATCCGGACATGCGGCCGTACTTCGACAACATGGTCATGTTCGCCCGGTTCTGTCTGCCGCAGATCTTCTTCTACGGGCTGTACGTGCTCATCGGCCAGATGCTCAACGCCAAGGGCCGGTTCGGCCCGATGATGTGGTCGCCGATCCTCAACAACATCGTGGCCATCGCGGTGTTCGGGGTGTTCCTCTTCGTTTACGGCACGCAGGGGTTCCAGCCGTTCACCACGACGCAGACGCTGCTGCTGGGCCTGGGCTCCACGATCGGTGTGCTGGCGCAGGCGGTCGTGCTGATCCCGGTGCTGCGGCGCACCGGCTTCTCGCTGCGATTCCGCACCGACTGGCGTGGCCAAGGGCTCGGCGAGTCGGTGCGGCTGGGCCTGTGGACCGTCGCCTTCGTCGTGGTCAACCAGCTCGCCTACCTGGTGGTCGTGAAGGTCGCGTCCGGCGCCAGCAGCGTCAGCGCGGGCGAGGCCGGCGCCGGCTACTCGGTGTACGCGAACGCCATGCTGATCATGATGGTGCCGCACTCCATCATCACGGTGTCGCTGGCCACGGCGCTGCTGCCGCGGCTGTCCGACCTCGCCGCCGACGGCAACCTCGACGACGTCCGAGAGAAGCTGGTCTCGGCACTGCGCATGTGCCTGGCGGTGATCATCCCGCTCGGCGCGCTGATGGCGGCGCTGGCGTTCCCGCTGACCGCGTTGATCTTCGACTACGGATCCGCGGGCGGGCAGACCGGACGGCTGGCGCTGACGCTGATCCTGCTGATGCCGGGACTGGTCGGGTTCACCGTCCACTACCTCGTACTGCGCGGCTTCTACGCGCTACAGGACACCAAGACGCCGTTCTACACGCAGATCTGGGTGTCCGCGGTCATCATGATCGGTGCCGTCGCGGTCGCCGTCGCCGCGCCGGGCCCTCAGTACGTCACCATGGCGCTGGCCGCCGGCTACAGCCTCGCTTACCTCGTCGGCGCCACCGTCGGGGCTGTCCGGCTGCAGCACCGCATCGGCGCGCTCGGCAGCGGCCAACTGGTCCAGCACGTCATCCGGCTGCTCATCCACTCGGCCATCGCCGCCGGGCTGGCCTGGCTGGTGTGGCGCGGCTGGACCGGCCTGGGCATCAGCGACGCGCTGCCGGCTCTGCTCGCGCGGGCACTCGAGCTGCTCATCGGCGGGACCGTGGGCGTCGTGACGTTCATCGGCCTGGCCTACGCGTTCCGGGTCCCCGAGATCCGCAGCGCCGTCGCGATGGTGCTGAACCGGCTGCGCGGCGGCGGCCGGCCGTCGACCGCCGTCGACCCCGGCGACCTGCTCGAGGACACCGCCGAGTACCACATCCCGGTCGAGACCGGCACGCTCAGCATCTTCCGCCGTCCCGTCGACCCCGACATGACGTCGGAGTTCTTCCTCGACGAGACCCTGCCCGGCGTGCCGAGCTTCTTCGACACCCACGCCGGCGGCTACCGCGACCGCGCGGGCGTGGGCGGCGCGGCCGCCGTCGGCCTCGACGCGGCCCGCGAGGGCGCGCGGGTGGTCCAGCCGCTGCCCGGCACCCGGCCGGGAACGCCGCCGGGGCCGCCACCCGGTCCGCGTACGCCCGCCCCTGGGCAGCGGCGCACGGTCGCCGGGCGGTACCGGTTCGAGCGGCTGCTGCAGGACGCCGACGGCATCCAGTCCTGGCAGGCGGTCGACGACGTCCTGCGGCGGGCGGTGTTCGTCCAGGCCATCGCGCTGGACGACCTGCGCGCCCCCGGGTTCGCCACCGCGGCGCGGGTGTCGTCCACCGTCTCCGACCCGCGGTTCCTGCGCGTCCTCGACGTCGGCAGCGACGACGATGTCGCCTACGTCGTGCGTGAATGGACGCCGGGACAGAGCCTGGCCGCACTGCTGGCGCACGCCGGTGCGTTCCACCCGGAGCAGGCTGCCGCCGTCGGGCGCGAGGTCGCCGAGGCCATGGCCACCGCGCACGCCCAGGGGCTGGCGCACCGCCACCTCGACCCCACGCTGGTGTTCGTCACGGCCGACGGCTCGGTGAAGATCGCCGGCCTGGAGACGGAGTACGCACTGCGCGGGCCGGCCCAGACACCGTGTGCGCCCACCGACCCGTCCCACCCGCACCCGTCCGAGCTGGACGCCATCGGCATCGGCGGCGTGCTCTACTCCGCGCTGACCGCGCGTTGGCCCATCGGCACGCCCGGCGGGCTGCCGCCGGCGCCGCTCATCGACGGCCGGCTCGCCTCGCCCCGCCAGGTCCGCCCCGGCGTGCCGCGGCAGCTCGACGCCGTCACCGACCGCGCCATCGGCCACGCCCGCCGACACCATGCCACGCCGCTGGTCACCCCGCTGGAGGTCGCGACCGAACTGGCCAACGGCGCGCGCAACCACCAACGTGCCGTCGTCGCCGACGAAGCCGTCGTCGCGGCGCCGCCCGCGCTGCTGGACGAGCCCGGTCCGCCGCCGCCCAGCCGCGTCGAGCAGCTGCGGGAACGGCGCAAGTCCGGCCGCACCGCCCGGTTGCTCGGCGTCATGGCGGCGATGCTGCTGCTGGTGGGCTCCACGCTGGTGGGCCTGCAGCTGCTGCTCGGCGCCATCGACGACGCCGGCGACGACGACTCCTCCTCGACCTCCACACCCGGCGTCTCCGAGACCACCCCGGCCGGCGAGACCCCGGCCGCCGAACCGACGCCCATCGCGGCCGCCGGCGCGACCGACTACGACCCCGCCGGGAACGACGAGGAGAACCCGAGCGACGTCGGCAACGTCATCGACGGCGACCCCGACAGCACGTGGACCACGGTCAACTACTACGACCCGCTCGAGGACCAGAAGGCCGGCGTCGGCGTCTACCTCGACCTGGGACAGGCGGTGTCCGTGCGCGAGGTCCGGCTGGCCCTGATCAACGCCGGTGCGACCTTCGAGCTTCGGGTCGCACCCGACGATGCCACGCAGGCGCCCGGCGATCTCGACGGCTGGACCACCATCGACACCGTCGAGGACACTGAGCAGAATGTCACCCGCACACTTGACGAGGCCGTGAGCACTCGGTATCTCCTCGTGTGGTTCACTCAGTTGCCTCTTGCCGACGATGGCAACTACCGGAGCGGAATAGCCGAAGCGGAGGTGCTCGGGTGACGCAGTCCGCGCCCGGTCCCCGGGTGCCCGACGAGGAACTGCTGCGCCAGCACGTCGACGGCGATCCCGAAGCGTTCGGCGAGCTGGTCAGGCGCCACCAGGACCGCATGTGGGCGGTGGCCCTGCGCACCCTCGGCGACCCGCACGACGCCGCCGACGCGCTGCAGGACGCCATGATCAACGCGTTCCGGCGGGCCGCGTCGTTCCGGTCCGAGTCGGCGGTGACCACCTGGCTGCACCGCATCGTCGTCAACGCCTGCCTCGACCGCGTCCGGCACGCCGCCGCGCGACCCGCCGACCCCGTGGCCTTCGACGGCACCGAGATCCCCGGGGTCGCGCCCGCCACGGAGCCGTCCAGCGACCCCGCCGAGCGGACCGCCCTGCGGGTCGACCTCGAGCAGGCGCTCGCCTCGCTCCCCGCCGATCAGCGGCTGCCGCTGATCCTCGTCGACGTCGAGGGCTTCCCGGTCGCCGAGGCGGCCGAGCTGCTCGGCCTCCCGGTCGGCACCATCAAGAGCCGCTGTGCCCGGGCCCGCGCCAAGCTGGTCCCTCTGCTGGCCCCCGGCCGGCTGAGTACCACGGGCAACGCGACGGGGAACCAAGGCGCCGGTGGCGACGTCCCATTTGAGACGCCGCGTGGAACAGGAGGTGAGCATCGGTGACCGCTACCGGGGCCCATCCGCCTACCCACCTGCTGGCTGAACTCGCCGAAGGCGTCCTCGACGACGCCCAGGCGCGCGAGGTCCAGGCCCACGTCGATCAGTGCCTCACCTGCCGGGCCACCCTCGACGATCTCGCCCAGGTCACGGTCGCGCTGCGCGGCCTGCCCGCCGAGTTGCCGGTGCCCGAGTTCGTGGCCGCGCGCATCTCGCATGCGCTGGCGGCCGAGCGCGCATCCGGCGCCGACGGTGCTGTTCCCGTGGCCGACGCCGAGGGCGGCACCGTCGCCTGGTTCCGGCGCCGGCTGCCCCAGGGCATCGCCGCCGCCGCGAGCGTCGCCGTCCTCGGCCTGGCCGGCTACGTCGCCGTCGATGGCGGCGGCGGCGACGACTCCAGCGCCGGTGACGCCGCGGCCGCCGGTGCTCAGGAGGCCGGCGCCAGCGACACCGGCACCGGGTTCGGCTCGTCCTCGGACGGCTCCCGGATCGGACCCCCGAGCGCGCCGATGTACGACGCCGACCCCTCGGACACCCCGACTGCCAACGCGGAGCAGGCGACGCCCATCGACCCCACCCGGCTGACCGCCGCCGTCGAAGACGTCGTCCAGGGCAGCGCGAAACCCGCCGGGACGGACACCTGCGGCGACCCCCTCGCCGAGGAACTGGGCCTGCCGGTGCTCGGCACCACCATGGTCGGCGCCGGTGTGCTCGTGGTCCTCGAAGACGCCACCACCTACGACGGATGGCTGATCAACACCTGCGGCTCGACGTCCAACGAGTCGATGGGACCGCAGGTCGAGGTCCCGAAGAGCGAGTGAACGACGCGCCGGGAATGCCGACCGCCTAGGATCCGTTGGGGCAGATGAACCAACGCGACGCTAGGGAAGGCACAGGCGTGACCGACATCCGTGACCTGATCATCATCGGTTCCGGGCCGGCCGGATACACGGCCGCTGTGTACGCTGCCCGGGCGCGGCTCGAGCCGCTGCTCATCGAGGGCGAGGTCAGCTGGGGCGGCGCCCTGATGAACACCACCGAGGTCGAGAACTACCCCGGTTTCCGCGACGGCATCCTGGGCCCCGCTCTGATGGAGGAGATGCGCGCCCAGGCCGAGCGGTTCGGGGCGCAGATCCTCACCCGCGACGTCGTCGAGGCCGACCTCACCGGCACGGTGAAGTCGGTCACCGACAGCGAGGGCAACGTCCACCGCGCCCGCGCCGTCATCGTCGCCACCGGTTCGCGCTACCGCGAGATCGGGCTGACGAACGAGAAGCGGCTCTCCGGACACGGTGTCTCGTGGTGCGCCACCTGTGACGGCTTCTTCTTCCGCGACCAGGACATCGCCGTCGTCGGTGGTGGCGACTCCGCCATGGAGGAGGCCACGTTCCTCACGCGGTTCGCGCGGAAGGTCTACGTGATCCACCGCCGCGACTCCCTGCGCGCGTCGAAGGTCATGCAGGAGCGGGCCCTCGGCAACGACAAGATCGAGTTCGTGTGGAACACCGAGGTGGTCGACGTCCTCGGCGACGAGAAGGTGGCCGGCCTGCGGCTGCGCGACACCGTCACCGGCGCCGAGCGTGAGCTGGCCGTCACCGGCCTGTTCATCGCCATCGGCCACGACCCCCGGTCGGAGCTGTTCAAGGGTCAGCTTCGTCTCGACGACGAGGGCTACGTGCTGGTCGACGCCCCCACCACGAAGACCGAGCTGGCCGGCGTCTTCGCCGCCGGCGACGTCGTCGACCACATCTACCGTCAGGCCATCACGGCAGCCGGCACCGGTTGCCAGGCCGCCCTCGACGCCGAGCGGTACCTCGCCGACCTCGAGGCCGCCGACCACGCCGCCAAGCCCGAGCTCGCCGTCCGCTGACGCCGGGTTCCGTCACCAGAGAAACGCCCACCATCGAGGAGTCACACATGGGCAACATCCAGCACGTCACCACCGCCGACTTCGACGCGAAGGTCCTGCAGAGCGACAAGCCCGTTCTCGTCGACTTCTGGGCCGAGTGGTGCGGGCCGTGCCGCATGATCGCCCCGGTCCTGGAGGAGATCGCCGCCTCGCAGGACAAGCTCGAGATCGTCAAGCTCAACGTCGACGAGAACCCGGAGATCGCGGCCAGCTACCGCATCACCTCGATCCCGGCCCTCAACGTCTACTCCGGCGGTCAGGTCGTCAAGCAGATCGTCGGCGCCAAGCCGAAGGCCGCTCTGCTCAACGACCTCTCCGACTACGTCGGCTGACGCCCTCGCGGCGACCACGCGGCAGCACCCGGCGCCCGCCGGCGGACCCACGGTCCGCCCGGCGGGCGTCGTCGTGTTTCCTTGGCCGCCGGTCAGGCCCGGCCCCGTCGGCGCGACCGGCCCAGTCGCCATCCGGCCCTGCTTCGTGGCGTTCTGTTCGCGACGCGGCGTTCACCGCTGGTCCGGCACGGCCGTCGCGCGCACCTCTCTCGCTTCCCTCGGCCCGCCTGCCGCGCTTCGTCCTCGCGGATGTGGCGACGTCACCGTGGTGGTCGGCTCGCCCATCCCGGCCTTTTCGCCGCTTTCGATGAGCGAGCCCGTATGAGGCTCTGCACTCCGGTTCGCGGTCGGGTTGCGCGCTGGTTCGCCGGAGCCCGCGGCGTTCACCCGGGGCCGCACGTCGGCAGTCCGCTGCCGCCCCTTCACTGAGTAGCCGGGGAGACGGGCCAGCACGAGGCGTCCTGCTGCATCACGAGGCACGCATGCCTGATGGAGCGGGAGAACGCCTGGCGTCGTACGCGATCCCGAGCACACCGCCGCCCCGCCACCCACGCGTCCGCTCCACGCGAGGCCGACGCGACGCCGACGGCGAGCCCGCGCGTCGCCCACGGCTTGCCACCGTTGCGCCAACCCGGGCCGTCGAGCACCTCTCTCCGGTCCGGCGCAGGAGCCGCCGGGGCCGATCCCCCCGGCGCCCGGCGATCGGCCCCGGCGCCGCCCGCCCAAGGCCGACGCGACCCTTCACAACGCGGCTGAGCGACCCCGTCAGCTCACCAGAAATGATCACGGCCGCCAGAACGCCACATCGGCCGAATGCCGCCCGCCCTCATCCATCCGGACGAAAAATCAATCGGACATAACCGTCACAATCGCCGTAAAAACACGTTGTATGGCGTACTAGTTTGCTCCGGACCTCTTGCCCCTGGGACCGAAACCGACATTGAATGGCGTATCCGCAGAAACGAACCGCTCCGTTTGCCGAGCGCCGAGTTCTCCCGGATCATCTCGTCACGGAAGTCCTTGCTCGGACACCTACCGTGTCAGTGACCGGGGCTCTGGGACGTCAGGCGAGAGGTGTACATGGAATACAGAGACGATTTGGTGAACGCCGAGAACGCCGCCGTCGAGGCCTACACCTCGATGGCGGTTCGGCAGACCAAGCTGCTGCTGCTCGGCATCGGCACGATGATCGCCTCGATCGTGGGCATCATCCTGGCCGCGCTGGCGACGCTCGCTGACCTGGCGGGCGTGGCCAGTCTCCATGCGGCCTTCCTTCCGGTGGCGGTCATCGGCCTCGCCTGTGGCGGGGTCGACTTCATCGCCCGGCGCCGGGACAACGACTACGTCGCGGGATGGGCGACGGTCGTGGGCCAGGGCGCGCTCACGGCGGCCGGCGCCATTGCGCTACTCGGTTGGTTCTCAGCGGACCTCTGGGTGTTCGGAGTGGGCCTGGTCATCGGAATTGTAACCAGTTCGATCTTGGTCAAGTATCCCGAATGGGAAACCGAGGCGGAAAGGCTCGAACGGTTTGTCCGAGTTCCCGATGACGGTGAGGACGATTTCTTCTGACCGTCGTCCGTTCGGATGACCCCCTGATCGACCCTCGAGCACCTCTGCCGGCCGACACCCCGGAGTCGGCCGGCCGCGTCGTTCCCGGCGCACCCCGCCGCTGATCCCGTCCCACAGCCCGTTCGCACAGAACCTCGCCCTTCCCAGTCACAAACCGGCCATCCCGCGCACCTTCTCAAGGGACAGGCACCTCGACAGGAAGGGCAGGCATGCGCGAATCCGCCCTCCGCCTCAGTCTCTTGCGCGGTCCCGGCCCCGACGACGACGGCCCGTCCGCCTTGGCGCACGCCGTCCAGGCGACCGAGGACGCCGCACTGCATCTGCGTGCGCTCGCCGACTCCGCGACCGAGCGCGAGCGGCGCCGGCTCACCGACGACCAGCAGGCCATCGCCCGCGAGTCCCGGCGCCGGCAGGCCCGCTCGCACGCCTCGCTGCTGGCCGCCGCCGACCGCGTCCGCCTCGACATCACCGAACTGCTCGGCCGCGGCCCCGGCTATGCCCACGAGGGCTGGGAGTCGCCGCTCTGGGCCGAGCCGTACGACCAGCCGGTCGACGTCACCCAAGTGGTGCGCACCGCCACGCTGGGGCTCGCGTCGCCCAGCAACATCGTCGAGCTGCCGTTCGTGCTGCCCGCGCTGGGTGGCAACGTCGTCATCACGCACGCATCCGCCGGCCGCGCACCGGCGCACAACCTCGCCCAGGCGTTCGCCGCCCGCGCGCTCGCGTCGGCGCTGCCCGGCTCCCTGCGGCTGCACCTGCTCGACCCCGGCGGGCTCGGCCAGAACCTCGGCATCCTCAGCCGGCTGCCCGAGCCGCTGGTCGCCGGCGGCGTCCGAGCCACCCACGAAGAGGTCTCGGCCGAGCTGCGGGCGCTGCGCGAGCACGTCCATCGGCTCAACAGCCAGGTGCTGCTCGGCGACGACGACTCCCTGGTCACGCGGTGGCACGAAGGCACCGCACAGGGCATCCCGTGCTCCCTGGTGCTGGCCGCCGGCCTGGGTCCCCACCTCACCGCCGACGACGCCCAGCAGCTCTGGTCGTTGGCGCGGACGGGCAACCGCTGCGGCGTCGCGGTGGTCGCCGTCATCGACACCGGGCGCGATCTCCCGCAGGCCGTCGTGCTGGCCGACCTGCTCGAGAACGCCGAGCACCTGCACGTCGACCACGAGGGCGGCGCCACCTGGGCGTCGTCACCGCCGGCCCTGCTGCACAACGCGCGCGTGCGCTGCCCCAACCCGCCCGGCTCGGCCCAGCACCGGTTCCTCACCACCATCCTGGCGCCGGCCGTCCGCCGCGGCGTCAACCGGCCGGTCGTGCTCAGCGACCTGCTGGCCGCGGAGCGTCCTGGTGCCGGCGCCACCCACACCCGCATCGCCGCCACCGTGGGCCAGGCCGCCGACGGCTCGGCCATCGAGCTCGCGGTCGGCGACGACGAGGGCGTGGCCATCGGCGGCATCGTCGTCGGACCGTCCGGCTCGGGCAAAACCACCCTGCTGCACGCGTTCATCCACGCGCTGGTCCATCGCCATCCACCGGAGGAACTCGAGCTCTACCTGCTCGACATGAAGGCCGGCGTCGAGTTCGCCGAGTACGCGCCCCGGCCGGGCCGGCCCGCGCTGCCGCACGTGCGCGCCGTCGGCATCGAGGCCGACGCCACGTTCGCGCTCGGAGTGCTGCAGCACCTCGCCACCGTCGACGCCCAGCGCAAGCAGCTGTTCAAGCAGGCCTCCGCCGACTCCGGCCGCGAGATCAAGAACATCGCGCAGTACCGCCAGGTCACCGGCGAGGTGCTCCCGCGCGTGCTGTTCATCGCCGACGAGTTCCAGCTCATGCTCGCCGGACCCACCGAGGACGCCGCCTGGGACACCCTCGACGTCCTGGTCAAACAGGGCCGCAGCCAGGGCGTCCACGTGCTGCTGGCCACCCAGAGCCTCAACTCCGTCGGCTCCGGCCGGGCCGCCCAGAAGGCCTCGGTCTTCGACCAGCTCGAGCTGCGGGTCGGGCTGCGGTGCAAGCCCGACGAGCTCAGCCTGCTGCTCGACCGCGCCGTCCGCGACCGCCTCGACACCGGCCGCCGCGGCTCCGGCGTGCTCAACCAGGCGCGCGGCGACAAGGACGCCGACCAGCTGTTCCAGGCCGGACTCCTCGACACCGACGACCGCCGCCGCATCCGCGACTCCGTCGTCGCCCGTTTCGGCACCGACCCACGCATCCGGGTCAGTCGCGGCACCGGCGGCGTCGAACTCGCCGACGCCGCGCCGGTGCTGACGTCCTCGCCCCAGCCCACCGTCTACGTCGGTGCCCCGGTCGGCGTCTCACCGCCGCTGGTGGGCGTCTCGGCCCGCTCCGGCGACGGCCGTGGCCTGCTGCTCGCCGGCCGCGACGAAGCGCACGCCGTCGGCGCCGTCAGCGCCATGCTGGCCGGCCTCGCCCTGCAGCCCGCGTGCGACAACGCCGGTTTCGTCGTCGTCGACCTGCTGCCCGAGCGCATTCCCGGACGGCGCCCGCTCGACCACGTGGTCGACTGGCTCGGCGACCGCGTCGTCACCCTCGACGAGGCCGGGCTCGACCGCCTGCCCGAGGTCGCCACGCGCCCGGCCGGCCCGGTGTTCGTCGCGGTCCTCGGGCTGCAGTACTCCAGTGTCGAGGCGCCGCTGTACACCGACGAGCCACATCCGCTCGGCTGGCTGTGCGGCACCGGCCCGTCGCTCTCGGTGTTCCCGCTCATCTGGCTCGACACCCCCGACCGACAGCGCAAGCTCGGCCAGCACGGCGAGCGGCTGCAGTTGCGTGCCGACGCCGGCAGCGACCTCATCGACAGCACCTCGTTCCTCCGCGTCCGGCCGCCGTTCGCCGCCTCCCGCGGCCGGCTCTGGTTCCACGACCTCGCGGGCGACGCCGACCCCGTCCTGCTCGATCCGCTCCAGGTCGGCGCCTCGCTCCCCGAACCGCGCCGGGTCGAGCCTCCTGACCTGGCGGCGCCGGAGCCACGATCCGGAGCCACCCCATGACCGCCGACCTCGAGTTCGGGGCCACCGACGACCCCGGCACCAAGCCACCCTCGCGCCCACCCGTGCGTACCCCGGCGATGCGCGCCTACTGCGCCACGCTCGCCCGCTTCACCTCGTCCGTCCAGAGCACCGAGCAACTGCTCCGCAACGACGACGCCGGCACCCGCGAAGACACCGAGCAGCGCGAACAGACCGCCGCCATCCGGCTGCGCGGCATCGACCGCGCCGGCACCGCCGCCACCGACGGTCTCGCCCACTGCGCCGCCGTCCGATCCGAGCACGGCCTGCCCGCGCACGTCACCGAACCTGATCGGCCCCCCGCCGCAGGCGCGTCAGCCGATCTCCCGCAGTTCCACACGCCCGACGACGCTCCCTTCGGCGATCCCTCCCGTCACGCCGACCTCGACGCACCCCGCGACGACACCGGCCACTTCTCCGGCGACGACCCTGGGCGCGGCACTCTCGGCGGCGTGGCCGTCCGTGCGCCGCACGGCGTGCCGGCCGCGGGCCGGCCGGGTTCCGCCGTCCGGGCCGGCCCCGGGTCGTCCGGCTCCGGGTCGTCCGGCGCCGCCACCGCCGTCCGGGCCGAGCCCGCCCCCCTGCGCACTCCTGCCGCCCGACTCGACGACCCCGCGCCCGGCCTCGACCGCCTGCGTCGCACCGGCGGCGCCGACCTCGGTGTCGCCCTGACCGCACTCGGCCGACGGCGCGACGAGCTCAAGCTGGCCGAGACCGACTTCGCCGCCTGGCTCGACGCGCACGACGAGCGATCCCGGCGCGTCACGCTCGGGGCCGTCGTGGGTGCGGGGCTGTGCGGAGCCGCTGTCATGGCCGTCGCCGGCAGCCGCCTGGCGGCGGCCGCGGCGTTCGCCCTGCTGATCGTCTGCACGCTGGCCGTCGTCGCGGTCGGGCTGGGCGTGGCCGCTGCCCGGCGGCTCCCCCGCGTGTGCCGGGGCGCCGGGCTCTCGCGGCGGCCCGACGCATCCGCGCTGGCCCGATACGGCACGCGCATCGGTGGTGCCGCGCTCCTCGCGCTCACTGCGGCCAACATCGCGGCCGGCGCCCTATGAATTGCCACCAGGTGTCACATTCACCACCCCAGAACGACTTACAGAAGTAGACGGCCCACCTGATCCCGGCAAGTGCGGCCACAGACCGAGAAGGGCAGCATCCATGCCGAGCATCAAGGAATCGGGCGAGATCCTCATCGACGTCTCCGCGGGCCTGACCCGCGGCGGCGACGAGACCTCGCGCGGCCTCACCGAGTTGGAGCAGAAGGCCAACGCGGCCATCGAGGCGCTGCGCGACCTGCGGGCGCCAGCCGAAGAGGCGAAGGCGGCGGCCGAGCGGTTGCGCGCGCGGGCCGAGAACGCGCGGTCGAAGTTCGAGGAGCTCGAACGCGCGGCCTCGGTCACCGAGGACGGCGCGCGCCTCCTCCAGTCCGCCTGCGACGATCTTCAGCGCGGCGACGCCGACCTCGCCGGCGTGTTCGAGCCGCAGATCCGGCCCATCGCGGTGCAGGTCAACCAGTTCACCGAGACCCTTCGCCAGAGCGCCGTCCGCCTCGAACGCGCCGTCGACGGCGTCGCCGAGGGCGCACAGCAGATCGGCCAGAGCACCGACCAGCTGCTCGACCACGGCGAGCAGATCACCAAGGGTGCCGGCCAGGTCACGTCCAACCTCGAACAGGTCAAGAAGCGGCTCGCCCAGATCATCCCGGCCGCCGCTCGTGCCGTCCGCGACCGCGGCCGCGAGGCCGTCCACGTCGCTCGGAGGTAGGTATGTCCCGCAACGCTCTCGCCGGGACCGGGGACGAGATCCGCCTGCTGAGCGAGTCGCGCGACGCCCTTCGAGCGGCCGTCGATGCGGCGAATCGTGGTCGCGCTGCCACCGAGGCCGACCTGAAGGCCGTGTGCGTCCGGCTCACCGCGAAGACCCGCCAGGCCCTCCCCCACGACAAGGACATCCACGAGCGCATCACCACCGCCATCGAGTCCTCCTTCGCCACGGCGCTTCGGTCCCTGAACGCCCACTGGGACGAGATCGTCAAACTCCTCACGGACGCCAGCGAACGGGTCAGCGACGCGTTACAGGCGGAGAAGCTGGCGCAGCGCCAGCGCGAGTCGGAGGCCATCCAGGCGAGCCGAGCACACGCCAGATAGTGAAGCGGGCCGCTTCCCGCACGCCTCGGCCGCCCTCGACGCGCTGGGTGTGTCTCCCAGGTCTCGGCGGTAGTGAGTGGCGTCCGGGTCCATGCCTCGCGGGGCCGAGCAGGGTGTCATAGCGGGCTCTACTGGGGACTGCCGAGAAGCCAGCGAGGCACCGCCGGGTCGTCGCGCAGGGGTCGTGGAGCTTGGCGAGACCTCCCTGGCTCGGCGCGCACGCAACGCCGGGGCATGTGCGGCGGCCGGCGAGCCCACCTCACGCCGTATGTGAGCACCCGCGAGCCCACCTCACGCTGTGTGCGCCCCCGCGAGCCGTTGACGCCCTCTCACCGGACCGAGCCGGCGAGGTGCGTGAGGTCCCTGTCGGCGTTGCCACCGCTGTGGTGATCCTCGAGCGAAGGCCAGCCCACGCCAGCAGCAACGACTTCGCGCCACCCACCCGCCGCCCTCGGATGGGCGGCGTCGCGCCCGCGGACTCGCACGTCAGTCACGTCCGTCCGCCACGCTTCGAGGGGCATCGCACCGGTCCGCCCACACCCGCCGCTGGGGATCATCGGCCCCGTCCACCGCATCCCGCCCGGCAGCAGGTCACGCCGTCGATCCGGCCCGTCGTCGCACCGGGCGAGCCGGATCACCGGCCTGAAAACCCCTGGCCAGGCCCCCGACCATGCGCTAGACAGAGACGGTGACGAACGAGCTGGTCCTGCGCACCGCGACCGAGGCCGACTACGCCGAGCTGGAAGCGCACATCACGCGCGCCTTCCTCGAAGACGTCGACGACGACACCGCCGACTTCAACCGGATGATCTTCGAGCCCGACCGCGGCCAGCTGATGACCGACGACGGGGTGATCGTCGGCTCGGGACTGGTGCTGACGCGCGATCTCAGCGTGCCCGGCGCCCTCGTGCCGGCCGCGCACGTCACCGGAGTCGGCGTCGCGTCGACGCATCGGCGGCGCGGCGTGCTGAAGACGCTCATGAACGCCATGCTGACCGAAGCGCACGGCCGCGGCACCGAACCGCTGGCGGTGCTCTGGGCCAGCGAGGGCGCCATCTACGGACGGTTCGGCTACGGCCTGGCGTCGTGGCGGGTGTCGTACGAGATCGCCAGCCGCAACACCACCGTCAACGGCGAGACGCCCGAGGGCGGTCGGCTCCGGCAGGCCGACACACGCGACGTGCTCGACGAGATCGCGGCCGTGTACGACCGCACGCTGGCGCAGCGCCCGGGACTGTCCACCCGGCCGGGCAAGTGGTGGGAGTACCTCACCGCCGACCCGAAGGGCTGGCGGCGCGGCATGTCCGCCGAGCGCACGGTCATCTATCAGGACGACGACGGCGTCCATGGGTACGCCCGGTTCCGCACCAAGTCCGGGTGGAGCAAGAGCGGCCCCGACGGCGAGGTCCGCGTCACCGAGCTGCTCGCCGAGACGCCTGAGGCGCACGCCACGCTGTGGCGCTACCTGATGTCGATCGACCTCGTCCGTACGGTCAAGTACATGCACGGGCCGGTCGACGACCCGCTGCCGCACCTGGTCACCAACCCCGACGCCCTGGTCGGCTCGGCCTGCGGGTCGCTTTGGGTGCGCGTCCTCGACGTCCCCGGCGCGCTGACCGCTCGGCGCTACGCCGCACCCGTCGACGTCGTCCTCGAGGTCACCGACGCCGACATCACCGACAACGCCGGCCGTTGGCGGCTGACCGCCGACGGCGCCACCGCCGACGTCTCGCGCACCGACGCCAAGGTCGACGTCGCCATGGACGTCCGCGCCCTCGGCTCGCTCTACCTCGGCGGCGTCTCGGCCGGCACGCTGGCCGCCGGCGGGCTGATCACCGAACGCACGCCTGGCGCCCTCGCCCGGCTCTCGGCGGCGTTCGGCTGGCACCGGCTCCCGGTCTCGGTCGAGGTCTTCTGACGTCACGGTCCTGATCGGCGGCGCCGGTGACGGCCGCGAGAATCGCCGTCGCCGGCCGCCGCGGCCCGGATCCCGCCCCACCCGGCTCGCCGACGACGCCTGCGACGGTGCCGTGCAGATCGGCGCACCACCTCGCCGCCGCCAGCACGTACGCGCTCCAGCAGCACGCCGGTCTCGGCAAGCCGGGCCGCACGATGTCGATGAGCGGGCTGGGCAGCATCTGCCGCTCGGCAGCCACGAGGAGCCCGGCCGGCAAGCTGTCTGGAATCTCATGCCCCCGGCCGACGGCGCCGACCACCTGTAGGCCCCCATCGTCCTCATCGCCGGCGGCCGGCTGGTCGAGGTCGTACCGGCCGTCGAGTGCAGCGCGGTCATACCGCGAGATCGCACCCGGCGTACGCCGCACCGCACGCCCAAGCCGCCGACGTGGTCCCGCTGGACTTCACCGAGTCCACGTCCGACGCACACCAGGCGACCAGTCGGCACCTGCCGTGGGACACCGACCTGCTCGACGCCGTCTGGAACGGAGCGCCCGCCCGGGCCGGGGCGGCACCGCCGAGGCCGTCCGGGAGCCGGGGCGACCTCGGGCGACCCCGGGCGGCCGGTCGCGGTCGACTGGCCGGACGGCGCCACCCGGCGACGTGTCCCGGACACCCCACCGCAGCCGGCCCGCCCACCCCGGCGCGACGAGTCAGCTGGAGCCCCACCCCTCGGTGTCGATCTTCCGGTTCCGGCTGCGCCGCGAGATGATCGTGCCGAGCGCGAGGACGAGCAGCACCAGGCAGACCAGCAGGACGACGTGGGCGCCGCTGACACCGGCGCCGTCCCAGCCGGGCACCTCCCAGACCGCGTCGTCGGCGGAGGCGATGAAGCCGCGGTCGATCATCCACTCGCGGCCCTCGGTCCACGAGCTGAACACCAGCGGCGCCACCACGGGAAGGGCCAGCGGTGCGGCCAGGAACATCATGAACACGTCGTTGTCGGCGACGTTGTCGGCCATCGCGCCTCCTCAGTAGACGCCGTCGCTGAGATGCCGGATGCGCACCGCACGCGTGCGCGACACCACCTGGGAGCCGGTGCCGTCGTTGCCGCGCCAGCGGATCTGCAGCTTGGTGCCGTCGTTCTGGACCGGCTCTACCTGCTCGATGATCACCCACCCGGTGTCGTCGTCGAGGCGGGCGAGGCTGCCGGCCTGCAACTGCGACACCATGACCATCTCGGACCAGCCGGCGGTCTCGACCTGCGTGGACGCGGCCGCGGAAGGGCCGCCGCCGGAGGCGCGGGCGCGACTCCAGTCGGCGAGGCCGGACGTGCTGGCGCCGTAGCCCTCGGCGAGGTCGGCGTTGAGGTTGACCCGCCAGGACGCCTCCGGGCTGTCGGCCAGCGCCCGCGACCGCTGCACGTGCAGGACGGGGTGCGTGACGAGGCTGGGCCGGAGCGCGTCGAGCAGATAGAGGTCCTGCTCGTCGTTGACGCGGCGCGCCTCACGCGGGTCGGGGGTCCAGTAGCCCTGGATCAGCACCGGGTTCGCGTCGCCCGACTGCATGGTCGCCCGGCCGGGCACGGGTTCGGCCGGCTCGGTGGGGCGGTCGCTCCCCCACAGCGCCGTCGCGGCGCGGCTGTCGAGCCGTCCGAGCGCGACGACGGTGCCGATGTCGTCGCGGTTCTCCTCGCGCAGCAGCGCGTCGTCGGCGCGCTGGAGGCTGAGCACGACGTAGACGTTCACCTGGCGCCCGTGGCGGAGCAGGTCGGTGACGCGGTCGTGCGCCAGCGACGCCGCCGCCGGGCTCTGGCCGGCGCGGTTGGCGGCGTCGGCGACGGCGGTGGCGAACTCGCGGAAGTGGTGGATGACGACGACCAGCGGCTCGAGCTCCGAGCGACTGGACCCCGACTCGATCAGCGCGACCCGGCCCTCCATCTCGCGCCACGCCTGGTTCAGTACGACAATCTGGTCGTCGAGTGTGGACGCGACGATCTGCACGTTCGGCCAGTCGCGGACGCCCAGTAGATCGACGCGGCGGTGGTCGATGATCCAGACCGGCCAGCCGCGGGCGGCCGCCTCGACGACGATGCCGGTGAGCAGCACCCGCTTGCCGGCGCCGGACCGGCCGAGCACCAGCAGATGCCCCTGCGGCGCCGCCAGGTTCCAGCCGACCCGGGTGCCGCTGGCGTCGACGCCGAGCGGCACGAGCCACGACGACAGGTCGCCCTGAGTCGGGACCGGCCGGGCGATCTTCTCGGGCAAAGCCCGGCGGACGGCGTCGCGGGCCCGCTCGGCGCGCGCGACCGGTTCCGGCGTGAGCGCGCTGCCGGTGCGGGTGGGGTCGCGCAGCGTGAGCCGGTGACCTCGGATGTTGTGCCGGCCGACCGTGTACTGCTCCTCCAGGTGCAGGTGCACCGCCTCGGCGACGCCGGCGGCCCAGTCGGGCGCGGAGTCGTCGACCTCGGTGGGGTACTGGATATTCAGCACGTGCGGCACGCCGACCCACCCGCCCTGCCATTGCCGTGCGTCGACGTCGAGGTACGACGCGTCGGGCGCGCCGATGTGCCGGGCCAGGGCCTCGGCGAGGTCGGCGATGACGCCTTCGCGCAGCCGCCGCCGCACGGACACCGCGTACAGCGCACCGGCGCAGGCCAGCGTCGGCAGCAGGAACAGCAGGCCGATGTCCGACTCGCCGAGTGCGGCCAGGATCGCCCACATCGACACGGCGAGGACCGCGACGCCGACGGCGCTCGCGGCCAGCTGCCACGGCGTGAAGCCCTTGATGGTGGCCTCGGCTGGGCGCGCTGACGCGAACCTGTCGTCCTTGCCGTCCGGATCGGGTGGTCCGGGCGGGCCGGCGAAGGTGTCCACCGGGTCGTGTGGCGCCACGGGACTGCCTCTCGGTTGATCGGTCCTCACTATCGAAGGTGCGCGCGGGTGGGGTGCTGTGACAAGGGGCGCCTCGGCGTTGGGGACGACGGCGACGGTGTCAGCGGTGGGCCAGGGGGGTCTGCAACTCGACGATGCGCCACGGGTCGGCGGCGGAGTCGCGTTCGAGGAACGCGAACCACTGGTGCTCGACCAGCGCGCCGTTCCACGCGTCGCGGCCGATCGGCGTCATGCGGACGTAGAACCGGCGCTCGGCGCGGGTGTCGGTGTCGGGGGTGTCGACGTCGGTGGTGTGCGGCTCGATGGCGTTGATCGAGGCGAACGCCTGGTGTGCCGCCCACTGCTCCCAGTCGCGCTGGACGTCCTGTCGCAGGCCGTCGAGGTCGTAGGCGCTGGAGTCGTGCGGCGCGGCCAGCCAGGCCTGGACCCGGTTCATCGCATCCTCGGACGACGCGTCGGTCGCGGCGTCGAAGCTGTAGGCGGCGGTCAACGCGGCAACGGCGACGGCGGTCGGGTCGGCGCCGTCGACGGTCGCCGGATCGGGGACGACGACGGGTTCGGGCTGCTGCATGCCGGGCGGGAGGGTGGGGGTCTGACGGGGGCCGGGCGTCGGACGGGCGGTCGGGGTGTCGGACGGTTCCAGCGGCTCACTGGCGTCGTCGCTGGTCTCGGCGGTGGTTGGGGTGTCGGCCGGCTGGTCGCCGGGCGGCGGGGCGCCGTCGCCGCCGGCATCGCCCTCGGTGGGTGCGGCGACGGGGTCGTCGGTGTCGGCGGACGCACTGGATCCTGGCGATCCTCCGGCGGAACCACCCACGGAGCCGCCGCGTCCGCCGTCATTCCCACCGCCACCGAAGACCAGCAGGAACCCGACGACGGCCAGCACCACAGCGGCGCCGACCAGCAGCAGCGAGGAGCGCGACCGGTTCATGGGTTCATCCGCCCGTAGCCGACCACCGGCCCGCTCGGGCCCATGGAGAACGTGCCGGACAACCTCATGACCTGGTTGTTCTCATTGCCGCCGACGGTGACCAGCGTGCGGCTGGCCTCGTCGACCTCGACGACGATGCTCACGTGCCCGGAGTAGATCATGACGTCACCGGGCCGGGGCGGCTTCGTCGGCCCGCCGCTGCCGACAGGGATGAACTCCTGGCCGTGGCCGCCGGACTCGAACCACGCTTTCATGCCGATGACGGCCGGGATCTGCCAGGGATGTCGCCAGAAGTACATCTGGGTGCCGGGTTCGGCCTGGAACGGGATGCCCGCCTCTTGGAAGACCCAGCTGACGAAGTCGGCGCACCACTCCTCGCAGCCGTTGGCGATGTAGGTGTCGCTGATGGTGGGGCCGCAGTTGCTGCCGAACGGCTGCTCGACGATGCCCTTCGCGTGCTCCTGCTCCGCGATCTGCACGACGCCGTCGAGGCCACCGCCGCTGAAGCCGCCGCAGCCGGCCCAGCCGCCACCCTCACCCTGTTCGCCGTCCTCGCCCTCGCCGATGCCCATGCCGTGCGGCGGCGGGTAGGTGGCGTACTGGCCGTAGTCGCCGGTGCCGCCCTGCGTGAAGTTGGACGTGACGAGCGCGTGGACGTTCTCGACGTAGCGCCTGGTCTCGTTGTTGTTCCAGTTGCCGGCCGGCCCGGCGTTGTAGCTGGCCGCCGAGTACACGAACGTGCCCGGTTCCCATCTCGCGACGTCGCCGAGTGGCGTCTCGGCGCCCACACTGCCGTAGAGGCCGTCGGCGTGGGTGAAGAGGTTGGCCGCGGTGAAGATCGCGTCGCCGGGGTCCATGTAGTCGGGCGGGCCGCCGCCGGCGCTGTACTTGTACGCGTCCCAGGTGCCGGCGCCGAGGTTGAACTGCATGGGGCCGAAGCAGCAGCCGGAGCTCGGCCAGTTGGTGTCGAGGTCCTTCCAGGCGTTGCCGTTCTCGGTCAGATAGATGGCCGCGAGATAGGACGGGTCGATGCTGAACTCGTCGCCCGCCGCGGTGAAGATCTCGGCCCACGGGTCCGGGACGTTCGCCAGCGTGGCGCCGCCCGTGCAGACCTCGCCGCCGGGGGTCATCGTGCATTCGGCCAGCGGGGCGCGGTCGGTGATCTCGCACCACAGCGCCATGACGGTGGCCACCGGGACGAACGCCAGGGACGCCGCGCCGACCACACCGAACACCGCGAGCAGCGCGATGCCCAGCAGCCACTTCCTGAACCGGCTGGAGCCCTTGCCGCCCGGAGTGCGCGCCGGCTTCGACTTCGTACGCCTGGCGACGACGGCCCCGCCGGCAGCGACCGAACCCTGTGCCATACCCCGCCCTCCATCCGGGCGCCCGCGACGGCGGCTTGGTGTAGCGGACGTCTGTGTAGGTCGGTGGAGGGGTGGTTCTGTGACAGTTCGTGGACGTGTCGATCAGGCCCGCGGGCGCACCCACCAGCCGTCGGCGGCGGCGACGAACTCGGCCGTCAGCTCCTCAGCGCGACCGCGTCGACGTAGCGGAGCGGGAGCACATGGTCGGTTCCGGGAGGCGACACCACGCTGCGGGGGTCGGCACGTCGCTCAACCCCTTGTCGTCGGCAGTACGTGCGGCGTCGTCCACGCAAAGCACCCGGTTCCTACCGCGTCCACTCCGGTGTCGGCCGGCGCCGGTCGATCAGCGACGAGGTCGCGTACTGCGCGCCGACGTGCAGGGCCCACGCCAGCGCGACCAGCCCGAAGAACCAGCGCTCACTCGTCGTCGCGATGTCCCAGTACGCGAGCGGCCAGGCCAGCAGCCCGACGGCCACCGGAACGTAGATGAGCTCCAAGCCGCTCCGGTGCCCGATGGAGATGTAGGCGATGTAGCCGTAGATGGCCACCACGATCGCGACCGCGACCGGGAACCGCAGCGCGACGTCCAGCGCGTCGGGCCCGGCCGCCGCCGGGCGGATGAGGCCGTGCGCATCGATGAGGACGACGGCCAGGAACACGAACGTGGCGCCGATGACGATGTAGCCGGCCCTGACGGCACGGCCACCCGCATCCGTCCGCGCCCACCGCGTCAGGTCGCTCACCTCCGACGTGCCGGAGGTGTCCCGGAACACCCGGGCTTCGTCCCATCGTCCGACGACGATCCACAGACCGACGAGCAGGCCGTTGTAGGTCAGCCAGACGACGACGCCGACGACGTAGACCCATTGCTCGGCCGCTGAGGCAAGGTCCCAGTAAGCGATCGGCCAGGCCAGCAGGAAGGCGGAGAAGAGAACGTGGGCGAAGAGCAGCCCGGCGGCCGACTCCGATCGTGCGGCCCCGAGCAGGATGACGTAGACGAGCATGACGATCAGACGCAGCACCGGCTGACCGTCGTACCAGCTGAGAAGATCGGAGCCGGCTTCACCGGGTCGCATGAATCCGGGGTCGTACAGCAGGAGCAGCGTCCCGAGTACGAAGATCACGCCGGTGGCGCAAGCCACCAGCATGAGCATCGTGACGCCGCGCCGGTCGACGCGCCGGGGCACGTAGCCCTCCGACTCGAACGCCTGATCTGGCCGGCCGTCCTCGGCGGTCCAGGTCGCCTCCTCGCCCCACCCGGCATCCGCCTCAGCCGATTCGGGACCGGGCTGGGTGCTGGGGCCGGACGCCGCGGACCACTCGTCGGCCCGGTGACCGCGGCCCGGAGTGCCCAGGCGCGCGTCGTAGTCGGCTCGTCGAGCGGGGTCGCTCAAAGTCTCGTAGGCCGCGGTGACGAGTCGGAACATGCCGCTCGTGCCGCCGACATCGGGATGCGCGCTGCGGACGGCCCGGCGATACGCCTCCCTGATCTCCGCCAGTGTCGCCGTCGGCGCGACATCCAGCAGCTCGTAGTAGTCGAGGTCCGCCACGGTCAGCCGATCTGCGGGTCCTGCGAGCCCGGCAGCCCTCGCTGCCGTGCGGGGTCGTCCAGCGCAGCCGGATCAGCCGGGAGCCGGCTGATCTGTGCCCTGCCCAGTGACGCGGTGAGGGCGTGGACGTACCACGACTCGGCGGCCAATTCCGCCACTGCCTCGGCCGACTCGGGCGACCGACTCGGTGCGACTTCCCGGCTCGCGACGACGGCGATGACGATCCGTGCCGTCGCCCGCACCAGGCACGCCTCCTGACGAAGGCCCAGGCCACGGTCGTAGCTCTGGATCAGCCGGTCGTCCTCGAAGTCAGGCTCCGATACCGTCGCCAGGATCTGGCGACGCACCGGCGTCGGCAGCACGTCGAGCACCTCGGGCTCGTCCGGATCGTGCCCGGCTGTGCCGGCCTGGAGTGTCGGGACGGTGGCAGACACGGATCCCTTGCGCTCCTTCACCTCGCCGACGAACGGGCGCCGGTGGACGGTGAACCGCCAGGCCCCGCGCCCGGAGAAGTGGACCGGCCGGACCGCGTCGATGATCGTCAGGGCGTCGTCGTCGACCGTCCATGCGTGGCCGACCTCGACATCGAGACCGTCGCGTACTTCGCGCTCCGGCCGAACCGCACCGGAGGCGAAGGCCACATCGCCGGCATGACCGGCGCGATCGAGGGCGAGTTGGACATCGACCGGAAGGTAGTCCCACCTCGACCAGTCGCCGGGCGTGGCACGGACGAAATCGATGTCCAGCGTCGAACCGGACCGGCCCACGTCGACCTCCGCGCGCGACGTGTTCCGTCGCTGCGGCGCGGGACCTCCGCTGCGCTCCAGTTCCGGCATCACTGCGCCCCGTCCTGCGGCTGACGTGCTCGAACACACACTAGGTGGATCACTGTGGGGCTGTCACTCACTCTCGTCGAGCTCGTCACCGGCGATGTGCCGTGCATCGGGAAAGGCCGCTTCCGCGGCGTCGAACACCGCGAGACCGGACACGATGCCGGTGTTGATGACCAGATCGACCCGGTCGGCGGACGGGTCGGCGCCGAGATCGGTCGTGACCTCGCAATGCAGGCCGGTCCACCCCTCGTCGTCAGTCAGCGCGAACACCTTCGGCCAGACGTGCTCGGCGTTCCACTCGTTCGCGAAGACGATCGCCGCCTGGAATCGGCCGGGCGGCAGCATCCGCTCCCATAGGCCGTGTACCTGCAGCACCTCGGCATGACCGTCGTCGTCCTCGAGTGCGCCGAAGTCGAAGATGCCGTTCTCCCAGGCGCCGATGAGGTCGTCACCGTCCATGTCGTACTCGGCTGACATACCGTCGAGCGCCGCACGGACCAGTTCGTGCAGGTGGCTGGTTGCCCCACTCGAGGTCGCCCGTCCGGCCGCAAGGTCGCTGCCGACAGTCACCGGTACCGGGGCTGCCGCCGGCTTCGGCCTCCCGGAGATCTCGGCGCGTAAACGGTCGAGCTGACTCATGGCCCGGTCCTTCCGTGGTTCGTCGCCAGCAGCATCCGATCGGACGTTCACAAGGACTTGCCCTTCTTCCGGCGGCGCTCCTTACGCTGCTCCCTGAGCTGATCATCTCTGATCTGCTGCCACTTCTTCTGCTGCTGGTACCGACGATCGCGTTCGTTCGCGGCGCGCGCCTCGTCAGGCGTGAGGGTTTTGCGCTCGGCGCGGTTCTGCGCCCGATGTTCGAGATTCAGCCGGCGTCGATCGCGCTTCATCTGCTCGAGCAGCCGGCGGCGTTGCTCCGGTGCCGAATTGACCCGCTCAGCGCCGTACCGACCCCGCGTCATGCGAGCGATGCGCTCAGCTCGGCGCGTCTTGTTGTCGAGCTTGCGCAGCCGCGCTTGGTCGGCACGATCGGCCCGGGCGATCTCGGATCGGCGCCGCAGCGTGTTGACCCGATTGACCGCGGCGTCGTTGCCCCGGCGTAGATGGTGTTGGACCCGGTGCCGTCGGGCGAACTCGACCGTGCGACTGGCGCCGTTGGCCACTGCGTTGCGGGTGGCATGGCCGACGCTACGCACCGCCGTCGTCTTAGCGGCCATGGCACCGCCCTTGACGGCCAGGGAGCCGCCGCCCGTGGCCCAGACCATGCCGACGTTGCCGACGAGGCCGCTGGTGCGGCGGATCACGCCCTGGAGGCGACCCTGGCCGGGCGGCTGCCCGCTCATGTTGCGGGCGGCGTCGCTCATGGTGTTCAGGCTGCCCATGCGGCGCATGGCACCGCCCGGGCCGCCGCCGGTGGGCATGAGGGACGAACCGCCGAAGCCGCCTCCGCCTCCGCCGCCACCACCGGAGTTGAACCTCGACGCCATGGCGGCGGCGACGCGGTCCTTGGTCTCGTGGACGGCGCCGCGGCCGCGCCAGAAGAGCACGATGCCGGCGATCAGCAGCAGGTCGATGAGCAGGAACTTGCCGATCTCGGCCCACCGGATGGTGCGGTCGTCGGCGTTGCCGGTGGGCGCGCGGCCCGACGCCATGATGTCGGTGACGACGTGGAGGAACACGCCGAGGAAGACGATGCAGAACATCAGCATGAGGACGGTGGCGAACAACTGGCCGATGTTGCGCCACAGCACCGATCTGGCGCCGCCGGGGAGGATCGCCAGCAGCAGCGTGACCAGCAGCTTCACACACTGGACGAGGGCCGAGAGGCCCGCGATGAACACGACACCGGCGATGATGAGGATGAGGACCGCGAGGATCGTGACGGCCGGCTGGATGGCGAACTGTGCCATCCAGCTGTCGGGCCGGGCCATCTTGGCGAAGGTGTCGACCTCGTCGTTGAGGCAGCTGCCGACCACCTTCCAGACCTCGGGGTCGTAGTCGACGGGTTCGTCGCCGGTGCCACCCCACCAGGTGCCGGGATCGGTCAGCTCGGACCCGGTGTCGACGCCGTCGGCGGCGGAGCCCCGGCCGGCGAGGTCGCGGTCCTCGAGATCGCCGCGGAGGTCGTCCTTCGAGGTGCTGTTGCCGGCATGGGAGAGCGCGACGACGTAGGCCTCTTCACAGTCGCCATCGAGGATGTAGCCGAAGTTGACCAGCATCGCCGGGTGGTAGAGGAACGTGCTGAGGATGCTCTCGCCCGGACTGACCTGCTGGTTCTCGGGGTTGGTGAGGTCGTCGAGGTAGTCGTCGTCGTTGACGATCTGGCCGACGAGGTACTGGGAGGTGTCGCGGGCGTCGTAGAGCAGGCCGTCCTGGGCGTCGTTGTCGCCGATGAGCCAGGTGATCGGGTTGATCGGCGCGAGGTTGTTGTCGGGATGCTCCCCGTTGTAGCTGATGGCCGCCACCGCATAGTTCGCGATGATCAGTGACAACAGGAGTTGGACGAGGCCCTTCCCCCACATGCCTCTGGCCATCCACAGCACGCAGACGAACGCCGAGATGGTCAGCATCGCGACATACATGTTGAGGTTCGACAGCATGCCGGCGATGGAGTCCTGGAAGTCGCCGGCGATGCCGGTGAACCAGTCCAGCCACGTCATGCCGAGTACGAAGTCGGTGACCCACGCCAACGCGATGACCTGGAACTGGTAGATCGCCCAGGTGATCGACATGAGCACCTTGAAGATCAGGTGGAACGGGTCGGTGATGCCGCCGGCGAGCGACAGTTGCACGTGAAACGCCGACAGCTCGCAGTTGCCCGTCGGGTTGATGAACTGGTCGCCGAGGCCGTCGCCGCCGGGTACCTGGCAGGCCTCGGCGACGATGCTGACCGCGCCGGCGACGAGGCTCATGCGGGCCTCGACCCCACGGTGCGGTCGGTGCGGCCGGCCTCCAGCTCGGGCGGCTCGTCGCCGGTCTCGAGCTCGGAGACGCCGACCCGGGCCGCGATCCCGCGACCGAGCGCACCTCCCGGCCGCTGACCGCCGATCAGCACCTCGGGCGGCGACGTCTTCATCGCCTCGAACCGCTCCGGCCGGGACGGCGGCATGACCTTGATCCGGGCGACGTTGCCGAGCGCGTCGCGCATGAGCGCCTCGCCGCGGCGCATCTCGGGGACGCCGTCGGGGCCGACAGGGCTGGTGTGCTCGGTGATCAGCGCGACCAGCGACTCGTCGTCGGGGTCGAGGTCGAGCCATTTGAGGCCACGTTTGGCCAGGGTCTTGTCGCGGTGCCGCATGAGGATGCGCGTGGGGATCAGGCCACGCAGGGTGGCGTCGCCGAAGTCGCTCTCGGGGTCGTGGCTGCCCAGCGCGACCGCGGCCTGGTGCTTGCGGCCGTCGCGGACGAAGACGGTGATCTCGCGCTCACCCTCGGGTGAGGCGGTGACGTGGTGCGCCTCGTCGACGATGAACAGCGCCAGCTCGGAGCGGTCGCCGAAGCAGACCTGCCGGCCCATGCTGGCCATCAGCGCGTACATGGCCCGGCCGAAGATCTTCTCCAGTTTCAGCTGCTCGAACAGGTGCGCGTGCTGCAGTTCGTCGCGGTCGGGCAGCTCCAGCGTGCGGGTCCAGAACACGATGGCGCGGTCGCTGAGCTCGACCGGCGGCAGCGAGGAGTCGAAGATGACGCGGCCGAACTCCTTGCGGGCGAAGACGTTCATCAGCCGGCCCAGCTCGTAGGCGCCGTCGAGCGTGCAGCTCTCCAGCAGGTGCTTGGTGAGATCGCCGAGCCCGCGGACGCCGTGCCGGGCCAGGTACCCGACCTCCAGCACCTCCGACAGCAGCACGCCGCGCTCGGACGTCGGCGAGACGTTCAGCAGCGGGGTCAGGAACGACTGCGCGACCCGGGAGCCGGTGTGCCGGTCGAACACCCGGAGTGGGTCCATGCTCATGGTGGGGTCGACCACGGAGACGACGGTGGGCGTGGTGAGCGCGCGGGCCATCGTCACCCACTCGCCGGACTCCGTGCGGTCGAGCGCGATGAACCGGCCGCCGCGGTCGACGGTGTCGGCGGCGATCTTCTTCAGCGCGACCGACTTGCCGGCACCCAGCTCGCCGGCGATGGCCAGCGAGCCGGACACGTCGAGCCGCGTGGTCGCGCCGGCGGGATCGTGGTGCACGACGCCGGTCTGGCCGGTGGAGATGTTCAGCCCGAGCAGGCTGCCCTTGCTGTCGCCGACGTCGCAGGTGACCACCGGAACCGACGCGGAGAAGGAGTGCGACGTGGTGATCTGGGCGAACTCACGGGCCGCCTTGGACAGCGGGGCGCCGGGGAGCATGGCCCACCAGAGGTCCTCCTGGTTGCCCAGCGGATGCGTCAGCTTGAATCCGGACGCGCCGTAGAACGCCTGCAGCTCCTTGGCCTGGTCCATGACCTGCTCGCCCGTGCGCCCGGCGACGCAGAAGATGACCGTGGCCTCGACCTCGACCTCGAGGTCGTCGGCGGACAGCAGCGCCTCGTACTCGGCGAGGTCGCGGGCGGACCGCTCGATGGCGTGCATGCCGGTGGTGAGCTGACCCTCCTGCTGGAGGAACTGGTCGTTGAGGTTGGCGACGGCGCGGCGGTTGCGCGCGACGACCTCTTCGCGGGTGCGCGTGTGCAGCCGGACCGCCCAGTCGACGTCGAGGCCGGCGTCGTCGACACGGCCCAGGTACTCGCCGCCGGGGAACACCATGCCGTCGGCGGGGGTGTCGGCCAGCGCCAGCAGGCCCTGATAGGAGACGGCGTCGGGCTGGTCGGGCTGGGTGATCTTGACGTACTTGCGGCGCAGCGGGTTCCAGCTCTTGAGCTGCTTGCGGTCGAGCTCGGTCTGCCCGCCCTCGTCGATCAGTGCGTCGGGCCAGAGCACGCCGTGACGGGGCACGACGGCGGCTTCGTGGTCGGCCCGCGTCTCGGGGAGGTCCATGTCGGCGAACAGGCCGCGCTGGAGCGTGTGCTGGTACAGCCAGACCAGCTGGGCGACGGTGGCCGCACGGGGCCGGAACACGGCCGGGATGCCGAGCTCGACCTTGCGGGCCTGCTCGGTGCGCAGCTTCAACTCGGCCGGCGAGACGCCGTGGCGAGGCAGCGCGAGCTGGTCGCGGAAGTCGTCGACGGCGGCCCGGAAGGACTCGCCGAGGTTGCCGAACCGGCCGCCGTTGCGCAGCGGGACGCTCAGCCAGAACGTCCGCTGCCCCAGCGCGAGGTCGTCGAGGGTGTCGAGGGTGGCCTCGCACTCGGCCGCCCACTCGGGGCAGTGCTCGAGCGGGATGCCGTTGATCATCCGCTCGACGATGGCCGCGGGGTCGAGCGCGGCACAGGCACCCACCAGCAGCGCCTCGCCGGGAAGCGCCCGTAGCAACGCCTGGTGCGCCGCCCGCACGCCGTGCTTGTCCTTGTCGGGCCGGAAGCCGTACGGCAGCGCCTGCAGCCGCCAGGTCGCCCATACCGTCCCACCCCGCGACCAGAGCAGATGGCCGGCCATGGCCCGCGCCGGACTACGCATCGTCCTCACCCCACGAATCGCTGACCTCGCCGCTCCCCTGCCGGACGGCGGTGCGCTGCTGGCTCCGCGGACGCGGCGCCGGGCGCCGTCCGTTCACGGGTTGGTCCTGCTGGTCGGCCGGGAGCAGGGCCAGCAGCGCCTGCACCCCGCTCAGTGGAGCGGCCGGGGCCGCGACCGGTTCGATCGCCGTGACCGGCTCGGCGAGCGGTTCGGCAACCGGCTCCGGAGTGCGGCCCAGACGGTGTCGCAACCCGTCGGGCAGCTCGTGATCGGCGGCGACTCCCGGCTCGAGACCGGCCCATGGATCGGTTCCGGGGAGCGCGCCGAGGTAGACGCTCGTCCGGCTGCGAACGCGGCGCGGCCGGCGGAACCGCACCGGCCGGCCCTGGTACCGGCCCGACGCGGGCGCGTTGAGCACGCGGTACAGACCGAGCAGCGCATACAACGGGTTGCGGCCGTTCATCGGCAGCCGGCCGATGAGGAAGACCGCGCCGAACGCCACGCCGAACAGCAACGCGATGTTGCCGAAGACGCCGAAGACGCCCCAGGTGCCGATGGTCAGCCCGCCGACGACGATGATGACGATGGCCGCGATGAGCTGCTGGACCGTGTACGGCCCGCCGGGGATCTTCGTGCCGTCGGGCATGCGCCCGAGCAGCTGCGGGAACTTCCGCGCCCGCGTGTAGTACTTGACGGTCTCCAGTTCGTCCGGGTCCTCGGCCATCGATCGTCACCTCCGCCCTGGGTCTCGTGGCTGGCCTTCGGGTGTGGAGCGCTACGTCGGATCGACCTGGTGGGGCACCGATGCCGACCCGGACCCGGGGAGGTCCTCGCCGACGGTGTCGTCCAGGGAGGTGACGTTGTAGACGATCCAGATGAAGACGCCGGCCGCGAGCGCGGAGACGATGATCGTGCCGATGGCGAACTTCGACTGGACCGCCTTGTAGACCACGAACAGGACGGCCACCGTGATGGCCACGATCTGGAGCACCTCCCGCAGGTTCACTGCGGTGTTGGAGGTCCAGTCGAGCAGTCCGGCCTGGATGGTGATGGACGAGGTGGCGAGGTCGGGTGCCGTCGCCGTGAGTCCGCTGATGAGGCCCATGGCTCCTACTCCTTGTATGCGGGCTGTCGTGTGTCGTGGTGGGCTGCTAGGGCGACTCGGTGGTCGACCCCGTGGCTGCTGGGTGTGATTCGGCCTCCCTCGTCGGTTCCGCGGACGGTGTGCTGCTTGGGCCCTGGGACGAGGTCCCCTGCGAGGTGCTCGTCCCAGGAGTCGGGGTGGTGACCGGCACCGGCGCGGGCAGCGGGACCGGCTCGGCCAGTGCGGGCGACGTACGCAGCCGGGCGACCTCCCAGCGTCCCTCGCGGGCCTGGAGCGCCAGGGAGTACTGAGCGCCGAGTTGCTCGCCGTTGGAGCCGCTCAGTGTGACGTTGGCCTGGACCTCGGTGGTCTCGCCGTCGGACGGCTCGTCGCTCGGCGCCTCGCCGCCGGCGGCGACGAGGGTGTCGACGCGGACGCCGGCGTACGGCACCGGGTTCAGCACCCGGAACGACGTGCCCGGGGCGCTGTAGGCCTCGAGCGAGGCCTGGTCGCCGCTGACGAGCATGGCGTTGAGGAAGTTGGCCACCCGGGCGAACGCGGGGTGCCCGGCCGGCAGGCCGTGGTCATAGGCGGAGGCGAGCTGCTCGAACTCGTCGGGGGCCGGCACCGGCGCGGGCAGCGCCTGCGCGATCATCTCGCCGTCGACGTAGAGGACAGGCACCTGGAAGTAGAGGCGTCCGGACGTGATGCGCTCGACCGGCTCGGCGTCGGCGTCGCCCTCGCCATCGTCCGCGGGGGTCTCGGCCGGGCTCTCCGCCGGCTCGGCCGCGGGCTCGGCGTCGGCCGGCGGCTTGCCCTCCGCGGCGTCGACGCCGACCGTGACCGACCACAGGCCGCTGTCGTCCTTGACGATCTCGGCGACCGCGGATCCGGAGGTGGTCCACGCGACGTTGGGCCGGCTCTTTCCGAGGTCGCCGAAGTACGGCCGCAGGGCGTCGGACTTCTCGGACGGCGTCTCGAGCCAGGCGACGACGGCGCGCTCGGCGAACTCGCTGACTGCGGCCGCTTCGCCGATGCGGTCGACGGCGCCGTCCTGCTGGACGACCGGGCGGGTCTCGGGCATCAGCACCTGCAGCGCCAGCGCCAGAGGGCCGGCGATGAGGGCGGCCCACAGCAGCCCGACGACGACACGGGTGGCGAGTTGGGAGCCGCCGGTCCACGTGTGCTGTTCCGAGCCCTGCGTCTCGGCGGCCGCGGTGTCGCGACCGGTGTTGCGCCCGCCGTTGCGCCCCCCGCCGTCGGCGTCGTTGTCCTTCGGCTCTTTCGGCGGCCCGAAGCCCCAGTTGATCTTCATGGCGCCGGTTCCTGGTACGTCGCGTCGTACCGGTGCGGGCTCGAGGACGGCGGAGCCACCTCACCGTCCGAGCCCGCACCGGAGTCGAAACCGACCGCGCCGGGTTCCCAGGGCTCACGCAGATCGGCCACGTGCACCAGCCGTTCGAGCGCCTCCTGCGCACGGTCGGCGTTGGCGCCCACGACGTCGTGCAGCCGCTTGGCCGCATCGCGATCGAAGGGGTCGGCGATGAGCTGAGCGAGCTCCCGGTCGATGGCCCGTCGCGCTGCCAGCACCGTGGCCGCGTCCATGAGCGACTGCCGGTTGCTGAAGCGCTCTGTCATGTCGGGCTCCTCGGTCGGCGGGTCGGTTGTCTGGGTAGGTGCCGGGGGATGGGGTCTTGTGACGGGGTGATCGGGGCGGGTTGTGGCAGCGGATCGGGCATTTGGATCATCACGGGCATTAGGCAAGCCGCTGACCTGCGTACTCCCCAACCGGGCAAGAGCAAGAACCCACCCGAGGGCCTTGCGGGCAAGAGCCAGGGCAAGCCCTTCGGACCACGGTGGAGGCGTCGATCCACCCCGGAGGAGACACTCGATGCCCATCCCCGTCGCCACTGCCCACGACGTCACCCGCACCGGTGCCCGCCGCCGCACGGACGCCAGTCTCGTGGGCCGCTTGAACACCGAATGGAGCCGGCTCTGCGCCGACCCGCGCACCGAACCCGCCGTCGCTCACTGGGGCCGGCGGCACCCCGAGCTGTCCGGCTGCTTCGCCCTCGACGACGTCGAACTGGCCGTCGCCGCGGCCGACCCGGAGCGGGCCGACCAGATCCTGCTCGCGCTGCTGCGCCTCGCCCAGACCGGCGACTCACTGGCCGGCCGCACCGTGCTGCAGCTGATGCTCGGCAAGGCCGTCCGCATCGCCACGACGCGCGCGGGCCGAGACACCAGACCGGCCCTCGAGCACACCGCCGTCGCCGCCCTGTGGACGACCATCGCGACCTATCCGATCGAGCGCCGGCCGGCCAAGGTCGCGGCGAACATCGCCATGGAGACGCTGCGCGCCGTCACCGGCGAACTGACCCATCAGCTCACCGAGACCCCCACGAGCCCCGACCTCCTGGCCGCCGACCTCATGGAGCTGACCCCGTCCGAGCGGACCACCGCCGACCACGAACTGCTCGACCTGCTCACGTGGGCGGTCGACGAAGGCACCATCACGGCGGCCGACGCGACCCTGATCCTCGACATCTACACGCCGGCCCCTGGGACGGACGGCGGCGCGGCCGCGGCGGCACGGCACGGCCTCACCTGGCCGGCGGCGCGGCAACGGGCCAGCCGGGCCATTCGCAAGGTCGCCCGCCAGCTCCGCGCCGACGTCCCCGCGGCGGCGTGACCGGACCCCGGCGGCGGAAGCGGCGGCGCAGGAAGGCCTGCGCTCGGCGATGGCCACGCCTCGATGCCGGGCGCCTCGACACCGGGTTGTTCGGTGCCGGGCCGTTCGGTGCCGGGCCGTTCGGTGCCGGGCCGTTCGATGCCGGTCGGACGTGCCGGACTCCGCGAGGCGGCATCCCGATCGATCGGATCCCCGTGGTCCGGCTACCGCACCGCTGGCTCACGGCGAGCGGGCTCGCCGACGGGCGGGGCACGGCTGGCCGACCCGGCCGGTGCCGCCGTCAGAAGTGACGCTCGGGACCCTCCCATGAAATGACCGTTGCCGACGCATTGCGACCCGGTGGACAGGTGCCTGGTGGCCTGGTCGGCGGCGCGCCGTGGCCCGGTCGCCCGGTCGCCCGGCGTGCCACGTCCCGGCCGCAGGTCCACCGCGGCCCCGGCGGACCGCCGCGACGCGGAGCGTCACGCTCGCGAGCTTCGACCTCGGTCAACGGGCGGCGGCGACCGGACGTGCAGCCGCCGGCCGCGATGTGCGGACGGCTGTCATACGCGCAAATCACGCTGGAAGCCGCACGATCTGAGCCCCTGCCTGAACCCGTGCTGCCGGATCCGCGCCGGACGATGGAAGGACGAGCGCATCGTCGGCGGCCGGCCCCGACCGCCACCGTCACGGGCCCGCTCCATGATCATCAACCCTTTCGGCCGTGATGGTGTCGCAGAAGGTTGATGATCATGAAGCGCTGAGTGCACGCTCGCACCGCCAGGGCATCGTGGGGCCGCCGCCCGGTGCATCAGCCGGTGACGTCGGTCGACCGGGAGTGACGAACGACGGTGATGTGGAAACTGAGCGCGGCACCTGAGGGAACGCCCACCGCCGGCACCGTGTACCGGGACCGCACGGCAGAGCGGTGGCGCGGAGACAGGCCGGTGTCGCCGCAGGACCGGAAGCCCTTCCCACGCGCCCGGAACCGGGACCGACACGGGTCCCGACGGCATCAGACGGCTACAGGCTTCACCTCCGTCACTCCGGACCCGCGATGATCATGGAAGTGAGCCGTTCGGGTTGCGCCGATACTGGTCAGCCGTGAAGATCGTCTGAACGGCCGAGCCGGCAGGGAGGCTCGCGTCGCCCCGGACGGAGCCCATACATGGGTCATACAGTCACCAGACGCTCGCCAAGACTTAACAATTCGTGCCCTATGCAGTTGTGGGCTCAGTCACATACCCTCATGCCACGAGGCCGCCCGTGCAGGGCGCGGCCTCGCAGGTGTATCGAGGAGGCCGGCGTTGACCGAGAGCACTCCGACCACTGAATTCCTGCGGCAGGGCACGGATCCGGTGGTGGATACAGCGGGCCTGGACGACGTCCTGGCCCGCCGCTCGGTCGGCACCGAGACGGTCGCGAAGGCCGCGCCGGTCATCAAGCCGAGTGTGGTGCACGTGCCGTCGTCGCTGTTGTCGCTGGTGGCGGCGGAGCGGCAGCGGTCCGGCCGGTCGAACGGGCAGATCCTGATCGATGCGATCGAAGCCGGGCACGACCACCTGGTCAAACTCCACAACGAGTCCAACAGCATCGGAGGCCGACTCTTCACCGCCCGCACGGCGAAGCCCCAGCTTCCCGTGGCCCAGCCCCTCTCACCGCTGAACGTCCGCCTGTACGAGCAGGACTACGAGGTTCTCGACCGGCTCGTCACCGAGCTCGGCGCAGGTTCCCGCAGCCGGCTGGCGACTCTGGCCCTGGCCTTCTACCTCGACGCCTCGACCTGACGCAGCCCGACCCCGCACCAGTCCCGCAGCACCAGCCCCCAGCACCAGCCCGCAGCACCAGCGTCACCCCCCTTCCCCGGACAAGCAGGACGGCAACGATGAGTTCGCCCCCCACCCATCAGCCGGCGCCCGATCACCTCGACGACGAGTTCGACATCGCCGAGGCGAAGCTGGAACCGGCCGTCGCGGCGCCGCCGAAGCAGCGCCGCCGGCCGGCGTTGATCGGTCTCGGCGTGGCCCTGGTCGCCCTCGGCGGCCTGGGCGCGGCCTGGCTGGCCACGAGCATGAGTGACACGGTCGACGTCATCGCGGTGCGCGCCGACGTCGCCCGCGGCGAGCAGATCACCGAGGACGACCTCACGACGGCGAGCATCAACGCCGACCCCGCGCTCGACCCGATCCCTGAGACGCGCCGCGACGAGGTGGTCGGGCAGTACGCGTCCGTCGACCTCCCTGCCGGCACGCTGGTCACCGAGAACGCCTTCAGCGGCAGCATCCAGCCCGGCGAGGGCGAGTCGATGGTGGGCGTGGCGGTGACGACGGCCCAACTGCCCAGCGAAGCGCTGCGCCCGGGCGACATCGTCCGCATCGTCGACACCCCGAACCCGCAGGACGACCCGCCGGGGTCGACGCCGGACTCGATCGAGGCGACGGTCGTGTCGACGTCGACCGACGAGGAGACCGGTCAGCGCATGGTCAACGTCGTGCTGCCCGAGGTGCGCGCTCCCGACCTCGCCGCCCGCGTCGCGACGGGGCGGATCATCATCATCCTGATGTCGCGAGCGGGAGGCGAGTGATGGCCATCGTCGCGCTCACCTCGGCACGAGGGGCACCCGGCGTCACGACCACGGCGCTGGCCATGGCCATGCTGTGGCCGCGGCCGGTCGTGCTGGTCGAGGCCGACGTCGCCGGAAGCAGCAGCATCCTCGCGGGGTACCTGCGCGGCACCGTCCCACCCGACCGCGGGCTGGTCAGTCTGGCCGTCGCGCACCGCCGCGGCGTCCTCGACGAGAAGTTCTACGACCAGACCATCGCGCTCATCGAGAACCGCGTCCGGCTGGTCCCCGGGCTGGTCAACGCCCAGCAGGCGGCCAGCATGGACAAGCTGTGGTCGCCGCTGAGCATCGTGCTCGCGAACCTGGAGCGCACCGGCACCGACGTCATCGTCGACGCGGGGCGGCTGGGCATGCGGCACGGCCCGATGCCGCTGCTGCGCTCCGCCGACGCCGTCCTGATGGTCACGCGCACGACGCTGCCCGCCGTCAGCTCGGCACGGGCCCGGGTGAACGTGCTGCGCGAGGACCTCGTCGAGCTGGGTCAGGGCGACGACACGCTGGCCATGCTGCTGATCGGCGAGGGCCAGCCGTACCGCGCCCGCGAGATCCACTCCGCCCTCGGCGTCCCGGTGCTGGCCTCCATGGCCTGGGACCAGGCCGCGTCCGACTCGCTGAGCGTGGGCGCGCCGTACGGACGGCGGTTCGCGGCGGCTCCACTGTTCCGCAGCACGCGGGTCGTCATCGGCGCCGTCCACGAGCTGATCGACCGCCATCGCACCCGGCTGGCCCCGGCCGCGGAGTCCTTGATGGAGGAGCACACCTATGGCTGACCCCACGCACGCCGCGGCGAGCCTCGAGAACCTGCCGCTGTTCACCGAGCCGGACGGCGGCAACGGCTCCGGCGACGAGTGGGGCGACACCCATCATTCGCTCAGCGGCCCGGGTGGCCAGACCGATCTGCGCCGGTCGCTGCAGGCCAGGCTCGCGTCCGCCTCGGCGCAGCGCGGCCGCGGCCCGGGGCCGTCAGGCCAGCACGCCCGCCGCGCCGAGGACGAGCTCACCGCGCTCGAGCGCAGCGGCGGCGTCCTCCGGCCGACGAGCCGGGGCGGTGAGGTCGACTGGGGCCTGGTCCGCGCCTACCGCGAGCAGGCCGCGGACCAGCTGGCGCACGCGCTGCGCAGCCGCGAGGGCCTCGACGACGCCGGCCGCCGCGAGCTCGGCCGCAGCATCGTCGTCGAGCTGCTCGCCGACCACGCCGAGCGGGCCCTCACCAAGGGCCTGCCGATCATCACGCCGGACGAGCAGATCCAGCTGGCCGAGGCGATCATGGCCGCGCTGTTCGGGCTCGGCCGGCTGCAGCCGCTGGTCGACGACCCCGGCATCGAGAACATCGAGATCAACGGGCACGACAACGTCCACCTGATCTACAGCGACGGCCGCATCGTCGAGGGCCCGCCGGTGGCCGACAGCGACGAAGAACTGATCGAGACGCTGTCGTTCCTGGCCACGCGCACCGGCACCAACGAGCGCCCGTTCTCGCCGTCGAACCCGCGTCTGCACCTGCGGCTGCGCGACGGGTCGCGGCTGGCGGCCACCGCGTGGATCACCCCGCGGCCGGTCGCCGTCATCCGCAAGCACCGGCTCACCGACATCGGCATCAAGGAACTGGTCGACCTCGACATGCTCAGCCCGGCCGCGGCGGCGTTCCTGACCACCGCCGTCCGCGCCCGCAAGAGCCTGGTGGTCTCCGGCGCGCAGGGCGCGGGCAAGACCACGCTGGTCCGCGCGCTGACGAACGAGCTGGACCCGATGGAGCGCATCGGCACCATCGAGACCGAGTACGAGCTGCACCTGCACGACATGCCCGAGCGGCACAAGCGCATCGTGGCGTGGGAGGCGCGGCCGGGCAGCGGTGAGCGCGGACCCGACGGCCGCGCCGTCGGCGAGATCACCCTCGACGACCTCGTCTTCGACTCGCTGCGGATGAACCTCTCGCGGCTGATCGTCGGCGAGGTGCGCGGCCGCGAGGTGCTGCCGATGTTCAAGGCCATGCAGTCCGGCGCCGGATCCCTGTCGACGACACACGCGCACTCGGCACGAGCGGCCATCGAGCGCCTGGTCACCTGTGCCATGGAGGCGGGCCAGCACGTCACGGAGTCGTTCGCGTACCGGCAGATCGCCGAGCACATCGACCTCATCGTGCAGATCGAGCTGATCGACGAGAGCCATGCCGGCGGCAAGCGCTCGCGCTACATCGCCGAGATCATCGCGATCGAGCCCGGCGAGCACGGCCTGCCCGCGATCACCGACGTGTTCCAGCCCGGCTCCGACGGCCGCGCGGTGCCCGGCACACCGCCCATCTGGCTGTCCGATCTCGAGCGGGTCGGCTTCAACCCGCGGTTGCTCGACCACGGCGGTGCGCCGTGATGCCGTTCGCCGCGGCCCTCGCGGCGATCCTGGTCCTCGGCGGACTGCTCGTGATCGTCCTCGGGCTGATCCCGCGGCCGGCGCAGGCCCGTCCGGCCACCTCCGGGCAGCGGCTCAAGTCCCGGTTCATCAGCATGACCGGAGGCCGCAACGCCGCCGCCCGGCAGCTGCGCATCCTCCTCGGCATCGGCATCGCGGGCGGCATGGTGGCCTGGCTGCTCACCGGCTGGCTGATCCTCGTCGTGCTGGTTCCGGCGGCGCTGATCGGCCTGCCCGCGCTGCTCGCGCCGCCGTCGTCGGCCACCCCCGTCGCCAAGCTCGAGGCCATGGAGGAGTGGACGCGATCGCTGGCCGGCGTGCTGACCGTCGGTGTCGGGCTCGAGCAGGCCATCACCGCCACCATGAAGTCGACGCCCGACGCGCTGCGGGCCGAGGTGACGACGCTGGTGGCCCGGCTGCGCGCCCGCTGGTCCACGGTGGCGGCGCTGCGCGCGTTCGCCGACGACCTCGACGACGCGACGGGCGACCTCATCGCGTCGTCGCTGATCCTGGGTGCGACGCGGCGCGGCGCCGGGCTCGCGGCGGTGCTGGAGGGACTGGCGGCGACGGTGGCGCAGGACGTCCAGGTGCGCCGCAAGATCGAGGCCGACCGGTCCAAGCCGCGGACGACGGCGCGGATGGTCACCATCATCACGCTGGTCGTGCTCGGCTTCATGACGTTCAACAGCTCCTACATCGAGCCGTACGGCTCGGCCATCGGGCAGATCGTCCTGATCGTCCTGCTCAGCTGCTACGTGCTGTGCCTGCTGTGGATGCGCCAGATCACCAAGCCCAGGCCGCTGCCGCGGATCATGGGCTGGGACCTGCGCTCGTCGGGCGGACCGACCCGGGCGGAGGCGCGATGATCTGGGAGCTCGGCATCCTCGCCGGCGCGCTGGCGGGGCTCGGGCTGGCGCTGGTGGTACGCGAACTGGTGCCGGCACAGCCGCACCTGCGGGCCACGCTGGGCCGGCTGCACGACACCGGCACCGAGACCACGCGGTCGCTGGAGCCGCAGGTCAGCCAGAACGGCTCGCTGTTCCAAGACCGCCTGGGCCGGTTCCTCGAGCAGCGGCTGCCGACCCTGGTGGGCTTCCGGCTGCCGCGCCAGGAGTTGGACCTGCTGCGCATCCCGGCCTACCGCTACTACGGCGAGAAGGCACTGTGGGCGCTGCTCGGCCTGGCGTTCCCGGCCATCCTGACGTTGACACTGGCCATCACGGGCGTCTCGCTGCCGTTCACGGTGCCGGCCTTCGTCGGCCTCATCCTCGCCGTCGTCATGTGGTTCCTGCCCGACATCGAGACCCGTCAGAAGGCGAACAACGCCCGCGAGGAGTTCACCCGAGCGCTGGGCGCCTACATCGACCTCGTCGCGCTCGAGCGGGCCGGCGGCGCCGGGTCCACCCAGGCGCTCGAGAACGCCGCCGAGGTGGGCGACTCCTGGGTGTTCCAGCGCCTTCGCGAGGAACTGGCCCGGGCCCGGTGGTCCGGCACCACGCCGTGGGAGGGCCTGCACACCCTCTCGGTCCAACTCGGACTCAGCGACCTCGACGACCTCGCCGACATCATGCGGCTGTCCGGAGAGGAGGGTGCCACGGTCTACGAGAGCCTGCGGGCCCGCGCGAGCGGACTACGCGACGCCACCCTGTCCGCCGAACACGCCCGTGCCAATGCAGACAGCGAACGAATGGTCATGCCCGTCGCACTTCTGGGCGTGGTTTTCATGGCTCTACTGGCGGCTCCGACGGTGATGCGTATGCTCGAATGACTCTTTGTCCGTTATTTCCTCAGTCAGGAATTCCCCGATCCTGATGCGTCACAGAAGTCTCCCCGGACATGCCTACAGCTGTGACGGGTCGGGAACAGCCCGCACCCCCGAGAGGAACACGACAATGCTGCAACTCCAGACATGGATGACGGTCCTGTCCGCAGAGCTGCGCGACCGCTACTCCGAGTTGACCGACCGCCGCCGCGAGCAGGGCGCCACGACGCTCGAATACGTCGTCATCGCCGCGGCGGTGTTCGTCGCCGCCGTCGCCCTGGTGGGCATCATCATCGGCGTCATCAACCGCGAACAAGCGAAGATCCAGTAGGTCATGAGCCGCCGGCCACGTGACGGGCAGCGGCGTCGCCCCCGACGCCGCCTCCCCGGACGTCCCGAACGAGGCGCGGCGACGCTGGAGCTCGTGGTCCTGTTCCCGGTCGTCCTGCTCATCACCTTCGGCGTCATCGAGGGTGCGTTGTGGTACCACGCCCGCAACGTCGCTCTCGCGGCCGCCGAGGAAGGCGTGCGGGTGGCCACCGGCAACGGCGGGTCGCTCACGGCCGGCGTCGCCGAGGCCCGCTCGTTCGCGCAGGAGGCGGGCGCCGACGGCGTGCTCAGCAGCGTCTCCGTCAGCGGCGACGGTGGCGACGTCGAGGTGACCATCACCGTCGAGGGTTCGTCGCAGAGCCTGTTCCCCGGCTGGTCCGGGCACCAGGTCTCGCAGACCGCCACCGGTCCGGTCGAGCGCTTCACCGGGCCGGGCTGACATGTCCGCGCAGACAGCACGCAGGGAGCGCGGCTCGGCCACCGTCGAGCTGGCGGTGGTCGCGCCCGGCCTGCTGATGATCATCGCATTGCTCGTGCTCGGCGGCCGGGTCACCATCGCCGGTGGGTCGGTCGAGCACGCGGCGGCCGCCGCGGCCCGCACCGCGTCCATCGCCCGCACCGAGAGCGACGCGCTGTTCCAGGGCCGCAACGCCGCCCAGGCGTCGCTGGACCAGCAGGACCTCCAGTGCGTCGGCGGACCGTCCATCCAGATCGACACCAGCCAGTTCAGCCGGCCGCCGGGCGAGCCCGCCACGGTCTCGGCCACGGTCACGTGCCGGGTCCAGCTCTCCGACGTCGCCATCCCCGGGCTCCCCGGCTCGCGGGAGATCACCGAGACGGTCGAGAGCCCGCTCGACACCTACAGGATGCGCCGATGACGGGGCGACGGCTGCGGCCCGACGGCGAACGGGGCGCCGTCGCGATCTTCGCCGTGGTCATCGTCATGGCGTTGTTCCTGGCCATCGGCCTCGTGGTCGACGGCGGCGGCCAGATCCGGGCCATGCAGCGGGCCAACGCGATGGCCGCCGAGGCCGCCCGCACGGCCGCCCAGGCGGTCATCATCGACGGCAACGGGGCAGGCCACCCGACCATCGACTTCGCCCGGGCCTGCACGGCGGCCACCAGCTACGTCACCGCGGCCGGCGGCCAGCCCACCGACTGCCGGCGCGTCGACGACACGACGGTGCAGGTCGACACCGCCATCACCTACGACAACGTCTTCCTGTCCCTGATCGGGCAGCCGACGTCCCAGGCCACTGGCAGCGCGCAGGTCCGCCTCGCGCGCGGTGTCGGTACGGAACAGTGAGGAGTACCCCCGTGCCTCGAACCCATCGAACCTCCCGCTCCCGGCACACGATGTCATCTGGGACTGACGTCAGACCTCGCGGTCGGCGATCGCGGCTCGGATCGGTCCTGCGTGGGCTGGGAGCGTTGGTCGTCATCGTCGCGGTCCTGGTCGGCATCCCGCTCGCACTGATCGCCGTCGCCGGTCAACCACTACCCGGTTCGCTGCCGAGCTGGAACGACATCACGTCCGCGCTCACCGAGCCCGACGACGGGTCACTGTTCCTGCAGGCACTCGTCCTGATCGGGTGGCTGGGCTGGATCAGCTTCGCCGTCGGCCTGGTCGTCGAGATCCCCGCCGCGCTCAGCGGCCGCAAGGCTCCGCGCCTGCCCGCGCTGCGGTTCCAGCAGCGCGCCGCCGCCGGTCTGGTCGCCGCCGTCGCCGCCGTGTTCGTCGTCGGGCCGGTCGGCGTGGCCACCGCCGCGGAGCCGATCCAGCCGCCCGCGCAGCAGCCCGCCCCGGTCACGACCACGCAGGCGACGCCGGCGCCCGAGGTGGCGACGGCCGAGACCGCGCCCGCCGCTCCCGAGACGCCCGCCCAGCCGGCCACGGTGCAGCGCACGCACACCGTCGAGCGCGGCGAGTCGCTGTGGCGCATCGCCGAGCAGGAGCTGGGCGACGGCATGCGCTGGCCCGAGATCGCGGAGCTCAACTATGGCACCCCGCAGCCCGGTGGCCGCGCCCTCGACAACACGCACTGGATCGATCCGGGCTGGCAGCTGCTGCTGCCACCGGAGCCGGCCCCGGCCGCCGTCCCGGTCGCCGACACCGGCGCCACCACGCACGTCGTGACCGAGGGCGAGACCCTCTGGGGCATCGCCGAGCAGCGGCTGGGCGACGGCGCCCGCTATCCGGAACTGGTCGACGCCTCCCGCGACACCGTCCAGCCCGACGGCGCTCGGCTCACCGACCCCGACCTCATCAGGCCGGGCTGGACCATCACCGTGCCGGGCACCGCGGGCACACCGCCGGTGGTCGGCGACCCGGTCTCACGCGAGCCGGTCCAGCCGCCGGCCGAGGAGCCGACGCCGCCGGTCGACGAGAACGTGCAGCCGCCCGCCCCGGAACAGCCGCAGGACGAGGCGCCGCCCGAGGAGGCCCCCGCGGAGGAGGCACCGGCCGAGGAGCAGCCGCCGGCCGACGAGCAGGTGCAGCCGCCGGTCGCCGAACAGCCCGGCGACTCCGAGGTCGGCGACTCCGCCACGCAGGCCGTCGGCGACGACGTCGACGTGCCCATCCGCACGGCCGCCGGCGTCGGCGCCCTGCTGGCGGCTGGTGTCCTGGCCTTCCTCGCCGCCCGGCGACGCACCCAGCAGCGCCGGCGGGAGCCCGGCGAGCGCATCGCCATGCCGGTCGGCGCGGTCGCCGCCACCGAGCGCGAACTGCGCGGCGTCGCCGACCCGATGAGCGTCGAGGTGGTCGACCTCGCGCTGCGCGGGCTGGCCGCCGACTGCGCCCGGCGTGGAGTGTCGCTGCCGCCGCTGCGCATCGGGCGGCTCACGTCCGAGCAGTTCGAGCTCTACCTCGCCGACGCCGCGGAGCTGCCGGCGCCGTTCGTCGCCACCGACCAGGGCCACGTGTGGCTGCTGCCGGCCGCCGCCGGACGCGCCTTCGACGCCGCCGAGCTGCGCGAGGTCCCGGCGCCGTACCCGAGCCTGGTCACCGTCGGCCACGGCCCCGAGGACGGCCACCTGCTGCTCGACCTCGAACGACTCGGCACCCTCGCCGTCGTGGGCGAGCGCGAGCCGTCCCGCGAGGTCATGGCCGCCCTCGCGGTCGAGCTGGCCACCAGCCCGTGGGCCGACGACCTGCAGGTCACGCTGGTCGGCACCTGCCCTGAGCTGGCGAGCGGCCTCGACACCGGCCGCATCCGCTACCTGCCGACGGTGGGCAGCCTGCTCACCGAGCTGGGCACGCGTTCCCGGCACGACCGCGTCGCCATGGCCGAGTCCGGCGCCTACTCGCTCGACGACGCCCGTGCCCGCGGGGTCGCCGTCGCCGCGTGGACACCCGAGATCGTGTTGCTCGGTGAGCCGCTCGGCCCCGACCAGGACGCGCAGCTCGCCGAGCTGGTCGAGTCCCTGCCCCGGGTGGCCGTCGCGGCGGTGACCAGCGGTCATGGTGCCGTTGGACAATGGTCGCTGGAACTGTCCGCCGCCGCGCCCGACGACGCCGTCCTGCAACCGGTGGGCGTCGATGTCCAGCCGCAGCGGCTCGACCAGCACCAGTACCGGCGCATCCTCGAGCTGCTGGGCGTCACCACCCAGCCGGCCCGGCCCTGGGTCGACGCCGGGGGCCGTCCGGCCGACGAGCCGGAGCCCGACGACGTCGGTCCCGGCCTGCTCGACAACCTCGAGGCCGACTTCGACCGGCTGGCGGCCGCGGCCGGGCCGGTCGTGGAGCCGGCCGGCGTCGACGACGTCGCCGCGGTGCCGCAGCAGACCGGCCCGGAGTCGGCCGACGAGGTCCCGGCGGCGCCCTCGCCCGCACCGGTTCCGGGCGAGGGACCGACCGTCCTGCTGCTCGGCCCGGTCGAGGTCGAGGACGCCGAGGGACCGGTCGAGCAGTCGAAGTACCGGCAGCTGACCGAGATCGCCGCGTTCATCACACTGCACCCGGGCCTCGGGCACGCGGCGCTCGACGACGCCATGTGGCCGGGCAGCCGGGTCACCCAGAACACCCGCAACACCGCCATCTCCAAGCTGCGCCGCTGGTTCGGCCGCGATACCCACGGCGACGACTACCTGCCGCGGGTCGATTCCGGCTACCGCTTCCACCCGGGCGTCACCACCGACTGGGACGAATGGCGCTCGCTGGTCGGCGACGACCCCGCGCTGGCCGGCACCCAGCAGCTGGTCGCGGCGCTCGAACTGGTCCGCGGCCAGCCGTTCACCGGCGTGAACCCGCGCCGCTACGGCTGGGCAGAGCACCTGAAGCAGGAGATGATCTCGGCCATCGTCGACGCCGCCCACGAGCTGGCCCAGCGGGCCCTGCGTGGCGGCGACGCCCACCTCGCCCGCAAGGCCTCGACCATCGGCCTGCAGGTCGAGCCCGGCATGGAGCTGCTGTGGCGCGACCGCATCAAGGCCGAGCACCTGGCCGGCAACCGCTCCGGCATCGACGACGCCATCGCCCGCATGACGGCCATCAGCGCCGACCTCGGCGACGACCTCGAGACCGCCACCGTCCGGCTGATCGCCGAGCTCACCAGCCCGGCGCCGGAACACTCGGGCGTGCCGGAACGCCTCTAGGCCCCCGCACGAGAGGGCGCCGCACCCGGATGGCCGGGGCGGCGCCCTTCGTGTGTGCCGAAGCCGATGCTGCTCAGCGGGTGCGGACCAGCGCCTGGATCTCGCCGACCGGGACGACGGTGCCGTTCCACGGGCTCTCCAGGGTGTCCGGCACACCCGGCAGGACCAGCTCGACGCCACCCATGGTGAACGTGACGTCGTAGACGAGGCGCGCCTGGGCGGCGAAGCCCGGCCGGCCGTCGAAGTCCTCGGCCGTCTGCTCGTGCGACATCTCCAGGTAGACGTGCTGGCAGGCACGCGAGCGCAGGTCGGGGTCGCAGTCGATGACGTCGGAGCCGTCGGCCGGGTCGATCTCGACGTGACTGAGGGTGCCGGTGGCCTGCAGCGGGCCGGCCACGCTGCCGATGATCTCGCCGTCGCCGAGGCCGTCGAGCATGAACCGGGTCTCGGCGCCGACGTAGGTCAGGCCGGCCGGCTGGAAGCTCATGGTGAACGCGGGGGTCTGCAGGCGGCCCAGGGCCTGCCAGCCGAGGCCCGGCAGTGCGTCCTCGTACGGCTCGATCCACCGCCACCGCGCGTAGAGTTCCTCCTGGCCAGGAACGCGGCACTGGACGAACGTGAAGATGTGGTCCGGGCCGGGCCGGGTCTCCTCGGCCGGCCACTGGTCCTCGGGCAGCGGCGACGGGATGTCGGCCCGGCAGGCCTTCGTGCCGAGGCAGAACTCGTCGTACGGCTCTTCGGTGAGGTCGCAGCGCGGGCCGTTGCCGCCCCCGCCGCCATCGCCGCCATCGCCCTCCTCGTCGGGGTCGGGGCAGATGTTGACGTATTCGAACACGCCCGGGCTGACCTGGATGAGGACGTAGCAGGGGTCGTTGGCGGGGTCGACCGCGGCCGTACGCACGCCGGCCGCCTGGCCGGGTGCGATGCCGCCCAGCAGGCCGACCAGCAGGACGGCGACGGCCGTCAGGACCTGGGACACGCGTCGGGGGGTCAGCATGTGATGGTCCCTCCAGGTTCGATCGGATCGCCGATGAGCCACGAACCGCCGGACTCGACGACTTCGTACACCACGGGATGGGGGGTCGACAGCTCCTCGGCCGGCGGGATGGTCTCACCCGTCGTGAGCTGGGGGGCCCACCCGGACTCGTCCATGCAGGCGCTGACCACCCCGGACCGGTCGACGACCTGGACGTTGACATCGCTGATGACTGGCTCGCCGACTCGGACGATGCCCTGGTCGGCGTAGCGGGAGGCGATGCCGACGTTGAGTTCGGTGGTCTCGTCGGTGGCGAGGCCCTCGAACAGCCCTGCGAGGTCGTCGGCGCGACCGCTCTGGGCCTCGACGACGGCGACGATGAAGTCGTCGAACACCGTTCGAATCTGCTCTTCGGCCTGGGCAGCGGCATCTTGGGTGACGGTGGCTGTGGGCGTGGGGGACGCGGGATCGCCGGTGTCGTCGTCGCCGCTGCATGCGGCCACGACTGCGATGCTCACCAAGCCGACCGTGAAGCGCCAGCCCGTCCGGGGAAACGAGCCGTTCATGCAGGGACAATAGCGATCAAGACGTGACACGGGCAACAGGAACGTCGTGAACGGTGGATGTCATTTCCGCTGGCCGCGCCGGAAATCCGAGCTCGCCGCGAGGCGGTTGAGGGCCCTCGCTGTGGGTAGAATCGGGCCCGAGCTGTGGCGGAGGGTTGTGCGGGTTCCACGTGAAACGGGAGCCGACGGAGCTGGTACGTCGTACAGCCCGATGTCAGAACACGGCCCAGGGAAGGACCACCTCCGGATGACCTCGCTTCGGTACCAGTTGGGCGACACCGGTCCGGCGATCGCGGAGATCCGCTCCAAGCTCACGCAGCTCGGACTCCTCGACGACACCGCGCCGGGCCCCAGCACGTTCGACGAGGACGTGGCCCAGGCGGTGCGCCAGTTCCAGCAGGAGCGCGGCCTCACGGCCACCGGTGTCGTCGACGCCACGACCTACCGGGTGCTCGACGAAGCGCGCTGGCGGCTCGGCGACCGCCTGCTGTCGTACGTGGTGGGCAACCCGCAGGCCGGCGACGACGTCATCGCGCTGCAGCGGCGGCTGTCCGAGCTGGGCTTCGACGTCGGACGGGTCGACGGCGTGTTCGGTGCGCGCGTCGGCGACGCTCTCCGCGACTTCCAGCGCAACATCGGCCTGCCCGCCGACGGCACCTGCGGGCCCAGCACGTTCAAGGCACTCGGCCGGCTCGCCCCCATCGTCACCGGTGGCCGGCCCGAGAGCCTGCGCGCCGTCGAGGCGCTGCGCCAGGCCGGCAAGCGGCTGCCGGGCAAGGTCGTCGTCATCGATCCCGGCCACGGCGGGCCCGACCGCGGCCACCGCGCGAACGGTCTCGACGAGGCCGCCGTCGTCGAGGACCTCGCCGCCCGCATCGAGGGCAGGCTGACGGCCACGGGCGTCCAGACCTACCTGACCAGGGGCCCGGGCTCCGACGCGTCGCCCGGTGAGGCCGAGCGGGCCGCATTTGCCAACGACTCCGGCGCCAACCTGCTCATCTCGCTGCACGTCGACGCTCACGCGAACCCGCACGCGTCGGGGGTGGCCACCTACTTCTACGGCAGCCGCGAGCCGGGCACCGCCAGCGCCATCGGCGAGCAGTTCGCCGGGCTGGTGCAGCGCGAGATCGTCGCCCGCACCGACCTCGTCGACTGCCGGGCGCACCCGAAGACGTGGGACCTCCTGCGGCACACCCGCATGGCCGCGGTGCGGGTCGAGCTCGGCTACATCACCAACGACGGCGACGCCGCCCGGCTGGCCGATCCCGACTTCCGCGACGTCGTGGCCGAGGCCATCGTCGTCGCCATCCAGCGGGTCTACCTGCCGTCGGGCGAGGACGCCGCCACCGGCGCGCTGCGGTTCCACGACCTGGCCACGGGCTGAGTCCGACCTGCCCGAATCGCGGGCAATGGATTAGCCACGCCCTGCCCGATGAGGCACAGTTGACCCTGGGGTACCGGTGTTTCCGGCCCCGTCGTCTGTGTCGGTCCTTGTTCCGGGAGGTGTGTACGTGAGCCAGCAGTCCAGCCCGAACCGGAAGACGACCGACGCAGCAGCCACCGGCTCACGTCTGGACTCATACGTCGACCGTTACGCCACCCGCACGCACGGCATGACGGCCTCCGAGGTGCGCTCGCTGTTCGCGGTCGCTTCGCGGCCCGAGGTCGTGTCGCTGGCCGGCGGCATGCCGAACATCTCCGGGCTGCCGCTCGACGTCGTCGGCTCACTGGTCAACGACCTCGTCGCCAAGCGCGGCATGACGGCGCTCCAGTACGGCTCCGGCCAGGGCGACCCCACGCTGCGCGAGCAGATCTGTGACGTCATGCGGCCGGTCGGCATCGTGGCGCATCCCGACGACGTCACCGTCACGGTCGGTTCACAGCAGGCGCTCGACCTCGTCACCCGCATCTTCATCGACCCTGGCGACGTCATTCTGGCCGAGGCGCCGTCGTACGTCGGCGCGCTGGGGACATTCCGCTCGTACCAGGCGTCGGTCGTACACGTCGAGATGGACGACCACGGGCTGGTGCCCGAGCGACTGAGCGCGGCCATCGACGCCGTCCGTGCCGCCGGCAAGCGCATCAAGTTCCTGTACACCATCCCGAGCTACCACAACCCGGCCGGCGTCACCATGACGGCGGCGCGCCGGGCCGAGGTGCTCGAGATCTGCCGCCGGGCCGACGTCCTCATCATCGAGGACGACCCCTACGGCCTGCTGGGCTTCGACGGCGAGGTGCCGCGCGCCATCCGGGCCGACGACGCAGAACGGGTCATCTACCTGGGCTCCTTCTCCAAGACGTTCGCGCCGGGTCTGCGCGTCGGCTGGGCGCTGGCGCCGCATGCCGTCCGCGAGAAGCTCGTGCTCGCCGCCGAGAACAGCGTCCTCTGCCCGCCGGCGTTCAGCCAGCTCACGGTCTCCGAGTACCTCGCCGGCCACGACTGGATGGCGCAGGTCAAGGACTTCCGCGAGACCTACCGCGAGCGGCGCGACGCCATGCTCGAGGCGCTCGACGACCTCATGCCGGCCGGCGCGCACTGGACCCGTCCGTCCGGGGGGTTCTACGTGTGGCTCACGCTGCCCGAGGGCATCGACGCCAAGGCCATGCTGCCGCGCGCCGTCACCAGCCGGGTGGCCTACGTTCCCGGCACCGCCTTCTTCGCCGACGGTTTCGGTGCGCGCTCCATGCGGCTGTCGTACTGTTACCCGACACCCGAGCGCATCCGCGAGGGCGTTCGCCGGCTGGCGCAGGTCATCGAGCAGGAGATGGAGCTGCGCACCACGTTCGGGGCCTGGAGTGCCGCACAGCGGCCCGGACTCGACGCACCGGCGCCAGACCTGAGTTGAGGGGTTTCGTTCCAGCATGAGTGATCTGGGCCGCGTTCTCGTGATCGCCGGCGGTCTCTCGCACGAGCGCGACGTGTCGCTGCGTTCGGGCCGTCGGGTGGCCGAGGCGTTGCGTGAGGTGGGTCTCGACGTCGAACAACGCGACGCCGACGCCGACCTGCTCCCGTCGCTGCGCCAGGACGCTCCGGACGTCGTGTTTCCGCTGCTGCACGGTGTGTCGGGCGAGGACGGCGCCATCCAGGAGGTGTTGACGCTGGCCGGGCTTCCATACGTCGGCTCGGCGCCGGCGGCCTGCCGGCTGGCGTTCGACAAGCCGGTGGCCAAGGCCATCGTGCGGCGGGCGGGCATCGCCACGCCGGCGGCGACCGTGCTGTCGCAGTCGACCTTCCGCGAGCTGGGCGCCGCCGTGCTGCTCGATGCCCTGGTCGCCCGGCTCGGGCTGCCGCTGGTGGTCAAGCCCGCCCGCGGTGGGTCCGCTCTGGGCACGACGGTCGTGCGTTCGGCCGGCGAGCTGCCCGCGGCCATGGTCGAGTGCTTCGCCTACGGCGAGCGAGCACTCATCGAGCAGTGGATCGACGGCACCGAGGTCGCGGTGTCGGTCCTCGACACCGGCGACGGCCCGAACGCGCTGCCCGGCGTCGAGATCGTGCCGGAGTCGGGCACCTACGACTACCACGCCCGCTACACCGCCGGAGCCACCGAGTTCTTCGTGCCGGCCCGACTCGACGCCGACGTGGCCACGGCGGTCGCCGAGGTCGCCGTGGCGGCACACCGCACGCTCGGACTCAGCGACCTGTCGCGTACCGACGTCATCGTCGACCACGACGGCGTCCCGTGGCTCCTGGACGTCAACGTCGCGCCGGGCATGACGGAGACGTCGCTGCTGCCGCAGTCGGTCCAGGCGGCCGGGCTCGACCTCGGTGTGCTGGCCCACGAGTTGCTCGCCGCCGTCGTCGACCGGCATCTGCGCACCGCCGGCTGACTCGCATTCGTCCGGTCGGTGGGTGCGGAAGCCGTCTCCGCCCGCCTCGCTCGGATGCCCGCAGCCTACCCCTGACGGCATCTCCACCCACCGACCTGGCTGACCTGTCGGCTCGCGGTCCGGCCGACCTGGATCACGGTGCTGTCCACCGGCCTCGCTGGTGATTCGCGGCGGGTCAGGCGGGTGCGCCGTCACCGCCCGCGTCGCGCACCTGCTTCGCCATTCGCGGGTCGATGGTGCCGACGATGCGCTCGAGGTCGTCAATGCTGGCGAACTCGATGGTGACCTTGCCCTTGTTGCGGCCGAGGTCGACCTTCACCCGGGTGTCGAGCCGCTCTGAGAGCGCCGACGCGATGTCGCCGAGCCGCGGCGCCACCGGGCGGGCGGCACGACGGGCTCGGGCTTTGGGGGTCTCGGCGTCGTCGAGCGCCACGATCTCCTCGACGGTACGGACGCTGAGCCCTTCGGCGACGATTCGTTGCGCCAGCCGCTCCTGGGCGGCGCCGTCGCCGAGACCGAGCAGGGCGCGTGCGTGCCCGGCGGACAGAATGCCCGCGGCGACACGGCGTTGCACCAAGGGCGGCAGCTTCAGCAACCGCAGCGTGTTGGAGATCTGCGGCCGGCTGCGCTTGATGCGCACGGCGAGCTCGTCGTGCGTGCAGCCGAAGTCGTCCAGCAGCTGCTGGTAGGCGGCCGCTTCTTCCAACGGGTTCAGCTGGCTGCGATGAAGGTTCTCCAGCAGCGCGTCGCGCAGCATGTCGTCGTCGCGCGTGGTGCGGACGATGGCCGGGATGGTGGGGAAGCCGGCTTCCGTGGTCGCCCGCCACCGCCGCTCGCCCATGACCAGCTCGTAGCGGCCGGTCTCCAGCTGCCGGACGACGATCGGCTGCAGGAGGCCGACCTCCTGGATGGAGGAGACCAGCTCGGCCAGCGCGTCCTCGTCGAAGACCTGCCGCGGCTGCCGGAGGTTGGGCACGATCGCGTCGACCGGGATCTCGGCGAACGTGGCGCCGTCGACGGGCAGCAGTTCGTCGTCGTCATCGGGCGCCGTTTCACGTGAAACATGCGGCGCGGAGCCGTTGGAGGCCGGTGTTCCGCCTGGGAAGAAGACGTCGACCGGCGACTTGCGCAGCGCATCGGCGCTCGCCGGATCCGCCGTGGGGATGAGGGCGCCGAGACCGCGCCCCAACCCCCGCCTCTTCTCAGCCATGAATCGTCTCCCCATGTGTGCTGCCCGATGCTCCCCGCTCCGCGATCTCGCGCGCGGCTTCCAGATACGACAGCGCGCCACTGGAGGCGGCGTCGTACGTCATCACGGTCTGGCCGTAGCTCGGCGCCTCGCTGATGCGCACCGAGCGCGGGATCGCCGTCTTCAGGACGGTGTCGCCGAAGTGCCGGCGGACCTCCTCCGCCACCTGCGCGGCCAGTCGCGTGCGGCCGTCGTACATGGTGAGGAGGATCGTCGAGACCGCGAGATCGCGGTTGAGGTGGGCCCGGACCATGTCGATGTTCTTGAGCAGTTGGCTCAGACCCTCGAGGGCGTAGTACTCACACTGGATGGGGATCAGCACCTCGTCGCCGCCGACGAGAGCGTTGACCGTGAGCAGGCCGAGCGACGGCGGGCAGTCGATGAACACATAGTCGTACTCGACCCCGGGTGTCTGCAGGTGCTGATCGAGGGCCTTCCGCATGCGCGACTCGCGGGCGACCATCGAGACCAGCTCGATCTCTGCGCCGGCGAGGTCGATGGTGGCGGGCACGCACCAGAGGCCGTCGATCTCTTCGACCTTCTGCACGACGTCGCCGATGGCGGTCTCCTCGACCATGACGTCGTAGATGCTGGGGATCTCCGCGTGGTGGTCGATGCCGAGCGCCGTCGACGCGTTGCCCTGAGGGTCGAGGTCGATCACCAGGACGCGCAGGCCGCTGACGGCGAGCGCGGCGGCGAGGTTCACCGTCGTGGTGGTCTTGCCGACCCCGCCCTTCTGGTTCGCGACGACCATGATGCGGGTCTGGTCTGGTTGCGGCATCGGCGCCGTGCGCCGACCGACCGCCATGAGCGCCACGGCGGCCTCACGGGCGATCGGGGTGTCCAGGTCGGCCAGTGAGCCGGACATCGCGAACTCCGCGAGGTCGGCCGTCGAACGTACGTGGGTGCTCGCGGCCGGTTCGGCCGGTCGGTCGCCCGCATTCACCGAAATCTCACGCTCCAGGTTCGACGGTCCGCCCGTCGGATCAATGGTCCCACTGATGAGCGGCCAGCCGTGAGGCGACCGCCGTTCCCCCGTAGCGCTGTCGATTGCGACGACCCCACCGGCCACGGGCCATCCCAGGCCCGCCACGACGGTGGCATCGGTCATCTGTTCGTCCTCCGTTGTCGTGCACCTTGCTTCGGCGCCGTCCCCGTACGTCCGGCGACCACGACGGCGACACGCGCGGCCGGGTCGACCACGCCTGCGCCGGCTTCTTCAACTCTCCATGACGTCGCGCCCATTCTCGCCAATGACGCGGCGGAATCGCGCAACTCTTCGGAAACCGACTGCCCTTTGAGCGCCAAAAGCACTCCACCGGGACGCAGCAGCGGCAGCGTCCAGCCCGCCAGCCGGTCCATCGGCGCGACCGCACGGGCCGTCACGACGTCGAACCGGGCTCGGGGCCGGACGTCCTCGGCCCGCGAACGCAGCACGCTCACGCCGTCGAGCCCGAGCGCCGCCACGGTCTCCGCCAGGAACTCGCTGCGTCGCAGCAGCGGCTCGATCAGGACGACCTCGAGATCGGGCCGGGCGATCGCCAGAGGTATACCCGGCAGGCCGGCGCCGGAACCCACGTCGGCGACGGTTCGGCCCTCGTCGACCAGCTCGGCCACGACCGCGGAGTTCAGGATGTGCCGGTCCCAGATCCGAGGGACCTCGCGCGGGCCCAACAGGCCCCGTTCGATGCCAGGGCCGGCGAGCTGCGCGGCGTAGGCCGCCGCCAGCTCCAGCCGGTCCCCGAAAACGGCGGAGGCCGAGTCCGGCACGGCGAGAACGTCGTCCAAGACTCGGCCTCCTGAGAATGTCAGCGGTGTCGTTTCACGTGAAACACGCACCACTAGGCGGGCATCACCACGACGTAGCGCCGGGGCTCCTCGCCCTCGGACTCGCTGCGCAGGCCCGCCTCGGCCACAGCGTCGTGCACGACCTTCCGCTCGAACGGCGACATGGCGCCCAGCGACTCCGGCTCGCCGGACGTACGCACGGCCTCGATGACCCGCTTCGCCAGCTCCAGCACCTCGGCCCGCCGGTTGGCCCGGAAGCCACCGACGTCGAGCATCAGCCGGCTGCGCTCGCCGGTCTCGCGCACCACCGCCAGCCGGGTCAGCTCCTGCAACGCCTCGAGCACCTTGCCGTTGTCGCCGACCAGGGCATCGAGGCCGTCACCGACGATCGAGACCACCGCGCGGTCGCCTTCGACGTCCATGTCGATGTCGCCGTCCAGATCGGCGATGTCGAGCAGTTCTTCCAGGTAGTCCGCCGCGATGTCGCCCTCGCGTTCCAGCCGCTTCGCCGGGTTCTCCCCGGCCTCGGTCTCTCGTTCCTGCGCCGCATCGAGTTCCGTGCCAGCGTCGCTCACCGTCGACTCCTTCTACGTTCGTTGTGGGGCGGGTCCGCTGCCCGCCGAGCCCTGCTGCCGCGCGGTCGTCGCCGCCGGCTACTTCTTCTTGCGCTGCGAGCGCGTCGTCTTCTTCGGCTGCCGCCGGACGACCTCGGTCTCCTCCGGCTGCGCAGGCTGGCCCGCGTCGGGCGTCGGCAGCTCGATGCCCTTCTTCCGTGCCTTCTCCTCCATGCGCCGCTGATGCGCCTTCTCCGCGTCGGTGCCGGGCGCGGGCATGCGGCGGATGACGTACAGCTGCTGGCCCATGGTCCAGAAGTTCGACGTCAGCCAGTAGAGGACGGTGCCGAGCGGGAAGTAGACGCCGGAGAACGCGAACACCAGCGGCAGCACGTACAGCAGGATCTTCTGCTGCTGCGCGAACGGGCCCTCGAGGGCCTCCTTCGGCATGTTCTTGCGCATGATCTGGCGCTGCGTGATGAACTGCGTGGCGCACATCAGCACGACCATCACCGCGGCGATGATCCGGGTGTTGATGCTGTCGGCCCCCAGGAACGTGTCGGCCAGGCGGGCGCCGAAGATCTGCGCGTGGCCGGCGGACTCGAACAGCTCCGGCTGGCTGGTGAACGCGCCGCGCTCGTGCCCCTTCGCGACACCGTCGAGCACCCGGAACAGGGCGAACAGGAAGGGCGCCTGGAGCAGGATGGGCAGACAGGACGCGAACGGGTTGGTGCCCGTGTCCTTGTACAGCTTCATCATCTCTTGCTGCAGGCGTTCGCGGTCGCCCTTGTACTTCTTCTGCAGCTCGCGCAGCTGCGGCTGGAGGATCTGCATCCTCCGCTGCGACTTGATCTGCCGTACGAACAGCGGGATCAGCAGGATGCGGATGACCACGACGAGGCCGATGATGGCCAGCGCCCAGTTCACGCCGTCGTGCCCGATGCCGATCAGCTGCTCGAAGACCCAGTGCCAGCCGATCATGATCCAACTGACCAGGTAATACAGCGGCGCGAGGATGGTATCCACGGGTGTATCAGACTCCTCGGAGAGAGGTCGGTGCGCCAGGCGGCAGGTCCGCCCGCGGCGCGGAAGCTCCATGCGACGGAGCCGCGAGCGGCTCGTCGTCGCCGTCAGTCCCGGCGGCCCGGCCCCACCAGCGGTAGTTCTCGCGAGTGGGTACGAGGTCGACGCCGCCGGCACACCAGGGGTGGCAGCGGCCGAGCCGACGCAGGGCCAGCCAGCTTCCGCGTAGGGCACCGTGCCGCTCCACCGAGCTCAAGGCATACGCCGAGCAGGACGGGTAGTAGCGGCAGGTCTGCCCATACAGCGGGCTGATGACGAGGCGGTAGCCCTTGAGCAGAGCCACCAGGATGGTCTTCATCGCCGACGCTCCGTTCGGGACACGGCGCGGTCGATGGCCGCGTCGAGCTCACGCGCCAGAGCGGAGCTGGGAGCGCCGGCGATGCCGGGCAGCGCCCGGACCACGAGCTTGGAGCCGGTGGGGAGCCGATCGACCCGTTCGGCGAGGAGGTGGCGCAGCCGGCGGCGTACGGTGTTGCGCATCACTGCACCCCCAACCGTGCGTCCGACGACCAGACCCACCGACGTTGGTCCCGCATCTGCTGCCCCGGCGGATTCGCCGGCGGGCATCAGGTGCACGACCATGGTCGGCCGCCCGACGCGAACCCCACGGCGCACGATCACCCGGAAGTCGGCCGAGCGCCGGAGGCGGTGCTCGGCCTTCAGCACCTCTGATCGTCGAGCGAGCGCAAGCGTGCCAGCCGGATCAGGCGGACAGCTTGGCACGGCCCTTGCTGCGACGGGCGGCGAGGATGGCACGGCCGGCACGCGTACGCATGCGCAGCCGGAAGCCGTGAGTCTTCGCACGACGGCGGGTGTTCGGCTGGAAGGTGCGCTTGACCACGTCCGGGCTCCTGTGTCGATCGATGAGATGTGCGTGCTTCTGGTGCCGTGCGGGACCGATGCATCCCCGGACAGTCAAGCCCGGGCATGACAACGGAAGCCCTCGTCGGACCGATTTACGGTACGCGGTGGCCGCGTCTCAGGTCAAACTCGGCAACCCGACGGCGCCCGGACGGCGGCAACTGCTCATCATGGCAGCCTGGGAGAGCCCATGGCCGGCAGCGACACGCGGCGTGTCTGGGGGCAACCTGTGGACATCAGTTGAAGCGCTGGCCACATGTTGTTAGCGTCGCCTGCTCCAGCACGCTGTCCGTCCGGTACGGCACCACGGTATCGACACCGCGTTCGCGCAGGTCACAATGGAGCGGATGGAGACAAAAGCGCACGTGTCGACACCCTCCACACCCTGTGGACGACCGTGTGGACAACGACAACGGGGGTGGCCAGCCAGTTGCCGCCGGTTTGGAGGGAACTGTGGCAGACGAGGCCGGAACCGATTTCGCGACCGCCTGGGCCAAGGCTCTGACCGATCTGGAGTCCATCGAGATCGGACCGCAGCAGCGCGCGTTCCTGTCGCAGGCCCGTCCCGTCACCCTGGTCGAGGGCACCGCCGTCATCTCCGTTCCGAGTGACTTCGCGCGCGCGCAAGTCGAGCAGCGGCTCCGCTCGCACATCGTCGACGCGCTCTCCGAAGTACTCGGACGGCCGGTCGGGCTAGCCGTCAGTGTGGCGCCGCCGCCTGACGGCGTCGCGCCCGACTCCGTGCCTCCTCCGCCGCCGATGAGCGGTGGCTACCTCGACGCGCCGACCTCGTCGTCGGTCGACACCGAGGAGATCCCGCTGGTCAGCGCCGCTGCCGAGGCGCCGGCATTCGTGCCACGACCGCCGGCCGAGGCACCCGCCCGGCGCGGCGACGTCGAACCGCACCTCAACCCGCGGTACACCTTCGACACCTTCGTCATCGGCTCGAGCAACCGGTTCGCGCACGCCGCCACCGTCGCCGTCGCCGAGGCACCGGGCAAGGCGTACAACCCGCTGCACGTCTACGGCGAGTCCGGGCTGGGCAAGACCCACCTGCTGCACGCCATCGGGCACTACACCCGGACGATGTACCCCGGCACGCGGGTTCGCTACGTGAGCTCCGAGGAGTTCACCAACGACTTCATCAACTCCATCCGCGACGACAAGGCGTCGGCGTTCCAGCGCCGTTACCGCGACGTCGACGTCCTGCTCATCGATGACATCCAGTTCCTCGAGGGCAAGATCCAGACGCAGGAGGAGTTCTTCCACACGTTCAACACGCTGCACAACGCCAACAAGCAGATCGTCATCACGTCCGACCGGCCGCCGAAGCAGCTGTCGGCGCTGGAGGACCGCCTGCGCAACCGGTTCGAGTGGGGCCTGACCTGCGACGTGCAGCCGCCCGACCTCGAGACCCGCATCGCGATCCTGTCCAAGAAGGCCACCCAGGACCACCTCAACGTCTCGCCCGACGTCCTGGAGTACATCGCCAGCCGCATCGCCACGAACATCCGCGAGCTCGAGGGCGCCCTGATCCGGGTCACGGCGTTCGCCAGCCTCAACCGTCAGCCGGTCGACCTCTCGCTGGCCGAGATCGTGCTGCGCGACCTCGTGCCCACCGACTCCGGTCCGGAGATCACGGCCGCCACGATCATGGCGCAGACGTCGGCGTACTTCGGCCTGACCATCGAGGACCTGCAGGGCACCAGCCGCAGCCGGGTGCTCGTCACGGCCCGGCAGATCGCGATGTACCTGTGCCGCGAGTTGACCGAGCTGTCGCTACCGAAGATCGGCCAGCACTTCGGCGGCCGCGACCACACGACGGTCATGCACGCCGAGCGGAAGATCCGCACGCTGATGGCCGAGCGACGCAGTGTCTTCAATCAGGTCACCGAATTGACCAACCGCATCAAGCAGCAGGCCCGGCAGTCATGACGGTGACCGGCGCCGCGACGGCCGGGGAAGCACACGCACGCGGGGTGATCGACTTCTCACAGGCTGTGGACAAGTTTGTGGACATGAGTGCCATCGCCGTGGACCGGGACGGGGAAAGTGTCACCCATCGGTGGACAACCTCGAACGGTCCACGTCACCCACTGGCCGTGCCCACAGCCTCAGTGGACAACGGTAGCCGCGCTCACCTGCGACGTTCATGGTTTTCCACACTTTCCACCAACGCTATGAACATGACTGACCTATCCATGGATCAACGGGCAGCGCACAAGCCTTGCGGGCCGGTTCCTGTGGATCGTGTGATTCACGGCCGCCGATTGACGCCACTGGCCGCCACTGTCGGCGCCCCGTGGAAGGATGTCGTCGAACCACAACGACCCGGGCTGGTGCCCGAGGGGAGGACGGACCGGTGAAGTTCCGGCTCGATCGCGATGTACTGGCAGAGGCGGTGGCCTGGACGGCCCGCACCCTGCCGAACCGGCCGACGGTGCCGGTCCTGGCCGGCCTGCGCATCGACGCGTCCGACACCCAAGTGACGTTCTCGTCGTTCGACTACGAGGTGTCCGGCCGCGTGTCCGTCGACGCCGACGTCGCCGACGGTGGCACCGTTCTGGTCTCCGGCCGGCTGCTCGCCGACATCGCGCGGTCGCTGCCCAACAAGCCGGTCGACCTCAACGCCGACGGTGCCAAGGTCACCATCACGTGTGGCAGCGCCCGGTTCACGCTGCTGACGCTGCCGGTCGAGGAGTACCCCGACCTGCCGTCCATGCCCGACGCCTCCGGCACCGTCGACGGCGCGGTCCTCGCGGCGGCGGTCAGCCAGGTCGCGGTCGCCGCCGGTCGCGACGACATGCTGCCCACGCTCACCGGCATCCGCATCGAGATCGAAGGCGAGACAGTCACTCTGGGTGCCACCGACCGCTACCGCCTCGCGGTCCGCGAGTTCACCTGGAACCCCGGCACCCCCGACATCTCCGTGGTCGCCCTGGTGCCGGCCCGCACGCTGGTCGACGCCGCCAAGACGCTCGGCCCGGCAGGCGAGGTCACCCTGGCGCTGGGCACCGGCACGCAGGACAGCCTGCTCGGGCTCGCCGCCGGCGGCCGCCACACCACCAGCCGGCTCATCGACGGCGAGTGGGTGCCCAACTACCGCCGGCTGTTCCCGGCCGAGACCGCCACGGTCGCCCGGGTCGAGATCTCCGCGCTGGTCGAGTCCGTGAAGCGCGTCGCGCTGGTGGCCGAGCGCAACACCCCGGTCAGGCTCGCCTTCGACGAGGGCCAGGTCGTGCTCGAGGCCGGCAGCGGCGAGGACGCGCAGGCCTCCGAGGCGCTGCCCGCCGACGTCCAGGGCCCGGCCATCGCCACCGGCTTCAATCCCACGTACCTGCTCGACGGCTTGCAGGCGCTGGGCACGCCGTTCGTGCACATGTCCTTCACTGACACTCCGCTGAAGCCCGTGGTCATCCAGGGTGTCGGCAGCGCCGAGGCCGAGCCCGACGGCAGCTACCGCTACCTGGCGATGCCCATTCGCCTCTCCGGCTGACGACTCTCGGTGGCGACCCGGTCGCACGCGGCCGGCCCGGCGCGCGAGGATGGGTGACACCGGCCCGTGCCACGGCGCGGCGCCATCGTCACGGGGAGGAACTCAGGTGGGCACGGAAGGGAACGTCATGGAGTTGGGCCTGGTCGGACTCGGTCGCATGGGTGGCAACATGCGCGAGCGGTTGCGGCGAGCCGGCCACACGGTGGTGGGCTACGACCGCAATCCCGAGGTCAGCGACGTCGAGAGCCTGAAAGAGCTGGTCGGGCGGCTGTCCGCACCGCGGGCGATCTGGGTCATGGTGCCCGCCGGCGAGCCCACCCGAGCCACCGTCAAAGAGCTGGGTGAGCTGCTCGACGAAGGCGACCTCGTCATCGACGGCGGCAACTCCAAGTTCACCGACGACCGCGAGCACGCCGACATCCTGGCCGAGTACGGCATCGGCTACGTCGACTGCGGCGTGTCAGGCGGCATCTGGGGCCTCGACGTCGGCTACGGCCTGATGGCCGGCGGCGACAAACAGCACGTCGAGCGGCTGATGCCGATCTTCGACGCGCTCCGCCCCGAGGGCCCGCGCGACGAGGGCTTCGTCCACGCCGGCGGCGTCGGCGCCGGGCATTACGCCAAGATGGTCCACAACGGCATCGAGTACGGCCTCATGCAGGCCTACGGCGAGGGCTACGAGCTGCTCGCGGCCTCCGGTGTCGTCGACGACATCCACGGCACGCTCAAGGCGTGGTCACGCGGCACCGTCGTGCGCTCCTGGCTGCTCGACCTGCTGGTCCGGGCGCTCGAGCAGGACCCCGCGCTGGCCGAGATCGAGGGCTACGTCGAAGACTCCGGCGAGGGCCGCTGGACGGTCGAGGAGTCCATCCGCAACTCCGTGCCCGCGCCGGTCATCACCGCCGCACTGTTCGCCCGGTTCGAGTCCCGGCAGGACGACTCCCCCGCTATGAAGGCGGTGGCCGCGCTGCGCAACCAGTTCGGCGGCCACTCCGTCAAGGCGGCCGAGGCCGGGCCGACGTCCGGGGCCGGCGACACCAGGCCCTGACGCTCGCGCATGCATGTCGCCCATCTGTCGCTGGCCGACTTCCGATCGTATGCCTCGCTCGAGCTCCCGCTCGAGCCGGGCGTCACGGCGCTGGTCGGGCCCAACGGCCACGGCAAGACCAACCTGGTCGAGGCGCTGAACTACCTCGCGACGCTGGGGAGCCACCGGGTCGCGCAGGACGCTCCCCTGGTCAGGCTGGGCGCCGAGCGGGCGGTCGTGCGCGGCAGCGTCGTCGAGACCGTGGGCGGTGAGCCGCGCAGCACCCTGCTGGAGATCGAGATCACGCCGGGTAAGGCGAACCGCGCCCGGCTGAACCGATCCCCGGTCCCCCGGCCTCGTGAGCTGCTCGGCGTGCTGACCACGGTGCTGTTCGCGCCCGAGGACCTCGCGCTGGTGAAGGGCGATCCGTCCGAGCGGCGCCGGTTCGTCGACGAGTTGCTGGTCGCGCGGGCGCCGCGGTTCGCCGGCGTCCGGTCCGACTACGACCGCGTGCTCAAGCAGCGCAACGCTCTGCTCAAGTCGGCCGGCATGGCCATGCGATCCAGTCGCGGCGGCGGGTCGTCGCGTGGCCCCGACCTCAGCACGCTCGACGTGTGGGACACCCACCTGGCACAGGCCGGCGCCGAGCTGCTGGCCGCCCGGCTCGACCTCGTCGAGGCGCTCCGCCCGCTGGTCGCGAAGGCGTACGACGCGGTGGCCGGCGGCTCCGGCCCGGCCGGTGACCGCGAAGCGCGGCTCACCTACAAGTCATCGCTCGGTCCCGACGCCGATCTCGTGCCGTCGCGCGACACCCTGGCGGCGGCCCTGCTCGAAGCGCTGGCCGGCGTCCGTCGTGACGAGCTGGATCGCGGCGTGTCACTGATCGGGCCGCACCGCGACGACCTCGTGCTGACGCTCGGCCCGATGCCGGCCAAGGGGTACGCGAGCCACGGCGAGTCCTGGTCGTTCGCGCTGGCGCTGCGACTCGCCTCCTACGAGCTGTTGCGTTCTGCCGGCAGTGACCCTGTACTGGTCCTGGACGACGTCTTCGCCGAGCTCGACGCCGGTCGGCGCGACCGGCTGGCCGAGCTGACCGCCGGCGCGGAGCAGGTGCTGGTCACCGCCGCGGTGGCGGCCGACGTGCCGGCCGGGCTCACCGGAGCCAGGGTCGACGTGCTCGGCGGCGAGGTCCGGCGGGCGGAGTGACGACGAGACGATGGTCGGGCCGGCCGCAGGGGTCCGACGTCCCTCGAGGAGGAGGTGGGCACGGCTCATGAGTGACAGCGACGATGTCACCGGTCCGGCGCCCGGCGTCGATCTGCCGGCGCCCGCCACCGATCCCGTCGGGCCCGCGGACGGTTTCACGTGGAACCCGGACGGCGAGGAGCTCGCGAAGGCGCTGCTGGCGCGGGCCAAGGCGGCCGGCCGCCCGGGCCGCCGCGCACCGTCGCGCAAGACCGGCGACGCCGCGGGCGGCCGCACCTGGCGCCGTCGCTGGACCCCGGGCGCCGGCTGGAGCGGCCCCGGCTCCGACGAACGCGACCCGCAGGCGGTCGGCTCGGCCGTCGACCGGCTGATCGGCGAGCACGGCTGGGCCGAGGACATCGCGGTGCACGGCGCCGTCGCCCGCTGGGACCAGGTGGTCGGTCCCGAGGTCGCGGCGCATGTGCAGCCGGAGCACTACGAGGACGGTGTGCTCACCGTCCGGGCCGATTCCACGGCGTGGGCGACGCAGGTCAGGCTGTTCGCGGCCGAGCTGGTCCGCCGGTTCAACGCCGAGATCGGCGACGGCTCCGTCACCAGGGTCGACGTGCGCGGACCGCAGGCGCCGAGCTGGCGGAGAGGACCCCGGAGCGTTCCCGGCCGTGGTCCGCGCGATACGTACGGCTGACCGAAATCCGCCGATCCGCTCCGCGGCGCCAGACGGCCCTCAGCGTCGCCGGGGCGCCCGGTGCGGGTATGGGGACACATGCGAGCCGATCTACGCGGCTCCACGGGGCATTCAGGGCCGCAGAACGCGCATTCTCGCTTCGGCACAAGGTAGAATGGAGGCGTCCATCCAGGCCGCACGGTCTCCTGGGCCTCTCAGCGGCCGCAGGTGGCGGGGTGCGGCCTGATCCCTGGCAGGAGGTCCCCCGCTCGTGACGGACACTACGTCCTACGACGCCAGCGCCATCACCGTACTCGAAGGTCTCGAAGCGGTCCGCAAGCGTCCCGGCATGTACATCGGCTCCACCGGCGAGCGAGGTCTGCACCACCTGGTCTACGAAGTCGTCGACAACTCCGTCGACGAGGCTCTGGCCGGCGTCTGCGATCACATCGACATCACGCTGCTCCCGGGCGACGGCGTCCGCGTCATCGACAACGGCCGCGGCATCCCCGTCGACGAGCACCCGGTCGAGAAGCGGCCCGCGGTCGAGGTCGTCATGACCGTCCTGCACGCCGGCGGCAAGTTCGGCGGCGGCGGCTACAAGGTCTCCGGTGGCCTGCACGGCGTCGGCGTCTCCGTCGTCAACGCGCTCTCCTCGAAGATCGACCTCGAGATCCACCGCGACGGCTACCGGTGGACGCAGTCCTACTCGCTCGGCGTGCCCGACGCGCCGCTGGAGCGGCACGAGCCGTCCGACCGCACCGGCACGTCCACGACGTTCTTCGCCAGCAAGGACATCTTCGAGACCACCACCTACGACTTCGAGACGCTCTCCACGCGGCTGCGCGAGATGGCCTTCCTCAACAAGGGCCTCACCATCGTGCTGCGCGACGAGCGCCCGGCCGAGCCCGACCCCGGCGCCGAGGACGACGTCGACTCCGACGCCCCGGACGGCCCGCGCGAGGTCCGCTACCGCTACGACGACGGCCTGGTCGACTACGTCAACCACCTCAACACCTCCAAGACGCCGATCCACCCCACGGTCATCTCCTACGAGGCAGAGTCGACCGACGGCGACGGCCAGCCGATGAGCCTCGAGATGGCGCTGCAGTGGAACGACCAGTTCACCGAGTCGGTGCACACGTTCGCCAACACCATCAACACCCACGAGGGCGGCACCCACGAAGAGGGCTTCCGCGCCGCGCTGACCACGCTGGTCAACCGCTTCGCCCGCGACTGGGGTGTGCTGAAGGAGAAGGACGCCAACCTCACCGGCGACGACGTCCGCGAGGGCCTCACCGCGATCATCAGCATCAAGATCGCCGAGCCGCAGTTCGAGGGCCAGACGAAGACCAAGCTCGGCAACACCGAGGCGAAGGGCTTCGTCCAGCGCATCGTCAACGAGCAGCTGGGTGCGTGGTTCGAGCAGAACCCGACCGAGGGCAAGCTCATCGCCCGCAAGGCGCAGAGCGCGGCCATCGCCCGCGTCGCCGCCCGCAAGGCGCGCGACGCCGCGCGTAGCCGCAAGGGCCTCATGGGTGGCGGCGGCCTGCCGGGCAAGCTGGCCGACTGCCAGTCGACCAACCCGGAGGAGTGCGAGCTCTTCATCGTCGAGGGCGACTCCGCCGGCGGCCCGGCCAAGCAGGGCCGCGACCCGAAGGTGCAGGCCATCCTGCCCATCCGCGGCAAGATCCTCAACGTCGAGAAGGCGCGCATCGACAAGATCCTGCAGAACCAGGAGGTCCAGGCGATCATCAACGCCTTGGGCACCGGGGTGCACGAGGAGTTCGACCTCAACCGCCTGCGCTACCACAAGGTCGTGCTGATGGCCGACGCCGACGTCGACGGCAAGCACATCCAGACGCTGCTGCTGACGCTGCTGTTCCGGTTCATGAAGCCGGTCGTCGAGCACGGCCACGTCTTCCTGGCCCAGCCGCCGCTCTACAAGCTCAAGTGGGCCGGCCGCGACTCCGCGCCCGAGTACGCGTACTCCGATCGCGAGCGGAACGCGCTGATCCGTGCGGGCCAGGAAGCGGGCAAGCGGCTGCCCAAGGACGAGGGCATCCAGCGCTACAAGGGTCTCGGCGAGATGAACGACGACGAGCTGTGGGAGACCACCATGGATCCCGAGCAGCGGCTGCTGCTGCAGGTCACGCTCGACGACGCCGCTCAGGCCGACGAGGTGTTCAGCACGCTCATGGGCGAGGACGTCGAGAGCCGGCGCAAGTTCATCCAGCGCAACGCTCGCGACGTCCGCTTCCTGGACATCTGATCCAGCACATGACATGAAACGCCGCTACATGAACGACAACGGGGACGAAGACAACCGTGGGCCTGTTTCGCGCGTCATAACTGACGTGTGGCCGGCAGGTCGCACCTGGAGGAACCACTCGTGACCAACGACACCACCACGGCCGGCGACGCGTTCGGACCCGGGGGACGGATCGAGCCGGTCGATCTGCAGGTCGAGATGCAGCGCAGCTATCTCGACTACGCGATGACCGTCATCGTCTCCCGGGCGCTGCCCGACGTCCGTGACGGTCTCAAGCCGGTGCACCGCCGCGTCCTCTACGCGATGTTCGACGGCGGCTACCGGCCCGATCGCGGCTTCTCCAAGTGCTCCCGCGTCGTCGGCGACGTCATGGGCAACTACCACCCGCACGGCGACACCGCCATCTACGACACCCTGGTCCGGCTGGGCCAGTGGTGGTCGATGCGGTACCGGCTGGTGCAGGGGCAGGGCAACTTCGGTTCGCGCGGCGACGACCGCCAGGCGGCCATGCGCTACACCGAGTGCCGCATGGCGCCGCTGGCCATGGAGATGGTCCGCGACATCGAAGAAGAGACCGTCGACTTCTCCCCCAACTACGACAGCCGCGGCGCCGAGCCAGACGTGCTGCCGGCGCGGTTCCCGAACCTCCTGGTCAACGGCTCCGGCGGCATCGCCGTCGGCATGGCCACGAACATCCCGCCGCACAACCTGCGCGAGGTCGCGGCCGGCGTCGACTGGTACCTCGACAACCCCGAGGCCTCGAACGAGGAACTGCTCACCGCGCTGCTCGAGCGGGTCAAGGGCCCCGACTTCCCCACCAGCGCGCTCATCGTCGGCACCAACGGCATCGAGCAGGCCTACCGCACCGGCCGCGGCTCGGTCACCATGCGCGCCGTCGTCGAGGTCGAGGAGGACAGCCGTGGCCGCACCTGCCTGGTCATCACCGAGCTGCCGTACCAGGTCAACCCCGACGCGCTGATCCGCAAGATCGCCGAACTGGCCGACACCGGCCGGGTCCCCGGCATCGCCGATCTCAAGGACGATTCCTCGTCGCGGACGGGCATGCGCATCATCGTCGTGCTCAAGCGCGACGCCGTCGCCACCGTCGTCCGCAACAACCTCTACAAGCACACCCAGCTGCAGGACAACTTCGGCTGCAACATGGTGGCGCTGGTCGACGGCGTGCCCCGCACGCTGTCGCTCGACGCGTTCGTCCGGCACTGGGTCGTGCACCAGGTCGAGGTCATCCGCCGGCGCACCGAGTTCCGGCTGCGCAAGAAGCGCGAGCGCCTGCACATCGTCCTGGGTCTGCTCAAGGCGATCGACGCCATCGACGAGGTCATCGCGCTGATCCGCCGGTCGCAGGACGTCGAAGAGGCCCGCAACGGCCTCATGGCGCTGCTCGACATCGACGAGATCCAGGCCACGGCCATCCTCGACATGCAGCTGCGCCGGCTCACGGCGCTGTCGCGCGACGAGCTGCAGAACGAGCACGACGTCCTGGTCGCCGACATCGCCGAGCTGCAGGCCATCCTCGAGTCCGACGAGCGCAAGCGGGCCATCATCCGCGAGGAGCTCGCCGAGATCGTCGAGAAGTACGGCGACGAGCGCCGCAGCCGCATCGTGCCGGCCGAGGGCGACCTCACCGCCGAGGACCTCATCCCCGAGGAGCCGGTGGTCGTCACGATCACCCGCGGCGGCTACGCCAAGCGCACCAAGGCCGACCTCTACCGCTCGCAGAAGCGCGGCGGCAAGGGCGTGCGCGGCGCGCAGCTGCGCGAGGACGACGTCGTCGACCAGTTCTTCGTCACCACCACGCACCACTGGATCCTGTTCTTCACCAACCGCGGCCGGGTCTACCGCGCGAAGGCCTACGAGCTGCCCGAGCTGGCCCGCGACGCCAAGGGGCAGCACGTCGCCAACCTGCTGGCGTTCCAGCCCGACGAGAAGATCGCCCGGGTGCTCACGCTGAAGGACTACGAGCAGTCGCCGTACCTCGTGCTCGCCACGAAGCACGGCATGATCAAGAAGACCAAGCTCACCGAGTACGACTCCAACCGCTCCGGCGGCGTCATCGCGGTCCTGTTCCGCGAGGAGGACGACGAGCTGATCGGCGCCGAGCTGGTCAGCGCCGACGACGACATCCTGCTGGTGTCGCGCAAGGCGCAGGCCATCCGCTTCACCGCCACCGACGATCAGCTGCGGCCGATGGGCCGCGCCACCGGCGGCGTCGTGGGCATGAAGTTCCGCGACGGCGACGAACTGTTGTCAATGTCCGTTGTGCGCGATGGAACCGACTCGTACGTCTTTACCGTCACAGATGGTGGATTCGCCAAACGAACCGTTGTCGAGGAATATCGTGTTCAGGGACGCGGGGGTTTGGGTATCAAGGCGATGAAGATCAATGAGGACAGAGGCTCTCTGGTGGGTGCCCTGGTCGTCGGCGACGGCGACGAGGTTCTTGCCATCCGGGCATCCGGAGGGGTGACGCGTAGTCCAGTGGCGGACGTTCCTGCCAAGGGTCGTGACACCATGGGAGTCAAGTACGTTGCGCTCGGTGGCGACGATGTGGTCGTCGCCATCGCGCACAGTGCCGAGGAGGACTCGGTGGAGGAGGTCGTCGAGGACGTGGCGGACTCCGAGATCGACGCGGAGGGTGATGGCTCGTGACGAGCAGCGGCGCGACCGGGCGTCCGGGGTCCGACCAGGACGCGCGCAACAAGAGCGCGCCTCCTGCGGACCGGCAGGAACAGCAGTCCAACGGCGCGAAGCCCGGGGCTCCCAGTAGCAACGGGTCGCCCAACGGGCAGCGCGACGCCGGGGAGCCAGCGGTCGACAATCGCCGCCAGCAGCAGGGTGGCGGGCAGACGCGCGGCGCCGCCGCGGCCCGCACGGCCACCCGCAACCGCTCGCGCGAGGACACCACGCCGCGGTCGGGGGCCGAGTCCACGCAGAACCCGTGGTCCCGTCCCGGCGAGCAGCCCGGCCAGAACGGCGGCCCGCAGAACGGCAACGGCAAGCGGCCCGCCGCCGCGAACTCGCCGAACGGCGGCCCGGCCGGGTCCGGTCAGGCCGCCGGCGCGCCGCCGAACGGTCCCGTGCCGCCGCCGTCGCTGGTCGCCCAGCAGGGCGGCGCCGCTCCCACGGTGTTCCCGGCTACGCCGCCCGGGCCGGTCCCGGCTGCGCCCGTCCCGCCGACCGATCTCGCCGTCGACACCCAGGCCAGCCTCGAGGCGGTCCCGCCGGCGACGCCTCGTGCGTCCAACCCGGGCAAGACGGCGGCCGGCTCCAGTTCGTCGCGGTCCACCAGTTCGCGCCGTCCCGGCCGGGTGCGCAAGGCCCGGCTCCGGCTGCTGCGGGTCGACCCGTGGTCGGTCATGAAGACGGCGTTCCTGCTGTCGGTCGCGCTCGGCATCACGCTGTTCGTGGCGGTCGCGGTGCTCTGGTCGGTGCTCGACGCCGCCGGCGTGTTCAGTTCGATCGACGAGATCGTCACCGACATGACGGCCTCCGACAGCAACTCCGGCATCGACATCAACCAGTACGTCGAGCTGTCTCGCGTGCTCGGCTTCACCACCCTCATCGCGGTGGTCGACGTCGTGCTGCTGACGGCCCTGGCGACGCTGGGCGCGTTCCTGTACAACCTCTCCGCGAGCCTGCTCGGCGGCCTCGAGCTGACCCTCGCCGAGGACGACTGAGCCGGTCCCCGTGGCGGCGGTCAGCCCGGTTTGGGTTGGCCGCCGACGGTGAGGTACGCTGCTGCGGCGCACTTGGTGCGAAATCCCCGGGCCTATAGCTCAGACGGTTAGAGCGCTTCCCTGATAAGGAAGAGGTCACAGGTTCAAGTCCTGTTAGGCCCACCCAGGTCAGAGCCCCTATCGACCCACTCGGTAGGGGCTTGCTCGTGCCCGCGCTCCTACGCGGGCATCCGGACCTCAGGCCGCGGACTCCGAGCCGGGTAGCTTTGAGCTACCAAGGACGAGGGGATCCGATCATGGCAAACGGTCCTGAGGTCATCACGGCTCGCGTCCAGGCCGCCGCCGCCCGTACGTCGGCGGCCGGTTCGGCGCGCCTGTCGTCCGGGCTCCATCACGGTGCGCCGACCCTGGAGGTGCGCGACCGGCTCACCGAGGGCGTGGTCGATTTCGCGGCCCGCAGGGCGCTGGTGTCCGAACGACTCCTGTCCGGATCTCTCCAGGACGACCTGCAGAGCGCACCGGAGGCCTTCATCAGACCGCGCGAGCTGCTCTACGACGGCGCGATCCAGCTGATGCGCTCGGGTGACTCCTGGCTCGCCTTCACCGACGTCGAGCGGGACGGCCCACGCAGCCACCTCGATCCGCTGTGGCCGATGGACGCCCTGTTCGGTGCCGGCGATGACGTCATCGTGGCTGGTACGGACACCATCCGCGACGTCACGACCACTCACTATCAGTTCACCGTCGATCTCGTGGCGGCCGACGACCGCCTGCTCACGGGGATCGAAGTGCCCGAAGGGCCGTTGCGCCGATTGCGTCGGCTGCCCGCAGAGGTATGGCTGGACGACGCCGGCCGAGCGCGCCGGATCGCGATCCAGAACGCCGCGGGCGATCGTCAGGTCTGGAAGGTCCTCGAGTTGTGGGACTTCGGCGTCGCGGTAGCGATCACCCCTCCCGGCCCTGACCAGGTGACGACCCCGGACCCGGTCGACCTGCCGCGGATCCTCATGGGAGACGGTTAGGACCAACGGCGTGACTGCGCACCACCCGTGTGGTCCCGTCGTCCGGCGGGCAGGGCTGCGGGCTGTCCGCGCCGGTCCCGGTAGGCTCGGTGGCCGTGAGGACGGTGTCGCGGCTGCTGGTGCTGGCCGCGTTGCTGCTCGGCATCGTGCTGATGCACCACGTCGCCGGGGCCGGACACACCGACGGGCACAGCCCGGCGCACGAGCCCACGGCCACCCATGCCGCGGGGCACGAGAACGAGCCGTCGCCGTCGTCGGAGGGACACGGGCTCGCGCACCTGTGCCTGGCGGTCCTGTCGGCCGCCGCGCTGGTCCTGGCCGGCCGGCTGCTGCTGGGCCGGCTGCCCGACGTCACGCGGCGCGCCCGCGACGTCGTCCTGGCTGGGCGGACGCTCTGGGCGTGGCCGCCGCCGCGCGCTCATGGAGCCGCGCTGCTGACGTCCCTGGGTGTGTCGCGGACGTGACGGCCGGGGCCACGCCCCGACCCACCGTCCACGTAGCTCCCGAAGGGACCGGTTCCCATTGCACCGCAGACGCTTCGCGATGCCCGCCCTCGCCCTCGTCGTCCTGGCCGGCTGCGGCTCGAACGACGACGGTGACGACTTCGCTCCCGCGGACGTCGAGTTCGCGCGCCAGATGATCCCGCACCATGCCCAGGCCGTCGAGATGGCCGGCATGCTGCCGGCCGACGGCGTCAGCGCCGAGCTGACCGAGCTGGCCGCCGCCATCGCCGACGCCCAGCAACCGGAGATCGACCAGATGACCGCGATGCTGGACCGCTGGGGCTACGTGCCGCCACCGCTGGAGGGCGGCCACGCGCACGAGATGGCCGGCATGCTCACCGAGGACGACCTCGCCGCGCTCGACGCCGCGACCGGCGTCGAGTTCGAGCGGATGTGGCTGACGATGATGATCGAGCACCACGAGGGTGCGATCGAGATGGCCCGGTCCGTGCTCGACGACGGCATCGACACGCAGGCCCGTGAGCTGGCCGAGGAGATCGTCGACGTGCAGCAGGCCGAGATCGTGCGGATGGAGCGCATGCTGGAGTGACGTGATTCCGATGTCGCCCTGCTGCCGCCGGGATCACTGCGTTAACCTCACACGTGAGTCGACCACCGTCTGGAGGCGGACCATCGTGTTCAACAAGAAGATCCTGTTCGGAGCGGTCGTTGCCGTGGTGGGGTACCTCGGTTACCGCCGTTACCAGTCCGGACGGGCCGAGCAGGACCTGTGGGCCGAGGCCACGGATCCGATCCCGCCCGCCGACCCGCGCTGATTCATACATCGACGGCCACGTGAGCCCTCGCCCGGTCGTGGCGAGGCCTCACGTGGCCGTCTGCTGTCGGTGGACTTGACGTTGACGTAGCGTCAACGCTTACCGGCGTGGACGGCCGACGGAGGCTGCCGCCACTACGAGCAGGAGCAACTGCTGCGGTTGCAGCGGATCCTGCTGTTGCGCGAGCTCGGTCTCGGGCTGGAAGGGGGACCATGACGGCGAACTCGATGACCTCGCCATCGACGAGGCGACCGCCCGGATGCGCGGTCGGTCGGCGGACCAGGCGACGCAGGCACGGTCGGGCTTCGCTGCGGCGTCGTCCGCTCTCGCCGCTCTGCGCGCCGACGGCGTCTCCGTCGCCGCTGCACAGGTGCAGGAGGTCGTCGACGAGCACTACCGGTGGGTGTGCCTGTTCTGGACGCCCAGCCGTGACGCCTACCGCGGCCTCGCCGACCTCTACGTCGACGACGACCGCTTCCGCCAGAACATCGGCCAGGGCGACGACGCGCTGGTCGACTACCTCCGCGACGCCATGAAGGCCTACGCCGACGCGCGGCTCGCGTAGCGGTCCGACGGGCTCGGGAGAGCTGCGGATCTCCCGGCCCGCCGGATGCCGGTTCGGGTATGAATTCGCTGCACAGCGCGCTGACGCGCTATGGTTGGCGGCGCGGTTCGGCACCGCGCTCTTCGGCGTGGAGCCGCTCCGCACCAGCGGGGACGTAGCTCAATTGGCAGAGCACTGCCTTTGCAAGGCAGGGGTTAGGGGTTCGATTCCCCTCGTCTCCACCAGCGCCAACAGCCCAAGAACGATCATCGTCAGCATCGGTCGTGCCCGTTACGTGCCCGTACGGCCGTCGTCGGTGGCTTCGACACCGGGCAGCGTGATCCCCTTCAGCGCGTCGGCGATCTGACGGTCACGTCCGTTGGCGGCATGCAGGTAGATGACGGCGGCGCGAGTGCTGGCGTGGCCCATCCGCTCCATCAGCTCACGTAGGTTCGCACCGCTCGCGGCGGCCAGCGTGTTGACGGCGTGCCGAAGGTCGTGGACGTGCACATCCGTCAGCCCTGCCGCTGTGAGCGCCTTCACCCCGCGACGGCGGTGGTCACTCGGGCACGGTAGCGGCGCTCCCGTGGCGAACCTCGCTCGCCCCTCGTCCCCGCCAGTCCCGTGGCCGTGCCACCCATGCGACCACCAGCGCCAGCACGAGGTGGATGGGCGCGGAGATGCTGTGTGCGAGGGGATCCTCGTTGGCGACATGGGTGACCACGGCGCCGAAGGTGATGACGATCAGCATCGAGGCGCCGGCGAAGCGCAGGGGCGGCCGGAGCAGCATGAGCGCGGCCACAAGCTCGCCTGCGCCGACGAAGAAGCGGAACCAGCTCGGGTAGCCCCACTCGACGAACTTCACCGAGTACGCGTCGCCGAACCACGTCTCGCCCCAGTAGAACTTCGTCAGCGCCCCCATGACGAAGGAGAACACCATCCATGCCAGCAGGACGGTGAACGCACGTCGTCCGACGGTGGAGCGGGTCGGCGGTGTCGCTGCCTGGGATTCCTCGGTAGGCATCGGTCTGCCCCTTCCGGTCTCGGTACTCGGTCGTCCCCCTGACGGGTCTCGACGCGAATGTGTGACCGGGTGCCGGTCGAACTCAGGCCTGGCGGGCGCTCGCCGGCCGGATCGTGGAGCCGACGATGCGCATCTCGTACTGGTCGACGACGAAGGCCGTGTGCTGGTGGGCGTCGGAGTGGTCACGTGCCGCCGCGTCCGCCGTCCCGTATCGGATGAACGGCCGGCCGACCCAGGAGCAGTCGGCGCAGCGGCCTCGGTAACGGAGTTGGCCGTGTGCCTGAGGCATGGCCAGAGATTAACCGGCGACAATGCATGCCGACCTCAGTAGTGACTACTGCTCTATCGTGAGGCCGTGCTGCCCGATCCCGTCCTCCAGAGCCTGACCGGCCGCCCACCGGCGGACGTCGCCGACATCGACGAGGTGGCGCTGGGAGGGGGCACCGGCGCGGCGACCGCCGGGCTGACGCGGCTGACGGTTCGGCTGCGCGACGGTCGAGAGGCGACGGTGATCCGCAAGGAGTGCCAGCCACTGACGTCGGGCCGCCACCGGCACGGCGCCACCGATCCGCGGCACTGGGCCTACTGGCGGCGCGAGCCGCTGGCGTACGCGTCAGGCCTGCTCCCGTCCGGTCCGGGGCTGCGGGCGCCGCGCTGCCACGGCGTCGTGGACGAGGTGGTGTACCTGGAGGACGCGGGCGCGACGCCGGCGGACGTGCGGACGGCGGCGCGGCAGCTCGGCGCGTGGCAGTCCGGCGTCGGCCTCCCCGACGTCCCGTGGCTGGGCGGGCACCAGCTGGCGCAGCGGGTCGCGGTGTCCGAGCTCGACTGGTCCGCCGTCGACGCCGACGAGCGGGCGGTGCGGCTGTGGTCGCGGCGCGACGAGCTGCTGGCCCTGCTGGCCGCCCTCCCCCGGGTCGTCTCCCATGGCGACTTCCACCCGCTCAACCTGCGCGCCGACGGCTCGGACACCGTCGCCCTGGACTGGGGCACGATGAGTGCCGCACCGGTCGGGGCTGACGTCGCGCACCTGGCCCTGGGCGCCCAGGCCGACGTGCTGGACGACTACCTGGCGGGCGCGGACGGGGCCTTCTCCCGCGACGACGTCGACGCCGGCTGCCGGGCGACGCTGGTTCTGGTCGGCGCCAGCCGTGTGCACTGGATGCTCACGACGGGCGCCTCCTTGCCGCCCGGCTACGTCGACTTCCTCTGGGCGCACCGGCCCTGACGGAGTTCTGTCCGCCCCGCCGGGCAAGATCAGTTCGCGGGCGGCGAACGACCGGGGGTCTCCATGAGATTGCTGGACCGATGGCGTACTACGCGCAGGCCGAACGACGCGATAGCGCCGTCGATCCTGGGCGGAACCGAAGACCTCGAGGTGGTCGGTGAGGCCAGCTATCAAGAGGCGCTGTGGAAGCTGTGCGGAGGGTCTCCGGGCGACCGGGTCCGGCACCGGATCGTCGCGGTCCTGGTGCCCGAACCCCATAACCAGCACGACGAGAACGCCATCGCGGTCCACACCGGCGGGTATCTCGTCGGCTACCTGACGCGCGAGGTCGCGGCGCAGTACGTGGCCGGGCTGCACGCATTGAGGACGAGGATCGGCGGGCACGTCGCGCTGCACGGGGTGATCGTCGGCGGCGGATACTACGCGTCCGGGCGGGGCCGGCTCGGCGTCTGGCTCGATCACGATCCCGCCGACTTCGGACTCGGCCGGGGGTCGCCCCGACCGCGCCGGGCGACGGGCACGCTGCGGACCGGGTTCACGGAGGCCTGGCTGACCGACGTCGCGGACGACTCGTACGACCTCTCGTGGTTCGACGAGTTGCCTGACGCCGATCGGCCGGCGATCGCCATGCTTCGCCGGCTGCTGGAGACCGATCCGGACCCGATCGACCGCCACTTCCAGTTCACCGAGCTGGAGAGCCGCCTGTACCGCAGCCGCGACCGCGACGAGTCGGCGCTGAACGAGTTCGACGACGCGTTCCGGCGGCACGACGCGGAGATGGACGTGATCCGGGCCGCGTTCATGGCCAAGTGGGGCAAGGTGCCGCTGCTCGCGACCTATCGTCAGATGGCCATCCGCTTGCAGAAGCAGAAGGACTGGACCGCCTGCGTCCGCTGGACCGAACGCGGCCTCGAGCTCTACGGCGACGACGCCGCTCGCGAGGAGGCGGTCGAAGATCTCCTGAAGCGCCGCAACCGCGCGCTCGCCAAGCTCGAGGCCGCGCTGTCGGCGGAGCCGGCCAGGCCGACCAGCGTCGTCACCACGCTGGCGAAGTCGTCAGGGGCACCGCCCAGGGCGCCGGCCGGCATCGTCGCCGAGATCGAGATCCTGACCTGCTCTCGATGCGCGACGTCGTTCGAACGAGTGCGGGTCCGTGGCCGGAAGCCGTCACTCTGCCCGGACTGCCGGTCGGCGCCCGCGTGAGCCGTGCGGCGACGTCAGGTCGTCACGGCCGCCGGCGCGATGCTGGGAGCGATGTTGAAGTTGTGCCGGAAGACGTTGTCCGGGTCGTAGCGGTCCTTGATCTCGCGCAGCCGCTCCAGCGTCGCCGGCGGGAACGCCGCGGCCAGCACCTCCGGGCTCTGGTCGGTCTCGAAGCTGAGGTACAGGCCGGAGAAGAACGGCTGCAGCGTCGCCCAGACCTCGCCCAGTCGCTGGACATGGGCGCCCATGGCCGTCACCGAGAAGTTCGCCGACCGGTGGGCGTAGGCCGTCGCGTCGGCGGGGACGTCGGAGACGGCGCCACCGACGGCACGGATCTGGAAGAAGTAGATCGCGCCGCTGGACAGGGCCTTCGCCACCGCTGCCGCGAACTCGGGCGTGATGTGCTCGATCAGGCCGCTGTGCGCCAGCGGCTCGCCGGTCGCCACGTGGGCGGGGCCGGAGGCGTTCTGCATGATCCCGGCGTAGGAGGTGATCGTCACCTCCTGGTCGTAGAGGGGTGCGATCGACGCGATCTCCTGCAGCCGCGCGACCACGACCTCCGGGTCGTCGGACTCGACCACGCTCCGGCTCTGCGCGACGGCCGGCTGCCCGTTCCGCGGCGGGCCCATGACGAGGAAGCTGGTGAGGTCGCGCGGCGCGTTCTCGACGGCGGCGCCCCAGCGGATCAGGTAGTCGCCGACGTCCTCCGCGACCTGGGTGAGGAAGCCCCACCCCACGTCGCCGACCTCGTCGGCGACGAAGTCGAAGGACGTGACGATGCCGAGGTTGCCGCCGGCGCCGCGGACCGCCCAGAACAGGTCCGGGTGCTCGGTCTCGCTGGCCCGCACCACCGAACCGTCGGCCAGGACGATCTCGGCCGCGCGCAGGTGGTCGATGGTCAGCCCGTGCGACCGCGACAGGTACCCGATGCCGCCGGCCGTCGCCAGCCCGCCCACCCCGACCCCGCCGTAGTCGCCGGACGACAACGCCCAGCCGTGCGGAGCCAGCGCCGCCGCGACGTCTCCCCACCGTGCGCCGGAGCCGACGCGGACCAGCCGCTGCTCCTCGTCCAGCACCTCGATTCGGTCCAGCCGCCCGACGTCGATGACCAGGCCGCCGTTGTTGGTCGACCGTCCGCTGATGCCGTGCCCGCCGCTGCGGACGCCCAGCGGCAGGTCGGGGTGGCGCCGCGCGTATGCCAGTGCCTCGACCACCTCTCCGGTCGACGACGGCCGCAGGACCAGGCCGGGTGATCCGCCGCGCAGGTAGCCGCCGCGCACGGTCCGGTAGTCGGGGTCGCCGGGCTCGACGGCGGAGTCGCGCAGCGTCGGCGGAAGGCCGTCGTAGTCGATGCCGTCGCGCCGTTGTGCCAGCGCCGACACGGGCCGGATCCGCTCCCCGGCCGAGCCGGCCGGCAGCGCGTCGTCGACGGCCTCGCGCAGCGCCGGCATGACCTCCTCGGCGAACTGCTGCATCGTGCGCGGGTCGTCGGCCATGACGATGAGGGTGCCGATGCCGTCGTCGACGACCAGCGGCAGCAGGTCGTCGACCCAGTCCTGGCTGGTGCCCTGCAGGAAGCCGGTGCGCGACGCGCCGAACCGTCCGCCGATGTTGAGCAGCCGGCGGATCTCGCGGGGGTCGCGGCCGGCCTCGCGCGCCGCCTCGTCGATGATCGCGTTGCCGCGCTCGAGGGCGCCCGGCTCGAGGTACGGCAGGCTGGGCAGCCAGCCGTCGCCCTTCTCGCCGATCAGCCGGAGCATGCGCGGCTTCAGCGCCCCGATCCACAGCGGGATCGGGTGTTTCGGCGCGGGGCCGCGCTTGGCGCCGTCGAGCCGGTAGAACTCGCCGCCGATCCGAGCCCCGCCGCGCGCGTCGACGTCCCACAGCGCCCGGATGACGTCGATCGCCTCGCTGAGCGCCTGGACGGACTCGCCCGGCGTGAGCCGGCGCCCGCCCATCGCCTCGATCGCGTCCCAGAACCCGCCCGCGCCGAGGCCGAGCTCGGCCCGTCCGTCGGAGAGCAGGTCGAGGCTGGCCGCGGCCCGGGCCAGCACGGCGGGCGTGCGCAGCGGGATGCTGTGCACGTTCGCGGACAGCCGCACGCGTGACGTCTGGGCCGCGACCCAGGTGAGCAGTGTCCAGGTGTCGAGGAACGCGGGCTGGTAGGGGTGATCCTGGAACGTCACCACGTCGAAGCCGAGCTGCTCGCTCAGCTGTGCGAGCGCGAGGGGCGTCTGCGGCGACTGGTTGGTGGGCGTGATGAAGGTGCCGAACTCGAGACGGTGGCCGTAGTTCACGGTCCTCAGTCTCCGGATCGGGCCGGTTGTTGGCCAACTGGGCGTTAGCGACTTACTATGAGTGAGTGGCAATCGACACCAGACTCACCCCCGACCGACCGGAGACCGGGTTCGAGCACATCGACGACGAGAAGTGCCGGCTGTTCACCGGCTACATCGAGATCATCGGCAAGAAGTGGAGCGGTGGCATCATGCTGGCCGGCGTTCGCGGCGCTCGGCGGTTCATCGAGTACCGCGCGGCGGTGCACGGCATCTCCGACCGGCTGCTGAACCAGCGCCTCAAGGAGCTCGAGGCCGAGGGCCTGATCGAGCGGACGGTCGTGCCCACCACTCCGGTGCTCGTGCAGTACCACCCGTCGGAGCGTGGCCGGAGCCTCATGCAGGCGCTCGAGCCGCTGGTCGCCTGGGGTGTGGACGATCACGAGCGGCAGCTGCGGGAGCAGGCGCGGGCGCACCGCTAGATGAGTGAGGGCGATCGTCGGTGGTGGGGCGACGGCGTGCTTGTGGACGCCGATGATCATCAACGATCGCGTACAACACCAGGCGTTCTCCCGCTCCACCAGGCATGCATGCCTCGTGATGCACCAGAACGCCTCATGGCACCGCCTCCCGGATGGAGGCCGCATTCGGACTGACTCATCCAGGGAGCCACTCGCCGGTCGTGCGGGTCCGATCCGGCGGATCTCCCCGGAATGGGCAGGCCGGGCCGCCTACGATGGGCGAGCACCCGCCCGGGCGCCCACCGGCTGCGCGTGACGGACCGCGCTGCCGCCAGCGGACACCGCCACCCCGGCGCCATTGCCGGCGGTCGCCGCCACCGGGCGGCCGCGACCGGAAGGAGACCCATGCGCCTCGCGTCCATCCTCGTCGACGGTGTGCCGCGGGCCGCCGTCGTCCACCCGACCAAGGGCGTGGCCGTCGTCGCGGACCTGCTGCCGGAGTTCACCGGTGACGTCATGTCGCTGATCGCGGACCGGCGCGGCGACGAGGTCGACGAGGCCGTGGCGCAGGCCGATCCGGGCCTGTTCCGGCCGGCCGGCGAGGTGACGTACACGGCGCCGTACCGTAACCCGCCGAAGATCTGGGGCATCGGCCTGAACTACGTCGACCACGCCAGTGACCTGGCCGAAGTGGTCCCGGACGAGCCGGCGTCGTTCATCAAGGGCCATCACACGATCATCGGGCCGGGCGAGCCGATCCCGTTGCCGGTGCAGAGCGAGCGCGTCACCGCGGAGGCCGAGGTCGGCCTGGTCATCGGCCGGTACTGCCGCGACGTCGAGGAGGACGAGGCGCTGGACCACGTGTTCGGCCTGTGCGCGATCCTCGACCAGACCGCCGAAGACATCCTGCAACGCAATCCGCGGTTCCTGACCCGGTCGAAGAACTTCCCCGGCTTCTTCTCCTTCGGGCCGCACATCGTGCCGCTGGCCGAGGCGCTCGCCGCGCAACCGACCGGCCCGGACATCGCCGGCATCGAGGTCAGCACGGTGGTCAACGGCGAGCGGCACCGCAGCAACGTCGTCGGGCGGATGCGGTTCTCGCCGGCCTTCCTGGTCAGCTTCCACAGCAAGGTCATGCCGCTGTACCCGGGCGACATCATCTCGACGGGCACGCCCGGCGCCGTGGTCGTCCAGCCCGGCGACGTCGCCCGCTGTGAGGTCTCCGGGCTGGAGCCGCTGGTCAATCCCGTGGTCGCCCCTGAATGACCGGTCCGGCGCAGGGGCGCGGTCACATCCGGCGCCCGCCACTCGTCAACCAGGTGACGGGACGAGACGGGAGAGTGTGACGTGACGCGCGACGACGACTGGCTGGCCCAGCGGTTCGAGGAGAACCGGCCGCGCATGCGGTCCGTGGCCTATCGCATGCTGGGCTCGGCCAGCGAGGCCGACGACGCCGTGCAGGAGGCCTGGCTGCGGCTGAGCCGCACCGACACCGACGAGGTACGCAACCTCGGCGGCTGGCTGACGACGGTGGTGTCGCGGGTGGCGCTGGACATGCTGCGGTCGCGGACGTCGCGGCGCGAGGACCCGCTCGACGACGACGCCGACCGCGACACCGCCACCATCGATGACGCCGCACCCGATCCCGAGGGCGAGGCGCTGCTGGCCGAGACCGTCGGTCCGGCCCTGCTCGTCGTTCTCGACTCGCTCGCGCCGGCCGAGCGGCTGGCCTTCGTCCTGCACGATCTGTTCGCGATGCCGTTCGACGAGATCGCGGCCATCCTCGACCGCACGCCAGCCGCCACCCGCCAGTTGGCCAGCCGGGCGCGTCGCCGCGTGCAGGGCGCCCGTGCGCCGTCCGCCGATCCGGCCCGGCAGCGGCTGGTCGTCGACGCGTTCCTCGCGGCCTCCCGCAACGGTCAGTTCCAGGACCTGCTCGCGTTGCTCGACCCCGACGTCGTGCTGCGCGCCGACGAGGTCGCGATCGAGAACGCGAAGGCCGGCCGGGCGCAGGGCGCGCCGGAGCTGGTCCGGTTGCTCCGCGGCGCCGACGCCGTCGCCGGCGTCTTCTCCGGCCGGGCGGCGCACGCCGAGACGGTCCTCGTCGACGGTGTCCCGGCGGCCGCGTGGGCGCCCGGCGGGCAGCCGCGGGCGCTGTTCCGGTTCACCTTCGACGGCGATCGCATCACCGCCATCGACATGGTCGGCGACCCCGATGCGATCGCCGAGGTGGAGGTCACGCTGTTCCGGCAGTGACGACGGCGCCGGAGGCGATAGGATCGCGAATGCCCGGGCTGCGGCCCGGGTGCGACGAGTGTCTGCGAAGTCCGGTTCGATTCCGGCGCTGTCCCGCAACTGTGAAGCCGCCCGCCTGCCGCGGACGGACGAGCCAGGTCGCCAGCCTCGTGGCCCGGATTCGTCCTCGGTAGAAGGGCGGTTCGCAGATGGCACCCCGCCATCCGCGCCCCTTTACCGTCTGAAGGAGGCGCACGTTGCGAACCATCCGCCCCGCGCGGCTCGCCCTGCTGGCGGCCGCGCTCCCGCTCGTTCTCGTGGCCTGTGGCGACGACTCCGACGACAGCTCGGCCGCGCCGAGCGACGCGCCGTCGTCGGCCGCGGCCGGTGACTCCGGCGACGATGCCGCGTTCCCCGTCACCGTCGACACCCAGGACGGGCCGGTCGAGATCGCTGAGCAGCCCGAGCACATCGTCTCGTTGTCGGCCACGGCCACCGAGATGCTGTTCGCCATCGGCGCCGGTGACGCCGTCGTCGCCGCCGACTCGTACTCCAACTACCCTGCCGACGCACCGACCACGGACCTGTCCGCGTTCGAGCCCAACGTCGAGGCGATCATCGGGTACGACCCCGACCTCGTCATCGCGTCCAGCGATCCGGGCGAGCTCGTCTCCGGCCTGGCCGCCGTCGACATCCCGGCCATCGTGCTGGCGCCCGCCGTCACACTCGACGACACCTACACGCAGCTCGAGCAGCTGGGCGCCGTCACGGGTCACGTCGGCGACGCCGCCGAGCTGGTCGGGCAGCTGCGGTCAGACGTCGACGAGCTCGTCGCGCAGGTCCCGGCCGACGCGCCGCCGGTGACGTATTACCACGAGCTCGACCCCAACCTGTACACCGTCACCAGCGGCACGTTCATCGGCGAGATCTACCGGCTGGCCGGCCTGACCAGCATCGCCGACGAGGCGCCCGACGCCGCCGGCGGCTACCCGCAGCTGTCGCCGGAGTTCATCGTCACGGCGAACCCGGAGATCGTCTTCTTCGCCGACGGCGGGGCCGGCGGCGTCACGGCCGACGACATCGCGGCCCGGCCGGGCTGGGACCAGCTCAGCGCCGTCCAGCAGGACCGCGTCGTCGAGGTCGATCCCGACATCGCCAGCCGCTGGGGGCCGCGCATCGTCGACTTCCTGCGCACCGTCGTCGAGCAGCGGACGGCGCTCGCGCCGGCCGAATGACGCCATGAGCAGCGCCGCCAGGAGCGAGCCTGACACCGCGACGCCCACGTTGCGGCCGGTCCGGCTGCCCCGGCGCTGGCTGGTCGGCTCGCTCGCGCTGCTCGTCGCGGCGGTCCTGCTCGGCCTCACGGTGGGGCCGGCGGGGCTGCCGCTGCGCGGCGTCGTCACCGAGATCGTCAACCTCGTGCCCGGCGTCGACCTCGCCGGTGGGCTGGACGACCGCGAGGCGGCGGTGCTCTGGCAGTTGCGCGCGCCGCGGGTCGTGCTCGGCCTGATGGTCGGAGCGATGCTGGCGCTGGCCGGGGCCGGGTACCAGGGCGTGTTCCGCAATCCGCTGGCCGACCCCTACCTGCTGGGCGTCGCCGCCGGCGCCGGGCTGGGGGCGACGTTCGCGATCGTCTCCGGCGGTAGCCGGTTGCTGGTGCCGCTGGCCGCGTTCACCGGGGGCGTGCTGGGCGTCGCCGCCACGTACGCGCTGGGGCGAGGCGTCGGCGGGCGCAGCACCAACTCGCTGATCCTCGCCGGCGTCGCGGTCGCCGCCTTCCTGACCTCGGTGCAGACGTACGTCAACCAGCGCAACACCGACTCCCTGCGCGAGGTGTACGGCTGGATCCTCGGCCGGCTGCTGACCGCCGGGTGGGACGAGGTGCTGGCGGTGCTGCCGTACATCGCGGTGTCGGCGATCGTGATCCTGGCGCACCGGCGGCTGCTCGACGTGCTCAGCGTCGGGCCTGACGAGGCCGGCACCCTCGGCGTCCCCGCGGCCCGGGTCCGCCTCGTGGTGGTGCTGGCGGCGACGCTCGGCACGGCGGCCGCGGTCTCGGTCAGCGGGCTGATCGGGTTCGTCGGCATCGTCGTCCCGCACATCGTGCGCATGCTGGCCGGCTCGTCGTATCGCATCGTGCTGCCGCTGGCGGCCGCGGTCGGCGCGACGTTCCTGGTGGTGGCCGATCTCGTCGCCCGCACCGTGGTGTCGCCCGGCGAGCTGCCGGTGGGTGTCGTCACCGCGTTCGTCGGCGCGCCGTTCTTCACGCTCGTGCTGCGCAGCTCTCGGAGGTCCTGGTGACCGCGCTGACCGTCGACGGTGTCGGCGTCACCCTGCTGGAGCGGCGGGTGGTCGACGACGTCAGCCTCGGCGTCCCGGCCGGGACCTGGCTGACACTGGTCGGGCCGAACGGCGCCGGGAAGTCGACGCTGCTGCGAGCGGTGTCGGGGGCGGTCACGCACACCGGCACCATCGCGTTCGACGGCGTCGAGGTCGCGCGGCTGCGGTCGCGCGAGCGAGCCCGCCAGGTGGCCGTCGTCCCGCAGGACCCGGCCCGGCCCGACGGCATGACAGTCCTCGACTACGTGCTGCTCGGGCGCACGCCGTACGTGCCGTACCTGGGCACGGAGTCGGCCGAGGATCTCGCGGTGGCCGGCGAGCTGCTCGACACACTGGAGCTGCGGTCGCTGTCCGGCCGCATGGTCACGGAGCTGTCCGGCGGCGAGTTCCAGCGCGCCGTGCTCGCCCGGGCGCTGGCCCAGCAGGCGCCGGTGCTGTTGCTGGACGAGCCGACCAGCTCGCTGGACCTCGGCCACGCCCAGCAGGTGCTCGAGCTGGTCGACGAACTGCGCTCGTCGCGCGGACTGACGGTGGTCAGTGCGCTGCACGACCTCACCACGGCCGGTCAGTTCGCCGACCACCTGGTGTTGCTGGTCGACGGCCGGGTGGTGGCGCAGGGGTCGGCCCAGGAGGTGCTGACCGAGGAGCTGATCCGCGAGCACTACGGCGCCCGCGTGCGGGTGGTCACCGATCCGCAGGGCGGTGTGGTGGTCGTACCGCTGCGGTCGCGGCCGGCCGGCGGCATCCGCGACGTCGGAGGGGTGGCATGAACGCCACCAGGTCGGTGGGTGCCGCGGCGGGCGTCGCCGTCGCGGTGGTGCTCGACGCGACGTTGCGCGAACCGCCGCTGGCCGCGCATCCGGTGCGTTGGATCGGGCGGTACCTGACGTGGGCCGGCCGGCGGGTGCCGTCGAGCCCACCCGTCCGGGCGGTGACGGCCGGCGGGCTGGCCTGGGTCGCGGGCGCGGCGACGGCGTACGGCGCGGGCCGGCTCGCCTCACGGGCGGTCGCACGGCTGCCGCGGCCGGTCCGGCCGCTGGTCGCCGGGGCGGCGTTGTGGCCACTGTTCGCGCACCGGATGCTGCTCGACGAGGTGACGGCGGTGGAGCACGCGCTGGTCTCGGAGGGTGTCGAGGCCGGGCGGTCGGCGGTGGCGCGCATCGTCAGCCGCGACGTGACCTCGCTGACGGAGGACGAGATCCGGCAGGCGGCGGTCGAGTCGCTGGTCGAGAACCTGTCCGACTCCGTCGTCGCGCCGCTGGTCTGGTACGCGGCCGGCGGGCTGCCCGCGGCCGCGGCCTACCGGTTCGCCAACACGGCCGACGCCGTCTGGGGCTACCGCACGCCGCGCTGGAACCACGCCGGACGGGTCGCCGCCCGCGCCGACGACCTGCTGAATCTCGTGCCGTCCCGGCTCACCGGCGCACTGCTGGCCGGGCGGCGGGTGTCCTGGCGCCGGCTGCGCGCCGAGGCGGCGCTGACCCCGTCGCCGAACGCGGGCTGGCCGATGGCGGCCCTGGCGCTGCGCCTCGGCGTGCGGCTGGCCAAACCGGACGTCTACGCCCTGGGCGCGGCCGGCCGGGCCGTCGGGTCGGCCGACGTCGAGGCGGCGCTCCGGCTGGCCCGGCACCGTGGATGGGCGCTGGCCGCCGCTGCCGCCGTCACCGCCGGGGTGCGGTCACGATGAGCGCCGTCATGCTCCAGGGCTGCACCAGCTGGGCCGGGAAGAGCCTGCTCACGACCGCGCTGTGCCGCTGGTACGCACGGCAGGGCCTGACGGTCGCGCCGTTCAAGGCGCAGAACATGTCGAACAACGCGCGGGTCGTCGACGGCGGTGAGATCGGCGTCGCGCAGTGGCTGCAGGCGCGCGCGGCCGGGGTCGAGCCCGAGGTCAGGATGAACCCCGTCCTGCTCAAGCCCGAGTCCGGGACCAGCCAGGTCGTGCGGCTCGGCCGGGTCGACGCCGAGCTGTCCCGGCGGCCGTGGCGCGACCGCAGCGAGGCCCTCTGGCCCACCGTCGAGAACGCGCTGGCCGAGCTGCTGGACGAGTACGACGTCGTGGTCATCGAGGGCGCCGGCAGCCCGGCCGAGATCAACCTCGCCGCGAACGACATCGTCAACATGCGGGTCGCCGAGCGGGCCGACGCGCCGGTGCTGCTCGCCGTCGACATCGACCGCGGCGGCGCGTTCGCGCACCTCTACGGCACGTGGGCGCTGCTGCCGCCGCACCACCAGCGGCGCATCCGCGGCTTCGTGCTCAACCGGTTCCGCGGCGACGCGTCGCTGCTGCCGCCCGGCCCGGAGCAGCTGGAGCGGCTCACGGGCGTGCCGACCGTCGGCGTCGTCCCGATGATCCGGCACGACCTCCCCGACGAGGACGGCGCGGCGTTGCGGGCGCCGGTCCGGGGCGGGCTGCCGCCGGTCGCGATCGTCCGCTACCCGGCGGCGTCCAACCTGGACGAGTTCGCTGCGTTGGAGCAGGTCGCCGACGTGCGCTGGGCGACCCAGCCGTGGCATCTCGACGGCGCGGCGACGGTGATCCTGCCGGGGTCGAAGCACGTGGCGTCCGACCTGCGCTGGCTGCGTGCGTCCGGGATGGACGACGCGGTCGTGGCGGCATCGGCGCGGCCCGGTGTGCGGGTCCTGGGCGTGTGCGGCGGGCTGCAGCTGCTCGGGCGGCGGCTGGACGACCCGTTCGGGGTCGACGGCGCCGGCGACGCGCTCGGCCTGCTGCCGCTGACCACGACGTTCGAGCGCGACAAGCTGCTCCGGCGGCGGTCGGTGACGCTGCCCGCGTTCGGTGCGCCGTGGGCCGCGCTGAGCGGCCTGCCCGTCGACGGCTACGAGATCCGGCAGGGCCGCACGGTCGATGCCGACGGGTCCGACGCCCTTGTCGCCGCGGAGGGGAACGTCGCCGGGTGGTACCTGCATGGGCTGTTCGAGGACCCCGCGGTGCTCGAGGCGCTGTTCGGCGCCCGGCCGTCACGCACCCTCGACGCGACGTTCGAGCGCCTGGCCGACGTGGTGGAGGCGCACCTGGACACGCGGCTGCTGCGGTCGTTGGTGGGGCTGTCGTGATCGCGGCACTGCGGGCGGCGGTGGGGTTCCTGACCCGGATCCCGGTCGGTTCGGCCCCGTTCGCCGGGTCCGCGCTGGATCGGGCCGGCGCGTGGTTTCCGCTGGTCGGAGCGCTGGTCGGCGGCGTCGGGCTGGGCGTGTGGTGGGTGGCGGACGAGTTGGCCGGTCCGTTCGTCGCCGCGGTGGCGGCGGTGCTGGCGACGGTGATCGTCACCGGCGCGCTGCACGAGGACGGCCTCGCCGACACCGCCGACGGACTGTGGGGCGGCGCGACCCGCGAGCGGCGGCTGGAGATCATGCGCGACAGCCGGCTCGGCACGTATGGCGCTCTGGCCCTGGCCGGTGACCTCCTGCTGCGGGTGGCGCTGGTCGCGACGGCCGGATCGGGCTCCGCCGCGTTCGCCGACGTCGCCCGCATCCTGCTCGCCGGCCACGTCGTCGGGCGGGCGGCGCCCCTGGTGCTGGCGGCCTGGCTGCCGCCGGCCCGGGCGGACGGCCAGGGCCAGCGGCTCGGCCGGCTCGGCGCGGCGGACACGGTGGTGGCGGCGGTGACCGTGCTGGTCGTGGCGGTGCTGACGTCCGGCTGGTGGGCGCCGGTGGTGCTCGCCGCGGCGGCGGTGCCGGTGCTCGGCCTGCGCCGGGCGGCCCGGCGGCGCATCGGCGGGGTCACCGGTGACGTGCTCGGCGCCGCGGTGGCGCTGACGAACCTCGCGGTCGCGATCGCCGTCGTGGCCCTGGCCCAGGAGGACCTGCTGTGAATCCCGAGCCTCGCCCCGGCCCACCGCCCGCCTCCACTCACGTTGATCATGGAGAAACGCGGGTTCCGTCGGGCACGGACGCCGCGCTTCTCCATGATCAACCCCGGTCGGCGGCGGTCGGGGGACGGCTGACGCTGGTGCTGGGCGGTCAGAAGTCCGGCAAGTCGGGGCTGGCGGCGCGACGGGCGGAAGCGAGCGGCCGTCCGGTCGTGGTCGTCGCGCCCGCCGTGGTCCGCGACGAGGAGTTCGCGGCCCGGGTCGAGCGGCACCGCGCGGACCGTCCGGCGCACTGGCGGACGCTGGAGACGTTCGACCTGGCCGCCGCGGTCGCCGACGCGGGTGCGGGCACGTTCGTGCTGGTCGACGCGCTGGATACCTGGCTGGCCGAGACCCTGGAATCGTCCGGGGTGTTCGTCGGCGACGACGTTCCCGACCCCGCGCGGCGAGTCCGCGCCGAGGACGGCGTGGTGGCGGCGCTGCGGGCGTTCACCGGCGCGGTCGCTGCCTTGGACGTCGACGTGCTGGTCATCGCGGGTCAGCCCGGCCTCGGCGTGCACGCCGGCGGTCCCGGCGCCCGCCTGTACGTCGACGTGCACGGACGGGCCGTGCAGTCGCTCTCCGCGGCGGCGGACGAGGCTCTCCTGGTGGTCGGTGGCCGCGTCGTCCGCCTCGAGCCCGACGTGCCGCCTGGTGTCTCGGCCTCTGGCACCTCACCCTCGTCCGGCCCGGTCGCCGCCCCGCCGGCGGGCGACCTCGCGACACCCGCTGACGCGGCGACGCCGGAAGGGTCATCGTCCCTGGGAGGGTTCGCGCCGCCGGGAGAGCCGACGATCGCCGTCCGCCCGGAGACCGGCCAGTCGGCGGCGGGCGCGTCGGTGGACCCACCTCTGCGCGAGCACGGCGACACCCAGGTGCCGGCCGGGATGGTCGACCTCGCGGTGAACGTGCAGCCAGGTCCGCCGTCGTGGCTGGCCGATCGGCTGGCGGCGGCGGTGCGCGATCTCGCCGCCTATCCCGACGACCGTGCCGCCCGGGCCGCGGCGGCCGCCCGCCACGGCCGTCCCGCCGAGGAGTGCCTGGTCGTCGACGGCGCCGCGGAGGCGTTCTGGCTCCTGGCTCGCGTGTTACGGCCGCGGCTGGCCGCCTGCGTGCACCCGTCGTTCACCGAGCCCGAGGCGGCGCTGCGAGCGGCCGGCTTACCCGGAGTCCGGGTCCTGCGCGACGCCGAGCAGGGCTGGCGGCTCGACCCGTCCTCCGTCCCGGAGGCCGCGGATCTCGTCGTGCTCGGGCGGCCGGACAACCCGACCGGCGTGCTCGATCCCGCCGAGACGGTAGCGGCGCTGGTCCGGCCCGGGCGGATCGTCGTCGTCGACGAGGCGTTCGCCGAGTTCCTCGACGACGCCGACGGCGTGGCCGGGCGCAGGGACCTCCCGGGCGTCCTCGCCGTGCGCAGCCTGACCAAGCTGTGGGGCCTGGCCGGCCTGCGGGTGGGCTACGTCGTCGGCCCGCCGGACCTCGTCGGCCGGCTCGCCGCCGAACGCCGGCCGTGGAGCGTCAACAGCCTCGCGCTGACCGCGATCGAGGCCCTGACCTCGCCGGTCGCCGAGGACGAGCGGCGCGCCCGGGCCACCGCCGTCGCCGGGCTGCGGGCGGAGCTGATCGCCGGCCTGCGGGCCGTCGGCGGCCTGGAGGTGTGGGACGCGCACGCCAACTTCGTGCTGGTCCGCTCCGGCCGTCCCGGTCTGCGCGACCGGCTGCTGGAGCACGGCCTGGCCGCCCGCCGGGCCGACACCTTCCCCGGGCTGGACGACCGCGCCGTGCGCGTCGCCGTCCGGGACCGCGCGACGAACCAGCGGCTGATCGCCGCGCTACGCACCATCGAGGAAAGGGGTTCGGCATGACGCCGACTGTCGAGGAGCTCATCGCGTCGGTCCGCCCGGTCGACCACGCGGCGCTGGAGCAGGCCCGCGAACGGCACGCCGGGCTGGCCAAGCCGCCGGGGAGCCTGGGGCGGCTGGAGGATCTCGGCGCGCAGCTGGCCGCGATCGGCGGGCACTGCCCGCCACCGGTGCCGTCGTCGCCGACGGTGATCGTGGCCGCGGCCGACCACGGCGTGCACGCGCAAGGTGTGTCGGACTGGCCTCAGGAGGTGACGGCGGCAATGGTCGCGACCGCCGTCTCCGGGGGCGCCGCGGTGAACGCGATCGCCCGGACCGTGGGCGCTCGGGTCGTCGTGGTGGACGTCGGGACGCTGCAGCTCGGCCCGGTTCCCGACGGCGTCCGCGACGAGCGGGTACGCAGCGGGACGCGTGACCTCGCCGTGGAGCCGGCTATGACGCTCGACGAGTGCCGGGCGGCGATTCGGGCGGGCGCACGGGTCGCGGCGGAGCTGATCGACGGCGGCGCCGATCTCCTGGTGACCGGCGAGGTCGGCATCGGCAACACGACGGCGTCGGCCGCGCTGATGGCGGCGTTCACCGGTGTCGACCCGGCCGAGGTGACGGGGAAGGGCGCCAACCTCGACCACGGCCGGACGCCGCACAAGCTCGACGTCGTGCGAACGGCGCTGGCGCGGCACGCCGAGGCCGAGGAGCCCGGCCCGCTCGGGACGCTGGCGTCGCTGGGTGGGCTCGAACACGCCGCGCTGGTCGGCGTCATGCTGGCCGGCGCGGCCGCGCGGATCCCCGTCGTCGTCGACGGCGTCGTCACCGGGGCCGCCGCGCTGGCCGCCGTCGCGCTCTGCCCGGAGATCGTGGGCTATCTGGTCGCCGGGCACACGTCGGCCGAGCCGGGCGGGCGCACGCTGCCCGGCCGCCTCGGCGAACCGGCCCTGCTCGACCTGTCCCTGCGTCTCGGTGAGGGCACCGGCGCGCTGCTCGCGGTCCCGCTGGTGCAAGCCGCCGCACGGGTGCTCACCGAGATGGCGACCCTCGCCGAGGTGACGAAGGATGCCGGCTGACGCCTGCTAGTTCTGGCTGCCGTCGAGAGTGCCCTGGGTGCTGTTGCCGGCCGTCGAGGCGGGCGTCGACTTCTTCGCCGGTGCCTTCTTGGCGGTGGCCTTCTTGGCCGGGGCACTCTTCTTCGCCGGCGCCGCCTTCTTCGCGGCCGGCTTGTCGTCGCCGGCGCCGTCGGAACCGGCTGCGGACTTCTTGGCGGCGACCGGCCCGGGCTCGTCGTCCGGCTTGGCCTCAGGTGCCGGCGCGGGTGCCCAGGGACCCGTGGACGGGTCGTACGTCGTCCACTGATCGGACTGCCCGCGACGGCGCACCACCGCGGCGAGCGCGGCGCCCGCGGCGGCGAACCCGCCCAGCACGGCGACGACCCGGCGGCGACGCTTCTTCTTGCGCTGCTTCTCGCTCTTCTCCGCGAGCGCGGCGGTGCGCTCGGACAGGTCGTGCGCTCGCTCGGAGAACTTGTCAGCCGCGACCGCCAGCGAGTCGGCGACCCGCGGGACGACGTCGTGCAGCAGCGTGTCCTTGGCCTGGTTGGCGGCCGGGCCTACCTTCTCGCGGGCCGCCTGGACCTTCGGGCCCACCTTGTCGACCGCGGACTCGACCACCGGCGCCAGCCGCTCACGCGCGGAGTCGACCACCGGTGTCGCGGCCTCGCGGGCGCGCCGGCCGGCCTCACGTGCGGCCTGGCGGGCCTGTTCCGCAGCCTCCTGCGTGCGCACCTTGGCGTCCTCGGTGCTGCCGTTCCGCCGGATGCTGAATAGCCTGCTCACGTTGGGCCTCCCTTGTCGGATCGCGTGCAGGGCCCCTGTCCCCGTCGTATCCCCCCGATCTTGCCTTACCGACGACCGTATGCCGACATACGCCACGGCGTGCGAGGATGGAGCAAATCGAGGACGTCGAACAGCGAAGGGCTTACCCGTGGCCGACCAGCTTCATGCCACCCTGCACACCAACCGCGGCGACATCACCGTGGCACTGCTGCCGAACCACGCCCCGAAGACGGTGCGCAACTTCGTCGAGCTCGCCAAGGGCGAGCGCGAGTGGGTCAACCCGGAGACCGGTGAGAAGACCAGCGACAAGCTGTACGACGGCACCGTCTTCCACCGCGTGATCTCCGGCTTCATGATCCAGGGCGGCGACCCTCTGGGCAACGGCCGCGGCGGCCCGGGCTACGAGTTCGCCGACGAGTTCCACCCGGAGTTGGCGTTCAACAAGCCGTACCTGCTGGCCATGGCCAACGCCGGGCCGGGCACCAACGGCTCGCAGTTCTTCATCACCGTCGGCCTGACGCCGCACCTGAACCGCCGTCACACCATCTTCGGTGAGGTGGCCGACCAGAGCAGCCGCGACGTCGTCGACGCCATCGCCGCCACACCCACCGACCGCACCGACCGGCCGCTCGAGCCCGTCGTCATCGAGTCGGTCACCGTCACCGGCGGCTGAGACCCGAGAGCCGGCGTTCTCCATGACCGGAAATGCCGGCGGTCCGGCCGGGCCGCCCGCCAGCGGCGACTCGGCCGCACCGCCGACCTGCTACCGCCACCCAGACCGCGAGACGTACATCCGTTGCTCGCGGTGTGAGCGGCCGATCTGCCCCGAGTGCATGATCTCCGCCCCGGTCGGCTACCAGTGCCCGCAGTGCGTCGCCGAGGGCCGCAAGGGCGTGCGTCAGGGCCGCACCGTGCTGGGCGGCCACCGGCGCGACACCAGCTCCAACGTCGTCACGCTCACGCTCATCGGCATCAACGTCGTCATCTGGGTCATGGGCCTGGTCATCGGGACCCGCGGCGACTCGTTCTACGACCGCTACGCCCGAGGCATCGGCACCAACGAACTGAGTGCCCGGCTCGGCCTCGTCCTCGGCGAGCGCAACGACCCGTTCTCCTTCGGCGTCGTCGACGGGCAGTGGTACCGGCTCATCACGGCCGCGTTCACGCACGAGAACGTGCTCCACATCGGGCTGAACATGGTCGCGCTGTACATGCTCGGCAGCTCGCTGGAGCCGATCCTCGGCCGCAGCCGGTTCATCACCCTGTACCTGCTGTCCGCGCTCGGCGGTACGGCGGCGTCGCTGCTGACCGTGTCCGACCCCTACCAGCTGTCGTACGGCGCGTCGGGCGCGGTGTACGGCCTGTTCGGTGCGCTGTTCGTGATCGCGCGGCGGCTGGGTCGCGATACCGGCGGCATCGTGGTGATCCTGGGCATCAACCTGGTGTTCGGGTTCACCGTGCCGGGTATCGACTGGCGGGCGCACCTGGGTGGTCTGGTCATCGGGACGGCGCTGGCGGCCGTGTTCGCCTACGCGCCCAAGGAGCAGCGCGGGTTGTGGGCGCTGATCGGCTCATTGGCCGCAGCCATGTTCATCACGACGGCCATCATGATCGCCGTCACCTGACGTCGTCCCGGTCGGCCTGCCCGGTGACGTGCGGCGCGGCGGGTGTCGTGTGGCGCGGCCTGGCCGGGTCCGCCGAGGAGGTCTGGTCGGGCCGGTCGAGTGGGTCAGGCCCCGGTCCGGACCGGTACGGGTTGTGACCACCTGGCGGCCGGCGGGCTCAGGGCTGGATCGCCTCGAGTTCGGTGAACTCTCGTGACTCGACCGGCCCCGCCTCCCATCCAGTGCCTGATCGCTTGCCGCCGCCGAACGGCGCGAACCGGGCGCCGCCGACCTGGACCTGGCCGCCAGGTCCTCCGAGCGGCCGGTGTCCACGCCGAGCATCGCACCGGACTCGACGCCCGGACCCATCCGGACCTGCTGCGCATGGTCGCGGGCCCGTCGGGCGATGCCGAGCTCGATGTAGCCGGCGACCGCTGGCCCTGGCCTCCGGCGCGAGCGGGCCGATCGGGGCGGCTGCAGGGCGATGTCACGTGGCCCGGCCGGACTCGCCAGGAATGCTCCTCGCCCGCCACACAGCCGGATGATGTGCCGACCTGGCCGTCATTCGGCTCGGGCGCGGGTGAAGAGCCGCTCGCGCGAGTGACGGCGGCCTGCGAGACGCCGCCTTCTGCCGCCGCTCGTCGTCCTGGCGGGGTGCGAGTCGGCGGTGCCGGCACATCACGGTGCGGACGAGCTCCGTGGCGGTGTCGTTCGCGCTCGGTCGACGGTGCTTCTGCCTCGGGTGCGACGGCCGGGTCGGGGTCGGCGGCGGTCGCCCTTCTCGCCCGCCACGTCGTCGGGCGGGCGGCGCCAGGTGCTGGCGGCCTGGCTCCCGCCGGCCAGGATCTGCGGGATCCCAGGTGCTGGCGGCGTGCCGTGCTGCCGGCCTGGCGGACGGTGACATGGGGTGGCGGTCTGGCTGCCGCTGACCTGGTGTGCGGGAGCCTGGCTGCCCGGCTACCGCTGGCCTGGTCGGACGGGAAGGGTCAGCGGCTCGGCCGGCTCGGCGTGGCGGACTCGGTTCCCAGAGGCGACACCTGCGTCGCGCCACTGGGCCGAGCCGGTCAGCGGTCGGCCCCGGTCCTGTCTGAGCGCACCCTGCTGTTCGCGGTGTGATCCGGTGCGCGAGTGGTGCGGACAAGCGGGAGCGTCCGCGCCGAGGTGAAACACCGCCAGCCACCAGCTGCGGCCGTGACCGACAGCGGCCAGCCCCGGCCGGCGACGCGCCGGGCGTCCACAAGCACCGTTGCGGACGGTGTTATCCACAGGGGTTATCCCCACTGGGGAAAATTACACGCGTGTAATCACAGCTGTGCAATAACCTGTGGACAACACCGTTCCCGCAGGTCAGTGACGAAAAGCCGTCACTTCCAGCGCGTGGCGGTCATGAACCCGCCGGTGATCAGACCCATGCCGATCAACAGGTTCCATCCACCGAGGTCCTGGACGAGCGGAATGTCGTCGCCGACGAGGTAGTAGACGACGATCCACACCAGCCCGACGAGGAGCAAGGTGATCATGGTGGGGACGACCCAGCGACCAGAGACCGTCGGGTCCTTGAGCTCGCCCCGCTCCGGAGGGGTGTAGTCGTCGTCCTTGCGACGGCTGCGAGACTTGGGCACGGTCGGTTCCTCTCGGTCTTGGCTGGTTGCGGTGATGCTCGGCTAGCGTAGTCGTCAGCAGGCCGAGCGCCCACATCGCGGCTTGCAGTCCCGATCGTCCCACTTGGAGGTGGACACCATCAGCCGGTCGTCCGACTATCCCCGGGCCTGGCGGTTCCTGGCGCCCGTGGTGCTCGCAGGCTGTGGTGTCCTGCTCATCACCAGCGCCAAGGCGGCCGACGGCGACGACCTGCGTGGGAGCGACGTCATCGCGTTCTCCGACCTGGTCCGCGCCGAGGAGCAGCGGGTTCAGGAACTACAGGCTCGCATCGACGACCTCAACTCCGACATCACGGACCTCACGGGCGGCCAGGGCAGCAGCGAGTCCGCCGAGGTCGACCGCCACACCGAGGAGCTGATGCCGGCGGCCGGGCTCACGCCGGTGCAGGGGCCTGGCCTGACGGTCACGCTCGACGACGCGCCGCTGCCGAACAACCTGGGCGAGGACTCCGAGTTCAACACCGAGGACTACCTGGTGCACCAGCAGGACCTCGAGGGCGTCATCAACGCACTGTGGGCGGGCGGCGCCGAGGCCATGACCGTCATGGACCAGCGCATCGTCTCGACCAGCACGGTCCAGTGCGAGGGCCCGGTGCTGCTGCTCAACGGCCGCACCTTCTACCCGCCGTACACCATCAGCGCCATCGGCGACGCCGACGCCATGCGCGACGCGCTCGACGCGGCGCCGGCAGTGCGCGAGTACCGCGCCTGGGCCGACCGCATCGGGCTGACCTACCGCGTCGGCGGCGAGGACAACATCACGATGCCGGCCTTCACCGGCAGCGTTCAGGGAGGCCAGACGTCGTGAGCCGGCGCATTCTCGTGGTCGACAACTACGACAGCTTCGTCTTCAACCTCGTCCAGTACCTCGCACAGCTCGGCGCCGAGTGCGACGTGCGCCGCAACGACGAGATCGGGTCGACCGACGGCTACGACGGCATCCTGCTCTCGCCCGGCCCCGGTACGCCCGAGAAGGCCGGCGGTTGCATCGACCTCATCCACACGCTGGCCGGGCGCACCCCCATCTTCGGCGTCTGCCTCGGGCTGCAGGCCATCGGTGTCGCGTACGGCGCCACCGTCGGACGTGCGCCGGAGCTGCTGCACGGCAAGACCAGTCAGGTCCTCCACGACGGCGACGGCGTTCTGGCCGGGCTGGCCAGCCCGTTCACCGCCACCCGCTATCACTCGCTGGCGGTCGAGCCCGACACCGTCCCCGCCGAGCTGGAGGTCACGGCGCGCACCGCGGGCGGCGTCATCATGGCCATGCGGCACCGGTCGCTGCCGGTCGAGGGGGTCCAGTTCCACCCGGAGTCGGTGCTCACCGAGGGTGGCCACCGCATGCTGGCCAACTGGCTCGCCGACTGCGGCGACGACGGCGCGGTGGCCCGGTCCGCAGGGCTCGCCCCGGTGGTCGCGCACGGCCCGGCCGCCGACCTCCCCGCCTGACCTCACACACGAGAAAGCCGCGCGGCCCGGGAGGACGTCTCCCGAGCCGCGCGGCTCTCGTTCGTGCCGTGATTCCGGCTACGGGCCGAGGACGCCGCCGCCGTCGCCGCCGGTCTCGTTGCCGCTGTCGGTTCCGGCGTCTGTGCCCGCGTCGCCGCCGGTCTCCGTTCCGCCCTCGGCCCCGGAGTCGGTGCCGGGCGTCTCGGTCTCGGTCGGCTCGTCGGTCGGCGTCTCCGTCTCGGTCTCCGTCGGCTCCTCGGTGGGCGCAGGGGCCTCGGCGACGTAGATGATGACGGTGTCGCCTTCCTGCAGTTCCTCGCCCTCTCCGGGCTCCTGCCGGAACACGTTGCCCTCGGGTTGGTCAGCGGTCTCCTGGCGGCGGACGTCGGCTCTCAGACCGAGCCGGTCCAGCGCGTTGGTGGCCGCGTCCGCGCTCTGGCCGATCAGGTTCGGCACCAGAATCGCGACCTCTCCGGTGGAGACCACGATGTCGACGGACGAGTTGGGGGCGACGGCCGTGCCGCCCGCGGGCTCGGTACTCAGCACCTCGCCGGCCGGCGCCTCGTTGTCCTGACGGGTGACGTTCCCGCGTTGCAGGCCGGCCGCTTCGATATCGGCCTCGGCGTCCTCGAGCTGAACGCCGACCACCGATGGCACGGTGACCATGTCGGGCGCGACACCGACGACGAGGGTAACCGTGGAGCCCTCGTCGAGCTGCGTGGCGGGCCGCGGTTCCTGGCGGATGACGGTGTCGATCTGGTTCGGGTCGTCCGTGGCTTCGGTCTCGACCGATGGTTCGAGGTTCTCGTCGGCGAGCCTGGCCGTGGCCTCTTCCTGCGTCATGCCGACGAGGTTCGGCACCGTGGCCTGCGCGGTGCCGCCGCTGTTGAAGACCAGGTAGCCGATGAGTCCGGCGATCGCCAGAACGGCCAGTGCGCCGAGGACGACGGCCCACCAGCTGAAGCCCTTGCGCTCGTCGTCCTCGTCGTCCTCGTACTCGTCGGGGTACGGGGTGTCGTCGTCGAGGGGCAGGGCGCCGGCCGCGACGGTGGCCGGCGCGGCGTTGGCGATCAGCTGCGTCGCGGCCGAGGTGTCGGCGGCCGCGGCGACGGGCAGTCCGGCGGCGGCCCGCTCGAGGTCGGTGCGCATCTCGTAGGCGCTCTGGTACCGGTGCAGGCGGTCCTTGGCCAGCGACTTCATGACGATGGCGTCGAGCTCGGGCGTGATGTTGGGGTCGAGCGCCGACGGCGGCGTGGCCTGCTCGCGCACGTGCGACACCGCCACCGACACCAGCGACTCGCCGATGAACGGCGGCCGGCCGGTGAGCAGCTCGTAGAGCACGCAGCCGCTGGCGTAGAGGTCGCTGCGGGCGTCGGCCTGCTCGCCGCGCGCCTGCTCGGGCGAGATGTACTGCGCGGTGCCGACGACGGCGGCGGTCTGGGTGAGCGCCATGCCGGTGTCGGCCAGTGACCGGGCGATACCGAAGTCGGTGACCTTGACCTCGCCACCGCTCGTGATCATGATGTTGCCGGGCTTGATGTCGCGGTGGACGATGCCGGCGCGGTGGCTGTACTCCAGCGCGTCGAGTGTCGCGACGAGGATCTCGATCGACCGCTCGGGCGTGAACCGCTGATGCTCCTGCAGCAGCTCACGCAGCGTGTGGCCCTCGACGTACTCCATGACGATGTACGGAATGCGGTGGCCGTCGACGTAGTCCTCGCCGGTGTCGTAGACAGCGACGATGTTGCGGTGGTTCAGCGACGCCGCCGACTGCGCCTCGCGGCGGAACCGCGCCTGGAACGTGGCGTCGCTGGCGTGGTCGACCCGCAGCATCTTGAGAGCGACGATGCGGCCCAGCCTGGAGTCGCGGCCGCGGCGAACCTCGGCCATGCCTCCACGGCCGATCACCTCGCCCAGCTCGTAGCGATCTCCGAGGAGTCGCAACTCGTTCATTGCGCGGCCCTTTCTCGACTCGACCCCGGGCAGGCTACCCGTTTCGGGCTACCCGGCGCTGTACCTGACCGAACAGTGAAGATGGTCACGATCCCAACACCGCCTCCATGACCGCCCTGGCGATCGGTGCGGCCAGGCGGCCGCCACCGATGTCGTCGCGGGCGGTATCGGGCGCATCTTCGATGACGACGGCGACCGCGACGCTGGGCTCGTCGGCCGGCGCGAACGACGTGAACCAGGCGTAAGGCGGCCGGTCGGCCGAGCTCTGGGCGGTGCCGGTCTTGCCGGCGACCTGGATGCCCTCGATCTGTGCGTTGCCACCGGTGCCGTTCTCGACGACGTCGACCATCATGGAGGTCAGCTCCTCGGCGGTCTCCGGCGAGACGGCGCGGGTGCGCTCCTCGGGCTCGGTCCGCTCGATCGGGCTGACGAGGTCCGGACCGCTGACCTCGCGGACGAGGTACGGCTCCATCAGGACGCCGTCGTTGGCGATGGCCGCGGAGACCATGGCGATCTGCAGCGGCGTCGCGGAGACGTCGAACTGGCCGATCGCCGACAACGCCGTCTGGGGCGCGTCCGGGTCGGACGGGAAGACGCTGGTCGCGGCGTTCATGTCGTCGTTGGTGAGCGGCTGGGTGCCGAAGCCGAACTTCTCGGCCTGCTCGCGCAGCGCGTCGTCGCCCAGTTCGTTGCCGAGGTAGGCGAACGCGGTGTTGCAGGAGATCCGCAGCGCCTCGGTGAGCGTGGGCGTGCCGTCGAGGCAGGCCTGGCCGTTCTGGTTGGGCAGCGATCGGGTCGACTGCGGAAGGTCGTAGTCGGCCGGTCCGGGGACCTCGGTGTTCGGGTCGTAGTCGCCGGACTCCAGCGCGGCGGCGGCCGTGACCAGCTTGAACACCGAGCCCGGTGGCAGCCGCTGGGCGATCGCGCGGTTGAGGTCGGGCTTGTTCGGGTCGGCCGTCAGGGCGTCGCGGGTCTCCTGCTGCTCTGCGGTCGAGTGGCTGGCCATCGGGTTCGGGTCGTACGACGGCGTGCTGACCATGGCCAGGATGGCGCCGGTCTGGACGTCGATGGCGACGACCGCGCCCTTGAAGCCCTTGTCGGTGAGGCCGTCCCACGCGGCCTGCTGAGCGGCCGGGTCGATGGTCGTCCGGACGGCGCCACCGCGCGGCTCCTCGCCGGTGACGAGGTCGATGAGCCGGCGGACGAACAGCCGGTCGTCGTCGCCGGAGAGGATGTCGTTCTGCGCCCGCTCCATGGCCGTCCGGCCGAAGAAGTACGAGTAGTACCCGGTCAGCGGCGCGTAGATGGGGCCCTCGGGATACTGACGCTGGAACTGGTACTCGTCGTCGACGGGCACCGACTGCGCGACCGGGGTGTCGTCGGCGAGCAGGATCGGGCCGCGCTCACGCGAGAACTCGTCGAGCAGGACGCGGCGGTTCTCGGAGCGCGCGTTGAGATCGTCGGCCCAGAACGCCTGCACGTAGGTGGCGTTGATGAGCAGTGCCACGCAGAGCAGGAGGCAACCGGCGGCGATGCGGCGGATCGGGGAGTTCATCGGATTCTCACGACCTGAGTGACGGCGGTGTCCGTCTGCGAGGACGCGGTCGCCGACGGCGGTGCGGGCCGCCTGGCCGCGTCGGACAATCGGATCAGCAACGCGACGAGCACCCAGTTCATCACCAGCGACGAGCCGCCGAGGGACAGGAACGGCGTGGTCAGACCGGTCAGCGGGATGAGCCGCGTGACACCGCCGAGCACGATGAAGACCTGCAGGAAGAACCCGGCGGCGAGGCCCGCGGCCAGCAGCTTGCCGAACGGGTCGCGCAGCAGCAGGCCGGCCCGCAGGCCGCGCGACGCGAGCAGCGCGTACAGCAGGATGATCGCGATGAGCCCGGTGAGGCCGAGCTCCTCACCCAGCGCCGAGCCGATGAAGTCGCTCTCGGCGATCGGGGTGAGGTCCGGACGACCCTGACCGAGGCCGGTGCCGAGCAGCCCGCCGTACGCGAGCCCGTAGAGCGACTGCGCGACCTGGCCCTGCGGGTCGATGAACGGGTCCATCCAGAAGTCGATGCGCTCGGCGACGTGCGAGACGACGGCGTTGGCGGCGAACCCGCCGGCCAGGATCAGCAGCAGGCCGAGGATGATCCACGAGATGCGCTCGGTGGCGATGTAGATCATCAGCACGAAGATGCCGAACAGCAGCACCGACGGGCCGAGGTCGTTCTGCACCACCAGGATGCCCAGGGCACCGAGCCAGACCAGCAGGATCGGCCCGAGGTCGCGGGCCCGGGGCAGGTCGACGCCGAGGAACCGGCGGCCGGCCAGGGCGAGCGCGTCGCGGGTCTGCACCAGGTAGGCGGCGAACGCGATGATCAGGATGATCTTGGCCGCCTCGCCCGGCTGGAACGTCATGCCACCGACGTTGATCCAGATGCGGGCGCCGCGGATGGAGTGACCGATGACCGGCAACAGCGGCAGCACCAGCAGGAGCAGTCCGCCCAGGCCGGCGATGTAGGGCAGCCGCGACAGCACCCGGTGGTCGCGGACGAAGATCAGCACGCCGACGAACAGCGTCACGCCGATCGCCATCCAGGTGAGCTGCGTGGACGCCCTGGTGGTCCCGTCGGCGATGTCGAGCCGGTGGATCATCGCCAGGCCGAGTCCGCAGAGCGTCACGACGATCGGCAGGATGACGGGGTCGGCGTACGGCGCGCGGAGGCGGATGACCACGTGCGCCACCGCCGTCGCGGCCGACAACCCGCCGAGGTAGGCCAGCGCGTTCGGCGGCACTCGGCCGAGCGCGCCGAGGTCGACGCTCACGTAGGCGAACGTGGCGATGCCGATGGCGAAGATCAGCAGCACCAGTTCGGTCCCCCGGCCGCGGCGGGGGGTGACCGCCTCGGACGCGGGGGCGTCGGTGCGGGCGCGGGCGCGGTCGAGACTCATGACGTCCCCGCACAGAGCAGTCCGGGGTAGCCGACGTCGCTGCCGAGCCACTCGTCGCCGGTGCCGTCGGTGGCGCCGTCGGTGGGCTCGGTGGCCGGCGGCTCCGCCGGTGGGGTGGTCGCCGCCACGCCCGCCCGCGGCGCCGGGGTTGCGGCGGGCGTGGGCGTGGGTGTCGGCGTGGGCGTGGGTGTCGGGGTCTCGCCGCCGCCGACGCGCGCGTGCGCCCGGCAGGCCTCGAGCCGCAGCCGCTCGACGACGGCGTCGGCGTCCTGGAGGTCGTCGGCCGTGATGGTGTCGGCGACCTGCTCGCGGTAGAGGTCGGGCAGCGCCTCGATCGGCAGCCCGCCCGGGACGTCGTGCAGCTCGGACAGCCGGACCGGCCCGATCTCCTGGCTGACGCCCTGGTAGATGGCGACCTGGCCGTTGCTGTCGCCGACGTAGTACTGGTTGCGGACCCAGTTGCTGGCGAGGTCGAGGCCGACCCAGCCGATGGCGCCGATGGCGGCCACGATGACGACGGTGCGCAGCCAGCGACGGCGTCGCGGCGGCTGCGGCGCGTAGCGCATGGCCTCGAGGTCGTCGGGCGTCGGCCGATGCTCCTCGGCGCCGACGAGCGCCCGTAACGCCGCGCCCGGACGGCGGCGGTGCGGCCGTTCCGGCGGAGGAGCGTCATTGCTGGCCGCGGCGCCGACGAGGAACGCCTCGGCGGTGTCGTCGGGCTGCCGCGGGGTGTCGGTCTCGACGATGTCGGCCAGGACCAGCGTGACGTTGTCGGGCGCGCCGCCGGCCAGCGCCAGCCGGATCAGCTCGTCAGCGGCGTCGTCGAGTCCGGCCACGGAGCCGAGCGTCTCTTCCAGCGTGGCGTCGGAGACCACGCCGGTGAGGCCGTCGCTGCACACCAGCAGGCGGTCGCCCGGGTGGACGTCGAGCACCTGCAGGTCGGGGTCGACGTCGCCTTGCCCCTGCAGTGCCTTGAGGATCAGCGAGCGGGCCGGGTGGACGCCGGCCTCCTCGAGCGTGATGCGACCCTCGTCGACCAGCGACTGGACGAACGTGTGGTCGTGCGTGAGCTGCCGGATGGCGCCGTCGCGCAGCAGGTAGGCGCGGGAGTCGCCGATGTGACCGAGCCCGAGCGCCGTGCCGGTCCACAGCAGTGCCGTGACCGTGGTGCCCATGCCCTCGCGACTGGAGTCGTCGACGATGAGCTGGCGGATGCGCTTGTTGGCCGCCTCGATGGCGGTGGTCAGCGTCTGGAGCGGGTCGGTGTCGCGAGGTTCCCGCTCCGTCAGCACCAGTTCGTCGATGGCCGCCTGGCTGGCGACCTCGCCGGCCGCGTGGCCGCCCATGCCGTCGGCGACGGCCAGGAGATAAGGGCCGGCGTAGCCGGAGTCCTCGTTGCCTTCCCGGACCAGGCCGACGTCGGAGCGCGCGACGTAGCGCAGCGTCAACGGCATCAAGACCTACTTCCGCAGCTCGACGACGGTCTTGCCCAGCCGGAACCGGCTGCGGGCGGTGACCGGCGTGCTGCGCGTGAGTCGCTGGTTGCCGACGTAGGTGCCGTTGGTGGAGCCGAGATCCTCGACGAACCACTGGCTCTCGTGGAACCGCAGCCGGGCATGCTGCGTGGACACGTACTCGTCGGCCAGCGGCACAGTGCACTCGGCGCCGCGGCCGAACGTCACAGGGGTGCCGTCGAGCGGCACGGACCTCCCGGTGTCAGGGCCCTCGACGATGAACGCCCTGGTCGGGGTGCCCTTGGCGCCGCGCGGCTGACGGTTCTGGCGGGCCGCCTCGCGGGCTTCACGCTGCGGCTTGGGCTGCTTGGGTGGTCGCACACCGAACAGGTCGGCGCGCATGGCCGACGTGACGGAGAGGATCAGCAGCCACAGCACGGCCAGGAAGCCGAGCTTGATGACCGTGAGTGTCAGTTCCGACACTCGTTCACCTCCCGGGACTGCGCCGACGGATGTCGATCACAGTGGAGCCGATCACGATGCGGGAACCGTCGGTCAGAGGCGCCTGGCCCACCCGGGCGCCGTCGACGACCATCCCGTTGGTGGATCCGAGGTCGACGGCCACCAGCTGGGACTGCGGTCCCTGCTGGTACACGCGGATCTCCAGATGCCGGCGCGAGACGCCGGGATCGTCGATGCGAAGGTCGCACTCGCTGCCGCGCCCGAGAACGACGCCGGGCGGCAGCACGGGGTGCTGGGTGCCGTTGATGATGAGGTACGCGTCGGCCTGCTGCTCCGAGGTGGGCGTCGGCGCGAACGACGAGCCGCGGTCGACGCCGGCCCGCACCGCGCTGCGGATGCGGAAGGCGCCCGTGCCGAGGTCCTCGTGCCGCTCGAACCCGACCCCGACCGGCCCCGTGAAGGCGTAGTGCTGCAGTTCGGCGTGCTCGCGGGCCAACTCGACCAACTCGGTGGCCAGCGTGCCGATGTACGCCGTCAGCCGGTCGTAGTCGCTCGGCCCCAGCTCGACGACGAAGTCGTTCGGCACGAGCGAGCGGTCGCGGCTGACGATCTGCGCGTTGTTGTCGAGCTCGCGCTGGATCGCCGCGGCGATCTCCACGGGCTGCACCTCGGAGCGGAACGCTCGGGTGAACGCACCTTGGACCATGCTCTCGAGCCGGCGCTCGAAGCGCTGCAACACCCCCACGGGTACCTCCCTCCACGTCTCGCTCCTGGTGCCGCGGACAAGACCCTGATCGTAACGGCGCGTGGCGAAGTGGTGCGGATGCGCCCTGGATCGGGGCCGTGCGGAAACGGCCGTCGCAACCTTATGTGACGAAGGACGGCTGGCGGCTGGTTCCGGCGGCTCTCTGTGCTTCCCGCCCATGCTGACATCCAGACCCCCAGATCGTGGAATCGACCACCCGCCGAGGCGTGTTAACCTTGGTGCCGCACCACGCGCGGGTGGCGGAATAGGCAGACGCGCACGGTTCAGGTCCGTGTGTCCGAAAGGACGTGGGGGTTCAACTCCCCCCTCGCGCACCACACCGAAGATCCCGGTCAGGTACCTACCTGGCCGGGATTTTCGCGTTCGGGGCAGGAAGAGGTGGAGGAGCAGCGGTGAAGATCGTGGTCATCGGGGCGAGCGGTGTCGTGGGGTCGGCGGTGGCCGAGGAGCTGGCCGGGCGCGGGCATGAGGTGGTGCGGGCGTCACGGCGCGGGCCGGTCGTGGTCGATGTGGGTGATCCGGCGACGGTGGAGGCGCTGTTCCAGACGGTGCCGGACGTCGACGCGGTGGTGTGTTGTGCGGCGAACGCGCCGACCGCCGATCTGGTCGAGGCGGACGACGCGGAGTTCACGGCAGGGCTGTCGGGCAAGTTGCTCGGCCAGGTGCGGCTGGCCCGGACGGCGCTGCACCACGTCCGCGACGGCGGGTCCGTCACGCTGACCGGCGGCACGTTCGTCGAGCCGTTGCCGGGTGGGTCGTTCGGTGCGCTGGTCAACGCCGGGCTGGCGGCGTTCGTCGAGGCAGCGGCGCCGGAGCTGCCGCGTGACCTGCGGCTCAACCTCGTCGCGCCGGCCTGGGTGCGCGAGTCGCTCGAGGCGTTCGGGTGGGACCCCGCCCGCGGGGTGCCGGCGGCCGACGTCGCGCGGGTCTACGCGGGCCTCGTCGAGGGCCGGGCCCAGGGCGAGGTGGTCGCCGTCACGGGCCCGCGATGACCGACGCCGGCAGGTAGTCGGACCACACGGCCGACGGCAGGCCGTGGTCGTGCCGTAGGGCAGCCCAGGCCAGCGGCCCGAGCGCGAGGAACCCGGCCGGGTCGCTGTCCTGCGGTTCACCCGGGGTGGCCTCGACCTCGGTCCAGTAGCGGCGATGCAGCGTCAGCGCGTTGCGCAGGGCGCGGTCGAACCCGTCGCCGTCGGGCTGCAGGTGCAGCAGGGTGAGCTCGATCTCCGGCGAGACGAGGAACAGCGCGTAGTCGCGGGCGGCCGGGTGCAGACCATTGGAGCCGCAGCCGTTCAGCGCCTCCAGCAGCAGGTCGTTGCCGGCCGCGTCGCCACGCAGCAACGCCTGCAGGCCGCGCGCGTGCGCCAGCCCGTATGCGGTGTCCTCGGACGACACCGGCTCGCGGGTCGTGCGTTCGAGAGGCACCGCCGCGAACAGCTCGAGCGCGACGGCGTCCCGGGTGGCGAGCGCCGCGTGGGTGGCCTGGACGATCGCCCGCGGGCTCAGCCCTGCGGGCCGCGACGCCAGCGGCGGCAGCGTCACCGGCTCCGGTCCGCCGAGGTCGGCCCGCAGCGGCCCGTCCAGGCCGAGCAGCGCGCCGGCCGCTCCGATCGCCCGCCCGGCCATCCGCAGTGGTGCCTTGACGTCGCCGTCCTGCAGCGTCCGCAGCCCCGCGACGGCCAGCGCCTCGGTGCCCAGCCCGACCAGGTTCCCGGGCCGCTCCGGGAGGCTCGCCGTCAGCGGTGCCAGTTCCGCCTCCCGCCCGGCGAGCTGCTCGGCCAGGTCTGCCGGCGCCCTGCCGGGCCGGTGCCGCTTCACGACGTTGTCGTCCACACTCTCCGCCTCAGCCGATCCGGACCGCTTCGGCCTCGACGGTAGCGGCGCGGTCCTCGACGACGCGTCCGGCGGTCAGCAATCCGGCGAGGGCGACCACGCCACCGGCCCCGAGGATGCCCGCGAACGTCGCCGGGCCGGGTGCGGTCAGGGCGACCGCGGCGCCGCTGACCGCCAGCGCGGCCGCCGTGCTGAGCGACCCGGCCAGTTGCCCGGCGCTGACGTTGCGACCCTGGTTCGTCCGGTCCGACCCGGCCAGGATCAGCAGCGACAGCACCGGTGACGTGAGTCCCATGCCGACGCCGGCCAGCGCCCAGCCGAGCAGCCCGATCACCGGTGGCAGCGCGGGCGAGGCCAGCAGCGTCGTCACGGCGAGACCGGCGGTCATCGCGGCCAGCCCGGCCCGCAGGACGGCCGCCGGAGCGTGGCCGTGGTCGCGACCCTGCAGCCAGGAACCGAACGCCCACATGACGCCGGTGATGGACAGGCTGATGCCGGCGGTCGTCGGTGTGAAGCCGTGCACCAGCGTCAGCAACAGGGGCAGCCACGACCCGACGCCGGCGAACGCGGCCGCGGCGAACGCCCGCTGGGCCACGACGGCGGGCAGCCCGCGCCGCACCCGGAACGTCCCCCGCGGCAGCAGCCGGACCGCCGCGAGCCCGGTCCCCGCCGCTCCGAGGGCGATGACCGCGGCGGCAGGTACGGGGTCGGCGGCCAGGTGCTCGCCGGCCAGCGACAGTCCGAACACCGCGGCCGCCGCGAGGACCGCCCACCGCAGCACCGTCCGCGGCGCGGCACCCGACCCCGTCGGAGCGGGCGGACCCGCGGCCCGCGGCATCGTCCGCAGCGCCGGCCGGAGCAGCAGCCACACCGGCACCAGCACCGCGAGCGCGCCGAGGAACACCCACCGCCACCCGACGCCCTCGGTGACGATGCCCGTCAGCACCGGACCGACCACCGACGGCAGCACCCAGGCCGCCGCGAACAGCGAGAACATCCGCGGCCGCAGCTCCTCCGGCAGCGCCCGCGCGATCAGCACCATGATGCCGACGTCGATCAGACCCTCGGCCAGGCCGCTGAGCAGCCGGCCGGCGATCACCTGAGGCATCCCCGCGGCCGTACCGACCAGCACCTGCGCGACGGCGAACAGGACGGCGCCGGCCCGCAGCGGCGGCACCGGGCCGGACCGGTCGGCCCACACGCCGGCCAGGGCCAGCGAGACCACGTAGGACGCGATGGGCGCGGCCGTGGCCAGGCCGAAGCTGCTGACGGCGTCGAACTCGCGCACCAAGGTCGGCAGCGCGGTGCCGACCGCCCGGTTCTCGAAGGCGCCGAGCGTCACCAGCGCGACGGCGCCGATGGCGAGCGGCAGGTGTTCCCGGCTGAACAGGGACGACGTGGTGGTGCGAGCGGGCATGCTCCCGATGTTGCAACCTCAACTGAGATTGAGGTCAAGACGCCGGCAGCCCGACCAGCCGGCCGAGGGTCCGGACCTGGTGCTCGAACAGCGTGGCACGGTCGTCGATGACGTTGGCGAACTGGCCGAACAGCTCGAAGCTGAGGAAGCCGAACAGGCCGGTCCAGGCGGCGATGGCGCGGGCGACGAGGTCGTCGGGGAGGCCGGGCATCAGCTCGCGGACCGCGTCGGCATCGCCCGCGAAGGACGGCGGCGGCGCGGGAAACCCGTCGGGAGGCGTCAGGACGCCGGCCGCGTACGCGGAGGCGAGGATGCGGCCGTAGACGACGGTGTCGCGCACGGCCGGGCCGACGGTGTCGGCCGGTGCCTGATAGCCCGGCACCGGGGAGCCGTAGATGAGCGCGTACTCGTGCGGGTGCGCGAGCGCCCAGTCGCGGACCGCATGGCAGACCGCTCGCCATCGGCCGGCGTGATCGTCGGGGTCGCGGGCCGCGTCGGCTCGCTCGACCGCCTCGCCGACCGCGGTGTACGCGTCGATGATCAGCGCGGTCAGCAGTTCGTCGCGGCTGGGGTAGTAGCGGTAGATGGCCGACGAGACCATGCCCAGCTCGCGGGCGATGGCGCGCAGGTTGAGCCCTCCCGCGCCCTCGGTGCCCAGCTGGCGCCGGGCGATCTCGGTGATCTCTCTGGTCAGTTGGGCGCGGGCGCGCTCGCGTGCGGTGCGTCCGGCGTTCATGGCGACGACTCTAGCAGAGCACTGCACCGAATCGAGAGCACTGCTCTTGACATGGTTGCTCCAAAGAGAGAGCATTGCTCTCGGAAGAGAGCGAGAGACACTGAGGAGCAGGTCATGGGCAAGCACGTCATCGTCGGCGCCGGGCAGATCGGCCGGCTGCTGGCCGAGCGCCTCGTCGCCGACGGCCACGAGGTCACCGTGGTCAGCCGGTCCGGGTCGGGCCCCGACGGCGTCACGAGGGTCGCGGCCAGCGCCGCCGACGAGGCCCGGCTGACGCAGGTCACGCAGGGCGCCGACGTCCTCTACAACTGCGCCAACCCGCAGTACCACCGCTGGACACAGGACTGGCCGCCGATGGCCGCCGCGATGCTCGGTGCCGCGCAGACGAACGGCGCCGTCCTCACGACCCTGGGCAACCTGTACCCGTACGGCCCGGTCGACCGTCCGATGACCGAGGACCTGCCGCTGACCGGTTCGGGCGTGAAAGGTCTGGTTCGGGCGACGATGTGGGCGGACGCGCTGGCGGCGCACGAGGCGGGCCGGGTCCGGGTCACCGAGCTGCGCGCGTCGGACTACTACGGTCCGGGCGTGCGCGGCCAGGGACACGTCGGCGACCGGTTCTTCCCGCCGCTGCTCGCCGGCAAGCCGGCCACCTACCTGCACGACCCGGACGTGGTGCGCAGCTGGACCTATGTCCACGACGTCGCCACCGCCCTCGCCACGGCCGGCAGCGACGAACGCGCCTACGGCCGGGCCTGGCACGTCCCGACGGTGGCGCCGTTCAGCGCGCGCGACCTGGCGAAGAAGGCGGCCGAGATCGCGGGCACGTCGCCGGCGCGGATTCGGCGGCTGCCTTACTGGATGCAGGACGTCCTCGGCCTCGGATCGCCGATGATGCGCGAGCTCAAGGAGACCCGCTACCAGTTCAGCCGGTCGTTCGTCCTGGACTCGTCGGACTTCCAGGAGACGTTCGGCCGGCGGCCGACGCCGCTCGACGATGCCGTCGCGGCGACGGTCGGCTGGTGGCGAGCCCAGCCGGCCCGCTGAGCGCAGCGCTCCGTCTCGGGGCTGCAGGCTCGTTCCACGTGGAACATCCGGGCGATCCGCCCACAAAGCCAGCGGGCCAGGTGCACCGGGCTGGGTGTCCGCCGGGCTGCGGCTGTTGGGCGCGTCGGCGCGGGAGGCGCCCGGCCGACGCGGGCGTGGTCAGCGCGCCGGCGCCCCCGCCGTCTCGGCGACGATGACGTCGCGGGCGAAGTCGACGGCGTCGTCGGTCATGCTGGTGCCGAAGATCGAGCCGCTCACGTAGAGGCCGTCGAGGATCAGCATGATGCGGTCGCCCAGCCGGTCCGGGCGCGGCGCGCCGGTGGCCCGGGCCAGCTCGCGCAGCTGCTCGCGGGCCTCGCGGAAGTGGTCCATGGACACCTGGTGCGCCGGGTGGGCGGGGTCGGGGAACTCGGCGTGGGTGTTGCGCAGTGGGCAGCCGCGCGTCCCCGGCGTCGTGTGCTGGACCGACCGGACGATCTCGAGCAGCTGCTCCGCGGGGTCGTCGGTGCGCTCGCGGGCGCCGTCGACGACGCCTCGCCAGTCGCGGGTGCGGTACCGCAGGTAGGCGACGATGAGCGCGTCCTTGCTGGGGAACTCGCGGTAGAGCAGCTGCTTGCCGACCCCGACCTCGTCGATGATCTGCTGCATGCCGACGGCGTGCACGCCGTGCTCGTCGAACAACCGCCCGGCGGTCTCGAGGATGCGCTCCCGGGCGTCGGGGGTCGGTCTCCGCGCCATGACCACACCCTAACAGACCGATCGGTCTGAAACCGTTGACACTGCTCGAATCCGATGCTGAGAATGGTCGCCAAGCAATTACGGACCGATCGGTCCATGATCTTGGAGGCTCTCTGTGTCGGCACCCACCACGTCGGCGGTCGTCTATACGACGCTGTCGGCGAAGGCCCGCGCCATGCTCGCCGTGCTGTGCGCGGTGTTGTTCCTCGACGCGCTCGACGTCTCGATGAAGGGCGTCGCGTTGCCCGATACCGGCGCCGCGCTGGGCATGTCCACCAGCACACTGCAGTGGGTCATCACCGGCTACGTCGTGGGCTACGGCGGGTTCGTGCTGCTCGGCGGGCGGGTCGTCGACCTGCTGGGCCGGCGTCGGATGCTGCTGAGCGCGCTGGCCGTCTACGTCGCCGCGTCCGCCGTCGGCGGGGCGGCCGACTCGGGGGCGCTGCTGCTGGCGGCGCGGTTCGTGAGCGGGGTGAGCGCCGCGATCAGCGCGCCGGCCGCGTTCTCGATCATCACGACGGGCTTCGCCGCCGGGCCGGCGCGCAACCGGGCGCTGTCGATCTTCACCGCGACCGGGGCGTCCGGGCTGGCACTCGGCCTGGTGGCCGGCGGGCTGCTGACGGAAGTGCACTGGCGGCTGACCTACCTCGCGCCGGCCGCATTCGGGCTGCTGGCACTGGTCGCCGGAGTGTTCCTGCTGCCGCGGTCGGCCCCGGTGCCCGTTGCCGCGCGGCGGTTCGACGTCGGCGGGGCGCTGACCATCACCGCCGCGATGCTGCTGGCCGTGTACACGCTGGTCGAGGCGCCGAACGCCGGCTGGCTCTCGGCACGGACGCTGCTGTCGTTCGCGGCCGTCGCGCTGCTGGTGGTGGCGTTCGTCGCGATCGAGCGGCGGGTCGCGGCGCCGCTGGTCCGGCTGGGACTGCTGCGCTCCGGCGCCTTGGTGCGAGTGGCGGTCGGTGCGATGTCGCTGCTCGGGCCGTGGATCGGGGTGCTGTTCCTGGTGACGATCTACCTGCAGGAGCACCGCGGCTGGTCGGCGCTCGAGACCGGGCTGGCGGTCGCGCCGGTCGGCGTCGTCGGGGCGATCCTCTCGCCGGTGCTGGCGCCGCCGCTGGTCGGCCGGTTCGGCCCGCCGCGCCTGATTCTGGCCGGTCAGCTGACCGCCGTGGCGGCGTACCTGTTGCTGCAGTTCCTGGGTCCGCAGACCAGCTACGCGTCGGTGCTGCTGCCGGCGTTCGTGCTGATCGGGGTGGCGTTCACGCTGGCGTACGGCCCGCTGACGATGGCCGCCGCGGGTGCCGTCGACGCCGAGGACCAGGGCCTGGCCGGCGGTGTCGTCAACACGGCGTTCCAGCTCGGCGCGGCGCTGGGGTTGAGCGCCGTCACGGCGGCGTACGCGGCCGGCGCCGGGGACGCCGCCATGGACGGGTTGCGGCCGGCGCTGGTCGTGCCGCTGGTCATCGCGGTGATCGGAGCGCTGGCGGCGCTCCGTGGTGTTCAGCGGGCGAGGACGGCCTGAACGAGTGGCGGCACGACGGTCCGGAGCATGTGGTGCTGCTCGTGCGCCTCGGCGACCCGCCCGCCGTCCCGAGTGCCGCCGGAGAAAGTAGAGGTCACTGGATGGATGGTGGTCCCGCTAGGCTGGGCGTGGAGCCGGCCAGCACGTGCCCACGGAGGCTCGGACGTGAGGCTGCCGCCATCGCCGGACGCCGGTCGTGGCTCGCCGAGAACATGACACGCGAGGCCGAGCCGTGAGGGAGGCGTAGTGGGTCGCCGGAGCAACGGTGACGGCGAGATGCCGGCACTGACCCGCCGCGCGACCATCAAGGACGTCGCGGTGGCCGCGGGGGTGTCCCGGTCGACGGCTTCGCGCGCCCTCACCGGCCGTGGTTACGTCGCCGCCGGTGCGCGTGAGCGCATCCTCGCTGCCGCGGAGGAGCTCAGATACGTCCCCGACGCCGCCGCCCGTTACCTCAAACAGCAGGTCAGCCTCTCCATCGGCGTGCTGGTCTCGGATCTGCGCAACTCCTTCTACGCCCGGCTCGCCGCCGGAATCGGGCAGACGGCCCGCGCCCGCGGATTCAGCCTGGTCCTCGGCGACGACGGCGGATCGGCGCAGACCCAGGTCGAGATCGCGGAGACGTTCGTCGCGACCCGGGTCGCCGGAGTGATCGTCACGCCCACCTCGGCCGAGGTCACGACGTACCTCCTCCGGCATCGTGTCCCAGTCGTCGAGGTCGACCGGCAGTTCGCCGCCGGAACCTGTGACGCCGTCGTCGTCGCCAATCGGACCATGTCGCAGCGGGTCACCGCGTATCTGCTGCGCCAGGGTCACCGGCGCATCGCATTACTCGTCGACACCGCGACCCTGACCATGGGCGGCGATCGGCACGCCGGGTACCTCGCAGCCCTGGCCGCGGCAGGCGTCCCGCCCGACTCGGACCTCGTGGTCGGGTCGGACCTCGAGGTCGGTGCCGCGCGGGAGGCGGCCGGCGCCCTGCTGGCCGGACCGCACCGGCCGACGGCGGTGTTCGCGGCCAACAACGTGCTGGCCGAGGGCGTCTGGCGTGCGGCCAGGGAGATCGGCCTGAGCATCCCGGCCGACCTCAGCGTCGTCTCCTTCGATGATGCGCCGTGGATGAGCTTGGTGGCGCCCGGCGTCACCGCCGTCGACCAGGACGAGGAGGCGCTGGGTGCGGCCGCCGTGAACCGGCTGCTGGAACGCATCGCGTACCCCGGCGCCGAGCCGGTGACGATCACCATGCCAACCCGGCTGGTCCACCGCGCCTCGACCGGTGCTCCGCTCCGATGACCGCCGACCCCGGCAGCGGACCGGCCGCCGCGGCTCCGTCGGCCGTGCTGGGGCTGGACATCGGCGGCACCAAGCTGGCTGTCGGCGTGGTGACGCCAGACGGGGCAGTGCACGGGCTGATCACCGAGCCGACCCGCCGGTGGGAGGGGCCGGAGATCGTGATCCGGCGGCTGTTCGAGTTGGGCCACCGGGCCGTCGCCGCGGCGGGACGGCCCGTCGCTGCCGTCGGTATCTCGTGTGGCGGGCCGCTCGACGCCGCCGCCGGCGTGCTGATCGCGCCGCCACACCTGCCGGGCTGGCTGGACGTGCCGCTGGGCCGAATGACCCGGAGTGCGTTCGGCCTCCCGACGTACCTCGAGAACGACGCGACCGCCGCCGCTCTGGGCGAGCATCGGTTCGGCGCGGCGCGCGGTGCTCGGACGATGATCTACCTGACCCTCTCGACGGGGGTGGGCGGCGGCGCCGTCATCGATGGACGGCTGCACCGCGGTGCGGCCGGGAACGGCGGCGAACTGGGCCACGTCATGGTCCGCCCCGGCGGACGGCCTTGCACGTGTGGCCGGCGCGGCTGCCTCGAGGCGTACGTCTCCGGCACGAACATCGCCGCTCGGGCGACCGACGGGTTGCGTGGCGGGGCCATTTCCAGCCTGGATGACGTGGACCCGGTGACGGCGGCCGACGTCGCCGCCGCGGCCGCCGCTGGTGATCCGTTCGCCCGAGCGATCTGGACCGAGACCACCGACCTGCTGGGTCAGGCATTGACCGACCTGGTGAACGCCTTCGAGCCCGAGGTCGTGGTGCTGGGCGGCGGGGTCACGCGGGCCGGCGCCATGCTGCTGGACCCGGTGGCCGAGCTGGTCACCCGTGAGGCGATGCCACCGGCGGCGAAGGCGGTCCGGGTGGTCCTGGCCGGGCTGGGTGATGTCGTCGGTGTCGTGGGCGCCGGCGCTGTCGCGCTCGACCCGCCGGTCTGACCCGAGAGGTCAGCCGCAGCAGGCCGGGTCGGCGTCCTCGATCAGCCGACGCGGGCCCGGACCGTGTTCGCCCAGCTCGTCGTGCATGTTCGTCAGCGCACACCGGCGCAGCGACAGGCAGCCGCAACCGATGCAGTCGGTGAAGTCGTCGCGCAGCTGCTGCAGCCGGCGGATCCGCTCGTCGAGGTCGGCCTGCCACTCACGCGACAGTTCCTCCCAGTCCTGCTGGTTGGGGGTGCGACCATCGGGCAGGCAGGACAGCGCGCGGTTGATCTCGGCCAGCGGGATGCCGACGCGCTGGGCGATGCGGATCAGGGCCACCCGCCGCAGCGTCGCCCGCTTGTATCGTCGCTGGTTGCCGGACGTGCGCCGCGACGTGATGAGGCCCTGCCGCTCGTAGAAGTGCAGCGCCGACACCGCGACGCCGCTGCGGTTGGACAGCTCACCGACGGTCAGCTCGGACTTGTTCCACGCGACGGTGTCCACGGCGGGCGTCCCCTCGACGACTTGACCTCAACTTTGCTTCAGGTTTTAGCGTAGCGACGACAGCACGCGAAGCCAACGGACGCGCCGCGTACGGCGGGGCGCCACGACGCGAAGGACCCCGAATGCACGCGATCCGTCTGCACGAGTTCGGCCCGGCCGAGAACCTGCGCTTCGAAGAGGTGCCCGATCCGCTGCCGGCGGCCGGTCAGGTCCGTGTCGCCGTCGAGGCCAGCGGCGTGCACCTGATCGACACGGTGCTGCGGGCCGGCCAGGGCGGTGGCGGTCCGCTGCCGCTGCCGGCGCTGCCGTCGATCCCCGGTCGCGAGGTGGCCGGCACGGTGGACTCCGCCGGTGACGGTGTCGACGCGGCCTGGGTGGGCCGACGGGTCGTGGCGCACCTCGGCCAGGCCGGCTCCGGGTACGCGCGGCTGGCGGTCGTGCCGGTCGGGTCGGTGCACGTACTGCCCGACGGTCTCGAACCGGACGCTGCCGTGGCGATGATCGGGACCGGGCGGACCGCCGTCGGTGTGCTGGACCGCGCTGCGCTGACCGCGGACGACGTCGTGCTGGTGACGGCCGCGGCGGGTGGGGTGGGGAGCCTCGTCGTGCAGGCCGGGCGCAACGCCGGCGCCGTCGTCGTCGGGGTCGCCGGGGGTGCGGAGAAGCTCGCGCGGGTCCGCGAGCTAGGTGCCACCCACGCCGTCGACTACACGGACCCCGACTGGCCGGAGCGGGTCCGCGCCGCCCTCGGCGACCGCGAGGTCACCGTCGTGCTCGACGGCGTCGGCGGTGCGTTGGGGCGGGCGGCGATGGACCTGCTCGGCGTCGGCGGGCGGCTGGTGATGTTCGGCTGGTCCTCCGGCGAGCTGGTCCCGTTCGCCTCCACCGACCTCGTCGACCACGGGCTCACCGCGACCTGGCCGATCAGCCGGCACCAGGTCGGCCGGCCCGGCTTCCTGCGCGGGCTCGAGACGCGAGCGCTGGCCGAGGCCGCTGCCGGACGGCTGGTCCCGCTGGTCCAACGCTTCCCGCTCGACCGCGCCGCCGACGCGCACGCCGCCCTCGAGACCCGCCGGACGACGGGCAAGGTCGTACTGGTCTGAGTGTCGGCTCCGGACGGGACGGTGCGGGGCTGCGTCCGTCGGGCGTGCTCCGGGCCGCACGTCTCGACGTCGGTGTCCGCGGGCTGTGGGCGGCTCGACGATGGCGTCCGCGGGCGCTGGGCCGGCACGTTGACCCACCGCCTCCCGCGCCGCCTAGTCGTGGGGATCGCGGCCGGTGGTCTGGCGGGTGGCTGGTGTGGACGTTCTCGGTGGGTCGCGGGGATCGCGGCCGGTGGTCTGGTGGGCGGCTGGCGTGCACGTACGCGCTCGGCCGGGACCGCCGGTACCGGCGCCGCTGATCGCCGTCCGCCGAGTCCGCACGTCCGTAGCGGCCGTGACGGTTCAGCGGACGCCGGTCAGTCGGAACAGAGCAGGCCGGGAAAACCGACTTCGTCGCCGAGCCATTCGTCGACGTTGGCGCCCTCGGTCGCCGTCGTCTCGCGCGCGTGTGCGCGGCAGGCGCGCAGTCGCAGCGTGTGGACCACCTGCTCGGCCTCGTCGAGATCGCCGGCCGTGATGGTCGCGTCGACCTCGTCGCGGTAGACAGTCGGCAGCGCCTCCATCGGGAGGCCCCCGGGCACGGCGTACAGCTCGGACAGGTGCACGGGGCCGAGCTCGTGCCGAACCCCCTGGTAGATGGCGACCTCACCGTCGCTGACGCCGATGTAGTACTGCTCGCGGACCCAGCCGTTCGCGACCGTGAGGCCGGCCCAGCCGACCGCGATCACGGCGGCGACGGCGATCAGCGGGCGCAGCCAGCGTCGACGGCGGCGCCGCCGGGCCCGCGGCGCGTAGCGCATGGCCTCGGGATCCTCGGTGAGCTCCGCCGGCTCGCCGCCCTCGATGGCCTCCGCCGCCGATCCGACGATGTACGACGTGGCGGGCGCGCCGTCGCCGGCGGCGTCGGCCTCGACGAGCTCGCCGATCACGACTGTGATGTTGTCGGGCGCGCCGGAGTCGAGCGCCATCGCGATGAGCTGGTCGGCGGCATCGTCGATGGTGTGCGCTCGGCCGAGCGTGGTCTCGATCTCCTGGTCGGTGACGACGTCGGACAGCCCGTCGCTGCAGATCAGCAGGCGGTCGCCGGCCTGCACGTCGATGATCGAGTAGTCCGGACGGATCGGCGACTGCCCCTGCAGCACCTTCGTCACGACGGAGCGCGCGGGGTGCTCGCGGGCGTCCTCCGGAGTGATGCGTCCGTCGTCCACCAGAGACTGGACGAACGTGTGGTCGCGGGTGATCTGGGTCAACGACCCGTTGCGCAGCAGGTAGGCACGGGAGTCGCCGATGTGGCCGAGCGCCAGCTGGGCGCCGTTCCACAGCAGCGCCGTCGACGTCGTACCCATGCCGGCTCGGGACGGATCGGCGCGCGCCATGTCGTCGATGCGGCCGTTGGCGGCGCTGACGGCCGCCGACAGCACGTCGATCGGATCGCCGTCGGGCAACTGGTCAGCGTTGACGAGTTCGTCGATGGCCGCCCGGCTGGCGACCTCACCCGCTGCGTGCCCGCCCATACCGTCGGCGACGGCCAGGAGATAAGGGCCGGCGTAGCCGGAGTCCTCGTTGCCCTCCCGGACCAGGCCGACGTCGGAGCGCGCGGCATAGCGCAGCGTCAACGGCATCGATTCCCTACTCCCGCACCCATTGAGGCGCCGTGGGCCCGAAGCACGCCCACCTCGTCGCCTCCCCCCAGAGACTTGTCGATCACTGCGGATCGTAACGGTCCTCGGTTCGCCACCGTCGGGACGCCACGCGGACAGGCCGTGTCCACAGCCCTCGCCGATCTCCTCAGTTGTCCACATTTCCGGGATCGGCGGGAGCGGACGAGTGCCTGTTCGGCGAACGATGAAGTGGTCCGGCCGAGCTGCCGGACCGGGGCCTCGGGCTCCGTCATCGTCGTGGGAAAGGACATTGTTCATGCAGCTCATCAAGGGTGCCGCGGTGTGCGGACTGACGGTTGCCGCGTTGGTCGCGGGAGGTTCGATCGCCACCTCTGCGCCTGCCTCGACCCCGGCGTCGGCGTCGAGCACCACGGCGCGAGCGGCGCCGACGGGAGCGGTGTCGGTGGGGGGCGCGTCGTCCGGGATGGTGCCGGACGCCACTACCCCGGTCGAAGGCAGACCGGCCCTCGCGCCGGCGGGCGTCGCGAAGGCATCCGTCGTCGCCGGGTGGACGGTCGACTGCCGGCCCATGCCGCCACCGCGCCATCCGCAGCAGCTCGACGGTTTCGTGCTCGGCTGGGTCCCACAGGGCCTCGGTCCACTCGTCTCCGACTTCGAGTACGAGTGGGACGACGTCGGGTTCCGGTCGCGCGTCTGGGAGTCCGGCCCCTACCCCGACGAGTCCTACCGTGTCGATCTCCAGGTCACGGTCATGCGCAGTCCGCTGTTCACCGACGTGGCGGCGTTGCGGGGGTTCCTGGTCGAGTACCTCGAACGCGATCCAGCCGCCTGGGCGACCGAGTTGTTCGCCCACCCCGACGGACCCGGTTTCTCCGACGCCGGTGAGTTCTTCTGGCTCGCTCGACCTGGCGTCGCGGTCCGCGTCTTCGGTGGTGGCGAGCAGATCGACTTCCGCGATCTCACCCGGACGGCCTGTGCCGTGCGGCAGGTGATGCCGATGGACTGATCCGGCGCGCGAGGCGCGACCGCCGGCCGACCGACGGGCATGGGCTCGGGCCGCACCACGGCCCGATCCCGTTTCGAGGCGCCGTTTGGCGACGAGTTGACGCGGGAGGGTGACATGCGGATGACCTAACGACGATGCTGTGTGCGTGACCGCCTCGCCCAGCACCGTCGCCGGTGACGACCGTGGCGCCGTCTGGTTCGGCCTGCTCGGGCCGTTCGAGTACCGGCGCGACGGCCGTCCCGTGATCGTGACGAGCGGCCGGCTGCGCGGAATCATCGCGGTGCTGGCGTCGTCGGCCGGGCAGACGGTGTCGTTGGACGCGATCGGCGACTTCGTGTGGGGCGACGAGCCGCCGGTCAACGTCCGGCGCACGGTCCAGACGTGGATCGCCCGGCTGCGGGCCATGCTGCCCGACGCCGTCGTCGCGAGCCGGCCCGGCGGGTACACCCTCGACGTCCGGCCTGACCAGGTCGACGTGCTGCGGTTCGAGGTGCTGCTCGACGAGGCGACGGCGGTTGCCGACGTGCAGGTCGAGCGGAAGCTGCTCGGCCATGCGCTGGAGCTGTGGCGCGGCGCGCCGTACCTCGGAGTCGAGGCCGATGCGCTGGTGGCCGTCGAGGCGCCGCGCCTGACCGAGCGCTACCTGAGCGCGCTCGAGCGGGCGGCCGACCTCGCGCTGGCCACGGGTGAGATCGACGACGCGACCGGGCGGCTGCGCTACGAGACCGCACGGCATCCGCTGCGCGAGTCGCTGTGGGCGCGGTACCTGCGATCGCTCGCCGCGGCCGGCCGCACCGCGGAAGCACTGGCGACCTACGAAGAGGTGCGGCTGCGGCTGGTCGACGAGCTCGGTGCCGACCCGGGACCGGAGCTGCAGCGGTTGCACGCCGAGCTGCTGAACCCCGGCGCCGCGTCCGGCCCGGCCGGCCGCGCCGGCACATCATCGGCGGCGACGTCGTCGCGCGCGGCGACCGACCCGGGCGCGATCCACCCGCGCCAGCTGCCCGCCGATGTCGCGTTCGTCGGACGGTCCGAGGCGCTCGCCGCGCTCGACGACGCGTTCGGCATCGACGATCCCGATGCGCCCGGGACGGTGCTCGTCGCGGTCACCGGTCAGGGCGGATCGGGCAAGACGGCGCTGGCCGTGCACTGGGCGCACCAGCGGCAGGAGACGTTCCCCGACGGTCAGCTCTTCGTCGACATGCGTGGCTTCGCGGAGCGCCGTCCGCTCGAGCCGTTGACGGCGCTCGGCGAGCTGCTGAGCGGGCTCGGCGCAGCTGCCGACCAGGTCCCCGACGGACTGGACGCACGGGCGGCGTTGTACCGGACGCTGCTCGCGGGTCGCCGCATGCTGGTGGTCCTCGACAACGTCCGCGACTCCGAACAGGTCCGGCCGCTGCTCCCCGGAACCTCCGGGCGGGTGGTGGTGACCAGCCGCAACGCGCTGCGAGGGTTGTCCGCACGTGAGGGCGCCCGCCGCATCGCCGTCGACCGCCTGCCGGCCGACGAGGCGGTCGAGTTGCTGACCGATCGGATGCGCCGGCACGGGCTGACCGTCGGCGGGTTCGGCACCGATTCCGCCGGCGCAGCGTCGTCCTCCACCGACGGCTCGCGTTCTGGTGACGGCTCGAGCTCCGGCGACCTGGGCTCCAGTGACGGGTGGGCTTCTGGCGACGAGCGGCGCACTGGTGACGAGGCGCGCCGCGCCGGTGCGCTGTATCCGTCCGGCGGCGGACGATCGGGCGGCGTCTCGCATCCCGACGTGGCCGGCGACGCGTGGAGCATCGACGAGCCGACTGTCGGCGAGCTGGCCGAGCTGTGCGAACACCTGCCGCTCGCCCTCCTCATCGGGGCCGAGTACCTGGCGCGTCATCGCGACCGTGACTCGGCGACGCTGGTCCGCGAGCTGCGCGACGGGCAGGCGAGGATGGAGGCCCTGGACGACATCGACGATGGGCCGACGGCCAGTGTGCGGGCGGTCATCTCGTGGTCCTACGCCGCGCTCGAGCCGGAGTCGGCGCGAGTGTTCCGGTACCTCGGGTGGGTGACGCCGCTGGATTTCAGCGCCGACCTCGCGGCATCCGTCGTCGGTATGCCGGTGGCCGACGTCCGGCGGCTGCTGGACCACCTCGCCGACCTCTCTCTCCTCTTCAGCGTGCGTGGCCGCTACCGGTTCCACGATCTCGTCCGGGTGTACGCCGCGCTGCTGGCCGACACCGTCGACGACCCGGAGGTGCTGTTGGCGGCCGGCGCTCGTGGTCTCGGCTGGTACGTGCACAGCGTCCGCAACGCCGCCGACCGGCTGCGTCCCAATGTGCGCCGGGCACCGTTGCTCGGTCCGCCCGCCGACATCCAGCCGATGACCTTCGCCGATCGTGAGGCGGCCTGGGCCTGGTGCCGGACCGAGCACCGTGCCCTCATGTTCCTGACGTTGCGCCTCTCCGAACTCGGCTGGCACGAGGAGGCCTGGAAGCTCGCGTGGGACTTCGGCCGCGTCCTGCTCATCGGCACCGCCTATCAGGACGAGCGCATCGAGATCGCCCTTGCCGGAGTCACCGCGGCCGAACACCTGAACGAGGCCGCCCGATACGTCGCTTACAACAACCTGGGCAACGCCTACCACCGGGGCGGTGCGGGAGAGCAGGCGGCCGCGGCCCTGCGGGAGGCGCTGGCAGGTTGCCGCGCGGCTGGCGATGTCGGCACGGAATCCGCCGTCCTGATGAACCTGGGGATCACCCAGAACCGGGCCGGCGATCTCGAGGCCGCGGTCGAGACCTACCGGGCGTCACTGGTGGCGGCCGCCCGATGGGAGCGCTCCGATGTCCCGGCGATGCTGTCGCCGGAGGTCGCGGCCTGCCATCTCAACCTCGGCAACACCCTGAATCTGCTCGGCCGCTACGACGAGAGCATCGCGCACGCGCAGCAGTCGATGGAGCTGAGCCGGCGCTCCGGCAACCGCATCATCGAGGGCATGAGCCTGGGCACCCTCGCCGAGGCCGGCCTGCGCACCGACGATCTTGACCGGGCAGCGCACCATGCCGCCACCGCGATGGCACTGTTGCGCGAGCTCGGCGCGACGGACGGCCTGGTCAACGTGCTGTTGACGGAGACGCAGCTCAAGATGGCGCTGAATCGCCGCGACGAGGCGCGCACGGCCTACGACGAGGGGATCGGCCTGCTCGGCACGGCCGACGATCCGCGGCGGTCTCGGTTCGACGCCGCCTTGCGAGGCTGACAGTCCGGCGGCCGCGGGGACCGATCGTGGCGTGACGCGTCAGCCGGCGGCATCGGCGGGTTGGCGTGTCGGCCCGTGCAGTGAGCGGCCTACCGCACGATGCTGCGACGGTGTCAGACCGCGGCGCCGCTTGAACGCGGCGCTGAGCGCGAACGCACTGCCGTATCCGACCTGACGGGCGATGCTCTCGATGGTCGCGTCGGTCTCGCGCAGCAGGTCGGCCGCGATCGACAGCCGCCACCCGGCCAGGTAGCTCATCGGCGGCTCGCCGACCCGAGCGGCGAAGTCGCGGGCCAGCAGCGCCCGCGACACCCCGGTCGCAGCGGCCAGCGAGCCGACCGTCCACCCGCGGCCGGGGTCGTCGTGCAGGAGGCGCAGCGCCTGGCTCACCGGCGAGTCGTCCAGCCGGCCGTACCAGTGCGGCGCCCGCGCCTGCGGCCGGTCGAACCAGCCGCGCAGCGTCGAGACCAGCATGAGGTCGAGCAGGCGGTCGAGCACGACCTGCTGGCCGGGCCGATTCGCGGCGATCTCGTCGGCGACGAGATCCAGCATCGGGCACGGGCAGTCGTCCTCGGCGATCACCAGGACCCGCGGCAGCGCGTCGAGCAGCCGCTCGCTGATGCCGGCCGCACCGTCGTACGTCCCGGTCAGCACGACGGTGTCGCCGCTGGCGCCCGGGTCGCAGGTGCGTCCAGCGGCGCCGGCTCGCACGCTCCACGCGCAGTAGTCGGCGAGCTTGACGGCGTCCTCGGGCCGTGCGGCGGGGTCGACGGCGACGGTGAACGGCTCCGGTCCGCGGACGATGGCGACCTCGCCCGCACCGACCCGCACAGGGTCGCCGTCCGCCGGCAGGAGCCATGCGGTGCCGTCGAGGACGGCGAGCAGCGTCAGTTCGGCGCCGGTCGCGAACCGGACCGACCAGCGCGGGTCGAGCACCGTCCGCCCGATCAACGCACCGCTCGCCCGGACGTCGTCGAGCAGGTCGGTCAGCGCATCCATCACACCACCGTAGACGACGTCGCATGGATTGGAGCGCCTGGACCATTCAGCGTCCAACCCGGTGACGGTTGGCTGGCGGCATGACGATTCTCCTCATCGGCGCCACCGGGAAGGTCGGCCGCCGCGTCGCCGCCCGCCTCGACGACCTCGGCGTGCCCACCCGCCAAGCCGGCCGCAAGAGCGCGCCGCCGTTCGACTGGACCGACGACGCCACCTGGCCGGCCGTGCTCGACGGCGCGCGCACGGCGTTCGTGGTGCCCTACGACGCCGCCCCGGTCACACGGCCCTTCATCGACACCGCGATCGGCAGTGGCGTCGAGCGCATCGTGCTGCTCTCCGGTCGCGGCGTCGACGTGCCCGACTACCTGCCGGCACACCTGATGGAGGACAACGCGCACATCGACGGCGAGGCAGCGCTGCGTTCGGCGGCGGTCGACTGGACGATCCTGCGCCCGGGCTGGTTCGCGCAGAACTTCAGCGAGGGCTTCTTCCGCGACGCCGTCCTCGCCGGCGACCTGCGACTGCCGGCCGGCGACGGCGCGGCCAGCTTCGTCGACGTCGACGACATCGCCGCGGTCGCCGTGGCGGCGCTGACCGACGACCGGCATGTCGGACAGACGTACGAGCTGTCCGGCCCGCGCGCCCTGACGATGACCGAGGTGGCCGCCGAGATCTCCGCGGCGACCGGCCGCGACGTCCGCTACACCCGCCTCGAACACGACGACCTCGTGCGTGAGCTGGTCGACGAGGGCTGGCCCGAGGCCGACGCCGACGTCTATGCGAGCCTCATCGGCCCGATCCGCCGCGGCATCGACGCCTATCTCTCCGACGGCGTCGAGCGTGCCCTCGGCCGTCCGGCTCGCGACTTCCGCGATGTCGTCCGTGACGCTGCCGCGGCCGGCGCCTGGTCCTGACCTGCCGGTGCGGCGGGACGCTGGCGCGCTCACGGGAATCAGGCCGGTCGTGCCGAGGTCGTGGGTCCTTCGCCGGCGGTGAGCAGGTGTGCTGACGGGGCTTCGCGGGCTGGCCGTGCTCGGCCCCGGCGCGGTGGAGCGGTTCGGGAGTCGCCCGCTGGTGGGCGGGCGACTCCCGATCGATCAGACGGCGCTCATCGCCCGGCGGCGGGCCCGCAGCGCCAGTACCCCGCCCGCGACCAGCAGTGTCGCGAGCGCGACCCCACCCAGCGTCCACACGCCGGTGTCCGGCAGCAGGTCGCCGTCCTCGGCCGGGTCGTCGCCGACGCCACCGTCCGAGCCACCGTCCGAGCCGTCGCCGGAACCGTCCTCGGAACCGTCGCCGGAGTCGTCGCCCGGACCGTCCGTGGGTGACCCGGTCGGTTCGTCCGACGGCGAGGGGGACGGTGTGGGCGCCGGGTGCTCGGGCGCCGAGGTGACCCGCAGCAGCACGTCGGTCCCGTCCCACACGGCGTCGAACACATACTCGCCGGACGTGACCTCCTGCGCCGGCAGGTCGGTGCTGCCCGGCCCCGACGTGGTGACGACGGCGAACTCGTCGCCCTCAGCGGGTGCGAACCCGTCGAGGACCGTGACGTCCCAGGTGAGGTCGCCGAGGGTCTGATGGCCGGTCGCGATCCGGTCGAACGTTCCGCACGGCTCATGCCCGCCGAGTTCGACGCCGAGGGTGCCGTGACCGGTGAACTCGCCGTCGACGGTGAGACAGCCCGCCGAGGCGCCGGGAGCGACCGTCCCGCCGTCGAGTGCCAGGGTCCCGACGGTGCCGACACCACGCAGCACGCCCTGCACCGTCGCCGCCGTCTGGCCGAGGTCGCCGTTCACCGCGACCGTCCCGCCGGCCACGGCCAGCCGGGATCCGTCGGCGTTCTGGGTCCAGTCGCCGCCCAGCGTCAGCGCGCCGTCGCCGCCGTGCCGCAGTGTCCCGGCGCCACGCAGGTCGCCGCCGAACGTCGTGGTCGCCGCGCCGACGACGGACAGCTCGGACGCCGCGTCGACCAGCAGCACCGAGCCGCCGGAGCCGGAGCCGCCGAGCGCGCCGATCGCCTCGTTGTCGTTGAGCACGAACGTCCCGCCGCCGGTGATCGACAGCGCGGCGGTGTCCGGAATCAGGTCGTGCAGGTCGGCGTGACCGGTGTGGACGGTGGTGACGTGCGCGTCCTGGATCTCGAAGTCGCCCGGCACGGACGTGTCGCGGTGCAGCGAGACGCCGCCGCTCTCCGCCACCGTGGAACCCACGTACGTGCTGGAGCCGCCGTCGCTGAAGATGATCGGCGCATCGATGCCGGCGCTCGCCAGGCTCAGGTCGCCCTCGCCCCCGACCGACACCAGGTCGACGACGGACGGAGTCGCCCGGGTCTCGACCCGGCCGCCGCCGTTCGCCAGGCTCATGTCCGTCACCGTCAGGCTCGCTCCGGGCGCGAGCGTCGCCAGGATGGACTGGTCGCCGACCCGGATCTCCTCGTCGAGCGTGATGGTGTCCTCGGTGCCGACGGTGGCGCCGTCGTACACCGTCGTGATGCTCGACCCCACCGGGCCCAGCGCGAGCGCGTCGTTCGCGACGAGCAGCGACTCGGCCCCGTTGACCGCCGTCCAGCCCTCGTGGCCGAACTGGCCCTCCTCGATGCTGAGGCGTCCCGGGCCGTGCGCCGTGCCGACCCGCACCTCTCCGTTCGGGTCGCTGGTCAGGCTGGCGAACTGCGGCACGGTCGCGTCGCCGTCGAGGGCCAGCGTGCCGGTGCCCACGTGCAGGTCGCCGGCGAACTCCAGCGGGTCGCCGCCGGTGCCGCCCTGCACGTGCACGTACGCGCCGAGCGTCACCGGCTCGGCGAGCGTCACCGCGTGCGGGCCGGCGACCAGCGAGTACGGTCCCAGCACCGGGCCGGTGCCCAGTGTGATCGGCCGCTGGAACTCGGTGTCGGCGGTGAACTCGAGCGTCGCCTCCTCGTCGACGGTGACGGCGCCGCCGGCGCCGCCGCAGTCCGTCCCGCCGCATCGCAGCGTGACGTCGTCCTCCAGGCCGATCGTGCCCGCGTACGTGCTGCCGCGCAGCTCGACGGTGCCGGTGCCGCGGAACCGCAGCGCCTGGTCGTCACCGCCGACGCGGGCCGCGAGCGTCGCGCCGTCAGTCAGCTGGACGATGTCCGTCGCGTTCGCCGCTTGGGTGAACCGCAGCTGGTGCGGTGCCTGGATGGTGAGATCGGCGGCGACGTGGTGCAGGTGCTCGCCCGCGCCGGACGGGACCTCCAGGCCGGTCGCGAGCGTCGTCGGCGCCGAGATGTTGAGGAAGTGCGCCTCGATGTCGTCGCCGGAGAGCTCGTAGCCGGGCTCCTCGACGCGCAGCACGCTGAACGTCGTTCCGCCGAGGTCGTTGACGGGGTTCTTCTCGGCCGCGCCGGCGCTGAAGACCACCTCATCGCCGTCTCCGGGAGCTCCACCCCCGCAATCGGCCCAGTTCTGTGCGGTCGACCAGTTAGCATCGCCCCCGGCTCCGGTCCATCGGCAGGTCAGGCCGAGGGCGTGAGCAGGTGTGGCTGGAAACGTCAGTGCGAGCAGGACCGTTGTAACGGCGCAGGTGGCCGCGGCCCGGAAACGGGCAGGGGTCGTCGAAGTCACGGCTCGACCGTAGGGAGGGGACACGGCATGGACGAGTGGGGTTCCTACGCAGGCCGCTGGCCGGGCATGGGGGTTTCCACGGTTTCTCGGCGGTGGCGATGAGGCACGGGCTCGTCGCCGGGGAAGCCGATGCGCTCGCGGGCCGGTCGCTGACCGCACTGACCAAGGGCGTGGCCGCGCAGCTGCTGGGTGTGTCGCCGCGGGGGACGCTGCGGTTGGCGCGCTACGAGCAGCTCAGCGGTCGCGAGCGGCCGGCCCATGACCGCCTGACGGCCGTGCTGCCGACGGTGTCCGATCCCGCCCTGTGCCGGGACATCGAAGTGCAGCGGCAGCTGGGCGCGGCGTTCGAACCGTCCTTCGGCGCGTTCACGCTCTCGCTCGACGGCGCGCCCGGCGCCCCCGAGTCGGCCGCGACCGACATCCGCGCGCTGGTCGCCGTCGCCTTCCATCGCCTGGTCATGGACGGCGTCGAGCCGGCGGGCGGCTGGACCGCGCCGCCGTCGGCGGCGGACTGGGCGGAGCAGCTGTCGATCGAGGAGCAGGCCCGGCTCGGTCTGCTGGAGTTGCTCGCCCGCGACGACCCGGCCGAGATCCTCGACGCGATCGACCTGCTGTACTGGGTGCCGACGCTGTCGTTGGCGCACTCGCTGGTCGCCGAGGCGCTCGTGGTCGCGGACGCCGCCCGGCGCGCGGCGGAGCGCGCGGGACTCCGCGCCATGGAACCGTTCCTCGATCACACCACGGGCTGCAGCTACACCACACAGCTGCGGGTGGGCGATGCCGCGGAGCTGATCGAGCGTGCCCTGACCGGCTTCGAGGCGTCCGGCAACTGGTCGTGGTGGATGCACACGCGCTCCGTCCAGCACGTGCTCGCGGTGATGTCGCGCGAGCAGCTGCCCGACGGCGGCGCGTCGATGTCGGAGTTGGAACGGCTGCTCCTGCTCGGCGACTGGCGCGAGGGCCGGCGGTCGCTCGGCCACTCGGTGCTCATGGAGATGGCGATCGTCCTCACCAGCCTCGGCGACGCCGACGGCGCCCGCCGCATCGTCCTCGCCGACGGCGACATCGACGAGCTGGTGCTCACCAACTCCGACCGCGCGCTGATCGCGGAGATGCTGTTCGCCGCCGCGGTGGCCGACGGCGACACCGTCGGCGCGGAGCGGCTGCAGCGCGTCGTCGAGCACATGATGCCGTCGCCGTACGTGCTGATCGTGCGGGAGCGGATGCGGGCGCTGCTGTCGGGGTCCGCGGTCCTGGAGGCGCCGGTCGTCGAGGATCTGGGCAATGGGTTCGAGATCTTCCGGACCCGCTGGCTGCTGCTCTCCGACGCCGTCCGCCGTGGCCGGCGGGACGCGGCGCTCGGTGCGCTCGCCGACCTCGACGCCTATGCGAGCGAGGCGCGTGTCGCCGCCGTCCGGACCCGGGCCGTGCAGTTGTTCCGGACGCCGGTGGCCGCGGCCGAGGGGCTGTTGAGCACACGGCAGCTCGAGGTCGCGACGCTGGCGGCCGCGGGCGGCACCAACCGGGAGATCGCGGCGGCGCTGTTCCTCGGCGTGCGGACGGTCGAGGGCTACGTGGCCAGCGCACTGCGCGCCCTCGGTCTGACCCGGCGCGAGGACCTGGCGACGGTGTCGCTGCCGGTCGCGCTCGGGGCCGCGTCGGGGGCGGCCACCGAGCCGGTGTACCTGACGTTGCGCCAGGGCCAGGTGGCCGCGCTGATCGCCGCTGGCGCGAGCAACCTCGACATCGCCGACGCGCTCAACATCACCGAGAAGACGGTCGACAAGCACATCGCGGCGATCAAGGAACGGACCGGGCTGGGGACGAGGACGGCCATCGCGGCGTCCTTCCACACCGTCCTCGCCCACCCCGTCGCGCCCTGACGTCGATGGCCGATCAGCACCGCCGGTCGAACCGATACCAGTCCGGGTACCACTGAGCGTTCCGCACCGCCGACCCCCCAGCAGCCGACATGGATGTCGACGTTGCGCTTCCGCCGGCAGTCGGCGAGGCCGGGATCGCGAGGATGCCGGCGTTCCAGCCGCGGGTGCGAGCGGCTTGGGGTGCGATGGTCGCTACCGTACGCGGATGCGGATCCAGGTCCCGATCGATGACCCGTGTGCGTTCTGCGAGTATCTGGCTGGTCGGAGGCCTTACACCATCATCGACAGAGACGCGCTGACCGCAGTGTTGGTGACGCGCGAACAGCGAGGCCGCGGCCATGTGCTGGTCGTCCCGGTCGACCACTACGAGACCATCATCGATGTTCCGACACCTGTGGCCGAAGCACTCATGCGGAGCGTGCAGAGGTGGGCGGCTGCGATCGCTCGTGCGCACAGCGCCGAGGGCTTGGCAGTTTGGCAGAACAACGGGATCCCGGCACATCAGTCAGTGCCGCACGTCCACTTCCACTTGGCGGCGACCCTTCCTGAGGGTGGAACACATTGGGACGGCGTGCCGACGCTGTCGATCCGGGAGACCGACGCCATCGCTGAGACGTTGCTCGCGAAGCTCGACGCACGCCCCTGAGCGTTCCGTTCGCGACGCCCGACGTGACTTTGCAGGCATGGTGGAGCTGGCCACGGCTGTGAACGTGCTTGCCGGCCGACGGGCCCGGGACGGCCGCCAGGTCGCACGCCCGGCTCGGAAGGCCGGGCCATGCTCGTGGAGCCTTCTCCCGAGTGGAAGGCTGGTGCCCGTGGGCGCCGACTCCGAACTCGCCGCGGCGATCAAGGCTGCGACCTCACCGAATTGGGCCGTCCCTGCGGATGCCGGCCGGCAGTCGGCCGCCCGAGCGGAGCGCTCCGACATCGCAGGGACATTGCGTGTCAGCTGGAGCCGAACTCCTCGTCACCTGGACCGCGCCGGACGCGCGGCGCGGGTCGCCACCGCAAGGCCTCGAGGCGCTGGTGCCCAGTTGGCAAGCCGAGGCGCGGAGACGATGGAACCCCAGGCCGGAAGTGCATTGGCCTGGGGTTCAGGATGCGCGCCCGAAGGGATTCGAACCCCTCACCTTCTGATCCGTAGGCGGATATGTGCCGTCCAGATCGGTCGCTGATGAACGGGGCCGTTCTGCTGACCTGCACTAACAAGTCCGCTGCTGTTCAGTGCATTCCTTGACGTCCAGCCCTCGCGTTAGCAAGGCCGTTAGCAGTGGGCGACCTGCTTTGAGGACGTGCTGCTCGGTGTGGCCCCTCACAAACTCTGTTGCACATCGACCGCCGGAGCGCCAACGTGGACGCATGGATAACGGCACCGCAGACGCTTGGCGCACCGATGGGTTTGTGATCCTGCCCGGCTTTCTGACGGGCAATGACCTGGCGGCCGCACTCGGGGAGGTGGAGACGATGTTTCCCACCCCGGAGGGGTTTCATGACGGCACCGATCCACGTCGTACCCGCTATGTTGATGACGAGTTCGACGGGATCGACGAGTTCCCGTTCTCCAGTACCGAGCTGAGTCTCCTGGCTGTGCATCCCCGGATCATCCAGCTGGCCGAGGACTTGCTCAGGCAGACTGACCTGCGGATTTCCTCGGCGGAGGCGTGGGCCAAGTACACGGGCGCCGTATCTTACGAGCAGGCGCTGCACCGCGACTATCTCAATCAAACGATCCTGGTGCCTTCCACGGAGAACCGGTACCAGCAATTGGAGCTCTTCGTCTTCCTCGTCGACGTCCCTGAAGAGCTCGGTCCGCCGCATTTGGTCTCATGGGACCACACCGACCACCTGCCGATGAACCCGAACTTTTACCCTCGGGGCGGTGGTGCCGGCGAGTTCGTCTCGGCCGCCGACAACTCGCATCTGTACGCCGCAGAACAGTCCGGTGCGGGCCCGGCCGGCACAGTCATCGCATTCAACACCCGGACCTTCCACCGCGGCACCAGGCTCAGGAGGTCTCGGGGCGCCCGATACTCGATGCAACTCATCTACCGTCCGGCCGAAGTCGACTGGGGCCAACGGATGGCATGGGCGGCGCGAAGCCACATGCCCGAGTGGTACGAGTTCGTGCACCGTGCAACGCCACGTCAACTCGAACTATTCGGTTTCCCGCCCCCTGGCCACCAGTTCTGGACCGCGGAGACACTCGATGGCATACAGCAGCGCTACTCTAAACTGGACTTGCGGCCCTGGCGTGACGCTCGTCGATTCACCCCCGGCGCCTGACAGCGAGTACTGCATCGACAATGACGCACGCCCAGAGATCATGCTGGTTCAGTGCGGGAAGCCACGAGGGCCACCAGCCGTCCACGTCCTCCGCAGGGGTCGCGCGGATCAGACAAGCGGCACTCGTCGCTCGCTGCGGAAGACGATCCTTCCTGACTGCAACGCAGCGGGGATGTCGTCGCTGAGGTGGTGTGGCAGTAGTGTCACGTTGCCGAGTCCGGATAGGGGTATCCAGGCAAGCTCCTGGTGCTCCTCACCAGGAGGTGACGCCGGGATGGAACCGTCCTCGGGTCCCCCGTCGACCCAGGCGAAGAAGGCGATGGCGTGTTCCATCGTGCCCTGGCTTGAACGGAACAGGTCGTCTGTGACAACGGCCATCTCGCCCACCGAGACCTCCCAACCGACCTCCTCGCGGAACTCCCGAACAATCGCTTCGGGAACGGTCTCGCCCGGCTGGAGTCCTCCACCTATCGGACACCAACGCTCGACACCCACGAGGGACTCCATGAGGACGTGGCCGTCGCGGACGAGGAGACCGGCACAACGAACCCGCACGCCTTGGTCCGTCACGGATCTCGCTCCTCACCATCGGGCCGGATCGCCAGCAGCATAGCGGCGCAGGCACGTCGGACGGCCGGGAGAACTGCGACTCCCCGTCGCCCTGTTGACCGTGCTCGCGGTCCTAGTGCTGACGGCCGCGCAGCTCGCCACCACGACGCGGGCGTATGCGTTCCACTGCCCGGTCTGCGACAGTCCGCTCCACGGCACCGGACACGCTGTGCCGGTACTGCGCCCGCGCGGTGAAACCGACCCGGCAGCGGACATCCAAGGGCCGTGGCTCCCGGTGACCCGGCCACGCGGCTCGACCTGGTCCTACGTGATCCGGGTGACCGATCCGCGCACCGGGTTGAGTAAGCCGAAGTGGGTGGGCGGGTTCGCGACCGAGGCTGAGGCGAAGGCTGCGCGCGACGAAGCCAGGGTGAATGCTCGGCGGGGTCAGTACGTCGAGCGCAACCCGGTCACCGTGGGCGCTTACCTGGACATGTGGATCGAGGGCCACGCCGTCGAGATCAAGCCGAAGACGCTCGCCGGTTACCGGGACCTGCTCGACGACGGCGGCAAGAACGGCCGGCCGTTGTCGGCCTCGGTCCGTCGACCAAGTGCACGCGATCCTGCGCAAGGCGTTGAACGATGCTGTGCGGGTGGATGAGGTGCTGTCGTCGAACCCGGCTGAGCGGGCGAAGCGTCCTCGGCGTGAGCGGGCCGGCGTGCGTGACGTGTGGAGCGCTGACCAGTTGCGCCGGTTCCTGGAGTTCGCCAAGCGTCACCGGCTGCAGCCGTTCTTCCATGTGGCGGCGCACACCGGTGCGCGGCCGGGTGAGCTGCTGAACCTGCGTTGGCTCGATGTGGACCTGGAGCGCGCCGAGGTCGTCATTCGTGGGTCGGCGGCGGTGATCGAAGGTGAACGGATCGAGGGCACGACCAAGGGCGGCTACGTACGGATCGTGAGCATTGACGTTGGCACGGTGGCGGTGCTGAAGTCGCTACGGGCCGACAGGCCGAGGAACGCCTCATCGCCGGTCCCGCATGGGTGGATGAGGATCACGTGTTCACTCGTGGTCTCGGTGGACCGGTGTATCCGGACACAGTGTCCCAGCTCATACCCCGGCTGGTCGAAGCGCACAACCGGAAGGCGAAAAGGCCGGACAAGCTGCCGCGCGCCAGACTGCACGACTTGCGGCACGTGCACGCGACGACGCTGCTGCTGGCCGGTGCGCCGGTGCGCCGGTGCACGTGGTCGCGGAACGGCTCGGACACGCCGATCCCGCGATCACGCTGCGCGTGTATGCACACGTGATCCGCCAGCGAGCGGCGGACGTGGCGGACATCTTCGCCCGCGAGGTCGGACCCGATGAGGGCTCGGGCAGTTCTGCGAGTGACCCGGACGGGGACGATCTGCCCGCGGCCGCGCTAACGCCGTGTTAGCAAGGGTGTTAGCAAGCCGTGCTGCTGAGACGACGAAACCCCAGGCCGTTATCGTTCTGGCCTGAGGTTTCAGTGTGCGCGCCCGAAGGGATTCGAACCCCTAACCTTCTGATCCGTAGTCAGATGCTCTATCCGTTGAGCTACGGGCGCTCGACCCGCTGGAAGCGGACCGGTGACCGAGTGTACCGGTCCGAGCGGCGAGGCTGAAATCGGATAACGACGCCTGCCGGTGGACCGCTCGCGACCAGCACGGACACCCGCTATAGCGTGTGACATGACACAAAGCAGACTAGAAGGGTGATCGCCCATGGGCCAGCAGCCGGCCAGCCTGACCATCACGAACGCGCGCATCTTCGACGGCTTCTCGGCCGAGCTGACCGAGGGTGATGTCCGCATCGTCGACGGCGTGATCGTGGATCCCGAGACGTGGGACAGCGAGGACCGCGACGCGACCACGATCGACGCGCGCGGCGGCACCGTCGTCCCCGGTCTCATCGACGCGCACTGTCACGCCTACGGCATCGGGCTGGACATGGTCGGCATCGAGTCGAGCCCGCTGAGCTACGTCGCGCTCAAGGCGGCCCAGCGCTTGAACAACGCCCTGCGCCGCGGGTTCACGACGGTCCGCGACGTCGCGGGCGGCGACCCCGGGCTGGCCCGCGCGCTGGACGAGGGCCTGGCCGCCGCGCCGCGCTACTTCTACACCGGCCCGGCCCTCTCCCAGACCGGCGGCCATGGCGACCCGCGTCCGGGCGACAGCGACCTGTGCGTCGGCCACAACCACATGACGGAGGTCGTCGACGGGGTGGACGGGGTGCGGCGCGCCGTCCGCGATCGGTTCCGCCGGGGCGCGCACGCGATCAAGATCATGACGTCGGGTGGGGTGGTGTCGCTGACCGACCCGATCCGCCGGCCCCAGTACAGCGCCGACGAGGTCCGCGCGATCACCGACGAGGCGGCCCGCCGCGGCTCGTACGTCGCCGCGCATGCGTACTCGCCCGAGGCGATCGAGCACTCCGTCAGCAACGGGGTCCGCTCGATCGAGCACGGCAACCTGCTCGACGAGGCGACCGCCGCGCTGATGGCCGAGCACGACGCGTTCCTCGTGCCGACGCTGGCGGCGTACGACGCGATGGACCGGCGCGGTGACGCGCTCGGGTTGAACCCGATCTCCAAGGCCAAGAACCGTGAGGTCCTCGACTCGGGCAAGCACGCGATCGAGCTGGCGAGGGACGCTGGCGTCCGCGTCGGCTTCGGCACCGACCTCATGGGCGATCTGGAGGACGACCAGCTGGTCGGGCTGCGCTTGCAGGTCGAGGTGCTCGGCGTCCTCGACGCGCTCAGGTCGGCCACGGCGGTCAACGCCCAGTTGCTGGGGCGCGACGACCTCGGCCGGATCGGCGCCGGCGCGGCCGGCGACCTCGTCCTGTTCGACGGCGACCCGTTCGCGGACGCCTCGCTGCTCTGGAGCGAGAAGGGGCGCATCGTCATCCGGTCGGGCGCGGTCGTCTGACCCGGGCGGCCACGGCCGGAAGGTCGCCGCGCCAACTGGGCGGCCCTCCGGCCGAGTTCGGCCCGACGGCCCCGGCAAGCGGCCAGCACGACGCCTTACTGGTACGTACCACCTCGCACAAGTGGTGAGGTGAGGTACGTACCACTGTCCGTTTTGTCCTGAATTTTGGGACCCTGTGTGGTCCTGATCACCCGAGCGTCGGTTCCAGTCCCTGAGATGCCGGTCCTAGCGTGCTGAGCATCCCCGCGGAAGCATCGCCCGTCTCCGAATGGCCTGAGACCGGGTCGCTTCCGCATACCCGGAACGCGCTGCAGGGCCGACTGCGCGCACCGACACGAAGAGGGTGACCGCTAGATGACGACGTTCGCCGAACCCGGAGCAGCACACGATCTCGACGACGCGCCTACGTCCCACGTCCGTTTGCTCGCCTGGGTCCGCGAGGTCGCGGAACTGACCCAGCCGGACCGGATCCACTGGTGCGACGGATCGGACGAGGAGTGGACCGCCCTCACCGACCAGCTCGTCGCGGCGGGGACGCTCACCCGGCTGAACCCGGAGAAGAAGCCGAACTCGTTCTGGGCACGGACGGACCCGACGGACGTCGCGCGGGTCGAGGAGCGGACCTTCATCTGCTCGGTGAACGAGGCGGACGCGGGGCCGACGAACAACTGGCGCGACCCGAACGAGATGAAGGCCGAGATGAGCGAGCTCTACCGGGGCTCGATGCGCGGCCGCACCATGTACGTCATCCCGTTCTGCATGGGCCCGCTGACCGCGGCCAACCCGATGTTCGGCGTCGAGCTCACCGACTCGCCGTACGTGACGGTGTCGATGCGGATCATGGCGCGCATGGGCGCCCATGTCCTCGAGGCGATGGGCGACGACGCGGAGTTCGTGCCGTGTCTGCACTCGGTCGGGGCGCCGCTGGAGCCGGGCCAGCAGGACGTCGCGTGGCCATGCAACGAGACCAAGTTCATCACCCAGTTCCCCGAGGAGCGGATGATCTGGTCGTACGGCTCCGGCTACGGCGGCAACTCACTGCTGGGCAAGAAGTGCTACTCGCTGCGCATCGCCAGCGCCATGGCCCGCGACGAGGGCTGGCTGGCCGAGCACATGCTGATCCTCAAGCTCACCGCGCCGCACGGTGCCGTTCACTACATCGCCGCGGCGTTCCCGTCGGCCTGCGGCAAGACCAACCTGGCGATGCTGGAGCCGACCATCCCGGGCTGGAAGGTCGAGACGCTCGGCGACGACATCGCCTGGATGCGGTTCGGCGACGACGGCCGTCTCTACGCGCTCAACCCGGAGTACGGCCTGTTCGGCGTCGCGCCCGGCACCGGCCTGAAGACGAACCCGAACGCGATGCGCACCATCGACCGCGGCAACAGCGTCTTCACCAACGTCGCGCTCACCGACGACGGCGACATCTGGTGGGAGGGCATGACGGACGAGCCGCCGGCCCAGCTGACCGACTGGCGCGGCGACTCCTGGACCCCGGACAGCGGGCGGCCCAGCTCGCACCCGAACTCGCGGTTCTGCACCCCCATCGAGCAGTGCCCGATCATCGCCCCGGAGTACGACGACCCGCGCGGCGTGCCGATCTCGGCGATCCTGTTCGGCGGTCGCCGCGCGACGACGATCCCGCTGGTCACCGAAGCGCGCGACTGGACGCACGGTGTCTTCATGGGCGCCACGCTCTCGTCGGAGACGACGGCGGCAGCGGCCGGCCAGGTGGGCGTCGTCCGGCGCGACCCGATGGCGATGCTGCCGTTCATCGGCTACAACGGCGGCGACTACTTCGCGCACTGGATCGCCATGGGCAAGGACGCCGACGCGGTCAAGCTGCCGAAGATCTTCTACGTCAACTGGTTCCGCCGCGACGACGACGGCGGTTTCCTCTGGCCGGGCTTCGGCGAGAACGGCCGCGTCCTCAAGTGGGTCGTCGAGCGGTTGGAGGGCCTGGCCGCCGCGACCGAGACGCCGATCGGCCACGTGCCGGCGCCGGAGTCGCTCGACACCACCGGCCTCGACCTGACGGCCGAGCAACTGGCCGCGTGCCTCGAGGTCGACCCGGAGGAATGGCGGGCCGAGGTCCCCGGCATCACCGAGTGGTTCGACAAGTTCGGCGACCACCTGCCGACCCTGCTCTGGGCCGAGCTGGACGGCCTCAAGGCGCGCCTGGGCATGTGACGAGACGGGCGGGGCGCCCGGCCAACGCGGTCGGGCGGTTCGCTCGCTCACGGTTGTCGGTGCCCGCCCGTAGGGTGGGTCCCCTCCCAGCCGGGCGGGCACCGCACCTCGGCCAACCGCCGTCAGAAACCGGCCGCTGCTCGCGCCAGTCGCAGCGTCTGCTCGGGCGCGACGGAAGGGTCGTCGCGGACGACGGCGACGTCGAGGCCGGCGGCCGCGAATCGGGTGAAGGCGGCCGCCACCTCGGCGGGCGTGCCCGCGGCGACGAGCCGGTCCAGCAGCTCGTCCGTCACGAGGTCGACCCGCGGCGCATCGGCGACCAGCCCGGCCCGGAACTGCGCGCACAGGTCCGCCGACAACCCGGCGGATCGGGTGATGAGGTGGTCGCCGTGGATGCCGAGGAAGCGCGCGACCATCGGCCGGATCCGATCCCGCGCCGCCGCGCCGGAGGCGTCGACCGACAGTCCGACGTAGCCGGCCAGCCGCACCGACGGGCCGACGGCGTCGCGGACCAGGCGGACGTAGGCCGGTCCGGCCAGGATCGACAGCAGCACGCCGTCGGCGGCGCCCGCCGCAAGCTCCAGCGCTCGCGGCCCCTTGACCCCGAGCACGATCGGCAGGTCCGGCCGTAACGGCCGGAACGACAGGGCGGTGTCGACGGTGTATGCAGGCCCGGAGTGCGTGACGTGCTCGCCCGCGAGCAGCCGGCGCACGATGGAGACCGACTCGGCCAGCCGGCTCAGCGGCCGGTCGAACGCGATGCCCAGCTGCCCGGTCATCCACCGTTCGTTGCTGGCGCCGAGGCCCGCCAGCGCGCGCCCACCGCTCAGCTCGTCCAGCGTCGCGAACTCCATCGCCAGCAGCACCGGGTGCCGGGTCCAGGGGTTCACCACACCGATCCCGACCTGGACCGACGAGGTTGCCTGGGCGATGGCGCCGGCCAGCGCGAACGCGCCGCGCTCCACGTAGTCCTCGGTGACCCAGACCTCGTCGAACCCGGCCTGCTCGGCGGCGACGGCGGCAGCGACGGCGGACCGGCTCGGCCGGTGCCCGGACAGCGAGAACGCCAGCCGCATCAGGACCCGACCGCGGCCAGCAGTGCGTCCGCCGACGGCTCGATGACCGGCACCTCGGGCAGCGTCGCCGCCGTCGCGCCCACGTCCTTGAGTCCCGTCGACGTGCCGATGACCACGACCGACGAGTCGGCGGGCAGCAAGCCCCGCGCGGCCAGGGTCGCCAGGGCCGGCCATGCCGTCGCCGACGCCGCCTCCTGGTACAGGCCGGCGGACGCGGCCAGCTCGCGCTGCGCGGTCAGGACGACCTCGTCCGAAGGGACGGCAACCGCGGCGCCGTCGGTCGACCGCAGCGCGCTGAGCCCCTGGAACGTCCCGACCGGCGAGGCCGTCGAGAACGCGACGGACGGCTGGTACGGCACCGGACCGGCGACCTCGGCCCCGGTGGCCAGTGCCGCCGCGTGCGGGCCGAACGGCTCGGCCGCCACCATGCGCGGCGAACGCTCCAGCACGCCCAGCGCGACGAGGTCGGCGAAGCCGCGCGCGATGCCCACCAGCCCGTCCGCGTAGGCCGTCGGCACCACGACGACGTCCGGCGGCGACGGCAGCTGGTCGGCCAGCTCGTAGGCGATGGTCTTGTAGCCGTCGACGCCGTACGGGTTGGAGCCGACCGGCGGGTCGGCGTGGCCGGACATCGCCAGCCAGCCGAACTTCCGGACCAGCTCGCGCATCAACGTCCAGCGCTGCCGCGGCTCCGGCAGCGCGACCACCTGCGCGCCGTAGACCTGCATCAGTGTCTTCATCGTCGACGGGACGCTGGCGACCGTCAGCACGACGCAGCGCAGCCCGGCCCGCGCCGCGTAGGCGGCGATGGCCGCGCCGTGGTTGCCGGTGCTCGCGACGACGACGGTGTCGATGCCCAGCTCGACCGCCTTGGTGACGGCGACCGACGCCAGCCGGTCCTTGTACGACCACGTCGGATTGCGGGTCTCGTCCTTGACGACGACCGACGCGACGCCGAGCCGCTTCGCGACCGCCGGCAACTCGACGACCGGGGTCGCGCCCTCGGCCAGGCTGACCGCCGGCGTGCCGGCAGCCAGCGGCAGCAGCGCCCGGTACCGGAACAGGCCGGGCTCCCCGTCGGACACCGGCACGGCCTCCAGGCCGGCGAGGTCGTAGCGCGGCAGCACGTTCGCCGGCACGCCGTCCGCCTCGCACGCCGGGCAGCCGCGGCCGACCAGCTCCAGCGACGGGTCCGGGTAGCTCGCGGCACAGCGCAGGCAGCCGAGCGTGCGGGTGTACGTCATGTGGTCACCACCCGCAGGTCGCGGCTGGACCGGGTCAGCAGGTCGACGCCGTCATCGGTGACGACGACCGCGTCCTCGACCATCATCCCGCCCCATCCCAGTTCGTAGTACGGCGTCTCGAAGCAGAACGTCATGCCCGGCGCGAGCTCCGTGTCGACGCCGGGCGCGACGATCGGCGGCTCGTAGATCGACAGTCCGATGCCGTGCCCGCAGTGCTGCCGACGGTACCGGGGCACGCCGTTCGCGACCGCGTCGAGCCCGATCCCGAACAGCTCGGCGGCGGGCAGCCCTGGCCGCGCGGCGGCCAGCTGCTCGTCCTCGCCGGCCTTGACGGCGGCGTAGACGTCGCGCTGCCGGGCGGACGGCTCGCCGAGCACCGCGGTACGGCCGATGTCGGACCAGTACCCGTCGACGACGCAGCCGACGTCGAACCGGGCGGTCTCGCCGGGCCGCCAGGCGCGGGCGGACGGGACGGCGTCGGCCAGCGCGGACCGCTCGCCGGTGAGCGCGACGACGAAGCGCGGGTCGCCCCCGCCGGCCACCATCGTGCCGGCGACGACGGCGGCCAGCTCGGCCTCCGTGGTGCCCGGTCCGGCGGCGGCCAGCGCGGCGTCGATGCCGGCCTCGGCCAGCTGGGCGGCGTAGGCCAGCAGCTCCACCTCCGCCGGCAGCTTGCGCGACCGGACGGTGAACAGCAGCCCAGCGCCGTCCTCGACCACGTCACCGCAGGCCGCGAGCACATCGGCGGGCACGTCGCGGGTCTCGACCGCCAGCCGCGCCGAGGACGGGAGCGCCGCGACCACGGCGGCCAGCGCTCCGGCCAGCCCGTCGTGCCGGTCGGCGACCTCGGTGATCGGGTCCGGCGACCCGGACTCGACGTAGAACCGGCCGAACGGCGAGATGCGCTCCACGGGAACAGCGGTGGCGCCGGCAGCCGGCACGTCGGCCGCCGGCGCCACCAGCCAGAGGTCGGTGGCGGTCACCAGCGCCGCCATCCGATGGGTGCGGAACACCTGCCCGGGCATGCTGCGGTAGCCGGTCGCGTAGAGGACACTCTCCGGCTCGGTCAGCACGACCGCGTCATAGGGCTGTTCCGCGAGCCCGGCGCGCAGCCGGTCGAGGCGGTCGCGCGCCAGAGCGGCCAGGTCGACCGCGGGCTTGGACGGGACGGTGGACTGCGTGGAACCGGCCGTCATCGGCTGCCCTTCGTCTCTGCGGCGATGATCGTCTCGCTGAACTCGGCCATCGCCTCGGTCGTCTCCTCGACGGTGTCGACGGCGAACAGCAGGCCGGCCAGCGTCGTCACCCCGGCGTCGCGGTAGGCGCGGACCTGCGCGGCGACGTCGTCGGGGGTGCCGATGAGGTTGCGGGCGGCGAGGTCGCCGGTGCCCTGGTCCTTGAGCGTGGTCTTCGACAGCGACGCGAGGTGCTTGAAGACCTGCGACGACTCGAACCGCCGCCAGGCCTCCTCACGGGTCGGCGCGACGCTCACGGCGACCTGCAGCGCGACCTCGAAGCCGGCCGGCAGTTCGCGCCCGCGCTCCGCGGCCTCGGCCCCGATGGCCGTCAGCGCGGCGCGCACCTCGTCCGGCGTGAGGCAGGCGGGCAGCCAGCCGTCGCCGTGGCGGGCGGCTCGCGACCGCGAGCCGGGCGAGTTGCCGCCGGACAGGATCGGCAGCCGCCGCTCCCCGTACGGCTTCGGATAGCTCTCGACGTCGGTGAACTCCACCCAGGTGCCGTGGAACGACGCCGACCGCTCGGTCAGCAGCGCGCGCAGCGCCGGGATGGCCTCCTCGGCGTGCTCGCCGCGGTGGATCCGGCGGCCCGGCTCGATGGCCTCCAGCTCTTCGCGGTAGGCGCCGATGCCGACGCCGAGCACCGCCCGGCCACGTGACAGTTGGTCCAGCGTCGCGGCCTGCTTCGCGGCGACGACGGGGTGGCGGAACGGCAGCACCATGACCGCCGTCGCCAGCCGGATCCGCTCGGTCACGGCGGCGACGTAGCTGAGGTAGCCGAACGGGTCGTAGTAGCGCGGCGCCTGGTCGAACTCGGCACGTACGTAGCGCTGCGTCGTCAGGTGGTCGTTGCCCCAGATCGACTCGAAGCCCAGCCGCTCCGCCGTCACCGCCAGCTCGACCGCCTGATCGATGTCCGCGTACGGGACCGGGTACATGAGCCCTTCGGTCCCGGTCGGGACGCCGAGTCCGAACCTCACGAGCGCACCCCCGCGGCCGGGGACGGCGAGCGCCATCGGGTGAGTGCGGTCCCGACGACGGCGTACAGGACGAAGCCCGCGACCAGGCCCTCGATGGCGTCGGCGAGGAGCAGGTCGCTGTAGCGGGCGATCAACGCGGCAGCCACCCAGCAGCCCAGCGCCTCCCAGCGGACGGCCGGGGCGGTGCGCAGCAGCTCGGTGGCGTCCCAGCGGCGGACCACCACCCAGAAGTACGCGATCAGCACGCCGGCGAACGGTGGCACCACCACCGAGATCACGCCGAGGAACCGCTGGAACTCCGCGGCCAGCCCGGCGAACGCGATGAGCAGCGCGATCAGCACGGCGATGACCGTCCACACCGGCTTGGCCACCTTGAGGCCAAGCGTGTTCGACGCGTTCGTGAAGGCCAGCGACGCCGAGTAGATGTTGTTGTCCGCGGTGTTCCAGAGCGCCAGGAACAGCATGACGGCGGCCGGCGCGAGCAGTCCGAGGCCCTGCATGACGACGACGAAGTTGCTGTTCCCGACCTTCATCGCCGAGACCGTCGCGATGATCTCGAAGATCGCGGCGCCCACCGCGAAGCCGCAGAAGCTGGAGATGACGACGTCGCGGGCGCGGACGGCGTACCGCTGCACGTCGCCGACCAGCGCGGCGCCGGTGACCCACGTCGCGATGACGGCGCCGATCGCGACCGAGAAGCCGATCGGGGCGGCCGGCTGGTAGTTGACGACGTCGGCGAACCCGCCGTCGAGGTCGGCGATGCGGACCAGCGCGAACAGCGCGATCGCCACCTGGACCGGCACGGCGATCGCCGAGTACCGGTGCAGGCCCTTGAAACCGAAGATCGCCGTGGTCAGGATCGCCGCGCTGAACGCCAGGATGAACGCCCACTTGGGGATCTCCGGGATCAGCTGGTTCACGGCCAGACCCCAGGTGTCCATCAGCACGCCGATGAAGCCCATCGCGACCACGCCCAGGAACAGCGACACGATCACCGCGCCATGGGTGCCGAACACCGCACGTGAGGTGAGGTAGCTGGTGAGCCCGGTGCGGAAGCCGACCATGCCGACCAGGCTGGCCACCACCGCGAGCAGCACGTTGCCGAGCAGGATCGCCAGCAGGCCCTCGGTCAGGGTGGTGCCGCCGCCGACGACCCCGCCGACGAGGAAGCTGCTGACGCTGATGTTCCAGCCCATCTGAACGACGATCAGCTGGATCAACGGCTTGCGCCGGTCGGCGGGGACCGGCTCGAGGGCATGGTCCTCCATGTCCGTGGCCACGGTGCTCTGGACGGCTGTGGTGTCAGGCTCGGTGCTCACGAAATGCCTCCCCGGTCGCCGGTGCCTGTTGGGGTGCCATGTTGTCCACAATCCGCCCGTCGCTCTATGGGGTATCTCCGGAAGTTGACACACTACGATTTGTGGATCTGACACAACGGGCCGAGCTTCTTCTCAGCCGTGTTTCCGACGTGGCACAGACGCTCGTCGGCGACGTCTGGGAGCGGCTGCCCGGCTACGACGACGCCCGGATGGATCTCGACGACCTCGTCGGTGTCGTGACGCCGAACCTGCGGGCGCTGCTGGTCGCCGTCGCGGGCAACCGCGGGCTGCGTCCGGACGAGGTGACGCCGGCGGCGCAGCTCGGCGAGCGGCGGGCCGTGCAGGGCGTGCCGATCGAGGGTGTCGTCGCATCGTGGCACTCGGCCGAGCGGCGGCTGCTGGACCAGCTGGTCGCCGCGGGACCGCCGATGGCGCCGGAGGAGTACACGCGGCTGGCCCGGCTGCTGGCAGGCGCGGTGGACGTCATGGTGGCGGTGTCGACGGAGGCGTACCGGCGGACCCGCACCGAGGCGGCCGCGCACCTGGACCAGATCGCCACCGACCTGGTGTCGCGGCTGGCCGGCGGCGAGCCGCTGGACCCGGCGCACGTCGAGGAGCGGGCCCGGCTGATCGGCGTCGCCGCCCAGGTGCCGCATCGAGCGGTCGCCGTCGGCGGTCCCGGCGACGACCCGCTGCAGGTGGCCCGGGCGCAGCGGGAGATCGTCGACGCGCTGCGGCCGCGGCTGCGCTCGCGGATCCTGGTCGGTGCGAAGGACGCGACGATCCTGCTCGTGCTGCCGGATCTGCCGGGTCTCGGCGACATGCTGTCGCGCGCCGCCCGGAGACCAGGAGTGGCGTCGGGAACGGTGATCGGGCTGGGTGAGCCGCGCGACCGGCTGGGCGAGTCGGCGGCGTCCTGCCGTGAGGCGGTCGCGGCGCTCGAGGCCGGTCGGCGGGCCGGGCTGGACCGCGTGGTCGTTCCGTTCGACCAGGTCATCGCCGACGTCATGCTGATCGACAACCCGCTGGACGCTCGCCGGCTGGCGGCCCGGGCGCTGGAGCCGCTGGCCGGGCACGGGCAGCTGGTCGACACCGTCCGGGCGTATCTGGCGACCGGGTTGTCGGTGCGGAGAACGGCGGAGCGGCTGGCGGTGCACGAGAACACCGTCTCCTATCGGCTGCGGCGGGTGGCGTCGCTGCTGGCGCTGGACGGACCGGAACAGCTGATCAGGTCCGACCTGCTGCTCGCGCTGCGCGCCGTCGACCTCGGGTTGTACGCGGCGCCCTGAGCGGTCACTTTCGTCCAAGCGGTGGCGACGCGGGTGCTCTAGCGTCGGAGGGGTAGCCCGGACCGAGGGAGCTGACATGGCCACCGTCACGCCGTATCTCTGTGCCAAGGACGCCGCCGCCGCGCTCGACTTCTACGTCGCCGCGTTCGGCGCCGTCGAGACCACCCGCTGGACCGACCCGGACACCGGCACGATCGGGCACGCCGAGTTCACCGTCCAGGGCGCCCGCGTCATGATCGCCGACGAGTGGCCCGAGGGAGGTGTCTACGGCCCCGACCCCGGGCGCACCGCGGTGTCGCTCGTCCTCACCGTCGACGACGTGGACGGCGTGTTCGAGCGGGCCGTCGCGGCCGGCGCCAGGGTCGACCGGCCGGTCACCGACTCGCCCCACGGTCGCGGCGGCTGGCTGTACGACCCGTTCGGGCACCGCTGGCACCTGACCACGCCCGAACCGGACATCACGAAGGACGAGCTGCGCTCCGCCGTCGGCGACGACTACGTGATCAGCTAATACCCCGCCGCCTGCAGGGCCGCGTCGATCGCCCGGGCGACGTCGACCAGCTGGGCACCGCCGCTGCCGAGGCTGGCGGAGAGCGCGACCGACACGTCGTCGCGGCGCCAGGCGATCTGCAGGTTGGACGACGCGCTCAGCGACGCCCACGCCTCGGTGCCGAGGTCGCCGACGTTCTCGGTGCCGCCGCCGAGCTGGTCGGCGGCGCTGATCCAGTCGTCGAACGTCGAGACGTTGAGGACCAGCTCGTCACCCGCGGCGCCGGTCCAGAAGCAGCCCGGGCCGAACTCCTCGGCGTCGGACGTGTCCTCCGGCGCCGGGTTGGCGCCGAGCAGGCCCGCGATCGCCTCGGCGCCCAGCGCGCACGCGTCGATCGGCTGCGCGACGGGCGGCGGGTCGTCGTCGCCGCCCGGGTCGGGTTGCGGCTGCTGGCCCCCGCCGTCGCCGCTGTCGGCCGGTGGGCCCGCGGCGTCGCCGCCGCCGTCGCCGCCGTCGGCCGGCGGATCGGCCGGTGCGTCGCCGCCGTCCGCGACGGGCTGTTCCGGCGCGGCCTGCGGCTCCTCCGCGCCGGCGTCGGCCTCGGTCGCGGGCGGCGTCTCGTCAGTGGGCGCGTCGGCGTTGGTCGGCGCCGCCCCGCGCGTCGACTCCCACGCGGGCGTCGGTGTGGCCTCGGCGCTCGCGTCGGCGTCGTCGCCGCCGCACCCGGCCAGGACGCCGGTGGACAGGATCAGGGCAGCCGCGACCGCGGACCGCTTGGACGAAGTGTTCACCTGCGGATACCTCTCGTGAGCACATCGAAGCGATCCCGACATTAGCAACAGAACGGGTGCGAACTCGATGGCCGATTCGGTAACGGTCCAGGAACGACGCGGTCGCTAGCGGGCCAGCTCCAGCAGCGTCTCGATCGCCGCGTGGAGGTCCGCGTCCGGTGCCGGCCGCATCCAGGCGTACGTCGAGCGGGGGAATCGGCCCCGGTAGAGACCGGCGTAGGCGAGCAGGTTGTCGCGCGCGTTCTGCTCGGGGCCGACGTCCTCGCCGACGAGGAGCCGGGCCTCGTAGGAGAGGGCGATGCGGTCGGCGAGCCACTCCGGGACCTCCGCCGGGTGCGCCGGATGCGCCTGCGCCGCCCTGAGCAGCCGATCGGCGAACGCACCGTCGTCGTGCCGGCGCGCCCGGGCCTCGAAGAGCGTCCAGTAGCGGCCGAGCGACCCGGCGCGCTCGCCCCAGCGCTCGGTGGCGACCTCCGCGATCGCGGTCGCGGCCCGGCGGACAGAGATCCACGCCCCGGTAGCGTCCTCGCCCGCCTGCCGTTCGGCGTCCGCGAGCGACCGTCGCGCGGCGGCCAACCACGCCTCCACCCGGCGCCCGACGACGGCCTGGTCGAAGCGCCAGCGGGCCGACAGCCCCAGGAGCGCCGACGCGACGCCGTCGTCGTCGCGGGCCGGGCGGCCGCCGTAGACCTTGTCGAGGCCGTGCAGCCAGCGGTGGTCGTCCATGCGCGAGGGCAGGCCGCCGGGATCGCGCACCTCGCCCGCGTCGAACGTCAGCCGCCCCGCGTCGACCGCCGTGTAGATGCCGCTGGTCCCCCACATCTCGCTCAGCTGGTAGGCGCACCGATCGACCTCGTCCGCCACCTCGGCGACCGGCCGGCCGGCGCTGACCACCATGAGGTCGAGGTCGCTGAGCGGCCAGTGCTCGCCGCGCCCGTAGCTGCCGCCGAGCACGACGCCGACGACTCCGGGCACCTCGCCCAGGGCCGTCGTGGCCTCCTCGGCCCGTGCCGCCAGCCGGGCGCGCCAGTGCCGCAGCCGCGGGTCGGTGATCGGCGCCTCGTGCATCCGCCGCAGCCTACGCGCCGGAACGACGCCGCAACCGGGACCGGACGCACGTCGGGCCGGTCCTGGTGGGGACCGGCCCGTTGCCTTGGTGCTGGTGGTGCGGAGGCGGCGGGATTTGAACCCGCGAGAGGGTTTGAGCCCTCAACCCGCTTAGCAGGCGGGCGCCATAAACCGGGCTAGGCGACGCCTCCATGCCCGAGGAAGCACTGGTGCAACACCGGGCGACGCAAGGCTACCGTTCCAGCGCCGGAGACGGCAAAGTCAGGTGGTGTGAGATCTCGCGGGCGTGTCTGGCGCGATCGTCGCGAGGCTGGTGAGCAGCTGGGCGCGGCGGTTCTGGAACAGCTCGGCGACGCCGAGGACGTGCTGGTGCTGGGGCTGCCGCGCGGGGGTGTCGCGGTCGCGGCGCCGGTGGCCGCCATGGTGGGCGGCGAGCTGGACGTGCTCGTGGTGCGCAAGGCGGGCGTGCCGTGGCAGCCGGAGCTGGCGCTGGGCGCCGTGACGGCGTCGGGGCATCGGGTGGTGAACGGTGAGGTGGCCAGGCGCATCCGGCTGCGTGCCGACGATGTCGAGGAGATCTTCCGACGTGCCCAGGACTCCGCGAGCGACCGCGAGCGCCTGCTGCGCGGCGACCGCCCGCCCCCGCTGCTGGCCGGCCGGACCGTCGTCCTGGTGGACGACGGCATCGCCACAGGAGCGACGATGCGGGCGGCGGCCGAGCTGATCACGACGGCGCGACCGCGGCCGGACGGCGTCCTCGTCGCGGTGCCGGTGGGGCCGAGGGGGACGGTGGACGAGCTGGCGGAGGTCGTCGACGCGGTGGTCGCGTTGCGGATCCCGGCGATCTTCCACGCGGTCGGCGAGTGGTACGACGACTTCACTCAGGTCGAAGACGCCGACGTCAGGGCGCTGCTGGAACCGTGACCGTGGTCACTTAGGCAACTTATCGGGCGGTTCAGGCGTCTTGTTACACAGGCGGTTGCACCGACGTCCGGCTGGACCGGGCCGAGGTGTGATTATCCTGGCTTCGGCGAATAGAGCGGATCATGCGAGCTGACGACGTGAGAGCGAGGAGGGGTGACCGGCCGGTGCAGCAGCGCTCCCGACGAGCTCAAGGTGCTCGGCGCGCTCGGTTGCAGTCGCGCCGGAACGAGCGCAACCAGCGCTACGGCCGCTTCATCGGGCTCACCGCGCTCGGCTCGCTGATCCCTGGCACCGGGCTGCTCGCCGCTGGCAAGCGCCGCCTCGGCACCACCGTGCTGGTGATCCTCGCCGCTCTGCTCATCCTCGCGCTCGCCGTGGTGGTGCTCGTCCCGCCGACCGAGCTGGCCTCCTACGGCGGCGACCGCCAGATGATGCTGATCGTCGGGACGGCGCTCGCGGCCGGCGCGGCGGCCTGGCTGCTCATCGCCGTCGGCAGCCACCGCTCACTGGAGCCGGACGGCCTGCCCACCGGCAAGCGGCTGGCCGGCGCGTTGGTCGTCATCGTCAGCGCGTCCGTGGTGGTCGCCCCGATGGCGGTCGGCTCCAGGTACGCGTTCACTCAGCGCGACCTGGTCGGCAGCATCTCGTCCAGTGGCGGCAGCAACACGACGCCTGACGTCGACCTCGCCGATCCGTGGGCGGACAAACCGCGGCTGAACGTGCTCTTCCTCGGCGGCGACGCCGGCGACGGCCGCACCGGGCTGCGTCCGGACACCCAGATCCTCGCCAGCATCGACACCGACACCGGTGCGACCACGATGATCTCGCTGCCGCGCAACCTGCAGGGCTTCCCCTTCCCCGAGGGCACCCCGCTCGCCGACGCCTACCCTGACGGGTTCACCGGCAGCGGCGACCCGCTGGAGTGGATGCTCAACGCGGTCTACGCCAATGTGCCGCGCGACCATCCCGACGTCTTCGCGGGCGTCGGCGACCCGGGTGCCGACGCCACGAAGTGGGCGGTCGAGGGGGCCCTCGGCATCGACGTCGACTACTTCATCATGGTCGACCTCGCCGGCTTCGAGGCCGTGGTCGACGCGCTCGGCGGCATCACCGTCAATGTGCCGCGCGACATCCCGTGGGGCAACAAGAGCCTCCCCGACGGCACCTGCACCCAGGCCAACGGCTACATCGAGCAGGGCGACAACCAGCTCCTCGACGGTTTCCACGCGCTCTGGTTCGCCCGCTCCCGCTGCGGCAGCGACGACTACGAGCGCATGGAGCGCCAGCGCTGCGTCATGAACGCCATCGTCGACAAGGCCGACCCCACCACGCTGCTCAGCCAGTACCAGAGCCTCGCGTCGGCGGCCGGCGACATCATCACGTCCGACGTGCCGGCCGACCTGTTCCCGGCGCTGATCGAGCTGATGGTGCAGGTCCGCACCCAGCCGCTGGAGAGCCTGACGCTCGACAACGAGTTCTTCGGCAGCATGGGCACGACGTCCGGCGACCCCGACTACGACCAGCTGCACGCGCGCATCCAGGAGATCCTCGCCGACACCCCGGCCGCTCCGGACGCCGGCGAGACGGCGCCGCCCGAGGACACCACCGAGGCGACCGGGCAGAACGCCGACAACGCCGGCACCGACCGCGCCGGCGCCGCCGTCCAGCAGGCCTCCGGCGACGCCGAGACGCAGAGCGACGAGACGACCGACGAGCCCACCGAGGGCGCGACGGACGAGCCCGCGGCCGACGAGCCGGTCGACACCGGCGCGGTCTGCTGACTCACTCGTACAGCACGTAGTCCGGCCTCGGCGCCAGGGCCAGCACCTGGGCCGGCGTCATGAGCGGTCCCTGCTCGGCGTCCTCCTCGAAGAACAGCTTGAAGCCGGCCGCGACGTGCGGCGGCTTCGTGCGCATGAGGGTGGTCCAGGTCCGCTCCTTGTCGGCGCGGCTGCCGATGCCGTCGACGCTCTTGATGGCGACGACGCCCGGGTGCGGCCGCAGCGCCGCCTCGTCCTCGACGACGGACGCGTGCACCTGGTGGAACACCATGGCCTTCTCCGGCAGGCCGTGTTCGGCGACCAGCGCCGACAGGTAGGCGGCGACGGAGTCCAGCTCGGCGCCGGTCGTGCTGCCGTAGACGTCACCCGGCACTTCGTCGGGCCCGACCGCCCACTCCGGGTCCAGCGCCAGCCCGACGTCCGGTTCGGTCAGCCACGGCTCCAGCCGGGTCACCTCGTCGAGGAAGCCGGCCCGCCCGGGCTGGATGTTGAGCAGCAGCAACGCGCCGTGTCGCCGGGCCGCCGCCAGGTACGCCGCGATGACGTCGTCGGGCTCGTGCGTGCGGTACAGCCCGTCGGCCGCCGGCGACCCGTGCGCGATGACCGTGATCAGCTCGAACACCGGCAGGACGGTGCGGCCGTCGCCGTCGTACTCGGCGGCGATCGCGTCGATCTGGTCCGCGGCGGCTTCCAGGTCGCCCGCGCCGAGCCGCCCGAACGCCGGCGACCGTCCGCCGGCGAAGCCGACCAGCCGGCGGTCCGGCAGGATCGTCGTTCCGCCGCCGGGCAGGGTGGGCGACATCGTGGGGGCCGGGCTCGGCGCGGGCGTGGTGTCGGGGGCCGGCGACGGCGTACGGCTCGCGCCGGGCGCGCCGTCGGGTGCGGGTGTCGACGGCTCCGACGCCGCCCAGGGCGCCACCGGCGTGCGACCGTCGCCGGAGACGGCGCCACCACCACCGGGGGCACATCCGGCCGTCGCCAGGGCGGCGATCGTCAGCAGGAGCAGGGATCTACGCACTCATGCCAGTGTGCCCGGACAGCCGGGCCGGCATGCGTTCAGGCGAGGTCGTCCTGGCCGGAGAGCGGACGGTAGCCGCGGTCCTGGTTGAGCCGGCCGCGCAGTTCGCGCGCCAGCACCCGCGGCTCGACGTCGATGGACGCGGTGCGGATGAGGCTCTGCCGGCCGCCGGAGAGGTCGACGGAGACGATGGCGCCGTCGGTCTGCACCTTGCGGACGTCGCGCCATGGCACCCGCCGCCCGACGCCGAACCCCGTCGCGTTGACGAAGCCGTCGTCGTCGAGCACCAGCCGGGTGCCGCGGCCGAACACCCGCAGCACGCCCACCAGCAGGATGACCAGGGCCACCACCGCGGCCGCGGCCAGCAGCACCAGCAATACGGCGCGCAGCCACCCGGCGGGGTCGGCCGCCAGCACGATCGTGAGCGCGATGGTGACCAGGCCGAGACCGGCGGCGCCCACTCCGACGCCGCGGACCGCGAGCTGGGTCGGTGGGCCGTAGACCGTGCGTGTCACGGACCCAGTGTGTCACGCGAGCGCAGGTCAGCCCGCGTGGAGGGTCAGGTGACGGAGGCCAGCCGGGCCCGGTTCTCGGCGATGATCCGGCACAGCGGGCACAGGTCGAGCCCGTGTCGCCGAGTCCAGCCGGAGAGGGTCGCGCGAGCGTGGTGTGGTGTCGAACCCAAGGTCCCCAAGTCGCCGCATTGGTCGCAGACGATGGCTACCTGAGCGCTCATGGTCTCCTACCTGTCTGTCGTGCGCCGCCCCGGCGCGTTCCCACCCATGTCAAGAATGCCTGACCGATAGTGATGCCGCGAGAAAACTCGCCGCACAGCACGATCGAAACCATCCGTGACCTGCATCCAGGCTAGCGATCAGGCCGGTGCGATGAGGTCGAAACGATCAATTCGCGCCGACGCCGGCGATGATCGAGACGAGGCGGTGCGCCGGCAGCTCGATCAACGGGTGGTCGAGCTCGTGGGGCGCGACGCCGGACTCCTCGACGATCCGCCGGGCCTCGTTCTTGGTGAGCGGCTCGCCGCCCGTGCGCCGGCTGGCCTTGATCAGGGCCTCGCGCCATGCGGTACCCAGGCGCCGGTGGGCGTTGTCGAGCAGGAACCGCCGCGCGACGTCCGCGGGTGGCAGCTCCGCGGGGTCGACCGCGACGGCCTCGACGATCGCGTGCCGCGAGTCAGGGGTGCTGCGCCGGAACCGCAGCCGCCATTTGGCCCCGACCAGCCGCTGCAGCTCCTGCTGGCCCGCCTGCGACGTCACGGCCGGGTGCGTGTTCTGGACGGCGAGCGCGAGCCGCCGCACGTCGAGGGCCAGCAGCGTCCGGAGCAGCCAGGTGTTCGGGTCGCCGACCAGGTGCACTGCCACGGCTGCCGAGCGGGCGTTGGGGATCGCCGCCGCTGCCCGCCCCGAGAAGACGTCGCCGAGCGCGATGCCGCCGGGCGGGCGCTGCACCGCGACGACCGCGCCGACCTCGAGCGACTCGGGCCCGGCGGCGGCGTCCGTCAGCGCCGTCATGACGTCCTGTGCGTCGGGCCGGCCACCCTCGAGCGACTGGGGCCCATGCGTGTAAATCGTGACGGCCTCCTGCGCCATACGCGGCAGCGCCTTCCACGTCGCCGCCGTCGGCTGGAGGACGTAGAGGTCGCTGGCGCTGCCGATGGCCTGTGCGCCGTCGTAGCGGTTGAAGTGCGGCAGAACGGCCTCGGTGGCCAGCGACAGGCCGACGAGCTCGCGCTGCACCTTCAGCCCCAACGCCGGCTGGTGGCTGCCGTAGCCGTAGGCCATGACCAGCCGGCCGTTCGTGCGGTCGTGCAGGCTCTCCAGGCCGCGGGCGAGGAACAGCCGGACGCCCTCGGGCGTGTAGGGCGGGTCGGTGACGACGAGGTCGCCCGCCTCGCGCGCGGCGGACGGCAACCCGGCGCGGAAGTCGGCGTAGGCGGTGCGGATCGACAGGCCCAGTGCCGCGGCCCGGTCGTCGACGTAGGCCAGCAGGTCCTCGTCGAGGTCGGCGACGACGACGTTCACCCGCGGGTTGACCAGGCACACCGCGATCGACGTGAGGTCGTGGTCGCCGACGCAGACCACGGTCGCGCCGTCGAGGTCGAACGTGGCGTCCAGCCACAGTGCGCGGCGCAGCGCGGTGACCGGGGTCGCGGGCACGTGGTCGAGCGCCTGGACGGCCGCCGGCGCCCCGGCGACCACCTCGGCGATCTGCCGGGCGACCTCGCCGGTGGGCAGTGCGTCGGCCGGCTCGGGCAGCACGGGCGGTGTCAGGCGGTCCAGCCCGAACCGCTCCCGGTACCGCGACCGAGCGCCGGCCCGCACCGTGGACCGGTCGCCATGCGTCTCGAGGTCGCCACCCAGCGCGTCGAGCAGTCGTTCCACCAGCCGTCGCGGCACCGCGTGCCGGCGGACGAGATCGTCGAGCGGGACCGTGCCGGCGACGAGCGCGGCCAGCGTCTCCCGCAGCGGGCGCGCGGCGACGCCGAGTCCCGACACGAGGTCGGCGACACGGTCGATGGGGTCGGCGTGAAGCGAGTCCAAGCGGAGGGCATGGGATTCGAACCCATGAGGACGGAGAGGGCCCCGCCCTAGAACTTTTCAAGAGTTCCCCGTTCGGCCACTCCGGCAGCCCTCCAGGCAGGTGCAAGTGTGCCACGTCCGGCGTGTGGCAGCATCGGCCCGGTGAGCGAGGCCGAGACGCCCTTGCCGGGTGGCCGGGTGGGTGGAGCCGTGCGGGTCGGCGACACCGTCAGGCGGCCGGCGGGGCCGTGGACGCCGGCCGTGCACGCGCTGCTGGACGCGCTGCGCGCCGCAGGGCTGGACGCCGTCCCCGACGTGCGTGGCGTGGATGAACGCGGCCGCGAGGTGCTCGGGCTGATCCCCGGCCGCGCCATCGGCCGCGACGAGCTGATCGGCGACCAGCTGCTGGCCGACGGTGTCCGCTGGTTGCGGCGCTTCCACGACGCCGTCGCCGGCTACCGGCCCGACGGCGAGGTGACGTGGCGGCACGGCCGGCGAGCCCTGGCCGCCGACGAGATCGTCTGTCACAACGACCCCGCCGCCTACAACTGGATCGCCGACGCGGACCGCGTCGTCGGCGTCGTCGACTGGGACATGGCCGGCCCGGGCGTCGCACTGGACGACCTGGCGTTCGTCGCGTGGATGTCGGTGCCGCTGCGTCGCGACCTGCCGGTGGACGACGTGGCGCGGCGGTTGACAGCGATGGCCGACGCGTACGGCGACGTCACGCCGGCGGCGATCCTCGCCCACGTGCAGGTCCGGATGACGATGGCCGCCGACCGCATCGAGGCCGGTCAGCGCCGCGGCGACCCGGGGTTGCTGAACCTCGCGGCGATCGGTGAGCCGGGCCGGACCCGGGCCGCGCTGGCCGCGCTGGCCGACCGTGAACCGGCGATCGCCGCCGCCCTCCGCCCCCCTCCGCCTCCCGACGTGACCCCCACCCGACGTTGATCTTGGAGTTGTTCGGCAACGGCGGGTGAAATGTCCGATGGATCCCCGAAGAACTCCAAGATCAACTTCTGGCGGGGGTGCGGGGCGCGGGCGGGGGTGCTGGGTGCGGGTTGCGGGCGCGGGCGGGGGTGCTGGGTGCGGGTTGCGGGCGCGGGCGGGGGTGCTGGGTGCGGGTTGCGGGCGCGGGCGGGGGTGTGCGGGGAGGTGCGTCAGGGGCCGGTGGCCGCGGGGCGGTCGGGGTCGGCTGACCATTGCGACCATGAGCCCGGGTACAACGTCGCGTCGATGCCGGCGACGGCGAGGGCGGCGATCTCGTGCGCCGCGGTGACGCCGGAGCCGCAGTAGACGCCGACCGGGCGTCCGCCGAGGATGCCGAGGGCGGCGAAGCGGGCGCGTAGCCCGTCGGGGCTCAGGAAGCGGCCCGTGGCGTCGACGTTGTCGGCCGTGGGGGCGCTCAGGGCGCCGGGGATGTGCCCGGCCCGCGGGTCGACCGGCTCGGTCTCGCCGCGGAACCGCTCGCCGGCGCGGGCGTCGAGCAGCACGCCGTCGGTGGTCAGCTCGCCGGCGTCGTCGGCGGACAGTGTCGGCAGCGCGTCGGCCCGCAGTGTCACGTCACCGAGCGGCGGCGTGACCGGACCGGTCTCGAGCGTTCCGCCGGCCGCCGTCCATGCGCTCAGTCCGCCGTCGAGCAGCCGCACGTGGGACAGTCCGGCCCAGCGCAGCAGCCACCACGCCCGCGCCGCGGACATGCCGCCGAGGTCGTCGTAGGCGACGACGGTGTCGCCGTCGTGCACGCCCCATCGGCGGGCGGCCGCCTGCAGCACCTCGACGGGCGGCAGCGGATGGCGGCCCGCGGCCGGCGACGGCGGGCCGGACAGCTCGGTCTCGAGGTCGACGTAGGCGGCGCCGGGCAGGTGACCGGCGAGGTAGTGGTCGTGGCCGTGGGGGTCGCCGAGCTTCCAGCGGACGTCGAGCAGGACGGTGCGCTCCCCCGCGGCCAGGCGCCGGCCGAGCGAGTCGGTGTCGATCAGCACGCTCATGGCACTCACGCTAGTCCAGCGACGAGCCGCAACCCGCGAGTTGCGCAGCAATCCGACTTTGTGCAACCCTGTAGTTGCAGCTAATGACGAGAGGGCCACGCATGACCACCGACCGCATCGAACACGACATCGTCATCGCCGCCTCGCCGCGGCGCGTCTGGGAGATCGTCACCCAGGCCCAGCACCTGGGCACCTGGTTCGCCGACGCCGGCGCGGAGATCGATCTGCGGCCCGGCGGCGAACTGACGCTCACGTGGAAGGAGTACGGCGTCTCCCGCGGTGTCGTCGAGACCGTCGAGCCGCACACGACGTTCGCGTTCCGCTGGGCGCTCGACGACGGCCGACCGGGCGAGGGCAACTCGACGCTGGTCGTGTTCACCCTGACGCCCGACGGCGACGGCACCCGGCTGCGGGTGGCCGAGAGCGGGTTCGGCCGGCTCGCGCGCGGCGCGGATCAGCGGGCGAAGCACGTCGAGCAGAACACCGAGGGCTGGCGGCTGGAGCTGGACGAGCTGCGCGACTACGCCGAGGCGGCATGAGCCGGTCGCTGCTCGACGCCGTCCTGGTCGCGCTGGCCGAGCCGACCCGCCGGCAGTTGCTCGACCTGCTGGCCGAACGCGGCGAGGCCAGCGCCAGCACGCTGGCCGGCGCGTTGCCGGTGACCAGGCAGGCGGTCGTCAAGCACCTGGCCGTGCTCGACGACGCCGGGCTGGTCAGCGGCCGGCGCATGGGCCGCGAGGTGCGCTACCGGACGCGGCCGGAGCGGCTGGCGGAGGCGGCGCGCGACCTGAGTGAGCTGGCGACCGTGTGGGAGACGCGGCTGGCGACGATCAAGCGCCTGGCCGAGGAAGGAGAACGACCATGACATTCGAGGGCAGCGTCAACATCGCCATGAAGATCCCGAGTGCCCAGTTCGCCGCGACGGTCGCGTTCTACCGCGACGTCCTGGGCCTGCCCACGCAGGACGTCACCGGGACGGAGATCGCCGCCGGGGTGTCGCGCAGCGTCCGCGTCGAGTTCGGGCCGAACCGGCTGTGGCTGGACGAGGTGCCGAACTACAGCCGCTCCGACGTCTGGCTCGAGCTGGGCACCGACGACCTGCCCGCGGCGATGGAGCGGCTGGCCGCGGCCGGCGTCGTGGCGCGCGACGAGCTGGAACCGCTGCCCGACGCCATGCGGGCGCACTGGATCGCCAATCCCGCGGGCGTCGTCCACCTGGTCGCCCAGGCCGCGGCCGAGCCCGGCGTCTGAGCCGGAAGGGCTTCGATGCCCGATCCCGAGGGCGACGTCGCCTGACCGACGACTCCCTGGCGGCCGATCAGGTGTGCCGGGTCCAGGTCTCGTGGGTGGCGATGACCGCCGACGAGTGGGCCCGGCCGTCGGCGCCGCCGACCTCGGGCCGCCCGAGCACTCTGGCGCCGTCGACCTCCAGCGTGGCGTCGGTGCAGAACGTCAGCAGGTTGGTCAGCGTCCACGGCACGCCGCCCAGCTGCCAGGCCACCGCCTCGCCGGGGCGCGTCTCGACCGGCCGGCTGATGGTCGTGACCACCCGGGTGCCGTCGGCGCCGATCACCTTCGCCCGGGCGTGGTCGGAGCCGATGTGCCATTCCACGACGTCGCACTCGACCGGCTCGGCGATCTCCGGCAGCCCGTCCAGCTCGGGGAACCAGCGGCTGAAGGTGTCGGCCAGCCAGCCACCGAGCGGCGCGTCCGGGGTGAGCAGCCGGACCGCGTCGTCGCCGTCGACCCAGACGAGGACCGCGAGTCCGGAGCCCTGCACGCTCCACTCCGCCTCCCAGAGCGAGACGAAACCCGCGCGGGAGTCCGCGCGCATGAGTGTGGCGCTCGGGTTGGCTCCGATGAACTCGACCGGCATTCAGCCGAGCGTAGTGACGTTGAGGTCGTCTTGGGCGTAGGCCGCGCGAATGATCTTCTTGTCGAACTTGCCGACGCTCGTCTTGGGGATCTCCGGCACGACCGCCCAGCGCTCCGGCAGCTGCCACTTCGCCACCTTCGTCGCCAGGAACTCGCGCAGCTCCGCGGCGTCGGCCTGTTCGCCCTCCTTGATGACGACGGTGGCCAGCGGGCGCTCGCCCCACTTCTCGTCCGGCACGCCGACGACGGCCGCCTCGGCGACGGCCGGGTGCGCCGCGAGGTGGCCCTCCAACTCGACCGAGCTGATCCACTCGCCGCCTGACTTGATGACGTCGCGGGCGCGGTCGGTGAGGCGCAGGTAGCCGTCGGACGTGATGGTGCCGACGTCGCCGGTGCGCAGCCAGCCGTCGTCGAAGTGCTCCTCGTCGTTCTCCCGGTAGTACGAGGCGGTGATCCACGGGCCGCGGACCTCGAGCTCGCCGACCGACTCGCCGTCCCAGCCGAGCACCTCGCCGTCGGGACCGAGCAGCCGGGCCTCGACCGGCGCGGCGAACCGGCCCTGCGCGAGCCGGTGGCCGTCGACGTCCTCCTCGGCGTCGTCGAGCGACGGCCGCGAGAACGTCCCGAGCGGGCTCATCTCCGTCATCCCCCACGCGTGCAGGCCGGTGATGCCGCGCGCGTCCAGGCCGCGCATCAGCGTCTCGGACATCGCCGAGCCGCCGACCACCAGCTCGGTCAGCGACGAGATGTCCGCGTCCGGGTGCGCCTCGACGTGCTGCAGCAGCCCGACCCAGACGGTCGGCACGCCGGCGCCCTTGTTCGGACGCGCCGCGGTGACGAACGCGGCCAGCGGTTCCGGCGTGAGGAAACGGTCGGGCATGGCCAGCGACGTGCCCGCGGCGAACGCGGCGTACGGGAGCCCCCACGCCAGCACGTGGAACTGCGGGACGACGGTCAGCATGAGGTCGCGGGCGGACAGGTCGAACGCGTCGGGCATCGCCTCGGCCAGCGCGTGCAGATAGATCGAGCGGTGGCTGTAGACGACGCCCTTGGGGTGGCCGGTCGTGCCGGACGTGTAACACATGGCGGCGGCCGCGCGCTCGTCCACGTCGGGCCAGTCGTACGTCACCGGCTGTGCGGCCAGCAGCGACTCGTAGTCGTGGACGCCCACCCCGGTGCCCTCGAGGACGCCGCGGTCGGCCGCGCCGGCGACGATGACGTGCCGCACGGACTTCAGCGAGGGCAGCAGTTTCGCGAACCCGGGCAGCAGTGAGTTGTCGACGATGACGACGCGGTCGGCCGCGTGGTTGGCGATGAAGGCGATCTGCTCCGGGAACAGCCGGATGTTCAGCGGGTGCAGCACCGCTCCCATGGACGGGACCGCGAAGTACGCCTCGACGTGCCGGTGGTTGTTCCACATGAACGTCGCCACCCGGTCGCCGGGCTGGACGCCGAGCGAGGCCAGCGCCCCGGCCAGCCGGGCCGCCCCGCGGGCGATGTCGGCGAACGTCGTCTCGTGGGTGCCGGTCCCGGTGGCCGTGACGACCCGGCTGCCGCGGTGGATCGTCGCGCCGTGCTCCAGCAGCCGGCGCACCTGCAACGGAACGTCCATCATCGTGCTGGTGATCACGGAGACCTCCCCGTCGAGGACCCGGCGACGCCGTGTCTGTCGGACCACCCTGCCGCAGGAACCCGGCCGGCGGAAGTATCGATCTCCGCGCGATTAACGAACCCGACACACGTCGGTGGTGACGACATCACCTTGTAACCGCCTGTGCCACCTGGTGAAACGCCCGGGGAACACGCTGTCCGCGTTCGCAGGTCGCAACGTCGCGGCTCGGCACGGAAGGGAGGGGACGGCACTCCATGGATACCGGAGACACCGCCTGGATACTCGCATCCACGGCACTCGTCATGCTGATGACACCGGGCCTCGCGCTGTTCTACGGCGGTATGGTCCGGGCGAAGAGCGTCATCAACATGATGATGATGAGCTTCGGCGCCCTCGGCGTGATCAGCGTGCTGTGGGTTCTGTACGGATACTCGATGGCCTTCGGCACCGACCTCGGCGGCGGTCTCCTGGGCGACCCCAGTGAGTTCTTCGGCCTCTCGGGCCTGATGAGCCCCGAGGCACTGTCCGGCACGATCCCGTCGATGCTGTTCGTCGGGTTCCAGGGCATGTTCGCGGTCATCACCGTCGCGCTGGTGTCGGGCTCGATCGCCGACCGCGCGAAGTTCTGGACCTGGCTCCTGTTCGCGGCCATCTGGGGCACGGTCGTGTACTTCCCGGTCGCCCACTGGGTGTTCGCGTTCGCCGACGGCGACGGCGGCTGGATCGCCGACCGCCTGCTGGCGGTCGACTTCGCCGGTGGCACCGCGGTGCACATCAACGCCGGCGCGGCCGGCCTCGCCCTGGCCCTGGTGCTCGGGCGGCGCCGCGACTTCGCCAAGGGCGCGCACCGCCCGCACAACCTGCCGCTGGTCATGCTCGGCGCCGGCCTGCTGTGGTTCGGCTGGTTCGGCTTCAACGCCGGCTCGGCCGTGGGCGCCAACGGCGTGGCGGCGGTGGCGCTGGTCAACACGGTCGCGGCTACGGGCGCGGCGATGCTGGCCTGGATCATCGTCGAGAAGGTCCGCGACGGGCACGCGACGTCGCTGGGTGCGGCGTCCGGCGTGGTGACCGGCCTCGTGGCCATCACCCCGGCGTGTTCCGCGCTGAACCCGGTCGGCTCGCTGATCCTCGGTGTCGTGGCCGGAGCGATCTGCTCGCTGGTGGTCGACCTGAAGTTCCGGCTGCGCTACGACGACTCGCTCGACGTCGTCGCGGTGCACCTGGTCGGTGGCCTGGTGGGCACCATCGCGATCGGCTTCCTGGCCACGGCCGACGCTCCCGCCGGTGTGGACGGCCTGTTCTTCGGCGGCGGTGTCGACCAGCTCTGGCGGCAGGTCGTCGGCGCCGGTGCGGTGCTGGCCTACTCGTTCGTGGTCACCTACCTGATCGGCCTGGTGCTCCAGCGGACGGTCGGGTTCCGGGTGGACGACGACCACGAGGTGGTCGGCGTGGACCGGGTCCACCACGGCGAGTCCGGCTACGAGATCGGCTCCGAGGAGGTCTCGGAGGACGTGCTGGCGCGGGTGGCCGCGCCGGCGGCGGCGCAGGACGCGCCGTCGACCGGCCGGGCGATCCCGGCCGGTGGTGACGTCGCCACCGCGTAGTTCCACCGTTCGACCACGGCCCGGGGTGTCTCGCCCCGGGCCGTGGCGCGTCCGTGCTTAGGGTGTGCCGATGCAGCCCACCGAGCTCGGCACCCGGGGCACCTCGTGGTCGCCGGAGACCCGGCTCTACTCCGACGGCGTGGTCATCGGCACCGAGGGCGCGCCGCTGGTCGTCCCGCCGCACAGCGGCCTGCGCCGGCTGCCCGGCACCGGCTACCTCGACCCGGACTCGGGCGCGCTGCCCGGCGCCGCGGTGCCCACCGCCGACGAGATCGAGGGGGCGCGCGAACTGCTCGCGGCCACCGAGCTGCCCGGCCGGGGCACGCCGTACCAGGCGATGGCCGAGGAGGCGCTGGTCGACATCGGCGTGCTGACGTTCCCGAACGGCGCCGTGGTGGCGGCCGGCAGCCCGTACTGGCGCTACGTGTGGCCGCGCGACGCGGGGTACATGGCCGCCGCGCTGACGGTGTGCGGTCTGCCTGAGGCGGCGTACGCGCAGCTCGCGTACGTCGCCGCCATGCAGGAGAAGGACGGCACCTGGCAGGCGCGCTACCTGCCCGACGGCTCGCGCGGCGTCCCGGACGACCGCGGGCTGCAGCTCGACGGCATCGGCTGGACGCTGTGGGCCACGTGGCTCTGGGCCGGTGTGTCGGGCGGTGCCGTCGAGACGCTGGCGCCGATGGTCCGGGCCGCCGTCGACGCCGCGCTGGCCGCGCTGGACCCGTCGACCGGGCTCCCGCGGGCGTCGCAGGACTTCTGGGAGATGGACCTCGACGAGGCGACGCTCGGCTCGGCGGCGCCGCTGCTGCTCGGCCTGCGGGCCGGCCGCGAGCTGCTGCCGTTGCTCGGCGGGCCGGGCGACGCCGAGCTGGGCCGGCGGGCCGCCGCCGGCGCCGACCGGCTGGCGACGGCGCTCGCCGACGGGTTCGGGGCGCACGGCTACACCCGGCGGATCAGCGGCGCCGGTGGCCGGGACGCGTCGGTCGCGTTCCTGCTGCCGCCGTTCGCCCCGGCCGGCGACGGCGTCGAGGCGGCCTGGCGCGCCGCCGTCGAGGCGACCACCGTCGGCAACGGCGGCGTCCGGCCGGGCGAGGAGTGGACCGATCTCGTCACCGGGTGGACACCGCAAGTGTCGCTGCACGCGCTGACGGCAGCGTCGATCGGCGACACCGCGCTGGCGCACCGGCTGCTCAGCTGGCTGGACCTGCGCCGCACCACGCTCGGGGCGTTGCCGGAGAAGGTCACCGACGCCGGCCGCCCGTCCGCCGTGGCGCCGCTCGGACTGACCGGAGCGACGGTGCTGCTGGCGCTCGCCGCCCTCGACGGACGCCCGCTCCCGCTGCCTGCCCGCTGACGCCGCCGCGGGAGATCGTCCTGAGGCGGCGACGCGAGGTCCCAGTAGGCAGCGAGGCCTCCGAGGCAGGGGGATAATGCGCTATGCGCCGCCTGCGGTTCGTCCTGGTCCTCGTGGTGACTGTCGTCCTCGTCGGCATCGCGGCCCTCGTCGTCGCGCTGACCACCGGCGATGACGACGAGGTCGCGGCCGGCGATGCCGCCGCGGGCCCGGCGCCCGAGCTCACCGCCACCGCCGAGATCCGCCGCTCGTTCAACCGCTCCGGCCTGGTCGTCATCGCCGTCACCAACCACGGCACCGAACCGGTCACCGTCACGTCGGCAGAGCTGCTCAGCGACTCGTTCGAGGCGACCGGGCCGCAGCCGTTCGACTCCACCATCCCGCCCGGCGACATCCCGCGCGACCTCCAGGTCGAGTACGGCCCGGCCCGCTGCCCCGACGGCATCGACTCCGAGGCCGTCGCGTCGCAGGTGAGCCTGGTGGCGCGGGCCGACGGCGGCGAGGAGCACGAGCTGGTGGTCGACCTCCCGCACCCCAACGGGACGCTGAACCGGTTGCTGCGCACCGACTGCCGCGACGCGGCGCTGGCCGAGGCCGTCACGCTGACGATGGGCCCGCTGGAGCCGCGGGCCGACGGCACGCTGACCGGCGTCCTCGCCGTCACGCGCATCGACGGCGGCACGGCGCCGGCCACCATCACCGACACCCGCGGCAGCGTGCTGTTCACCGTCACCCCCGAGGCCGACGCGACGCTGCCGCCCGGCCAGCTGCGCGTCGTCGCCGACGTGCTGCGCTGCGGCGGCCACGCCATCGGCGACGCGAAGCGACCCTACGGCTTCACGGCGTGGATCGACCTTGGCGACGGCGTCGAGATCCCCACCGCGATCCCCGTGGACACCAGCCAGCGCGCCGCTCTCGACGCGATGCAGCCGATCCGCTGTGCCGGCCGCGACAACGACATCTGACCGGGCTGTCGAGAACGCGGCCACGGCTCCGACCCACTGCTGAGAGCGTCCGAGGGCGGCGCTCACGAGACGGGAGCGAACCCGATGAAGTACATGCTGATGATGTTCGGTGACACCGAGTCCATGCTGGCCACCGCCTCGAAGGAGTGGATCGAGGAGATGATCGGCTTCATGGTTCAGCTGGACAAGGACCTCGAGGCCTCCGGCGAGCTGGTCTTCCAGCAGGGCCTGGCCGACCCCGGCACGGCGAAGACGGTGCGGCTGCAGGACGGCCTGCCGGTCGCCACCGACGGGCCGTTCGCCGAGGCGAAGGAGTCGCTGATCGGCTTCTGGGTGGTCGACGTCGAGAGCGAGGAGCGGGTCCTGGAGATCGCCGGGCAGATCGTCGAGTACTCCGGCCGGCTCGAGATCCGCCCGGCGATGGACGCCCCGCCGGACCTGTGACCACGCCCGCCGTCGAGGACCTGCTGCGCGAGGCCGCGCCGCAGGTCCTCGGGGTGCTCGTACGCCGGTACGGGCAGTTCGACGCCTGCGAGGACGCCGTGCAGGAGGCGCTGCTGGCCGCGGCGACGCAGTGGCCGGTCGACGGCGTGCCAGACAGCCCGCGGTCGTGGCTGGTGACGGTCGCATCGCGCCGGTTCGTCGACGAGGTACGCAGCGCCGAGGCCCGCCGGCGTCGGGAGGAGACGGTGGCCGCGCTGGACCTCGTCGAGCCGGGCGACGTGGAGCAGTCCGACGACACCCTCACGCTGCTGTTCCTGTGCTGCCACCCGGAGCTGCCGCTGCCCGCCCAGCTCGCGCTGACGTTGCGCGCCGTCGGTGGCCTGACGACGGCGGAGATCGCGGCGGCGTTCCTGGTGCCCGAGGCGACGATGGCCCAGCGGATCAGCCGGGCCAAACAGAAGCTGCGGGCCGGCGGTGCCCGGTTCGGCGCTCCGCCGCCGGGCGAGCGGGGCGAGCGGCTGCGCGCCGTCCTGCACGTGCTCTATCTGATCTTCAACGAGGGCTACACCGCCAGCTCCGGCACGTCGACGCAGCGGACCGACCTCACCGCCGAGGCGATCCGGCTGACCCGGCTGGTGCGGCGGCTGGCGCCCGGCGACGGCGAGGTGACCGGGCTGCTGGCGCTGATGCTGCTCACCGACGCCCGGCGGGCCGCACGCACGACCGGCGACGGCATCCCCGTCCCGCTGGCCGAGCAGGACCGCTCGCTGTGGGACGCCGCCCAGATCGCCGAAGGCGTCGAGCTGCTCACCGGGGTGCTCGGCGGCGGCCCCGTCGGCCCGTATCAGTTGCAGGCCGCCATCGCCGCCGTCCACGACGAGGCGCCCACGCCCGAGGCGACCGACTGGCCGCAGATCGTCGCGCTCTACGAGGTGCTCGAACGGGTCGCGCCCGGCCCCGTCGTCACCCTGAACCGGGCCGTCGCCGTCGCGATGGTGCACGGCCCGCGGGCCGGGCTCGCGCTGCTCGGCACCCTCGACGCCGACGATGGGGAGGGTGGTCCCCGGCCGCGAGGACGCGCGCCCGCGGGGGCCGACATCGCGCAGACCCACCGGCTGGACGCCGTCCGCGGCCACCTGCTCGAATTGGCGGGTGACCCGGACGGCGCTCGCGCGGCCTACCTGCGGGCGGCCCAGCGCACGGCGAGCCTGCCGGAGCGGCGCTACCTGACGCTTCGCGCCGCCGGCGTCACTTGATGACGCGGTAGCGGACGTGGGTGGCGGCGTCGGTCGGCACCACCTCGACGGTCTCCAGCCCGATGTGCTCGGCGCCGGTGCGGGCGAACAGGGCGACGCCGTCGCCGAACACCACCGGGACGATGTGCAGGGAGATCTCGTCGAGCAGGCCGGCGGCCAGGTACTGCTGGGCGACGTTCGCGCCGCCCATGACCGCGACCACGCCGTCGCCGGCCGCGGCCCGCGCCTGCGCGAGTGCGTCCTCGATGCCGGTGGTGACGAAGGTGTAGACGCCGTTCTCGGGCGACTCGGCGGGGGCCTCGTGGGTCAGCACGATCAGCGGCCGCCGGGCCGGTCCCGTCGGGCCGTCGGCGCCCCACCAGCGCAGCGAGTCGTCGTAGTTCTTGCGCCCGGTGATCAGCGCGCCGAGCCCGCCCACCGCCTTCTCGGTGAACGCGCGGTTCTGTTCGTCGGCGCCGAACGCCCAGTCGTGCAGGCGCTCGCCGCCCTGGCCGAGGGGCTCGTCGGGGCTCTGCCCGCCCGCCGTGATGTAGCCGTCGAGGGAGATGCTGATGTCCAGTACGAGTGTGTTCATGCCCCGTGTAACGACGGCTGCGCCGTGGACTCATCGGTCCTGAGCGGACGACTTGCAGAATGGTCCGGTGGACGACTTCACGACCGCTATCCACCAGCACCGACGCGAGCTGCACGTGCACTGCTACCGCATGCTCGGCTCGTTCGACGACGCCGAGGAGGTCGTCCAGGACGCGTTGTTGCGGGCGTGGACGCACCGCGACTCCTACGAGCCCGGCACGAACCTGCGCGCGTGGCTCTACCGCATCGCCACCAACGCCTGCCTCGACCAGCTGCGGCAGCGGTCCCGGCGGCCCGAACAGGTGCGCTCGTTCGCCGAGGTGCCGTGGCTGCAGCCGTACCCGGACCGCCTGCTCGACCAGGCGGCGCCGAGCGCGGACGAGCCGGAAGCCGTCGTCGTCGGGCGGGAGACGATCGAGCTGGCGTTCGTCGCCGCCATGCAGGCGCTGCCGGCGCAGCAGCGGGCCGTGCTGGTGATGCGCGACGCGATCGGCTGGTCGGCCGCCGAGACCGCGACGATCCTCGAGACGTCGGTCCCCGCGGTGAACAGCGCGTTGCAACGGGCCCGGGCGACGCTGCAGCGCGAGCCGCGCACGCCGGAGACCAGCCCGCCGCGGACGTCACTCAGCACGGAGGAGCGTGACCTGCTCGATCGCTACATCTGGTTGAGCGAACGACCCGATGCCGATCAGATGGCCGCGCTGGTCCGCGACGACATCCGGGTCACCATGCCGCCGCAGCCGGTCTGTTACGACGGCTGGGCCACGCTGGCGCCGCTGCACGAACTCGCGGCCGAGCACGGCGAATGGCGGCTGCTGCCCACCACCGCGAACCGGCTGCCGGCCGCCGCCTGCTACCTGCGCGCCGCCGGCGAGAGCGGGTTCGCCGCGTTCAAGCTGGACGTCCTCCGGATCAAGGACGGCCTGATCGCCGAGATCACCACGTTCGGCCCGGACCTCTTCCCCGCCTTCGACCTGCCGCCCCGGCTGACCTGACCCCACCCGAGAAGTTGATCTTGGAGTTGTTCGCGGATCCATCGGACATTTCACCCCACGATTGCCGAACAACTCCAAGATCAACTTCTCGGGTGGGTCGGACGTGGCGCCGTTGTGCGTCAGACCGTGCCGGAGCGCGGACCGCCCGGTGAGCAGCGTGACCCGCGACGGCACGCACACCGGCGTCGACGCGTACGCGGCGTCGAACCGGGTGCCCTCGCGCGCCAGCTGGTCCAGGTGCGGCGTGCGCAGGAACGCCGGCGCGCCCGGACCGACCGTGTCGCGGCGCTGCTGGTCGGTGGTGACCAGCAGCGGGTTCGGCCGCTCCGTGGTCATAGGTACTCGACGGTGCCGTTCTGCCGGGACCGCTCGGCCGCGAACGCGACCCAGTGGCTCTCCAGACTCTCCTCGAACGCGCTCGGCGCGGCCTGGACCGGCAGCCCGGCCCGGCGCCGGCGGGTCCGCTCGGCGAAGTCGGCCATCAGCCCGGCGTCGCCGCCGGAGTGCCCGCCGCGGTCGTCGGAGACCTGCTCCACGTGCCGCTCGGCCGGCGGCAGTCCGGCGACGCTGGGCGCCGAGGCGCCGAACCGGACCACCTCGATGCGGCCGGCGTCGAGGTCGGCGTTGATCTCGCCGTGGCTGCCCATCATCGTGATGATCCGGGTGTTCTCCTCGGTGAACGCCGACACCACCAGCGATGCCGTCACGCCGTTGGCGTAGCGCAGCGAGGTCGTCTGGTGGTCGACGACGTCGTTGTCCATGCGGTAGACGCAGCGGCCGTAGTCGGTCTCGCGCAGCGCCTTCAGCCGGCCCTCCGGCGACGGGTCGCTGGTGATGACCGAGATCGGCCAGGTCTCGACGCCGGCCAACTGCTCGACGTAGAACCGATGCGCGTTGTAAGGGCAGGTCGCCGCGACCGCGCACCCGTCGACGCAGCGGTCGGTCGAGCCGGGCGGCGCGTTCTCGATGCGGAAGTGCCGCCGGTCGCCGAACGACGACACCGCGATGCACGGCGAGCCGACCAGCCAGCGCAGGATGTCGATGTCGTGGCAGGCCTTGGCCAGCAGCATCGGGCTGGAGTCGGCGGTCCGGTGCCAGTTGCCGCGGACGTAGCTGTGCGCGAAGTGCCAGTACGCGATGTGCTCGGCGTGCTGGACGCCCTGCAGTTCGCCGATCCGGCCCTCGTCCAGCAGCCGCTTGAGTGCGTTGAAGAACTCCGTGTAGCGCATGACGTGCGAGACGGTGATCGCGCCGGGCCGGTCCTTCGCGGCGGCGATCAGCCGGTCCAGCTCGCTCGGCGTCGGCGCGATCGGTTTCTCCAGCAGCACGTCGTAGCCGAGCTCCAGCGCCCGCAGCGTCGGGTCGACGTGCATGCGGTCCGGTGTGGCGACGACGACGGCGTCCCAGGGGCCCGGCCGTGACAGCGCCGCCTGCCAGTCGGCGTAGCGGTGCTGTGCCGGCACGCCGTGCGCGTCGCCGACGGTGCCCAGCCGTCCCTCGTCGCGGTCGGCGATGCCGGTGACCACTGCCGCCTCCGGATGCTCGAGGCACCAGCCGGCGTAGGCCTGGCCGCCACGGCTGCCGGCGCCGATCACCAGCAGACGCACCGGCGCGTCGATGTCCGTCATGCTCACCCTTTCTCGGCCCCGGCGGTGAGGCCCTCGACCAACAGTCGCTCGGCGGCGAAGAACAGCGCGATGACCGGCAGCGTGAGCAGCACGGACCCGGCCATCAGGACGGTCGCCGACACGCTGATGTCGTCCAGCTGTGCCAGGCCGAGCGACACCGTCCAGTTGTCCCGGCTCTCCAGCAGGAAGAGCAGCGCGAACAGGTACTCGTTCCAGGCGATCATGAACACGTAGAGCGAGGTCGCGGCGATCGACGGCATCGCCAGCGGCAGCACGATGCGCACGATCACCTGGGCCCGGTTGCAGCCGTCGACCATGGCCGCGTCCTCCAGCGCCCGCGGGATGGACCGGAAGTAGTTGCGCAGCATGTACACCGACACCGGCACCGTCGACGCCAGGTAGATGATGATCAGCGCCGGCAGTTCGCCGCGCAGGCCGAGCCGCGAGAACAGCACGAACAGCGGGATCGCCATGACGATGCCGGGGAACATGTAGCAGGCGAAGAACGAGATGTTGATGACGTTCTTGCCCGGGAACCGCAGCCGGGTCGCCGCGTAGGCCCCGAGCACCGAGAACACCACCGTCAGGACGACCGAGCCCACCGCGACGATCAGCGAGTTGCCGAAGAACGACAGCAGCCCGTAGCCGCCGTCCTCGGGAGACGCGACCACCCGCCGATAGGCCTCCAGGTTCAGCTCGCTCGGCGACGGCACGCCGAGCGGGTCCTGCAGCACCGCCTGCAGCGGCCGCACCGACAGCAGCAGCATGTAGAGCAGCGGCAGCACGCAGGCGATCAGCACGACCGTCAGCCAGAGCACCCGCGCGACCCCGAGGACGCGGGTCTCGACCACCTCTCGCGACGCCATCAGACCTCCGCCTCCTGCTTGAGCACGCCGAAGCGGTAGTAGACGGCGAAGGCGATGATCAGCACGACGGACATCAGCAGGCCGAGCGCCGCGGCCCCGCCGACGTCGTTGCGGGAGACGAGGTAGTTGTAGACCTGCACCGCCACGACCTCGGTGCCGGCCGCTCCGCGGGTCAGCAGGTACACGTCGTTGAAGTTCTGGAACGTCCAGATGAACCGCAGCAGCACCAGCAGCGCGATGACGCCGGACAGTTGCGGCGCGATGATGTAGCGGAACCGCTGCAGCGGGGTGGCGCCGTCGACCCGCGCCGCCTCCTCCAGATCGCGCGGCAGGCCCTGCAACCGGGCCAGGATGAACAGGAACGCCAGCGGGAACGTCTTCCACGCCTCGAACACGATGACGGTGAGCAGCGCGATCGGGACGTCCACCCCGACACCGAACAGTTCGACCCGGTGGAACCGCTCGCTGAGGAACCCGATCGGCTGGTCCCAGCCCAGCACGTCGACGCCGAACACGTTGACCGGGCCGAACTGAGGGTTCAGCAGTGTCCGCCAGACCAGTGCCGCCGACACCACCGGGATGACGTACGGCACCAGCACGAACGCCCGGATGATCATGCGGCCGGGGAACCGCTGCCGCAGCGCCAGCGCCGTCGCCAGCCCGGCGCCGACCGACAGCACCGTGCCGCCGATGCTGTAGACCAGCGTGGTGCGCACCATCTCCCACAGGTCCGCACTACCCAGGACGGTCTCGAAGTTGCGCAGCGTCAGCGTGATGTCGAAGACGTTCTGCAGGTCGATCAGCCGCAGCCGCTGGAACGACATCACGATCGTCCACAGGAACGGCAGCACGACCACCAGCAGGACGATCAGCACCGTCGGGCTGACCAGCACCAGCCCGGCGCGCGACTCGCGGGCCCGCAGCGAGAGCCTGCCGCCGCGGCGACCGCGCCGTCCTCCGCTGCCCGGCCCGGCGCTGGTACCGGTGGTGCCGGTACCAGCGGCGGACGGGGCGATCGGTCCGGACGTCATGGGCCTCAGCCCAGTTCGGACTGGAGCTGGGTGGCGCTCTCGTCCATCTGCGCGGCCGCCTCGGCCGGTGTCAGGGTGCCGTCCAGTGCGTCGCGCAGGATGTTGGTCAGCTCGAGGTCGCCGTACATCGCGGTGACCAGCGCGCCCTGGCCCTGCGGGAAGCCCCAGCGCTCGAACCCGGTGGCGCCCTCGGTGATGGTCTGGACGGCGTCGTCGCCGTACAGCTCGCCGACGCTGAGCTGCGCCTGCCCGGAACCGACCGCCAGGCCGGACCAGCCGTCGACGTAGGACGTGTCGCCGGCCTCGGGACCGGTGCGCATCGGGAACCGCCCCTCGGGCGAGATGGAGAGGAACCCCATGTAGCCGTCGCCCAGCAGGTAGCGCACCAGCTCCTTGGCCGGTTCGGTGTCGGCGGACGACGTGATGCCCAGGTTGATGGTCAGGCCGAACTGGGTCGGCTGGTCGCCCGACGGGCCCTCGAACAGCGGCAGGATCGTGGTGCGGTCGACCAGCCACTGCTGGTCGGCGCCGCACTCGGCGCAGGTCAGCGGGGTGTCCGCGAACAGTCCGGCCAGCTCGTCCAGCAGGTGCGGCGACCACGATGTCATGGCCGTCTGCCCGGCGAGGTAGTTGGCCCGGGTGCTGTCGACGTCGCCGGCGCCGGCGGGCGCGAACTGCGCGAGGTCGACGTAGAACTGGATCGCCTCCTCGCACTCGGGGGTGTCCAGCGTCACCTCGCCCTCGTCGTCGACCAGCTGGCAGTCGTTGGCCAGCGCCACGTGCTCGAAGACCTGCATCGTGAAGCCGTCGCCGCCGGTGCTGCCCAGCGCGAAGCCGGAGATGCCGTCCTGCCCGTTGAGCGCCTCGGCCGCGGCGAGGACGCTGTCGTAGCTGGACGGCTCCTCCAGGCCGGCGGCGTCGAACAGATCCGTCCGGTAGAAGATCATCTGGCCCCAGCCGTCGGACGGGACGGTGGCGTACTCGCCCTCCGCGTCCTCGACCCGGATGAGGTTCAGTGCGCTCTCGTTGAACGTGTCGGTGCCGAGCTCGTCGACCAGTTCGCTGGCCACGGCGGAGTCGAGGATGCCCTCGTCGACCCAGCCGGCGGCCAGCTCGACGCCGTGCACGACGATGTCGGGGAGGTCGCCGGCGGCGGCCGCGGACACCATCGCCTGGGGGAGGTCGGGCGCGCTGACGCCGACCAGCTCGACGTCGATGCCGGACTGCTCGGTGAAGTCGGCCAGCACCTGCTGCATGGTCGCCATGCGATCGGCGGTGTCGTAGACCGTCCACAGGGTGATGCTGCCCCCGCCGCCCTCGCCGGAGCCCGCGCTGTCGCCGTCGTCGTCGCCGGAGCAGCCGGCCGCGACCAGACCGATCACCGCGAGTGCAGTCAGAGGTCGTCGCCACATGATGCCGTCCCTCCTCGGGTGGAGCCTGCAGATGTGGGGCACCATGCTTGGGAAATGTGATTCAAGGTGTCAACGAATGGAGCAGGTATGCAAGGAATCGTGAACGGAGGGCGCTGATCTGATGAAATCCATGAAGATCGACGAACTCGACCGGCTCGTCGTCGCCGCCCTGCTGGCGAACCCGCGGGCGACCCACGCGGCCATCGGGCAGGCGGTGCGCAGCTCCGAGGCGACGGTGTCGCGGCGGCTCGCCCGGCTGCGGCGGACCGGCGCCGTCCGCGTCGTCGGCGCGCTCGACTCGCAGATCAGCCACCGGGCACGGTCGGTGTTCGTCCGGCTGCGGTGCGCGCCCGGCGCGGCGAACGAGCTGGCGCTGCCGCTGGCGCTCTGGGACGAGACCGGCTCGGTCAAGGTGCTGACCGGCAGCGTCGACTGTGTCGCCGAGGTCGCGTACACCTCGAACGAGCACCTCTACGCCCTGATGATGCACCGGCTGCCGCAGTTCGACGGCGTCATGGCGACGTTCAGCAACCAGGTGATCCGCCGGTTCTCCACGCCGCACGGCTGGAACCCCGGCCTGCTGCCCGACGCCGCCGTCGCCGAGTTGCGCTCCGAGCGGCGGGACCGGTGGAGCGAGCACCCGGAGCCCGACGAGGCCGCCCCGATGTCGGAGCTGGACGAGCAACTCGTCGGCGCGCTCATCGACGACGGGCGGATGAGCTGGCAGGACCTCGCCGCGCGGTGCCACGTCACGCCCAGTACGGCGCGCCGGCGCACCGAGTCGCTGATGGCCCAGGGCGTGCTGCGCATGCGCACCGTCGTCGAGCCGGAGGTACTGGGGCTGGCCGTGAACGCGTTCGTCTGGCTCACCATCAACCCGACGAAGATCGGCCTGGCCGGGGAGATCCTGGCCCGGCACCGCAACGTCGTCATGATCGCCGCGACGACCGGTGACCGGAACCTGTGCGGCGAGATCGCCGTCGCCAGCGACAGCGCGCTCTACGAGTTCCTCTCCGAAACCGTCGGCCACCTGCCCGGACTCATCCACGCCGACGTCGCGGTGGCACTGCGCACCGTCAAGCGGGCCGGCATGATCGCTCCGGAGCTGCGGTCACGGTCCGGGCCGTGAACAGGACCGGAACTCCGAGCGATCATGCGTATCTCGTGCGTCATGACGGCGCTCGGAGGACTATGGTCGAACCATGTACGAGAGTGAGGCAGCGCACGATGCTGTGCGCCGCGACCCGATAGAGATCCTTCCTTACGACACCGCGTGGCCCGAGTCGTTCGAGCAGCAGCGCCTGCGCGTCGAACCGGCCCTGCGTCCGTGGCTGATCGGCTCGGTCGAGCACGTCGGCAGCACGGCGGTGCAGGGTCTGCCCGCCAAGCCCATCATCGACATGATGGCCATGGTGGCCTCCTACGAGGAGGCCGAGGGCACCATCGCCGCCATGCGCGAGATCGGCTGGACCCAGGTGTGGGAGACCGGCGACGAAGAGCTGCGACGATGGTCGTTCTGCTACCCGGACCCCGCCTGGCGCACCCACCACCTGCACGTCGTCGAGTACGTGTCGCAGCTGGGCCGCGACTGCCTGGCCTTCCGCGACCACCTGCGCCACCACCCCGACGACGCCCAGCGCTACGCCGAGATCAAGCAGAGCCTGGCCGCCGTGCACCACGACGACCGTCCCGCTTACCGCGCGGGCAAGGCACCGTTCATCGAGGACATCATGCGGCGGGCCTCCGTCCAGCACTGAGCCGTGGCAACCGGCCGGTCGTGGCCTTCAGCACGAGCAGGGTCAAGATCCCGGCCAGCACGATCGCGGTCATGTTGATGGCCAGCTGAGCGGCCGCGCCACCCAGCTCGGCGGCGTCGCCGAGAGCCAGGGCCAGCCCCAGGTTCCCGGCGGCGGGCACCGTCGTCACCGAGATGAACACGCCCACCAGGGCACCCGACTTCGCGGACGTGAGCGACAGGATGCCGGCGATCCCGGCGATGAACGCCACGACGAACGACCACCGGTCCGGCCGCCAGATGAACCCCGTGAGCGGCCGATCCGACGTCAGCACCGCCGCATCGATCCACCCTGCCCAGGCGGCCAGCAGGCCGAGCACCGTCGTGACGGCGATCGCGATGGTGAACCCGGCCACCAGCGTCACCAGCGACTGGCGCACGATGCTGAACCTGCGGTGCACCAGTCCGACGGCGAGGCCGGCCAGCGGGCCGAACTCCGGCCCGACGACCATCGCGCCGACCACCAGGATGGCGGAGTCGAGCACGATCGCGATCGCGGCCAGCACGGCGGCCAGGGACAGGAACCAGACGAACGTCTTCGACAGCACCGAGTCCTCGTCGGCGCGGCGCACGACCTGCTCCCAGATGACGGCGTCGGCGCCCTCGCCGGGCGCCTCGTCCTCGGCGCGTTCGGCGGCAGCGGAGATCGACGTCTCGACGGGCTCGAGCGCGATGGTGCCGGTCCGATCGAGGCCGAGGTCGCGCAGCGCACGGATCATGCCCTCGGCCGACTCGCGGGCCAGCTCGGCCAGCACGACGTCGCCCTCCGGGCGCACGGAGGCGCCGCGCAGCACGGCGATGCTGGCGACGCCCGGGGACCCGTCCAGCAAGCTGACGATGCGGTCGGTCGTCTCCGCCGGCGTCGTGACGCGCAGGTGCAGCACGGCGCCATCGTAGAGGCGCCGTGGGCCGGGTCAGCGCAGGTCGCCGGCCAACAGGGTGGTGTCGCAGGGCCAGGCCGAGCCGCAGACGGCGCACAGCCCGGCGTCGTCGGCGTGGTCGTTGAGCACGGTGTTGCCGTCGGTGAGCCGGAGCAGGGTCGCGGGCTCCCGTTCCTTGACGTCCATGTCCCCATGGAAGTCCGGCGGTGTTGAGTCCGGGGTGCGGACGCGTGACGGCGGTGTGAACAGTGGCTTGTACGCTGGCGGCCGTGACTGACGGCGTGATCCTGCAGGTCGGTGGCCTCCACCCGACGGCCGAGCGTGAGCTGGCGACGACGTACGGGGCGGTGCGGCTGCCATCGGGCCCGGAGCGCGCGGCGTTCCTCGACGAGCGCGGCGCCGACGTCACCGTCGCGGTCACCGGTGCGGGCATGGACGCCGAGCTGATCGGCGCGCTGCCTCGGCTGGCCGCCGTCATCAACCTCGGGGTGGGCTACGACTCCGTCGACGTCGCGGCGCTGAAGCCGCGCGGCATCGCGCTCAGCAACACCCCCGACGTGCTCACCGACTGCGTCGCCGACCTCGCCGTCGGCGGGCTGATCGACGTGTTCCGCGGCCTGTCCGCCAGCGACCGGTTCGTCCGCCGCGGCGAGTGGGCGGCCGGGCGCAAGTTCCCGCTGCAGCGCCGGGTCAGCGGCGCCCGCGTCGGCATTCTGGGGCTGGGCCGCATCGGCCGGGCCATCGCGCACCGGCTCGAGGCGTTCGGCTGCACCGTCGCCTACCACAACCGCCGCCGCGTCGACGACGTCCCGTACGCCTACGCGGCCACACCGGTCGAGCTGGCCCACGACGCCGACGCCGTCATCGTCGTCACCCCCGGCGGCACCGGCACCCAGGCACTGGTGTCCGCCGAGGTCATCGCGGCGCTCGGCCCGGACGGCTACCTGGTCAACGTGGCGCGCGGCAGCGTGGTCGACCAGGACGCGCTGGTGACCGCGCTGACGACCGGCGCGCTGGGCGGCGCCGCGCTCGACGTGTTCACCGACGAGCCGCGAGTGCCCGAGGAGCTGTTCGCGCTGGACAACGTCGTGCTGCTGCCGCACATCGGCAGCGCGACCGTCGAGACGAGAGAGGCGATGGCCCAGCTGGTGCTCAGCAACCTGGAACGGTTCCTGGCCGACGGGACGCTGGTCACGCCGGTGCCGCTGTGAATCATCGCTGATCGTGGCGAGATGGCGCGCTTTAATGACCGTATGCGGGTAGCACTGGTCCAGCTGGCGGCGGCGACGGACACCGACGCGAACACCTCGGCGATCCGGCGGCTGACGAAGGGCGTCGAGGCCGACCTCGTCGTGCTGCCGGAGGCGGTCATGCACGACTTCGGCGACCCGTCACTGCCGCTCGGCCCGGTGGCCCAGCCCTTGGACGGCCCGTTCGTCGCGACGCTGGCCGAGCTGGCGCGGTCGGCCGGTGCGGTCGTCGTCGCCGGCATGTTCGAGCGGTCCGACGATCCCGACCGGCCGTACAACACGCTGGTCGCGGTCGGGCACGACGGCGCGGTGCTGGCGACGTATCGCAAGGCGCACCTCTACGACTCCTTCGGCTACCGCGAGTCCGACCGGCTGCGCACCGGCGACCCCGTGCCCGCGGTATTCGCCGTCGACGGGGTCCGGCTCGGCCTGCTGACCTGCTACGACCTGCGCTTCCCGGAACAGGGCCGGGCACTGGTCGACGCCGGCGCCGACACGTTCGTCATCCCGGCGGCCTGGGTGCGCGGGCCGTTGAAGGAGGACCACTGGCAGACGCTGCTGCGTGCGCGGGCCATCGAGAACACCGTCTACGTGGCCGCGGCGGCGCAGACCGGGCGGGCGTACTGCGGGCTGAGCCAGCTGGTCGACCCGCTCGGGGTCGTGGTCGCCGCGCTGGGCGACGACGAGGGCCGGCTGGTCGCCGAGCTCGACCCGGAGCGCATCGCGGCGGCCCGCGAGCGCAACCCGGCGCTGCGACACCGGCGGGCCTGGCCCACGCCGCCATGACGATGCGACGGTGATGGTGCCGACCGGCGACGTGGACCCACCCCGCCCGGACCGGGTGGGACCGACCCTAGCGGCCGGCACCGACAGCCGGGCGGGCGACGACAGCGGGGCGGGCGACGACAGCGGGGCGGGCGACGACCGTCGGGCGGACGGCATGCGGTGGGCAGCGGTCGTCCTCGCCGGCGGGTCCGGGCGGCGGCTCGGCGGGACGGACAAGCCCGCGCTCGTTGTCGGCGGGCAGACGCTGCTGGACCGGTCCGTCGCGGCGGCGGCCGGTGCGGGCGCCGCGCAGATCGTGGTCGCGGGCCCGCGGCGCGACACGCACACGCCGGTCACGTGGACACGTGAGGACCCGCCCGGCGGCGGCCCGTTGGCCGGGCTCGCCGCCGGCCTGACGGCGCTGGACGTGGCGGCGGACGCCGTCGTCGTGCTCGCCGCGGACCTCCCGAGGGTGTCGTCGGCGCTGGTCGGACGGTTGCTGGCCGGGCTCCGGCCGGAAGTCGACGCGGTCGCCGTCGTCGATGCCGCCGGCTGGGTACAGCCGCTGGTGGCGGCGTATCGGACCGAGCCGCTGCGGGCCGCGCTGGACGCCGTCGGCGACCCGCGGGCGAAGCCGGTCCGCGCGCTGCTCGAGCGCCTGCGCGTGGCGACGCTCCGGGACGAGGAGGGCTCCGCGGACATCGACACGCCGGGCGACCTGGCCCGATGGCGGCCATGATCAGTGGAGGATGTGCCGGACGGCGGGAGGAAGGTACGTGACCATGGACAGCTGGGTGACCGCGTTGTGCGAACGACTGGGGGTGCCGGTCGACGACGTCGACGTCGGCGGGATCCTCGACCTCGCCCGCGACGCCGCGCACACGGTGGAGCGGCCGGCCGCCCCGGTGACCGCGTTCATCGCGGGCTATGCCGCGGCGACCAAGGGCGGCGGCGCGGCCGCCGTCAACGCCGCCCTCGACACCGCAGGCGAACTGGCCCGCGACTGGAACGACGGCCCCGACGCCACCACACCGACGCTGCAGTGAGCCGCGTCCGCTAGCGTCACGGCTGTGCAGACCAAGAGCTCCGTCCACCTGCCGGCGCCCGCCGAGGTGGTCGACCCGCTGCGCCTGCTGACCAAGCGGGTCATCATCGCGGTGGGCGTGCTGGTGCTGACGGCATTGCTCGTCTACCTCGACCGCGACGGCTACAACGACAACTCCGACGGCTCGGTCGACCTGCTGGACGCGTTCTACTACACGACCGTCTCGCTCTCGACCACCGGCTACGGCGACATCACGCCGACGTCGGACAGCGCGCGGCTGGTCAACATCGTGCTGATCACCCCGCTGCGGGTGCTGTTCCTGATCGTCCTCATCGGCACGACGTTGGAGACCCTGACCACCCGGAGCCGGGAGCAGGTGCGGCTCAACCGCTGGAGGAAGAAGTTGCGCGACCACACCGTCGTCATCGGCTACGGCGTCAAGGGCCGCAGCGCGGTGAGCACGATGCTCGCGAACGGCATGGCGACCGAGACGCTGGTCGTGGTCGACCCCGACCCGGCCGCGATCGCCGAGGCGAACGAGCAGGGCCTGGTCGCCGTCATGGGCGACGCCACCCGTACCGAGGTGCTGCGCCGCGCCGGCGTCCCGGCCGCCAGCCGCATCGTCATCACCACGGCTCGCGACGACGCCAGCGTGCTGGCCACCCTCACGTGCCGGCAGCTCAACCAGACCGCGAACATCGTCGTGTCGGTCCGCGAGGCCGACAACCTCGCGCTGGTCCGGCAGGGCGGTGCCAACGAGGTCGTGACGTCCTCGGACGCCGTCGGCCGGATACTGGGCCTGGCCACGGTCAGCCCGGCGCTCGGTCACGTGCTCGAGGACCTCACCACGTCCGGCGTCGGCCTGGAGGTCGCGGAGCGGCTGGTCTCGCCGCGCGAGGAGGGCAAGCAGCCCCGGCAGATCACCGACCTCGTCGTGGCCGTGGTCCGCGACGGCGACGAGCTGCCGTTCCACTCGCCTGCCATCGGGCACCTCGTCCGCGGCGACCGCCTCATCGTCATCAGGCCCTCCGAGGAGTACCCGTGGGCCCGGCGCGAGGACGCCCACGAGGCGCCGGCGGAGGAGGAGCCCGAGGACCCGGCGGACCGCCCGCCGGGCGGTATCTGAGCGGAGGGGTCACGTGCACGCGGTCGTCATCACCGAGCCCGGCGGGCCGGATGTCCTGCGCTGGTCGGAGGTGCCCGATCCCGTCTGCGGGCCGGGCGAGGTGGTCGTCGACGTCGTCGCGGCCGGCGTCAACCGGGCCGACCTGCTGCAGCGGATGGGCAAGTACCAGGTCCCCGACGGCGCGCCGGCCTGGCCCGGCCTGGAGTGCAGCGGCACGATCAGCGCGGTCGGCGAGGGCGTCACCGGCTGGAAGGCCGGCGACCAGGTGTGCGCGCTGCTGTCCGGCGGCGGGTACGCGGAACGGGTCGCGGTTCCGGCCGGCCAGTTGCTGCAGGTCCCGACCGGTGTCGACCTCGTGACGGCGGCCGCGCTGCCCGAGGTCATGTGCACGGTGTGGTCGAACGTCGTCATGACCGCCGGGCTGCGCGCGGGCGAGGTGCTGCTGGTGCACGGCGGCGCCAGCGGCATCGGGACGGCGGCCATCCAGATCGGCCGCGCGCTGGGCGCCCGGGTGGCGGTGACGGCGGGTGCGGCGGCCAAGCTGGAGCGGTGCGCCGAGCTGGGCGCGGACATCCTGGTGAACTACCGCTCCGAGGACTTCGTCGAGGTCGTGAGGTCCGCGACCGGCGGGCACGGCGCCGACGTCGTCCTCGACATCATGGGAGGCTCCTACCTGGCCCGGAACCTCGACGTGCTGGCGATGGACGGACGCATCACGATCATCGGGACCATGGGCGGGCGGCGTGCGGAACTCGACCTCGCCGCCGTCATGGGCAAGCGGGCCCGCGTCACCGGCTCGCTGCTGCGGCGTCGCACCCTCGCGGGCAAGGCCGCCGTCGTCGCCGAGGTGTGCGAGCATGTGTGGCCGCTGATCGAGTCCGGCACCGTCCGGCCCGTCGTCGACCGCGTGCTCCCGATGACCGAGGCGGCCGAGGCGCACCGTGTCGTCGCCGACGGCGAGCATGTCGGCAAGGTGCTGATCACGACCTGAGACCCCGGTCACCAGCAGCGATGACGCAGCGATGATGACTCGATGAGACATCATCGGTCACGGCGCCTGAAGGGGGCGTACCCTGGCGAACGTGGTCATGTCACTGGAATCCGAGATCGACCGGCCGGTCACGCACCGCCGCACCGCCCGGGTGCTGCTGCTCGAACCGGGTGGCCGCATCCTGTTGTTCGAGGACAGCGACCCGTCCGCGCCCGGCGCGCCCACGTTCTGGATCACCCCCGGTGGCGGCGTCGACCCCGGCGAGACCCTGCTCGACGCCGTCGTTCGCGAGGTCGAAGAGGAGACCGGCCTGCGCCTGACGCCGTCGGCCATCCGCGGCCCCATCGCCGAGCGCACCGTCGTCCATGCCTACTCCGACAAGATCGCCGTCCAGTCCGAGACGTTCTTCGTCGCCGACGCGCCGCACCAGGAGATCGTCCCGGCCGGGCTCACCGAGGAAGAGCAGCTCACCGTCATCGGGCACCGCTGGTGGAGCCTCGACGAACTCAGCCGCACCGAGCGGCCCATCTGGCCGGTCGGCCTGCCCGGACTGGTGGCCGCCGTGCCCGCGCCGGCCCGCTGGCCGGTCGCGCTGAGCGCCGCCGAGGAGTCGACGGTGCCGACCAACCACTTCGCCCGCTGAGCGTCGCTCACCGGGTGTCGGCGGCCGGCCACGATTCGAGGGCGTGGGCCTGGGTCACGGCTGTCGGCTGACGTCCGAGCCGCTGATCGCTCGCCGTTCGCCGGGGTGCGGTCCCCGCCCGGCTGGGAGGGAGTCCCACCCTACGGGCGGGCACCGACACTGGCCGCTCGTCGTGCAACAGCCGACGCGAACGTTCAGGCGGATGCTGACCGCTGCACCAGGCATGCATGCCTCGTGGAGCGTGAGCACGCCTGGTGAGGTCCACGATCGTTGATGATCACCGGACGGCAAGACCGCCAGGTACGTCCTCACCCGCCGTGCGGACACCTCGCTGGGTTCCCGGCCGCACATCGCGCGTGTGACGTCCGCGTCGCGGTCCTCGCGCGGGTGAGGTGCCGTCCAGGGGCGTTGCGACGAAAGCCGCCGCGGGCGGCCCACGCCCCGGCCCCACCGTCGTGACCGCCATCGGCACGTCCTGGGAGTCGACACCGACCTGCTCGACGCCGGCCGACCGCAGGCCGTCCACCGCCCCGCCCGATGACCAGCGTCGGCTTGACGGGCCATACCGGGTATGCATACTTGGTAGCCATGTCGATTCGTCATGGTCTGCTGGCGTTGCTGGAGCGGTCGCCGATGTACGGCTACCAGCTGCGGCACGAGTTCGAGCGGTCCACCGGGGCGACCTGGCCGCTCAACGTCGGTCAGGTGTACACCACGCTGGCGCGGCTCGAACGCGACGGCCTGGTCGAGCAGACCGGCGAGTCCGACGAGGAGGGCAAGGTCGTCTACCGCCTCACCGACGCCGGGCACGCGGAGCTGACCGGCTGGTTCGCCACGCCGCTCGGTGGCAACGACCGGCCGCGCGACGAGCTGGCCATCAAGGTGGCGCTCGCCCTCACCACACCGGACGTCGACGTCCGGGCGGTGCTGCAGACGCAGCGCACGGCCACGCTGCGGCACCTGCAGGAACTGACCCGGCTCAAGGCGGTCGCCGACGGGTCCGAAGACACCGCGTGGCTGCTGGTGCTCGACTCCATGATCTTCCGGGCCGAGGCGGAGGTGCGCTGGCTCGACCACTCCGAGACCAGGCTGGCGCGCCTGGCCACGGCACCGCGACCGACCTCCGCGGGCCCGGCCCCCGGTTCGGCCGCGGGCCCGGCCGCTCCGCCCGCCGTCGCGACGGACCCGGCCTCCGACTCCGATCAGGCCGTCCGGCGATGACCACCGACGCCGTGCTCGAGCTGCGCGGGGTCGGCCGCGTGCACGGCGACGGTGCCACGGCGGTGCACGCGCTGCGCGCCATCAGCCTGACGCTGCGGACCGGTGAGCTGATCGCCGTCATGGGACCGTCGGGCTCCGGCAAGAGCACGCTGCTGCATCTGGCCGGCGGACTGGACACTCCCAGCGAGGGCGCCGTCCTCGTCGAGGGCACCGACCTCGCGACGCTGAGCCGCGGCCAGCTGGCCGCCGTCCGGCGCCGCAGCCTCGGCTACGTCTTCCAGGACCTCAACCTCATCCCCGCGCTCACCGCCGCCGAGAACGTCGCGCTCCCCCGCGAGCTGGACGGCGTCCGGGCCCGGGCCGCCCGGCGTGAGGCGCTGGACGCGCTGGCCGAGGTCGGCGTGGGCGACCTCGCCGACCGGTTCCCCGACGAGATGTCCGGCGGGCAGCAGCAGCGGGTCGCCATCGCGCGGGCGCTGATCGGGCCGCGGCGACTGGTGCTGGCCGATGAGCCGACCGGCGCGCTGGACTCCCAGACCGGCGAGGACGTGCTGCGGGTGCTGCGGGCGCGCTGCGACGCCGGCGCCTCCGGGCTGCTGGTGACGCACGAGGCCCGGCACGCCGCGTGGGCCGACCGGGTCGTGTTCCTGCGCGACGGCGCGCTGGTCGACGACACCGGCGTGGCGCCGCCGCCCGAGGTGCTGCTCACCGCGGACGGGTTCGGGTGACAAGGCCCGGGCGCGGGTGGCGGCCCGCGCTGCGGATCGCCCGGCGGCAGGTGCGCCGCAACCTCGGCCGGTCGCTGCTGATCGCGGTGCTGGTCGGCATCCCGGTGGCCGGCGCGACCATCGCCGACGTCCTGTACCGCAGCACCGAGTCCCCTGAGCGCACCGCGTACGAGCGCATGGGCGACGCCGACGCGATCATCGAGGTGACGCCGTACGACGATCTGCCGATGCCGGACAGCGGGCTGCTGCCGCTCGTCGAGCTGATGTACATCGGGATGTCGGAGCGCGCCGCGGAGCGCGACCCCGCCGCGGTCGATCTGGCCACGCTGCTCCCGCCGGGAACGGTGCTGGAGCCCGAGCGTCACCTCCACGCCGTCCGGCTACGCCTCGGCGACGCCGTGCTGCGCTTCGTCACGCTCGACGTCGGGTCGCAGGGCGGCCCGCTCACCGACCACGAGTTCCGGCTCGGCGACGGCCGCTGGCCGGAGGCGCGCGACGAGGTCGTCGTGTCGCAGGAGCTCGCACGCCGGCTGGAGCTGCTCGACGACGGCGAGCTGCGGCCCGGCGCGACCGCGACGTTCGACGGCGGGCCGCGGGTGCGTGTCACGGGCCTGGTCGTCGACCCGTTCTCGCTCGACGCGGAGCTGCTGAGCGCCGCGCCGGACTCCGTCGCCGCCGAGTTCGCCGCCACGCAGGAGACCGGGTGGGGCGAGCTGTCCATCACGGGCGGGACCAGTTACCTGGTCGACCTGCCCGACGGCGTCGACGCCACGGAGCTCGGGCTGCGCCTGGCGGCCGAAGGGGTCGGCCTGCTGCCGCGCTCCGCCGCGGCGGACCCGGAGCAGTTCTTCGACACCGCTGGAGGCCCGACCGTCGAGCAGGTGCAACAGGCCGCCCTGGTCGCCCTCATCGTCGGCCTGGGACTGCTGGAGGTCGTGCTGCTGGCCGGCGCCGCGTTCGCCGTCGGCGCCCGGCGGCAGGTCCGTGAGATCGGTCTGCTGGTGGCCGGCGGAGCGAGTGCCGCACAGGTGCGCCGGACCGTGCTGGCGCAGGGCCTCGTGCTGGGTGTCATCGGCGCGGTGCTCGGCCTCGCGACCGGAGCGATGCTGGTGCCGGCGGCAGCGCCGGTCTGGGAGTCCTACCTCGGCCAGCTGATCGACGACTGGTCGTTCGGCTGGGCCGAGCTGGCCGTCGCCGCCGGGGTCGGCGTGCTGTCCGGGCTGGCCGCCGCCGTGGTGCCGGCCGTCGGCGCGGCCCGCATGCGGCCGGTCGACGCGCTGGCGCAGCGGTTCCGGGCCACCCGGCTGGCGGCGCGGCTGCCGGTGGTCGGGCTCGTGCTGTTCGTCGTCGGCGCCGGTGGCGCGCTGATCGCCGGCCGAGCGCTGGCCGGGAACCTGGAGGAGTACGGCCGCCGGCTGGAGCAGCTGGTCGGCACCGGCGTCTACGTCACCCAGCCCTCGACCGCGCCCTACATCGCCGTCCAGCTGGCGGGAGCGCTGGTCGCGACGGCCGGGATCGTCGTACTGCTGCCCGGGCTGATCTCCGCTCTGGCCCGCGGCGCGCACCGGCTCGGTCTCTCGGCGCGGCTGGCCCTGCGCGACGCCGCCCGGCACCGTCACCGCACCGCGCCGACGGTCGCGGCCATCGCGATCGTCGTGGCGGGCTCGACGGCGGTCGCGTTCGGCGCCGGAGGCTCCGCGCGGGCCGACGAGCTGCGCTACACGCCGTCGCTGCCCGACAACGTCGCCCGGATCGAGGTCGACCGCCACGAGCAGACCTTGGACGAGGCCACGGCCCAGCTCGCCGCCGCCGAGGAGGCACTCGCCGAGCGCCTGCCCGGGGCCGAGGTGCACCGGCTGACGGAGGCGACGGTGCGGTACTCGTCCGACAGCAGGATCTCCTTCGACACCGCGTGGCTGCATGGCGCGCCCGGCTGTGCCGACTGCGGGTGGACCAGCGGGTCGGTGAGCGTCGCCGTGGCCGACCCGGCGGTCATGGCCATCGCGGCGGACGGTCCGCCGGACCAGGCCGCGCTGGACGCCGTCGCCGACGGGGCGATGGTGGTCTACGACCACTCCTACGTCAGGGACGACCGCTCCATCGGCATCGAGACCTGGCCGACGGACGGTGAGCCGGTGCTCGTCCGATTCCCCCGGCATCTGGCCGAGCGCGACATCGCCTATTCGCTGGTGCCCGGCGCGTTCGCCTCGGCAGAGGCCCTGGCGGCGGCCGGCTTCCAGCTGCTGTCGTCGGCCAGTCTCGTGACGTTCGGCGACGCGACCCCGGAGCAGCTCGACGCCGCCTTGCAGGCCGCCGAGTCCGCCGGCGCCTGGGTCAGCATCGAGCAGGACCTCGAGTCCGAGCCCGACCCGGCGGTGCTGGCGCTCGCCGCGGGCGCGGCGTTCGTGACGCTGGTCGGCGTGGCGATCGCCGTCTCGCTGGCGGCTGCCGAGGGCCGGTCCGACCTCGCCACCCTGGCCGCCGTCGGCGCGGCACCCCGGCGGCGGCGCGGGCTGGCCGGGGCGCAGGCGCTGGTCGTGGCCGGGCTGGGGGTAATGATCGGGTCCGGGCTGGGTATCTACTTCGCGTATCTCGTGTGGCCGGCGCTGGGTGCGCCGGAGTTCATCTGGGCATGGGACAGCCTCGTCGTCACCGGCGTCGCCGTCCCCGTCCTCGCCGTTCTCGTCGCGGTGATCTTCACCCCGAGCCGGCTGCCGATGATCAGGAGGGTCGAGTGAACAGCACGACAGTGCGCCGGGCGAGGCAGGCCGCGCGGCGCCGGACGCTGGAGCTGCTCGCCCTGCGCAGGGCCGAAGCGGCCGGCCGGCAGGCCCGCGAGCGCGTCCCCGGATACCAAGTTCGACCCGGCCGGGCGGAGGCGGGCCCGGAGGGGTAAAGATGGTGCCATGACGGAGCCGAACCAGAACGCCGAGACCCACGACACCTCCGGGGACGACGAGCAGCGCGTCGTTGTCGTCGGCCCCGGCGGCATGGCCGTCGAGTCCGCGCCCGGCGGACACGACGAGCAGCGCTCGCTCACCGACCTCATCGAGCAGCCGGCCAAGGTCATGCGCATCGGCAGCATGATCAAGCAGCTGCTCGACGAGGTGAAGGCCGCCCCGCTCGACGAGGCGAGCCGACGCCGGCTGGGTGAGATCCACCGGGCCTCCCTCGACGAGCTCGAGGACGGCCTGGCGCCGGAACTGGTCGACGAGCTCGAGCGGCTCGCGCTGCCGTTCGACGACGACACCGTGCCCACCGACGCCGAGTTGCGTGTCGCGCAGGCGCAGCTGGTCGGCTGGCTGGAGGGCCTGTTCCACGGCATCCAGACCACGCTGTTCGCGCAGCAGATGGCCGCGCGAGCGCAGTTGGAGCAGATGCGGCGGGCGCTGCCGCCGGGCGTGCAGCTGGCACCCGGCCAGGCGATGCCGGGTCAGCCGCCGGCCGGCCCCGACGACGGCGACCAGCGCGGCAGCGGGATGTATCTGTGACCATGCCGGCCGGCGATCCGCTACTGGAGCGGATCGCCGCCGCGGTCGCCGTGGGCCACACGGAGTCGCGGCCGGCGGCCCGCACCGCCCTGACCGAGCTGTGGCCCGCGCTGGAGTCGCTGGGTGGCGGGCCGTTTCACAGCTGCGTGCTGGCACACCACCTCGCCGACCTGCAGGACGACGTCGCCGACGAGCTGGAATGGGACCTGCGTGCACTGGCCGCGTCGAGCGAATTCGACGCCCGCGGCTTCACCGCGTCGCTGCAGCTGAACGTCGCCGACGCGTACCGCCGGCTCGATGACGTCGAGACCGCGCGCACGCACGCGGTGCTGGCGCGGGCCGCGTGCTCGGACCTGGAGGACGACGACTACGGCCGGATGATCCGTGCCGGCGTGGCCCGCCTGGCCGAGCGGCTCGACGGTGTCGAACCCGCCCGGCCACGCGGGTGAGTGGAGCCCGTCAGGCGGCGGTGCGGGCGTGGCTCTCGATGACGCTGGCGAGGCGCGGCAGCGCCTCTTCGACGTGCTTCTGGGCCTGCGGGCGCAGCTTGCCGTAGACCTTCTTGACGCTGTCGCGCTGCGAGGCCGCGGCGCGCGCGTCGGACACGCCCAGGAGTGCGTCGGCGACCTCCGTGCGGCGGCCCTCGAAGTAGTCGGCGAGCGAGCCGCCGCCAGTGGCCTGGAAGTCGGCGTAGAAGGGCTCGGCCTGCTCCACGAACGAGTCGAGCATGTTGTCGATGGTCTCCGGGACGAACCCGGCGTTGATCTTCTTCAGGACCGCGTAGCCGCCCTTGACGGCCATCCCCGAGACGCCGCTCTTGTCGGATACCTCGGCGTCGACGAGCTGGTGGAGGTCCTTGACGACGGCGGGCCGGCGGGCCGGGTCGAGAAGGATCTCGCGGAGTGTGTCAGCCATGTGGGAAGTGCCCCTCAGTATCGAAATTGATCATGTGTGACGGTCGTGCTCCGCCACTGTAGAACACGAAGATCCGTGCGGCGAAGAGTGGCTTTCGTCCGAATTGTTGCGTGAGCGACCTGGTGAGATCAGAGTGGCCGGAGTGGCAACGCTCGCGGCCGGTCGGCCGGTTCCGGTGCGGTCAGTCGGCGAAGTAGCCGTCGAGGAGGGTGGCCAGGCCGTTGGACCCGACGTCGTCGCAGACGGTGTCGGCCACCGCCTTGACGTCGTCCGGCGCCTGGCCCATCGCCACGCCGACGGCCGCCCACCGCAGCATCTCGAGGTCGTTGTGGCCGTCGCCGGCGGCGAGGGCGTCGGCCGCCGTGAGGCCGAACCGGGCGGCCACTTTGCTCAGCCCGGACGCCTTCGAGACGCCGACCGGCATGATGTCCAGCCACGCGGTGTAACCGATGGCGTAGTCGACGCTGGTCAGGCCGGATTCGCGGGCGATGTCGCGCAGCTGCTCGCGGTCGCCGTTGGGCCAGCGCACCACCAGCCGCGTCACCGGCTGGGCGACCAGTTCGTCGTGCTCGACCACGGTGACGTGGCCGTCGAGGTCGCCGGTCGGGAACTCGCCGGTGACGCGGTAGCCACGGCCCAGCTCCTCGACGGCCAGGACGGCGTCGGGGATGCGGCTGGTGAAGTAGCGGACGGTGTCGGTGATGTCGAACGTCTCGATCTCGATCGGCGTCCGTGTCGCGACGTCGATCACCACCGCCCCGTTCGAGCAGACCGCGTACCCGTCCTTCAGTCCCAGTTGGTCCAGCAGCGGCAGCGTCGAGTGCATCGACCGCCCGGTGGCGACGACGATGTGCGCGCCGGCGTCGTGCGCCCGCCGCACCGCGTCGACGACCGGGGGCCGCGGCGGCTCGTGGAACTCGGCGTACGTGACCAGGGTGCCGTCGACGTCGAGCGCGATCAGCGCCGGGCGCCACCCGCCGGTCAGCGTCACGTCGCGACCGGTGTCAGGAGCTCGCGTCCGCCCAGGAACGGCCGCAGCGCCTTCGGCACGTGGACCGAGCCGTCGGGCTGCTGGTGGTTCTCGAGCAGCGCCACGATCCACCGGGTGGTGGCCAGCGTGCCGTTGAGCGTCGCGACCGGGCGGGTGCCGCCATCGGTGCGCTCGCGGACGCCCAGCCGCCGGGCCTGGAACGTGGTGCAGTTGGACGTGGAGGTCAGCTCCAGCCAGCGCTCCTGCGACGGCAGCCACGCCTCGCAGTCGAACTTGCGGGCCGCGCTGGACCCGAGGTCGCCCGCCGCGACGTCGATGACGCGGTACGGCAGCTCCATGTCGCCCAGCATCTGCTCCTCCCACCCGAGCAGGCGCGCGTGCTCGTCGGCGGCGTCCTCCTCGTGGCAGTAGGAGAACATCTCGACCTTGTGGAACTGGTGAACGCGGATGATCCCGCGGGTGTCCTTTCCGTAAGATCCCGCCTCGCGGCGGTAGCAGGCCGACCAGCCGGCGTAGCGCAGCGGCCCGTCGGAGAGGTCGACGATCTCGTCGGCGTGGTAGCCGGCCAGCGCGACCTCGCTGGTGCCGACGAGATAGAGGTCGTCGGCGTCGACGCGGTAGACCTCGTCGGCATGAGCGCCGAGGAACCCGGTGCCGCCCATGATCTCGGGCCGCACCAGCGTCGGCGTGATGACCGGCGTGAATCCGGCGGCGACGGCGGTGGCCATGCCGTGGTTGAGGATGGCCAGCTCGAGCTGCGCGCCCACACCGGTGAGGAAGTAGAACCGGGCGCCCGACACCTTCGCGCCGCGCTCGGTGTCGATGGCGCGCAGCCCCTCGCCCAGCTCGAGGTGGTCGCGGACGTGGTCGAGCGACGGCTTCTCGCCGACCTCGCGGATGACGGTGTAGTCGTCCTCGCCGCCCGCGGGCACGCCGTCGATGACGATGTTCGACGGCACCCGGGCCAGCTCGTCGAGCCGTGCCTGCGCTTCGCCGGCGGCGGCCTCGGCGGTCTTCACCGCGGCGGAGAGGTCGCGGGTGGTGGCCAGCAACTCCTGCTTCTCCTCGGGCGAGGCCTTCGGGATCAGCTTGCCCAGACGCTTCTGCTCCGCGCGCAGCCGCTCGAACTCGGCCAGGGAGGACCGGCGCGACTCGTCGGCGGCGAGCAGGTCGTCGACGACGGCTTCGCTCTCGCCGCGCGCTCGCTGCGACGCGCGGACACGGTCGGGGTCTTCGCGGATCAGGCGCAGATCTAGCACCACCCGAGGGTATCGGGCGAGCAGGGCGCGGCGCGCGCGGGTTTCCGTCCGTTCGGAGACCGGAGAGTCTCCGGGCAGGGCCGCCGGACCGGGGCGCGCAGCCGACGGATCAGCCGCGCAGCCGGGCCAGCCAGGTGGCGGCGTCGTCGAAGTCGCCGTTGGAGGTGCCGGGCAGCACCGGGGGCCGGACGCCGTCGGCGCGGGGGTAGGAGCCGAGGAAGCGGACGTTGGCGCACACCCGCCGCAGGCCCATCATCGCCTCGCCCACCCGGGCGTCGGCGACGTGGCCCTCGACGTCGATGGCGAAGCAGTAGCGCCCCATGCCGTTGCCGGTGGGCCGCGACTCGATGCGGGTGAGGTTGACCCCGCGGGCGGAGAACTGCTCGAGGATCTCGAGCAGCGCGCCGGGGTGGTCGTCGCGGATGAAGGCGACGAGGGTGGTCTTGTCGGAGCCGGTGGGCCGGCCCGGCTTCCCCGGCCGGGTGACGAGCACGAACCGGGTGACGGCGTCGGAGTCTTCACCGATGTCGGCGGCGAGGGCGGCGAGGCCGTAGCGCTCGCCGGCCAGCGGCGCGGCGATGGCGGCGTCGTAGACGGTGCCATCGGGGCCCGGCGTGCGGTTGGCGACGGAGGCCGCCGCGGCCGCCGTGGACGGCCCCAGCGAGATGACGGCGTTGGGCAGCTTCGCTGTGACCCACGCGCGGCACTGGGCCTCGGCCACCGGGTGCGTGACGATGTGCCGGACGTCGGCGAGGTCCGTACCGGGCCGGGCGAGCAGGGTGAACGTGACCGGCAGCAGCACCTCGGCGGTGATGTCGAGCGGCTCGCCGCGGATCAGTTCGTCGAGCGTGGCGTTGACCGACCCCTCGACTGAGTTCTCGACTGGGACGACGGCGCCGGTCACCTCGCCGGTACGCACGGCGTGGATGGCGGCGTGCACCGTCGCCGACGGCTCCAGCGTCGCGCCGGCCAGGGCGGGAAAGCGGAGAGCGGCCGCCTCGGTGAAGGTCGCCTCCGGGCCCAGGTAGGCGTAACGATCGGTCATGTTCAGCAGCCTAGTGTGTCAGCCTGGCCACAATTAGCACTGTCGTTGCCTTCGGATCGGGCTGGTGCGGATACGGTCGACCATGATGGACGTGGAGCGCGCAGGCAGCACCGGCACGCACCCCGGCGCCTTACGGCTCCGGGTGCGGGCGGGGCGGGCTCGCCTCGGCGCGCTCGCGGTCGCGTTCCTCGCCCTTCTCGTGCCGCTCCTGACGGCGTCGCCGGCGGCCGCCGAGACGCCGCCGCCCGCCACCACGTCCGACGAGCAGCAGCGGGTCGTCTTCCTCGGCATCCCCGGCCTGTCGTGGCCCGACATCACCGCCGAGGGCACACCCACGCTCTACGACCTCGCCGGCTCCGAGGCGGCCGGCTCACTGACCGTCCGCACCGCCCGCACCCGCACCTGTGTGGTCGACGGCTGGCTGTCGGTGAGCTCCGGGCGCCGTGCCACCGACCTCCTCGACACCGACGCCGACGGCGAGAACGACCGCTTCTGCCGCCAGCCGCCGGAGCCCACGGCCGCGCCCGACGGCCCTGGCGTCGTCGTTCCCGGCTGGGAGCTGCTGCAGCAGCAACAGGACGACAACTCCTACAACGCCGAGATCGGCCTGCTCGGCGACCGGCTGGCCGAGACTGGCGTGTGCGCCACGGCGGTCGGGCCGGGCGCGGCGCTGGCGCTGGCCGACTCCACCGGCCGCGTCCCGGCCTACCACCAGGTCTCCGGCGACGTCGGCGCCGGGGTGCTGAACCAGTGCCCCGTCACCGTGGTCGACCTCGGTGGGCTGCCGAACCCCGCGCCCAACGGCAGCGACGAGCTCACGGTCCAGGCCGCCCTCGACGCCCGGCAGCAGGCCGCCGCGAATATCGACCAGCAGGTCCGGCGCATCATCGACCAGCTGCCGCCCGACACCGCTCTGATGATCGCCGGGCTGTCCGACAGCGTCGGCACCCCGGCCCCGCTGCCCGATGAGCCGACGCCGGTCCCGCCGGCCGGGCTGCGGGCGGCGCTGGCCCTGGGCCCGGTCGCCGACGGCGGCACCTTCGGGCCCAACTGGCTCACCTCGTCGTCGACGCTGTGGCCGGGGCTGGTGCAGCTGACCGACATCGCGCCGACCCTGCTCACCTACGCCGGCGCCGAAGACCCCGCACAGGACGTCGTCGGGCGGCCGTGGCGCCCGGCCGGCCCCCACCCGGGCAGCTCCGCGGCCACGGTCTCCGAGTTGATCGGGGTCGACCGCGCGTCGGCCATCTACCGCGACCAGTCCGGGCCGTTCTTCCAGATCCTCGGCGGGCTGCTGGTGGTCGTGTGCGCGGCGGCGCTGCTGGCGCTTCGGCGCGGCGTCTCGTTCCGGCCGGCCGTCCTGCGCGTCGTGCAGGTGGTGTCCGTCCTGGTGGCGGCCGCGCCGGTGGCGTCGTACCTCGCCAACATCATTCGGTGGTGGCGCTACGACCAGCCCAACACCGTCCTGTGGACGTCGATCGTGGTGGGCACGGTCGCGCTGACGATCGTCGCGCTGGCCGGGCCGTGGCGCCGCCGTGTCTACGGGCCGCCCGGCGTGGTGGCCGGCGTGACGGCCACGGTGCTGGCGGTCGACGTCGCCAGCGGGTCGAGCCTGCAGCAGTCCAGTCTGCTGGGGCTGTCGCCACTGGTGGCGGGCCGGTTCTACGGCTTCGGCAACATCCCGTTCGCGATCTTCGTCGTGGCCAGCCTGGTCGCCGCGGCGGCGCTGGGCCAGTGGCTGATCGACACCGGCCGGTCCCGGCGGTTCGCCGCGGGCGCGGTCGCCGTCGTCGGCATGGTCGCCGTGGTCATCGACGGCGCGCCGCAGGCCGGCGCCGACGTCGGCGGCATCCTGGCCGCCATCCCCGGCTTCGCCGTGCTCGTGCTCGGCACGCTCGGCGCCCGCATCACGCTCACTCGGCTGCTGCTCGCCGGCGCCGGCGCGACCGCGCTGTTCGGGCTGTTCGCCTTCCTCGACTGGCTGCGGCCGGCCGGTTCGCGCACCCACTTCGGCAGCTTCTTCGCCGACGTGCTCTCCGGCGACGCGCTGACGGTGATCTTCCGGAAGGCCGAGGCGTCTCTCGGCACGCTGGAACGCTGGCCCATCTACGGCTGGCTGGTGCCGTTGGCGTACCTGCTGATCCTGTGGCTGGTCCGGCCCGACGGCGAGAACGCGGTGAGCCGCACGGTGCAGCACTGGTCGCTGTTCCGGTACCTCGTGTGGTCGGCGCTGCTCACCGGCGCCGCCGGATTCGCCGCCAACGACTCCGGCATCATCGTGCCGGCGCTGCTGCTGACGGTCGGTGTGCCGCTGGGCATGGCGGCGGTCGCGGCGGCTCAGGGGCAGGCTCCGGCCCCTTCGCGCGCCGAACGCGAGCTGCTGACGCCGTCGTCGTAGACGTCAGCCGAGCGCCGCGACGCGCTCCAGCAGCCGAGCCTCCTCGTCCGCGGTGAGCGGCACCTCGAGCACCCGCAGCCACTCGGCCAGCTCGCCGTCGCGCAGCGCCCGGTGCTCGGTCGGCTCGCCCGGACTGCGGACCGTCACCGTCTGGTGCGTGACCATGACGTGCCGGCCGGGCAGGTGCTTGCCGACCATGAGGCCGGACCGGAAGTGGATGCCCGGGAACGTGCTGGTGTAGTGGTGCGACATGACGATGTCGATGGGCTTGACCTCGAACTCGTCGGTCGTGTGGGCCAGCTCCCAGCCCGCCTCGCGGTAGCGCTGCAGGCCCCAGAGGCCGTCGCCGGCGCTGACGACGCGATAGGGCCAGCCGTCCTGGTCGGACTCGGCGCCGTCGGTCAGCGGGGCCGGCCGCAGCAGGCCCATGCCGAATCCGGGGTCGCAGAGCAGCCGCCGGCCGTCCAGCCGCACCTCGACGACCATGTGGCTGCGGCCCTGCTGGGTGCCGGCGGCGGGGTCGCCGACGCGGCCGAGGTGCCTGACGACGTCGTAGCCGAGCCGCTGCAGCGCCGCGGCGACGATCGTGGCGTGCTCGAAGCAGTAGCCGCCCCGGCCGCGGCCGGCGAACTTCGCCTGCACGGCGTCGAGGCCGACGCCCGGATGCTGCTCGAGCAGCACGTCGATGTTGTCGAACGTGAACGTGCGGACGTGCGCCTCGTGCAGTTCGTCGAGCGCGTGACGGCTGGGCTCGCGTGCCGGGATGCCGAGCCGCGCCAGGTAGCCGGTGAGGTCGAGCCGCTCGGTCTCCCAGGGGTCAGCCGCCATTCCCCCACGGTAGTGCGTGGTCAGACGCGGCGGAACCGGGCCGGCGCCGACGGCCGGATGCCACGCGTGACCAGCGCCCGCATGACGTGTGCGTACTGCTTGCCTCGGTGCAACTGGGCCTTGAGGTCGGTGCCGGTGACCCGGTGGTGGAACTCGACGTCGACCTCGACGACACGGAAGCCGGCCCGCAGCAGGTCGATGGTGAGCCCGGTCTCGACGCCGAACCCCTCGGCCAGCGGCAGCGCGGCCTCGAACGCGGCCCTGGTGAGGCAGCGCTGCCCGGACAGCGGCTGCGTCGCGGTCCAGCCGGTGGCCCGTTCGATGCCGTTGCGGGCGAGGTCGACCACCAGCCCGCGGCCGCCGCCCTCGGTGCGCTGAGCGGGGAGCACACCGATGGTCATGTCGGCCTCGCCGGCCAGCACCGGGTCGACCAGCGGCCGGGCGTGGCCCGCCGTCGACTCCAGGTCGGCGTCGAGGAAGAGCAACGCGCGCGGCACGGTGCGCGACGCCTCGCGCGCCTCGATGGCGGCCAGCGCCGTGGCGCCGGTCTCCATGGCGGCGGCCTTGCCCCGGTTGCGGGCGTGCCCGACGACGACGGCGCCTGCCTCGGTGGCCGTCGTGGCGGTGCGGTCGGTGGAGCCGTCGTCGACCACGACGACGAGGTCGACCCCCGGGATGCTCTTCGTGGCCTCGACGGTGGCCGCGATGCGGTCCTGCTCGTCCTTGGCCGGGATGATCGCGGCGACGCCGTCGGCTCGGGGGTCCTCGGTGGTCATGTGCGCCAAGAATAGAGGGTGGCAGCCGGTCGCGAGGTCTGACGTCGGACTCGACGAGATCGTGCCGGTGTCGTGGTAACGGGTCAACCCGCCTGTCGCTCGCGTAGCCTCTGATCTCGATGACCACGCCCGCGTCCACCGTCGACGCCGCCGACTCCGAGGTCGGGCGGCTGCGCACCGTCATGCTGCACCGGCCCGGTCCGGAGCTGAAGCGGCTCACGCCGCGCAACAACGACAAGCTGCTGTTCGACGGCATCCCGTGGGTCGGCCGCGCGCAGGACGAGCACGACGCCTTCGCCGACGTGCTGCGTGGCCGCGACGTCGAGGTGCTGTACCTCGCCGACCTGCTGGCGCAGACGCTGACAGGCGACGCCGCACGGCACGAGTGCATCGAGGCGGCGCTGGCCGATCCGCGCCACGGCGACACCCTGCGCGACGTTCTCCGGGCGCACCTCGGCGGGCTGCATCCGGACGACCTCGCGCAGGTGCTCGTGGCCGGGCTGGCGCACGACGAGCTGCGCGACGGCCGCGGGCTGACGTATCGGCTGATGAACCCGCACGACTTCGTCATCGACCCGCTGCCCAACCTGTTGTTCACCCGCGACTCCAGTGTCCGCATCGGCGACCACGTGGCGGTCACCAGCCTCGCCATGGCCGCGCGGCGCCGCGAGACCAGCCTGACGTCGGCGATCTATCGGCACCACCCGCGCTTCGCCGGCGTGCCGGAGGTGTACGGGCCGGAGCTGGAGAACCTCGAAGGCGGCGACGTGCTGCTGCTCGCACCCGGTGTCGTGGCCGTCGGCACCGGCGAGCGGACCACCCCGGCCGGCGTCGAGCGGCTGGCCCGCAACGTGCTGGGCGCCGGGCTGGCGCACACCGTCCTGGCCGTGCCGATCGCGCAGGACCGCGCGACGATGCACCTCGACACCGTCATGACGATGGTCGACCACGACGCGATCGTCATGTATCCGAACGTCGCCGACGAGCTGACGGCGGTCGCGCTGCGCTGGGCCGGCGGCGACCTCGTCATCGAGGCCGAGCCGGCGCCGTTCGTCGACGCGGCCGCGGTGGCCATGGGCATCGACGCGCTGCGCATCGTCGAGACCGGCCTCGACCCCGTCACCGCCGAGCGCGAGCAATGGGACGACGGCAACAACACGCTCGCCGTCGGACCGCGGCTGGCCGTCGCCTACGAACGCAACACCGAGACCAACGCCCGGCTCGAGGACGCCGGCATCGAGGTGCTGCGCATCCCCGGCAGCGAACTCGGCTCCGGGCGGGGCGGGCCGCGCTGCATGTCGTGCCCGATCCGGCGCGACTCCGCGGCGCCGAGCGACCGTTGACGACGCCGCTACCTCGCGCCACGGCACCGTTTCTACATCGGCACAGACCAGTCGATACCAGACCGTAACGGAATGAATCCGAAGAAGTCGTCATACGAGGGAACTTCTCCCCCGGAAAGGCGGTAAGCTGCGAAGAAGGCCCCGGTCGCTCGTGTTCCCCCGTCGTGAGCGGTCGGGGTCTTCTCCTTGCCGCCGGTGCCCGCGTCAGCGAATTGTCACCTGACGGTTGGCCAGACCGGCTCGCGCGCGGCGCTGCTCGGACGTCAGCGGTGCCTTCTCGGCCACCGCCGCGGCGAGGCGTTCGCCCAGCGCGGCGGCGGGTTCCTCGACGGCTTCGGCGGGCGTGCCGTCGACCAGATCCCACACCGGCACGAGGAGTCCGGCGGCGCGGAACGTGCCGAGCAGCCGGGTGCCCTCGCCGAGGGTGTCGTCGCCGGCGGCATGCAGCCGGGCCAGGCCGTCGAGCAGCGGCTCCTCGTCGTACGGGAGCACCCAGCGGACCTGGTCGCGGTCGCCGAGGCTGCACCAGTAGGCCGCCTCGACCGATTCCAGCCTGGCCGCCGGAACGATGGCCGAATTGGCCTCCTCGAGCGCCGCCCGAGCCTCGGAACCGGTGTCCGACTCGGGATCCAACCAGTAGTCGAATCCGTCGTGAACCGTGACCCGGAATTCCGCGTCGGTGTCGATGAGGTCGTGCAGCCGCGGCGTGCCGGACGTCCGCGGAGCCGGGCTCACCGTCGAGCCGGGCTCGGTCTCGAGCGCCGCGGCCAGCGTGTGGCCGAGGTCGGCGGCGGGGTCGCCGGTGGACGTCATGGTCTGCAGGGCCAGCAGGACCTCGCCGTTCTCGCGCACCAGCGCCGGGAACGCGCCCGGCAGCAGCGTGCACACCACGACGGACCGGTCGTCGCCGGAGGCCAGCCGCAGCGGCGCCGTCGCGGCCGAGACGATCTCGCGCATGGCCACCCAGTCGCACTCGCCCGGCAGGCCGGCGAACGGGCGGACGACGTACTGCCGCTCGGCCTCGCGGGCCTGCTTGCCGTGGCAGACCTTGTAGCGCTTGCCCGAGCCGCACGGGCAGGGCTGGCGGGGGCCGACGACGGGAACTTCGGTAGTGGCACTCACGACAGGCGAGGGTAGCCGGTTCCGGCTGCCGGGTGTGAGCCGGACGTCGTCATGACGTCAGACGGCGGGGTTCCACGGGCCGACGACGGCGTGCACCGTCACCCGGCCGGGTTCGGAGCGCACTCGCCACTCGCGGGCGATGGCGTCGACGATGGACAGGCCGCGGCCTTGGTCCTCGGTGGACGTGGGCTGGCGCACCCGCGGGCGCTCGGAGCCGCCGCCGTCGCTGACCTCGATGAGGACGTCGTCGCCGAGGACCGCCCACTGCAGCACGACCCCGGTGCGGGTGCCGCTGAGCGACAGCGGCTGCGCGTGCAGGATGGCGTTGGTGACCAGTTCGGTGACCACGACGAGTGCGTTCTCGATGACCGTGGGCGAGACGTTGGTGTTGCGGAGATCCTCCGCGACCAGATGGCGAGCGTGTGGGACGTTGCTGACCTCACCGGTCAGCTCGACGGCGCGTGCGCTGTTGGATCGGGCCTCACGCCTCGTGGCCACGACTCGACCCACTGGTAGATCTCCCTTCACCGGACCCACGCCACCCGCATCCAGTGGTGCCCACTGCACGACTCTGCCAAACCTCCCGACAGTGAACCATTCGCCACGGGATCACGTCCATATGTTGAGATGAGAGTTCGCTGAATCTCCCGTTTCGGTGCAGAGTGCGCTGGTGACCGGCCTGTGGCCGTCACACCGTTGATCACCAGCGCATTTGCCTGATCTTGCGGTGCCGGCGGGGTCGTGGCCCCTTGATCGGGATGCCCTCATCGCACGCATATGTCCGGCCGTGACTCTTCCTTCCGTGCCGAAGTTGCGGATCGACCGCTAGGTTAGAGCGGGGCGGAGAGGATGACGATGTGGACTCACTCCCGGTCTTCGGGACAACGTGGGGCGGAAGGGGAGCGGACCGGGGGAGCGTCGGGCGACGCCATTGTCGACGCTACCGGTGCCGCCGTGCCCGGACGCGCCGACACGCATGGCGGCGTGTCGTGGTTCGAACCCGGCGTTCCGCTGCCGCCGCTGCAGAACGGCGCGGCCACGGTTGCGGATACCGACGAGGCGAGTGACACTCTGTCGGGTCCGGCCGGTGAGGACACCCCGTCGCCCGACGGCGAGTCAGGGGCCGGTGCGGCAGCAGCAACCGAGGCAGAGCCGGAGCGAGCACTGGAACCTCAGCCAGTCAACAGCACGGGGCTCGACAGTGAGGCTCTGCGCCAGAGCATGGCCCTCGTCGAGGACCACCTCGACGCGATCGGTGCCGACTTCTACGCCCAGCTGTTCACCATCGCGCCCGAGTCACGCGACCTGTTCGGCGCCGGTATGGCGGTGCAGCGGTCGCGGCTGGTGGGCGCCCTGGTGCGCATCGTCGGCAATGCCGACGACCGCGAGACCCTCGTGCCGTACCTCGAGGCGCTGGGCCGCGACCACCGCAAGTTCGGCGTCATCGACGAGCACTACGCCCCGGTCGGCACGGCGCTCGTGCTCGCCATCCGACGTGCGCTCGGCGACGATTGGACGCCGCGCTTCGAGTCGGCCTGGATCGAGGCCTACGACCGCATCGCGGCGGTCATGGTCGGCGCCGCCCGCCGCGACGCCGTCATCTCGCCGCCGTGGTGGGACGCCGAGGTCGTCTACCACCGGCGCATCCTCGACGATCTCGCGATCATGCAGGTCCGGCCGCATACGGACTATCCGTATCGGCCCGGCCAGTACGTCTACCTGACCACGCCGCGGCGGCCGAAGATCTGGCGTGCCTACTCCATGGCCTCCGCCCCGCGCGACGACGGCCTGCTCGAGTTCCACGTCCGCACCGTCGGCGCCGGCTGGGTCAGCAGCGCGCTGGTGTGGCGCACGGAGCCCGGCGACATCCTGCACCTCGGCGCCCCGCAGGGGCACGACGTCGCGACACCGCGGTCCGAACACGACCTGCTCTGCATCACCGGCGGTACCGGCATCGCGCCGGTGCTGGCCACACTGCAGGAACTCGAGCAGCGTCAGGACGGCCGGCGGGTGCACGTCTTCTATGCCGGCCGCGATCGCGACCACCTGTACGCGCTGCCGCACCTGGAGTCGATCGGGGTCCGCTACCGGCGGCTGACCGTCGTGCCGGTGGTCTCGCCCGACGGGCCCACCGACCGCAGCCCCGACCTCATGGGCAACATCGTCTCCGCCTACGGCGACTGGCGGAAGCACCGCGTCTACGTCGCCGGGCCCACCGGCATGGTGGCGACCAGTCTCGAGCGGCTGCGCGCGCAGGGCGTCCCCGACGAGCAGATCGTCGTCGACGATTACGGTCTCTGGTGAGGTCTAGCGTTCTCTAGTTCTCGCGCTAGACAGTCGTAGACGACCCGATGCACGGTCAGACGGCGGCGTGCTTGCGCAGGTAGATGCCGAAGTGCGGCACCGTGAACGCGATGGTGCCGCGCTCGGCGGAGTACACCAGCCCTTTCTTGATCAGCGAGTCGCGGGCCGGCGACAGCGACGACGGCTTGCGGCCGAGGTAGGTGGCGACGTCGGACGTGGGGACGACGCCGTGGGTGTGGTCGGAGAGCGCGGCCATGGCGCGCAGGTACTCGCGCTCGGCCGGCGTGGCCCGCTCGTAGCGCGAGCCGAAGAAGCCGACCGCCAGCTCGGCCTGGGCCTCCGGCGCGGCCATGCGGACGTCGTCGGCGCCGATCGGGTCGGTGGGCGCGTTGTCCCACGTGACCTTGCCGTAGGCCTGGACGAAGTACGGGTAGCCCTCGGTCGCCGCGTAGAGCGCGTCGAGGGCCGCCGGTTCGTACGTCACGCCCTCGTCCTCGGCCGGTGCGACCAGCGCGCGGTCGGCGGCCTCGCGGTCCAGCCGGTCGATGCGCACGTACCGGAACAGCCGCTCGGAGTAGGACTTCGACGCCGACAGGACGGCGGGCAGGTGCGGCAGTCCCGCGCCGACCACGACCAGCGGCAGCCCCTGCTGGGACAGTTCGTGGCAGGCCGCGCACAGCGCCGACACGTCCGGCGCGGGGATGTCCTGCATCTCGTCGACGAACAGCGCGATGCCCACCCCGACGTCGCGGGCCACTCCGGCCGCGTCGACCAGCAGCTCGACGAGGTCGACCTCGATGTCGCCGGTGTCGGCGCGCCCCGTCGCCGCCGGCACGTCGATGCCCGGCTGCCAGCGGTCCCTCAGCTTGGCGTCGTCGCCGGCCGAGCGCAGCGCGAACGCCTTGAGCACGCCGAGGAAGCCGTCGACGCGGTCAGGGTCGCGGTGCCGCGGAGTCAGCTCGCGCACCGCCATGTGCAGCGCGCTGGCCAGCGGCCGGCGCAGCGACTGGTCGGGCCGCGCCTCGATCTTCCCGGTGCCCCACATGCGTCCGATCGCCTGCGACCGCAGTGCGTTCAGCAGCACCGTCTTGCCGACGCCGCGCAAGCCGGTGAGGACGAGCGAGCGCTCCGGCCGCCCCCGCGCGATCCGCTCCAGCACGACGTCGAACTGCTGCAGCTCGCGGTCGCGGCCGGCCAGCTCGGGCGGGCGCTGACCGGCGCCGGGAGCGTAGGGATTGCGCACCGGGTCCATGATCGGACTCTATGGTGTCGTCTAGCGGGGGTCGTAGATTTCGCTAGACGACACCATAGGCGTGTCGCGAATCTGGTCAAACGGGCTCACGGAACGGATCGTGCTCGGCGATCAGCTTGTCGACCCGGGCCTGGTCCAGCCGCTTCACCAGCGCGGTGTCCTCCTGCTGGTCGCGGATGCACTTGGCCAGCGTGAACGCCGACGTCACGAGGTAGATGGTGCCGAGGCCGAGGAAGGCCCGCACCCAGGGGCCGATGTCGAGGTAGAGGATGCCGACGACGACCGTGACCAGCGCGATCGCGAACGATGCGATCGCCTGGACGTAGAACGCGGTGGTGTTCCTGGTGGAAGGCGGCGCGGTGGTCATGTCAGCACTGCGCCGCTGCCATACCGGCCCGTCCTGAGCGCCGGCGCTCAACCCGCCTGGGTACGCGTACTCAGGCGGATTCTTGAGCATTGTGACGCCAAGAGATACCTCGCTCTCGGCTCAGCCGGCGCGAGACGTCGTGTGAGTGCCGGCTTCGAGCGGCGTGGCGAGCGATTCCGACTCGTTAGACCCAACCCTGCTTCCCGGTTGTGGGCGTCGCGGAAAGTACTGCCAGTACTCCTGAAACTCCGTCTCGAAGCCCTCCGAGAATCGCAACATCTCGTTCGGTGCCGCGAATAGAGCGCCGTGCACGAGATACTGCCTCCCCCTCAGGTCAGGCAACCCGAGCCATTCATAGGAAGATGGCGAGGAAAACGAAATCGTCCTATCCCCAGAACGGAGCGTAGTGGTCGCATGTCCCCATCGGTCGACGCTGCTAGATGCCATAGAGAAGGTACTGCGAACACACCCGATTTTCTCGAGGCTGTCCAGCGCCTTCCGTGCTCTTGCGAGCAATTCAGTCACCTCGCCGATCGTGGGAACCCGCGTCTTGGCATGTAGCAGGCCGTTTCTCGCCGTCATAATCCCCGAGGCATTCAGGTCGCCCGCGACCTCGGAAAGCACTTCTATGAGTTGCACCTGGGACTCGGCAAGTAGGTCGAGGAATGGTTTGGTGTGTTGGAATGGAAACTTTTGCAACGAGGTCTTATCCGAGAACTTCGGTCGCTCGGCGCGATCGCGCACGTGTTGGGACTCTTCCTCACGCAACTTCTTTAGAAGCTTTGCGAGCCGACTAAACCCTTCGACGACCTGGCTCAGAACGGGTTCATCCGTTAATTCGCCAGTTGCTCCTTCGGGCATATCTCCGAGAGCGGTGATCGCAAATCGGCGCGCGGCCTGCGGGAGATATACATAAGGCTGATCGCTAGTGTAGTGATCATTCAAGAGTGCCCAGGCTGCGAAGACAAGGGAATCAAACAGGAATCGTTCTAAGCATACGAAATAGTCCGACGCGGCCGCTCGAAGGCCCTCGGCCGTTGCAGACAAATCTACGTTTGCCGTTGTAGCAATGGCCTCAAGATCGTCATGGAGGCCCCAATACCTATCACGAAGATCGATTGTCTTAGGTAGGGGGAAGCCGAGTTTCCAGAGGATTCCATCACGGATATCGCTATCAGCCTGATGCACCGGCACGTTTAAGGCGGAGCATACGCGTATGGCGTTTGACCGCCTAGCAAAGATTAGAGCGTCTACCACCCGCGGTGGCTCCGCCGTCCTGAGAAATTCTTCCAACCTTCGGTACGGGGTGTCGCCGTCTACTTCGCGCAAGATCCAGGTGAGATCGTCCATATCCTGTGCAGATTCAATATTGAAAAGCTCGCGTGCGTGCATCGAGAGGCGCAGCAATGGCAGGGCCGAGTCTGCCCCTACCTCCCGCATACCGAGGCGACTCAATTGTGGGCGCAGATTCCAGGCCCCGGTCCTCGTGGAGGTGTTAACGCGTGGCCGACGAACCTCTCCGGCTGAGACGTTAATCACCGAATTGCGGACGGCAGAGTCGACGATTTCCCGCAGGGTTGTATTATCCAGTAAGAATAACAGCTGAAGAAGTTGAGCCCGATCTAATGGTGCGGTGTAGTCCTCGGCTCGACTCGAAAGCCCAAGCCTCCGTGCGGCCTGGGGGAGCGCTCCCCTAGACTCCTTCTCTGCATGACAAGTGAGAATTCTTAGCTCATTGTCACTGAACGCGTCCCCGAGGAGGTACGGGATTGTATTGCTACCGTCGAGTTCGTATGGGTTGCTTTCGCTGTCGATAATATCGGCAACAAAACCGCTCCACGCTGATGGTTCGGCACTTGTCTGATTCAGGACCTTATTCAGAGCTGGTCGAGATCGATTGACGCCGGCCTCAACGCTTGTGGATAGCTGGATTCGATGGACAGACTTACAGCTGCTGTCGGCGCAGTGCTGCAGCGGCGGAGCAGTGGTGGGATATAGGCTCCTGGAATGGTCACATCTGAACAGGCCGAATGGTCCCAGGACGTATCTTCCTGACTGAAACACGCCTTGGGGTGTCCCTTCAAGTAGTCGAATCGTGTCGTCGTGGCCGAGATACTCTCTTTCGTCAGGAAACAGCTCAGCAAAGCGGTCGTAGAGTTGACGGCCGAATCGAAGCGGGTATTTGAGTGAGCCAGCTCGTATCTCCTCAGAGATCGCATCGACTAGCCGCTCGATGTCGATCGCTTCGACATCGACTAGCAGCTCTGCGTGTGCAAGCGCCAAGAAGGTTAGGACGTTTCCATCCTTGGCGTTAACGGATTCTTTCGTAGCCAGTTGAGAGCGTACTCGCTTACCTGCGGCGCTTAAGGCGATGGAATTATTGAGAGTTTCGGTGGGTTTGTACGCGCGCGTGATGATCGACTCGCGCAAAATGGTAACTATTGACAAAAGTTCAAGAAAGCGCTCACGCCAATCAGGGTCAGGAAACCTTTCGGAGAGCTCGGCGCGGTTGAGAGGTCGATCCATCTTATACCCCCTGCATTCGACCAATCTGGTCTATGCATCATGATCGATATCGATTAACATGTAAAGGGGCGTGTCGGGTCAGGGTCGAACCCGCACCGTTCTCAGAGCTCACCCACGGCGGGCAGCTCGATCGACGTCCGGGCGAGGTCGACGGTGACGGTGGGCAGCTGGCTGGGCGCCCCGGACCGCCAGTAGTCGGTGCCCGCGAGCACCAGCCCGATCCGGTGACCGGCCGGGACGACGTGGTCCATGGCGGTGAGGTCGAACGTGATCGTCTGCGCCCGCCCCGGCCGCAGCGGCAGCTGGCGCCACAGCGTCGCCCAGTGGCCGAGGTCGCCGGTGCCGCTGGCCACGACGTGGTGGTCGACGTCGTGCATGGAGAGGGCGGTGTCGAGGTAGCAGGCGCTGTCGGCCGGCGTGCTCTCACCCCAGCAGGACCGGGTGCCGAGGTTCTCGATGCCCCAGCCCGGGTTCAGGTAGTCGTGGATCGTCGCCGGTCCGTAGTCGACGAGTGCCGCCGACACCACCGCCTCGGACGTGGTCGACGACGCGCGCACGGTCACCGACGCGGTGCCGGACAGCCGCAGGTCCGACGCCAGCGGCTCGGTCCGGAACAGCACGCGGGCCGGTGACGGCTGGTCCGGGTGCTCGGCCCAGACCCAGCGGTCCTGCTCGGGGTCGTCCGTGTACGCCGCGGTGTCGCCTGGCGGTGCCGTCGCCGTCGACAGCAGACCGGGCGACGACGGGCGCAGCGCCACGTCCCGCGTCCCGGCGGCCGGCCAGTCGGCCTCGTCGGTCCATGTGCCGGGCGCGTGTTCGATCGACACCATCGGCTCGTCGTCGATGCCGTTGTCGATGTCGAGCAGCCAGTGGTCGAACCAGCGGTGCAGGGTCTCGACCCAGCGTGCCCGGTCGACGTCGAACGGGTCGACGTGGCCGGCCTGCGTGAGCCACAGCTTGCGCGGCACGCCCGCCTCGGACAGGGCGTCCCACCAGCGGGCCAGGTGGTCCGACGGCACCGCCTGGTCGGTGAACCCGTGCACCAGGAAGACACTCGCCTCGACGCGGTCCGCGCGGCGGGTGTAGTCACGCTCGGCCCAGTAGCGCGTCCAGTTGCCCTCGTCGCCGAACCGGGTCTCCAGCTCCTGGAAGAACGGCTCGCACAGCTCGTAGGCCTGGGGCGTCAGCAGGTTGGGCGGCCCGCTGCGCAGCGGCGGGTAGCCGCCCCAGGCGCCGTTGGAGTTGTACTGGTGGTAGAAGGAGCTGACCGCGCCGATCGGCACGATCGTGCGGAGTCCGTCGACGCCCAGGGCGGCGACGCCGTTGGCGACGGTGCCGTCGGCCGACTTGCCGATCATGCCGACCGCGCCGGTCGACCAGGTCGCGTCGACGGTCTCGTCGCCGGTGGCCGACGTGTACGCGGTGGCGCGGCCGTTCAGCCAGTCGATGACGGTGGCGCTGGCGCCGGTCATGGCCGGGCCGCCGCCGTCCGGGCAGCTCGTCGACCGGTTCGTCCCGAGGTCGTCGACCAGAGCGACGGCGTAGCCGCGGGGCACGAAGTAGTTGTCGTAGTAGAGGGGGAAGCCGACGGGGTCGCCGTTCTCGTCGTACGTCTTGCGCTGCGCCTCGTTGCCGCGGCCGCAGCAGAGGTAGTACGGGCTGGTGTCCATGATGACGGGGACCCGCTGCCCGGCCGCCGCGGGCTCGGCCGGCCGGACGATGTCGACGGCCATGCGGTCCGTCTCGCCGTCGTCGTCGAGATCGGTGCCGAGGTCGACCCAGACCGACTCGCGGATGGCGTCGGTGTACGAGTGGACCGGCTGTGTCACGCCGCCGGCGACCACGAATGCCGGGGCGTCGCCGGACGGTGCTGGCGGCGCGGCCGCTCCGGCGGCGGCGAACGCCGTCACGGCGGCGGCCGCCATCAGGACGGACAGGGGCGTACGGCGCATTCGTCCCGTCATGATCGAGGAACCTATCGGAGATCGTCGAGACCGTGCTCGATCGCGTACCGGGTGAGCTGCACGCGGTTGTTGAGATGCAGCTTGCCGAGGATGTTCTGCACGTGGTTCTGCACCGTGCGGTGCGACACGACCAGCTGATCGGCGATCTGCCGGTAGGACCGGCCGGTGGCGACCAGCCGCAGCACCTCGGTCTCGCGCGGCGTGAGGACGTCCTGGGTGGGCGCGGCGGACGCGAGCTGACGGAACTCGCCCAGCACGAGCCCGGCCAGCCCGGGCGTGAACACCGGCTCGCCGCGGCCGGCCCGCTCGACGGCGGCCAGCAGCTCCTCGCGGGTCGCCGACTTGGTGAGGTACCCGGTGGCGCCGGCCTTCATCGCGTCGAGCACGTCGCCCTGCTCGCCGCTGGCCGAGAGCACCAGCACGTACGGCACCGGCGGCGGCCCCGAGCAGAGCGTCCGGGTGACGTCGACGGTGCAGCCGCAGGGTGACCTCGACGCCGTCACCCGGCGTGACGGCGCCCCGCTCGGCCACGTTGGCCAGCCCGATGACGGCCGCCGCGGGCAACGCCGCGCCCCAGCCGTACACCAGCGCCCACGCGATGACCGGTGCCGTCACCCAGAAGACCGGCAGCGTCTGGGCGCCCCGCTCGACCGCGGACTCCAGTTGCAGCGGCCGGGTCGCCACGATGGCGGCCGCCGCGACGAGCAGGTCGACGGTGAGCAGCGGCCAGCGCCGGGCGGCCGGTCGCTGGTACCGGACGAAGGTCAGCGCCGTCCAGCCGCCGAGCCCGGCCAGCACCAGCCAGCCCGCCGCGACGTGCCGGTAGTCGTCCAGCGCGAACGCGTAGAGGACGGCCGCATAGAGGACGGAGAACGTGCGGAACACCGCGAGGGCACGCCACCACTGCTCCTCGTAGCCCGGCAGCGTGGCGTCCACGGGGGTCAGCGTAGGGAGCGGTCCGGACGTTTCCCCAGGTCCGTCGGTGCCACGCCCTAGGCTGGCGCCATGTCCTGGTACCGCCCCGTCGCCGTCGCGCCCGAGCTGCGCGATGCGCTCGTGTGCGGCTGGACGGCGCAGGTCGACGGCGTCGAACTGCTGGTGCCCGACGGGTGCATCGACGTCATGTGGCTGGCCGACGGGCGGGTCATCGTGTGCGGGCCCGAGACCGCGGCCTGGCCGGTCACGACGCCGCCGGGCACGGCGGCGGTGGGCGTGCGGTTCCGGCCCGGCGTCGCGCCGGGGCTGCTGGGCACGCCCGCGCACGTGCTGCTCGACTCCCGGGTCGGGCTCGACGACCTGCTCGGGCCGAGCGCGAAGGAGCTGGCCACGCGGGTCACCGACGCCGGCACGGAGGAGGGGCGGCTGGCCCTGCTGACGACGGCCGCGCGGGGCTGGCTGGCCGGCGCCGACGGCCCCGACCCGCTGGCGTCGTGGACGGTGCGGGTGCTGAGCCGGCGGTCCAGCAGCATCGCCGAACTCGCCGACGCCGCGGGCCTGACCGACCGCCAGTTGCAGCGCCGCAGCCGCGCCGCGTTCGGCTACCCACCGTCCATGCTGCGCATCATCCTGCGGCTGCAGCGGTTCATGGCGCTGGCCCGCGCACCCGGCAACGCCGCGCTCGGGCTGGCCGACCTCGCACACCTCGCGGGTTACAGCGACCAGGCGCACCTCTCGCACGACTGCCGGCGCATCGCCGCCAGCACGCCCAGCGAGCTGCTGCAGAGCCAGGCGCCCGACTGGCACGGCCCCGGCTCGGTGGTCGACGGCGTGCTTGAAGCCGGCGGCCGGGCGGCGTGACCTTCGGCCCACGCGGCGTGGTCCCGAGTGCCGATGTCGGATCCGTACAAGCCCACGCCGGCGCGGCCGCCGCAGGCTGGAGCCATGACCGACATCGCTGACCGCTACCGCCGGCTGGCCGCCGTGCTGACCCGCCGCATCGAGTCCGTCCCGGCCGATCGCTGGGAGTCGCCGTCGCCGTGCGAGGGCTGGACCACCCGCGACGTTGTCGCGCACCTCGTCGACTGGCATGGCGAGCTGGCCCGGCTCGGCGGGCTGAGCCTGCCGGCGGGCCCGTCGGCCGCCGACGACCCGGTGGCCGCCTGGCGACACACCCGCGACGCCATGCAGGAGCTGCTCGACGACCCGGCGCGCGCCGACACCCCGTACGAGGGCATGTTCGGCCCCACGACGGTGGCCGCGACGGCGGACCGGTTCCTCGGCCTCGACCTCATCGTGCACGGCTGGGACATCGCTCGCGGCGCCGGCCTCGACGACGCCATCCCGGCCGAGGACGTCGCCGACCTGCTGCCGATGGTCGAGCAACTGGGCGACAACCTGCGCCGCCCGGGCGTCTGCGGTCCCGCCGTGCCGGTGCCCGACGACGCCGACGACCAGACGAGGCTGCTCGGCCTGCTCGGCCGCAGCCGCTGAGCGCATCCCCCACCCCCGCGGCCCATCGATATCGGGCGCAGCAGGGGACAATGAACGCATGATCTCCGTCGAGCTGGCCCGGAAGCTGCGCGAGGCGGGGCTGCGGTGGGAGCCCCGTCCGGGCGACCGGTTCGTCATCGCCGACCGCGGCATGGACGACGAGGTCTTCGTGGTCTCCCACATGGTGGTCGACATCCACGAGTTCCCGAGCGGCGGCCGCGTGCTCGGCTTCAACGGCACCGTCGAGTGGGCGCTGGACAGCGTCGAGCAGGAGGCCGCGCTGTGGCTGCCCGGTGAGGAGCGGCTGCGCGAGTTGCTCGGCGGCGCGTTCGTCCGCCTGGAGCGCACGGACGACGGGCACCGGGTGACGCTGGACGTCGCGGGGCGATTGGTCGAGGTCGACGACGACGAGGCCGAGGAGGCCTACGGGAAGGCGCTGCTACACCTCGCGACAGGCGACTGACGAGCCATTCACGGGCGGTTGCCGCGGATTGGTCTGGACCAGTAGGGTCTCGCGCAACGAAACGGGGGGTGTCCGAGCGCCGAGACCGAGGAGACCCGACCCGTGGACGTTCTCGAGTTCTTCGCCACCAACCTGTTCAACGAGGTGTCGATCCTCATCGGCCTGATCACGGCCGTCGGCCTGCTGCTGCAGCGCAAGCCGGTCGAGGACGTCGTCGGCGGCGCCATCCGGGCGACGATCGGGATCATCATCCTGTTCATCGGCGTCGACGTGTTCGTCGGCGGGCTGGCGTCGTTCCAGGCGATCGTCTCGAGCGCGGTCGGCCTGGACCCGCCGTCGTCGAGCAACACGCTGGACGAGTTCCTCGGCACGCACGGCAGCGACGTCGCGCTGGTGATCACGCTCGGCTTCGTGGTGCACCTGGTGCTGGTCCGGGCGCTGAAGACCCGCTACGTGTACCTCACGGGCCACCTCTTGTTCTGGATGGCCGTGGTCATCACCGCGTCGCTGGTGCAGGTCTTCGGCGAGCTGGACCGCTGGCAGCTGGTGCTCGTCGGGTCGGCGGTGGCCGGCTGCTACTGGACCGTCCAGCCGCTGTTCATCGCACCGATGATGCGCCGCGTCATCGGCTCCGACGACTGGGGCTACGGGCACACCAGCTCGTCGGTGGCGTGGCTGAGCGGCAAGCTGGCGCCGTTGGCCGGCGACCCGGTGAAGCACGACGTCGAACAGGTGCGGCTGCCGAAGCGCCTGTCGTTCTTCAAGGACGTCACGGTGTCGACGGCGGTCGTGATCGGGCTGATCATGCTGGCCGGGCTGGCCTTCGCCGACGGCGGCGTGGTCGAGGCGCAGGCGGCGGCGTACGACCCGGAGATCAACCCGTGGGTGTGGGGGATCATCGCCGCGCTCCGGTTCGCCGCCGGCATCGCGATCCTGCTCTACGGCGTGCGGATGTTCCTGGCCGAGATCGTGCCGGCGTTCACCGGCATCAGCGAGAAGGCGATCCCGGGCTCGCGGCCGGCACTGGACGCGCCGACGATCTTCCCGGTGGCGCCGACGGCGGTCATGGTCGGCTTCGTCTCGACGACGGCGACGTTCCTCGTGCTGATGGGCGTGTTCGCCGCGGCGGGCTGGTTCGTCCTGGTGCCGCCGATGATCATGCTGTTCTTCGTCGGCGCGGGCGCGGCGGTGTTCGGCAACGCGTTCGGCGGCTGGCGGGGCGCCGTGCTGGCCGGCGTCGTCACCGGTGTCTCGCTGGCGTTCGGCCAGTGGCTGGGCTGGAACCTGCTGTCCGACACCGCGCCGGAGCTGGCCACGTTGGCCGACCCGGACTGGTACCTGATGATCCTGCTGCTGCTCGGCCTGGGCGAGCTGTTCTCCGGGTTCGGCGACAACGGCGTGCTGCTGGCCGGGCTGGTCGTCGTGGCGGTGTTCGGGGTGTGGACATGGTTCCTCAAGCGTCTGCAGCGCCGCGACGACGCGACCCTGGCAGAGTCGGAGGAGCAGCCCGAAGCCTCGAGAGAACGGTGAGCCACTCGATGTCGCCAGCACCGAACCGCCCGCTGACCGTCCTGACCGTCTGCGGGGTCGGCATGGGCAGCAGCCTGATCCTCAAGATGAACGCCGAGAAGGCGCTGGCGTCGCTCGGCGTCGAGGCGAAGGTCGAGCACACCGACGTCTCGTCGGCGCGCGGCATGAAGGCCGACGTCGCCATCGCGCAGGGCCTGCACGCCGACGACCTCGGCTCGGTCGCGCCGGTGGTACTCGCCATCAGCAACTTCATGGACGTCGAGGGTTTGCGCCGGCAGCTGGAGGAGGCGCTGCGCGAGCAGGGCTGGCTGTCGTGACCGAGCCGGTGATCGACGCCATCGTCGACGTGCGCGCCGACGACTGGCGCGGCGCGGTGCACGCGGCCTGCGCGCCGCTGGTGGGCGTGGGCGCACTGGAGCCGCGCTACCCGGAGCGCTGCATCGCGATCGCCGAGGACCACGGCCCGTACATGGTGCTGGCGCCGGGCATCGCGCTGGCGCACGCCCGCCCGGAGGACGGCGCGCTGCGGCTGTGCCTGGCGGCGGCCGTCCTGGCGGCGCCGGTCGAGTTCGGCCACGACCAGAACGACCCGGTCGACGTCGTGCTGGCCTTCGCCTCGCCGGACGACGCCGCGCACCTGGTGCTGCTGCGGAACCTCGCCGAGCACCTGCTGGCCGGCCTCGCCGACCAGTTGCGCCTGGCGCCTGACCGCGCCACCGCGGTGCGCGCGCTGAGCGCCGTCCGCTAGCGCGTCCATCCCGCCTCGGCCCAGGCCTGCTCCTGCTTCAGCAGGCATCCATGCCGAGGGAAGCGGGAGCACGCATGCTCAACGTGATCATTTCCGGCTCGGCGGGGCGGCGTCGTCACTCCTCGATCGCGCCGCCGATGGCGCGCAGATGGGCGCGGAAGGTGTGGTCCGGCTCGTCGCGGCGGCGGGCCAGGTAGTCGCCGAACCGGAGCTGGTCGCGCAGGGTCGTGCCGCCGCGGACGAGCTCGGCCTGCCGCCGCTCGGTGTCGCGGATCGCCGCGGCCAGGTCGGTCAGCTCGGCCGCTCGGTCGGCGGCCACCACGACCACGCCGTCGTCGTCGGCCAGAACGGCGTCGTCGCGGGTGACCTCGAAGCCGGCCGCCTCGGCGCGCGACAACCCGCCGTCGGCCGGGCGCGGGTCCAGCCGCCGCGGCCCGGTGGGCAGGGCTCCGAGGCTGAACACCGGCAGCCCGATGGCGCGGATGTCGGCGGTGTCGCGGTGCAGGCCCCAGATGACGACGCCGGACAGCCCGGCCGCCCGCGCCTCGAGCACCGCGAGGTCGCCGACGCACGCCTCGTCGCGGCGGCCGCCGTTGTCGACCACCAGCACGTCGCCCGGCCCGGCCGACTCGTACACCTCCAGGAACACGTCGACGCTGCCGACGTGGACGCACGGCAGCGCCCGCCCGGCCGCCCGCGTCCCCGCGACGACCGGCGGGAGCGCGGCGCATCGCACCGGCACGCCCGCCCGCAGGCAGGCGTCGGCCAGGTGCGCGGTGGTCAGGTTCTCGAACATGGCCACACCCTAGGGGCTAGGGGGCTAGGGGCTACTCGGTCGTGGGCAGCCAGACCCGCATTGTCGACGGGCCGCGGGACGCCCAGGAGTGGTACGGCACGAGCCGGATGCGGGCCGGTGTCGTAGCCGTGCCGGCGTCGGCGTCGGGAGCGTACGGCCAGCCGCGGTCGTCGTCGGAGACCAGCGCCCCGGCGGCGAGGCTCGCGCCGTCGCCGCCGGGGGAGATCGGGGCCGACGGGTCCACCCGGACGGCGTCGACGTCGCGGCCGGCGGGCAGGTCGGTGGACTCCGCGCACAGCACCAGCGGGCCGCGCTCGGCGGCGACGGTGCCGCGCAACGCGTCGATGCGCGGGTCGGCGCGCACCCACCGCGGCTGCATGGGCAGCTCCAGGCGCACCTCGTCGCCGACGGCGAACGCGCTGGTCACCGACGCGACGCCCGGACGGGCCGGTCGACGGGTGCCGTCCGGCCCGACCAGCACCGCGCCGTCGCCGGCCCACGCCGGCACTCGCACCGACAGCGTCCACGGCCGCGCCGAGGTCTCGGTGACCCGCAGGACGACGGCGCCGTCGTCGGGGTACCCGGTGCGCATCTCGAATCCCGCCGGCCGGTCGTCGGCCAGCCGCGTCGACACCTCGGCGTCGGCGTACTGGTGCACCTGCAGGCCGTCGTCGTCGGAGGTGACGAGGTACGCGGCCAGGCTGGCGAACGTGCGGGCCAGGTTGTTCGGGCAGCAGGACACGTCGAACCACGGCGCCCGGATGCTCGACTCCGCCCGCGGGTGGTGCCGGTCCGTCGCTGGGAGGGCGCCGACGCGGCGGCGGTGCAGCGTGTTGACGTAGAAGAAGGACCGGCCGTCGTCGGCGGGCGACGTGGCGACCACGTTGTACAGCGTCCGCTCGGCGAGGTCCGCGTACCGCACGTCGCCGGTGGCCAGCAGCAGCCGCCAGCTCAGCTGCACCGACGCCACCGCGGCGCACGTCTCGGAGTATGCGCGGTCCGGCGGTAGCACGAAGTCGTCGCCGAACGCCTCGTCCATGTGCCGCGCGCCCATGCCGCCGGTGACGTACGTGCGCCGCGCGACGGTCGCTGCCCACTGCCGTTCGATCGCCGCCAGCAGTTCGTCGTCGCCGGTCTCGACCGCGACGTCGACGGCGCCCGAGGCCAGGTACAGCGCCCGGACCGCGTGCCCGTGGAAGACCTCCGTGGCGCGGATCGGCACGTCGTCCTGGAAGTAGGCGCGGCCGAACTCGACGTCGGCGAGCGTGCCGTGGCCGCGGCGGTCGACGAACAGCTTCGCCTGGTCGAGGTAGCGCCGCTCGCCGGTGGCCCGGTACAGCTCGACCAGCGCCATCTCGATCACCGGGTGCCCGCAGACACCCTGGTTGCCGTCCGGTCCGAACGTCGCGCAGATGTGGTCGGCGGCCCGGATCGCGACGTCGGCCAGCGGGCCGTCCACGCCGGTGCGCAGCAGCGCGACGCCGGCCTGGATGAGATGGCCGTAGCAGTACAGCTCGTGGCCCCACTCGAGGTCGGAGTACCGCCCGCCCTGGCCGTCGTGGCCGAACGCGGTGCTGAGGTAGCCGTCGGGCTCCTGCGCCCGCTCGATCACCTTGGACAGCTCGTCGATCGACGCGGCGGCGAACTCGTCGCCGGTACGCGCGACCTCCCAGGCCATCCCCTCGATCAGCTTGTACACGTCGGAGTCGGAGAACTCGCGGCCGCGGCGGTCCCGGCCCACCCGGCCCTCGACGACGGCGGCGAAGTTGTCGATCCAGCCGACCCGACGCTCCCAGCTCAGGTTGTGCTCCAGCGTGGCGGCGGCGTTGACGGACTGCCGGTGGCCCCAGAAGCCCCCGGTGATGCGCACCTCGCGCAGTCCGAGCGGGCGCAGGCGGCCGATGCTCGGCACCACGGGCCGGCCGCCGGTGTCGTCGCGGGTTCCGGCATCGGCGGTCAGGTCGGCGGGCACGATGCATTCACCTCCAGGAGGGGTCGGTGGGACGGCGGGACGGGGAGAGCGGCCGAGGTGCGCCGCTCATCCCTTCAGTGCTCCGGACATGAAGCCGCGCACGTAGTGCCGTTGCAGGAGGACGAACAGGAGCAGGCAGGGCAGCGCCATGATCACGACGCCGGCCTGGGTGGCGCCGAAGTCGACGGCGCCCATGGTCTGCTGCCGCAGCGTGGCGATGGCCAGCGACAGCGGATAGCGCGAGCTGTCGTTGATCATGAACAGCGGCGCGATGAAGTCGTTCCAGGCGTGCAGGAACGCGAACAGCCCGACGGTGATCATGCCCGGCCACACCGCGAACACCAGCACCCGGCGCAGTACGCCGAACGTGCCGCAGCCGTCCACCAGCGCGGACTCCTCGATCTCGCGCGGCACGGCCTCGAACGAGATACGCATCATGAACATCGAGAACGGCAGCTGGTACAGCGTCAGCACCAGCGCCAGGCCGAACAGCGAGTTCCGCAGCCCCAGCTCGCCCATCAGCACCCACAGCGGCACCAGCAGCGTCGCGTACGGGACCATGAGGATCGCGATGATCAGCAGGAACAGGAGGTCGCGGCCGGGGAACCGGAACCGGGCGAACGCGTAACCGCCCAGCAGCGACAGTCCCAGCGTGAACACGACGGTGAGGATCGAGACGTACGCGCTGTTCCACAGGTACGTGGGCAGCCCGGCGTCGTACTCGGTCAGCGTCCGGTAGTTGTTGAGGCCGTAGCCGTCCTGCTGCGCCGTCGCGCCGTGCGGCGACACCGACGCGACCGTCGTCCAGATCAGCGGGACGAGGAACATGATCGCCAGCCCGCCGCCGAACACCCAGAACGACGTGCGGCCGATGGCCTGTCGCAGTCTCATCGTCGCCCCTCAGTCGTCCGCGCCACGGCGCAGGTAACGGAACTGGGCGATGTTGATGACCAGGAGGACGAGTAGCACGACGACGGACAGCGCGGCCGCCGAGCCGAGGTCGAACCGGCGGAACGCCTCCCGGTAGATCATCATCACCACGGTGGTGGTGGAGTTGTCCGGACCGCCGTTGGTCAGGATGAAGAACTGGTCGAACGCCAGCAGCGACCCGGTGATCGAGATGATCAGGCACAGCGCGATCGACGGGCGCAGCAGCGGCAGCGTGATGCGGAAGAACGACTGCACCTTGCTGGCGCCGTCGACCCGGGCGGCCTCGTAGACCTCGGTCGGGATCGACTGCAGGCCGACCATCAGGATCAGCATGAAGAACCCGGCGAACTTCCAGACGACGAGGATGATCGACGAGAACAGCGCCATGTTCGGCGTCCCGATCCAGCGGATCGGCTCGTCGGTGATGCCCAGCCACTGCAGCAGCGGGTCGATCGGGCCGATCTGCGGGCTGTAGAAGCCCCAGAACAGCAGCGACGCCGACGCCAGGCCGAGCGACACCGGCAGGAAGTAGGCCGTGCGCAGGAACCCGACGCCGCGGCGGCGCTCCTGCACCAGCAGCGCCATCCCCATCGAGAGGACCAGCAGCACCACCACGACGATGACGGTGTACTTCAGCGTGAACCCGACCGCCGGCCAGAACAGCCGGTCGTCGGCGATGCCGGCGTAGTTGTCCGGCAGGTTGAGGCCCTGGCCGCCCTTGAGCAGCGGCCACTCGCTGGCCGACATCCGGCCCACCAGGAGCAGTGGCACCACGAACAGCAGCAAGACGAAGATCGCGGCGGGTGCGGCGTACATCGCTCCCTGGAAGGTCCGGGTGCGCCACCACGCCCGGGAGCTCGGGGGCTGGTGCGCCGGCGGAGCCGCGGGCTCGCGCAGGACTGGGCTGGCCAAGCGTCGGGTCCTTCCTCTGGCCGGGTGCTGACGGGACGGGTGCCGGTGGGGCCGCGGGGTGCGACCCCACCGGAGCCGGTCAGCTCTGCAACGACGCGTCGACCGCCTCGTTGTCCTGTTCCAGCGTCGAGCCGTCGCCGAAGACGTAGTTGCGCACCAGCGGCAGCCACGGGCCCTGCGGGTCGTTGAACGTCTCGCCGAAGCGCATCGAGTACGGCGTCCGGCCGACGCCCGCGACCTCGTTGATGGTCACCAGGCGCGGGTCCTGGTCGGAGTACTCGTTCGACGCGAGGTCGGTGCGGGCGACGACGTCGCGGTTCTGCGCCAGCACCTCGACCTGCGCCTCGTCGCCGAGCGTCCAGGCGATGAAGTTCCAGGCCGCGTCCGGGACCTCGCTGTTGCTGGAGATGCCCACGGCGTCGCCGCCGACGAACGTCGACTCGCCGCCGTCGACACCCGGGATCGGCGCGACGCCGGTCTCGAACGTGTCGGGCATGAGGCCGAGCGTCGTGGACGGCATCGGCATGACGCCGATGTTGCCCTCGGGGAAGACGCCGGTCCACGTCGGGCCGGCCTCGTCCTGGGTGCCAGGCGCGACGATGTCGTCGTCGACCAGGCCCTTCCACACGTCGTAGACGGCCTGCGCCTCGGGTTCGGCGAGGAACGACTCGGTGCCGTCCTCGTTCATCACGTCGGCGCCCGACGCCCAGATGCTCGGCCACCAGGTGAACACGAAGCAGCCGCCGCAGTTGCCGCCGAAGAACGTCCCGTTGACGTCGCCGCCGAGGGCGTCGATGGCCCGGGCGTGGTCGGCGAACTCCTGCAAGGTGGTGGGCGGCGCCTCGGGGTCGAGACCAGCCTGCTCGTAGAGGCTCTTGTTGTAGAAGAGCACCGACAGGTCCATTGTGTGCGGCACGACGTACTTGGCACCGTCGAGTGTGCCGACCTCGATGTGCGACTGCGCGAGGTCGTCGGCGAACGGCAGCGCGTCGATGCGGTCGGTGATGTCGAGGTACGCGCCGGCGGTGGTGAACTGCGGCACGAACACCACGTCGAGGCTGAGCACGTCGGGCAGCTCGCCGGCGCCGGCCGCCGTGCCGACCCGCGGCAGGTAGTCGTCGGTCGGGATGACCGTCAGCTCGACCTGGTTCTCATGGCTGGCGTTGTAGGCGTCGACGAGGCGCTGGGACTGCGCCTCGGTGGCCGCCCGGGTCCACATGGTGATGGTGCTGCCGTCGTCGACGCCCTCGGCCAGCGATTCCGGCGAGGAGCTGCCGTCGCCGTCGCCGCCGGCGGTGCCGGTGTCATCGTCACCGCCGCAGGCGCTCATCACGAGCGCCAGCACAGCAGCGGTCACGGCCGTCGTCGCCCGTGTCCTGGTACTACGTCGCATCGTCCGTCTCCCCGGTGGGACCGAATCTGGGTGGGATGCCTCCGTTGTCGGCACCGGGAACGAAAGTGCCGAAAAGGCTTTCTGTGACCGTAGGAGGTCGATTCGGCGGCGTCAACCCTCTGTGGCGTGGGAATTCTCGAAACACGGCGAGACGAAGAAATCGATCACGAAAGTCGCTCTATCCGATTTCGGGGTGCTCGGGTACAGTGAACCGAAACGTTCGTCTACGGAGGCTTCCCCCAGCATGAACAACGCCGTGCCGTCGTCGGCCTCGCGCAAGGTGACGTTGAACGACGTCGCCCGCCTGGCCGGCGTCTCGGTCGCCACCGCGTCCAAGGCACTCAACGGTCGCAAGCAGGTGCGCGCCGAGACCCGCGCGCGTGTCGTCGAGGCGGCCGAGCAACTTTCGTTCTCACCGAACGAGCTGGCCCGCAGCCTGCTGGCCGACCGCACCGGCACGGTCGGGCTGCTCACGAACGACCTCGAGGGCCGGTTCTCCATCCCGATCCTCATGGGGGCCGAGGACGCTTTCGGCGCCGACAGCGTGGCGGTCTTCCTGTGCGACGCCCGGGGCGACGCCATCCGCGAGAAGCACCACGTCCATGCACTGCTCAGCCGTCGGGTCGACGGCCTCATCGTGGTGGGCAGCCGCACCGACCCGCGGCCGTCGCTGGGCCGCGAGCTGCCGGTCCCGGTCGTCTACGCCTACGCGCCGTCGGAGGACCCGGACGACCTCTCCATCGTGGTCGACAACGTCGGCGCCGGCCGCAGCGCCGTCGACCACCTCGTCTCCACCGGGCGCTCCCGCATCGCCCACATCAGCGGCGACCCCACCTACGGCGCCTCGCAGGAACGCGCCCAGGGCGCGCTCGCCGCGCTCGCCGATCACGGTCTCGAGCTGGTCGGCGAGGCCAGGTTCGGGTCGTGGACCGAGAGCTGGGGCCGCGCGGCGGCGTCCATGCTGCTCGGCCAGCACCCCGAGCTCGACGCGATCCTCTGCGGCAGCGACCAGGTGGCCCGCGGCGTCATGGACGCGCTGCGGGAACACGGCCGCACCGTGCCCGACGACGTCGCGGTCATGGGCTTCGACAACTGGGAGATCTTCACCAGTGGCGCCCGTCCGGCCCTGACCAGCGTCGACATGAACTTCGAACGGCTCGGACGGGTGGCGGCGCAACGTCTGTTCGCCGCCATCGACGGCGAGCCACGGTCCGGGGTCGAGGCGCTGGACACCCGGGTGGTGATCCGCGGCTCGACCGTCCCCGGGTGAGCTCGTGCGGCGCCCGGTCCGGATGTCCGCCCGGCGGAAGTGTGAACGCTAACAACGCCTCCGCCGGTGTCACGCAGTGTTCGTTCCAGGGCCGGCCACTCGGCCGGCTCCAGGCTCCAACGACGGAGAGGTTCGACATGAGCACACGACACGTCAGACCGCGGCTCGTCCTGGCCGCCCTCGGCCTGGTGGCCCTCGGCCTCGCCGGCTCGGCCACGGCCGCGGTGGCCGACGAGGAGGAGGGTGTCGACCTGTCGGTCGTCATCGACGACCTGACGCCGCCCGGCCAGCTCACCCTCACGGTCGCGCCGAACGACGGCGTCGTCCTGACCGAGGACGGCTCCGACGACACCGCCCGGCAGTTCACCGGCACGCTCCCGACGGTGACGGTGAGCGACACCCGCACGCCCGAGGAGATCCCGGACGGGGCGTTCTGGGCCGTCGTCGGCCAGGCCGGCGACTTCGCCGGCGGCGACAACACCATCGGTGCGGACCACCTCGGCTGGCGGCCGGAGCTGCTGACGCCGTCGCCCACCGGCAACGTCGCCGAGGGCGAGCCGGTCTCCGGCGTCATCCCCGACGGCAGCGGCGCACCCGCGGTCGGCCTCGTCGGCCAGGAGCTGCTGATCTCGACGTTCAGCGCCGAGGAGGAGACCGGTAGCTGGGACGTCACCGCCGAGCTGGCCCTGCGCACGCCGACGGACGTCGAGCCGGGCGAGTACCACTCGGTGCTGACCCTGTCGCTGTTCGACCAGTAGCGCCATGAGCGGCCTCTCCCGCGTGGTGCCGCTGACGCTCGTGGCCGCGGTGCTCGCCGTGGCCGGGCAGCTCGCCCCGGCGATCGCCGCCGACGCCCCGGTCACCTGGTCGGTGCGGCCGGCGGACGAGACCGGCCCGGACGGCCGGCGGATCATCGACGTCGTGCTCGAGCCGGGCCGGCGGGCCGTCGAGCACGTCGCGGTGACCAATCACTCGGCGGTCGCGGTGACGTTCTCGATCAGCGCCAACGACGGTTACCTCACCGAGCGCGGCAGTTTCGACATGCTGCCGTCCGGCACACCGCCGACGGACGGTGGCGCGTGGCTCGCGGTCCCGGAGCAGGCCACGGTCGGCGCCGGTGAGTCGGTCGTCCTGCCGGTGGAGGTCGCCGTGCCGGAGACCGCCGAGCCAGGCGACCACCCGGCCGGCATCGCGGCGTCGATCCTGTCCGCCGGGTCCGAGGTGGCGGTCGAGAGCCGGGTCGGCGTGCGGGTGAACCTCACCGTCGCGGGCGAGGCCGTGGCCGCGCTGGACGCGCACATCACCGACGTCTCGTACGAGCCGTCGTGGAACCCGTTCGCGCCGGGAGACCTGGTCGTGCACTACGAGGCGGTCAACACCGGCACGGTCGGCCTCACCGCGGCCGGCAGTGCCGCCGCGGGCACCGTCCTGGGTGACACCCCGGCGACGGACGGCGGCGAGCCGCGCGAGCTGCTGCCCGGCGGGCGCATCGAGCAGACGGTGCGGGTGCCCGGTGTCTGGCCGCTCGGGCCGGTGCGGGCGGACCTCACCGTCGAGCCGCGGGTGCGTGACGGGTCGTCGGTGCTCGTGCCACCCGCGGTGGTGGCCCTGAGCGCCACCGCGTGGGCGCTGCCGCTGGCTCAGCTGCTCCTGGTGCTGCTCGTCGTCCTGCTCGTGCTCGTCCTGCGGCGGCTGTCGCGGCAGCGACGGGACCGGCTGCGGCGGCTGCTGGACCAGGCCCGGGCCGAAGGCGCCGCCGAGGCCCGGACGCAGGACCGGCAGTCCGTGACCGACGTCCACCGACACCCCGTGAAGAGGTGATCCGCTGACCCTTGCCGACCGCCGCGCTGCGGCTCGAAACGTGACCGGGACGCGTTGTTAGCGTTCACATTTCCTGGTTCCCCGATGGAGAGGACACGGTGATGTCGGGACGAACATTCAGACGAGCCATCGCGACCGCGACCAGCGGCGTGATGGCCTGCGGCGGCCTGGTGCTGTTACCGGGCGCCGCCTACGCGGATACGCACGTACTGCCGGGCAACGAGAGCGATGTCGGCCTCTACACGGACGGCCTGACCGACACGATGGACATCGGCGACCCCACGTTCCTCAATGCCGACCAGGTGGAGGCCGCGCTCGAGCCCGGCGTGCCGTACACCGCGGGCAACATGCACCAGTCGATCTTCGAGAAGGACCTCGCGGCCGGCGGGACCGACTACTACCTCGACCGGATCCTCGGCGTCCGCGGGACCAGCGGCAACAACGTCCTGCAGACCCGAGGCCGCACGTTGTACATGCGCGGCAACAGCAACTTCGGCGTCATGGGGTTCGCCGGCAGCGCGTACGCCGGCGGTCCGAACAACCTGGGCAACTTCTACACCGTCACGGTGCCCGGCCAGACCGTCGCCGAGGTGGGCGCCGAGCGGTTCAACGCGCCCAGCCACGCACGCGGCCAGTACACCGTCGGCACGACCGGGGTCGTCGCCGAGCAGACCAGACTGATCACCTACGACAACGTCGCGGTCACCGCCCTCAGATTCCGCAACCCGGGCGCCGCTCCCGTCACGTTCACCGTCCGCGCCGCCGCACCGCTCGCGACCACGTCGACCGACGCTCCCGACGAGCTGACCGGCACCCGGACGCTGACCAGCGGCGCCAACAACGGCCTGATCGACACCCCGTGGTCGCGGGTGACCGTCGGGCTCAAGGCCGCTGGTTTCACGCGAAACGGCACCAACCTCGATCGCGAGGTGACCGTTCCCGCGGGCGGGTCGGTCGACCTGTCCGTGGTCGGCGTGCTCTACTCCGCCAGCCTTACTGACTCGCTGACCAGCTTCCGCGAGTACGCGGAGCAGGCGCCGACCGAGGCCACCCGCAGCGCGATCACCGAGTTCAACCGGCGCTGGGCGGCCGACATCCCCTACATCGACGTGCCGAACGCGGCCGTCGAGAAGGCGATCGTCTACCGCTGGTGGGGCGAGCGCTACAACAGCCTCGACGCGAACGAGCCGGGCTACGTCTATCAGTACCCGACCACGATCGAGGGCGTGAACCTGTACCAGAACGCCGTCGCGCTCACGCAGCCGATGCACCTGCAGGACACGAAGTGGATCCGCAACCCGTACCTCGCCTACGGGCAGATCATGAACATCGGCGAGCTGTCCGGCTCGTCGGCGTTCCTCGACAGCCCCGGCCACACCAGCTGGAACAACCACTACTCGCAGTACCTCGGCACCGCGGGCCTGGAGGCGTACAACGTCCACGGCGGCGGTGCGGCCGTCGCGGAGCGGTTCGCCCGTTACTTCGAGGGTGACGGCGTCGGCCAACTGGAGCACTACGACGGCAACGGTGACGGGCTGATCGCCTACGACACCAACTACATGCCGGGCAACGACGCCGACGCGATCAGCTTCGGCTACCCGAAGACGAACGCCGGGGCGCCGGGCGCGCGGACGATCGAGCGGCCGGAGTCGGCGTACGTGTGGGGCGCGTTCGACGCGGCGCGGCAGCTGTACGAGCTGGCCGGCGTCGACCCGGCGAAGGTCGCGGAGGTCGGCGAGCAGGCCGACGAGATCCGTGCCGCGATCCTCGGCCGGCTGTGGAGCGAGGAGACGCGGATGTTCCTCGCCGGCACCTCGCACGGCGCGCGCTCGGGCGGCACGCAGAACCCGTTGACCGAGGCCGAGCGGGACCTCATCCCGGCGAAGGAGTCGAACCTCTACGACGTGTACGCGGAGAACCTCATCCCGTTCGAGGACCACGAGACCTACGTCGACGGCTTCCGGTTCCTGCGCTACGGCGACAACTTCCCGATCTTCCCGTTCTACACGGCCAACCAGTACGACCGGTCGAAGTTCGCGATCGGCGGCTCGAACAACTTCTCCAACATCAACTTCACCGTGCAGTACCGCGCCGTCCGCTCGGCGCTGCGGCACTACGACCCGGAGCAGAAGTACGTCACGCCGGAGTACGCCGCGCGGCTGCTGGACTGGATGGCGTGGAGCATCTACCCCGGCGGCGACGTGAGGGTCGCCAACCAGGCCGAGTACTACTCGAACTGGAACCCGGCCACGCGCACGTACAACCGCAACAACCCGAACCACGTGATGCTCGGCAACATGAACTACATCTACGTCGAGGACATGGGCGGCATCCAGCCGCGCTCCGACGACGTGATCGAGCTGTGGCCGGTCGACCTCGGCTACGACCACTTCATGGTCGACAACCTGCGTTACCACGGCAAGGACGTCACGATCGTGTGGGACGAGGACGGTTCGTCCTACGGTCTCGGCGCGGGCTACAGCCTGTTCGTCGACGGCGAGCGGAAGGCCACCGCCGACGCTCTCGGCCGGTTCGTCTACGACCCGAACACCAACGAGGTCGTGGAGGCCGACGAAGGCCTGGACGTCACGGTCGTCGCCGAGGAGGGCAGCGCGCTGCCCTCCGCCGTCGACACCGTGATCGACGACGAGCGGGTCGCGTCGTACCTGCGCACCGCCGGCATCGACCTCGACGAGGACGCGCCGAACCTGGCCGTCGGCGCCGAGCTGTCGTCGTCGTTCACCCAGCAGGGCGCCCGGCCGACGCCGTGGCGGCAGTTCCACACGCCCGGCTGGAGCACCGGTTCGATGAACTACACGCCGGGCGCGATCACCACGACGGAGCGCCCGGTCGCGCTGGCCGCGGTCACCGACGGCAGCACCGTCAACGAGCCGTACTGGGGCAACTACGGCACCACCGAGCCCGGCGGCTACGTCGAGCTGGACCTGGGCGAGCCGGTGCGGTTCGACAACGTCAAGGTGTGGTTCGTCAGCGACCGCCAGGCCGGCGGCTACCGCGAGCCGCAGCGTTACACGATCCAAGTGCCCGACGGCGACGGCGGCTGGGTCACCGTCCCGGACACGTTCAAGTCGCCGAAGATCCCCGGCGCCAAGTTCAACGAGGCGCTGTTCGACACCGTCACGACCGACCGCGTGCGAGTGGCGTTCACCAACACGCCGTCGTTCGCCACGGCCATCTCGGAGATCCAGGTCTTCGACTCCGGTCGCGAGGTGCCCGACGTCGTCAACGACCCGCCGTCGGTGACCGTCACCGTCGACCGGTCCCGTGACGGCAACCTGTCCACGACGCTGGCCGGCGCGATCACCGACGACGGCATCCCGGACACCGGCGAGCTCACCTACGGCTGGTCGGCGGTGTCGAAGCCGGACGGCGCGGGCGTCATCTTCGCGGCGCCGAATGCCCTGACCACACAGGTCACCGGCACTGTCGCAGGAACCTACGTCTTCCGGCTGACGGCGTCGGACGGTGAGCTGACCACGCAGCGCGACGTCGAGGTGGCGCTCACCGAGAAGGCCTCGTCGGCCGAGTTCGGCGCGCTGGCGGCCATCACCACCAGCGGCAGCGCGTCGTGGGAGAACCCGCTGCGCGTCAACGAGCCCACCACGCCGGCCAGCTCCAATCCCGGCGCCGGCAACGGCTGGGGCACCTGGGGCCAGCCGAACAACGGCACGTCCCCGTCGACCGCGGCCTGGCTGCGGTACTCGTGGGACTCGCCGGTGCTGATCGGGTCGACCGACATCTACTGGTACGACGACAACGGGGGCACCCGCATGCCGCGGGCCGACACCTACGTCGTCGAGCAGTCGGCGGACGGCCAGACGTGGACACCCGTCACGCTCACCGGCGGCTCCACGTACGCCGGCGCGCTCACCCGCAACGCGTACAACCGCCTCGACTTCGAGCCGGTGACCACCAGCCACCTGCGCATCCGCATCACCGGCGTGCAGGGCACCGGCGCCGGGACGGGCGTGCTGCGGTGGCGGGTCAACGGCGACACCGTGAGCCAGGTGGCCAGCCCGGTCATCATGCGCACGGTGGTCGGCGAGGTGCCGGAGCTGCCGGCCCGGCTGGACGTCGAGTACGCCAGCGGGCCACGCGGCACGCTGCCGTTCACCTGGCAGCCGATCACGGCGGACATGGTCGACGAGACCAACGTCGAGCCGTTCGTCGTCTACGGCACGAACACGACGTACGGCCTGATCGCCGAGGCACGGATCTACGTGCGGCCGGAGAACTCGCAGGGCGGCATCTCGATCCAGGGCGCCCAGCACTTCGAGCAGTCCGTCGCCGTGGGCGAACTGCCGCACCTGCCGACTCGCGTCGAGGTGTCGTACAACGACGGCTCGCGCGACAACCAGGCGATCGGCGTCGACTGGGACTTCGACGAGTCCGTCGTGGACACCCCCGGCGTCTACGTGATCCAGGGCGACCTGATCCTGCCCGACTACGTGAGCGAGGCGGGCACCACGTCCACGACGCTCACGCTGACGGTCGGCGACGGTGTGGCCCCGGTGGACGTGTCGGTGACGACCGAGGTGCGCTGCCTCGGACGGCGGGCGTTCATCGCCGTGCGGGCGACGAACGACGACACCGTCCCGCTCGACATCACCCTCGCGACGGCGTACGGGTCGCGGTCGCTGTCCGGCATCCAGCCGGGCGCCGCCGCGTACCAGATGTTCGCCACCCGGGTGGGCGACCTGCCCGCCGGCGAGGTGACGGTCACCGCCGCCACCGCCGACGACAGCCGGCGGTCGCAGACCGTGGACGACTACCCGGCACTCGCCTGCGGGTCGTAGCCGCACGCGGGCACGGCTGAGGAGGGGTGGTGGGTGCGGAGCCGGCGTCAAGAGCGCCCGCGGCATGCTTCACCGCCGCGTAGCGGAGCCGGCGCAGTACCCACCACCCCCTCCGCTCCCCAGGGACCCGGAAAGCTCGACGTCAGGAGACTCCCATGACCACGATCAGACGCGGCGGGCCGGCCGCCGTCGCCGCCGTGCTCGCCGCCGGCCTGCTCGGCCCGGTCGCCCCGGCGGCCGCCGCGGACCCCGTCACGATCACCAGCACCGAGAACCCGATCCTCGGTGACGGCAGCTACTACTCGGCCGACCCCGCACCCCTGGTGGTGCCGGCCGGGACGCCGGGCAACGACACCGGCGCGGACCAGCTCTACATCTACACCGGCCACGACGAGGCCGGACCCACCCGCAACGACTTCATCATGAACGAGTGGGGCGCGTTCGTGACGTCGGACGTCGACGCCGGCGAGTGGACCCACCACCCGTCGCTCATGCGCCCGGAGCAGGTCTTCACCTGGGCGACGCCCGGCCGCGCCTATGCCGGGCAGGTCGTGCGCGGCGTCGACGGCCGCTACTACTGGTACGTCCCGGTGAACGAGGCGGCCAGCCCGGCCAGCGACAAGTTCGGCATCGGCGTCGCCGTCTCGGACACGCCGACCGGGCCGTGGACCGACCACGTCGGCGCACCGATCATCTCGCAGCGGGTGCCGGCGGCGAACACCATCCACAACATCGACCCGACGATCCTCATCGACGGCGAGGCGCCGAACCAGCGCGTCTACGTCTACTGGGGCAGCTTCGGCAACCTGCGCATGCTGGAGCTGGCGCAGGACATGAAGACGCCGATCGGCTCGGTGCGCACCGTCACCGGCCTGACCGGCTTCTTCGAGGCCGCGTGGATCTTCGAGCGGGGCGGCACCTACTACCTCGCCTATGCCGGCAACAACGCCGGGCCGACGTCGGCCTGCACGCCGGCGAACTACCATGCGTGCATCGCCTACGGCACCGCGACGTCGCCGGCCGGGCCGTGGACGTACCGCGGCACGATCCTGCCGCCGGTGTCGTCGACGACCAGCCACCCGGGCATCGTCGAGTTCGACGGGGAATGGTGGCTGGCCTACCACACCGCCGACGCCGTGGGCGGCAACCACTTCCGCCGCTCGGTGGCCATCGACCGGGTCGAGTGGGACGACACGCAGTCGCCGCCGCGGATCAAGCCGGTCGTGACGACGCCGCCGAAGGTCGAGGACGTCACGCCGCGGGCCAACGTCGCCCAGGAGGCCACCGTCACGGTCTCGAACACCCCGGTGCCGACGCAGTACTGGGTGAAGGCGCTCAACGACGAGATCGTCCGGCCCAACCCGCTGCCGCCGGACATGTGGGGCACGTGGACCGGCAACAACCCGCCGCAGCAGTGGGTCCAGTACACCTGGGACCGGCCGATGCGGCTGGCCGGTTCGCAGATCGAGTTCTGGAACGACCAACCACAGGGCACCGGCGTCGGTGTCGCGGCGCCCGCGTCGTGGCGGATCCAGTACTGGGACGGCGGCGCCTGGCGCGACGTGCCGAATCCCAGCGGCTACGGCACCGCCACGAACGGCTTCCAGGACACCACGTTCGACCCGGTCACGACGACGCAGGTGCGGGCGGTCCTCGACGCCTCGACCAACGGCAGCACGTACTCGGCCGTCGCGGTCGAGGAGTGGAAGATGCTGGCGGAGCAGCCGGCGTCCGTCGCGCCGCCGCCGATCACCGTCGAGACCGGTGAGACGGAGCTGCCCGGCACCGTGCCGGTGACGTTCCGGTCGTCCGGCGAGACGCTGCAGATCCCGGCGTTCTGGGACGCGCTGGGCCCCGAGGACGTCGCGGCGCCGGGCACCCTCACCGTCGAGGGCTCGGTGCTCGGCTACGCCGGTGGGCGCGTCACGGCCCAGGTGACCGTCATCGACCCCGGCGACACCGAGGGCGACGAGACCGCGCCGTCGGTCACCCTGACCCCGAGCGGCAGCGCCGGCAGTGCCGGGTGGTTCCGCTCCGACGTGCGGGTGCGGATCGCCGGCGCCGACGACCGCGGCGGCCGGGTCACCATCGAGTCGGCGGTCGACGGCGGCGCACCCGTGGTCGCGGAGCCGGTGCGCTACACCGACATCACGGTGACCGGCGACGGCGAGCACACCGTCGTCGCGCGCGTCACCGACCGGGCCGGCAACACGTCGCAGGACGCGCGCCTCGCGGTCCGGATCGACCGCGCCGCCCCGGTCAGCACCGGCACCGTCGACGAGGCGGCCCGGACGGTGACGGTCACCGCGGCCGACGCGACGTCCGGCGTCGCGGAGGTCGAGTACGCCATCGGCGCGGGCGGGGAGTGGCGGCCGTACGACGGTCCCGTCGCCGCCCCTGACACGCAGCGGCACCAGGTGTTCTTCCGGGCCACCGACGCCGCGGGCAACGTCGAGACGGCGAAGTCCGCCGTCATCGCGGCGGACATCTCCGGGCCGCTGACCGGCAACGTCGCGCCGCTCGGCACGGCGACCGCGTCGTACACGGCCGGCTGGAACGCCGTCACCGCGCTCAACGACGGCCTCGACCCGGCCGGCCCGAGCCAGGCACAGATCTGGGGCACGTGGTCGGGCACGCGGCCGGCCGGCCAGTGGATCCAGTACACGTGGTCGCGGCCGATCCGGCTCACCGGTGCCGAGATCAAGTTCTGGCGCGACCAGCCGAAGGGGACCGGCGACGGCGTGGCCGAGCCGGACGCATGGGTGCTGCAGTACTGGGACGGCGCGGCCTGGCGCGACGTCGCGGACCCGTCCGGCTACGGCACGAGCTCGACGGCGTTCAACACCGTCACGTTCGCGCCGGTCACCACCGACCGGCTGCGCGCGACCATCGCCGCGAACGGCAACGGCACGACGTTCTCCGCGGTCGCGGCGACGGAGTGGCGGGTGTTCGCCGACGACCCGGGCGTGCGCCCCGCGGTTCCGGTGACGGTCGAGGCCGAGCCCCGCTGCCTGGGCCGCACGGGCTTCGTCGCCGTGCGCGTGACCAACGACCACGACGGTCCCGTCGACGTGCGCGTCGAGACCGCTTACGGCACCCGCACGTTCCGCGACGTCGCACCGGGACAGGCCGCCTACCAGTCGTTCGCCGCGCGCACGGCCCAGGTTCCCGCGGGCGAGGTCACGGTGCGGACCACCGGAACCGTCGACGGTGAGGAGGTGACGTCGGAGGCCGTCGCCGCGTACCAGGCCGCGACCTGCGGCTGACATCCCACCAACCCCACCCAGTTGATCTTGGAGTTCTGCGGGTATCTATCGGACATTTCGCCCCGCAAGGGCGAACAACTCCAAGATCAACTGGGTGGGGGCGGGCCGACGGTGAGGGGGAGCGCGCCGCCGTGGTGGAGGCGGACGTCGTCGGGGGCGCCGTCGGCGAGCCGCAGGTCCGGCAGCTCGCGGGCGACGGCCTCGAGCATGAGTCGGGCCTCCAGGCGGCCCAGGGAGGCGCCCAGGCAGAAGTGGCTCCCGTAGCCGAACGCGATGTGGCCGGCGACGTCGGTGCGGTGGACGTCGAACGCGTCGGGGTGGGAGAAGACCTCGGGGTCGCGGTTCGCGCCCCACAGCGACAGGCCGACCCGCTCGAACGCGGGGATCGTGCCGCCGGCGAGGTCGAGCTCGCGGAACGTGAACCGGGGCGGCACGATCTCGACCGGCCCGCGGTAGCGCAGCGTCTCCTCGACGACCGCGCTCGCCAGCGACGGGTCGCCGCGTAGGTCGCGCCACTGCTCCGGATGTGTGAGCAGCAGGCGCAGCGCGTTGGTGATGACGTCGACGGTGGTCTCCTGGCCGGCGATCAGCAGCAGCTGCACCATCGCGACCAGTTCGTCGCGGTCCAGCGCGTCGCCGTCGGCCTCCAGCGCGACGAGCCCCGACAGCAGGTCGTCGCGTGGCTCGGCTCGGCGCCTGGCCGCCAGCTCGTCGATGTACGCGGCGAACGCCAGCGTGGCCGAGCCGTCGTAGTCCGACGCGGAGACGATCGTCGCCGACCAGTCGCGGAACCGCGCGCGGTCCTCGTCCGGGACGCCGACCAGCTGGGCGATGACGTTGACCGGCAACGGGTCGGCCAGGTCGGTGACGGCGTCGAACCGGCCCAGCCGGCGGACGTGCGCGACGAGGTCGGCCGCGACGCCGGCGATCCAGCCCTCCAGCCGGGCCACCGTGCGGGCCGTGAACGCGGTGCTGACCAGCCGCCGCAGCCGGGTGTGGTCGGGCGGGTCCAGCGCGATGAGCTGGCGCGACGAGATCCGCTCGGTCTCGCTCGGCGGGTACGGCGACGGCGAGAGGTCCGGCTCCTGGTGCCGGTGCACCTCGTGGCCGATGTCCGGATGCTGCAGGCCCTCGAGCACGTCGGCGTGCCGCGCGACGATCCAGAACCGGTTGCCGGCGGGGTCGTACTGCGGGACGGGGCCGCCGGCCGCCCGCACCCGCGCGTAGAACGCGTACGGGTCGCGCCGGGTCTCGGGCTCCCACAGCTCCATCGGCCTGAAGTCGTCGGTCAAGAGTCCCGCCCTCCGGTGCGGTGGTGACCCGCCGGCCGGCCCAGGACCGGCCGGCGGGTCGCGTCGAACGTCAGACTGCCAGCTCGGTCCGCGCGTTCGCGGCGGCCGAGACGACCGTGTCCTTCTGCTCGTCGGTCAATAGGCCCTTCGCGACGAAGTCCTCGGCGGTCCGGGCGACCGTCGAGACGAACGCGCCGTGGTTCTTGAACGGCGCGTTGTCCCACACGACGTCCAGGAAGGTCAGGCCGTCGGTGCCCGGCTGCGGGATGCCGGTGACCGGGACGTCATAGCTCGGCAGGCCGTCGTTGCGCTTCACGTTCGGGACGCCGGTGTCGACACCGCCGAACACGATCGACGGCTCCACCCGGCGGAAGTACGCCGAGTGCGCCTGGGTGTCGCCGACGTACCACGGGCGCAGGTTGAACCCCTGCGTCGTGAACAGCTGGTCGCCCGCCGGGCTGGTGCCCGCCGCGGTGATCGCCGTGCGCGAGTAGTCGCCGTCCAGCTTGAGGTGCGAGTACAGCGTCAGCTCGCGGTACGTGCCGCCGCCGGGGTTGCCGAGGATCGGCAGGAGCAGCGGGCCCCACATGATCGACTGGGTGTCCGGCCGGTCGATGGCCCGCTCGACCCGGATCCCGAACGGCATCGCGATGTCGACGACGTCGCCCGGCCGCCAGGTGCGGCGCAGCGTCGCGTAGGTGCCCGGGACCGGCGGCTGCATCGGCGCCGGCCGGCCGTTGACGCGGACCGTGAAGCCGTTCGTCGCCCAGTCCGGGACGCGCAGCTTCAGGTCGAACAGGCCGCCGCCGCTCTGGATCGTGATCCGGGTGCCCTGCTCGCGCGGGAACGCCGTCTCCTGCGAGACCACCAGGCCCTTGTCGGCCCACGTCAGCGTCGACGGCACGAACAGGTTGACCCACAGCGCCGAGCCGTCGGCGGACTTGAAGTACACCGTGTCCTGGTACTTCGTGTGGTTCTCCACGCCGGTGCCGCCGCAGCAGGTGCCCGAGTTGCCGTACGAGCGGTTCGCGCCCGGCGTCAGCGGCTGGAAGTAGGTGACCTGCGGGTTGCTCGTCGTGGTCGTGTCGGCCCGCGAGCCGGCGATCTGGTTGAAGATCGCCCGCTCGTAGTAGTCCATGTACTTCGGGTCCTGCGTGTGGAAGAACAGGTTCCGGGCCAGCTTCGACACGTTGTAGATCGAGCAGGTCTCGGCGCCGCCCTGGGCGATCGCGTTGGCGATGTTGTCCCGGTTCTGGAACATCTCGATGTTGTTGTTCGAGCCCGGGTAGTTGCCGCCGGTGCCGCCGTGGCTGAACATGCGATGCGGGACGATCCAGCCGAAGAAGTGCTCCGCCGCGTCGAAGTAGTCCTGATCGCCGGTCTGCTCGAAGATCCGCAGGTAGCCGGTGAAGTTCGGCACGTGCATGTTGACGTGCAGCCGCGCCGGCCGGCGGCGGCCGATCTCGCCGGGGTTGGTCACCACCAGGATGTCGCGGTCCTCGACGGCCGCGTCGAAGAGCGACTCGCGGTTGTCGAAGCACTTGGCGGTCTCGAGGTGCTTGGAGTCGCCGGTCAGCGCGTAGAGCTCCGGGAAGATCTCGTTGGCGCCGCCGAACTCGCCGGCGATGTAGGTGTCCCACATGTAATTCAGGTCGCTGCGGGTGATCGGACCGGTGTACTGCGGGTGGTTCTTGTCGCCGACGGTCAGCGCGAGGTGCGCCCAGTTCGCCATCTTCGTGACGACGTCGAGCGCGGTCTGGTTGCCGGCCAGGTAGTAGGCGTCCAGCAGGCCGCGCATGATCTTGTGCTGGGTGTACCAGGGCGCCCAGACGTTGGTCTCGAGGTTGCTGCCGTAGACGGCGAAGCGCGGCGGCGCCAGGCGGATGACGGCGTCCTCCGGGATCGCGCCCAGGTAACCGGGGTAGACCGGCTTCCAGAGCGGCTGGTCGCCACTGGGCACCGGCACGATGCCCGCGGCGCGGCCGTTCGGCGAGGCGTCGAGCAGCGAGGCGCCGTCGGCCTCGTCGGCCCGGTACCAGGCGATGTTGCCGCCGCCGGTGGTGCCCGCCGCGGAGCTCTGCAGCGACTGGAGCTCGGCCACGCTCAGCGCGCGGTCGAAGATGTGGAACTCGTCGATGCTGCCGTTGAGCATCGGGTCGCCGTACTGCGAGCGGCCGATCCAGACGTTGCCGGGCACGCCCAGGGACGTCGGGTTGAGCGTCATGGTGGTGTTCGTGCCGGCCACGGCTCCGTTGACGTACAGCGTGCCGACGGTGCCGGCGAGGGTCACGGCGAGGTGCACCCACTGGCCGGTCGGGATCTGGGCCGTGCCGTTGATCTGCTGCTCGCCGCCGCTGCCGCTCACCGTGATGGCGAAACGGGGCAGGTTGCCGCTGGCGCGGGCGGTCAGGAACATGTTGGCGGTGGTGCCGGTGCCGAAGTCGAAGACCCGGCTCCAGCTCTGCGCCGCGGCGAGGTTGACCCAGGTCGCGACTGTGAAGTCGGTGAGCTGCGAGACCGCCTCCTGGGGCAGCCGCACGTACTGGGCGTTGCTGTCGCCGTTGAGCCGCAGGGCGTTGCCGAAGCGGCCCGGCACGCGGCCGATGACCGGCTCCTCGGGCTCCTCCGGCTCCTCGCCCGGGTCGCCCATGCGCGCGGTGATGGCGGCCTGGCACGCGGCGAGCTCGGTGACCATCCAGTCCAGCTTGGTCTTGAAGACCTGCTCGCCGCCGTCGGCGTAGGCCTGGGCGAGGGCGCTCAGATAGTGGCCGGCCCAGTGCCCGCTCAGCAGGCCGCCGTTCTCCCAGCCGCCGGGGTTGGACACGCCGGCGGGGTTCGGCCGGCCGGCCTGGTTGTTGAAGAGCACGAGGAAGCGCCGCTCGTCGAACGTCTGCAGGAACGCCTTCATCCGGTCGCGCTTCTCCTGCAGCAGACCCGATCCCAGGTGGACGTCGTTCGGACTGAACGGCCGCACCGGGGTGTTGCTGCCGGCGCCGACGTACGGCGCCCCGCCCGTCGCGGCGGCGGCCGCGCCGTTGGACTGGGTCGCCGCGGCGGCAGCGGGGACGGCCGTCGGTGCGGCGACCATGGCCGCGCCGATGGCGGAGGCGCGCACGAACGTGCGGCGGCTCAGGCCTGGCTTCTCGATTGTCATGCTCGGTCTTCCCTTCATTGCGAGATCGGCAGTGGACGGGATCCGTGAACACCCTGGTCAGCGGGTGTTAACGGTAACAATGTGCGGCGGTCGTCCCCCTGTCTCGCACCGTTGCCCGGGTGCGGCGGGTGGATGGTGGTGGGTGCCCGATGCGACGGCCGCTGCGGCAGGCGTCGATGAGTCGGTAAGTACTATGCCACATTTGACATGAAATGTGGCGGGTGTCTCAGTGGTGGGGGCGATCGGTCGGCCGGCCGCGGGTCAGCGCGGCCCCGCCGCCCCGTCGATCATGGAGAAACGCCCCTTCAAGGCGCTGGACAGGGGCGTCTCTCCGTGGTCGACCGCGGTGCGGGGAGGGTCAGAAGCCCTGGGCCAGGCGGTGGTATGCCTGGTTCCAGCGCAGCTCCTTGGCGAACTGACGAGTCGTGGTGTCGGCGTCGATGACCAGCAGCTCGGTGCGGACCATGTCGGAGAACAGCGACAGCACGTCCGACCCGACCGACTGCGACAGCACGGTGTGGTGCGGGCCGCCGGCGGTCAGCCAGGCCTCGGCCGACGTCGACAGGCTCGGCCGCGGCTTCCACACGGCCCGGGCCACGGGCAGGTTCGGCAGCGGCTCGTCCGGCGCCACGACGTCGATCTCGTTGGCCACCAGCCGGAGCCGCTCGCCGACGTCGGCCAGCCCGACCACGACGGCCGGTCCGGGCGCCGCGTCGAACACCAGCCGCACCGGGTCCTCACGGTCGCCGATGCCCAGCGGGTGGATCTCGCACGACGGCGTCGTCGCCGCGATGGACGGGCAGACCTCCAGCATGTGCGCGCCGAGGATCTTCGGCTCGCCGGGCCCGAAGTGGTACGTGTAGTCCTCCATGAACGACGTGCCGCCCGGCAGCCCGGCCGCCATCGTCTTGACGGTCCGCAGCAGCACCGAGGTCTTCCAGTCGCCCTCGCCGCCGAAGCCGTAGCCGTCGGCCATCAGCCGCTGCACCGCCAGGCCCGGCAGTTGGCGCAGCCCGCCGAGGTCCTCGAAGTTCGTGGTGAACGCGCGGAACCCGCCGTCGGTGAGGAACGTGCGCAGGCCGGCCTCGATGCGGGCGGCGTAGCGCAGCGACTCGCGCCGGTCGCCGTCCTTGCGCAGCTCAGGCACCAGGTCGTAGGCGTCGTCGTACTCCGCCACCAGCGCGTCGACCTCCGCGTCACCGGCGGCGTCGACGACCGCGACCAGGTCGTTGACGCCGTAGGTGTTGACCGAGACGCCCAGCCGCAGCTGCGCCTCGACCTTGTCGCCCTCGGTGACCGCGACGTCGCGCATGTTGTCGCCGAACCGGGCCAGCCGCAGCGAGTGCACCTCCGCGTAGCCGATCGCGGCGCGCACCCAGTCGGCCACCCGGCTCACGACGACGGGGTCGCTGACGTGCCCGGCGACGGTCGAGCGGGAGACGCCGAGCCGGGACTGGATGTAGCCGAACTCGCGGTCGCCGTGCGCGGCCTGGTTGAGGTTCATGAAGTCCATGTCGAGCTCGGCCCACGGCAGTGACCGGTTCGCCTGGGTGTGCAGGTGCAGCAGCGGCGTGCGCAGCGCGTCCAAGCCGGCGATCCACATCTTCGCCGGCGAGAACGTGTGCATCCACGCGATCAGGCCCACGCAGGCGTCGTCGGCGTTCGCCTCGAGGGCGACGCGGCGGATCGCGTCGGACGAGGTGAGCACCGGCTTCCACACCACGCGCACCGGGATGCCGCCGGCCTCGTCGAGCGCACGGGCGACCGCCTGGGACTGCTCGGCCACCTGCCGCAGCGCGTCGTCGCCGTACAGCCCCTGGCTCCCGGTCAGGAACCAGATCTCGCGCTGACCGAACACGTCGTCCATCGTCATCTCCTCATCACTGCCCGTAGACGTTCTGGTACCGGTGGTAGAGCCGGTCGATGTCCTCCGCCGGGATCGGCACCGGCGCGCCGAGCTGCCGGGTGATGTGCACCGTCCTGGCGACGTCCTCGCACATCACCGCGGCCTTGACGGCGGCGCGGGCGTCCTTGCCGATGGTGAACACGCCGTGGTTCTGCATCAGCACGGCCGGCGAGCGGTGCCCGGTCAGCGTCTCGACGATGCCGCGGCCGATCGACTCGTCGCCGATCAGCGCGAACGGGCCGACCGGGATCTCGCCGCCGAACTCGTCGGCCATCGCCGTGAGGACGCACGGGATCGGCTCGGCCCGCGCGGCCCACGCCGTCGCGTACGTCGAGTGCGTGTGCACCTGACCGCCGACCTCGGGCATGTTCCGGTAGACGTAGGCGTGCGCGTCGGTGTCGCTGGACGGCGAGAACTCGCCGTCGACCAGCTTGCCGTCGAGGTCGCAGACGACCATCGACTCCGGTGTCAGGTTCTCGTAGGACACCCCGGACGGCTTGATGACGAACAGGTCCTCGCCCGGCACCCGGCCGGACACGTTGCCCGACGTCCAGGTGACCAGGTGGTTGCGGGTCAGCTCGGCGTGCAGGTCGCAGACCGCGCGCCGCAGCGCGTCGATGGTGGTCATCGGGTCACCGCCGCGCGCTTGATCGCCCGGAGCCGGTGCATGACGTCGTTGCCGCCGCGGCCGAAGTGGTCGTGCAGCGTGACGTACTCGGCGTAGAGCGCGTCGTAGGCCTTCGCGTTGTCCGGGTCGGGCCGGTAGACGCCGCGTTCGACGTTGCCCATCGCGGCCGCGCCCGCTCGCACGTCGGCGTAGGCGCCGGCGGCGACCGCGGCGTGGATGGCCGAGCCGAGCGCCGGGCCCTGCTCGGACCCGATGACGCTCAACGGAAGCCCGGTGACGTCCGCGTAGATCTGCATGATCAGGCGGTTCTTCAGCAGCCCGCCGGCGATGATCAGCTCGGTGACCGGCACGCCGGAGCTGTTGAAGGTGTCGATGATGGTGCGGGTGCCGAACGCCGTCGCCTCGATCAGCGCGCGGTAGACGTCCTCGGGCTTCGTCGCGAGCGTCTGGCCGACGACGACGCCGGACAGCTCGTGGTCGACCAGCACCGAGCGGTTGCCGCTGTGCCAGTCGAGTGCGACCAGCCCGTGCTCGCCGACGCGCTGGGCGGCGGCCAGCTCGGTCAGGTACTCGTGGACGCTCTGGCCGCGCTGGGCGGCCTCGGCGGCGTAGTTCGCGGGGACCGAGCTGTCGACGAACCAGCCGAAGATGTCGCCGACGCCGCTCTGCCCGGCCTCGTAGCCCTGCAGGCCGGCGATGATGCCGCCGTCGACGACGCCGCACATGCCCGGCACCTCGCGCAGCACGTCGCCGTTCATGACGTGGCAGGTGGACGTGCCCATGATCGCGACCATCTGACCCGGCTCGACCGCCTGCGCGGCCGGCGCCGTCACGTGCGCGTCGACGTTGCCGACCGCGACCGCGATGCCCTCGGGCAGCCCCGTCCAGGCCGCCGCCCGCGCCGTCAGCCCGCCGGCGCGGTCGCCGAGCTGGCCGATCGGCTGGTCCAGCTTGTCGTCGACGAACCCGGCGAACTCCGGGTTCAGCGCCGCCAGGAACTCGCGCGACGGATAGCCGCCGTCCTGGCGGATGCCCTTGTAGCCCGCGGTGCAGGCGTTGCGGACGTAGCTGCCGCAGAGCTGCCAGACGATCCAGTCGGCGGCCTCGACCCAGCGCTCGGTGGCCGCGTAGAGCTCCGGGTCCTCCTCGAGCAGCTGCAGGCCCTTGGCGAACTCCCACTCCGAGGAGATCAGCCCGCCGTAGCGCGGCAGCCACGCCTCGCCGCGCTCGGCCGCCAGCGCGTTGATGCGGTCGGCGTGCGGCTGGGCGGCGTGGTGCTTCCACAGCTTCACGTAGGCGTGCCTGCGCCCGGCGAACTGCGGCAGCTCGTTGAGCGGCGTGCCGTCGGCCAGCGTCGGGACCATCGTGCACGCGGTGAAGTCGGTGGCGATGCCGATGACGTTCGCGGGATCGACGCCGGCCTCGGCGAGCGCCTGCGGCACCGCGGTCCTCAGTACGTCGATGTAGTCGGACGGGACCTGCAGCGCCCAGTCCGGCGGCAGCTTCTCGCCGGTGCCGGGCAGCTCGCCGTCGACGACGCCGTGCGTGTACGCGTGGACGGCGCTGCCGAGCTCCGCGCCGTCGGAGACGCGGACCACGACGGCCCGGCCGGACAGCGTTCCGTAGTCGACGCCGACGACGACGGCGTCGTCGTTGTTATCGCTCACAAGTGACTCCCTGGTGCGGTATGGGGCGGCGGATCGGCCTGATCAGGTGCTGGCGGGTGGGGCGGTGCTGGCGCGGGCGACGAGGACCGGAGACACGACGATGCGCTCGGTCTCCGGCCGCGGCCCGGTCTCGATGAGGTCGAGCAGCAGCGCGATGCTCTTGCGGCCGACCTCGGCGAAATCCTGCCGGACGGTGGTCAGCGGCGGGGTCAGGAACTCCGCCTCAGGGATGTCGTCGAACCCGACGATGCTGACGTCCTGCGGCACCCGGACGCCGGCCTCGTGCAGCGCGCGGAGCAGGCCGAGCGCCATCTGGTCGTTCGAGACGAAGATCGCGCTCGCCCGGCCCGAGCGGGCGTCGTCGGCGATACGCAGGCCCGCCTCGTAACCCGACCGCGGGCTCCAGTCGCCCTCGACGACCGGCGGGATTTCGACGCCGGCCGCCTCGAGGGTGGCGCGCCAGCCGCGCTTGCGGCCCTCGGCCTCCAGCCAGTCGACCGGCCCCGCGACGTGCCAGACCGTGCGGTGCCCGAGGTCGAGCAGGTGCCGCGTCGCGAGTTCGGCGCCATGGACCTGGTCGACGGCGACCACCGGCATGCCGTCGGCCTCGCCGCCCTCGACCGCCACCACCGGCACGTTGCCCTGCAGTGCGGAGACGGCGGCCGCGGCCTCGACCTGCGGCGCGATGGCGATCAACCCGTCGACCGCCTGCGCGGCGAGGTAGTCCAGCGCCTCACCGACCGTCTTGCGGTTGATGGTCTTCAGGCTGACGATGCTGATGAAGTACCCGGCGTCGCGGGCCGCCTGCTCGAGGCCGAACAGCGTGCTGGCCGGGCCGTACAGCGTGGTGTCGAACGCGACCACGCCGAGCGTGTTGGTGCGCCGGGTGACGAGCGCGCGGGCGGACAGGTTGCGGCGGTAGCCGAGCTCCTCGATGGCCGCGAGGACGCGGTCGCGGGTGGCCGGGCGGACGTTGGGGTGGTGGTTCAGGACGCGGGACACCGTCTGGTGCGAGACGCCCGCGATGCGCGCGACGTCGGCCATGACCGGGCTCCGGCCGGCCGCTCCATGCGTCATGCTCACCTCGCCCCCACTTGGTCGGCAGTGTGCTGTGAACGTTAACAAACCCGCCGGAGGTGCGCCAGGCAAGGTCAGGACGCGGCGTCGTGGACGCCATACCGGGCCACCATCGTCGCGACCGCCTCGTCGACGACGTGGCTCGTGGCGTCGTCGTCGGGCTCCCACCCGACCAGCAGCATCCGGGGCCAGAAGACGTAGTTGGAGATCATGCCGAGGAACTGGGTCGCGGCCAGCTCGGTGTCGTCGAACCGGGCCGTCCCCGCTGCGGACTCGGCGTCGAGGTAGCGGCGGACGGAGTCGAAGTACGGCATCTTGCCCCGGGTGAACTGGGCGTCGCCCAGCTCCGGGAAGCGCGGCAGCTCGGCGATGACGATGCGGAACAGCGCGGCCATGCCGGGGCGGGTGAGCAGTGCGACGTAGCGCCGGCCGATGGTCGTCAGGCCGGTGCGCAGGTCGCCGGCGGGCGGGCCGGCGTCGACGTCGTCCTCGACCGTCCACGACTCGGTGACGATGGCGTCGAACAGTGCCGCCTTGGTGGGGAACTGCTTGAACAGGGTCGCGCGCGACACCCCGGCCGCCTCGGCGATCTTCGCCAGCGAGGTGCCGTCGTAGCCGGCGTCGAGGAACAGCCGGGCGGCGGCCTCGAGGATGGCCGTGCGCTTCTGTTCGGTGACGCGCTGGTGGTAGGTCGGCTGCTGCGCGGTCATGCCTCCAGTCTATGCGAGGTGAGTCACTTGACTCACCTCCTCGCCCGTGCCTAACCTGGATCGTGAGGTGAGTCGCTCGACTCACCACCTCATTCAGGGAGAGATCGCATCATGGGACGTTTCGAGAACCAGACCGTCGTGGTCACCGGCGGCAGTGGCGGCCAAGGCGCCAGCCACGTCCGCGCCTACCACCGCGAGGGCGCGAAGGTCGTCATCGCCGGCATCACCCAGGAGGCGGGCGCCGCACTGGCCGAGGAGCTGGGCGAGCGAGCGCTGGCCGTCCGGCTCGACGTCACCGACGAGCACGAGTGGACGTCGGTCGTCGCCACGGTCGAGCGTCGGTTCGGCCCGATCGCGGTCCTGGTCAACAACGCCGGGGTGCAGAACGCCGCGGCGCCCATCGAGGCCACCGGCCAGGACGTCTGGGAGCGCACCCTCGCCGTCAACCTCACCGGCACGTTCCTCGGCATCAAGGCCGTGGTGCCGTCGATGCGCCGCAACGGCGGCGGGGTGATCGTCAATATCGCCTCGACCATGGCCCACGGCGGGACCGCGCTCTATGCGCCGTACGTCGCCAGCAAGTGGGCGCTGCGCGGACTGACCCGGACCGCCGCGCTCGAGCTGGGCAAGGACCACATCCGGGTCAACTCGATCAACCCCGGCGTCATCTCGACGCCGCTCATCAACGAGCCGCGGGCCGCGGGTGCGCCCGCCATCGCGGAGTTCTTCTCGCCGGAGCCGTTCGCCGTGCCACGGATCGGCGACCCGGACGACGTCACCCGGCTGCTGCTGTTCGTGAGTTCGCCCGACGCGTCCTTCATGACCGGGTCGGAGATCGTCGTCGACGGCGGTCTGCTGCTCGGGCCGGCGCTGCGCGAAGACGCCGCGGCCTGACCACGTACGCCACGAAGGAGTACATATGGACGACGCCGTACGCCGCGCGATCGAGCTCACGCCCGCCGCTTCGACCAGCGAACGCGTCATCGACATCACCACGACCGGCCGGCGCACCGGCCGGGCCCGTCGCATCGAGATCTTCTTCTACCGGGTCGGCGGCGAGACCTACCTGTGCAGCGGCACGGTGCCCTCGCCCAGCTGGTACGTCAATCTGGTCGCGAACCCGGAGTTCACGGTGCACCTCAAGCACGGGGTGCGGGCGGACCTCGCGGCGCGGGCCACTCCGGTGACCGACCCGGCCGTGCGTCGCGCCGTCCTCACGGAGATCGTCGCCGACCTCAACCAGCCGAGCAACCCGGGTCACCTCGCCCAGCCGGTCATGCTGGAGGACTGGCTGGGCTGCCGGCTGGTGCGGGTCGACTTCGCCGCGGCCTGAGCTACTTGAGCAGCTTGGACATGCGCCGGTCGGCGAGGATCTTGCCACCGGTCTGGCAGGTGGCGCAGTACTGCAGCGAGGAGTCGGCGAACGACACCTCGCGGACGACGTCGCCGCAGACCGGGCAGGTCTCGCCGGCGCGGCCGTGCACCCGCATGTGGGTGCGCTTGCTGTCTTTGAGGTCCTTCGCGGCCAGTCCTTCGGCCCGCTTCAGCGCCGTCGTCAGCTCGTCGACGATGACGGCGTGCAGGTTCGCGACGCCGTCGGCGTCGAGCGCCGACGAGGGCTGGAACGGTGAGAGCTTGGCGGCGTGCAGCACCTCGTCGGAGTAGGCGTTGCCGATGCCGGCGATGACGGCCTGGTCGCGCAGCACGCCCTTGATCTGGGCCCGGCCGGCGCCGGTGAGGATCTGCTGCAGCTTGTCGACGGTGAACTCGTCGGACAGCGGGTCGACGCCGAGCCGCGAGACGCCGGGCACGTCGGCGGGATCGCGGACGACGTAGACGGCCAGCCGCTTGCGGGTGCCGGCCTCGGTGAGGTCGAAGCCGGTCTCGTCGTTCAGGTGGACGCGCAGCGCGAGCGGCCCGCTGCCGGGCTTCGGCGGCTTCGGCGACAGCGCGTCGCTCCAGCGCAGCCAGCCGGCGCGGGCCAGGTGGATGACGAGGTGGACGCCGTCGCAGTCGAGGTCGACGAACTTGCCGTGCCGGCTGATGCCGGTGACGGTGAGTCCGCCGAGTGCCGTGACCGGCGGGTCGAACGTCTTGAGCACGCTGATGGCGGCGACGTCGACGCGCGTGACGACCTTGCCCACGGCCTTCTCTCGAAGGAAGGCCGCGAGCGCTTCGACCTCGGGCAGCTCGGGCATGCGTTCATTTTGCCTTGTGCGCGGAGCGTTCGGCGAACGCCGGCGGCAGCGGGAGCTCCAGCGCCCGGCGCAGCCGGCTGAGGTACTCCGGCCGCGGGATCTCGACGACGCCCAGGCTGGCCAGGTGCCGGGTGCCCCACTGGACGTCGAGCAGCCGGCCGACGGGGTGCTCGACGCGCATCATCTCGACCAGTGCGACGAGCGCGACCTTGGACGCGTCGCGGCCCCACCGCTGCCGGGCGTGGAACATCGACTCGCCGGCGAACAGGCCGCCGATGGCGACGCCGTACAGCCCGCCGGCCAGCCGCCCGTCCGGCGTCCACGCCTCGATCGAGTGCGCCCAGCCCAGGCGGTGCAGGCGTTCGTAGGCGCGGCGGATGTCGTCGCTGATCCAGGCCCCGGGCCGGGACGGATCGGCGCACGCCTCGATGACCTCGGCGAACGCCGTGTCGACCCGGACCTCGAACTTGTGCGTCGACTGCTTCAGCGACCGCGAGACCTTGAGCCCGCCGATCGGCATGACGCCGCGCGGGTTCGGCGACCACCACGCGAGGTCGGTGGCCCGGCCGAGCAGTTGGTCGACCGGCATCGGGAACAGGCCGTTGCGGTAAGCCGCGAGCAGCGTCCCCGGCTCGAGGTCGGCGCCGAAAGCGACGAGGTCGTCGTCGCTGGACGTGCTGGGCAGCTCCCATCGGGTCGGGGGTGGCTCGACGGGCACATGACCTCCCTGGGCGCCGGCAGTGCTGTTGCGGTCCTTCGTCAGCGTAATCCGCTCCAGGCCCCGCGCACGTACAGTGGTGACATGGGTGTGCGACGGACCATCGGGACCTGGGCGGGTACCACCGCGGCGCGCCGGGCCGCGCCCATGGTCGCCGCTCGTGGCGCGAACCAGTTCATGTCCAAGGCCATCGAGGGCTTCCCGGGCTTCCCGGGCGCCCGCGAGGTGGCCCGGCGTCATCTCGACAAACGCGGCGACGTCGAGCGCGCCATTCGCGACGTCGTCGAGCAGCACGTCCGGCTGGCCGGCGTGCAGGGCTTCGTCACCAACATCGGCGGCATCGTCACCATGCCGGTGACCATCCCGGCCAACATCGCCGGCATCGCCGTCCTGCACCTGCGCATGGCCGCGGCCATCGCTCACCTGCGCGGCTACGACATCGCCGACCCTCGGGTCCGCACGGCGGCGCTGGTGACGCTGCTCGGTCGCGACGGCATCGAGGAGGCACTGCGCGGGCGCGACCTTCCGGGTCGTCCGTTCGACATCGCCACCGGCCTCAACGAGCCCGACCCCGCGGTCACCGAGCGCGCGGTGGCCGCCGTCACGTCGCAGCTGGTCGCCCGCATCGGCGGCAAGCACGCCACGCTGGCCATCGTGCGCCGGGTGCCACTGGTCGGCGGCGCGGTCAGCGCGGGCATCGACGCGTTCTCGACCTACGCCATCGGCAGGTTCGCCGACCGCGAGTTCCCCGCCAACGTCGTCACCGTCGAACGGGTCTGACCCTCGGCGGCGCGCCACAGCACGGCCGCCAGCAGCACGCTTCCGGCCGCGAGCAGCACGCCGTGGCCGATCCGGCTCGCCGCCGGGGTGAAGAACTGCGGCAGGAACAGCGCGAAGCCGGCGCCGAACAGCACACCGCTCCACCGCGGCAGCACCCCGGACCGCCAGACGGCGACCGCCGCCAGCACGCCGGCCACGCCCAGCAGCACGAGCCCGATCGCGAACGTCGTGGTCGCCACCGGTCCGTTGCGCACCGCGTCGGTCAGTTCCAGCAGGTCGAACCCGGCGCCGTTCGCGGCCTCGCGGGCGATCGCGTGCAGCGCGAAGTCCTCGGCGCCGTAGTACGGCAGCGTCAGCCCGGCGCCGATCCAGAACACGACGACGGCCGCGGCGGCCGCCCGCTCCGCCCGGGTCTCGCGCACGACGTCACGTAGCGCGAGCAGGCCGAACGGCACCAGGACGAAGCCGATCATCGCGAACAGGTGCGACGCGACCCAGGCGTTCGACCCCAGCGACGCCAGAGCGCCGTCGACGGTGTCCTCGTCGTGCCAGGGGCGGAACGCGGGGTAGAGCAGGAACAGCAGGCCGGCGACGGCGAGCGCGGCGGCTGCGAGCCGGTTTCTCGTCGGTGTCATGGGACTCTCCTTCAGTCGCGGGGGAGGCTGGCGAGGTACATGGCGATGAGCTGCGCGTACGTGACGTCGGTGTCCTCGGCCATGCCGAACCCGCCGGTCGCCTCGATCGAGGCGAACCCGTGCACGACGGCGCGCAGCCGGCGCACCGCGTGGACGGCGTCGGAGCCCTCCAGCCCGTAGTGGCTCAGCACCGCGAGGAACACCTCGAGCAGCTTCGTTCCGGCGGCGACGTAGGCGGGTTCGTGCAATGGGTCCGGCACCATCGCGGCGTACCGCGCGGGGTGCTCGAGAACATAGCCGCGGTAGGCGTGCATCAGCGCCGCGACGGCGTCGTCGCGGCTGCGCCCGATGGCGACCGCGGCCAGCCGCTCGGCGGTCTCCTCGAAGACGCGCACCCCGATGAGGACGCGCAGTTCGCCGAGGCTGCCGACGTGCTTGTACAGCGATGGGACGGCGACCCCGGTGCGTGCGGCGACCGCGGTCAGCGTCAACGCCTCCAGCCCCTGCTCGTCGACCACCGCCAGTGCGGCATCGACGACGGCCGTGGTCGACAAACCGGCCCTAGGCATGGTGGCGAATCTCCATAGCCAAAAAGCTAATCGCTTTAGCTTGGGGAGTCAAGTGAGCCTAGGGTTCGACCCATGACGAGTGCGCTGCACGCCTTGACCGATGCCGATCGCGAGCTGATCGACGCAGCCAGAGCCACCATCGATGCCGGTACCGACGCGGCCACCGCGGAGGCGCCGGGTGTCCACACGATGGGCGCGGCCGTCCGCGACGCGAGCGGCCGGATCCATGTCGGCGTCAACCTCGCGCACTTCACCGGCGGCCCCTGTGCGGAGTTGGTCGCGCTCGGCGCCGCACGGGCGAACGGCGCCCGCCGGATCGAGTCGATCGTCGCCGTCGGCAACCACGGTCGCGGGGTCGTCGGGCCCTGCGGCCGCGACCGCCAGATCCTGTTCGACCACCACCCCGGGATCCGGGTGCTGCTCCCGACGGCCGACGGCGTCCGCGCGGCACCGATCGAAGCGCTGCTGCCGCTGGCCGCCGTGTGGACCGTCGACGGCGGGACGCAGCCCTACGACCCCGCGCGGGTCACAAGCTGACCGGCCGCCGCCAGTGCCACGACTCGGCGTCGATCGTCCAGAGGTCCGTAGAGTCGCAGTTCACGCCCTGCTGGTTGGCCGGGCGTGGCCCACGGCGGTATTCTCTCTCCAGCCGGTCCATCGCGGTGGATCCGGAAGTGAACCCGGGAAGGTCCCGCTCGGAGTGGGGTCCCGGGTTTCGCGCTCCCAGGATCAGACCACCAGCTCGATGATCTTGTCGTCGAGAATCTTCCGGTAGCTGGCCTCACCCGCGTACGCCGCCATGACGGCACCAACCGCGATGTCTGCGACCGCCAGGAGCGGAGTCGACGGTCCCGGCACGTGGTCCAGACGGAGCGGTCCTTGGATCAGCTTCTGATTGCGCAGCGCCAGCAGCAGTTCCACGTCGCGCGCGTTCTGCTTGGCCTCTCGTGCCTCCGCCACAACCTGCGCGACGCCGCGATCGTGCAACTCAGGGAGCAGGCGCGTCAGACAGTGCCGCCGACGCCGCTCCGGGCGAGTTCCGTCCGGGGCTGTGGCCAGAACCACGACGATGTGCTCGATGCCGGCCAGTTCGGCGACGGTCATCGCCAGCAGCGTGCGGCGTGCAGTCTTGTGCTCGTCATACCAGTGCAGCTTCCTCGAGCGGGGAAGCACCAGTGCCCGGATCGCGTCGGCAACCTCTTCGGCGGAGTCATCCTCGATCATCGACGCGGCGATGCTGTAGGCGTGGCCAGGGTGGACGGCCTCGCACTCGTCGACGTAGGCCACCGCGGTCACGGACGACGCTCCGTGCGGGTCCGCTCGGCTGCACGGGCGGCATCGGACATGGGGCAGCACTCTCTCGCTCACGTGATCAGGTGCCCCACCGACCTCCGAAGGTTACGGCGTGGGGTGCCACCTTTGCATCTCAGCCGCTGGCCGGACCGGGCTGGCAGCGTGGGCACCAAAAGGTCACCCGGTCCTGCGGCGCGGCGCCGATCGAACCGGTGCGGATCGGGGTGCCGCACCTCCAGCACGGACGGCGGGCGCGGCGGTAGACCCAGTGCTGCCGCCCCGGTCGCGGATCGCCGGTGGTGATCTGGCGGCCGGTCTCGATGCCCAGGTGCAGCAGCCGGTGTGCCTCGTCGACGACGAAGCGGAGGTCGGGCACGGCGGACACCGGCGCGTAGGGCGACGACCCGGCCAGGAAGCACAGCTCGGCCATGTACAGGTTGCCGATCCCGGCGAGCACCCGCTGGTCCAGCAGCGCCTCCCCGAGCGGCCGCGACGGGTCGAGCGTCAGTCGCGAGACGGCGTCCGGCGCGGACCAGTCGTCGCCCAGGAGGTCGGGGCCGAGATGGCCGAGCACGGTGTCTTCATCGGTCGTCCGGACCAGTTCGACGACGGGCAGCCGGTAGCCGACCGCCTCCGCCCGCGCCGTCGCCAGCACCACCCGGATCTGGAACGCCGGCCCGCCGCGCCACGGCCGGCCGGCGGCGAACACCCGCCACGCCCCGTCCATGCGCAGGTGCGTGTGCAGGGTCAGCCCGCCCTCGATCCGGGTCAGCAGGTGCTTTCCGCGCGCCACCGACTCGACCACCGTCCGTCCGGAGAGATCGGTCGTCGCCAGACGCGGAACGCGGAAGTCGGTGCGCACCAGGACGTCGCCGGCCAGCGCGTCGTGCAGCCGCCGGGTGGCCAGCCAGACGGTGTCGCCTTCGGGCATGCCCCACCTTCGCACACGGGGCCAGAATCCCCTCGTCAACCGCCGTCCAGCTGATTACCATGCTGGTGAGGAGCCCACGATGGAATCGCCTTTCCACGACCTCACCCGGGCACTGCGCCGACGCTGGCCCGGCGGCAAGGCCGCGCCGTGCGTCGTCGCCGATCCGTTCGAGACGCTGACGGTGCAGCTGCGGCTGACCCGCGTCGTCGGCGAGATCCGCCGGCTGGAATGCGACCAGGGCCGGTGGGCCCGCGCCCACCACCTGGCCGCGGCCACCCGCGCGTACGACGACCTGCTGGCCGACGCCGCGCGGCTGGCCGGGCTGCCGGTGCCGGACGCCCCGCCGCCGGTGCGCCGCATGATGATCGAGAGCGCCCTCCGGCACGACGGCTGGAGCTGGTGACCGCCTACCGGCCGGCCGTCTCCAGGTCGAGCAGCGCCCGCTTGCGCTCCAGCCCCCACGCGTACCCGGTCAGGACGCCGGACGAGCCGACCACGCGGTGGCACGGGACGATGACGGAGATGGGGTTGCGGCCGTTCGCGGCACCCACCGCACGCGACGCCGTCGGGCGGCCCAGCTGCTCGGCGATCTCGCGGTAGCTGCGGGTCTCGCCGTACGGGATCGCCCGCAGTGCCGCCCATACCTGCTGCTGGAACGGGGTGCCGACGGGGTCCAACGGCAGGTCGAAGTCCTGCCGGTCGCCGGCGAAGTACGCGGTCAGCTGCTCGCGCGCCACGGCGAAGGGCGCGTCGTCCTCGATCCAGCCGGGCTGGTCGAGCGTGGCCGGGCGCTCCATGTAGAGGCCGGTCAGCGAGGTGCCGTCGCCGGTCACCCAGAGCGTGCCGAGGGGGCTGTCGATGGTGGTCCAGTACATGGTCAGTTCTGCCTTTCAGAGAGTCGACCAGGCGTGCAGCAGCGCGTACGAGCGCCACGGCCGCCAGTTCTCGGCCAGCTCGGCCACCGCCCGCGGTTCGGACGGCAGCCCCAGCACGGCCATGGCGTGCTTCACGCCGAGGTCGGTGGGAAGGAACACGTCGGGGTCGGCGAGCGCGCGCATGCGCACGTACCTCGCCGTCCAGGGGCCGATGCCGGGCACGTCGAGCAGCCGCCGTTCGGCCTCGTCGCGGTCGACGCCGGGGTCGAGACAGAGCGTGCCCTCGGCCAGCCGGGTGGTCAGCTCGTGCAGCGTGCGCTGCCGGCTGCTCGGCATCGGGAACGTTGACGGATCGACGGCGGCCAGGACGGCCGCCGCCGGGAACGCGTGGGTGACGGTGCCGACCGGGGCATCCAGTGGCTTGCCGTGTTCGGCGACCAACCGGCCGGCGACGGTGCGCGCGGCGGCCACGGACACCTGCTGGCCCAGCACGCCGCGGACCGCGAGCTCGTCGCCGTCGACCGTGCCCGGCACGCGGGTCCCCGGGCGCGCGACCACCAGCGGGCCGAGCGCGGGGTCCGCCCCGAGCAGGTCGTCGACGGCTCGCGGGTCGGCGTCGAGGTCGAACACGCGCCGGCAGCGCGCCACCGCCGCCGTCAGGTCGCGCGGGTCGGCCAGCCGCAGCGTCGCCTGTACCCAGCCGTCGCGCGGCGTCAGCTCGGCGACGCCGGTGCCGTGCGGCAGCGTGAGGCTGCGCCGGTACGTGTCGCCGTCGACCTCCTCGATGCCCGGCACCGCACGCAGCGCCAGGAAGTCCAGCACGCCGCGGAAGTCGGCCGGCTGCCGGTACGCCAGCCGCAGTTCGACCGTGCCGGCCGTGGCGGTGCGGCCACGCCGGCGGGCCTTGCCGCGCAGCTCGCTCGGCGTCAGCGCGTAGACCTCGCGGATGGTGTCGTTGAACTGACGGATGCTGGCGAACCCGGCCGCGAACGCGATCTCGGTGACCGGCAGCTCCGTGGTCTCCAGCAGCGTCCGCGCGGTGTGCGCCCGCTGCGACCGGGCCAGCCGCAGCGGGCCGGCGCCGACCTCCTCGACCAGCGTCCGGTGGACCTGGCGCTCGCTGTAGCCCAGCCGGCCGGCCAGCCCGGCGACGCCGTCGCGGTCGACGACGCCGTCCGCGATCAGCCGCATCGCCCGTCCGACGACGTCGGCGCGGACGTTCCACTCCGCCGAGCCGGGCGTCGCGTCCGGCCGGCAGCGGCGGCAGGCGCGGAAGCCGGCCGTCTGCGCCTCGGCCGCGGTGCGGTAGAACCGCACGTTCTGGCGCTTCGGCGTCATGGCCGGGCAGCTCGGGCGGCAGTAGATGCCGGTGGACGTGACGCCGATGTAGAAGACGCCGTCGAACCGGGCGTCGCGGCCCTGAACTGCTCGGTAGCACGCCTCTTCGTCCAACATGCTTACCAGTCTCGCCCGCGGGCGGCCCGGTGACTAGCGGGAATCGGACATGGCCGTGAGCGGCCGGGGTCAGGGCGTGACGGCACCCTGACCCAGCGCGGCGCCGGCGTCGAGGATGTGCGACCAGCCAGGCGACGAGCCCTCGACGTCGGTGGTTCCGGCCGGCGCACCTTGCCGTGTCGAGGTGCACAGTCCAGGCGGGCCAGATGGAGATGGATCCCGCCCTGGGCCTGTCGAGCCACCGTGCCGCGCCGCGCCCTCACCCCGCCCCGTGGACGTGGTGAGGCGGCACGTCACATGGGGGTAGGTGCCCGTTGCCCCCGCGCTGTGACACGCGAATCGGAAGAACCTCGACTAAACGTCGCGGAACGCCTCGATGCGCGCGCCGAGCACGGACAGCCGGGCGGCGAGGTCCTCGTAGCCGCGGTTGATCACGTACACGTTGCGCAGCACCGACGTGCCCTTCGCGGCCATCATCGCCAGCAGCACGACGACTGCCGGCCGCAGCGCCGGCGGGCAGATGATCTCCGTCCCGGACCACCGCGTCGGGCCTTCCACCAGCACGCGGTGCGGGTCGAGCAGCGTCACGTTGCCGCCGAGCTTCGTCAGCTCGGTCAGGTAGATCGCGCGGTTCTCGTACACCCAGTCATGGATCATCGTCTGGCCGTTGGCCGTGGCCGCGATCAGCGCGAAGAACGGCAGGTTGTCGATGTTCATGCCGGGGAACGGCATCGGGTGGATCTTGTCGTGCGGCGCGCGCAGCTGCGACGGCCGCACCGTCAGGTCGACCAGGCGGGTCTCGCCGTTCGCCGCGACGTACTCGCCGCTGCGGTCGTAGTCGAGGCCCATCTCCTCCAGCAGCGCGAGCTCGATCTCGAGGAACTCGATCGGCGCGCGCCGGACCGTGATCTCCGAGCCGGTGACGATCGCGGCGGCCAGCAGGCTCATCGCCTCGATCGGGTCCTCGGACGGCGCGTAGTCGACGTCGACGTCGATGTCCGGGATGCCGTGCACCGTCAGCGTCGTCGTGCCGATACCGTCGATCCGGACGCCGAGCCGGGTCAGGAAGAAGCACAGGTCCTGGACCATGTAGTTCGAGCTGGCGTTGCGGATGACGGTGATGCCGTCGTTGCGGGCGGCCGCCATCAGCGCGTTCTCGGTGACGGTGTCGCCGCGCTCGATCAGCACGATCGGCCGGCCCGGCGACATCGAGCGGTCCACCTCGGCGTGGTAGTACCCGCCGGTGGCCTTCAGCTCCAGGCCGAACGGACGCAGCGCGGCCATGTGCGGCTCGACGGTGCGGGTGCCGAGGTTGCAGCCACCGGCGTACGGCAGCTTGAAACGGACCTCGCGGTGCAGCAGCGGGCCGAGGAACATGATGACGCTGCGGGTACGCCGCGCCGCCTCGACGTCCATGCTGTCGAGGTCCAGCCGCTCCGGCGGGGTGATCTCGAGGTCGCGGCCCTCGCCCAGCCAGCGGGTGCCGATGCCGATGCTCTCGAGCACCTCGATGATGCGGTTGACCTCCTCGATGCGCGCGATGCCGCGCAGGGTGGTCTTCCCCTTGTTCAGCAGGCTGGCGCACAGCAGCGCGACGCTGGCGTTCTTGCTGGACCGCACCTCGATGCTGCCGGAGAGCTGCTGTCCACCGCTGACCCGCAGATGCACGGGTCCCTGCGGCGCCAGCGACACGATCTGCTTGTCCAGCGCCTCACCGATGCGGGCGATCATCTCGAGACTGAGGTTCTGCTGCCCGTGCTCGATGCGATGGATCGCGCTCTGACTGGTGCCGAGTGCGTCGGCCAGCTGGCTCTGGGTCCAGCCCCGGTGCTGCCGCGAGTCGCGGATCAGCCGGCCGATCTGGCCGCGGTAGTCGTCTGCCACGAGCCGAACGATATCTCAGCTATGAGTTAACGGTCGCCACATTCGTCACATTGGTATCCAGAAATTGCGACGTGAGGGAACTCTCATCCGCGCCATGAGGTCTCGGCGCCGCGTCGAGCTGCCGCCGGGAGCCTAGTCGACGACCGGGGCGTCGTCGTCCCGGGTGCGCGCGAATCACACATCCGGTGCGACTCGCCCATCCGGACGGACGAGCCCGCGTACTTCATCCGGTTCTGGGACGGTGCGCGCGGCCGCCCGGTTCCCCGATGAGCATGACCAGGCGTACTCCCGCTTCACGCGGCCCGCATGCCTGGTGAAGCGGGAGCAGCCCTACTCAACGTGATCATTCCCGGGCGGTCAGAGGTCGAACGCGTACCGGCAGAACGCCTTGCGCACGTCGAGGATCGGCCCGCTGTCGCGGGTGTAGTAGAGCTTGTTCGTCAGCAGGACCGCCCATCTCCGCCGCCGCACCGAGACCCACATCGCCGTCCCGGTGAAGCCGAAGTGCGCCCACACATCCCGCCCGCCCACGCCCTCGGGCGTCGGCGCGGGATGCCAGAACAAGCCGCGGGCCGGCTGCAGCGCACCGGTCTGGACCTTCAGCGACTCCTTGATCCACGCCGGTCCGAAGCCGGGCCGCCGCGGCGCCTGGTCGGGCGCCAGCAGGTAGCGCAGGAATGCCCCGAGGTCGGCGGCGACGGAGAACACGCCGGCGCTGCCGCAGGCGCCGAGCAGCCGGGCGGAGAAGTCGTGCGGCGTGCCCTTGAGATGCCGGCCGGCCGGCTCGTCCCACTCGGTCGGCGCGCACCGAGCGACGTCCTCGGCGGGGACCGGGCCGAACCGGGTCGACCCCATGTGCAGCGCGTCCCAGGCGCAGGCCCGGCTCAGCTCGTCCAGGCGCAGGCCGGTGAGCCGCTCGGCGACGATGCCGAGGATCAGCGCCGCGCGGTCGGTGTACTCGACGACCTCGCCGGGGCGGTGGGTGAGCGGCTCGTGCAGGATGCCGCGTTCGACGGCCTCGCGGTCGGTGCCGTAGAGCGCCTCGAGGTTGGCCCGCGGCGGGACGCCGGCGGTATGGGTGAGCAGCTGCTGGGCGGTGACGTCGGCGAGGTCGTGGCCGGCGAGGTCGGGGAGGTAGTCGGCGAGCCGCCGGTCGAGATTGAGGGTGCCGTCCTCCCAGAGCGTGCCGACGCACGACCAGACGGCGACGATCTTGGTGAGACTGGCGAGGTCGAAGAGGGTGTCCGGACGCATCGGATCGTCGGGCACGGCCGGATCGAGCAGCCCGCAGGCGCCCTGAGCGCGTAGTCCGTCGGGATCGCCGACGGCCCAGACGGCGCCGGGCAGGACCGCTGTGTCCACGGCGTGAGTCAACAACTGGTCGATGGCTCTCGTCATGATCGCCGCCTATTCGGTTGTGATGGCGCCCGGGGGTTTGCGCCACTGCTTTCATGATCGGCCGGAAGCAGACGATTCCGGGAGCGTTGTCTCATCTGCTGAACATCGTGAGACCGTGCTGCGCGCACCCCGTCGTGCGGGACCGGTCGAGGCGCGGGAGACTGGAGGCTGGGACCGTCAGCCGACTCGAGGAGATCCCGTGCGCGACGAGACCATCGGCGCCTTCCTGGACAGCCTGGCCGCCCGGGTTCCGGCCCCCGGCGGCGGCGCCGTCGCGGCCCTGCATGCCGCCCAGGCGGCGGCGCTTCTGGGCATGGTGGCGCGCTACAGCACCGGCCCCAAGTACGAGGAGCACGCCGACGTCGTCGAGCGGGTGCTGGTGAAGGCCGACGCGCTGCGCACCGACGCGCTCGAGCTGGCCGAGGACGACGCCGAGGCGTTCTTCGCCGTCACCGAGACCTACCAGCTGCCGCAGGAGACCGACGAGCAGAAGGCGGCCCGGTCCGAGGCCATCGCCACGGCATTGGCGGCGGCCGCCGAGCCGCCGGCGGCCGTCATCATCGCGGCGACGCACCTGGTCTCGATGGCCGAGGAACTGCTGCCGGTCGGCAACGCGAACGTCATCACCGATGTCGCGGCCGCCGCCGAGGCCGCCCGCGCCGCCGCCACGACCGCCCGGCTGAACGTCGAGATCAACCTCTCCGGCGTCACCGACCAGGCGGTCCGCGACCGCCTGACGGCCACCACGGGCGAGGTCGACGATCTCGCCGCCCGGGCCGACCAGGTCACCGCCGCGGTGCGTCAGCGAGCCGGCGCGTGACGGCGCGGCCGCTCACCGGGAAGGACCTCGCCGCCCGCATCCGGGCCCGGGTCGCCGACAGCGCCGGATCCCGGCGCGACTCCGGACGGCCGGCCCGGCTGGTCATCGTCACCGCGACCGACGACGAGGCCAGCGCCTGGTACGTCCGGTCCATCGCGTCGGCCGCGGGCAAGGCCGGCCTCGACTGCGACGTCGCCGACCTCGGGACGGCCGCGACGGCCGGCGATATCGCGGGCCGGCTGGCGGCCCTCAGCGAGGACGCGGCCGTCGACGGCGTCATGCTGCAGACGCCGTTGCCGCCGGGCATCGCGCTCGCGGACGTGTCCGGCGCGATCGACCCGGCCAAGGACGTCGACGGCGCCAACCCGCTCTCGCTCGGCCGGCTGGCGGCCGGGCTGCCCGCCTACGCTCCGGCCACGGCGGCCGCAGTGGTCGCGCTGCTGGACGAGTACGCCGTCGACCTCGCCGGCGCCCGGGCGGTGGTCGTCGGACGGTCCGCGGTCGTCGGCAAGCCGCTGGCGCACCTGCTGCTGGACCGCGACGCCACGGTGACGGTGTGCCACTCGCGCACCCGCGACCTCGCCGCCGTGACGTCGACGGCGGACGTGCTGGTCGCGGCCGTCGGCCGGACGCACCTCGTGACGCCTGAGCACGTCCGGGCGGGAGCCGTGGTCGTCGACGTCGGCACGAACCCGACGGCCGACGGCGGCCTCGCGGGTGACGTCGACCCGGCCGTCGCGCAGATCGCGGCCGCGCTGACGCCGGTGCCCGGCGGCGTCGGCCCGGTGACGACGGCACTGCTGCTCCAGAATGTTGTTGACTGAGTCAAGGGATTTATTGATACAGTCAACGGTATGACCGAGGTGCAACGCGACCAGGTGGCCGCGGTCCGTCAGTTCAATCGCTTCTACACCCGCGTCATGGGCTTCCTCGACCAGGAGCTGCTGCGGTCGGGGTTCTCGCTCACCGAGGCGCGCATCGTCTTCGAGCTGGGCCGGCGCGACGTCACCGAGGTCGGTGAGCTGCGCGAGGCGCTCGACGTCGACGCCGCTCAACTCAGCCGCACGCTGGCCCGGTTCGAGGCGGCCGGGCTGATCGAACGCACCCGCTCGGCGGCCGACGGGCGCAAGCTGCTGGCCGCGCTGACCGACGCCGGCCGCGCGGCGCGAGAAGACCTCCAGAACCGATCCGACCGGCAGGCCGAGCAGTTGCTCGACGCGCTGCCCGACGCCGACCGGCGCCGGCTGGTCGCCGACCTCGACTCCGTGCGGCGGCTCCTGGGCGAGTCCGAGCGGCCGCACACCGTCGTCGTCCGCGGGCTGCGTCCCGGCGACCTCGGGTGGGTCGTCCAGCGCAACGCCGTCGCCTACACCCGCGAGTACGGCTGGGACCGCAGCTACGAGGCGCTGGTCGCGCGCATCGTCGCCGACTACGCCGAACACCTCGACCCCGCCCGCGAGAGTGCCTGGGTCGCCGAGCTCGACGGCCGCCCCGTCGGCGCCGTGTTCTGCGTGCGCAAGGACGACACCACGGCGCAGCTGCGGCTGCTGCTGGTCGAGCCGGAGGCTCGTGGCACCGGCATCGGCAGCCGGCTGGTCGCCGAGTGCCTCGAGTTCGCCCGGGCGGCCGGCTACACGTCGATGATCCTGTGGACCAACGACGTGCTCGTGGCCGCCCGGCGCATCTACCAGAAGGCCGGCTTCGAGCTGGTCGAGGAGAACCGGCACCACAGCTTCGGCCGCGACCTGGTCGGCCAGACCTGGCGGCGCGAGCTGTCGTGAGGCCGGCCCGAATCTCGGTAGGGTCACCGCCGGTCGAGTCGTCACCCCGCCGGCGTCGGAGTTCCGCCCGGCTGAGTGAGGTGCCCGCCCGGCTGGGAGGGTGCCCACCCTAGGGGCGGGCACCGACAGCGTCAGCCGACTACGCGACCGCCAGCCACGGGTCCTCGAGCACGGCGGCGAGGTCGCGGACGAACTCCGCGGCCTGCGCGCCGTCGATGACCCGGTGGTCCGACGACAGCGTCATCGTCATCTTCTGCACGACCGCCAGCTCGCCGTCCTTCACACCCGGCTCGGACCGCACCGCGCCGACCGCGAGGATCGCCGCCTCCGGTGGGTTGATCACGGCGGTGAAGTGGTCGATGCCGTACATGCCGAGGTTGCTGACCGTGAACGTGCCGCCGCTCATCTCGTCCAGGCCGAGCTTGCGGTCGCGGGCCTTGCCGGCCATCGCGCGGGTCTCGGCGGAGATGCTGGTCAGGCTCTTCGTGTCGGCGTCGCGGATGACCGGCACGACCAGCCCGGTCTCCGTCGCCACCGCGATGCCGACGTGGATGCGCCCGTGCTGCACGATCGCCTCGGGCGTGAACGAGGAGTTCACCACCGGGTGGTCGCGCAGCACGACCGCGACGGCCCGCACGATGATGTCGTTGACGCTGACCTTCTTCTTGCCGGCCGCGACCAGCCGGTCGTTCAGCTCCGCCCGCAACCCCGACAGCGGGCCGGCGTCGACCGTCTTCGTGACGTAGAAGTGCGGCGACGACTGCATGCTCTCGGTGAGCCGCCGGGCGATCGTCTTGCGGATCGACGTCAGCGGGATCAGCTCGTCGGTCTCCTCGACGGCCGGTGCGGCGACGGCGGCAGCCGCCGGCGTCGCGGGCGTGCTCGCGGGGGCGGCCGGAGCCGAGGCCGCAGCCTTCGCGACGTCGGCCCGGATGATCCGCCCGCCGGGGCCGGAACCCGCCACGGCCGCGAGGTCGACGCCCAGGTCGCGGGCGTCGCGCCGGGCCAGCGGCGAGGACAGGATGCGGTCGCCGTCGGCCCGGGTCGTGGCCGCCGGCGCCGGGGCGGCCGACTCGGGCTGGGCGGCGGGCACCGCCGGCTCGGCCGCAGGCGTGGGAGCGGGAGCCGGCTCGGCGGCGGGTGCCGACGCGGGTGCCGGCGCAGGCGCCGGTGCGGACCCGCCGACCGGCTCACCGGCACCGACGAGCCTGGCGATCGGCGCGCCGATCGGGGCGGTGTCGCCCTCCTTCACCAGGATCTCGCCGAGCACGCCGTCCTCGTAGGCCTCGTGCTCCATGACGGCCTTGTCGGTCTCGATCTCGACCAGGACGTCGCCGGCATGGACCTCGTCGCCGACCTGCTTGCGCCAGGCGCTGACGACCCCCTCCTCCATCGTGTCGGAGAGGCGGGGCATCAGGATGTCAGTCATCAGAATCTCCTCAGTGCGCGCCGACGGACCGGCGGCCGACGGCGTCGAGGGTCTGGTGGACGGCGGTCACGACGTCGTTCGCCGACGGCAGCGCCGCCAGCTCGAGCGACTTCGCGTAGGGCAGCGGCACCTCGGCCATCGCCACGCGCCGCACCGGGGCGTCGAGGTAGTCGAACGCGCCGTCGGAGATCGACGCGGCGACCTCCGCGCCGATGCCGTACGTCAGCCAGTCGTCCTCCAGCACCACGGCGCAGGACGTCTTCTTGACCGATTCGATGATCGTCGGCCGGTCCAGCGGGCGCAGGCTGCGCAGGTCGACGACCTCGGCGGAGATGCCCTCCTCAGACGCCAGCTTCTCCGCGACCTGCAGCGCGACGTGCGCCATGCGCGAGTACGCGACCAGCGTGATGTCGCTGCCCTCGCGGGTGACGGCGGCCCGCCCGATCTCGCCCGCGACGTCGCCGTCGGGGACCTCGCCCTTGGTGTTGTAGAGCGCGAGGTTCTCCAGGAACAGCACCGGGTCGTTGTCGCGGATGGACGCCAGCAGCAGCGCCTTCGCATCGGCCGGCGACGACGGCGCCACCACCTTGAGGCCGGGGGTGAACGCGTAGAACAGCTCGACGTTCTGCGAGTGCGTGGCCGCGAGTTGCTGGCCGCCGCCACCCGGCGTGCGGATGACCATCGGCACCGACTTCTGGCCGCCGAACATGCCGTAGATCTTCGCGGCGTGGTTGACGATCTGGTCCAGCGCGAGCAGCGAGAAGTTGATCGTCATGATCTCGACGACCGGGCGCAGGCCGAGCATGGCCGCGCCGACGGCGGCGCCGGTGAAGCCCTCCTCGGCGATGGGGGTGTCGCGTACGCGTTTGGGGCCGAACTCGTCCAGCAGTCCCGCGGTGATCTTGTACGACCCCTCGAAGCGGCCGATCTCCTCGCCCATCAGGAAGACGTCCGGGTCGCGGAGCATCTCGGCGCGCAAGGTGTCGTGCAGCGCCTGGCGATAACTCATGACGGCCATGTCAGGCTCCTACCGGGAACAGCGGGTCAGCGGGAAGGCGGCGCGAGTCGTTCGGCACCGGGCTGGCATAGGTGTAGTCGAACAGCGACGACACCTCGGGCGCGGGGCTCTTCTCGGCGAACTCGACGGCGGCCTTGACGATGCGGTGGACGTCGGCGTCGACCTCGGCCAGCTGGTCGGCGTCGGCGGCCTTGGCGGCGATCAGCTGGTCGTGCAGGCCGGCGACGGGGTCCTGGGCGCGGACCGCCTCGACCTCCTCCTTGCTGCGGTACGCGGCGGGGTCGACGACGGAGTGCCCGCGCAGACGACCGCTCACGGTCTCCAGCAGGTACGGCTTCTGCTCCTTGCGGGCCCGCTCGACGGCGATCTTCGCCGCGTCGCGGACGGCGACGACGTCGTTGCCGTCGACCCGCGCGGACTCCATGCGATACGACGCCGCGCGCTTGTACAGCTCGGGCTCGGCCGAGGACATCTCGACCGTCGTGCCCATGCCGAGGTGGTTGTTCACGACGACGAACACGATCGGCAGGTCCCAGAGCGTCGCGATGTTCAGCGTCTCGTGGAACGCGCCGATGTTCGTGGTGCCGTCGCCCATCTGGCACATGACGACCTCGTCGCCGTCGCGGTACGAGACCGCGAGCGCGGCGCCGGCCGCCAGCGGCAGCTGCCCGCCGACGATGCCGTAACCGCCGAGCTGGCGCACGTCGGTGTCGAACAGGTGCATCGAGCCGCCCCAGCCCCTGCTGACGCCGTCCTGGCGGCCGTACAGCTCGGCCATGACGCGGCCCGGGTCCATGCCGCGGATCAGCGCGTAGCCGTGGTCGCGGTAGTTCGTGAAGAGATAGTCACGTTCCTCGATCGCCGCCATCAGGCCGACGACGGTGGCCTCCTCACCGAGGTTGAGGTGGCAGTAGCCACCGATCTTGGCCTCGGTGTACGCCTGCGCGGTCCGCTCCTCGAACCGGCGGACGAGGAGCATCTGCCGGTAGTAGCCGAGCAGTTCCTCGGTGTTCTTCGCCGAGCGCGCCGGACGCTTGCGACTGGTGGTCGCCACTCTTACCCGCCCTTCGTTGTCACGGGGCGCGCGTCCCTGGACGCGCAGCGGTGGCCCGGCGGTGGCCGGGCAAAACAATGAAACGTTAGCGTTTCATTGCATCCAAGACTACCTCCGCGTCAGGATGACTACGTGACTGCACGGGGGGCGGCGACGGCGCCGCGGGGCCGGCCGCGCGATGTCGATCGCGCGGCCCGGCGCGACGCGCTGCTCGAGACCGCCATGCGGCTGTTCCTCGCGCGCGGCTACGGCGGCACGACCATCGAGGTCATCGCCGCCGAGGCGCGGGTGGCCAAGCGCACCGTCTACACCACGGTCGGCGACAAGGCCGACCTGTTCGTGGCCGTCGTGCGCCGGCTCGGCGACCGTGTGGTCAACACCGTCGCGCCCGACGCCGGCGACCCGGTGAGCGACCTGCACGCGTTCGGGGTGCGGCTGGTCCGGCTCATGCTCTCCGACGAGGCCATCGGGCTGCACCGGCTGGTGACCGGCGAGGCGGCGAAGTTCCCCGAACTCGCCGCGCGGCACTACGCGAACGGGCCGCGCCGCTACATCGGCGTGCTGTCCGGGCTGCTCGCCGCGCTGCCGCCAGAACGCGTCGGCGTCCGCGCCGACGACCACGAGGAACTGGCCGAGCAGCTGTTCACGCTGCTCATGGGCGAACCGCACCGGCGGCGGATGTTCGGGATGGACCCCGCGCCGACCGCCGCGGCCGCCGCCGAGCACGTCACGCGCACCCTGGGCTTGCTCCTGACGCCATGATCCGATGTGTCTGATAGCGCAAGAGATGCGCCTTCTGAGTGGGTTGCGAACCTTGCCGGAAACCGATCACTCCAGATGAGCGCCGCCGGAGCCGGTCCGGCTGCCGGATGACTGTGCGATCTCCTGTCAGTCACCGGTACGGTTGCGGTGGCGCAGGGGGACGGAGGGGTGAGAACTGGTGGGCCGGGCGCGGCTTGAAGTCGCACTGCTGGGTCCGGTCGAGGTGCACCGCGAAGGGGTCACGATCCCGGTGCCGCCCGGCCGGCCCACCGTCATCCTCGCAGCTCTCGCCACCCGTCCCGGTGCCGTGGTCCCCGTCGACGCGCTGGCCGGCTGGCTGTGGCCCGACGACGAGCCGGTGCACCCGCGGGCGGCCATCCAGACCCACGTCGCCCGGCTGCGCGCCGCGCTGGGCGAGGGGTTCGTCCAGGCCGCCGGCGACGGCTACCGCCTCGACCTCCCGCCCGACGCCGTCGACGTCACCCGGTTCCGCGAGCTGGTCGCCGCGGGCCGCGACGCCGAGACGGCCACCGAGCTGACCCTGCTGCGTGAGGCACTGGCGCTGTGGCGCGGCGACCCGCTGGCCGGGCTCAACCCCGACGATCTCGAGAAGGCCACCGCGCCGCTGCTGGTCGAGGAGCTGCTGTCGGCCACCGAGCGGATGAACGAACTGCGGCTGCGGCTGGATCGCACCGACGAGGAGTTCGTGCCGTCGCTGCGCCGCCTGGTCGCCGCCCACCCGTGGCGCGAGCGGCTCTGGGCGCAGCTGATGCTCGCGCTGTATCGCCAGGGCCGGCAGGGCGATTCCCTCGCGGCGTACCACGAGGTCGTGACGGTGCTGCGGGACGAACTCGGCATCGATCCCGGCCCGGAGCTCACCGACCTGCACCGGCGCATCCTCGACACCGACCCCGCGCTGCTCGCGTCGGCGCCCGGTGCCGGCTCGGCGGCCGGTGGCGGCTCGGCGCCGGCCGGTGCTGTCCCGGTCGCCCGGCCGCCGGTGCAGCTGCCTCGGTCGACGGCGCAGTTCGTCGGCCGCGAGCACGAGATCGACCTGCTCACGGCCGTGCTCTCGGAGAACCGGTCGTGGGCTCGGCTGGGACTGATCTCGGGGCCGGGCGGGTCGGGCAAGACCACGCTGGCCCTGCACGTCGGGCACGCGCTGCGTGAGGTGCACCCCGACGGCCAGCTGTTCGCGGAGCTGCGCGGCTCCACCGTCCCCGCCGACCCCGCCGAGGTGCTGGCCGAGTTCCTGCGCGCGCTGGCCACACCCGAGGAGGACATCCCGGCGACGCTCGACGAGCGAGCCGCGCTGTTCCGGTCCGCCTGCGCGAACCGCCGGCTGCTGGTGGTGCTCGACGACGCCAGCGACGCCGCGCAGCTGACGCCGTTGCTGCCCGGCGCCGGCGGCTGCAGCGTGCTGGTGACCAGCCGGCCGCAGCTGAGCATGATCCCCGCCGACGTGCAGATCGACCTCGCGCTCTTCTCCGACGAGGACGCCTACGAGCTGCTCGAGTCGATGGTCGGCCACCGCCGCCTGGCGGCCGAGCCCGACGCGACCGCGCTGGTCGTGAGCGCCTGCAAGGGCTCGCCGCTGGCGCTGCGCATCGCCGGTGGGCGGCTGGTCACCCGGCCGGCGTGGCCGATCGACCACTTCGCCGAACGGCTGCTCACCAGCCGGCTGGACGAGCTGGAGATGGGCGACCTCAGCGTGCGGTCCATGCTGACCGCGTCGGTGCAGGGCCTCGACCCCGCCATCGCGTTCCGGTTCCGGCTGCTCGCGGCCGTGCCCGGCCCCGCCGTCGACGTCGAGACCGCGGCCGCCACCTGGGACGTCGCGGCCGACGACGCCCGCAGCGTGCTCGAGCACCTGGTCGACGTCCGGCTGATCGACTCCGCCGCCCCCGACGAGTACCGCTGGCACGATCTCGTCGACGACCACCTGCGCGCCGTCGCCGACTCCCACCGCGTCACCGCCGCCCGCCGCCGTCTCGCCCGCTACTACCTGCGCTGCCTGCACAACCTGTGGCCGGTGCTGCGGCCGGGCAGCAACGGCGTCGAGCCCGGTGCCTGGTTCCCGCACGAGGTCCAGGGACGATCGTTCGCCGACCGCGCCGAGATCCACGCGTGGCTGCACCCGCACACCGCCATCATGACGTCGCTCGGACTGGCCGGCCTGCACTCCGACCAGCAGGACGTCATCGACGAGTCGGCCGCGCTGCTGCTGGCGCTGGCCCGTGCCCGGTACGAGTGCTGCCGCGAGGCGCACACCGAGGACCTCTCGCGAGCCGTGCTCGACGTCCCGGCCAAGCTCGGCGACCCGGTGCTGACGGCGCGCGCCTGGCACGCGCTGGCCCTGTCGCTGGGCGCGCAGAGCCGGCGCGACGAGGCGCTGGAGGCCGGCGAGCGCGGCCTGGCGGTCCGCCGCGAGCTGGGCGACCGGTACGGCGAAGTGATCATGCTGCACAACATGGCGGTCTGGTACGAGCTGGACGGCCGCTACGACGAGGCCGCCGAGCTGTTCGAGCGGTGCGCCGAGGCCGACGACGTCCTCTCCCCGGAGGTCCGGCGGCGCTGCCGGCGTAACCTCGCCCACGTGCAGACCAGCACGGGTCGCTTCGACGACGCCCGGCGCAACCTGGAGCTCACCGGCGAGGGCGTCGGCGACGAGCCCGGCATCGAGCTGTTCGACCAGGTGCTGGCGCTGGCGCATCTCGCGCTCGAGACCGGCGCCGCCGACGACGCGGTGGCCGGGTTCCAGCGTGCGGTCGGGGTCGCAGCCGAGCTCGGGTCGGTGCCGCTGCAGGCCACCGGGCTGGTCAAGGAGGCCAACGCGCTGCGCCGGTCCGGCCGCGACGGCGGCGGCCCGGCCGCGCGCGCGGCCGCGCTGGCCCGCGAAGGGCACCTCAGCGACGTCGAGGCCGAGGCGCTGGCCGAGCTCGGCCACAGCCGCGCCGTCGACGGCGACGACGAGACCGCCCGGGTGCACTGGACCGCGGCGTTGCGGATCTTCGAGGCGCTCGGCTCGCCGCGCGCCGGCGAGCTGCGCGACCTGGTGGCGGAGCGGTCGTGACCCACACCCCGGACCTCGACCTCGGGCTGCACAGCAGCCCGGCCGAGGTCGCGGGGCCCGGCGTCGAGCTGGACGTGCGGTTGCTCGGTGCGGTCGAGGTGCGCCGCGACGGCGCTGCGGTGCCGGTGCCCTCCGGGCGGCCGGCGGTGGTGCTGGCCGCGCTGGCGCTGCGCCCCGGCGGCATCGTCACGCAGGGCACGTTGGCCCGGCTGCTCTGGCCGGACGCCCAGCCCGAGCATCCGCGGGCGGCGCTGCAGACGCACGTGGCCCGGGTCCGCGCGGTGCTCGGCCGGTCCGCGGTCGAGTCCGCCGGCGACGGCTACCGGCTCGGCCTGCCGCCCGACGCCATCGACGTCACGCGGTTCCGCGGCCTGTTCGCGGCGGCGCGCGCCATGGACGACCTGCCTGGGCGGCTCGCGCTGCTGGACCAGGCGCTGGTCCTGTGGCGGGGCAACCCGCTGGCCGGACTCTGGCCCGACGTCCTGACCCGCCAGACGGCGCCGTCCCTGCTCGACGAGGTGCTGACGGTCGCCGAGCGCGCGCACGAGCTGCGGCTGCTCCTGCACGGCCCCGACGACGGCGTGATCCGCGAGCTGCGCGAGCTGGTGACGGCGCACCCGGAGCGCGAGGGCGCCGCCGGGCAGCTGATGATCGCGCTCTACCGCGAGGGCCGCCAGGGCGACGCACTCGGCGTCTTCCACGACACCGTCCGCGCCCTGCGTGCCGCCGGACGCCGGCCCGGGCCGGAGCTGGCGGCGCTGCACGCCCGCCTGCTGACCGGCGGCGACCTGGTCGCCGACGACACGGGCGGCGACACGGGCGGCGACACCGGTCCGGCACCCGCGCCGGCCGCAGTGCCGGTCGCCCCGGCTCCCGGTGCCGCGGGGCCGGGCACCCGGCCCGCGCAGCTGCCGTCGCGGCCGCGGTCCTTCGTCGGGCGCGCCGCGGAGGTCGCGACGCTCGCGGCAGCCCTGCGCGACGGTCCCGCGCCCGCCGGCCGATGCCGGACGGTCGTCGTGTCCGGTGCCGGCGGGACCGGCAAGACGACGCTGGCGCTGCGGGTGGCCCACGAGGTGCGCGACCGGTACCCCGACGGCCAGCTCTTCGCCGACCTGCGTACCAGCAGCGACGCCGCCGCGTTCGGCACCGACGCGCTGGCCGGGCTGCTGCGGGCGCTCGGCGTCGGCGGCCCGGACCTGCCGCCGTGTCCGCACGAGCGCGCCGAGCTGCTTCGCCGTCTGTGCACCGGCCGCCGGCTGCTGGTGCTCATGGACGACGCCGATCCGGACACCGTGGCGTCGCTGCTGCCGGCGGAGTCGCAGTGCGCCGTCATCGTCACCAGCCGGCGCCGCATCCCCGAACTGCCGGCCGACGCCCGCGTCGACCTCGGCATGTTCTCCGAGCCGGAGGCGCGCGAGCTGCTGGCGTCCGTCGTCGGCGTGGACCGCCTGGTCGCCGAGCCCGACGCCACCACCACCGTCCTGCAGCGGTGCGCCGGGTCGCCGCTGGCCGTGCGCATCGCCGCCGGCCGGCTGGCCACTCGGCCGGCCTGGCCGATCGAGCACTTCGCCGGACGGCTCAGCGACGGCGACCGGCTCGGGGAACTGCGGGCCGGCGGACTGGCCGTCCGGGCGATGCTCGACGCCACCTACGTCAGCCTGCAGCCGGTGCAGGCCCAGCGGTACCGGCTGCTCGCGGCGCTCACCGGCGCCACCGTCGACGCCGAGATCGCCGCGGTCGTGTGGGAGGTCGACGTCGACGAGGCGCGTCGGCTGCTGAACCGGCTGGCCGACATCCGGCTGCTCGAACCGGCGGCCGACGGCGGCTACGGCTGGCACGACCTCGTCGACGACCACATCCGCGCGGTGTCGGACACGGTCACGGCGCGGGCGGCGCGCCATCGCCTGCTCGGGCACCTGCTGCTGACGCTGCGCAACGCCCGGCTGCGGCTGCGCCCCGACGACAGCGTGCCCGGCGTGCCCGAGCCGCCGCGCGACTGCCCGCCCGGACGCTCGTTCGCCGACCGGTGCGAGATCCACGCCTGGCTGCACCCGCGCCGGACGCAGCTGATCACGCTGGCCCGGGCCGAGCTGACCGGTGGTGAGTACCCGGCGGTCGACCACGCGGCCGGACTGCTGGTCCTGCTCGACGCCGTCGCCCGCGAGTGCTGCGACAGCGGCGACGACGAGGAGACGGCGAGGACGGTGCTCGCCGCGGCCACGCCGCCGTCTCACCCGGCCATCACCGCGGCCGCCTGGACCAACCTCACGCTGACCCTGGCCGCCCAGCACCGGCTCGACGAAGCCCTGACGGCGGCCGACCACGCCGTCGAGCTGCGCCGCGAGCAGAACGACCGGTACGGCGAGCTGATCATGTTCGAGAACCAGGCCTGCATCCACGTCGAGGCCGGCCGGTATCAGGAGGCGGTGGACGTCATCGCGGCCTGCGTGGCCGACCGCGAGTTCCTGTCGTCGCAGGTGCGGGCCAGATGCCTGCGCACCCGCGCGCGGGGGTACGCCGGGCTCGGCCGGTGCGCCGCGGCCCGCGCCGACCTCGCCGCCGCCGACGCCGTCGAGATCCCGGCGCCGGTGTCCTACGACGCGCACTACGCGGCCGCCGTCGCTGCGGCCGTGCACCGGGCGGCCGGCCACCGCGACGAGGCGCTGCGGTCCTGCTGGCAAGCCGTCGACATCGCCGTCGCACTCGGATCGACCTGGATGCGGGCCTTGTCGCTGCTCGACGCCGCACGGACGCTGCGGCATTTCGGTGCCGACGGGAGCGCGGCCGCCTCCGACGCCGTCGCCGTCGCCGTCGAGAACCGGCACGTGCGGCTGGCCGCGGAGGCCCGCACGGAGCTCACACTCGCCACGTCCGGACGCTGATCCCGGCCTTTGTCCGCATTTGGCGGATAAAGGCGGCTCATGGATTCTTCGGGAGAAATGTTCCCGGAATTCAATGTGACCACTTGGCGATGGAGCTGTCACGTCGCGGTCGACTTGTGTAACGTGATCTCGCCCGGGTTTCCGCACGTCAGGCGCTAGATCACGACTGAATGGGCGATTCCGGGCAACGCCATGTCAAATGGAGTATTTGGAGAATTTGTGAGCGCAATGCTGCCGCGTCGGCGAGGCGCGGCACGGTTCGCCGGAGTGCTCGTCGCTTCGGCCGTGGTGAGCGGGGGCGTCTTCGCCTCCAGCACCGCGGCCCAGGCCGACGAACAGATCCCGGTGACCGTCCCGACCTTCGCCGCCGACGACTTCATCGAGCTGGCGGCCCAGCTGCCGGCCACTTTGCGGGAGGCGATCGAGCGCGACCTCGGCGTCGCTCCCGAGCAGTACCTGGCCAACGCGGAGCGGGCTCGTGCCGCCTCCGACGCCGCCACCGTGCTGCGCAACCAGGGCGTCGACGTGCTCGGCGCCTCGATCAACGGCCAGGACGTCACCATCAACGTCGGCAGCGACGCCGACGCCGCGGCCGTCGAGGCCAGCGGTGCGCGGGTCGTCGTCGGCCCGCTGGACGTGCTGGACACCGAGCGTGAGGTCCAGCCGGCCCGCGACCACAAGGGTGGCTACGGCTACGCCTACCAGATCAGCGAGCCCGACGAGACCGGCGCGTTCAGCCTCAGCCGGTGCTCCGTCGGGTTCAGCGGGTACGACCCCGACGGCAACTCGCGGTACCTGACCGCCGGCCACTGCGGCGTCGACGAAGCCACGGGCGAGCAGTTCACCTACCCGGTGCACCACATCGAGCTGGACGCCCCGATCTGGGGCACCGAGGACTGGGCGTCGGAGTTCCCCGGCCCCGACCTCGGCGAGTTCGTGCCGGGCTCGTTCCACTACGGCGACGAGCACGACGGTGGTCTGGTCGACATCACCAACTCCGAGTGGACCGCGGTGCCGCAGGTCGCCGGCTGGGCCGGTGGCTCGGGCGCGCCCGACGAGGCCTCCGTCACCATCCGCGGCCCGATCGACGCCGTCGTCGGCGCCCAGGCCTGCAAGTCCGGCGCCACCTCGGGCTGGACCTGCGGCGAGATCCTGGTCCCGGTGCAGAGCACGCCGGTCGGTGAGCAGGCTGTCACCGGCTTCATCTTCAACGCCTGCATGCTCGGTGGCGACAGCGGCGGCTCGGTCGTCGTCGGCAACTACGCCCTCGGCGTGAACTCCGGCTCGACGCACGACGGCCGGACCGACTGCGACACCTGGAACCCGGCGCAGTCGCCCGACACCGGCAGCGCCGACTTCAGCATCGGCTACTCGCTGGCGACCGGCCAGTACAACGCGCTGACGCTGCTGGGCAGCGACTGGGAGCTGGCGGTCGCGGTCGCGACCCCGGTCGTCACGTCGCCCGAAGACGGTGGCGAGACCGGCCCGCGGCCGTCCTTCACCGGCACCGTCGAGGGCGCGCGCTCGACCCACAAGGTCCGCGTGGTCATCGACGGCGAGAACACCTATGAGGGTCGCATCAACGACGACGGCACCTTCTCCGTCGCCGTCACCGACGACCTCGCCGCGGGTGAGCACACCTACGAGGTCGTCGCCTCGTACGGGAACTTCTCCCGGTCCGAGGCCGCCGAGGGCACCTTCACCTCGACCGAGGTGCAGGCCGAGGCACTCACCGTCGCCTCGCCCACCGACGGCCAGGCCACCGGCAACGCCCGGCCGAGCTTCACCGGCACCGGCCAGCCCGGCGCCACGGTCACCCTGACCGTCGGCGACGAGGTCTACGGCGAGGCCACCGTCGGCGACGACGGCAGCTGGACCATCGCGCCGTCGGCGGACCTGCCGGTCGGCGAGCGGTTCGACGCCACCGTCACGCAGGCCTTCGAGGGCGACAGCCAGGCCGTCACGGTGGCCGACCTCGGCATCACCGTGCCGGCGGTCACCATCGCCGCGCCCGAGGACGGCTCGACCGTCACCGGTGACGTCGTGTTCAGCGGCACGGTCTTCCCGGCCGCCGAGCTGACCCTGGCGATCGAGGGCACCGTCACCGAGTCGTCGGAGCGGGTTCAGACCGCCGCCGACGAGTGGGCCGGCGAGCTCGAGATCGGCGAGGACGGCGCCTGGACGTTCACCCCCGCCGAGGCTCTGGAGAACGGCGAGTACACGCTCACCGCCTCCGCGGCCGTCGACGGCGGCGACCCGGAGCTCACCGCGTCGGAGACCTCGGTCTCCTTCATCGTCGCCGCCGGTAGCGACGACGACGGTGAGGGCGACGGCGACGGCGACGAGCTGCCCGACACCGGTTCGTCCAACGTCTGGATGATCGTGGTCGGCGTCGCGCTGCTCGCCCTGGGCGGCGCCGCCATCGCGATCCGCGCCCGGCGCAACGGCACGACCGCCTGAGGCACGTCGTACCGCACGTCACACCAGCGGCCCCGGCCCCCGCAACCCGCGGGGACCGGGGCCGTTCCGCGCTGACCAGCAGTGAATGCGCGATGAAAGCGATCTGAAAGCGGCCCTGCCTAGTGTTTGAGCCAGCGCAGGAACACGAGGTAGTCCTCCACCGCCTCGACCCCGCGCTCGCCCACGGGCGCTTCCACGGGGGAGCTGTCCCGGATATAGACCGGCCCCGCAGGTCCGTGCCCGGCCTGCGGGGCCGCCCTATGTCCACCGGGCGGCCGTCCGCCGTGCCTCACCGGCTCGCGCCCTGGCCGCCGCCGCGAGCGCGGCCGTGTCACTCCGCGCGCTTCGCCCGCTTCTTGGCCTGCTTCAGCGGCATGTCCTTGGTCTCCTCGGGAAGTCGCCAGACGTCGATGCCGCCCATGACGTTGTAGGCCAGGATCTTGATCTGCGGCGCCCCCGCCCGCGCGGGCCGCCGGCTGCCGCGCTCGCCCGTCCCGCCCATCAGCGAGAACCCGCCGACCTCGACGTCGATGGTGTCGGGCACGTAGATGTCCATGCCGCCCATGATCGTGATGGCGATGATCGTGGTCTCGTCGGAGTCGAGCTCAGCGTGCCGCAGGTCGATGTCGTGACCACCCATCACGGCGACCGCGTTGATGCGCTCGGCCGCCCGCCAGCGGCCGCGCTTCTCCGTCCCGCCCATGAAGGCGACGATCCACTTGGTGGCCGAACGGCGCCCGGCGGAGTCGCGGCGGACGACCGGCCCGTCGGCGGCCACCTGCTCCAGCGCGCTCGATCCCGGCAGGTCCGCCGTCAGCCGCGCGAGGTCGTCGCGGGTGACGGAGCGGTAGGCCAGCCCGATGCGCTCCTCGAGCTCGGCCAACGTGAGCCGGCCGGTGGTCGCGTGCTCCGACAGCGCCTGGACGACCTGCTCGCGCTCGGCGTCGGACGCGCGGACGCCGGGCAGGACGTGCGGCTCCGTGGGCTGGTCGGGCGGTTCGGGCGGGGTGGTCATAGCGGCCAGGCTAGTGCCGCGGGCGGGCGCCGTCGTCCACCGCTCAGTTGACCTCGCTGCCGCCGCCTCGGCCGGCCGGTCGCGCCCCGGTGCCGCGCCCTACACCCGCGCCGACGGACACCGCGAGATCAGTGCCTCCACCACGGCGACGTCCGCCGGAAGCCACGGCACACCGGACCACCCGCCGGGGCCGAGCCAGCGCAGCTCGTCGTGGTCCTCCAGCGGCGCCGGCACCCCGTCCACGACGATCGCGAGCCACAGCCGCATCGACAACCCGGGCCCGAGCGCCCACCGTCCCTCCAGCGGGCCGGTGATCTCCGCGCCGACCTCGACGGCGACGCCGAGCTCCTCGCGCAGCTCGCGGTGCAGCGCGTCCAGCGGCTGCTCGCCGTGCTCGACCTTGCCGCCTGGGAACTCCCAGCCGCCCGCCAACTCCGGCGGGTCACTGCGCCGTGCGGCCAGCAGCCGGCTGGGTCGTGCGAGGTCGTCGACGATCGCGGCCGCGACGACGAGCCGCCCCTCCTGTTCGCTCATGCGAGACATCTTCGCCGACGGTTCGTCCCGCTCACTTCTTCGGACGGCGTGTTCACCGGTATGACCTCGGCACTCTCGGTAGTTGACCTTTCGTGTTCACGGAGGTCTTCCTTGATCGATGTTTGAGATGCGGGTTTCCTGGACAAAACTGGGCGATGGCTATGGAATGTCGGTTCTCTGCGATATGACCGGGATCCGGTGCGGTGCGGCCGGCCCGGGTGGAAAGGATCAGCCCCCGTGAGCTCGAACCTGCCGCGATACAGACAACGGCGCGTCCGAGGCGTGCCTCTGCCTGCTCGAGTCGGCGTCCTGGCGCTGGTCGGCGTCCTGGCGGTCGGCGGGCTGGTCTTCGCCATCACGGACGGTCCGCCCATGCTCTACGCGCGCGCCGACGGCGGGCCGGAGGTCTCCGACTTCGAGACCGGCGACGGCTCTCCGACGCCCGGGACGGGCACCACGCCGTCCGGCAGCCCCACCGAGCCCGCCGAGACCCCGTCGCCGTCCGGTTCGCAGACCCCGTCGCCCGACGAGTCCGACGACAGCGACGGCGGGTCGTCGGACGAGGGCTCCGGCGGGTCTGACGACTCCGACGTCCCCGACAACGACGTCACCGCGACGACACCGCCGCGCGAGCCCGACACACCGCGCCCGTCGGACCCGTCCGAGCCCACCGAGGACCCGTCCGAGCCGTCGGAGGAGCCGAGCGACGAGCCGTCGGAGGAGCCCTCCGACGAACCGACGATCGAACCGACCACCGAGCCCTCGGAGCCGTCGGAGCCCACCGACGACCCGACGCCTGACTACCCGGGCCTGCCGTTCATCGAGCTGTCCAGGGCGGAGACGCAGCTGCTGGACTCCGCCGACGCGGCCCGGGTCGACGCCGGCTGCCCGGCGCTGCGGGTCGACCCGCGCCTCACGCTCGCCGCCCGCGGGCACAGCGCCGACATGCGCGACCGGCTGTACGTCTCGCACGTCAACCCCGACGGCGCGACGCCGCAGGATCGCGCCGCCGAGGAGGGCTACACCGCGACGGTCGCCGAGAACCTGTCGTACGGGCTGCGCAGCGCGCAGCAGGTCGTCCGCGACTGGGAGGGCGAAGAGCTCGACCGGCTGCGAGACTGCTCCTACACGTCCGTCGGCATCGGCGTGGAGCGCGGGCTGCTCAGCTCGTGGTGGACGCTGATGCTCGGCGTCGCCTGACGCCTTCGCCGGGCCGCCGGGCGACGGAAATTCGCTCGCGGCCCCGGTGCGGCGGCCCTACCGTTGAGCAGCGTGAGCACCGTCGACCTCCAGCCGCTCGCCGTCCGGGCCGCGGCTCCCGCCGAACTCCCTCCGCTCCCCGCCGACGCCGGGCTCACCTGGCGGCCGTTGACGCCTGACGACGTCCCCGCCTGGTTCGCGCTGTGCGAGGTCGTCGAGAACCACGACAACGCGACCGAGCGGTCAGCGGAGTCCGAGCTCGCCGACCGGTTCAAGGGCGGCTGGCGCGAGCCCGCACGCGACGGCATCGCCGGCTTCGACGCCGACGGCAACGTGCGCGCCTACGCCTGGTCGGAGTTCCGGCCGGTCGCCGAGGGCACCCAGGCGCCGACGCTGTTCGGCGCGGTGCACCCCGAGTACCGCCGACGCGGCATCGGGCGGGCGCTGCTCGCGTGGTCCGAAGCGCGCGCCCGGCAGCAGCTCGCCGCCGCGCCGGCCAACCTGCCCGCCCGCATCCGGTTCTACGTCGACGAGGCGCATGCCGAAGCGCGCCGGCTGGCCGAGGCCGCCGGGTTCACGCCCATCCGCTGGTACGTCGTCATGCGCCGCGACCTCGCCGCCGAGCTTCCGGCCGGCACCGTGCCCGAGGGCCTGCGCATCGAGCCGTACTCCAAGGACCGCGACGAGGACACCCGCGTCGCGCACAACGAGTCCTTCGCCCGCGACCACTGGGGCTCCAGCCCCATCGATGCCGAGGCCTGGGCGCTCAACGTCGTCGGCGGTGAGAAGTTCCGGCCCGACTGGAGCTTCACCGCCGTCGACGAGGCCACCGGCCGGGTCGCCGGCTATCTCATGTCCGGTGCCTACGACCAGGACTGGGAGCCGCAGGGCTACACCGAGGGGTGGACCGACCTCGTCTCCGTCCGGCGCGAGCACCGCGGCCGCGGTCTGGCCGGTGCCCTGCTCACGGCCGCCATGCGGGTCTACCTCGCCGGCGGTATGCAGTACGCCGGGCTCGACGTCGAAACCGACAACCCGACCGGCGCGCTCGGCGTCTACACGCGGCTCGGCTACGAGCGCATGCAGAGCAGCGTCCTGCTGAGCAAGGAGATCTGAACCGCCGCGTCCGACGACTGAACTGCGAGCCGCTGTCAGTTGACGGTCATCGGCGCTACCATCGGCGCTGATGACCGAGCCGACGACGATGCGCCCGCTGGGCCTGCGCGAGCGCAAGAAGCTCAAGGCGATGCGCCACATCCAGGACGTCGCCCTGGACCTCTTCGACCGCGACGGCTTCGCGCACGTCACGATCGAGCGCGTCGCCGCCGAGGCCGAGGTGTCGCCGAGTTCGATCTACCGCTATTTCGGCACCAAGGAGATGGTCGTCCTCTGGGACGAGTACGACCCGATCATGCTGCAGGCCCTCGACGACCGGCTGGCCGCTCAGGACCCGATCAGCGCGCTTCGGGGGATCCTCACCGAGCTCGTCGACACCGCGATGTTCGAGCAGGACGAGCGCGTCATCATGCGGCGCATGCACTACGCGATGGAGGAGCCGGCCGTCCGCGGCGCCCTGAACCGGCAGGCCGACGCGATGGCGGTCGAACTGCGCGGGACCATCGCCAAGCACACCGGCCGCGACCCCGACGGTCTGGAGCTGCGGGTCGTCACGGCCGCGCTCATCTCTGCGTTCCTGGAGGCGCTCGCGTACTGGCACGAGACCGGCTACCGCGACTCTCTGAAGACGATCGTCGAGGGTGCGCTCGATGTCATCGAACGCGGCCTGCGGGTCGAGTGAGGCGTCCGCGGCGAGTCTGCCGCAGCCGGCTTGCGTCTCTCGCCCAGCTCGGTGGTCACTGGGTCGACGAAGTCGCCGCTCCGTCGCCGGCGTGGGTCCCGTCCCTGGGACGACCGGGCGGGCTCGCGGCCGGGGTAGGCCGGGCTCGTCACGTCTTCGCTCTGTTCAGCCGGCCGGCGTAGCGGCGTCGAACGCGGCCGACTGCTCCGTCACCGACGCATGACCCGTTCCCGGGGGGGGGGGGGGGGGGGGGGGGGGGGGGGGGGGGGGGGGGGGGGGGGGGGGGGGGCCGGGGGGGGGGGGGGGGGGGGGGGGGGGGCGG
>NZ_QVAI01000020.1 GCF_003427025.1 Jiangella endophytica
CGGACAATCTTAGCCATCCGCTCCGACAAGATCAATTCGACGACGATCGCGACGCGCCGGCGTTCGTCCAGGACCACCAATCGGGCTGTGCGGATTGTAGGGTTCGACGAACTCCTTCCCGTCGATCGCGTGCTTGAGTTCAGAGGTGTTGCGCATGACCCCGCGACCGAGGGCCACGCTCGGCCGTGTCCTCGACGACCTGGGGTCGACGCTGCTCGAGGTCGTGGCCGGGCGGGTCGACCCGGGCCGGTCGGTGGGCGGGGTCGTGATCCACGATCCGCTCGACCCGCCGTCCATGCCGTCCGAGGCACTGGTGCTGGGGGTCGGGCTGGCGGCGTCCGCCGAGATCGCCGACGTCGTGCGAGCCGTGGCCGCCGAGGGCGCGGTCGGGCTGGTGCTGCGGGTCCCGGTCGACATCGACGCCGACGTGCGGCAGGCGGTCGCCGAGGAAGGGCTGGTGCTGTTCGGGCTGACCCGCGGGGCCTCGTGGGCGCAGGTTGCGGCCCTGCTACGCAGTCTGCTCGCGCTGGACGACCTCGGCGGTGTCGACGACCAGACGCTGGCCGGCGCCGGCGCGGGCGATCTGTTCGCACTGGCCGGTGCGGTGTCGGCGTTGCTGGACGCACCGCTGACCATCGAGGACCTGAACTCACGGGTCATCGCGTTCTCCGCCGACCAGGACCGCGCCGACGACTCCCGCAAGGAGACCGTCCTCGGCCGCCAGGTCCCCGAGCGCTACCTGCGCGAACTCGAGCGGCGCGGCGCCTTCCGCGCGCTGTACGGATCCGACCGGCCGGTGTACCTGCCGGAGATCGACGGGGCGCAGCTGCCGCGGGTGGCCATCCGGGTCCGCGCCGGCGACGAGATCCTCGGCTCGATGTGGGCGGCCGTGCGGGAGCCGCTGAGCGCCGAGCGCGAGCAGGCGTTCGTCGACGCCGCCAAGCTGGTCGCGCTGCACCTGCTGCGGCACCGTGCCGGCGCCGACGTCGAGCGGCGGCTGCGTGCGGAGCTGGTCGCGACGGTCCTCGAGGGCGGCCCCGCGGCCGGCGACGCGGCCAGCCGGCTGGGCCTGGCCGGCGGCCCGGCCTGCGTGCTGGCGCTGACCGTGCCGGGCGAGGAGAGCGAGCCGTCCTCCGCCGAGGCCGACCTGCAGCGGGTCGCCGGGGCGTTCGCGCTGCACCTGGCCGCCGTGCACCCGCGCTCCGCGGTCGCGCCGGTGGGCGGGGTCGTCTACGGCGTCATCCCGCTGGCCGGCGACGGTGAGGGAGCGGACCTGCGGGCGGTCGCCGTCGCCGAGGAGTTCCTCAGCCGCATCGGCGCCCGCAGCCAGGTCGTCGTCGGCATCGGCGGGGTCGCGGCCGGCCCGGCGGAGCTGCCGCAGTCGCGGGCCGACGCCGACCGCGCGGTGCGGGTGCTGCGGACCCGGCCGTCCGGATCGCGCGTCGCCCGGCTCACCGACGTGCAGATCTCCGCGTTCCTGCTGGAGCTGGGCAGCGCCATGGCGGCCGAGCGCCGGGTGCCGTCCGGGCCGGTCGCCCGGCTGACCGCGTACGACCGGCGGCACCGGTCGCAGATGGCCGCGACTCTGGGCGCCTGGCTGGACGCGTTCGGCGACGTGACGGTGGCCGCGGCGGCGACGCACGTGCACGTCAACACGTTCCGGTACCGGCTGCGGCGGGTCGGCGAGATCGGCGGGATCGACCTCGCCGACCCCGACGCGCGGTTCGCGGCCATGCTCGAATTTCGGCTGCGGTCGATGGTTGATCACCCTACGGACGAACCGTAAGGTTCGCGGCATGCCCGCACCCGCGCCTCGGCCGCGCGACCTCAGCCCGGCGCAGACCGGGTTCGTGCGGCAGCGGCCGGTGCCCTGGCTCAACCCGGGCCTGCTCGCCGGCACCGCCGTCCGCGTCCTGCTCGCGTACCTGTTCGGCGGCTACCTCGACAAGCGTGAGCTGCAGGCGGCGCTGCCGGACCGCGCGTACGACCACTCCGCGGCCGACGAGCTGTGGTTCGACTACACCGCCGACGTCGGCGACGGCTTCGACGCCACCTACTCGATCGCCTCGCTGCTGGCCCGGCCGGAGCTGATGCTCGACGACGGCCGCCTGCTGCCGCGCGGCGAGCTGCTGGTGCTCGGCGGCGACCAGGTGTACCCGACGGCGTCCAGCCCGGCCTACGAGAACCGGTGGAAGGGCCCGTACCGCGCCGCGCTGCCCGACCTCGCCGTCGAGACCCCGTCGCTGTACGCACTGCCCGGCAACCACGACTGGTACGACGGCCTGACGGCGTTCCTGCGGCTGTTCGCCCAGGGCGACACCATCGGCGGCTGGCGCACGCGGCAGGCGCGCAGCTACTTCGCGCTGGAGCTGCCGCACCGCTGGTGGCTGTTCGCCGTCGACATCCAGCTGTCGTCGTACATCGACGAGCCGCAGCTGGACTACTTCGGCCGTGTCGCCGAGCGGCTGACGCCGGAGGACCGGATCATTCTCGTGCCGGCGCAGCCGTCGTGGGTGAAGACGCACGAGCGGCCGGACGCCTACGACAGCGTCGACTACTTCATCCGGACCGTCATCGAGCCCACCGGCGCCCGGGTGCCGCTGCTGCTCTCCGGCGACATGCACCACTACGCGCGCTACGCCGGCGAGGGACCGGACGGACGCGGCCGCCAGCTGGTGACCTGCGGCGGAGGCGGCGCCTACCTCGTCGGCACCGACCACCTGCCCGCCGCCGTCTCCGTCCCGCCGGAGCAGACGATCACCCGGGGACGCAGCACCCCGCAGCACTACGAGCTCGCCGCGGCCTACCCGACGCAGCCGGCGTCGCGGCGGCTCGGCTGGCAGGTGTTCTCCCGGCTGCCACGGCGCAACCCCGGTTTCGTCGGGCTGCTCGGGCTGATGCAGACGCTGCTCATGCTGGCCTTCGTCACCTCTCCGGACCACCTGATCACGCCCGCGACGGTGACCGGCGTGGCCGCCGTGCTGGCCGGGACGACGGTGTTCACGCTGGTCCTCGGCGTGCGCACGCGCAAGCACATGGCCGCGGCGGTGCTCCATGCGGTGCCACACGTGGCGCTGGCCGCCGGGGGAGCGGCGGCGTGGTCCGCCCTGCCGCTCGACGACGCGCCCAACCCGTGGGCCACGCTGCTGGCGTTCGCCGTCTACGGACCGGTCATCGGGCTGCTCGACACCTGGGTCGTCGGTGCGTATCTGCTGGTGGCGCGGTACTTCGACGTCAACGTCAACGAGCTGTACGCCGGGCTGGGCAGCGAGGACCACAAGAGCTTCCTGCGCTTCCACATCGGCCGCGACGGGTCGCTGACGCTGTACCCGGTGGCGGTCGAGCGGGTGGCGCACGAGTGGCGGGCCGACCCGGGCGGCGCGCCCGGCACGCCGTGGATCGTCCCGGCCGAGCCGCTGCACGCCACGCTCGCCGAACCGCCGGTCCTGGTCGACGGTCCTCCCATCCTGGCCGGTGGGTCGCCGCACGCCTCCGGATAGGCTGGATTCCTGGCCGAGCCGGGGGAGGCGACATGCGGTTCCTGCACGACCGGGTCCCCGACCCGGACCTCACCTACAGCGACGTGTTCCTGGTGCCGAACCGATCCCAGGTCGGTTCCCGGCTCGACGTCGACCTCACCACCGCCGACGGCACCGGAACCACCGTCCCGCTGGTCGCGGCGAACATGACCGCGGTGTCCGGACGGCGCATGGCCGAGACGCTGGCCCGCTGCGGCGGCCTGGCGGTCATCCCGCAGGACATCCCGCCCGACGTCGTCGCCGACGTCATCACGTGGGTGAAGCGCCGGCACACCGTCTACGACACCCCGCTCACCATGCCGCCCGACGGCACGGTCGGCGAGGCGTACAACCTGCTGCCCAAACGCGGCCACGGCGCCGTCATCGTGGTCGACGACGGCCGCGCCGTCGGGGTCGTCACCGAGGGCGACTGCCAGGACGTCGACCGCTTCACCCAGCTGCACTCGGTCATGTCGCGTGAGCTGCTGACGCTGCCCGACGGCATCGCGCCCGAGGAGGCGTTCAACCAGCTGCACGACGGACGACACCGGCTCGCCCCGGTGGTCGGGCCCGACGGCCGCATCGTCGGCATCCTGACCCGGGAACGGGCGCTGCGGGCGACGCTGTACGCGCCGGCGCTCGACGACGCCGGGCGGCTGCGCATCGGCACGGCGGTCGGCATCAACGGCGACGTCGAGGGCAAGGCGAAGGCGTTGCTGGCGGCCGGCGCCGACGTCCTCGTGGTCGACACCGCGCACGGCCACCAGGAGCGCATGCTCGACGTGTTGCGCCGGGTCCGGTCGCTGGACCCGCAGGTGCCGGTCGTCGCCGGCAACGTCGTGACCGCCGAGGGGGTCAGCGACCTCGTCGCGGCCGGCGCCGACATCGTCAAGGTCGGCGTGGGTCCCGGCGCCATGTGCACCACCCGCATGATGACCGGCGTCGGCCGGCCGCAGTTCTCCTCCGTCCTCGAGTGCGCCCGGCGGGCCCGCGAGCTGGGCGTCCACGTCTGGGCCGACGGCGGGGTGCGGCACCCGCGCGACGTCGCGCTGGCGCTGGCGGCGGGCGCCGACAACGTCATGATCGGGTCCTGGTTCGCCGGCACCTACGAGTCGCCCGGCGACGTGCTCCGCGACGGCGAGGGCCGGTTGTACAAAGAGAGCTTCGGGATGGCGTCGGCCCGCGCCGTGCGGCTGCGCACCGCCGAGGACTCCGCGTTCGAACGGGCCCGCAAAGGCATCTTCGAGGAGGGCGTCTCGCAGGCGCGCATGTACCTGTCGTCGTCGCGGCCCAGCGTCGAGGACCTCGTCGACACCATCGTCGCCGGCGTGCGCAGCGCCTTCACCTACGTCGGCGCCGGCACCATCGAGGAGTTCCGCGAGCGCGCGGTGGTGGGTGTCCAGAGCGCTTCCGGGTACACCGAGGGGATGCCCGTGGACGTGAGCTGGTGACCACCGCGCTGGCCGTCCGGTACGCCCGGTACGGCGACCCCGGTGTGCTCTCGCTGGACGCCGTCGAGCTGCCCGAGCCCGGTTCCGGCGAGGTGCGGGTCGCGGTCGGTGCGGCCGGCGTCAACCCTTACGACAGCAAGGCGCGGCGCGGCCTCTACGCGAGTGCCGGCGCGCCGGCCGAGCCTGCGCGGGTCGGCCTCGAGTACGCCGGCACCGTCGACGCGCTCGGCCCGGGCGTCACGGCCTGGTCGCGGGGCGACGCGGTGTTCGGGCTGGCGCCCGGCTCGGCCGCCACGCACGTCGTCGTGCCGGCCGACGGGCTGGTGGCCAAGCCGGGGTGGCTGACGTTCGTGCAGGCGGCCGCGCTGCCGGTGGCCTGCGAGACGGCGTACCGGGCGATCCGGCTGCTCGAGGTCCGCACCGGCGACGTCGTGCTGGTGCACGCGGCCGCGGGCGGCGTCGGACTGGTCGCGAGCCAGCTGGCCCTGGCCCGCGGCGCCCGGGTCATCGGCACCGCGGGGACGGCGAACCACGAGTTCCTGGCGTCGCTCGGGATCGAGCCGGTGCTCTACGGCGACGGACTGGCGGCCCGCGTGCGCACCATCGCGCCCGGCGGCGTCGACGCCGTGCTGGACGCGTCCGGGCGCGGCGTGCTGCCGGTGTCGATCGAGCTGGCCGGCGGTCCGGAGCGGGTCGTCACCATCGCCGACGGTTCGGCGTCGCAGTACCGCGTGCGGGCCACCTGGAGCGCCGACCTCCCGTTGCCGCAGGTGTTCCAGACCCTGCTGCCGCTGGTCGAGCAGGGGACGGTGCGGGTGCCGATCGCCGCGACGTTCCCGCTGGAGCAGGTGGCCGCAGCCCAGGCGCTCAGCGAGTCCGGTCACCTGCGCGGCAAGATCGTCCTGACGGTCGGCTCGCCGGACTGAACCGAGGTCGTCGACGACCCGTGGCGGCGAGTTGGCGTGCACCGTTCGCCGTGGCGCTCCGCCGCCCTCGCAGCCGCGGCCTCGTCGGAGCCGCCGTACGTGTGGTGTCCACTGGGTGAGGTCTCCGGGCGATCCGGGGGCCCATGCCGAGGACTGTGTTCGCTCGACCAGGCATGCATGCCTGGTCGAGCGGGAGAACGCCTGGTGACGTGCGCGATCGTGGATGATCGCTCACCCGCGGCGCTCGGCCGAGGACCAGGTCGCCGAGCCGCGACGGCGGCTCAGGCCGCGAGGCGCGCCAGCAGCTCGCCGGCCGGGACCGAGCCGGGTGCGACCCGCTCCCGCGCCGCCACGACGGCCAGTTGCCGGACCAGCTCGTTGGCCGGGGCCGGCACACCGTGCAGCCGCGCCAGCAGGACGATCTCGCCGTTGAGGTAGTCGGCCTCGATCGAGCCGGTGCCGCGCAGCAGGCTCTGCACCGACGACCCGCCGCCGGGCGCCTGCCCCTCGAAGGCGGGCATCCGCAGCAGGTCGCCGCGCCGGGCCTGGTCGGTCTGGTCGTCGACGACGTCGATGCCCGCCGCCGCCAGCACCGACTCGCCCTCGTCGCGCAGCAGCGCCGTGACCCGCGCGGCGTCACCGTCGCCGGTGCCGCACAGCGCGGTGACCGCGTTGCCCAGGTTCATCACCAGCTTGCGGTACTTCCACCGCATGATGTCCTCGCGCGGCTCGGAGACGAACCCGGCCTTCGCGAACGCGCCCGCCACCGACCGCCCCGTCTCGTCGACGCCGCCGGGGTAGCGGCCGAGGTCGAGGATGCCCGGCACCGGCGTCGACCGCGCCTGCACGACGCCCGGTTCGACGTGCGCCGCCGGGAACATCACGCACACGCCGTAGACGTGCGAGAACAGCCGCAGCGCCAGTCGCTCGTTGGCCACGCCGTTCTGGACGCAGACGACCGGCGTCGACGGCTCGGCGGCCGCACGCAGCTGCTCCAGCGCGGCCGGGGTGTCCTGGCTCTTCATGGTGAGGACCACGACGTCGCCGGGCTCGACGCCGGCCTCGGCCGGCGATCCGTACGCGGGCACCGGCACCGTCGTCGTGCCGTCCGGTGACTGCACCCGCAGCCCTCCGGACCGGATGGCGGACAGGTGCGCGCCGCGGGCGATGAGCCGGACGTCGAACCCCGCCGAATGCAGACGTGCGCCGAGGACGCCGCCGATCGCGCCGGCGCCGTAGATCACGAAGGCCATGGCCGTACGGTATCGGTGCGCCGGTCGCCGGCCGCGAGGTCCGACGTCGGTCGGCGCCGAATCGCCCGCGCGCAGTAGAATTCCGCGGCGTGACCGAGTCCACTCTTCCCGAGCCCGCCCTGCCGTCCGTCTACGACCCGGCGGCCGTAGAGGCGCCGCTCTACCAGGGCTGGGTCGACCGCGGCTATTTCGAGGCCGACGAGAAGAGCGACAAGCCCCCGTACTGCATCGTCATCCCGCCGCCGAACGTCACCGGGTCGCTGCACCTGGGCCACGCGTTCGAGCACACGCTCATCGACGCGCTGGTGCGGCGCCGGCGCATGCAGGGCTACGAGGCGCTGTGGATGCCGGGCATGGACCACGCCGGCATCGCCACCCAGAACGTCGTCGAGCGCGAGCTGGCCAAGGAGGGCGTGTCGCGGCACGACCTCGGCCGTGACGCGTTCGTCGAGAAGGTCTGGGAGTGGAAGGCCGAGTCCGGCGGCAAGATCCTCGCGCAGATGCGCCGGCTCGGCGACGGTGTCGCCTGGAGCCGCGAGCGCTTCACCATGGACGAGGGCCTGTCGCGCGCCGTCCAGACCATCTTCAAACGGCTCTACGACGACGAGCTCATCTACCGGGCCGAGCGCATCATCAACTGGTGCGTCCGCTGCCACACCGCGCTGTCCGACATCGAGGTGGAGCACAGCGACGACGACGGCGAGCTGGTCTCGATCCGCTACAGCGACGACGTCGTCGTGGCCACCACGCGCGCCGAGACGATGCTCGGCGACACCGCCGTGGCGGTGCACCCCGACGACGAGCGCTACAAGCACCTCATCGGCACCGAGGTGGACCTGCCGCTGACCGGCCGGCGCATCCCGATCGTCGGCGACCCGCACGTCGACCCGTCGTTCGGCACCGGCATGGTCAAGGTGACGCCTGCGCACGACCCCAACGACTTCGAGATCGGCCGTCGCCACGACCTCCCGATGCTCACCATCATGGACGAGCGGGGCGTCATCACCGCGCACGGCCCGTTCCAGGGTCTGGACCGCTTCGAGGCCCGGCCGGCCGTCGTGGCCGCGCTGCGCGCGGAGGGCCGCGTCGTTTCGGAGAAGCGGCCGTACGTGCACGCCGTCGGCCACTGCTCGCGCTGCAAGACCGTCGTCGAGCCGCGGCTGTCGCTGCAGTGGTGGGTGAAGGTCGAGCCGCTGGCCAAGGCGTCCGGCGACGCCGTCCGCGACGGCCGCGTGGCCATCCATCCGAAGTCCATGGAGTCGCGCTGGTTCGGCTGGGTCGACGACATGCACGACTGGTGCATCTCGCGGCAGCTGTGGTGGGGCCACCGCATCCCGGTCTGGTACGGGCCCGGCGGCGAGGTCGTCTGCGTCGGCCCCGACGACGAGGTCCCCAGCGGGGAGGGCTGGGTGCAGGACGAGGACGTGCTCGACACCTGGTTCTCGTCGGCGCTGTGGCCGTTCTCGACGCTCGGCTGGCCCGACGAGACCCCCGCGCTGGAGAAGTTCTACCCGAACCAGGTGCTGGTCACCGGCTACGACATCCTGTTCTTCTGGGTGGCCCGGATGATGATGTTCGGGCTCTACGCGCACTCCGACGCCGGTCCCGAGCAGGCGATTCCGTTTCACACCATCGCGCTGCACGGCATGGTCCGCGACGAGCGCGGCAAGAAGATGTCCAAGTCGTTCGGCAACGCCGTCGACCCGCTGGACTGGATGGACGCCTACGGGTCCGACGCGCTGCGGTTCACGCTGGCCCGCGGCGCCAACCCCGGCGCCGACGTGCCGATCGGCGAGGACTGGGTCCAGGCGTCGCGCAACTTCTGCAACAAGCTGTGGAACGCCACACGGTTCGCGCTGATCAGCGGCGCCCGCGTGGGCGAGCTGCCGCCGCCGGAGGAGCTGACGGCCACCGACCGGTGGATCCTGTCGCGGCTGAACACCGTGCTGGCCGAGGTCGACGCCCAGTTCGAGGACTACCAGTTCGCGAAGCTCAGCGACACGCTCTACCACTTCGCCTGGGACGAGTTCTGCGACTGGTACGTCGAGCTGGCGAAGACGCAGCTGGGCGCCGGCGGGGCGGTCGCCGACCGCACCCAGTTGGTGCTCGGGCACGTCCTCGACCGCCTCCTGCGTGTGCTGCACCCGGTGACGCCGTTCGTCACCGAGGCGCTCTGGACGACGCTGACCGGCGAGGAGTCGCTGGTGGTGGCGCCGTGGCCGGCCCCGGACGCCGCGCGCCGCGATCCGGCCGCCGAGGCCACCGTCGCCGAGCTGCAGCGCCTGGTCACCGAGGTGCGCCGGTTCCGCAGCGACCAAGGCCTCAAGCCCGGCCAGAAGGTGCCGGCCCAGGTCAGCGCGGCGGTGACCGAGACGTTCGCGTTCACCGAGCACGAGGCCGCCTTCCGGTCGCTGACCCGGCTGACCGAGCCCGGCGCAGGCTTCACCGCCACGGCGCAGGTCGTGGTCGGGGCCGTCACCGTCGAGCTGGACCTGTCCGGCGCGGTCGACGTCGAGGCCGAGCGCAAGCGGCTGAGCAAGGACCTCGCCAACGAGCGGAAGGCGCTGGAGCAGGCCGTCCGCAAGCTCGGCAACGAGCAGTTCCTCGCGAAGGCGCCGGAGACCGAGGTCGACAAGGTCCGCGGCCGCCGCACGGCCGCCGAGGCCGAGATCGCCCGGCTCGAGGCGCAGCTGGCCGGCCTGCCGCAGGGCACGCCGTGACCGACGACGTCCTCGGGGCCATCGAGGCGCAGCTGGTGGCCCGGCGCCCGGAATCGCGGGTCGAGCCGTCGCTCGAGGGTATCCGCGACCTCGTCGACCTGCTCGGCAACCCGCAGCGCGCCTATCCCGTCCTGCACATCGGCGGCACCAACGGCAAGACGTCGACGGCGCGCATGGCCGACGCGCTGCTGCGCGAGCTGAACCTGCGCACCGGCAGGTACACCAGCCCGCACCTGCAGTCGGTCACCGAGCGCATCGTCATCGACGGCGAGCCGATCGCGCCGGCCCGGTTCGCCGGCACGTACGCCGAGATCAAGCCCTACCTCGACCTCGTCGACTCCAAGCACGACGTGCCGCTGGGCTACTTCGAGGTGCTGACGGCGCTGGCGTACGCCGCGTTCGCCGACACCCCGGTCGAGGCTGCGGTGGTCGAGGTCGGCATGGGCGGCGCGTGGGACGCCACCAACGTCGCCGACGGCCGCGTCTCGGTCGTCACCCCGATCGCCGTCGACCACGTCGAGTACCTCGGCGACACCATCGAGGAGATCGCCACCGAGAAGGCCGGCATCATCAAGCCCGGCGGGTACGCGATCCTCGGCCCGCAGACCGCGACCGCCGCGCAGATCCTGCTCGCCCGCATCGCGGAGACCGGCGCCACGGTGGCCCGGCAGGGGCTGGAGTTCGGCCTGCGCAGCCGAGAGATGGCCGTCGGCGGGCAGGTCATCGGCCTGCAGGGGCTCACCGGCCCGTACGACGAGATCTTCCTGCCGCTGCACGGCGAGTACCAGGCGCACAACGCCGCGGCCGCGCTGGCCGCGGTCGAGGCGTTCGTCGGCGGCGGCCGCGAGCCGCTCGACGCCGACCTCGTCCGGGCCGCGTTCAGCCGGGTCACCTCGCCCGGCCGGCTCGAGGCGCTGCGCCGCGGCCCGGTCGTGCTGGCCGACGCCGCGCACAACCCGGCCGGCGCGGCGGCGCTCGCGGCGGCCCTCACCGAGGAGTTCGCCGGCACCGCGCTGGTCGCCGTCGTCGCCGCCATGGCCGACAAGGACGTCGAGGGCATCCTCACCGAGCTGGAGCCGGTGGTCGAGGCGGTCGTCGTCACCGAGAACTCGTCGCCGCGCACCATGCCTCTCGACGACCTCGCCAACATCGCCGTCGACGTGTTCGGCCAGGACCGCGTCCACCAGGCGGTGCCGCTGCCCGAAGCCATCGACACCGGGCTGCGGCTGGCCGAGCGCGAGGAGTCGCTGGGCGGCTACGGCGTCGTGGTCACGGGCTCGGTCGTGACGGCCGGCGACGCGCGGGTGGCGTTCGGGGCGGCGTCGTGAACCGCATCGCCGCCGCCCTCCTGTCGATCCAGCTGATCGTCGTGCTGCTGGCCGTCCCGGTCGCCATCCACATCGCCGACGTCGGCCGAGGCGCGGCCTGGCTGGCCGGCGGCGGCATCGCGCTGCTGTGCGTGCTGGGGGCGGCGACGGTGCGCCGCGGACGGCCCGGCTACGTCCTCGGGACGGCGGCCCAGGTCGGCTCGGTGGCGGCCGGCTTCGTCGTGCCGGAGATGCTGATCCTGGGCGGGATCTTCGCCCTGCTGTGGTTCATCCTGCTGCGCATCGGCCCGCAGGTCGAGCGCGAGAAGGCGGCGCGAGAGGCGGCACCACCCGACCCGGAGTGATGGCGGGCGTTCCGGTGGCGCCAGGGCACCACCGATCCACCCGCCATCACGAGCGACCCGCGAGGTAGGCGGCTTCGATCTCGCGGAGGACCGCGGCGGGCTCCGCGCGAAGGCGCGCTGGTGAGACCGGGAGGACGCGCCAGCCGAGGGCGGCGTAGCGGGCGCGGCGTTCCTCCGTGCGTGCGGGTGCGTCGCCGAAACCGTGGAAGCTGCGGGAGTCGACCTCGACGACGAGGCGTGCGTGGTCCCAGCAGGCGTCCGGGCGGATGCCGCGGTGGCCCGGGAGCGGCTGGTTCCAGTGTGGTTCGGGTAGCAGCCGGCTGGTGCGGACGAGGTCGCGCAGCTCGCATTCGGGCGCGGAGCGGCAGCCCGCCTCGATGTCCTGCATGGCCAGGCGGGCGAGCGCCGACCCGCGGCGCGGGGCGGCGGCGACCTCGGCGCGGAGCGCCGTGAGGGTCGCGCGGCGTCGTTGGACGACTTCGCACATGAGGGCGCGGGTATGACGCAGAGCGTTGTCGTGGTGGTGGCCCGGGTGGTCCCAGCAGCTGGGACAGCCGTCCGCAGAGGCGCAGACCGGTCGCCAGCCGGCCGGGAGACAGGCCGAGCGGACGACGGTCTCGAGCACGGCTCGAGCCGGCGGAACGACGGGGACGACCCCGGGCTCAGGGCTGTCGCCGAGTCCGTCCACGAGCACCTGGAGCGGGACGCCGATGCGATCGTCGTCGATCCACCGCCGAGGCTCCGGCGGCCGGGTGGTCCGGCAGACCCGGACGAAGCCCTTGGTCCGTCGGGCCGACTCCCACGGCACCAGGACGTCGATCTCGTCGCCGGCCGGTGGCCCGTACTCCAGCCCGCTCATCTCGCACGCCCAGGAGCCGCTGACAGCGGCACCGGCGCCGCCGTGCAGGACCGCCGCCCGGCGCCGATGCACCGGAGCGAGCAAGCCGTTGAAGGTCGCGTAGATGCCGGGCAGGACCCGCTGCCAGTGCCCGCCGGGCCGGATCGCGTGCCGGATCGCGTCCTTGGTCATGCCCACGGCGAGCGCCTGCGGACGGGTGATCAGCCCGTCCTGGGAGCGGGCGACGGCGAGAGCCGGTACGGACATGTGGGCCACACCGCGATCCTGCGCGCCGGACGCCGCTGAGGAAAGCGCGTATGCGCGCCCTGTGGATGACGATGGCGGGTGGTTCGGTGGCGTCAGGACACCACCGAACCACCCGCCATCGGGGCAGCGGAACGCTCAGACGCCGGGGAACCAGAGGTCGAGCTCGCGCTTGGCGGCCTCGGGGGAGTCGGACGCGTGCACGAGGTTCTCGGAGTTGGACAGCGAGAGGTCGCCGCGGATGGTGCCGGGCGCGGCCTTGCGGCCGTCGGTGGCGCCGTTCATCGCGCGGACGACGTCGATGGCCTGGTCGCCCTCGAGCACCAGCGCGACCAGCGGGCCGCCGGTGACGAACTCGCGCAGCGAGGGGTAGAACCCCTTCTCGACGTGCTCGGCGTAGTGCGCGTCCGACAGCGTGGGGTCGATGGTGCGCTGGTCCATCGCGACGATGGTCAGGCCCTTGCGTTCGTAGCGGGCCAGAATCTCCCCGACCAGGCCGCGGCGGACGGCGTCGGGCTTGATCAGGACGAGCGTGCGCTCGGACACGGGTGCTCCTGTGCGGTCGTGTGGATCGGCAATGTCCAGACAGTAGCCAATACGGCCGCCCCGATGCTCGTCAGGTGCGTGGCGGGCCGGTGAAAGCGTCGTGAAAGCGGCCGCGGGTAGCGTCCACGCTGTTGGATGCACGCATCCGGCAGGGGGAATGACCACGGTCAGGCATCCAAGGTAAAGTTCCCCCGAACGTCCAGGGGGCAGCGGGGTTGCTTGCACGTCGAAGCGTCCGGCGACGCGGCGTCCACACCGGTCGCCTCGGCCGGGTGCTCCGATACGGTCCCCCGGCTGCGCCCGGCCGTCCCGGCCGGTTCGGGAGGGCAGCGACGGGGCGACGAGGCAGGAGCGGTAGAGGCACCTCATGGCGGGGACAACTCAGACGACTGACGCGGCCAACGAGCGCCAGCGTGCGCGCGAACAGCGCGGCATCCGCAGTAACCAACGCGTTCGCGCCGAGAACACGCGGCTGCCGTCGCCACCACGACAGCGGCGCCCGGCGCTGGCCGCGCTCGCGGTGCTGCTCATCGTCGGCGGGGCCGCGGTCGCCGCGCTGCTGGCCATGCGCGTCGACGAACGCACGCCGGTTCTCGTGGTGACCCAGCCGGTCGCCGCGGGGGAGCGGATTCCCGCCGAGGCCATCGGCACGACGCAGGTGGCGGCCGAGGACACCCGGCTCATCCCGGAGTCCCAGCTCGACGTCGTGACCAGCCGGTACGCCCGGGTCAGCCTGGCCGAGGGTCAGCTGCTCGACACCACCATGCTCAGCCAGGAGACGCCGCTGTCGTCGGGGCAGACCGCGGTCGGCGCGTTCCTCGCGCAGAGCTTCCTGCCGGCCGGCGGCCTGCAGGCCGGCGACATCGTCGACCTCGTCTCCATCGTCACCGGCGAGGGCGAGACGGTCGTGGAGGGCGCCCGGGTCGCGTCCGCCCGGGCGGCGGCCGGCGCCGACGAGACCGGCGGCGGCACCGGCTCGCTGGTCACCCTGCTGGTCGACCGCGGCGACGCCGCCACCGTCGGCGGTCTCGCGGCCACCAACCAGCTCGTCGTCACCCTGGTCGAGCGGGGCGTCCCGTTCGAGTCCGAGGAGGACTGAGCCGGTGCTCATCGCGTTCGCGTCCGCCAAGGGCTCCCCGGGCGTGACCACCACGGTCAACGCCCTCGGGGCCATCTGGCCGTCCGACGTCGTGGTGGCCGACTTCGACCCCGCCGGCGGCGACCTCGCGCTGCGTCACCGCGACGCCGAGGGCGAGCCGCTGGACCCCGAGCGCGGCCTGCTGTCGCTGGCCGCCGCCGCGCGCCGGGGCGTCGCCGAGGCCAACATGGCCGAGCACCTGCAGACCGCCGACGGCGGCCTCGACCTGCTGGCCGGCGTCGTCCGGCCCGAGCAGCTCACCGGCATCGGCTCGGTGTGGCCGGCCATGGCCACCATGCTCAAGACGCTGCCGGTCGACGTGCTGGTCGACTGCGGCCGCATCGTCCCCGGCACGCCGCTGCTGCCGGTCATGAATGCCGCCGACGCCGTCGTCTTCGTGGTCCGGCCGGGCATCGAGTACTACGCGCATCTGCGCGAGCGGCTGAGCTGGCTGGCCGAGCCGCTGCAGATCGGCAAGGCCGGCAGCATCCCGGTCGGCATCGCCCTGGTCACCGAGAGCCGCGACACCGCGAGCGCGCGCGACCTCGACCGGCTGCTGCAGCACGACGGCCACCAGGTCACCGTGCTGGGCCGCGTCGCCGACGACCCCAAGGCCGCCGGCGCCCTGGCCGGCCGGTGGAGCCGCCGCATCGACCGCTCGCTGCTCGTTCGCTCGGCGCGCGAGCTCAGCGACTCCGTGCGGACCCTGGCCCAGGCGCATGCGCGTATCCCGAGCAGGAGCTGACCACGGTGGACCAGAACCTCGTCCGCACCCTCCGCGAGGAGGTCGCCGACACCCTCGCGCGGCAGCGCCGCGACGACGCCGCCAACGGCATCCCGCCCATGACCGGCGAGGACGAGCGGCAGTTCGCCCGCGCCGTCATCGGCCGGGTCCTCGACGCCCACGCCCGGGCCGAGATCGGCGCCGGGCGCACGCCGCCGTCGGCGGAGGAAGAGGAGGAGATCTCCTCCGGCATCCACGCCGCTCTGTTCGGTGTGGGCCGGCTGCAGCCGCTGCTCGACGACCTCGACGTCGAGAACATCGACATCAACGGCTGCGACCAGGTCTTCATCCAGTACGCCGACGGCCGCGAGGTGACCGCCGCGCCGGTGGCCGAGAGCGACGACGAGCTGGTCGAGCTGGTGCAGATCCTGGGCGCCTACTCCGGCCTCACCAGCCGCCCGTTCGACTCCGCGAACCCGCAGCTGGACCTCCGGCTGCCCGACGGCAGCCGGCTCTCGGCCGTCATGGGCGTGTGCGCCCGGCCGTCCATCTCGATCCGGCGGGCCCGGCTGTCGCGGGTGCACCTCGACGACCTCGTCCGCTACGACACCGTCACCGAGGACCTGGCCGCGTTCCTGTCGGCCGCGGTGGCCGCGCGCAAGAACATCATGATCGCCGGGGCCACCAACGCCGGCAAGACCACCATGCTGCGGGCGCTGGCCAACGAGATCCCGGCGGGCGAGCGGCTCATCACCGTCGAGCGGGCGCTCGAGCTGGGCCTCGGCGAGTTCGCCGACCTGCACCCCAACGTCGTCGCGTTCGAGGAGCGGCTGCCCAACTCCGAGGGCCAGGGCGCCATCACCATGGCCGAGCTGGTCCGCCGCAGCCTGCGCATGAACCCCAGCCGGGTCATCGTCGGCGAGGTGCTGGGCGACGAGATCGTCACCATGCTCAACGCGATGAGCCAGGGCAACGACGGCTCGCTGTCGACCATCCACGCCAACAGCTCCATCGAGGTGTTCAACCGCATCTCGACCTACGCCATCCAGTCGGTCGAGCGGCTGCCGGTCGACGCGACGATGATGCTGATCGCCGGCGCCATCGACTTCGTCGTGTTCGTCGAGAAGCGCAACGAGTTCGCCGAGGGCGGCCGGCTGCGCCGGTTCGTCTCCAGTATCCGCGAGATCAACGGCGTCGACGGCCGGGTGCTGTCCAGCGAGATCTTCGCCGCCGGCCCCGACGGCGTCGCCGTGCCGGCCGCGCCCATCGCCTGCATCGAGGACCTCATCGCGGTGGGCTACGACGCCAACGCGGGCGTGATCGCGTGAGCCCCACCATCCTGCTCATCACCCTCATCGGGGCCGTCGTCGGCGCCTCGGTCCTGCTGCTGATCGTCGCGATCCGCGGCAGCGAGCCGAAGCCGCCGTCGCCGGGCTCGTCCCGCTCGCTGCTCGAGCGGCTGGGGCGGCAGACGGTGTACGGCATCATCGCCGGCGTCGCGACGCTGGCGCTCACGCAGTGGCCGGTCGCCGCCATCGGCGCCGGCCTGCTGGTCGCGTTCTGGCCGGCGCTGTTCGGCGGCGCGAAGGAGGAGCGGACGTCCATCGCCCGGCTGGAGGGCCTGGCATCGTGGACGGAGTCGCTGCGCGACACCATCGCCGGCGCCGTCGGCCTCGAGCAGGCCATCCCGGCCACGGTGTACGCCGCCGCGCCGTCCATCCAGCCGCAGCTGCGGCTGCTGGCCGACCGGCTGCGCATCCGCATGCCGATGCCCGAGGCGCTGGAGCGCTTCGCCGACGACCTCGACGACGCCAGCGCCGACCTCGTCGTGTCGGCGCTGATCCTCAACGCCCGGCTGCGCGGGCCCGGCCTGCGGCAGGTGCTCTCGTCGCTGGCCGACTCCGCCCGGGCCGAGCTCGACATGCGCCAGCGGGTCATGGCCGGCCGGGCCAGCACGCGCCGTTCGGTGCAGATCGTCGTCGGGGTCAGCCTGTTCTTCATGGTCGGCCTGTCGCTGGTCAATCGCGACTTCGTCGAGCCGTACAACTCCGCGACCGGCCAGATCGTGCTGGGCGTCGTCATCGCCATCTTCGCCATCGGCTTCTTCTGGATGCGCCGGCTGGCGAAGTTCGAGATGCCGGGCCGGTTCCTCGTCACCGCCGAGACGGCGGAGGTGCGATCGTGACGCTGATCCTCGTCGCGGGCGCCATCGCCGGCGCGGGTGCGCTGCTGCTCGGCTACGTGCTGTCGGTGCAGCGGGTCAACCCCGCGGCCGCGCTGGCCCGGCTCGACGCCGAGCGCAGCCGGGCCCGGCGCGACCGCCTCACCGCGGTCACCGTCACCGGCGGCACCGGCGAGTCCGCCGCCATGCGCCGGTTCGGCGGCCAACTGCGCGGCACCCTCGAGAGCGTCGGCATCCGGCTGGGGTCGCTGCGTCGCGACCTCTCACTGCTCGGGCGGACCGTCGAGGGCCACCTGGCCACGTCGGTCCTGGCCGCACTGGTCGGCTTCCTGCTGCCGGTCGTGCTGGCCGCGATCATGTCGGCGGCCCACATCGGGCTGAGCATCCCGGCGGGAACTGCCATCGGGCTGGTGCTCGCGATCGTCTTCGGGGCGATCCCCACGCTGTCGGCGCGGTCCAGCGCGGCCGACCGTCGCCGCGACTTCCGCCACGTCGTCGGTTCCTTCCTCGACCTCGTCGCGATGAACCTCGCCGGTGGCCGCGGCGTCCCCGAGGCGTTGCAGGCCGCGTCCTCGCTCAGCGACGGCTGGGCCATGATCCGCATCCGCGACACCCTGCTGACCGCCCGGCTGCACGGCGTCACGCCGTGGGCGGCCCTGGGCGAGCTGGGCGACGAGGTGGGCGTCGACGAGCTGCGCGACCTCGCCGCCGCGCTGGCGCTGGTGGCCGAGGACGGCGCCAAGGTGCGCGAGTCGCTGGCCGCCCGCGCCAGCTCGCTGCGCCGGCGCGAACTGGCCGAGATCGAAGGGAAGGCCGGGCAGCGCTCACAGTCCATGCTGGTCGCCCAGCTGGTGCTGTGCTGCGGCTTCCTGCTCTTCCTCGTCTACCCGGCGGTGATGGGGGTGCTGGAGCAGAGTTGACGAACCCCCGGAACCACGGCCCGAACCCACGACACGACCAGGAGACCACCCCCATGAAGCTGCTGAACACCTCGCCAAGCGCCCCGCTGGGCTGGCTGCTGCTGAGCCTGCGGGCGCGCACCGACCGCGCCCGCCGTGCGCCCGAGCGGGGCGCGTCGGCCATCGAGTTCGTCATCATCACGGCGATCCTCGTGGCGCTGGCCGCCGCGGTCGGCGTCGTCATCTACAACCTGGTCACCAGCGAGGCGGAGTCCATCGACATCCCGGACGCCCCCGGCGGCGGCGGGCTCTGACCCCAGCATGAACGTCGTCCAGGCGCGGATCGCACGACTGCGATCGAGACCACAGCGGGGAGCGAGCTCGATCGAGCTCGCGCTCTACACCCCGATCATGTTCTTGATCATCTTCATCATCGTGCAGTTCACGCTGACCTGGCACGGCAACCAGATCGCCGCGGCGGCGGCCCGTGAGGCGGCGCGTACGGCCCGGGTCGGCGGCGGCACTCCGGCGGCGCTGACGGCCGCCGAGGCCCGCGGCCGCGAGTACGCCGACGCCGTGGGGAACGGCCACCTGATCATCACCAGCATCGAGGCGATCCAGGTGGGCGACAACGTCCGCGTCACCGTCCGCGGCCGGTCGACGGAGATCATCAACAACCTGGCTCCCGAGGTCACCCAGACCATCGAGGGCCCGATCGAGCAGTTCGTCCCGGACCTGTGATCACACGACTGCGGGCCGCGCGCGCGGCGAGGAGAGAGGAGGGATCCATGGCCATCGAGGTCGTGATCCTCGCCCCTGTCCTCATCGCGGTCATGATGCTGATCGTCGGGCTGGGCCGCTACGTCGACCGCCGCGGCGACGTCGAGGCGATGGCCCGCGACGCCGTGCGGTCCGCGTCGCTGCAGCGCGACGTGTCGTCGGCGCGTCAGGCGGCTCAGGCCATCGTCGACAGCACTCGGCCCGACGGCGTCACCTGCGCGCCGGTCCAGCTCGCCGGCACGTTCGCGCCGGGCGAGATGATCAGCGTCCGGGTCAGCTGCCAGGTCAGCTTCAGCGGGCTCGGGTTCGCCGGCTTCCCGGGCGGCACCACGCTCGAGGGCGAGAGCTTCGCGCCCATCGACGAGCTGCGGGGGACGCTGTGAGGCGGGCGGCGCGGTCGGAGCGGGGCGCCATCAGCGCGATGGTCGTCACGCTGGCCGTCATGTTGTTCATGCTGGCCGGGCTGGTCATCGACGGAGGGTTCGCCATCAACGCGCGGCAGCGCATCTACGACGACGCCGAACAGGCGGCCCGCGCGGCCGCCAACCAGATCGACATCGACGCGCTGCGCGAGACGGGACAGGTGGTCCTGCTGGCGTCCGAGGCGCGGCAGGCGGCGGTCGACTACATGACCGCCCGCGGCTACGACGCCGGCCGGGTGAGCGTGCAGGTCAATGGCGACGAGGTGTTCGTGCGCGCCGAGGACACCGTCAACACGTCGCTGCTGCAGCTGATCTTCATCGAGGACTTCTCCATCGCGGGACAGGCCACGTCACGGCCGGCGGTCGGCATCACGGGGGAATTGCCATGAGTGAGAACAGGAGATCGGGCACGGGGCGCCGCGCCGCGCGGCCGCAGGGCCGCGCCGAGCGCACCTCCCGTCCGGTGTCGCCGATCGAGGCGTCGGTCACGGCGACGGCGTCGCTGCGCGAGACCGGGCCGCAGCGGTTCCAGCAGCGGGGCGTGCCCGAGGCCAAGCGCAGCATGCCGCAGGCTATGGCGGCCGGGTTCGCGCTCGCGCTGCTGGTCATCGGCGTGCCGGTGCTGCTGCTGATCCTGGGCGGTCCGCCGCCCATCCCGACGTCGCTGCCCACCCGCGACGACCTCACCGCCACCATCGGCGCCGAGCAGCTGGTCGGCGTGCTGCTGTGGGTGGTCTGGCTGGCCTGGCTGCAGTTCACCCTCTGCGTGCTGATCGAGCTGCGCAGCGCCGTCCGCGGCGTCGGGCTGCCCAGCCGGGTGCCGCTGTCCGGGCCGACCCAGCGGTTCGCCCGCGCGCTGGTCGCGTCGGTGCTGGTCGCCACCGCGGCGGTGGGTCAGGCCGCGGCCGCCGCGCCGGCCGCGGCGCCGGAGGCCCCGACGGCCGGAACCAGCATCTCGGCCGAGGCCTACGACGGTCAGGCCGAGGTCACCGTCCAGCAGGAGGCGCCGCCCGCCGCTCCCGCGGCGTCGGAGGAGGTCGAGTACCGGCTGGGCGACATGGTGCTGGACCCCGAGGAGGGTGCCTCGCTGGTCGGCCAGAAGGTCTACATCGTGCAGCCGCCCGACGGCCGCTACCACGACAACCTCTGGGACATCGCCGAGCGCACGCTCGGCGACGGCCGCCGCTACCAGGAGATCTTCGACCTCAACAGCGGCCGCACCCAGCCCGACGGTCACGAGCTGTCGCTGGCCCGGCTGATCTACCCGAACTGGCTGCTGATCGTGCCGGCCGACGCCGCCGGCGTCGACGTCGTCACGGCCGAGGCGCCGGTGCCTGAGACCCCGCCCGCGCCGCCGGCCACCCCGCCCGTCGCGCCCGAGGAGGGCGGCGGCCAGCAGGAGGGCATCGGCGAGACCGGGGCCGGCCTGTTCGCCGACTTCGTCGCCACCGGCGAGGCCGAGTCGGTCAACACCAACCCGCACGCCGGGCTCATCGACGCCGGTCTGCTGGCCGCCGGTCTGCTGGCCTCGCTCGAGCTCGTGCGCCGCCGGCGGCGCACGCCGGAGCCGGGCGACGACGAGCTCGAGGCCGAGGTGGCCCTACGGGTCGGGGCCGACCCCGACCGCGCCCGCTGGCTCGACTACGCGCTGCGCCAGCTGGCCGCGGCGTGCCAGGAGGCCGGCCGGCCGCTGCCCCCGGTGTACGCCGCGGTGGTCGACAACACGTCGATCGAGCTGCTGCTGGCGCCCGCGCGGGCCGACGGGCCCGAGCCGTGGTCGGTGCTCGACGAAGGCCGCCGCTGGATCCTGACCCGCTCCGACGTCGCCGTCGACCCCGAACTGCGCGGCCGCGTGCTGGCGCCGTACCCCGGCCTGGTGTCGCTGGGCCGCAGCGGCGACCGCGACGTGCTGGTCGACCTCGAGGCGGCCGGCGGGCCCATCAGCATCGACGGCGACCCGGAGGCCACCTTCGAGGTGGTCACGGCGCTCGCGGTCGAGCTGGCCACTAACCAGTGGTCCGATCACCTGCGGGTCACCGCCGACGGCCTGCCCGACGCGCTCAGCGTCTTCGACCCGGGCCGGCTGCGACTGGTCGACGGCATCGAGCCGCTGCTGCCGGAGCTGGCCGCCCGCCGCTCCGACCGTCTCGGCACCGACGTGCTGACCGGCCGGGTCCGCCCGGGCGGGGCCGGCAGCTGGATGCCGGAGTACCTCGTGCTCGGCACGCCGCCCACCGGCGAACTGGCCGACCAGCTGGTGGCGCTGACCAACGCCGCCGGCCGGTCCCCGCTCGGCGTGGTCTGCGCCGGCGACGTGCCGGGCGCGCGCTGGCGCATCCACGTCGACGCCGCCGGCACCCTGGAGCTGCCGGCGCTGGGCCTGTCGGTCCGGGCGAACCAACTGTCGTGGCGCAGCATCGAGGCGCTCGTCGGGCTGGTCGACCCCGACCGCAGCAACGACCCCGATCCCGCGGGCCCGACGTTCAACGAGGCCTGGCTGCCCGAGATCCGGCCCGAGGTGCCGCAGGTGCGCACGCTGGTCACCGAGGCCGAGCTGGCCACGGCTCCGGTCCGGGTCTACATCCTGGGCCCGGTGGTGGTGCAGGCCCGCACCGAGATCGAGGCCGAGCGCCGCGCGCTGGCCACCGAGATCGTCGTGCACCTGGCGCTGCACCGCGAGGGGGTGCACCCGACGGTGCTGGCGGCGGCCGTGTGGCCGCGCGGCGTCACCGCCGCGGTGCGCGAGTCCACCTTCGCCCGGGTGCGCGAGTGGCTGGGCGTCGACCGCGCCGGCTCGCCGTACCTGCTGATGACCGAGGACGGCCGGCTGAAGCTGAGCGAGGCCGTCGTCCTCGATTGGGACGTCGTGTGCGCGCTGCTCAGCCAGGCGCGGCAGGTGCGTCGTCCGTCCGAGGAGGCCGACCTGCTGCGCCGGGCGTTGCGGGTGGCCCGCGGCCCGGTGCTCAGTGAGCGGCCGCAAGGACGCTACGCCTGGATCGCCCGGGCGCGCGTCGAACGCGTGGCGTCGGACCTGCTGGTCGACGCCGCGCACCGGTTGTCCGTCATCACCCGCGACGGCGGCGATCCGGGCACGGCGGGCGCCGCTGCTCGGGCCGGGCTGCGGGTCAGGCCGTCCGAGCAGCTGCTCTGGCGCGACCTGATCCTCGCCCAGCACGCCGTCGACGGACGTGGCGGAGTCATGGCGGTGGAGGGCGAGATGAGCGAGTCCCTCCTCGGCATCGGCGGCATCGAGCTCGCGCCGGAGACGGCCGCGCTGCTCGAGGAGCTCGTGCCGGGCGGCGGAGGGAGACATCGCGATCTCGCTTAGTCGTGGGCACCTGTCATTGCCGAAGGAGGTCACCCGAAAAGTCTCGGGATGAATTCATGAATGGGCACACAAATTGTCCGGTCCGGGGTTTCCAATGACCCTCGGATGATGCTGTCGTTGCCATTTCTGAAATCGCTCCGAGAAATTCCGTAAAAGGCCGGCGTAGCAGTTGCAAAATGCGCGACGACCGGTAGAATTTCCAGTGTCGTGCCGCACCTGAAGCGGTGGGGCAGAGTCATTCACGAGGGAGTAAGTAACATGGCTGTAGGTGCAGATCTTCCCACCCTTCGGGAACTCCACGGAACCTTCACCCGGAACTCCGAGTCCGCTGACACCATCAAGAAGGAGGTCGACACGGGCGTGTCGAACGCCGTGTGGACCGGGCGTTACGCGGATGACTTCCGGAATGCGTGGGAGGAGTACCGCACGAATCTCGACACGCTGCGCGACGCCCTGACCGGTGCCGCCGACGACGTGCGTACCAACCACAACAACATCGCCGCCGCCACCGGCGAAGACCCGATGTGACACAGCTTCACTAGCTGTCGTCGTCGCCGGAACGAGCGTTCCAGTCGGACAAGTCTGACGCTGGGTTCGGCGCATCCCGCGAGTGGCCCACATTCTTTCGAGGATGTGGGCCACTCGCGGAACGGTAAGCTACATCGTGAACGGGCCATGAGGCCGAGGGCGGAAACTGGGACGGGTACGTGCGGCTGTTGCTGAGTGCCACCGCGGCGGTCGACGGCGACGTCGTCGACCTCGCGATCGACTGCGAGGACGACGCCACCATCGCCGACATCGCCCGGCAGCTCGCTGCCCGCGTGCGCCCGGCGCCCGAACCGCACATCGTCCACACCGCCGGCCGCCACCTCGGCGTCGTCGGCGAGAGCGTCCTCGACGAGGCGTTCACCGACTCCGATCTTCCTCCGGTCCTCTATCTCGGCGGCGTTCCACTGCACCCGGGCGAGAAGGTGGCCGAGTCCGCCCTGCACAACGGCGCCCTCGTGGGCGTCGGCGCCCCGCTGCCGGACGTCTTCGGCGAGCGCACCGGCGTCGTCCAGGTGCGTACCGTGTCCGGGCCGGGCTCGGGCCGGGTCGACTACCTGTCGCCGGGCAGCCACGAGATCGGCAGCCGGGCCGGCTCCGGCGTCCACCTGGACGGCGAGGACACCCCGCCGGTGGCCGCCCGCCTCGACGTCACCGTCGACGGCGTCGTCACGTTGACGCCCGACCCGTCGCTGATCGGCGTCCTGGTTCCGCCGCCGCCGCGCGACCGCCTGCTCGAAGGCCCCATCGTGGTGCCGAAGGAGGAGGACGAGGAAGCCCCGCGCAAGAAGCGCAAGCGCAAGCGCCGCCGGTTCAAGAAGCGCATGGAGGACCTCGCCCGGCTCAAGCACCCCAACCTCACCGTCGACCCCGAGGCCGACCGCCCGTACCTGCACCTCGACCGCGTGGCCGTCGACGAACCGGTCGCCTGGCTCCCGGGCGGCGCGCTGGTGGTCGGCGACGTCATGCTGGAACTGGCGCTGCCGGTCGAGCCCGACGCCTCGCTGTCGCGGAGCCCCGGTGGCGTCACGCTCGACTACAACCGGCCGCCGCGGCTGCTGCCGCCGCCCCGGCAGACCGAGTTCCGGCTGCCGTCCGAGCCGCGCAAGCCCGACAAGGAGCCGATGCCCTGGGCGCTCGCGCTCTCGCCGATGGTCATGGGCGCCGGCATGTACTACTTCACCCGGTCGCCGTTCAGCCTGATGATCATGATCATCACGCCGGTCATGATGATCGCCCGCTACCGCGGCACCCGTGCGCAGCAGCAGAACCGCTACCACGACGACATGAAGACCTACGTCGAGCGCATGCGGCGCATCGAGCAGCAGGCCTACGAGGGCCTCGTCGAGGAGCGCTCCGCCCGCCGCCGCGACCTGCCCGACCCGTCGGCGCTGCTGCTGTTCGCCACCGGTCCGCGGGCCCGGCTCTGGGAGCGCCGGCGCACCGACCCCGACTTCCTGCACGTCCGGGTGGGCACCGCCGACGTGCCCAGCGAGGTGTCGCTGACCGACCCCAGACGCGAGGAGCACGAGCGCGCGTTGCTGTGGACCGCGCCGGACGTGCCGGTCGGCGTGCCGCTGGAACAGACCGGCGTCACCGGCGTGGCCGGCCACGACGACGTCCGCCGGCAGGTGGCCGGCTGGATGATCGCGCAGGTCGCCACCCTGCACAGCCCCGCCGACATCGACGTCGTCGTCCTCTCCGACGCCGAGGGCGAGTCGGCCTGGAACTGGATGCGGTGGCTGCCACACGTGCGCCGCGGCGACGACTCCGACGTCCTGGCCGGCATCGGCTCCGACGAGGAGACCACGAACCGCCGGGTCGCCGAGCTGATGTCGATCATGGAGCAGCGCAAGGCCGTGCTGAACGACCGCAACACCATCTCGTCCTCGCGCGGCATCAGCTTCCCGCCGCTGCTCGTGGTGCTCGACGGCGCCCGTCGCATCCGGCTGCTGCCCGGCCTCATCACGCTGCTGCGCGACGGCCCCAAGCTGGGCATGCTGTTCCTCTGCATCGACGCCGACGAGCGGCTGCTGCCCGAGGAGTGCCGCGCCGTGGTGGCCATCAAGGACGGCGTCGCGACCGTGCGCCGCACCGGGAACCCGACGGTCGAGGGCATCCGGCTCGACGTCGTGTCGCCGCGATGGTGCGAGCGGCTCGGCCGCGCCCTGGCCCCGGTCAAGGACGTCAGCTCCGAGGACCTGTCCTCGGCGCTGCCGCTGGCGAGCCGGCTGCTCGACGTCCTCAAGCTCGACCCGCCCACGCCCGACGCCATCGTGGGCTGGTGGGCCACCGTCGGGCGCACCACGAAGGCGATCATCGGCGAGGGCATGGACGGCGCGTTCGCCGTCGACGTCAAAGCCGACGGCCCGCACGGCCTGGTGGCGGGCACCACCGGTTCGGGCAAGTCCGAGCTGCTGCAGACGCTGATCGCGTCGCTGGCGGTCGCCAACCGGCCGGACGAGATGACGTTCGTGCTGGTCGACTACAAGGGCGGCGCGGCGTTCAAGGACTGCAACAACCTCGCCCACACCGTCGGCATGGTCACCGACCTCGACGGTCACCTCACCACCCGGGCCCTCGACAGCCTCGCCGCCGAGCTGCACCGCCGCGAGCGGCAGCTGGCCCGCGCCGGGAAGAAGGACATCGAGGACTACCTCGCCGCCAAGGGGCCCGACGACGAGCCGATGCCGCGGCTGATGATCATCATCGACGAGTTCGCCGCGCTGGTCACCGAGCTGCCCGAGTTCGTCAAGGGCCTCGTCGACATCGCCCGCCGCGGTCGTTCGCTCGGCGTCCACCTGCTGCTGGCCACCCAGCGGCCGGCCGGTGTCGTCAGCGCCGAGATCAAGTCGAACACCAACCTGCGCATCGCGCTGCGGGTCACCGACGCCGGCGACAGCCAGGACGTCATCGAGGCCCGCGACGCCGCCGAGATCTCCAAGTCGACGCCGGGCCGCGCCTACGCCCGCCTCGGCGCGTCGTCGCTGGTGCCGTTCCAGTCCTCCCGGGTCGGTGGCCGGCCGCACACGCCGGGCGCGGCGGTGGCCGTCGACCTGCGCGCGCTCCAGTGGGACACTCTCGGCCGGCCGCCGCAACGGCAGGACAACGGCGGCGAGAAGGACGAGGACGTCTCCATCCCGACCGACCTCGAGAGCCTGGTCACCGCCATCAACGAGGCGTCGCAGCGCACCGGCATCTCCGCGCCGCCGCCGCCGTGGCTGCCGCCGCTCGACGACGTCGTCACGCTCGACCAGGTCCTCGCCGACCCCAGAGCCGTCATCGAGAGCGGGCGCGACATCCGCATCCCGTTCGGCGCCGTCGACCTCCCGCACCAGCAGAGCCGCTCGGTGGCCGTCTACGACCTCTCCGGCGGCGGGCACCTGGGCATCTACGGCGCGCCGCGCAGCGGCCGGTCCACCGCGCTGCGGGCGGTCGCCGGGCTCGTCGGCCGCACCCTCTCGCCGCGCGACGTCCACCTCTACGGCATCGACTGTGGCAACAACGCGCTGTTGCCCATGGTCGGGCTGCCGCACACCGGCGCCGTCGTCAGCCGCGACCAGCCCGAGCGGCTGTCCGCGCTGTCCGCCCGCATCCGGGCCGAGATCGGCCGCCGGCAGCAACTCCTCGCCGAGCAGGGCTTCTCCGACCTGAGCGAGCAGCGGGCCGCGGCCGAGCCCGACGCCCGGCTGCCCTACATCCTGGTGCTGTTCGACCGCTGGGAGGGCTTCGTCCAGTCGTTCGAGAACTTCGACAGCGGCCGGCTCATCGACCAGTGGCTGCAGATCCTGCAGGAGGGCTCCGGGGTCGGCGTCAAGGTCGTCATGGCGGCCGACCGGACGGCGCTCGTCGGCCGGGTGTCGGCGCTGGTCGAGGACAAGCTGATGCTGCGCATGACCGACAACGGCGACTTCAACAGCATCGGGCTGCACCCGAAGAAGGTGCCCGAGCACATGGCGGCCGGGCGCGGGTTCCGCGCCGAGGGCCTGCGCGAGACCCAGATCGCGCTGCTCACCGACGACGTCGAGGGCACCGCTCAGGTCGCGGCGCTGCAGCAGATCGCCCGCGAGGCCAAAGAGCGCCACGCCGGCGTCGGGCGCCGCATGCTGCCGTTCCGCGTCGACCAGCTGCCCTCGCGCATCGGCTACGCCGACGCCATGGAACTGGTCGATCGGCCGCTCGCGCCGACGGAGATCCCGGTCGCGGTCGGCGGCGACACCCTCACGCTGCGGGCGCTCGACGCCATCGACCACGGTCCCGGCATCCTCGTGCTCGGGCCGCGCCGGTCCGGTCGCAGCACCACGCTGCTGACGATGACCCGGTCGATGCTCGACCGCGACTGGAAGCTGCTGATCATCACGCCGCGGCGCAGCCCGCTGCGCGAGCTCGCCGGCCAGCCCGGCGTCGAGGCCGTCACCGGGCTCGAGATCGACAAGGACGAGGGCACCAAGCTCTGGGAGTCGATGGTCCCGGAGAAGGGCGGCCGGCCCACCGCCGTCGTCGTCGACGACCTCGAGCTGATGGGCGTCGACGGCTGGATGGTCGACCTGCTGACCAAGCACCTGCCGAAGCTGCGCGACACCGGCAGCGTCATCATCGCGGCCGGCACCACCGACGACCTCGGCAGCAGCTACCGCGGCCCGGCATCGGTGCTGAAGAAGTCCCGCTCCGGCCTGCTGCTGTCGCCGGCCGCCACCGCCGACGGCGAGCACTTCGGCATCAAGCTGCCCCGCTCGCTCACCGGCGGCATGCCGCCCGGCCGCGGCCTGTTCTCCGCCGCGGGCCAGTGGCAGCTGGTGCAGGTCCCCGAGACGACGCTCGCCGACCGGCCCGGCCGCGGCTGAGCGCCGCGGCCGGCCGTCGTGCCGGTACCGGCCGTCAGGCCGGGCGGAGCTGCTCCGCGGCGGCCGCGACGGCGGGGTCGTCGCTCTCGCGCAGCGCCGCCCACTGCTCCTCGTAGCCGGCCGGCGGTGCCAGCTCGCCGGTGCCACGGGCGGCCGTGGCCACCGTGGCGGCGGTGAGCTCGGTCAGTTCGTCGTCGCCGGCCTGGACGACGGCGCGCACCAGCGTTTCGGGGTCGGCGGTGTGCGCGACCTCGCGGGCGTAGTAGGGGTCGTGGCGGTTGGCGCGGAGCTCGGTGACCAGCGTGCGCGTGGTCTCGTCGCCGTGCGGGGTGGCGAAGTGCCGCGCGGTGGTGCGGCCCGCGTCGTACGACTCGTGCGCCGGCTTGGTGCTGATCTGCGACTCGTCGCCGACGTATGGGCGCGGCGTCGGGTGGTGCTCGTCCGGCTGCGTGCCGATGCCGCCCCCGCCGAGCAGGTCCTGCGCCATGGCCAGGCGCCGCCGCAGGCCGGGCAGCTCCTCCTCGATCCAGGCGTGCACCTGGTCGAAGCGCGCGGTGCCGGAGGTCTCGAGATGCACGCCGGACAGGATCGTGCGCATCTCGTCCTGCAGAGACAGGATCTGCTCGCCGGACCGCTCCATGGCGGCCACCAGCCGGGTCATGGCCTCGACGTCGATGGAGACCGTGGTGCTCGGTGGCTGCGGCTCGACCGGGTCCTCGAGCTCGGGCAGGTCGGCGTCCGGGTCGCCGGGCTTGGTGGGGTGCTCGGTGTCGCCGAAGACGTCGGCGACGGGGGTGTCCTCGTCGCCGTCGTCGTCGCTGTCGGCGTAGAGCGGGTCCTGGGGCGCCTCGTCGTCGGGTTCGGCGGGCGGGTCCTCGGCGGTGTCGTCGCCACCGCCACCGCCACCACCGTCGTACCCGCCGCCGCCACCACCGTCGTACCCGCCGCCACCGCCGCCGTCGTACCCGCCGCCGCCACCGTCGTCGGCGTAGGCCGAGTAGTCGATGGCGGTGTGGTCGACGTACTCCTTCTCGACCGATCCGCCGGCCAGCTTGTCGGTGGAGGCGCCACCGAGCTTGCCGGGGTCGGGGGCGAGGCTGTCGCTGGCCTTCGTCACCGCGGCCGCACCTCCAGCAGCTCGTCGTCGCCGCAGGCGTCGAGCGCGGCCTGGATGACCTCGACACAGGACTCGGCGACCGAACCGGCCAGCCGGGCGTGCGTGGCGAGGCCACCGGAGAACTGGTCGGCCAGACTGCTCACCCAGGCGCCGTCCTCCATGGCCCGCTGCGCCGCCGAGAACAGCGACTCGCAGTCGTCGGCGACCAGCTGGGCGCGCTGCAGCGCCATCTCGAGCTCCTCGCGGCTGCTGGTGCCGGGGTCGTGCGGCGGGCAGGTCGGCGGCCGGGCGATGATGTCGGGCGCGTTCTCGACGCCGGGCTGGGTCTCCAGCGGCCGGGTCTCGAACGACGGTGTCTGGAAGCCGTCCGGGACGACATGGGCGGAGTCGGTCATACCTGCTGCCTTTCATAGCCGATATGGCTGTATCGCAGACGCATGGATGTCCGGTCGTGCCCGAGACCCGATCCCTTCGTGGTGGTTACCATACCCGTGACCGCCTGAGAGACCACTCGTGAGTAGGACGTCCATGCCCGTCGAGTCCCTGTTCGACCAGCTCGAGCCGTTGCTGGCGAGGGTGTCCAAGCCCATTCAGTACGTCGGGGGCGAGCTCGGCGCGACGGTGAAGCACTGGGACGACGCGCAGGTGCGGTGGGCGCTGATGTACCCCGACGCCTACGAGGTCGGCCTGCCCAACCAGGGCGTCCAGATCCTCTACGAACTGCTCAACGAGCAGGACGGCGTGCTGGCCGAGCGCACGTATGCGGTCTGGCCCGACCTCGAGAAGCTCATGCGCGAACACGGCATCGGCCAGTTCACCGTCGACGCCCACCGCCCGGTCGGCGCGTTCGACCTGCTCGGCATCTCGTTCGCCACCGAGCTCGGCTACACCAACCTGCTGACGGCGCTCGACCTCGCCGGCATCCCGCTGCTGGCCGCCGACCGCGGCGACGACCACCCCGTCGTCCTCGCCGGCGGGCACGCGGCGTTCAACCCGGAGCCGGTCGCCGACTTCCTCGACGCCGCCGTGCTGGGCGACGGCGAGGAGATCGTGCTGGCCGTCACCGAGGTGGTGCGCGAGTGGAAGGCCGAGGGACGGCCCGGCGGCCGCGACGAGCTGTTGCTGCGGCTGGCCGCCGGCGGCGGGGTGTACGTGCCCAAGTTCTACGACGTCAGCTACCGGCCCGACGGCGCGATCGCCGCGGTCGTGCCCAACCGCCCGGGCGTGCCGGCCACCGTCCGCAAGCACACCGTCATGGACCTCGACCAGTGGCCCTACCCGCGCAAGCCGCTGGTGCCGCTGGCCGAGACCGTCCACGAGCGGTACAGCGTCGAGATCTTCCGCGGCTGCACCCGGGGCTGCCGGTTCTGCCAGGCCGGCATGATCACCCGGCCGGTGCGCGAGCGCTCCATCGAGACCGTCGGCGCGATGGTCGCCGAGGGCGTGAAGAACTCCGGCTTCACCGAGGTGGGCCTGCTGTCGCTTTCGAGCGCTGATCATTCAGAGATCGGCGAGATCGCGAAGGGCCTGGCCGACCGGTACGACGGCACCAACACGTCGCTGTCGCTGCCGTCCACGCGGGTCGACGCGTTCAACGTCACGCTGGCCGACGAGCTGTCGCGCAACGGCCGCCGGTCCGGGCTGACGTTCGCGCCCGAGGGCGGCACCGAGCGCATGCGCCGCGTCATCAACAAGATGGTCAGCGAGGACGACCTCATCCGCACGGTCAGCACGGCCTACGGCAGCGGCTGGCGGCAGGTGAAGCTGTACTTCATGTGCGGCCTGCCGACCGAGACCGACGACGACGTGCTGGCCATCGCCGATCTCGCCAAGCGCGTCATCGAGGCCGGCCGCAAGGCGTCGGGGCGCGGCGACATCCGCTGCACGGTGTCCATCGGCGGGTTCGTGCCCAAGCCGCACACGCCGTTCCAGTGGGCCGGCCAGGCCGACCACGAGGTCGTCGACGCCCGGCTGCGCAAGCTGCGCGAGAAGGTGAAGTCCGACCGCTCCTACGGCAAGTCCATCGGGCTGCGGTACCACGAGGGCAAGCCGAGCATGGTCGAGGGCCTGCTGTCGCGCGGCGACCGCCGCGTCGGCCGGGTCATCAAGGCCGTGTGGGACGCAGGCGGCCGGTTCGACGGCTGGGGCGAGCACTTCTCCTACGACCGCTGGGTCACGGGCGCCGAGACGGCGCTGGCCGGCGAGCCGGTCGGCCTCGCCTGGTACACGACCCGCGAACGCGACCGCGACGAGGTGCTGCCCTGGGACCACCTCGACAGCGGCCTCGACCGCGACTGGCTGTGGGACGACTGGCAGGACGCCGTCGACGAGGTCGAGCTGGACGACTGCCGGTGGACACCGTGTTTCGACTGCGGCGTCTGCCCGTCGATGGGCACCGAGATCCAGACCGGCCCGACCGGCCGCGCGCTGCTCCCGCTGACCGTCGTCTGACCCGGTCATTCCGGACCTGTGGGATCGCGGGTGATCATGGGGAGGCGGGCTCGTACGCTGGACACCGTGCGGATCCTCGTCGTCGACGCGTTCACCGATCGTCCCTTCGGCGGCAACCCGGCCGGTGTGTGCCTGCTGGACCGTCCCGTCACGGACGAGTGGATGCAGTCCGTCGCGGCGGAGCTGAAGCACTCCGAGACCGCGTTCGTCGAACCCGTCGAGGGCGACGAGGCGGCTCGGGCGACCCCTGCGGTCGACTACCGGCTGCGCTGGTTCACGCCCGAGGTCGAGGTCGACCTGTGCGGCCACGCCACGCTGGCGACGGCGCACGTGCTGTTCGAGCGGGGCGAGGCCGGGCCCATCCGGTTCAGCACCCGCAGCGGCGTGCTCGCCGTCACCCGCGACCGGACCGGCATCGTGGGCATGGACTTCCCGGCGCTGCCGCCCGAGGCGGCGCCGGTGCCCGACGGGCTGGTGGCGGCGCTCGGCGCGACGCCCACCTGGACCGGCCGGAGCCGGTTCGACGTGCTCGCGGTGGTCGAGTCCGAGACGGTGGTGCGCGAGCTGGCGCCCGACGTCGTCGCCCTGGCGGCGGTCGAGGCGCGTGGCGTCATCGTCTCCGCGCGCGCCGACGACGGCTCGCCGTACGACTTCGTGTCCCGGTTCTTCGCGCCGGCGGTGGGCGTCGCCGAGGACCCGGTGACGGGGTCGGCGCACTGCGTGCTCGGGCCGTACTGGGCGAAGGAGCTGGGCCGTCCCGACGGCACCACACTGACCGGCGCGCAGCTCTCCGCCCGTGGCGGCACCGTCGGCGTGACGATGCGCGGCGACCGCCTCGAGCTGGCCGGTCGCGCGCGGACCGTCCTCGAGGGCGAGCTACGCCTCTCCTGAACCGTCAGGCCGGCGCCACGTTGTGGTTGCGCCGGAACAGGTTCGCCGGGTCGTAGCGCGCCTTCACGGCGGCCAGCCGTGCGTAACCCTCGGTGCCGAACCCGGACACCACCCGGCCACGGCCCTCGTCGCCGATGAAGTTGAGGTACACGGCGCCGGTGCTCCACGGCCGGACGGCGGCGCAGACGTCGTGCGCCCACTGCCGGCCGCGGGCGTCGTCAGCGGGGTCGGTCCACAGCCCGAACGGGTGCACCACCCAGTCGGCCCGCCGCCAGGGGACGGGATAGTCACCGGGGCCGCCGGCCACCGCGCCGCCCATGCAGAACAGCACGTGCTGGGACGCCGACGGGACGATCATGCCGGTCGCCTGGGCGCAGAACGCGTCGACGGCCTCGTCGGGCAACGTCGCCAGGTGCTCGGCGGACCAGTAGTTGCGGTGGCCGGGCGGGTCGTCCAGGGCGGACTGCAGCTGGTCGTACGGCAGTTCGGCGACCATCGCGCCCGCCGGGGCCGCGTCGAACAGCGGCGCCGCCAGCTCGCGCAGCGACCGTTCGGTTCCCGCGTGCACGAGTCCGACGGCCACCGCCAACCGGCCGACGAGCTCGGCGGGCACGAACTCCTCGCCCTCGGGTCCGGTGAGGTAGATGACGCCGCCGCCGAGCGTGTCCGGGGCGTCGGCCATCAGGTCGCGGAACGCGCGGACGACCTTCGGACCGTGCTCCGGCGCCCAGAGGAGCAGGCCCAGCGCCGACTCCGTCAGCGGATGCAGCCGCAGCGTCAGCGACGTCACGACGCCGAAGTTGCCGCCGCCGCCGTGCAGCGCCCAGAAGAGGTCGGGGTGGCTGTCCTCGGCCGCCCGGACGGTCTCGCCGTCGGCGGTGACCACCTCGGCCTCGACCAGGTTGTCGCAGGCCAGACCGAACAGCCGGTCCAGCCAGCCGCTGCCGCCGCCGAGCACGAACCCGCCGACGCCGGTCGTCGACACCCGGCCGCCGGTGGTCGCCAGGCCGTGCGGCGTGCAGGCCCGATCGAGGTCGGCCATGGTGGCGCCGCCGCCGACGGTGGCGGTGCGGGCCACCGGGTCGACGCTGACGGAGTTCATCCGGCGCAGGTCGACCACCAGCCCGCCGTCGGTGCTCGCCAGGCCGGCGACGCTGTGTCCGCCGCCGCGGACGGCCAGTTCGAGGCCGTGCTCACGGGCGAAGGCCACCGCCAGCGCGACGTCGGACCGGTTCGCGCACTGCGCGATCAGGCCCGGCCGCAGGTCGATCATGGCGTTGAAGACGGTCCGGGCGTCGTCGTAGCCCGGTGAGTCCGGCGTCAGCACGTCGCCGGTCAGCAGCGAACGCAGGCCGCCGACCGCCACATCGTCGTCGAGACCGGTCATCGCTCTGCCCCCCAAAGACAGATGACTGGTGAAATGGAACGTACGCCCGCCGCGCCCACGTGACAATGGGTCCTGGCCCGGCAATCACGTCCACCGAGAGGACCGACCCTGAGCACCGCGCCCCACCAGCAGCTGCCCGCCGTCCAGAAGCTGCGCGTCCGCTTCGCCAAGCGCGGCCGGCTGCGGTTCACCAGCCACCGCGACTTCCAGCGCGCGTTCGAGCGGGCGCTGCGCCGCGCCGACGTGCCGATGGCCTGGTCGCAGGGGTTCACGCCGCACCCGCGGGTCTCCTACGCCGGCGCCGCGCCCACGGGCGCCGCCAGCGAGGCCGAGTACCTGGAGCTGGCCGTCACCCGGGTCTGCGACCCGGAGCAGGTGCGGGCGACGCTCGACGCGGCGCTGCCGCCGGGCCTGGACGTCGTCGAGGTGGTCGAGGCCGGCCCGGGCGCTCTCGCCGACCGGCTGCAGGCGTCGAGCTGGGCGATCGAGCTGCCCGGTGCGGTGCCCGAGCAGGTCGCGGCAGCGGTGACGGTGTTCCTGGCGGCCGGCTCCGTGCCGGTCGAGCGGCTGACGAAGAACGGCGTGCGGAAGCTGGACCCGCGAGCCGCCGTGCTGCGTCTGACCGCCGACACCGCCGCCGACCCCGTCACGCTGCGCACCGTGGTGCGCCACCAGTCGCCGACGGTGCGGCCCGACGAGGTGCTGGCCGGGTTGCGCGTCGTCGCCGGGTTCACCCCGCCGCAGCCGCACCGCGCCGTCCGGCTGGCCCAGGGGGAGTGGGACGACGACGCCGGCGTGCTGGCCGATCCGCTCGCGGACGCGCCCGGGCGGCACGACACGTGACATGACCCGACGTGATCTACGGCACACGGCAAGGCGAGCCCGCCGACCTGCGGCGATACCATTCCGGCGGCGGCGTGCGGAGGGGGTGCGGGCGGCCGTTGTCACGGTTTCCGGGTGGACATGTGCGATACTCGGAACTGGTCGGGCGGTACACGCCGCTCGGTCCGACGACGTCCTCGCCGACGTCCCGTGTGGTCGACCATGGTCGCCGCGGAGATGCTCGGCACGGTGGGTCCGCCAAGCGGCCCGGCCGCGAGGCGCCCTGAACAGGGTGCGCCGCCGCGGCAGGCGCTGAGCACGGGCCCGACGACGCGCAGGTCCGGTGGACGTCGCCGATCACAGGCTTTCCACCTGTAGCGGCCGTCGTCAGGACGCTCCAGGTGGCCCGATGTAGTGCCCCGGCAGATGGGCAGCAGCGCGCCGAGCGAGGCGCGGCGCCCCATCCACCGGGCCGACAGGAGTGCACCATATGACGGAAGAGAACCCCGGCTCGTCCGGCGATACCAACTCGTCGGCGCCGGTCCAGGCCGACGCCACCGGCACCGAGCCCGCCCAGTCGCGTCGGCGCCGCGCCGTCAGCCGGGCCGCCGGCCCGCCGGCCGCCGAGCCCACGCTGCACGACGCCGGCGAGCCGATGAGCAGCGACGACGCTGCGGCCGCGCCGGCCAAGAAGACGGCGAAGAAGGCCGCCGCCAAGAAGACGGCCGCGAAGAAGACCGCCAAGAAGGCTCCGGCCAAGAAGGCGACCGGCCGCAAGACCGCCGCCGCACAGGTGGACGACGGACTGCTGGCGGTCGGCGACCCGGCCGAGCCCGCGCCGGTCGCCGAGCCCGCGCCGGTCGTCGAGGCGGCGCCGGTCGCCGTCACCGAGGCGCCCCCCGCGCCGCGCAAGCGGTCGCGGTCGCGCAAGGCCGCCCAGCCCGCCCCCGAGCCGCTGCAGGCCGAGGCGGAGGCCGAGGACGACACCCCCGCCGCCCACCTCGCCGAGCCGGAGCCGGCGTTCGCGCCGTCCGGCGACGAGAGCGCGGCCAGCGAGGCGCGCGCCTCCTCCGTCCTGTTCCAGGCCCCGGCGTTCTCCGCCGCGCCGCTGTTCGCCGCGCCCGACCCCGAGGCCGCCGAGCCGGCCCGCGGCCGCCGCCGGGCGAAGGCCGAGCCGGCGCCTGAGCCCGAGGCCGAGCAGGCCGAGGAAGAGGTCGAGCAGACCGAAGAGCCCGACACCACCGCCGATGCCGACGACACCACCGGCGATGCCGACGACTCCGACGACGACGGCGACGCCACCCGCCGCAGGCGGCGCCGCCGCGGTGGCCGCGGCCGCCGCCGTCGCTCCGACGACGACGGCGCCGACGCCTCCGGCGACGACGAATCCGACTCCGACGACGAGCGGCACGGCCGGCACGAGGCCGCCGACCACGGCGACGACGACTCGCAGGGCGAGTCCGACGACGACCACGCCGACTCCGACGAGGGCGGCAGCCGCCGTCGTCGCCGCCGCCGGCGCCGCCGCAACGACGACGGCGACGAGCCCCGTCCGGACGACCCGCCCAACACCGTGGTCCGGGTGCGCGACGGCCGCGAACTCGACGACGAGGTCACCTCGGTCAAGGGTTCGACCCGGCTCGAGGCGAAGAAGCAGCGCCGCCGCGAGGGTCGCGAGGCCGGCCGGCGTCGTCCGCCCATCCTGTCCGAGGCCGAGTTCCTGGCCCGCCGCGAGGCGGTCGACCGGGTCATGGCGGTGCGGCAGACGGGCGACCTCACCCAGATCGCCGTCCTCGAGGACGACGTCCTGGTCGAGCACTACGTCAGCCGCGCCTCGCAGCAGTCGCTGATCGGCAACGTCTACCTCGGCCGGGTGCAGAACGTGCTGCCCGCCATGGAGGCGGCGTTCGTCGACATCGGCCGCGGCCGCAACGCCGTCCTGTACGCCGGCGAGGTCGACTGGAGCGGCCTGGGCAAGTCCGACGGCCCGAAGCGCATCGAGGACGTCCTCAAGTCCGGCCAGTCGGTGCTCGTGCAGGTCACCAAGGACCCCATCGGCCACAAGGGTGCCCGGCTGACCAGCCAGGTCAGCCTCCCCGGCCGGTACGTCGTGTACGTCCCCGGCGGGTCGATGAACGGCATCAGCCGCAAGCTGCCCGACACCGAGCGCACCCGGCTGAAGAAGATCCTCAAGCAGGTCGTCCCCGAGGACGCCGGCGTCATCGTCCGCACCGCCGCCGAGGGCGCCTCGGAGGAGGAGCTCACCAACGACGTCGCGCGGCTGAAGGCCGAGTGGGAGGCGTTGCGCAAGAAGTCCTCCGGCAACGCGCCGCAGCTGCTGCACGGCGAGCCCGACCTCGCCATCAAGGTGGTCCGCGACCTCTTCAACGAAGACTTCACCAAGCTGGTCGTCTCCGGCGACCGCGCCTGGGACACCATCGACGAATACGTCTCCAGCGTCGCCGGCTCGCTGCGCGACCGCGTCGAGAAGTGGACCGGCACCGACGACGTCTTCGCCGCGTTCCGCATCGACGAGCAGATCGCCAAGGCCATGGACCGCAAGGTCTGGCTGCCCAGCGGCGGCTCGCTGGTCATCGATCGCACCGAGGCGATGACCGTCGTCGACGTCAACACCGGCAAGTTCACCGGGTCCGGCGGCAACCTCGAGGAGACCGTCACCAAGAACAACCTCGAGGCGGCCGAAGAGATCGTGCGTCAGCTGCGGCTGCGCGATATCGGCGGCATCATCGTCGTCGACTTCATCGACATGGTGCTCGAGGCCAACCGCGACCTCGTGTTGCGCCGGCTGGTCGAGTGCCTCGGCCGCGACCGCACGAAGCACCAGGTCGCCGAGGTCACGTCGCTGGGTCTGGTGCAGATGACCCGCAAGCGCATCGGCACCGGCCTGCTCGAGGCGTTCAGCGAGCCGTGCCCGCACTGCAAGGGCCGCGGCCTGCTCATCCACGCCCACCCGGTCGAGTCCGGCAACGGCTCGTCCGGCGGCTCGTCCGGTGGGTCGTCCGCTGGGTCGTCCGGGTCCGACGAGGGCCGGTCCGGCCGCTCCGAGCGCCGTGGCCGGCGCCGCAAGGCCGAGCCGGCGCCGGTGCCCGCGCCGCAGCCGGTCGAGGCTCTGACACCCAAGCTCGAGGCACTGGCCAGCCCCGGCGAGGCCTCGCCCGCGGACCTCATGCCGGTCGGCAACGGCAACGGTCACGACGAGCGGCCGGCCGAGCCCGCCGCGGCGTCCGGCGGCGACTCCGCGTCGTCCGAGGGCGGCGCGCCGTTCGAGAACAGTGGTACCGCCGACACCGGCGCCACGGCCGGGGGCGACGCCACCAAGGCGACGCGGCCGGCCACCAGCCGGCGCCGGCGGGCCGTGCGAGCGGCGGGCTCCGCCGACAGCACCACTCCGGCGGCCGAGCCCGCCATCACCGGCAACGACGCCGGCACGGCGGCCACGCCGTCCACTCCGCCTCCGCCGCCTCCGCCGCCCGAACCCACGACGGAGCAGGCGGCCGAGCAGTCGGCCGAAGCGACTCGTCCGCGCCGCACCCGGCGCCGGGCCGAGCGTCCGGCCGGCAGTCCCGTCCCCTGAGTTTGACCCGACCCTGACCAATTCCGTACCCTAGGGCGTCGGCGCTCTTCGCGCCCATACCCGCGTGCCCGCTCACTGAGCATCGGCATGCGCGCCCGAAGCCCGAGCGAGAGAGTGAGTCCGCGGTGTACGCGATCGTCCGCAGCGGCGGTAACCAGCGAAAGGTCTCCGTCGGAGACGTCATCGACGTCGACCGGCTCGACAACGCCGAGGTCGGCGCCACCGTCACGCTGCCGGCGGTCCTGCTCGTCGACGGCGAGACCGTGACCACCGACGCCAGCAAGCTGGCCGGTGTGTCCGTCACGGCCGAGATCGTCGGCGCCACCAAGGGCCCGAAGATCCACATCCTCCGGTACAAGAACAAGACCGGGTACCGGCGGCGCCAGGGGCACCGCCAGAAGTACACCCAGGTCAAGGTCACCGGCATCGAGACGAAGTAGGCAGGTACCTCGAGATGGCTCACAAGAAGGGCGCCTCGTCCAGCAAGAACGGGCGCGACTCCAACGCTCAGCGGCTCGGCGTGAAGCGCTTCGGCGGCCAGGTCGTCAACGCCGGCGAGATCATCGTCCGCCAGCGCGGCACCCACTTCCACCCGGGCGACAACGTCGGCCGTGGCAAGGACGACACCCTGTTCGCCACGTCCTCCGGCGCCGTCGAGTTCGGCGTCAAGCGTGGCCGCAAGGTCGTCAACATCGTCGTGCCGGCGGGGGAGTGACCCCCGCTCCACACGAGCAACACACCTGAATCATCAGGGCGGGCCGGTCACTCGACCGGCCCGCCCTGTTTTGTGGAATGTCACAGCGTGAGGACAGAGAAGACATGGCCATTCCGTCGTTCGTGGACCGCGTCGTGCTGCATCTGGCAGCGGGCGACGGCGGACACGGCTGCGTGTCGGTCCACCGCGAGAAGTTCAAGCCGCTCGGCGGTCCCGACGGCGGCAACGGCGGTCGCGGCGGCGACATCGTCCTCGTCGTCGACCCGAACACCACCACACTGCTCGACTACCACCGCTCGCCGCACCGCAAGGCGAAGAGCGGCTCGCAGGGCGAGGGCAGCAACCGCGCGGGCGGCAACGGCGAGGACATCGAGCTCAAGGTCCCCGACGGCACGGTCGTCAGCACGCGCGACGGCGAGGTGCTGGTCGACCTCGTGGGCGCCGGCACCCGCTTCGTCGCCGCCCAAGGCGGCAACGGCGGGCTGGGCAACGCCGCGCTGGCCAGCAAGCGGCGCAGGGCGCCCGGCTTCGCGCTGCTCGGCGAGCCCGGCGAGGCCAGGGACGTCGTCCTCGAGCTCAAGAGCGTCGCCGACATCGGACTGGTCGGCTTCCCGAGCGCCGGCAAGTCCAGCCTCATCGCCGCCATCTCCGCCGCACGGCCGAAGATCGCCGACTACCCGTTCACGACGCTGACACCGAACCTCGGCGTCGTCGAGGCCGGCGACGTCCGCTACACCGTCGCCGACGTGCCCGGGCTGATCGAGGGCGCCAGCGAGGGCCGCGGCCTCGGCCACGCGTTCCTCCGCCACATTGAACGATGCAGCGCGGTGCTCCACGTGGTCGACCTCGCGACCATGGAACCCGGGCGTGATCCCCTGACCGACATCGACGTCATCGAGACTGAGCTGGAGAAGTACGGCGGTCTCGACAAGCGGCCGCGCATGGTCGCGCTGAACAAGATCGACGTCCCCGAGGGGCGCGAGCTGGCCGACCTGATCCGGCCCGACATCGAGGCGCGCGGCTGGGAGGTCTTCCCGGTCTCCGCCGCCACCCACGAGGGCCTGCGCGAGCTGACCTACGCCATGGGCTCGCTGGTCGCCGCCGCCCGGGCCGCGGCGCCCGCGGCCGAGCCGACCCGCCTGGTGCTGCGCCCGGCCGCCGTCGACGACTCCGGGTTCACCGTCACCGACGAGGGCGAGCGGTACCGCATCCGCGGCGTGAAGCCGGAGCGGTGGATCCGGCAGACCGACTTCACCAACGACGAGGCGGTCGGCTACCTCGCCGACCGGCTGGCGCGGCTCGGCGTCGAGGAGGGGCTCATCGCGGCGGGCGCCCAGGCCGGTGACGAGGTGGTCATCGGCGGCGAGGACGCGGTCGTGTTCGACTGGGAGCCCAGCATCAGCGCCGGCGGCGAGCACCTCGGCCCCCGGGGCACCGACTCCCGCCTGAGCTGACGAGGAGGACGCCGTGACCGGCACGGGCAGCACCCGCGGCGCCGTCGCGACCGCGCAGCGGGTGGTCGTGAAGGTCGGGTCGTCGTCGCTCACCACGACGCAGGGCGGCATCGACGACGCCCGGGTCGCCACGGTGGTCGACGCGCTGGCGAAGGCGCGCGCGTCGGGCCGCGAGGTGGTGCTGGTGTCGTCCGGCGCCATCGCGGCCGGGCTGGCACCGCTGGGCCTGGCCACCCGCCCGCGCGACCTCGCCCGGCAACAGGCGGCCGCCAGCGTCGGCCAGGGCCTGCTCATGGCCACCTACACGTCCGCGTTCGCGGGCCACGGCCTGCGGGTCGGGCAGGTGCTGCTGACGGTCGACGACGTCACCCGCCGCTCGCACTACCGCAACGCCTACCGGACGCTGCACCAGCTGCTGCAGCTCGGCGTCGTGCCTATCGTCAACGAGAACGACACCGTCGCCACCCACGAGATCCGCTTCGGCGACAACGACCGGCTGGCCGCGCTGGTCGCGCAGCTGGTCCACGCCGACCTGCTGGTGCTGCTCTCCGACGTCGACGGCCTCTACGACGGCAACCCGCACAAGCCCGGCGCCACCCGGCTCACCGACGTCCACAGCCTGTCCGACCTCGACGGCATCGACATCGGCTCGACCGGCCGGTCCGGGCTGGGCAGCGGCGGCATGGTGACGAAGGTCGAGGCGGCCTCCATCGCGACCGGCTCCGGCGCCGACGTCGTGCTGGCGTCGGCGCCCGAGGTGTCCGCGGTGCTGGCCGGCGACCCCGCCGGCACCTGGTTCCACCGCCGGGCCGGTCGGCGCGCCACGCGGCTGCTCTGGCTGGAGCACGCCACCGACGGCCGCGGCAGCCTCACCCTCGACGCCGGCGCCGTCCGCGCCGTCGTCGAGCGCGGCGCGTCGCTGCTGCCGGCCGGCATCACCGCCGTCACCGGCACGTTCACCGCCGGCGACCCGGTCGACCTGCTCGACGAGACCGGCCGCACGATCGCCCGCGGCGTGGTCAACTACGACGCCGCCGAGCTGCCGGCGCTGCTGGGTCACTCGACCAAGGAACTGGCCCGCGAGCTGGGGCCCGAGTACGAGCGCGAGGTCGTCCATCGCGACGACCTGGTGCTGCTCGGACGGCCGCGCCGCTGACCGCCCGCCACCCAAGTTGATCTTGGAGTTGTTCGCGCATGAAGTCCGATGTGCCCGATAGATGGCCGAAGAACTCCAAGATCAACGAGGGCTGGGTCGCTCGGACTAAACTGGCGGGGTGACCATCACCTCCGTCGCCGACCTGGGCCGCGCGGCCCGCACGGCCGCCGCCGACCTCGCCGTCCGCACCCGCGCCGAGAAGGACGCCGTCCTGCACGCCATGGCCGGCGCGCTGGTCGCCGACGCGGCGGCGATCATCGAGCGCAACGCGGCCGACGTCGAGCGGGCCCGCGAGGCCGGCACCGCCGACGCCATGATCGACCGCCTCCGGCTCGACGACTCGCGCATCGCGGGCATGGCGAGCGGGCTGCGGCAGGTCGCCGCCCTGCCCGATCCGGTCGGCGAGATCGTGCGCGGCTACACGCTGCCCAACGGCCTGCAGGTCACCCAGCGCCGGGTGCCGCTGGGCGTCGTCGGCATCATCTACGAGGCCCGTCCCAACGTCACCGCCGACGCCGCCGGACTGGCGCTCAAGAGCGGCAACGCGGTCCTGCTCAAGGGGTCGTCCAGCGCCGCGGCGTCCAACGAAGCCATCGTCGGCGTGCTGTCGGCGGCGGCCGAGTCGGCTGGGCTGCCGGGAGCCGCCGTCCAGCTGGTGCCGGGCGGCCACGACCAGGCGAAGGAGCTCATGCGGGCGCGCGGTCTGGTCGACGTGCTGATCCCGCGCGGCGGCGCCGGACTGATCCGCAGCGTCGTCGAGGAGTCCACCGTCCCGGTCATCGAGACCGGGGTCGGCAACTGCCACGTGTACGTCGACGCCGAGGCCGACCTCGCCATGGCGCTGCAGATCCTGCTCAACGCGAAGACCCATCGGCCCAGCGTGTGCAACGCAGCCGAGACGCTGCTCGTGCACGCCGACGTCGCGGCGGGGTTCCTGCCGTCGGCGCTGGCCGCCCTGCGCGAGGCCGGGGTGACCGTCCACGGCGACCACCGGGTCCAGGGCTACGACGATGCCGTCGTGCCCGCCACCGACGACGACTGGGCCGCCGAGTACCTCTCGCTCGACCTCGCCGCGGCCGTCGTCGACACCCTCGACGACGCCGTCGCGCACATCCGGCGCTGGGGGAGCGGGCACACCGAGGCCATCGTCACCCGGTCGCTCGAGGCGTCGCGCCGGTTCGCGGCCACCACCGACTCCGCCGCCGTCATGGTCAACGCCTCCACCCGGTTCACCGACGGCGAGCAGCTCGGGTTCGGCGCCGAGATCGGCATCTCCACCCAGAAACTGCACGCCAGGGGCCCCATGGGGCTGCCGGAGCTCACCACCACGACATACGTCGTCACCGGTGACGGGCACGTGCGGGGCTGACGGTAGGCTTCTGCCCCATGAACACCGTCGTGCTGCTGGCCGAGGAGGCGCACTCCTCGTCGGAGGGATTCCCCGCCTGGGCCTGGGGCGTCTCCGCGTTCGCCATCCTCTTCGTATTGCTGCTGATCGTCGTGAGCTTCGGCAGGGGACGCCCGCACGCCTGAGCAGGCTGCGGGCACTACGGTGTCGTCGGTGAGCAACCCGAAACGGCTCGGCGTCATGGGTGGGACGTTCGACCCCATCCACCACGGGCACCTGGTCGCGGCCAGCGAGGTGCAGCACTGGTTCCACCTCGACGAGGTGGTCTTCGTGCCCACCGGGCAGCCCTGGCAGAAGAGCGACCGCGACGTCACACCGGCCGAGGACCGCTACCTCATGACGGTCATCGCCACCGCGTCGAACCCGGTCTTCTCCGTCAGCCGGGTCGACATCGACCGCGACCGGCCCACGTACACCGTCGACACCCTGCGGGACCTGCGCGCGCACTACGGCGAGGACACCGAGCTGTACTTCATCACCGGCGCCGACGCGCTGGGGCAGATCCTGTCCTGGCGCGACCACGACGAGCTGTTCGAGCTGGCCCACTTCGTCGGCTGCACCCGGCCCGGACACGACCTCTCCGCCGTCGGGCTGCCCGAGGGCAAGGTCACGCTGGTCGAGGTGCCGGCGCTGGCGATCTCGTCCAGCGAGTGCCGGCACCGGGTCGTCGGCGGCGAGCCGATCTGGTACCTGGTGCCCGACGGCATCGTCCAGTACATCAACAAACGCGGCCTCTACGTCGAGGCATGAGACCCTGGACCGGTCACCATCCGGTCCCCGGGGAGAAGAGAGGAACGCCGCTTGACCGCAACCGATCGCGCCATCCAGCTGGCGGTCGCCGCCGCGGAGGCCGCGTCCGACAAGCTGGCCGACGACATCGTCGCCTTCGACGTGTCCGAGCGGATGGCGATCACCGACGTGTTCCTGGTGTGCTCGGCCTCCAACGACCGCCAGGTGCGCTCCGTCGTCGACGCCGTCGAGGAGCGGCTGCGCGACCTCGGCGCCCGCCCCGTCAGCCGTGAGGGTGAGCGGGAGGGCCGCTGGGTCCTGCTCGACTACGTCGAGATCGTCGTGCACGTGCAGCATGCCGAGGAGCGGGTGTTCTACGCCCTCGAGCGGCTGTGGAAGGACTGCCCGACCATCGAGCTGCCGGCCGAGGTGAACGCCGGACGGGGCCCGCGCTCCGGAGACGAGGCGTGAGCCGCCGCGTCGTCCTCTGGCGACACGGCCGGACGGAGTGGAACGTCGCCGGGCGGTTCCAGGGCCAGACCGACGTCGACCTCGACGATCTGGGCCGTGACCAGGCCCGGGAGGCCGCCTCCCGGCTGGCCTCGCTCGCGCCGGACGTGTTGGTGTCGTCGGACCTGCAACGCGCCCAGGACACCACCGCCGCGCTGGCGACGCTCGTCAGCCTCGACGTCGACCTCGACCCGCGGCTGCGCGAGACGTACGCCGGCGACTGGCAGGGCTGCACGTCGGCCGAGATCGCCGCCCGCTGGCCCGACGAGTACAAGGCCTGGCGCGGCGGCGACCCGCTGCTGCGCGTCGGTGGCGGCGAGTCCCGCCAGGAGGTCGCCGAGCGCATGGTCGCCGCCGTCACCGACGCCGCCGCCCGGTTGCCCGAGAACGGCCTGGCCGTCCTCACCTCCCACGGAGGCGCGGCCAGGCTGGGCATCGCCTCGCTCATCGGCATGCCGCTGCACCGATTCACCAACGTCGGCGGGCTGTCCAACTGCTCGTGGTCCATGCTCCGCGAGGGCGAGGACGGCTGGATCCTGGTCGAGCACAACGCCGGCACACTGCCCACTCCGGTGGTGATCGAAGAGGGGTGATCTGGTAGCCTCTCCGAGGTCGATCGGCCGCCTCTGGCGGCCGATTCCGGCGGGTGGGTCCGATTATGAGGTTCACCCCGCCGTCGGCTAAGCTGACGAAGCCGTTCGGCACGGGGCTGTGGCGCAGCTGGTAGCGCACCTCCATGGCATGGAGGGGGTCAGGGGTTCGAGTCCCCTCAGCTCCACAATTGAAGAGGTAGTAGAACACCCGACATCGGTAGATGCCGGTTCGGGTGCGAGGGCGGCGAACGGCTCGACGAGTCGGATCGTCGCCCTTGTCGTCTTCGTTGATCTCGATGCCGTTGGTGAGGGCTGGGGTCGCCGGTCGCTTGCCTCGGTCGTTGGTGCGGGCGTCGAGCGTGGCGCCGTCGACCAGGAGGCTCAGCGCGGCGTTGAGTCGTCTGCGCGATCCTTCGTGCTGGTCGGGCTCGCTGGCGAGCCATCGGTCGACGTCGGCCAGGCCGGCGCGGATGCGGTCTTGGTGCCGCTCGAGGTCGCCAGGCCGTTGATAGGTCACCGCCGTCAGCAACGGCAGTGCGTCAGTCTCGGCGCCGGGGCCATCAGTGTCATGGTCGACGTCTCCTTGCACACCCGCCTCCGATGATGTGGGCGGCGAATCCTCGTTGTCTCCTGGACTGCTGTGGCGTGTCCCGGGGCGGTTCAGCTCTACGAGGTCGCTGGTGAAGGGTCGAAGCTGAGGAAGCCCAGCGGCCTACTAGCTGCCACCTCGGTAGTTGCCTGTGATGGGCTCCTGCCACATGGCTACCAGGGTGTCGAGACGGCCCATGATCGCCTGCGGCGCCTTGGATGGCGACCCCGAGTCGAATGGGGGCTGAGGGTCGTACTCTAGGCCGAGCTGGATGGCCTGGGCGACCTCTGGACCGTGTAGCCGGGCAGCGATCGCCAGAGCCAGGTCGATTCCGGCAGAGACTCCGGCGCCGGTGACGATCCGGTCCTCGAACACGACCCGCTGCTCGACCGGCTCTGCGCCGAACCCGCGAAGAGCGTCGTAGGCGACCCAGTGGGAGGTGGCCTGCAGCCCGCGTAACAGGCCCGCTGCGCCGAGGAGCACCGAGCCGGTGCAGACTGACGTGGTGTAGGTGGTGTGTTCGTGCGCCGAACGGATCCACTCGAGGATCGGATGGCCCTTCGTCATCTCCCGGGTCACGTTGCCTCCGGGAACGAGGAGCACATCGGGGTGAGGGATGTCCTCGAAGGTGTGCTCGACGTCGATGTGCAGCCAGTTGTTGGCATCAGTGATCCGCCCCTTCTCCGCTGCACAGATCACAACCTCTGTGTCGGGCATTCCGGCGAACACCTGGTACGGACCGATCGCGTCAAGGATGGTGACCTTCGGGAACAAGGCGACGGCGACTCGCACGGCATTCTCCTTTGGTGGGTCTGGTGACGGATTGCTGTTCATGTCCGCAGGCGCCACGGATCACACTGGCGGGGCTGGGTCGTACTGGATGCCACGGCGCACCTGGCGAGCTCGTTCGTCTCCGGCCAGCCTGGACACGAGGTGAAGGGCCATGTCGATGCCGGCAGAGATGCCGGCGGACGTCATCACGTCACCGTCGTCGACGAACCTGTCATCGTGACGCACCTCGATCGTGGGGTCGAGTTCGGCCAGACGGTCGAGCTGGCTCCAGTAGGTCGTTGCCGGACGATTGCGCAGTAGTCCGGCGGCCGCAAACACCAGGGAGCCGCTGCACACGCTGGTCATCAGCGGAACCTTCTTGCGCATCCTTCGCAGCCAGTCAAGATGCGCCTCGTCGCTCCGCAACGCCCCGGTGCCACTGCCGCCGGGATGCACGAGTACGTCGTAGGTCGGCGCGTCGTCGAAGCCGTGGTGTGCATGCACGGTCAAGCCCTTTGCGCACTCGACCGGGCCGGATTCGCGGGCAAGGCAGGTGACGGTATACCCGTCCTCCGGAAACGCGTTGGTCCACCAGGCGAGGACCTCCCAGGGCCCGATCGCATCGAGTTCCTCGACCTCGGGGAAGAGCAGGATGCCAATGTGCTTCGTCATGCGTGCTCCTTCTGAGGATGTGGCGGGGGTTGCGGAGACCCGTTCGCAGGTACCGCGGTGAGCTGGATACCGAGCACGGCCTCGAAATCACGCAGGCTCTCGTCCTCGAGGTATCGGTGGAGGTACGGCACGTTGGCGAGGGAGGTGATGTCGAAGCACTCCGAAATGGCATCGACCATGGCTGTCCCCGTGTGGAAGGTGCGGTGGTGCTCCCGCCAGCGACCTAGGGACGCGGGTGAGGCGTAGAAGCGATCGGCGATCTCGCCATCTGCGCGTTCGTGGGCGAACTCGTCGACAATCAGACGGCCCCCCGGCGCGAGCAGCCTCCACACCGAGTCGACCGCACGGTCGAGAGACTCCACGTGATGCAGTGACAGAGCCAGGATGACGGCCTCGTACGGCCCACGGTTGAAGTCACACATGTCAGCGACTTCCACTCCGGGGCCGCCCATGGCCGGGTCAACATCGATCGCGGTGACGTCGTAACCCCTGTTCCGAAGCCGGCGGGCCAACTCTCCACGGCCGCATCCAGCGTCGAGTACCCGGGCCGGAGCTGGGGGAAGCTGGTCGGAGATGAAGTCCATACAGCAACAGTGGATGACGCTCTCCATGAGAACAACTGCAGGCTGATCAGGAAAGCCATGCGCTTCATGCATACCAAACCTGGTCGGCGAGACCGAGTTCGTCCATGAACCGAGTCGCCAAGCCCATGTCCCCACCCCGAGACGGCGAGGCCATGAGCACAACCGCAGGTTTAGCAGGCACGGTATACGCTTCATGCATGCTGGATACCTGGTCGCTCCAGGTGCTGGTGGAAGTCGCTGACCAAGGCTCGTTCTCTGCCGCGGCGCAGGAACTGTCGATGACTCAGCCGGCCGTCTCCCGCCAGGTCGCCTCCCTCGAACGCAAGCTGGGCGTCGGACTGTTCCGTCGTGTTCCCCGTGGCGTCGAACCCACCGCCGCTGGCGCCATCGCCATCGAGGAAGCCAGAAACGTCCTGGACAGGCTGGGGACGCTCCAGGCGCGAATGGAAGCATTCGCTGATCTGCGCACCGGTCACGTCCGCATCTCAAGCTTCCCCAGTGCGAACACCGACTTCGTACCGGCGGCGATACGACGATTCCGAGATCTGTATCCAGGCGTCGAGGTCAGTCTCGTGCAGGGGGACGTAGCTGGGATCAGGGCCGGCGACGTCGACCTCGCCATGCTGACCACCTGGGACACCGCACCCGAGGAGGTCGTGACAGTACCTCTGCTCGATGAAGAGCACTGGGTAGCGCTATCTGAAGCGCATCCGTTGGCCTCGCTCACCACCGTTCCCCTGCGGCAGCTTCGGGCCGACAGCTGGGTCGAAGGCAGTCACCCCGACTGCCTCGGTCCCTTGGACATCCTCGCGGAGGCACTCGGTGGCCCGCCTAGAGTCGGCTTCACATGCGAGGACTGGACGGGCAAGCAGGCGCTCGTAGCCGCCGGGATGGGTGTCACCATCATCTCCACCCTGGCGGCGGCGGCCCTGCGTCCCGGCGTTGTTCTCCGGCCCACTGCACCGCGACTACCCTCTCGCGGCGTCCTCGCGGCCACCGCGCCGAGCCAGGCCCGTAGCCCGGCAACCACGGCCATGCTTCGGGTCCTCACCGACCTCGGGGCCAGCTACCGCTGAGCGCTGTTCGCTCGAGGCCGTCGGGACGGCGCGGTGGTGGTCGGCCCGACGGTGAGACGCCCCGATCGGCGGGCGCATCGTTCCGATCGTGGCTATCGACGGAGCCGCGCAGGCCAGGACCGAACGCCACCATGACTCGATGCCGTCAGGAGCACCTCCTCGGCAAGCCGCTCCACTCGAGTCGAGTAGCCGCAAGTTCTGCCCGGCCGTCAGGCGGGGCATTTTATTGTTCTCGCTTGGCCCGCCATCCGCACCATGAGACGGTGGACGTGTGACGTTGCACACGGACATCCCGACGCGGTCCCAGTTGGAGCGGCTCATCTCGGCGCGCGACGACGTCAGCGTGTCGGTCTACGTGCCCACGAGCCCGGTCACCCAGCAGGCGCAGGCGGGCCGGATCGAGCTGAAGAACCTCGCCGCCGAGGCGACGCGGCAACTGGAGGAGTCCGGGGCGGGCCGCGCCGCGGTCGCCGACGTCCGGGAGTCCCTGGACGACCTCGTCGAGGACGACGACTTCTGGGCCGAGCAGGCCCGCAGCCTGGCGCTGTTCGCGTCGCCGGGCGGTGTGACCGTGTTCCGGCTGCCGAACGAGCTGACCAGCGCGGTCGAGGTCAGCGACCGCTTCTACGTGAAACCGCTGCTGCGCGCCGTCACGTTCCCGCAGGCCGCGTTCGTCCTCGCGCTGGCCGCCGGATCGGTGCGGCTGGTCGAGGTCACCCGCGACGGGCCGCCGTTCACCGTCGACGTCCCCGGCCTGCCCACCGACGCGGCGTCCGCGGCCGGCAAGTCCTCCATCGCGGACCGCGCGCCGGTCGGGCGCATCCAGGGCTCGGAGGGACAGAAGGTCCGGCTGCGGCAGTACGCGCGCAAGGTCGACCAGGCGTTGCGCGGCGTGCTCACGGGCCTCGAGCTGCCGCTGATCCTCGCCGCCGTCGAGCCGATGGAGGCCATCTACCGCTCGGTGAACAGCTATCCGCACCTGGCCGGCCCGGGCATCGCCGGCAGCCCGGAAGGCGCCACCGACGCCGAGCTCGCGGACCTCGCCCGGCCGGTCCTCGACGAGCTCTACGCGCGGCAGCTCGCGGAGCTGCGCGACCTGTTCGGGCAGCGGTTCGACCAGGGCCGCGCGTCCGCCGACCTCGCGACCGTCGCCCGCGCGGCCACCTACGGTGTCGTCGACACCCTGGTCGTCGACATCGACGAGAAGGTGCCCGGCTACGTCGACGAGGAGTCCGGCGCGGTGACCCTCGCCGCCGACGACGCCGCCAGCTACGGCGTCGTCGACGAACTGGCCAGGCGGGTCCTGCTGGCCGGGGGCCGGGTGCTCGCCGTGCGTGCCGACGACGTGCCCGAGGGCGGGCCGGTCGCGGCGGTGTTCCGGTACGCGTTCTGAGTGTCCAGCGCGCTGCTGATCGTCGTCGGCCTCGCCGGGCTCGTGGGCGGCGCCGAGCTGCTCGTCCGGGGCGGGACCGGTCTGGCGTTGCGGCTCGGGATCGCGCCGATCGTCGTCGGGGTCACGGTGGTCGCCCTCGGTACCAGCCTGCCGGAGCTGGCCGTCGGGATCGACGCCGCGCGGCAGGGCAACGCGGGCCTGGCGGTCGGCAACATCGTCGGCACGAACCTCGTCAACCTGCTGCTGATCCTCGGGCTGAGCGCGCTGATCAGCCCGATCGCGCTCGACACGCGCACCGTACGGTTCGACCTCCCGCTGATGGCCGCAGCGGCGCTGTTGCTGCTGGTCGTCGCGCTCGACGGCACGTTCGGCCGGTTGGACGGCCTGGTGCTGGTGCTGTTCGGCGTCGGCTACACGCTGGCGATCCTGTACGTCAGCCGCCGGGAGCCCAGCACCGTGCGGGCGCAGTACAGCGCCGAGTACGTCCCACAGGACACCGGGCGGGCGCCGGCTCGTCCGTGGCGCGACGTGGCGAGCCTGGTCGTGGGCATCGCGGTCGTCGTCGTCGGGGCGACGCTGCTCGTGGACGGCGCGGTCGACGCCGCGCGGGCCATCGGCGTGAGCGACGCGGTCATCGGGCTGACGGTCATCGCCATCGGCACGTCGGCGCCCGAACTGGTGACCACGGTGGTCTCGACGATCCGCGGCAACCGCGACATCGCACTGGGCAACCTGCTGGGTTCGAGCGTCTACAACATCGCGATCATCCTCGGGATCACGATCCTGGTGGCGCCGGAGGTCGTCCAGGTACCCGACGAGGTCCTCGGCGGCGACCTCCTGCTGATGGTCGCGGTCGCACTCGCCTGCGTGCCGGTGTTCGTCTCGGGCAGCCGGATCAGCCGCCTCGAGGGTGGCCTGTTCGTCGCGGCGTACGGCGGCTATCTCACCTGGCTGCTCCTCTCCCACGCCTGACTGAGCGCACCGGCTGTCGGTTCCGTCCAAGACGGCGGCGGCGGACGCCCTCTAGCGTGGTCACCAGCAGTTCGTCCGATCACGAGGAGACAGCATCATGCGTGACCTGGTCTACACCGGCTTCATGTCGCTCGACGGCGTCGTGGACTCGCCCGGCGGCGGGCCGGGCGAGGAGCACCGCAGCGCCGGCTGGGTGGTCAAGGACCTCGAGTTCGTCCCCGAGGCATGGTCGCTGAAGGGTGAGGAGCTCGAGGAGACGACGGCGCTGATGTTCGGGCGCCACAGCTACGAGTCGTTCGCCACGACCTGGCCGGCGTCGGAGGACCACGCCGACTACAAGGAACTGCCCAAGTACGTCGTGTCGACGACGCTGCCCGACGACGCGCTCGTCGACGGCTGGGGGCCGCAGACGATCCTGCGCTCGACCGAGGACGTCGCTGCGCTGAAGCAGGGTGACGGCGGCAAGATCTTCATCCACGGCAGCGCGGAGCTGGCCCGGCGGCTGGCCGACGCGGACCTGATCGACCAGTACAACCTGCTGGTCTTCCCGGTGCTGCTGGGTGCCGGCACGAGCGTGTTCAGCCGTGCGGACCGCGCCAAGCAGATGTTGTCGCTGCGCGAGTTCGACACCTATTCGAACGGGATCATGAAGCTGGTCTACGACGTCCGGCGCTGAGCCACGTCGAGGGCGATCGCTGTGCCGCTACCCTCGCGCAGCTGCCCGGCCGTGCGTCCGACATACGTGCGCAGCGCCCGGGCCAGGTGCGGCTCGTCGAAGTAGTCCAGCTTGGCGACGACGTCGGCGGCCAGGGCGCCGGCGGCCAGCAGCTCCGCCGCCGTCCGGGCCCGCTCGATCTGCCGGATGGCGCCCCGGGTCAGCCCGGTCGCCGCGCGGAAGCGACGTTCGATCGTGCGGCCCGAGACCGCCGGGTCGCCGCCGCGGAGCACGTCGGTGACGAGCGGGTCACGGACGATGACGCCGGCCCGCACCAGCCGCTCGACCAGAGCCTCTGCGTCGTCGGCGCCCGGCGTCTCCCACCGCGCGCCGTCGAGCCGGAACGTCCGGCGCGTGGTGTCGGGCAGCTCGATACCGCCGTCGACCAGGGCGGACGTGGGCGCGACCCGCAGCGAGGTGCCCACGGCGAAGTCGATGCCCGTGAAGGTGGCGCCCTCGGGCACCGGCGCCGTGCCGGAGGTCGTCTCGGGCCCGGAGACGCCGGCGTACGACCGGCCCCGCTGCTCCCAGAACACCAGGCCCCAGCGCACCCCGGCGACCGCGGTCATCTGCGTGACGTGCTCGCTGGTGCACGTCCACACCTCGTCGACCCACGGTGATCCGGAGCCGCGCGTCTCGAACCGCAGTCCCACGGCCGAAGAATACGCCGCGGGTCGCAGGCCTCAGCCGGGCCGCTGGTCCAGCAGCCGGAAGGTGCGGACGGTGAACGGGAGGAGGGCCAGCAGCAGGGACACGGCCCCGGTCGCGAGCAGCGCGACGAGCAGGCCGGAACCGTCGACGAGCAGGCCGCCGAGCACCGGTCCCAGCGGAAGCCCCGTCCAGGCGAGTGCCTTGATGGCGCCCAGCACGCGCGGGAGCAGTTCCGTCGGAACACGTTCGTACTGCACCGCTCCGATGATGGGGTTGATGCCGCCGGCGGCAAGACCGCTCACCAGGGCCACGGCGGCCGTGGCCGACGGCGACCAGCCGATCGCCATCGCGATCGTGAGCGGTGCGCCACCCAGCGCGAACCCGATGGCGTACACCGCCCAGCGCCGCAGCCGGGGAGCCAGCCACGAGCCGAGGAGGCTGCCGACGAGTGCGCCCAGTGAGATCGCACCGGAGACGAGGCCGAGCGTCGCCGGAGCGAGGCCGTCCTCGCGCACCCAGCTGGGCAGCAGCACGCTGTAGCGCGCGTTGTTGAGCAGGTTCGAGGCGGCGACCATGAGGACGATCCACCGCAGCAGCGGGTCGGCGAACACGAACCCGAGCCCGGCCGTCACGCGCCGCAGGTACCGCCCCTCGGTCGCGCCGCCTCGCGCCGGTCCGCCCATGTCCGCGGGGACGCCGGCCAGCAGGACGATCGCCGTGGCGATGAACCCCGAGCCGCAGACCAGGAGGACCATGGCGGGCTCGAGGACGGTGAGCAGCGCCGCGGCCGCGGGAGCGCCGAGCAGCATGGCCGCCTCGCGGGCACTGGAGTTCAGGCCGGCCGCCCGCTCCAGCGGGGTGCCCCCACGTCGCGCGGCCTCGGGGACGAGCGGGGCGACCGCGCAGTCGGCGACGCCGCGGAGGGTGCCGACGACCGCGACGACGGCGACGATGGCGGCCAGGCCGAGCGCACCCGCCGCGGAGAGGGCCGGCACGCACAGGATGACGGGTCCCGCGATGACGTTCCCCGCCCATGCCGCTCGGCGCGGCCCGACCCGCTCGACCCACGGTCCGGCCAGCGCCTGCATGGTCACGTAGGGCGCCAGCTCCGCGAAGACGACGAGACCGGTGCGAGCCGCGCTGCCGGAGGTCGTCAGCACGAGCCAGGGGATGGCGAGGGCCGAGACCGACGTGAACAGGACCGAGACGAGGTTCGAGGCCAGCACCGCATGCAGCGGCAGCCTCGAGACCGGCTGTGCCGTCACGCCCTGCGCGGTGCCGTGGCGTCGGGCTCGTCCGGGACCAACTGGAACTGGAGGACGGCGCGCTCGCGACCCTCGCCGTCGTCGTCCGGGCCGCCCGGCCCGCGTGCCCTGCCCCGCTGGTCGCTGCGGTACGGAGCGACCAGCGCATGGATCCGGAGCGCGAGCTCGCGTGCTTCGGCTCGGGAGAGCGACAGCGTCGTCTCGCCGAGCTGCCACGGCAGGAGATGCAGCTCGTCATGCCGTGCGGACAAGGTGTCGATGTAGCCGAGGACCCGCTCGTACGCCACCTGAGCGACGGCGCGCATGTACCGCTCCGCCGCCTCGACCTGCGCGTCGCTGCCGCCGTGTCCGGGAACGCGGAACGAGAACGTGATGCCCTCGTGCACCGGCCGCCACCATCGCTCGCGCCGCGTGCCGCGCTCGACGTCCTCCTCGATGAATCCCGCGTCGGCGAGGGCGCGCAGGTGGTAGCTCGTCACGCCGCTGGACTGGCCGATGCGCTCGGCCAGCGTCGTCGCCGAGCCCGGCCCGTCCTCGCGCAGCAGCCGCAGCAGGCTCACCCGGATCGGGTGCGCGAGTGCCTGGACGTTGACGGGCGTGACCAGCGCGTATCGCTCGGGGTCGAACCACGGCGGCGGCCAGGCGCCGGGGTCGTCGGGATCCTCGGTCATGTGTGCAGAATAGCTTTGCAAACGCGATTTGCAAAGACGTTTTGCGATTGCTCGGGTGCGGCCCGGGCTCGCCCCGCCTCCCGTTCGCCAGGCATTCACCCGATGGTCGCGAAGTATCTGGTTCGTTCCTCTTTGCTGTGCGGGGCGGCTGGGGGCCGCCGTCATCGATGAGGGGGAAGCAGGCATGAGTGCGCGCAAGGCGCAGAGGGCCGCCGTCGCCGTTCTGGCGGTCACGGGACTGGTCCCGCTGGGGGTGGCCGGAGTTCCGGCGGCGGCGGGCCCGGACCTCCCGGGAGTGGTCGTCAACGAGGTCTCGCAGCGGGTGAACCCGGACTGGGTGGAGCTGTACAACCCGGGCGACGAGGTGGTCGACCTGTCCGGCTGGAAGCTCCAGGACGACCAGGACCGCGGGCCGGAGGACTACGTGTTCCCGGCCGGCACGGTGATCCCGGCCGGCTGGTACCTGGTGCTCGACGCGGCCGAGGACGACACGCCGGGGTTCGAATTCGGGCTGGGCGCGGCCGACACCGTCCGGCTGTCCGACGCCGGCGGAGGGCTGGTCGACAGCCTCAGCTGGACCGAGCATGCCGCCACGTCGTACGGCCGCTGCCCGGACGGCACCGGCGAGGTCCGGCAGACGGCGACGGCGACCCGCGGCGAGGCCAACGACTGCACGTCGCCGGTCCGGATCAACGAGGTCGCGGCCGGATTCGTCGAGCTGGTCGACCCGAGCGGCGCCGGCGTCGACCTGGACGGTCTCGTCGTCCGCGCGGCGGGCGCCGGCGGCGGCTACGAGGTCCCGGCCGGGTCGCTGGCGCCGGGCGAGCTGGTGGTGATCGATGCGGACGCGCTCGGGTTCGCGCCGGGCGAGGTCTCCGGGGTCGAGCTGGTGGACGGTGACGGCGCGGTGGCCGACGAGCACGGCTGGGACGCGCTGCCGGAGCCGAGCACGGGCCGCTGCCCCGACGGCACCGGCGCGTTCACGGTGACGGCGTCGGCGACGCCGGGCGGGCCGAACGACTGCGTGCCGGTCGCCGGCCAGGACGTCGTCCGGGTCAACGAGGTGGAGTCCAGCGACGGCGTGCCGGGCGACTGGATCGAGCTGGTCAACACCGGCGCCGAGCCCGTCGACCTGTCCGGCTGGCTGGTCCGCGACAACGACGACACCCGGTTCTCCACCATCGCGGCGGGCACGGTGATCGCGCCCGGCGGCTTCTACGTGCACGAGGAGGCCGCGCTCGGCTTCGGCCTCGGCGGCGCCGACATGGCCCGCCTCTACACGCCGAACGGCACGCTGGTCGACGGCTACGCCTGGGACGAGCACGCGCCGGCGACGTACGGCCGCTGCCCCGACGGCACCGGTGAGTTCCGCGCCACGACGACGCCGGCGAAGGGCGCGCCGAACCACTGCGACGGCGACCCGGAGCCCGAGCCGGAACCGGACCCGGGCAGCCCCTGGCCCGGCGGGCCGGAGATCACCGTCGTCGACCTGGCGGACGACTTCGACGGCGACCTCAGCGGCCTGGACCACCAGGACGGCGTCCTGTGGGCGGTCGACAACGGGCGCGGGCAGCTGCACAGGCTGGAGTGGGACGGCGGCGCCTGGCGGAACAGCGCCGACGACGGCTGGGCGGCCGGAAAGCCGCTGCGCTACCCGGGCGGCGTCGGCACGCCTGACAGCGAGGGCGTGACGGTGACCGGCGACGGCTCCGTCGTGGTCGGGACCGAGCGCGACAACGACGCCGACGACCTCAGCCAGCTGAGCCTGCTCCGCTTCGACGTCTCCGGCGCCGAGCCGAGCCTGACGGCGTCGGCGGAGTGGGACCTCACCCCGCAGCTGCCGCCGACCGGCCCGAACACCGGCATCGAGGCGGTCGAGTGGGTGCCCGACGACGTGCTGACCGGCCTCGGCTTCGCCGACGCGTCGGCCGGCGCCGCGTACGACCCGGACGGCTACGCCCCGCACGGCGGCGGCGTGTACTTCGTCGGCATCGAGGGGACCGGCCTCGTCTACGCCTACCTGCTCCTCGACGGCGGCGACGTGCACCGGCTCGCCGAACTGGACCCGGGGCTGGGCGGCGTCATGGCGCTGGACTTCGACCTCGCCACGGACACCCTCTGGGTGGTCTGCGACGACGGCTGCGACGGTGCGTCGGCGCTGCTGCGGGTCGGGGCGGACGGCGCGTTCGCGGCGACCGGCCGGGTCGCCCGTCCGGGCGGGATGGCGAACCTCAACACCGAGGGTTTCGCGATCACCCCGGTCGAGCACTGCGTCGACGGCCTGCGGCCGGTCTACTGGTCCGACGACAACGACACCGACGGTCACTCGCTGCGTGCCGGCACGCTTCCGTGCCCGGACCCGGAAGAGCCCGGCGAGCCTGGTGAGCCCGGTGACGAGGCCGGAGAGCCCGAAGAGCCCGGCGACGAGGCGGGAGACCCCGGCGACGCCGGCTCGGACGGCGGTGACACCGGCTCGGACGGCGGTGACACCGGCGCCGAGGCACTGCCGGACACCGGCGGCGCGGCCGGCCCGCTCCTGGTCGTCGGGGTGCTGCTGGCCCTGGCCGGGGTCGCCCTGGCGGCGGCCGGTCGATGGCGGGGTGGGTTCGGGCCGAGCTGATCCGGCCGGGTCGCCCGGACCGCCGTCGTCCCCGGGACGGCGGTCCGGGTCCGTCCCGGCGCACGGTCCGGAACGCGGTCCGCAGCGGCGGTCCGGGCCGATCAGCCGGTGGGAGCGCCGATCTGGCGAATCGCCCTCCTGCGACATCGCCGCGCGGCCTAGAGTGACAAGGCCGACGACTCGCAGGGGGAGAGACCATGGCCGACCCGAACGCGCTGCTCATCACCGACGTCGTGGTGTTCGACAGCGAGACCGGACACCTCACCGCACCCATGGACGTCACGGTGCGTGGTGGTGCCATCGCGAGCGTCGCCCCCGCGGGCGCCGCGCATGGCGACGTCCCGGCGATCGACGGAACCGGCCGCACTCTTCTGCCCGGTCTCATCGACGCGCACTGGCACGCGGCGTTCGCGACGATCCCGATGCAGGCCGCGCTCACCGCCGACGCCGGCTACCTGTTCGCCAACGCCGTCCGGGGCGCCCACCGGACCCTGATGCGCGGGTTCACGACGGTGCGCGACCTGGGCGGGCCCACGTTCGGCCTCAAGCGCGCCATCGACGAGGGCGTGGTGTCCGGGCCGCGCATCCTGTCGTCGGGGGCGTTCATCTCGCAGACCGGCGGACACGGTGACTTCCGGCTGCCGTACGAGGTGCCGCGCGGGGTGGCCGGTCACCTCAGCCACGGCGAGATCATGGGCGCGGGCGCGATCGCCGACGGCACCGCCGAGGTGTTGCGCGCGACGCGCGAGCAGCTCCGGCAGGGTGCGGCCCAGATCAAGCTCATGGCCGGGGGCGGCGTCGCCTCCAGCTACGACCCGATCGACGTGTCGCAGTACACCGAGGCGGAGTTCCGCGCCGCGGTCGAGGCCGCCGAGAACTGGGGCACGTACGTCACCGTGCACGCCTACACCCCGCGGGCCGTGCGCACCGCTGTCGACGCGGGGGTGGCCTGCATCGAACACGGGCAGCTGCTCGACGACGACACCGCCGCCATGATGGCCGAGCACGGGGTGTGGTGGAGCCTGCAGCCGTTCCTCGACGACGCCGACGCCGCGCCCGTCCCCGAGCCGAACCGCGACAAGTACCTGCGCATGGTCGCCGGCACCGACCGGGCCTACGAGCTGGCGATCACGCACGGGGTCAAGGTCGCCTTCGGCACGGACGTCCTGTTCGACGCGCGCCTCGCCGAGCGGCAGGGCGCGATGCTGGCCAAGCTCACCCGCTGGTACTCGCCCGCCGAGGTCCTGCAGCTCGCCACGATCCGCAACGCGGAGCTGCTGGCGATGTCGGGCGAGCGGCACCCCTACCCCGGGCGACTCGGTGTCGTCGCCGAGGGGGCGCTCGCGGACCTCGTGCTGGTCGACGGCGACCCACTCGCCGACATCTCGCTCATCGGCCGGCCCGACGAGACGTTCGTCGCGATCGTCAAGGGCGGCCGGGTCGTCAAGGGCGCCGAGCTCGTGGGCTCAGGCCCGGCCTGACGCCCGCGCGGCCTCGTCGCCGTAATGGCCCAGCACCATCGGCCAGCCGCGGTCGTACTCGGAGCGGGTCGCGGCCGGGTCGGCGTACGTCTCCCAGCCGCCGTGGCGCAGGGTGACCAGAGTGCCGCCGTCGACGGTGGCGAAGGAGACCTCGACCAGCCCGGCCACGTCGGCCGGCCGGCCCGGGTGCCAGGTGAACGCGACCAGCGCCGGCGGCTCCCACCGGGTCACCGTCCCCCAGATCGCCTCCTCACCAGAGGTGGAGTGTTCGACGATGATGCCGTCCTCGAAGGCGACGGACGCGGAGCGGTCGCGGTGGACGCTCAGCTCGGCGAGCGGCCACCAGCGGCCGATGCCGGCGGTGAACACGTCGAACGCCACCGCGGGGGCGGCGTCGACCACGATCTCGCGACGCAGGGGCGGTACGGGACTCACGGGTCCACCTCCGATTCGGTGACGCGGGCGACCTCCGCGGCGTAGGCGTCCAGCACCTCGTCCCAGGTGCGGGCCAGCCACTGCTGCACGGCCGCCAGACCGCCGGGCGCCAGCGCGTAGAGGTTCCTGGTGCCGGCGCTGCGGTGCTCGATCAGCCCGGCGCCGCTGAGCACCCGCAGGTGCTTGCTCACGGCGGGGCGGCCGACCGGCAGCCGCTCGGCCAGCTTGCCGACGGGCGTCGGGCCGTCGCGCAGGAGCTCGAGGATGCGCCGCCGCACGGGCTCGCCGAGGGCGTCGAACGCCGCATCCGCTGATTGGTTACTCATGGGCAACGGTTACTCTACAGCAACCATTGCTACTCCGTCTCGATCAGCGCCGCCAGACGGATGCCTGCCATGACGGCGGTCGCGGCCGGCCCGCTCGACGTCACCGCCGGGAAGATCGACGTGTCGGCGACCCGCAGGCCGGTGACGCCGTGGACGCGGCCGTGCTGGTCGACGACGCCGTCCGGGCCCATCGCGCAGCCGCCGCTCAGGTGGATCGCCGTTCCCACGTGCCCGAGAAGCCAGCGATCCAGCGCCGCGTCATCGGCCAGCACCTCGTCCGGCGGTCCGGTGCGCGTGGCCACCAGCGGCCGGAACGCCTCCGCCGACAGCAGCTGCACCGCCACCCGCACGCCCTCGCGCAGCCGGGCCCGGTCCTCCGGCGTCGAGAGGTACCGGTAGTCCAGCCGCGGCGGCACCGCCGGGTCGGCCGAGACCAGCTCGACGATGCCGCGGCTGGTCTCCTGTTGCAGTGCGACCCGCAGCGAGAGGTCGTCGCCGGCGCCGGGGACGACGTGGCCGAGCGGCCGGGTCCAGCACAGGATCTCGAGGTCGCCCTCGTACGGCGACCCGGTCGCGGTGAACGCCAGCCGTCCCTGCAACGGCAGCGCGGCCGACGGATCCGGCGCCGGCCCTCGGTACCCGACGGTGATCTCCGGGTGGTCCGTGGTCCCGCGGCCGACGCCCGGCAGGCCGGCGATCACCGGCACGCCCAGCGCCGCCAGCCTCGCGGGCGGGCCGACGCCGGAGACCATGAGCAGCTGCGGTGACAGCACCGCCCCGGCGGACAGGATCACCTCGCCGGCCCGCAGCTCCGCGAGCCGCCCGCCGAGCGAGACGACCACCCCGGTCGCTCGCGTCCCCGTGAACAGCACCCGCCGCACCAGCGCGTCACCCAGCACGGTGAGGTTCGGCCGCCCGGCGGCCGCCGCCAGGTAGGTGCGCGCCGTGCTGTGCCGGACCCCGTCGGCGACCGAGAGCGGGACCGGTCCGTAGCCGGGCGGCCCGCCGTCGTTCTGGTCCGGCTGTGCCGGGAAGCCCAGCTCGGCGCAGGCCGCGAAGAACGCCGACGTCAGGGGATGAAGTGGCCGGTCGCGCAGCACCGGGACCGGCCCGCCGCGCCCGTGCCCCGGCCGGTCGCCGTAGTCGCGGTCGTCCTCCAGCGCCACGAAGAACGGCCGCACCCGCTCCCACGACCACGCCGGGTTCCCCAGCGCCGCCCACCGATCGAAGTCGTGCGGCGCCCCGCGGACGAAGTAGCCGCCGTTCACCGCCGTCGACCCGCCGAGGATCCGGCCGCGCGGCACGACCGCCGTCACGTCAGGGGTCAGCCGGACCGGGAACGCCCAGGCCGCCGGGTGGTCTGGCGCCGCCGCGGGCATCGTGCAGGGGTCCAGCAGGGCTGCCGGGACGTCGGCGGATCCGGCCTCGAGCAGCAGCACCCGCCGGGCCGGGTCCTCGCTCAGCCGCGCGGCCAGCGGTGCGCCGGTGGCGCCCGCGCCGACCACCACGACGTCGTACGACACCCTCGCACCGTATCTGCGATCATGACCGCGTGACCGGGGTGGGGCAGGTCGTGGGGAACATCGTGGGGCGCGACGACGAGTTCGAGCGCGCCTGCCGGGCACTCGCCGCGGGCGGGTCCGTGCTGCTGGAGGGACCCGCCGGCATCGGCAAGACGGCGGTGTGGCGTGCGCTGGTCGCCCGGCTGCGCGACGACGGCGTCCTCGTGCTGGCCGCCGCGCCGACGGAGACCGAGGCGGCGCTGCCGCTGGCCGGCCTGGCCGACCTGCTCGGCCCGCTCTCCGGCGCGGTGCCGGACCTGCCCGGCCCGCAGCGGCGGGCGGCCGAGGCCGTCCTGCTGGAGCGTCCGCCCGACGACACGATGGACGAGCGGGCGCTGGGCGCCGCCGTCCGGACCCTGCTGGACGGCGCGGTCGCCGGCGGGGCGCCGGTCGTCGTGGCGGTCGACGACGCGCCGTGGCTGGACCCGCCCAGCGAGCGGGCGCTGCGGTTCGCGCTGCGCCGCGTTCCGGGCGTGCCGACACTGGTCAGCCGGCGGACGACGGCACCGGCGCCGGCCCCGCTCGGCCTGGACCGCGACGACGCCCGCCTCACCCGCATCGAGGTGACGCCGCTCGGCGTGGGCGCGTTGCACCGGGTGCTGCGCGAGCGGCTCGGCACCACGCTGAGCCGGCCGCTGCTCACCCGCGTCGCACGCGAGGCCGGCGGCGTCCCGCTGCTGGCCATCGAGCTGGCCCGGGCGGCGACCCGGTTGCCGCACCCGCCGCGGCCGAGCGAGGAGCTGCCGGTCGTGGCGTCCATGCGCGAGCTGCTGTCGGGATCGCTGGCGGCGCTGCCGGAGAGCGGGCGCGACGCGCTGCGGCTGGCCGCCCTGCTGGCGGTGCCGCGGCCGGCCGACCTCGCCGCCGCGGGCGTCGGGCCGGCCGATCTCGACCCGGCGGAGGAGGCCGGGCTGGTGACCGTCGCCGATGCGGCGGTCGCGTTCGCCCACCCGCTCTACGCGTCGGTCGTGCGGGCCGAGACGCCGTCCGGCGTGCGGCGGCGGCTGCACGGCGTGCTGGCCGAGGTGGTCGGCGACCCCGACGAGCGGGCCCGGCACCTGGCCCGCTGCACCGTCGGCCCTGACGAGGAGGTGGCGGGCGAGCTGGCCGAGGCGGCCGGGCGGCTGCGCCGGCGCGGAGCGCCCGAACTGGCGGCGGAGTTGTTCGACCGCGCGGCCGAGCTGACCCCGCCGACGACGGGGGAGAGTGGGCAGTCGCGCCGGCTGACCGCGCTGCGCTGCCGGTTCGACGCCGGAGCCTACGAGGCCACCCGCACCGGGGCGCTGGCACTGGCCGAGGTCGCGACGGGCGAGTTGCGGGCCGAGGCGCTGCTGCTGTGCGCCGCCGTCGCCTGGAACGTCGAGGACGCCGGGGCGCCGGCCGCGGCCGCCGCCCGCGACGCGCTGGCCTCGGTGCCGCCGGACTCCGCCGTCGCCGGCCGGGTGCACGCGCACCTCAGCATGTTCCACGACTCGCCGGCCGACGCGATCCCGCACGCCCGGGCCGCGTGCACCCTGCTGGCCGGCGCCACCGGCGACGACCGCGCTCTGCTCTCCGCGTCGCTGCTGCAGCTGTTCTTCCAGGAGGTGCGCTCCGGCCGGCCGGCCCGCACCGAGCTGCTCGACGACGCGCTGGCGCTGGAGGACGACGGCCCGTCCTGGTTGTCCGGCACCATCCCGGCCATCTGGTGGAAGTCCGTCGACGACCACGGCCGTGCCCGCGACCGCCTCACCACGATGCTGGGCCGCGCCCAGGCCGTCGGCGACGAGCCGGGGCAGCACGAGGCGCTCATGCACCTGGCCGAGGCGGAGCTGTCGGCCGGCCGGTTCGCTGCGGCGGCCGCGCACATCGCCGCCGCCCGTGACCTGGGCGAACAGCTGGGCACCGGGCTGGTCGGCGAGGCCTGGCTGGCCGCGACGCTCGACGCGCACCGCGGCCGGCTGGCCGAGGCGGCGACGGCGGCCGAGACGGGCCTGCGCCAGGCCGGCGGCGACAGCTGGGCCCGGCGCATCCACCTCGGGCTGGCCGCGTTCGCCGCGCTGTGCGCCGGCCGGTCCGCCGACGCCGTCACGCACTACCGCGACATGTCCGAGCTGTTGCGCGACACCGGGCTGGTGGAGCCGCTGGCGCAGCGGTTCGAACCGGACTGGATCGAGGCCTGCGTGGCGGTCGGCGACCTCGACGGTGCCTCGGCCGTGCTGGACCGGCTGGCCGAGCGGCACGCCCGGCTGCCGCGGCCTTGGACACGCCTCGGCCTGGTCCGCAGCGCCGTCCTGCTCAGCGGCGCGACCGGCGACGGCCTCGACGGCGCGTTGGCCGACCTCGCCGCCGCCCGCGCGGAGATCGCGCCGGAGACCGTCCCGTTGGACCGCGCCCGCTGCCTGCTCGTCGCGGGCGTCGCACTGCGCCGGGCCAGGCGCCGCCGCGACGCCCGCACCGCGCTGACCGAAGCGGCGGCCGAGTTCGCCGCACTCGGCGCCGCCGCGTTCGAACGGCGGGCGCGCGACGAGCTGGCCCGCGTCGGGAGCCGCCCGGCCGCGCCGCTCGCTCTCACACCCACCGAGGAGAGGGTCGCCCGGCTGGCCGCCGCGGGCCGGACCAACCGGCTGATCGCCGACGAGCTGTTCGTCAGCCCGAAGACCGTCGAGGCCAACCTCGCCCGCGTCTACCGGAAGCTGGGCATCGCCAGCCGCGCCGAACTGGGCGCCGCGATGGCCCGCCGCGTCGTCGAAGGATAGGGAAACACCCGATTCCCGCGGGGGTCTCGCTCCCTAACGTCAGTGCCGTGAACAGGCGGTTGTACGCCCTGGAGCACTACACGGGCCCCGACGACACGGCCGAGCCGGTGCCGGCGCTGCCGGAGGACGTCCGGCTGCGGCTGGCGGTCCGGCTGCCCGCCGACGAGGTCGTGCTGGCGCTGGTCGAGGGCCCGGACGAGCCGACGGTCGTCGCCGCGGCGGCCGCCGCCGGCTGGCGGGTGGACCGGATCGGCCCGGCCGCGTGGCACCCGGTCGCCGACGACACCCTCGCGGAAGGACGACGCCCATGAGGAACCGACCGATGGCGGCCGCCGTGTCGCTCGTGCTGGTGCTGCTCGCCGGGTGCGGCGACGACGAGCCGATCGCGGCGAGCGACGACGCCACCGCCGGCTCGATCTTCACCGACCCGCCGGCCGCACCGCCGCCGGCCCCCGTCGAGACCACTCCGCCGCCCGCGCCGGAGACCGTCGACGCGTGCGCGCTGCTCACCCAGGCCGAGGCCGAGACGCTGGCCGCCACCCCGCTGGACCCGCCGGTGGCCGGCCTGGCCTCGTGCACGTGGACCGGCCCGGTCACCGGCCCGACCGCTCAGGTCGAGGTGTACGTCGGCGACGGCGCCCTGAAGATCCTCGACATCGACCGCCAGCTCGGCCACGTGTTCACCGAGCTGCCCGGCATCGGCGACGAGGCACACCTCGAGGACGGCATGGTCTTCGTCCTCGTCGACGGCACCTGGATCGGCGTCCGCCTGGTCCGGCTCGACGACCCGGCGCTGTTCGCCGGGCCACTGGAAGAGACCGCCCGCATCGTCGCGGACCGGATCTGACCCCGACACCAGAGGAGACCTTCCGATGCGACCCACCGCCCGACTGCTGCTCGGCCTCGCGCTGCTCGGCGCCCTCACGGCCTGCGGCGGCTCCGACGACGACGGCGAGACGTCCGGCGACGCCGCGCCGGTGGCCGACGACGAGGGCGGCGAACTCGCCGTGCTCGGCAACGACGACGTCCCGGACTGCCCGTTCACCGCGGAGCAGGTCTCGGACATCGTCGGCACCCCGCTGGAGGCGGACGGTCCCTGCTACTTCATCGACGGGGTCGCGATCGTCCAGGCGACCATGTCGTCGCAGGCCGCCGGCAGCGTCACCTACGACTACTCGCGCGAGCAGGCCGGCCAGCGCTTCGACCGGGTCGCCGACCTCGACCGCGGCGACCTGGGCTACCTGGGCGTGGGCGACGTCGAGGGCGAGGCCGTGCTGATCCAGCCGTCGGGCAGCTACACGATCAACGTCAGCAGTCTGGGCGGCGGCGCGGACGGCCTGGAGGCCGCCCTGCAGGCGCTGCTCGACGCGATTCCGTCCTGACGGACATGGTTCGCCGAAAGCTGTGCGCCGAGGACGTGGCCCGCCCGGCTGGGAGGGAGTCCCACCCTACGGGCGGGCACCGACAGCCGACGCGAACGTCGGCGCGGACGATGGGCCGCGGGACGCTGGCGGGGCTGCTGGCGCTGGCCCTGTTGACGGCCGCGAGCTGCGGCGGCGGGTCCGGCGAGTCCGGCGCCGCGCCGCCGGGGGAGACCGTCGCCGAGGTCAACGGGCAGCCGCTGACCGAGGCCGAGCTGCGCTACGGGCAGGCGCCGGTCCCGGACGACGCGGTGACCTACCAGCCCGACGTCGTCCTGCTGCCGGCCGGCGCCGACGCGGTCGTCTCCGTCACCGCCGACGGCGTCACGTGGACGATCGACGGCGACGCCGAGGGCGCCGACCGGCTCGAGCCCGGCGCCGTCCTGTTCGCGACGTCGCGCGGCGTCGGCCGGATCGTCGACGTCCGGCCCGCGGGCGACGACCTCGCCGTCACGCTCGCGCCCGTGGAGCTGACCGAGGTGATCCGCGACGGCACGTTCCGCGGCGACGCGCCGATCGACCTCGGCGGCGCGGCCGCCTACCTCGGTGAGGGCGGGATGTGGGCGGAGGACGCTCCGGCCGGCGCCGAGCTGGAGCCGGCGCCCGAGCAGACGGCGATCGTCCGCAGCTCCCACGTCCGCTCCCAGGGCGGCGCGCCACCGCGGGTGGAGCAGCCGCGGCCGGTGGTCGGCGCGCCCAGGCCGGTCAGCACCCGCGGCTTCCGCGTCACCCCGATGTGCTGCCACGGCGGCGTCGGCGCGCACCTCACCTACGACGACGGCGGGATCCGGTTCGCCGGCACCGTCACCCTCGTCATGGAGAAGCCGTCGGCGCGGTTCCACCTGGAGATCTCCGGCGGGCGGATCCGGGTGGCCGAACTGGCCGTCCACGGAGCCGGCGGCGTGCGGCTGGACCTCACCGCCGCCAGCGCCGTCGGCACCGACCGGCAGCTGGACAAGACGTTCCCGATCCCGATCGACTTCAGCGTCCCGGTCGGGCACGTCCTCGGGCTGCCGTTCACGCTGACCGCGCGGCAGGAGATCCAGATCACGACCGCGTTCAGCGCGAAGAACGGCAACATCAGCGCCCGCGGCGAGTACGTCATCGGCGGCGAGCTCGGTTTCGGCTACCGCGGCGGCTCGTGGGGCGTGCACCTGCCGACGGCGCCCGCGATGCGCAGCAGCCTGCTCGACTCGATCGACGGCATCAACGTCGGCGTGCAGGGGATCGTGCTGGCGTTCAAGACCACGTTCACCATCGGGATCGGCGCCTTCGGCTTCATGACCGGCCTCAATGCCGGTCTCGTGGTGTCGGCCGGGGTCACGGTCGGCTCCGACCTGGCGGACTTCGCGCCGCTGAAACCGGTGGAGGGAACCAAGCTGAAATGCCGTGGGGCCACGCTGGCCGTCGACGCCACGTACAGCGTGGGCTACACGGTGCCGGCCTTCGTCGCCTCCGTGATCAACTTCTTCATGAAGCCACTGGGGGTGCGCCCGATCCAGCGCTCCGGCGGCATCCCGTCGCCGCCGGGCCGGGCGCACATCACCGACCTGAGCCAGTACGAGCCGCGCGGCTGCCGGGGCTAGGGGGTGCCGGTCGCATCCGCGACCGGCGCGCCGCCGTAGCCGATCTCGTTGCCGTCGGGGTCGCGGTAGGTGAGCTTGCGGACGCCGTTGCCGTACGTCTCACGCAGCGCCGGCTCGATGCCACGCGCCGAGATGCCCTCGACCAGCATGTCGAGGTCGTCGACGAACACCGTGACATGGGTGTGGCCGGCGTGCTCGGGCGCCTCGTGGACGGCGACGTACCGGTGCTCGGCCAGCTCCCACACCACCTCGGTGTCGTGGGCGCGGAACGTGAACTCCGCGCCGAACAGCCGCTCGTACCAGGCGGTCGCGGCTGCGAAATCGGTGACCGGGACGACGGGGAACAGGTCCAGGGACATGCCCGCGATGCTAGGGCATGTCTCCCGGGTCCATGGCCTGCCGCGCGACGCCCGGGCGGGCACCGCACCGCGTTCTCGCCGCACGCCCTGGCGATCCGGCCGTCCGGCGGCGCGCACGCACGCGCCGCCGGACGGCCCGGAGTCAACCTCGGCCGCTGCTGGCGCGGGCCCGCCGCGCGATCGCGTCGATCGAGACCGCGAGCAGCAGAACGGCGCCGGTGACGATGTAGCGGACCGACGAGTCGACGCCGATGCGGTTGAGACCGCTGGTGATCGCGGTCAGCACCAGGACGCCGAGCAGCGCGGAGTAGGCCGAGCCGCGGCCGCCGAACAGGCTGGTGCCGCCGATGACCGCCGCCGCGATCGCCGTCAGGTTGACGTCGTTGCTGCCGCTGGCCTGCGACACCGACGTCAGCCGGGCGAGGAACATCAGGCCACCCGTCGCGGCCAGCGTGCCGGTCAGCGAGAACGCCGAGATGTAGATCCAGTTGACGTTGATGCCGGACCGGCGGGCCGCCTCGACGTTGCCGCCGACGGCGTACAGGTGCCGGCCCCAGGTGGACTTGCGCAGCACCAGGTCCAGCAGGACGACCAGCCCGATGAAGAACACCACCGCGTAGCCCCAGCCGCGGTCGATGTTCAGGTAGTACGTCAGGAAGCCCAGCCCGCCGAGCAGGATCGCCGACTTCACCAGCACCAGCGTCAGCGACTGCGCCGGCAGCCCGGCCGCGGTCCGCCGCCGGATGCCGATGATGCTGACCAGCGCGTACAGCGCCACGATCGCCGCTACGACGACGTAGGAGACCACCGGGCTGAGGAAGTCCTCGCGGGCGAACTGCGCCAGCGCCGACGTCCGCGGCAGGTTGATGGTGCCCTGGTCGCCCAGCACGAGATACTGCACGCCGACGAAGCCGAGCAGGCCGGCCAGCGTGATGACGAAGCTCGGCACGCCGATCTTGGTGAAGATCAGTCCGTAGGCGATGCCGATGACCGCACCGGTGCCGGCGCCGGCCAGGATGCCCAGCACCAGCGGCTGGTCGTTGTTGACCACCATCACCGCGGTGATCGACGCCGCGAGGCCGCTGATCGAGCCGACGGACAGGTCGATCTCGCCGAGCAGCAGCACCAGCACGATGCCGACCGCGATGATGCCGTAAGGCACCGCGTTCAGCGTGATGTTCACCAGGTTGCTCGACGACAGGTACGTGACGTCCTGCAGGTAGAAGACCAGGCCGATCACGAGCAGCCCGATCACCACCGGCAGCAGGCCGAGGTCGCCGTCGCGGATCCGGCGCCGGAACGCGTCGACGGCGCCGCGCAGCCCGGTGTCCTGGGCGAGCCGCTCGTCGATCAGGTCGGCCCGGGCCGCCGTGTCGTCGGCCTGAGGCGTCCTGGTCCTGCTCATGACTGCCCCCCTGGTGCCTCGCGGCGGGCGTTGCGTTCGGCCACGACGTTGTCCGACGCGCCGGTGATGGCGGCGACGAGCTGTTCGGTCGTGACGTCGACGGTGCGGAACTCGGCCTCGTTGCGGCCCAGCCGCAGCACCACGATGCGGTCAGCGACGGCCTGCACGTCGGCCATGTTGTGGCTGACGAGGATCACACCGAGGCGCTGCTCGCGCAGCCGCTCGACGAGGTTGAGCACCTCGGCGGTCTGCGCGACGCCCAGGGCGGCGGTCGGCTCGTCCAGCATGACGACCTTGGGGTTGCCGACCAGGCTGCGGGCGATCGCGACGGTCTGCCGCTGGCCACCGGAGAGGCTGGCCACCGGGATGCGCACCGTCGGGATCTTCGCGCCCAGCTCGCGCAGCAGCCGCCAGGACTCCTTCTCCATGGCGACCTCGTCCATCCACGCCTTCGTGCCCAGCTCGCTGCCGAGGAACAGGTTGGCGACGACGTCGAGGTTGTCGCAGAGCGCGAGGTCCTGGAAGACCGTCGCGATGCCCAGCGACTGCGCGGCGCTCGGGCTGTGGATGTGCACCTGGCGGCCTTCGACCTGCATCGAGCCGGAGTCGGCCTGGTACACGCCCGACATGATCTTGACCAGGGTCGACTTGCCCGCGCCGTTGTCGCCGACCAAGGCGACCACCTCGCCGGCGCGGACCTGGAAGTCGACCCCGGCCAGCGCCTGTACGGCGCCGAAGTGCTTGCCGATCCCGGTGAGCTCCAGGACCGGTTCGGTGGTACTGGCGGGAGACCCGCTCTCGTGTGTGGCGACGCTCATCGGCACCATCTCCTCGTCATCGAGGGTGGCACGTCGGAGGAGCTCCGGCGCGCCACCCTCGTCAGGTATTCGAAGGATCAGCTGAGTCCGGCCGCCGTGCAGGCGTCCGCGTACTCATCGGTGCAGATGTCGTCGACGGTCCAGAAGTCGTCGGCCACGACGGTGTCTCCGACGTTGTCGGCCGTGACCACGATCGGGTCGAGGATCAGCGACGGCACGCCCTGGAAGTCGGTGGTGTCGGCGACCTCCTCGCCGTTGACGATCGCGATGGCCATCTCGGCGGCGCCCTCGGCCTCGCCCTTGATCGGCTTGTAGATCGTCATGTACTGCTCGCCGGCGACGATGCGCTGGATCGCGGCGAGCTCGGCGTCCTGCCCGGTCACCGGCGGCAGCGCGTCGGCCGCCAGACCGGCACCCGTCAGCGCCGCGATGACGCCGCCGGCCTGGCCGTCGTTGGCGGCGTAGACGCCGGCCAGCGAGGCGGGGTCGATGGTGTCGAGTTGGTCCGTGGTCCACGCCTGCGCGTTGTCCGGGCTCCAGTCCGGGTTGTCGTACTCGCCGATGACGGTGAGCTCGCTGGCGTCGATGACGCTGTGCGCGCCGGACTTGAACTGGGCCGCGTTCGGGTCGTCGGGCGAGCCGTTCAGCATGAGCACGTCGCCCGCACCGCCGACCGCATCGACCAGCGCCTGGCCCTGCAGTTCGCCGACCTTCTCGTTGTCGAACGAGGTGTAGTAGTCGGCGCCCTCGATGAAGCGGTCGTAGGCGATGACCGGGATCTCGGCGGCCTGGGCGTCGGCGACCAGCGACGCCGCGGAGGCGCCGTTCACCGGGTCCAGCACCATGACGTCGACGTTCTGCGAGATGGCGGTGTCGACCTGCTCGGCCTGCTTGGTCTCGTCCTGGTCGGCGTTGAAGTAGTTGATCGTGCAGTCGGGACACAGGTCAGCGACCTTGGCCTCGAACAGCGGGCGGTCGAACGCCTCGTAGCGGGCGGTCGCCGACTCCGGCAGGAGCAGGGCGATGGTGGCGGCGCTGCCGCTACCGGTGCTGTCGCCGCTCGCGGTCCCGTCGCCGCCGCCACCGTTGTCGTCGTTGGCGCCGCAGGCGGCGAGTGCGCCGGCCGCCAGGGCGAGGACTGCGAAGACGGCAGCCCGTCGATTGGGCTGATGCACGGTGAAACCCTCCTTTGGGTTCGCGCTGAGCCGGCCGATCGCGTCGGCCGGGTGTGGAGAGTGTGGAACCGTGCGCGCGTTGCCGTCAAGGCTCAAATACATTACGCGTTTACATCTTGTTTATGCGTTCGCTTTTCGACCGCAATATGCTGATATGGCTGGTGAGGGGTCAATCGGCGGCCGACAGGCCGGCGATCAGCGCGCCCGCGGCCTCGGTGGCCTCGCCGAGCGGGGAGATGATGATGCCGGTCCGGGCCGCCACTCCGGGGAGGACGGCCCGTCGGAAGCCCTGCCGGACCGGGCGCAGCCAGGCGTCGCCGGCGGCGATCAGCGGGCCGCCGAGGGCGATCTCGGCCGGGTTGAGGATCATCGCCAGCCAGCCCAGGCCGCGACCGAGCAGCTCGCCGGCGTCCTCGAGCACGTGCACCGCCACGGGATGGCCGTCGCCGATCAGCCCGAGCACCTCGGCGAGGCTCAGGTCGTGCTGCAGCGCCGAGCTCAGCGCGGTCCGGACCGATTCGGCCGAGCCGACGGTCTCGAGGCAGCCGCGGCGGCCGCAGCGGCACACCACCGACAGGCCCGGATCGAGGGCGAGGTGGCCGATCTCGCCGGCGCTGCCGAAGTCGCCGCGCAGCAGCTGCCCGGCGACGGCGACACCCGCGCCGATGCCGGAGCCGACCTTGACGAACACCACCGACCGCGGGGCACCCGCCCGCCGGGCCAGCGCGAGCGCGCCGAGGTTCGCGTCGTTCTCGACCACCACCGGCCGGCCCAGCAGCGCCGACACCTCGTCGCGCAGCGGGAAGCCGACCAGGGAGGGCAGGATGGCGGTCTCCGTGACGACGCCCGTGACGGCGTCGACCGGCGCCGGGACGCCCACCGCGATGCCGGTGACCTGACCTGTGCGCAGGCCCGCCTCGTCGCAGACCTGCGCCGTGAGCTTGCCGATGGCCGCGACCACGGTGTCCGGGGTCAGGCCGTCGGTGAGCACGGCCGCGGCGTCGGCGAGCACCTCGCCGGGTTCCACGCCGGCGACGACCCGGACATGGGTGCGGCCCAGGTCGATGCCGATGCCGTAGCGCTGCCGCGTCGGCGCGCGCTCGACCAGCCGGCTGCGCCTGCCGTTGGCGACGCCCTGCCGGACGAGCAGCTGGCCCTCGTCGACGAGGTCGCGCACCAGCCCCGAGATGGTCGCCGGCGCGAGCCCGGTCAGCCGGGCGAGCTCGGCCTGGCTGATCTGCTGCCCGGGGGTCAGCGCGAGCAGCAGCCGCTGCCGGTTCGCCAGCCGCAGTGCGGACAGCGACCCGGGGCCGGTGGCGTCAGGCACGGTGGCTCACCTCCGTCGGCGGGGGACTACGTGGGAACCAGGGGGTGTCTGCCCCTTGACGTCATGGCGTGAACGCTACACCGTCGCCGCAACCCGGCCGCAGGCTGTCGCGTGGGGCCTAGGGCCCGGGCCGCGAATGCTCGCGGAACGGCCGGACCTCCGCGCGGTGCGCCAAGGTGTCCAGCCCGACGGCGACGGCGAGCACCAGCCCGGTCGCGATCAGCCGGATGGCCGACGACGCGCCCATCAGGTCCAGGCCGTTGGCCAGCGAGCCGACGACCAGCGCGCCCAGCAGGGCCGACCACACCGTGCCGCGGCCGCCGAACAGGCTCGTGCCGCCGATGGCCGCCGCCGCCACCGCGGTCAGCATCAGGTCGGTGCTGCCCGACGACTGGTTCACCGCGAGCAGCCGCGACGCGGCCAGGATGCCGCCGGTGACGGCCAGCACGGAGGCGAGGGTGAACACGACCAGGCGGATCCGGTCGACCGCGATGCCGGCCCGGCGCGCCCCCGACGCGTTGCTCCCGGTGGCGACGGCGTGGCGGCCGAGCTTGGTCCGGCGCACCATGAGGTCGCCCCCGGCCAGCAGCAGCAGGAACACCACGACGGCCAGCGGCACCCCGCGGTCGGCGTTGAACACCGCGACCGCCACCGGAGCGCCCACGCCGGCCAGCACCCACGGCCAGACCCGCCGGGCCGGCCGCAGCCGCTCACCGCGCAGGTACCCGACGATCGCCACGACGGCGACGCCGCTCACCGTCGCGGCCAGCAGCCACCCGAGCGCCGGCGGCAGGAACGTCCCGGCGATGGCCACCAGCTGCGGGTCGTCGATGTTGACGGTGCCGGTGTCGCCGAGGACCAGCAGCAGCGCGCCCTGCCACGTCAGCAGCCCGGCGAGCGTCACCACGAACGACGGCACCCCGACGCGCGTGACCATGGTGGCGTGCAGCAGCCCGACGACGGCGCCGGTCAGCAGCCCGGCGAGGATGGCCAGCACGGCCGGCCAGTCCTGCTTCACGCTGAGCACCGCGGTGACGGCGGCTCCGAACCCGGACACCGCGCCGACCGACAGGTCGATCTCGCCGATCAGCAGCACGAGGACGACGGCCACCGCGACGGCGCCCACCGCGACGATCTGCAGCATGAGGTTGGTGAGGTTCACCGCCGACAGGAAGCGCGGGTTGCTCAGGCTCATGACCAGCCAGATGACGGCCAGCGCGGCCGGCGGCGCCCAGCGGCCCAGACGCGCCGGCGAGACCGACCCGCTCACGGCGCGCCCTCGCTCAGGCCGGCGGCGGCGCACTGCTGCTCCAGCCCTTCGCAGATCTCGTCGGCCGACCAGAACCCGTCGGCGACCACCGTCGCGGCGATGGTGTCGCGCGTGACGGCGACCGGCTCCAGCATCAGCGCGGGGATCCGCCCGTGCCCGTTGTCGACCCAGCTGGTCCGCAGGCCGCCGGGCGGCTCGCCGGTGCGGGCCAGGCTCACGGCGATGTCGGCGGCCATGCGGGCCTGCGTGCGCACCGCCTTGTAGACCGTCATGTACTGCTCGCCGGTGAGGATCCGGCGCACCGCCGCCAGCTCGGCGTCCTGCCCCGTCACCGGCGGCAGCGGGTCGAGCCCGGCCGCCTTCATCGCGGCGATGGCGCCGCCGGCCATGCCGTCGTTGGCCGCGTAGACGCCGGCGACGCGGTCGCGGCCCAGCGTCGTCAGGGCCCGCTCCATCGCCTCCTGGGCCTGGTCGGGGGACCAGTCCGGCACGTCGACCTCGGCCCCGACGGCGACACCGGCGGCGTCGAGGATGCTGTGCGCGCCGCGGCGGAACAGCGCGGAGTTGTCGTCGGTGGGCGAGCCGTTGAGCACCACCAGCTCGCCGGCGGTGTCGCCGACCGCGGCCAGCAGGACCTCGGCCTGCAGCTGACCGACCTGCTCGTTGTCGAAGGTGACGTGGAAGTCGACCGGGGCGTCGAGCACCAGGCGGTCGTAGCTGACCACCGGGACGCCGGCGGCGTGCGCCTGACGGACGATGACCGACGCCGACCGGGAATCGACGGGGTCGAGCACGAGCACGTCGGCGCCGTTGGTGAGCGCCGCCTCGGCCTGCGCCTGCTGGTGGGCCGCGTCCTGGTCGGCGTTGCTGACCAGCGTCTCGCACTCCGAGCACACCTCGTGGACGCGGTCGACGAAGGCCGGGCGGTCGTGCGACTCGTACCGGGCCGTCTTGTTCTCCGGCAGCAGCAGGGCGATCTGCAGCTCGCCGGACCCGCCCGCGTCGGCGCTACCGCAGGCCGAGGCCCCCAGCGCCAGGGCGAACACCGTGGGCAGGGCGGCGGCGAGCAGGCGGCGGCCCATCACCCGTCCGTCGTGAAGCGGTAGCCCGCGCGCGGCTCGGTGACGATCAGCTCCGTGCCGTCGGGGCCTTCCAGCTTGGCCCGGAGCCGGCCGACGTACACGCGCGTGTACTCGGTCTGCGTCTCGTAGCCCGGCCCCCACACCCGGCGCAGCAGCTCGGCGTGCGAGAGCAGCCGGCCGGGGTGCATCGCCAGCTCGCGCAGCAGCGCGTACTCGGTGCGGGTGAGGTGGACCCGCTTGCCGCCCTTGGTGACCAGCTGGGCGTCGAAGTCGATGCGGACGTCGCCGACCCGCACCTGCGGCGCCACCAGGCGCGGCTCGGCGGGGCGGGCCCGGCGCAGCATCGCGTTGACGCGGGCCAGCAGCTCTTCGATGCCGAACGGCTTGGTGAGGTAGTCGTCGGCGCCCAGGTTCAGCGCCCGCACCTTGTCGGTCTCGCCACGGCGCGCCGACAGCACGATGATGCCGACGTCGGAGCGGTCGCGCACCGCCCAGCACAGGTCGAAGCCGTCGCGGCCGGGCAGCATGAGGTCGAGCAGGACGACGTCGGGCGCGGCCTCGTCGAGCAGCCGGAGTACGTCGGAGCCGTCGATGGAGACCACGACCCGGTAGCCGCGGGCGGTCAGGTTCGATCGCAGGACGTCGACGATGATGCGGTCGTCCTCGACGATGAGGACGCCGGGCGCCTCAGCCATCGTTCTCCTCGCCGTCGGCGGGTTCCACGGGCAGTATGACTCGGAAGCTCGACTCCGGCCCGGCCACCAGCTCGACCCGGCCGCCGTGCGCCTCGGCGATGCCACGGACGATGGCCAGCCCCAGCCCCGCGCCGGTGCTGCCCTCGCCGCGCACCCGCGGCTCGAAGATCTTCTCGGCGACCGCGGGCGGGATGCCCGGGCCGTCGTCGCTGACCAGCACCTCGACCGACGCTCCGCCGTCGACGGCCGCGGCGGTGACGCGGACCCCGCCGTCCGGCCCGCCGTGGCGGACCGCGTTCTCCAGCAGGTTGACGAACACCTGCTCCAGGCGGTCGTGGTCGGCCCAGATCGGCGGGAGGTCCGCGGCGACGCCGACCTTGACGCGGTCGGGATGCGGCACGCAACTGCGGGCCGCCTCGAGGACCAGGTGCACGTCGGTCCAGTCGGGACGCAGCCGCAGCAGGCCGGACTCGATGGCGGAGGAGTCGAGCAGGTCACCGACGAGACGCTCCATGCGCGCGGACTCCGTCGTGATGGCGGCGAGGAACCGCTCGATGGATTCCGGGTCCCAGACGAGGTCGGGCTGCTGGAGCGTGGAGGCGTACCCGTGGATCGCGGTCAGCGGCGTGCGCAGCTCGTGGCTGAGGTGCTGCAGCACCTCGCGCTGCAGCTGCTGCGAGCGTCGCGCGGCCGCCGCCTCGCGCCGCGCGCGTTCGAGCATCTCCCGCTCGAGGGCGAGCGCCAGCGACCGGCTCGCGTCGTCGAGCAGTTCGACGGCGTCGCGGCCGGGCTCGGCGGGGTCGTCCCAGCGGGCGAGCAGCAGCCCGGTGCCACCGGGGATCGGCAGCCCGGCGATGGCGAGGCCGTCGCCGAGGCGCCGCGGCCGGTCGATGCCGGCGGGCGCGGTCTCGGCCAGCCCACGAAGTTCATACAGGTCGGACTCGGCCGACTCGCTGATGTCGATGTGCACCCACCGGGGCTCGCCGCCGGTGATCTCGGTGACACCGGTCAGCAGCATGCCCGCGGACCGGGCGCCCAGGCCGCGGCAGAGTGCGAGCAGCGCGGCGGACAGGCCGCCGTCGACGCGGTCCGGGCCGGCCAGCGTCTCGAGCATCGCCCGCAGCGACTCGAGGATCTCGTTGCGCCGGCTGACCTCGTCGATGAGCCGCTCGCGCTCGATGGCGCTGGCGGCGTGCCCGGCGTAGAGCGAGACCAGCTCGCGGCGGTCGGCGTCGAGCCGGCCGGCGGACGCGCTGAACCCGGTGATGGTGCCCAGCACCCCGGCGGAGCCGACGATGGGCGCGGACCACGCACTGCGCACGCCGGCGGCGGAGGCCTGCTCGAGGTAGCCCGTCCAGGCCGACTCGTCGCTGAGGTCGTCGGTGACGGCGAGCTGGCCGAGCGCCGCGGCCGTGCCGACCAGCCCGCCCGCGGTCCCGACCGGCACCAGTGCGGTGTCGTCGGCCAGGGCCGGCGGCAGGCCGATGGCGGCCGTGCGGCGCAGCAGCGGCCCGCGCGGTGCGTGGTCGAGCAGGTGCACGCAGAGCATGTCCTGGTCGAGGGCGGCCGCCGTGGCGGACACGACGAGCGGGAGCGACGCGGCGGGGTCGGCGGCGGAGAGCTGCTCGACCAGGCTCTTCAGGCGGTTCAGCTGGCGGCGCGCCGCCGACTCCGTCTCGATGCCCGACATCAGCGCCGCGACGTCGTCGGAGTGCACCTCGGCGGGCGACACCCCGGCGACGATGCGGCCGTGCCGGAGCACCACGATGCGGTCGGCCAGTGCGAAGACCTCGTCGAGGTCGTGGCTGACCAGCACGATCGCCCGGCCGGCGTCGCGCAGATCGCTCAGCACCCGCATGATCTCGGCGCGGCGCAGCACGCTCAGCGAGGCCGTGGGCTCGTCGAGCACGAGCAGGTCGGCGCCGGTGGACAGCGCCCGGGCCAGCGCCACCTCCTGGCGCTGGCCGCGCGAGAGGGTGTCGACCCGGGCCCGGACGTCGGTGAGCTGCGAGCCGAACCGTTCCAGCGCCTGCCGGGCGTCGGAGGCCATGCGGCCCTCGGCCAGCAGCCCCCGGGAGTGCTCGCGCCCCAGGAAGATGTTCGCCACGACGTCGAGGTCGTCGCAGAGCCCGAGATCCTGCCAGACCACCGAGACCGGCGGCCGGCCGGCGGAGGCCAGCACCTCGACCTGGCCCTCGTCGGCGTCGGTGTCGCCGGCGATGCAGCGCACCAGGGTCGACTTGCCGGCGCCGTTCTCGCCGACGACGGCGACGATCTCGCCGCCGCGCACGCTCAGCGAGACGCCGTCGAGTGCGCGCAGCCGTCCGTAGCGCTTCGTGACGCCACGCAGCTCGAGGATCGGCGCGGCGCTGCCGCGGCGGCCGTCGCCGTCGGTCATCCCCCCATCTTCGCCGACGACGGCCGCGCGTGCCATCAGGCGGGCAGCAGCCCGCGGACGAACTCCTCGAGCGGGGTGACCTGGCGGCCGAGCAGCCGCTGCAGGTCAGGCGTCGGCGTGCCGAACTGCGGCAGTCGCAGCAGCGGCAGGATGAAGGCCATGCCGCCCGCGTCGTCGTCGGCCAGCTCGCGGTAGCTCACCGGGGTACCGGACGCCTCGCTCAGGACCGCCGCCAGCTCCGGGTACGTCCAGCCGGGCCCGCGCAGCTCGTAGACGGCGTTCTCGTGGCCGGCGCCGGTCAGGACGGCGCTCGCGGCCAGGGCGAGGTCCGCGATCGGCGCCGTGACCAGCGGCTGCCCGATCGCCGGCGCGGCCAGCTCGCCGGTCTTCACCGCGGCCGCGACCAGGTCGGCCGGCACCAGCTCCTCGGTGTAGAACGTGTTGCGCAGGAACGTGTGCGTGAGGCCGGCGTCGCGGATCGCCCGCTCGGTCGTCGTGTGGTCGGCCAGGAAACTCGCGCCGTCCTCGGCGGTGATGGCGCTCGTGTAGACGACGTGCCCGACGCCGGCGGCCGCCGCCGCGGCGACGATGGCGGAGTGCTGGCGCGGCCGCACGCCCGGCGTCGTGTCCGACGCCGACACGAACAGCAGCCGGTCGGCGCCGGCGAACGCGCGCTCCAGGCTCGCCCGGTCGTCGTAGTCGCCCCGCCGTACGTCCACGCCGCGCTCGGCGAACCGCCGCGCCTTCTCCGGGTCCCGCGCGACGACGGCGACCTCACCGGCCGGCACCCTCGCGATCAGGTCCTCGACCACGACGGTCCCGAACCGCCCGGTCGCTCCGGTCACCACGATCATCGCTGTCTCCGTTCACTGGGGGTCTGTTCTCGCGACGATCCCGACGTTACGGTGGAGACTCACCATGCGAAAGTACGTACCTTGAGGTAACCAACGGAGGCAGGCGTGAGCACCGAGGTCAGCAGCGGGCTGCAGGCTCTGCAGGGTGACGTGTTCGACGTCAACTGCCCGTCGCGGGGTGTGCTGGAGCACGTCACCAGCCGGTGGGGCGTCCTCGTCCTGGCGGCGCTGGGCGAGCGCGAACTGCGCTTCGGCGAACTGCACCGCCGCATCGGCGGGGTGAGCCAGAAGATGCTCGCCCAGACGCTGCGTGCCCTGGCCGCCGACGGCTTCGTCGAGCGGACCGTCATCCCGGCGGCGCCGCCGCGGGTCAGCTACCGGCTGACGGAGACCGGCGACCAGGTCGCCGCCCACGTCGTCGGACTGGTCGGCTGGATCGAACGGCACCTGCCGGCGATCCTCGCCGCCCGCGAGGCCGAACCCGCGGCCGCCGCGTCCTAATCCTCCTCCTCCTCGTCCTCCTCCTCGGGCGGGATGCCCGGCGACTCCGTGCCGTACCCGGGTGGAGTGGTCGGGTCGCCCGGCGATTCCGAGCCGCGCTCCGGTGGAGTGACCGGGACGCCCGGCGACTCCGAGCCGCGCCCAGGCGGAGTGGTCGGGTCGCCCGGCGACTCCGTGCCTTCGTGGTGAGTCATGGGAGTGCCCCCTTTCTCGATCCCGCCGATTGGCGGATACCCGGATGGCGTCGCCTGAAACACGCTGTCGGTCAGCGGAGCGGCCCGCGGCGTTCCTGCTCGCGGAAGCGGGTGGGCGGCACGCCGACCTGGCGGGTGAAGACGCGGGTGAAGTAGCCGGGGTCGTCGTAGCCGGTGCGGGCGGCGACGGCGACGACCGGCAGGTCGGTGGTGGCCAGCAGCTCCTTCGCGCGGGTGAGCCGGGTCCGTAGCACGAACTCCTTGGGGCTGCAGCCGGCCGCCCGCCGGGTCGCCTCGCGCAGCGCCGCCTCGGTCAGGCCGAGCGTCCGCGCATGCGCCGCGACGGTGATCGGGCGGCAGGCGTCGCGCGACAGCGCGGCGAGGACGGGGTCGGCGGCCGGGTCCGGGGCGGTCGCGCGGCGGGTCGTGACGATCAGCTGGTGCAGCGCCGCCGCCGCGGCGACGTCGGCCGAGGGGTCGTCGGGCCGGCAGACCCGGGCCAGCGCGCCGAACGCCACCTGCAGCCCGGCCGCGTCGGCGACCGGCGCGACCGGTTCGTCCCGCGGGACGTGGCCGAGGTCCTGGTAGGCGCGGGCCGCCGGGCCGTCGAACAGCGCCCACCACTCGTCCCAGCCGCCGGCGTCCGGGCCGTATCCGTGCTCGACGCCGGGGAGCAGCCAGAACAGCGCCGGCGCGACGAGCGGCAGCTCCCGCCCGCCCCACCGCAGCCGTCCGGCGCCCCTCGACAGGAACACGACGGCGTAGCAGTCCAGCGTGCGCGCGGGCAGCGTCGCCACGTGGCCGGAGCTGGTGCCGGCGCCGAGGCAGACCAGGCCGAGCCGCCGGTGCCGCGCATCCGGCGTGAGGTACCGCGCCCACGAGGCGACGCCGCTCATGGCGCAGAGCGTAGAGCGCCGTGCCGCTGCGCCGAAAAGTCCAGGGATCAGGCCGGGTCGGTCCATGGCCGGGCGCGCGATCGCCGGGGAGAGTGGCGGCATGCTGACCTCGAACGGCCACGTCCTCGACGAGTCCGCCGCGCGGCTGGGCGAGCTGTCCGCCGTCCCCGACGCGGAGCGGCACGATCGCGACGCGCTGTGGGAGCGCCTGCGGCACGACGGCTACCTGTTCCTGCGCGGCGCCCTCGATCCCGAGGTCGTCGAGAGGTTCCGCGATTATTACCACCGCGCGCTGGCGCCGTCGGGCGTGTGGACCGGAGCCGAGGACCGCGCCGAGTTCCGGCGGCTGCTGTTCCGCGAGGTCGTGCCGGGTCCGGAGTATGCGGCGTTCTGCACCCAGCCGGCCGTCCGCGACTGGTACGCGTGGTTCCTGGGCGGCGAGACGTTCCTGCACCGGCGCAGGCTGCTGCGCCACGTACGGCCGGGGGAGTCCGGCGTCGGCACCGCCACGCAGGCCCACTACGACCTGGTCTACCTGCGTGAGGGCACCGACCGGGTGCTGTCGTCGTGGATCCCGCTGGGCGACTGCCCGGTGCCGCGCGGCGGTCTCATCTACCTGGAGGGCAGCCACCACTGGGTCCTGGCGCGGGAGCGGGCGAGGTCCTTGCGGCACCCGGCCACGTCGCTCACCGCGGACCTGCCCGGCCTCGCCGACGAGCACGACGCGCGCTGGCTGGTCGCGGACTACCGGGCCGGCGACATGGTCGTGCACTCCGCCTACGTCGTGCACGCCGCGCTGGACAACGTCGACGACGACTACCGGCTGTCGACCGACATCCGGTACCAGCGGGCCGGCGATCCGATCGACTGGCGCTGGCAGCGGCACTGGCACGACCAGGACGGGCTCTGATGTCCGTACTGTGAGACAGATCACCGTGGCGCAAGCCGTCGGGGCTCATGAGCCGTACTCCGTCCTCAGGACGTTTCCCGAGGAGGAGGCACGATGGACCCGCCCGCTGGCGAGCCGCGCGCTCGCGCTGGCCCTCGCGGCGGGCGCGACCGGGCTCGCCCACGCCGGGTGGACGCCCCGCGACACCAAGCCGCCCACCGCGCCGGCGAACCTGCGCGTCACCGCCGCCTCGCAGACGACGGCGCAGGTCACCGGCCTGCACCCGAGCACGTCGTACACCTTCAAAGCGCAGGCCTGTTCGGCCGCCCGGTCGACGGTGTGACCGCGTCCACGGTGACTGGATCAGCTACACCGACGTGCGCGGCGACAACGTCGTCACGGTCGTCGCGGTCGATCGGGCCGGCAACGCGTCGGCGCCGAGCAACGCCATCACCGTCCCCCTCGACTGGGGCGTGGAGTGCCCCGCCTGAACGACGACGTGCCCCGCCGCACCGAGGAGGTGCGGCGGGGCACGGTGGAACCGAGTGGTCAGCGCAGCGACGGCTGGCCCGGCTCGTCCTCCTCCTGCGCCGACAGCTCGAGGACCGAGATGCCGGTCGCCGCGTTCGCGCCGCGGCCGATCGCGTCGTAGACCTCCGGACGCGACGACTTGAGGAACCGGGCCCAGAGCACGCCGATGAGCGCGGCGACGACGAACAGGCCGGGGAGGATCCACCGCTCCGGCGCGCTCGGCGCGACCCCGATGAGGATGTCGTAGTTCGCGATCGCCAGGATCACGACGATCACCAGCAGGATCAGCGCCAGCACCGGAGCGATGACCCGTCGCCACGCGTTCTCACCGGACGGGTGCCGGGCGAAGAACGCGAGCACGCCCACGGCGGTCACCGTCACCAGCGTCAGCACGCCGAACCCGCCCGTGGTGCCGAGGTAGAAGAACAGCTGCACCAGCGGGTCGAGGTCGAAGAACACGTAGACCAGGATGACGACCAGGCCGATGACGCTCTGCACGATCGACGCGGCCACCGGGGCGCCCGACGACGCCGACGTGCGGCCGAGCGCGCTGGGCAGCACGCGCTCGCGGCCGAGCGCGAAGACGTACCGGGCGACGGTGTTGTGGAACGAGATCATCGCGGCGAGGACCGAGGTGATGAACAGCGCCGAGCCGATGTCCACCCACGTGCTGCCGAGGAACTCGCCGGCCAGCACGAAGATGGTCTGGTCGGCGTTCTGCTGGGAGAACGCGACGATGTTGTCCGGGCCGGTCGCCACCGACATCGCCCACGACGCGAGCACGTACACCGCGGCGACGACCACGATCGAGATGTACGTGGCCAGCGCGATGGTCCGCTTCGGGTCGCGCGACTCCTCCGAGTACACGACCGACGCCTCGAAGCCGACGAAGCCGAGCACCGCGAGCACCAGGATCGCGCCGGCGCCGGACTCGAACAGGTTGCCGATCTGCAGCGTGTCGAAGGACACCTCGCCGTCGGCCGGGTTCCCGACGCTGGCGATCGAGTAGATGATGATGATCGCCATCTCGGCGAGCAGCAGCACCGCGAGGACCGTGCCGTTGACGTCGATGCGCAGCACGCCGAGGAATCCGACGATCGCCCAGGCGATCAGCGCGATCACCCACCACTCGAGGGTGATGCCGAACCAGGCGTCCAGCTGCGGGGAGGCGGCGACGCCGATGATGCCGTAGAGGCCGACCTGCAGCAGGTTGTACGCCAGCAGCGCCATGTACGCGGCGGCGACGCCGGCTGGCCGGCCCAGGCCGTGGGTGACGTAGGTGTAGAACGCGCCGGCGTTGGTGATGTGCCGCGACATCGCGACGTAGCCGACGCTGAACAGCGCCAGCAGCGCGGCGATGGCGGCGAACGCGATGGGCAGGCCGATGATGCCGGTGACCGCGAAGCCGGTGGTGACGACGCCGGCGACGACCGTGAGCGGTGTCGCGGCGCTGAGGACGAAGAACACGACGGCGGGGACGCCGAGCCTGTTGCTGGCGAGCGTCCGCGATACGCGGTCGGCGCCCAGGCGGCTCGAATGGGACACGGGGGACTCTCCTTGATCGGATCTGCGGATCTCCGTCGTTGGGGGTCGAGGTCGCGCCGGAGGTCTGCTATCTGGGGCTGAGGGTGGCGTCACCCACAGCTGCTTCGGTATGGGCCAGGACCTCGCGCATCGACATGGGCATCGATCCGACCGCGGCGGCGATGTGGCGCAACGTGACGGCGTCGCCGTCCCACCACACCCCCTTGGTGAAGCCGGTCACCGCGACCAGTCCGGCGAGCATGGCGTCGTGGAAGTCGAGTGGGTCGCCGCGGTTGACCAGTCCGTACAGCCGGTCGCTGGGCCAGGCGGCGACCTTCGGGTCGACCGGCAGGTACCGGACGGAGCTCCCGAACAGCTTGCGGGACTTGACCGGTTCGATCTCACCCTCGCGGGTCAGGCGGACCGCGACCCGCTCGAGCGCGCTCTGGGACAGGAACGCCAGCCAGGTACGCAGCGACCGGGTCTGCTGGTCGGCTGTGAGCTGGCGGACGATGCGGTACCCCAGGTCATCGGCCGGCGGCTGGGCGCCGGTCAGTGACAGCGTCCCCGACGCGACGTGCAGGTTGTTGTTGAGGATCAGCTCGCCGAGCAGCGCGCCGGCCAGCCCGAGCCCTGCGGCTCGTGGGTTCAGCCGGAGCTTGCCGCTGCCGACGTCGTGAACGATGTGGAAGAAGTCATTGGCCAGTAGCACTCCGCCAGCACCTCCACCCCGGATGCGAGGACCGGGATGGGACGGGACAGCCGGGGCCATACGCGACAGGGACAGGCGCGCTCCCACCCATGAGACGCACGTTTCGGACCGGTAACGGTGCTCGCGGTGCCGGGTTCCGATTCACGCCCGGTAGTTTGTCTGCCTTTGTCCGCTGAGACAAGAGGCAATTTCATCGGTAATGCGTAGGAGGTCCGTGACGCCTTACATAGTCGCTTTGCGGCGCAATGTCTTGACGACATCGGTACCGGGCGGGAAGTCTATGCCGTTGTGACGGTCACGCCCGTGCGCACGCACCCGCTCCAGCGCCTGTCCGCGGACGAGATCCGCGCGGCACGCGCTCTCATCGACGACAACGGCCTGGTCACCGGGGCGACGAAGTTCGCCCTGCTCGGCCTGGACGAACCGGACAAGCTCACGGTGCTCGGTCACCGTGAGGGCGACCCGGTCGACCGCCGGGTCCGTGCGGTCCTGCTCGACCTCGAGACCGGCGCCGCGCGCACCGTCATCGCGTCGCTGACCCGCGGGGTCGTCGACTCCGTCGAGGCGATCGACCCGGTCACCGACGGCCAGCCGCCGATCCTGCTCGAGGAACTGGTCACCGTCGACGAGATCGTCAAGGCCGACGCCGGCTGGCGCGAGGCGATGGCCCGCCGCGGCATCACCGACCTCGACCTCGTCCGCCCCTGCCCGCTGTCGGCCGGCAACTTCGGCATCCCCAGCGAGCGTGGCCGCCGGGTGCTGCACGTGCTGTCGTTCCTGCAGAACCGGCCCGAGGACCACGCGTGGGCGCACCCGATCGACGGCGTCGTCGCCTATGTCGACACCATCGAGAAGAAGGTCCTCGAGCTCATCGACGACGCCGTCCTCCCGGTCCCGGAGGAGGAGGCGAACCACGACGACCCCGCCTACACCGGGCCGCCGCGCACCACGCTGAGGCCGATCGAGATCACCCAGCCCGAGGGGCCGAGTTTCACCGTCGAGGACGACGTCGTCACCTGGGAGAACTGGACCTTCCGAGTCGGCTTCGACCCGCGTGAGGGGCTGGTCCTGCACCAGCTCTCCTGGCGCGACGGCGACCGTGTGCGCCCGGTCGTCTACCGCGCCTCGCTGGCCGAGATGGTGGTCCCGTACGCCGACCCCAGCCCCGTGCGGTTCTGGCAGAGCTACTTCGACGTCGGCGAGTACCTGCTCGGCCAGCAGGTCAACTCGCTGGAGCTGGGCTGCGACTGCCTCGGCGAGATCCACTACTTCGACGCCGTCCTGGCCGACGGCGACGGCGTGCCGCGCGAGGTCCGCAACGCCGTCTGCCTGCACGAAGAGGACTACGGCGTGCTCTGGAAGCACACCGACATCTTCACCGAGTCGGCCGAGACCCGGCGGCAGCGGCGGCTGGTCATCTCGTTCTTCGTCACCGTCGGCAACTACGACTACGGCTTCTACTGGTACCTGTACCTCGACGGGACGATCCAGCTGGAGGTCAAGGCCACCGGCGTCGTGGCGACGTCGTCGTACAAGCCCGACAGCGCCTACGCCTCGGAGGTGGCGCCCGGCCTCGGCGCGCCCTACCACCAGCACCTCTACTGTGCCCGGCTGGACATGATGGTCGACGGCCTCGACAACGCCGTCGACGAGCTGGAGGTCCAGCCGCTGCCCATCGGCCCGGCCAACCCCAACGGCAACGCGTTCTCCCGGCGCTCCACCCGGCTGCGCACCGAGGCGGAGGGCGCACGGGCGGCCGACCCGCTGGCCGGGCGCACGTGGCGGATCTCCAGCTCCGACTCGACGAACCGGCTCGGCCGCCCCGTCGCGTACGAGCTGCGTCCCGAGGGCCGGCCGCTGCTGCTCGCCGACCCGGCCTCGGCGACGGCGAACCGGGCGGCGTTCGCCACCAAGTCGCTCTGGGTCACCCGCTACGACCCCGACGAGCGGTTCCCGGCCGGCGACCACATCAACCAGCACCCGGGCGGTGCGGGCCTGCCGGCGTACGTCGCGGCCGACCGCGCCATCGAGGACCAGGACATCGTCCTGTGGCACACCTTCGGCGCCGTGCACTACCCGCGGCCGGAGGACTGGCCGGTCATGCCGGTGGAGTACAGCGGCTTCACGCTCCGGCCGGTCGGTTTCTTCGACCGCAACCCGACGCTGGACGTGCCGGTCACCCCGTCCGCTCACTGCGGGCACCACGGCCACGGCGACCATCACCACTGAAGTGATCACGTTGAGTAGGGGTCTCACCGCTCCACCAGGCATGCATACCTGGTGGAGCGGGAGAACCCCTGGTGATGCGCGCGACGTGCACCGGGTCGGACGCGCCGTCATCCGGCCCGACCCGCGATTCGACGGAGGTCGAAGCGGCGGAGCCGAGCTTCCGTCATCTGTCGGGTGCCATGTCACCGGGTAGCCGGTACCGTCGCTGAGCACCATTCTCATCACGGACCGGACCGGCTCCGGCCCGCGATGAGGCACGTGCACGGTGAGACGGAGACCGCATGAAGAAGATCGTCGCCGCGCTCGCGCCGGCGGCATTGTCGGCAGGCCTCTTGACGGTGCCCATGGCGGGCGTTCCGTCGGCCAACGAGGCCCTGCCGCAATGGCCGGAGGTGGGCAGTGCGCGGGTCGTCCCGCTCCAGGAGACGGGCTCGCCGGGCGAGCGCCTCAACCTGATCGTCATCTGTGACGGCTACCAGGCCGACGAGATCGACCGGTGCGAGCAGGACGTCGACCGCAACCAGGCCATCCAGTGGGGTGTGGAGCCGTTCCGCACCTACCGCGACTACATCAACGTCTACCTGCTGCAGATCGTGTCGCCGGACTCCGGCGTGCGCCGCGACCCGGAGGAGGACGCCTCCAACGAGGTCAGGGACCGCAAGAACACGCCGCTGCGGCTCTGGTACTCCGACGGGCTGACGAACCCGCTGGCCCGCGGCATCACGTACGGCTCGGCGCTGGACCCGGGCGGCTGCCCCGGCCACCCGTCGGGCAGCGCGAACCCCACCTACCCGCTGGCGCCCGGCATCCTCGGCGACACCCGCTGCAGCGGCAACCAGCAGCGGGCCATGTACCTGAACTCCTACGTCGCGCCGGCGCTGGGGCTGGAGCCGGGCGTGTTCCGGCCGACCGGCGGCTCGACCTCAGGCCCGCAGAACGTGCAGACGCTGGCGATCTCGAACACCTTCACCTACGGCGGCATCGGCGGCCGCGACGCGACGGCGTCCGGCGGCAGCCCGCAGTCGCCGCTGATCTCGCTGCACGAGTTGGGCCACTCGCTGGGCACGCTGGCCGACGAGTACCCCTACTCCGACCGGCCGACCCCCGGCCCGCCGCACGGCAACAACGAGCCCAGCTCGTTCCACCACACGCGGCAGACGTCGGAGCAGCTGACCGCCAACCAGGCCAAGTGGTGGCGCTGGCTGGGCGAGGAGAGCCTGTCCGGCGGCCCGATCCGCGCCGCCGACGACGACGGCTACGAGAGCGGCACCTACAACGGCTCGAACGTCTGGCGGCCGAGCTCGCACTCGATGATGCGCTGGATCGGCTTCTACTTCGACCAGGTCGGCCTCGAGCACATGGTCGCCCGGGTCACCGGCCAGCGCGACAAGGGCCAGATGAGCCTGTTGCACACGCCCGCCGGCACCGTCGCCCGCGACGGCGTGCTCTGGCTGGAGACCACCCATCCGCGCTTCCACGACCTGCAGGTGACGTGGCGCAGCGGCGGCCCGGACGGCCCGGTCCTCGCGACCGGCACCCGCAACCTCGACCTGGCGGAGCTGGGCCTCGCGCCCGGCACCGTCGTGCACGTCGAGGTCCGTGACCCGGTCGGCCCGGACGGCATCGACTGGGTCCGCAACCCGTCGACGAACAACACGGCGACCGACTCCGGCTACAACGGCCCGCGATTCGTGCAGACCCGCACCTGGACGGTCGGCGACACGACGGCCGCGCCGGACGCCGTCGCGCCGGAGATCACCGGCTCGACGCCCACGATCCGCCCGGTGTCCGGCGACGAGGTCGTCTTCGTCGAGACCACCCACCCGGCCGACCGCGTCCTCGACGTCGCGTGGACGCTGAACGGCGCGGCGGTCGCCGCCACCGGTGACGGCCGGACACTCGACCTCGGCGCGCTGGACCTGCCGGCCGGCACGCACGAGCTGACGGCGACGCTGACCGACCCGGCCGCGCCGGGCGCCTCGGACTCCGTCGCCTGGACCGTCGACAACGCCCTGCCGACGGCGCCGCGGACCCTGTCCGAGCCGCTCACCACGGTGACGTCGGACGCCGAGCACGGCGTCTACTTCGACGGCTGGGACATGTGGCTGCAGCCGCAGGACGACCGCACCGGCTACGAGGGCGAGCCGTACGTCGTCGGCGAGCTGCGGCTCAACGGCGACGGCTGGTTCAACTACTTCGGGTTCCCGGAGCAGCCGATGCCCGAGTCGCCGTTCGAGTTCCGCCACTCCGGCCAGGTCGTCAAGGCGCTGACCTACGGCAACCTGGGCACCGGCGGGCTGTCGAAGGCCGCGTTCGAGCAGAACTACGGGCCCGACGACCCGAACGGCCCGTTCGTGCCCGGCTACGGCACGCACACCGTCGAGCACCGCGCCGTCGACCCGGCCGGCAACATCGGCGAGGCGGAGTCGTACACCGCGACGGTGCTGCCCGGCGCGCAGCTCGAGTGCACCCGCACGATCACCGGCCAGCAGGCCGGCGCGCTGCTGGTGACCAGCGGCGTCACCTGCATCGACGATGCCCGGGTGGCCGGCACCGTCACGGTGCGCTCCGGCGCGTCGCTGGTGGTGCGGAACAGCACCGTCACCGGCAGCCTGCTGGCCGACGGCGCCACCGAGGTGCAGCTGCTCGGCTCGACGCTCGCCGGCCAGGTGCGCGTCACGGGCACCGTCGACGGCGTCACCGCGGCGGGGTCGACGTTCCGTGGCTCGGTCGCGCTGACCGGCAACGGCCGGATCCCGGGCAACCAGTCGGAGGAACGGTACACGCGGTACGGCGAGGAGTACGGGCCGATCCTGGCGGGCAACTCGTTCGCCGGGCGGCTCAGCTGCTCCGGCAGCAGCGCGCCGGTGAGCGACTTCGGCGCGGCGAACGAGCTCCGCGGCGTCGCGACCGGGGAGTGCTCCGGGCTCTGACGGACGCTCATCTCGCGGGGCACCACCGCCGGCCGGCGGTGGTGCCCCGCACTGCGTCTACGCTGCCTCGATGGGATTCACGCGGGCGGAGCTGGAGGCCTTCCGCGACGCGACGCTGCCGGACCTCGTCGGGCCGGACCCCCGGCTGCTGTTCGTCGGCATCAACCCGGGCCTCATGACGGTGGCCGTGCAGACCCACTTCGGCCGGCCCGGCAACAGGTTCTACCCGGCGCTGCTGCGGGCCGGCATCATCGACCGGCCGATCGACGTCGCCGGCGGAACCTCCGCCGCGGACGACGCGTACCTGACGGGCCGCGGGCTGGGCATCACCAACCTGGTGGCCCGGGCGACCGCGCGCGCCGACGAGCTGAGCGCCGCGGAGCTGGCGGCCGGCGCCGCCGTCCTCGAGGAGAAGGTGGCCCGGCTCGCTCCGGCGGTGGTGGCCGTCCTCGGCATCACCGCGTACCGGGCCGCCTTCCGCCGGCCGGGAGCGGTGGCCGGCCGGCAGCCGCAGACCCTCGGCGGCGCGCAGCTGTGGGTGCTGCCGAACCCGAGCGGGCTCAATGCGCACGAGACCCCGGACAGCCTGGCGGCGGCCTACCGCGAGGCGGCGGTCGCGGCCGGCCTCGACCTCGCTCCGGTCAGCTGACCGCGACGAACGTGCCGAGCCCGATCATCAGCACCCCGCTGCTCGCCCGCTGGCGCACCTGCCAGCGCTCGCTGCGCGCGAGGCGGGCGTGCAGCCGGTCGGCGGCGAACGCCACGGCGACGTCGGCCGCCAGCACGACCACCACCACGATCAGCCCGAGCACCATCAGGACCACCGCCGGCTGCGCCCGATCGGGGTGCACGAACTGCGGCAGCAGCGCCATGAAGTACAGCGCCGTCTTCGGGTTCAGCGTCTCGACGACCACCCCCTGCGCCAGTGGGGACCGCGAGTAGGCGCCGTCGCCGGCCGCGAACCCGTCGAGTCGCCGCCGCCGGATGGCCTGGACGCCGAGCACCGCCAGGTAGCCGGCGCCGACGTACTTGACCAGCGCGTACGCCGCCGGGCTGGCCGCAAGCAACGCGGCCAGCCCGGCGGCGGCCGCGCATACGTGGACGACCGTGCCGATGGCGTTGCCCAGCGCCGACAGCAGCCCCGGCCCCCGCCCGCCGTGCAGCGTCCGGGCCAGGACGTAGAGCATCGCGGGCCCCGGCGTCACGGCGAATATCACCGCCGTTCCCAGGAACACCATCCATTGATCCGTCGTCGGCATGATCGTCCCCCAGACGTCCCCCGTCATGGCCGTCCCGATTCTTCGGACACCCGCTTGCGGCGCACTTTCCCGCGACTTTCCTGCATCGCGAGACAACGCTGATCGGTCGCAATGCAGTGCGATAAGGTCCGGGCAATCGGATGATGGGCGGTACGTGCGTTTCGAGGTCCTGGGCCCGCTGCGGGTGCGGTGTGAGTCCGACCCCGTCGTCGTCTCCGGTTCACTGCGCCAGGGCGTCCTGGCCCTGCTGCTCGCCCACGCGGGCCATCCCGTGTCCGCCGACGCGCTCGTCGACGCGCTCTGGGGCGGCGCGGCGGGGGCCGGCGGCTCGAAGCTGCAGCTGCACGTGCACAAGCTGCGTCGGTTGCTCGACACCCCGGACCGCCTGTCCCACGACGCGGGGGCGTACCGGCTGCGGGTCGGGGCGGGCGAGCTCGACGCGGAGCGGTTCGCGTCCATGGTGGCCGAGGCGGAGACCGTCGCCGGCGCCGATCCCGATCGCGCCGCGGGCCTGCTCGGCGACGCGCTGGCGCTCTGGCGCGGCGACCCCTACCAGGGCCTCGACCTGCCCGCGCTGGCCGGCGAGGTCCAGCGGCTGACGGAGCTGCGGCTGGTCGCGCGCGAGCGGTTGGCGGCGGCCGAGCTGGCCCGCGGCCGCACCACCGCCGCGATCGCCCAGCTGACCGACCTCGTGCGCGTGCATCCGCTGCGCGAACGAGCGCACGCGCTGCTCATGACCGCCCTCTGGGCCGGTGGGCGCCAGGCCGACGCGCTCGCCGTCTACCGCGACGTCCGGCAGGCGCTGGTCGACGAGCTCGGGCTGGAGCCCGGGACGGAGCTGCGCGACCTCGAACGACGGATCCTCTCCGGTGAGCCGTGCCCGGCGCCGTCCTCGGCGCGGCCCCAGGCGCCGGCACCCGCCGAGCTGCCGCCCGGCGCCGGCGTCTTCGTGGGGCGCGATGCCGAGCTCGACGAGCTGTCCCGCATCGCCGACCGGCCTGACGGCGCGGCGCGCATCGTGGCCGTCACCGGCACGGGAGGTGTCGGCAAGACGACGCTGGCGGTCCGCTGGGGGCGGCTGGCCGTGGAGCGGTTCCCCGACGGTCAGCTCTACGTCGACCTGCGCGGATTCGGGCCCGGCCCGCCGGTCGCGGTCGACGAGGCGCTCGCGCGGCTGCTGCGCGCCATGGGCGTCGACGGCCCGGCCATCGCGGCCGACCCGGACGAGCGGGCGGCGCAGTTCCGCACCCTCGTCGATGGCAAGCGGCTGCTGCTGGTGCTCGACAACGCGCTGGCGGCCGAGCACGTCCGGCCCATCCTGCCCGGATCCACCTCCTGCTTCGTCGTCGTGACCAGCCGCGATGCTCTAAGCGGGCTGGCGGCACGCGACGACGCGCAGCGCATCGACCTGAACCGCCTGACCGGCGCCGACGCGTCCCGGCTCATGGACGAGCTGCTGGGCGAGCCGCTGGGCGGCGACGTCGAGCGGATCGTCCAGCGCTGTGCCGGGCTGCCGCTGGCCCTGCGCATCGCGGCCGAGCGGATCCGGGAGCGCCGGGGCGGCGACCTCACCGATCTGGCCGCGGGCCTCGCCGACGAGCAGGACCGGCTCGACCTCCTGGAGGTCGGCGACGACCCGCAGGCCTCCGTGCGCTCGGTGTTCTCCTGGTCGTACCGCGCTCTGGCGCCGGACGTCGCGCGCACCTTCCGGCTCTGCGGGCTGCACCCGGGCAGCGACTTCGACGTGTTCGCCGTCTGCGCGCTCACCGGCGAGCGCGACCGGCGGGCCGCCCGGCGCCGCCTGGACGCGCTGGTACGGGCCCGCCTCGTCGACGAGACCGGCGGCCGCTACCAGATGCACGACCTGCTCCGCACCTACGCGGCCGAGCTGGCGCCGGTCGAGGACGGCGAGTCCGCCTGCGCCGAAGCGTCGGCACGGCTGGGTCGCTGGTACCTGCACGCGGCCGCGGGGGCGGTGGCCGCCGTCGCTCCCGGCACCGCGGCCGAGCCGGCCGTCCCGGCACCGGACGTGCCGGCCGGGCCGTTCGGCCCCGACGCCGCGGTCCGCTGGCTCGACGCCGAGCTGGACACCCTGCTCGTGATCGCCGCCGGCGACCCGGCCGCCTACGCGGCGGAACTGTCGGCGATCCTGTGGTCCCACCTCGATCAGCGCCTGTACCTGGAGGAGGCGCGGCGGCTCCACGGCCGTGCGCTCACGGCGGCCCGCGACGCCGGCGACGAGATCGCCGAGGGCTGGGCACTGACCGGGCTCGGCCTGACCTGTCTGCGGCTCGGCGATCCCGACGCGGAGGCGCTGCTCACCGCCGCGATCGTCCTGCACGAGCGGCACGGCCGGCGGAAGAGCCTGGCGACCACCCTGAACTACCTGGCCGCCGTCACCCATGTCCAGGGCCGGGCCGAGGCCGCCATCGCTCACCTGCGGCGGGCCATCGCGCTGTACGACGAACTCGGCGAGGAGTCGCTGGCGTCCCGGCCGCTGAACAACCTGGGTCGCTTCTACCTCGTCGCCCGGCGCTATGACGAGGCGAAGGCCTGCATGGAGCGGTCGCTGGCCATCTCGGAGCGCACCGGGGAACGGGTCTCGCGCGCTCACATCCTCCTCGATCTCGGTGCGCTGGCCCGCGCGACCGGCCGGTACGAGCAGGCCCTGGAGCATGGCCTGAACGCGCTGGCGGCCGCCCGCGAGAACGGGGTGACCCGGCTGGAGGGCGCCGCGCTGTCCGACGTCGGCGTGGCCTACGGCGAGCTCGGCGACCGCGTCCGCGCCTTCGACCACCACGAGGCGGCGCTCCGCGTCGCCGACCAGCCTCGGGCGCGGGTGCTGCGGCCACTGGTGCTCGTGGGACTGGGACGGACCCGCCGCGCGTTCGGCGAGACCGACGACGCGGTTCGTGCCTACGCCGAGGTCGTCGCGGTGGCGGGCGACGCCGACACCGCGCTCAGGGCCATCGCGCTGCAGGAGCTGGGCGAGCTGAGCGCGGAGCGCGGCGACCGGTCCGGCGCCCGGGAGCACTGGCGGCGCGCCGTCGAGGTCTTCGACGTGCTCGCCCGGCCGGAGGCCGCCGATCTGCGCTCGCGGCTCGCCGAGCTTGACGACGGATCACCTGGTGAGAACGCTCTTGAGGAGCAAACTGGTAGTTGACTACTGTCGCTCGGGTGACTCGTCCGAACCCGACGCGCGGCGTCGTCTATGTCGTCCTCGCCGCGGTGTTCTTCTCCGTCAACGCGTCGATGTCGAAGGTCGCGCTCGAGGCCGGGGTGGAGCCGTCGGTGCTGGCCGCGCTGCGCTCGACCGGCGCCGCGTCGATCCTGCTGGTCGTGGTCGTGGTGGTCGCGCCCGGCCGGCTGCGCATCGGGCTGCGTGAGCTGCCGTTCCTGGTCGCGCTCGGCGTGGCCGGCGGCGCGCTGGTGCAGTGGCTGTACTTCATGGCGATCGACCGGCTCCCGGTGGGCATCGCGCTGCTGCTGGAGTTCACCGCGCCGGCCATCGTCGCGCTGTTCAGCTGGGCGGTTCTGCGGCAGCGGATCCGCCGGCAGACGTGGCTGGGCATCGGCGTGGCGCTGCTCGGGCTGGCGCTGGTCGCCCAGGTGTGGACCGACATCGGGCTCGACACCGTCGGCGTGCTGGCCGGCTTCGGCGCGGGCGCGTGCCTGGCCAGCTACTACCTGGTCGGCTCGCGGATGTCCGGGCACCGCGACTCGCTGTCGCTGACGTTCTGGATGTTCGCGTTCGCGGCGCTCTTCTGGGCCGTCGCGCAGCCGTGGTGGACGGTCGACTTCGCGCCGCTGAGCCGTGACACGTCGCTGCTGGGCGCGTTCGACACGGTGTCGGTGCCGGCGTGGTCGACGGTGTTGTGGATCGTCGTGTTCGGGACGATCATCGCGTACGGGCTGAACCTCGCCGCGCTGCGGCACATCTCGCCGACCGCCTGTGGCGTCATCGGGATGTCCGAGCCGGTCGGGTCGGCGGTGGTCGCGTGGGTGTGGCTCGGGCAGAGCCTCTCCGCGGCCCAGGTCGTCGGCGGGCTGGTGGTGCTGGCCGGCATCGCGCTGGCGGAGACCGGCGGGACGGGGACGCCGCCGGAGGCCGAGTCGGAGGCCGGGCTCGCGCCGCTGTCGCCCGAGGCCGCGGCGGCGCCGCACTGATGGAGTCGGCAGGTACGGTGGGGCGCGTGCTCTCGCCCCACTTCGTCGTCGCGGCGGTGTGCTTCCTCGACGCTCAGGCGCGGGTGCTGACCGTCCGCAAGCGCGACACCGACGCGTTCATGCTGCCCGGCGGCAAGCTCGAGCCCGGCGAGGACGCCGCGGCGGCCGCGCTGCGCGAGGTCGACGAGGAGATCGGCGTCGCGCTGCGCCCCGCCGACCTCACCCGGCTGGGCGTCTGGACCGCGCCGGCGGCCAACGAGCCGGGCGCGTCCGTCACCGCGACCGTCTACACCGCCGGCCTGCCGGCCGCGCCGGTCGCGGCCCGCGAGATCGCCGAGCTGCGCTGGCTGCACCCCGCCGCTGCCGTGGTCGCCGTCGCGCCCCTGCTCCGAGATCACGTGTTCCCCGCCCTGCGCTCAGCCGGGGCGTAGCACCGATCAGAGACGTTCGGCGGCGGGCGGGAACCCGGCGCCCGGGCCGGCGAGGGCCTCGTGGTGAGCCGACCAGTGCAGCAGGGCACTGACGGCGACGGCGTTGCAGCCGGGCCAGTCCATGGTCACCAGGCGGGTGCCGAACCGGGTGTCGAGCCCCCACGTCGACAGCGAGCCCTGGTCGTCCTGGCCGGCGACGATGGCGTTGGCGGCGGCGACACCCTTCGCGAGGTAGTGCTCCTCACCGGTCGCCCGGTGCAGCGCGAGCAGCGACGTCAGCCAGTGCCCCGTGTGCACCTCCATGGGCCAGTAACAGCGGTACTGCTCGAGCACCGTCGGCGTCGGGCAGTGCGGCGGCACCGGCGACTCCTCCGGCGCCCACACCACGAACTGGTCCTCGACGTAGGCGTTCAGCCGTGCCGCCAGCTCCACCCGCGACGGCACGTCGCAGTGGTCCGAGAGCAGGTAGCGGATGGTCTCGTTGGTGTCCCAATGCTGCAGGTTGCTCCACGGCGGCGTCTCCGGGATGTCCTCGTACATCCCCTCCCACCGCCCGTCGGTCACCGGGCCGGCCAGCAGCCACGCCTCGCCCTTCGCCGCGGCGGCGGCGCGGGCGGCCCGCTGCGCCGCCGTCCCGGGCGCGTCGGCCTCGCCGAGCAGCGTGAGCAGCCAGATCGGGGACACGACGGCGGAGGTGTAGCCGATGCTCGGTTCACCCGTGCGCGGGTCGACGCGGAACGGCCAGGAGCCGTCCGGGTTCTGCAGGTCCACCATGACGTCGCCGATGCGGGCGGCGCGCTCGAGGTAGCGCGGCTCGCCCGTACGCTCGAACAGCCGCAGCATGACCTCGCCGACGCGCGCGGCCCGGAAGACGGTGATGTGGTCGCCTTCGACCCAGCCGCCGAACTTGCCCTCGAGCACCGTCGAGGGCGCCAGCCCGCCCAGCCGCCAGTCGTCCGGCAGGTGGTGCTCGAGCAGCCACCGCCCGTAGGCGAGGGCCTGCCGGTCCGCCTCGGCGGCCTGCGGATGATCCGGGAAGCGCCCGGCGTAGGTCAGGTAGGCGTGGATGTAGCTGGCATGGTGCTGCGCCGGGAACGCCAGCCGCCCGCGCAGCCCGGTCACGCTGTCCTCGAACGAGCTCCACGCGCTGCGCGGGTAGCCGTCCTCGTGATCGAGGATCTCGTCGCGGGCGGGCCGGAGCAGGTAGCCGACGGCGTGGTGGACGGCGCCGGTCCAGTCGGCGGGATCGGGCCGCAGGCCGTCGAACCCGGGCACCTTCCAGAACTGACGGTGCTTGCGGACGGCCACCTCGCGGTCGCCGTCGAAGCCGCGGACCAGCACGTCGACGGGGCCGAGCGGGAGCAGCGGCCAGGCCTCGGCGAGGTCCGCGGACTCGGTGGCGGCCGCGCCGGTCCAGACGACGCGCCGGCGGTCGGCGACCGCGATCTCGAACCGCGTCGCCGACGGCACCGGCGCCCACCGCAGCACCGGCGGCGCCACGAATCGCGGCGAGAACGCCGACGGCCCTTCGAACCGGATCACGCGCGACTGATCGACCCAGTCACTCATACGGGTGCCTCCGCAGGTCAGAACCGGGTCTCGACGACATCGGCGACGACGCCGCCGGGTCCGGCCAGCGCGATCCACCGCCACTTGTCGAACGTCGTGCAGGGGTGCGAGATGCCGAGCTGCACGCGGTCGCCGACGGCCAGCGCGGCGTCCACGGGCAGCGCCACGAACGCGTGCTGGTCGTTCAGCGCGGTGATCTCGGCGCCGTCCAGCGGGCGCGGCTCGCGCTCGCCGCGGGGGAGGACGGCGAGCGGGACCGGCAGCCCCTGGTCGAACGAGGCGTCGCGGCGGCCGACGTCGAGGAAGGCGCGGCCGGGCTCCGGCGCCGACACGACCGTGCCCCAGACGGTGAGCGCGGCCCGCAGCCGGGCCGGCGCGTCCGGGCCGTCGAGCGGGGAGTTGCGGCGGAACATGCCGGAGTCGTGCGTGACGTAGCAGCCGCTGCGCAGGATCACCCGGCCGCCGCCGGTCAGCACGTCGGCGACGACGTCGTAGAACATGCTCCCTCCGGCCGACAGCACGACCTCGCCGTCGACGTCCGGCGCCAGCTCCTCACCGGCCGCGCGCAGGGTCTCCAGGTAGGCGCGGACGGCGGCCATCGACGGCGGCGTGCGGTCGCCGGCCATCGAGCCCTCGTAGCCCGCGACACCGGTGAGCCGGACGTTCGGCGCCCGCCCGATCGCGGCACGGACGGCGTCGCGGGCGGCCGCCGCGCGGGTGCCGGTACGCCCGCCCGGCGAGCCGACCTCCAACAGCACGTCGACGACGGCGCCGGTGGGCGCGGCGGCCGCCTGCATGATCTCCACTCCGTCGGGGGAGTCCACCCAGCAGCGGAACCCGAACCCGGCGGCGACCTCGCCGGCCACCCAGGCCGCCTCGCCGGGCTGCACCAGCTCGTTGGCCAGCTGCACATCCGGCACGCCGTGCTCGCGCATGACCCGCACCTGGGCCGGCGTCGCGGCGGTGATGCCCGTGGCGCCGGCGGCCAGCTGGCGGTCGAACAGCGCCGGCGCCATGGTCGTCTTGCCGTGCGGCTGCAGCTCGACGCCGTGCTCGCGGCACCAGCCCGCCATCGTGGTGAGGTTGTGCTCCAGGGCGGAGTCGTCGAGGACGGCGATCGGCGTGGGCAGCTCGTGGACGGACCGGCCGATGATCGAAGGCGTCACGAGCGTCACGGTACCGGGTAGGTGCCCCGCAGGTTGACCGAGGAGTAGGCGATATGCCTGGTCAGCGGGTCGGTCGCCAGGGCGGCGTCGGTGACGGGCAGGTGCTGGTGCGTCTCGTTGTAGAGCCGGACGAACGCCTCGGCGAAGTTCACCCCGGCGGCCCGGCCGGCCTCGCCGTTGTACGACTCCACCAGCTTGCGCGCGAACACGCCGTGGTAGCCCTGGCTGACGAACTGGTCCATCGCGGCCAGCTTGGTCCCGACGACGTCGGTGATGTCGACGTAGCAGTCGTTGCGCAGACCGTTCAGGCTGAGCGCGTCGAGGTTGTACACCGGCAGCCCGGTGAGGAACACCTGCCGCACCGGCACCTCGTCGCGGCCGTCGAGATTGCGCAGGTAGGTGCCGGCCCGGGCGAGCGCGGCCAGCGCCATCCCGGTCGCGACGGCGTGCGGGTCGAAGTACGCCGGGTTGCGCGGGTGGTCGGCGATGACGATCTCCGGCTGCTCGGCCGCGATCTGCTCGGCGATCTGCTCGACCATGTCCTCCTGGACGGTCGCGTAGGTGTCCTCGTGGTCCAGCGTGATGATCTTGCTGATGCCGATGATGCCCGCGGCCCGTTCGAGCTCGTCCTTCTTGTTGGCGACGATGTCGTCCAGGTCCGCGGTCGCGACGGTGTCGTCCGGGTCGTCCTTGCGCCACTCCTCGGCGTACTTGTTGGCGTGGATGCGCCCGCCGTGGCTGACGATCAGCGCGACGACCTCGTCGCCGCGCTCGGCATGCAGCGCCAGCGTGCCGCCGCAGTTGGTGATCGTGTCGGCCGGGTGGGCGTAGATCGTCATGATCTTCATGGGGGTCTCCGGGTGGTCAGTCGCGGTCGAGGACGATGAGCTCGCTGGCGTAGTCGCCGGTGAGGGCGACCCGCAGGCCGTGGTGGTGGAGCAGCGCGCCGCTGTAGCGCGTCCCGGTCGCGGCGTCGACGTACGCCGCCGCCGGGTCGAGGCCGCGCAGCCGCAGCAGCACCGTGCGCCGCAGCCGCCGCACCGACGGCGCGAACGCGAACACGGCGACCTGGTCGCCGGACGCGGACAGGTAGCCGATCGCCGTCACGTCGTCCGGTGCGCCGGTCAGCCGCCGCATCGTGCCGTACTGCACGGTCGCGCGGATCCGCCGGTACTGGGCGACGTACTCCGCGGCCTCGCCCAGCGCGGCGTCGGTCCACGTCGCCAGGTCGCCGCCGATGCCCAGCAGCCCGGTCATCGCCGAGTGGAACCGGAAGCGCAGCGGGATCTCCCGCTTGGTGAGGTACGTCGGGGAGTCGGTGACCCAGGCCATCATCGTGTGCGGCGAGTGGGCGTACGCGTAGCCGTTTTGGATCGCCAGCCGCTCCAGCGCGTCGGTGTTGTCGCTGGGCCAGACCCACTCGGCGCGCGACAGCACGCCGAGGTCGGCCCGGCCGCCGCCCGACGCGCAGCTCTCGATCCAGACGTCGGGGTGCAGCGCCCGCACACGGTCGAGCACCTCGTAGAACCCCTCCACGTGGCCGAGCCAGACCGAGCCGTCGCCGTCGCCGTCGGACACCTCCGTGAGCGGCCGGTTGAGGTCCCACTTCAGCGCGTCGATCGGCGCCGACGACAGCAGTGCGTCCAGCGTCTCGACGAGGTGTGCGCGGACGTCGGCGCGGCTCAGCGCCAGCAGGTGGGTCTGCCGGGCGAGCGTGCGTGGCCGCGACGGCCACTGGTAGATCCAGTCCGGGTGGGCACGGAACAGGTCGCTGTCCGGGCTGACCGCCTCCGGCTCGACCCACACGCCGAACCGCATGCCCAGCCCGTGCACCTCGTCGGCCAGCGGCTTCAGGCCGTCGGGGAAGGCCGCGCGGTCCGGCGTCCAGTCGCCGATGCCGGCGCTCTCGTCGTCGCGCCCGGCGAACCAGCCGTCGTCGACGACGAACAGCTCCGCGCCCAGCGCGGCGGCGCGACGGGCCAGCTCGACCTGCGACTCCGGCCGGACGTCGAAGAACGTGGCCTCCCAGCTGTTGTAGAGCACCGGCCGGACGACGCCCGGGCGCGGCACGACGTGCCGGCGCTCGTAGGCGTGCCAGCGGTCGGTGAGCTCGTCGTGGCCGGCGCCCGCGTAGACACCCACGGTGACCGGCGTGTCCCACGACGATCCCGGCGCCAGCGGGTGCCGCAGGTCGAAGTCGTTGACGCCGGCGGTGACGTGCAGCCGGCCGTCTGCGGCCAGTTCGGCGGCCAGTCGCCAGGACCCGCTCCACGCGAGCGCGACGCTCCACACCGAGCCCGCCTCGTCGTTCGTCCGCGCGTCGTCGCCGGCGTCCAGCGCCAGCCAGGGCTGCGCGGCGTGCCCGGGGATGCCGCGGCGTGACTCCAGCACCAGCCGGCCCGGGCCGAGCGGCCGGCGGGTCACCTGGGTCTCGGCGGCGTACGCCCCGGCCAGCCAGGTCGCGACCCAGCGCGGCTGCCACGGCAGCGGCCAGCTCGCGGAGTAGGCCCGGTCCAGCACCACCGCCGCGTCGCCGTCGTTCACCAGCGTCGTCCAGCGCTCCAGCGCCCCGCCGCGGACCCGGTAGTGCAGGTCGGCGGCGAACGGGTAGTGCCGGTCGGCCAGCCGGATGGTCAGCTCGTCGTCGCTCACGGCGGACGACTCGACCGCGAGGTCGAGCGCGCGGACGCCGTCGGCGAACTCGACCTTGAGCGCGGACTCGTCCAGCCGCCGGCCGCCGTGCGCGACCAGCTCCTCGGTGTGCGCCCGCGGGCTGGACCACGTGTTGGAGCCGAACTCGCGCGGGTCGTCGGTCAGCAGCGTGGCGACGTCGTCCGGCGCGATCGGGCCGCCCCAGTGCAGGTGCCGCAGGTCGCCCTCGGGCGTGACGGCGAGCGCGTAGGCGAACCCGTCCCCACGCAGCAGGAAGGCGTCGTGACGAGTGAGGTGCTCGACTGCTGGCACGGTCGAAGCGTAGGCATGGCAAGACGTTCCATGTCAACGTCTCGGCCGGGCGCGGCGACGCCGGCGGGCCCGTTGACATGGAACGACGTTGTCACGAAGGTTCTAGCGCGCGCCGCGTCCTGGACACGGGAGGTCCCATGACAGCCGAGCCGGTCGAGATCGGGACGCGGCTGCCGGCCGCGGCGTTCACCGGCCTGGCGGCAGTGGCCCGGCGCGACGTCACGCCGCCGCCGGGCATCCGCGCCCGCAACTGGGGCCCGGCGGTCACCGACGTCGCCGCCGGCGTGCACCGGCCGCTGACCCTGACGGCGCTGGCGCTCGCGTCCGGCCGGGAGGCACCGCTGGTCCTGATCGCGATCGACGGCACGTGGTGGCGGCGGGTCGTGGACGAGCGTCGCGTGCGAGCGGCGGTGCTCGACGGGCTGGCGCTGCCCGAGGACCGGCTGCTGGTCGCACTGTCGCACACCCACGCCGGCCCGGTGCTGTGCGCCGACGACGACGGCCTCGATGGTGGCGCGCTGGTGCCCGCCTACCTGGACCGGCTCGCCGCGGCCGCGGTGGACGCCGGGCGGGAGGCCGTGGCGGGACTGGAACCCGCGGTCCTGGAGTGGGCGGCGGGTCGCTGCTCCCTGGCCGCCGACCGCGAGCTGGACCTCGCAGGGACGGCCGTGGTCGGCGCCAACCCCGCGGCGACCGCCGACGACACCGTGCTCGCCGGGCGGCTGACGGCGGTCCCCGGCGGCCGCGTGCTCGGCACCGTCGTCAACTACGCGTGCCACCCCACCACGCTGGCCTGGCAGAACCGGCTGATCTCGCCCGACTACGTGGGCGCGATGCGCGAGACGGTCGAGACCGCGACGGGCGCGCCGTGCCTGTTCCTGCAGGGCGCCTCCGGCGAGCTGGCGCCGGCCGAGCAGTACACGGGCGACGTCGCCGTGGCCGACCGGCACGGCGCCGCCCTCGGGCACGCCGTGCTCAGCGCGCTGGCCGGGCTGCCGCCGGCGGGGACGGCGCTGACGCTGACCGAGGTGGTGGAGTCCGGCGCGCCGCTGGCGGTGTGGCGGCCGCGGCCGTCGGCGTCCTCACCGGCGCTGGCCGCGCACGTGTCGGCGGCCGAGCTGCCCGTGCGGCCGCTGTCCACCCTGGCCGAACTGGAGCACGAGTGGGCCGGCATCGACCCGCGCAGCCGCGACGAGCGGCTGCGTCGTGCCCGGCAGCTGCGCGAGGGCTACCTGGACGGCGGCGCCACGGTCGCGCATCCCGTGTGGGCGTGGCGACTCGGCGACGCACTGCTGGTGGCGCACCCGGGTGAGGCGTACTCGCGGCTCCAGCGCGACCTGCGGGCGCGGTTCCCGGGCCGCCCGGTGCTCGTGCTCAACCTCACGAACGGGCCGGGCTTCGTGTACCTGCCCACCCGGGAGGCCTATCGGCGCGGCGCCTACCAGGCCTGGCAGACGCCGCTGGCGGCCGGCGCGCTGGACCTGCTGACGTCGCACGCCGGCTCGGTGCTGGCGGAGTTGCTGTCATGACGAGCAGCGTCGTCGTCACCGGATCGGGCCAGGGGATCGGCCTCGCCGTCGCGGAGCGACTGGCCGCCGGCGGCTGGGTCGTCGTCGGCATCGAGCGCGACCGATCCCTCGGCACCGGTCCCTGCGCCGCCGTCGTCACCGGCGACACCGCCGACCACGCGACTCACGTCGAGGCCGCGCGGCGGGCCCGTGAGCTGGCGCCGCTGGGCGGCTGGGTCAACAACGCCGGTATCACCAGGCTCACGCCGCTGGACGCGCTCGACCGGGACGTCGTCCGCACCGTCGTCGAGGTCAACGGGCTCGGCTACGTCTGGGGCTGCGCGGCGGCCGTCGAGTCGTTCATCGCGCAGGGCGGCCCGGGCGCGATCGTCAACGTCAGCTCGATCCACGGCCGTGCCAGTCATCCGCATCACGCGGCCTACGAGTTCACGAAGGGCGGCGTGGACGCCCTGACCCGCAGCGTCGCCGTCAGCCACGGCCCGGCCGGTATCCGCGCCAACGCCGTGGCGCCCGGCGGCGTGCGCACGCCGCACCTGCGGGCGCACCTCGAGTCCTCCGCCGACCCCGAGGCGACCGAGCGCGGGCTGGCCGAAGGGCCGCCGCTGGGCCGCATCGCCGAGCCGCACGAGGTGGCGGCGGTGGTGGCGTTCCTGCTGTCCGACGACGCCGCGTACGTCACCGGCCAGTCGCTCGCCGTCGACGGCGGGTGGACCGCCGCGTTCGGCTGACCGGGTGCGCTGTCACACGTCCAGGACGAAGCGGGCCGCGGGGGAGAGCCGGTCGTAGACGGCCTTGCGGACGTGGGCGGCCTGGTCGGTCTGCTGCGGCTCGTCGCGACGGCAGTAGGACATGGTGAGGCCGCGCCGCGGGACGTCCGTGCGGTTGAGGGTGCCGCCGTGCCACAGATGAGCGTTGAAGACGACCACGGTGCCCGCCTCACCCAGCAGCAGCCGTTCGTCCGGGTGCGCCGCGGTGGGGTCGGTGAGCTCGTCGGCGGGGGCGCGATTCCAGCGGTGCGATCCGGGGACCACCCGGGTCGCGCCGTTGTCGGGAGTGAAGTCGTCGAGCAGCCACATCGAGTTGCACAGGTGGTAGTCGCCCCCGGCGACCGGGCGACCCCAGTCGGAGTGCAGGTGCTGGTGGCCCTCGCCGGGCAGCGCGGCGCGGAAGTTCAGCGAGTTGACCCGCAGGTCGCCGACGACGTGGTGCCCGGCGGCCAGCACGGCCGGCTCGGTGAAGACGGACTCGAACGACTCGCCCTTGTTGATCAGGTCGGCCAGCATGGCGGCACCGGTCTGCCGGCCCACCTCGTGCCCGGCCGCGGGGCCCTCGGCCCGCTGCAGTTCCTCGACCCGCGCGCGCAGCGCCTCGAGCCGGTCGCCGGCGAACAGGCCCGGCAGCACGAGGAAGCCGTCGGCGTCGAGGCGAGCGCGTTGCTCGTCGGTCAGGGCGTCCGGAGTCGCGCCGAGGTCGGACAGCGCGGACTCCAGGGTCGGGGCGGTGGTCGCGGTCATACGGACTCCTGCGATCGGTGGCTCGTGGCTGCCCTCCATCGGACACCTCTGCCGGATCGGGCGGCAATGCAGCGGCCGTGACGAGCTTTGCACGCAGCGCCGACGGCGGCCTCGTCGTCGTTCGCCCGGCAACGGCCGGAGCCGGGCGCCGTTCCGTTCGGCCGCCGATGCCGGTAGCATCCGGCGGCACCATGAACACCGCACCGGTGGACCAGTTCGCGGGCTCCGCGTTGACCAGGGCAGAAGCGGCGGCGAGGCTGTGGCCGAGCCCGCCGCGGCCGATGTTCGTGTCCGCCGGCGCCTACGCCGCGCCGCGGCTGCGCCACGCCGCACCACACCGGTACGCGGTCTGGAAGCTGGCGTACTACCGGTCCGGGAGTATCGATGCACTGGTCGACTGCGTGACCCACCCGGTGACCGCCGGGTCGGTGCTCGTCGTCCCGCCGCACGCCGACCACGCCGAGGTCGCGCACACGGCGTACTCGAACTACTTCGTGCTGGTGAACGCGCGGCCGGACCAGCCGTGGCCGAGGCTCACCGCCGACGACGGCGAGCAGCGTCTCGGGGCGATCGTCGCGGCGCTGGTCCGGGAGAAGGCCGATCCGGACGAACACGCCGGCGCCATGGTCGACGCGCTCGTTCGGCAGGTCGACATCCTGCTGCGCCGCGACCTCTCCCGGCGGCACGACTCCGTGCCGCGGGCCGTCGTGAACGCCGTCGAGCAGCTGATGGGGGAGCGCTACGCCGAGCACCTGAGCATCGACGCGCTGGCCCGCGAGGTCGGCGTCTCAGGCTCGACGCTGCGGGCCTACTTCGCCGCGGAACTGGGCGCCTCGCCGCAACGCCGGCTGCTCGACATCCGGCTCCGGCACGCCGTGTCGCTGCTGCAGACGTCCGACCTGACCCTCGCCTCCGTCGCCGAACGCTGCGGCTACCACTCCGCCAGCCACCTGAGCCGCCACGTCAAGGCCACGCTGAACGCCACCCCCGGCGAGGTGCGCCGCCGCGGCCGTCCGTCCATCGCCTAGGCGGACCGTGCAACGCCGCCGGTGTGCCGTGCATTGAGCCCGCGGCGCGGCTGCGCTGTGCTGACGACCATGCCGACGACGCCGCGGAAACTGCTGCCGTACGTGTCCACTGCAATGGCGGCGTACGTGGCCGCCTCGGTGATCGCGCATCCGGAGCCGGCGCCGGTCGTCCCGGAGCCGGCGCCGGCCGCCGCACTCGCGCCGTCCGGCGACGGCGCCGATCCGACGGAGCCGGCCACCGCACTCGGCCCGACGTGGGGGATGGTCGGGTACGCGCCCGGCCACATCGCCGCCGTGCCGCAGCCGTTCGGCTACGACACCGTCGTCGACGGCGAGACGACGAAGCGCATCTTCCTGAGCTTCGGGGCCCAGCCGGACGTGTCGACCGCGGCGTCGGTCTTCTACACCGCGACCTCCGACGACGCCGGCCAGCGCTTCCTGACGTCGGAGCAGACACCGTGGACCGCGCTGAACATGGTCCGCCTCGACGACGGGTCGTTCCTGTCGGTCGAGTTCATCCCGGACTGGATCGACTCCACCCACGTGACGATCCGCACCTGGCGCTCCACCGACCAGGGCGAGACGTGGACCCTGACGCAGGGCGCGTACACGGCGCCGGAGCCGATGGGCTTCCTGCGGGTATGGCGCGGGCCGATCCTGCTGTCCGACGGGACGGTGATCGTGCCGGCCTACACCGAGTACACGGGCGACACCCGCAACGCCAGCCTGATCCTGCAGACCGGCGACCTCGGCGCGACGTGGACGCTGCGATCGACGATCGTGCCGCCCACCACCGATCTCGGGACCAACGAGGTCGGCCTCTCCTACACCACCGACGGCCGGCTGACCGCCGTCCTGCGCCCCGACACCGCGCAGCCGTACCACCTGCGCCAGGCGTTCTCCGACGACGACGGGCTGACGTGGTCGGCGCCGCGGGTGGTGACCGGCCCGAACGGCCCGGTCGGCAGCGTCAGCCCGGTGCTGACGCTGCAGCCGAACGGCATGCTGCTGCTCAGCTACGGCCGCCCGGACAACAACCTGCTGGTCAGCACGGACGGCACGGGTACCGAGTGGACCCAACACACGTTCGTGTTCGGCAACGCGCCCGCCACCGGCGGACCCGCGCGGGACATGGGCTCCAGCGGCAACACCGGCCTGACGACCGTCGAGGCGAACCGGTCGATCGTCTTCTACGACCGCTGCCACAGCAACAACCTCTGCAAGCCGTACAACGAGCAGTACAGCATCTGGGGCGCCTACGTCGACGCCGTCACACCCGGCGCCGGGAAGATCGACGTCGCGACGAAGCTCCGCACCGGCAGCGCCACCATCAGCGGCGACGTCGTCCCCGCCGACCCGGTCTTCCCGGAGACCCGGCTCGAGGGCGCCGTCGACGGCAGCTCCGAGCGGCACGCCGCCGCGGTGCTGCGCGCGGCCGGCGGCGGCCCGCCGTCGCTGGTCCTGACGCTGGACCGCCCGTACCTGCTGAACCGCATCGGCCTGATGCTCGGCGGCGACCGGCCGTCCAGCGCGAGTATCCAGCTGTCGGAGGACGGACGGCGCTGGAGCGAGCCGGTCGTGCGGGCCACCCGGACCCGCGACCACGCCCTGCGCTACACCGACATCGAGCCGCAGCGGGCCCGGTACGTGCGGGTCACCGGCGTGGCCGGCACCGACACCCCGGTCACCGAGCTGGAGCTCTACGCCGCCGACGTCGACACGTTCGAGAACGACCCGGTGTTCGGCGTCCCACGCGGCTGGACCGACGCGCTCAACGTCACGACCACCGACGTCGACCTCGGCGGCTTCGAGAGCCGGCGGTCCCTGCGGCTGTTCGACAACTACACCGACCAGGTCGCGAAGATCACCCGGCCGGCGCCGGACCGGGACCGCCAGGTGGCGACGTTCGCGCTGGGCAGCTCCGAGTGGAACTACCGCGGCCAGTTCGTCTTCGACGTCGTGGGCCGCTCCGGCGGCAGCAGCACCGTCCGCTGGCACTTCCTGCTCACGCCCGGTGCCTACCCGCAACCCGGCGCGGGCGGGACACCGGCGAAGCCGACGCTGCAGGCGTGGAACGGCTCGCGCTGGCTGCCCGTCGGCACGCTGGACGAGCCGATCCACCCGCACACGTGGCGCACCGTCACCGTCGACGCGACGCTGAACAGCGCCACCGTCACGATCGGCGGCCAGACGTTCACCACCGCGACGACATACCAGGCGGCCACGGCCCTCGCCGGCATGTCGTTCACCTCCGCCGGCACCGGCGTCACCAACACCACCTGGTTCCTCGACGACGTCCGCATCAGCGGCAGCTGACCACCGACCCGAAGGAGTTCGCGTGCTCGACCTCGACATCGTCGACGCCCACCACCATCTCTGGGACCTCTCGCAGCCGTACCCGTGGCTGCAGGAGGCGGCCGGGCGGTTGCAGGTGCACGGCGACGACACCGCGATCCGGCGCGACTACCTGCTGGCCGACTACCTCGCCGACGTCGCGCCGTTGCGGCTGGCGGGGGCCGTGCACGTGGATGCCGGCGCCGCGGACGCCCTCGAGGAGGCGCGGTGGCTGCAGCGGCTGGCCGACGAGTCCGACGTCGCGCTGGTGATCGTCGCCGGTGCCGCGCTGCACGACGACGGCGTCGCCGACCGGCTCGCCGCGCTGGCCGAACTGCCCCGGGTGCGCGGGGTGCGGCACAACCTCAACTGGCACCCGGACCCGTCGCTCACGTACACCGACCGGCCGGACCTCGTCACCGACCCGGCCTGGCTGCGCGGGTTCGCCCGGCTGGCTCCGCTCGGGCTCTCGTTCGACCTGCAGGTCTACCCGGACCAGCTGGCCGACGGCGCCCGGCTCGCGGCGGCCCACCCGGACACGCCGGTCGTCCTCGACCACGCAGGCATGCCGCTCGGGCGCGACCTCGACACGTTGCGCGCCTGGCGCAAGGGCCTGGACCTGCTGGCCGAGCAGCCGAACACGTCGGTCAAGATCTGCGGGCTGGGGATGACCGACCACCACTGGACGGTCGGCTCGCTGCGGCCGCTGGTGCTGGAGGCGATCGAGGCGTTCGGCGTCGACCGCGCCATGTTCGCCAGCAACTTCCCGGTCGACTCCCTCTACTCGACGTACACCGAGCTCTACGCGGCGTTCGAGACGATCACCTCGGGCTTCACCACCGGTGAGCGGACGGCCTTGTTCGCCGGGACCGCTCGGCGCGTGTATCGCATCGAGGACGCCGCGCCGGCCCGACGAAGCGAGGACTGACATGCGCGCCATGGTGCTCCGCGACTGGTGGAACCTCGAAGTCCAGCAGCTCCCCGACCCCGCGCCGGGGCCGGGCGAGGTACTCGTCGAGATCGCCGCCACCGGCATCTGCGGATCCGACCTGCACGGCTACACGGGCGAGAACGGCCGGCGGCGGCCCGGCCAGGTGATGGGTCACGAGACCGCCGGCCACGTCCGCGCCGTCGGCCCGGGTGTCACGGGACTGGCGCCCGGCCGCGAGGTCACCGTCAACCCGGTCCTCGCCTGCGGCCACTGCGACCGTTGCGCCGCCGGGCAGGAGCAGTCCTGCCCCACGAAGAGCGTCATCGGCGTCACGCCGTCCATCGTCTCGGCGTTCGCCGAGCTCATGCTCGCGCCCGCCGCCAACGTCGTCCCGCTGCCCAGCGGCGTCCCCGTCGAACTGGGCGCGCTGGTCGAGCCGCTGGCCGTCGGGTACCACGCGCTGCGCCGCGGCGCGTGCGGCGCCGGCGACCGCGTGCTCGTGCTCGGCGGCGGGCCGATCGGCCAGGCGTGCGTGCTCGCCGCGCAACGGCTGGGCGCCGACGGTGTCGTGGTCACTGAACCGATGGAGCACCGGCGGGCGCTGGTCGAGGACCTCGGCGCGACGGTGGCCGACCCGGCCGCGGCCGACGGCGCCGGGCTCGCCGCGGCGGTCGCCGACGCGCTCGGCGGACCGCCCACCATCGCCGTCGACGCCGTCGGCCTCTCCGTCACCCTGGCCACCGCCCTGGCCGCCACGCCGCCGGGCAGCACCGTCGTCCTCGTCGGCATGGGCAGCCCCGACCTCGCGCTCGCCGCGTACGACGTCTCCGTCGCCGAACGCACCGTCGTCGGCAGCTTCTGCTACACCGCGCAGGAGTTCCGCGAGACCGCCGCCTGGATCGGCGCGACCACCGCGCCGCTGGACCGCCTGGTCGAACGCCGGGTCGGGCTCGACGGCGGGCCGGACGCCTTCGCGGCGCTGGCCCGGGGCGAGGACCAGTCCAGCAAGGTGCTCGTCTGCCCGAAGGGAGCCGCATGACGACGCCGACCATCACCGCGCTGCGGGCGTACGTGCCGGATACCACCGGCGGCGCCGACTACCACGCCCAGCGCGACGGTCACTGGATCGACGACCACATCTCCAGCCCCATGGCCAAGTACCCGCAGTACCGCGCCAGCCGGCGCTCCTTCGGGCTGAGCCTGCTGGGCACCGTCGTCGTCGAGGTCGAGGCGTCCGACGGCACCGTCGGGTTCGCGCCCACCACCGGCGGCGAGCCGGCCGCCTGGATCATCGAGAACCACCTGACCCGGCTGGTCGAGGGCGCGCCGGTGACCGACCTGGAGCGGCTCTGGGACCAGATGTACCTCTCCACGCTCTACTACGGCCGCAAGGGTCTCGTCGTCAACGCCATCAGCGGCGTCGACCTCGCGCTCTGGGACCTGCTCGGCAAGGTGCGCGGCGAGCCCGTGCACGCGATGATCGGCGGCGCCGTCCGCGACGAGATCGTCTTCTACGCCACCGGCCCGCGTCCCGACGTCGCCCAGAAGCTCGGCTTCATCGGCGGCAAGCTCCCGCTGCGGCACGGGCCGGCCGAGGGCGAGGAGGGCATCGCGGCGACGGCCGAGCGGCTGGCCACGGCTCGCGCGGCCGTCGGCGACGGCTTCTGGCTCATGCTCGACTGCTGGATGTCGCTGACCCTCGACCACGCGGTCCGGCTGTCGCACGCGCTCGACGAGGTCGGACTGCGGTGGCTGGAGGAGCCGCTGCTGCCCGACGACTACTGGTCGCACGCCACGCTGCGCTCCCGGATGCCGGCCGGCATGCTGCTCAGCAGCGGCGAGCACGAGTCGACGCGGTACGGCTTCCGCGCGCTGCTCGAGTTCGGCAAGGTCGACCTCGTCCAGCCCGACGTCGGCTGGTGCGGCGGGCTGACCGAACTGCTGCGCATCTCCGCGCTGGCCGAGGCCCACGGCGCCATGGTCGTGCCGCACGGGTCCAGCGTGTACTCGTACCACTTCGTCGCGACCCGGCAGCACAGCCCGTTCGCGGAGTTCCTCATGATGCACCCGGACGGCACCGAGGTGGTGCCGATGTTCTCGCCGCTGCTGGTGGACGAGCCGGTGCCGGTGAACGGCCGGCTCCGGGTCTCCGAGCTGGACCGGCCCGGGTTCGGTGTGCGCCTGAACCCGGACCGGCCGCTGCGCCGTCCCTATCCTCGCTAGTCGACGTCGGTGGTGTTGTACCGCAGCGCGATGGCCGCGTTGCGGGCGGTGTCGTAGACCACGGTGACCAGCCGGGTCGTGCCGATGGCGGCCGTGCCCGGGTAGCCGGAGTCCCAGTTCGACCCCGGGTTGTAGAGCACGTGCTTCGGGGTGTCGGCCCAGAGCACGTTGGTGCGCCGCAGTGCGATCACGGTCGGCCGGTTGGTCGGCGACGTGTTCGCGTTCGGCTGGCTCCACAGCGTCGGCACCAGGTTCGTGCCGGGGATGAACTCGACCTCCGGCCCGTGCATCGCCACTCCCAGCGACGTCGGCGCCGTCCACGTCGTCATGTAGGTGTTGTCGTACGAGTCGCTCTGCACGCCGGCGGTGCTGGCGCCCGATGTCGACGCGGTGCGGATGACCGCGCGGACGTGGCCGGGCTCGATCTGCGTGATGGCCGGCTCCTGGTAGTGCACCGTGGGGCTGCTGGCGATCGTCTTCTGCCGGCCGGTGACCCGGCCGTCCCAGGTGACGCCGTAGTCGGTGCTGGCGACGACGATTGACGCGTGCGTGCTCGCGCCGCTGGGCGTGCCGTAGAGCGGGATCAGCAGTTGCCCGTTCGACATCTGGGCGATCTTGGCGCTGTTGATCGGCGCCGCCATCGTGCTGGAGAACACCTGCACCGGGGCCGAGAACGGCACGTCGTCGGCGTCGCGGCGCTTCACCTGGGTCTGGACGAACGCGCCGGTCTGGCCGTCGGCGGTGAAGTACGACAGCAGCAGCCGCTTCGCGCCGCCGGGCAGCGTGATCACCGCGAGCGACGGGTCCCGGTAGTCGTAGTCCTCGAACGCCGCCACGACGAATGGGGTGGCCTGCTGCCAGGTGGCGCCGCCGTCGCGGCTGCGCATCATCCGCAGCTGGCTGGGCATGCGCTGGTGGGCGCTGGACCAGCGGTAGACCATGAGCAGGTCGTCGGTGTCGCCGAACGGGTCCTTCACCAGATCGGGGAAGTACGCTCGGCAGGTGGTGCCCAGGATCGGGTCGCCGCACGGGCCGCCGGGCACGGCCACCGACTCGACGATCGCGGCCGGCGCCATGCCGTCGGCGGCCTTGGCCGAGGTGGTGGTGTCCGCGGTCGCCGGGAGCCCGGCGAGGACGACCGCGAGGATCGCCGCCAGTCCGGCGACGAGCGAGAAGGACCTGCGTGGACCGAGTCGATTCATGACCACACCTCCGACGCCGAGTCAGTGCCACAGAGGAAACCCAGAACGGCATTCCATGTCAATGGCCTGGAAGCACGGCAATGCCGCGCTTGACATGGAATGACCTTCTGTGTCTTCCTGCAGCCACCGACTCCTGGAGGCAGACCATGCGTGTGTCCCGGCCGCTCCTGCTCACCGCGGGCGCCACCCTCGCCGGCGTCGCCGCCGCGCTGATCCCCGCCACCGCCCCGTCCGCCCGCGACGTCGACGTCCCCACCGACGGCGGTGACCCGAACGGCTACGTCGTCGCCCAGCAGGACCCCACCACCGTGTTCGAGCCGCCGCCCGGCGTCATCGGCGGCAACGCCACCGTCGAGGCGTTCGACGCCGTCGACGAGGACGGCCTGCCGGTACGCCGCGCGCAGATGACCTGGCAGTCCAACGAGGACGTCGCGGCCGCCGACAGCGAGGCGTCGATGGTGCTGTCCGACGACGGCGGCTATACCTTCCCCAGCGGGGTCAACGCCGACACCGGAGCCGGCTGGTTCGCCAAGCTGCGCGACGGGTCGATCATCGGCGTGGAGTTCATCCCGGAGCGGGTGATCGACGAGCACAGCGTCGAGCTGATCGCCCGCCGCTCCACCGACAACGGCAGCACGTGGAAGGACCTGCCCTCGACGTTCACCACCGACCTGACCTTCGACCCCACGAAGTTCGACCGCGGCATCCGCGTGCACCGCGACATCTTCTACGCGAGCGACGGCGCGCTGCTGATGACGTACTACACGACCTACACCGGCGACCCCGGCTACCGGACCGAGCTGGCGCGCAGCACCGACGGCGGCGCGACCTGGCAGCGCTACGCCACGGTCGCCTCGTTCACCGACGGCCGGGTGATGGGGGAGTCGGGCATCGAGCGGGCCGCCAACGGCGACCTCGTCGCCGTCCACCGCACCGGCACCCCCGGCGGTGCGAACTTCGGCCCGCTGTACGTCAACCGCTCCAGCGACGACGGCCGCACCTGGACGCGCCCGGAGCCGCTGCGGCTGACGACCGCGTCCGGTGAGCCCGCGCCGGCGACCGGTGTGATGCCCGTGCTGCGGCTGCTGCCCAACGGCATCATGACGCTCACGTTCGGCCGCCCGGACAACTGGATCGCGATCTCGCCCGACGGCCTCGGCCACAGCTTCGAGCAGGCGCAGACGACCTACGTGAACCACCCGCGGGTCAACGCGGCGTTCCAGCGCAACCACGGCTCGTCCGGCAACGGCGCCCACGCGGTGGTCGGGGCGAACCGCGTCCTGGTGGTCGGCGACAACTGCGCACCCAGCTGGGGTTGCCCCGAGACCGACGCCGGCTTCACCGTCGACGGCGAGTACCGGGTCTGGAAGAAGTTCGTCGACATCGTGCGTCCCAACGTCGGCAAGATCGACCTGCTCGGCAAGGTCGAGGCCGGCACCGTCACCGTCGACACGACCATGACGCACACCACGCCGCGGCTGCCGGAGACGAACCGGCTCGGCGCCATCGACGGCAGCACGGACTGGGCGTCGGCGGCGGTCTTCCGGCCCGCCCGTGGTGAGGGCGTCTACACGGTGCGCCTGGACCGCGAGTACACCCTCGACCAGGTCGGGCTGGCGCTGCAGTACGGCGTGCCCGGCGCGGCCCGCGTCGAGGTCTCGACGGACGGCGCCACCTGGACCGAAGTCGTCGACACCGGCACGGTCACGTCGTACACGCAGAGCTACTACCCGGTGCCCGACGTGCGGGCCAGCCAGGTGCGGGTCACCGTGGCCGATGCCGATCCCCAGGGCCCGGAGTTCCTCGGCGAGCTCGAGCTCTACTCCACCGTCGACTCGTTCGAGAACGACCCCGTCGGCCAGGTGCCGCGTGGCTACACCGACGCGATCGGCGCCACGGTCACCGACTTCGACGTCGACGACTCCCGCCACGTCATGCGGCTGGCCGACGCCTGGATCGACAAGATCGCGACCGCGCGGTGGGTGTCGGACCCGGCGGACGCGCAGACGCTGTCGTTCCGGGTGAACTCGATCGGCTACGCGCGCGGCTTCGCCTTCACCACGATGGGCTCCACGTCCGGCGCGGCCGACGTGCCCGCCTACCACCTCAACGTCGGCGCCGACGGCAGCATCGGCTGGTACTCCTACGAGACCGGCGTCTGGACGAAGATCGCGCCGGCGGGGACGGCGCCACAGCGGGTCTGGCACGAGCTGCGCGTCGAGGCCACCCTCGACGGCGCGGAGGTCTTCCTGGGCGACCGCTCACTCGGCACCGTCCGCCCGTCGACGCCCGGCCTGACCGCGCTGACCGGCCACCAGTTCTCCTCCAGCGGCACGTCCAGCCAGTACGACCACTTCCTCATCGACGACGTCGAGCAGTCCTGATCGGCGGTGGCCTGGGCAGTAGGGCAGGAGCGGGTCATCGATGTCGGTGGTCGGTGCTTGAATGACGTCGTGCCAGCGGAACGACGTAGCGAAACGCTCGCCAGAATGGTCGTAAGTCACGTTCTCGAGCTTGAGGTCAGACGTCACGACGATGGCCGGCGCCCTTCGCTGGTCGACGCCCAGATCATGTTTCCGTCTTGCCCTGCGGGGATGGAGGTGGTCAGTGACGAGTCACCGGACGAGCGACGGCAATCGGCCGCGCTGGACAAGTTCGGTCGCGTGCTCGATGTGCCCGGCCTGACACACGACTGGCTTGTTTGGCTGCGTCGAACCGCTGATGTCAGGCGAGTTCGACTGAAGCTGCCGGGACTGCTGCGGCAGGTCGAGCGCGGTGATTTGATCATCCGCAAGCCCAGCGTGGTCCCCGACGAGTTCACCGGGATCGGGATTTTCCGGATCGTTGAGTCGAGGCTGAGCGAGTCGGACAGCCCGCAGGTGCGCCTCATGACAGAGCCTTGGAGCGGGTCAGCAGAGGACGAGTCTCTGGATCGATGGCTTCGAAAGATGTTCGAGCAGCACGCTGATGTTCCGCGGAAACTCGCGGCTCACCCGACCGAGCACGGTCATGCGTTCCTATGGATCGGCATGCGAACGGAGAATTCGGTTCAGCTCGCCTTGGAGAATCGAGGTCAGGGACTTCCCGGGACGAATCCGGAACTTCCACAGGGGGTCACCCATCTCTGGGTTGCCAGCCCGTTCAGCTCGCAGGGGGTGCTTGCGTGGTTCCCCGACCGCGGCTGGTGGCGGACGCCGTGGCGGTGGCCGGAGCGACCGGAGCACCTCCCCAGCCATTCTCCCTAGGCTTCCTGTCTTATGCGAGTGGTAGCCGCAACCGGCAGGCGGCGGAATCGGGAGCGGCCGCGGCGCCGGCCGCGAACGGTTGCCGGCGCCGCGAGATCGTTCTAGCGCGCTGTGCCGTCGGCCTTCATGGAGGCGATGACGTCGCGGGCCGCCTCGAGCGTCCGGTCCACGTCCTGCTCGGTGTGGGCGCCGGAGACGTGATTGCGCTTGAGCGACATCGGGATCATCAGGAAGCCCTTGTCGGTCATGCGCCGGTGGAAGGCGGCGTAGGCCTGGTCGTCGTTGCGCATGAGGTCGCGGTACCCGCGGATCGGCCCGGCGGCGAAGTAGAGCGAGAACACGCCGCCGAAGCCGGCCACCGTCGCCTCGATACCCAGTTCGGACGCGATCGACGCCAGCCCGTCGCGCAGCCGGGCACCCAGCGCGTGGGTGCGGGTGTAGAAGTCCGGGTTGTCGCGCAGGTAGTCGATGGTCGCGATCGCCGCCGTCGCGCCGAGGGCGTAGCCGTTGAACGTCCCCGCCAGCAGCACGTCGCCCTTCTGGCCGTCGAACCGCTCCATGAGCGAGCGCGTCCCGGCCAGCCCGCCGATCGGGTAGCCGTTGGCCATGCCCTTGCCGAACGTGGTGAGGTCGGGCCGGACGCCGCACACCTCCTGGTAGCCGCCCAGTGCGTGCCGGAAGCCGGTGATGACCTCGTCGAAGATGAGCAGCGCGCCCTCGGTGGACGTCAGCTCACGCAGGCCCTCGACGAACTCCTGGGTGGGCACGAGGGCGCCGACGTTGTGCGGAATCGGCTCCATGATGACCGCGGCGATCCGCTCCGGGTACTGCTCGAACAGCGCCCGCACGGAGTCGAGGTCGTTGAACTCGGCGATCAGCGTCGACTCGAGGACGGAGTCGAGGATGCCGGCCGACAGCGGGTCGTGGCCGTAGGCCAGTTCCGGGCGGGAGATGACGTTGCGGGCGACGGCGTCGTGCCAGCCGTGGAAGCCGCCCTGGAACTTCACCAGCAGCTGCCGGCCGGTCGCCGCGCGGGCGAGCCGGACCGCCTGAGCGGTCGCCTCGGACCCGCTCATCGTGGCGATCATCATCTCGGCCGACGGGATCGCCTCGGTGACCCTGTTGGCCAGCGCGACCTCCAGCTCGGTGACGCCGAGGCCGAACAGGTCGACGGTGCCGACGGCGGCGCGGACCGGGTCGTCGACCACGGGCGAGTTGTGCCCGAGCAGAATCGCGCCGAACGCGGCGTGGTAGTCCAGGTACCGGTTGCCGTCGAGGTCGGCGACGTAGGCTCCGTCGCCGCCGGCGAACGCGTACGGGTGCCCCACGTACCGTGTCGCGGAGTTCACGCCGCCTGGCAGCACCTCGGCCGCGGCTTGGTGCAAGGCCCAGCCGCGGGTCGACGAGCTGCGTGGGTCGTGGTCGGAGGCTGCCGTGCCGATCCCCGGGGACATCGGACTCCTGTTCCCGCGTCGCGGCCCGGCCGACGGCCGTCGCGCGACGCCTCTCGGTGGTGTCGTTGCCCGGAAGCGTAGGTTGCTTCGTCAAGCATGGCAAGACGTTCCATTTCTCGCCGCGTTACGTGATCGTCACAGCGACAGGCCTTGACAGGGCAACCGATGCGACCCAAGGATGACTCGGCATGGCACGCCATTCCGTGATTGACGACACGGCGCCGCTCGGCGTGGTGATCGTCGGTGCCGGCTTCATCGCCGACCACCACGGCGCCGCGTTGGGCGCCAGCGCCCGCGCTCGTCTCGCCGGCATCGTCGACGTCGACGCGGGCCGCGCGAGCGCCGCCGCGACGGCCGCCGGCGGTGTGCCGTGGACGACCGACCTGGCCGAGGCGCTGGCCCGGCCGGACGTCGGCGCGGCGATCGTGTGCACGCCGAACATGACGCACGAGCCCATCGCACAACAGATCGCCGCCGCGGGCAAGCATCTGCTGATGGAGAAGCCGCTGACCATCACGGTTGCGTCCGCGCGCGCCGTCGTCGACGCGTTCGACGCCGCCGGGACGGTCGTCATGGCCGCACACACCCACCGGTTCTACGACTACGCCCGGGCCGTGGACGACGCGATCGCCGGCGGTGCGGTCGGCCGCCCGGTGTTCGCCCGGCTCGCGCTGCTCGGCGGCTGGATCTGGCCGGACTGGCGGGCCTGGGTGCTCGACCCGGCGAAATCCGGCGGGCACGCGCTGCACAACGGCGTCCACCTGCTCGACCTCGTCAGCTGTTGGCTGCGCGACGAGCCGGTGTCCGTCTACGCGCGCGGCCGGGCGCAGACCGCCGCCGAGCTGCGCATCCACGACTATCTGGAGATGCACGTCGAGTACGCGGGCGGCGCGAACGCCGTGTGCGAGATGAGCCGCGGCCACCGGCCGTCGACGCTGGACCGCCGCGACGTGCTGGTCGCCGGCACCGACGGTGTGCTGCAGCTGCCGGCCGACGGCTGGGGCTCCACCGTGGTGACGGAGTCCGGGACCAGCCTGCTGCACCCGCAGGCCGCCAACGGGTTCGCCGTCCAGCTGGACGCCTGGCTCGACGCGATCGCCGACCCGGCCGCACGGCGGGCGATGACCCCGGCCGACGCGGTCCGCGCGGTCGCGCTGGGGGTCGCCACCGAGCTGTCCATCGAGCGTGGCGAGCCGGTCACCCTCGACGAGGTCATGGAAGGGGCGCGAGCATGAGCGAGCGGACCCTCGGCGTGCTGCTGCTCGGCTTCGCCGGCCTCGGCCCCGACCAGGACCACCAGCAGGACATGTACCTGCCGGCGTTCGAGGCGCACCCCGGCTTCGACGTCGTCGCGAAGGCGACCGACCTCACCGATTCGGCCCTCGCCGATCCCGCCGTCGACGTCGTCAGCGTCTGCGTCGCGCCGGACCGGCGGGCCGACGCCGTCGTCGCCGCCCTCCGCGCGGGCAAGCACGTGCTGGTCGACAAGCCGCTCGCCTTGACGGCGGCGGACGCGGCGCGTGTCGCGGCCGTGGCCGCCGAGACCGGCCGGGTCTGCCTCCCCGCGCACCACCAGCGGTTCCACCCGATGATCGCGGCGGCCCGCGGCGCCGTCGCCGGCGGGAAGGTCGGGCTCCCGTGGAACGTGCAGGCCGACTTCCTGGTCGCCGGCGGCACGCCGTCGCCGGCCGGCGAGCTGGCCAACTTCGCCGTCTACCCGCTCGACGTGGTGCTCGCGCTCACGGGACTGCGGGTCCGGCGGGTGTTCGCGCGCCTCTCGACCTACTGGAGCGACGGCGGCGCCGACGACTTCGCGCTGCTGTTCCTCACCCATGAGAACGGCCTGACCAGCACCATCAGCGTCGGCCGGACCCGTGAGCTGGCCGACACCCGGCCGGCCGGACTCGCCGTTCACCGCTACCGCGTCAGCGGCTCGCACGGCGTCCTCGACCTCGACGCCTCGCGCCCGGCTGTCGTCCTACGCCGGGCCGAGGCGTCGAGCTCTACGTGGCACGGCGCCGGGACCGTGGACCGGTTGCTCGACGAACTGCACGCGGCCGTCGCCGCGGGCCGCCCGAGCAGCCCGTCCGCCGCCGACGCCGTCCACATCGCCGAGATCGTCGACGCGGTCCGCACGTCGGCCGTGTCGGGCACGCCAGTCGACCTCCCCCAGGAAGGCAGCCGATGAAGCTGGTCAGCTACACCCGCGACGGCGCGACCCGGCACGGGTACGTCACCGATGAGGCCGCCGGCACCGTGGCCGAGCTCGGCGACGGCGACCTCGCCGCGCTGGTCGAGGCCGGCGCCGGGACCGCCGCGGACTGGCTGCCGGCCGCGCCGTCGGGCACCCACCGGCTGGCCGACCTCACGGTTCACGCCCCGATCGCGCGCCCCACGAAGGTGCTGGCGGTGGCGGCGAACTACCAGGAACACGTTGCCGAGGGCGGGGGCGCGCCCCTGGACAAGAGCACGCTGGCGCCGCGGCTGTTCCTCAAGCCCGGCACGTCCGTCGCCGACCCGGGCGCGGACATCGCCCTGCCGGCGATCAGCACCCAGGTCGACTGGGAGGCCGAGCTGGTCGTCGTCGTGGGACGGGGCGGACGCGACATCCCGGTCGAGCAGGCCCTGGACCACGTGGCCGGCTACGCCGTGGGCAACGACGTGTCGGCCCGATCGGTCGACTACGGATACGAGCGCGACACCTCGGCGGCCGTCGACTACTTCGACTGGCTGGCCGGCAAATGGCCGGACGGCTTCGCGCCGTACGGTCCGTACCTCGTCACGGCGGACGAGGTGCCCGATCCGCAGGACCTCGGCATCGAACTCGAGGTCAATGGCACGCTCCGGCAGAAGGGGAGCACGGCCGGCATGATCTTCACCGTCGCCGAGCTGGTCGCGTTCGCGTCGCGGCTGATGACGCTCGAGCCCACCGACATCATCATGACCGGGACGCCGGCCGGTGTCGGAGCGGCGTCGGGCACCTATCTCGCCGCGGGCGACGAGATGACGGTACGCATCGCCGGCCTCGGCACCCTCACGAACCGCGTCGTCTGAACCACTTCGCCACTTCCCGCCGGGCCGGTCCCGGCCGGAACAGATCCCTGAGAGGTAGCTGTGAGACGTTCCCGAGCGCAACGCGCAGCCCTGATCTCCACCGGCCTGTCCATGATCCTCGCCGTCGCGGCCTGTTCGGATCCGACCCAGAGCGAGGACACCAGCGGGTCCGGCGGTGATGCCGCCAGCGGCGGCTCCGAGGACACCACGCTCAACGCGTATCTGTACCAGCCGCCGGCGGCGAACTGGAGCCCGATGGCCCCGGCCAGCGGCCCCGACGGCGTCGTCATGAACCTCATCTACGACTCGCTGCTGGGCGTCGACCCGAACTACGAGCTGTACCCGCGCCTGGCGGCCGACCTGCCGGAGATCTCCGCAGACGGCCTCACCATCACCTACACGCTCCAAGAGGGCCTCACCTGGAGCGACGGTGAGCCGTTCACCGCCGAGGACGTCGTCTTCACCTACAACCTCATGGCCGACCCCGACACCGGCAGCACGGCCTCGGGCCGGTTCGCCGACGTCGTCGGAGGCCCCGAGGTCGCGGCCGGAACCGCCGACACCGTCGCCGGCTTCACCGCTCCCGACGAGCACACCTTCCAGATCCAGCTGACCAAGCCGAACGTCGGCCTCGTGGGCCTGACCGGCAACATCTGGATCGTCCCGCAGCACGTGCTGGCCGACGTCCCGGTGGACGACATGGACACCGCGGAGTTCTTCACCCAGAACCCGAACGTGGGCATGGGGCCGTACGTCTTCCAGGAGTACGCCACCGACCAGTACATCCACCTGGTGAAGAACCCGAGCTTCCGCGAGGGCGAGGTGGACATCGACGAGATCTACCTGCGCCCGGTGACCTCCGACGTCGCCACCGCACAGTTGGGCACCGGCGAGATGGACCTGGTGCAGATCGCCGCGCCGGACCTCGAGACGGTCGAGGCGATGGACGGCATCGAGGTGGGCTCCGGCCCCGGCGCCGGCTACATCCGCACCTCGGTGAACGAGCTGAAGCCGTACCTGCAGGACCCGCGCCTGCGCCAGGCCATGCTGTACGCCGTCGACCGGCAGCAGCTCATCGACGAGGCGCTCGGCGGCAACGCCGGGCCGGTCAACGCCAGCTTCATGAACGCCGCGCTGCCGGACGACCTCGAGCCCTACGAGTACAACCCGGACCGGGCCCGTGAGCTGCTGGCCGAGATGAACTGGGACCCGAACCAGGTGGTCACGCTCTCCTGGATCGCCGGTCAGCGCGACCGCGACACCGCGGCCACCATCCTGGAGAGCCAGCTCAACGAGGTCGGCATCAAGCTCGAGCTCAACCAGGTGCAGCCGGGCCAGCTGACGGACATGATGAACGAACAGTCCTACGACATGACGCTCTACGGCGGCGGCAACTACGCCACCGAGCCGTTCGCGGTCTTCGCGATCAACGCCTGCAGCACGCACTTCCCGGCCGGCGGCAACCTGTCGTTCTGGTGCAACGAGGAGTTCGACCAGCTGATGCTCGAGGCCAACGCGACGGTCGACGAGACCGCCCGCTACGACCTCTACCAGCAGGCGGCGCGCATCGAGAACGCCGAGGCGCCGATGATCTACCTGTACAACCCGGACACCATCTGGGCGTACACCAGCGCGCTCAAGGGCTTCGTCCCGAACGGTGACTTCACGAACCCGTTCTGGAACGTCCAGGAATGGTCGCTGGATCGCTAGGTCTGCACGACCCGCGGATGCCGGGCGGCCGAGCCCGCCCGGCATCCGCGGCCGGACGAGGAGGAGGTGAGCGGTGACGGCGTTCGTCGTCAGGCGGATCCTGGTGAACATCGTGGTGTTCATCCTGATCGGGATCGGCGTGTTCCTGCTGGTCCGTGCCGCGCCGGGCGATCCGGTGCGGATGATGATCAGGCCCGAGGACCTGCAGGAGGGCAGCGAGGCGTTCATCCAGGCACGGCGCGAGGAGCTCGGGCTCAACGACCCCGTCCTCGTGCAGTACGCCCGGTGGTTCCTCGACGCGCTCACGGGCAATCTCGGCGACTCGTTCGTCAACCGGCAGCCGGTCGGCGGCCTGCTCCTCGAGCGGCTCGGCCCGACGGTGCTGCTGATGTCGACCGCGCTGGCCATCTCGCTGCTGATCGCCATCCCGCTGGGCACCATCGCGGCGGTCCGCCGCAACACCGGCGTCGACTACGCGGCCGCGGCGCTCAGCCTGGGCGTCATCTCGGTGCCGTCGTTCTTCCTCGGCATCGTCGCGATCTACGTCTTCTCGCTGCAACTGGGCTGGCTGCCGTCAGCGGGCATGTCCACGCCCGGCGACGGCACGCCGGGCGACATCGTGCGGCACCTGATCATGCCGGCGGCGATCCTCGGTCTGGCCAGCGCCGGCCCGCTGACGAGGTACGTGCGCGGCAGCCTGATCGACGAGCTGTCCGCCGACTACGTCCGTACGGCCGAGGCCAAGGGCGCCGCGCCGGTCCGCGTGGTGACGCGGCACGCGCTGCGCAACTCGCTGATCCCGCTCATCACGATCATCATGATCAACATCCCGCAGATGCTGGCCGGCGCCGTCGTCCTGGAGCAGGTGTTCGCCTGGCCGGGCATGGGGCAGCTGGCCGTACGCGCGGTGACGGCGCAGGACTACCCGGTGATCGTGGGCTTCGCGCTCTACGTCGCCGCGCTGGTGCTGATCTGCAACCTGCTCGCCGACATCGCCTACGCCGCCGTCGACCCGAGAGTGAAGGTGACATGAGCGACCTGCGCCCGTCCCTGGACACTCCTGAGGTGACCGCCGCCGAGGAGGTGGTGGCGACCGAGACCGACACCGCCGTGCGGTCCCGGCGCCGCTCCCCGCTGGGCATGGCGGTGCGCCGGTTCAGGCGGAACAAGATCGCGGTGGCCGGCGGCGTGTTCCTGCTGCTCATCCTGCTGCTGGCGGTGTTCGCGCCGGTGATCGCGCAGCAGTCGCCGACCGCCGTCGACCTCGGCGCGATCCGGCGGGCGCCGTCGGGCGAGCACTGGCTCGGCACCGACGCGTCCGGCCGCGACGTGTTCGCGCGGCTCGTCTACGCCGCGCGCGTCTCGCTGCTGGTCGGCGTGTTCGCCGCGTTGCTGGCGGTGCTGCTGGGCACCATCGTCGGCGCGGTGTCGGGGCTGTTCGGTGGCTGGGTCGACACCGTGCTCATGCGCACGGCCGACATGATGCTGTCGTTCCCGAGCATCGTCATCATCATCGTGCTGGCCGGCATCCTGGGGCCGAGCATCCCGATCCTCGTCGTCTCGATCGCCATCACGACCTGGCCGACGACGGCCCGGCTGGTCCGCGGCGTCACCCTGGCGGTGCGCGAACGCGAGTACCTGCACGCCGCGCGGGTCGCCGGGGCGTCGCGCGGCTGGATGCTGCGCAAGCACATCGTGCCGGCCGCCATGGGCCAGATCGTGGTCGTCGGCACCATCTCCGTCGCCGCCGCGATCCTCGCCGAGGCGGTGCTGTCCTTCCTCGGGCTCGGCGTCCAGCCGCCGCAGGCCAGCTGGGGCAACATGCTCAACGACGCCCAGAGCCTGACGGTCATCCAGTCCATGCCGTGGCTGTGGCTGCCGCCGGGCCTGGCCATCGCCGCGACGGTGCTCGCGGTCAACTTCGTGGGCGACGGCCTGCGCGACGCCGTCGACCCGCGGCAGTCGGGGAGGTCGTGATGGTGAACGAGACCGAACCGCTGCTGGTCGTCGACGACCTCGCCGTCGAGTTCCGTACTGACGAAGGCGTGGTCAAGGCTGTCGACGGCGCCGCCTTCACCGTCGACCGGGGCGAGATCGTCGGCGTCGTCGGCGAGTCCGGCTCCGGCAAGAGCGTCACCGCGATGTCGATCCTCGGCCTGGTGAAGTCGGGGCGGCGGGTCCGCGGGGCGATCCGGTTCCGCGGCCGCGACCTCGGCACGCTGCCGGCCAAGGAGCTCCGGGCGATCCGCGGCGCCGAGATCGCGATGATCTTCCAGGACCCGATGACGGCGCTCAACCCCGTCGTCAGCATCGGCCGGCAGATCGTCGAGGCGCTGCGGCTGCACGACCGGAAGCTCTCGAAGGCCGCCGCCCGCGACCGCGCGATCGAGCTGCTCGCCCTGGTCGGCATGCCCGACGCCGCGGCGCGGTTCAAGCAGTACCCGCACGAGTTCTCCGGCGGCATGCGCCAGCGCGCCATGATCGCGATGGCGATCGCCAACGGGCCCAGCCTGCTCATCGCCGACGAGCCCACGACGGCGCTGGACGTCACCATCCAGGCGCAGGTCCTCGACCTGCTCCGGATCGCGCAGCAGGAGACCCAGGCGGCGACGCTGCTCATCACGCACGACCTCGGCGTGGTCGCCGAACTGGCCGACCGCGTCGTCGTCATGTACGCCGGCCGGGTGGTCGAGCAGGGCGACGTCACCACCGTCTTCACCGCGCCGCGGCACCCGTACACCGTCGGTCTGCTGGAGAGCCTGCCCCGGCTGGACCGCGACGTCGACGAGCTGCACCCCATCCCGGGCAGCCCGCCGAGCCTGCTGACCCCGCCGCCGGGCTGCCCGTTCCACCCGCGCTGCCCGCTGGCCCGCGACCGGTGCCGCACCGAGCGGCCGGAGCTGCGCGTGGTCGGCAACGGCACGACGGTCCACCGGACCGCCTGCCACTTCGCCGAGGAACTCGCGGCCCTACCCACGGAGGTGACCCGATGACCGTCGAGACGGCGGCCGTCGACCGGCTGGAGCGCCTGGGCGAGGAGGTCCTGCGCGTCGACGACCTCGCGATGCACTTCCCCATCCGCGGCGGGGTGTTCCGCCGGGCGGTCGGCGCGGTCCGGGCGGTCGACGGCGTCTCGTTCGCCATCGACCAGGGCGAGACGCTGAGCCTGGTCGGCGAGTCCGGCTGCGGCAAGACGACCACCGGGCGCATGGTGGTGCGGCTGCTGGAGCCGACCTCCGGGCGCATCCTCTACCGCGGCCACGACCTCGCGACGATGAGCGAGGACGAGCTGCGGCCGTGGCGCAGCAAGACGCAGATCGTCTTCCAGGACCCGTACGCCTCGCTGTCGCCGCGGATGACGGTGCACGACATCATCGCCGAGCCGCTGCGGGTGCAGGGCAAGTACCGCCAGGGCGGCGCCGACCGGGTGTCCGAGCTGCTCGACCTCGTCGGCCTGCAGCCCGAGCACGCCAACCGGTACGCGCACGAGTTCTCCGGCGGCCAGCGCCAGCGCATCGGCATCGCCCGGGCGCTCGCGCTCGACCCCGAGCTGCTGGTCCTGGACGAGCCGGTCAGCGCGCTGGACGTGTCGATCCAGGCGCAGGTGGTGAACAAGCTGCGCGAGCTGCAGCAGCGGCTGGGGCTGGCGTACCTGTTCATCTCGCACGACCTGTCCATCGTGCGGCACGTGTCGCACCGCATCGCCGTCATGTACCTCGGCGTCATCGTCGAGACCGGTACCCGCGACGAGATCTTCACCGCGCCGCACCACCCGTACACCCAGGCGCTGCTGTCGGCCGTGCCGGTGCCCGACCCGCGGCTGCGCGGCGCCCGCGAGCGCATCACGCTGACCGGTGACGTGCCGAACCCGGCGAACCCGCCGTCGGGCTGCCGGTTCCGGACCCGCTGCTGGAAGGCGCAGGCCAAGTGCGCCGAGGAGGTGCCGCAGCTGGAGGACCGGCTCGGCACCGGGCACCCGAGCGCCTGCCACTTCCCGGAGCTGCTGACCGTGCTGCCGACCTCGGGAGCCGCTTCGTGACCCTCGATCTGCTCATCACCGGCGGCACGGTCGTCGACGGCACCGGCGCGGACGGCGTCCGGGCCGACGTCGCGGTCGCGGACGGCGTGATCGTCGCGGTCGGCGCGGAGGCGACGGTCCTGGGCGAGGGCGCCGCGCGCACCGTCGACGCCGCCGGGAAGGTGGTCTGCCCGGGCTTCGTCGACCTGCACACCCATTCCGACCTCACGCTGCTGTCCGCGCCGCAGGCCCGCAGCGCCGTCCACCAGGGCATCACGACGACGGTGATCGGCAACTGCGGGCTGGGCGTCGCGCCGCTGGCCGACGGCGCCGACGTCGACGGCGTGCGGGCCGCGGTCGGCTACCTCGACCTCGATCCGTCGGTCGGCTGGACCTGGCGCTCCTACGGCGAGTACCTGGACGCCGTCGCCGCGGCCCGGCCCAGCGTCAACGTCGCCGGGCTGGCCGGGCACCTGCCGCTGCACGCGGGCGTCGTCGGGTTCGACGACCGCCCGCCGACGCCGGGCGAGCTGGACCGGATGACGTCGCTGCTGGCCGACGCGCTGGACGCCGGCGCCGTCGGCCTGTCCACCGGGCTGATGTACGCCCCGCTGACGTTCGCCGGCCGGGCCGAGCTGCTCGCACTCGCCGAGGTCGTCGCGGGCCGCGGTGCGCTGTTCGCCTGGCACCTGCGCGACTACGCCGACGACGGGCTGTCGGCCGTTCGCGAGGCCTTGGAGATCGCCGCGGCCACCGGGGCGCGCACCCAGCTGTCGCATCTCACCTCCGTCGGCCGGCGCAACTGGGGGACCGTCGCGAAGGCCCTGGAGTTGGTCGACGCCGCGCGCGCCGACGGCCTGGACGTCGCCGTCGACATGTACCCGTACCTCGCCGGCAACGCGCCGCTGGCGCAGCGGCTGCCCGCGTGGGCGCAGGCCGGCGGCGACGCGGTGATGCGCGACCGGCTGGCCGACCCCGAGGCGGTCCGGCGGATCCGGGAGTCGTGGGCCGGTGAGGCGCTCGGCTGGGACGAGATCACGGTCAGCTCCGCGCCGGGCGCGCCGGACCTGGTCGGGCACACCGTCACCGCGCTGGCCGCGGACCGCGGCACCGACCCGGACACCGTCGCGCTGGACCTGCTGGCCCGGTTCGGCAACGCGGTGTCGATGGTGGCCGGTGGCCGCGACGCCGGTGACCTGCGCGCCGTCCTGACGCACCCGGCGTCGGTCATCGGCTCCGACGGCCAGGCGCTGGACGTCGACGGGCCGACGGGTGTGGGGATGCCGCACCCACGGTCGTACGGCACCTACCCGCGGCTGCTGTCCGAGCACGTCGCCGACGGCACGCTCACGCTGCCCGAGGCGATCCGCAAGTGCACCTCGGGTGCGGCGCGCCGGGCGGGGATCACCGACCGTGGCACGATCACGGCAGGGGAGGCCGCCGACATCGTGATCCTCGACGTCGGCCGGCTCGCCGACCGCGCCACGTTCGCCGACCCCAGGCAGTACCCCGCCGGCGTCGACGCCGTGATCGTCAACGGTGAGCCGACGATCGCCCATGGGCAGCACACCGGCGCGCGCGCCGGCCACGTACTCAAAGCAGGGACGAAGGACAAGGGGCAGCGATCATGAGACCCGTCGCCAGAACCACCCGCCGCACCTCGGTCGACGACGATCGGCCGGCGTCGGCCAACTACCACGCGAACGCGCTGGCCCGTGGCCTGGCGCTGCTGGAACTGCTGTCGACCGGCGCCGAGCCGTTCACGCTGGTCGAGATCAGCGAGTCCACCGGTCTGCCGAAGAGCACGCTGGTCCGGCTGCTCGCGGTGCTGGCCGAGATGGAGTACATCGTCCGCGTCGACGAGCGGCCGTCGTACCGGCTCGGGCACAAGGTGCTCCGGCTGTCCAACGCGTACATGTCGTCGCTGGACCTCTCCGTCGTCGCCGACCGCTACCTCGCGCCGCTGGCCGACCGCACCGGGCAGACGGCGAACCTCGGCATGCTCGACCGCGACCAGGTGATCCACGTCGGCGTGCACGAGCCGGACCGGCCGATCCGGTTCCACGCCAGCCCCGGCGTCCGCGACCACTCCTACTGCACCGGCCTGGGCAAGCTGCTGCTGTCGCGGCTGCCGGCGGAGCGGCTGGCCGAGCACGTCCCCGCCGGCCCGTTCACGCGGTTCACCGACGACACCATCACCACGCTCGACGAGCTGACCCGCGAGCTGCGGCTGATCGAGCGGCGCGGCTACGCCTTCGACGACAACGAGCGCAGCGTCGGCCTGCGCTGCGTCGCCGTCCCCGTCGAGCTCGACGGCGAGTGCCTGGCCGCGGTCAGCGTCTCCGGCCCGTCCGGCGAGTTCGGCCCGGACCGCCAGCAGTTCTACCTGGAGCGGCTGCGGGAGACCGCGGCCGAGCTGGCCGGCGACCCCGACACCGCCGCCGCCATGCGCATCGTGCACAGCTCGCTGCGTCCCGCTCGTTCCGCCAGCTAGGAGGCCCGCCGGATGTTCGACGTCCACACCCACTGTCACCAGCCCGAGCACTGGGGCCCGGAGTGGAAGGCCAACTGGGCGCCCGTCTACGGCCAGGAGGAGGCGCACGCGTTCACGCCCGAGGAGTACGACCGGGCGATGAAGGAGGGCGGCGTCTCCGTGGCCTGTGTGTTCGGGCTGCGGGCGACGGCGGCCGGGGTCGCGACGCCGAACGAGTACGTCGAGTGGTTCTGCGACAGCACGAGCACCGAGACGATCGGGTTCATGGCGCTGGACCCCACCGACGCCGATGTTCTCGAGCAGCTGGAGGACGGCGTCGCGCGCGGGCTGCGCGGGATCAAGCTGTACCCCGTGCTGTCCCTGTTCGACGCCCGCGACGAACGCTTCGACGAGTTCTACCGCGCGGCGACGGCGCACCGGCTGGTCATCCTGTGGCACATGGGCGCGACGCCGAGCCCGTCCGGCTCGCTCCTGGTCAGCCAGCCGCTGGTCGTCGACGAGGTGGCCCGCCGGCACCCGGAGCTCACCATGGTGATGGCGCACATGGGGCACCCGTGGCAGCGCGAGGCCATGGTGGTCTGCCGGAAGAACCGGCGCGTCTTCACCGACGTCTCCGCGTCGTGGGCGCGGCCGTTCGACGGATACCACGCGCTGGTCCGCGCCCAGGAGTGGGACGTCGTCGACAAGCTGCTGTTCGGGTCGGACTTCCCGATCTGGACGCCCGCGCAAGCCGTCGCGGGGCTGCGGGAGATCGCCGCGATGCGCCCGCCGACGCTGCCGTACGTGCTGCCGTCGACGATCGAGTGGCTGCTCGACGGCGACCCGCGCGAGGCGCTGGGGCTGCGATGAGCGGCGTCGAGACCCGGGCGGCCGTGTTGTGGCGGCTCGGCGCGGAGCCGCCGTACGCGGGTGGCGACGCGCTCACCGTCGAGTCGCTGACGCTGGCTGAGCCGGGCGCCGGTGAGCTGCTGGTGCGGATCGAGGCGGCCGGGCTCTGCCACTCCGATCTCTCCGTCATCAACGGCAGCCGGCCGCGGCCGACGCCGATGGTGCTGGGCCACGAGGCGGCCGGCGTCGTCGAGTCCGTGGGGCCCGGGGTCATCGACGTCGCGCCCGGCGACCACGTCGTCATGACGTTCGTGCCCTCGTGCGGGCACTGCCTCGAGTGCGCCGCCGGACGCCCCGCCATGTGCACCGTCGGCGCGGCGGCCAACGGCGCCGGCCGGCTGGTCGCCGGGGGCACCCGGTTCGCCCGTGACGGCGTCGGTTTCGCGCATCACCTGGGTGTGTCGGCGTTCGCCGAACGGACGGTCGTGTCGCGTGGCTCGGTGGTCGTCGTGCCGCCATCGGTCCCGTTCGACGTCGCGGCGATGCTCGGCTGCGCCGTCCTGACCGGCTTCGGCGCCGCGGTCAACACCGCCGGCGTGCGGCCGGGGGAGTCGATGGTCGTGTTCGGGCTGGGCGGGGTCGGGCTGTCCGCGGTCATGGCGGCCGCGCTGGCCGGCGCCCACCCCGTCGTCGCCGTCGACACCGTCGAGTCGAAGCTGTCGCTGGCCTCGTCGCTCGGCGCGACCGCCGTCATCGACGCCGGCGCGACCGACGACGTCGTCTCCGCCGTCCGCGACGCGACCGGCGGCGGCGCCGACCACGCGCTGGAGTGCGTCGGTAGCGCCGCCGTCCTCGAGACCGCCTTCGCGGCGACCGCCCGCGGCGGCTGCACCGTCGCCGTCGGCCTCCCCGACCCCTCCCATCGCTCCGCCCTCCCCGCCGTCACCCTCACCGGCGAGGGCCGCGTGCTGCGCGGCTCCTACATGGGCTCGGCCGCGCCGGCGCGCGACATCCCACGGCTGATCCGGCTCTGGGAAGCCGGCAAGCTGCCGGTCGAGCGCCTGCGCACCGGCGACATCGCCTTCGCCGGCCTCCCCGCCGCCTTCGACGAACTCGCCGCCGGTCGCGCTGTCCGCCAGCTCCTCATTCCGTCCGCGTCCTGACGATTCGCGCAGGCGAATGGGTGAGGGATTGGTGTCGCTCTGGCAGCACTCATTCCTCAACCATTCCCGTGCGCCGCATCGCTCGCTCGCCTTCGTAGGCGGCCGTCAGCGCGGGGAGGTCGAGCTTGACCATCGACAGCATCGCGGCCGCCGTGCGGCCGGCCTTCTCCGGGTCCGGGTCGGCGAGGTAGCGCAGCAGCTGCACCGGCGTCACCTGCCACGAGACGCCGAAGCGGTCCTTGAGCCAGCCGCACTGCGTCGGCGTCCCGCCGCCGTCGAGCAGCGCGTCCCAGTAGCGATCGATCTCCTCCTGCGACTCGCAGGAGACGAACAGTGAGATCGCGTCGTTGAACCGGTCGTGCGGCCCGCCGTTGATCGCCATGAACTGCTGGCCGGCCAGCTCGAACGTCGCCGACTGCAGGGTGCCGGCGGGGAACGGGCCGCCCGGGCCGAACCGGGTCACGTCGGCGATGCGGGCGTCCGGGAAGATCGACGTGTACAGCGTCAGGGCTTCCTCGGCGTCGTCCTCGAACCACAGGAACGGGGTGATCTTCTGGCTCATGGTCGTGTCCTTCGTTCCGGCGCCGGCGTCTCCGGCTCTTCGTCAGTGGGTCGGAGCCGATCCGCGGTTCTCGACACGTCCGGCTGATCGAGTGTCCGGCGCAGCAGCCAGTCGCCGCCGGTGCGGATGAGCGCGTAGCGCGCGGCGCCGTTCCGGCCGTGCAGGGTGAAGAGCATCCGCCGGTGCGTGCGGTCGTGCTCTTCCCACCAGCCGGTGTCGGCGACCGACTTGTGCTCGTCCTCGTAGCCGAGGTGGTCGAGGTCGTGATCGGGCACCTCGACGGCCAGCCGGTTCTCGCCCGGCCGGCCCGGGAGCCCGCGCGGCACCGCCCACGACCGCAGGACGCCGTCCTCCTCGAGGCGCAGGTCGAAGTGGTGCCGTGGCCGGCGGTGCTCGTGCAGGACGAACGCCGGCCGCGCGTCATCCCCCATACGAGGGTTGTACCCGATCGATCACCCGGTGACGCGGCGGCGGACGGCGAGAGCGGCGGCGCCGGCGGCCGCGAGCAGCACGGCGACGGCGGCCGGGCCGGTCCCGGCGCCGGTGTCGGGCAGCTCCTCGCCTGGCTCCTCGGTCGGCGAGGCGGACGGGGTCGGGGACGGCGTGGGCGTCGGCGACGCGGTCGGGCTCGGCTCCCCGGTGGGCGACGGCGTGGGCGACGAGGTCGGCGTCGAGGTCGGCGACGCGGTGGGCGTCGGGGTGGGCGCGGGCTCGGCCGTCACCTCCAGCGGCTCGTCGACCGGCACCGTCACCGGCAGCACCGTCGACTCGCCGCCGGGCGGCGTCACGATCAGCTCGTAGTCGCCGGCCGGGACGTCGGGCAGCACGAATCCACCGTCCTCGTCGGTGGTGGTCTCGGCGACCTCGTCGCCGCCGGAGTCCACCAGCACGATCTCGGCGTCCGGGATCGGCTCGCCGTCCGGGTCGGTCACCGTCCCCGGCACCTCGAACAGCTCGGACTCGTCGAGCGTCAGGTCGAAGTCGACGCCGGTCGCGTCCTCGGCGACGGTGTCGGCCGGCTGTTCCTGCGGGCCGACCACGGTCAGCCCGTCGGGCACCGTGATCGTCACGTCGTACTCGCCCGGCGCGATGCCGGCGAACTCGTACGTCCCGTCGTCGCCGGTGGTCGTGGTCGCGATCACCTCGCCGGACGGGCCGGTCAGGGTGAGCTCCACCCCGGCCTGCGGCGTCGTCGCGTCCAGCGTGACGGTGCCGGCGACGGCGCGCAGCTGCGTCGCGAACCAGGTGTGGTAGACGGGGAACCCGGTCCGCCACTCGAACTCGACCGTCAGCGACGACAGCGCGACCGTCGGCCGGAACCAGCCCGTCGCGCCGCCGGTGTCCGGGCCGTTGCCGGTCAGCGTGACGTCCGAGGCGCCGACCGACGACGCCGGCAGGTCGAAACCGGTCTCGCCGGCGGGCGGGCCGGACGAGCACACGTTGCTCGGCCGCGGCGACGCGTCGCAGTAGTTGAAGACGCCCTCGAAGCCGAGGTCGGCGCCGGAGACGGGCTCGCCGTCGGCATCGGTCGCGGTCACGACGGCGGTGTCGGAGTCGATGTCGCCGAGCGCGAAGCCCCAGCCGCCGGCCGGGGTGGGCGTGTCGAAGACGTAGGTGGTGGTGGACGGCGCGCCGGCGGCGTCGGCGGCCGGGCGCAGGTTGACGTACGGCTGGTCCTGGCTGGACCCGAACACCTCGCCCCACGGCGTCGCCGCGGAGACCCAGTTCGAGGCGCCGCTGGGCACCGTCGCCTGCGCGCGCGAGTCGCTGGTGAACGTCGCCGACGGGAACCCGGGCGGCAGCGTCACCGTGCCGGAGTAGTCGCCACCCCCACCGGAGAGCGTGATCTCGCCGTACGACGCCTCAGCGTGCGCCGTCCCGACGGCCGCCAGCGTCAGTGCCGTCGCCACTGCGGCGGCCGCGGCCGCCCGTCCCACCCCGCGTCGCATGTCCCCGTATGTCCCTTCACGGCATTTCAGCAGTTCAACGGGGTCATTCAACCGGCGGTCCCCGCCCGCCGCCACCGCTTCGGGCAAACGGGCGGGGCCGGCTCACACCGCCGAGAGCGCCGCCGTCGGGGGCATCCGGGCCGCCCGGGCAGCGGGGTAGGCCCCGGCGAGTGCCCCGACGACGACGGTCGCGCCGGCCGCGCCGGCCAGCACCCACACGGGCAGGGCGAACGGCCAGTCCCGGCTCGACGCGAACGCCGCCGTCGCCGCGCCGCCGAGCAGCGCGCCGCCACCGCCGCCGAGCGCGGCCAGCAGCACCGACTCGCCGAGGAACTGCCGCCGGATGTGCGCCCGGGTGGCGCCCAGCGCCCGCCGCAGCCCGACCTCCGAGCGTCGTTCCAGCACCGCGATCACCATCGTGTTGGCCACCCCGATGCCACCGACCAGCAGCGCGACCCCACCCAGCGCCAGCAGCAGCGTCGTCAGCGTCTCGTCGGCCGCCGCCTGTGCGGCCAGCGCGTCCGACGGCCGGCTGACGGCGACCTCCTCCGGCGCCGCGGGGTCGACGGTGGCCGGCAGCAGCGCTCGCACCTGGTCGATCGCGTCCCCGGCCACCCGCTGGTACACCGTCGTCGGCGCGCCGTCGAACCCGAGCACGGACGTCGCGGCCGGCCAGCCGATCAGCGCCGACGTGTCCAGCTCCGGCGCCAGCGGCACCGGGTCGAGGATGCCGGCGACGGTGAACCACTCGCCGCCCAGCCACACCTGCACGTCGCCGTCCGTGCGCGACACCCCGAGCAGCTCCGCCGTGTCCGCGCCCAGTACGACCACGGGGAACGCGCCGAGCACGTCGTCCAGCCAGCGGCCCGACGCGACGGTCGCGCTGACGGTGTCCAGCAGATCGGTCCGGGCCGCGCTGACGGCGATCGCGTTGGTCTGGTTCGGGTCGATCTCGTCGCTGCGGTAGACCGCCGCGCCGGGGACGGTCCCGACGGCGCTCACCGAGTCGACGTCGTCGAGCCGGGCCACCATGTCGACGGACTCCTGCGGCAGCTGCGCCTCGCTGACGAACGACTGGCTCGGCGCGACCGTCAGCAGGTTGGTGCCGAGCGCGTCGAGCTGCTGGTTCACCTGCTCGCGGCTGGACGCGGAGATCCCGACGACGGCGACCATCGCGGCGATGCCGACCGCGATGCCCAGCGCCGACAGCACCGCCCGCAACGGCCGCGCGCGCAGGCCCGAGAACGCCACCCGGACGGTGTCGCGCGGCCGCAGCCGCGACCGCGCCGCGCTCACGCCGCCCCCGCGACGCACTCGTCGGACTCGATCCGCCCGTCCAGGATGTGCACCTGCCGCGGCAGCTCGGCCGCCACCCCATGGTCGTGGGTGATGACGATGACGGTGGTGCCGCCGTCGTGCAGCTCGTGCAGCAGCTTGAGCACCGCCGCGCCGGACGCGGAGTCCAGGGCGCCGGTCGGCTCGTCGGCCAGCAGGAACGACGGCCGCCCGACCAGCGCGCGGGCGACCGCGACCCGTTGCCGCTGCCCGCCGGACAACTCGTTCCCCCGATGCCGCAGCCGGTCGGCCAACCCGACGCGGGTCAGCGTCCGGGCCGCCCGGCGCCGCCGCTCGCGCAGCGACGCCCCGGTGTACAGCAGCCCGTCGGCGACGTTGTCCAGCGCGCTGACCCCGGGGGAGAGGAAGAACTGCTGGAACACGAAGCCGATCCGGTGCGCCCGCAACGCCGACAGCTGCTTGTCCGAGAGCGTGCCGACGTCGCGGCCGTCGATACGCACCTCGCCGGCGTCCGCGCGGTCCAGCGTGCCGAGGATGTTCAGCAACGTCGACTTGCCCGACCCCGACGGCCCGACGATCGCGACCAGCTCACCGGGCGCGATGCTGAGGCTGACGCCGTCGAGCGCCCGCACGGGCGGCCGGCCGGGATAGCGGCGGTGGACGTCGCGGAGCCGGATCACCGGCTCCGCCGTCGAGACGGTCATCGCCCGGCCACCCCCACGACGTCGCCCTCGGCGAGGCCGTCGCCGGTCACCTCGACCCGGCCGTCGGCGAACAGCCCCAGCTCGACCGGGACGACCGACGTCGTGCCGTCGTCCGCCACGAGCTCCAGGCCGTACTCGCCGCCGGCCGTCGCGAGCAGCGCCGTCACCGGCACCACCAGGACGCCGGCCCGCTCGTCGACCGGCCGCACCACGTCGACCGGCGAGCCGACCAGCGCGGCGTCCACCGGCTCGGCCAGCGCCACCTCGACCTCGACGACGGCGTCCTCGGCGCTCGGCGCGTCCTCCTCACCGGGCGCACCGCCGGTGGGCGGCGACTCCACCACCGTCGCGGCGGTCACCGTACCGGTCGTCTCGGCGCCGCCCGGCAGGACGACCGTGACCGCGGTGCCGACGGCGAGCAGGTCGCGGTCGGCGACGTCCACCTCGAGCGTCGCGACCTGGTCGGTGCCGGTGACGTCGAGCACCGGCGATCCCGGAGTGACCTGGGCGCCGAGGTCGGCGTGGACCGTGCCGACCCGGGCGCCGTCGGGCAGGAAGACCACATCGGAGCCCGCCACTGTTCCTGTTTCAGCGGCGCCGATGTCCTCCTGCCACTCCTCGACCGCCTCGGCGGTGTTCTCGGTGTACTCGTCGTCGGCCGTGAACCCGGTGTACCCGAGCGCCGCCAGGTTCGCCTCCAGCTGCTCCACGTCGACCCCCTCGTCGCCGGGACCGAGGTCGCGGTACATCGGGATGACGCCGAGCAGCGCCGTCACCGGCCGCTCGTCCAGCCGGAACAGCTCGGTGCCGCGCGTGACCTCAGTGTCGGGCGCCGCGACGCGGGTCAGCGTGCCCTGGGCGGCCGGGATACCGAGCGCGTCGCCGTGCCCGAGCGTGCCGGACCACGTCTCGGTGGCCGCGATCGTGTCGCGCACCACCTCCGCGGTCGCGGCCGGTCCGGTCGCCGCGTCCGCCGGCTCGCCGCCGTCGTCCTGCGTCAGGTACCAGGAGGCGCCGCCGGCCCCGGCCACGCCGATGACGCCGAGCGTCAGCCAGAGCAGCCGGGCGCGGCCCCGGCGCGGCCGGTCCAGGTCCGCGTCGAGGTCGTCCTGATGGTCGAGCGTCGCCGTCACCGCCCACCGCCCGGGCCCGGGCCGATCCGGATCGGCGCGCCGTCGAGCTCGGGCTGACATGTGGTCATCGCGGCCTGGAACTCGGCTGACTGCGGATCGACGCCCTCGGGCATGCTCAGCCCGCCGTCCGCCGCCGGGTCCGGCATGTCGATGCCGTTCTCGCGCATGCACTCCGTGAACGCGCGCAGCGACTCCAGCGCGTCGCCGTCCACCTCCTGCAGGTCGCCGCCGTTGGGCAGCAGCGAGCGGCACTCCTCCATCGCCGCCTGCGCGTCCGGGTCGCCCTGCGGCAGCTGCAGCTGGATGCCGGGCTGGCCGGGATCCGGATCGGGCAGGTCGACGCCGTTCTCGCGCATGCACTCGTAGAAGTCGAGCTCGGCCTGCTCCGGGTCGGTCTCGCCGCCGCTGGTGCCGGCCGCGCTCACGTCGCCGCCGTCGTCGCCGTCGTCGGAGCCGCACGCGGTCAGCGCCGCGGTGAGCAGCAGGGCGATGACCGGCAGCAGGCGGGTGCCGCGCCGGGTGGGTCGGGTCATGATGTCCTCCGGGACGAAAGTGGATGTCGGTGTTCTGCCGTGCATCCGCCACGTTCCCGGCGCGGGATGAGACCTCTTTAGGGCCGGTCTAAGAGTGGGCTGAGAATCGCGGCCTCGGGTTCCGGCAGCGGTACGACGAGCGTGAACACGGCGCCGCCGCCCTTGCGTCCTCCGGCCGTGACGGAGCCCTCGTGCAGCTCGGCGGCCTGCGCGACGATGGCCAGGCCCAGGCCGGAGCCGTGCCGTTCGCGGGCGGTCTGGCCGCGGTAGAAACGGTCGAAGATCCGCGGCAGGTCGGTGCCGGAGATGCCCGGGCCGCGGTCCAGGACGCGGATCCGGGCGCCCGCCGCGGTCTCGTCCAGCAGCACGTCGACGGCGCCACCCGCAGGGCTGACCTGGACGGCGTTGCGGACCAGGTTGGCGACCGCGCGTTCCAGCACACCCGGGCGCACGACCGCTTCGAAGGGGCGGCCGACGACGGTGACGGTGACGGCGGGATCCACCCGCCGGGTGCGGGCGACGGCGCGCTCGACCAGCGCACGCAGGTCGGTCTCCAGCGGTGGCTCGGGCTCGGTGCCGCCGCGGGCCAGTTCGACGATCTCGCCGACCATGACCGACAGCGCGGCCGTCTCCGCCTCCAGGTCACGCAGCAGGCCGGCCCGGTCGGACGGGGCCAGCCGGCGGTCCGTGTGCTGTTCGCTGCGCAGCAGGACGCCGAGGTCGTTGCGCAGCGTCGTCAGCGGGGTGCGCAGCTCGTGGCCGGCGTCCTCCACCAGCTGCCGCTGCTGCGTCCGGGCGTCGTCCAGGGCGGCCAGCATCGCGTTGACCGAGCCGGCCAGCCGCGCGACCTCGCCGCGGGCGTTGCCCGGCGGGTCGATGCGGTGCGCGAGGTCCTTCGTCGTCGCGACCTGCTCGGCGGCGTCCACCAGCCGGTCGATCGGACGCAGCCCGGTGCGGGCCGTGGTCCAGCCGAGCGCGGCGGCCGCGGCCACGCCGACGCCGGTGATGCCGGCCAGCAGCCAGGCGATCCGCGTCATCGTGCCGTGCACCCCGTCCAGCGGCTGGACCAGGCGCAACGCCCCACCGGCGTCCAGGGACGCCGTCATGACCCGCATGTCCTTGCCGTCGACGGTCTCGCTGCGCAGCAACGGGCTCTCGATCTCGCCGGCCAGCATGCGCTGCTCCTCCTCGTCCAGGACCAGCGCGTCCGGCTCGTTGCCCGGCGGCAGCCCCGGCTCGACCGAGCCCTCCGGGGTGATCGTCTGCAGGCCGAGCGGCTCGTTCGCCAGCACCAGGGAGATCCGGGTCCGGGCGCCGTCCGGCAGCTCGGCGGCGGTCTGAGCCATCTCCTCGATGTCGGGGATGCGCGAGAGCAGCCGCTGGTCGATCTCGTCGAGCAGGCTCGAGCGGATCAGCAGCCAGGCCGCAACGGAGGCCGCCACCACCGCCAGCGCCACCGCGGCCGACGTCAGCAGGGCCAGCCGCGCCCGCAGCGTCACGGTTGCGCCGCGCGTAGGGGTGCAGAGCCCGCCGCGGCGTCCGACGGCGGTCCCGCGCTGAGCTTGTAGCCCACGCCGCGGACGGTGTGCAGCATGCGCGGCTCGCCGCCGGCCTCCAGCTTCTTGCGCAGGTAGCCGATGTAGACGTCGAGCGAGTTCGTCGAGCCGTCCAGGTCACAGCCCCACACGCCCTCGTACAGCTGGGCGCGGGTGAGCACCTGCCGGGGGTGCCGCATGAGCAGCTCGAGCAGGCCGAACTCCGTCCGCGTCAACGAGATGTCGCGGTCGGCCCGCCGTACCTGCCAGGTCCGCGGGTCCAGCCGCAGGTCGCCGACCACCAGCGGAGCCTCGTCCCCCGTCGTCGCCGTGCGCCGCAGCATCGCCCGCAGCCGAGCCAGCAACTCCTCGTGGGCGAACGGCTTCACCAGGTAGTCGTCGGCGCCGGAGTCCAGCCCCAGCACCCGGTCCTTGACCGCGTCGCGGGCGGTCAGCATCAGGACGGGTGTGCGGTCACCGTCGCCGCGCAACCGGCGGCACACCTCGATGCCGTCCAGGTGCGGCATCATCACGTCCACCACCAGGACGTCCGGGCGCACGTCGGGGAGCCGGCGCAGCGCCTCCACCCCGTCGGCCGCGGTCGTGACCGCGTAACCCTCGAAGCGCAGCGACCGCGCCAGGGACTCCCGGAGCACCGGCTCGTCGTCGACGACAAGGACCCGCACGATCCACAGTGTGGAGTGCGAGGTTAAGAGCAGCCTGAGAACTGTGTGCGCGACTCAGGGGTCGAGCCGGAACGGCGGGTACTTGTCCGTGACCAGCGTGACGGCATAGCCGGCGACCCGGTTCTGCCAGCGGATGACCCCCTCGACGTAGTCGAACAGGCCACGTGGGTAGCGGCCGGTGAACAGCACCGCGAACCAGGCGAAGATCACCGCGAAGATCGCCCCGATGTGCAGGAAGAACAGCACGATGTAGTGCGGGATGGCCAGGAACCACTTCACCAGCGGCAGCCACCGGTTCAACTCGGTGGGCACGTCCGGGTAGCGGTAGTCCAGATGGACGTACTGGTGCTCGTCGGTGGAGGGGTAGCGGTCGCTCATCAGTGCGAGGTAGCACGCGACGCGGTTGACGAAGCGCTGCAGCTCGAGGTTCCAGTCGAACCACCAGCGCGGGTACTTCTGCCGGAACAGGATCAGCAGCAGGGGACCGAAGAAGAGCAGGCCGCCGGCGCCCGCGGCGGCCGCCTCGCCCTCGTCGTAGCTCCACTGCCACGTGCCGCCGGCCACGGCGCCGAGCACGATGAGGATCGGGATCGCCACGATGAGCCGGAAGAACGTGGTGACCCGGTCCAGCTGGCCTTCGGGGTAGTCGACGGAGAAGGTGACGGGATACGCGGGGGGTTCGTACGGCTGGTACTCCTGCATGACACACCGTCCTAGGTCGGCGACTCGAGCCCATGATCAGGGCTCTCACCAGGTCTACTACCGTCCGGACGGGTTGGGGGCGCTAACGCGTGAACCAGTTTCGCGGGCCCGACTTGACGACCCCGGCTGATCTTTGTAAGTTTTCCGTCGGCTCGTGAGAGCGCGGGACGCCGCAAGGCGGCCCGGACTCACGGAGTCACCCCCGTACGAACGGCCACCGTGGCGGACTTGCGTCCGTTGCCGGTGGCAGGAGCATGGGGTGCTGGCCTCCCAGCCAAGCGAAACGAGATCAGCCTGGCGGCTTGATCCGGGGAGCGAGGTGGGGTAAGCTAGCGGGGTTGCCCGGGCGAGGATCCTTCGATCGACAGCCAGTTGAATTCGAGAAAAACGCGAATTTGACTCGGAAGACCGGGAAAACCTAAAGTAATACCAGCGCCTCACGGAGATTCCGAAAGGAATCAAGCGAGTGCGTCCGATTTTTGAGAACTCAACAGTGTGCCTGATGATGTTTGGTTGATGCCAAGTTTGTTTGTGTCCTCG
>NZ_QVAI01000021.1 GCF_003427025.1 Jiangella endophytica
GGGTGCGTCCGAGTGTCGTGATCGTGTTCGGTGGCGGCATGTCAGCGGCCCCCTCGGAGTCGCGGCCACACCGCTGAGAACCGTGGTCATGGCGCTGTTGGTGTCGCCAGAGCAGCAACAACAGCGCCATGATTCCGGCCCTCGCCGGCGCATCCGCCCACCGGGCTCACCGTGGTGCTCCCGCCCGCTACGCCCGTCCGTCCCGTCCGCCGTGCCGAACTCAAGTTGATCTTGGAGTTCTTCGGCCATCTATCGGACATTTCGAGCAGGAATTGCCGAACAACTCCAAGATCAACTCGGGTGGGGTTGGGTGGGGTGAGGGCTGACTGGGTGGGGCTGGCTGGACGGGGGCTGGCTGGATGGGGCTGGCTGGACGGCGGCGGGGCCTGGGATCTGCCGGCCGGGCGTCCTTGCTCGCTCTGCGAGCACGTCACTCGCCTGACGGCCGCATGGCGACCCATGGCCGCGCGTGTCCGGTTGCTTCGGCGGGTGGGGTGCGCCTGCCGGGGGTGAGGGCGCGGAAAGGGGCGGCCGGCCCCGCGACCGTCAGGGGGGATCGGGTCGCGAGACCGGCCGCCGGGGCGCCGGGGTGCCCCGACTCGGGCGGGTCAGCGGGAGATGCGAACGGCGTCGGCCTCGATGGATCCGGCCGTGGAGGTCCAGCGGCTGACACCGACCACCGGGCGGTTGCCGGCGGCCAGCGCGAACGTGCCGATGCCGACCCACCGGCCGCCGTTGCTGCGCTGGTCGATGTAGACCGTCTGGTTGCCGCTGGACGTGGCGACGATATACGGGGTGCGGGAGTTGTTCGCCGGGTCCTGCGGGTACCAGGCCTCGACGCGGTAGTTGCCGGCCGACGGGATGTTCGCACTGAACCAGGCGACGTCGCTGGACAGCACCGGCTGGGCGTGGCGGTGGTTGCTGCCGTACTGGCCGGACGCCGACGCCGTGACCCAGTTGGCGCTGGCGGTGAACGCGCCGCCGTTGTCGACGATGACGCTCCACTCGGGCTCGCCGCCGCCACCGTTGACGTAGCCCATGTAGCGGTTCCAGTCCCAGTTGGGGCCGGGGTCGGTATGCGTGGCGCCGGGCGCCTCGCTGTGCGCGATGATGTTCGTGCGGGTGCGTGGGATGCCGTACCGGTCGCAGACGTGCCGGGTCAGTGCGGCCGACGAGCGGTACATGGCCTCGGTGTACCAGGCCGGGTCGTTGACCCAGCCCTCGTGCTCGATGCCGATGGACCGGTTGTTGGTGTTGCCGACGTGCCAGGCGACGTCCTTGTTGCGCACCATCTGCGTCACCTCGCCGTCGGACGACCGGATGACGTAGTGGGCGGACACGTTCGCGCTCGGGTTCTGGAACCACGAGATGCAGCCGGCGTACGAGCCCTGGACGGTGTGGATGACAACACGATCGATCGCGTAGTCACTCGGCCGGTTGGCGACGCGGTAGTTGCCGGAGTTGGCGGCCACCCAGCGGGCCGGCGGGTAGTCGTCGGTCATGACGGAGAACCGCTGGTCCAGCGTGGGGACGTCGGCGAACGAGCCGTATCGCGGGGCGACCGGGCGGGCGGCGACGGTGAACGTCTCGCCGTTCGCCTGCAGAGCCAGCCCGCGTTCGAGCGTCTCGTAGACGGTGTCGGCTTCCAGCCGGGCGACCGAGGGGTCGGCGTAGCCGGAGTAACGGGCGACGGGCTCGTACCAGGCGTCGACGCTGCCGCGGTCGGCGGCGGCCAGTCCGGCGTCGTCGGCCAGTGAGCGCAGCAGTGCGGCGGCGCCGTCGACGTTGGCCGTCACATCGGTCTTCAGTGCGTCCGTGTCGTGGCCGGTGAGTGCGGCGGCCGTGCCCAGCGTGTCGGTGGACGGGTTGCTGATCAGGTGCATGACGCCGTAGCCGCCGGCCTGGCTGGGCCGGCCGGCGTGGTCGTCGATGCGGGTGACGGTGTGGGCGAGCGCGACCAGCAGGTCGCGCGGCACACCGCGCCGGCGGGCCGCCGCGGTGAACGCGGCGGTGAGGTGGGTGACCGGCCGGACGGGGCTGCCGGCGGCGTTGGCGGCGGTGGTGACGACTGGCGTCACGACGATGGCGGCGCCGAGCGCCAGGACGGCGCGCCGGCTGGGTTGACTCGTCACTGCGGATCCCCTCTGTCGCCCGGAGCCGGCGGATCGCGCCGGCCGAGTAACAGCAGAACCTACCGACAGTTTGTGGGTCTGTCACCAGATTCCGGAAGAATGTCCGGTTAATCGGACCCGGCTCCGGAGTGTCGTTCCAGGAAGGCGTAGACGTCGGTGTCGTCGACTCCCGGAAACGTGCCTGGAGGCAATGCTGCCAAGAGGTGTGAGTGGACCCGCGCGCTGGGCCAGGCGCGACTGGCCCAGCGACCGGCCAGCGCGGCCGGCGGGCGGCGGCAGCAGGACGGATCGGGGCAGCTCGACGTGGCCCGGACGGTGGTCTCGCGGCCCTGGAACCACTTCGAGTGGGCGTACGGCACTCCGATGTCGATGGCGAAGTCGCCCTCGGGTGTGCTCTCGACGTGGGTGGTGCACCAGTAGGTGCCGCGGCCCATGTCGGTGTACTGGTGGTGGGTGGCGTAGCGGTCCGGCGCGGCGAACACCGCGCGGGCGGCCCAGAATCGGCAGACCAGCTGGCCCTCGATGGCCCCGGTGACGTCGGTGGGGAACGTGACGTCGTCGTTCTCGTACGCCTTGTAGATGACGCCGTCCTCGCCGACCCGCATGAAATGCACCGGCAGCCCGAGGTGGTGGGTGGCGAGGTTGGTGAACCGGTGCGCGGCGGTCTCATAGGAGACGGCGAACACGTCGCGCAGGTCGTCGATGGCCAGTTCGCGCCGGGCCTTGGCACGCTGCAGGAAGCCCGCGGCGGCCGCTTCGGGCATCAGCAGCGCGGCGGCGAAGTAGTTGGTCTCGACCCGCTGGCGCAGGAAGTCGGCGTAGTCGGCCGGCTCGCGGTGGCCCAGCGCGAAGTGCCCGAGCGTCTGCAGGACGATGGCCCGCGGGTCGTGACCGCCGCGCCCCGCCGCAGGCAGGAAGATGCGCCGGTCCTGGAGATCGGTGACGGAGCGCGTGGCGCGCGGCAGGTCGGTGGCGCGGTGCAGCGTGAAGCCGAGGTGCGTGGTCAGCTCGCCGACGCCGCGCTCGGTGAGCGGCCCGCCGTCGTGCCCGACGGCGCGGGAGATGCCGGCCGCGATCTGCTCGATCTCGGCGAAGTAGTTGCCGCGGTCGCGCATCTGCCGGCGCAGTTCGGCGTTGGCCCGGCGGGCCTCCTCAGGAGTGGCGGCCTGCTCGGTGGCGCGCCGGTGCAGCTCGCGGTGCAGCCCGACCAGCGACTCGAGCACGTCCGTCGGCATCGTGCTGCTCGCCGTCACGTGCGGCAGCCCCAGCGTCGAGTACAGCGCATCGGCCTGGGCGTGCTCGAGCGCGATCTCCAGGGCGGCGCGGTGTGACGGGGGCTCCGGCTTCATCAGGTCGGTGACGTCGACGCCGAGCGCCGTCGCGATGGCCTGCAGCAGCGTCAGCCGCGGCTCGCGCCGGCCGTTCTCGATCTGGGAGAGCAGCGACGGTGCGCGGTCGACGGCGGCCGCGAGCGCGCCGAGCGTGAGTCCGGCGGCCTTCCGGGCGTGCCGGACGCGGCGGCCCAGGGTCACGAGGTCGAGATCGGCCATGCCCTCCCCGTTTCGTGAAAGTGGCCATTTAGTGAAATTCGGCGAATCTTCACCCACTCTAGCGGTGGATCACCCCCTTGTTGCGCCCGCACCGTGGAAGACGTCAGCAATTCACCTAACCGGGAGTGAGCATGACGACGACACCCGACCCCGACCTCATGACCGGCGCCGCGCCGGCGGACCGTCAGGCCGCCGAGGCCGCCGCCCTCGCCGAGCAGTGGGCGAGCGACCCCCGCTGGTCCGGCGTGCGCCGCACCTACACCGCCGAGGACGTCGTGCGGCTGCGCGGCCGTGTCCGCGAGGAGCACACGCTGGCCCGTCGCGGTGCCGAGCGGCTGTGGGAGCTGCTGCACCAGCCCGAGCACGTGGCCGCGCTGGGCGCGATCACCGGCAACCAGGCGGTGCAGATGGTCCGGGCCGGGCTCAAGGCGATCTACCTGTCCGGCTGGCAGGTCGCGGCCGACGGCAACACGTCCGGCAACACCTACCCGGACCAGAGCCTCTACCCGGTGAACTCGGTGCCGACGGTCGTCCGCCGGATCAACAACGCGCTGCTGCGCGCCGACGAGATCACCTACGCCGAGGGCGCCGACCCCGGGTTCGACTGGCTGGCGCCGATCGTGGCCGACGCCGAGGCCGGGTTCGGCGGACCGCTGAACGCGTACGAGCTGGCCAAGGCCCTGATCGCGGCCGGGGCCGCGGGCGTCCACTACGAGGACCAGCTGGCCTCGGAGAAGAAGTGCGGCCACCTCGGCGGCAAGGTGCTGGTGCCGACGGCGCAGCACGTCCGCACGCTCAACGCCGCCCGGCTGGCCGCCGACGTCGCCGGCGTCCCGACGATCATCGTCGCCCGTACCGACGCCCTCGCCGCGGAGCTCATCACCAGCGACGTCGACCCGATCGACCAGCCGTTCCTCAACGGCGAGCGGACGCCCGAGGGGTTCTACCGGACCCGCTCCGGGGTCGAGCCGGTGCTGGCGCGTGCGCTGGCCTACGCGCCCTACTCCGACCTGCTGTGGGTCGAGACCGGCACCCCGGACCTCGCGCTGGCCCGCAAGGTCGCCGAGACGGTGCGCGAGCAGTACCCGGACAAGATGCTCGCCTACAACTGCTCGCCGTCGTTCAACTGGAAGGCGCACCTGGACGACGCCGAGATCGAGACCTTCCAGCGCGACCTCGCCGAGCTGGGCTACCGGTTCCAGTTCATCACGCTGGCCGGGTTCCACCAGCTCAACTACGGCATGTTCGACCTCGCCCGCCGGTACGCGGAGAGCGCGATGACCGCGTACGTCGACCTGCAGCAGCGCGAGTTCGCGGCCGAGCGGCTCGGTTACACGGCGACGAAACACCAGCGCGAGGTCGGCACCGGCTACTTCGACCTGGTGTCGACGGCGCTCAACCCGGACAGCGACACGCTCGCCCTCAGGGGCTCCACGGAGGAGGAGCAGTTCTGACGGAATGATCACGTTGAGTACGGGCGCTCCCGCTTCCCCAGGAATGCATGCCTGGGGAAGCGGGAGCAGCCCTACTGAACGTGATCGATCAGAAGTCGGTCTGCGACCGGGCCGCCGCCAGGAGGACGTCCTGGCGCTGCCGGCGGGTGTGCCGGCCCGCCTCGAACCACTCCGCCGAGACCGCCTCGACCCGGCGCACGAACGCGCCGTGGTTCGCGAACGGCGCCGCCTCCCACACCCGGTCGAGGAACGTCTCGCCGTCCTGGTCGCGGATGGCGTCGTTCGGCACGCCGGTGCGCTGTGACCGGAACACCACCTCCGGCTCGACCCGCTTCACGTACGGGTGGAAGTCGTTGAACTGGCCCGGCACCGGGTCGGCGACGTAGTACGGCGCCAGCAGGTACCCGTGCGTCGTGAAGTGCATCGACGCGTCGGCCGGTTCGATCGCCGCGCCGAGGTCGCCGTCCAGCCCGACGTGCGGGAAGAAGGTGAACTCGCGGTAGCTCGGGGTCGAGTCGCGGACCACCATCAGCGTCGGCCCGTACATGATCGACTGCACCGACTTGTCGTTGAGCGCCTTCTCCGCCCGGAAGCTCAACGGCATCGAGATGTCGACGACGTCTCCGGCCCGCCAGCTCCGGCTGACGGTGACGTAGGACGTCGGCGTGGCGTCGACCTTCTGGTCCACCCCGTTGACGGCGACCGCGTAGCCCTTCGTCGCCCACCCGGGAACCCGCAGCTTGAGGTCGAGCGGTCCGCTGCCGGCCTGGAACCGCAGCCGGGTCGAGCCGGCCGCCGGGAACGCCGTCTCCTGCGCGATGACGAAGCCGCGCTCCGGCCAGGTCAGCGTCGCCTGGACGAACAGGTTCAGGTACAGCGCCGACCCGTCGCCGGACCGGAAGAACACCGTCTCCTGGTACTTCGTGTGGCTCTCGACGCCGGTGCCGTTGCAGCAGCTGCCGTTGCCGCCGTAGCGGCTGTACTCGACGAACGTGCCGATGCGGCGCGACCGCCCCGGCCACATGTTCTGGTGGTACGTCACCTCGGTGTTCGTGACGCTGTCGATGTCGCGGCGGGAGCTGAGGATCTGGTTGTGCAGCGCCTTCTCGTAGAAGTCCATGAGCGCCGGCTCGGGCTCGTGGAAGAACAGGTTCCGGGTCAGCCGGAGCATGTTGTACGCACAGCAGGTCTCGGCGTGGCGCGGGTCGCTGGTGGACGTGAAGCCCGACGTGATGTCGCCGCGGGCGCGGAAGTGCTCGCTGCGTCCGGCGCCGCCGTTGCTGAACGTGCGGTGCGGCACCACCATGCCCCAGAAGTTGCGGGCCGCCGTGTGGAACCGCTCCTCGCCGGTGGACTCGAAGATGCGCAGGTAACCGATGTTCGGCGCCATGTACTGGTTCGCGTGCCGGCCGTTCAGCTGGTCGACGTTGGCGATCGTCGCGGTGAACAACGTGCTGAACGTGAACATCTTGGCGGTCTCGAGGAACCGGGCGCGCTGCACCGGGTCGTTCGTGTGCGCCGCGAGCTCGGCCATGACCTCGTTCATCGACCCGGCCTCGCCGGCGCTGTAGGTGTTCCACATCTGGTCGCGGCCCTCGGGCGTGATGTGGCTCAGGCGATTGTGGACCCACTCGCCCATGCGGAACAGGATCGGCAGCGCGTCCTCGTTGCCGGTGAGGTCGTAGGCGTTGAGCAGGCCGCGCATGATCTTGTGGTGCGTGTACCAGACCGCCCAGACGGCGTTCGGCCCGCTGTTCGGCTGCACCATCGGCGGCTCGATGCGGATGAACTGGCCCTCCGGGAACGCGGCCAGGTAACCCGGGTAACCGGTGCCGACGATCGTGGCGTCGCGGCCGTTCCCCGACGCGTCGGGCGCGGTCTCGCCGTCGTCGTCGAAGGTCCAGCGGGCCCGCAGCGCGGCGCCGTCGACGCCGCCGGTCGGGTCCGTGGTGGCGGAGGCCAGCGCCTGGACCTCGGCCGCCGGCAGCGCGCGGCCGTGCAGCTGGACGTCGTCGACGGCGGCGTTGAGCAGAACGTGGTCGTTGCTGGTGGAACGGCCGATCCAGTTGCTGACGGTGGCGCCCAGGGCCGCCGGGGTGATCGTCATGGTCGTGTTGACGCCCGCCTCGACACCGTTGACGTAGAGCCGCCCCGTGCCGCCGCTGAGCGTGACCGCGATGTGCGACCAGGTGTTCGGCGGCAGTTGGGTGGCGCTGTCGATGCGCTGCTCGGCGTTGGCGCCGTCGACCGTGATCGCGAACCGCGGGCCGATGTCGTTCGAGATGCGCGCGGTGAGCGCCAGGTAGGCGCGCGTGCTCGTCGCGAGCGTGAGGATGCGCGCGTTCGTCTGGCTCGCGCCCGGGTTCACCCAGGCCGCGAACGTCGCCTCGGTCAGGCCGGTGGTGAGGCCGCCGGGGAGGGTGACGAACTGGTTCGGATGCGGGTCGCTGAGCCGGACCGCGTTGCCGAACCGGCCCGCGACCCGGCCGAAGGTGCGCTGGTCGAGCGCGTCCTGGACCTTCGCCAGCTCCTCGACGATGTAGTCCAGCTTGGTCAGGAAGATCTCCTCGCCGGTGGCCGCCCAGCACTGCGCGAGCATCGTCATCCAGTGCCCGGAGAAGTGGCCGCGGAGGAGGTGGTTCGGGGTGTCCCAGCCGCCCGGCCAGGTGCCCGGGGCGGGGAGGCCGGCGTTCGCCCGGAACAGGTGCAGCATGCGGTCGGGCCCGGTCAGCGCGTCGCCGGTGCCCGGGTAGTTGCGGGCGTAGTCGAGCATCCGGTCGCGCTTCTCCTTGTAGATGCCGTCGCCCAGGCTGACCTGGTTCAACGCGAACGGCGCCACCTCCCACACGTCTGACGTCCAGCCCGGCCGTGGCGTCCCGCCGGGGATGGTGGTGGCTGGTGTCGCCTGGGCGGCGGGTGCGACCGCGGTGGCGACGGCCGATCCCGCTGCCGGTGCTGCCGCAGCCATCGCCCCGAGTCGCAACGCATCTCGCCGGGAGAATCTCTTGCTCATGTGGCCCTCCTCGTTCCGGACTTCGTCGGCCGCGCTATGTGAGCGTTAACAACGTGGGTGGAGAGTCCGCTCTGGGCGGATGTGACCTGTGATGTGTGAAATATTGCACTGTGCTGAGGGGCGGGTCAAGGGCGAACGATCATGGACCGGGGCGGACTTCGGCGTGCCCTCGGGGCGGCATTCGGGGCGGCTTCCGCGCGGGCGGGGCGTCGGCGGTGACGGGTCGAGGGGGTGTCGGGGTCGGCACGCGCCTCGCCGCGCCCCCCTCACCCCGCCGGCTCGGCGCAGCGGGTCAGAGCTTGCGCATCGACCAGGCCTGCTCAGCGGAGTCGACCACCGCGTCGAGGCCCTGACCGGTGGAGGCGAGCACCGCCGCCGCCACCGCACCCTCGGTGAACGGAGCGTCGGCCAGCCGCACGACCGGCCCGCCGTCCTCGTCCTCCAGGTCCTCGAGCAGCGTCTTCGACGTCAGTACCGAGCTGCCCATGTCCATGATCACGCAGACGCCGTCGCCGCTGTCGGCGGCGTTCACGGCGCCCGCGATCAGCTCGATGCTGGTGCCGAACCGGCCGTCGTCGGTACCGCCGGCGGGGCGGATGGCGACCGACGGCCCGGCGAGCTCGCTCGCCAGTTCGGCGACGGAGCCGGCGACGGCAGGACTATGGGAGACCAGCACGATGCCGACCGTCACGCCGTGACCTCCGCGAGCGCCCGCAGGATCAGCGTCGTCGAGGCCGCGCCGGGGTCCTCGTGACCGATGCTGCGCGGCCCGAGGTAGCTGGCCCGGCCCTTTCGCGCCTGCAACGGGACGGTGGCGGACAGCCCCTGCTCCGCGGCGTCGGCGGCGGCCGCGGCGGCCGCGGCGATCGGCCCGCCGTCGGCGGCGACCGCCTGGAACGCGGCGACCGCGGGGGTGAGCGCGTCGACCATGGTCTTGTCGCCCTCGTTGGCGCCGCCCAGCTCCTTGATCGCCGTCAGTGCGGCCTCCAGCGCCGCCCCCAGCACGGGCGCTTCGACGGAGGCCGCGTCGCCGAGCGCCTTGCCGGCCCGGCGGAACGCGCTGCCGTACAGCGGGCCGGACGCACCGCCGGTCTTGGCGACGATGCCACGGCCGGCGGCGACCAGGACGTCGCCCGGTGTCGAGGGTGCCCTCTCGGCGATGTTGGTCGACGCGGCGGCGAGACCACGGGCCATGTTGGCCCCGTGGTCACCGTCGCCGATGGCGGCGTCGAGGCTCGTGAGCCGAGCCTCGTCGGCCTTGACGGCGGCCTCGGACGCAGTGATCCAGGCCGTCGCCGTCTGTGCATCGAACGCCATGGTCACCGTCCCCAGCGCAGCGCGGGCGTCGCGACGGGCGCGTCCCACAGCCGCAGCAGGTCGTCGTCGAGCGACATGACGGTGATCGAGAAGCCCTCTTGGTCGAGGCTGGTGATGTAGTCGCCGACCAGGCTGCGGGCGACGCGCCCGCCGTGCCCTTCGATCCAGGCGACGGCCTCGGCGAACGCGCCGTAGAGCTCGATCAGCGGGCTGCCGCCCTGGCCGTTGAGCATCACCAGCACGTCGCCGGAGATGGGCCGGTCGGCGTGGATGACGTCGAGCGAGTAGCCGATGAGGTCGTGCACCGGCGCCATGGCGCCGCGTTCGCGACCCGGCTCGCCGTGGATGCCGACGCCCAGCTCGACCTCGTTCTCGGCCAGGTCGAAGCCCGGCTTGCCGGCCGCCGGGACGGTGCCGGCGTGCAGCGCGATGGCGAACGACCGCGTCACCTCGTTGACGTGCATGGCGACGCGCGCGACGGTGTCGAGGTCGGCGCCCTCCTCGGCGGCGGCGCCGGCGATCTTCTCGACGAACACCGTGCCGCCGACCCCGCGGCGGCCTGCGGTGTAGGTGGAGTCCTCGACGGCGGCGTCGTCGTTCGTGACGACGCTGACGACGCGGACGTCCTCGTCTTCGGCCAGCTCGGCGGCCATGCGGAAGTTGAGCACGTCGCCGGTGTAGTTCTTGACGATGTGCAGCACGCCCGCGCCGCCGTCGGCGGCCTTGGTGGCGGCCAGGATCTGGTCAGGCACGGGCGACGTGTACACCTCGCCCGGCGCGGCGGCGTCGAGCATGCCGTAGCCGACGTACCCACCGTGCAGCGGTTCGTGTCCGGAGCCCCCGCCCGAGACCAGTCCCACCTTGCCCTGTGTCGCACCGCCCGCCCGCGAGATGACCCGGTTCTCCAGGTCGACGGCGAGGGACGGATGGGCGGCGGCCATGCCACGCAGTGCGTCAGCGATGACCGAGTCGGGGGAGTTGATCAGCTTCTTCATCGACGGACCGACCTTTCCGTGATGCGCGGATGTCATCTGCGTGACACAGTACGCGCGAAATGGCCCTCCGGACCGGGGAGCGGCGAACCTCTATGGTTGTCGCCGTGGTGGAGATCTCGCAGACGCTCGATCGCGGCCTTCGTCTGCTCGAGGTCCTCTCAGGGTCCAGCGACGGCCTCACCGTCGCCGAGGCGTCCAGCGTCCTGGGCGTCAACCGCACCATCGTCTACCGCCTGCTGGCGACGCTGGAGCAGCATGGTCTGGTGCGCCGGGTCGCCGGCGGCCGGTTCAGCGTCGGGTTCGGCGTGCTGACGCTGGCCGGCAGCGTGCAGCCGTCGCTGCGGCAGGTGGCGCAGCCGGTGCTGCGGGCGCTGGCCGAGGATGTCGGCGCGACGGCCCACCTCACCATCGCCGACGGCGCCGAGGCCCTGGCCGTCGCCGTGGTCGAGCCGACCCGCACCGACTACCACGTCGCCTACCGCGTCGGTTCGCGGCACCCGCTCGAGCGCGGCGCCGCCGGGCGGGCCGTCCTCGCCGGACGGCAGGGCACGCGCGACTTCGTCAGCACGACGGGCGAGCTGCAGACCGGTGCCAGCGGGGTGGCGGCGCCGGTGCTCGGGGTGCCCGGGGTCGAGGCGAGCGTGGGCGTCATCGCGCTCGGTGCGCTGGACGACGGCATCGTCGGGCCGCGGGTGGTCGAGGCGGCGGCGCAGCTGGGCGAGCGGCTCGGCTGACGCCCGGGCTCAGCCCGAGACGCTGACCTCGATCTCGTTCGAGACCATCTCCGGGTCGTCGACGTTGACGAGGCGGAACAGGTTCCGGCCGGGCGCGTCGGTGGCGACGGAGCCGCTGAACGTGCCGTCGTCGCGGGTCGTGAGCGTGATGGGCCGGCTCGCCGGGTAGTCCTGCCACTCGCCGTCGCCGACCTTGTGCTGCAGCGACACTCGCACGCCGCCCTCGACCGGCGCGAGTGTGCCGGCCAGCGCGATCAGGTCGTTCGGTGCGACGCTGACCGGGTCGGCGGTGAGCCTCAGGCCCTCCTCGGCCGCGGGTTCGCCCGGGACCGACGTGCCCGGGTCCTGGCTGTTCGCGTCGCCGGGCTGACCGTCGCCGGCGCGGGAGCCGATCCAGGCGCCGCCGGCGAAACCGATCACCGCGGCGACGGCGAGGCAGGCGGCCAGCGCCCCGGCCGTGGCCTGCCCGGGCGGGCCGTCGCCGGTGCGACGGGGTGCGGTGCGGGTGCCGGGCGTCCGTGTGCCGGGTGTCCGCGACCGGGTGGGCGGGGTGGTCCGGTCGTAGGGGTCGTCGGCCGGGTGGTCGTCGAGGTCGTCGCCGGCGGGGTCGGGGGCGGTCGCGGGTGCCTGGCGGGCCTCGGGTGCCGCGGGGCCGAAGGCGGCGGCGAAGCCGGGGCCGGGCTCGTAGGCCTTCGTCTCGGTGGCCGGGGCGGGTGTGGGCTCGGCATCGGCGCGGCGTCCGGCCGCGCGACGGCCACCGGCGGAGCGTGATCCGGTCCGCGTCGTCGGACGTTCGGGCGCGGACGCCTCGGCGGCGGGCGGCTCGGGGGCGACGCGGGTGGCGGCGTCCTCCGGCCCGGCGTCGTTGCCGAAGTCGGCCCAGAACGCGGTGTGGGCATCCTGGCCGGCGGTCGGAGCGGCGGCGGTGCTGATGTCGCTGTTGTTGCGGGCGGTGCCGTTGGCGAGCGGGTCCGGTTCGGCGCCGAGTCCGAGCGGGTCGTCCGGCTCGATCTCGACCGGCCCCGACGCCGATCGCCGGCCACGCTGAGGTGCGGCCTCGGCCGCAGGCTGAGGTGCGGCCTCGGCCGAGCCCGGCGTGGAGCGGCGGCCGCGTTGTGGCGTGGCCTCGGTCGCGGCGGCGGGTGTGGCCATGGCCGTGGCGTCGGCGGCGTCGGTGGTGGCGTGGCGGCTGTGCTGTGCGGCGGCGTCGGCGGTGGAGTCGGGCGTACCGGCGCCGGTCTCGGGCACGTCGATGCGGCCGGTGCGGCGGCCGCGTTGCGGCGGGGCCTCGGTCGCGGCTTTGGTCGCGGGGGCGGCGGCCGCGGCGTCGGCGGGGCCGGAGGCGGACCGTCGACCGGGCTGTGGTGTGGCGTCGGGTTGGGAGAGGTCGATGCGGCCTGAGCGGCGGCCGCGTTGTGGCGTGGCTTCAGTCGCGGCGGCGGCAGTGGCGGCGGGTGTGGCCGTGGCGTCGGCGGGGCCGAAGGTGGAGCGGCGGCTGTGCTGTGCGGCGGCGTCGGCGTCGGCGGTGGAGTCGGGCGTACCGGCGCCGGTCTCGGGCACGTCGATGCGGCCGGAGCGGCGGCCGCGCTGTGGCGCGGCTTCGGTCGCGGCGGCGACAGTGGCGTCGGCGGGGCCGGAGGCGGATCGTCGACCGGGCTGTGGTGTGGCGTCGGGTTCGGAGAGGTCGATACGGCCTGAGCGGCGGCCGCGCTGTGGCGCGGCCTCGGTCGCGGCGGCGGCAGTGGCGTCGGCCGCGGGGGCAGCAGCCGTGGCGTCGGCGGGGCCGGAGGCGGATCGTCGACCGGGCTGTGGTGTGGCGTCGGGTTCGGAGAGGTCGATGCGGCCGGAGCGGCGGCCGCGCTGTGGCGCGGCCTCGGTCGCGGCGGCGGCAGTGGCGTCGGCCTCGGCCCTGCCCGAGGTGGACCGTCGGCCGTGCTGCGCCGCGGTGTCGGGCGAGGGGTCGATGGGGCGGCTGTGCTTGGCGGCGTGGCCGGAGGAACCGTTGGCGGACTCGCGCGCCGGATCGGACCACGGCGGCAGCCCGAGGTCGTCAGGGCCGCCCAGCGACAGCAGCGGCCCGGTCTCGTGCGGCGCCACCATGCCGGACTCCAGCCAGTCGGCGATGCCGAGATCGTCGGCGGCGCCGGAGTCGCCGTCGGCCGTGCCCGAGTGCAGGTCAGCGGCGTCGCCAGTGTCGCGGCCCGCCGCGCGGCGGCCGCCGGCGGCGTGCTTGGCGGCGCGCGCGTCGCCTGAGGCTGGTCGGGACATCGTCGCCTATTGAAGCATCCGTCGCCGACGACGTGCCTCAGCCGACCGTGACCTGGACTTCGTTGGACACGACGGAGTCGTCGTCCTCGCGGACGAGCCGGAACGAGTTGGTGCCGTTCTGGCTGGTCGACGCATAGGTGCTGAACGCGCCGTCGGCGTTGGTGACGGGCTGGTTGTTGAGTGGGAAGGTCTCCCAGTCGCCGCCGTCGACGCTGCGTTCGAGCCGCAGTTGGACGCCCTCCTCGGGCGGGTCGACGGCGCCGGTGAAGTCGATGCGGCCGCCGGGGCTGATCTCCGTCTGGCCGGCGGACAGGGTGAGCGCGCCGTCGCCGGCCGGGGCCTCGGTCTCGGCCGGGGTCTCACCGCCGTCGGGGGTTCCGCCGACGGGCGTCGTGTTGTCGGTGCCGGACGTCTCGGAGGCGGACGGCGAGTCGCCGCCGGACTGCGAGCCGAAGTAGCCGCCGCCGGCGAAGCCGACGATGGCTGCGGTGATGAGGCAGGCGGCGAGCGCGCCGCCCGAGGCTCGACTGGACATCGGAGACATTCAACCCTGACACCCGGGGGGCGAGGCAAGTCGGCCGCGCCGCGACGTTGGACATGACCTGGGGTGACGACCAGTGTGATGTCGCCGACAGGTACGGAACGCGTCCAGACGGGTACCGTGCCGACAGGCCGAGGAGCCTGGAGGGATCGATGAGTGAGACGCCCGACGTCGTCGTGGTCGGTGGCGGGCCGGCCGGCCTGCTGCTCGCGGGCGACCTTGCGGCCGCCGGGATCTCCTGCACCCTGCTCGAGCGGCGGACCGGCAGGTCGCCTCTGACCCGCGCGTTCGCCGTCCACGCTCGCACGCTGGAGGTGTTCGACGCCCGGGGCATCGCGGAGCCGGTCATCGAGACCGGGCAGCGGGTGGCGGCGCTGAGCCTGTTCGGCAGCATCGAGGTCGATCTGTCCGACCTCCCGACCCGTTTCCCGTTCGTCCTCGTCACGCCCCAGTACAACGTCGAGGACGTGCTGGCGGCGCGAGCCCGCGAGGCCGGCGCCACGCTCGTCGAGGGCGCCGAGGTCACCGGTCTGGTCCAGGACGGCGACGGTGTCACCGTGCGGGTGGGCGGCGACGGCGGCCGGCGGGAGCTGCGCGCGGCCTACGCGGTCGGCGCCGACGGCGTGCGCAGCACGGTCCGCGACGCGCTCGGCCTGCCGTTCCCCGGCGAGGCGGTGGTGCAGTCGGTGATGCTCGCCGACGTCCGGCTGGCCGAGGCGCCCGCCGAGGTGCTGGTGGCCAACGCCGACGACGACGGGTTCGCGTTCGTCGCCCCGTTCGGCGACGGCTGGTTCCGCGTCATCGCGTGGGACCGCAAGGTGCAGCGGCCCGAGGACGATCCAGTCGAGCTGGACGAGATCCGCGACCTCGTGAGCCGCGTGCTCGGCACCGACTACGGCATGCACGACGCCCGCTGGCTCTCGCGGTTCCACAGCGACGAGCGGCTGGTCCCGAGCTACCGCGAGGGCCGCACGTTCCTCACCGGCGACGCCGCGCACGTGCACTCGCCGGCCGGCGGGCAGGGCATGAACACCGGCCTGCAGGACTCCGCGAACCTGAGCTGGAAGCTCGCCGCCACCCTGCAGGGCTGGGCCCCGTCCGGGCTTCTCGACAGCTACGACGCCGAGCGCCGCTCCGTCGGGGCCAGCGTCGTGCAGGGGAGCGGGACGCTGCTGCGCATGGCGCTGACGGGGTCGGGGGCACTGCGCACGGTGCGCAACGTCGCCGGCGCCGTGGCCGCCAGCATCGGACCGGTGCAGCGCAAGGCCGGCGAGTTCGTGTCGGGTCTGGCCATCGGCTACGGCCGGTCCCGCGGCGACCACTCGCTGGTCGGCAGGCGGGTGCCGGACGTCTCCGTCGTCACCGACTCCGGCACGAAGACCCGGCTCTACGAGGTCCTGCGTGACGGCCGTTTCGTGCTGCTGACCGGTCAGGACCACCACGGCCTGGTCGACCCCTGGGGTGGCCGCGTCCACGTCGTCACCACGGTCGACCGCTCGCACGGCCTGACGCTGGTCCGCCCCGACGGCTACGTCGCCTGGGCCACCGACACCCGCCCGATGATCCGCCGCGACGCCGAACTGCGGGCCGCGCTGATCCGGTGGTGCGGCGAACCGGGCGCCTGACCGCCGCCGCCCCGTTGTTGATCTTGGAGTTGTTCGGCCATCGCGGGCGAAATGTCCCATAGATGGCCGAACAACTCCAAGATCAACGGGAGCTGGCGACGGCGGAGGCGACGAGGGGGAGGATCCGCGGCGCGACGACGGTGGAGAGCGCGATGAGCGTGGTCGTGCGGACGATGTCGTCGTCGCCGACGAGGTCGTCGATGACCCGCTGCAGGTCGTCGTTGTCGCGGGCGACGATGCGGCAGAGCAGGTCGCCCTGGCCGGTGATGGTGTGCACCTCCAGCACCTCGGGGATCCGGCTCAGGTGTGCCGCGACGGACTCGCGGGCGCCCTGGCGGATGTCGAGCGAGGCGAACGCCGTGACCCGGAACCCGAGCGCGGCGGGGTCGACCGTCGGCGCGAAGGTGGCGATGACACCGGTGTCGCGCAGGCGGTCCAGCCGCGCCTGCACCGTTCCGCGGGCCACCTGGAGCTGTCGCGACGCCTCGAGCACGCCGACGCGCGGCTCGCGGGTGAACAGCTCGAGGATGCGGGCGTCGAGGCCGTCGATCATGCGTCCTCCCGGCTGGGCAATCTGCACAGCGAATCGGCGCTCATGCTGGCCACACCGTACACCGTGATCACTGTGACTCGCGACACTTGCACACCCGAGAACGGGCCCGGCAGAGTCCTGACATGACGGCCACCGACCACACTCTGACGCCCGAAGAACGCGACGCCGATCTCGATCTCGAGCAGCTCAAGCAGCTCGTCGGACTGGTGGAGTACGACGAGAGCAAGGACCCGTTCCCGGTCACGGCGATGGACGCGGTGGTGTTCGTCGCCGGCAACGCCACGCAGGCCGCGCACTTCTACCAGTCGGCCTTCGGCATGGAGCTGGTGGCCTACTCCGGCCCCGAGACCGGCAACCGCGACCACAAGGCGTTCGTGCTGCGCAGCGGCTCGGCGCGGTTCGTCATCAAGGGCGGCGTGCACCCCGAGAGCGAGCACCTGGACCACCACCGGCGGCACGGCGACGGCGTCGTCGACCTCGCGCTCGAGGTGCCCGACGTCGACAAATGCGTCGCGCACGCGCGCGCCCAGGGCGCCACCGTCCTCGAGGAGCCGCACGAGGTCTCCGACGAGCACGGCACCGTCCGCCTCGCCGCCATCGCGACGTACGGGGAGACCCGGCACTCGCTGGTCGACCGGTCGCGCTACTCCGGTCCGTACCTGCCGGGCTACGTGGCCAGGACCTCCACGCACGTCAAGCGCGAGGGCGCGCCGAAGCGGATGTTCCAGGCCGTCGACCACTGCGTCGGCAACGTCGAACTGGGCCGCATGGACTACTGGGTCGACTGGTACCGCAAGGTCATGGGCTTCATGAACATGGCCGAGTTCGTCGGCGACGACATCGCCACCGAGTACTCCGCGCTGATGTCGAAGGTCGTCGCCAACGGCAACCACCGGGTGAAGTTCCCGCTCAACGAGCCGGCCGTCGCGAAGAAGAAGTCGCAGATCGACGAGTACCTGGAGTTCTACGGCGAGGCCGGCTGCCAGCACATCGCGCTGGCCACCAACGACATCCTGGGCACGGTCGACCTCATGCGCGCCGAGGGCGTCGAGTTCCTGGACACCCCGGACGCCTACTACGACGACCCGGAGCTGCGGGCCCGCATCGGCACCGTCCGCGTCCCGGTCGAGGAGCTGAAGAAGCGCGGCATCCTGGTCGACCGCGACGAGGACGGCTACCTGCTGCAGATCTTCACCAAGCCCATCGGCGACCGTCCGACGGTGTTCTACGAGCTGATCGAGCGGCACGGCTCGCTGGGCTTCGGCAAGGGCAACTTCAAGGCGCTGTTCGAGTCGATCGAGCGCGAGCAGGAGAAGCGCGGGAATCTCTGACCTCGGTCGTCTGCACCAGTCCGTAGACGAACCGGGCCAGCCGCGCCTGGCCGGTGGGCGTCGTGAACGCGACGTGCCACCGGCTCGGCGCGTCGCCCTCCAGGTGCTTGACCTCGGGGTACGTCCTCTCGACGTCGCCGATGACGCACGACCACGGCTCGAGGTCGCCGTCGGCGGGCAGCGCGGGGACGGCGCCGCCGTGCTCGCGGGCCAGCCAGCCGTCGACGACGCTGCCGGTGGCGCCGGTCAGCACCTCCCAGCGCAGGTCCGGCCAGAGCGGCAGGTACCAGTGGTACAGGCGGCACGGCAGGTCGCCGATGCGGAGCTCGCTCTGACCGGTCGGCGCGCCGAGGACGATGCGGTAACGGTCCAGCCCGCGCGTCGCCTTCCGGGACCGCTCCACCGACTGCCAGAACGCGTTGGCCTGCCGTGCGTCGGACCGGGTGACGCCGAGCGGCTCCCACGCGGCCTCGACCAGCTCCGGCTGGTAGTCCTGCATGCGGCGCAGCAGGACCAGCTGGAACTCGGTGACGCCGAAGCCGCTCAGTGCCATCGGGTCAGTGTCGCAGCCATCCGTTCCTTCAGGTCCGCCCGGGGCTCGGCCCGCTCGGCGTCGCGCAGCCAGCCGACGGCGGCCGGCGGCACGTCCGCGCGCGGCCAGGCCTCCAGCGCCGCGACGGCCTGGCTGCGGCAGCCGGCGGCGGGGCCGGCCAGCGCCGCCCGGAGCAGCGGGAGCCCGGCGCCGGGGTGGTCACGCAGCTGCTGCACGACGGTCTGCAGCGCCCAGTCGGCCGCACGGCCGAGGTCGTCGGCCGGGCCGGTCGCGACTTCGCTCAGCGGCAGCAACCGCTCGGCGAGCGCGACCAGCTCGGCGAACCCGGCCTCGTCCGCCTGCGCCTCGGCGTCGTCCAGCACCGTCTGCCAGACGTAGGCGGCGAGGGGTTCGCGTTCGAGGTGCTCGACGGCGGCGGCGCGGATCGGCAGCCCGAGGCCGCGGGCGCACGACAGCGCGTGGTCGAACCCGTACGGGCCGCGCGGATCGGCCAGTCGCTCACGGGCGACGTCCGCCCAGGCCGGGCGGCCGAGCAACGCGTCGAGCCGCCCGACGACCCGCAGGCGGTCGTCGTCGGACCAGGGAAGTCCCTCGTACGGCCGTCGCAGGATCCGGCGGATCCGCAGCAGCGGCGACAGCCGGTCCAAGGTCGGCGTGGCGGTGTCGACGTGGTCGAGGTAGCGGTGCAGGGCGGGCAGCGCATCGGTGTAATGCCGCAGGTCCTCGGCCGGTCCGCCCATCGCCAGCGCGGCCAGGATGTCGCCGGCGCCGTCGAGCAGCGCGTCGTCGACCGACGGCTCCAGCAGCGCCTCGTACAGCCCGCCCGTCGTCGCCGCGAGGTGCGCGAGGTACTCGTCCATGACGTCGTTGCGGAACCCGTCGCGCAGCAGCCAGGCCCTGACGTCCGGGTCGGTACACCCGCGCAGCCGCTCGACGGCGTGGATGCGGCCCCAGCCGCGCACCCGCTGGGCCAGCGCGAACACGGCGCGATCCGGGTCGGGCTGGCTGCGGCGCAGTGCGACGGCGGCGAACAGCGTGAACTCCTCCAGTGCGCCGAGCAGCAGGAACAGGTCGCGGTCGCGTTCGTCGGCGACCGTGCCGAGCAGCGCGATCGCCAGCTTCACCGCCTCGCGGCGCGACCCGGTCTCGCAGAGCTCGCGGGACAGCCGGCGCAGCGACTCGCGGGGCAGGTCGCGGCGGCCGACCTCGTCGAGCAGGTCGTCGACGATGCCGACGGCCCGCTGGGCGGCGAGCCGGTCGTGCAGGCCGGCCGGCCCGTTTCCGCCGGCCGCGGCCGCGATGGCGTCGGCCAGGGCGCCGGGGTCGCCGTCGCCGCGTGGCCGGACGTGATGGGTCGCGACGCCGTCCAGCGCGACGCTCGGGAAGCGGACCGGCGGCCGGGCCGGCGGTTCGTCCGGGAGCGGGAAGCCGCCACGGGGCCACGGATCGGTCCCGTGCAGGGCGGACAGCGCGAGAGCGTGGGCGAGAACGGTGGGCGGCTCGGCGGGCGCCGGCTCCCACGGGCCGGGGGTCATCGGCGGGGGCGGCGGCCGCCCTTTCCACGTGTCGTCATGGCGGCGATGATCCCGGAGCCGGTCCCGGCCGCGCAAGCGAGTATCGCGGGCCAAGGCATTCCCCTTTGTCGGGATTTCCGGCAGGCTGCGGTGATCACATCCGTCGTCCAACCGGGGGAGCGTTCTCGATGAGATCTCGAGTCAGGTCCGGCGTCGTCGCGGCGGCAGCCGTGGCGTTGCTGGCAGCTGCCGTCGTCCCAGCGAGCGCGGCGAACGGACAGTCGTCCAGGCCGTCGCCGGGCGGGTCGGGGGCGGGCGACGCCTACTTCCCGTTCGCCGGCAACAGCGGCTACGACGCCGTGCACTACGACCTCGACCTGCGGTACCAGCCGCCGGCTCCGGCGCCCGCCCCGCTGACCGGGCAGCTGGACGCCGTCGCCACCGTGACGATCGTGCCGACCCGTCACCTGACCAGCTTCAACCTGGACCTGCGCGGGCTGGACGTGGAGTCGGTCGTCGTCAAGAACCGGCCGGCGCCGTTCACCCGCGAGGGCGACGAGCTGATCGTCACGCCGAAGACGATCCTGCCGCGCGGCAGGTCGGTCGACGTGGTCGTCACGTACGGCGGCACGACCGGGCGGCCCACCGACATCGAGGGGGCGCTGTACGGCTGGGTCACGACGCGCGACGGCGCCATGGTGGCGAGCGAGCCCGACGGCTCGATGACGTGGTACCCGGTCAGCGACCACCCGACCGACAAGGCCACCTACGACGTCTCCGTCGCGGTGCCGGAGGGTCTGGTCGCGGTCGGCAACGGCGACCTCGTGGGCTCCGAGACGGCCGGCGGGTGGACGACCTGGGAGTGGTCGTCGCGCGAGCCGATGGCCAGCTACCTGGTGACGGCGTCGGTCGGCAACTACGAGCTGAGGCAGACGACGACGCCGGACGGGCTGCCGCTGATCGACGCGATCGACCGCGACCTCGCGCCCGCCGCGTCGGCCGGCCTCGCCCAGACCGCCGAGATGATCGCGTTGTTCGAGACGAAGTTCGGCCCGTACCCGTTCTCGTCCTACGGAGCGATCGTCGACGACGACAGCGTCGGGTACGCGCTGGAGACGCAGACCCGGCCGATCTACTCCACGCGGGCGAACGAGGGGACGGTCGCGCACGAGCTGGCGCACCAGTGGCTCGGCAACAGCGTCAGCCCGGCGCGCTGGCAGGACATCTGGCTGAACGAGGGCTGGGCCAGCTACGCCGAGTGGCTGTGGTCCGAGCACGACGGCCGCACCACCGCCGCGGAGAACTTCGCCGACGTCATGGCGATCCCCGAGACCAGCGCGTTCTGGCAGACGGTGGTCGCGGACCCGGGCCCGCTCGGGCTGTTCGCCGCCGCTGTCTACGACCGGGGCGCGGCGACGCTGTACGCGCTGCGGCTGGAGATCGGCGAGGAGGCGTTCGACGCGCTGTCGCTGGAGTGGCCGGCCCGGTACAAGGACTCGGTCGCGACGACGGACGACTTCCAGGCACTGGCCGAGGACGTCTCCGGGCGGGACCTGGAGGAGTTCTTCGACGTCTGGGTGTGGACGGCGGGCAAACCGGCGATCCCGTGACGGCTCATCGGTAGGACGCGCTATCATCGTTACATGACGATGAATCGTGCGTCGGTCGACGCGGCCGCGGTGCAGCTGTTCCACAGCCTCGCCGACCCCGCTCGGCTGGAGATCGTGCGGCTGCTCGGCCACGGCGAACGGCGGGTGGTCGACCTCACCGCCGAGCTCGGCCTGGCCCAGTCGACGGTCTCCGGCCACCTGTCCAGCCTGCGCAACGCCGGACTGGTCGAGCCGCACCCGCACGGCCGGTCCACGTTCTACGCGCTGGTCCGGCCCGAGCTGTGGGCCATGCTGGCCGCCGCCGAGGACGTCCTCGCGGCGGCCGGCTCGCCGGCACGGCTGCGGCCGGACGGCGTGAGCACCGGGCACGCGCCGCACGCCGACGCCGCCGGGGCGCACCCGGACGCCGCGGGGCCGCACGCGGACGCGGCCGGGCCGCACACCGACGGGCACCGGGCCCGTCCGGACGCCGCCGCGCCCGCGACCAGGCCGGGGCGGGTGCACTGATGGGCGCCGGACACGGTCACGGGCACGGCCTGCCGCAGGGCACGACCGCGTCGTACGCGTACCGGCGCCGTATGCAGGCGGTGCTGGTCATCATCGGCGTCGTGCTGGCGGTACAGGTCGTCGGCGCGTTCATGTCCGGCTCGCTGGCGCTGCTGGCCGACGCCGGGCACATGCTGGCCGACGGTCTCGGCGTCGCGTTGGCGCTGCTGGCCACGGCCATCGCGGCCAAGCCGGCGAACACCGCGCGGACGTTCGGCTGGCAGCGGGCCGAGATCCTGGCGGCGCTGACCAACGGCGTGGTCGTCGGGGTCATCGGGGTGCTGGCGATCGTCGGCGGCATCCGGCGGCTCGGCGACCCCGGCGAGATCGAGACCGGCATCATGCTGGTGGTCTCGATCATCGGCCTGCTGGCCAACGTCGTCGCGCTGCTGCTCCTGCGGTCCGGCCAGCGCGAGAGCCTGAACGTGCGCGGCGCCTACCTCGAGGTCGTGGGCGACACCCTGGGCTCGCTGGCCGTCGTCACCGCGGCCGTCGTGATCATGGCGACCGGCTGGGTCCGCGCCGACGCGGTGGCGTCGATGCTGATCGGTGTGCTGATCCTGCCGCGGGCCTGGCTCCTGCTGCGCGAGGTGTTCGAGGTCCTCCTCGAGGCCACCCCGAAGGGCGTCGACCTCAAGGACGTCCGCCACCACATCATGGAGATCCCCGGCGTCGTCGACGTGCACGACCTGCACGCCTGGACCATCACCAGCGGCGTCCCGGTGCTGTCCGCCCACGTCGTCATCGCCGACTCCGCCGAGCCCGGCTGCGGCGCCGACTCCGTCCTCGACGGCCTGCACGAGTGCTTGGCCGGCCACTTCGACATCGACCACAGCACGTTCCAGATCGAGCCGGAGGGCCACGTCGAGCACGAGCACGCCGCCCACGCCTGACCCCCTCCCATGATCATCAATGATCCAACCACCTATGAGCGGTTGGATCATTGATGATCATCGTTGTCCACAGATGGCGAACTGGGGGTGGCCGGACGGTTCCGGTTCGCGCAGGGTGGTGGGGTGGATCTCGATGACCTGATCGCCGTTCAGCACGGGCTGGTGAGCCGTGCTCAGGCCATCACGTGCGGGCTGAAGGTGCGGCGCATCGAGTGGCTGGTCACCTCGGGGCGCTGGCGGCGGGTCCACGCTGGCGTGTTCGCCACGTTCACGGGTCCGCTCACGTTCGAGGCGCGGGTGTGGGCGGCCATCCTGCGGGCCGGCCGGGGCGCGGTCGCCAGTCATCGCACGGCCGCGTTTGTGGACGGGTTGTGTGACGATCCAGGCCCGGTGGTGCACGTCACGGTCCCGGCGGATCGTTACGTGCAGTGCAAGATCGAGGGTGTCCGGGTCCACTATGCGCATCGGTTGCCGCGGACGCGTCATCCGGCCGCGACGCCGCCGCGTACCCGGCTCGAGGAGACGGTGCTCGATCTGGTGGACGTGGCGTCACATCCGCGTGAGGCGGAGGGCTGGGTGACGGCGGCGTGTCAGCGTCGCTTGTCGACGCCGGAGCGGCTGGCCGACGCGCTGGGGCGGCGTAAGAAGATCCGCTGGCGTCCGATGGTCGAGGCGATGCTCGTCGACGTGGCCGATGGTGCGCAGTCGCCGCTGGAGGTGCGGCATCTGCGCCGGGTCGAGCGGGCTCATGGTCTGCCGGTCGGGTGCCGGCAGCGACGTGTCGCGGGTCAGCGGGTCATCTGGGTCGACGTCGACTACGACCCGTACTCGGTGCGGGTGGAGTTGGACGGGCGTGTCGGCCACGTCGGCGAGGGACGGTTCCGTGACCGCCGCCGCGACAACCGTGCCACCGTCGACGGGCACGCCACGCTGCGCTACGGCTATGCCGACGTGTTCGGTGATCCCTGCGGCGTCGCCGCCGAACAGGCCCGCGTCCTCACCGCCCGCGGCTGGCGCGGGCAGGCGCGGACGTGCGGATCGTCCTGCCACGTCCGATCCCATGATCATCAATGATCCAACCACCTATAGAGGGTTCGATCATTGATGATCATGGGGTGGGGTGGACGGTGCCGGTCACCTCGCCGAGGCGGAGGCGGGCGCCCGCAGGACCGGGGGCGGTGGCGCGGATGGTGACGGTGTCGCCGTCCTCGAGGAAGGCGCGCGCCGAGCCGTCGGCCAGGGTGATCGGCTCGGCGCCGTTCCAGGTCAGCTCCAGGAAGCAGCCGCTGCCGCCCGGGCGGGGTCCGCTGACGGTGCCGGACGCGTAGAGGTCGCCGGTGCGCAGCGAGGCGCCGTTGACGGTCAGGTGGGCCAGTTGCTGCGCGGCGGTCCAGTACAGCTCGCGCACCGGAGGCCGTGAGACGACCGTCCCGTTCCATTCGACCTCGAGCGAGACGTCGAGTCCCCACGGCTCGGCGTCGGCCAGGTAGGCGGCCGGCTCGGGCGACCGCGGCGGCGGCGACACCCGGGCGTGCGCCAGCGCGGCCAGCGGCACCACCCACGGCGACACCGACGTCGCGAAGGACTTGCCCAGGAACGGGCCGAGCGGGACGTACTCGAAGGACTGGATGTCGCGCGCCGACCAGTCGTTGACCAGCACCATGCCGAACACGTGGTCCTCGAACGCGCCGACCGGCACCCGCGAGCCCAGGGGTGACGGCGTCCCGACGACGAAGCCGGCCTCGGCCTCGATGTCCAGTTTCAGCGACGGCCCGAACGCCGGTGCCGCGTCCGCTCCACCGCCTCGGCGCAGGCCGGACGGCCGCACGACGGGCGTCCCGGAGACCACGACCGTGCCCGCCCGGCCGTGGTACCCGATCGGCAGGTGCCGCCAGGCCGCCGGCAGTGCGGGGTTGTCGGGCCGGAACAGCCGGCCGACGTTCTCGGCGTGGGTCTGCGAGGCGTAGAAGTCGACGTAGTCGGCGACCTCGAACGGCAGGTGCGGCCGCACGTCGGCCGCCGGCACGAGGTGCGGCTCGACGGACGTACGGTGCGCCTCCTCGGTGACCAGCTCCAGCAGCCGTCCGCGCACCGCGTCCCAGGCTGGGCGCCCGGCCGCGAGGAACGGGTTCAGCGTGGGCTGCGCGAACAGCTCCGCGCCGGCCAGCGGCGCGAGGTCGAGCACCCACGAGCCGACGGCGACGCCCACCCGGGGCGCCTCGCCCGCGGTGGAGAAGACGCCATAGGGCAGCGTCCACGCGTCGAACGGCGCGTCGTCGCCGAGCTCCAGCCACGTCACGGGGCGACCTCGGCGGCCAACCCGAGGGCGACCAGTTCGGCCAGCGGTTCGGCGATGCTGCACGACCCGTACGACGCGAACCAGCGGCGCACCGACGGGGCCGGCAGTTCCGTGACGGCGGCCGCGAGCCGTTCCCCGTCGTCGATGGACAGGACGGCGGCGACGTCGGCCGCCGTGCCGCCGCCCGCCGCGGTCCCGGTGGCGAGCAGCAGGTTGAGGAACCCGTGCTCGGACGGCCGGCGGACGGCGTGGTGCAGCCCGGCGGTGAACTTGAACGGGATCCCGCGGTCGAGGCAGCCGACGACGAACGCGGCGACCTCGTCGTCCGGCGGCATCGCATCGGGCGACGGTCCGCCGGTGCGGAGCTTGGCGCGGTACCCGGCGTCGGCGACGACGTCCAGCGCGACCTCCCAGCCGGGCGAGCGCGGCACCTCGACGTAGGCCGGCTCGTCGTCGTCCGGACCGCCCAGCGCGGCGTCGAGCGCCGCGACCGTCCGCCGCGCGTTCTCACCCAACGGCGACCCGCGTAGCGGCACCTCGACGCCGCGCAGCACCAGCCGTGGCTCCTGCGCGACGGTGTCGACGGCGGCCAGCACGCCGGCCGTCCCGGTGTCGACGACGACCGCCACCTCCAGCGGCTCCGGTAGCGAGCGCGCCAGCCCGGCCAGCGACTCCAGTGACGACGCGGGGCACAGCAGCGGCCCGACCAGCGCGGAGTACCACGCCGACCGGTGCGCAACATGCGCCGGGACGGCGTCGGCCAGCGGCAGGTCGCCGGGCGGGAACACGGCGGCGTCGTCGACCAGCCGCTCGAACATCGGTGGAATCGTCATCGCCGGTCCGGATCCCTCTCCCTCGTGGGCCCCGCCGCCGTCTCGGACCTCACGGCCGGCGTCGCCCTGGCTCCCCTTGACACCTGTCGGACCCATCCTCGACCCTGGTCGATATACGGGCAAGTGCGTCCGATATTCGAACAATGCCGAGAAGGTGACGGAGATGTTCTACCGCAGCGTCGGCCTGGTCCCGCCCAAGCGGCACACTCAGTTCCGCAAGCCCGACGGCGCCCTCTACTACGAGGAGCTGATGGGCGAGGAAGGCTTCTCCTCCGACTCGTCGCTGCTGTACCACGAGGGTGTCCCGTCGGCCATCGTCGACTCCCGCATCTGGGAGCTGCCTGACGCGCGCACCGTCGCGAACCACCCGCTCAAGCCGCTGCACCTCAAGCCGCACGATCTCTTCCCCGGCCAGGACTGGAAGGCGTTCGACGTGGTGACGGGGCGGCGGCTGCTGCTCGGCAACGGCGACGTCCGCATCGCCTACGTCGCCGCCGGCGAGTCGTCGCCGCTGTACCGCAACGCCATCGGCGACGAGTGCGTGTACGTCGAGGACGGCGAGGCGACGCTCGAGACCATGTTCGGCCTGCTGCAGGTGCGCAAGGGCGACTACGCGATCATCCCGCGTGCGACGGTGCACCGCTGGGTCCCGACCGGCGACGGCCCGCTGCGCGCGTACGTCGTCGAGGCCAACTCGCACATCACCCCGCCGAAGCGGTACCTGTCGCGGTTCGGCCAGTTCCTCGAGCATGCGCCGTACTGCGAGCGCGACCTCACCGCGCCGGCCGAGCCGTTCGTGACCGTGGGGACCGACGTCGAGGTCTACACGAAGCACCGCGGCCACGGGCCGTCCGGGCTGGTCGGCAGCATCGTGACCTACCCGACGCACCCGTTCGACGTGGTCGGCTGGGACGGCTGCCTGTACCCGTACACGTTCAACGTCGACGACTTCGAGCCGATCACCGGGCGCATCCACCAGCCGCCGCCCGTGCACCAGGTGTTCGAGGGCTACAACTTCGTCATCTGCAACTTCGTGCCGCGCAAGGTCGACTACCACCCGCTGGCCGTGCCGGTGCCCTACTACCACTCCAACGTCGACTCCGACGAGGTCATGTTCTACTGCGGCGGCGACTACGAGGCGCGCAAGGGTTCCGGCATCGGCCTGGGCTCGATCACGCTGCATCCGGGCGGTCACTCGCACGGCCCGCAGCCGGCCGCCATCGAGCGGGCGCTGGGCAAGGACTACTTCGACGAGCTGGCGGTCATGGTCGACACGTTCCGGCCTCTGGAGATCGGCGAGGCCGGGCAGCAGAGCGACGACGGCGCGTACGCGTGGAGCTGGAGCGGCCGCGGCCCGACCGGCTGACTACCTTGTGGCGATGCTCGTTGTCGGCGCGGGCCTATAGAGTGCGGGACGATCCGCTCGAACCGTCCCGAGGAGTTCCCGTGCGCCGCATCACCGGCTGCCTGCCCCTGGCCGCTGCCCTGCTCGTTCTCGCCGGTTGCGGCGACGACTCCGGCGGCGGCACGGCTGACGACACCACCGCGCCGTCGGCCGCCTCCTCGGGCGAGAACGAGGCCGACGAGACGGAGTCGGCCGACGAGCCGGTCGCCGATGTGGCCTGCGCCGACGGCCCGCCCGAGGCCACCGTCACCGGCGCCGGCGACGAGCCGCGGACCCTGATGGAGCTCGCCCCCACGGCCGGCGACTCCGCCGCCGTCGACATGCGCATGACCATGGGCACCGAGATCAGCGTCGACGGCCAGGAGCAGCCCTCCACGCCCACGCCGCCGATGGTCATGGGCATGGCGCTGACCATCGACGACGTCACTGACGACGAGATCACCATGACGGTCACCTACGACCGCGTCGAGGTCGAGGGCGGCGATCCCGCCACGCAGGGCCTGCTCGACACCATGGTCGGCGTCACGGGCACCGTCACGACCACCCGCAGCGGTGCGTTCGTCGACGGCGCGATGGACCTCACCGGCCTCGACCCCACGCTGGCCGCGACCATGCAGCAGCTCGACAGCCAGCTCGCCAACCTCACCGTCCCGCTGCCCACCGAGCCGGTCGGCCTCGGCGCCACCTGGGACGTCGCCACTGCCGTCGACTCGCAGGGCTTCACCTTCTGCAACACCTTCAGCTACACGTTGACGTCGTTCGACGGCGACGCCTACGAGCTCGCCGTCGAGATGGTGCAGCAGGCCGAGCCCACCACCATCGAGCAGGGTGGCGCCTCGGTCGAGCTGGTCGAGGCGTCCGGCTCCGGCTCCGGCACCAGCGCCGGCCGGCTGAGCTTCCCGGTCGCTCTCGCCGGCAGCAGCGACACCGGCACGTTCATCGCGATGGCGGCCGGCGACGGCACCGACGAGCAGACGATGGAGCTCGACATGGACATCCAGATGGAGATCAGCACTCGCGAGTGATCCGCCGACCTGCCACGGCGGGGTCGGTGAAAGTGAAAAGAAAGTGGTGCCTGCAACCATCTCCGGCGGTACGCGACCGACCGGAGGGGGACCCTGTTGTTGTCCAGAGCACTGCTATCGGGCCTGCTGCTCGCATCGGGGCTGGCGACAGCGCCGGCGGCGGCGCAGACCACGCCGCCGGAGCCGCTGCCCGGTGAGCTGGTCGCCGTCGCCGGCACGGGCGCCGCCGGCTACTCCGGCGACGGCGGACCCGCGCTGGACGCTCGCCTGAACCAGACCCTCCGGCTGTCCGCCGGGCCCGACGGCACGCTCTACATCGCCGACCGGGTGAACAATCGGCTGCGGTTCGTCGGCCCCGACGGCGTCATCGACACCGTCCCCGGCACCCGGGCTCTGCGCTCACCCGAGACCGACGGGCCGGAGCTGCCGGGCTGGGGGTTCTGGAGTCCCAGCAACACGCCGGCCGCGAGCGCGGCCGGCGCTGACGGCAGCATCTACGTCGCCGGTGCCATGGACGTCCGCCGGGTCGCGCCCGACGGCACCGTCACGGTCCTGGCCGGTGCCGGCGAGGACGAGATCGACGACGGCGACCCCGACGGCGGCCTGGCCGCCGACGCCGCCATCTACAGCCCCGAGGACATCGCCGTGGACGCCGACGGCAACGTCTACCTGACCGACACCCGCAACAACAGGATCCGCCGCATCGGCGTCGACGGCATCATCACGACCGTCGCCGGCGGCGGTGAGCTGCCGGTGGCCGAGGCCGCGGACGGGCCGGCCACGCACGCCGACCTGTACGCGCCGGTGAGCGTCGCCGTCGATTCCACCGGCACGGTGTACTTCACCCTCGAGCGGGGCCCCGACGTGTACGAGGTGGGTCCCGACGGCGTGCTCGGCGTCATCGATGGCGAGGACCTCGCGGTCCTCGACCGGCGCGAGGAGCTGGTCGGCGTCACCGACGTGCTCGGCCGCCGGCTGGCGGTCGGGCCGGGCGACGAGCTCTACATCACCGACGAGGCCAACGGCCGGTTGCGGGTGGTGCGCGACGGCATGATCGAGGTCGCGGGTCCGCTGCCGAGCTCGGCGGGCGACATCGCGGTGGCCCCTGACGGCACCGTCTACTACTCCGCCGACTCCCGGGTGTGGCGGCTCCCGCAGGGCGTCGCCGAGCCGGACGCCGCTGTGACGCCGGCCGGGTCGCCCTGGCCGGATCACGATCCCGGGGACCTGCTCACCGTGGCCGGCGTGCCGTCCGACCCCGAGAAGTCGGCCGAGCCCGTGACGCCGCCGGACCCGTACGCGGGCCCGTCGTCCGTCGCGGCCGGCCCGGACGGCGTCACCTACGCCGCGGACGCCGTGCGCCACGTGGTCCATCGCATCGACGCCGACGGCACCGTGAGCGTCGTGGCGGGCACCGGCGAGGACGGCGGCACCGGCGAGGACGGCGGCACCGGCGACGGCGGGCCGGCCGACGAGGCGCTGCTGGGCACCCCGGCGGGCATCGACGTCGACGCCGCCGGCAACCTGTACATCGCCGATTCGTCCGGCGGCGTGATCCGCCGGGTCGGCACCGACGGCGTCATCACCACCGTCGCCGGCACCGGGGCCGGCACGAACGACGGCGACCCGCCACCGACCTGCGTGGGGGAGCCCGCGACGGAGGCGGCGCTCGGCATGCCGGCCGACGTCGCGGCCGGGCCGGACGGCAGCCTGTACCTGGCCGACTCGGCCCGCGCCCTGATCTGCCGCATCGGCCCGGACGGGTTGCTCACGCGGGTGGCCGGGGGCGGTGAACGCTGGGCGAAGGACGCCGACGACCACCCCGCCGTCGAGGCCACCCTGTGGGAGCCCGGCGCGGTCGACGTCGACGCCGCAGGCAATGTCTACGTCGTCGAGGCCGGCCGGTCGTACGTGCGGATGGTCCGGCCCGACGGCCTGCTGGTCGCGGTGGCGGGTGACAGCTACCTCGGTCTCGACGAGGGCGGGTTCGCGGGCGACGGCGGCCCGGCCGTCGAGGCGGAGTTGAACACGCCGATCGACGTCGCCGCCGGCCCCGACGGGAGCCTCCTCATCGCCGACACCTTCAACAACCGGATCCGCCGGGTCGGCGCCGACGGTGTCATCACCACCGTCGGCGGCTCCGGAGTGCGGCATGACACCGGCGACGGTGGCCCGGCGGCCGACGCCGGGCTGAACGAGCCGGCGGCCGTCGACGTCGCGCCCGACGGCGCACTCGTCCTCGCCGGCATCGACGAGGACCTCGTGCGGCGCATCGGCGCCGACGGCGTCATCGAGACGGTGGCCGACTTCGGCGAGGGCGACGCGGCCGCGGAGCCGGCTGCCACGACGGAGCTGACCGACGCCATGAGCATCGCCGTCACACCGGACGGAACACTGCTGGTCGGTGAGCCGCGGGCGCAGCGGCTGCGGAGCCTCGACAGCGGCGACCTGGTCGGCGTAGGGGCCGCCGACCAGGAGCTGGCCGGGCTCGGCAGGCTGGACACCGGTCCCGGCGGGGAGGTCTACGCCGTGCTGGGGGCCTCCGTCGTGCGGGTGTACCCCGACGGCCGGCGCGTGACCATCGCAGGCGGCGGGGTCGGCGAGCACCCGGTCGTCGACGGCGCGACGGCGGTCGGGCAGGTCCTGTCGCCACGCGACGTCGCCGTCGGACCGACCGGCGTGGTGCACCTGTTCGACGTCGCGACCCAGGCCGTCTACCGGATCGCCGGCGATGGCACGATCGCGGCGGTGCCCGGGTTCGACGGCGTCACGTTCGAGCTCCCGTCCGGCCTCGCCGTCGGCCCCGACGACACGATCTACGTCAGCGACGAGGCCGGCGACACCGTGACCGCCGTGACGCCCGGCGAGGACGCCCGGGTCTTCGCGGGCACCGGCGACAGCACCGTCGTCAACGACGACGTCGGCGACGACGGACCGGCCGCGGACGCGGTCGTGGCGTCGCCGGCCGACGTCGCCGTCGATCCGGACGGCAACGTCTACATCGCCGCCTTCGACGGCATCCGGCGCGTCGACGGCGAGGGCACCATCACCACGGTGCTCGACACGGAGCCGGACGGAGACACCGACCGCTGGATCACCACCCTGGCGGCCGGGCCGGGTGGCGACCTCTACGCCGTCGACTCCGACACCGACCAGGTGCTCGCCGTCGTACGCCCCGGCGAGATCTCCGGCGGCATCCCCTGGTGGATCGCCGGCGCCGGGGTGCTGCTCGCCGCCGCGGCCGCCGTCCTGCTGGTGCGCCGCCGCCGAGCCGCGGGCGCCGCGTCCGCACCGATGACCGACCCCGATCCCACGACGGAAGGAACCGCGACCGCATGAGCAACGACGACGACGGCAGGATGTTCGACGGCTATGCCCGCCTCTACGGCCCGCTCACCGTGGCCGCACTGGGCCTGGTCTTCAAGCCGATGTTCGACGACCTGCGGGTCGACCCGGAGACCGGCGGGGTGGCCAGCCGGTTCGGCAACCTCTGGGAGACCGCCTCGAACACCAACGGCGATCCGGCCGTCCTGGGCATCATCCTCGCGCTGATCATGATGGCGCTCTGTCTGACGGCGACGTTCCGGCCACGCTCTGGCGGCCTGCCGACCGGTATCGCCGTGGTGTGCCTGCTGATCATCGTCATGCTCGCCACGAAGCCCGGCACCGGAGACCCGGCGCCCGACCTGAGCCCGGACGGCCTCGCCTCGATGGCGATCGCGGTCTTCACCCTTGCTCTGTCAGTCGTGCACGCGGTGCACTTCGCCCGCTGGCGCCGCGAGCGGACGGCCTCCGGCCACCGGCTCTGACCTGGCACGTCAGGCAGAGGAAAGCGAGAGTAAAGCGGCGCCCGCCACCATCGTCGGCGGTATGACTCGACCGATGGGGGATCCCGTGGTGACCAGGGCGTTGCTTCCTGCCCTTCTGTTCTCGACCGGCCTGCTGGCCGGTACCGCCGTACCGGCCGCCGGCGGCGAGACGCCGACCGGCGAGGCGCCGTCCGCCGAGGCGCCGTCCGCCGAGGCCCTCCCGGGTCAGCCGGTCGCCATCGCCGGCATCGGCTCGGTGGGGTACTCCGGCGACGGGGGCGCGGCGACGGAGGCGAGGGTGAACGATCGTCTCCAGGTGTCCGTCGGGCCCGACGGGACCGTGTACGTGGCCGACCGCTACAACAAGCGGGTGCGGGTGGTGACACCCGACGGGGTGATCGACACGCTGGCAGGGACCCGCGCACAGCGTTCGCCGGAGACCGACGGTATCGAGGTGCCCGGACTGGGCACGTTCAGCCCGAGCAACGCGCCGATCGCGACCGCAGTCGGCCCGGACGGCAGTGTCTATGTCGCCGGTGACGACGACGTCCGCCGGGTGGCCTCCGACGGCACCGTCACGGTGCTGGCCGGTGCCGGCGACGAGCGCATCGAGGCCGGTGACCCGGACGGCGGGCAGGCGGTCGACGCGTCCATCCACGAACCGTCCGACATCGCCGTCGACGCCGGCGGCAACGTCTACGTGGCCGACACGAACAGCAACCGGGTGCGCCGCATCGGCACCGACGGCGTCATCACGACGGTCGCCGGCGGTGGTGAGGCGTCACCCGAATCGGCCGAGGGGCAGCCGGGCACCAGCCTGGACACCTACGCTCCGACGAGCGTCGCGGTCGACTCCCGGGGAAGCGTCTACTTCACCACTCAGCTGAGCGGTTCGGTGTTCGGGATCGAGCCGGACGGGACGCTGCGGGTGATCGGCGGCGACGACATCGCCCTGATCCGTGCGGACCTGCCGGCGCCCGGCGCGGCCACCACGGGTGGCCGCCGGCTGGCCGTCGACGCCGACGACAACCTCTACATGACCGACCCCGACAACCAGCGGCTGCGCGTGCTGAGCGCCGCGGACGGAGAGATCACCACGGTCGGCCCGCTGCCGTCCACCACCCAGGACATCGCGATCGGCGCGGAGGGCGACCTCGTCTATGCCGCGGACAGCCGGGTCTGGCGGGTGGCCGATCCCACCGCCGTGCCGGCGGCTGCCGAGCTGGTGGAGCCGGCCGGGTCGCCGTGGCCCGATGCGGACCCCGGCACCGTCGTCACGGTGGCCGGTGTCGCGGGTGCACCCGAGGAGGCGCCGGCGCCCGTCCAGCCCGACGACCCGGCCGCCGGTCCCGTGGCGGTCGTGGCCGGCCCCGGCGGCGTCACCTATGTCGCTGACACGCTGCGCCACGTCATTCACCAGGTCGACGCCGACGGCGCCGTGTCGACCCTGGCCGGGACCGGCGAGGGTGGCTTCGGCGGTGACGGCGGACCCGCCACCGCGGCCCAGCTGAGCTCTCCGAGCGGCCTCGACGTCGACGCCGCCGGCAATGTCTATGTCGCCGACGCCGGCAACTCCCGGATCCGCCGCGTCGGCACCGACGGCGTCATCACGACCGTCGCCGGAGCGGAGCGGCCGGAGGACTACGACGACCAGGACCCCGAGCCGCTGTGCGTCGGCGAGCCTGCCGTCGAGGCGGTGCTCGCCCATCCCGTCGACGTCGCCGTGGGCGCCGACGGCAGCGTCTATCTCGCCGACCCGTCCCGCGGTCTGGTCTGCCGGGTGGGCACGGACGGCCTGCTGACGACGGTGGCCGGGGGCGGCAGGCTGTGGGCGGACGACGCCGACGACGAGCCCGCGGTGCAGGCCAGCCTGTGGGAGCCCAGCGCGATCGACGTCGATGCCGAGGGCAACGTCTACGTCATCGAGAACGGCCGGCCGCACGTGCGGATGGTCCGGCCGGACGGGGTGCTGGTCGCGGTCGCCGGTAACAGCTACTTCGGCCAGGACGAGGGCGGATTCTCCGGCGACGGCGGGCCTGCCGCCGAGGCGGAGCTGAACACCCCGCTGGACCTCGCCGTCGCTCCCGACGGGAGCCTCTTCATCGCCGACACCTTCAACAGCCGCATCCGGCACGTCGATGCCGACGGCGTCATCACCACCGTCGCCGGCACCGGATCGCCGCACGACACCGGCGACGGTGGCCCGGCGGCCGACGCCGAGCTGAACGAACCGAGCGCCATCGACGTCGATCCCGGCGGCGAGATCGTGATCAGCAGCCCGCGCAGCGACGTCGTGCGCCACATCGACGGCGACGGCGTCATCGAGACGCTGGCGGCCTTCCGGATGGGTGACGCCGTCGACGAACCGGTCGACGAGGCGGAACTGTCGACGGGCATGACGATCGCCGTCGGTCCGGACGGGTCGCTGACGGTCGCGGACGGCCAGGCCCTTCGGCTGCGGACCACCGACGGCGACATCTTCACCGACGTGCTGGCCGGTGACGCGACGCTGGGCGGGCTCGGCCAGGTGGCCACGGGACCCGGCGGGGAGGTGTACGTGAGCCTGGGGCAGACCGTCGCGAGGGTCTTCCCGGACAGCCGGCTGGTCACCATCGCCGGCGGCGTGTCGAACGAGCAGCCGATCGTCGACGGCGCCCTGGCGACGACGCAGATGCTGTCGCCGAAGGACGTCGCGGTCGGTCCCGACGGCACGGTCTTCGTGCTCGACGACGTCCGTAAGGCGGTGTACGAGATCCGCCACGACGGCACCCTCCACACCGTCGCCGGGTTCGACGCCGTCAACCTCGCGCAGCCGCACGGGATGGCGGTCGGCCCGGACGGGACGGTCTACGTCACCGATGTCGCGGTGAACCTGGTGTTCGCTTCGTCGGGCGACGAGGCGGAGAAGTTCGCCGGCAACGGCCAGGACGTGGTGGAGAACGACGACGTCGGCGACGGAGGCCCGGCGACGGAGGCGGTGGTCCGCTCGCCGAGGGATGTCGTCGTCGACGAGAGCGGCAACGTGTTCGTCGAGACGGCCGACGGGGTGCGGCGGATCGACCCGGACGGGACGATCACCACGGCCCTGACGGAGCCGGAGGAGGGCGATCCGCTCGACCCGGAGACGATGGCGGTCGGCCCGGGCGGCGACCTCTACGTCGTTGCCGCCGCCCAGCGGCAGGTGCTCGCCGTCGTCCGTCCCGGCGAGGTCTCCGGGCCGTTCCCGTGGCTCCCGGTGAGCCTGGGCGCCGGTGCCGTGGTCCTGCTGGCGGGCGCGACCGTCCTGCTGGTCCGCCGCCGCGCGCGGCAGGCCGGTACGTCCACGGCGCCGGCCACGGCTTCGGAAGGACCCGCACCAGCATGACCTCGGACAACGACGACGCCGGCCGGGTCTTCGACGGTTACGCCCGCTTCTACGCACCGCTCGCGATGGTGGTGCTGGGGTTGATGTTCGTGCCGCTCTTCGAGGACCGGCTGCTGAGCTACGACACGGCCTGGGGGCCGGTGTACCAGACCCACGGCTCGCTCTGGGAGATCGCGGGGAGGGGCATCCGGGTGGGCAACGGCGCCAACCCGGCCATGGTGGCGATCGCTCTCACGCTGGTCGTGGTCGCGCTGTGCGTGGCCGGGTCCTTCCGGCCCCGGTCGGCCGGGCTGCCCGCGGGCATCGCCGGCACCTCGGTCCCGCTGATCCTGATGCTGGTGATCAAGCCGGGCTCGGGTGATCTGGCGCTGGAGCTGAGCCCGGCCGGCCACGTGGCGATCGCGATCGCGGCCGCAGCGGTGGTGCTGGCCACGGTGCACACCGCGCACTACGCGCGCTGGCGCCGGCTGAGTCGTGCGGCGGCGTAGCCGATGAGGACGAGCGGCGTCATCCGATCGATCGATGGGACTTCGTGGTGAACCGGGCGTTGCTTCCTGCCCTTCTGCTCTCGACCGGGCTGCTGGCCGGCGCGGCGGTGCCGGCCTCCGGGACCGAGGACCTCCCCGGTGAGGCGATCCCGATCGCGGGCAACGGGGAGAGGGGCTATTCCGGCGACGGGGGCGCGGCGACCGAGGCGCGGCTGAACGATCACCTGCGGGTGTCCGTCGGGCCCGACGGGACCGTGTACGTGGCCGACCGGCACAACCAGCGGGTCCGGGTCGTGACTGCCGACGGCGTGATCGACACGCTGGCGGGCACTCGGGCGCGGCGTTCGCCGGAGAGGGACGAGCTGGAGATGCAGGACCCGGACACCTTCAGCCCGAGCAACGCACCCATCGCGACGGCCGCCGGCGCGGACGGCAGTGTCTACGTCGCCGGTGCCGACGACATCCGCCGGATCGCTCCCGACGGCACGATCACCGTCCTCGCGGGCGCGGGGGACGAGCGCGTCGAGGCCGGTGATCCGGACGGCGGGCGGGCCCTGGACGCGTCCATCCACGAACCCGCCGACATCGCCGTCGACGGTGACGGCAACGTCTATGTGGCGGACACGAACAACGACCGGGTGCGCCGCATCGGCACCGACGGCGTCATCACGACGGTGGCCGGCGGCGGTGAGGAGAACCCGTCGTCGGACGAGGGACAGCCGGGCACGAGCGTGGACATCGACGCCCCGGCGAGCGTCGCGGTCGACTCGGACGGAAGCGTCTACTTCACCCTCGTGGAGGACGGCTCGGTGTTCGAGGTCGGGCCGGACGGGACGCTCCACGTCGTGCCGGGTGAGGACATCGCCCGGCGTGGAGACGACCAGGAGCCGGCCGACGCGGCTCATACGGGCGGCCGCCGCCTGGCCGTCGACGCGGACGACAACCTCTACGTCACCGATCCCGGCAACGGCCGGCTGCGCGTGCTGGCCGACGGCAGGTTCACCACGGTGCGGCCGTTGCCCGCCGACACCTGGGACATCGCGGCCGGCATCGACGGAGCCCTGTACTACACCGGGCAGAACCAGGTGTGGCGGGTGGCCGATCCCGCCGCCGTGCCGGCAGCGGGGGAGCCGGTGGAACCGGCCGGCTCACCGTGGCCCGATGCGGACCCCGGCTCGATCGTCACCGTCGCCGGCGCGGGCGGCCCGCCCGTCGATCCGCCGGAGCCCGTCCGGCCCGAGGACCCGGCCGCCGGTCCCGCCGCGGTCGTGGCCGGCCCGGACGGCGTCACGTATGTCGTGGACACGTTGCGCCACGTCATCCACGAGGTCGGCCCGGACGGCGCCGTGTCGACCCTGGCCGGGACCGGTGAGAGCGGCTTCGGCGGCGACGGCGGACCGGCCGCCGCGGCCCAGCTGAACTTCCCGGCCGGCCTGGACGTGGACGCCGACGGCAATGTGTACGTCGCCGACGCCGGCAACGCCAGGGTCCGCCGCATCGGCACCGACGGGCGCATCACCACGATCGCCGGAGCGGACCGGGCCGGCGGCAGCGCGACCGGACCGGCCTGCATCGGCGAGCCGGCGGCTGAGGCGACGCTCGACTATCCGGTCGATGTCGCCGTCGGCGCGGACGGCGTCTACCTGGCCGACCGGACCCTCGGTCTGGTCTGCCGGGTGGACCCCGACGGCGTGCTGCGGGCCGTGGCCGGCGGTGGCCCGCTGCTGGCGAACGACGCCGACGACGAGCCGGCGGTGCGGGCCGGCCTGTCCGATCCCGCCGCGATCGACGTCGACCACGAGGGCAACGTCTACGTCATCGAGAGCGGCCGGCCGTACGTGCGGATGGTCCGGCCGGACGGGGTGCTGGTCCCGGTCGCCGGTGACAGCTACTTCGGCCCCAACGAGGGCGGGTTCGCGGGCGACGGCGGCCCGGCCGTCGAGGCGGAGCTGAACACGCCGAGCGACCTCGCCGTCGCGCCCGACGGGAGCCTCTTCATCGCCGACACGTTCAACAGCCGGATCCGCCGGGTCGGCGCCGACGGCGTCATCACGACGGTCGCCGGCACCGGCGCACCGCACGACACCGGCGACGCTGGCCCGGCGGCCGAGGCCGAGCTGGGCGAACCGAGCGCCCTCGACGTCGCCCCGGACGGCACGATCCTCCTCGGCGGACCGCGCGGAGACCTCGTGCGGCGCATCGACACGGCAGGCGTCATCGACACGCTGGCCGATTTCCGGACCGGCGTGCTCGCCGACGAGTCGCTGGCCGAGGCCGCGTTGGGGGCGGACCTCACCATCGCCGTCGGGCCCGACGGGGCCCTCACTGTGGGCGAACGGGACGCGGTGCGGTTGCGCGTCGCGGACGGCGACGTGCTGACCGCACTGCCGATCGCTCCGGCCCAGCTGGGCCGGCTCGGTCAGCTGGCGACCGGTCCGGGCGGCGAGCTCTACGCGATCATGGACCATGCGGTGGTGCGCGTGTACCCCGACGGGCGTCTGGTGACCATCGCCGGCGGCCCGGCCAGCGACGATCAGGTGCTGGACGGAGACCTGGCGGCGACGCAGGGGCTGACCGCGGTCGACGTCGCGGCCGATCTCCACGGCACGGTGTACGTGCTCGACGGCGTCGCCAAGGCGGTGTTCGAGATCCGGTCCGACGGCACGATCCACACGGTGGGCGGGTTCGGCGCCGTCACCCTCGAGCAGCCCGAAGGGGTGGCGGTCGGCCCGGACGGAACCGTGTACGTCACCGATGTCGCCACGGGCCTGGTGTTCGCCGCCGCACCGGGTGAACAGGCGCGGGAGTTCGCCGGCATCGGCGAGAACGTGGTGTCCGACGACCCGGCCGGCGACGGCGGCCCCGCGACGGAGGCGGTGGTCCTGGCGCCGACGGACATCGTCGTCGACGAGGGCGGCAACGTGTTCGTGGCGACGGTCGACGGGGTGCGCCGGATCGATCCGGACGGGACGATCACGACGACGCTGCCGGACCGGGGTCAGGGCGACCCGCTCGACCCGCGGACGATGGCGGTCGGCCCGGGCGGCGACCTCTACGTCGTCGACGCCGCCCACGGGCAGGTGCTCGCCGTCGTCCGCCCCGGAGAGGTCGCGGGCGGGTTCCCGTGGCTCCCGGTGAGCCTCGGCGGCGGCGCCTCGGTCCTGCTGGCCGGCCTCGCCCTGCTGCTGGTCCGCCGCAGACGCCGCGAGCGGACGGCCGCCGGCCGCCCGCTCGCCTGACGCGGCCGGGGTCACGTGGCGGCGTGACCCCGGCCGCGGTCTGTGGTCAGCCGCACTCGGACTGGACGCTTTCGCCCAGCCGCTGGCTGATCTCGGTGAGGTCGCCCAGCTGGTCCAGCTGCTCGAGCGCCTCCGGGTCGGCCGGGTCGATGTCGGACAGCGCCTCCATGGCGTCGGCCATCGCGGTCCAGTCGGCCGCGACGTCCTCCGGCGCGGCTGCGGCGAGGTCGCGGTACACGTCGACCAGGCCGCTGGCGGCGTCGGGATCGGTGGCCGAGGGGCCGCTCAGCAGGTCGTCGCCGAGCGACTGGAGCGTCTCGCAGTAGTCGCCGCCGGCCTCCTGCTCGGTGTCCTCCGCAGCGTCCGCGGGCGGGTCGGTCATGGTCAGTTCGAGGTCGGACTCCGGGGCCGACGGCGGTGGCGGCGGGTCGTCGGAGCCGCAGGCGGCGGTCGCGAAGAGCAGGGCGATGCCGGCCAGCGGGACGATGGCTCGGGCTCGGATGGTCGATTTCACGCGCACAGATCTCCGGTACGTCAGTATGAGCTGGTTCGGGCGAACCGACGCGACGATTCCAGGCGCCACTACACGCGCACTACACGCGTGCCGGCCGGGGTCCGGCCGGGGTCAGGCCGGGTGGAGGAGTTCGCGGCCGCGGCGCAGCACGTCGGGCATCCGCGGCACCGGAGCGCCGAGCAGGTCGCCGGCCTCGTCGCTGGTCAGGCTGTGCATCTCGCGCAGCAGCTCGGCCGAGCTGGTCCAGCTGTGCCGGGCGTCGCCGTCGCGTCCGAGGGCTCGCAGGATGTCGCCGCGCAGCCACCGGGCCAGTGCCTCGTCGACGCTGGAGCCGCAGGTGTGGAACGCCTCGATCGCCTGCTCGAAGTGGTCGAGCGCGCGCTCCCGCCGCCCGGCGTCGAGGTGGGCGTCGCCGAGCCGGAACAGCGCGATGCCGGTGAGGTGCGGGCTGTCGTTCAGCCGGAGCGCTCGCTCCTGGCACGCGATGGCCTCGTCCAGCCGGCCGGCCAGGTGGTGACAGACGCCGAGCAGGGTGAGGGTGTGCGCCTCTCCCTTGGCGTCGCCGATCTCGCGCTGGAGCAGGAGCGCGCGGCGGTACTGCTCGAACGCCTCGTCGGCGCGGCCGAGGTGGTGCAGCGCGAAGCCGAGCACGCTGCGGGTGTAGGCCTCGCCGGGACGGTCACCGCTCTCGCGGGCGGCCTCGACGGCGGCCAGCGCATGGTGGTGCGACTCAGCCAGCCGGTGCAGCATGAAGGCGGCGTCGCTGAGGTTCAGGTGCAGCTTCGAGCGCCACTGGGCCTGTCCGTCGTCGCCGAGTGTCGCGAGCGCCAGCCGGCTGATCGCGATGAGGTCGGTCCACCGGTCCTGACTGCGCAGCGGGTGCGCCATGGCCACGGCCAGGCCGGCGAGGATGGCCGGTCCGTCGCCGCCCAGCGCGGCGGCGTGGATGGCGGCCGCCGCGATGTTGTCCGATTCGGCCTGCACCCAGGCCGCGATCGCCGGGCCGTCGGGCAGGTCGCCGCCGTTCGGGCGCGGCGTGGTCGTGGCCGGGCCGATGGCCGCGTGGCTGTCGGACCAGGCGACGCCCATGCGGGACGCGTTGCGCGCGGTGGCGAGGTAGTGGTGCAGGGCGCGGCGGATGGCCGCGTCGCGGCCGGACGGGGTCAGCGTCCGCTCGGCCCGCTCGCGTGCGTAGAGGCGAACGAGATCGTGCAGCGTGAACCGGTCGCCGGGCGCGGCGATGAGCAGCTGCGCCTCGACCAGCTGGTCCAGCGCATGCCGGGTCGCCGTCAGCGACCGGCCGGCCAGCGCGGTCGCGGTGTGCACGGTGAAGTCGGCGAAGCCGGCCAGGCCCAGGCCGGTGAAGACCGCCGCGGGCGTCTCGGGCAGCGCGGTGAAGGCGACGTCGCAACTGGCGCGGACCGCGAGATCGTCGTGCTCCAGCTCGTCGAGGCGGTGCTGGGCGTCGTCCAAGCGGTCACGCAGTGCGGAGAGTGACCAGTCGGGTCGCGACAGCAGCCGCGCGCCGGCCACCCGGACGGCCAGCGGGAGCAACCCGCACAGCTGCGCGACCTCGGCCGCGACGGCCGGCTCCGCGGCCACGCGGTCCGGGCCGGCCACCGCGGCGAGCAGATCGACCGCCTCGTCCGGGGGCAGCGTCCCGAGCGTCAGCCGCCGCGTGCCGGCGAGCGTCGCGAGCACCCGCCGGCCGGTGACGAGCAGCACCGGCCCCGCGCCGGGGCGGCCGGGCAGGAGCGGACGGACCTGTGCGGCGGAGTCGGCGTCGTCGAGCATGATCAGCAGCCGACGCCCGGCGACCGCGGACCTGAACAAGGCCGCCGCGGCGGACGGGTCGCGGGGGATCCGCCGCTCCTCGACACCGAGCGACCCGAGCAACCGGGCCAGCACGTCGAGCGGCTGGAGCGGCCGGACGCCCGGGGTCGCGCCACGCAGGTTCACGTACAGCTGACCGTCGGGGAAGGCTGCGGCGGCCTCGTGCGCGGCCCGCAGAGCCAGCGCGGACTTGCCCACGCCGCCGGGCCCGCTGATCGTCACGACGTCGCCGCCGGTCAACCAGCCGGTGATCTGCCGCACCTCGTCGCGTCGGCCGGTGAAGGCCGGGTTGGCGGGCGGCAGCTCGGCCGGGCGGGTCGCGCCGGTGTCGCGGGCCGGCGGCAAGGTGAGCGCCGGGTCCTCGGTCAGGATGGCCTGCTCCAGCTCGCGCAGCTCGGGCCCCGGTTCCAGGCCCAGCTCCTCGACCAGCGCGGTGCGGGCGCGATGGTAGACGTCGAGCGCGTCGGCCGTGCGGCCGGAGCGGTGCAGCGCGAGCATGAGCTGGCGGTACAGCCGCTGGCGCAGCGGGTACGCGGCGACCAGCGCGGTCAGCTCCGCGACCAGCAGATCGTGCTGGCCGCGTTCGAGATCGGCGTCGATGCGCAGCTCGGCCACCGCGAGCCGAAGTTCGTCGAGCCGAGCCGCCTCGACGCCGACGTCCCCGGACTCGGCGACGTCGGCATAGGTCGATGGTCCGCGCCAGAGAGCCGCGGCGCGGTGGAACAGCTCCGCGGCGCTGTCGACGTCGCCGAGCGCGAGGGCGGCGCTGCCGTCGGCGGCCAGCCGCTGGAAGTCCTCGTCGTCCGCCTCGCCGGGCCGCACCACGAGCTGGTAGCCGGAGCGGTGGTGGACGATGCGGTCGTCGCCGAGCAGCCGTCGCAGCCGGTGCACGTAGACCTGCAGGTTGGCCCGCGCCGATCGGGGCGGCGGCCCGTCCCACAGCGCCTCGAGCAGCATGTCGGCGGACACCCGGGTGTTGCGGCGGGCCAGCAGGACGGCCAGCAGCAGCCGCTGCTTGGTGGAGGTGACCGGGACGGCCGTGCCGTCGTCGTCGTGGATCGTCAACGGACCCAGGACGCCGAACCTCATCGCACCTCCCCGTCGAATCGCCGTCGCCGCGCCCTGGCAGCGTACCGGGGCGCGGCGACGGCAGGAGCCGGGCGCGGACGATCAGGTGACGTCGCGGTGCCGCATCAGCAGCGCGCCCACGACGGCGAAGACCACCAGGTATGCCGCCACCAGCAGCGCCGCGGGGCGGCCGTCGAGGACGGTGAGCACACCCGGAGCGCCGTCGGGGTCGTCCGAGCCGCCGGCGCCCAGCGCGCCCGCCAGCGACCCGGCCGCCGTCCCCGGCAGCACGTCGGTCACGTACTCGATGCCGCTGAGCAGGTTGCCGACGCCGCGCAGCAGGTTCTCGATCACCAGCGACCACACCAGGCCGAGGCCGACGGCCAGCGCCGGGCTGCGGGTCAGCACGCCGACCAGCACACCGGCCGCCGCCCACATCCCGAAGATCAGCAGCCCGCCGCCGACCGACTCGGCCAAGGTGCCGAGCGCCGGCCACACGATGCTCTGCCCCTCGACGACGGCGATCAGCGTCGACGCCGCGAGGTCCAGGGCCAGCGTCGCCGCGACCACCCCGACGACCATGAGGCCGACGGCGGCCAGCGTCCCGCCGAAGGTGGACAGCCGGCTCGGACCCTGCGTGAGCACGGTCTTCCAGGTGCCCCAGCCGAACCCGCTGCCGGCCGCAAGCGCGCCCAGGATGAACATGATCGCGCCGCCGAACATCGGCATGCCGCTGGTGAAGACCGACGGGATCGCCGCCGGCAGCAGGTCCGGCAGCAGCGCCGACGGCGGGACGCCCTCGTTGGAGAAGCCGGACGACCCGGTCGAGTAGGCGATGTAGTTGAAGAGGTACGCGAAGGTGAGGTTGAGCAGCAGCCACACCGTCGCCAGGACCCAGACCGCGGGCCACTTGCGCAGCCGCAGCAGCTCGGCCCTGGTGCCGGCGAGCAGGCCGCCGAGCACGGTCGGGACGGCGCGGGTCTCGCCGCGGGCGGCGGACCGGCCGGTCATCGTCGCGGTGCTCATCGGTTCTCCTCCTGGTCGGTCGTCATCTCGAAGAACACGTCCTCCAGAGACCGCTCGGTCGGGCGGATCTCGTGGATGTCGGCGCCGGCCGCGACCAGCGCGCGGGCCAGCTCGGGCGCCCGCTCCTCGGGCAGCTCCAGCCGCACGCCCGCGTCGGTCAGCTGGACGGCGTCGTCGCCGGCCACCTGCATCGACACCGAGAGCGCCAGCTCCACCGGCTGCGCGCGGACCAGCAGCGTGCTGGCTCCGCGCAGCTCGGCGACCGTGCTCTCGGCCAGCAGCCGCCCGTGCGCGATGACACCGACGCGGTCGCAGATCTCCTGCACCTCCGCCAGCAGGTGGCTGGAGAGCAGCACCGTCTGTCCCTGCGCCGCGAGGTCGACGACCAGCTTGCGCATGTCGGCCATGCCGCCCGGGTCCAGCCCGTTCGTCGGCTCGTCCAGGACCAGCAGGTCCGGCTCGCCGAGCAGTGCCGACGCGACGCCGAGCCGCTGCTTCATGCCCAGCGAGTACGACTTGAACGCGTCGCCGCCACGCTCGACGAGGTCGACCCGGCGCAGCGCGTCCTCGACGGCGTTGTCGGAGACGCCCTGGTAGCGGGCCATGACGCGCAGGTTGTCGCGGCCGGAGAGGTAGGGGTAGAAACCGGGACCCTCGACCAGGGCGCCGACTCTCGCCGTCGCGCCGGTCTCACCGGGCGCGTGGCCCAGGATCGTGGCGGTCCCGCTGGTGGGACGGACCAGGCCGAGCAGCATGCGCAGCGTGGTCGTCTTGCCGGCTCCGTTCGGTCCGAGGAAGCCGTACACCTCACCGCGGCGGACGGTGAGGCTCACGTCGTTCACGGCGAGCCGGTCGCCGTAGCGCTTGGTCAGCCGGTCGGTGACCACGATGGTGTTCGTCATGGCTCCACGCTCCCGCGCAGCCGCCGTCACCCGCGTCGTCCGCAGAGCGGCATCGCGTCTACGCAGATTCGCGTAGTCCGGTTACGCCGCGTCGCCGACGCCGCGCGGACGCCGCCGGTCCTAGGGTCGAGGGCATGGACAGGGTACGGGCCTGGCTGATCGACGCGGGCATCGCGCTGGCGCTGGTCGTGCTGGGCGTCGGCGGCACGCACGGCGCGTCGCAGGGACAGACGTGGGCGCGCGAGCCCGGCGTGTTCGCCTACACGCTGGTGGTCGTCGCCGCGCTGGCGTTGGTGCTGCGCAGGCGGTATCCGCGCACGACGCTGCTGATCAACGGCGCGGCGGTGCTGGCGTATCTGGCCGCTGACTACGCGTACGGACCGATCATGATCACCGTCCCGGTGGTCATGTACACGCTCGGCTACCAGCTGCCGCTGCGCTCGGCGGTGCGCTGGGGCGGCGGTTACTACGCGATCTTCTTCGTGGTGTCGACGGTGCGGCTGCTCGACGACTCCGGCGACAACGTCTGGCGGCAGGGCGCTGCGTGGGCCATCGCGTCGCTGGCGCTGTTCGGCGCGCCGCTGGCCATCGGCGCGGCGCTGAAGACCCGGCGCGAGTCGCAGGCCGACGTCCGGGCCGCGCTGGCCCGCCGCGCGGTGTCCGAGGAACGGCTGCGGATGGCCCAGGAGTTGCACGACTCCGTCGGCCACGGCCTCGCGGTCATCGCCATGCAGGCCGGCGTCGCGCTGCACGTCCTCGACCGCAACCCCGAGAAGGTGCGCGCCGCGCTGGAGGCGATCCGCGACACCAGCCGGTCCTCCCTCGACGGTCTGCGGGCCGAGCTGCAGGTGCTGCGCAGCCCGGTCACCGACGCTGCGCCGCGCCGCCCGGTCGCCGGGCTGGCCGAGGTCGGCGTGCTGCTGGAGCGCATCCGGGCCGGCGGTGTCGAGGTGGTGGCCGACCTGTCCGGCACCACCGACGGCGACCTGCCGCCGGACGTCGACGTCGCGGCGTACCGCATCGTGCAGGAGTCGCTGACCAATGTGCTGCGGCACGCCGGGGCCACTCGCGCCGAGGTGCACATCCGCCGCTCCGGTGACGAGCTGCTGGTGGACGTGAGCGACAACGGCGTCGGCGGTGCTGCGCAGCCGTCCCCGCCGTCGTCGCCGTCGTCGTCGGGGGAGGAGCCGCCGGAGGACGACGGTTCGGGCACCGGCATCGCCGGCATGCGGGCCCGCGCCGAGGCTGTCGGCGGCCGGCTGCAGGCCGGTCCGCGCACCGGCGGCGGGTTCGCCGTCCACGCCCGCCTCCCCCTGGCCGGTGCCGACCGCGAACCGGACCTGTCAGGATCGACCACATGACCGACGACGTGAGCAGTGTCATCAAAGTGGCGGTGGTCGACGATCAGGCGCTGGTCCGCATGGGCCTGAGCACACTGCTCGAGACCGAGGACGACACCGAGCTGGCCGGCGAGGCCTCCGACGGCCGGGCCGGGGTCGACCTCGTCCGGCGCACGAAGCCCGACGTCGTGCTGATGGACATCCGCATGCCGGTGCTCGACGGTCTGGCCGCGCTGCGCGAGATCACCGCCGACCCCGCGCTCACCGACGTCAAGGTCATCGTGCTCACCACGTTCGAGCTGGACGAGTACGTGTTCGAGGCCCTGCGCGGGGGCGCCAGCGGGTTCGTGCTCAAGGACTCCCCGCCCGACGAGCTGCTGCACGCCATCCGGGTGGTCGCCGACGGCGCCAGCCTGCTCTCCCCGTCGATCACCCGGCGGGTCATCGAGCAGTTCAGCGGGCGTGAGGCGCCGGCCAGCGCGCCGCACCCGGAGCTGGCCCGGCTCACCGAGCGCGAGCGCGAGATCGTCGGGTGGGTCGCCACCGGCCGTTCCAACGACGAGATCGCCGCCGAGCTGGTGGTCAGCCCCGCCACGGTCCGCACCCACGTGAGCCGGGCCATGGTGAAGCTGCACGCGCGCGACCGCGCCCAGCTGGTGGTCTTCGCCGTCCAGTCCGGGCTGACGCAGCCGTGAAGGTCGTCGCCACCGACCTCGACGGCACCCTGTTGCGCAGCGACGGGACGGTGTCGCCGCGCACCCGGGCGGCGCTGTCCCGGGCCGAGGACGCCGGCGCGACCGTCGTGTTCGTCTCCGGGCGGCCGCCGCGCTGGATCGACGTCCTGGCCTCGGAGGTCGGGTCACATGGGCTGGCCATCTGCGCGAACGGCGCTCTCGTCTACGACGTGCGCAGGCGCGAGGTGGTCGAGGAGCACGGCCTGCCCGGTGATGTCGCGCTGGAGGTGGCGCGGGCGATCCGGGCCAGTGTTCCGGGCGCGACCTTCGCCATCGAGCGGCGGCTGACGTTCGGGCAGGAGCCCTCGTTCCGGGGCACGTGGCCGGAGCCCGACGGCACCGTCATCGCCTCGCTGGAGGAGTTGCTCGCCGAGCCCGTCTCGAAGCTCGTCGTGACCCACCCCTCGCTGTCCGCCGCCGAGTTCGTCTCACGTGCGGCGGCCGTCGTCGGCTCGCTGGCGGCCGCGACCTACTCGGGCCACGCGCCCGTCCTCGAGGTCAGCCGGGCCGGCGTCTCGAAGGCGTCCGCTCTGGCCACCCTCTGCGGATCCCTGGGCGTCGACGCTCACGACGTCGTGGCATTCGGCGACATGCCCAACGACGTGCCGATGCTCGCCTGGGCCGGCACGTCCTACGCCGTCCGCAACGCCCACCCGGACGCCGTCGCCGCCGCCTCCCACCGCTGCGCCTCCAACGACGACGACGGTGTCGCCCAGGTGCTGGAGCGGCTGTTCCCGTAGTTCTCGGCACACTGCCCGCGCGGCGACCCGCCGTCTCGACGTGCCTGGCCCCGTTCGCGGCATGCCGAGGGCTCGTTGTCGGCGTGCCGGGGGCTCGTTGTCGGCGTGCCGGGCTTGTCTCGGCGAGGTGGGTCCCCGCCCGGCTGGGAGGGAGTCCCACCCTACGGGCGGGCACCGACAGGGCCGCGCGACTTCACCGGCTCGGCCTGCCGGGCGCGCCCGCCGACCACGCCGGGCCGCCCGAGCGTCAGGCCGCCGCGACCGCCGCGGCCAGCTGGTCGTCCAGCGGAGGAGCGCCGCGCCGGTTGTCGATCTCGGTGTGCGGCGCCGGCGGCGGGACGTCCGGGAACGTCGCTGCGGTGAAGTCGGCGAAGTTGGCCAGCTTCTGGCCGTCGCGGTCGTGGCCTCGGCCGAGGATCCGCTCGCGCAGCGTGTCGCCGTCCGACCGGACCCACAGCAGGCGCACCGGGTCACCGCCGAGCCGCTCGACGTAGGCCGCCCACGCGTCGAGGTCGCGGGTCTGCCCGGTGAACGGGGCGACCAGGATCACCGGGCAGCCGGCCGACCGGACCTCCCTGGCGGTGTCGGCGAGCCCCGCGTACTCGTGCACCTTGATGTGCTCGTCGTACCAGGGGCCCTCGCGCTCGCCGAACGGCCGGCCGTTGGCCTCCAGCGTCGCGACCACGAACGGCGCGTAGACGGTGTCCTTGTCCAGCAGCGCCGGGACGGGGTCGAGACGCGCGGCCAGTTTCCGGGCGACGGTGGTCTTGCCGGCGCCGGGCGCTCCGGCGATCATCCAGACGGCGGGGGTCACGTCTGCCGACCCTATCCAGCCCTCTCGACCGGGGCGTGTCGCCCGGGTCCGTGGCCTACCGGGCGCCGGCCGAGACGCCGGCCGCACACCCCAGCAGCAGCCGGTGGTGCCGCGGCGCCTCGATCTCGTCGGCAACGGCCACGGCGAGGTCGGCGTAGGTGATCCGCGCGGCGGCGTCGCCGGGCACGATCCGGTACCCGCCGGCCGGCGTGCCGCCGTGGTCGAAGTCGCCGGCGGGCGCGACGACCAGCCAGTCGACGGTCGTCTCGGCGGTGCGGAACACGTCCAGCCCGGCGCCGTGGCCGAGCATGAAGTCGCGGTACTCCGTCGGGTAGCCGGGCGCGTCGATCAGCGGCCTCCCCGTCACGTCCGGCAGCTGCGACGCCAGCCCGACGGCCACCAGCCGGGCCGTCCCCGCCTCGGCCAGCCCGGTGAGCAGCGCCGACGCGGCGGCGGGAAAGAAATCAGCGGCCGGGACGGAGAGCGAGGCGGCGGCGTGGACGGCCGCGTCGTGTCCCTCGGCCAGCCGCGCGACGGCGTCCGCGTCGGTGACGTCGCCGGCCGCGAGCGTGACCCGGCCTCCGTCAGCGGACAGGTCCGCGTGCCGCGCGGGGTCGCGGACCACCGCCGTCACGTCCCAGCCACGGCCGACCGACTCGGCCAGCACCGCCCGCCCGGCTCGTCCGCCGGCTCCGAACACCACGATTCTCGTCATGCCGCGGACGCTAGACGCCCGCCTGGTCAGCTCGGGGTGAGCATGCAGGTCAGTACGGTGGAGGCATGCCGACGCCGCTCGATCCCGACATGTTCGACCCGGTCTGCCCGTCGACGCTGATGCCGCTGCGCTTCGCCGACAAGTGGGCCGGCATGGTGATCCGCTGCCTCGAGCAGGGTCCGCGCCGGTTCTCCGAGCTGCGGGTTCCGCTGCGCTCGGTCAGCGCGCAGTCGCTGACCACGTCGCTGCGCCACCTGCGACGCGACGGAATCGTCGTGCGCACCGAGCGGCCCGGCCCCGAGCGGCACGTCGAGTACGCGCTGACGCCGCTCGGGCAGAGCATGCTGCCGGTCATCGAGGCGCTGTGCGCATGGAGCGCCGATCACTGGGACGAGCTGCTCGACGCCCGCGAGGCATCGGCCGGTCAGGTCCGGACGTAGAGCTGCCAGCTGTACGCGGGCCGACGAGCTCCGAGGCGCGGTAGCGGACGTGCCAGTCACCGACGCGCCCGCCCCTACTGGCCTTGCGCCGCGCACTTCCGCGGCGCGCGGTGAGACGTACCCGGCGCGGGTCGTGACGTCTCAGCGGAGGATCGGCTCGCCCTCGAGCCGGACGCCGGCTGCGCGCATCGCGTCCAGCGCCGCCGCCGTCGTGCCCGGAGCGACCCCGGCCGTCAGGTGCAGCAGCACCGTCGTCTCCAGGCCGGCGCCGGCGGCGTCGACCGCGGTGGCCCGGACGCAGTGGTCGGTGGTGAGGCCGGCGATCTCGACCGTGCCGACCTCGTGCGCCCGCAGCCAGTCGGCCAGAGTGACGCCGTCGTGTGACGTCCCCTCGAAGCCGGAGTAGGCGGCCTCGTAGTGGCCCTTGTCGAAGACCGCGTCGAACGGCTGCGGATCGAGGTTGGGGTGGAACGCCATGCCGTCGGTGCCGGCCACGCAGTGCCGCGGCCAGCTGTCGATGTAGTCGGGGTCCTCGGAGAAATGCTCGCCCGGCTCGATGTGGTGGTCGCGGGTGGCGACGACGTAGTCGTAGCGGCGCTCCCACGGGTCGCCCTCGGTCCAGGCCTTGAGCACCTCGGCGATGCTGTAGGCGACGTCCGCGCCACCGGAGACCGCGAGGCTGCCGCCCTCGCAGAAGTCGTTCTGGACGTCGACGACGATGAGTGCGCGCTTCATAGGGGGTCCTCCCAGCGGGTGGGGATGGCTGGCTCACCGCGCGACAGCTTCAGCGCGGTGCGGGGCAGCTCGGCGCGGGCCCGGTCATGCCGCTCGCGGGCGACGGCCAGCGGCTCGCGGCCGACGATCTCGCCGTCGCGCACCAGGGGGACCAGCAACGGCCGGTCGGCCAGAAATTCGGCGCCTTCGGCTGAGGAACGTACCTCGGCGCTGGCGTCGGCGGGCTCGTGGCCGACGCCGATGACCTCGGCCTCGGCGATGCCGCGGGCATTGCGGCGGCGCAGCGCGTACTTGCGGCCGCCGTGGCTGACCTTGCCCGCGCTCTTCTTCTCGACCGGGGCCAGCGTGCCGTCGCCGTCGGACCTGGCGACCAGCTTGTAGACCATGCCCGCCGTGGGGGAGCCGGCCCCGGTGACCAGCTGCGTGCCGACGCCGTACGCGTCGACCGGCGCGGCCGCCAGCGCGGCGATGGCGTGTTCGTCGAGGTCGCTGGTGACGACGATGCGGGTGTCGCGGGCGCCCAGGGAGTCCAGCAGCGCGCGGACCTCCTTGGCCTGCGGCAGCAGGTCGCCGGAGTCGAGCCGGACGGCACCCAGCTCCGGCCCGGCGATCTCGACGCCCAGCCGCACGGCTTCTTCCACGTCGTAGGTGTCGACCAGCAAGGTGGTGCCCTTGCCGAGGGAGTCGATCTGTGCGGTGAACGCGTCGCGCTCGGTGTCGTGCAGCAGTGTGAACGAGTGCGCGCTGGTGCCCGTCGTCGGGACGCCGTAGGTGCGGCCGGCCTCGAGGTTGCTGGTGGTGGAGAAGCCGGCGATGTAGGCGGAGCGCGCGGCGGCGACGGCGGCCCGTTCGTGGGTGCGGCGCGAGCCCATCTCGATGCACGGCCGGTCGCCCGCCGCCGTCGTCATGCGGGAGGCCGCCGTGGCGATGGCGGAGTCGAAGTTCAGCACCGACAGCGCCAGCGTCTCGAGCACGACCGCCTCGGCGAACGAGGCCTCGACGATCAGCAGCGGTGAGTTGGGGAAGTACGCCTCGCCTTCGCCGTACCCCCACACGTCGCCGGTGAACCGATAGCCGGACAGCCACTGCAGCGTCGGCCCGTCGACGACGGCGTGGCGTTCCAGATGGCCGAGCGCGTCGTCGTCGAATCGGAAGGCCTCGAGCGCGTCGAGCAGCCGGCCGGTGCCGCCGACGACGCCGTAACGGCGTCCACCGGGTAAGCGTCTGGCGAACACCTCGAACACCGAGCGTCGTCCGGCGGTGCCCCGGGCCAGCGCCGCCTGGAGCATCGTCAGCTCGTAATGGTCGGTGAGCAGGGCCGTCGTAGCCGACACAACCACCAGAGTATGCGGCTGCGCCACGAATGGCCCGGATCCCGTGGAGACTGGCGAAGGCGTGGCGTGGGGTGGATGATGAGATGTCGTGGACCGGCGGGAACAACGCGGGTCTGGAGCATAGTTGCGCATGTCAGCGCAGGACGGCGCGGGGTGATGGCCGGAAGATGACACCATTGGGGGCCGTGATGACCGCACCCGTCGAGATCGAACGCCCGGAGGCTGCCGAGCTTCCGAAGGCGGACGTTCCGTGGGTGACGGTCGTCTGGAACGACCCGGTCAACCTCATGTCGTATGTCACCTACGTCTTTCAGGCATACTTCGCCTATCCGAAGACCAAGGCCGAGAAGCTGATGCTCGACGTCCACGAGAAGGGGAAGGCCATCGTGTCCTCCGGGACGCGTGAAGAGATGGAGCGCGACGTCGAGGCCATGCACTCGTACGGTCTGTGGGCCACGCTGCAGAAGGCGGGGGACCGAGTCTGAGCACCGCGTTCCGTCGGGCCCGCGGGGGCGTCGTCGCCGCGTCGTTCCACGTTGTCGAGGTCGAGTTGCTGCGCTCCCTGGTGGGTCAGCTGCTCGAGTTGGTGCGCGAGGACCCGGCCGACCTCACCGCGGGTGACCGCTGGGCCGCCGAACTCGGCCTGGCCGACGACGCCGCGTCCCGCCCGACCGACCCCGTGCTGCTCCGCCTCTTCCCCGACGGTTATCGCGAGGACTCCGAAGCGGCCTCCGACTTCCGCCGCTTCACCGAGCGCGGCCTGCGCGACCGCAAGGCCGCCACCGCGGCGACGGTGCTGGCCTCCCTCGCCACGGCCGACGGCGCCGGGCCGCCGGCGAAGAGCCGCGAGAAGATCCGCATCGAACTGGACCAGGACGAGTCCGAGGCCTGGCTGCGCACGCTGACCGACCTGCGCCTGGCCCTGGGCACCCGGCTCGGCGTCGCCGAGAGCGACGAGGACGACTGGCTCTCCCTCGACGAGAACGACCCCCGCCGCCACGTCCACGACGTGTACGACTGGCTCGGCTGGGTCCAGGAGACGTTGGTCCGCACCCTGTCCTCGGCCCTCGACTAGCCACGCGTCCGTCCTGGGCGCTCGGACACCGGCGCTTCTCGATGGTGGACGTGGCGGGGCTGAGTTCGCTGGTGGTGTCGACGATTTGCGGCGCGGCGAGAGGCGTCGGACGAGGCGTTCTCCTGGTTCACGAGGCCTGGATGCCTGGTGAAGCGTGAGCACGGGTGCTGAACGTGATCATTTCCAGCCCGGTCGAGCAGCCGGGGCGACCGAGCAGCCCGGGCGGCACGCCGCTGACCAGGCTCCGTATCCTTCAAGCGTGCTGAGCATCCGCCGTGACCTCGTCGACGCCATCGTGGAGCATGCCCGCAAGGACCACCCCGACGAGGCATGTGGGGTCATCGCCGGCCCGGCCGGCACCGACCGTCCGGAGCGGTTCATCCCCATGCTCAACGCCGCCCGCTCACCCACGTTCTACGAGTTCGACTCGATGGACCTGCTGCGCCTCTACCGCGAGATGGACGACAACGACGAGGAGCCGGTCGTCGTCTACCACTCGCACACCGCCACCGAGGCGTATCCGTCGCGGACGGACATCGCGTACGCCAACGAGCCGGGCGCGCACTACGTCCTCGTGTCGACGCGCGACGACGACACGCACGAGTTTCGCTCGTTCCGGATCGTGGACGGCGTGGTGACCGAGGAAGAGGTCCAGGTCATCGATGGGGAATGATGGGCCACCAGCCGCCGTTGCGGTGAATAACGTCCCCCACAGAGAGTCCAGGAGCCGTCCGATGGCCGTCGAGGTCCGTATCCCCACGATCCTGCGCCCGTACACCGGTGGCGCGAAGACCGTCGAGGGCACCGGTGACACCCTGACCGCGCTCATCGACGACCTCGAGTCGCGGCATCCGGGGCTGCGCGACCGGCTGGTCGAGAACGGAACGCTGCGCCGGTTCGTGAACGTCTACGTCAACGACGAGGACGTCCGGTTCCTGGGCGCGGAGAAGACGGCGCTGTCCGACGGCGACTCCGTCACGGTGCTGCCGGCGGTCGCCGGCGGCGCGTCCACCCGCTGAACAGCGACCATGCGCTACGACTCGCTCCTCGACTCGCTGGGCCGGACACCGCTGGTCGGGCTGCCGAAGCTGTCGCCGTCGCCTGAGGTGCGGCTGTGGGCGAAGCTCGAGGACCGCAACCCGACCGGCTCGGTGAAGGACCGCCCGGCGCTGCGGATGATCGAGGCCGCCGAGGCCGACGGACGGCTCACACCCGGCGCCACCCTGCTGGAGCCGACGTCGGGCAACACCGGCATCGCGCTGGCCATGGCGGCGAAGCTCAAGGGCTACCGCATGGTCTGCGTCATGCCCGAGAACACGTCCGAGGAACGGCGCCAGTTGCTGCGCATGTGGGGTGCCGAGATCATCCCGTCGCCGGCCGCGGGCGGGTCCAACGAGGCGGTCCGCGTCGCGAAGGAACTCGCGCGAGCCAACCCCGACTGGGTCATGCTCTACCAGTACGGCAACCCCGGCAACGCGCTCGCTCACTACGAGACGACCGGCCCGGAGCTGCTCGAGGACCTGCCCGAGATCACCCACTTCGTCGCCGGCCTGGGCACGACGGGGACGCTCATGGGGGTCGGCCGCTACCTGCGCGAGAAGCTGCCCGACGTGCAGATCGTCGCCGCGGAGCCGCGCTACGGCGAGCTGGTCTACGGGCTGCGCAACCTCGACGAGGGGTTCGTGCCGGAGCTGTACGACGAGTCGGTGCTGACGTCGCGCTTCTCGGTCGGCCCGCACGACGCCGTTCAGCGCACGCGCGAGCTGCTCGAACACGAGGGTATCTTCGCCGGCATCTCGACCGGCGCCGTGCTGCACGCCGCGCTCGGCATCGCCCGCAAGGCGGTCCAGGGCGGCCGGCGCGCCGACATCGCGTTCATCGTCGCCGACGGCGGCTGGAAGTACCTCTCCACCGGCGCCTACGAGGGCACCGTCGACGAGGCGGAGGACCGGCTCGACGGCCAGCTCTGGGCCTGACGTACGGTGCTCTGATGCGCGAGCTGGTCTACTACATCGGTCAGTCCATCGACGGGTTCATCGCCGGTCCCGGCGACGAGGTCGACTTCTTCCCCATGTCCGACGAGTACACGACCTGGATGTTCGCGCAGTACGGCGACGCCCTGCCGAGCCACGCCCGGCAGCTCGGGCGCATCGCGGACGTCCCGAACTCGCGCTTCGACACCGTCGTCATGGGCCGGCGCACCTATCAGCCGGCCCTCGACGTCGGCATCACCAGCCCGTACGCCCACCTGCGGCAGTACGTCGTGTCGCGGTCGCTCGAGTCGCCCGATCCCGCCGTCACCGTCGTCGGCGGCGACCCGGTCGAGTTCGTGCGCAAGCTGAAGGCTGAGGACTCCGAGCTCGACATCTACCTCGCCGGCGGCGCCGGGCTGGCCGGCGCGCTGCTGCCGGAGATCGACCGCATGGTGGTCAAGCAGTACCCGGTGGTCGCCGGGGCCGGGGTGCCGCTGTTCACGGCGGGGTTCGCGCCGGCGGCGTTCGAGCTGACCGACGTGCAGTCGTTCGGCAGCGGCCACGTGGTGCTCGACTACCGCCGGGCGTAGCCGCGACGGTCCCGCCGCGGCGTGGCGTTCGCCACGTCCGGGCGTCAGCGTCCGCCCCTCGGCGTACGCTCTTGCGACGATGAACGACGCACCGATCGGGATCTTCGACAGCGGAGTGGGCGGTCTGACGGTCGCCCGGGCCGTGCTCGACCAGCTCCCGCACGAGCCCGTCCTGTACGTCGGCGACACCGCACGCGGACCCTACGGCTCGCGGCCGATCGCGCAGGTGCGCGAGTACGCCCTCGACGTCATGGACACTCTCGTCGCCGAGGGCGTGAAGATGCTGGTCATCGCCTGCAACTCGGCCAGCAGCGCGGTCCTGCGCGACGCCCGCGAGCGCTACGACATCCCCGTCGTCGAGGTCATCCAGCCGGCCGTCCGCCGCGCCGTCGCCGCCACCCGCAACGGCCACGTCGGCGTCATCGCGACCCGGGCCACGGTCACGTCGCGTGCCTACGAGGACTCCTTCGCCGCCGCGCCGCACCTGCGCATCACCACGCAGGCGTGCCCGCGGTTCGTCGAGTTCGTCGAGGCCGGCATCACCCACGGTGCGGAGCTGGAGTCCGTCGCGCGGGAGTACCTCGAGCCGGTCCGCGCGGCCGGCGTCGACACGCTGGTGCTCGGCTGCACCCACTACCCGCTGCTCACCGGTGTCGTCTCGTACGTCATGGGCGAGGCGGTCACGCTGGTCAGCAGCGCCGAGGAGACCGCGAAGGACGTCTACCGCACGCTCGTCGACCACCGGCTCATGCGGTCCGACGAGCTGCCGGCGCCGACGCACCAGTTCCGCTCGACCGGCGACGCCCGGCCGTTCCGCGAGCTGGGCCGCCGGTTCCTCGGCCCGGAGATCGCGTCGGTCGAGGAGACGTCCGAGCTGCCGGTCGTCGGCCGCGATCTGGCGGTCGGCTCTTGAGGCTCACCGTCCTGGGTTGCTCCGGTTCGATGCCGGGGCCCGGCTCGCCCGCGTCCGGCTACCTGGTCGAGGCCGACGGGGTCCGGCTGGTGCTGGACCTCGGCAACGGCGCGCTCGGCCCGCTGCAGCGGCTGGTCGGCGTGGCCGGCCTGGCCGACCTGGACGCCATCGTGCTCAGCCACCTGCACCCGGATCACTGCATGGACCTGTGCGGGCTGTACGTCGCGCTGCGCTACGGGGTGCGGTCGTCGCGGCGGATCCCGGTGTTCGGCCCGGCCGCGACGGCCGAGCGGATGGCCGCGGCGTACGGCAAGGAGCCCGACCCGGGGCTGTCCGGCGAGTTCGACTTCCGCGACCACCCGGCGGACTGTTTCAGCGTCGGGCCGCTGACGGTGCGGGTGGTGCCGGTCAGGCACCCCGTGCCCGCGTATGCGGTCCGGGTCGAGCACGACGGCCGGTCGCTGGTGTACTCCGGCGACACGGCCGCGACGCCGGCACTGGTCGAGCTGGCCCGCGACGCCGACCTGTTCCTGTGCGAGGCCGCCTACGCCGACGGCGGCGACAACCCGCCCGGCATCCACCTGACCGGGCGCGAGGCCGGCGAGCACGCGGCCGCCGCCGGAGCCCGTCGACTGGTCGTCACACACGTGCCACCATGGGGCGATCCGCGGCGCGCGGCCGAGCACGCGAGCGCGGTGTACGACGGGCCGGTCGAGCTCGCCGTGCCGGGGGGACACTGGGAGGTCTGATGACGGAGCACGAGGACGCGCCGCAGCAGCCGGAGCCGCCGCTGCCGATGCCGACGACGCCGCTGCAGCCGCTGCCCGAGGACTGGGAGCGGGCGCTGGTCATCGCCGCCCATCCCGACGACGTCGAGTACGGCGCCGCCGCGGCCATCGCGCGGTGGACCGGGCAGGGCAAGCGCATCGTGTACTGCATGGTCACCAGCGGCGAGGCGGGCATCGACTCCATGCCGCCGGAGCAGACCGGCCCGCTGCGCGAGAAGGAGGAGCGCGCCGCCGCGGCCGTCGTGGGCGTCGACGAGGTCGAGTTCCTCGGCCATCCCGACGGCGTCGTCGAGTACGGCCTGCCGCTGCGCCGCGACGTCGCCCGGGCGATCCGCCGGCACCGTCCCGACATCGTCATCACCGGCAACTTCCACGAGACGTTCGGCGGGGTGATCCTCAACCAGGCCGATCACATCGCCGTCGGGCGGGCCGTGCTGGACGGCGCCCGCGACGCCGGCAACCGGTGGGTGTTCACCGAGCTGCTCGACGAGGGCCTGGAGCCGTGGAACAAGGTGCGGGCCATCTGGGCGGCCGGCTCGCCGGAGGCCGGGCACTGCGCCGACATCACCGACACGTTCGACCTCGGCGTCCGGTCGCTGGAGGCGCACGCCGGCTACCTCGGCGCGCTGCCCGGGCACCCGGAACCGCGCGAGTTCCTGGAGGGCTTCGCCCGTGCCGCCGGCGCCCGCCTGGGCTGCACCCACGGCTCGATCTTCGAGGTCTACCCGCTGACGCTCTACTAGTGCGCGCACAACACCAGGCGTTCTCCCGCTCCACCAGGCATGCATGCCTCGTGATGCACCACAACGCCTCGTGATGGCCCGTCTCGCTGACGGCTGCTCTCCTCGATGAGCGGCGTTCCCGCCGGCAGTTCCTGGCGTCCGCCGCTGGTCCGACGGGCCGGCCTCACGTCAGGTGCCGGGCGAAGAACCGGTTCCCGTCGTCGCCCTCGAACCGCGGGACGCCGGTGTGCCCGCCCAGGTTGGCGTGCAGCGTCTTCTCCTCGGAGCCGAAGGCGTCGAACAGGTCGAGGGCCTGCTGCCGGTCGTTTCCCTCGTCGTCCCACTGCAGGAGGACCAGCAGCGGAATGGTGACCTGCCGAGCCTCCTCGACCATGGTGCGGGGGACGAAGCTCCCGGCGAACAGCAGGGCGGCCGAGATGCGCGGCTCGACCACCGCCAGCCGGATGCCGATGGAGATCACCCCTCCCGCGTACCCGACGGGGCCGCCGATCTCGGGCAGCGGAAGGAGCGCGTCCAGGGCGGCCCGCCATTCCGGGACGGCCTGTTCGACCAGCGGGAGGACGAGCCGGTCGACGATCTCGTCGTCGACGGGCCGACCGGCCCGCACCGCCCGGCGCAGGTCGGCGCGGGCCTCCTCGGCGGCGGCGGACCGGGGCCGATCACCGCTCCCGGGAAGCTCGATGGTGGCCGCGGCGAAGCCCTCGGCCGCGGTGTGCCGGGCCCGGGCCACCAGCCGGGGGTACATCAGGGGCAGTCCGCCGGGGTGGCCGGCCAGGATCAGCGGCGCCGGTGCGGATGCGGATGCGGATCGGGGCGTCCACAGGACGCCGGGGATCTCGCCGAGGACGAACTCGCGTTCGAGGACGCCGTCGTCGAGGCGCCGTTCGGAAGTGAACTGCATGGTCGTGCCTTTCGGGAGTGCTGCTGAACGGCGCTCCCGGACGACCTATCGCCCGACCGTGACCCCGGAGGGGAGCACCCACGTCGACACTGCGTTCACGGGTACCACCTCCTCGTTCTCCTGCACGTCCTCCGGGAAGGTAGCAGCGGCTGCCGCGGGTGGCCAACAGGTTTTCGCGACACCCCCCGGGGGACGACCGTCACTCCTGATCGCGTGGTCGTTCGTCGACGAGCACGCCGGTCGCGTACATCCGCTTCTCCGACCCCCACCGCGGCCAGCACGTCGTCAGCGTCAGCCGCGCCTCGTCCGGCTCGGTCTCGGCCGGCTCGCCGGGCACCGGGTCGACCACCCACAGCTCGGTCGCCTCGATGACGTTGCCGTCGGCGTCGCCGTCGGGCGCGTCGTCCAGCTCGTACCGGAACACGCCGTCGATCGTCTCGATCTCGACGACGTCGCCCTCGCGCAGCTCGGCGAACCGGGCGAACGGCTCGCCGTGCCCGGACCGGTGCGCGGCGACGGCGAAGTTGCCCAGCTGCCCGGGATCGACGCTGTCGACGTAGTGGCCGGGCCCGTCCTTGAGGTCCTCCGGGTCGGTGCCCTCGATGACGATGCGCTCCCAGTCGTCGCCGAAGCGCGGGATGCGCAGGATCCCGTAGGCGTCTCCGAGCTCGAGCGGTTCCGGTTCCGGCTCGGGCTCGGCCTCCTCGTCGTCGGTCTCGGTGTCCGCCGGCGCGCCGGAACGGGTGAGCAGGTGCTGCTGGAACTGGTCGCGCAGGTCGTCCTGGGCGGCCGCGGTCTGCAGGCCGGTGCCCCAGAACGTGTAGACGACGAACAGCAGCACCAGCGCGCCGGCGGTGAACAACAGCTCGCCGGCCAGCCCGGCGGCCGCGAACAGCGTGCGGCGGCCGGGGACCCCGGTCCGGGGTGCCCGGCGATGCCTCGGTGCCGCCCTGCGCTGCACGGTCCCGAACGTATCCGGGACACCGGCGGGCACGCAGGCGATTCGGTCGATCGGCGGCCCCTGGAACCCCGTCGAGCCAGGTCGTGGCGGGTACGATGCCAGAGCGAGAGCTTCCCACACCGCCGTGGAGGTGCCGTGGGCCGACGCCGTCAGGACACCGACCGCACGGCTGAGGCACGCGCCGACGCGCTGGCGTCGGTGGTCGAGGATCTGGCCGGGAAGTTCTCCCTCCGCCCGCTGCTCGACCGCATCCTGCGCCGCTCCGTCGAGCTGCTCGGCTGCGACGCCGGGTCCATCTGCAGCGTCGACGAGACCGCGGGCGTCTACCGGAAAGAGGCCGACTTCGGCATCGCCTGCCAGTCCGGCCGGAGCTTCCCGCTCTCCGAGGGCATGACCGGCGCCGTCGTCGCCGCCAGGACGCCGGTGATCTTCGCCGAGTACTCGCAGGTCCCCGGCGGACACGTCGGAGCGGCCGACCGCGCCACCCTGCACGGGGTGATCGGGGTGCCGATCGCCTGGCGGGGCAGCGTCATCGGCACCTGCATCGTGTTCAGCCGCGACCCGGCGCGCATCTTCACCGACGACGACGCGCGGCTGCTGGAGCTGTTCGCGAAGCACGCCGCCATCGCGATCGTCAACGCGCGCATGCACGAGCAGCTGGAGGAGCGCACCCGCGCCGAGGCCACCGCCGCTGAACGGGAGCGGCTGGTCAGAGAGGTGCACGACAGCGTCGCGCAGGGGCTGGCCGCCGTGCTCGTCCACCTGGAGGGCGTGGCGGCGACCGGTCCGGACGGCGCTGAGCTGGCGGCCGCGCGCGAGGCGGCCCGCGGCGCGCTGGCGGAGTCGCGGCGCACGGCGCTGGGGCTGCCGCCGTCGCTGCTGGAGGGCCACTCGCTGGAGGAGGCCATCGGTGTCGAGATCGCGTGGGCCCGCGCCACCGGCAACCTCGACGCGAAGCTGGTCGTCGCGGGACAGCCGGCGCCGCTGACGCCGGAGGTGGCGCACCAGGCGTTCCGCATCGTCCAGGAGGCGCTGACGAACATCGTCCAGCACGCGGCGGCGTCGTCGGCGCGGGTGGGGGTCGTGTACGGACCGGACGAGCTGGTCCTGATGGTCCAGGACGACGGCCGCGGCTTCGACCGCAACAGCGAGTCCGGCAACGGGTTCGGGCTGCGCGGCATCGTCGCCCGGGCGCGAACTCACGGCGGCAGTGTCGACGTCGAGTCGACGCCGGGCTGGGGGACGCAGATCCGCGCGAGCCTGCCGTACCAGCCGCCGGAGTCAGGCGACCCGGCCGGGAGCGCCGCCCACCGGTTGCGCGTCCTCGTCGTCGACGACCAGGCGGTCACCCGGGCCGGGCTGGCCCGGTTGCTCGCCGCCGCCGAGCCGGGCGTGCAGGTCGTCGCCGAGATCGACACCGCGCCCGCGCTGCTCGACGCGTACCGGCTGCTGCGCCCGGACGTCGTGCTGGTCGACGCCTACCTGGGCGGTCACGACGGCGTCGAGTGCACGCGGCAGTTGGTCGCCGAGGACCCGGGCGCGGCGGTCGTACTGCTGGGCGCCCGCTCCGGCGACCCGCTGGTCGGGCAGGCGCTGCGGGCCGGCGCCCGCGGCTGCGTCGGACCGGACGCCGACGGTCCGGAGCTGGCCCGTGCCGTGCTCGCGGCGGCGCATGGCGGCATCACGCTGTCGGCGAGCGTCAGCGACGCCCTGCCCCGGCCGCCCGCTCCGGCGGCCGACGGCGCCGCGCTCACCGTCCGCGAGCGTGAGGTCCGCGACCTGCTCGAACGTGGGCTGCGCGACAAGCAGATCGCCGGGCGGCTGAGCATCTCGGTCAAGACCGTCGAGAAGCACGTCGGCGCCGTCCTGCGCAAGACCGGCGCCAGCAGCCGCACCGAGGTCGCAGCCCGAGCGGCAAGGTAGGGAAACCCCGCACACAGACGGGGAGGTTCCCCGAGGCGCCCGCTCCCGGCCCGGGCCTAGCGTCGACGGCAGGACGGAAGGGGGTGGGCCGGTGCCGGTGGTGCCGACGCGGGAGATCCTGGACCGAGCCTTCGCCGAACGCTACGGCGTCGCGGCCATCAACATCGTCAACGACCTCAGCCTGGAGGCGGTGCTCGCGGCGGCCGTCGAGGTGCGGGCGCCGGTGATCGTCCAGACCTCGGTGAAGACGGTGAAGTCGATCGGGCTGGACCTGCTCTACGCGATGTGGCGGGAGACGACCGCCGGCATCGAGGTCCCCGTCGCCCTGCACCTCGACCACTGCCCGGAGCGCGAGGTCATCAGCGACTGCCTGCGCAAGGGCTGGAACAGCGTGCTCTTCGACGCCTCCGCGCTGCCGGTGGAGGAGAACCAGCGGCAGACGGTCGAGGTCGTCGCCGAGGCGCACGCCGTCGGCGCGCACGTCGAGGGCGAGATCGAGTCGATCACCGGCGTCGAGGACGGCATCGGGTCGGACGAAGAGGCGGAACGGCAGTCGCTGGAGACGGCGCTGACGTTCATCCGCACGACCGGCGTCGACGTCTTCGCACCCGCCATCGGCAACGCGCACGGCCGCTACAAGGCCGAGCCGAAGCTGGACGCCCAGCGGGTCAGCGACATCGTCGCGGCCGAGCCGATCCCGATCGCCCTGCACGGCGGCACCGGCATGACCGACGTCCAGTTCGCCGACCTCATCGCCCGCGGCTGCGCGAAGGTCAACATCTCGACCGCGCTCAAGGTGACGTACATGCGCTCGAACCTGGAGTTCCTCAACGCCGCCGAGGCGCGCGACAGCTGGGACCCGCCGTCGCTGTTCAAGGCCGTCCGCGCCGACGTGCTGGACCTGGCGGCCGGTTTCATGCGCACGTTCGGCAGCGCCGGGAAGGCGTGGTGACGGCGTGCCGGCGCTGGTCTTCGACTGCGACGGCGTGCTCGCCGACACCGAGCGTTACGGCCACCTGCCCGCGTTCAACCAGACGTTCGCCGAGTTCGGCCTGCCGGTGCGGTGGAGCGAGGACGAGTACGCGCGGAAGCTGCTGATCGGCGGGGGCAAGGAGCGCATGGCCAGCCTGCTGACGCCGGAGTTCGTCGCGGCGAACGGGCTGCCGGCCGACCCGGACGGGCAGCGCGAGGTGCTCGCGCGCTGGCATCGGCGCAAGACGGAGATCTACACGGCGATGGTCGCGGACGGCCGGCTGCCCGGCCGCCCCGGTGTCAGACGGCTGGTGGACGACGCCCACCACGCGGGCTGGGCGCTCGCCGTCGCGTCGACGTCCGCCGAGCCGTCCGTGCGCGCCGTCCTGGAACACGTCGTCGGCACCGGGCGGGCCGCGGACTTCACCGTCCTGGCCGGCGACGTCGTGCCGCGCAAGAAGCCCGCGCCGGACATCTACCAGCTCGCGCTGGACCGGCTGGGCGCCGAGCCGGACGCCGTCGTCGTCGTCGAGGACAGCCGCAACGGGCTGCTCGCGGCCGCGGGCGCCGGGCTGCCCTGCCTGGTCACGGTCAACGGCTACACCGAGCACGAGGAGTTCTCCGAGGCCGCGCTGGTGGTCAGCAGCCTGGGCGACCCGGACGGCGAGCACACGACCGTGCTGGCCAATCGTTCCGCGGCCCGGCCCGGCGGCTGGATCACGATCGACGACGTGGCCGCGCTGCTGAAGGAGGCATAGATGGACCCGAGCTTCACGGCCGTCGAGTACGTCGTCCACACGATCGCCCAGACCGCCGTCGACAACGAGACGTACTTCGGCGATCTCGACGCCGTCGTCGGCGACGGCGACTTCGGCTACTCGATGGCCCGCGGCTTCGAGATCGTGCTGGCCGACTGGGACACCATCGACCGCACCGACGTCGGCACCTTCCTCAAGAAGGTGGCGATCACCATCACCGGCCGCATCGGCGGCACCTCCGGCCCGATCTGGGGGACGGCGTTCCTCCGCGCCGGGTCGACGGCCGGAGACAGGACCGCCGTCACCGCGGCCGACGCGCTCGCGATGCTGCGCGCGGCGATCGAGGGGATCAAGACCCGCGGTCAGTCCGACATCGGTGACAAGACGCTGCTGGACGCGCTGGTCCCGGCCGTCGACCGGCTGGACGCCGAACTGGCGGCCGGCGCGGACGCGCAGACCGCTCTCGACGCGGCGGCGGCGACGGCGCGCGAGCGGGCCGAGGCGACCCGCGAGCTGATCGCGAAACGAGGCCGAGCTGCGTACACGGGGGAACGCAGCATCGGCACGCTCGACGCGGGCGCCGTCGCCGTCGCCGTGATGGCCGAACGAGTCGCCGGGGGATGGGCGGACCACGCCACGTCTCCCGCCACAACCCCGCCCACCACGCCGGAGGAGGCGCCGTGAAGAAGTTCGTCAACGACCCGAAGCGGTTCGTGCCGGAGATGCTCCAGGGCATCGCGCTGGCCAACCCGGACACGCTGCGCTACGTGCCCGACTACAACCTGATCATGCGCGCCGACGCGCCCAGCGACGACAAGGTCTCGATCATCCAGGGCTCCGGGTCCGGGCACGAGCCGGCGCACGTCATGGTGGTCGGGAAGGGCATGCTCGACGCCGCCTGTCCCGGCGACGTGTTCTCCGCGCCGCCGATGGACTACGTCCTCGAGACCAGCAAGCTGCTGAACACGCCGAAGGGCGTGCTGCACCTGATCAACAACTACACCGGCGACCGCATGGCGTTCGACATGGGCCGCGAGCTGGCCGAGGCTGAGGGCGTCACGATCAAGACCGTCGTGGTCGACGACGACGTCGCGGTGAAGGACTCGACGTACACCGTCGGGCGGCGCGGCGTGGCCGGCAACTTCTTCGTCATCAAGGCGGTCGGTGCGGCGTCGGAGCAGGGCGCGGAGCTGGACGAGCTGGTACGCATCGGCGACAAGGTCAACTCCGTCACCCGGACCATGGGTATGGCGCTGACGTCGTGCACGCCGCCGGCCAAGGGCTCGCCGCTGTTCGACCTCGGCGACGACGAGATGGAGATGGGCGTCGGCATCCACGGTGAGCCGGGCCGCCGCCGGGAGAAGCTGGCCGACGCGAACGCGATCGTCGACGAGCTGCTCGAGGCGGTCGTCACCGACCTGCCGTACGAGCGCGGCGACAACGTGGCGCTGATGATCAACGGGCTGGGCGGCACGCCGGTCAGCGAGCTGTACCTGCTCTACGGGCGGGCGCACCAGCAGCTGGCGGACCGCGGCATCAACGTCGGGCGCAACTACGTCGGCGAGTACTGCACGTCGCTGGACATGGCCGGCGTCTCGATCACGCTGGTGAAGCTGGACGACGAGCTGGTGTCGCTGTTCTCGGCGCCGGCGGAGATCGCGATCCGGACGTTCTGAGCGGGGGTCGGCGCTGCGGCCGCCGCCGAGGCGATAGCTTGGGCGGCATGACCCGTATCGACGGCCGCAGCGCCGATCAGCTCCGCACCGTCCGGCTCACCCGGGGCTGGCTCGACCACGCCGAGGGCTCGGTGCTCGTCGAGTTCGGCAAGACCCGCGTGCTCTGCGCCGCGTCGGTCACCGAGGGCGTGCCGCGCTGGCGCAAGGGCTCGGGCCTGGGCTGGGTGACGGCCGAGTACGCCATGCTGCCGCGGTCGACGAACACCCGCTCCGACCGCGAGTCGGTGAAGGGCCGCATCGGCGGGCGCACGCACGAGATCTCCCGGCTCATCGGCCGGTCGCTGCGCGGCATCATCGACACCAAGGCCCTCGGCGAGAACACTCTGGTCATCGACTGCGACGTGCTCCAGGCCGACGGCGGCACCCGCACCGCGGCCATCACCGGCGCCTACCTCGCGCTGCACGACGCCGTCGAGTGGATGCGCAAGGAGAAGCTGCTGGCCACCGAGAAGGTGCTGACCGACTCCGTGTCGGCCATCTCCGTGGGCGTCGTCGACGGCGAGCCGCTGCTCGACCTCTGCTACGAAGAGGACGTCCGCGCCGAGACCGACATGAACGTCGTCATGACCGGCGACGGCCGGTTCATCGAGGTGCAGGGCACGGCCGAGGGCGCGCCGTTCGACCGCCAGGAGCTCGACTCCCTGCTCGCGCTGGCCGGCGCCGGCTGCAAGGAGCTGACCGACCTGCAGCACGCGGCCCTGGTCGGGTGAGCATGCCCAAGGTCGTCCTCGCCACTCGCAACACGCACAAGGTCCCGGAGATCTCCCGCATCCTGGCGTCGGCCGGGGTGCCGGTCTCGCTGGTGGCGGTCTCGGAGTTCCCCGGCGTCGACGACGTCGAGGAGACCGGCCTGACGTTCGCCGAGAACGCGCTGCTCAAGGCCCACGCCGTCGCCGGCGCGACCGGGCTGCCCGCGCTGGCGGACGACTCCGGGCTCTCGGTGGTGGCGCTGGGCGGCATGCCCGGTGTGTTCTCCGCGCGCTGGGCCGGCGTCCACGGCGACGACGGCGCGAACCTGCGGCTGGTGCTGGCGCAGCTCTCGACCGTGCCCGACTCGCATCGGCACGCGGCCTTCATCTGCGTCGCGGCGCTGGCGCTGCCCGACGGCAGCGCATGGACCTCGGAAGGGCGCGTCGACGGCGTCGTCGTGCGGGAGCCGCGAGGGAGCAACGGGTTCGGGTACGACCCGATCTTCGTGGCCGACGGGTCCACGCGGACGACGGCGGAGCTGGAGCCGGCGGAGAAGGACGCCATCTCGCACCGGGGCAAGGCCTTCCGCGGCATCGCAACGCGCCTCGCCACGCTGTGACCCGGCGGCTGCGGCCGGCCGTGGCGTTTCGCTGATGCGGGACGGTGAGCGGGTCGATCTGCGGCGGGCGGCTTGGTATCCGGAGTGAGCCTGCCGGGGTTCGCCGGTTGGCCGGGGTTGGCCGGGGTTCGCCGGTTGGCCGGGGTTCGCGGGTTCGCCGGTTGGCCGGGGTTCGCGGGTTCGCCGGGTTCGGTTCCGTTGGCGGGGTGACCCCGTCCCCCTGCTGTTCCTTGTTTGGGCCGCGTCATCGTTTGAGCCGTGGGTGCGCGCCTCAAGTCCGCGGCCTCTGCTGGGTGCTGTGTGTGGTGGTCGGGGGCCTTGGACGTGACCCGCGTACCCGCGGCCCAAGTGCTGGCAGCTATCCGGGGGGACGGGGGGAGTCTGGCGACGGGTGGGGCGTCGGGGTGGACGCTTTGGGTGCGTTGGTCGGGGCGTCGGGCGTGCCGGTGGGGCGTCGGCGGTGCGTTCGTGAGTCGTTGATGGGGCGTCTGCCGGGTTGGTGGGATCGGTGGGGTTGCCGGCCGGGCGGGGTTGGTGGTGCCTGTGAGGCTGGTGGGGTCTGTAAGGTTAGTGGGTTCGGTGGGGTGGTGTGGGTGTCCAGGGGGTGAGATTTTCCGGCGATCTGGGGGCCATGCCCAGGCGTGTGTTCGCTCTGCGAGGCGTGCATGCCTCGCAGAGCGGGATGACGCCTGGTGAGGTCGCGGATCGTTGATGATCATCGCCGCACGCGATCCGGCGAGGCGGGGCGTCTGGGGGCCCCGTCTCGCCGGATCGGTGGCTGGTCGGCTCAGTAGTTCGTGATCTCCAGCGCGATGCGGTTGATCTGGGTGTGGCCGTAGGCGACGGACGTGCGGAAGTAGAGGTAGCCGCGGCCGCCGTCGGTGAACAGGTCGAAGTTCGACCCGGGGCCGGTGCCGCCGTCCCAGTCGAAGACGGACGGGTAGCCGCTGATCCGGTCGGGCGGGGGTCTGTGAGGGCTGGTGGGGTGGTGTGGGGTGTCCACGGGGTGAGATATCCCGGCGATCCGGGAGCCATGCCCAGGCGTGTGTTCGCTCTGCGAGGCGTGCATGCCTGGTGGTGCGGGATGACGCCTGGTGAGGTAGCGGATCGTTGATGATCATCGCCGCCCACACTCCGATATACGGGGCGAAGCGGGAGCGAGGTGGGTGTGTGGCGGGTGAGGCGGGGAGTGAGGCGTGCCCAGATCCTCCCCGTCCCCCTGATAGCTGCCCGTTCTTGGCCGCGGGCGTGCGGGTCAAGCGGTCGTCGTCGGCGCGAAGCGCCCGTCAGTCCGCTTGAGGCGCACGGTCGCGGCAAGAGAATGGGCGGCAGGGGGACGGGGAGCCCCAGCCACCTGACGATCCAGCCCACTGACGACCCCGGCCCACTGAAGCCCCCGGCCCACTGACGCCCCGGCCAACCGGCGAAACGGGCCGACGTGGGCGAAGAGCACCGTCCGGGAGGATGATCGGAGGGTGACCGACCCCGCGTCCGACCCCGCGCCCGACCGAGCGCCCGACCGAGCGCCCGACCGAGCGCCCGACCCGGCGACCGATGCCGAGACGGCGCGGCCGTGGTGGCCGCCGGCGCTGGCCGGTGTGGTGGCGCTGGGTCTCGGGCTGGCGGTCGCGGAGGTCGTGGCCGGTGCTCTGGGGAGGGCCGAGACGCCGGTGGTGGCGGTCGGCGAGGTGTTCATCGACCACACGCCCGGCTGGCTGAAGGATTTCGCCATCCAGACGTTCGGCACCCACGACAAGACCGCCCTGCTCGTGGGCATGGGCGTGGTGCTGGTGGTGCTGGGCGCGCTGATCGGCCTGCTCACCGCTCGGAGTAAAGGCCTCGGGCTGCTGGCGGCGACCGTGGTGCTGGTGGTCGCCGGGCTGGCGGTCAACGCGCGGCCGGACACCACGATGGCCGACCTCATCCCGACCCTCGCCGGGGGCCTGGTGGCGCTGCCGACGCTGAGCTGGCTGGTCGGGAAGGCGGCACCGCCCGCACCCGCGGGGCCGGTGCTGCCGGCGAGGCCCGCGCCGACCCGGCGCTCGTTCCTGACCGTCGCCGGCATCACGGCCGGCCTCGCGGTCGTCGGCGCGGGGCTCGGCCAGGTGCTCGGCGCGCGCCGGGCCGGCGTCGAGACGTCCCGCGACGATCTCGCGGCCAGCCTCGACCTGCCCCAGGCGACCCCGCCGCGCGGCGTCGACCTCTCCGTCTCCGGGGAGGATCCGTGGCGCACCCCCAACCAGCACTTCTACCGCATCGACACCGCGCTGTCCGAGCCACTGGTCCGGGCCGAGGACTGGACGCTGCGGGTGCACGGCATGGTCGAGACCGAGGTCGAGCTCGACTACGGCGAGCTCGTCGCGATGGGCCTGGAGAACCGGTGGCTGACGTTGAACTGCGTCTCGAACGAGGTCGGCGGCCACCTCATCGGCAACGCGCTGTGGACCGGCGTGCCGATCGCCGACGTCCTCGCGCTCGCGAAGCCCAGGGCCGACGCCGACGCCGTCCGGTCCCGCTCACAGGACGGCTGGACCGCCGGCACCCCGCTCGACGTCCTCACCGACGGGCGCGACGCACTGCTGGCGGTCGGCATGAACGGCGACCCGCTGCCGCTGGCGCACGGCTTCCCGGTGCGGATGATCGTGCCCGGCCTGTACGGCTACGTCAGCGCGACCAAATGGGTCGTCGAGCTGGAGGTGACCCGGTTCGACGACTTCGAGGCCTACTGGACGACGCGCGGCTGGGCCGAGAAGGGCCCGGTCAAGGTGGCCTCGCGCATCGACGTGCCGAAGGGCCACGCGCACGTCGACGCCGGCACCGTCGCCGTGGCCGGGGTCGCCTGGGCGCAGCACCGCGGCATCCAGGGTGTCGAGGTGCGGGTCGACGACGGCGACTGGAACGCCGCGCGGCTGGCCGCCGTCCCCAGCGCCGACACCTGGCGGCAGTGGGTGTGGGAGTGGGACGCGCAGCCGGGCGACCACCGGCTGCAGGTCCGCGCCACCACCGCTGACGGCGAGGTGCAGACGTCCGAGCAGGCGCCGCCGGTCCCCGACGGCGCCTCCGGCTGGCACACCATCGACGTCACCGTCGGCTGATCATGGCGCTCTTTCTGCTGCTCTGGCCGCACGAAGAGCGCCATGATCATGGGACTTCGCCGCGCGGACCATCGAGCACGGGCACCCCGTCGCGCCACAGGACCTCGGTGAGCCACATCGTCCGGCCGGGCAGCGCGGAGCCGACGGAGTCCGGCGGCCAGGCGTGGTGCACCATCCACGTGCGGCCGTCCTTCTCGATCAGCACGCAGTGCCCCGGCCCGGCAGCGTCGTCCGACGACACCAGGATCGGCTCCGACGACGGCTTCGCGCACGGCCCGAGGGGGCCCTCGCAGATCGCGTAGCCGACGGCGTACTCGGCGCGGTCGAACGCGTTGGCCGAGTAGAACAGGTAGTACGTGCCGTCGCGCAGCCAGAGGAACGGCGCCTCGACCAGGTGGCCCTCCCACGGCTGGTCCTGCTTCATCAGCTGGACGGGCGCACCCACCAGCGAGAGCCCGTCCTCGGACAACGGCTGGGCGTAGATCCAGGTGTCGGCACCGACGGCGTTGCCGTCGTTCTTCCACAGCAGGTACCGGGTGCCGTCGGCGTCGGTGAACGGGCTGGCGTCGATCGAGCCGCCCTCGTCGGCCTGGCAGATCAGCGGCTCCGCGGAGTCGTCGACGAACGGTCCGGCCGGCGACGACGCGACCGCCCGCCCGACGCACTGCCGGCCGGACTCCGTGCCCAGCGCGGTGTAGTAGAGGACGTAGCGGTCCGGGGCGTGGACGGCGATCTCCGGCGCCCAGGTGCGACCTCCGGTGACCCACGGCGCCAGCACCGGCATCGCGTCGCCGGCCGGCTCCCACGACACCAGGTCCGGCGACGTCAGCGCGGGCACGTTGCCCAGCCGCGAGTTCGTCGCGTAGGCGTAGTAGCCGTCGTCGGCCTCGATGACAGCCGGGTCGGGGAAGTCGCGGTCGTACACCGGGTTCGTGAAGCCCACGGGCTGCTCCTCCTGAGCTGGCTCGGTGACGGGGTCGGGGCCGGGGCCGGAGTCGGGTTCGGCGGTGCCGCAGGCGGCCAGGACGACGAGTGCCGTCCCGGCCGCCACGAGCAGTCTCATCGAACCTCGGACAGGCGGAACCAGTCGAACGTCGCGACGGTCGCGGGCGTGGCGCCGCCGCCGGCGTAGAGGCCGATCTGCGGCGACGTGTCCGCCGGCAACGTCCACGTCGCGCCCCACCGCCAGGTCTCGCCGTCGCGCGACGAGGCGGAGCGGTACCGGTGCTCGCCGGTCTCCGGGTCGGTGGTGTGGGCGATCCGCAGCCACATCGTCTCGGCCACCGGCCCGCCGAGGTGGGCGCCCCACCGCAGCGTGCCGTTCTCGTTCAGCTCCTTGCCGAACTCGACCTGCCGGGTGCCCCAGATCGCGACGTCGCCGAGCCGCAGCAGGTTGTCGTCGTCGACCCGGACGATCAGGCCGGCCTGCTGGTAGTTGCGGATCGTGCCGGAGCCGAGATCGAGGTGCAGCTTGGTCTCGGCGATCCAGTCGCCCTCCGGCGGCGTGCGCAGCAGCAGCGGACCGGTGTTGCCCGTGCCGACGACGTCGACGGAGGCCAGCGGCCAGGTCAGCGCGCCGTCGCCCGCGGTCACGGTCGACGACGGCCGCACCCAGCTCCAGCCGTCGCCGAGAGCCGGGTCGTCGAAGTCCTCGGTGAAGACGGCGTCCCCGGCCCGCGGCTCGTCGACCCGCTCGGTGACCGGCCGGTGCGCCGCGACGACGGTGAGGTTGTCGACCTGCGCGGGCCCGCCGGACGCGGCCAGCGTGACGGGACGCGGCTTGGCCACGCCGCGGGGCAGATCGACGGCGACCTCGGCGTCGGCGTCGCCGAGCCGGCTCTCCGCCAGCCGCGCGACGACGCGCCCGTCGCGCAGCTCGACCGACAGCGCCGTCCACTCGTCGCCGTCGTAGCGCGACGGCAGCGGCGCGGTGCCGGTCTCCGCCCGGCGGCCCAGCGTCGACGTGACGGTGAGCGTCCGCTCCTCGGCGTCGACGGTCACCGTGACGCCGTTGCGCCCCGACTGCGCGACCCCGACCGAGACCTGGCCGGAGACCCGTACGTCGGCCTCGACCCGCAGGTCCCGGGGCGCGTTCCGCGCGGTTCGCGCCTCGGCGCCGTCGGACAGGTCCGCGAGGTCGCCGCCGTCGCCGGACGGGTCCGTGCCGGCCGTCCAGCTGCCGCGCACCGCCGTCAGCGCGTTGTTCGCGGCCGGCGCCGACGCGTCGATGCCCAGCTCGCTCGCCGTCACCGGCGCCGGCTGCGGCGTGTCCGACGGTCCCGCCCCCGCCCGCGCGACCGGCCAGCCGTCGATCCAGTCCAGCCGGTCGACCAGCGTCGGCCGCTCGTTGATCCCGCCGGGCGCGTCCAGCCAGGCGTCGTCGCGATCGATCGCGTGGTAGACGATGTGGTCCTGCCCGGACACGTCGGTGACGATCGTGTGGTGGCCGACGCCGATCCAGCGGTTGCCGTTCTGCGCCAGCACCTGGGTGCCGCCGACCCGCGAGTCCAGCATCGAGACGCCCTCGTGGTCGACGAACGGGCCGAGCGGGCTTTGCGACCGGCCCGCGTAGACGCTGTAGCCGGTGACCGGCCCGGCGCAGCAGTTCGCCGACGACGCCGTCAGGTAGTACCAGCCGTCCCGCTCGACCACGAACGAGCCCTCGTACCGGTCGCCGACCGTGACCTGTGTCGGCGACCCGACGGCGCGCAGCCCGGACTCGTCCAGCTCGGTCACCCACAGGCCGCCGTGGTAGCCGCCGAAGTACAGGTAGCGCTTGCCGTCCGACGCCGACAGCAGCGCCGGGTCGATGGTGTTGAAGTAGTTGCCGCCGCCGGCCGGACGCGGCGCGACCACCGCCCCGCCGGAGTCGGTCCACGGACCGGCCGGGGTCGGCGCCGTCGCGGCGCCGATCGCGTAGTTCCACTGGCCGGGCTCGGCGATCGTGTCGGTGACGGTGTAGTACATGACGTACTGCCCGTCGACGTAGCGGATGTCCGGCGCCCAGTAGAACGAGGTGCTCGTCGTCCAGGCCGGCCGGTCGGCGTCGTCGAACACCGTCCCGAGGTACTCCCAGTCGACGAAGTCGCGGGACCGGGCGATGTGCATGAGCCCGAACTCGCTCGGCGCCTCGGTCAGCGGATCGCTGGTCGCGTACAGGTACCACCAGCCGTCCTTGCCGCGCAGCACGGCCGGGTCGGCGTAGGTGTCGGAGAACTCACTCGAGATCGGGTTCTGCGTGACGGGCTCGGCGGCCGGTTCGGCGGTGGCGAGCGGGGCCGCGGCGGGCAACGCCAGCACGACGGCGGCGATGCCGGCGAGGAACCTACGACGCACGGGGATCATCCCTTCAGTCCGCTGCGCGACACGCCTTCGATGACGTATCGCTGCGTGAACAGGAACAGGATCAGGACGGGAACGCTGGCGACGAACGCGCCGGCCATGATGACCGGGTAGTCCGTGGTGTACGCGCCCTGCAGCAGCCGCAGCCCGGCCGGCAGCGTGAGCCGCTCCGGGCTGAACAGGACGTAGATCGGCCAGACGAAGTCGTTCCAGTTCGACAGGAACGACAGCACCGCCAGCGTGGCCAGCGCCGGCTTGGAGTTCGGCAGGACGATGCGGGTGAAGATCTGCCACTGGTTGGCGCCGTCGATCAGCGCCGCCTCCTCCAGCTCACCGGGCAGCATCGCGAAGAACTGCCGGAGGAAGAACACCCCGAACGCGCCGGCGGCACCGGGCACGGCCAGCGCCCAGACGGTGTCCAGCCAGCCCAGCTGGTCGATGATCAGGTAGTTCGGGATCAGGAACACGAACCCCGGTACGAACAGTGTCGACACGATCACCACGAACAGCACGCCCCGGCCGCGGAAGTGCAGCCGGGCCAGCGCGTACGCCGCCGTCGACGCGACCGCGAGCACCAGCACCATGTGCAGGGTCGCCGCCAGCAGGCTGTTGAGGAACCAGCGCAGCACCGGGTAGGCGCCGTCCAGCCGCAGCAGCCCTTCGTAGGCGGAGAACGTCGGCGACGACGGCAGCAGCGTCGGCGGGACGGACGTCGCCTCCGGGTTGGTCTTGATCGACGTCAGGAACATCCAGACGATCGGCCCGACGAAGATGACCGTCAGCACCAGCAGGAACAGCCAGAACATGCCCTGCCTGAGGAGCGCGCCGGGCGCTCCGGCGCCGTGGCGTGGACCGGCCGAACGCGAGCCGGCCTCGGGACGTGTCAGGACCGTCATCGCGGCCTCCTCTCCCGCATGGCCAGCACCTGGACGATCGAGACGATGCCCAGGATCACCGCGAGCAGGTACGACATCGCCGCGGCGCTGCCCATCCGGAACCGCTCCAGGCCCTCGGCGAGCATGACGATGAGCGCGGTCCGGGTACTGTCGCCCGGCCCGCCGTTGGTCACCAGCAGCGCCTGGCCGAACATGTTCGCCGACGCCAGGATCGTGATCGTCACGACGAACAGGTGCACTGTGCGCAGGCCGGGCAGCGTCACGTTCCGGAACTGCTGCCAGACCGACGCGCCGTCGACCCGCGCCGCGTCGTACAGCTCGCCGGGGATGTCCTGCATGCCGGCCAGATAGATGATCGTGTTGAAGCCCAGCGTCCACCACACGGTCATCGCGACCAGGCTGATCCAGGCCCACGGCTGGGCGGTGATCCACGGCGTCGAGGTGCCGAACAGCCCGTTCACGATGCCGATGTTCGGGTCCAGCATGAAGCGGAACAGCAGGCCGATGACGGCGACGCCCAGCACGTACGGCATGAAGAAGATCGCCCGGAACACCGTGCGGCCGGGGAACTTCCGGTTCAGCAGGACCGCCAGCCCGAGCGGGATGGCCACGAGGAACGGCACGCTGGCGACGGTGAAGATCGCCGTGGCGCGCATGCCGTTCCAGAACATCTCGAACACGGCCGACGTCGAGTCGAACAGCGCGGCGTAGTTGTCCAGCCCGATGAACGGCCGGTTCGGGAGCATGAAGTCCCAGTCGTGCAGGCTCATCCAGATCCCCAGCGCCGCCGGGGCGAGGATGAACGTCGCGAAGATGACCAGGAACGGCGCCATGAACGCGTACGGCGTCCACGGCGCGTGCCGGCGGATGCGCGTGGGGGAGGACCGGGCACCGGGCCCGCGCGCGGCGTCGCCGCGCGCGGGTGCCGTGGTCGTGGGGGAGGCCACGGGACTACCCCTCGTACCGGTCGCGGTTCTCTTCCAGCTTCTTGGTGGCCCGCTCGGCCGCCTCCGAGAGCGCCACGGCCGGTTCCTTGGTCAGCAGCACGGCCTCGTTCAGCGCCTGGTCGAAGTCCTTGAACGCGTCGCTGATGCCCGGCACCGCGGGCGGGAAGTGCAGGTAGTCGACCTGCTGCGCGAGGGCGGCCTGCTCCGGCAGCGCCTCGAACTCGGCCGACTCGCGGACGGAGTTGCGGGCCGGCACCTGGCCGCCTTCAGCCCACGCGATGGACTGCTGGCTGACCCAGTTGATGAACACCCGCGACGCCGCCAGCTTGTCCTCGTTGGGCGTGCGCTGGCGCATGACGACGAAGTTGTGCGAGCCGGCCCAGGCCGCCTCGGTGCCGCCGATGTTCGGCAGCGGCGCGACGCCCCACTGCAGGTCCGGCACCTCCTTGAGGGAGTTGATGTGCCAGATGCCGTTCCAGTTGAACGCGGCCTGGCCGTTCTGCAGCGCGATCGCGTCGGCGTCCTGGCCGACGTCCGAAGGGCTCCAGCCGTTGTTGATGGCGTCGACCATCCAGGTCAGCGCCTGCACGCCGGGGTCCTCCGCCCAGGTGACCTCGGTGCCGTCGGCGTTGAACAGGTCGCCGCCGAACTGCCAGATCAGCGACTGCAGCGTCATGCTGCCGGTGAACGGGTGCGGCGACATCCAGTGGCCCTGGATCCCGGCCGCGGCCAGCGTCTCCAGCGCCGCCTCGTACGACGTCCGGTCGGTCGGCGGGTTCTCCGGGTCCAGCCCGGCCGACTCCAGGACCGTCTTGTTGTAGAAGTAGCCGAGCGGGTGCACGTCCAGCGGGATGCCGAAGCGCTGCCCGTCGTACTCGCCGGCGGTCCAGACGGCGTCGGCGAAGTCGCCGGCCTTCAGGTCCAGCGCCGAAGCGACGTCGTCGAGCGGAACGATGACGTTGCGGGCGGCGTTCGTCGGCAGCGAGTCGATGTGCATGATGCCGACGTCGGGGCCGTTGCCGGACTGCACCGCCGTCGGGACCTTCTGGTAGTAGTCGGCCCACTCCATCACCGTCATCTTCACGGCGATGTTCGGGTGCTCGGAGTTGAACGTGTCGACGAGCTCCTGCATGAACGGGCCGTCGCCGCCGGTGAAGCCGTTCCAGAACGCCAGCTCGACGTCCGGGCCCTCGTAGCCGCTGGCGCCGCCGTCCCCTTCGGCCGGTTCGGCGCCGGGGGACTGCGAGCCGCCGCCGCAGCCGCTGAGGATGACGCCGGCGCCGATCATGCCGGTCGCGGTGAGGAAACGCCGTCGGGTGAACGGGTTGGTTCGTGTGGTCACAGCTGCTCCTTCGCAGACGTGCCGGGTCAGTTCCCGAGCCGGATGAGGTGCCAGGACGACGGCGGCAGGGTCGCGGTGAGCGTCTGGTCGCCGTCGAGGACGGTGCCGTTGGCCGGACGCGGGACGACCCGGTCCGGGTGCTCGGCGGTGTTCGTGGCGGACGGGTCGGTCTCGGCGATGGCGAGGTGCTCCACCAGCCGCAGCCGCTCGCCGAAGGCGCGAAGCGGGACGGTGAGCCGGGCCGGCTCCGTGCGGTTCCGGTTCGCGGCCAGCAGCGTGAGCGCGCCGGTCTCCGGGTCCTGGACGGCGCTCACCCGGGTGGCGGGGACGTCGCCGTAGCGCTGCGTCGGCAGCTGCGCCGTCCGCACGGCCGTGCGCAGCACCGTCCCGCGGGCGTGCCGGGCGGTCAGCGCGAACGGATGGAAGATGGTCTGCCGCCAGGCCGGACCGCCCGCCTGCGTCATGATCGGCGCGATCACGTTGACCAGCTGGGCCTGGCAGGCGATCGAGACCCGGTCGCAGTGGTCCAGCAGCGCCATCAGCAGGTCGCCGACCACGACAGCGTCGGTGACGTCGTACACGTCCTCGATCAGCGGCGCGTTCTCGTTCCGCTCGAGCGTGTCCTGCCCGGAGAAACGGTGCTGGTACCAGACGTTCCACTCGTCGAAGGAGATCGTCAGCCGCTTGCCGCTGCGCCGGACGGCGCCGACGTGGTCCGCGGTGGCGGCGATCGCGGTGATCATCCGCCGCATCTCCTCCGACGAGGCGAGGAAGCTGTCGACGTCGCCGCCGACCGGTTCGAAGTACGCGTGCAGCGAGATGTGGTCGACCAGGTCGTAGGTGTGCTCCAGGACGGTCCGCTCCCAGCTGCCGAACGTCGGCATGCCGCTGTTGGAGCTGCCGCAGGCGACCAGCTCGAGGTCCGGGTCGGCGCGGCGCATCGCGCGAGCCGTCTCAGCGGCCAGCCGCCCGTACTCGTCGGCGGTCTTGTGCCCGATCTGCCACAGGCCGTCCATCTCGTTGCCCAGGCACCAGGTGGTGACGCCGTGCGCGTCCTTGTGCCCGTTGGCGACCCGCCGGTCGGCGGTGCTGGTGCTGCCGGGCGCGAAGTTGGTGTATTCGAGCAGGTCGACGGCGGCGTCCACACCCCGGGTGCCCAGGTTCACCGCCATGATCGGGTCGACTCCGACACCGCGGGCCCACCGGCAGAACTCGTCGGTGCCGACGGTGTTGGGCTCCAGCGAGCGCCAGGCGAGGTCGAGTCGACGCGGCCGGTCGGCGACCGGGCCGACCCCGTCCTCCCAGCGGTAGCCGGAGACGAAGTTACCGCCCGGGTAGCGGATCACGGTGACGCCCAGCTCGCGGACGAGGTCGGCGACGTCGCCGCGGAACCCGTGCTCGTCGGCGGTCGGGTGGTCGGGCTCGAAGATGCCGCCGTAGACGCACCGGCCCATGTGCTCGACGAACGACCCGTACAAGCGCGGGTCGACGGTGCCCACGGTGAATGCCGGATCCAGTCCGACCTCGACGTCGTACAAGAGTGCCTCCGTGACCTTCCTCGGTGACGCGGCGGTGCGAGAAATCCTGGCATCGGTCCTGCCTGCGTGACGTCCGGTGTCCCCGTTGCGACGTCCGGTCGCCTCGGTGACGCCCGCCGTCACGACGGTGGCCGCCGGTGACGCCCGCCGTCACGACGGTGGCCGCCGGTGACGCCCGCCGTCACGACCGGTCAGTCGCTCCGGCCCAGCCCTTCCGCACTGCCTCGCCGGCCTCCGCCGTCTTTTACAACGGATAACCGTGCGGACATTTTTACAACGGATAACCTGGAATGTGAAGAGTGTGGGGCGAGTTGGTCCGGTCCGCTCCGTCGGGCCGGAAAACCGTTCGGCCGGACGCCGGGCGGTGCCTACACTCGGTCAGGTCGTCCTGGGCAGCGAGAGGGGCAGGCAGGTGGGTACGCGGCTGAAGGACGTGGCGGACCTCGCCGGGGTGTCGTTCAAGACCGTCTCCAACGTGATCAACAATCACCCGAACGTCACCGAGAAGACCCGCGAGAAGGTGCTCAAGGCCATCGCGGAGCTGCGCTATCGGCCCAACGTGTCCGCGCGCAGCCTGCGGCACGGGCGGTCCGGGTTCCTCGCCATCGCGCTGCCGGAGCTGACCTCGCCGTATTTCGCCGCCCTGGCCTCCGAGCTGGGCGCGGTCGCCAAGCGGCAGAGCCTCACGGTGCTGATCGAGGAGACGTTCGGCGAGGCCGAGCGCGAGCGCATCGCGCTGGACTCCCTCGACACCCAGCTCATCGACGGCGTGGTGTTCAGCCCGATGGCCATGACCTCCGCCGACGTCGCCGCCCACCCGGGCTCGACGCCCATGGTGCTGCTCGGCGAACGCGGCCACCCGGCCGGCTTCGACCACATCGCCATCGACAACGTCCGTGCCGCGCACGAGGTCACCTCGCACCTCGTCGGCCTGGGGCGGCGGCACATCGCGGCCATCGGCGCGCAGCGGGCCGGCACCGGCGGTCTGCGCGCCCGTGGCTACCGCGCCGCCCTGCGCGACGCCGGGCTGCCGGTCGACCGGCAGCTGATCGTGTCCGACCTCGACTTCGGCCGCGCCAGCGGCGCCCAGGCCATGGCCGACCTGCTCGACAGCGGCCGCCCCGTCGACGCCGTCTTCTGCTTCAACGACCTCATGGCGCTGGGCGCGCTGCGGGTGCTGCACGAGCGCGGCCTGCGCGTCCCCGACGACGTCGCCGTGGCCGGCTTCGACGACGTCGAGGACGGCCGCTACTCCACGCCGTCGCTCACCACGGTCTCGCCCGACGTGCCGTTCCTCGCCGCCGAGGCGATCCGCCTGATCGTCCGCCGGCTGGCCGACCCCGAGGCCAAGGCCGAGCGCATCGACGTCCCGTTCACGCTGGAGATCCGCGAGAGCACGGCCGGCCCGGCCGCGTCAGGAGGGAGTTCTCCTCGCTAGAGCGGGCGAAAACTCCCTCCCGGCAGCCCGGTCAGCGGCCTCGATCTGCTCGTGGTGTCGCCGGCGACACCGGGAGGACCACCCAGCCGAGCGCGGCCGGCCGGGCCCGGCGGCGCTCGGTCTGTTCCGGCGCGTCGCCGAACCCGTGGAACGAGCGCGAATCGACCTCGAGGATCAACCGCCGCTCCGGCCGGCAGCCGTCCGGGACGATCCAGGCCGTCAGGAGGGAGTGTCACCTGCGTGAGCAAGGGAAACTCCCTCCTGACGCGAGCCGTTGGCTGACGGCCGTTCCGGGACGGTTGCCGGCGATTGGCGATTCGATCTTCTATCCACGCACCGCCGCGGTGGGGCGGAGCGAGCGGCGCAGCACGTGGTCGACGCTGAAGCGACCGGGCCCGGCGGCGGCCAGCAGCAGGCTGGCGGCGCCCAGCGTGAGCACCAGCTCCGCGCCGCCCTCGGCGACGAACATGCCGTTGCCGGCGTGCGCGAAGAGGTACGCGCCGAGCATGTCGACGGCCAGCAGCAGGCCGACGACGGGGGTGGCGGCGCCGAGGATCAGCGCCGCGCCGCCGACCAGCTCGACCAGTGCCGCGAACCACGCCGACGCCGTGGCCAGCGGGACGTCCATCTGCTCGAAGCCGGCCGCGACGCCGTCGATGCCGGTGTCGGCCAGCTTCTGCCAGCCGTGCGCGACGAAGACGACGCCGATGCCGACGCGGGCGAGGAGGACGACGAGGTCACGGACGGGCGGCGGCACGGTCATAGGACTCCTTGGTTGAGCGTTCACGTTTCAGTCGGCGTTGACCAAATCTTTCTGACGCGTCAACTATTAGCAAGGTGGACGGGGTTCCCTGCGGCCTCGATAGGGTCGGGTCATGCGCTACCGCCAGCTGGGCGAGTCCGGGCTCACCGTCTCCGTCGTCGGCATCGGGTGCAACGCGTTCGGCCGGCGCATCGACGACACCGTCGCCACCGCCGTCGTGCACGCGGGGCTCGACCACGGCGTCACGCTGTTCGACACGTCCGACACCTACGGGCTGGGCGAGAGCGAGCGGATGCTCGGCGCCGCGCTGACCGGCCGTCGCGACGACGTCGTCATCGCGACGAAGTTCGGCGGCGACATGCAGGGCGCCAACGGCGCCGACTGGGGCGTGCGCGGGTCGCGGCGCTACGTCCGGCGTGCGGTCGAGGCCAGCCTGCGCCGCCTCGGCACCGACTGGATCGACCTCTACCAGTTGCACTTCCCCGACCCCGTGACGCCGCTCGAGGAGACGCTGGCCGCCCTCGACGAGCTGGTCGCCGAGGGCAAGGTCCGCTACGTCGGCTCGTCCAACCTCGACGGCTGGCAGGTCACCGAGGCGTCCTGGATCGCCCGCACCGAGGGCCTGACGCCGTTCGTCAGCGCGCAGAACGAGTACTCGCTCTACGACCGGTCCGCCGAGGCCGAGCTGATCCCGGCCGCCGAGAACGCCGGCGTCGGCATCCTGCCGTACGGACCGCTCGCGTACGGCCTGCTCACCGGCAAGTACCGGCGCGGCGAGCCGGCGCCCGAGGGGTCGCGCCTGGACACCCCGGCCGGTGCCGAGCGGCTCGCGACGGCCGACTTCGGCCGCATCGAGGCGCTGCGGCGCTTCGCCGCCGAGCGCGGCCGGGGCCTCCTCGACGTCGCCATCGGCGGGCTGGCCGCCCAGCCCGCCGTCGGCTCCGTCATCGCCGGCGCGGTGTCCGCGGAGCAGGTCGCGGCCAACGTCGCCGCCGGTGCCTGGGAACCCGCCCTCGACGACCTCGCCGCCCTCGACACCCTCTGAATGATCACGTTAAGCAGGGGTCTTCCCGCTTGCCCAGGCATGCATTCCTGGGGAAGCGGGAAGACGCCTGCCGACGGACGGGCGAGCGCTTTCCGCACGTCGACCCAGGCGATCTCACGCTTCAGTAGGAATGCATGCCTGGTGGAGCGTGAACACACCCACTTAACGTGATCATTCAGAGGCGGGGCGGACTCGCGCGGCCGCCGCGACCAAGGCGGTCAGTGCGGGCTCGACCTGCTCGTACGTCCGCGTCTTCAGCCCGCAGTCGGGGTTGACCCAGAGCCGATCGCCGGGGATGGCGTCCAGCGCCCGCCGCAGCAGCGCCTCGGCCTCGTCGGCGTCCGGCACCCGCGGTGAGTGGATGTCGTAGACGCCGGGACCGATGCCGCGGCCGAACCCGGACGCGGCGACGTCGGGCACGATCGACATCCGCGACCGCGCCGCCTCGATGCTGGTGACGTCGGCATCGAGCCCGTCGATCGCGGCCACGACGTCGCCGAACTCGGAGTAGCACAGGTGCGTGTGCACCTGCGTCGCGTCGGCCACGCCGGACGTCGCCAGCCGGAAGGCCGTCACCGACCAGTCCAGATACGCCGGCCTGTCGGCGCCGCGCAACGGCAGCAGCTCGCGCAGCGCCGGCTCGTCCACCTGCACGATGCCGATGCCGGCCGACTCCAGGTCGGCGGTCTCGTCGCGGATGGCCAGCGCCACCTGCCGGGCAGTGTCGCCGAGCGGCTGGTCGTCGCGGACGAACGACCAGGCGAGGATCGTGACGGGCCCGGTCAGCATGCCCTTCACCGGCCGGTCGGTGAGCGACTGCGCGTATGTGACCCACTCGACGGTGATCGGCGCGGGCCGCGACACGTCGCCGTAGAGGATCGGCGGACGGACGCAGCGCGAGCCGTACGACTGCACCCAGCCCAGTTCGGTCGTGACGAACCCGGCGAGGTGCTCGGCGAAGTACTGCACCATGTCGTTGCGCTCCGGCTCGCCGTGCACGAGGACGTCGAGGCCGAGCCGCTCCTGCAGCCCGATCACCCGCTCGATCTCGGCGCGCATGCGGGCGGTGTACGCCGCGCGATCCAGACGGCCGGCCCGGAACGCCGCGCGCGCCCGCCGGAGGTCGCCGGTCTGCGGGAACGAGCCGATCGTCGTGGTCGGCAGCGGCGGCAGGCCGAGCCGGTCGCGTTGTGCCGCGGACCGTTCGCTGTACGGCCCGCGCCGGGCGTCGTCCGGGGTGAGCCGGGCGAGCCGTGAGCGGACGCCGTCGTCGACGACGCGCGGGGCGGCGGCGCGGTTGGCCAGGGCGGCCCGGGCCTGCTCGAACGCCGCGGACCGGTCCTCGCCGCGCAGGGCGGCGGCCAGCGTCACCACCTCGGCGACCTTCTGGTCGGCGAAGGCCAGCCAGGACCGCAGCTGCGGGTCCAGCGCGGTCTCGGCGTCGAGGTCGTACGGGACGTGCAGCAGCGAGCAGGAGGTCCCGACGGTGACGGCGCCGGCCCGCGCCCGGACGGCGCGCAGCGTCGCCAGCGCCGCGTCGAGGTCGGTGCGCCAGACGTTGCGGCCGTCGACGACCCCGGCGACGACGGTCTTGCCCGCCAGTCCGGGCACGTCGCCGTCGGGCAGCGAGCCGGCCACCAGGTCCAGCCCGATCGCCTCCACCGGCGACGCGGCCAGCACCGGCAGCGCGTCGCCGAGCGAGCCGAAGTACGACTGCACCAGGATCGCCGGCCGCTCCGGCAGCGCGCCGAGCCGCTCGTACACCCGGCGCAGCGCGTCCATTTCGCCGGCGGTCCGGTCGGCGGCGTAGGCCGGCTCGTCCAGCTGCACCCACGCGACCCCCTCGGCGGCGAGCGTCGTCAGCAGCAGCGCGTAGACGGCGACGAGGTCGTCCAGCCGGTCGAGCGGCGCGAACCCGGACGGCGCGCCGTCCGCCGCCTTCGACAGCAGCAGCAGGCTGGCCGGCCCGAGCAGCACCGGCCGGGTCTCGATGCCCAATGCCAGCGCCTCGCGGAACTCGCTCACCGGTTTGGCCGGGTCGAGGTGGAGGCGCGTCGCCGGCCCGATCTCCGGGACCAGGTAGTGGTAGTTGGTGTCGAACCACTTGGTCAGCTCGAGCGGCGCCACACGGCCGGTGCCGCGGGCCATCGCGAAGTACGCGTCGAGGCCGTCCAGGCCGAGCGACGCGAACCGCGGCGGCACGGCGCCGGCCAGCACGACGGCGTCGAGCACCTGGTCGTACAGCGAGAACGTGTTCGACGGGACGGCGTCCAGGCCGAGCTCGGCGAGCCGGCGCCAGGTCCGCTCGCGCTCGGTGCGCGCGGCGGCGTCCAGTTCGCCGCGGCCGGACTCTCCGGCCCAGTACGTCTCCAGGGCGCGCTTGAGTTCCCGGTCCCGGCCGATGCGCGGGTAGCCGGGCACGGTGGCGAGAGGCGTGGTGCGGGGCATGATCAGGTGTCTCCTCGGGAGCGCGGACAGCGTTCGCCGGGGGCCGGCCGCCGGTCGACGTCAACCGCGCCGGGGGCCTCTTGCGTCGGCCGGATCGCACCCATCAGGTGCGCGCCGGTCGAACCACCAGTGCTGGCGATCCTAGGAGCTCGCTGCGCGACCGCAAGATGACGTCCCGTCATACGGACCATTGCGTCTCATTATTCGGGAAGTGAACGGCGTTGCCGTGCCCTTGCGATACGTGCGACTTTGTCGCATCATTCAGAGGGCAAGGGAATCCGCGCTTGTCGTGGCTGTTCAGATACAGAATCTCGATCTGTCATCGGACATTTCGCTCCCGTTCACGAGGAGGACATCCATGCACGTCCCCGACGGGTTCCTGAACGCCCCCACCTCGGTCGCGACGGGCGCCGTCGCGGCCGCCGGGGTCGCCGTGGCGCTGCGCAAGGCGCAGAACGAGCTGGACGAGCGGACCGCTCCGCTGGCCGGCCTCACGGCGGCGTTCGTGTTCGCGGTGCAGATGCTGAACTTCCCGGTCGGCATCGGCACCAGCGGCCACCTGATGGGCGGGGCGCTCGCGGCCGTGCTGGTCGGCCCGTGGACGGCGGTGCTGTGTCTCTCGGTGGTGCTGCTCGTGCAGGGGCTGTTGTTCGCCGACGGCGGGCTGACCGCGCTCGGCACCAACATCTCGCTCATCGGCATCACGACGGTGGTCGCCGGCTGGGTCGTGACGCGCACGGTGCTCGCGGTGCTGCCGAAGCGGCCGGCGTCGGTGGTGCCGGCGTCGGCCATCGGCGCGCTGGTGTCGGTCCCGGTCGCGGCGCTGGTCTTCGTGCTGCTGTTCTCCGTCGGCGGCGAGGCGTCGCTGTCGATCGGCGCGCTGACGGCGAGCATGCTCGGCTGGCACACGCTGATCGGCATCGGCGAGGCGGTCATCACCGGGCTGACGGTGAGCGCCGTCGTCGCCGTCCGGCCCGACCTCGTCTACGCCGCTCGCGGGCTGCGGGCACCGCTGCAGCTGCGCCGGCCCGACGGCACGCTGGTGCCGGCTGACGCCCCGGCGCCCGCACTCGCGGCGCGGGGGAGCGCGAAGCCACTGCTCATCGGCGGCGGTCTGGTCGCGCTGGCACTGGCCGGCATCGTGAGCTTCTTCGCCAGCAGCGACCCCGACGGCCTCGAGTACGTCGCCGAGGGCGAGGGCTTCCTCGCGACCGCCCGCGACCACGCCTTCGGCGGCTTCGCGCTGGCCGACTACGGCGAGGTCGGCGGCATCCCGGTCGGTGTGGCCGGCGTCCTCGGCGTCGCGGTGGTCGTAGCCGTCGGAGTGGTGCTGTTCCGGGTGCTCGGCGGGCGGTCCGCGGCGCCTGCGCGGCAGGAGGAGGCCGTCCGGTGAGCGGCGGCCACGGGCACTCGCTGTACCGGCCGGGCGACTCGCCTGCACATCGGCTGCCGGCACACGTCAAGCTGCTCGCTCTGCTGACGTTCGTGCTGGTCGTGGTGGCGACGCCGCGCGAGCAGTACTGGGCGTTCGGGGCCTACGCCGTGCTGCTGGGCGTCGTCGCCGCGGTGGCGCGGGTGCCGGCCGGGGTGATCGTCCGGCGCATGGTGGTCGAGCTGCCGTTCGTGGTGTTCGCGCTGCTGCTGCCGATCGTGTCGCAGGGCCCTCGGGTCGACGTACTGGGGCTGTCGCTGAGCGAGCACGGGCTGCTGACCGGCTGGAACATCCTGGCCAAGGGCTCGCTGGGCGTCGTCGCCTCGATCCTGCTGGCGGCGACGACGGACGTCCGCGCGCTGCTGGCAGGCCTGCAGCGGCTGCGGGTGCCGGACCGGCTCGTCGAGATCGCGTCGTTCATGATCCGCTACGCCGACGTCGTCACCGGCGACATGCGGCGCATGCGCATCGCCCGCGAGTCGCGCGGCTTCGAGGCCCGGCACCTCGGGCACGCCCGGGTGGTCGCGCAGGGCGCCGGCGCGCTCTTCGTCCGGTCCTATGAGCGGGGTGAGCGAGTGCATCTGGCCATGCTGTCGCGCGGGTACGCCGGCGCGATGCCGCTGACCTCCACCGCTGACGTCAGTCGCGCCGACTGGCTGCGCGGGGCCGCGCTGCCGCTGGCCGCGGCCGTCGTCGCGTTGACGGCGGTGCTGACATGACCGCGGCGGGCGACGCGTCGCTCGAGGTCGGCGGGCTGGCCTTCGCCTACGCCGACGGCCACCAGGCGCTGTTCGGCGTCGACCTCACCGTGGCCCGGGGCGAGCGGGTCGCGCTGCTCGGGCCCAACGGCGCCGGCAAGACCACCCTGGTGCTGCACCTCAACGGCATCCTGTCCGGCGGCGTCGGGACGGTCCGCGTCGGCGGGCTGGAGGTGCGGCCGGGCGACCGCGAGACGCTGCGCGAGATCCGCCGCCGGGTCGGCATCGTCTTCCAGGACCCCGACGACCAGCTGTTCATGCCGACGGTGCGCGACGACGTCGCCTTCGGCCCGGCGAACCTCGGCCTGCGCGGCGCCGAACTCGACCAGCGGGTCGACGAGGCGCTCGCGCTGGTCGGTATGGGCGACGTCGCCGATCGGCCACCGCACCACCTGTCCTTCGGCCAGCGCCGCCGGGTCGCCGTCGCGACGGTGCTGGCGATGCGGCCGGAGATCCTGGTGCTGGACGAGCCCACGAGCAACCTCGACCCCGCCAGCCGGCGCGAGCTGTACGAGATCCTCGACGCGCTCGACGTCACCCAGCTCGTCGTCACGCACGACCTGCCGTTCGCGCTGCAGCTGTGCCCGCGCTCGGTCGTGCTGTCCGGCGGCACGGTGGTGGCCGACGGCCCGACTGCGGACGTGCTGGCCGACGAGGCCCTGCTGGCCGCGCACCGGCTGGAGTTGCCGTACGGCTTCGACCCACGGTCGGTCGCCCCGCGCCGCTGACCGCCTGCCCCGGCCGTCCGCCGCCCCCGCTCCAGCCTGAGTTGATCTTGGAGTTGTTCGGCGACCGTGGGGTGATATGTCCGATAGATGGCCGAAGAACTCCAAGATCAACGTGGCGGGGCGAGGGCGTCGATGGCTTTGAGCAGCCGCTTCTCCGACACTGGCTGCGCCGTGCCGAGCTCTTGGGCGAACAGGCTGACGCGCAGCTCCTCGATCAGCCAGCGGACGGCCTCGTGCTCGGCGGTCGGCCCGTGGCCGGGCGGGAGGACGGCCAGGGCGGCGTCGTACTCGTCGGTGATCCGGCGGACGGTGTCCATGTGCTGGTGGTCGCGCTGCGGGCTGGTCGGCAGCTTCTCGAGCCGCCGTTCGATCGCCCGCAGGTAGCGCAGCAGGTCCGGCAGCCGCTTGCGGCCGGTCGACGTGACGAAGCCGCGCGGCATCAGGCGGGCGAGGTGGTCGCGAGCGTCGACCAGCGACGCCGTCAGGGCCAGGCTGGTGGTGCTCTTCAGCGCGGCCGCGACCCGGTGCGCCACCTCGAGCACCTTCTCGACCTCGGCGACGACCTCGAACACGGTCTCGATGAGGTCGGTGCGGACCCGCTCGCGTAGCGCCGCGAACGCCGCCTCGTCCCACGCCGGGCCGCCGGCCTCGCCGATCAGCCAGTCGACGGACGCAGCGGCGACGTCGTCCAGCAGGCCGGCGACCGAGCCGTCGGGGTTCTGGCTGAGCACCAGCTTCGACCGGTTGCCGAGGTGGCGCTGCACGAACGCCGTCGGGGACGGGACGCTGAGCAGCAGCAGCCGCCGGTTGCCGGTCCACATGGCGCGGGCCTGGTCGGCCTGGGTCGGCAGCACACGCAGGGCCACGTCGGCGCCGTCGTCGACCAAGGCCGGATAGCCGGTGACGACGTGGCCGGAACGGCGCTGCTCGAACGTGCGCGGCACCTCGCCACCCGGCCACTGCGTCAGACCGGTGCGCTCGATGCTGCTGGCCGCCGCCGCCATGGTCGTGCGCAGCTCCTGCTTCAGCCGCACCTTCAGGGCGTCGAGGTCCTTGCCCTCGGCGGCGAGCTTCCCCTTCTCGTCCAGGACACGGAAGGTCATGCGCAGGTGGTCGGGCACCTTGCTCAGGTCGAAGTCCGACGGCGCCACCGGCACCGCCCGCAGCCGGTGCAGCACCCGGGCGAGCGCGTCGGCGAACGGCTGGTCCGACGGCACCGGCGGCAACTGCGCGAGCGCCTCGCGCGCGGTGTCCGGCGCCGGCACGAAGGAGCGGCGCAGCGCCTTCGGCAGCGCTTTGATCAGCGCCGTCACGAGCTCCGGCCGCAGACCGGGGACCTGCCAGTCGAAGCCGCCGGGCTCGACCTGGTTGAGCACCTCGATAGGGATGTGCACCGTGACGCCGTCGGCGCTGGACCCGGGCTCGAACTGGTAGGTCAGCCGCAGGTCGAGACCGTCGGCCGGCCAGCTGTCGGGGTAGTCGGCCTGCGTGACGGCGCCGGCGGCGTCGGTGGTCAGCAGGTCGGTGTCGAAGGTCAGCAGGCCGGGGCGCTCGTGCTGCGCCTTCTTCCACCAGCTGTCGAAGTGCCGGCCGGAGACGATGTCGGCCGGCAGCCGCTGGTCGTAGAACTCGAACAGCGTCTCGTCGTCGACGACGATGTCGCGGCGGCGGGCGCGGTGCTCCAGCTCCTCGACGTCCTCGAGCAGCTCGCGGTTCTCGTGGAAGAACCGGTGGTGCGTCGTCCAGTCGCCCTCGACCAGCGCGTGCCGGATGAACAGCTCGCGGCTGAGCTCGGGGTCGACGCGGGAGTACTGCACCTTGCGCCGCGGCACGATGACGACGCCGTAGAGCATGACCTTCTCGTAGCCGACGACGGCGCCGGCCTTGCGCTCCCAGTGCGGTTCGCTGTACGTCCGCTTCACCAGGTGCTCGGCCAGCGGCTCGGCCCACGCGGGGTCGATGCGGGCGTTGACCCTGGCCCACAGCCGCGACGTCTCGACCAGCTCGGCCGACATCACCCAGCGGGGCGGCTTCTTGAACAGCGCCGACCCGGGGAACACGGCGAACTTCGCGCCGCGGGCGCCCTGGTACTCGTTGCCCGCCTCGTCCTTGACGCCGATGTGCGAGAGCAGGCCGGACAGCAGCGACTGGTGGATGTGATCGGCAGTGCCGTCGGCAGTGTTGAGCGTGACGCCGAGCGGCTTCACCAGCTGGCGCAGCTGCGACTCGAGGTCCTGCCACTCGCGGATGCGCAGGAAGTTGAGGTGCTCGGTGCGGCAGAGGCGCCGGAATGCGCTGGAGGAGAGCTCCTGCTGCTTCTCCTTCACGTAGCGCCACAGGTTGAGGAACGCCAGGAAGTCCGACGTCGGATCGGCGAAGCGTGCGTGGAATGCGTCGGCGACCTCGCGCTGCTCGGTCGGGCGTTCGCGCGGGTCCTGGATGGTCAGCCCGGCGGCGATGACCAGCACCTCGCGGACGCAGCCGTTGCGGTCGGCCTCGAGGATCATCCGGCCCAGCCGGGGGTCGATCGGCAGCTGCGACAGTGATCGGCCGACGGCGGTGAGCCGGCTCTTGTCGTCGCGCGCGGCGGGGTCGAGCGCGCCCAGCTCGACCAGCAGGGTGACGCCGTCGGCGATGCTGCGGCGGTCGGGCGGGTCGATGAACGGGAACGCCGCGACGTCGCCCAGGCCGAGCGCCGTCATCTGCAGGATCACCGACGCGAGGTTCGTGCGCAGGATCTCCGGCTCGGTGAACGCCGGCCGCGCCTCGAAGTCGTCCTCCGAGTACAGCCGGATGCAGATGCCGTCGGACAATCGGCCGCAGCGACCGGCCCGCTGCCGCGCGGACGCCTGCGACACCGGCTCGATCGGCAGCCGCTGCACCTTGGTGCGGTTGCTATAGCGGGAGATGCGCGCGGTGCCGGGGTCGACGACGTAGCGGATGCCCGGCACCGTCAGCGATGTCTCGGCGACGTTCGTGGCCAGCACGATGCGACGGCCGGTGTGCGGCTGGAACACCCGGTGCTGCTCGGCGGCGGACAGCCGGGCGTACAGCGGCAGCACCTCGAGCGTGCCCTGCGGCGCCGACGCGTACCGCTTGCGCAGGGCGTCGGCGGTGTCGCGGATCTCGCGCTCGCCGGACAGGAACACCAGCACGTCGCCGGCCGCCTCGACCGCGAGCTCGTCGCACGCGTCGACGATGGCCTGGATCTGGTCGCGCGGCTCGGCGCCGTCGTCCTCGTCGGTCTCCGGCTCGAGCGGGCGGTAGCGGACCTCGACCGGATAGGTGCGGCCGGACACCTCGACGATGGGGGCGTCGGCGAAGTGCCGCGCGAACCGCTCCGGGTCGATGGTCGCCGAGGTGATGATGACCTTGAGGTCGGGCCGCCGCGGCAGCAACTGCTTGAGGTAGCCGAGGATGAAGTCGATGTTCAGGCTGCGCTCGTGCGCCTCGTCGATGATCAGGGTGTCGTAGCGGCGCAGCATGCGGTCCTGCCCGATCTCGGCCAGCAGGATGCCGTCGGTCATCAGCTTGACCAGGGTGTCGTCGCCGGCCTTCGCGGTGAACCGGACCTGGTAGCCGACCGCGCGGCCGAGCTCGGTGTTCAGTTCCTCGGCGACGCGTTCGGCGACGGTGCGTGCGGCCAGCCGGCGCGGCTGTGTGTGCCCGATGGTGCCGCGGACGCCGCGGCCCAGCTCCAGGCAGATCTTCGGCAGCTGGGTCGTCTTCCCGGACCCGGTCTCGCCGGCGACGATGACGACCTGGTGGTCGCGGATGGCCGCGGCGATGTCGTCGCGCCGCTGGCTGACCGGCAGCTCCTGCGGGTAGCGGACGGCCGGCACGGTGGCCTGGCGCCGCTGCAGCCGGCGTTCGGCCGCGTCGAACTCCTGCGCGATCTCGGCCAGCGCGGACGTCTTCGCCTCGGCGTCGCGGAGCTTGCGCACGCCGTCGAGCCGGCGGGCGAGCCGCCGTTCGTCCCGCAGCATGAGCTCGGGCAGCCGGGCACGCAGGTCGGCCAAGGTGTCGGTGCGGGGGGAGGTGGGCATACGGCATCAAGCCTACGGTGCGCGGCAAGCCGGCTCATCTGGTTATTCCGGGGTGGGCTGGGGCGCCGAGGTTCGGGCGCGGGGACGGGCGCGGGGACGGGCGCGGGGACGCCGGCCCCGCACGCCTCGCTCGTTGCCGGCTCGGCCGCCCGTGCCTACCCCTGCCGGCGTCCCCGAAGCACTGCTCGGGTCCGCTGCGGGTGTTGCCGGCTCGGCCGCTCGCGCCCACCCCTACCGGCGTCCCCCGAACGCGGCGACCCTGTCGGTGCCCGCCCGTAGGGTGGGTCACCCACCCAACCGGGCGGGTCATGCCTACCACGACGCGCGACCTGCCGACGTCGTCGCGGCAGCGGTGCGGGGGAAGCCGTCCCCCCGCACCCTCGCTCAGCCCGCCGCAGCCGCCGCCGGGTGGGTGCCACGGCGGACCGGAGCGCGTCCGGCCGGCTGCTGTGGCTCGGGCTCGTGCGGCGGAGCCGGCGGGATCGAGACGGTGACCGGCGCGCTGATGCGCACGGTGACCGGCTCGCCGTGGTGCAGCAGCTCGAGCCGGGAGCCGTCCTCGTGGTCGCCCTCGCGCAGGTAGTACGTGACCTCGTTCGGCCGCACGCTCACTCGCAGCCGCAGCCCGCGCCACAGCAGCGAGAAGTCCAGCCGGTCGATGCGGCTCGGCAGGCGTGGCGCGAACGACAGCACGCCACCGTGGTCACGCATCCCGCCGAAGCCCGCGACCAGGCCCAGCCACGCCCCGGCCAGCGACGCCAGGTGCACGCCGTCGCTGGTGTTGGAGTGGCTGTCGTGCAGGTCGGTCAGCGCCGCCTCGCCGAGGTAGTCGTGCGCGAGCTCCAGATGCCCGGTCTCGGCGGCCATGACGGCCTGGGTGCACGACGACAGCGAGGAGTCGCGGACGGTGCGGGCCTCGTAGTAGCTGAAGTTGCGGACCTTCTCCGCCGGCGTGAACGCGTCGCCGCGCCAGTGCATGGCCAGCACGAGGTCGGCCTGCTTGATGACCTGACGGCGGTACAGGTCGAAGTACGGGTGGGTCAGCAGCAGCGGGTAGTCGTCGGGGGCGGTCGCCTCGAAGTCCCACTCCTGGAACCGGGTGAAGCCCTCGGACTGCTGGTGCACGCCGAGCTCGTCGTCGTACGGGACGGTCATGGCGGCCGCGGCGTCGCGCCAGGACGCCGTCTCCTCGTCGTCGACCTCCAGCGCGGCGGCGACCTCGGGGTGACGGAGGACGGCGTCGGCGGCGCCGATCAGGTTCCGCTGCGCCATGAGGTTCGTGTAGACGTTGTCGTTGGCCACCGCGGAGTACTCGTCGGGGCCGGTCACGCCGTCGATGTGGAACGCGCCGTGGCGGTCGTGGTGGCCGAGCGAACGCCACAGGCGTGCGGTCTCGACCAGCAGCTCGACCCCGACCTCGCGCTCGAACGCTTCGTCGCCGGTGGCCTCGATGTAGCGCATCGTGGCGTCGGCGATGCCCGCGCCGATGTGGAAGCCCGCGGTGCCGGCCGGCCAGTAGCCCGACGTCTCGTGGCCCCGGATGGTGCGCCATGGGAACGCGGCGCCCTTCAGTCCGAGGGTCCGCGCCCGCTCCCGGGCGAGCTCGAGAGTCGCGTGCCGCCAGCGCAGGACCTGCGCCGCCGCGTCGGGCTGGGTGTAGATCAGCACCGGGAGCACGAACATCTCGGTGTCCCAGAACACGTGGCCGTCGTAGCCCGGCCCGGTCAGCCCCTTCGCCGGAATCGGCCGCATCTCGTTGCGTGCACCGGCCTGCAGGACGTGGAACAGCCCGAACCGGACCGCCTGCTGGACCTCGGGGTCGCCGTCGACGCGGACGTCGGCGGCGTCCCAGAACGCGTCGAGGTACTCGCGCTGCCCCTTGCACAGCCCGTCCCAGCCGCTGAGCCGCGCCGACGCCAGCGCGGCGCCGACCTGGTCGCGCAGCGCCGGCAGCGACCGCTGGCTGGAGAAGCCGTATGCGAGCAGCTTGATGACGCGCAGCTTCTCGCCGGGCTTGAGCACGCAGGCGATGGTGGTGCGCGCCCAGTCGGGGAACGCCTCGGTGCTGACCACCGTGCGGTCCGGGCCCTCGACGACGTGGGTCATCGCCGCCGCCATGCGCAGCCCGCTGGCCTTCGTCCGGTGGATCAGCAGGCCGCCCGCGCCGTTGGCGAGGTGCTGCTCGGACTCCAGCGGCTCCTCCAGCAACGCCGCGACGCGCGGGTCCTTCTTCGTGACCGGGAGCTCCTCGTTGGCGACCAGCCCGGACTGGATGACGACCCGGGCCTCGTTCTCGACCGGCTCGACCTCGTAGCAGATCGCGGCGACGGCGCGCTGGGTGAACGACACCAGCCGGGTCGACCGCACGCGCACCGCCTGGCCGGCGGGCGACACCCACTCGACCGTGCGGTCGAGCGTGCCGGCCCGCAGGTCCAGCACGCGCTCGTGCTCGCGCACGTCGCCGTAGCGGACGTCGAACGGCTCGTCGTCGACCAGCAGCCGGATCAGCTTGCCGTTGGTGACGTTGACGATGGTCTGGCCCTGCTCCGGATAGCCGTAACCGGCCTCGGCGTACGGCAGCGGGCGCAGCTCGTAGAAGGAGTTGAGGTAGCTGCCCGGCAGCCCGTGCGGTTCGCCCTCGTCGAGGTTGGCGCGCAGGCCGATGTGGCCGTTGGACAGCGCGAACACCGACTCGGACTGCGCCAGGAGGTCGAGGTCCAGCGTGGCCTCGCGGATGCGCCAGGGCTCACACGGGTAGGCACTCTCGCGGATCACCGGGCGGCCTCCACCAGCAGGTCGCCGAGGTCGGCGACGACGATGTCGGCGCCGTGCTCGCGCAGCGCGCCGGCCTGGCCGACGCGGTCCACTCCGACGACGAACCCGAAGTCGCCGGCGCGGCCCGCCTCGACACCGGCGAGCGCGTCCTCGAACACCGCGGCCTCGCCGGGCGCGACGCCCAGCCGCTCGGCCGCGGCGAGGAAGGCGTCGGGCTGCGGCTTGCTCCGCAACCCCTCCTCGCGCGCGGTGAGGCCGTCGACGCGGACCTCCAGCAGGTCGGCGATGCCGGCGGCCGCGACGACCTCGCGGCAGTTCGCGCTGGCGGACACCACCGCCCGGCGCAACCCGGCGTCGGCGGTGGCCCGCAGGTACGTGAGCGAGCCCGGGTACGGGCTCACGCCGACCTCGCGCAGCCGCTCCAGCAGCACGACGTTCTTGCGGTTGCCGAGGCCGTTCACGGTGTCGGCGGTGCCGGGATCGTCGTGTGTGCCCTCGGGCAGCGTGATGCCGCGGGAGGCGAGGAACGACCGCACGCCGTCGGCTCGCTGCTTGCCGTCGACGTAGACGTTGTAGTCGCCCTCGATGTCGAAGGGTGCGAAGGGTTCGTCCGAGCGTTCGGCGCGGTCGCGGAGAAACGCGTCGAACGTCGCTTTCCAGGCGGCTTTGTGCACTTCCGCGGTGGGTGTGAGCACTCCGTCCAGATCGAACAGACACGCCTTGATGTGGTCCGGCAGGCCAAGCATTGGACGACCTTAAGTCATCACCCGCGGCCGCGGGTGGCGTCGGTGCGAACCCGCGTGCCGCGCGCCATGGGCGGTCAGGCGTCCTGGCCTTCGGAGGCCGCTTCGATGTCCAGCCGCAGCGGCGTGACCTGCACGTCGTCGTCGTCCGGCCGGGTGCGCCAGCGGACCACGAGATCCGTCACCCGTCCGTGCATCGGCTGGATCAGCAGGTAGTGCTCGGCGTGTCGCGGGCCGAACTCGCGCAGGTGCGTCTCGCCCTCGGTGACGGTGAGGTCGCGGGTGTCGAGCCGGACGTCGTAGGCGGGCGTGCCGCCGTCGTTGCGCAGGACGTAGCGGTGCTGGCTGCGCCGTTCCAGCCGGAACCGCGGCGCCGCGCGGACACGGCGCCGGTACCGGCGGACACGCCCGGTACCGGACGCCGGCTGCCGCGCAAAGACGAGCGTCGCCGTGAGGATGAACACCACGACGAGCGCGATGAGCAGGACGACGACCGTCACATTTCGACTGTAATGCGGCGCTGGCCTAACGGAACAGGGTCGCGTTACGCACAGCCCAATCGGAGAACGTCGTGGCCGGCCGGCCGAGCACGTCGGCGACCGTGGTGGTGGACTGCTGCGGGTTGTCGACCTGCTCGCCCTCGCCGTCGACGTACCACTCGGCATACTCGCCCATGGACGCGCTGAGCTCGGCGATCGCGTCGTCGCGGTTCAGCTCGACGTAGGGGACGTCGCGGCCGAGCGCGCGGCCGATGAGCGCGACCTTCTCCGCGCGGGTCAGCGTCTCGGGGCCGGTGAGGGTGTACGCCCGGCCGACGTGGCCGGCCTGGACCAGCGCGACGGCGGCGACCGCGGCGACGTCGTCCATCGCGATGGCGGCGTTCGCGGACCGCGCGTAGCCGTCGCGGACCTGGCCGGTCGTGCGGATCTGGTCGGCCCAGATCGTGCTGTTCTCCATGAACTCGCCCGGCCACAGGTGCGTCCACGGCACCCCGGACGCCTCGACGTCGTCGACGATCGAGCCCCACCAGCTCTCCCGCTCGCCGGACAGGCTGACGACGTGGTGGACGCCGGCCTTCTCCGCGCGGGCCAGCACCTCCGCGGCGGTGTCGGAGTAGGAGGTGAGGTACATGCGCTCGACGCCGTCGAAGACGCCGTCCAGCGAGTCGGGCTCGGCGACGTAGCCGGTCACGACCTCGACGCCGTCGGGGAGGGTGGCCTTGGCGGGGTTGCGGACGAGGGCGCGCACGTCGGTGGCGCCGAGGGCGAGCAGCTGGTCGACGACGAGGCGGCCGACGCTTCCGGTCGCACCGGTGACGAGGATGGTCATGAGGACAGCGTACACCGTACGCGTACGACGTACGCACATGCTCGTTCGTAGGATGGACGGCCGTGGCGGGAATGTCGGAGCGGCCGGGGCCGTCGGTGAAGTCGGCCGAGCGGGCGCTGCGGCTGGTCGAGCTGCTGGCCGAGCGCGAGCCGCGGTCGTTCACCGAGCTGTATCGCGCCCTCGACATGCCGAAGAGCAGCCTGCACGCGCTGCTGGCGTCGCTGGCCCATCAGGGCTGGGTCGCCGACGACGGCCGCGACGGCGTGTCGCTGGGCTACCGCGCCCGGGCGATGGGGCTGTCCGGCCTGGACGAGTCCGATGTGCTCGACCTCGTCGGCGACGTCATGACGCAGCTGCGGGTGCACCTCGACGAGACCGTCCACCTCGCCCGCCTCGACGACGGCGACGTCCTCTACCTGGCCTCGAGGTACTCGCGGCAGGCGCTGGGGGTGCGCTTCCGCCCGGGGCGGCGGATGCCGGCCTACGCGACGGCGCTCGGCAAGGCACTGCTCGCGGCGCTGCCGGCGCCCGAGCTTGCGGCGGCCCTGCCGGGCGAGTACGCCGCGCTGACCCCGTCGACGCTCACGTCGGCGGCGGCGCTGACGGCCGAGCTGGACCGGGTGCGGGCGGCCGGCTACGCCGAGGATCACGAGGAGGGCACGGTCGGCCTGCAGTGCGCCGCGGTCGCGCTCCAGCACGCCGACCTGCCGCTGGTCGCGCTGAGCTGCTCGGTTCCGGTGCCCCGGATGACCGACGCGAAGCGCGCGGCGATCGTCGAGGCGTTGCTGGCGGCGCGGGCGACCGTGCTCGGCCGGCTACGTCCCTGACTCGTCGCGCATGCGACGCAGCGCCGCCGACCACTCCTTGGTGTAAGGCGGGACGCCCGGTCGCTTGCCGTGGTCCAGCGCCGCGATGAGGAGCATCGTCAACACGTCGTCCAGGGAGGCCTCCGGCGGCTCGTCGACGACCTTCAACGTGGCCAGCATCAGCCGCAGCGTCGGCCGCAGCCGCGCGGTGTCGGAGACGAACTCGTCGAGGTCGGCCAGTGTGGTGAGCCCGAGCCGGGTGAGTGCCGCCGCGAGGTCCGAGCGGTCGCGCTTGAGCCGGTCGTCGGAGACCGGCGCGTCGGTGTCGAACCCGTTGTCCTGGAAGAACGTCGCCAGTTGCTGCCCGCGGCCGGTGATGCTCAGGTAGGCGCCGATGGACGACGCGTCGACCGGGACGTCCAGGCTGCCGCGGCTCACCTGGGCGCGGTACTCGGTGTCGGTCGCGTTGCTCTCGTCGCGCAGCGTGGAGAACTGCTCGTCCGCCATCTCGAACAGGGCGCTGAGGCGGTAGAGCCGGCGCCGGACCGGCTCGGGGAGCGCGGCCGACTTGTACTCGACCTTGTGGCTCACCGCCGCCCAGGCGTGCTGCAGCGCGGTGCGCACCTGGATCTCCGCCTTCAGCGACTTGAACGGGGCCCACTCCAGCAGGTCGCGCCGCGACGGGCCGAGCCGCACCACGTAGTGGGTCGAGCGGTAGCCGAACTGGTCCGACGCGAGACCGTCGACCTTGTCGGCGGAGTTCTGGTGGTCGACCTGGAACTCGCGCGCGATGAGGTCGCCGACCCGCTGGACGTCCTCGGCGTAGTAGGTGATGACGCGCAGGCCCGTGAGGTCGGTCATGGCGGCGATCGGGTCGGTGTCGTCGCGGCGTTTCCGGGTGAGCTTCTCGACGAAGCTCTCGACCGTCTTGGCGCGCGACTCGACCTGGACCACCTCGATGTCGCAGGACTTGAGTGCGTCGACGAGCAGGGCCTTCAGGCGGGTCGCGCATTCCTCGTAGGTGGGGCGTACGGCGGCGTACCTGGCGCCCCACTCGTCCGCGGTCAGCTCGCTCATCACGCCCTCACGTCGGTTCGATCATGGGCGAGGGTACGGCACCGCGGGTGCATTGTCCCGGTCTGCGTTGACGCTGCCAGGCGCTGCCGCCTACGGTTAGTTCACATTCATCAACTTGTTCAGATACGTGAACTTCGGAGGGTGACGTGCTGCAGGAACTCGGCGACAGCGGGGTGCTGTTCTTCCCGGTCACACCGTTCGGCGACGACGGCGAGCTGGATCTCGCCGCGTTCCGGACCCACCTGGAAGAGCGGCTGCCGTACGAGCCCGGGGCGGTGTTCGCCGGCTGCGGCACCGGGGAGTTCTTCGCGCTCGGGCCGGAGGAGTACGAGCGGCTGGTCGCGACCGCCGTCGAGGTCGTCGGCGGCCGGGTCCCGGTGATCGCCGGGGCCGGCTACGGCGCGGCGCTCGCGGCGGAGTACTTGCGCCGGGCCGAGGCCGCCGGCGCCGACGCGGCGCTGCTGTTCCCTCCGCCGTCGGTCATCGGCGGGCCGGCCGGGTTCGTGGCACACGTCGAGGCCGTCGCCGCGAGCACGTCGCTGCCGATCGTCCTCTACCAGCGCGACCAGCTCGCGCTGTCGCCGTCGACGGTCACGGAGCTGCTGCGCGTCGGCACCGTCGCCGGGCTGAAGGACGGCCGCGGCGACCTCGAGGCGATGCAGAAGATCGTGCTGGCCGCCGAGGGCCGGTGGGCGTTCTTCAACGGGCTGCCGACGGCGGAGCTGTCGGCGCGGGCGTTCGGCGGCATCGGCGTCACCGGGTACTCGTCGGCGGTCTTCGCGTTCCTGCCCGAGGTCGCCGTGGCGTTCCGGCGGGCGTTCGCGGCCGGCGACGACGCGACGTGCGACCTGCTGCTGCGCGAGCTCTACCTGCCGTTCGCCGAGCTGCGCGACCGCGGGCCGGGCTACGCGGTCTCGCTGATCAAGGCCGGGTTGCGGCTGCGAGGCAGCGCCGTCGGCTCCGTCCGGCCGCCGCTGTCGGACCCCACGCCCGAGCACGAGCGGGCGCTGGCCGGGCTGATCGAGCGCGGGCTCGCGGCGCTCAGCTGAGGTCGAGGCGCATCGTCACGCGGGTGGGGGAGCGGCGCACCACCTCGGTGAAGCCGGCCCGCTCGAACAGCGACCGGGAGCCGACGAACAGGGAGTCGGGGTGGCTGCGCTCGGGTTTGTCGACGGGGTACGCCTCGAGCATGCCGGCGCCGTGCTGGCGGGCGTGCTCGACGGCGGCCGCGACCAGCCGGTGCTGCACGCCCCGGCGGCGGAACGTCCTGGCGACGAACGTGCAGATGACCGACCACACCGGTGTGTCGTCGACCTGCTTCATGACGCGCGACCGCTCGAGGCGCCGGTAGTCGGGCCGCGGGCCGAGGCTGATCCAGCCGGCCGGCTCGTCGTCGACGTACCCGATCAGGCCGGGCGTGACGCCGTCGCCGTCGACCAGGGCGCGCAGGCCGGCCTTGGCGCCGGGCTCCGGACTCGCCGCGCGGAAGTGCATGCAGTAGCAGCCGCGCACGACCGCGTTGCCGCGGACCTCGAACAGCTCCTCGAGCTGCGGCCAGGTCTCTGCGGTGAGCGGCCGGGTCCGGAACGCGTACGACATGGCCCACAGGCTAGGGGGTGTCGCCGACAGCGTCAGTCGGTCAGGTGGCCGCCGAGGTCCGGAACCGTGTGCAGCACCATGCTCGTCGACGTGCGTTCGGCGCCGCCGTGCGCGGTCAGCTCGCGCACCTCGTCGTCCAGGTCGCCAAGGTCGCGGCAGGCCAGGTGGACCGCGTAGTCGGCGTCGCCGGCCAGCCGCCAGGCCGCGGTCACCGCCGGCCGGCCGCCGAGCCATTTCTCGAAGATCGGCCGCTCCGTCGCCGGCGCCAGCCCGACCCGCACCACCGCCTGCACCGGCCGGCCGACGGCGTCGAGGTCGACCTGGGCCCGGAAGCCGGCGATGACGCCGGCCTCCTCCAGCCGCCGGACCCGTACCGACATCGCCGACACGCTCAGCCCGGACCGCCGCGCGAGCACCTGCAGCGGGGAGCGGCCGATCCGCAGCAGCTGGCCCAGGATCACCCGGTCGACGGCGTCCATCTCACGCTCAGGCCGCACGACGGGCGCCCACCGGCACCGGAGGTGCGACGAGGACCGGGTCGACCTGGATGCGCCCGACACCGAGCGGGGCGAGCAGCGCGCGCTCGGCGGCGAGGCCGAGCCGGATCCACTGCTGGCTCGGGCCCATGGCGGCGGCGAGGGCTTCGGCGCTGGTGAAGGCCAGACCGACGCGGCCACCCTCCGGGAGCCGCGCGGTGACGACGGCCCGACATGACGTCGGCGGCTGACCGGCCGGGCGGACGGGGACGAACAACGGCTGTGAGTGCTCCATGCCGACGACGCTAGGGTCGCGCCGGCCGGCGGGGACAGGATCTTCACGCGTTCTACACGGCGGCGACCGGAATCTTTGCGTCCACTTGACGATCAGAGGGGTTGGATGTGTCCGGGGACCCTGTCACGATGATCGTCGTGACCCCGACACGCGCCCGTCGGCCGTCCTCCGCTCAGCTCGACCGCGCCCGGTCGGCCGCGCTGGGAGCCCTCGAGGATTCCGCCGCCGTCGAGAACCTCCGGCTCTTCTACGACCGCGACTCCAACTACGCCGGCCGCAGCTTCCTCGCCGTCGGCCCCGTCGAGTACGACTCCATCACCGCTGCCGACCTCTACGCCACGTCGCTGCTCGGCATCAGCGTCGGGCCGCGGGCGGGGCGGCAGCTGCTGCAGGGCGGCACGCACCGCAACGACGCCCTCAAGGCGTTACGCATGGTGCCGGCCGAGACCGACCTCGCCGACGCCGACGACACCGTCCTCGACGCCGCCGAGAACCTGCACCTGCACCTGAAGAACGCCCTCGGCGGCAACAAGTGGGTGGCGGCGTCCAAGCTGTGCGCCCGCAAACGACCCCGTCTGTTCCCCGTCCGCGACTCCCTCGTCACCCGCGCCCTCCTCGGCGTCGGCCAGGACCGCCGCGTCGACTGGCTCGTCTACCAGCACCTCATCACCGACGCCGACGTGCGGCGGCAGCTCGAGAAGGTGACGCAGGAATCGGCGATCCGCGAGTCCGACCTGCACGACCCGCCCCTGCGCATCCTCGACGTCGTGCTCTGGATGCACGTCAAGACGACGGGCTGACACCCCGGTCCTGGTACGGAGTGCCCGGTGCGGGAGAGGGGACTTGAACCCCTACGTCCGAAGACACCAGAACCTAAATCTGGCGCGTCTGCCGATTCCGCCACTCCCGCGCACCGGCCATCGTAGGGCAGCTTGCCCGGCGCCGCCGTGCGGCCGGACGCTCAGGGGAGCGACCAGGTCATGCCGATGGGCTGCATGCGCTGCCCGACCACCGTGGCCGAGCCGTCGGTGTCGACGGAGAGGATGAAGGTGGCGTTCTGGGAGATCTCCGCCTGCGAGATCTGCGACCCGCCGGGGATGGTGCCGAGCCCGGCCGCCTCGATCACCACCGAGAAGCCGGGGTTCACCGTCACCGACTGCGTGCAGCTGATCGACGCCAGCGCGACGGCGCCGTACTCGGTCTGCAACCAGTGGACGTCGTCGGCATCCTCGACGGCGCAGCTGCGGGTCGCGGTGCCGAACTCCGGCGGGGCGGTGTCCAGCTGCAGGCCGTGGCCCGGCAGGTTGGAGAGGCCGTCGGCGAGGGTGAGGTCGATGCCCTCGGGCTCCTCACCGGTCTCGCCGTAGGCGCGCAGCGCCTCGAGCACCTCGTCACCCCGGCGGGCGGCGGCGTCGTCGGCGACGACGGCGGCACCGCCGGCGGTCAGCGGGGCGGTGACGGACGTGCCCTCGGCGGGGTGGACGGCGAGGCTGGCCAGCCACGGCGACGCGGCGTTCTCGCGGGTGAGCAGGAACCACGACGGCGCGCCGCCGGCGGAGGACTCACCGGTGACGATGGCCCACATCGGGTACTCGCCGACCTGCGGCGACAGCACCACCGAGGGGGTGACGGACGTCGGCAGGCCCTCCGGCACGACGCCGGTGACCTGCTGCTCCTCGGCCGCGAACTGCGACGTCGCCAGCAGGGCGCCGCCCTCGACCTCGGCCAGCGGTGCGGCGTCGGAGCCGCCGGCGGCCGCGCCGACGACCTCGTTGTACTGCTCGAAGAAGCCCTCGGCCCGGTCGGACGTGATCGCCGGGATCAGCGCGTCACGAGCGCCCTGGTCGACCTCGCCGGGCACCTGGGCGCACGCGGTGACCAGACCCGACAGCCCGAGCACGACGGCGATCCGCGCGGACGGCTTCGGCGGCGGCGCGGGCGCCGGAGGCGGCGGCGTGCGCTCGGGCAGCGGCCGCTTCGGCAGCGGGGTGACGGTCGCGATCGTCTCCTTCGCCGGCTCCGCGGCCGGTTCCTCGGCCGGCTTCGGCGCCGGCTCGCCCGGCTCCTCGGGCGGCTTCGGCGGCTCGTCCTTCTTCTCCTCGGGGGCCTTCTCGTCGTCGGGGACGGCGCGCAGCGCACGCCTGCGCCGTCGCCGCCGCAGCCAGATCAGCAGAACGCCGCCGGCGATCAGCAGCAGCCCGCCCGCACCCACCAGCACACCGGTCAGGAAGATGCCGTCGACCTCGGCGCCGAAGCTCAGCTCGACGTCCAGCGCCTCACCCGACGCCGACGGTGACATGACGACGACCCGGACCGGCTCGTCGGTCAGCTCGTACGAGACGCCACGCCAGCCGGGCCCGGACGAGCTCGACTCCCACCAGTCCAGGTCGCCGGGCGGCGCGGCCGGCGCGGGACTGCCCGGCTCCGACGACGACGTCACCTCGCCGCGCAGGTCCGCCGCCGTCACCGTCTGCTGGCCCACGCCGTCGAGGTAGGAGTCGACGTGGATGCGGTGCGCGACGCCCACGAACACGTCGCTGTCGTCGGCCGTCCGCGCGCTGACGTGCAGGACGGGGCCGGTCACCGTCGCGATGCCCACCGCGGTGGCCGCGACCGAGCCCTCACCGGAGACGTCGGCGCGTGCGTACTCGACGGTGTCGTCGGGACCGACGTAGATCGCGGTCGCCGCGCCGGCCAGGAGCAGCGGCGTGCCGAGGACGATCAGCGCGACGGCGAGGACGGTGCGCAGGCGGGCACGTGTCACGCCGCGTCGAGCCCCAGATCGCGTCGGAGCTTGGCGACGTGCCCGGTCGCCTTGACGTTGTACATGGCCTTCTCGACCTTGCCGTCGGCGTCGATGACGAACGTCGACCGGATGACGCCCTGCACGACCTTGCCGTACAGCTTCTTCTCACCGAACGCGCCGTAGGCCTCGAGCGTCGTGCGGTCGACGTCGGACAGCAGCGGGAACGTGAGGTGATCGTGCTCGCGGAACTGCGCCAGCTTGGCCGGCGCGTCGGGGGAGATGCCGAGGACGGCGTAGCCGGCGCCCTGCAGCGACGCGAGGTTGTCGCGGAAGTCGCAGGCCTGTGTGGTGCAGCCCGGAGTCATCGCGGCGGGGTAGAAGTAGACGACGACCCGCTGCCCCCGGTAGTCGGTGAGCGAGACGGGCTTGCCGTCGGCGTCGGGAAGCGTGAAATCGGGCGCGGCGTCGCCCGTGGAGAGTCGCGAGTCAGTCACGTTCACACCGTATCCATACGGGTGGGCGGTCGCATCGGTACGGTAGATCCGTGTCCGCCGCGGATCAGAAACCGACCGAGCCGGTGCTGCCGGCGTCGCGACAGCCGGTGCCGATGGCGCCGGAGGTGCAGGCCGAGCTGGCCAAGCGTGGCCGCAGCGTGCGCCAGATCGAGACCGACATCGCCGCCCGCACCGAGCGGCTGGCCGCCAACATCGACGACCTGACCTCGCGCCTGGCGCCGTCCCGGCTGGTCAAGGACTCGACGGCGAGCCTGCGGGCGCGGCTGACCACGCCCGAGGGCAACCCCCGGCTCGAGGTGCTCGGCGCCGCCGCCGGTGCGGCGCTGGTGGTCGGGCTGCTGCTGTGGCGGGCACGGCGGCGCTGACCACCCTCATCCGGACGTACTCTCTACTGTTGTGACCTCCCAGGACCCCGACAAGCTGCCCATCCGCATGCTGCACGACCGCGTGCTGGTCTCGCAGGACGGCGAGGACGGCGAGCGCCGCTCGTCCGCCGGCATCGTCATCCCGGCCACGGCCGCCATGGGACGGCGGCTGGCCTGGGCGCGGGTCGTCGCGGTCGGCGCCAACGTGCGCACCGTCGAGGTCGGTGACCGCGTGCTGTTCGACCCCGAGGACAAGGCCGAGGTCGAGGTGCGCAGCGAGACGTACGTGCTGCTGCGCGAGCGCGACCTGCATGCCGTCGCGTCCGAGCGGCTCAGCGACGGGCAGACCGGCCTCTACCTGTAGTCACCCGGCGGTGCCCCGGCGCTCTACGATCGGGGATGTGCCCGGACCGCCCGACAACCCGTCGTCGCAGCGACGTGATGAGGCGCTCGAGGCGCTCGCGCAGCGGTCCAAGGAGAGTGCCGGTACGCGGCTGCGACGGGTCCGGCTCACGGCGCTGCCGATCGTGCAGTCGGCGCTCGGCGCGGCGCTGGCCTGGTGGCTGGCGACGATCCCGCCGATCGACCACGCCCAGCCGTTCTTCGCGCCGATCTCCGCGCTGATCATCCTGGGCGGCGGGCTCGGCCAGCGGCTGCCGCGGGTGCTCGAGCTGGTCGGCGGCGTGGCGGTCGGCGTGCTGGTGGGCGACCTGCTGGTGTCGTGGATCGGTGGCGGCGTCGTGCAGCTGGCGGTCGTGGTCGCGCTGGCGATGATCGCGGCGGTGCTGGTCAACGGCGGCCCGCTGATCGTCACCCAGGCCGCGGCGTCCGCCGTCCTCGTCGTCGCGCTGGCGCCGGCCGTGCCCGACGGCCTCAACCTCGACCGGTTCGTCGACGCGCTGATCGGCTGCTGCGTCGGGCTGGTCATCAGCATCGTGCTGCTGCCGTTGAACCCGGTCGTGGCGGCGCGGCGGCAGATCGACCCGCTGCTCACCACCGTCGCTGAGGTCATGGAGTCCTCGGCGCATGCCCTGGCCGAGCGCGACCGGAGCGCGGCCACCGAGGCGCTGGAGCGCGCCCGCGACACTCAGACCGACGTCGACGCCATGCACTCCGCGCTGGAGGGGGCCAACGAGGTGGCCCGCATCGCGCCGGTCCGCTGGCAGAAGCGCGGCCACCTCGCCGCCTACCTCGACGTCGCCACGCCGCTGGACTACATGACCCGCAACACCCGCGTGCTGTGCCGGCACGTCATCAGCCTGCTGCAGCGCGACGAGCCGGTGCCGCGGGTGCTGCCGCAGTCGCTGCGGGCGCTGGCCGGTGCCGTCCGCCTGCTCCGCATCGACCTCGAACGCGGCGACGAGCCGAGCGAGGCCCGCGTGTCCGCCGTCGAGTCCGCCCGCATGGCGACCGAGGCGCTGGACCACACCGGCGGTTTCGCCGGGCAGGTCGTGATCGCCCAGGTCCGGTCCCTCGCGGTCGACGTCCTGCTGGCGACCGGCCTGAGCCGCGACGAGGTCCAGGAGCTGCTGCCCGGCCTGCCCGAGGGTCCGGTCAGCTACGGCTGACCCGCGGCCCGCGCCTCGTCGCTGTCTCGCCCGCCGCCGTGGCCCTGCCGCCCACAGCCCGCGTCGACCCGTTGATCATGGAGAAGTCGGGGTTCTCCGCCGCTCGGAACCCCGACTTCTCCATGATCAGCCGATGGCTGCGGAGCGGAGTTGGACGTGGCGGCGGATGCGGTCGATGGTCCGCTGACGGTGACGGAGGACGTCGTCGGCGGTGAGCACGATGACGATCCAGCCGGCGTCGCGCAGTTGTTCGTCGCGGAACCGGTCGCGACGCCATTGGCGTTGGTCGGTGCGGTGGTGATCGCCGTCGTACTCGATGGCGATGCGCAGCCGCGGGTACGACAGGTCGGGGCGGGCGAGCCAGGCGCCGGTGTCGTCGATGACGTTCACTCCCACCTCGGGGCAAGGAAGGCCGGCCGCGACGATGAGCAGGCGGACGCGCGTCTCCATGGGCGAGTCGACGCCGGGACGGATCATTCGGAGCGCCTCGCGGGCACGGACGATGCCCCGCCGTCGGGTCAGCCCGCAGACCTCGTCGTGCAGACCTTCGGGCGTGGTCCAGCGGCGCAGCATGGCGTCGCCGAGTGCGACGAGGTCATCCAGCCGCCAGGTGGCGGCCAGGTGGACGAACGTGCGTTCCGGCGCGACGACCGGCAGGCCGTGGACGTCGATGACGGTGCCCGGGTCCAGTCCGGTGCGGGCGTCGGTTCGATCCAGACGCGGCACTACGGCGCCGGGCGGCACGATGACGTCGACGCGTCCGTCGAACTCCGCGACAGGCAGGTCGCACAGCAACGCGGCGGTTTCGTGGCTGAACGCGACCTCGCGGGGGAGTGCGAGGCGGGCGGCCCGGCACGTCGTGACGAGTGTGTCCGGCAGCGATGCGGGGACGCGCACACCGCGGAACGGCCGCCGGAACCGCGGCCCGTCGAGGACGTCGACGGGTACGCCCGCCGACCTCGCGTGGCGGACGCGGAAGGGTCGCGAGCAGAACGGTTCGGGGATGACGACGCGGCGTGGCATCGCCCGATCATGACCGGTCCCGGATGATCTTGATCAGCGTTATCCACAGGCAAGTTGATCATGGAGAAGTCGGGGTTCCGAGTGACGGGGAGTCACGACTTCTCCATGATCGACAGTGGGCCGGGGGTGGACGTTGGACGGGGGTGGAGGTCGGGCCGGGACGGTCAGCCGGTGGGGAGGGCGTGCGCCTCGGTGAGCATCGGCTCGAGGAGGTCGCCGTCGTCGGCGAGGCGGCCGAGGACGTCGTCGATGTCGAACTGCAGCGGCAGCCGCTTGCGCGCCGTCGACCGGGCGCCCTGCTCGACCTCGTCCCAGGTGACCGGTGTCGACACCGTCGGGTGGGCCCGGGCGCGGACGGAGTACGGGGCGATCGTCGTCTTCGCGCCGTTGTTCTGCGACCAGTCGATGAACACCTTGCCGCCGCGCGCGGCCCGCTCCATGCGCGAGATCACCAGTTTCGGGTGCTCGCGCTCCAGCCGCTGCGCCAGCCCGCGCGCGTACCCACTGACCTCGTCGTCGGTCGCCGAGCCGTCCAGCGCGACGTACATCTGCATCCCCTTCGACCCGCTGGTCTTGGGGTAGGACGCCAGGCCGGCGTCGTCGAACAGCTCGCCGAGCAGCAGTGCGACCTGGCAGCACTCGATGATGTTCGCCGGTTCGCCCGGGTCGAGGTCGACGACCAGGCGGTCCGGGTGGGTGCCCTTGCCGTCGGCGCCGACGGTCCACTGCGGCACGTGCAGCTCGAGGACGGCGAGGTTCGCCAGCCACACCAGCGTCGCGAGGTCGTCGGCCATGACGTAGACGACGGTCTCGCGGTCCATCGTCGAGCCGGGCGACGGCAGCTCGGCCGTCCGCACCCACGACGGCGTGCCGCGCGGCGCGTTCTTCTCGAAGAAGCTGGCCTCCTCGACGCCGTTGGGCCAGCGTTTGCGGGTGACCGGGCGGTCGCGCAGGTGCGGCAGCAGCACCGGCGCGACGTGCGTGTAGTACTGGATGATCTCGCCCTTGGTCGTGCCGGTCTCCGGGTAGAGCACCTTCTCGAGGTTGCTCAGACCCAGGGTGCGGCCCTCGACGTCGACGTTGACCTTGCTCGGCATGTCTTGCAGTCTCTCCGACGCCGGGTACGTTCGCCAGCATGCTCGACGACATTCGCGCGGCGCTCGGGCGCCAGCTGCCCCGTCTCGCCGGCGCGCCGGTCGTGCCGCTCGGCGCCGGCCTGGACAACGTCGCCTACGAGGCCGGCGGTGAGCTGGTCCTGCGCCGCTCCCGCGACGACGACCCCGGTGTGCGGCTGGCGGCGGCACGGCACGAGGCGGCGCTGCTGACGGCGGTCGCGGCGGTGTCCAGCCTGCCGGTGCCGGAGCCGGTGTTCGTGGACGAGCCGACCGGGATCCTCGCGTACCGGCGGCTGACCGGCGCGCCGCTGCTGTTCCGTCCGGTCGCCGACCCGGCGGCCCTGGCCGAGCCGCTCGCGCGGTTCCTCACCGGCCTCCACGCCGACGCCGACGGCACGCTGTCCGCGCTGGTCGAGACCGACGGCGCGCCGGGCGAGCAGTGGCTGGCCGACGCGGCGGAGTCGTACGAGACGGCGGCCGAGGTGATCGCGCCGGCGGACCGCACCAGGGTCGAGACGTTCCTCGCCGCGCCGCCGCCCGGCCCGGCCCGCCGGTTGACGTTCTGCCACAACGATCTCGGCGCGGAGCACGTGCTGGCCGACGGCGCGGCGATCACCGGCGTCATCGACTGGACCGACGCGGCGATCGCCGATCCCGCCGTCGACCTCGGCCGGCTCTACCGTGACCTCGGCCCGGACGTCGTCGAGCGCATCGCCGGGTCGTACGACGGCGACGCGGACGCCGTCGCACCCGAGCGGGTCGTGTTCTACGCGCGGTGCGCACTGCTGGAGGACATCGCCTACGGCGTCGAGAGCGGCGCCGCGGAGTACGCCCGGCTGGGGCTGGCCCACCTGGACCACACCTTCGGCTGACTCTGGACGAGTGGGTCCGAGCCGTCGGGGAGCCGAGCCGGGACGAGGCGTTCTGGCGCATGACCAGGCATGCCTGCCAGGTGGAGCCGGAGGACGCCCGGTGTCCTACCCCTCAGGGGTGGGCGTCTCTTCGGGTGTCGGCGTCGGCGTCGGGGTGGGCGTGGCCGAGGGCATCGGCAGGTGCGGGAGCGGCGACGGGCTGGCCTGGCCGCCGCCGAGCAGGCAGAGCGCCAGTTCGAGCGGCGACAGGTCGATCTCGAGGCAGATGCCGCCGTCCTCGTCGTCCTCGTCGTCCGACGCCTCGTCGTCGTCCGCCGTCGGCTTCTCGGTCGGCTTGCTGATGGTCGGCCTGTCGGTGGGCGTGGGGTCGTCGTCATCGGGCAGCGAGCTGGTCGGCCGGTTGGTCGGCAGCTCGATGCCGGGCACCTCGGTGGCGTCGCCGCTGGGCTCGTCGGACGGGTCGCCCTCGTCGGACGGAGTGTCGTCGGGACGGCCGGTCTCGGTCTCGCCGGGGTTCTCGGACGGGTCGCCGGTGTCGCCGTCGCCGGACCCGGTGCCGTCGCCGCCTCCCGGCTCCGCGTCGGGCTCGTCGGAGGAGTCACCGCCGCCGCCGGACTGGCCGCCGCCGTTGCCGTCGTCGCCCTGATCGTCGGGGTCGGCGGAGGCGGAGCCGTCGTCGTCGCCCTCGGCCGGGGTGCCGCCGGGACCCTCGCCACCGGAGGACTCGTCGGGCTCGTCGCCGGGCGAGGCGATGATCTGGTCGGCCGACGGCAGCCGGTTGATGCCGAGCGCGTGGTCGATGCTGGGCACCAGCATGTTGCCCAGCGTGATGCCGAGCGTGGCCGCGAACGCGCAGACGATGACCACCGGGTAGCGGCGGACCTTGTCGAAGAGCCAGGCGGCCGGGGACGGCCGGGACACGCCGAACCGGGGGCCGCTGGACTTGGCCCCATGGCCACGTCGGCGTCCCGTCGACTTCTCTTGCCGAGCCCTGCTGATCGACCGAGATCCCTTCTGGTGTCCGGAGGGAGATCTGGCGAAATTCGCACGAAGCCGCTACAGATCGCCCCCCAGTTGCGTAACCCTACTCAGGCGCGTGGAGGCGGCAAAAGCCGTTCCGCAGATTTCGTCAGTTCAGTCCACAGGGGTGGTCCGTTCGTACGGTAGACAGCGCCGAGATGTTGCGGCAAGAGGCCTCTGGCCTGGGCAAACATAGTCTTCGTGACCTTGCCGTGGGTGATGGTCGACGCCGTCGACGGAGGGCGGAAAGTCCTGGTTCGGGGTGAATTGCGGAAATGCCCCGGTCAGTACCATCCGAGCTCCCGCAGCCGGGTCTCGGCGATGCCGAACGCGTGCCCGATCTCGTGTCCCAGCACCTTCCGCACTCGCGTCGCGACGTCGTCGGGTGTCTGGCTGACCTTCAGGATCGGGACGCGGTACAGCTCGATGCGGTCGGGCAGGCTGCCCGGCACGCGGCCGCCGATGCGCGTGCGCGCGACCCCGTGGAACTGGCCGAGCAGCAGCCCGCGACCGTGCCAGTCGGCCGGCGGCTCGTCGTCGACCATGATCGCGATGCCGGCGACGGCCTCCTGCACCCAGTCGGGCAGTTCTTCCAGCGCCTGCGTGACGATGCCCTCGAACGCGTCGAGGTCGATGGCGTCGGCGTCCACGTCGCGAGTCTATTTCCGGCGGACGGCGGGGCGACGAGGTCAGCGAAAGTAGTGGGTTGGATTATCCAACCCAGCAGTTAGAGTGGTGTCATGCGAGAAGCTGTCATCGTCGACGCGGTTCGTACGCCACTCGGGAAGGGCAAGCCGGGCGGCGCGCTGGCCGGCGTCCACCCCGTCGACCTCCATGCCACGGCCCTCCATGCGCTCGTCGAGCGCACCGGCCTCGACCCGGCCGCGGTCGACGACGTCATCAGCGGCGCCGTCGGGCAGATCGGCGAGCAGAGCATGAACACCGCCCGCTGGGCCGCGCTGGCCGCCGGGTTCCCCGAGTCGGTGCCCGCCGTCACCGTCGACCGGCAGTGCGGCAGCAGCCAGCAGGCCGTCCACTTCGCGGCGCAGGGCGTCATCAGCGGCGCCTACGACGTCGCCATCGCGTCCGGCGTCGAGTCGATGAGCCGGGTCCCCATCGGCAGCCAGGCGGCCGGTCGCGACTTCCTCGGCGAGGGCATCGCGCAGCGCTATCCGGACGGGCTCGTGCCGCAGGGGGTCAGCGCCGAGCTGATCGCGGCCCGCTACGCCCTGCCGCGCGAGCGGCTGGACGAGTTCGCGCTGGCCAGTCACCAGCGTGCGGCCGCCGCCTGGCGCGACGGCCGGTTCGCCGCCGAGGTGGTCCCCGTCCCCGGCGCCGACCTCACGGTCGACCAGTCGGTCCGGCCGGACACGTCGGCCGAGGCACTGGCCGGGCTGAAGCCGTCCTTCTGGGCCGACGTGTGGGAGCGGCGCTTCCCGGAGATCGGCTGGCAGGTCACCGCCGGCAACTCGTCGCCGGTCAACGACGGCGCGGCGGCGGTGCTGATCGTCGAGCGCGAGACGGCGCGACGGCTCGGGCTGCGGCCGCGTGCCCGGCTGCACTCGTTCGCCGTCGCCGGGGCCGACCCGCTGCTCATGCTGCTGGGCATCATCCCGGCGACGCGCAAGGTGCTCGACCGCGCCGGGCTGACCCTGGCCGACATCGACGCGTTCGAGGTGAACGAGGCGTTCGCCAGCGTCGTCCTGGCCTGGCTGGACGAGACCGGCGCCGACCCCGCCACGGTGAACGTCAACGGCGGCGCCACCGCCATCGGGCACCCGCTGGGCGCGAGCGGCGCACGCCTGACGACCACGCTGCTGTCGGTGCTCGAGCAGACCGGCGGCCGGTACGGGCTGCAGACCATGTGCGAGGCCGGCGGCCTCGCCAACGCGACCATCGTCGAGCGGCTGGACGGCGCGGCGTGACCTCGTCGTCGGCGCGGGAGTGCTCGATCGCCAACGCGCTGGCCGTGGTCGGCGAGCGGTGGAGTCTGCTGGTGCTGCGCGAGGTGCTGCTGGGCAACCTCCGCTTCGACGCGATCGCCGCCGCCACCGGCGGCAGCCGCGACATCCTGGCCACCCGGCTGCGCACCCTGGTCGAGGCGGGCGTGCTGGAGCGACGGCTCTACTCGGAGCAGCCACAGCGGTACGAGTACCTGCCGACGCAGGCCGGGCGGGCGCTGCAACCGGTGCTGCTCGCGCTGATGGAGTGGGGCGACCGCTACGTCACGCAGGGCCCGCCGCCGACCGTGTGGGAGCACTCCTGCGGCGCGGAGCTGCATCTCGCGGCCGTGTGCGCGGCCTGCGGCGCGCCCGTCGGGTCGGGAGAGTCCCGCCTGGTCCGCCTCGGCGGGGTGGACCGATCCTCGAGGAGTGAGCCCGAATGAACTCCCGTGGTCGTGAGGGATGAAGGAGCGACTGTTCAGCGCGCTGGTCCTTGTCCTTGGCAAGGTCCATCGTCGCCCGGCCGTCTGACTCGTCCGGGTTGCGGAGCGGTGAGCCTTGCCGAGGTGACCGGTCCGCATGAGGCCTCCACTGGAGGCAGGGCTATGAGGCGTTCTGGCGCGTCACGAGGCATGCATGCCTGGTGGAGCGGGAGAACGCCTGGTGTTGTCCGCGATCGTTGATGATCATCGCGGTCGACAAGCACGCTGCGGCCCCACCACCGACAATCGGGCCCACTCGTCTAGACCGGCGTCACCCGCAGCGTGGACGTGCGGACGTCGCCGGTGATCATCATGCGCAGGGCCGAGCCGGAGCCGGCGTACTTGCGGCTGTAGGCGTCGTCGATCAGGACGTTCGTCGCCTCGTCGGTGACCGGCTCGGCGGCGACGTCGTAGCGGGTGGTCCCGTCGACGAACGCGGCCCGGCCGGTGCGCCGGATGCGGGCGTACCACCTGGAGGAGTCGCCGTAGCCGTTGCGGATGTAGGCCTCGCCGTCGACGACGACGGCCCAGATCTTCGTGACGATCTCGCGGCCGTCCTCGGTCCGCGTCGCCAGCCGGACGGTGCCGGTGCGGTTCAGGTGGTCGAGAGCTGCACTGCTGTCGGTCATGATCGTGACAACCACCTGCGGGCCGCGCCTATGCCGCGCCGGCGTGGGCGAGGACGCGGGCGAGCGCGGCGTCGGCGTCCATCGCGGCGGTGTCGAGGGACAAGTGCTCGACGACCGCCAGCCGCGCTCCGTGCTCGTCGGCGAGGCCGCGCCAGTGCCGCAGCACCGCGTCGTCCACCAGGCAGTCGGCGACCGCGGACTGGCCGAGCAGCAGTTGCCGGGCAGCCCGGTGAGCACGACGACGGTCGGTGGCGCGGGCACGGCGACCATTCTGCCGGCCGGTGGACTGTCGGAGGCGGCCCCTACGATCGACGGCAGCCGAAGGAGAGGACGCCCATGCCACCCCAGGACTCCCCCGTCCCGACGGAGTATCCGCAGGCCATCGGCCGCACCGCCCGCCGGGAACTCGCGCTGAACGGCTACACCCGCTACGACCAGCTCACCGCGGTGACGCCGAAGCAGTTGCTCGCCATCCACGGGGTCGGGCCGAGGTCGGTCCGCATTCTCACCGACGAGCTCGAGGCGCGCGGCCTGTCCTTCGGCAGCTGACACGGTGACGGCCCCGGCCCGCCACGAGGGCGCATGGGCCGTCCGCCGGCTGCGGATCCACGGCCCGCCGCGGCCTGCGGATGAGCGAGCATCCGCTGCCGCCGCCCCGGCGAGTGAGCCTGCCGCCGTGGCCGACTGATCAGAGTCGATCCGGGACCGCCGTCTCCTCGAGGCCGAGGAGACGGCGGACGGCGGCGCGCGACGCGAGCAGGACCAGGACCAGCAGCGTCACCGAGAAGAACCCGCCCAGGCTCACCGCGTCGCCGAAGACCAGGTCGACCAGCTCGAGGACGACGAACTTGCTTCCCGCCGCCACCGCCCACAACGACAGGCCGGCCGCGGCCTTCCCGCCCCGCGTCGCCGCCGCGTGGAACCGGGCGACGATCCTGCCTTTGACGGCGATGACGACCTCGAGGGCCAGCTTGAGCAGCACCGCTGTGAGCAGCGAGAGCGTGAAGCCCTCGCTGATCACGGAGGGGACGTACTCGATCGCCAGGTTGAGCACGACGACGTACACGAACAGGTCGACGACGTGGCCCGGGTGCTCACGGACCCACCGGCCCGCCGCCCGCCCTGCAGTGATCACAGCGCCATCATGACGCACATCGACGGTGGGCCTTCTCTCGCGCCCAACGCGTCAGCGCCACGCGACGCGCAGCGCGGTCGTCGCGGCGAACGGGTCGAGGCCGCGATGCGTGACGAGGATGCCCTCGCCCTCGGGCGTGGCGGTGCGCACGGGTTCGCCGCCGCTCACCCAGCGGTGCCAGGCCGCGACGAAGGCACGCACCCTGCGCACGTTGGCGCCCAGGACCGACGGCACCGCGTGGTAGACGACCGCGTTCGGCGGCGCGTGACCCGAGAGCCAGGCCCGGCCGGCCCGGCGCAGCGCGTCGGGTGTCGCCGGCAGCGGCTCGACGAGGTGGCGCGGCACCACGTAGCGGGGTGAGACCAGCGGCGCGAGCAGCTCGTCCAGCGCGGTGACGAACAGCGAGGACGTCTCCGCGCTCGCCCCGGCGAGGACGACGCGATACGTGCCGTCCCGCTCGACTGCGGCTGTCACCGCGTCGGCGCCGACGTCCGAGAGGCCTGCCTCGTGGAGGGCGTCGGCGACGGCGGAGGCGAAGGCGAGCGGGTCCGGCCCGGCGGCCAGCTCGGCCAGGTCCCGGCCGGCGGCGAGCTGGGCCGCGCGAGTGTGGCGGACGAGCAGGCCGCCGGCCACGGCGGCGAGGAGCAGCGTCAGGACGGCCGGCCACCACAGTGCAGCTGAGGCGAGGACGGCCGTCAGCACGGCGGTCAGCACCGCCCCGCCACCCGCGGCTGCGCGCCCTCGCACAGGAGAGGTGTCCGGCCCCGAGCCGGCCCGGACGGCGCCGTGCGACGCGGGCACCAGGACGGGTGGTCTCCGGGCGGGGACGGACTCGGCCGGCGCGGCCCAGCCGGGCGGCCGGCCGCGGCGCGGGGTCACCCGGATGGTGTGCACCAGCTCGTCGCGGTACAGCGTGCCGACCTCCCACAGCGCCCGCACCCGGTCCCGGTCCTGCGCCCGGGCCAGCATCATGGCGTTCTCGGCGGCGAACTCGGCCACCGGCGGCGGCGCGAACGGCGAGAGCCGGGGGTCGACGTGGCCGACCCCGGAGGCGATCTCGCCGGAGTCGGTGACGGCGAAGTAGCCGTCGTGTTTGCGGACGAACCTGTCCCAGCTGCTCGTGCCCCCGGGATGTTCCTCGGAGACGCACACGACGGTCCATGTGTGCGCGACCTTCTCGGCCCAGTCCGGGTCGATGCGCAGCGCCCGGCCGCGGGTCTGCACCACTGCCGTCGGCGTGGTGGCGGTCGTGAGGTCGACGAGCGTGTTGACGCCCCTGGCGTCCCAGCCCTCGCCGAGCAGCGCCCGTGTGCCGACGAGCGCCCGTGTCGCGCCGGTCTCGTAGAAGCGGGTGACCAGCGGCACCCAGTGCCGCGATCGCCAGCCGCCCGTGACGTCGACCGCACCCGTGGCCCGCGCCGGGACGTCGTCCAGGCGCAGGCCGGGCGCGTGCTCGCGCACGAAGGACACCAACTCGCGTGCCGTGGCCGCGTCGGTGGCCACGGCACGCCCGGTGACCAGCACCGGGTGCAGCACCGCCGTGCGTGGATCGGACAGCAGGCGGGTGAGCACGAGTCGCGCCGACCCCGCCTCGGCGTCGAGGACCCCACGCAGCCGGGCCGGCAGGGTGGCCGCGGCCCGCTCGTGGTCGCACAGCACCAGGGCGCGCAGCCGGCCGCCGAGGTTCGCGGTCTCGGCGGCCAGGATCTCCACCGTGGCGTCGGTGGTCGCCTCGCTCCGGGCCAGCACCCGGTCGACGGGGGAGCGGCCGCGGCGGATGCCGCGCTTCGTGAGCTGGTACCCGACACCGGGCAGGGCGGCCCGGATCGCGTCGACGGCGTCGCGGTCGCGCGGGTGGTCCGAGGTCAGCAGGCCGGCCGAGACGTAGTCGTGCAGCAGCGTCACCCAGTCCTGCGCGGTCGGGTCGTGCCGGTGCTCCTCGCGCACGACGGCGCCGTCGGGAAGGGCGAGCAGCCCGGCGTGGTGGAGGCGGAGCGCGGCCGCCGCCAGTTCAGGCGCGTCGCCCTCGAGCCTGGACCACGCCAGCGCCGGCGCCGCGCCGTCGCTCGCCCGTCGCGTCACGAACCGCTCGTCGAGCCAGCTCAGGAAGCCGATGCCGGCGAAGTCCGGCGCGAGCAGGTCGTTCTGGAGCTCCGCGAACCGTTCGGCCTGCCCGGCCAGCCACTGCGACTCCGTCGGCGACGGCGACGTGAACCAGGCCAGTTCGGCGAACGGCGCGAGGTGTCCCTCCCGCACGACGGCGGGGATCGACGTGCTGTAGAGCGGCGACCCGAACAGCCGCTCGACCAGGTCGGCCTGATCGGCCGTCAGGGTGTTCGGCGGTGTCCCGGTCAGCCCGATGACGTGCGCCTGCGGCAGGTCGTCCAGGAGCTCGGCCAGCAGCCGGCCCCACACCTCGAGCAGATGATGACACTCGTCCAGGACGACGGTGACAGGCCCGGCGGCCTCCAGCGCCCCGACCAGCGCACGGCCGTTCTCGTGCAGCCGGTCCCGCAGGCCGCCCGCCCGCCGGTGCCCCTCCTCGTCGACCTCCGCGTCCGGGTCGAAGGTGGCCAGCGCCTGATACGTCAGGGCCGACACGGGAAGCTCCAGACTCCGGTCCGTTCCGGCCGGGATGCGCGCCGGGGTGAACTCCCGCCAGGCCGCGATCCACTGTCCTTGGATCGCGGTGTTCGGCCCGAACACGACGATCGGCTGTTCCAGGCGGCGGGCCGCCTCGAGCCCGACGAGGGTCTTGCCGGTGCCGGGCGGCAACACGACCCACGCGCGGCGCCGGCCCGCCGCGAAGGCCGCGCCGAGGGCGTCGAGGGCGTGACGCTGGTGTCGGCGGAACGGCCGCGGATAGCCGACGCCCGCCCACGGCACCTCGACGCGCATCGGCACATCATGCCCGACGTCAGACGCCCGGGGCGCGCATGGAGACGTCGTCCCAGTGTCGAGGACCTTCAGGCCCGTCGGTGCCGCGGGCAGTGGCCCACGGCCTGTCACCAGTGCCGGTGGCCGCCGGTCCAGTGGAGCTGGACGCCGCGGGCGTCGAGGTGGGCCTGGAAGTCGCCGACGGCGGCCTCGCTCGCGGCGACGGCGTGCGGCTCCGTCGCCGCGTCCAGGCAGTAGGCCGCCAGCGTTCCCGCGGCCTCGCCCACGCTCCACTCGACGGGGTGCAGGCGGTAGCAGCCGTTGGTGATCTGGGTGGTGCCGATGTTCTTGGCCGCCGGCAGCAGGTTGCGGACCCGCCGCGGGATCAGCGCGCGCAGCGGGATCTGGAACGGCTGCGGGACGCCGCCCGCGCCCCGTCCGTCGCCGGTGGTGTGGTGGCGGTCGATCCAGAAGTAGTGCCCGACTCCCACGGTGTCCGGGAACGGCTGCGCGCCCGCGTCGCCGCGGTACGTCGTGGACACCTCCTGCTCGACGATCGTCTTCAGCGCCAGGACGCGCCGGGATTCGCGGATGTACGGGTGCATCGCGAACCCGTCGTCGGTGCCGGCGACGTCGGCCCGCAGCCGCAGGCCCGGCCAGCCGGTGCCGCCGTCGGGCCGGGGCGCGTCGGTCTGCAGCCAGTACAGCAGTGACCGGCTCAGCGCCTTCGCGCCGGCCCAGTGCTCGGCCGCGTCCGGCACGCCGAACAGCGGCCCGCCGACGTAGTCGTTCATCGGCCAGTTCACGACCACGACGTCGCTGCGGTAGAAGCCGTCGCGGAACTGCCGGCGCGCGGCGATCCGCCGGTAGTTCCACAGCTCGGGCGCGAGACCCATGTTCCGGTGGTCGAGGTCGATCTCGTCGCCGTCGACGTTCGGTGTCAGGGTGTAGACCCGCCCGGGCTTCCCCGCGGGCGTCACCGGCTCGCCGAAGCTGAGGATGCGCCGGCCGTCGAGCTGGGGCGGGCGCAGGTCGCGCCAGTACGCGTAGTCGTCCGGCCGGTCGATGGTGTGGTCCTCGCCCTCGAGGTGGTCGATCGCGAAGCACCAGCTCACGCCCTGCATGTCGGTAGGGTCGGCCGTCGGCCAGGCGCCGGGCTCACCGGTCGTCTCCCGCGACTCCCGGCCCGAGACGTGCTCGACGCCGCCGAGCGGCAGCAGGTCGCCGAGCTCCGTCGCGTCGAGGTAGTAGGAGGCGGTGATGTCGGTGAGCACGCCCGAGGCCGACCGCACCCGCACACCGGTGACGTGGTCGCCGTCGGTGCCGACCTCGATCGGCTCGGTGCGCATCAGCACGACGAGGCGGTCCGAGCTGCGATAGGGCTGGAGCAGATCGTCGATGACGGCGACGGCGACCCGCGGGTCGACGCTCACCGGGCTCACCCAGGCGTGGCCCGGGTTGAGCCGTGGGTCGGCTCGGGCCGCCTCGGTGAGCGGGTAGTGCGCGCGGTAGTAGGCGCGCAGCGCGTCGCGGAACTCCCGGTACGAGCGGTTGGCGCCGTCGGTCTCGATGTACAGGTGCTCGTCGGTCGGGACCAGCTGACTCGTCAGCTGTCCGCCGAGCCAGCCGGTCGGTTCGGTGATGACCACCCGCCGTCCCGCCCGCAGGGCGGCCAGGGCGGCGGAGACCCCGCCCAGCCCGCCACCGATCACCGCGACGTCTGCCTGGAGTTCCACGCTGAGCTCGCTTCCGGCCGGGAGTGGGTGTGTCATGCTGCCCGCGATGGCCGCCGGGACTGCGGCAACGGTAACCCGAGTTTTCGTAGAATTCTAGGTTAGAGTTGCGGATCGCAGGCCTTTCCAGGCGGTCCGAACGAGAGGAGTCATGCCGTGTCGAACCGGGGGGCGAATCGTAAGAAGCCCTCGCTGGCCGACGTCGCGCAGATCGCGGGCGTGTCGATCTCGACGGTCTCGAAGGTGGCCAACGGGAGCGCCGACGTCTCCGACGTCACGCGCCAGCGCGTCGAGCGGATCCTCAAGGAGCGCAGGTACGTCGCCACGAAGAAGCGCCGTGGCTCGCTGACCCCGGTGGCGGTGCTCGCCCGCGACATGCACTCGCCGTACACCCTCGACGTCATCAGGGGCGCGGTCGACGCCGCGGCGCCGGCGCAGGTCGACATCAACGTCTCCCTCCACCCCGACGACGCCCGCGACCTGCGCTGGATCGACGAACTCCACGCCGCCGGCCGGCGGGGCGTCATCGCCATCACGTCGGTGCTCGACGAGCAGCAGCGGCAGCGGTTCGCCGGGCACGGCCTGCCGCTCGTGGTGATCGATCCGCTCAACAACCCCGACGAGGACACCTACAGCGTCGGGGCCACGAACTGGGCCGGCGGCCTGGCGGCCACGGAACACCTACTCGAGCTCGGCCACCGCCGCATCGTCATGCTCAGTGGATTCGAGGCGGCCCTGGCCAGCCGGGCCCGGGTGTCGGGCTATCGCGCGGCGCTCAACGGCGCCGGCCGGGAGCACGACGAGCCACTGGTGGTCCCGGGCGACTTCACCTACGACTCCGGACTCGAGCTCGCCGCCGAGGTGCTCGCGGCCCCGGACCGCCCGACGGCGATCTTCGCGGCCTCGGACTTCCAGGCCCTCGGTGTCATCGAGGCGGCCCGCCGGGCCGGGCTGCGGGTGCCCGAGGACCTCAGCGTCATCGGTTTCGACGACCTCATCATGGCCCAGATGTCCTCGCCACCGCTGACCTCGGTGCGCCAGCCCCTCGACCTGATGGGCGCCACCGCGGTGGAGACGATCGTCGCGCTGCTGGCCGGTTCGACCGCCCGTCCGCACCACACCGAGCTCGCCACCCGCCTGATGGTCCGCGGCTCGACCGCTGCGCCGCGGGCCTGACCGGCCTGCTCTCACTCCCTCCGGACGCCGCTCGGCGCGCCGGGGTTCGACCCTGCCCTGCACTCTGCTCTGAGCCCGAGCGCGGCACCGAAAATTCTATGGAACTTCTCTAGAACTTTTCGGAGAGCTGCAGTACTGTTACGCCGCCAGCAGGCAACGATCTGCTCCTGAACGCCGACGTTTGGGGAGGGATTCGACGATGCCGTCGCCACTCGCGCCGGATGTGCTCGTCAGCGGACCACCCCACTGCCAGGGAAGCAGCGTCGGGCCCGGTCACGCCGGGAATCGCCCGACCCGCCAGCACATCCGACAGGAGACGCCATGAAGCAACCCACGTTCCGCCGGCCCGTGTCCACGACCATCGCGGTCCTGGGCTCCACCTGCCTGCTCCTGGCCGCGTGCAGCGGCGGCGACGGCGACACCGCCGGCGACGCCGGGGACGGCCCGGTCGACCTGCGGATGGTCATGTGGAGCGCCAACGAGGGGCACCACGAGATCTTCGAGCAGATCGCCGACGCCTACATCGACCAGCACCCGGACCTGGTCAGCAGCGTGACCTTCGAGCCGATCACCGGCTCCAGCTACGTCAGCGCGCTCACCACCCAGATCGCCGGCGGGCAGGCCCCGGACCTCGCCTGGGTCTCCGAGGGCTACGCCGCCCAGTTCGTCCAGAGCGGCGTGTTCGCCGACCTGACGCCCACGTTCAGCGAGGCCGAGGGGTACGACCTCGACGACCTGCTGCCCGACGCCGTCGAGCTCTGGTCGGTCGACGGCGACCTGTACGGGTACCCGTTCTCCAACAGCCCGTTCGGCATCTTCGTCAACCTCGACCTACTCGCCGCCGCCGGTCAGCCCGTGCCGCGCGACCTGGTCGCCGGCGGCGAGTGGACCTGGGACCGGGTCATGGAGATCGCGGCGGCGACGGCCCAGAGCCAGGGCGTCGCCGGGTTCCAGCCGGCCGCCGACCCGTACACGATGTGGAACGACGCGCTCGGCGCGATGTGGATGTCCTGGGGCGCCCAGCCGTGGAGCGAGGACGGCGCCGAGTGCACGTTCGACTCCCCGGAGATGGTCGAGTTCTTCGACTGGTTCCACACGCAGATCTTCACCAACGGCGCGGTGCCCGGACCGGGCGAGGAGCACGACTTCGCCTCCGGCCAGGTGGCGGTCCGGATGGGGCAGCTCAGTGCCTCGACCGGCCTCGGCGACGCGTTCCAGTGGGACTTCCTCCCGCTGCCGGCCGGGCCCGAGGGGACGGTCCCGGTGGTCGGGCAGGGTGGGGTCGGCGTCGTCGCCCGCGGCGACAACCCCGATGTCGCCGCGGACTTCCTGGCCTACTTCACCAACCCCGAGAACTCGGCGCTGCTGGCGCAGTTCTTCCCGCCGCCGCGGGAGTCGCTGCTGACCGTCGAGGCGCTGACCGCCGCCGCGCCGGCGTTGTCCCCGGAGCAGCTCCAGGGCACGGTGATCGACCAGGCGCTCGAGGCGCGGACGAAGGCCGGCAACCCGGCGATGAGCGAGCTCACCGACGCGGTGCGCATGGACCTCGACGGGCTGTGGGTGGCCGACGGCGACGCGGAGACGGTGCTCGGCCAGGTGTGCGAGGACATCGCCCCGATCCTCTCGGGCAGCTGAGCGGCGTGGTCGCCGACGTCGCCCAGGTCGCCGGCCGCGTGTCCGGAGGCGCCCCGCCGCGGCGCGCCTCCGGTGCCCGGCGCGCGGCCAGGCTGGACGCCCTGGTCGGGCTCGCGTTCGTGTCTCCGGTGGTCATCGGCGTGATCGTGCTCGGCCTGGTGCCGTTCGGGTTCGTCATCTGGTACGCGATGCACGAATGGACGCCGCTGATCGGGCAGTTCGACTGGGTCGGGCTGGACAACTTCAGCCGGCTGGCCGCCGACGACGCGGTCCGGTCGTCCTTCGTCACGACGTTCCAGTTCGCCGCCCTGCTCATGGTGCTGAACATCAGCCTCGCCATGGCGCTCGCGCTGCTGCTGAACCAGCGCCTGCGCGGCATCACGACCTTCCGCACGTTCTTCTTCTCGCCGATGGTCGTGTCGGCGGTGGCGTGGGTCGTCGTGTGGAACTACCTCGTGGCGAGCAACGGCGGGATCAACGGGTTCCTGTCCGTGCTCGGGATCGACGGGCCCAACTGGCTGCGCGACCCGTCGTGGGCGCTGGTGACGCTGGTGGTGATCCAGGTCTTCAAGGGCGTGGGGATGAACATGATCCTGTTCCTCGCGGCGCTGCAGGGCGTGCCCGCGGAGCTCAAGGAGTCCGCCCGCATCGACGGCGCGTCGCCGCGGCGGATCTTCCGCTCGATCACCCTGCCGCTCATCGCACCGACGATCCTGCTGGTCACGATGATCACCATGATCGGCGCGATGGACGTCTTCGTGCCGATCCAGATCATGACCCAGGGCGGTCCGGGCGACTCGACGATGGTGATCTCGTACCTGCTGTACCGCACGGCGTTCGAGCAGCAGGACTTCGGCTACGCGTCGGCGATCGGCGTGCTGCTGTTCGTCGTCGTGCTCGGGCTCGCCGCGCTGCAGTGGAGCACCCGCAACAGGTGGGTGCACGATGAGGTCTGAGACCCTGCCCGCCGCACCGGAGACCCGCCCGCGGCCGGCCCCGAGCCCCAGCGCCGCCCGGGCCCGGCGGCGCGGCCTGCTGACCAAGGTCGTGCTGTACGGCCTGCTGGTCGTGATGTCGGTGCCGTTCCTGTACCCGACGCTGTGGATGCTCTTCTCCGCGTTCAAGCCGGTCGACGAGATCTTCGCCGTCCCGCCGTCCCTGCTGCCGAGGGACTGGACCCTCGACGGCGTCTCGAAGATCTTCACCGTCACGCCGTTCGCGCGGCAGTACCTGAACTCGCTCTACATCGCCGTGGTGGTGACGATCGGCTCGATCATCGTGTGCTCGATCGCCGGGTACGCCTTCGCGCGCATCAGGTTCCCGTTCGCCGGGAAGCTCTTCCTCGTCCTGATGTCCGGGATGATGATCCCGGGCGAGGTCACGATCATCCCGATCTTCCGCTGGGTCGCCGACCTGGGCTGGATGGACACCCACCTGCCGCTGATCATCATCCCGATCTTCGGCCCGGCCAGCATCGTCGGGGTCTTCATCTTCCGGCAGTTCTTCCTCTCGCTGCCGCAGGAGCTGGAGGAGGCCGGGCGCCTGGACGGGCTCGGCCGGCTGGGGATCTTCCTGCGGATCGCCTTCCCGCTGTCCGGACCGGCGATCGCCGCCGTCGCGATCATGAAGTTCCTGGCCTCGTTCAACATGTACTTCGAGCCACTGATCTTCCTGCGCAGTGAGGAGCTGTTCACGGTGGGCCTCGCGCTCACCCGCTACCAGGACAGCTACGGCGAACCGCTCCACAACACCCAGATCGGCGCCACCGCGCTCACCGTCGTCCCCATCCTCCTCGTCTTCCTGTTCGCCCAGCGCCAGTTCGTCGAGGGCCTGTCGCGAACCGGCCTCAAGGGCTGACCCGCCCGCATCGTCCACCATCCGCGCGTCCCGCAACGAACGGAGTCAACGATGACCGCCGCACCCGACCCGCACCCCTTCCTGCCGCCGCTGACCCGGCGGTCCTTCCTCGGCGGCGTGGGCGCCGCGACGGCGACGCTCGCGGCACTGGCCGCCGGTGCGCCCCGCGCCTTCGCCACGTCGGCCGGGACGGTGCTGCCACTGGTGACGCCGTTGCCGGCCGGCGCGCCGGACCGCACGGCGTTCGACCCGCACGAGCAGGTGTTCGCCTCGTACCTGATGATCCTGGCGCCACTGGCGAACAGCGTCGTCGACGACGACCCGGAGCGGTACGGGTGGATGGAGGACGGCTGGTGGCGCAGCCCCAACGAGCCGTTCAACTCCCGGATCATGGAGCACGTCGCCACGCTGAGCTGGTTCTACGCCCACGCCCGGCCGTGGAACCCGTACCACCTGGACCCCAACCTGCTCGGCCGCCTGGACGCGGCGCTCACGTACTACCTGGGGCTGCAGCACGACGACGGCTCGTGGCCGGAGTACCGCTGGGAGGAGCACGGCCTCGCCTCGACCGGGTTCGGGACGGTCGCGTTGTCCGCCACCCTGCGGGATCTGATCGCGGTGGGTGCGCTGCCGGACCGCCGCACCGAGATCGAGGCGGCGATCCGGGCCTCCTCGGCCTGGCTGGTCGACCTCGCGCGGCCGCACTGGGCGCTGCCCGTCCAGTACGCCAACCAGGTCGTCGCGGGTCTCGCCGGAGTCGCCCAGGCGGCCACGGTGCTCGGCGACCCGTCGCTGTCCGCGGCGCTCCCGGACCGCTGCGCACTGCTGCTCGAGCAGGGACAGGCGCCGGCCGGCTACTTCCACGAGCCACTGGCGTACGACGCCGGCTACAACTTCGACGTCATGCTGCCCGACCTCGGCGACCTCTACGCGCACACCGAGGATCCGTCGGTGGTGGAGCTGGCCCGCCGCTGGGCGCGGTGGTTCGGCTACGTGGTCGTCCTCGAACCGGGGGAGACGTACGGCTTCCACGTCGCGGCCGCGAGCGCCCGCAACGCCACGACGACCTTCTTCCCACGGCCCGGGGACGCGACCGACCGGGTCGCGCTCGGCCGCGTGTTCCTGCCGCTCGTCCCCGAGCTGGGCGCGTTCTACTCGCCCACGGAGGAGAAGACGGCGGCGCGCGCGGCGTGGTCGGTGTCGCCGGACCCGGTCGAGCCGCGGGCCAAGCAGGACACGTCGCCGCGGCTGTACATGCACGTCCCGCAGGCGCCCGCGGGCGTCGACGCCGACGAGCGTGACGCCCGGGTCGCGCAGCTGCCCTACCTGCGCGACGACACGTTCACCGAGGTCCGCGAGGGCACGATCGACCAGCACGTCGTCTTCGTCCGCCGTCCCGCCTACTACCTCGCCGGCCAGTACGGCGTCCGGCCCTACAACCGCCAGCGGATGGGCCCGGCGCTGCTGTGGCACCCCGAGGCGGGCACCGTCGTCCTGACGCTCAACAACTTCACCGACGACAGCTGGAACACCATCGCGGCGACCGGGGTGGAGTCCGCGCGCAGCGCCGTCGTGGCGACGCACCACGACGGTCCCGACGCTGCCGGCCCGGAGATCCCGCGGTCCGAGCTGCACGCGTACGAGGGCGTGTTCACGACGCGCTACGTCACCGAGGACGGCACCATCACGACGGACGTCGCGCACTGGCACGACGGCATCCGCCGGACGGTGTCCGCCGCCGGCGCGGCGAGGGATCAGCTCCCGCTCGTGCTGCGCGACGGCGACGAGCTCGCCCTCGCCGACGGCACGCCCGTCGCACCGGGCGGCGACGCGACGGCGACCACGTCGGGCCTGGTGCTGACCCGCGCGGGCGTCAGATTCGTGTTCTCCTGGGGCACCGACCTGCCGGTGACGCTCACCGCGACGGACCGGGTCTTCTTCCCCGACGCGAGCCGCCGGCAGCATGTCCTCACCGTCGCGCACGCGGGAACGCTGACGACCGAGATCACCGCGGTCCGCCTCGCTGAGCTCGAGCCGGGCGAGCTCGCGGTCGCCGCCACCGCCCACGCCGTCCGCAACGGTGACCGGCACCGCACGGCCGTGCACGTGACCAACCTCGAGGACGGCCCGGTCGCGATCACCATCAGGTCGTCCGCCGGGTCGCGGACGCACGACGGCGTCGCTCCCGGCGCGGGCGTGTACGAGCTCTTCGACTCGTCCCGGCCGGTGCGGCACGTGGTCGTGAGCGCGACGGCCGGCGGGCCGGTCACGGTCCGCCGCATCCGGCTCTGACCCTCCCCAGCGCACCGACCAGCGCCGCTCCGGCGGCGTCCCCGAGACACGGAACGGAGTCGACGATGACCGCCGCACCCGAGTACCCGCGCCGTTTCCCGCCGCCGCTGAGCCGGCGATCCTTCCTCGGCGGCGTGGGCGCCGCGACGGCGACGCTGGCGGGCGTGGCCGCCGGCGCGCCCCGGGCCTTCGCCACGTCGGCCGGGACGGTGCTGCCGCTGGTGGCGGTGTTGCCGGCGGGGGAGCCGGACCGGACGGCGTTCGCGCCGCGCGAGCAGGTCTTCGGGTCGTACCTGATGATCCTGGCGCCGCTGGCCAACAGCGTCGTCGACGACGACCCGGAGCTGTACGGCTGGATGGAGGACGGCTGGTGGCGCACGCCGAACGATCCGCGCAACTCCCGGATCATGGAGCACGTCGCCACCCTGAGCTGGTTCCTGACGCACGACCGGCCCTGGAACCCGTACCACCTCGACCCGAACCTGCTGGGACGCCTGGACGCCGCGCTCACCTATTACCTGGGCCTGCAGGGGCCGACCGGCGCCTGGCCGGTCACCTACCAGGAGGAGAGCCTGGCCACCACCGGGTTCGGGCTGGTGGCGCTCGGGGCGGTCTATCGCGACCTCGACGAGGCCGGCCTGCTGCCGCAGCGCCGCACCGAGCTCGCGGCGTCGATGCGCGCCGCGGCGACCTGGCTGATGGATACCTCCCGCTGGCACTGGAACCTTCCGCTCGAGCTGGTGAACCAGCTCGTCGGAGGGCTCGCCGGTGTGGCCCAGGCCGCCGCGGTCCTCGGTGACGCCTCGATCGCGGCCGGCCTCGACGACCGGATCGCCCTGCTCGCCGAGCACGGGCAGGCGCCGGCCGGCTACTTCCACGAGCCCCTGGGCTTCGACCTCGGCTACAACTACGAGGTCATGCTGCCGGACCTCGGTGACCTGTACGAGTGGACGGGCCACCCGCTGCTGGTCGAGATGGCCCGGCGCTGGGCCGACTTCGCGCAGTACGTGCTGCTGCCGGAGCCGGGCGCACCCGGCTGGGTCAGCTACGGCGCGGCCTGCATGCGCAACTCCGCCTCGACCCGGACCGACGACGCCGCCGACGACCGCGACCGCGCCGCGCTCGGCCGGCTCTTCGTCGCCGACGTCCCCGCGCTGGGCGCGTTCCACATGTCCGCCGAGGCCAAGACGGCCGGCCGCACGGCCTGGGCGGCCGACCCCGCTCCCGTGCCGCCACGGGTCAAGGGCGACACGTCGCCGCGTCTGTACATGCACGTGCCCCGCGCGCCGCGGAACGTCGCGGAGTCCGAGCGCCGGGCGCTGATCGCGGACCTGCGGCCCGGCCGCGACCAGGTGTTCACCGAGTACCGCCGCGGGACGATCGACCAGCAGCTGCTGTTCGTGCGCCGGCCCGGCTACTACCTCGCCGCCCTGCTCGGCGAGCGTGGATCGGCGCGCGTGCGGTCCGGGCCGGGGCTGCTGTGGCACCCGGACACCGGCGCGATCGTGGCGTCGTTCAACAACGCCGACGACGACCACTGGACCACCGTGACGGCGGCGGGCGTCGACGCGGCCCTGACCGACGTCGTCGCCACCTTCCACGACGGCGCCGGCCCCGGCGGCCCGGCGCTCGACCCGTCGCTGCTCGGCGCGGTCGCCGGGGTGTTCACCGGGCGGTACGTGAGCGGCGGCGGCACCGTCACGACCGACGTCGTGCACCGGCACGACGGGATCGCGCGTACGGTCCAGGCGGCCGGCCCGGCGACCGAGGTGGTCCCGCTGATGGTCCAGGCCGGCGACGTGCTGGAGTTCGCCGACGGCACGCGGGTGCCGCCGGGGACGACCGCCACGGCCACCGCCACCGGGTTCAGCCTGACCCGCCGCGGTCTCCGGGTCCAGTTCTCGTGGGGTGCCGAGCGTGCGGCGAGCCTGACCGCGACCGGGCGGCGCTACTTTCCCGATCGCACGCACGAGCACCACGTGCTGCGGGTCGAGCACGACGGCGGTCTCACGGTCGAGATCACGACCGTCAGCCTCGCCGACGCCGGCGGCGACGAGGTCGCGGCCGCGGCGACGGCGCACGAGTGGACCGGCCCGGACGGCGCCGCCGGCCTGGCGGTGCACGTCGTGAACCTCGAGCCGGCGCCGGTGGACGTGCGGGTCGTCACGTCGGCGGGAACGCGCCTGTTCACCGATGTCGGGCCGGGCGGCGGCGCCTACGCCGTGTTCATGGCGCGCAGCCCGGTGCGGGCCGCCGTCGTGACGGTGACCAGCCGCGGCAGCCGTATCCGCGTCGCCACCCGCCGGCTGCTGCCGTGACCGGCGCGACCTACCGCGAGCGCCTGCTCGGATGCTGGCGCGGCAAGGCCGTCGGCGGAACGCTGGGGCAGACGTTCGAGGGGCTGGAGGGGCCGCTGCGCGCCACCTTCTACCACCCGGTGCCCACCGAGATGGTGCCGAACGACGACCTCGACCTGCAGGTCGTCTTCGCCTGGGTGCTGGCGCGGGCGGAGCGTCCGGTGGTCGGCCGGACCCTGCTGGCCCAGGCGTGGGCGGAGCACGTCCGGTTCCCCTGGAACGAGTACGGCGTCGGGCTGCGCAATCTGGCCGAGGGCCTGCCGCCACCGCTCACCGGCTCGCACGACAACTGGTTCACCTGCGGCGAGGGCGCGGCGATCCGGTCGGAGCTCTGGGCCTGCCTGGCGCCGGGCGACCCGGACCTCGCCGCCGCCTACGCCTACGAGGACGCCTGCTTCGACCACGACGGCGACGGCATCGCGGCCGCGGTCTTCCTCGCACGGCTGCAGTCCGCCGCGTTCACCGAGGCCGGCCGGGGCATCGATCACCTGCTGGACGTCGCCCTGGCCGGCCTCGATCCCGGCAGCGGCGTCGCGCGCGTGGTCCGCGACGTCCGGGGCTGGCACGCCGAGGGACGTCACTGGCCGGACGTGCGGGCGCGGATCCTGGAGCGCTACGGGAACTCCGACTTCACCGACGTGCGGCCGAACACCGGTTTCGTGGTGCTGGGCCTGCTCGCCGGGACGACGTTCTCCGAGCGGATCCTCGTCACGAACAACTGCGGCGGCGACACCGACTCCTCGGTGGCGTCGCTCGGAGCCCTGCTGGGGATCATCGATCCGGCCGGCATCGAGGAGCGCTGGCTGACGCCGATCGGCGACGACCTCGTCCTGAATCCGGAGATCCACGGCGTCACGGCGCCGCCGTCCATCCCGGCCTTCGCCGACCTCGTCGCCGGCCTGCGCGAGCGCCTCGCCGGTGCCCCTCCGGCGGAGGCGGAACCGGTCACGGTGACCCCGCGGGGACTGCGGGTGCTGCGGTCATGGGTGAACACCGACTTCGAGAGCTGGGCCGGGCGCGACCTGACCGGCCTGCCGCACCCGGGGAGCGCGCTGCCCGACTTCGGCGTCGTGCCCGAGCCGGCCGAGCTGCCCGGCACCTGGGTCCGGCTGCCGCGAACGGAGTTCGACGACGCGATCCTGCTGCTCTCGTATCCCCTCGACGGCCGCGGCCGCGAGCACGTGCGCGTCATGGTCAACTGCACCGAGCACTTCCGTGCCTGGCTCGACGGCGAGTACCTCTTCGGCGACCAGGGCAGCCAGTACCTGTTCCCGTCGCCGCACAGCGCACCGCTCGGGCAGTTCACCGACCTCAGGCTGCCACCCGGCGAGCACGTGCTGACCGTGGCGATCCGGCGGCCGCCGCCGGCCCGCGCCGTGGCGGAGTGGGTGGTCGGCGTCGCCGAGCTGCCGTCCTGCCAGTGGATCCCGTTCGCTCTGAGTTCGTCCGCCGACCCGCCGAGGAGCACACCGTGACCACGACCACGCGTTCGCGGCGCGTGCTGCCGCGATCCTCGTGGGCGACCGTCGACATCGGCGACGTCGCGCACACCCCCGGCGGTCCCGGTACGCGCCCTACCACCGCAGCTACGATCACCCGCCGGAGCGCGCGAACCACTATCGTGAGGCGATCAAACGCCGCACACACGTCGAAGGACCTCGCAGTGCTCGCTCGGGCCATCACGCACTGGGTGCGCCGCACCGGCGAGCCCCTGGTCCTGGGCTCGGAGATGAGCGACGCCGTCGACCTGGCCGCGGAGTACTTCCCGCGGACGCTGCCCGACGACGTCGCCGCGCGCTGGACGAACTCGCCACCATGGCCGGGGTGGTGAGCGGCCGGTGACGAATCCGCTCGCCGGGCTCCGGCTGGAGACACGTGCCGAGGTCCAGGACGCCGTGCGCGCCCTGTGCGCGCCGGCGGCCGCGCGGACCAGTCCGGGCGGTGCCCGGGTGCGCTTCGGCGACACCGCGGCGCACTACGGACGGGCCGCCGCTGAGCTGGAGGGCTTCTCGCGCCTGCTGTGGGGCCTGGTGCCGCTGGCCGCGGGCGGCGGCGACCACGACGGCTGGGCCCGCGTCCGGCAGGGGCTGACCCACGGACCCGACGCCGCCCACCCGGAGTACTGGGGCGACGTCACCAGCCGCGACCAGCGCATGGTCGAGATGGCGGCACTGGGGTTCGCGCTGTCGCTGGTGCCGGAGCTGGTGTGGACGCCGCTCGACCCGCACGCCAGGCAGCGGCTGGCCGCCTGGTTGTTCGAGATCAACCGCCACGAGATCATCGACAACAACTGGCTCTTCTTCCGCGTGCTGGTCAACCTCGGTCTCGCCAACGTCGGCGCGGAGCACGACGAAGCCGCCATGCACCGAGCGCTGGACCGGCTGGAGAGCTTCCACCTCGGCGACGGCTGGTACGAGGACGGCCCGACCACGCGGCGCGACTACTACGTGCCGTGGGCGTTCCACTTCTACGGCCTGATCTACGCCCGGCTCGCCGGCGAGTCCGATCCCGAGCGTGCGGAGCGGTTCCGCGGCCGGGCCGCGGTGTTCGCCCGCGACTTCGTGCACTGGTTCGGCGCCGACGGCGCGGCGGTCCCGTACGGACGCAGCCTGACCTACCGCTTCGCGCAAGGAGGGTTCTGGGGAGCGCTCGCGTTCGCCGGCGTCGAGGCGCTGCCGTGGGGTGTGGTCAAGGGGCTGGCGCTGCGCAACCTGCGGTGGTGGGCGCGGCGGCCGATCTTCCAGCCCGACGGCACGCTGTCCATCGGCTACGGCTACCCGAACCTCGTCATGGCCGAGTCGTACAACGCGCCCGGTTCCCCGTACTGGGCGATGAAGACGTTCCTGCCGCTGGCGCTCCCCGCCGGGCACCCCTTCTGGCAGGCCGACGAGGAGCCGCTGCCCGACCTCAGCGGTGTCCACGCCGCGCCGCACGCGGGCATCGTCACCTACCGGGACCGGCCCGACGCGCACGTCGTCGCGCTGTCCCACGGCCAGCCGGCGCCGGGCCTGCGGCACGGACCGGAGAAGTACGGCAAGTTCGCCTACTCGACCGCGTTCGGATTCAGCGTGCCGGTCGGCGGGCGCGGCCTGCAGCAGCTCGCGCCCGACAGCATGCTGGCGCTGGCCGACGACGGCGTCCACTACCGGGTCCGCGAGGAGCCGGTGGCGGTCGGCCTGGACGGCGACGTGCCGCACTCCCGCTGGCAGCCGTGGCCCGACGTCGACATCGACACCTGGCTGCTGCCGCACCCGCCGTGGCACCTGCGGATCCACCGGCTGCGGACCGGCCGGCGGCTGCACAGCGCCGAGGGCGGCTTCGCCGTCGACCGGGACGAGCTGACGGCGGACTCCGCCGACCGGCGACAGGGCGCTGGCGCCGCATGGGCGCGCGGGCCCGCCGGCACCAGCGGCATCACCGACCCGACGGGTGAGCGGGCCGGGCGGGTGCTGGACCCGGAGCCAGGCACCAACCTGATCATGCCGCTGACCGCCCTGCCGCTGCTGCTCGGCGAGCACGAGCCGGGCGAGCACTGGCTGGCGTGCGCCGTGCTGGCCGACACCGACGCCGAGGCATGGAGCCTGGCCTGGGACGCCGGCCCGCCGGCCCTCCCGTCGTGGTTCGGTCAGCGCTGAGGGAGTAGATGGCGCCGGCGATCGGGACGAGTACCACCAGGGCGCGCAGCCAACTTCGTCGCTGGATGGCGACGACGGAATAGATCAGCGCCACACTGACGAGCATCAGCAGGTCGCCCTGGTACTCAGGCCGCAGGGGCCACAGCTCGGGCACGGGTAACCCTGAGTCGCCGGGCGGGGGCGAGGTGGCGAGACCCGCCGGCTCCGGGGCCGGCGTCAGCCGAAGAGGGCGGCGTACAGCCGGCCGGCGGCGTCGGGGTCGAAGGATCGGGCGGCCAGCCAGGCCGCGCCGGCGGCGCCGTCCAGGGCCAGCCCGATGGCCGCTGACGGCCAGGTGGCGGTGAGGCCGCTGCGGACCAGCGCGGCCAGCGGCGTATCGGAGGTGAGCAGCGACCCGGCCAGCACGATCGGCGTCACGTCGGCCGGTCCCCGCACCACCGAGGTCTCCGCGAGGAGCTGGTCCGCCGCCTCGGCGAGGATCCGGTCGGCCTCGGGGTCGATCCCGGCGTGCGTCGTCACCAGCGGCGCCAGCGCCGCCAGCGCGACCGGCGGCTTGGCGTGCACGGACAGGACGAGGTCGGCCACCACCTGCCGCGACGCCGGGTCGAACTGCGTCGCGCCGGTCAGCGTCTGCAGCACCGCCAGGCCCAGCGCGCCGGGACGGGTGTGCCGGTCGAGCGCGGCCAGTGCCACCTGGACGGCTGCTCGTCCCAGGAAGAACCCGGACCCGAAGTCGCCGAGCAGCCAGCCGTGAGCGTCGACGATCTGCGCCGGCCGCCGGTCCGTGAACCGTGCCGCCAGGGCGCCCGTCCCGGACAGCACCAGCGTCCCGTCCGGCGACGCGGTGCCCGCCACGAACGCCCCCACGGCGTCGGCGACCACCTCGTATCCGCAGGTCAGCCCCGCCTCCTTCCACAGCGAGGCCAGCACGGACGCGATCTCCGGGCGGGCGAGGTTGCTTTCGCCGGCCGACGCGATCACCGCGGCGCGTACGTGCGCCGGGTCCACCGTCGCCAGGGCCCTCGTGACCGCCGCGGCCACCGCGTCGAGTGCCTTCTCCGGCGCATGCGACGTCAGGTTGGCGCCGTCGGCCTGCCCGGACCCCAGCCGCCGGCCGGCACCGTCGATGACCAGTGCCCGGGTCGCCGTCCCGCCGATGTCCAGGCCGAGCGCGAGCCGCGGACCCGGTGTGGTCATGGCCGTTCCTTTCGTCCTGGTCAGGCTGGCGACAGCCAGGGCACGGCGGCGCCGCCGTCCTGGCCGGAGGCTGGTGTTTGCGGCAGGTGTCGTGGCGCTCACGCTGCCACGTCGGTCAGGTGGCGGGTGGAACCTCGACCGGTCGCCCGGTTTCGATGGACTCCAGTGCGGCGCACAGGACCGCGGTCACCTGAACGCCCTCCTCGCCCGTGGCCACGACCGGCCGCCGGCCCATGACGGAGTCCACGAAGTGGGTGATGCCGTCCATGATGAACCCGGTGAGGTGCGGCCCGTACGGTGGCGCCATCACGTCGGGATAGCGCGCCTGAGCCGGCCCGTACACCTCGACGGCGCGGTTGTGGGAGCCGTCGACGTAGACGGCGCCGTCCGAGCCCAGGACCTCGAACTTGAGGTCCTTCGCGGTGGGATGGGAGTCGGGGAGGATCCAGGCGTGTTCGAAGACGCCGAGGGCGCCGGAGGCGAAGTCGGCCACCACGACGAACACGTCCGGCGTGGCGATGCCGCGACCTTCGAGGACGCCACGGACCGCGCGTGCGTGCACACGGACGATGCGCTGCCCGGTCACCCACTGGGCGACGTCGACCATGTGGCTGGCGAGGAACCACAGGGAGGACGACGATCCCGCCCAGCTGATCGACGACGCGATGCCGATCGTGTTGCTGAGCCGTGCATAGACGTACGATACCTCGCCCACCTGGCCGTTGCGGACCGCGTCGTAGGCGTTCACGAAGGGCGGGTTCACGCGGTTGTGGAAGTCGACCATCAGGGTCACGCCGTTCGCCTCGGCCGCCGCGACGATGGCCTTCGCGTCCTCGACCGTGGTGGCGAGCGGCTTCTCGACCAGCAGGTGTTTGCCGGCCTCGGCCACGGCGATGGCGCTGTCGCGGTGCAGATGGTCCGGGGTGACCACCGAGACGGCGTCGAGTCCGTCGATGGCCAGGAGATCGTCGAGCCGGTCGAACACCGGCACCGGCGTCGAGCAGGTCGCCGCCACCTTCGTGGCAAGAGCGAGGTCGAGGTCGCAGATGCCGACCAGCTCGGCCTCGGGGTGGCGGTCGTAGGCCTGGACATGGCGGGCGCCGAACGTGCCGGCGCCGATGACCGCGAACTTCATGCTCACGTTGCGTCGTTCCTCTCGTCGGGTGCGATGGAGAGCTGATCGAGCGCGGCCCGGATGGACCCGCCGGTACGCTCCAGTGCCTGCCGCGCGACGTCGAGCGGTACGCGACCCTTGACGCTGACGACGACCACGCGCAGGTCGCCGCCGGCCGCGTCGATCAGCGCGGCGTGGTGCTCGCGGCCCGCATCGTCGACCTCGCCGAGGATCCGGAGCATCCGGTCGCGGAGCTTGGCGTTCGTCGCGACGACCGAGACCATGAGGTTCGAGTACGTCCGGCCCAGCCGCACCATGACGGCCGTCGAGAACCCGTTCAGGATGATCTTGGCGGCCGTCGCCGCCTTGAGCCTGGTGGACCCGGTCAGGACCTCGGGGCCCGTGGACGGCGCGATCAGCACGTCGGCGAGCGGCGCCAGCCGGGCCTCCGGGTTGCTCGTGATCAGCGCCGTGAAGGCGCCGCGTGAACGGGCCTCCTCGAGCGCGCCACCGACGTAGGGTGTGCCGCCCGACGCGGCCAGCCCGATGGCGACGTCGAGGCCGGTGAGGGTGCTCGCGGCGCGGGCGCCGTCGGACTCGGAGTCCTCGGACTCCTCGATGGAGTGCACGAGTGCCCGTTCCCCGCCGGCCAGGTGCGCCTGGACGACATGGGGCTCCAGGTTGAACGTCGGGATGAGCTCCGCGGCGTCGAGCACACCGAGCCGTCCCGACGTGCCCGCCCCGAAGTAGTGGACGGTGCCGCCCCGGGGGATCCGGTCCACGGCCGCGTCGACCAGCGTGGCGAGCGACGGCAGCACGTCGGTCACGGCCGCCACGGCGACGTGGTCCTCGCTGTTGAGCAGCCGGAGGATCTCGATCGCACTCAGACGGTCGAGCCCGGCCGAGGCGGGATGGCGGCGTTCGGTCGCAGGGGGGTCGCGCAGATCACCAGTCATGCCGTTCCGTTCTGTGCGGGGTTTCAGCGGTGCGCCATGCGGCGGCGGTGCCGCCGGTCGGCGCGCGGGTACGAT